>NZ_VIRL01000009.1 GCF_006874465.1 Microbispora bryophytorum | reverse complement strand
AGGAGTGCTTCCGGGCGCTCAACCACATCGGTTACGACGGCCCGATCTCCGTCGAGTGGGAGGACGCGGGCATGGACCGGCTGCACGGCGCACCCGAGGCCCTCGCCTACATCCGCTCGCTCAACGCGATCACCCCGCCGGACGCCGCCTTCGACGCCGCCTTCTCCTCCGAGAGCTGACCTCTCTTCCCAGCTCTCGTGAGGTCCGGGGCTGGGTGGCGTCTTCGCCACCCGGCCCTCCGGCGCGGCCTCACCCCCACGCCGCGAGCACGTCGTCGGCACCCCACACCAGGCCGACGCCTTCCACCGAGGGATGGACCCCGGACAGCGACACCACCGCGAGTCCGCCCGCCTCCGCGTCGAAGCCCGGCACCTGTACGGCGTCGCGGCGCAGCGCGGCAAGATCGTGGCCGTCGAACGGCGTGCCGAGCCACTTGATCGAGCCCGCGAACAGCACCCGCCGTGCCACCGGTGCCCGGTCCGCTCCGACCAGGTCCACTTCCGGGGAGAATCGGCGGTTCCACCATCCGCCGACGGCCTCCGTGTCCGGCCAGGGCAGTTCTCCCGCCGCGGCGGCCATGCCCAGCGCCTGTCTGACGATCGGTTCGACGGCCCGCCCCCGCAGGCTCGCCCAGCGTCGCCGTACGAGTCCGAAGGCGAGATCGGGCCGTCCCCGATGCGAGTGTTCCGCCGCGGCGCGCAGGACGCCCAGGTACATCCGCAGGTTGTGATCGCGGATGCGGTAGAGCGCCGGTTTCCCGGGCTGGACGGACAACGGCTCGTCCATCGCCAGGACGTGCTTCTCGTCGGTGAGCCTGCGGAGGAGAGGCGAGAGCGACCCGGACTGCAGCGGTCCCTCGCGCCCGCCCGCCGTCGCGGCGACGGTGGCGTGCGTCCTGTCGCCGCTGCCGACCGCTTCCAGCACCCGGCGGGCCTGGTCGGGCGCGGGAAATTCCGCGAGCAGGACGGATTCGGGCACGCCGAACAGGGGGGACGCCGGATCCTCGCACTCCTGCCGGATGAACTCGAGTGGGGGAGTGCCGTGCGGCCAGGCGCGCAGGATCCCGGGCAGCCCTCCACTGGCGAGGTACGCGTCGATCCCGTCCCCTCCGGTCAGGCCCAGCGCCCCGGCGGTCTCCGCGGGATCGAGCGGGTCGAGCGCCATGGTGTCGGCGCGCCCGTAGAACGGCCGGTCGTAGGCGGTCAGCCGTTCCATCATGTGAAGGTCGCTGCCGAGCAGGAGCAGGAGAACGGGCTTGGCCGCCAGGAGCCGGTCCCAGGCCGTCTGCAGCGCGCCGTCGAACAGGTCGTCCTGTTCCGCCAGCCAGGGCATCTCGTCGACGACGACGATCGAGGGGGTCGGCGGGATCGCCGAGTGCAGCACGCGGAACGCCTCCGGCCAGCTTCCGCTGGTGACACGGACGACCTGCTCGGGATCGGCGGGCAGGCACGACTCCTTGAGCTCGGCGCAGAACGCCTCGACCGCCTCGACCGGCGACATCCCCTTGGTCGCGGTGAAGAAGAGGTACGGCGTCTCGGCCTTGTCGCAGAACTCCTGCACGAGCCGGGACTTGCCGACCTGGCGGCGTCCCCTGATGGCCATGGCGGAGCCGGCACCCGACCGCCGGACCCGGTCGAGGCGCTTGGTCAGGGCGGCCAGCTCCCGCCGCCGGCCGATGAAAGGAACCACGCTCACCATGCCTGTTAGGTAGATGACATCTACGTAGATGCAATCTACACACTTACGGTGCGGACAGGGCCGTACGAGCAGGGCTACATGGTGCGGCGGGGTGGGAGCAGGGCGTTGACGCGGTCGGAGTCGGGCCAGACGTAGGGGAGGTCGTCGGGGTCTCCGGGGAACTTCGGGCCGTAGAACTCCGGGTTCTTGCGCAGCAGGGCCGAGCGGTGGCTGAGGTGGAGGGCGGGATCGCCGAGCCACGGCGGCAGCTCGCCCGCCGCCGCGAGGGCCTCCTGGGCGCGGGGCGTGTCGATGCCCCGGCAGCCGAGCAGTTCCGTGGTCATCGTCTTGGCGCAGGTGTCGGCGCGGCCCAGGTCGCACCAGGCCGTCACGATCTCCAGGCCGTAGCGGACCAGCGCCTCCTCGTACCCGGCCCACATGTGCGCCACGGGGTGGTGCCGCCAGCCGTATCCGGGAACGGTGAGCGTGCGCAGGACCTGCAGGGCCTCGACCCGCTGCTTGCCGAGGCGGAGCGGGTCGAGGACGCGGGCGGTGGCCGCGAAGTCCGGGTAGGGCAGGAACGTCT
The DNA here is from genome assembly GCF_006874465.1 of Microbispora bryophytorum. GTDB lineage: Bacteria > Actinomycetota > Actinomycetes > Streptosporangiales > Streptosporangiaceae > Microbispora > Microbispora bryophytorum. Next base: position 252,804 of record NZ_VIRL01000009.1, on the reverse strand, counting down.
GCATGTCGCCGCTCGGGCTACCCCGGCCCGCCGGAGATATCCCCCGCGCCGGGGAGATCTCCGGCGGGGCGGTGTCAGTCGAACAGCACGATCTGCCGGAGCACCTCGCCGCCGCGCAGGGCGTCGACGGCGTCGTTGAGGTCGCCGATCCTGATGCGGGAGCTGATCATGCTGTCCAGGTCGAGCTTGCCCGCCTTATAGAGGTTCACGAAGCGCGGGAAGTCCCTGCGGACGTCGGCGTCGCCGTACAGCGAGCTGAGGATGTTCTTGCCCTCGAACAGCAGGTTGAAGGCGGTCAGCGGCACGTGGTCGTCCATGGCGCCCGCGCCGACGACGATGACGTCGCCGCCGCGCCGCGTCGCCTGCCAGGCCGTCATGATGGCGGCCGACTTGCCGACCACCTCGAAGCCGTGGTCGAAGCCCCGGCCGCCGGTCAGCGTGCCGATGGCGTCCATGAGCTGGTCGGGGGTGCAGGCGTGGGTGGCGCCGACTTTCTTCGCGAGCGCGTGCTTGGACTCCAGCGGGTCGATCGCGAGGATCGTGGTCGCGCCGGAGATGCGGGCGCCCTGGATCACCGACAGGCCGACGCCGCCACAGCCGACGACGGCGACGGTCGCGCCGGGGCGCACCTTCGCGGTGTTGAGCACCGCGCCGACACCCGTCGTGATGCCGCAGCCGATCAGCGCCGCCGCCTCGTACGGCACGTCGGGGTCGACCCTGATCGCGCCCTGCCACGGGACGATGATCTCCTCGGCCCAGGTGCCGCACCCGGCCATGCCGAACGCCGGGGTCTGTCCGCCGAACAGGAACCGCGGCTCGGTGAAGCTCCTCATCATGTACGTCATGCAGAGGTTCGGCTGGCCGTCCACGCAGCTCGGGCAGTCGCCGCAGGCCGGCGTCCAGTTGATGATGACGTGGTCGCCCGGCTGCACGGCGGTCACGCCGTCGCCCACCTCGACGACCTCGCCCGCGCCCTCGTGACCAGGGATGATCGGGAGCGGCATGGGGAGCACGCCGGTGAGCACCGAGAGGTCGGAGTGGCAGACGCCGGTGGCCCTCACCCGCACCCGGACGTCACCCGGGCCCACCGGCGTCAGCGTGAAGTCGTCTCTGATGTCGAGCTTTTCGTCGCCGACCGCGTGGAGAAGCGCGCCGCGCATGAGGACCTCCCGGTCTTTCAGGCTGGTCTTTCAGGGGTGGGTGCCGCGCGTCACTCGTTCTCGAGCGACAGCGCGGCCTTGGGGCAGGACCGGACCGCGTGGCGGACCCGGTCGAGCAGTTCGGCGGGCGGTTCGGGCATCAGCACGTGGAGGTTGTCCTCGTCGTCGACCTCGAAGACCTCGGGCGCCAGGCCCATGCAGACGGCGTTGGCCTCACACACGTCGTAGTCGACCTTGATCTTCATGGTGGGTCCTCCTCCTGTGCGTCACGTCGCGCTGGAGTTCACGCTATCGCCGCCGAGATCGCCGCCGAGCCTGCGGTGGTCCCAGGAAACGACGCGGGCCGGCTCGACCAGGTAGGCAACGCGCTTGCGCGCGGTGTGCTCGACGTGCGCCCGCGCCTCGGGGCCTTCGACGGGCATGCCGGTCATCCGCCGGGTGACGCCCAGGCCGACCTCCAGGACGGCCGCCGGGTCGTCGATCAGCCGCGCCCTGCCGTAGACGAGCACGCCGCGCAGCCGCGCGTACTCGTCCCCGGTCTCGATCAGGCAGCTCACCCGCGGGTCGCGCTCGATGTTGCGGGCCTTCTGCGACTTGGCGTACGTCCAGAACGTGACGCGGCCGTCGTCGAGTCCGTGGAACATCGTGACCAGGTGGGGCGTGCCGTCGGGATTGATCGTGCCGAGCTGGAGTTTGCGGGCGTCCCGCAGGAGCTCAGCGATCTCTTCCTCGCTCATCGCGATGCGGGCGCGCTGGTTCACGAAGCAAAGTAGAACATGTTGCATCAGGGGGGACAAGGGGCAGTTCCGAACATGATTCGGCCTGTTGGGTAGGGTGCCCGGCATGGTGACCCCGATGCCCGACGACCTGCGCCGCACCGCCGAACAGGCGCGCGGGTTCATGCCGCCCGCCGAGGGCCAGGCCCTGTACGAGATCGCCTGCGCGTACGGCTCCCGCGGGCCGATCTGCGAGGTCGGCACGTACTGCGGCAAGTCGGCGATCTACCTGGGCGCCGGGGCGCGGCGGGCGGGCACGGTGGTCTTCACGGTGGACCACCACCGCGGCTCCGAGGAGATCCAGCCGGGCTGGCCGCACCACGACCCGGACCTGGTGGACCCGAAGACCGGGCGGATGGACTCGCTGCCGTTCTTCCGTGACACGATCGCCGCCGCCGGCCTGGAGGACGAGGTGATCGCGATCGTGGGCGCGTCGGCCACGGTCGCCCGCCACTGGTCGACTCCGCTGTCGGTGCTGTTCATCGACGGCGGCCACTCGGAGGAGCCGGTGACGGCCGACTACGAGGGATGGGCGCCTCACGTCATGCCGGGCGGCGCGCTGGTCTTCCACGACATCTACCCCGACCCGGCCGACGGCGGGCAGGCGCCCTATCGCGTCTACCTGCGCGCCCTGGAGTCGGGCGACTTCCGCGAGGCGCGCGTGACCGGGTCGCTGCGCGTGCTGGAGCGCGTCTGACGGCGAACCCGGCCGGGAGCCCGGCTCGGCCGTGCGCGCCGTCCGGTCAGGCGCGGGCGCGCTCGCAGCCGCACTCGCCGGTGATGCGGGCCTCCCGGCCGCCGGCGTCACGGAAGATCCCCGAGCCGGGGGTCGCGCGGGCGAGGGTGTCCGCGGCGAGCACCACCGCGGCGGCCGTGTATCCCGACCGCTCGTCGGGGAAGTGCCGCTCGTTCACGAACTGCCAGCCGGTCCAGTAGGAGCCGTCCTCGTGGCGCAGGTGCTGCATGTCGGCGAACACCGCCAGCGCGCGGTCCCGCTGCCCGGCGGCGTCGAGCGCGAGCACCAGTTCGCACGACTCCGCGCCGGTCACCCAGGGCTGGTCGCTGACGCAGCGCGCGCCGAGGCCGGGCACGACGAAGGTGTCCCACTCCTGGTCGAACCGCCGGGCCGCCGCGTCCCCGCGCACGGCGCCGCCGAGCACGGGGTAGTACCAGTCCATCGAGAACCGGCTCTTGTCGGCGAACGCCTCCGGATGATCGGCGATCACGTGGCCGAGCTGGTCGGCGGCGAGCTCCCAGTCGGGCTGCGGGTCGCCCAGCCGCTCGGCGAGCAGCGCCCCGCACCGCAGGCCCTGGTGGATGGACGAGCACCCGGTGAGCAGGGCGTAGTCCGCCGGCCGCCCTTCGGCGTCGCGCTGCCAGACGATCTCGCCGCGCGCGGTCTGCAGGCCGACGACGAAATCGAGGGCCCGCGCCACCACCGGCCACATCGCCCGGGCGAAGTCCTCGTCGCCGGTCACCAGCAGGTGATGCCAGACCCCCACCGCGATGTACGCCGCGTGGTTCGACTCGCTGGCCGCCTCGGCGGGCTCGCCGTCGCGGACCTTCATCGGCCAGGAGCCGTCCGGCCGCTGGTGCCGTACGAGCCAGTCGTAGCCCTTGCGGGCTTCGGCACGCAGCCCGGCCACGGTCAGCGCCATCAGGCACTCGATGTGGTTCCACGCGTCGATGTGGCCCTCGGGCCAGGGGACGCCGCCCTCGTCGTCCTGGATCGCGGCGATGCTCCCGGCCGTACGGACGACCTGCTCTGCGGTGATGATCCCCGGAAGGTCCGGCACCCGCGTCATGCGGGCTTCCGGACGTAGACCACGACGCTCTTGCCGATCAGGGGGTTGAGCACGGCCTCGGCCAGCCGGGTGGCGAGGGGACGCTTCATGATGTCCCAGACGAGAAGCTCGTGGTAGGCCTTGGCCAGCGGATGCCGGTCGTCGTTCACCCCGACCGCGCACTTGATCCACCAGTACGGCGAGTGCAGGCCGTGGGCGTAGTGGTGCCCGCCGACCTCAAGCCCCGAGGCCTTCAGCTTCGCCTGGAGCTCCGCCAACGTATAAATCCGGATATGTCCGCCGGGGGCGGTGTGGTAGTCCTCCGACAGGGCCCAGCAGATCCGCTCCGGCAGGAAGCTCGGTACCGTGATCGCGGCGCGGCCGCCCGGCTTCAGCACGCGTACGATCTCGCGCATCGCGGCCATGTCGTCGGGGATGTGCTCAAGCACCTCGGCGGCGATGACGCGGTCGAACGACGCGTCGGGGAACGGCATGTCGAGGGCGTCGCCGACGACGGTGTCCCCGGTCGCGCCCGCCGGCACCTCGCCCTCCTTGCCCATGGCCGCGAACATGGCCGCCACGCTCTCCATCTCGGTGGCGTCCATGTCGAAGGCGACCACGTCGGCGCCCCGGCGCAGCACCTCGAAGGCGTGCCGGCCACCGCCGGCCCCGAGGTCGAGGACGCGGTCGCCCGGTCCGACGGGCAGCCGGTTGAAGTCGACGGTCAGCACGCGGTGCCTGCCTTTCGTGATTTCTGGGGAGTCACCGGGAGACGTTCAGCGGGAGGCGCGCCGGGCGGCGATGGCCTCGTGGTAGGCCTCGACCGTGCGGCGGGCGACGACCGGCCAGGCGTACCGCTCCATCACGCGGTCGTAGCCGCGCCGGCCGAACTCGGCGCGCTCCTCGGGGGAGTCGAGCAGGCGGCGCAGCACGGCGGCCAGCTCCTCGGGGTCTCCCGGAGCGACCTGCACGGCAGCGTCGCCGACGACCTCGGGCAGGGCGCCCGTACGCGAGGCGACCAGCGGCGTGCCGCACGCCATGTGCTCGACGGCCGGCAGCGAGAACCCCTCGTAGAGCGAGGGGACCACCGCGACCTCGGAGGTGGCGATCAGCTCGGCCAGCTCCTCGTCGGGGATGCCGTGCACGAACCGCACACGCTCGTGCAGCGACAGCTCGTTGACGAGCTGTTCGGTGGGGCCTCCGGGGGTGGGCCTGCTCACCACGGTGAGGTTGACCTCGCGCTCGGTGGCGAGCTTGGCGACCGCCCGCAGCAGGGTCGCCACGCCCTTCATGGGCGAGTCGGCGCTGGCCACGGCGACGATCGAGTTCTCCCGCTTCGGCGACGCCGGCCGGGGGTGGAAGAACCGCGTGTCGACGCCGAGCGGGATCAGCCGCATGTTGGACTGCGGCACGTTGAAGTCGCGGTGGATGTCGGCGAGCGACGACTCGCTGACGGTCAGGATCGGGCTCAGCCGGGGCGCGACGATGCTCTGCATGCGCACGAAGCCGTACCAGCGGCGCATCGACAGCCGCTTCCAGCCCTTGGCGGCCTTCAGCTCGATCCGCCGGTCCACGCTGATGGGGTGGTGGATGGTGCCGACCACGGGGAACAGCCGCTGAATGCCGAGCAGGCCGTAGCCCAGCGTCTGGTTGTCCTGGACGACGTCGAAGTCGCCCCGCCGCCTCTTCAGCTCCCGGTAGGCCCGCAGGCTGAACGTCAGCGGCTCGGGGAAGCCGGCCGTCCACATCGTGGCGACTTCGAGCGCGTCGATCCAGTCGCGGTATTCGTCGCGCTTCGGCGTGCGGAACGGATCCTCGTCGCGGTAGAGGTCCAGGCTCGGCACCTTGTTGAGGATCACACCGTCGTCCAGCTCGGGGTAGGGCTGGCCGGAGAAGACCTCGACGTGGTGGCCCAGAGCGACGAGCTCGCGGCTTATGTGGCGCAGGTACACCCCCTGGCCGCCGCAGGTGGGCTTGCTGCGGTAGGACAGCAGCGCGACTCGCAGCCTCTCCGCCAAGAGGCACCCCTTTCCAGCCGGTTTCCCGCCGTGCCCCCGTGGGGCTGCTGCCAGGAACACTACCATTTGCCGTTGTATGGGGTAGCTGAGGTGGAAAGGGTCCTCGATCGACTCTCACCCTGCCCGACCTGGGGCGTTGGCTTACCCGAACGAGATTCGGTGTAACGCGTTCTAGGAGCGTGTATGTAGGCGCGGGCGGGCAGGGCGGTACATTCGCCTCTCATAGGCCAAGTTGGGCGCTACGAGGAGGATCCGTTGGCCAGGCGTGCGCTGATCACCGGCATCACCGGTCAGGACGGCTCCTATCTCGCAGAGCACCTGCTGAGCGAGGGATACGAGGTCTGGGGCCTGGTCCGCGGGCAGGCCAACCCCCGCGTCCCGCGCGTGCGCCGGCTCCTGCAGGACGTACGGCTGGTCCGCGGCGACCTGCTCGACCAGGGGTCGCTGATCTCGGCGGTGGAGAAGGTGCAGCCGGACGAGGTCTACAACCTGGGCGCCATCTCGTTCGTGCCCATGTCGTGGGAGCAGGCCGAGCTGACCGCCGAGGTGACCGGCATGGGCGTGCTCCGCGTGCTGGAGGCCATCCGCGTCTGCTCGGGGATCACCGCCTCGCGCGGCTCGTCGGCCGGGCAGATCCGCTTCTACCAGGCGTCGTCCTCGGAGATGTTCGGCCAGGTCAGGGAGACGCCGCAGACCGAACGCACCCCCTTCCACCCCAGGTCGCCGTACGGCGTGGCCAAGGCGTACGGGCACTTCCTCACGCAGAACTACCGCGAGTCGTACGGGATGTTCGCGGTGTCGGGCATCCTGTTCAACCACGAGTCGCCCCGGCGGGGGGCCGAGTTCGTCACCCGCAAGGTCTCGCTCGGGGTCGCGCGGATCAAGCTCGGCATGGCCGCGGAACTGCGCCTGGGCAACCTGGAGGCGCGGCGCGACTGGGGGTACGCCGGCGACTTCGTCCGGGCCATGCACATGATGCTGTCGGCCGCCGACCCAGAGGACTACGTCATCGGCACCGGGCGCACGCACTCCGTGCGCGAGCTGGTCGAGGCGGCGTTCGCCGCCGCCGATCTGGACTGGGAGCGGCACGTCGTCTGCGACACGTCCCTGCACCGTCCGGCGGAGGTCGATCTGCTGTGCGCGGACCCGAAGAAGGCCCGCACCCAGCTCGGCTGGGAGCCGACGGTGTCGTTCGAGGAACTCGTGGCGACGATGGTCGAGGCCGACCTGCGCCTGCTCGCCGACGGCGGCGACCCCGAACAAGACTCCTCCTGGACATAACCCCCCGTCCTCCCCAGTCCTCACCCGCCGTGATCTTGTAGTTTGTCGCAGGCGGCGGCGCAGGCCTGGGCTTCCGCCCTCCATGATCATGCAGTTTTCGGCCTGATGTGCCGCTGACGTGCGCCGATTCCGCTCGTGATCTTGCATCGGTTTCGGGCATGACTGTGCCCGCGTACGAGGCCAGCCGTACGCGGGCGGCGGTCAGGTCAGGCGGGGATCAAGCCGCGTACCGCCGATAGCGTGCCTCGGGGCTGCCGAGCAGGCGAAGCTGGCGCTGCAGTCGCAGGGACTCTCCCGGAGTCGGCCGCCAGCCACTCTCCCACAGCCGTTCCGCGACGCGTTCGAGGAAGGTCGCGGGGCTGCCGAACAGCTCGTTCTTCCGGACGATCACCAGCCGCCACCCCAGGCGGCGGATCTGCGCTCGCCTCCACTCGTCGTGAGCCCTGTCCTCGACGCTGCTGTGGTGGTCGTGGCCGTCGTACTCGATGCCGACGCGGTACCGTTCGACGCCCATGTCCAGGTAGGCGACGCGCTTCTCCGGTAGCTCCACGCGGACCTGCGGCCGCGGGCGGGGAAGCCCGGCGTCGACGACGAGGACTCTGACCCAGCTCTCCGGCGGGCTCTGCGCACCGGCATCACCGAGGGCGATGGCCTCGCGCAGTCGCCTCGCGTTCCGTCGCCCGCTGAGCTCCGCCGCTCGCGCACGCAGCCGTTCCCTCGCCACCCCGCGCGCGAGGAACTGGTCGAGCGCCGCGACGGCCTCCAGACGCGGCAGCCAGCGGGCGCAGTCGAGCGCCGTACGCTCCTGCGTCGTCACCGTGACTCCTCCGACCGAGGTGACGTCGCCGGGCGGCAGCCGATCGCTCTGCCGTCCGACCACGTGTGCTCTGCGCGGGGGCGTACGGGCGCCTCCCGGTACGACGACCTCGACGGGCCACTCGTCCTGTCGTTTTCCGGGCGGCAGCACGTCGAGCCCCCAGAGCCAGGCGGCCGTCCTGCGGCACGCGACGACGTCCCGGGACGTGATGCCGAGCGTGTGTGCGCGTACGGCGAGGGCTCGGGGGTCGGGGCCCGCGTAATAGCCCCCACGAGTGGGCCGCCAGAACCTGCCGGTGGCGACCAGTCGCGACAGGTCGTGCCGGCCCAGGCCGTACGCGGGGGCGAGTGGCGACGAAAGATACTCCTCCATGGCTCAGATCGTGCGGGCGCGTGTCGCTCCTCGACGCAGGTTCCCCGTGCCCTGTGGATAACTCACTGCAAGGTCAAGTGCGGCATTCGTGCAGGTCGGGGGAGTGTGGCGGGAGGATGTGCAAGATCACGCCAACCGAAGCGCCAGGTCAGCGCCACCACGTGCGACAAACTACAAGATCACGCGGGGTGGGGGGTGATGGGGAGGGTTTTGATGCCGTTGATGAAGTTGGACCTCAGCCGCCTCGCCTCGCCGTTCTGCCGGATGCCGGGCAGACGCTGGGCCAGCACCTCGAACAGCACCCGAAGCTCCAGCTTGGCCAGGTGATTGCCGAGGCAGAAGTGCGCCCCGCCGCCGCCGAAGCCGATCTGCGGGTTGGGGGAGCGGCCGATGTCGAACTCGTCGGGCCGCTCGAAGACCTCCTCGTCCCGGTTGGCCGAGGCGTAGAAGACCACCACCTTGTCGCCCTCGGCGATCTTCTGACCGCGGATCTCGGTGTCCGCCGTGGCCGTACGCCGGAAGATGTTGATCGGGGACACCCAGCGCACGATCTCGTCGGCGGCCGTCCCGGAGAGGGAGGGGTCGTCCACCAGCCGCTTCCACTGGTCCGGGTGCTCGAAGAGGGTCAGCATGCCCCCGGAGGCCGCGTTCCTGGTGGTCTCGTTGCCCGCCACGATCAGCAGCAGGACGAACAGGTCGAACTCGTCCTCGGTCAGCGTCTGCCCGTCCTCGTCGGGCTGCAGGAGTTTGGTGACGATGTCGTCGCGCGGGTCCTGCCTGCGCGCCGCGGCCAGCGTGTGGGCGTACGAGTAGACCTCGAGGGCGGCGTCCCGCCCCTGATCCGGACTGGTGGAGTAGTCGGGATCGTCGCTGCCGATCATGCGGTTGGACCACTCGAAGATCTTGTCCCGGTCCTCGACCGGCGCGCCGAGCAACTCGCAGATCACATACAGCGGGAGCGGCGCGGCGATGTCCCGGACGAAGTCGACCCCGGGCTTGTCCTGGACCTCGTCCATCAGGGCGTGGCATATGTCCCGAATGTGCCCCTCCAGCCGCCCGATCTGGCGCGGGGTGAAGCCGCGGTTGACCAGCGAGCGGCGCCGGGTGTGGTCGGGCGGGTCCTGGTTGAGCATCATCAGCCGCTGGACCTCGCGCTGCTCCTCGGGCATCTCGTCGAACAGCGCCAGTTTCCGTGCCGAGGAGAACAGGTCGGAGTTACGGGAGACGTGGACGACGTCCGCGTGCTTGGTGACCGCCCAGAATCCGGGCCAGTCGCCCTGCCCCTCGTGCCGGTAGACGGGCGCGTTGTCCCTGAGCCAGCGGAGCTGGTCGTACGGCACCCCGCTCTGCGCGTAGCGGTCCTTGTCGACGAGGTTGATTTCCATGGCACCTACCTAATCGGGTTCGGCTGCCCTTGGTAAGAGGGGCGATCGCTCTACCGGCGCTCGGCGAGTGGCTCGGTCACGCGTTCGCCCGCATGCTTTCTGGAACGTGTTCTATTACGGACGCGATGGTCCGTCAAGCGGCCCGGAGGTGACGGATCGCCGCCGCCGCATTGTCGGGGGGCTCTGGTACGACTGGGCGCATGGGTGTGAGCGTTGAGGGGTTTCTCGCCATGCTGGACCGGTTGCCCGAGGTGAGCAAGGGCGAGGACGGCGACTGGATCTCGTTCAAGGTGCGTGGCAAGGGTTTCGGCTATCTGTGGGAGCGCACCGAGACGGTGGGCCTCAAGGCGACGATCGAGGAGCAGATCGCGCTGGTGGCCGAACGGCCCGAGGTGTTCGAGCCGCAGTTCACCGCCGGACGTTTCGGCTGGGTCGTGGTCCATCTCGCGAAGATCGACGCTGATGAGCTGTTCGAGCTGGTCACCGAGGCGTGGTGCCTCACCGCGCCGAAGTCCCTCGTCGAAGCGCACGAATTCCGCGCCTAGCGTCCTGTCGGCACACGTTCACCGGGCGCGAGGGCAGCGGGCTTCGCGAGGACCGGGGGTTCCTTCGGGCGCAGTGACCAGGCCTGGCCGAGGCCGGTGGACCTCCCGCCCGCCGTCACAGCGCGCGGCGCAGCCACTCCTCGACGCCCGCGATGTGGACGGCGGCCCAGGCCTGGGCGATCTCCGGCCGGCGGCCCGCGATGGCCTCGAAGATGGCGGCGTGCTGCGCCCGCGTCGTCTCGGCCGCGCCCTCCTGGGTGAGGCCGCGCCAGATGCGGGCCCGCGCGGTCGGGCCGGAGATGCTCTCGATGAGCGAGCTGAGCACGGGGTTGCCGGCGCCCTCGGCGATCCGCTGGTGGAACCGCAGGTCGTTGGCGACGAAATCCTCCGTGCTCGGCTGCTCGGGGAACGTGTCGAGGATGCCGCGCAGCTCGGCGATGTCCTCGTCGGTCATCCGGGTCGCGGCCATCGCGGTGGCCGCGGGTTCGAGGATGCGCCGCACCTCGAAGAACTGCAGGACGGTGTCGTCCTGGTGGAAGCCGACCACGAACGACAGGGCGTCCAGCAGCAGGCCCGGCTCCAGGCTGGTGACATAGGTGCCGTCGCCCTGCCGCACGTCGAGCACGTTGATCAGGGCCAGCGCGCGGACCGCCTCCCGAAGCGAGTTGCGCGACAGCCCCAGCCGCTCGGCCAGGTCCGCCTCCCGGGGCAGCCGGTCGCCCGGACCCAGCTCACCCGAGAGGATCATGTCCTTGATGCTGCTGATCGCCGCGTCGGTGACCGCCATGCCCCGTCCCCCTGCCGCGCGCCTTCGCCCGGGGCCGCGCTCAGCCCGCCCCCGGGGAATTGTACGGCGAGGTCCTGATCGCCCATCAGGGCATGGGCCGCTGGGCCGTCGCCCGTCGCCCGTCGCCCGTCTCCCGCACCCGGCGGCCGGAAGGGGCCGATGGCGGCCCGATCGACTGGTCCTGTCGCGCTTGAGAAGATCATGAGAGGTCGACGGCCTTCCCGCCGGAAGGAGATCCAACAGAGCTGGAACCTGTTCTCGTCGCATGGGGACGAATGCGCGAACGAGGCCAATCCGGCTCGGCGATCTCACTGATCGTTATTCGACGGTCGACGCCGAGATGCGGGAAAACGTGGTCACCAATAGAAGGAAAATCTAGAAACCCGTCAGCAGTCGCTCGGCGGCGATCTCGATGCGGTGCTGGATCTGCTCGTAAGTGCGCCGCCCCCGCAGCATCTCCAGCAATTCCTGCACCCAGACTCCCGTCAGGGAGCCGGTGAGCGCGAGCTGGTCCTCGGCGGGAAGGCTCACGGTGCGGCCGTCGGTGGCGACGCGCAGCAGCAGGCTCGCCATCCGGTCGCCGAACGGCGCCTCCACCTCCGCCATGATCAGGGAGCGGATCAGCGCGTCGGCGAGCTCCGGCTCGCGCATCAGGCCACGGGTGGCCCGCATCAGCACGTCGACCGCGCGGCCGGCGGGGTGGGCGGCGTGCGGCGGCCGCCGCTCGATACTGGACTCCAGCAGGTCGATCTCCTCGCCGACCACCGCCACGACCAGGTCCATCTTGGAGGGGAAGTAGCGGTAAAGCGTTCCCAGGGCGACGCCCGCGCGCTCGGCGACCGTGCGCATCTGCATCGCCTCGACGCCTCCGCGGGAGGCGAGAGCGGCCGCCGCCTGGACGATGCGCCGGCGCCGTTGGTGCTGGCTCCGGGTGCGAACCCCGGGGGTGGCCGGGGCCGGATGGCTGCCCGTGGTGGAGGGGCCTTCGGGGAGCGGCGGCGTGGCGTCGGCGACTGCACGCGAAGTGCGCATAGGAACACGTTATCTGATTTGCACTCCTTCCGGATGGTTACCCATCAGTCACAGAAGTGCTGGCGGCTGTATGACTTGTCTGTTCAGCCGCGCGTCGTCGCCGGTCCCGGAGTATCCCTCCGGACGGGCATTGAAATCCGTTCTAGTTTGCGGTTCTGGGCGCGTTTTCGGCCCCCAGGCAGGTCCCTGACGAACTGCTGAACCGGCAGGTCGCGGGCGTCGACGGATCTTGGCCGGCCGGGCGTGCCCGACGCGCCGGCCGCCGCCCGGACCGTCACGATGAACACGCGCGTGGCGGAAGGGGCGCTCCGGGGTCAGGGGGTGAAGACCGTCGGCACGTAGAAGAAGACGATCAGCGCGATGATCAGGCAGATCACGATGCCGACGGTCTCCCACAGCCAGTCGTAGTGCCGGTCGCCCTTGCCTCGCCGGCCCTTGCGCATGCTCTTGCTCGCGCTCTTGCTTGCGCCCTTGCTCGCGCCGTTGCCGCCACCGGACGACTTGCCGGCGTGCTTGCTGCCCGTGCTCCTGCCCGCCGTGCTCTTGCCTGCCGTGCTCTTGCCTGCCGTGTGCGTGCGGTCCGTACGGCGGGAGGCGGCGATCTGAGGGGCGAGGGCCGCCGCGACGGGGTGGACCGGGGTGTCGATCGCCATCGCGGGCGTCTCGGCCGCACGCGCGCCGCCCGTCTCCGCCGGCGGCTCCTCGGCCGCGTGGAAAGGCTCGGCCGCGTGGAAAGGCTCGGCCACGCGGAGAGGCTCGGCTGCGAGGAAAGGCCCGGCCGGTCGCTCGGCCTCCTGCGGCGCGGATGTGAACGCCTCCACGGGGGGAGCGGCCGGGAAAAGCGCCTCGGAGGGCGGCGTCACCGGAGATTCTTCGGACGGCTCCTCGGTCCGGGGGAAAGCGCCGGTGTGCTCGGCCTGCCGAGCATTTTCGGCCGTCTCCGCCGCCTCGACCGCATGGAACGCGTCGAAGGGCACGGCGAAGCGGAGCGTGTCGAACAACGTGTCCAGCGGCTCCGCCGGGCGGGGCGTACCGGCAACCTCGAAGGCGTCGAACGGCTCGGCCGGGCGGGGCGTGCCGGCAACCTCGAAGGCGTCGAACGGCTCCGCCGGGCGCGAGGCGCTGTCGAGGGCCTCGAACGGCTCTGTGGGGGGTGAGGCGCTGCCGAAGGCGTCGAAGGGTTCTGTGGGGGGTGAGGCGCTGCCGAAGGCGTCGAAGGGTTCTGTGGGGGGTGAGGCGGTCCCGAAGGCGTCGAACGGTTCTGCCGGGGGTGAGGCGCTGCCGAAGGCGTCGAACGGTTCTGCCGGGGGCGAGGCGCTGCCGAAGGCGTCGAACGGTTCCGTGGGGGGCGAGGCGGCCCCGAAGGCGTCGAACGGATCGACACGGTGGGAGGAAGCGGTGGTGCCGAAGGCGTCGAACGGTTCGGCGGTGATCTTCGCGACGTCCGGGGCAGGTGGCGGCATGGCGGGCGCGGTCCGCGCGGACTCCTGCGGCTGCATGCGCGCGGCAGGGGGCACGGGAGCGGCAGGGGGCACGGGCACGGCCGGGGACGCCTGCGGCTGCACGGGCGCGGCCGGGGAGCCCGGTGGCTCCAGGGGCGCGGCCGGAGACCCCTGCTGCTTCACGGGCGTCGGACGCCCGGCGCGCTTCCTGCGCAGCCGGCCCTCGCCGAGCGAGCTCAGCAGCGCCCCGCGCAACCGGGGCATGGGCTCGGTCGTCGCCTCGTGCTTGGCCCTGCGCCGGGGGCCCTGCGGCTGCGCGATGGCGTCGGTCTTGACCACGCACGTGTTGGTGACCTGGTCGGGGTCGCTCAGCGGCAGCGGCCAGGTCGGAGTGGTCGGCCACAGCCTCTTGGTCATCAGCCCGGACGACGGTTCCCCGCCCGTCGTGGCGCTCCCCGGCTCCTCGTACGGCAGCGCCGCCAGCACCCGGTCGCGCACGGACGCGGCCGGTCGGCGCCAGGGCAGCCGGGCCAGCACGTCGCCGACGGGGGAGACGCCGATGGCGTCGTAGACCTCCGTGACGGAGGCGGGCACGAACGGCGCCGACCTCGCGGCGGTGACCGCGGTCTCCAGCGTCTGGGCGAAGCGGCGCGTCGCCGCCGCGATCAGCTCCTCGGCGGTGTCGGCCGCCACGTCGAGGACCTGCGCCAGCTCGGGCGCCGTCAGGCCGCATATCTCCGGCAGGAGCAGGACCTCACGCTGGTGCGGCCGGATGTCCCGGAACACCCGCTCGATCAAGGCGGTGGCGGGGTCGGCGATGGAGTCGACGGCGGGCAGCGCGTAGCTGACGTCCCGGCGGTAGATCTCCCGGCGTGCCAGCGCGTACAGCGCGGCGCGCGAGGACGGCTCGGCGGTCGGAGCGGCGGTGAAGACGGCCACCACGGCGTCGGCGGCGGACGTGGTCTCGCCGAGCTGGTCGTGGCAGTACGCGAACAGACCCGCCGCGTGACGCTCGTAGAGCTCGGCGATCAGCTCGCTCCTGGAGCGCTGACCGGTGAGCGGTGCAGTCACGACCGGGCTCCTCTGAGTTTCGTGGCTGGTCCTTGTCTGAGGGACGCGGCGGAGGGACGGGAGAGACGTGAGAGTAATCATGCCAACACATCGCCACGCCCCGCATCATGAGATGCCCTATTGATAGATATCTAGGCCCGGATATCGGAGCATCCCACCGTAGGCTGGCCGCCGGGGGGAGTGTCCGGAACGGGTCGCGTTGGATATCCGGGGGGTTAACGGGGAAGAGCGAGTGGCCCCCTTGGTGTTGACTTGATCGCACACTCTTTCGAAGGGCGAGATGGCGTGATCACGTTCGAAGACGTCACCAAGCGCTACCGGGACGGAACGGTGGCCGTTGACGGCCTCAGCCTGGAGGCGTCCACGGGTGCGATCACCGTGTTCGTCGGCCCCTCCGGCTGCGGCAAGACCACGTCGCTGCGGATGATCAACCGCATGATCGACGCCACCTCCGGCCGGATCACGCTGGACGGTCAGGATGTGCGCGAGATCGACCCGCCGACGCTCCGCCGCGGCATCGGGTACGTGATCCAGCAGGCGGGCCTGTTCCCGCACCGCAAGATCGTGGACAACGTGGCGACGGTGCCGTACCTGCTGGGCTGGAGCAAGAAGAAGGCCCGCAGCCGCGCGATGGAGCTGCTCGAACTGGTCGGGCTCGACCCCGCCCTGGCCGGCCGTTTCCCCTTCCAGCTCTCCGGAGGGCAGCAGCAGCGCGTCGGCGTCGCGCGGGCGCTCGCGGCGGACCCGCCGGTGCTGCTCATGGACGAGCCGTTCAGCGCCGTCGACCCGATCGTGCGGGCCAGCCTCCAGGACGAGTTACTGCGGCTGCAGTTGGAGCTGCGCAAGACGATCGTGTTCGTCACCCACGACATCGACGAGGCGGTCAAGCTCGGCGACACGGTGGCCGTCATGCGCGTCGGCGGGCGGCTGGCCCAGATGGCCGGCCCGGCCACGCTGCTCACCGAGCCCGCCGACGACTTCGTCCGCGAGTTCCTCGGCCGCGACCGCGGCATCCGGCGGCTGTCGTTCATCTCGGCCAAGGAGATGCGGCTGAGCCCGTCGCCGTCCGATCTGGTGATCGACGAGGACGGCAGGGCGCTCGGCTGGCGGACCGCGGACGGGCTCGCGGCGTACGGCACCTTCAATCCCGAGACCGACTCGCTGCGCGTGGCGCTCGACGCGGCGTTGCTGTCGCCCAACGGCACCGCGGTCGCGGTGGACGAGGAGGGCCGCGTGCGCGGCGTGGCCGGCCGGGACTCGATCGACAAGCTGCTCGGCGAGTACGCGCCGCCCGCAACGGGCCCCGCCCCCGGCGGATCGGGCGGCGGCTCCTCCTCCGGCGCCGGCGACTCCGAGGGGGCGCCGGCGTGACCGACGAGCCTTTGGTCCGCTGGGACTGGATCGCGCGCAACTGGGCCAACGGAGGCCCCACCGCGATCAGCGCCCTGCTGGAGAACCACATCGTGATGGCCTTCCTGCCCGTGCTGTTCGGGCTGGTCGTGGCTCTGCCGCTGGGCCTGGCCTGTGTGCGCTGGCGCTGGCTCTACCAGCCGACGGCCGCGTTGATGAACGTCACCTACTCGCTGCCGTCCCTGGTGTTGTTCTCGATCTTCCTGTCGGTCACCGGGCTCACCCGGTCGACCGTCGTCATCCCGCTGACGTTCTTCGCGCTCGCGGTCCTGATCCCCGCCGTGGTGGACGGCCTGGCCTCGGTGCCCGATCCCGTGCGGCAGTCGGCGGTGGCGATGGGGTTCCGGCCCGCGCGCCGGCTGCTCAGGGTCGAGTTGCCGGTGGCGGTGCCGGTGGTCCTGGCCGGGCTGCGGGTCGCGACCGTCTCCAGCATCAGCCTGGTCAGCGTGGGCGCGCTCATCGGACAGGGCGGGCTGGGCAACCTGTTCATCGACGGCTGGCAGCGGCAGTTCTACACGCCGATCGTGGTCGGGATCGCGCTCATCGTCCTGCTCGCCGTGCTCGCCGACGGGCTGCTCGTGCTCGCCCAGCGACTGCTGACCCCCTGGTCCCGGGCGAGGAGGACGGCGTGAACTGGCTGGCCGGCTTCTTCGGCGACGCGGCGCACTGGTCGGGCCCGGACGGCATCCCGGCCCGGCTGCTTGAGCACCTGGAGTTCTCGGCGGCGGCCTTCCTCATCGCGGCGCTGATCGCCGTGCCGCTCGGCATGCTCATCGGCCACACCGGCCGCGGCGCGCTGCTCGTCGTGATCGCGGCGAACGCCGCCCGGGCGTTGCCGACGCTCGGCCTGCTCGTGCTCGTGGTGCTGCTGGCGGGCGTGGGCACCGTGCTGCCGGTGCTGATCCCGCTGGTCGTGCTGGCGATCCCGCCCATCCTGGTCAATACGTACGAGGGCGTGCGGGGGGTGGACGCCGACCTGCGCGACGCCGCCTACGGCATGGGTCTGCGGGGACGTCAGGTGCTGCTCCAGACGCTGACCCCCGTCGCGCTGCCGCTGATCCTGCTGGGCCTGCGCCTCGCCGCCGTCCAGGTCGTCTCGACCGCCACCGTCGCGGCGTTCGTCGGGCTGGGCGGGCTCGGCCGGTTCATCATCGACGGCCTGGCCACCAAGACCTATGCGGACGTGATCGGGGGAGCGGTCCTGGTGGCCGCGCTCGCCCTGGCCGTCCAGTTCGCCTTCCTCCTGCTCGACCGGGTGGCCGTCTCGCCCGGTGTCCGTCAGATCCGCTAATCTCGATATTACCGCCCTATAATGAAGGGATTTTTTCGTATGAGACGAATCTTCGGCGTCGCGGTGGTCGCCCTGACCGCGGCGTTCACGTTATCGGCCTGCGGGGGCTCCGACCCCCTCTCCACGACCGCCTCCGCCGCCCCGTCCGCGTCGGGCGCGGGCGACGCCGCCGCCGCGAAGGTCGTCGTCGGCTCCTTCAACTTCCCCGAGAGCGTCCTGCTCGCCTCGATGTACGCCCAGGCCCTCCAGGCCAAGGGGGTCACGGTCGAGGAGAAGCCCAACATCGGCAGCCGCGAGGTCGTCTACGACCAGGTCAAGAGCGGCGGCCTGACCGTGCTGCCCGAATACGCCGGGTCGCTGCTGGCGTTCGTCGACAAGTCGAGCACGGCCAGGACCCAGGACGAGATCCTCGCGGGCCTGAAAGCCAAGCTGCCCGCGGAGCTGGAGGTGCTGGAGCCCGCGGCGGCCGAGGACAACAACTCGCTCACGGTCACCAAGGCCACGGCCGACAAGTACAAGCTCAGCACCATCGAGGACCTCGCCAAGGTGGGCAAGGACTTCGTCGTCGGCGGTCCGCCGGAGTTCAAGGAGCGTCAGGAGGAGAACTTCAAGAACGTCTACGGCCTGGAGTTCAAGCAGTGGAAGCCCACCGGCGACACCACCGCTGACGCGATCAAGAGCGGCACGGTCCAGGTGGGCAACGTGTTCACCACTGACCCCAAGATCGTGCTGAACGACCTCGTGCCGCTCCAGGACAACAAGAACGCCTTCGGCTCGGAGAACGTGACGCCCCTCGTCTACAAGGCCGGGGTCAACGACACCGTGACCTCCACGCTGAACGCGGTCTCCGCCAAGCTGGACACCGAGACGCTGGTCGGTCTCATGAAGCGGATCTCCGTCGACAAGGACGACCCGCCCGTGGTGGCCAAGGACTGGCTCACGCAGAACGGCCTGCTCTGAGCGGAGCGAGCATGTGAACGCTGCTCCGACACGGAGCATGTAGACGAACGCCTCCCGGTGGAGCATGGCTCACGCTCCGAACCGGGGGGCGTTCGTCTGCGCGCACCCGACGGTCGATGACGTCGAGGGGACCGGCGAACGCGAGCGTCCACCCCGTCAGAGATAGGGCCGCTGCTCCCGCTTGGCCTCGTCGTAGCGCTCGCGCGCGGCGCGCGCCTCGGCGAGCCCGGACACCTCGGCCACCGGCACGTCCCACCACGCCTCGGCGGCGGGTGCGGGGCCGGGGACCGTCTCGACGTGGACCACGGTCGTGCGGGGGGACGCGACGGCCCTGAGGAGCGCGGCCCGCAGGGTCCGCGGATCGGCCGCCGTCAGCACACCGGCCCCGAGGCTGGCGGCGTTGGCGGCGAGGTCCACCGGCAGCCGCTCCCCGTCGAGCCGGCCGTCCGGGCCGCGCGTGCGGTAGGCGGTGCCGAGCCGGAGCGCGCCGACCGACTCGCTCAGCGCGCCGATCGAGGCGAAGCCGTGGTTGTCCACCAGGACGATGACGAGCTTCACGTCCTCCTGCACGGCGGTGGCGATCTCCTGGGCCATCATCAGGTAGGACCCGTCGCCGACGAGCACGAACACCTCACGCTCCGGGGCGGCGAGCTTCACCCCCAGACCTCCGGCGATCTCGTAGCCCATGCAGGAGTAGCCGTACTCGACGTGATACTGCCCGGGGCCGGAGGCCCGCCAGAGCCGGTGCAGGTCGCCCGGCATCGACCCGGCCGCGGTGACCACCACCCCGCCCGCGGCGACCGCGTTGAGGACGCCGAGCACCACCGGCTGGGTCAGCTCGGTCCCGCCGTAGAACCGGTCGGTCTCGGCCTGCCACGAGGCCGCCAGCTCGGCCGCCCGGGCCGTCCAGCGGGGGTCGGCCCGCCAGTCCACGTCGTCGAGCGCCCTCAGGGCCTCCCGCGCGTCCGCGACGAGCGTCTCGGCCGCGTGCTTGGCCGCGTCGAACGCCGCCACGTTGACGTTGAGGAACCCGGCCTGCCGGAACAGCGTCCGCGAGGCGGTGGTGAAGTCGCTGTAGCGGGTGCCGACCCCGATGACCAGGTCGGCCTCGCGGGCCAGGGTGTCGGCCGCGCGGGTCCCGGTGTGCCCGATCGCGCCGACCGCGCACGGATGGTCGTACGGCACCGCGCCCTTGCCGGCCTGGGTCTCGGCCACCGGCACGCCATGGCGGCGGGCGAAGCGGGCCAGCTCGGCGCAGGCGCCGCTGTACCTGACCCCGCCCCCGGCGACGATCAGCGGGCGGCGCGAGCCGCGCAGCAGCCCGGCGGCCCTGGTCAGGGCGGCGGGTTCGGGAACCGGCCGGGCCACGTGCCAGACCCTGCGGGCGAACAGCTCCTCGGGCCAGTCGTACGCCTCGGCCTGCACGTCCTGCGGCAGCGCCAGCGTCACCGCCCCGGTCTCGGCGGGGTCGGCGAGCACCCGCATGGCCCCCAGCAGCGCCGCCGGAAGCTGCTCGGGCCGGTTGACCCGGTCCCAGAAGCGGCTGACGGGCTTGAGGCAGTCGTTGACGCTCACGTCGTACGACCGGGGGTCCTCCAGCTCCTGCAGCACCGGCGAGGAGACCCGGGTGGCGAACAGGTCGCCGGGCAGCAGCAGCACCGGCAGCCGGTCGATGGTGGCCAGCGCCGCCCCGGTGACCATGTTGGTGGCGCCCGGCCCGATCGAGCTGGTGCAGGCGAGCGTGGACAGCCGGTCGGACTGCCGGGCGTAGCCGACGGCCGTGTGCACCATGGCCTGCTCGTTGCGGGCCGGGTAGTAGGGCAGCGGATCGCGGGTGCCCGCGCCCTGCTCGGCCAGGGCCTGGCCGATGCCCGCGACGTTGCCGTGCCCGAAGATGCCCATGCACCCGGCGATCAGCCGACGCTCCACACCGTCGCGCTCGGTCCACTGCCGCGCCAGGAACCGCACCAGCGCCTGGGCCACCGTGAGCCTCGTCGTGTTCCTCATGAGACACCTCCCAGCCCGCCTCGCCACGAGGGCGTCCTCCCGGATGACATTCCCGGGGTTCGAGGGGGAGTCCCCGAACAGGCGCGTGGGGTGGCCGTCTCCTCTCCTGGCGGACGGTGGGCAGGGACAGCCCCCGTACGCGCGGTCAGGAGATCGGTTGCGCGTCCCGGCCACCGGTGGCACAGTCACACGCCGGAAGGGAAGGAGCCGGGTGTGGGACCTGGGCAGGGACTGTTCACCGAGGCCATGGGGCAGCTCGCCGCGGGCGTGGCGGTCGTGACGGTCAAGGACGACCGCGACGACCTGGGCACGACGGTCGCGACCCTGATGTCGGTGTCGCTCGACCCGCCGCTCGTGCTGATCAGCCTCGACTCGGCCGGCTATCTCGCCGAGGTGCTGCTGCGCAGGGACCGCTGGGCCGCGAGCGTCCTCACGGACGGCCAGCAGGCGGTCGCCTCCAGGTTCGCCACGGCCGGACGGCCGGGCGCCCGGCTCCTGCTGGCCGGGGTGGCCCACCACCGCGGCGCGCACAGCGAGGCGCTGGTCGTGGAGCGCGGAGCGGCGGCGATCGAGGCCGAGACGATCCAGGTCGTCCCGGCCGGCGATCACACGCTGTTCATCGGGGAGGTCCTCGGGGTCGACTACGTCGACGCCTCCAGGGCCCCGCTCGTACGGCTGCGCTCCCGCTACCGGCTCGTCCAGAGTTGACCCCGTCGGCAGGGAGCGTGCACGACCGGGGACCGCGTCAGCGGATCGTCCAGTGGCCTGGCAGCACGAGCGGTCCGTACGCCGGGAGGCCGAGCTGCCCGGCCATCCGCGCCAGCGGCCCCCACGCCTCCAGGCGCACCCGGGCGAGCGCGGCCGACTTGTCCTCGCTGGACTCCGGCGGGCGCAGCCGCTCCAAGGGGTGCATGCGGGGATAGGTCCGTACGGGGGTGTCGTCGGGCAGCCCGGCCCGGCGACGGGCCAGCGAGAGGGCGTCCTCCAGGCCGCCGAGCTCGTCGGCGAGGCCGGCCGCCCTGGCGTCGGCGCCGGTCCACACCCGGCCCCTGGCCAGCTCGTGCGCCCGCTCCTTGGTGAGGTCGCGGCCCTGCGCCACCTTGCCCACGAAGTCGTCGTAGATGCGGTCGAGCCAGGCGTTCACCCGCTCCCACTGGTCGTCGGAGAACGCGGTGGACGGTGAGAACATCCCGGCGTTGGCGCCCTCGGCGACCGACTCGGTCACCACGCCGAGCTTGCCGAGCAGCTCGCCGACGACGGGCTTGCCGCCGAACACGCCGATCGAGCCGGTCAGCGTGCCCGGCTGGGCCACGATCACGTCGGCGGCCATCGACACGAAGTAGCCGCCGGAGGCCGCCACGTCGCCCATCGACACGATGACCGGCTTGCCCGCCCGGCGCGCCAGCACGACCTCCCGCCAGATCGCGTCGGAGGCGACGTACGACCCGCCGGGGCTGTCCACGCGGAACACGATGGCCTTGACCTTCTCGTCCCGGCGGGCCGAGCGCAGGGCGGCGCAGATGGTGTCGGAGCCCATGGCGCCCCCGCCGCCCAGCGGTGAGCGTCCGCTGCGCCCGAGACGGATCATGCCGCTGCCGTGGACCAGGGCGACCGTGGCCGCCCCGGGGTGGGGGAGCCGGCCGGACAGCGCGCTCTTGGCGTAGCGCGACACGTAGAGCAGGTGCGCGCCGTCGTCGACGGTCTCGGCGTAGACCTCGTCGCGATACTTCAGCCCGTCCACGAGCCCGGCCTCGACGGCCTCCGACCCGATGAACGGGCCCTGGTCGATCAGCTCGCGCACCCGCTCGGGGTCGAGGCCGCGGCCTTCGGCGAGGCCGGCGACGATCTGCTCGGTGACCGACTCGGCGATGCGCCCGGCCGACTCGCGGTGGGCGTCGGTCATGTGGTTCTGGGTGAAGGTGTTGGCCGCGGTCTTGTACTCGTGCCGCTGGCCGATCTGATACTCCACCCCGGCCTTGGCGAGCGCGTCGCGCAGGAACCGCTGCTCCAGCGCCACCCCGGTCAGGCCCACGTCGCCGGAGGGCTGGAGGTAGACCCGCTCGAAGGCGCTGGCCAGGTAGTAGGGCACCGTGCCGGCGCCGAACTCGCCGAACGTCTCGGCGAACGCGACGGTCCGCTTGCCCGCGGCGCGCAGCTTGACCACGGCCGTGCGCAGCTCCTGCACCGTGCCGAGGCCGAGGGGGTTGCCGCCGATCCTGACGATCAGCGCGGTGACGCGAGGGTCCTTGCGGGCGCGACGCAGGCCCGACAGCACCTCGGCGAGGCGCGTCTTGCGCATGGACAGCAGGGCGGTGACGGGGTCGGCGGGCGGGCCTTCCGACAGCCCTTCGGTCAGGTCCAGTTCCAGCACGAGCGGCGCGGTGCGGCGCTGCCGCAGCCTGCCGACCGTTTCTACGATCGTCCTCGTCGCGTCCATAAATGCCACCATAAGCGAAGGTTTAGCCGGGATGGCCGGATCATCAGGGCCCCCACGCGAGACGCGCGGGGGCCCCGATCGGGTCGAAGCGGTTACTTGGGTCCGTTGGGCCGCGTCACCTGAGGCCGCCGGCCATGGCCGTGATCAGTTCACCGTTGGAGGTGTCGCCGCTGAACTCCCAGAAGAAGGCCCCGCCGAGACCCTGGTTCTTGGCGTAGGTCATCTTGCCGCCGATCGTGGCGGGGGTGTCGTAGCTCCACCAGTTCGAGCCGCACTTGGCGTAGGCGGTGCCGGCGACCGTGCCGGTGGCCGGGCAGCTCGTCTTGAGGACCTTGTAGTCCTCGATGCCCGCCTCGTACGTGCCGGGCGCGGCGCCGGTGGCGGTGCCGCCGGGCGCGCTCTGGGTGACGCCGGTCCAGCCGCGGCCGTAGAAGCCGATGCCCAGCAGGAGCTTGCTCGCCGGCACGCCCTTGCTCTTGAGCTTCTGGATGGCCGCGTCGGAGTAGAACCCGGCGGTGGGGATGCCGGAGTAGGAGGTGAGCGGTGAATGCGGTGCCGTCGGGCCCTGCGCGGCGAAGGCGCCGAAGTAGTCGTAGGTCATGACGTTGTACCAGTCGAGGTACTGCGCCGCACCGCCGTAGTCGGCGGCGTCGATCTTGCCGCCGCTCGTGCCGTCCGCGGTGATCGCGGCGGTGACGAGGTAGTTGGAGCCGAACCTGGCCCGCAGGGCCGCCATCAGGTTTTTGAACGCCGCCGCACCGCTGGTGTCACAGCTCAGGCCGCAGGCGTTCGGGTACTCCCAGTCGATGTCGATGCCGTCGAACACGTCGGCCCAGCGCGGGTCCTTCAGCAGGTTGTAGCAGGAGTTCGCGAACGCGGTGGGGTTGGCCGCCGCCTGCCCGAAGCCGCCCGACCAGGTCCAGCCGCCGAAGGAGTAGAGGACCTTGATGTTCGGGTACATCGCCTTGAGCTTGCGCAGCTGGTTGAACGCGCCGCGCAGCGCGTTGGGGTTGTCCCAGGTGTCGGCCTTGCCGTCCACGCTGTTGGCCGTGGTGTAGGCCATGTCGTAGTCGGCGTAGGAGTCGCCGATCGCGCACTGGCCGTTGGTCACGTTGCCGAAGGCGAAGTTGATGTGGGTGAGCTTGGCGGCCGAGCCGCTGCTCACGATGTTCTTCACGAAATACTGCCGGCCGTAGACGCCCCAGTCGGCGAAGTAGCCCAGCACCTTCTTGCCGCCGGGCGGCGGGGGCGTGCTCGGGCTCGCCGAGGGCGACGCCGAGGGCGACGCAGAGGGCGACGCGGACGGCGACGCGGACGGCGACGCGGACGGCGAGGGCGAGGCGGACGGGCTGGGGCTCGGGCTCCTGCTCGGGCCGGCCGAGGGGGAGGCGGTCGGCCCGCCGGTGCAGGGCGCGCCGTTCAGCGTGCAGTTCAGCGGGGTCGAGCCGCCGGGCGCTCCGATGAAGCCGAAGCTCGCCGACGCGCCCGCCGCGAGGCCGACGCTCCAGGTGGGGTTCTTGAACGTGTAGTGGTTGCCGCTCCTGGTCATGGCGGCGTCCCAGGCCGAGCTGATCGTCGCGCCCGAGGGCATGTCGACCTCGACGGTCCAGCTCGGCAGGGCGTCCGACCCGGCTTTCACGGTGAACTTGCCCTGGAAGCCGGAGCCCCAGTCGGAGTCGACGGTGTAGGCGGCGGTGGCGGGGGTGGCGGCGGTCGCGGTTCCGAGCGCGAGCGGGGCGAGTAACGCGGCGCCCGCGATCACTGACCCTAGGAGGATCTTTCGCAACGGAGCTCCTGCTCTTGGGGGGTAAAGGACAGGAAAGTTTCCTATTAGTCAGGAGAGTAAGCACGGACCGCCAAGGGGTCAACGCCCTCGTCGCCCTCTAATCGTCGTTTAAGCCTCCGCTAAGGTCGCCCCGGCCCGGGGCGACAGGACAGTCTCCACACGGGGGCGGCGCGGCGGGCGCCGGCTCTCGTACCATGATTCGGTGCACGGCTTCGTCCGCTCCGTGTGGTCCGAGCCCCGTCCCCCCGAACCACCGGTACGCGTGTGGCGGGACTGGGCGCTCGTCGGGGTGCTCGTGCCGCTCGCGGTGCTCGAAGGGGTGCTGCGGCCGGACCTTCCGTGGCGGCTCCTCGAGGTCGCCGTCGCCGCCGGGCTGGTCCCCACCCTGCTGTGGCGGCGGACCCGGCCGCTGGCGATGCTCGCGATCTGCTTCGTCGCGACGGATGTGATCCCGGTCCTCGCGACCGGCGCGACCCTCGACGTGTACACGCTGGGATACATGCTGATCCTGCCGTACGCGCTGTTCCGGTGGGGGTCGGGCAGGGAGATCGTGACCGGCTCGGGGATCATGCTCGTCGCCGCCGGTCTGTCCGTGCTCGTCAATCACGCCGCCCTGCCCGACGTGGTCGGGCCGTTCGCCGTCATGCTCGCGACCACCAGCCTGGGCGGCGTCTTCCGCTATCGGGCCGGGGCGAGGATGCGCGAGCTGGACCAGGTCAAGCTGCTGATGCGCGAGCAGCTCGCCCGCGACCTGCACGACACGGTCGCGCACCACGTCTCCGCCATGGCCATCCGCGCACAGGCGGGGCTCGCCACGGCGGCGTCGCGGCCGGACGCCGCGGCCGAGGCCCTCCGCGTGATCGAGGCCGAGGCGGCACGGGCTCTCGACGAGATGCGCGCCATCGTCCGTGTCCTGCGCCGTGACCGGCCGGCGGAGCTGACCCCCGGCCGGCGCATCTCCGAGCTCGAACGGCTCGCGAGCCGGGGCGGCTCCCACCACCCGGCGGTCGAGGTGGAGATGTCGGGCGACCTGGACGGCCTGTCGCCGTCGATCGAGTCGGCGGTCTACCGCATCGCCCAGGAGGCGGTGACCAACGCCGTACGGCACGCGCGTCGCGCCACCAGGGTCGAGGTGCGCGTCGCCGCCGACGAGACGGCGGTGCGCCTGTGCGTGCGCGACGACGGCGACGGGGGCTCCACCCGTCCCGGCGCGCCGCCGGGATACGGGATCATCGGCATGAGCGAGCGCGCGAACCTGCTCGGCGGCACGTGCGTGGCCGGCCCGGACCGCGATCGGGGGTGGACGGTGACCGCGGTGCTTCCCCGGGCCGGGGCCGCATGAGCGAGCGGAGCGAGCGAACCGGTGGGCACAGCATGAGCGAGCGAGCCGGCGGGCGCGGCGTCCGGGTGCTGATCGCCGACGACCAGGAGATCGTCCGCACCGGGCTCTCCATGATCCTCGACGCTCAGCCGGACATCGAGGTCGTGGCCACGGCCCCCGACGGGCGGCGGGCCGTCGAGCTCGCGCGGCGGCTGCGCCCCGACGTGTGCCTGTTCGACATCCGCATGCCGGGGACCGACGGCATCGAGGCGACCCGGTCCCTCGCCGGACCGGACGTCGCCGACCCCCTCGCCGTCGTCGTCATCACCACGTTCGACCTCGACGAGTACGTCTACGCGGCGCTGAGAGCGGGGGCCCGGGGGTTCCTGTTGAAGAACGCCGGCGCCGACATGCTCGCGCAGGCCGTGCACGCCGCCGCCGGCGGCGACGCGCTCATCGCCCCGAGCGTCACCGCGCGGCTGCTCGGGGCCTTCGCCCGCACCGGTCCCGCCGCGTCGGCGGCGCGGCCCATCGAGGCGCTCACCTACCGGGAGGAGCAGATCCTCGCCGCCGTGGCGCGCGGCCGGACCAACGTGGAGATCTCCGCCGAGCTGCACATCTCGCTCAGCACGGTCAAGACCCACATCGCCAGCCTCATGGCCAAGCTCGGCGCCCGCAACCGCGTGGAGATCGCCATCTGGGCCTACGAGACCGGCCGGGTCAGGAGCTGACCGGGGCCTCGGCTCCGGCGCGAGGCGGCGGCGTTCCGCGCGAGACCGCGGCGTTCAGCGCGAGACCGCCCAGCCCGGCGCCCAGGTCCCGGCGGCGTCGTGGCCTCCCGCCGCGGCGGCGAGGTGGGCGCGGAGGGTGGCCAGCGCGGGGTGGGGGTCGTCGCGGCGCCACAGGAGCGAGTGCGGGTAGACGGGCACGGGGTCGGTCACCGGGATCCGGCGCAGGTCGTATCCGGCGGGCCAGACGAGGCGGGTGTGCCCGCCCATGAAGGTGGCCAGGGCCGGGGTGTCGGCGATGGTGTCGAGGAGCGCGTCGGAGCCGAAGTTGGGGCCGGTCGCCTCGATCGTGAGGCCGAACTCGGCGACGAGGTCGTCGTAGTAGGCGGCCCACTCGGTGCCGGGGACGATGCCGGGCATCCAGATGCGGTGCCCCGCGAGCCGGGCGACCGTCACCGACCGGGCGCCCGCCAGCGCGTGGGCCGGGCCGGTGAGGAGCTGGAGCGGCTCGTCGAGCACCCGGACGGCCTCGATGTCCTCGGGCAGGGGCCGGCCGGGCATGGCGACGGCGCGGAAGGACGCGTCGATCGCGCCGGACCGGATGGCGGCGACGGCCTTCTCGATATCGAACAGCATCACCACGTCGAGGTCGATGTCGGGGTGCGCGCGGTGGAAGCCGCGCATCAGGCCCGAGGCCGCGCTGCGCGAGGCGATCATGTCGACGCGCAGCGGGCGGCGGCCGGCGCGCACGGACGCGACCGCGCGCTCCGCGCCGCGTAGCAGCTCACGGGCGTGGGGCAGGAACGCCTGCCCGTCGATGGTGAGCTCGGCGCCGCGCGGCGTGCGGGTGAACAGCCGCACGCCGAGGTCGCGCTCCAGCGCGGCGATGCGCTTGGAGACGGCCTGCTGGGTGACCGCCAGATCGGCGGCGGCCTCCTGGAACTGCCCCGCGTCGGCGGCGGCGACGAAGGTCCGGACGGTCTCGATGTCCATGCGGACACCCTATGGATACAACCATCGGTTGTGGCGCGGTGGCTTTGCCGTTGTTTGATCCCCGGCCATGGTGCTCGATTTGATGCTTCCGGTCGCGAATCGGTTGTGCGGGTGAGTGACGGGGGGCGTCGGACATGCGGAACGGGCACTGGTTGGGGCGGCGGTTCGGGTGGCTCTGGGCAGCGTACGGGACCAGCGCGCTCGGCACGTGGCTCGCCTTCGGCGCGTTCCCGCTGATCGCGGTCCAGGTGCTGCACGCCGGGCCGGCGGAGGTCGCGGCGCTGGCCTCGGTGGGGGCCGCGGTGGGCGCGGCCGTGGCGGTGCCGCTGGGCCCGTGGGTGGAGTTCCGCCGCAAGCGGCCGGTGCTGATCGGGACGGACCTGGTGCGGTTCGCGGCGCTGCTGACGATCCCCGCCGCGTTCGCGCTCGGCGTGCTCTCTCTCGTCCAGCTCCTGCTGGTCTCGGTCGTCGTCGCGGCGGCCGACATCACCTTCCGCGCGGCCTCCGGCGCGTACCTGAAGTCGCTGGTGCCGGCCGAGCACCTGCTGGTCGCCAACGCCCGATTCGAGTCCACGGCCTGGACGACCACGATCGTCGGACCGCCGCTGGGCGGCGCCGCGATCGGGCTCCTCGGTCCGGTCGCGACGGTGGTGGCCGACGCGGTCAGCTACCTGCTGTCGGCCGTGGGCATCCGCGCGACGGGCGGCCGGGAGCCGCGGCCCGAGCGCGGGGAGGCCGCGCGCCCGCGGGCCGGGGACCTGTTCGACGGCTGGCGGTACATCCTCGCCGACGCGACGCTGCGTCCGCTGTTCTTCAACACCGCCGTGTTCAACGGCCTGGTGATGGCCGCCGACGCGCTGCTGGCCGTCCTGATGCTCGGCCGGCTCGGGTTCGAACCGTGGCAGTACGGCCTCGCCTTCGCCGCGCCCTCCATCGGCGGGCTGCTGGGCTCGCGGCTGGCCCGGCCGCTCGTCACCCGGTTCGGGCAGCACCGGGTCCTGGTCGTTTCCGGGGCGCTGCGCGCGCTCTGGCTCGTCGGCCTGGCCTTCGTGGGGCCGGGCACCGGAGGGCTGCTGCTGGTGATGGGCGTCGAGCTCGGGCTCATCTTCTGCTGCGGGGTCTTCAACCCCGTCTGCGCGACCTACCGCCTCGAACGCACCGCGACCGGCCGGATCGCCCGCACACTGTCCGCCTGGACGGTGACGACCAAGGCCTCGACCGCGCTCCTGACGGCCGTCTGGGGCGTGCTGGGCGGCCTGCTCGGCCCGCGTACGGCCATCGGCCTGGCCGGCGTGCTCCTGCTGGCGACCCCGCTGCTGCTTCCCCGGCGTGCCGCGGCGAGTATGAGCCGCTTACCTCGCCCCCCGGGACAGAGCCGGAAGCGTGGGGCCTCTACGGACGGCCCACTCCGCGACGACGAGGTTGATCACCCACCCGGCGCCCATCAGCAGCGCCCGGGGGAGCGGGCCGGGCTCGCCGGCCAGCGCCATCCAGGGACCGACGGTCAGCAACTGGGTGCCCGCGCCCATGCCGATCGCGTAGCCCCGCGTCATCCACGCGCGGTGACGGGCGACGTCCCGGCGCCGGATCGCCGCGAAGCCGAGGACGAGAGACACGATCATGAGGGTGCCGAACACCAGCCGCAGGCCCACGAGGAGGGCGCTGTCGTTCTGCAACGGGGGATAGAACAGCGTCATCCACAGACCTGAGAACGCGCTGACGAGCCCGGACGGAACCACGAGCCGCCCGGCGGCGCGATGCCAGGCGGGCCTGCGGCGGCGTAGTCCGTGGGCGAACTGGAGGGCCCCCAGGACGCTGAAGAGGGTGACGGAGACGATGTGCGCGACGACGGGCGCGGGCGTCGCGAAATACCTGGCGCTGTCCTGGGTGATCGGCCCGCCGCCGGCCAGTTGCCCCAGCCGGGTGGAGCCGGCGATCGCCGGGACGGCGCTGAGCGCGATCAGCGCGGTGGGCACGAGCCACCCCGCCCTGCGGTTGCGGCCCGACGCGCCGCTCCGCGCGAGCGTGGGCCGTTGTGTCGATTCGGTCATGCGCCGATCGTGGCCCCCGAGGGGGCGGCGGTTCATCGGCGGAACGGCCTGATCCGCCCCGCCCGATCGGCTGCCGATCGGGCGTACTTTCGGCTGATACGCCCTGCGCGCGGCGCTTCTTACGCTGGCACTCCCCACCGCCGAGGTGACGAGGAGAATCCCATGAAGGCCTACGTCCTGCGCTCGTACGGTCCGCCCGACGTCCTGGAGCTCACCGACGTCGGCACCCCCGTGCCCGGCCCCGGCGAGGTGCTGGTCCGGGTGCGCGCCACCTCCGTCCAGCCGTACGACTGGCACCACATGCGAGGCGAGCCGTACGCCGCGCGGCTGATGGGCGGCACGCTCGGCCCGCGCGGGCCGCGAATCGGCATCCTGGGCGCCGACGTGGCGGGACAGGTCGAGGCGGTCGGCGCGGGCGTCACGGGGTTCCGCCCGGGCGACGAGGTGTTCGCGCTGCTCACCCAGGGCGGCTTCGCCGAGTACGTGTGCGTGCCGGAGAGCGCGCTGGCCCGCAAGCCGGAGAACCTGTCGTTCGAGCAGGCGGCCGCGGTGCCGCTGGCGGCCGTCACCGCGCTGATGGCGCTCGACCAGGGAGGGGTCCAGGCGGGCCACGCCGTTCTCGTGAACGGGGCCTCGGGTGGTGTGGGGACGTTCGCCGTGCAGCTCGCCAAGGCGTTCGGCGCCGAGGTCACCGGTGTGTGCAGCGGGCGGAACGCCGACCTGGTGCGGTCGATCGGCGCGGACGAGGTCGTCGACTACACGAAGGAGGACTTCACCCGGCGCGGGCCGCGCCATGACCTGCTGCTCGACATCGCGGGCACCCGCTCGCTGCGGGCCTGCGCGCGGGTGCTGAAGCCCCGGGGGACGCACGTCGTCGTCGGCGGGCCGGCCGGACGGTGGCTGCAACCCGTCGGCCACACTCTCGCGACGCTCGCGGTGTCGCCGTTCGTGTCCCAGCGCGTGGTCATGACCCAGGTGGTCGGCGCCGGGAACATCCGGGGCGACCTGATGCGGCTGACCGAACTCATCGAGGACGGCAAGGTCACCCCGGTGGTCCACCGCAGTTATTCGTTCGGCGAGATCCCGGCGGCCATCGCGTACGTGGAGCAGGGGCACGCCCCCGGAAAGGTCGTCGTCACGGTATGAGCCGCCCGTCGGGCTCTCCACCGGCCGCAGCCAGACGACGCCGAGCGGCGGCACGCACCCGATACTGCCGCCGCGTCATCACACAGGGGAGAGGCGCCCGTCACTTCCCGGGGGCGAGGGCGGCGAAGGTCTCCTTCGCCTGAAGGCGCATCTGCGGCACGAACTGCTGGAGCGGCCCGGGCAGCCGGGACAACAGGATCTCGACCTCCTCCGCGGTGCCGACCTGGTCAAGGAAGCCGACCATGAGGTGGGCGCCGACGGGCGGGGTGGTGGCGATCACCTGCTCGGAGAACGCGTCCCACGTCTCGGGGGACATCTCGCGCAGCGCAGGGAACAGGAGGGGCTCCTCATGGGCGAGGTGGCGATCAACGATGTCACGCACCGCGCTCGCGGCCTTCGCCAGGGCGTCCCGGCCGGCGCCGTCCTCGACCGGCATGGAACCGAGGGCGTCGAGGGCCGCGTCGAGCTCCTCGTGCTCGGTGCTGAGCGCGGCCAGTCCCCCGGCGCGCTCCGAGGAGGCGGCGATGACCAGGGGCCACAGCTCCCGGTCTTCGCTCTCGTGGTGGTGGTGCAGGTTGGCCACCAGGAAGTCGCGCAGCTCGGTGAGGGCCGCGCCGGGGACCGAGGGCCGCTCGGCGGCGTCGGCCAGCAGTGCCGAGGCGGCGCGGTGGGTGTCGTGGGCGAGGCGGGTTTCGATGACCGCTACGGGCTCAGTAGTTGAATTTTGCACGAGCGGCACACTATTGATTAGAGGAAGCTTCAGTCAACAGACACTTCTACTATTGCGGGGTGAACAGGTATCACTCTCCGCGTCGCGCCGACGCCGCCGCCGACACCCGCCGTGCCATCATCGGCGCCGCCCGGGACCTCTTCACCGCGCACGGGTACACCGCCGTGACGGTGTCGCAGATCGCCAAAGCGGCGCAGGTGGCGGTGCAGACGGTGTACAGCAGCGCGGGCGGCAAGGCAGCCATCCTGGCGGAGATCCTGGCCCCGGCGGTGCACGACCGGCGCGTTACCGACACCCTCAAGGCGGCGGTCGCGGCGACGGATCCCCGTGAGATCGTCGACATCACCGCGGCCGGCACCCGCGCCACCCACGAACGGCACTGGGACGTCCTGTTCGGGCTGCTCCACGGCGGTCTGGGAGAGGCGTCCGGCGTCGAGGTGACCGAGAAGGCCAACGGCGAATATCTCAACGCGCTCGCCGTGGTGGCCGACCGGCTGGTGAAGCTGGACGCTCTCCGTCCTGAACTGGACCGCGCCTCGGCCCTCGACGTCCTCTGGTTCTACCTGGGGCAGCGCTCCTGGTTCCTTCTCGTCGGCGAACGCGGCTGGGACTTCGAACGCGCGGAGAGATGGCTCGCCGCCTCGGCCAAGGAGGCGCTGCTGAAAGAGCCGTGAGCCTCACCTTCGGCCGCGCGAACGGCCGCTCGGCCCGCGCGGGCCGAGCGGGCCGCGAATCGGCGGTGGTCGGCACGGTCTGACCGGCCTTTCCCGGGCCCGCCTCGTCCACTTCGGCCGTGCGTCAGAGCTCGGCGACCAGGCCCTCGGGTTCGGGCTCGGTGCCCGCCGCGGCCTCCGGCTTCTCCGCCGTCTCGTCCATCTCGGGGCTCACGGCCGTGGGGCTCTCCACCGGCCGCAGCCAGACGACGCCGAGCGGCGGCACGCGCAGCCGGGCCGAGCAGGGCAGCCCGTGCCGCGGCTCCTCGACCGACTCGACCGCGCCCATGTTGCCGACGCCGCTCCCGGCGTACTCGTACGCGTCGGTGTTGAGGATCTCCTCCCAGCGCCCGGGGGTGGGCAGGCCGAGGTGGTAGTCGTCGTGCGGGGCGCCGGAGAAGTTGGCGACGCAGGCCAGCACCGAGCCGTCCGCGCCGTAGCGCAGGAACGACAGCACGTTGCCCGGGGCGTCGTCGGCGTCGATCCAGCGGAAGCCCTCGTGGGTGTTGTCGCGCGAGTACAGCGCGGGCGAGTCACGGTAGACGCGGTTCAGGTCCTTCACCAGGCGGCGTACGCCCTGGTGGTAGTCGAAGTCCAGCACCCACCAGTCGAGGCCGTTCGCCTCCGACCACTCGGCCCCCTGGCCGAACTCGCCGCCCATGAACA
Organism: Microbispora bryophytorum; assembly: GCF_006874465.1. GTDB lineage: Bacteria > Actinomycetota > Actinomycetes > Streptosporangiales > Streptosporangiaceae > Microbispora > Microbispora bryophytorum. The sequence continues at coordinate 220,095 of NZ_VIRL01000009.1, read as the reverse complement.
GCAGCTGCTTGCCGGGGTGGGCCCACATGAAGCCGTACAGCGCGCGCAGGTTGGCGAAGCGCTGCCACTCGTCGCCCGGCATCTTGCCCAGCAGCGACCCCTTGAGGTGGACGACCTCGTCGTGCGACAGCGGCAGCACGAAGTTCTCCGAGAAGGCGTACATCAGGGAGAACGTCACCTGGTGGTGGTGATACTGCCGGTAGACCGGCTCACGGGACATGTAGCTGAGCGAGTCGTGCATCCAGCCCATGTTCCATTTGAAGCCGAAGCCGAGCCCGCCGAGGTGGACGGGCCGCGACACGCCGGGCCAGGCGGTCGACTCCTCCGCGATCGTCACGATGCCCGGCTCCTCGCGGTAGACGACGGAGTTCATCTCCTTGAGGAACTCGATCGCGTCGAGGTTCTCCCTGCCGCCGTGCACGTTGGTGGTCCACTCGCCCTCACGCCGTGAGTAGTCGAGGTAGAGCATCGAGGCCACGGCGTCCACCCGCAGGCCGTCGACGTGGAACTCCTTGAGCCAGTAGAGCGCGTTGGCCACGAGGAAGTTGCGCACCTCGTTGCGGCCGAAGTCGAAGACGTAGGTGCCCCAGTCGGGGTGGGTGCCGCGGGCGGGGTCGGCGTGCTCGTAGAGCGGCGTGCCGTCGAAGCGGGCCAGCGCCCACTCGTCCATCGGGAAGTGCGCCGGCACCCAGTCCACGACGACGCCGACGCCGGCGCGGTGCAGCTCGTCAACGAGGTGGCGGAAGTCGTCGGGGGAGCCGAATCGCGAGGTCGGGGCGTAGTAGGAGGTCACCTGGTAGCCCCACGAGCCGCCGAAGGGGTGCTCGGCGACCGGCATGAACTCCACGTGGGTGAACCCCATGTCCGTGACATAGCCGACCAGCTCGCGGGCGAGGTCGCGGTAGGACAGGCCGGGCCGCCACGAGCCCAGGTGCACCTCGTAGGTGCTCATCGGCTCGGCGAGGGCGTCGCGGGACGGCCGGGCGGCCATCCACTCCTCGTCGCGCCACTCGTACGCGGACCTCTCGACGATGCTGGCGGTCGCCGGGGGCACCTCGGTGCGGCGGGCCATCGGGTCGGCCTTCTCCCGCCAGATCCCGTCGAGGCCGAGGATCTGGAACTTGTACCGCGTGCCCTCGCCGATCTCCGGGAGGAACAGCTCCCACACGCCCGTCCGGCCGAGCGAGCGCATGGGGTGGGCGGCCCCGTTCCAGTGGTTGAAGTCGCCGATCACCCGCACGCCCTGCGCGTTCGGCGCCCAGACCGAGAAGGCCGTCCCGTCCACGTCCTCGTGACGTGTCACCCGCGCCCCGAGCACCTCCCACAGCCGCTCGTGCCGGCCCTCACCGATCAGGTGGAGGTCCAGCTCGCCCAGGGTCGGCCAGTGCCGGTACGGATCGTCCGTCTCGTACGACGGCGCGTCGGGATAGGTGATGCGCAGGCGATAGTCGGGGACCTTGTCGACGCCGGGCAGCGTCACCTCGAACACCCCGAACGCGAGATGGCTCATCTCGTGCGCCGACCCGTCGGCCAGCACCTCGACCTTCTCGGCGAAAGGGCGCAGGGCCCTGATCGTCACGCCGTCGGGCCCGGGATGGGCCCCCAATATGGAGTGGGGGTCGTGGTGAGCGCCCCCCGCCAGCCGGTCCAAGTCCATGTCGCCCAACCTGCCCTAGATGTACCCCTCCGAACACCCCGATCTTGTCAGCGAAAAGCCGCGAGCGGGATGGGCAGCCACGAGGGGCGGTTGCGTGCCTCGTAGACGACCTCGTACACGGCCTTGCTCAGTTCGAGCGCGCGCAGCAGCACGGCGTCGTCGCCGCGGATGCGCCCGCCGCCCTCCGAGTAGCCGGCCAGGAACGCGGCCCGGTTGCGCTCCGCCCACTCCCCGGCCCGGTTCTCCAGGTTCTCGGCGTCGGGGCGGCCGGCCAGCAGGTGCCGTGCGGCGTATTCGAACGAGCGCAGCATGCCCGCCACGTCGCGCAGCGGCGAGTCGGGCGCCCGCCGCTCGGCCAGCGGCTGGCCCGGCTCGCCCTCGAAGTCGAGCACCACCCAGTCGGTCATGGTCCGCATGACCTGGCCGAGGTGGTAGTCGCCGTGCACCCGTTGCACCGGGATGTCGTGACCGAGATCGGCCAGCCGGTCGAACGCCTCGGCGGCCACGGCGGCGTGCTCGCCGAGGTCCGGCACCTCGCTGACCGCCCTGTCCAGGCGGCGGCGGAACCGCTCGGTCATCCGTTTGATCTCGGGCGGCTCGATCGTCCCCGTGGGGAAGGCCCGCGCGAGCTCGCGGTGCACCTGTGCGGTGGCCAGCCCGAGCCGCCGCGCCTCGGCGGCGAAGTCGCCTCCGGCGTCCTGCGCCGGCATGCCCTCGGGGCACGCGTAGAGGTCGCGCACGCTCGTCAGCGCCATCGACCAGCCCTCGTTGGCGTTCTGCAGGTACTCCTGCATGATCGCCAAGGTGGTCGGCTCGCCCTGGAGCTCGGTCTCGATCCAGCCGTACGGCTTGGCCACATGGGCCGAGCCCGCGTCCGCGAGCGCCGTGATGATCTCCAGCTCGGGGTTGACCCCCGGGTTCAGCTGGCGGAACAGCTTGAATATGTACGCGTCGCCGTACACCAGCGAGGTGTTCGACTGCTCGGCGGTCAGCACGAGGCTGCGTTGCGAGGTGTCGATCTGCGCCCCGTGCGCGAGGTGGAAGCCCAGGCCGTCGAACCGGCGGCCGGCGGCCATCCCCTCCAGCAGGTGCCCCGTCAGGGTGGAGTCGTGCAGCGCGTCGTACACCTCGACCTCACGGCCGGCCCGGCGGCAGGTGCCGATCCGGACGTGACCGAGCCGGTCGGGCAGGTGCTCGCGCAGCCCGACCGGGATCTGGTAACGCGTGCGGCGCTCCCCCTGCCGCACGCACACGATCAGATGGAGCAGCGCCGGCTCACCGGAGGCGATCTCGATCTCGGAGTCGATGGACAGGTCGTCGATGGCGCGCCCCTTGCCGGCGAACCACCGTTGTCCGGTGATCCAGCCGGCCAGGAGTCCCTGAAGTGAAGTCGTCACTCCTCCTTCGTGCCGGCCGTCCGTTGCGTGTCCGGCCGTTGGGTGTCGGTCCGTTGGGTGTCGGTCCGTTGCGTGTCGGTCCGTTGCGTGTCCGGCCGATGCGTGACGGGCAGTGTGAACCAATAGAACCCATGCCCAGGGAGCGTCAAAAGATACGGAAGCTCACCGATCGGCGGGAAAGGAACTCCGCCCATGCACTCGACCGGCGTGGACCCCTCGAACCTGCGCAGGTCGAGCTCGACCGGCTGGGGGAAGCGCGACAGGTTGTTGACGCACAGGACCCGGTCGTCGCCCAGCTCGCGCACGAACGCGAGCACACTCGGGTTGGACGAGTTCAGCTCGGTGAACTCACCGAGGCCGAACACCGGGTGACGCTTGCGGATCTCGATCATCCGCTTGGTGAAGTGGAGCAGCGAGCTGGCGCTCTTCTGCTGCGCCTCGACGTTGATCGCCTGGTAGCCGTAGATCGGGTCCATGATCACCGGCAGGTAGAGCCGGCCGGGGTCGCAGCTGGAGAAGCCCGCGTTGCGGTCGGGCGTCCACTGCATCGGCGTGCGGACGCCGTCCCGGTCACCGAGCCAGATATTGTCGCCCATGCCGATCTCGTCGCCGTAGTACATCACCGGTGAGCCCGGCAGGCTGAGCAGCAGCGCGGTGAACAGCTCGATCTGGTTGCGGTCGTTGTCCAGGAGCGTCGCCAGCCGGCGGCGGATGCCGACGTTGGCCCGCATGCGCGGGTCCTTGGCGTACTCGGAGTACATGTAGTCGCGCTCTTCGTCGGTCACCATCTCGAGCGTGAGCTCGTCGTGGTTGCGCAGGAAGATGCCCCACTGGCAGTTCTCGGGGATCTTCGGCGTCTGGGCCAGGATCTCCGAGATCGGGTAGCGCGACTCCCGCCGCACCGCCATGAAGATGCGCGGCATCAGTGGGAAGTGGAAGGCCATGTGGCACTCGTCGCCGCCGGTGACCGGGTCGCCGAAGTACTCCACCACGTCGGCCGGCCACTGGTTGGCCTCGGCCAGCAGCACCCGGTCGGGGTAGATCCGGTCGACATCGGCCCGCACCCGCTGCAGGTACGCGTGGGTCGCCGGCAGGTTCTCGCAGTTGGTGTCCTCCTGCTCGAACAGGTAGGGGATCGCGTCGAGCCGGAACCCGTCGATGCCGAGGTCGAGCCAGAAGCGGATGACCTCCATCATCGCGTCCTGCACCGCCGGGTTTTCGAAGTTGAGGTCCGGCTGGTGGTGGAAGAACCGGTGCCAGTAGTACTGCCCGCGGACCGGGTCGTAGGTCCAGTTGGACGCCTCGGTGTCGATGAAGATGATCCGGGCGTCCTTGTACTGCTCGTCGGTGTCGCTCCAGACGTAGAAGTCGCCGTACGGGCCCTCGGGGTCGTGGCGGGACGCCTGGAACCACGGGTGCTGGTCGCTGGTGTGGTTCATGACCAGGTCGGCGATGACACGGATGCCCCGCTTGTGCGCCTCGTCGACCAGCCTGATGAAGTCCCCCAGATCACCGAAATCCGGAAGGATCTTCATGTAGTCGGAGATGTCGTACCCGCCGTCCTTGAGGGGGGACTCGTACAGCGGGAGCAGCCAGAGGCAGTCGATGCCGAGCCACTGGAGGTAGTCCAGCTTGCCGATGAGGCCGCGGATGTCGCCGGTGCCGTCCCCGTTCGAGTCGGCGAAGCCCCGGATCAGCACCTCGTAGAAGACGGCCCGCTTGTACCAGTACTTGTCCCGTGGTTCCTCTTCGGTGAAGGTGTTCGGGATGGGCTGGGTATGGCTGGGCTGCGTGTGGCTGGGCTGGGCATGGCTGGGCTGAGGTGTCGTCGAGCTCACCTTTTGACTCCCCGGATGTGCCGAGCTGCGCTCACGGGCGGTGCGCTGACCCGTGGCGGAGCGTGAGGATGTGTGCGGGATGGACGTGCGGGTCGAGGCGCACGTAGTTCGCCTGCCCCCAGCGGTACGACTCGCCCGACAGTTGGTCGTCCACGACGAACTCGGCATGCCAGTCGAGACCGAGGGCGGGCATGTCGAGCCGAACCGTCGCCTCATGTGTGTTGTGTGGGTCCAGATTGACGACGGCCAGCACGACATCGCCTAGTCCGTGCCGTCGTGAGGCCGTGTCATAGGCGCCGGGCAGCCGCTTGGAGAAGCAGATCACGTTCGGCTGGTCGACGTTGTGAAACCGTAGGTTACGCAATTCCTGGAGCGCCGGGTGTGCTCTTCTCAACAAATTGAGCTGGGTAATGAACGGGGCAAGGCTGCGGCCCTCACGCTCCGCGCCGGCCCAGTCGCGCGGTCTGTACTGGTACTTCTCGCTGTCGAGATACTCCTCGCTGCCTGGGCGAACGGGGACGTTCTCGGCCAGCTCATACCCAGAGTAGACCCCCCAGGTGGGTGCCATCAGCGCGGCCAGGACCGCCCGGATCTTGAACGCCGGCACGCCCCCGTGCTGGAGGTACTCGTGCAGGATGTCGGGCGTGTTGACGAACAGGTTGGGCCGCAGGTAGTGCGAGGTCTCGTGGGACAGCTCCCGCAGATACTCCTCCACCTCGGGCTTGGAGTTGCGCCAGGTGAAGTACGTGTACGACTGGTGGAACCCCACCTTGGCGAGCGCGCGCAGCATGGGCGGGCGGGTGAACGCCTCGGCGAGGAACAGCACGTCGGGGTCGGTCGCCCCGATGTCGGACAGCAGCCGCTCCCAGAACCGGACCGGCTTGGTGTGCGGGTTGTCCACCCGGAAGATCCGCACGCCGTGGTCCATCCAGTGCCGGACCACCCGCTTGATCTCCACGTAGATCCCCTCGGGGTCCTTGTCGAAGTTCAGGGGGTAGATGTCCTGGTATTTCTTCGGCGGGTTCTCTGCGTACGCGATCGAGCCGTCGGCCCGGATGTTGAACCACTCCGGGTGTTCCTTGACCCAGGGGTGGTCGGGGGAGCACTGCAGCGCGAGGTCGAGGGCGACCTCCATGCCCAGCTCGCGCGCCTTGACGACGAACTCGTCGAAGTCCTCGATCGTGCCCAGGTCGGGGTGGATCGCGTCGTGCCCGCCCTCCTGCGCGCCGATGGCCCAGGGCGACCCGGGGTCGTACTGGTCGGGGGTCAGGGTGTTGTTGCGGCCCTTGCGGAACTGCGTACCGATCGGGTGGATCGGTGGCAGGTAGACCACGTCGAAGCCCATCTGGGCGATCGCCGGGAGCCGCTTGGCCGACGTCCTGAACGTCCCCGGCTTGGGCGCGACGCCCTCCTGCCCCACCATGGCGCCCTCGGAGCGGGGGAAGAACTCGTACCAGGAGCCGAACAGCGCCCGCCGCCGGTCCACCCGTACGCGGTTGCGGCCCGACCGGGTGAGCAGGTCGCGCAGCGGGTGCGCGGCGATCAGCGCGGCCGTCTCGGGCAGCTGGGTCACCGCGAAGCGCGCCCTGGGGTCCACCGCCTCGTCCCGCAGGCGGGCCGCGAGGGCCAGCAGCGCGGCCCGGTGCCCGCAGGAGCCGCCCGCCTCCGCCGCCGCGCAGTCCGCCGCCCGCACGCCCTTGGCCGCCCGCTCGAACAGCCGGGCGCCCTCCTCGCACATCAGCTCGGCGTCCAGATCGCGCGGGATCTTGATGCCCGCGTCGTGTATCCAGGTGGCGATCGGATCACTCCAGGCCTCCACGCGGAACTGCCAGAGGCCCTCGGCGGGCAGCGTCACCTCCACGCTCCACCGGTCGGTGCCGGGCGCGACCTCGCGCATGGGCAGCATCCGGCCCGGCGTGCCGCCCGGGTCGATCAGCACCACGCCGGCGGCGACCGCGTCGTGCCCTTCGCGGAACACCGTCGCGCCGATCTCGAAGGTCTCTCCCGCGGCGGCCTTTGCGGGCCACTGGCCGCAGTCGACGACGGGCTGGATGTCCTGGATGGGAATGCGTCCGATCATCGTCACTTCGTACTCGGGGGCGGCACACCGGGTGCCGCCGGGGTTTGCGGGGCGGGAACTGCTGTGGTCGGGCGGGCGGCACGAGAGGCCGGATCCGCTGGCGGCGGGCCTTCCTCGTCCCTAGAGGGGTTGCCCTAATAGTCCAGTCTTACCCCTGCCGGACGAAAGACCGCCGCCGTGTTTGGGACGGCGTCTCCGGGAGATCGATCATTGCGTGCCGGTCACCGCTGTCCGGCGCTGACATCACCAGGTCAAGGGTACTTTGGTGAGGTTTGAACCAGTCTGATGGTGGTGAGAGCGTTCGAGAACTGGCATCGCAGTACGACAAGTCTGATTCGGTCGCGCGTCGTGGCGCTGAGTAATTAGGGTCTGGCCCCGTGAGAGCTATCCGCAGGTTCACTGTCCGAACCGTTCTTCCCTCACAGCTCGCACCCCTGAGCGAGTTGGTCGAGAATCTCCGATGGTCGTGGCACCCCGAGACCATGGACCTGTTCGCCGAGGTGGATCCCGAGGTCTGGGACCGTGTCGATCACGACCCCGTCGCGCTGCTCGGCGCGGTCGACGCCGACAGGCTGCGCGAGCTCGCCCAGGACCGGCGCTTCCTGCGCCGCCTGGCCGACGCCGCCGACGACCTGCGTGAGTACATGACCGCCCCCAGGTGGTACCAGTCGCTGGAGGGCGCGCCGAAGGCGATCGGCTACTTCTCGCCCGAGTACGGCATCTCCGCCGCGCTGCCGCAGTATTCCGGCGGCCTCGGCATCCTGGCCGGCGACCACCTGAAGGCCGCCAGCGACCTCGGCGTGCCGATCCTCGGCGTCGGCCTGCTCTACCGGCATGGCTACTTCACCCAGTCGCTGTCCGCCGAGGGCTGGCAGCTTGAGCACTACCCCTCCCTCGACCCCGGCGGCCTGCCGCTCACCCTGCTCAAGGAGGAGGACGGCGCCCCGGCCCGCATCAAGATCGGTTTGCCGGAGGGGCGCACCCTGCACGCCCAGATCTGGGTGGCCCAGGTCGGCCGGGTGCCGCTGCTCCTGCTCGACTCCGACGTCGCGGAGAACGACACGGTCGCCAGGGACGTGACCGACCGCCTGTACGGCGGAGGCGGCGACCACCGCCTGATGCAGGAACTGCTGCTCGGCATCGGCGGCGTGCGGGCCATCCGCGCCTACTGCCGGATCACCGGCCACCCCGACCCCGAGGTGTTCCACACCAACGAGGGCCACGCCGGCTTCCTCGGCCTTGAGCGCATCCGCGAGCTCACCGAGGCCCGGCTGTCGTTCGAGGAGGCCCTGGAGGCCGTACGCGCCGGGACCGTGTTCACCACGCACACGCCGGTCCCCGCGGGCATCGACCGGTTCCCGGCCGAGATGATCGCCCGGCAGTTCGGCGGGTCCAACGCCTGGCCGACGGTGTCGGTGGACCGCATCCTCGAACTCGGCGCCGAGCCGGACGGCCCCGAGGCCGACAGGTCGGTCTTCAACATGGCCGTCATGGGCATGCGGCTGGCCCAGCGGGTCAACGGCGTGTCCGAGCTGCACGGCCACGTCAGCCGGGAGATGTTCCAGGGCCTGTGGCCGGGCTTCGACGTGGAAGAGGTGCCGATCGGCTCGATCACCAACGGCGTCCACGCCCCCACGTGGGTCGGCCGGGAGATGATGGAGCTCGCTGGCAGGGAACTGCCCTCACTGATCGACAAGGCCCAGGGCTGGGAGAGCGTGCACAAGCTCTCCGAGGCCGACATCTGGGGCATCCGCGCCAAGTTGCGCGCCCGCCTGGTCGAGGAGGCGCGGCGGCGGCTGCGCAAGTCGTGGCGGCAGCGCGGCGCCAGCGAGGCCGAGCTGGGCTGGGTGGACGAGGCGCTCGACCCGGACGTGCTGACGATCGGCTTCGCCCGCCGGGTGCCCTCCTACAAGCGGCTGACCCTCATGCTCTGCCACCCCGACCGGCTCCGCAGGCTGCTGCTCGACCCGGACAAGCCGGTGCAGATCGTCATCGCGGGTAAGGCGCACCCGGCCGACGAGGGCGGCAAGAAGCTCATCCAGCAGATCGTCCGCTTCGCCGACTCCGAGGACGTGCGGCACCGCATCGTCTTCCTGCCCGACTACGACATGGCGCTCGGGCAGCTCATGGTGACGGGCTCCGACGTGTGGATGAACAATCCGCTGCGCCCGCTGGAGGCGTGCGGCACGTCCGGCATGAAGGCGGCGCTCAACGGCGGTCTCAACCTGTCCATCCGCGACGGATGGTGGGACGAGTGGTACGACGGCAACAACGGCTGGGCGATCCCCAGCGCCGACGGAGTGGACGACCCCGATCGCCGCGACGAGCTGGAGGCCACGGCGCTGTACGACCTCATCGAGCGTGAGGTCGCCGACCGTTTCTACGACCGGGCCGCCGACGGCCTGCCGCGGCGCTGGCTGGAGATGGTCAAGCACACGCTGAGCTCGCTCGGGCCGAAGGTGCTCGCCGGGCGCATGCTGAACGACTACGTCACCGACCTGTACACCCCGGCGGCGGCCTCCGCCCGGTCGCTCGCGGCCGACGGATACGGCGACGCCCGGCTGTTCGCCGCCTGGAAGCTGCGTGTGGTCAAGGCGTGGCCGGGCGTACGGGTCGAGCACGTCGAGGCGACCGGCGTGGGGGACACCCCCGAGCTGGGGGCCCGGCTGGAGCTGCGGGCCACGATCGCCCTGGGCGAGCTGGCGCCCGAGGACGTCCAGGTCCAGGCCGCCTACGGCCGCGTGGGCGCGCACGACGAGCTGCTGTCCCCCGGCTACGTCACGCTGAAGGTCGACTCGGCGGGCGACGACGGCCGGGCGTACTACACCGGCGTCGTGCCGCTGGACCGCACCGGCGCGTTCGGCTACAGCGTGCGCGTGGTCCCGTTCCACCCGCTGATGGCGTCGGCGGCGGAGCTCGGCCTCATCGCCGTCCCGGAGGAGCCGGTCGGCATGACCAACGGCACCCTGCGCTAGGACTGCCCGGCCCGGTCACCCCTCTCGCCCGCTTCCCTCGCAGGTGAGAGGGGTAGACCAGCACCATGGCACAGGCCCTGCACATCGCGATGGTCGCCCCGCCGTGGTACGACGTGCCGCCCCGCACGTACGGCGGCATCGAGGCGGTGACCGCCGCCCTGGTCCACGGTCTGCGGGCGCGAGGGCACCGGGTCACCGTCATCGGAGCCGGGCGCGAGGTGGATCTGCGGACCTACGACGAGCCGCCCTCCGCGCGGATCGGCGAGCCGTTCCCCGAGGTGGTGCACGCGGCCGAGGCGGCCCGCCTCCTGCGCGGCCTGGACGTGGACGTCGTCCACGACCACTCGCTGGCCGGGCCGCTCACCGCCGCGGGGCGGCTCGTGCCGACGGTCGTCACCTGTCACAACGATGTGAGCGGGGAGCTCGGGGACTACTACCGGAGCCTCGGCGCGGACGTGTCCCTGGTGGCCATCTCCGCGTCCCAGCGCGCCGCCGCGCCCGGCCTGAACTGGGTGGGGCGGGTGCACAACGCGGTGGACGTCGCGGCGTGGCCGTTCCTGGAGCGCAAGGACGACTGGGTGCTGTGGCTGGGACGGCTCAGCCCGGACAAGGGCGCCCACCTCGCGATCGAGGCGGCGCGGGCGGCGGGGCGCCGCATCCTGCTGGTCGGCAGGCGAGCCGAGCGGGCGGAGCACGCCTACTTCCGCGAGCGGGTGGAGCCGCTGCTCGGGCCCGACGCCGAATACCTGGGGGAGGCCGACGGCCCGCTCAAGAACGAGCTGTTCTCCCGGGCCCGGTGCCTGGTGCTCCCGCTGCTGTGGGACGAGCCCTTCGGCATGGTCATGATCGAGGCGATGGCCTGCGGCACGCCGGTGGTGGCGCTGCGGCGGGGCGCGGTGCCCGAGATCGTGGCGGACGGGGTGACCGGCTACGTCCGCGACACGCCCGACGAGCTTCCCGCCGCGATCGAGGCGGTCTCCGCGCTCGACCCGCACGCGGTGCGCGAACGCGTGGCCCGGCACTTCGACGTGCCCGTGATGGTCGAGGGATACGAGCGGGTCTACCACGGCATCGTGGCCGCGACGCCGGCCGCCTCCCGGCGGCCTCTCCCGCTCGGTCGCTGATCTCGCCCTTATCGTGGGGGCCATGGGTGAATTCGTCAGGGTGGAGATCTCCGAGCACATCGCCACGATCCGGCTCGACCGGCCGAAGATGAACGCGCTGAACCGGCAGGTCCAGGAGGAGATCGCGGAGGCCGCGCGACTCGTGGACACCGATCCGGGCACGCACGCGGTCATCGTCTACGGCGGCGAACGCGTCTTCGCGGCCGGCGCCGACGTCAAGGAGATGGCCGTCATGTCCTACGCCGACATGGCCGTGCACTCGCGCACCCTGCAGGACTGCTTCACCGCCGTCGCCCGGATCGGCAAGCCGGTGATCGCGGCGATCACGGGGTACGCCCTGGGCGGCGGCTGCGAGCTCGCGCTGTGCGCCGACTTCCGGGTGGCGGGAAAGAGCGCCAAGCTCGGCCAGCCGGAGATCACCCTCGGGATCATCCCCGGCGCGGGCGGGACCCAGCGCCTGCCCCGGCTCGTCGGGCCCGCGAAAGCCAAGGAGCTGATCTTCACCGGGCGGCACGTGGACGCCGCCGAGGCCCTCGCCATCGGCCTGGTCGACCGCGTGGTGCCCGACGGCGAGGTCTACACCGCGGCGCTCGAACTCGCCGCGACCTTCGCCAAGGGGCCGGTCGCCGCGGTCCGGGCGGCCAAGTTCGCGATCGACCACGGCCTCGAGACCGACCTCGACACCGGCCTGGAGATCGAGCGGCTCCAGTTCTCCGGCCTGTTCGCCACCCAGGATGCCCGGGAGGGCATGACGGCCTTCGCCGAGAAGCGCCGCCCCGATTTCACGGGCCACTAACCCCCCCACCCCCACCCCCCGTGATCTTGTAGTTTGTCGCAGCCGTCCCCGCTGACCTGCGGCGGCCATCTCCGTGATCTTGGAGTGACTTGCCGGACATCCTCGCTGACCTGGGTGGACCACATTCGCGATCATGCAGAGTGCAAGGGCGCCTGTCGTGCCGGAGGTGCGCGGTGGGCAGGTCGTGCCGGAGGCGCGCCATGGGTCGTGCCGGAGGCGCCATGGGCGGGGTCGTGCCGGAGGGTCAGGACGTGTGGGCGAGGATGGCGCCGGCGAGTTCCTCGTGCACCTCGGGCGGCAGGGTGTGACCCATGCCCGCGACCGTCATCAGGCGGGCGCCGGGAATCCCCTCGGCGGTGAGGGCGCCGTGGCCCGGCTTGGCCGGCTCGTGCGTGCCCTCGACGACCAGGGTGGGCGCCGTGATCCGGTGCAGGACGCCCACCGGCTCGAAATCCGGCTTCGCCGCCGCGGCCAGCCGGTGGTTGGCCGCCGCGTCGAGGTCCCGCGCCCGGTCGTACAGGCGTTCGGCGAGCCTGCGCGAGGCGTCCTCGTCGAACGGCAGGCCGGTGCCGTGCAGCACGCGGTCCTCCGCGATCATGCGCTCGATCCGCTCGCGCCGGTCGCGCGGCGGCGGCGCGGCGATCAGCTCGCGGTAGAACGCGACGAATTCCGGCGTCGGCTCGGGCAGGCTGCCCTCGGGCTGCGGCTCGCCCATCAGCGCCCGCATGAGCACCGCGCCCTCACCGCCGCCGAGCGGCGACGAGCCGATGACGGTGAGCGTCCGCACGCGCTCCGGCCCCTCCACCGCGATCAGCTGCCCGAGCAGCCCGCCCGCCGAGTGGCAGACCAGATGCGCGCTGTCCAGCCCGTGCGCGTCCATCACCCGCAGCACGTCGTCCTTGATGTCGTCCCATGTGTACGGATCCTTCTCGAAGTCGACGACGTCGGACATCCCGGTGTCGCGATGGTCGTAGCGGATGACGCGCCGGCCGCCGGCGGCGAGCCGGCCCACGAACTCGTCGGGCCACAGGATCCCCTGCGACATCGAACCCATCACCAGCACGATCGGCGCGTCGGCCGCGGCCCCGAACTCTTCACTCCAGATGTTTGGCATGGACTAAAGCATGCTGTGCTGGGCCACCGGCGCCTTCCGTAGAACTACTAGCCGCGCCAGCTCAGTACGTGAGGTGATGCCGAGCTTCGGATAGATCTTGTACAGGTGGTATTCGACCGTGCGAGGGCTGAGGAACAGCCGGGCGGCGATCTCCTTGCTGGTCGCGCCGTCCGCCACCAGGGTGGCGATGCGCAGCTCCTGCGGGGTGAGCGCGTCCAGCGCCATGCCCCGCACGTCCGGCACCACCTCGGGAGCCGGCGGCGCGTCCTTCCCGGCGTGGACGCTCTCGCCCGCCGCGCGCAGCTCGCCGTACGCGCGCCGTGCCCAGGGCGCTGCGCCCGCGCGCTGGAATGTCTCGAACGCCGCGCGCAGGTGCGCCCTGGCCTCTCCCGGCCGGTGCGTACGGCGCAGCCGCTCGCCCAGCAGCAGCCCCGTTCTGGCCGCCTCGAACGGGTTGACGTGCAGTCGTGAGGCCTCGCCGAGCGCCTCGACCGCCTGGTCGTCCGGCAGGACCAGGCCGCGGCACCTGGCGAGCAGCGCCCTGGACTCGGCCGTCCCCGCGTGGGCCGACCAACGCTCGTACGCCTGCAGGGCCGCCAGGGCGGCGTCGCCGTCGCCCGCGCCGGCGGCGGCCTCGATCCGATCGGGCGTGCTCCGCCAGACCACGGTCGGATGACCGGCTCCCGGGCCGGCGGCGACGATCGCGGTGAACCTGTCGTGCGCGGCGGCGAACCGGCCGAGGCAGAGGTCGAGCATGGCCAGGGCGTACGCCGCGAGCCCGGCGCGCAGGCCAACCCGGTGTGGGACGGCGATGGCCAGCGCCTCCCCGGCATACCGGGCGCAGGCCTCCTCCTCGCCGCGCAGGGCCGCCACGGCCGCGAGGTTGGCCAGGTGCGCGGCCACGGTGTTGGCGTATCCGGCCTCGCGAGCCAGCTCCAGGCCCTCCTCCGAGACGGCCCGGCTCTCGGCGAGGCGCCCGGCGAGCCGTTCCGCGGTGGCGACGAACTCCAGCACCACGGGGAGCTGTCCGGTCATCCCGGAGACCCTGGCCACGCGGCCGGCCCGCTCGGCCAGCTCGGAGGACAGGTCCACCTCGCCCAGGTGGCTGGCCGCCGCCGTCGCCCACAGGAACTCGGCCGCCTCGCGCAGCTCACCCGTACGGCCGAGCGCCCGCCTGAGCAGGTCGTGCCCGCCGCTGCCCGCGAGCGTCGCGCCGATGCCGGCTACCACGTCACGCAGGAACCCTTCGGGGAAGGCCGCCGCCCGCCGCCCGATCTCGATCATGGCCGCCGTGTCGCCCACGTACGACGCCGCCTCCGAGGCGTCGGCCAGCATGTCCAGGGTGCCGCCCGCCGCCAGGATCCGTACGGCCTCGGCGGCGTTGCCCGAGTTCAGCTCGAACCGTCCGCGTAGCCGGGCGATCTCCATGGTCAGCGCGGGGTCCGCCCCGGCGAGCTCGCGCGCCTCGGCCAGCAGGGACTCCGCCTGGCCGGGACGGCCGCCGAGCCATGCGGCCACGGCGGCGTCCTTGAGCCGCCCGGCGCGGACGAGCGGTTCTGGGGTGAGTTCGGCGGCCCTGGTCAGGGCGGTGGCGGCGGCGCCGTACCCGCCTCGGTCGCGGGCCCGTTCGGCGGCCAGCGCGAGCGCGGCGGCGACCGGTTCGTCCTGGCCGAGCGCGGCCCCGGCCAGATGCCAGGCCCGCCGGTCCCCGCCGGACACCTCGGCAAGCACCGCGTGCGCCTCGCGGCGTGCGGCGGGGGAGGCCGCCTCGTACACCGCCGACCGGATCAGCGGATGGCGGAACCGCACGTGCGTCCCGGACACGCCCGCGAGCCCGGCGGACTCGATCTCGGGCAGCGTCGCATCGCCCGCGCCCAGCCGCTCGGCGGCCCGCAGCACCAGGCCGAGATCGCTCTCGACCGCCGCGAGCAGGGCGGTCAGCCGCGCCCCCGGGGACAGCGCGGCCACCCGGTCGCCGAAGAGTCGGCTCCCGCCGGGAAGGGGGTCGGGCAACGGTTCCCGCCCGGCCCGCTGGGCGGCGGTGAGCAGCCGTGCCGTCTCGTGCAGTGCCAGCGGATTGCCCCCGGTCAGCGCCACGAGGTCGCGCCTGACCGGCGGGGCGAGCGCGAAACCGGCGTCGAGCAGTTCGGCGGCCGCCGGTTCGGCCAGCCCGGCGATCTCCAGCGAGGGCAGGCCCTTCACCGGCGCGTCGCCGCGTACGGCCAGCGGCATCGCGATCGGCTCGGTGCGCAGCCGCCTGGCGGCGAACAGCAGGGCGTCGGCCGACGGCCGGTCCACCCACTGGAGGTCGTCGACCACGCAGATCAGCCCGTTCGGCGCGGCGGCCTCGGCCAGCAGCGCCAGCACCCCGGCCGCCAGCAGGAACCGGTCGCCGGAACCGGCGGGGGCCAGCCCGAGCGCACCGCGCACGGCCTCGGCCTGCGGTTCCGGCAGCGCGTCGAGCAGCCCGGCCACCGGCAGCAGCAACTGGTGCAGGGCGGCGAACGCCAGGTCGGCCTCCGCCTCGACCCCCGTGGTCCGCAGCACGCGCATGGGACCGCTGCGGGAGGCCGCCAGGTCGAGTAGCGCCGTCTTGCCGGCACCGGCCTCGCCGCGCAGCACGAGCGCGCCGCCGTGACCTTTCCCGGCCCGATCGATCAGGTCGTCGATCGCGGCCGTTTCCGCCGATCTGCCGTAGAGCACAACCGCAGACTGTATTGGGTGACGGAGAACGGAGGATTCCCAGCCACTTCTGAGCGACTCCACATTTTGCATCAAGAAACGATCCAAAATGCCGCTATCGTGGCGGCTCATGATGCGGTTGCGAGTGCTGGGCCCGTCACGGCTGCGCCGGGCGCTGCTGTCCCGGCTCGACTCTCGGTACGTCACCAAGCCCGGCCACCGGCAGGACCTGAAGGACGCCCTCTGGGAGGTGCAGATGCTGCGCCGGGAGGTCGTGGCGCTGCGCGACGAGGTCGACCGGCTGCGGCGGATCGCCGCGGCGCCCGTGAAGCCGGCCGCGGCGCCCAGGGCGGCCGCCGACCCCAAGGCGGCCGAGGCGCACCGGCTGGCGACCGAGACCGCCGAGGCGGTGGACACGCTGCTGCAGAGCGAGATGCGCATCTGGCAGGCGATCGACGACCTGTCGGCGCGGGTGGGCGCTCCCGGACGGGCGGGGTAGCCGGTCGTGCGGGTGCGGTGGACGCGTGACGCGGAGGTCTGGCGGCTGGTCTTCCTGCTCGACGCGGAGGACGAGACCACGGGAGCCTGCACCGACGGCCATCCGGTCGAGTTGCGGACCAACTCCTGTCACGTGCGCACCGGGGCCGCCGGCACGTCCCCGCATCCCGACCTGCTCGCCGTCGCCGCGTGGACCGTCGTCGCGCCGTGGACCAGGCGGCGGGTGACCTTCGACCGGCCGATCTCCCCGGGGCTCGCCGAGGCGCTGCGTACGGGATGGGGCGTGGACGCCGGGCCGGTCGGGGCGGATCCGCGGACCGGCGCCCGGCTCGCGATCTCCTACAGCGGGGGCGCGGACTCGATGGCGGTGGCCACGATGTTCCCCGACGCGCCGTTCGTGCACTTCCAGCGGGTGAGCCATCCCCGGGTGCCCAACCGGTGGACGCACTACCGCTCCGAGGTGCTGGCACAGCTCGTCCACAAGGCCGGGCGGGAGGCGCACGTCGTCCAGTCGGACCTCGAGTTCGTGCTGAGCCGGCCCCGGCCCGGGTTTCCCGAGCACCACGCGGTGACGGCGGGCGCGCTGCTGCTGGCCGACGACCTCGACCTCGGCGGCGTCGCCTTCGGCCACGAACTGGGGTCGCGCTGGCTGGGCGGTGAGCGGTACACGCACCGCTACAGCCCGGACAACCCCATGTGGGCGGCCGACGGCCCGTGGGGCCGTCTGTACGCCGCGGCCGGGCTCGCGATGGTCCTTCCGGCCGGCGGCCTGAGCGAGCCCGTGACCATGCGGATGGCGATGGAGTCCGACCTCGCGCATCTGGTCCGCTGGTGCCTGCGCGGCAACATGGACGGCCCCTGCGCCGTGTGCTCCAAGTGCCTGCGCAAGGAGTTGATCCTCGCGGCCGTGGAACGGCGGCCGCTCGACACGCCGGTCACCGTCGCGATGGCCGCCGCGCGCAAGTGGCAGGAGCCGCCGCCGTACGGTGGCCAGGAGACCATCGAATACGGATGCGCGCACGTCCCGGGCATCGAGAAGACCCCCTTCGCCAGGGCGGCCGAGTTCCTCGGGGCGACCCCGGAGTCCGTACGGTGGCTGGAGCACTGCTATCCGCCCGCGCTCCGGGAGATCCCGGAGCCCTGGCGCGCCACCGTGGAGGCGTACGCCGGTGAGCACATCGGGCTGATGACGCAGGACGAGGCGCGCCGGGTGGAGACATGGGGGGAGCGATGAGGATCTACCTGTCGATGGACATGGAGGGGGTCACCGGGCTGACCGATCCCGAGGAGATGCACCTCGGAGGCCGGGGGTACGAGCGCGGCTGCGAGCTGATGACCGGGGACGCCAACGCGGTGATCCAGGGCGCCTTCGACGCGGGCGCCGCGTCCGTGCTGGTGAACGACGCCCACGGGTCCACCAAGAACCTCAGGATCGACCTGCTGGACGAGCGGGCGACGCTGATCAGGGGTCCGGGCAAGCCGCACCGCATGGGGCAGGGACTCGTCCCCGGCATGGCCGCCGCCTGCTTCGCGGGATACCACGCACGCGCGGGAGTGCCGCACGGGGTGCTCAACCACACGTGGATGGGCAAGGAGATCCACAACGTCTACCTGAACGGCGAGGTCTGCGGCGAGACCCGGCTCGTGGCGGGCTTCGCGGGCTCGATGGGCGTGCCGGTCGTGCTCGTCACCGGCGATGAGGCGGTGTGCGAGGAGGCCGGGGAGCTGCTCGGCGACGTCGAGACCGTGGCCGTGAAGAAGGGCATCGACAGGTTCTCCGCCGAGCTGCTGCCCCCGGCGGTCGCCTGGCGGCGCATCCGCGAGGCCGCGGCGCGCGCCCTGGGCCGGCTGCCGGAGTTCCGGCCTTACGTGGTCGAGCCGCCGTACACGCTGGGCGTGGAGTGGAACTCCACCGCCATCGCCTCGGCCTGCTCGATCGTGCCCGGCGTGCGGCTCGCCGGGCCCCGGCACACCGAGTTCACCACGGACGACTACCACGAGATCATGGCGTTGTTCGGTATCTTCTCCATGATCGGCGGTCAGGTGGCCTGCGGCAGCGGCCGGTACGGCTGACGCCGGATCCCCCCCCGATCCGGTTTCCCCCCAGAAGAAAGAGCAGCAGAGTGGGCAGCGACGGCGTGACCCGTGACCGTACGGGTGCGCTGACGCGGCGCGCCTTCCTGGTGGGCGTCGGCGCGGCCGGAGGCGCCGGAGCGATGTACGCGGCGATGGGCGCGCTCGGGCTCGCCCCCGAAGACCAGCAGAAGGACTACACGCCGCCGAGCCGCTCCGACTTCGCGCTCAGCGGCAGGGGCGCCGGATCCGTGGTGATCCTCGGCGCGGGGATCGCCGGCCTGGCCACCGCCTACGAACTCGGCAAGGCGGGGTACGACTGCACGATCCTGGAGGCCAGGGACCGCGTCGGCGGGCGCAGCCTCACATTGCGCGGCGGCGACCGGCTGCCCGAGCTGCCCGGCCCTCACCAGGAGGGTGCGACGCAGCAGGCGCGGTTCGGGGAGGGCGTCTACTTCAACGCGGGCCCGGCCCGCATCGCCCAGTGGATGGTCACCCTGGACTACTGCCGTGAGCTGGGCGTTCCCATCGAGCTGTTCGTCAACGAGAACTCCGGCGCGTACGTCTTCAACCAGGGGATGAAGGCCCCGGTGCGGGCCCGGGTCGCGCGCGCCGACACCTACGGCTACATCAGCGAGTTACTGGCCAAGGCCACGAGGACCGGCGCGCTGGACCGGCGGCTGACGGCGGCGGACAAGGACCGCCTGCTCCACTTCCTGTCGGAGTTCGGCGACATCGGCAGGAGCTACGTCTACTCGGGGTCGGAGCGCAGGGGCTTCGCGACCTACCCCGGCACCGGCGCGGGGGTGCCGCTCGGCGGCCCGCCGGCCCTGTCGGAGGTGCTCGGCTACGGGCTCGGCCGGTCGATCGCGTTCCCGTTCGGCTTCGAGCAGGCCATGCCGATGTTCCAGCCGGTCGGCGGCATGGACGCCATCGCGGTCGCGCTGGCCGGCGCCGTCGGCCGCGACCGCATCCACACCTCGGCCGAGGTGAAGAGGATCACGGACCTGCCCGACGGCGTGGAGGTCGAGCACACGGGTGGGCGCACCCGCGCGGACTACTGCGTCGCGGCCCTGCCGCCGCACGTGCTCGCGCGGATCCCCGGCAACCTGGACGCCCGGGTCGTCGCGGCCCTGCGGACGCCCACCCCGGTGTCGGCCGGGAAGATCGGGCTGGAGTACGGCCGCCGCTGGTGGGAGACCGACGAACGCATCTACGGCGGCATCACCGAGACCGACCTGGACATCGCCCACATCTGGTACCCCTCGTACGGTTTCCACGGCACGCGTGGGCTGGTGGTCGGCTACTACAACCTCGACGAGGACGCCGAGGCGTACGCCCGTCTCACCCACGCGGAGCGGCAGCGGCGGGCGCTCACCCAGGGCAAGAAGATCCACGGCGAGAAGTACCGGTCGGAGCTGCTGTCGAGCGTCTCGATCGCCTGGCAGCGGCAGCCGCACATCGAAGGCGCGTGGGTCGCCTGGCCCTCCTACGAGGGCGCCTTCGCGCTCCTGCAGCGGCCGGCCGGCCGGGTGTACTTCGCGGGCGACTGGCTCACGCATCTCATCGCCTGGCAGGCGGGGGCGCTGGAGTCGGCCCGTAAGGTGGTCACCCAACTGCACCAGCGTGCCGTCAAGGAGGGCTGAATGCCGCTCGAATGGAGTCCCGCGTCCGACCGGCCGGACCTGCTCGCCGATCCCGTCGCCAAGGCCGTGGCCGGTCTCGACGTGAAGGTGGAGGTCGCCGAGATCGATCCCGAGCTGTCCGACACCGCCGCGTTCTGCGAGCGGTACGGCGTGGCGATGGAGGACTCGGCCAACTGCGTCGTCGTCGCCGCCAAACGGGGCGGGGAGACGAGGTACGCCGCGGTCATGGTGCTCGCCACCGCACGGGCCGACGTCAACGGAATCGTGCGCCGCCATCTGGACGCGCGGAAGGCGTCCTTCGCGCCGCAGGCGGAGGCCGTCGAACTGACCGGAATGGAGTACGGCGGCATCACTCCGATCGGTCTTCCCGAGGGCTGGCCGGTGCTCGTTGACGAAAACGTGACCCGGCGGCCATTCGTGGTGATCGGCAGCGGCGTACGCCGCTCCAAGCTGGCGCTTTCCGGCGAGGCGCTGGTCGCGGCGACGCGGGGGGAGGTCCTCGCGCTCACCATTTGACCGCTTGCCCGGAAACCGTTCGCGTCTTTCCTCCGTTGTGCTGAGCGGAGATGTGGCGCGATGGTTCACTCATGGGCGTTCTTTTAGTCGGTATGGTGCTTAGGCAATGAATCAGGACGACCGACTGGGGCCGTACCGGCTGCTGAGGCGGCTCGGTGAGGGCGGCATGGGCGTGGTTCACCTCGCCCACGATCCGCAGGGCAGGCAGGTGGCCGTCAAGGTCCTGCGCTCGGAGGTGGCGGGCGACGACGTCGCGCGCAGGCGTCTGTCGCGCGAGGTCGAGACCATGCGGCGGGTGCGCGGGCCGAACATCGCGGAGGTCGTCGACGCCGACGTCACGGGGCGCAGGCCGTACATCGTCACCCGCTACGTGCCGGGGCGGCCGCTCGACGAGATCGTCAAGAACGACGGCCCGCTGCCCCTCGACGCCCTGCTCAAGGTCGCCGTCGGGGTGGCCGAGGCCCTCACCGCCGTGCACGCCGCCGGCGTGATCCATCGCGACCTGAAGCCGGGCAACGTGCTGATGCTGGACGGCCAGCCGGTACTGATCGACTTCGGCATCGCCCAGGCGGTCGACGCCACGAGGCTCACCCAGACCGGCATGTTCATCGGCACCCCCGGCTACCTCGCCCCGGAGATCATCGAGGGCCACGAGGCCGGGCCGCAGGTGGACGTGCACGCTTGGGCCGGCACCGTGCTGTACGCCGCCACCGGCCAGCCGCCGTTCGGCAAGGGCACCCTGGAGATGATCTTCTTCAACATCACCTCCGGCCGGGCCAACGTCGAGGCCGCCCCCACGCCGATCCAGCCGATGCTGCGCGCCGCGTTCAACCGCGACCCGGCCAGGCGGCCGACCGCGGCCGAGCTCGTACGGCAGTTCGCGCGGCTCCTGCCCCAGTCGCCGGGCGGCAGGCGCCGCGTGCCCGACGAGATCACGACGGTGCCCAACGTCGACGACACCGGGAGTCAGCAGGCATCCGGCTTCGGCCCTCAGGGCGGGCCGCGCACCGGCGGCTCACCGGTGGGCGGCCCGCCTGCCCCGGGCCGGCCGGTCGCCGGTGCGCCGTCCACCGGTTCGCCGTCCACCGGTGCGCCGTCCACCGGGCCGCTGGTGCCGCCGGTTACGCCGTCCCAGCCGGGAGGCCGCGCCGGGGAGCCGGACGGCCGCGCCGAGGAGTTCGTCTCACTGCTGCGGGAGACGCCTGCGACGGGCCAGGGCGGCGACCCCTTCCCGACCGTGCGCGTGACCGGAGAGGACCTGCACCGGGCGGGCCTCGGCCCGGCCGCGCCCGCGAACAACCCGGCGAACAACCCGGCGAACAGTCCGGCGAAGGGCCCAGGGAACGGCCCGAACGGCCCGGCGGGCCCAGGGAACGGCCCGGCGGCACGCCCGGCCGAGGGCGACATCCCCACCAGGATGGCTCCGCCCCGCACCCCGCCGTCCGGTCCATCAGGTCCGTCCGGTCAGTCCGGCCCGTCCGCGTTCCCGGGCTCGCCCGCACCCGGGCCGGCTCCCGCGACCGGTGGGTCGCCGGCCCCGCCACGCGGCCGGTCCGACGAGTGGCCCACGCCGATGCTGCGCCAGGAAGGCGACATCCCCACCCGGCGGGTGACCTCCGAGGAGGTGCGTCAGGCCGTCAGCGGCGATCCCACGGGACCACGCGGGGCGTCCCCGGGGTCCCCCCAGCACGGGTCCCCACAGCACGGGTCCCCACAGCACGGGGCCTACGAGCAGGGAGACGTGGCGGCGCGCGACCATGCGCTCTTCGGGCACGCGCCCGAGCTCTACGAGCGGACTCCGCACGTCCACCAGCCGAACCCCGTGCCGTTCATGCCGACGGTGCGGGTGCCGCCGCCGACCGCGCCGCCCATGCCGTTCCCGCCCGGGGGGCTGTTCCAGCGCTCCAAGGCGTACGACGCGGCGAGCGCGCTGCTGCTCGTCGTGATGACGTCGCTCGCGGTCGTGGCGCCGCTGCTGGTGTGCCTGGTGGCCGTGCCGGCCGTGGTGCTGCTGCGCGCGGCGGACCTGGCCCAGCCGCACCTCAACTCCCGGCGTCCCACGGGGGCCGCGGCGGGCGACGTGCTGCGGGTGCTGAGCCGTCCGGCGGAGCTCGCGAAGTCGATCGGCGTCACGATCGCGCTCGTGCCGTACGCGCTGATCCTGGGGCTGCCGGTGACACTGCTGCTCACCGTCCTGTTCGGCGACACTTCCGCGCTCCGGCTCGCGGCGCTGAGCTGGGGGATCGCGACGGCGTTGTGGACGATCTGCGCGGGGCCCGGAGTCGTGGGCCCGGGCAGGCAGATGCGGCGGACGCTGGCCTCGCTGGTGCCGGGCGAGGGAGCGGCGAAGGGGCTCGCCTGGGGGATCGGCGCTTTCGCGGTGCTGACGACGGTGCTCGCGCTCTCCAGTCTTCTGGGTAAACAGACAGCAGGGCACTTCTGGGGCCCAATCGACGTTGTGTCAGTACTGGAACGACTGAAAGACCTGCGTAACCAGGCGGGGAACGGGTGACGGGGGACGAGATGTCGGCTACTGAGGCTCCAGAGAGGATCGGGCCCTACCGGCTGCTCCGGCAGCTCGGCGAGGGCGGCATGGGGGTGGTCCATCTCGGTTTGGACGCGGAGGGGCGCGAGGTCGCGGTCAAGGTTCTGCACCCGCACGTCGCCACCGATCTCAAGGCGCGCGATCGGCTCACCCGCGAGGTCGAGACCATGCGGCGGGTGCGCAGCAAGCGCGTCGCCGAGATCCTCGACGCCGACCTGACCGGCGCCGCGCCCTACATCGTGACGCGGTACGCCCCGGGGCGGACCTTAGAGCAGACGGTGCTGGAGGACGGGCCGCTCACCGACGACGGCGTGATCCGGCTCGCGGCGGGCATGTGCGAGGCCCTGGTCGCCATCCACGCGGCCGACGTCATCCACCGCGACCTCAAGCCGGCCAACGTGATGCTCGTGGACGGCGAGCCGCTCGTGATCGACTTCGGCATCGCCCACCTGGTCAACGCCACCCGGCTGACCCAGACGGGCATGTTCGTCGGCACCCCCGGCTACCTCGCCCCGGAGATCATCCGGGACACCGAGATCACCCAGGCCGCCGACGTGCACGCGCTGGCGGCCACGGTCTTCTTCGCGGCCACCGGGAAGGCGCCGTTCGGCTCGGGCACGTTCGAGTCGATCTGTTACAACATCCTCGAAGGCAAGGCGCAGGTGGAGCTGGCGCCGGCCTGGCTGCGGGGCTGGCTCCGCGCCGCGCTGGCGCCCGAGGCCACGACGCGTCCCACGGCCGGGTCGCTGCTCCGGCTCACCCGTTCGCTCGATCCCTCGGTCACCGTGCTCCAGGAGACCGCTCACGAGCCGCCCCGCGACGGCGGCACCCGGATCCTGGACGGCACGCGCGTGCTCGACGACACGGTGTGGGGGAACGCGGGCGGCCCCGTGACCGGGGCCGGGCCGCTGAACGGCGCCAACGGGAGCCGGACCGGCATGCTGCCGACCGGCGACGACAGCTACTCCGACCTGCTGCCGCCGGTGAACTACGTGGAACCGGAGCGCCCCCGCCGCGAGCCCCGGGCGCCCAGGCAGCGCCGCCCCGTGTCCGCGACGCCTCCGGCACATCCACAGGCCCCGCTCTACGGGCAGGCGGGCCCGCCCCCGCCGACGTACCAGCCGGCCGTGTCTCAACCGCCGATGTCTCAACCGCCGATGTCTCAGCCACCCGTGTACCAGCCGTACACCGACCAGCGGGTGGCGGGCTACCCCGAGCCCCGGGTCGCGCCGCCGGCTCCCGCCGCGCCGTACGAGCCCAAGCCGAGGCGGGCCCCCTACCGGGCCCCGCACCCGGTGCTCGCCGCCCTGCTGCTGGCCACGCTCGTGGCGCTGGCCTGCCTGCTGCCGGTCGTGGTGAGCCTGTTCGCCGTCGTGGCGGCGCTGTGCCTGCGGGTGGGGCAGTACCTGCTCGGCGACCTCGCCGACCGCCGGGCCGCGCGCGGCAGCAGCGGGGCCGACCCGCTCCTCGCGGTGCTCGGCACGCCGTGGGCGCTGATCAAGGCCGGGCTGGCGACGGTGGTGCAGGTGCCGCTGGCCGTGATGTTCGCGATGTGCGTGTGGGGCGGGTTCCACTACCTCGGCGGGGTCAGGCCCGATCCCGCCGCGGCGTACGCCGCGGCAGCCTTCGTGGCCGGGCTGTTCCTCCTCCCGGGCGGGAAGGCCCCGCGCAAGGCGGTGTCGCGGACGCTGAGCACGGTGATCCGGAGCCCCGGAGCGGGAATGATCGTGACGATCACGGTCGGCACGGTCGCGCTGTTCGCGATCATGACGGCGCTGTCCGCGGACGCCTCGTGGGTCCCCTGGCGGCCGCCGTCGGTGGCGGTGGACCACATCGTCGCGGAACTCAAACAGAAGGGTCAGGACACGGTCGTCAACCTGATCGGCGGCGTGATCGGGGACATCATGGACAGGATCGGCCTGGGCTTCCTGACCTTCTGGACCTGACCGCCCCGGTCCCACGGTGAACCGGGAGGCACCTATTGGGAACGCCGGAACAGCTTGGTCCCTACCGTCTGGTCTCCGCTCTCGGCTCCGGGGGGTTCGGCGAGGTCCACCTCGCGCTCGATCCCGCCGGGCGCACGGTGGCGGTGAAGGTCCTGCATCCCCACGTCGCCTCCGACGGGTTCGCCATCACCCGCCTCGTCCGCGAGGTGGAGACCATGCGCCGGGTTCGCGGGGCTCACGTCGCCGAGGTGCTGGACGCCTCCCTGTCGGGGGATCGGCCCTACATCGTCACGCGGTACGTCCAGGGCAGGCCGCTGAGCGCGGTCGTGGCCGACGGCGGGCCGGTCGCGGGGGCCGACCTGCTACGGCTCGCCCTGGGGCTGGCGGAGGCGCTGGAGTCGGTCCACGCGGCCGAGGTCGTCCACCGCGACCTCAAGCCGGCCAATGTGATCGTCTCCGAGCGCGAGCCGTACGTGATCGACTTCGGCATCGCCTGCGCGCTGGAGTCGGCCTCGGTCACCGCCTCGGGCGCGGTCGTCGGCACGCCGGGCTACCTGGCCCCCGAGGTGCTGGAAGGCCGGGAGGCCGGGCCGGAGGCCGACGTGTTCGCCTGGGGGGCGACGCTGGCCTACGCCGCGTCGGGGCGGCAGCCGTACGGGACCGGGCCGGCCGCGGCGATCGCCTACCGGGTCGTCCACCGTGAGCCCGACCTGTCGGGCGTGCCGTCCTGGCTCGTCCCGATCGTGGAGCGGTGTCTGAGCGCCGATCCGGCGGACCGCCCGGCGACGGCCGAGCTGGCCGGGCTCCTCAAGGAGGCCGCGCCGGTGCTGGACGGCATCGAGCCGTCGCGGCCCGCGCTGTCGGAGGCGCCCACCCAGCAGTGGCGGGCCGGCGATCGGCGGCAGAGCCGGCCCTCGCGCAGGACCCGGCGGGGAGAGGTGGACGACCCGCGTGCCGCGCACCGGGAGAAGCTGCACCGCCGCTGGGTGGTCGGCTCGGCGGTGGTCGTCGGCCTGTTCGCCGCCGCGGCGCGCGCCAACCTGCCCGAGGTGTCGCTTCTCCTGCTGGTGCTCTACGGCATCGCCCTGCTCGTGGACGCGGGGTTCGGGCTGCTGGGGAAGTCGAGGCGGCGGCTCGTGGTGGACCTCGCGGGCGGCGTCGGGGCCGTCGCGGTGTGGGCGCTGCTCAGCTCGCTGTTCAGCACGGCGACGCTCCTCATGGCTGTCGGCACCGTCCTGTTCCTGCTCGTCATGCTCGTGTTCGCGAGCTGATCTTCGGCGGGAAGGCGATCTAGGAGAACCAGTCGGCGCCGAGCTCCTGGACGGTCCTGCTGCCCTGAGGCACCAGCAGCGCCTCGCTCAGCACCTGGTTGACGTGCTTGGGGTCGTTGACCATGCCGAACAGGAAGAACGAGCCGCCGTCCGCGGTGCGGAAGCCGAAGATCGAACCGTGGCCGGCGAACGCGACGTACGCCCCCTTGTGCACGGCGGGGAACGCCTTGCGGCTGTAGCTGTCCTTGGCCAGGCGGTAGCCGGAGGCGCCCTCCTTCTTCTCGTTGTTCCAGAAGTTCTGGTACTCGTGGGCCACGGCGCCCGCCGCGAGGGTGTCCATGCCGGTGATGTAGCCGTCGGCGTCGAACCGCGGCTTCGGCATTCGCCGGCCCCGGTGCATCGGGGCCGCGACGGCCAGCTTGAACGACTGCCCGGGGGCGCGGATGAACGCGAGTACGTGCGGGCGGGCATGGCCTTCGGTGTCCTTGTAGGTCGCCTGCGCGATGAACCATTCGCCGATCGGCCGCTGCCGCTCCGGCCGGAGCAGGTAGATGGTCGGGGTGCCGGTCACCTTGATGGGCTGGTGCCCCGGCCTCGACCCGAAGATCTCATGGTTGCGTTCGATCACGCCCTCGTGCAGCGCCGCCTCGACGAACAGCGCGTCGAGCAGGCCGTTCTGATTCCACCACTTGCGCTTTCGCAGCGTCGCGTTATATCTGCCCACCCACTCCCGCAGGGCCTGCCTCGCCTGGGCGATGGTCGGCCCCATCTCGGCCGCGGGGGAAGTGGGCGCGGCGCTCGACGTCGGCCGTGGCGATGCGACCGGGCTCGGCGCGTCGGCGCGGTGGGCGACCCTGTCGATGACCACACCACAGCCGGACAGGCTCACGACTAGAACCCCGATCAGCCACGTCCCACGCACCGGCGAAATCCCCCAAGATCGACCGTAGAAATGCCAACATATCGGGATATTGGAGCAGGGTGAGTGCCATACGGCTCCAGCCCGCCAGCTGTCACGGAGTGGTCGCCGTGGGCGGCGACGGCCGTAGCGGATTCCGGCCACGGGGGCCTCCGCGATGCTTCCGGAACATAGTTCGGTAGGGTGGCAGTGGGCGCGGCCGGGTTGTGGGTGATTCCTCAACCGAAGGACGCGGCCGTTAAAAACCTGGAGGTTTGCACCTAAGCTACCGATGGGTAACATACCCCGGGAGGTCAGGGTCAGCTCGACACCCTGGCCACCCGCGCAGGCGCGCCCGTCAGCACCTGGCAGTCTGCATCACGTGCGCGTACCCCGCGCCACGTACCGAAAACCGCGGCGTCAGCCGTACGGAAAGGGGAGGTCGGCTACCGGCCATGAACATCGTCGTCTGCGTGAAGCAGGTCCCCGACACGGCGACCGAGCGCAAGCTGAGGTCCGATGACAAGACGCTCGACCGCGACGCCGCCGACGGCGTCGTGAACGAGCTCGACGAATACGCGGTCGAGGAGGCGCTGCGGCTCAAAGAGGCCCATGGAGGCGAGGTCACCGTCCTCAGCATGGGTCCCGCCAAGGCGACCGAGACCATCCGCAAGGCCCTGGCGATGGGCGCCGACAAGGCGGTGCACCTGCACGACGACGCGCTGCACGGCTCGGACGCCCTCGGCACCTCCCACGCCATCTCCCAGGCCCTGAAGAAGATCGGTTTCGACCTGGTGATCCTGGGTTCGGAGTCGACCGACGCCCGCACGGGCATGCTCGCCGCGATGCTGGCCGAGCGGCTCGGCGCCCCGCAGCTCACGCTCGCCTCCAAGGTCGAGGTCGAGGGCACGGCCATCCGGGTCGAGCGGATCACCGACTACGGCTACGACAAGGTCGAGGCGTCGCTGCCCGCCGTCGTGTCGGTGGTCGAGAAGATCAACGAGCCGCGCTACCCGTCGTTCAAGGGCATCATGTCCGCCAAGAAGAAGCCGGTCGAGACGCTCGGCGTCGCCGACGCGGACATCGCGGCCGACCAGGTGGGCCTGGCGAACGCCTGGAGCGAGGTCGTCGACTTCGCCACCGCCCCGCCGCGTGCCGCGGGCACCGTGATCAAGGATGAGGGCGACGGCGGAGCCAAGGCCGCCGAGTTCCTCACGTCGAAGAAGTTCATCTGAGGGGCCCCGTGATGAGTGAGATTCTGGTTCTCGTCGAGCACGCCGACGGCGATGTCAAGAAGGTCACCCTCGAACTGCTGACCCTGGCGCGGTCGCTGGGCACGCCGGCCGCGGTGTGGGCCGGTCCCGGCTACTCCGAGGCCGTGAAGGCCAGGCTCGCCGAGTACGGCGCCGAGAAGATCTACGTGGCGGCGGCCGACGAGATCGGCGACTACGTGGTGGCGCCCAAGGCCGAGGTGCTGGCGCAGCTGGTGGCCGAGCGGTCCCCTGCCGCGGTATTCGTCGCCGCGACCGGCGAGGGCAAGGAGATCGCCGGCCGTCTGGCGGTCAAGACGGACTCCGGTGTGATCTCGGACGCGGTGGGCGTCGGCGAGGGCTTCGTCGCCGAGCAGTCGATCTTCGGCGGCGGCGTCAACGTCCACAGCCGCGTGACCAGGGGCACGCCGATCATCACGGTCCGCCCGAACAGCACCACCCCCGTCGCCGCCGCCGCGGCCGGCGCCGAGGAGAAGGTGGAGGTCGCGCTGTCGGACGCCGCCCGCGCGGCCAGGATCGTCGAGCGGGTCGTGCAGGAGAAGGGCGCCCGTCCGGAGCTGACCGAGGCCGCGATCGTGGTCTCCGGCGGCCGGGGCGTGGGCTCGGGTGAGAACTTCTCGATCATCGAGAAGCTCGCCGACGCACTCGGCGCGGCCGTGGGCGCCTCGCGGGCCGCGACCGACGCCGGCTGGTATCCGCACCAGTTCCAGGTCGGGCAGACGGGCAAGACCGTGTCCCCGCAGCTCTACATCGCGGCGGGCATCTCCGGTGCCATCCAGCACCGGGCCGGCATGCAGACCTCCAAGACCATCGTCGTGATCAACAAGGACGCCGAGGCGCCCCTGTTCGAGATCGCCGACTTCGGTGTCGTGGGCGACCTGTTCCAGGTCGTCCCGCAGCTCACGGAGGAGATCGACAAGCGCAGGTGACGGGTCCGGCCCGTGCCGTGTGTCCACACGGCACGGGCCGGACGCCGGCGCCCCGCACATCGGAGGCGGACCTGATCCGGGATCAGGTCCGCCTCTGGCATGCCGGAGGCGGCGACCAGGGCCCGTCGCCAGCGCCGGCCCGGCAGGCGTCAGGCCGCCGTGCGGAGGCGGGCCTCCTCCTCTGCCGGCCGGACCGGCAGCGGGATGATCTCCGCACGGGACGCGGGCAGCAGCCGGGCGGCCACGGTGATGACGACGCCCAGCACGACCGCCACGCCCATCGCGAGCCGCAGCGAGGCCGCGGCGGACAGGAAGCCGATGACCACGGGCCCGAGCAGCAGGCCCGCGTAGCCCATCGTGCTCGCCTGCGCGATCGCCGGGCCGGGCTCGCGCGTCGCGGTTCCGGCCAGCGACAGTGCCATCGGCGAAATCGTCGCCACCGACAGCCCGATGAAGAACAGCCCGGCCACGGCGGCCACGGTCACCGGCGCGGCGATGACCACGAGGAACGCGAGCGCGGTGGCGGCCCCGGAGAACATGATCAGCCCGCGGGCGCCGTAGCGGCCGCGCAGCCGGTCGCCCGCCAGCCGGGCGAGCAGCATGCCCGCCTCGAACACCGGGTAGCCGAGCGCGGCGACCGCCTCGGAGGCGTGCAGCGTGCCGATCAGATACAGGCCGTTCCAGTCGGCGACGACGCCCTCCACCATGAACGCGGCGAAGGTGACCGCGCCGAGCAGGTAGACGACCCCGGGCAGCCTGCGCCGGGCACGCGCCGACGCCCGGCCCGCCTCGTCCGTCTCATCCGTCTCGGGCGCGGGGTCGGGCAGGTGCAGACGGCTGAGGGCCAGCGCCGCCGGCACCGACACCAGGGCGACGACCAGGATGTGGGCGGTGAGGGACAGGCCCAGGGCGATGGCCCCCGTGCCGAGCAGGCCCGCCGAGATCGCGCCGACGCACCATCCCGCGTGCAGGCCGCTCATGATCGGCCGGCCGTACGCGCGCTCGACGGCCGAGCCCTGGGCGTTCATGCCGACGTCGACCGCGCCGAACGCCATGCCGAACAGCGCGGCGGACACGGCCAGCACCGGGAAGGACGGCGCGAACGCGACGAGGACCAGTGACGCCGCGCACAGGGGAGCGGCCGCGCGCAGGACGCCGCGGCTGCCGATCCTCGCCAGGACCACGCGCATGAGCTGCATGGTGAGCAGCGCGCCGATCCCCCAGCTGAGCAGGGTGAGCCCGACCGACGACTCCGGTAGCCGGAGTCGCTCGGCCAGGGCCGGGAGGCGCACGGTGAAGGTTCCACACATCAGGCCGGCCAGGACGAAGGTGAGGACTGCCCCCCGATGGGCCTTCCTCAAAGCGCGGGTCATCACAGCTTCCTTTCCAGGTGAGTCAAGTGGGTTTCCAGGCCCGGATTTACGGGCAGACACGAGCAGGTCGCCCTTCCACGGCAGAGCCGGAAGGAAGGGCGACCACCAGGTGTAGGTCAGGGGTTCACGCAGCGGTGCGCTACAACAGGGCGAGCAGCCTGGCGCGGATCGCGGCGTAGTCGATGATCGCCGCACAGTGGGTGGCGACCTCCCAGACGCCCTCACAGGCCAGCCGTACGACTTGGGAGGTCAGGGGGTCGGGCTCGTCGTCCAGACCCTGCCGCATCCAGCGGTCCATCGCCCCGCGCAGCGGCGCGAGCAGCTCGGGATCGCCGGCCGCACCCGTGACCACGGCCCATCGTCGCAGCCGGCCGGTCTCCACGGCCTCGAACGTCGCGGCGACGTACGCCCGGGTGTAGGTGCTCTCCGCCTGTGCCTCGATGAGCGCGTCGAAGTCGGCGATCAGGCGCTCGATCATGCCTTTGACGAGCGCTTCCTTGTTCGCGAAGTGATAGAGGAGACCGCCCTTGCTGACGCCGGCGCGCTCGGCCACCGCAGCCAGGGTCAGGGCCTGGGTGCCCTGATCCTGCAGCAGGCCCTCGGCCGCGTCCAGCAGTTCGTCCCTCCTCATGCCCCCTACTGTACCGTCTGGACGGTTAAGTTGCGACATGTGCCGCCGCCCTTTGCTCACCCGGATACGCTTGGTGGGCTGAATACCTGTCAGGGAGGGGCCGTGGGAGCTGCATATCTGGACCATGCCTCGACCACGCCGATGCTTCCCGAGGCGATCGAGGCGATGACCGCCCAGCTCAGGGAGGTCGGCAACCCCTCGTCCCTGCATGCGGCGGGCCGCCGTGCCCGCCGGGTCGTCGAGGAGTCGCGCGAGACGATCGCCTGCGCGCTCGGCGCCCGTCCGAGCGAGGTCGTGTTCACGGCCGGCGGCACCGAGGCCGACAACCTCGCCATCAAAGGCCTGTTCTGGGCGAGGAGGCGGCCCAGGATCCTGATCAGCGCGGTCGAGCACCACGCCGCCCTCGACCCCGCCCACTGGCTCGGCGACCACCACGGCGCCCGGGTCGAGCTGCTGGACGTGGACGAGCGGGGCCGGGTGCATCCGGAGACGCTACGCGAGGCCATCGCCCGCGACCCGGACGACGTGGCGCTGGTGAGCGTCATGTGGGCCAACAACGAGGTGGGCACCGTGCAGCCGGTGCGCGTGCTGGCCGCCATCGCGCACGAATACGGCATCCCCTTCCACACCGACGCGGTGCAGGCGGTCGGCCAGCTCCCGGTCTCGTTCGCCGAGTCCGGCGTGGACGCGATGACCGTGTCCGGCCACAAGGTCGGCGGTCCCGTGGGCGTCGGTGCGCTGCTGCTGGCCCGAGGCGTCGATCCGGTGCCCGTCCTGCACGGGGGCGGGCAGGAGCGCGACATCCGCTCCGGCACCCTCGACGCGCCGGCCATCGCCGGGTTCGCGGCGGCGGTCGAGACGGCCGTGGCCCGGCAGCCCGCCACGGCCGGGCGGTTGTCGGCGTTGCGCGACGACCTGATCGAGCGCGTACGGCTGGCCGTGCCCGACGTCGTGCTGAACGGCGACCCGGTGAACCGGCTGCCCGGCAACGCCCACTTCTCGTTCCCGGGGTGCGAGGGGGACGCCCTGCTCATGCTCCTCGACGCCAAGGGCGTGGAGTGCTCCACGGGCTCGGCCTGCTCGGCCGGGGTCGCCCAGCCGTCCCACGTGCTGCTCGCCATGGGCCAGGACGGCGCCCGCGCCCGCGGCTCGCTGCGTTTCTCCCTCGGTCACACCTCCGTGGAAGAGGACGTCGACCGGGTCGCGGAGGTCATCGGGCATGTCGTCGAGCGCGCTCGTCGTGCTGGTCTGTCGTAACTTGCCCCGGTTGTCCCTCTAGAGCGCGGGCATGGGCCCCGCCGGATCCGGTGACGGCCGTCGCCGCGCCTACCGGGCCGTACGGCGCAGCAGCGCGCGCTGCAGGCGATGGACCGTCCGGAGGCGCCGCGACGAGCGCAGCCGCCCGAGGCGGGCCTGGAGCCGGTCGCCCAGCTCGATCAGCTGCTCCTCATCCGCGAAGCGCTCGATCTCGGGGAACATCTGCCGCTCCTCGTCGAGATGGGCGTGCGACTCCAGCGCGTCATGCATCACCCTCAGCTCCCGGTCGAACCGGCCGGTCCGGGGGTCGGCGCGCACCAGCGCCGCGAGCTGGTCGCTGAGCTGGCGGTGCTCGGACCAGGCGGCGCCGACGGCCGGGGTGACGTCCCGCATCGCGGGATAAAAGATCTCCTCCTCGATCAGCTCGTGCATCCGCAGCTCGTCGAACAGCTCGTCGGCGAGCGCGCGCCGTCGTCCGGGCTCCGAGCGCGGCGTCTCCAGCAGGCGCCGTATGAGCCCCCGCAGCACCTCGTGGTGCTCCACGAGCACCCGCGTCGCCCTCTTGCGCTCCTGTCGGGGCGGCGCCTCCCGCACCTCCGTGAGCGCCTGTGGCCTTCTCCTCATGGCCGCACCTCCTGCTGGTGGACCAGCGCGCTGCCGGGAGGCGAGCTCGTCGGCTTCGGCGCCCGGCGCACCTCGATCCACCCGTCGCGTACGCGGGTCTGGAAGCACGGCACGGGGGCGGTGGCCGGGCCGTTCAGACTCTCGCCGCTGCGCAGCTCGAACTGCGAACCGTGCCAGGGGCAGGTGATGGACCCGTCGCGGAGCCAGCCCTGGGACAACGGGCCGCCCAGGTGCGGGCAGGCGTTCTCCAGCGCGTGGATACGGCCGTCCGCGCGGACCAGGACGACGTCCACGTCGCCCGCCCGCACCCGGTGGAGCCGGTCGCCGGTCAGGTCGCGCTCGGCCAGCACAGGGGTGAAGTGGCGGGGATCGAGCTGCCCGCCGGTCTGGTCGACCCCGATCCGGTGGCGGTGGACGAGCGTGCCGCCCAGAAAGCCGCCGGCCATGATCACGGGATAGCCGAGCAGGGCGGCGAGCCGCCCCCGCAGGTGGTGTCCCCGGCCCCGCTGCCACCACGACCAGCCGTACAGGGCGACGGCGAGCGTGTTGAGCGTGCCGTGGACCATGCCGACGCGCCGGGCGTTGTCGTGCGTGTGCTGCCAGTCGTGCAGGCCGGTCACCGCCGCGGCCAGTGCCCCGGCGAGGCCGACTCCCACGGCTGCGCGCGCCGCGCGCTTCTGCCCCGTGAGGTCCAGGACCAGCGCCGTCGTCCAGGAGCCGATCGGGAGGTCGGTGAGCACCGGGTGGAGAGGGTGCCCCAGCCAGACGCCGTGCAGGAAACCGCGGGCGCGGCCTCCGGTGACCCCGAGGAGGTTCTCGGCGAAGGCGAGGCCCTGTTCGAGCCGGTGACCCGGCCGGTCGAGGCGGGCATCGCCTTCGATCGCGTTCAGCAACCGGTCCAGTGCGCGCTGAGCCATGTCCGATCCCAATCCCATCGCCGGATCGGCCCCGCAGCCTGCGGGAGCGGGCGGAACGCGGGCCCCCGCCCGCGCGTTGCGTCTATCGCGACGTGCCCGTGCTCAAATGTGATGAAACGCGCTGAATGGGCGATTCAGGTCAGGAAGGCGGCGACCGCGCTCCATGAGGGGTCCTCGGCCACGTCGACGCGGGCCTGCCCCTCCTTCCACTCGGCCGCGGCCTCCTCGACCACGGGCGGCACGGCCGCCGCGGGGTCGGCGTAGACGTGCAGCACCCGGCTGCGGTCGGCGGTCAGGTGGGCCGTCAGCACGGCGGAGCCGAGCGCGGCCAGGCGCTCCGTCAGCCGCTCCTCGAAGTCGCGCAGCGCGTCCAGGGAGGCCCCGGCGGGCAGCCCGTCGCCGTCGGCCTCCCGGTAGGGCAGCGTGACGGCGATGTGCTGGTCGAACAGCGGGAAGTCGACCGGCCGGAGGGGATAGCGGGCGGCGGCGGTCAGCCGGCCGCCGGTGGCGGTGGTGCCTTCGAGGAGCGCCCACTGCTCCTCCGCGAAACCCTCCGCCACGTCGGCGACGACGGCGGGCAGATGGATCGCGGGGAGGGCGTCGATCGGCTCGAACTCCGCGGCCACGATCTCGCCCACCCAGCGGGCCACCTCGTCCTCGCCCAGCAGCCAGTCGAGCGCGAGGAAGGCCGCCTCCGTCCGCGTGTCGTCGTCGACGTCGGGGAAGATCGGGTGGAATGCGGTGACGTCCACGCGCGGCGCGCCGGGCGGCACGCGCAGCGCCACCACCAGCCGGTCGAGCCCGAACTCGCGACCGCCGACGTCGACCGTCAGATCCGCGGCCTGCGGGTTCGCCTGCCGCGACGGATGGAACTCCCACATCGCGTCCGCCGGCGGCGCCGCCAGGGCCCACCGGTGGGCGAACGGCCGCAGCTCCGGGTCGTTCGACGCGCTGACGACCAGGGCGTTCACGGCCATGCGGCCGGGAGCGATCTCCCAGACGAGGGACGGATGAAGGGCGGTGACGGCGGGGCCGATCAGCTCGAACAGGGCCTCGGGGTCCTCCGCCTCGACGCCCGCGTCGATCTGGGGCCGTGACTGATCCCACCAGGTCCAGAATGCCGCGATGGCCTCGGCGGGGTCGGCGGACTCGCTCTTGCGCCCGAACACTCGCATGACCCCGCATCCTGGCAGCCCGCCCGCCCCGATGCCAACGCGGGCGCGGCTCCGCGGGCGGTAACCTCGAACTGTTATGGGTCCCACACGAAAGCTCCGCGTCCTCGCCGCCATGTCCGGCGGGGTCGACTCCGCGGTGGCCGCCGCCCGGATCGCCGAGGCGGGGCACGACGTCACCGGCGTCCATCTGGCGCTGTCGTCCAATCCGCAGTCCTACCGCACCGGCGCGCGCGGGTGCTGCACCCTGGAGGACGCCCGCGACGCGCGCCGGGCGGCCGACGTCATCGGCATCCCCTTCTACGTGTGGGACATGGCGGAACGGTTCCATCGTGACGTGGTCGAGGACTTCGTCAGCGAGTACGCCGCCGGGCGCACCCCCAATCCCTGCCTGCGCTGCAACGAGAAGATCAAGTTCGAGGCGGTGCTCGACCGGGCGCTCGCGCTCGGCTTCGACGCCGTCGCCACCGGCCACCACGCACGGCTGGAGGACGGCGTGCTGCGGCGCAGCGTCGACGAGGCCAAGGACCAGTCGTACGTGCTGGGCGTGCTCACCCGCGCGCAGCTCGCGCACGCGATCTTCCCGCTGGGTGGTTCGACCAAGGCGCAGGTGCGCGAGGAGGCGGCGCGGCGCGGGCTGACCGTCGCCGACAAGCCCGACAGCCACGACATCTGCTTCATCGCCGACGGCGACACCCGGGCGTTCCTCGCCGACCGGCTCGGCGCGTCCGAGGGGCCGATCGTCGACGCGCTCACCGGCCGGGTGGTCGGCAGCCACCAGGGGGCGTACGGCTTCACGGTCGGGCAGCGCAAGGGCCTGCACATCGACCGGCCTGCCGCCGACGGCAGGCCGCGCTACGTGCTGTCGATCGAGCCGGTGTCCAACACGGTCACGGTCGGTCCCCGCACCTCCCTGGAGGTCCGGAGCATCGTGAGCGAGCGGCCGGTGTGGAACGGCCCGCTGACGGAGCCGTACGAGCCGATCACGTGCACGGTCCAGTTGCGCGCCCACGGCGAGGTGTACGGCTGCCGCGCCCAGGTCTCCGGCGGCGAGCTGCACATCGAGCTCGACCGCCCGGCGACCGGCGTCGCGGCGGGTCAGGGCGCCGTCCTCTACGACGGGGACGTCGTCATCGGCTCCGCCACGATCGCGTCGGCCGTCTGAGATCAGGCTCTGAGATTCCGGCCGTCTGAGATTCCGGCCGTCTGAGATTCCGGCCGTCTGAGATTCCAGCCGGCCGGGATCCCGGCCGCCCGAGATCCCGGCCGTCGACATCAGGAGATGTCGACGGACTCCCCGGCCGGGATGCGGCGGAAGTCGGCCTTCTGCTTGTCGGCCTCCATGCCGAGCCAGTTGTCGATCAGCGTCGCGCCGATCTCGTTGACCAGCCCGTCGTGGGTCGAGTAGGCCCGGGCGGGCCGGACGTAGCGCAGATACATGATCATCTCGGCTCCTTTGAGCCACGGCGCGTTGGTCGGCACGAGCAGCGTGGGCACGTCGCGCCCGGGCGGCGTGAGGGCGTCGCCGGGGTAGAACACCTCGTCGTCCACGAAGAAGCCGACGTTCTGCACGGGCGGGACGTCGGGGAGGTTGAGCGCGTGCCACTCGCCGACCGCCTGCACGTGGAAGCCCGCCGTGTCGAAGGCGTCCCCGTGGTTGACGACCTGGACCTTCGCCGGGATCTGGCCGAGCTGGTCGGCGACCGCCTGGCAGGTGAAGATTTCCAGGTCCGGGCTCGCGTTCTTGAGCAGACTCGCGTCCACGTGGTCGAAGTGCTCATGGGTGACGAGCACCGCGTCCGCGGCGTCGAGGAGTCCCTCGCCGCTGAACGAGCCCGGGTCGATGACGAGCGTCCGGCCGTCCTTCTCCAGCCGCCAGCACGCGTGTCCGAGTTTGGTGAGTTTCATAAACCCTAAGCTAATGAACGTGAGCGACTATCCATGGCCTCGGGCCACGGCCACCGGGGTGGGGTCCTACCCGGGCGAGGACCATCTGGAGGCGGTCAGGACGGCCTTCGGCGAACTGCCCATGCCCTACCTGCCCGAGCTGCCCGGCCGGGGCGTCGGCGCGGACATGATCGGCCGTACGGCGTCTCTCCTGGTCGAGCTGCCGGTGGAGGTGCAGCCGTCCGGCTGGCGGCTCGCCGACCGGCCGGGACGGGACTTCAGGCGGGCCAGGGACCACCTCACCCGTGACCTCGACGGCCTGGAGGAGGTCTCCCAGGGTTACCAGGGGCCGTTCAAGATCCAGGCATGCGGGCCGTGGACGCTCGCCGGAGCGATCGAGCTCAGGTACGGCGACAAGGTGCTCGCCGACACGGGAGCCGTACGCGACCTGACCGAGTCGCTGGCCGAGGGGCTCGCGCGGCACGTGGAGGAGGTCCGGCGCCGGATTCCCGGAGCCGACCTCGTCGTCCAGATCGACGAGCCGGGGCTGCCCGGGGTGCTGGCGGGCACGGTGCCGACCGCGTCCGGCTTCGGGCGGCTGGCCGCCGTCGACTCCCCGATCGCGGCCGAACGGTTGAGGACCGTGCTGTCCGCGCTCGCACCCGCCTTCCCGGTCGTCCACTGCTGCGCGCCGGGCGTGCCGTACGAGGTGATCCGTACGGCGGGCGCGCGGGGCGCGTCGGTGGACGCGGCGCTGCTGCGCCGCCGTGACGAGGACGCCATCGGGGAGACGATCGAGAAGGGGCTCGCGCTGTTCCTCGGCGTCGTGCCGGGGACCGACACCCGGCTGGCGGACGTCGGGGTGGTGGCCAAACCGGCGGTCGAGCTGTGGCGGCGCCTCGGCTTCCCGCCCGCCCGGCTCGCCGAGCAGGTCGTGCTCACCCCCTCCTGCGGCCTGGCCGGGGCCTCGCCCGCGTACGCCAAGGCGGCGCTGGCCCGGTGCAGGGAGGCGGCCCGGGTGCTGAGCGAGGACCCCGGCGAGTAAGGCCGCCGTGGTCCGCGGCCGACCGGCCGATGCGAGCACGGCGAGGGCACGGTGGACGAGGGCACGGTGGACGAGGGCACGGTGGGCGAGGGCGCTGGGAACGGGTCTGGACCCAGGGAGGCTGACCCTCGGGCCGGTTCCCCTCCATCCGCGGCGACCGGCCCGAGTCGCCCGGGCAAAAAGGAATGAAAGTGGGCGACAAGCGGTCTACCGTGATTCTCGATCGCTCCTGAAGCGAGGGGCCGTGCTGGTCTGGAGCGGCCTTCCCGCCGAGTGATCCGGCGGGGGCCGCCCACGTCCTCGGCGCGGCCCCCGCCCCGTCCTTCGCTAACTGTCAGTGGCCGGAGATACGGTTGCCCTGGGTGTCTGACGAGGGGAGACGGGCGACGTGACCGACAGGGCTGACGAGACTGACGGGCTCGACCGCACCGGGCTCGATGACGCTGGGCCTGACGACACCGGGCTGGATGACACCGGGCTGGATGACACCGGGCTGGATGACACGGTGCTCGCCGATGAGGCGAACGGCCACGCGGAGGCCGTGAGCGAGGTCGAAAGCGTGACGGGCGCCGCCGAGACCACCGGGAGCGGCAGCGCAGAAGCACAAAGCGCCAGCGGGGGAGCACAGAGCGCGAGCGGGGAAGTGCAGAGCGCGCCGGGCGAGGCGCGGGAGCGGCACGCCGAGCTTTCGGAACTGCTCGGTGACGCCAACTGGCGTTACTACGTGCTCGACTCACCCACCGTGAGCGACGCCGAGTACGACGGCTGGATGCGGGAGATCCTCGCGCTGGAGGAGGCGCATCCCGACCTGCGTACGCCGGACTCGCCCACCCAGAAGGTGGGGGCGCCGATCTCCACCGAGTTCACCCCCGTCGCCCATCTCCAGCGCCTGGAGAGCCTCGACAACGCCTTCAACGACGCCGACCTCGCCGGCTGGCAGGCCAGGGCCGAGCGGCTGATCGAGGCCGACCCCGGGCCCTACCTGTGCGAGCTGAAGATCGACGGCCTGGCCGTGGCGCTCGTGTACGAGAAGGGCCGCCTGGTGCGGGGCGCGACCCGGGGCGACGGGCGCACCGGCGACGACATCACCCCCAACATCCGCACGCTCGGCGACGTGCCGCATCGGCTCGACGGGGACGACGTGCCCGACCTGCTGGAGGTCCGCGGGGAGGTCTTCCTGCCGGTCGAGGGCTTCAAGAAGCTCAACGAGCAGCTCATGGACGCGGGCAAGACGCCCTTCATGAACCCACGCAACTCGGCCGCCGGCTCGCTGCGGCAGAAGGATCCTCGCGTCACCGCGCAGCGGCCACTGCGGATGATCGTCCACGGCGTCGGCAAGTGGGAGGGCGGCGCCCCGCTGCCCGCCACCCAGTCGGCCGTCTACGAGCGGCTGCGTGACTTCGGACTCCCGGTCAGCGACCGCTACAAGGTGGTCGAGAGCCTCGACGAGATCCGCGAGTTCGTCACCTACTACAACGACCACCGCCACGACCCGGAGTACGAGATCGACGGCGTCGTG
Organism: Microbispora bryophytorum; assembly: GCF_006874465.1. Taxonomy (GTDB): domain Bacteria; phylum Actinomycetota; class Actinomycetes; order Streptosporangiales; family Streptosporangiaceae; genus Microbispora; species Microbispora bryophytorum. Next base: position 180,414 of record NZ_VIRL01000009.1, on the reverse strand, counting down.
GTCAAGATCGACCGGATTCCGGTGCAACGGCAGCTCGGTTCGACCAGCCGGGCCCCCCGCTGGGCCATCGCGTTCAAGTACCCGCCGGAGGAGGTCACCACCAAGCTCCTCGACATCCAGGTCGGCGTGGGCCGGACGGGCCGGGTCACGCCGTTCGGCGTGATGAAGCCCGTGGTGGTGGCGGGGTCCACGGTGGAGCGCGCGACGCTGCACAACGCCTCGGAGGTCGTGCGCAAAGGGGTGCTGATCGGCGACACCGTGGTGCTGCGCAAGGCGGGCGACGTCATCCCCGAGATCGTCGGTCCGGTGGTGGACCTGCGGCAGGGCGGCGAGCGGGAGTTCGTCATGCCCACGCACTGCCCGGAGTGCGGCACCGAGCTGGCCTACGAGCGGGAGGGCGACGCCGACCTGCGCTGCCCGAACGCCCGGTCCTGCCCCGCGCAACTGCGTGAGCGGATCTACTTCGCGGCCGGGCGCAACGCGTTCGACATCGACGGGCTGGGCTATGTCGCGGCGACCGCGCTGACCCAGCCGCTGCCGCCGCAGGAGCCGCCGGTCCGCACGGAGGCCGACCTGTTCGACCTGACCATCGAGAAGCTGCTGCCGATCAGGTCGGTGGTCCGCGACCCCGAGACCGGCCAGCCGAAGACCGATCCGGAGACCGGTGAGCCGAAGGTCGTCTCGTTCTTCGCCAACATCTCGGGTGAGCCGAGCAAGAACGCCGAGCTGATCCTCCAGCAGTTGAAGGAGAAGAAGGACCAGCCGCTGTGGCGGGTGCTCGTGGCGCTGACGATCCGGCACATCGGGCCGCCCACGGCCCGCGCGCTCGCCGCGGAGTTCCGCTCGATCGACGCCATCGCCGAGGCGTCGGAGGAGGAACTGGCGGCCGTGGAGGGCATCGGCCCGAGGGTCGCCACGACGATCAAGGAGTGGTTCGCGGTCGACTGGCACCAGGAGATCATCGAGAGGTGGCGGGCCGCCGGTGTCCGGATGGCCGACGAGTCACCCGCTGACGAGGGGCCGCGTCCGTTGGAAGGGCTCACCTTCGTCGTCACCGGGACGCTGGCCGACTTCAGCCGCGACGAGGCCAGCGAGGCCATCGGATCCAGGGGAGGCAAGGTCACCTCGTCGGTGTCGAAGAAGACGAGCTTCCTGGTGGTGGGAGACAACCCCGGTTCGAAGTACGACAAGGCGGTCAAGGCCGGCGTCCCGATTCTCAACGAGGAAGGCTTCCACACGTTGCTGAGCGAGGGCCCCGACGCCGCCCTCGCCGTCGCCGTTACCCCCGAGGAGTGACCCCGGCCGCTCAGCCGGCTGGTTCACCCCCACGGCGCGCATGATCGCGGCGGCTCCGGTCCCGTAGAAGCGGGGAATACGCCGATGCCGTCAGAGCCAGGCGGCCAGCAGATCTTCGGGACCCCAGTGCGCGGCGAGCGGCAGGCCGTCGTCGACACCGGAGCGGGAAACGGCCACCAGCGGAGTGCCGGTGCCGGCGCCCGGAACGGCGAGCATGTCGCGCACCAGGCTTTCGTACTCATGGCGGCCGAACGACCCGTTCTCCAGCCATTTGATCGAGCCGAGGAAGTGGACGTGCCGCGCGACCGGCTCGCGGTCCGCCCCGACGAGATCGATCTCGGGATTGTTCTGCCGGTTCCACCATCCGCCGATGGCATCGGTCTCGGGCCATCGATCGTCAGGAAGAAGCCGCAACAGTGCCTGACGAACGACAGGCTCGACGGCGCGGCCACGCCAGGAGGTCCAGGAGCGTTCGATGGTGGCCAGGACACGTTCGCCCCGGCCGCGCTCGACCAGCGGAATGCCGCGGTCGAGGAAGGCGAGCCAGAAGCGCAGATACGGATCGGCGATGCGATAGCGCTTGTTCTTCGTGTCCGGCTTGGTCGACAGCGGGGTGTCGACGGCCAGCACCCGCTTGCCGATAAGGGTGGACAGCAGCGGCGAAAGAGTGCCGGAGGCCAGGGGGGAGGCGCCACCCGCCTCGGTGGCGATGGCGGAGAACGTGCGCTCCCCGATCCCCACCGCCGACAGGACCGCACGCGAGTGGGAGGTCTCGGGGAACTCCCCGAGCAATGACAGCTCACCGGCCATCAGCAGCGCGGACAGCGGATTGCTCAACGACTCCCGCAGGTAGTCGACGCGGCTCATGCCCGGCTGCCACGCCTGGACCACCTCGGGAAAACCCCCGGTGATCAGAAAGGCGTCGATGGCGTCGGCGGCGTCCAGCCCGGTCATGACGGCCACATCCGCGGGGTGGAGCGGCTGGACGGTCATCTTCGCGGCGCGGCCGAAGAAGGGGCGGCCATAGGACTGCAACGCCTCCATCACCGACAGGTCACTGCCGACCAGGATGAGCAGCACCGGCTTGGCGGACAGATGCCGATCCCAGACCGTCTGCAACGCCCCTTCGAACTCGCGGTCCTGTTCCACCAACCACGGCACCTCGTCGATGACCGCGATGCTCGGCGTCTGGTCGGGCACGGCCACCGCCAGAGCACGGAGTGCCTGGTTCCAGTCTCCGGCCTGCACCCCGGCGATCAATTCGGCACCCGGCAGCGCGGACTGCGCGAGCATGCCGATGAAGTCGGCACGCTCGGCCACCGGGCTACGGCCCCTGGTGGCCTGGAAGACCACGTACGGCACGCCGGCGCGGTCGCAGAACTCCTGAACCAGTCGCGATTTTCCCACCCGTCGCCGGCCGGTCATGATCATGGCGCGCCCGCGAGTGCCGCCCGATCCCTCCGTCACCTGCCGCAACTGCCGATCAAGTAGCGAGAGATCGGCGGCCCTCCCCTTGAATTCCACAGATCGCCTCGATCATACGTAGAACCAATCTAACGTAGGTGCGATCTTACATTGATGGAGGAGCCTGCAGAGGAAGCGCGGGCCGCCGACAACCCCTGAACCTCGCGACGCGCTCTCGCGCCCGGGGAACAGAGGCATCTGCTCTCCTGTTCCTTCGAACGTGGCGACTTCTGCTGATCCGATAGCCCCCGTCCTGCACTACGCGGCCTTCACCACCGATCCCGCCGGCGGCAACATGGCCGGGGTGGTGCTCGACGCCGCCGGGCTGGACGAGGCGGCCATGCTCGCCGTCGCCGAGGAGGTGGGTCATCCGGAGACGGCATTCCTGAGCGCGGCTCCTGAGCACCCTGCCGAGACCGGCCGGACGTTCACCGTGCGATATTTCAGTCCGAAGATGGAGGTGCCGTTCTGCGGGCACGCCACCGTGGCCTCGGCGGTCGCCCTCGCCGAACGGATCGGTCCGGGTGGCCTGGTCTTCGAGACGCAGGCCGGAACGGTACCGGTCGAGGTGACGGCGGACGACGATGGCGTGCTGTGGGCGACCCTGACCAGCGTCGAGCCGTACGTGGAGCCGGTCGGCGACCTCGACGTGGCGCAGGCGCTCGACGCGCTGAATTGGCGGCTCGACGAGCTTGATCCCGGACTGCCCCCGCGGATCGCCTTCGCGGGATCGCGCCACCTGGTCCTGGCCGCCGCCACCCGTGAGCGCCTGGCCGATCTGGACTACGACTTCTCAGGGCTGGCGCAGTACATGACCGACCGGGATCTGATCACCCTGCAACTGGTGTGGCGAGAGTCGGCGGACGTCTTCCAGGTGCGTGATCCGTTCCCCGTGGGCGGGATCGTGGAGGACCCGGCCACCGGGGCCGCCGCAGCCGCGTTAGGGGCGTATCTGCGGGACCTCGGCGAGGCCGGTCCCGCTGCGGTGCTGACCCTGCACCAGGGTGTCGACATGGGACGGCCCGGTCTGCTGCGAGTGGAACTGCGGGACGGGGATACCCGGGTCCGGGTGTCCGGCGCGGCGGTCCGTGCTCCTGCCGGGGGATGACGCGGTCCTACCGGCCAAGCCAGGAGTCGAGCCGATCCAGCAACGCGGGTTCGGCCTTCAATTCGGCGGCGGTGCCGGTGAACACGGCCTGGCAGGGGGTCCGCCAGATCCGCGTCTCGGCGACGGCACCCGTTGTGTCGGCCGCCCACACGACGTCGAGACGGCTGACCGGCGTCGCGGCCCTCGGCCTGCCGCAGTCGACGCGGTTGACGAAGTCGGTGGTGCCCCGGTCGTCGGTCACGCTCTGTATGGTGGCCGCGCTGTTGAGAAGTGCCCGGACGGGTTCGAGACCGTCTCGGACGACCCGGTGGGCGCGCAGCCGCAGATCGTCTCCGTCCGCGCGATAGCGGCAGGCGGTGACCACGGCGAGCGGGCTGGGCAGGAACCGGTCCGTACGGCCCCGGTTGCGGGCCATGCCGTCCTCCGGGAACTCCGGGTCCGGCCGATTGTCGATCTCCGCCACGGCCACCTTGCCCGGGCACGTGGGCGCCGGGACCGCGTCGGAGTCCCTCGCGATCTGGTCCCGGTAGAAGGAGAGGAAGCGGTCCACGGGTTGTCCGCGCAGAAACCGGGTCCGGCCCGCGCTGTGGACCAGACCGCAGTTGCGGTCGAGCACGAGCAGCACGGGCGGGCGGTCGCGGTAGCGCACCGCGAACGACAACTGTTCGCCGTACCCGACGTCCACACAGACCTCGCCGAGGTGCAGATCATCGGGTGGCGTCCGGCCCTCGGTGGCCATCTCGGCCCGCGCCTCCGCCTCCGCCTCATCTCGTGCGGGCAGCGCGTTGAGGATGGCGATCATCTCGGCCACATGGGTGCTGAGGCTACGGTCTCGCCCCGGCCGTGGTGACGGCAGCGGCCCGGGACCATACCTCAACGGCGTGATCAGCTCGCACAGCGTCACCAAGACGGCGCCCTCGCTGGGCACCAGAGGCCCCGGCCGATCGGCGGTCCCTCGCACATCCATCACTGCGGTCGGGCAGCCGTCCGCCTCCAGGAACCACGCGGCCGGCATCTCGACGGGATACGAGGCGGTTGCGGCGAGAAGCAGAACAATCACGACACCGCCGGCCAGGCCGCGCCCGATCCGTTCCCGCCACAAGATCATGAACCGACTGTACGCCAGCCCTCTCCGGCGGAGCCCGAACCCGAGCAGATGCCGGGACCCGCGGCGAAGGGCGCACCGTATGGCAAAGGGCGTGCCGTACGGCAAAGGCCGTACGGCACGCCTGAACTGTGCGGTGGGGATCAGGAGGTGGTGCAGACCAGCGGAGACGGGGTGGAGGGGGTCCCGCTGGAGTTGCCGAGGAAGCCGAACGAGGTGCTGGAGCCGGGGGCGAGGCTGCCGTTCCAGCTCACGTTCGAGGCGGAGATGCTGCCGCTGCTGCCGGTGAGGTTGGCGTTCCACGACTGGGTGATGGACTGCCCGCTGGGCATCGTCCAGTTCACGGTCCAGTTGTTGATCGCCGAGGTGCCCGCGCCGGTCACGGTGATCTCACCCTGGAAGCCGCCCTGCCACGAGCTGACGACCTTGTAGACCGCCGTGCAGCCGCGGTCGCCGGTGAACGTCGGCGAGGCCGAGGGGGACGGCGAGGGGGACGGCGAGGGGGACGCCGACGGCGAGGCCGAGGGGGACGGCGAAGGCGACCGGGACGGAGAGGGAGACGGCGACGGCGAAGGAGACCGGGTCGGAGACGGGGACGGGGACGGGGACGGCGAGGGGGTGTACGGCGCGGCGATCGCCAGGTCGTAGGCCCGCTGCGGCACGAACTGGCCCGCGGGGGCGATGCAGCCGTCGGACTCGCCCGGAGGCTTGACCCACAGGAAGGCGGCGATCGCCGAGTCACCGGTGTTGGTGGTGCTCCAGGCGCCGGTGGCGCGGCCGGCCGGGTCGCACCACTCGCTGCCCACCGGGCCGTTGCCGTTGCGGCTGGTGTCGATCACGGCCTTCAGCCAGGACAGGCCGGTGGCCGCGATGACGTTCTTGGCGTAGGAGATCGTGGCGGTGGTGAACCGGTAGTTGGAGACGTTGAGCGCGATGCCGTCCGCGCTGTTGGCGATGTCGGCGCCCCGCAGCCGGTTGGCCATGTCGGAGGCGCCCACCCAGGCCTCGTTGCCCGCGTCGAAGAAGACCTTGACGTTCGAGGAGGTGGCCTTGAACTTCTTCCCGGCGTACGCCATGGAGGCCTGGACCTCGGCCTGCTGGGAGGAGTTCATGCAGTTCGGCATGATCGACAGGGCGTCGGGCTCCAGGACGATGTAGGCGGGCCGCCCGCCGAGACCGGCGGCGACCTGGTCGATCCACGCGCGGTAGGAGGAGTGGTCGGGCGCACCGCCGGCGCTCGCTCCGCCGCAGTCGCGGTTCGGCATCTCGTACACGACCATGATCGGGATCTTGCCGGCGGAGGCGGCGGCTCCGACGTACGCGTCGACCTGGCTGCGCACGGTCGAGGGGTTGTAGCTGGCGAACCAGCGGCCCTGCGGGACGGCGGCGATGCGGTCCCTGATCACCGAGGCCTTGCTGTCACCGGGGTTGGCCGCCACCCACTTGGCGGCGTTCGTCGTCGGATCCACGTAGAAGGCGGAGTCGGCGGCCTGCGCGGCGGAGGAGGTGAGTACGGTCGCTCCCACCGCGGCCGTGGCGACCGCTGTGAGCACAGCCGCCGTCAATCTGCGAGACATGGAATACTCCGTCCGATAATGTGGGAGCGCTCCCACAGGTGTCTCGGATGGTAAGGAGCCGACGGCAGTCCAAGAAGGGCCACCTAGGGTTCGTTGGGACGATCAACCTAATAGGTGCAGGCGGGCGGGGGATCGGACCTGTGGAGCAATTGAAACTTTCACCGCAGGTCGGGTCAGACCGTGATATCTCCAGAAATCATGGTGACGGAGTGTGCCCAAGCGGTTTCGCGAAGTGGCCCAGAGGCCGTACCCTCCCATAGTGACCTCTTGGGGGGTTTCTTACCGATGACGCTTTCACGCGGTCTTATGCCGTTCGCCGGGGTGCCACGCGTTCTCCTGCCCGTCGTCGACCTGGGCGAAATGTCCGCGCCCGTCGACACCCGGGACACCGGACCGCGCCCCGGCTCGCCCCTGTGGGCCTACCTCACGGCGGTCACCGCCGTCGGTGTCACCGCGTTGGTGATCACGCAGGTACGGCTCGGCTTCGGCGAGCTGGGCGAGGCGGCCCGCACTCCGCTGTTCTGGATGCTGACCGTCCTGGTGGTGCTGGGCGAGCTGCGCCCGGTCACGTTCAGCTCCTCGACGCTGGTCGGGGGCACGCCGACCTCCACGATGTTCACCTTCGCCGTGCTGATGTACCAGGGCCTGCCGACGGCGGTGCTGATGCAGGCGGTCGCCGTGGTGGTCAGCGGCCTGGTGCATCGCAGGGCCTGGCACCGGGTGCTGTTCAACCTCGCCCAGGTGACCCTGGCCTGCACGGCGGCCGCGGCCGCCTTCGCCGCGTTCGGCGTGCATCCGGCGCCCCGCGTGCCCTGGACACCCGACGGCGCGGACATCCCGGCGATCGTGCTGGCCGCGGCGGCGTACTTCGCGGTCCGCGCGATCCTGGTCTGCCAGGCGGTGGCGCTGCACGAGCGCCGGCCGCTCGCCAGGGTGATGAAGGCGTCGGTCGGCCCGCAGTCCCTCGTCTACGGCGCGCTGCTCGGGCTCGCGCCGCTCGTCGTGGTCGTGATGGCGCACTCCACGGCCCTGGTGCCGCTGTTCGTCGCGCCGCTGACCGCGGTCTACTTCACCGCGACGCTCTCCCTGCGCCGCGACCACCAGGCCACCCACGACGGGCTCACCGGCCTGCCGAACCGCAAGATGCTCATCCTGCGCACCGAGGAGGCCCTGACCGAGGCGCGCGAGCGCGAGCGGGTGGGGCTGCTCCTGCTCGACCTTGACCGCTTCAAAGAGGTCAACGACACGCTCGGCCACCCGGTCGGCGACCGGCTGCTGCAGATCGTGGCCCACCGGCTCACCCACAGCGTGCGGCCCGGTGACGTGGTGGCCCGCCTCGGCGGGGACGAGTTCGCGGTGCTGCTGCCGTCGATCAGGGACGCCCAGGCGGCCAAGGAGGTCGCCTCGCGGCTGCGGGTCGCCGTGACCGAGCCGGTACGCCTCGAAGGCATGACCTTCGACCTCGACGCGTCGATCGGCATCGCGCTCTATCCCGACCACGCGCCGGACTTCGAGCTGCTCATGCAACGCTCCGACGTGGCGATGTATCTGGCCAAGGAGGGCCGCACCGGCGTCGAGTTCTACCTGCCGTGCAAGGACCGCAACTCGCCGGAGCGGCTGAGCCTTCTCGGCGACCTGCGCCGGGCGATCGACGCCGACGAGCTGGAGCTTCACTATCAGCCCAAGGTGAGCCTGGAGGACGGCAGGGTCGAGAGCATCGAGGCGCTGCTGCGCTGGTGGCACCCGGTGCGCGGGCCGATCTCGCCCACCGAGTTCATCCCGCTCGCCGAGCAGTCGTACCTGATGCGCGAGCTCACCCAGCACGTCATCGGCCACGCGCTGCGGCAGGCGGCCCGGTGGTGGCACGCGGGCGTCGAGGTGCCGGTCTCGGTCAACGTGTCGGCCCGCGACCTGCTGGATTCGAGCCTGCCCGAGCAACTGGAGTCCGGGCTGGAGAAGCTGGACCTGCCTCCCGAGGCCATCCGCCTGGAGGTCACCGAGCGCATCCTCATGACCGACCAGGCCTACAGCGCCGAGACGATCCGCACCCTGGCCGGTCTCGGCATCCAGCTGGCCCTCGACGATTTCGGCACCGGCTACTCCTCGCTCGTCCGGCTCCAGCGGCTCCCGGTCTCCGAGGTCAAGATCGACGCGTCGTTCGTCCGGCGGCTCGGGGACTCGCCGGACGACGAGCGGATCGTCCGCTCGATCATCGACCTCGTACGGTCCCTCGGGCTGAGGTCGGTCGCCGAGGGGGTCGAGTCGCCGGAGGTCGCGACGCTGCTGCGCGAGATGGGGTGCCAGGCGGGCCAGGGATGGTGGCTGGCAAAGCCCATGCCCGCGAGCGAGGCGACCACCTGGTTACGCGGCCGGCTCGGCGCGGCCTTCCGGGACCGCGAGAGCGGCGGTGCCCGTCTCGCGCCGCACTGACCCGTCACAAATGGCGGCGGCGCATTAAGACCATGTGACGCGGCCTCGTCGGGTCGGCCGCGCTCGGTGGCGAGCCCTAGGATGGGGAGGTCCAATCTCCATCATGAAACGGGTTCGACGACTCATGTCCGCCATAACCCGCGATCAGGTCGCTCACCTCGCCCGGCTGTCCCGGCTGGCACTGGCCGACGACGAGCTCGACCACTTCGCCGCCCAGCTCGACCAGATCGTCGGCGCCGTCGCCCGCGTCGCGGAGGTGGCGGCCGACGACATTCCGCCGTCCTCGCACGCGCTTCCGCTGACCAACGTGTTCCGGCCCGACGACGTGCGGCCCGGCCTCACGCCCGAGGCCGCGCTGTCCGGCGCGCCCGCGGTGGAGGACGACCGCTTCCGCGTGCCGCGGATCCTCGGGGAGGAAGAATGAGCTTGATTCGCAAGACCGCCGCCGAGCTCGGCGCGCTGGTCGCCTCCCGAGAGGTCAGCGCCGTCGAGGTCGCCCAGGCCCACCTCGACCGGATCGCCGAGGTCGACGGCCGGGTCAACGCCTTCCTGCACGTGGACGCGGAGTCCGCGCTGACGCAGGCCCGCGCGGTCGACGAGCGCATCGCCGCCGGTGAGACGCTCGGCCCGCTCGCCGGGGTGCCGATCGCGCACAAGGACGTGTTCACCACGACCGGCATGCCGACGACCGCCGGCTCGAAGATCCTCGAAGGCTGGCTCCCGCCGTACGACGCGACCGTGACCCGCCGCCTGCGCGAGGCCGGTCTGGTGATCCTCGGCAAGACGAACCTGGACGAGTTCGCCATGGGGTCGTCCACGGAGAACTCGGCGTACGGCGCGACGCACAACCCCTGGGACCTTTCCCGGATTCCCGGTGGTTCCTCCGGCGGCTCGTCGGCCGCGGTGTCCGCCTACGAGGCGCCGCTGTCCACCGGCACCGACACCGGCGGCTCGATCCGCCAGCCCGCCGCGGTGACCGGCATCGTCGGCATGAAGCCGACCTACGGCGGCTCGTCCCGCTACGGGCTGATCGCGTTCGCGTCCTCGCTCGACACGCCCGGCCCGTTCGCCCGCAACGTGCTCGACGCGGCGCTGCTGCACGAGGCGTTCTCCGGGCACGACCCGCTCGACTCGACCTCGATCGACGCGCCGGTCCCGGCGGTCGTCGAGGCCGCGCGGCACGCCGACGTGGCCGGCATGCGGGTCGGCGTGGTCAAGGAGTTCGGCGGGGAGGGCTACCAGCCCGGCGTGCTCGCCCGGTTCAACGAGGCCGTCGAACTGCTGGAGTCGCTCGGGGCCAAGGTCGTCGAGGTCTCCTGCCCGACCTTCTCCTACGCGCTGCCCGCGTACTATCTGATCGCGCCGTCGGAGTGCTCGTCCAACCTGGCCCGCTTCGACGCCATGCGGTACGGCCTGCGCGTCGGCGACGACGGCACCCGCAGCGCCGAGGAGGTCATGGCCCTGACCCGGGCGGCCGGTTTCGGCCCCGAGGTCAAGCGGCGCATCATGCTCGGCACGTACGCCCTGTCGTCCGGCTACTACGACGCCTACTACGGGCAGGCCCAGAAGGTCCGCACGCTGATCATGCGTGACTTCGAGGCGGCCTTCCAGCAGGTGGACGTGCTGGTCTCGCCGACCACGCCGACCACCGCGTTCCCGATCGGGGAGCGGGCCGACGATCCGATGGCGATGTACCTCGCCGACCTGTGCACGATCCCGACCAACCTGGCCGGCAACGCGGCGATCTCGGTGCCGTGCGGCCTCGCCGACGAGGACGGCCTGCCGGTCGGCCTGCAGGTCATGGCCCCGACCCTGGCCGACGACCGCTGTTACCGGGTCGGCGCCGCCGTGGAGAAGGCCTTCGAGAGCCGGTGGGGCGGCCCGCTGCTGTCCCGCGCGCCCGCGCTCTAGTCGCCGAGGGGAGGGGAACGGCGGCATGATCACCCGCATCGAGATCGACGGCTTCAAGTCCTTCCTGGACTTCCAGCTCGACATCCCGCCGTTCCTCGCCCTCGTCGGCCCCAACTCCAGCGGCAAGTCCAACCTCTTCGACGCCCTGGATTACCTGAGCCTTGCCGGCTGGGAATTCAAGGATCCGCTCCTGGCATCCCGCCGTGGACGGCCGCACGAGTTGTTTCACCGGGTCAGCAAAGGGCAACCGGTGGCTCGGTTCGATATCCGGGCTCGCGTTCTGGGACAGTTCGGACACGGCCTCTTCGTAGAAGTATTCGAGAGCGGCGCTGAACTAGACGACGAGGGCGTACCGGAAGCGCGCGGGATTCTTGCGACCCCCGGAGGTGCTTCTGCCGGGCTGCCGGGCTGGGTGAACAACCAGCTGACCAAGGGGCGAGAAGCGAGGGACCAGGCGTTGCAGGCCCTCGCGGGGGAGAAGGCCGACGCTCCGCGCTACATGAGGTTGTTGAACAGGGAACTCGGCGGTTGGCGTCTGCACCGGCCCGACCCGGATCGCCTCCGCTCCTGGTCGTCGGCGGCAGATCATGGACCGCTGCGGGCGGACGGGAGCAACCTCGCCACTGTCCTCGGACGACTCAAGGCGGAGGGGGCGATCGAGGAACTCCTCGTCGACATGGTGGCGCTGATCCCGGACATCGCCGGGATCGAGCCGATTCTGGACGACCGGCGTCAGGAGTGGACGTTCGACGTGCTTGTGGACGGCCAGGGCGCCGTACCCAGCACTCTGCTGTCCGATGGCACGCTCAGGGTCATCGCGTTGCTGGCCGCGCTGCACGATCCGGACCATGCCGGAGTGCTGCTCATCGAGGAGATCGAGAACGGGCTGCATCCCAGCCGGTTGGCGGAGCTGCTGCGCAGGATCCAGGGCAGGGTCACCGATCTCGACGATCCGGAGTGCGTCAACCGGCCGTTGCGCCAGGTGATCCTCACCACGCACTCGCCGGTGGTCGTCTCCGAGCTGTACCGCCTCCGGCCGGACGCGCTGGTCTTCCTCGACACCGCCGTACGCGTCGACCCCGAAAGGGACAGGATCTCCAGGGTCACGGTGGCCAAGCCGGTGCGGGCGGAGGGCGAGCCCGGCACGTTCGTCTCTCCCCGCCAGGTGCGCAAGTATCTGAGCGCCGTGGGCGAGGTCCCATGAGCAGGCCGCTGGTGCCCGGACTGATCGCCGAGGGCGAGACCGACGAGGTCTTCCTCGGCGTGGTGATCTCGCGGCAGCTTCGGGAGCTCACCGCGCAGTCCTCTCGCTGCGCCGTCGACGTGGAGAGCACCGAGATCGGCGCCTGCCGGTCGATCTACGAGCACGGCAGGACGACCGGCGCGCTGCGCGAGCTGGCGAGCGACTGCCACCTGCTCTTCGTCCACAACGATCACAGGGAGCGGGACAAGGCGAACCGGGTCGTGCGCGACTCGGGACTGCCCACACCGGTGATCGCGCTGGTGCCGGTTCAGGAGACCGAGGCCTGGCTCCTCGCGGACGCCGGCGTGTGGCGCCGGTTGAGCGGGAGCGACCAGGGACGGCTGCCCGCCCGACCGCGGGATGTCGAGAAGATCGCAGATCCCAAGCGGGTCCTCGCCGAGGTGGCGCCGCGCCGCGGGAAACCCGTTCGTGACTACTTCGAATACATCGCTCGTAACATCGACCTCGACGTCCTCGCCCAGGTGCCCGCGTACGCGGACTGGGTCTCCGACGCGAGGAACGCATTGAAGGGACTTGGTTACCTGTGAGCAGCACTGAGACGCTCATGCCGTACGACGAGGCGCTGGAGCGCTTCGAGCCGGTGCTGGGGCTGGAGACGCACGTCGAGCTTGGCACCGCCTCGAAGATGTTCTGCGGCTGCCCGACGGCCTTCGGCGCGCCGCCGAACACGCACGTCTGCCCGGTGTGCCTGGCGCTGCCCGGCTCGCTGCCGACGGCCAACGAGAAGGCGATCGAGTCGACGATCCGGATCGGCCTCGCGCTCAACTGCACCATCGCGACGTGGTGCCGGATGGCCCGGAAGAACTACTTCTATCCGGACATGCCGAAGAACTACCAGATCAGCCAGTACGACGAGCCGCTGTGCACGGACGGCTACCTGGACGTTGAGGTGGACGGGAAGACCGTCCGCGTGGAGATCGAGCGGGTGCACCTGGAGGAGGACACCGGCAAGTCCACCCACGTGGGGGGCGCGACCGGGCGGATCCACGGCGCCGACTACTCGATCGTCGACTACAACCGGGCCGGCATCCCGCTCGTCGAGATCGTGACCAAGCCGATCGAGGGCACCGACCGGCTCGCCCCGGAGGTCGCCCGCGCGTACGTCACCGAGCTGCGCGAGGTGATGCGCTCGCTCGGCGTGTCCGACGTGCGGATGGAGCAGGGCTCGCTGCGCTGCGACGTCAACGTCTCGCTGATGCCGCGCGGCACCACCGAGTGGGGCACCCGTACGGAGACCAAGAACGTCAACTCGCTGCGCAGCGTCGAGCGGGCGGTCCGAGGGGAGATCGAGCGTCAGGCGGCGATCCTCGCCGGGGGCGGCCGGATCGTGCAGGAGACCCGCCACTTCCACGAGGACACCGGGCAGACGACCTCGGGACGGTCGAAGGAGGAGGCGCAGGACTACCGCTACTTCCCCGAGCCCGACCTGCTGCCGATCGCGCCCGACCCGGCCTGGGTCGAGTCGCTGAAGGCGGCGCTGCCCGAGCTTCCGTCGGCGCGGCGCACGCGGCTCCAGCAGGAGTGGGGCGTGTCCGACCTGGACATGGCGGCCATGCACAACGCCGACGCGATCGACCTGGTCGAGGCGACGGTGGCCGCGGGCGCTCCCGCCGCCGACGCGCGCAAGTGGTGGATGGGCGAGCTGGCCCGGCGGGCCAACGAGTCGGCCACGGTGCTCGCCGACCTGCCCATCACCCCGGCTCAGGTCGCCCGGGTGGCCGAGCTGGTCGCCTCCGGCGCGCTGAACGACAAGCTGGCCCGCCAGGTGCTGGAGGGCGTGCTCGCCGGCGAGGGCGGCCCGGACGAGGTCGTGGACAAGCGCGGCCTGCAGGTGGTCAGCGACGAGGGCGAGCTGTCGGCGATCATCGACCAGGTGCTGGCGGACAACGCCGACGCCGCGGAGAAGGTGCGCGGCGGGAAGATCGCCGCCGTGGGCGCGCTGGTCGGCGGCGTCATGAAGGCCAGCCGGGGCAAGGCGGACGCGGGCCGGGCCCGTGAGCTGATCCTGGAGAAGCTCGGCGTCCAGGGCTGAGGAAGCCCTGACGAACGCCGCCTCGCCGTGCGAATCCGCCGAGGCGGCGTCTGGGCCGCCCGCGGCAGGGCGTGAGAACGGCCGGTCACGATTCCGTGTGGCCGGCCGTCGGCGTTGCGTCAGGACGTATCCAGCAGAGGGTGTTTTAGGGTTAACTGATCGTTGTTGACCTTGAGCTGGAGGAGACCGAGGCGTGCGCAACGCCGGAGCGTCCGTCGACCCGCCCACGGATCCGTCCGGGGCGGCGTCCGCTCCTCCACACAAACCGTCCGCTCCTCCGCACAAACACCCGGTGCGCGGCGTCACCTCGCTGCCCCGCGGGGTATCGGCCCTCCCCCCGGGAGTCTCGGCCGACATCTTCGCCGAACCTTCCGCTCCCGCCGCTCCGGCGGCCAAGCCGTCCGGTAACGGAAACCTCCCGCCGCCGGCTCCGCCGGTCGAACCGTGGCGTGTCCCGGAGCGCCTGATACGCGAGGAACCCGCCGTCGGCCCGTCGCCGGACCTCGAACGGCTCGACCCCGTTTCCCAGAGCCGTACGCTCCGGCGTGCGCTGATCGGCCTGGCGGCGTTGCTCCTGATGCTCTATCTCGTGCCGGCCGTCTCCATGATGGGGAAGGTCCTTCCCGGCACCACGGTGCTCGGCGTGGACATCGGCGGACAGAGCAGGACCGAGGCCGTCGCCACGTTGGGTGAACGGCTGTACGCCCAGGTCAGAACGCCCATGATCGTACGGCAGGGCACGCGCCGGCTGACCGTGGACCCGCAGCAGGCCGGTCTGATGCTCGACGCCGAGGCCACGGTCTACGCCGCGCCGGGGGGCTTCCCCAGCCCGCCGGAGGTGTGGAGCGGGCTGACCGGCACCCGCGAGGTGAAGCCGGTCGTGTCCGTGGACCGCCGCAAACTCGACGAGGCGGTGGCCAGGGTCATCGCCGCGCCACTGGAGCGCCCGGGGCGCGAGGGCGACGTCACGTTCGACGGGGTCACCCCGGTCCCGGCGTATCCGCGGGTGGGCCGCCTCATCGACAGGAGAGCGACGGCCGACCAGATCGTCAGGGGGTACCTCGACCCGGAGGCGGTCGTGGTGGTGCCCACGGTGCGGGATCTGCCGCACATCACCCGTGCCGAGGTGCGGCGCGCCCTGCGCTGGGCGAGACGCGCGGTGGCCGCGCCGCTCACGCTGACCAACGGGACCGCGGCCGTCAGCCTGTCGCCGGCCACGCTGGCGCGGCACCTGACGTTCGCGCCTGACGGAGCGGTCCTGCGGCCGCGCTTCGACGCCGAGGCGGCGATCGCCGGCGTCGAGCCCACGCTGGTCGGCTCCGCGCGGGTCGCCCGCGACGCCGATCTCACGATCGAGGACGGCCGGCCGGTCCTGGTGCCCGGCAGGCCGGGCGACCGGGTGGACACCGACCGCCTCGCCGCGGACGTGCTGACCGCTCTCGACGGCGGCGGCCGTACGGTGGCCGTGCCGGTCGTGAACGGGCCGCCGCGGATCACCGACGACGCGGTGCAGCGGATGGGGGTCCGGGAGGAGGCCGGCCGTTTCACCACCTCCTACGCCTGCTGTCCCCAGAGCGCGGGCAACATCCGCAGGGCCGCCGCGCTCCTCGACGGCCACCTGGTGAGACCGGGGGAGACGTTCTCGTTCAACGAGGTCGTGGGCCCGCGCACCGCGGCGGCGGGCTTCGACGGCATCGGCCCCACCATGATCCACGGCCGGGCCGGTACGGAGGCGGCGGGGATGACCCAGGTCGCGACCACCCTGATGAACGCCGTGATCCGGGCCGGGCTCCGGGTCTCCGAGCACACGCCGCCCGAGGTCCACGCCGCACACCTGCCGGTCGGCGTCGAGGCCGCCGTGTCCTTCCCCGGTCCCGACCTGCGCTGGAGGAACGACTCGCCGTACGGAGTGCTCGTCCACGCGTCCGCCACCGGCACCTCGCTGACCGTGACGCTGTGGAGCACCAAGCGGTACGACGTGGGCCTGGAGGGGCCGGTCGTCGGGCAGCAGGTCTCCCTGCCCGCTGTGACCGGTTACGGGCCCGGCTGCGTGGCGACGCACGGGCAGCCCGGTTTCACCGCCGTGGTGACGTGGGTGCTGCGGGAGGACGGCGAGGCGGTCTCCCGGCAGACCTTCCGCACCTCCTACCGCGCCCAGGCCGAGGTCGTCTGCCGCTGATCAGAGACGCCGATCAGCGGCCCTGATCAGTGGCGCTGATCGGATGGCGCTGATCGGATGGCGCTGATCGGATGGCGCTGATCAGGAGGGCGCTGATCGGAAGGCGCTGATCAGGAGGGCCGCACCACCAGGATCCGGTCGTCGCCGTCCCGGGGGGATCCGCGCCCGTCCTGGTTGCTGGTGCTCACCCACAGCGTGCCGCCGGGCGCGGCGGCCACCGCGCGCAGCCTGCCGTACTCGCCCGTGAAGAGCGCGGTGGGACGGCCGACGCGCCCCGAAGCGTCCACCGGCACGCGCCAGAGGCGCTCGCCGCGCAGCGCCCCGGCCCACAGCGCCCCCCGGGCGTACGCGAGGCCGGACGGCGACGCCTCGGCGGTCGACCAGGTGAGCAGCGGGTCGGTGTATCCGGGCCGGCCGCTCACCCCCTCGACCTCCGGCCAGCCGTAGTTGTGGCCCTTCTCGATGAGGTTGATCTCGTCATAGGTGTTCTGGCCGAACTCGGTGGCGTACATGTGCCCCCGGTCGTCCCAGGCCAGGCCCTGCACGTTGCGGTGCCCGTAGGTCCACACCAGGGTGCCGAAGGGGTTGCCCGGGGCGGGCCGGCCGTCCACCGTCATGCGCAGGATCTTGCCGCCCAGCGAGCTCCTGTCCTGGGCCATGCCGCGTTCGCCGGTCTCCCCGGTCGAGGCGTACAGGTAGCCGTCGGGGCCGAAGGCGAGGCGGCCCCCGTTGTGGATGGCCCCCTTCGGGATGCCGCTGACGATCACCCGGCGGTCGGAGAGCCGTTCGTCGTAGCGGTAGCGGACGATCCGGTTGTCGTTCTGGGCGGTGAAGTAGACGAAGACGAAGTGGTCGGCGGCGTAGCGGGGCGAGACGGCCACGCCCAGCAGGCCGCCCTCGCCGCTCGCGGACACTCCCTCGATCACGCCGGCCTCGTGGACCTGGCCGCGTGGTGTGACCCGCAGTAGCCGCGCGGACTCGCGCTCGGTCACCAGCGCGTCGCCGCCGGGCAGGAACGCGATCGCCCACGGCACCGCCAGACCGGTGACCAGTGTGCGCGGCGCCGCCGGTGTGACATTCGTCTCACCGGCGCCGGTAGAAGCGCCCGTGGAGGCGCCCGAAGCGCCCGGAGCGGCACCCGTGGTGACACCCCCGGTGGCGCCCGTGTCGCTCGCGGCGGGCAGCGGCGGGGGAGTCCTGCCCCCGCCCTCCTCACCCGCCCCGCACGCCACCGTCGCCGTCATAAGGGCCGCACCCAGAAGCGCCGCGCCCACGCCGTGCCTGTTCGCCATTCCCGATGACCTCCTCACGTACCCATACTCGCTGGCGGGGGCGATGGTTCCCTAGGTTGTTCATCGTGAAGATCTGGGTCGCATCACAGGACATCGCCGCCGCACTCACGGAACTTCCCGAGGGGCTCCCCGCCCTCGACTGCGCCGTGTACGACGGGAGGACGCCGCCGCCCGGCCCGCCCGAGGAGGTGGAGATCTGGGTGCCTCCGCTGGTCCCGGTGCCGGACACCCCCGGCCTTCTGGGCCGCATGACCGGCCTCCGCCTGCTGCAGACCGTGACGGCGGGGGTCGAGCCCTACCTGCCGCACGTGCCGCCGAAGGCGGTCCTGTGCAACGCGCGGGGGGTCCACGACGCGGGCACGGCCGAGTGGGCGGTGGGCGCGATGATCGCCATGCTGCGGGAGTTCCCCGGATTCGCTGCCGCCCAGGCCAGACGCGAGTGGGCCTACCGCCACACCGGCGTCCTCGCCGACTCCACCGTGCTGATCGTCGGGTACGGCTCGATCGGCGAGGCGCTCGAGCGGCGTCTGGCCGGATTCGAGGTGGACATCGTCCGGGTGGCGCGCACGGCCAGGGACAACGTCCACGGCCAGGACGAGCTGCCCGCGCTGCTGCCCGCCGCGGACGTGGTCGTGCTGCTGGTGCCCGCCACGGCGGGGACGGCCGGTCTCGTGGACGCCGAGTTCCTCGCCCGGATGAAGGACGGCGCGCTGCTGGTGAACGCCGCACGCGGCTCGGTCGTGGACGCCGACGCGCTGCTGGCCGAGTTGCGGACGGGCAGGCTGCTGGCGGCGCTCGACGTCACCCCTGTCGAACCGCTGCCGTCCGATCACCCGCTCTGGACCGCGCCGGGGGTCTTCATCACCCCGCACATCGCCGGCAGCACGCCCGCGTCCATCCGGCGTACGCGGCGGCTGGTGCGGGAACAGGTGATTCGGCATCTGACGGGCCGTCCACTCGATAACATGATCACCGGCCATTACTGACCGCTCCATTAAGGATTCCGGAACGTGGCTGCCCCGTGACCTGGGGTGCGTACGGTGGAGCTCAGCGTGCGCGGCTGGTTATCAGATCGGTGACGACTCGCTCGTTGTCCCCCTCTCGATCAGCGGCAGTGCGCACACTGGCCATGTGACAGGGAGAGTAAAGCCGAGTCGAGAACGGGAGGGGCAGCCATGACACACCCCACCGAACCCGGCGACGCTTATGCGATTCCGGCCTCCGCCGAAACCCCGGAGGCCATGACGCCCGGCGGTGAAGCGGCGACGGGTGCAGAGGCGACGCGCGTGAAAGCCAGGCGTGACCCCCGGGTCCCACTCACCACCGCGGCCGGTCTCGGCGCGGTGGCGGTCGTCGTGGCCCTGGTCACCGGAGGCTCGGCGCCGGTCGTGACCGCGATCGCGGGGGTCGTCACCGGGCTGCTCGCCGCGATCTCACTGATCATGGCCGCCTCCCGCGTCGTCCCCGCCCACCGCAGGCAGTCCGGCGCCTGGCGGTGGATGGCCGCCGGGTCGCTGACCTGGCTCCTCGGCGTCGGCGTGCGTCCCGTGGCCGACGGCACGCCGTTCGTGCTCACGTTCGCCGACCTGCTCATGCTCGTCGGATCGGTGCTGCTCGCCATCGGCTGCGGCATGTCGGTGAAACCACCCGCGTTCACGCGCGGGGTGATACGCCAGGCGGCCGACGCCTACCTGGGCGCGGCGTCGGTCTTCGCCGTGGCCTGGGTCGCCGTGCTCGGCCCGGCGTTCAGGAAGGCGGAGGACACCGGAGCCTTCTTCGTCGCGCTCGCGCTGCCCGTGGTCTGCCTGCTCGCGACCTGCGCGGTGACACCGGCCGTGGCGGCCTCCCGGTCGGGCAACCGGGTGGTCGGGCTCACCGGCGTGGGGGTGCTCACCGCGATAACGGTGGCCGAGATGGCAACGGCCCTCGCCCGTCTCGACGGCGACACTCCGCCGCTCGCGGCAGGGCTCGTGGTCCCGGCCATGCTGCTGGTCCTCGCCGTCGCCCCGTGGGTGCAGGAGGACCGGCCGGCCAGACCGCTGGCCGCCGCGCTGACGGCCGCCACGCCGCTCGTGCTGGTCGCCGCGGCCACGCTCGTCGCCACCCTGTACGCGATCGGCGGCAGCCGCGACGCCGCCCTGGTGGTCGTGGCCGCCTCGGTCGTCCTCGTCCTGCTCGGCCGGCTGTTCGTGCTCCTGGTCGAGACCGCGGGCATGCGCCGGCTCGTCGACGTCGGCGAGCAGCAACTGCGCAGGCTGGCCGAGAACACCGGCGACGTCGTGCTCGTGTGCGACCCCGCCGGGGTCATCCAGGAGGCGGGCCCCGGTCTGGAGACGACGTACGGCTACTGCCCCGAGGACTTCGCCTTCCGGTCGATCTTCGACTACATCCACCCCGAGGACCTGCCGGCCGTACAGGCCCTGCTCGACCGCATGACGGACGAGGACGGCGACGGGCCCGAGCAGGAGGGCGGCACCCGCATCTCCTGCAGGTTCCGGGCCTCCGACGGCACCTGGCGTCCCACCGAGTCCGT
Source organism: Microbispora bryophytorum (assembly GCF_006874465.1). Classification (GTDB taxonomy): domain Bacteria; phylum Actinomycetota; class Actinomycetes; order Streptosporangiales; family Streptosporangiaceae; genus Microbispora; species Microbispora bryophytorum. The sequence goes on along the minus strand of NZ_VIRL01000009.1, from coordinate 160,223 downwards.
CGCCGCCCGGCACGTACGCGACGACGACCTCGTCCTGGTCACGATCCGCGACCTCAGCGACCAGGTGGCCCTGCGCAACCAGGTCACCCACCTGACCTTCCACGACGGGGTCACCGGGCTGCCCAACCGGGCCTACTTCGAGGAACGCGCCCGGGACGTGCTCAGCCGGCGCGGCGCCGGCGGGACCGCGGTGATCTTCCTGGACCTCGACGGCTTCACCTCCGTCAACGACTCCGTGGGCCACGCCAGCGGCGACCACCTCCTCGGTCAGGCCGCCCGCCGCCTGCGCTCGGCCGTACGGGCCGACGACACGCTCGCCCGGTGGGGCGGAGACGAGTTCGCGGTGCTGCTGGAGGGCGGCGGGTCCGGCGGCGCCGACGCGCAGACCGCCATCGACCTGGCCGAGCGGCTCGTCCGCGCGGTCTCGAATGAGCCGTTCCGGGTCGCGGATCGGGACGTCGCGCTGACGGCCAGCGTCGGTGTGGCGTTCGCCGAGGAGGACCTGCCGCCCGGAGATCTGCTGCGCAACGCCGACGTGGCGATGTCGCGGGCCAAGGAGCTCGGCGGGCGCCGGATGGAGGTCTTCGCCACCCACATGCACGCCGACGTCCTGCGCCGCCTGGAGATCGCCTCCGACCTGCAGCGGGCGCTGCTGGAGAACCAGTTCGCGATCGAGTATCAGCCCGTGGTCGACCTGGCGACGTCGCGGGTGACCGCCGTCGAGGCGCTGGTGCGCTGGTGGAGGGGCAGCACGTTCGTGCCGCCGGAGCAGTTCCTCGGGCCCGCCGAGGACACCGGGATCATCGTGCCGCTCAGCGAGTGGATCCTGCGCGAGGCGTGCCGCGAGGTGGCGGCCTGGCGCGCGTCGTCCTGGGACATCGGGCTGGCGCTGAACCTGTCCACCCGGCAGATCATGGCCCCGCGCTTCGTGGAGACCGTGGCGGAGGCGCTGAGCGAGAGCGGGCTGCCCGCCAGCGCGCTGACCCTTGAGGTCATCGAGGAGATGCTGGTCGAGGACGCGGGGGAGACGATCAGCAGGCTGTCGGAGCTGAGGACCCTCGGCGTACGGCTGGCCATCGACGACTTCGGCACCGGCTACGCGTCGCTCGCGTTCCTGCGCCAGCTGCCGGTCGACATGATCAAGATCGATCCGTCGTTCGTCTCCGGGCTCGGCCGCGACGACACGCTGACCCTGCTGACGAAGACGATCGTGCAACTCGGCAACGACCTCGGCCTGATCGTCGTCGCCGAGGGCATCGAGCGTCCCGAGCAACTCGACCTGCTGCGCAAGATGGGCTGCACACGCGGCCAGGGCTATCTGGTGGCCCGTCCCATGACCGCACGCGGCGTCGACTCCCTGAGGCCCACCACCACCCTCCAGAACACCGCCTAACCCCCACCCCCCCCCCACCGCCGTGATCTTGTAGTTTGTCGCACGCGAGGCCGTTACCAGGCCGTTTGGCTTTGGTGATCTTGCAGTTTTATGACGTACACCCATCCCGACCTGGGTGTTTCCTGTTTGTGATCATGCAGGTGGGATGCATCGGGTCGAATGCCTCGCGGGCTGCAAGATCAGGTTGGCGCTCGTGCTGGTCGTCGTTCCTTCTTGGGCGTTCGTGCATGATCACGAAGGTGGATTCCGCAGCTCGTCCCCGTCGCCTGCGACAAACTGCAAGATCACGAAGGGGGTCCGCCCAGTTCGTCGGACCTTCGTGCGACAAACTCCAAGATCACGGCGGGTGGGGTGTCTTGGATGGCGAGACGGGTGTCCCAGATGATTTGACGTGGGGGCGCTCCATCGGACATCGTGTAGCCATGCATAGCGGTGGGATTCTCGTAGTACTTCGCAGGCGCGCAGCCTGACGAAGCCCTCGGTCCTGCGCGCGCCCCAGCTCCGCCCAGCGGATGGGGCATTTTTTATGCCAGGAGTCACGCCAAGCAGCCCAGCAGAAGCAAGCTCAGCCACAAGGAACGAGCCGATGACCGAGAAAATGACAGGTGCCCAGGCCCTCGTGCGGGCGCTGGAGCAGGTCGGGGTCGACACGGTGTTCGGGATCCCGGGCGGGGCCATTCTCCCCGCCTACGACCCCCTCTACGACTCGACCAAGGTCCGGCACGTGCTTGTACGGCACGAGCAGGGTGCGGGCCACGCGGCCGAGGGGTATGCGCAGGCGACCGGCAGGGTCGGGGTGTGCATGGCCACCAGCGGCCCGGGAGCGACCAACCTGGTCACCCCGATCGCCGACGCCTACATGGACTCGGTGCCGATCGTGGCGATCACCGGGCAGGTGGCTTCGCCGCTGATCGGGACCGACGCCTTCCAAGAGGCCGACATCTCCGGCATCACGATGCCGATCACCAAGCACAACTTCCTGGTCACCAGCGCCGATGACATCCCGCGGACCATCGCCGAGGCGTTCCACGTCGCCTCCACCGGGCGCCCGGGGCCGGTGCTGGTGGACATCTCCAAGGACGCCCTGCAGTCCACGACCACCTTCTCCTGGCCGCCGGTCATGCAGCTGCCCGGCTACCGGCCGGTGACCCGGCCGCACTCCAAGCAGATCCGCGAGGCCGCCCGGCTGATGACCGAGGCGAAGCGGCCGGTGTTCTACGTCGGCGGCGGCGTGCACAAGGCGCACGCCTCGACCGAGCTGCTGGAGCTGGCCGAGCTGACCGGCATCCCGGTGGTCACCACGCTGATGGCCCGGGGCACCTTCCCCGACAGCCACCCCCAGCACATGGGCATGCCCGGCATGCACGGCAGCGTCTCGGCCGTCGGCGCGCTGCAGCGCGCCGACCTGTTGATCGCGCTCGGCACCCGGTTCGACGATCGGGTCACCGGCCAGCTGTCCAGCTTCGCGCCGCACGCCAAGGTCATCCACGCCGACATCGACCCGGCGGAGATCTCCAAGAACCGCCACGCCGATGTGCCGATCGTGGGCGACTGCCGTGAGGTGATCGGGGACCTGATCACCGCCGTGCGGGCCGAGCAGGCCGATGGCCGCAAGGGCGACTACAGCGAGTGGTGGCGGCTGCTCAACGGCTACAAGGAGACCTACCCGCTGGGCTACGAGGAGTTCGCCGACGGCTCGCTCGCCCCGCAGTACGTCATGGAGCGGCTGAGCGCGCTGGTCGGGGCGGACGCGATCTACGCGGCGGGCGTCGGCCAGCACCAGATGTGGGCCGCCCAGTTCATCAAGTATGAGAACCCCGGCACCTTCCTCAACTCCGGCGGCGCGGGCACGATGGGGTACGCCGTGCCGGCCGCCATGGGCGCCAAGATGGGCCGCCCGGACAAGGTCGTGTGGGCGGTCGACGGCGACGGCTGCTTCCAGATGACCAACCAGGAGCTGGCGACCTGCGCGATCGAGGGTGTGCCGATCAAGGTGGCCGTCATCAACAACGGCAACCTCGGCATGGTCCGTCAGTGGCAGACGCTGTTCTACGACGAGCGGTATTCCAACACCGATCTGCAGCGGGTCAAGCGGATCCCCGACTTCGTGAAGCTCGCCGAGGCCTACGGTTGTGTCGGCCTGCGGTGTGAGCGCCCGGAGGACGTGGACGAGACGATCCGTAAGGCCATGGAGATCAACGACGTGCCGGTGGTGGTCGACTTCGTCGTGCACCAGGACGCGATGGTCTGGCCGATGGTCGCCGCCGGCACCAGCAACGACGACATCAACTACGCCCGCGACATGGCGCCGAACTGGGAGGGTGGAGAATGAGCCCCGCCACGGCCCGGCGCGACAACGACCAGCAGTGCGAGGAGCAGGCATGAGCGAGAGCAGCGCCTGGCGAGGCGCTGAATCGCGCGCCTTCGGCACGACCGAGCTCCGAGCCGAAGCCGAGGAGATGGCATGAGCCGCCACACGCTGTCCGTCCTGGTGGAGAACAAGCCGGGCGTGCTGGCCCGGGTCGCCGCCCTGTTCAGCCGCCGCGGGTTCAACATCGACTCGCTGGCGGTCGGGCCCACGGAGCACGACGACATCTCCCGGATGACCATCGTCGTCAACGTGGAGGACCTCCCGCTGGAGCAGGTCACCAAGCAGCTCAACAAGCTTGTCAACGTCATCAAGATCGTCGAGCTCGACAACAGCCAGTCGGTGCAGCGCGAGCTGATGTTGATTAAGGTGCGGACCGACTCCGAGAGCCGGTCGCACGTCCTCGAACTCGTCAACCTCTTCCGGGCGCGTTGTGTAGACGTGGCCCCGGACGCGGTCACGATCGAGGTCACCGGGACGACCGACAAGCTGGAGGCGTTCGTCCGGGTCCTTGAGCCGTACGGCATCAAGGAGCTCGTGCAATCGGGCATGGTGGCCATCGGCCGCGGCGCCCGTTCCATCACCGACCGCTCGCTTCGCGCCCTCGACCGCAGCGCATAGCTCCTATGGCAGGCACGTCGCGACGGACAACCCGTGAAAGGCAAGCAAGTGACTGAGATCTTCTACGACGACGACGCCGACCTGTCGATCATCCAGGGCCGCCATGTCGCGGTGCTGGGTTACGGCAGCCAGGGCCACGCGCACGCGCTGAGCCTGCGTGACTCGGGCGTGGACGTCCGGGTCGGCCTGCCCGAGGGCTCCAAGAGCCGGGAGAAGGCCGAGGCCGACGGGCTGCGCGTGCTGTCGCCGGGCGAGGCCGTCGAAGAGGCCGACCTCACGATGATCCTCGCGCCGGACCACATCCAGCGGCACCTGTACGCCGAGCACGTCGCGCCGAACCTCGTCGAGGGCGACGCGCTGTTCTTCGGCCACGGCCTCAACATCCGCTACGGCCTCATCGAGGCCCCGGAGGGTGTCGACGTCGCGATGGTGGCGCCGAAGGGCCCGGGCCACCTGGTCCGCCGCCAGTACTCCGCCGGCCGCGGCGTGCCCTGCCTGGTCGCCGTCGAGCGCGACGCCACCGGCAGCGCCTGGCCGCTCGTGCTGTCGTACGCCAAGGGCATCGGCGGCACCCGCGCCGGCGCGCTGAAGACGACCTTCACCGAGGAGACCGAGACCGACCTGTTCGGTGAGCAGGCCGTGCTGTGCGGCGGTGTCTCCGAGCTGATCAAGGCCGGGTTCGAGACGCTGATCGAGGCCGGCTACCAGCCGGAGGTCGCCTACTTCGAGTGCCTCCACGAGATGAAGCTGATCGTGGACCTGATGTACGAGGGCGGCGTCTCCAAGATGTACTGGTCGGTGTCCGACACCGCCGAGTACGGCGGCTACACCCGTGGCCCGCGCGTGGTCAACGAGGAGACCAAGAAGGAGATGCGCCGCATCCTGGACGAGATCCAGGACGGCCGCTTCGCCCGCGAGCTGGTCGAGGAGTTCGACTCCGGCCAGACCAACTTCAAGCGCTACCGCGAGGAGCTGGCGGGCCACGCCATCGAGCAGACGGGCGCCAAGCTCCGCCCGATGATGAGCTGGCTCAAGGGCGAGCAGGCCTGAGGCTCGCGCACGCTGGCGTGACCGCGGCGTCGCGCCCCACCGGCGAGGTGGGGGGCGGCGCCGCGTCGCGTTTCACGGCCCCTGTGCCAGCGGCCGGCTGCCGGGGTCCGGGTGATCTCGGCACCAGTCGATCTCGCACAGGGTGATCCCTGCACCGGGTGATCTCGGCACAGGGCGGGCTTGAGCCGCACATACGGCGATCAGGCCGGCATCGAGACCAGGAACACGGAGTCGCCGAAGGCCACCTCGTCGCCGGCCCGCACGGACGCGGGGCCGACCAGGCGCCAGCCGTTCAGCCGGGTGCCGTTCATCGAGCTGAGGTCGACGAGCAGCCAGGAGTCGTGCTCGCGCCGCAGCTCGGCGTGCACCCGTGAGACGGTCAGGTCGGCGAGGACGAGGTCGCAGGAGGAGCCGCGGCCGACCAGGTAGCGGGCCCTGCCGTCGGCGGGGAGGGCCAGCCGGGGCAGCCGGGGACGCCGCCAGGCGGACTCGATCCGGTTGCTCAGCTCCGACACGGAGGCGACGGCGTCGGTGATCCTTCTGCGCCAGCGCCCGCGGTCCGGGAGGTCTGCGACCAGCTCGTCCAACTCGTTGCGGCTGCGAGCACGGAGCGCCTGGTCCACCCGGCCGACGAAGGTCTCCATGGACAGGCGTCCTTCGGCGGCCCGGTCGCGGAGCTCGCTGAGCGCGCGTTCGCGGTCCCCGTCCGAGGCGCGAACCGGGGGAGAGCTCATGATTGGAGTATCCGCCGCAGTGGTCCGAGGTGTCCAGAAGACCGCCGTATTCGCCGTCACGTCCGGGGTGGGCGCGTTTCTACTGCCGGCCGAAGTCCTGGGTCCAGTACGGGCCGCCGGCGGCGACGTACCCGACCCCGATGTCGGTGTAGTTGCAGTTGAGGATGTTCTGCCGGTGTCCGGGGCTGTTCATCCAGCCCTGGACCACCGCCTGGGCCGTGCCGTAGCCCTTGGCGATGTTCTCCGCCGCCGCACGCCAGGTGTATCCGGTGGCCGTGATGCGGTCGGCGAAGGAGCGGCCGTCCTTCGAGGTGTGGTCGAAGTAGTTCTTGGCGGACATGTCGGCCGAGTGGGAGTACGCGGCGGAGCGCAGGCGCGCGTCGTGCTTCAGCGGGCCGCAGCCCGCCTTCTCCCGCTCGACGTTGGTGAGGCGCACCACCTCGTTCTCGATGACGGTGCCCACGGCCGAGCCACTCGTGGGAGAGGAGCTCGCGGAGGGACTCGCGGCGGGGGCGGTGCTCGGCACCGTGCTCGGCACCGTGCTCGGAACCGCGGTGGGCCTGGTGCTGGGGACGGCGGTGGGGCTCGGGGAAAAGGTGGCCGTGGGAACCGGGGTGGGGACGTCGCAGTCGAGGCGCACCGGCCTCGATCGCGACACGTGGCCGCGGTAGTCGGTGACGACGCTGTAGTACGCACCGTCCGCACAGGTCAGCGCGACGACGACGCGCGCGTTCCTGACCACCTTCGAGCCGCTCTTGACCACGCGGTCGGGGCCCGGCGTGCTGTTCACGATCCGGACCCGGAAACGGGCGTTGTCGATGCAACCGGCCCGCGAGCCCGCCGCGCGGATCTTGCCGTCCACGCTGACGTAGGGCTTCGCGGCGGCGACCCGGCAGCCCGCGTGCTGGGCCTCGGCCTGAGCGGGGCCGGCCGCCATGCCGACGGCCGCGACGCTCCCGAGGCACAGGACCGCTCCGAGCGCTCTGTTCACGATCATTCCTCCAGTGGGGGTTAGACGCTGGGGAAGTCGTCATTATGGTCGGATGCAGACCGACATGTGATGATAAACCGGTCCAATCCAGAAAGTATCTACCTTTTCTTAAACTTCCTTTATCCTGTGTTAGGCGTGAGATGTCCGATAATCCGCAGGTCAGCGGCCGGATCGGCGCCGGGATCGCCCTGAGGGGCGCTTAAGGTCGTGGCCGGCCTTCCGCGCCCCGCGTTTCAGCTCCTCGCGGGTAGCCGTCCCACCACGACAAGATCGCCGTCCCGGCACCCGGCGCCGCCGTCGATCGGCTCGCCGACGATGCCGGCGGCCGACTCCGGCGGCCGACTCCAACGCCAGTGCCGCGATCGCCGTCCCGACCCTGCGGGATGTGACGTCAGTCCTCGGCGCGGAGCGCTTCGCCGGGTTCCGACTGCCCGCCGTGCTGCCCGCCGTGCTGCCCGTCGCTCCCGGAGACGGCGGCCGCCGAGGCCGTGCTGCCGGACGCGACGGTGGCGAGACGGTCGGCGGTCAGGCTGTATTTGAAGGTCATCAGCACGCCCGCGAACGTGATCAGAGCGGGCACCACGGTCACGCCGATCATCACGGCGACGTGGGCGCTGCCCGGCTGGGTCACCGGATGCTCGGGATCGGAGGAGACGAACCCCCCCGCGCTCAGCACCCACCCGTACGCGGTCGCCCCGAGCGCCGTGACCGCGTTCTCCACCGCGGTCCACAGGCCGGTGAAGACCCCGCCCCTGCGCTCGCCGCTCACCGCGCCGTCGTGGGCGATGACGTCGGCGAGCATGGAGAACTGCAGCAGTTGCAGGCCCGCGTAGCCGACGCCCACGATCATCACGCACAGGTGCGCGTACAGCTCGCCGAGCGCGGGCGTCGCGAGGATCAGCAGCGCTCCGCCCGTGAACAGCGAGCCCGAAAGGATCATCGCGCCGCGCTTGTCGAGTTTGCGGGCCAGCCACACCCACAGGGGCATCGTGACCAGCATCGGCCCCACGAGCGCCGCGAAGAGCGTGGTGGTGGCGGAGGTGTCGTCGAGAGAGTACGCGGCGAAGTAGGGCGCCCCCGCGAGCATCACGCCGGCCCCGAGCGTCTGCGCGGAGCTGAGCCCGAGAAGCCACAGGAACTGCTTGCTCGTGCGGGCGGCGGCAAGCTGCTCCCGAAGCGTCCCCTCGGACTTCTGCGGGGCCGTGAAGGGCGCGCGGGCGGTGCCGAAGAACGAGGCCAGCATCGCGACGAGCAGGATCACGCCGAAGCTGATGCCCATGGTGCGATACCCGTCGGCCGTGTCGCCGGCGATCGCCGGAGCGAGGATGCCGCTCATCGCGATCCCGACCGCGATGAGGACCATGCGCCACTGCAGCAGTGAGGTCCGCTCGTGGTAGTCGGTCGTCATCTCCGCCGGCATGGCCTTGTACGGCACCTCGTACAGCGCGTATCCGGTGGTGGCCAGCAGGAACGTGAGGCCGACGTAGGCGGCGGCGGGCGCGCCGGTGAGCGGCGGCCCGGCGAACACCAGCGCGAACGACACCGGCAGCACCGCGGCCCCGGCGAGCAGCCACGGACGGCGTGGTCCCCAGCGCGAGACGGTGCGGTCCGACCAGCGGCCGACCATCGTGTTGGCGATCAGGTCCCAGGCCTTGGGCAGGAAGAGCACGACGCCCGCGAGCCCGGCGGGGACCGCGAGCACGTTGGTCATGTAGAAGAGCAGCAGCAGCCCGGGGATCGTGGCGAAGTTGGCCGTGCAGAACGAGCCGACGGCATACCCGAGGCGAACCCCGAGGGAGACCTTCGACGGGGAGGGCGTCGCCGCCGTGGAGACCATGGCGACATTCAAGCCGAGCAAGCGACCGTTCGGAAGGACTCTCCCGCAACTGTTCGGCCGCTGCCCGGTGTCTCGCCGATCTCCGCCGAGTGCGACGGGCGGAGATCGGCGACGGGGTTCCGGGTCAGTCGCGCACGTCGGGGCAGACGACGTGCGCGCCGATCTCGATCAGACGGCGTTCGGTGTGCGCGTCGGCGACCCGGGCCATGAGCACCGGGGCCTCGCTGGCCGCGAGCTGCGGCAGCCGGGCGCGCACCCGCCGGTGCAGTTCCTTCACGATGTCGTCGGCGGCGAGGGTGTGCACCTTGACGTGCAGCATGATCCCCCACAACCCGGCGGCGGTACGCGCCTCGGAGATCCAGATGTGGTGGACGTAGGGATACTCCGGCAGCAGTTCGGCGACCGCCACCCGCAGGGCCGGGAGGATCGGATGACGCGTCCTGCGATAGCCGGGATCCACGACCTGCATGGCCCCCGACAGGTGCTGGCGGGGGGCGGGGATCCACTGCGACGGAAGCGGGGAGGGCGCCGCCGCGGCCGGGGCGGGCACGACCGGTGCGGGCATGGGCGGTGCGGTCATGGGCGAGGTGGGCACGGGCGGTGCGGTCATGGGCGAGGTGGGCACGGGCGGCGGGGGAGCCTGCCGCGTGACCTGCGCGCGGGTCACGGTCGCCATCGCGCCCGTGGCGTACGCGGTCGGGGCGGCCGAGCCCATGGCCGACAGTGCGGGAGCGGGACCGGTGCGGGTCTCCTCCAGGTAGCGCCGGAGATCTTCGATCGGTACGGCGGCGGCAGCGGGGCCGGCCGCGTCGATCACGATCTCGCGCACGCCTGTGACGCGCTGGATGTCGAGCATGGTGTCGACGTCGCATGCTGACAGCGCGTGGCTGCCACGGTGCCGGGCATAGGTCGCCGGCCCCGTGTAGCCGAGCAGAACGCGTTCGCCGTTCTGCGTCGTGCCGAGCACCACGGAGCGGTCGGGGCGGACCGCCACCAGGATGCCCCACTCCGCGAGGGCCGCAAGGAGTTGCCGGGGGCTGCCATGCCGCGCGAGAACGTCGCCCAGGGAGGGGTTCCCGATGCTCATAGCCTGAACGATAGGGACTGGACCATGGCGAATCAGGCTAATCCCCAATATTAGGTGCGATCAATACCGAGATGGGTGGCAGTCCGTATGGATCAGGCGTAGACGGGGTACATCGACCGGCTGTGCCAGTAGGTGAGCACGTCTCATGAACCCCGCCGGTCCCAGCAGAACCGTCCGGACGGCCGGGCCGCGGCGGCGCCGAAGCCGCACCGAGCGAGAATCTGAGACCGGGTCGTCGTGCCGCCGCGATGCCGCCGAGACCTTGGGTATCTCGCATGCCGGGCGCTCGTGAGAGCTTTCACAAGGCCCGGATAGACTCACGTCGTCCGCGCTGTCGCACTTCACGAAGGACTCAGCCCAGTGAACAAGCCCGTCGTACTTGTCGCAGAAGAGCTCTCAGAAGCGGGTCTCGCCGTGCTCGGCGCGGATTTCGAGGTCCGGCACACCGACGGCGCCGACCGGTCGCAGCTGCTGCCTGCTCTCGCCGACGTGGACGCCCTGATCGTACGCAGCGCCACCCAGGTGGACGCGGAGGCCATCGCGGCGGCGTCCAGGCTGCGCGTCGTCGCCCGCGCCGGTGTGGGTCTGGACAACGTCGACGTCGAGGCCGCGACCAAGGCCGGCGTCATGGTCGTGAACGCCCCGACCTCCAACATCACCAGCGCCGCCGAGCACACGGTCGCGCTGATCCTCGCCAGCGCCCGCAACGTCGCCCAGGCGCACTCCGCGCTCAAGGACGGCGAGTGGAAGCGCTCGAAGTACACCGGCGTCGAGCTCGACGAGAAGGTCATCGGCATCCTCGGCCTCGGCAAGATCGGCCAGCTCGTCGCCCAGCGCCTGCAGCCCTTCGGCGTCGAGATCATCGCCTACGACCCCTACCTGCAGCCGGCCCGCGCGGCGGCGATGGGCGTGCGGCTGGCGTCCCTGGAGGAGGTGCTCCAGCAGGCCGACTTCATCACGGTCCACCTGCCGAAGTCGAAGGAGACCCTCGGCCTCATCGGCGACCGCGAGCTGCACATGGTCAAGCCGAGCGTCCGGCTGATCAACGTCGCCCGCGGCGGGATCATCGACGAGAACGCCCTCTACTCCGCCCTCAAGGAGGGCCGGGTCGCGGGCGCGGGCATCGACGTGTTCGCCAAGGAGCCCTGCACCGACAGCCCGCTGTTCGAGCTCGACCAGGTCGTGGTGACCCCGCACCTCGGCGCCTCCACCCACGAGGCGCAGGAGAAGGCCGGCACGCAGGTAGCCCGCAGCGTCAAGCTGGCCCTCGCCGGTGAGTTCGTGCCCGACGCGGTGAACGTCCAGGGCGGCGCGGTCGCCGAGGACGTCAAGCCGGGCCTGCCCCTCACCGAGAAGCTGGGCCGCATCTTCACCGCGCTCGCGGGCGAGGTGGCCACCCGCCTGGTCGTCGAGGTCCGCGGCGAGATCTCCGCCCAGGACGTCCGGGTCCTGGAGCTGGCCGCGCTCAAGGGCGTCTTCACCGGCGTAGTCGAGGACGCGGTGACCTACGTCAACGCGCCGCTGCTGGCCAAGGACCGCGGCGTCGGGGTCGAGCTGGTCACCAGCGCGGACAGCCCCGACTGGCGCAACGTCATCACGGTGCGCGGCGTGCTGGCCGACGGCCGCACGGTCTCGGTCTCCGGCACCCTGTCCGGCCCCCGGCAGATCACCAAGATCGTCGAGGTCAACGGTTACGCGATGGAGATCGAGCCGACCGAGCACCTGGCGTTCTTCACCTACGCCGACCGCCCCGGCATCGTCGGCATCGTCGGCCGGCTGCTCGGCGAGCACAGCGTGAACATCGCCTCCATGCAGGTCTCCCGGGACGTGAAGGGCGGCAAGGCGCTCATCGCGCTGACGGTCGACACCGCGATCCCGTCCGAGGTCGTCGAGCAGATCGCGGGGGAGATCGGCGCCGACAGCGGCCGTACGGTCGACCTGGAGGACTGACCCTCCGGCATCAGCCCATCGGACGGCCCGGCGCGCAGTGCGCCGGGCCGTTCGCGTGTCTCCGGCCCGGTGCGGTCCGTCATACGGTCCACGTGCCACGCGCCTCGTCTCACCAAGTGAGATACTAGGTCGTCCTACGAGATTGTGGGGTAGTCTTGCGATGACGAGGCGCCCCGCACTTCCACCTGCCGCGACGGGGCCTGATCAGGGCAGGCCGGCCCGTCGCGGAGCGCCGAGCCGCAGGCCTTTCGGTTCGCCCGTGACGCGTGACCCGCGTTCTACCGGCGGCCGGCGTTCGGATCCGCGACAGGCGGATTCGCTCAGCATTTCTCCGTCGAAGAGAGAATCGCCATGTACGAGATGTATCCCTGGGGCCGTTCCGAGGACGCTGAGGACGAGGCGGCGGCGGCCCTGCAGATCGCGCTCGACCGTCGCGACAACGGGGGCGCGCCGCAGCGCTGACCCGACCGGGATCGGCGGGACCGGCAGGACCGGGCCACCCTCCGGATGCGCCGATCGTGATCCCCGGGGCGCCGGCGGGGTGTCCACGGCACGGGACCTCACTGCCGGCGTTCCGTCGCGGCGGGACCCGCCTGACGGGCGGATACGTCCGTCTGACCGAATGCTGAGATCGTGTTTCGATCTCCGAGACAACCGGTAAGGTACACGCATGGAGTCGAGCAACATCCGCCTGGCAGTGATCCCCGGTGACGGTATCGGCACGGAGGTCGTCGCCGAAGGCCTCAAGGTCCTCAACGCCGCAGGCGTCAAGTCCGAGACCACCGAATACGATCTCGGTGCCAAGCGCTACCACGCGACCGGGCAGACGCTTCCCGACGAGGTGCTCGACGAGCTGCGCGGCTACGACGCGATCCTGCTGGGCGCCGTCGGCGACCCGAGCGTGCCGCCCGGCGTCCTGGAGCGCGAGCTGCTGCTGCGCCTGCGCTTCGAGCTCGACCACTACGTGAACCTCCGCCCGGTCAAGCTGTTCCCCGGCGTGACGACTCCGCTGGGAGAGGCCCGCCCCGAGGACATCGACATGATCGTCGTCCGTGAGGGCACCGAGGGCCCGTACGCGGGCGCCGGCGGCGTGATGCGCCGCGGCACGCCGCAGGAGATCGCCACCCAGGAGTCCCTGAACACGGCCTACGGCGTCGAGCGCGTCGTGCGCTACGCCTTCGAGAAGGCCCTGGCCCGGCCCCGCCGCAAGCTGACGCTGGTCCACAAGACCAACGTCCTGACGTACGCGGGCGACCTGTGGGCGCGCACCGTCGACCGGCTCAGCATGGAGTTCGCCGAGGTCGAGACCGACTACTGCCACGTCGACGCGGCCTCCATGTTCTTCATCACCCAGCCGCAGCGGTTCGACGTGATCGTCACCGACAACCTGTTCGGCGACATCCTGACCGACATCGGCGCGGCGGTCGCCGGCGGCATCGGCCTGGCGGCCAGCGGCAACGTCAACCCGGCCCGCACGGCGCCGTCCATGTTCGAGCCCGTCCACGGCAGCGCGCCCGACATCGCGGGCCAGGGCAAGGCCGACCCGACCGCGACGATCCTGTCGGTCGCCATGCTTCTCGACCACCTCGGCCACGCCCAGGCGTCGGCCCGCGTCGAGCAGGCCGTGGCCGACGACCTGATCGAGCGCCAGAGCGCGTGGACGGCGCGCTCCACCCGCGAGATCGGCGACGACATCGCCGCCCGAGTAGCCGGCTGATCCCGGCCGCTCATCCCGACATCATGCGCATGGCGGCCCGGTATGGGCCGCCATGCGCTTTTTCATACCTGCGAAATGCCCTAGTTTTCCCTTAGCCGACTCGTCGCACAATTACTACGACGACGTAGAGAGAAGGACCTCGCATGACCACCCACCTCAGGTTCGACGTGCAGCTCAATCCGCAGGCCCGCAGTGCGGCCGAACGCGAGCAGGTGCTGGCGAGCCCCGGCTTCGGTCAGGTCTTCACCGACCACATGATCTCCATCGACTGGAGCGAGGGGGAGGGCTGGAGCGAGGCGAAGCTTCAGCCGTACGGTCCGCTCGTCCTCGACCCCGCCACGTCGGTGTTCCACTACGCCCAGGAGTTGTTCGAGGGGCTCAAGGCGTACCGGCAGCCGAACGGCTCGATCGTGGCCTTCCGGCCGTACGCGAACGCGGCGCGGTTCAACCAGTCCGCGCTGCGGATGGCGATGCCGGAGCTTCCCGAGGAGACGTTCGTCGAGTCGCTCGAACTCCTTGTGCAGACCGACCGCGACTGGGTGCCGACCACCGAGGGCCACAGCCTCTATCTGCGGCCCTTCATGATCGCCACGCAGCCCGCCCTCGGGGTGAACCACCCCTCGCGGAACTACAAGTACATGGTGATCGCCTCGCCCGCGGCGTCGTACTTCACCGGCGGCCTCAAGCCGGTCTCGGTCTGGCTGTCCACGGAGTACACCCGCGCGGCGCCCGGCGGCACCGGGTTCGCCAAGTGCGGCGGAAACTACGCGGCGGCTTTCGTGGCCCAGCGGCAGGCCGTCGAGGAGGGCTGCGACCAGGTCGTCTGGCTCGACGCCTTCGAGCACCGGTGGGTCGAGGAGATGGGCGGGATGAACCTGTTCTTCGTCTTCGGCGACCGCCTCGTCACCCCGGCGCTCACCGGCACGCTGCTGCCGGGCATCACCCGTGACTCGATCCTCAGTCTGGCGGCCGAGCTGGGATACACGGCGGAGGAGGGCAAGATCTCCATCGAGGAGTGGCAGGCGGGCTGCGAGTCCGGCGAGCTCACCGAGGTCTTCGCCTGCGGCACCGCCGCCGTCGTCACGCCCGTCGGGTCGGTCAAGGGCGTCGACCGGAGCTGGACCGTCGGCGACGGCACTCCCGGGCCGGTCACGATGAAGATCCGTGAAGAGCTCGTGGGGATCCAGTACGGCAGCCGCCCCGACGCCCACCACTGGATCCACAAGATCTGCTGACGGTCCGGTCCCCGGGCTGGCTCAGCCGGTCGCGCCCGGGCAGGCCGTGCCGACGGGGAGGACGGACAGCGACACCAGCCCTCCGAGCAGGCCGGTTCCCCCGCCGGCCCTGCCTGCCCCGGCGTCGATCCCGGCGTCGATCCCGGCGTCGACCCTGCCGACGACCCTGAGCAGGGGCCGCGGGGCAGGGCACGGCGGCGGCTCCGCCGGAGCGGCGAGCGGGGGCGCCGCGGTCACCGTGACGGTGACGGTGGGCACCGGAGTGGGCCTGGCGCCGGGCGCCTTCGCCGGCGCGGGAGGCGCCGGGCTCTCGGTCACACGTGGGCCGACGACGGTCACGTGCTGGGTGACGTTGCAGACCCGGGCGCGCCGGCACAGCGCGTTCTGCACGTTCGAGGAGCCGCCGGCGGTGTTGGTGGACGTGTGCTGGTAGCCGCGGTTGCGCGTGGCGCCGGACACCGACAGCCTGGTCCCGGGCCGGTGCTGCGGATCCTTCCCCTGGGCGACGTTTCGCACCGCGCGGTCGGCGCGGCCGTGCCCGTTGTCGGCGGCGGCCCCGAGCGGGGCGACGCCGGTGATGAACGCGGTCGAAGCCGAAGCTCCGGCGAGAAGGAGACCGGCGATCCTGCCGGTGAGAAACGCCCCGCCGCCGCGCCGACAAGTCATTCGCCGCCCCCTGTTCGGATCAGACGCCTGGTCGCACCAGACGTCGCGTATAAAACGTGCCCTGGGCAATGCGATCCGCCGAGCGAATCGCTTCGCGAGCGTACTCATCGCGGGGGCGCCGATCGTGTGTCCCGCGCCCGCATGGCGGGTTATTACGCCATCATTGCCCGACGTCCATTGAGATCCCGGGTTCGGTTCCTCCTGATGAGCGCGAGACCCCGGCGACGGCCGGTGCGATGGAACGAGATCATGACCGCTCTGACCTGCGCTGACACTCTCTCGCATCTCGTACTATGAGATCGATGTGCCAGAGGGTGACCGGCTGTGGCAAACTGCTCAGCACCATGCACTACGGTCTGCTCATTATCGGCAGGCGCGCCGGCTGAAGGACATCGCCGGCGCGCAGACCTCTCACGTCCGTGAGGGGTCTTTTTGTTTGGGCCGGTGCATGGACCGGTCGGCGCGTGCGGCGAGATATGAACCCCGCAAGGAGACACAGAGATGGCCGACGATCGTTTCCACGTGTACGACACGACGCTCCGCGACGGCGCCCAGCAGGAGGGGCTGAACCTCACCGTCGCCGACAAGCTGGCCATCGCGCGCCACCTCGACGATCTCGGCGTCGGCTTCATCGAGGGTGGCTGGCCGGGGGCGAATCCCAAGGACACCGAGTTCTTCCGGCGGGCTCAGACCGAGCTCGACCTGAAGCACGCGCAGCTCGCCGCGTTCGGCGCGACCCGCCGGGCGGGCGTGAAGGCCGCCGACGACCCCCTGGTGGCCGCCCTGCGCGAATCCGGCGCGCCGATCGTGACGCTCGTGGCCAAGAGCCACTCCCGTCACGTGGAGCTGGCCCTCCGCACCACGCTGGAGGAGAACCTCGCGATGATCCGCGACACGGTCTCCCATCTGACGGCGGAGGGCCGGCGCGTCTTCCTCGACGCCGAGCACTTCTTCGACGGTTACCGCTCCGACCCCGCGTACGCGCTGGAGGTGCTGCGGACCGCCGCGGAGGCCGGGGCGTCGGTGATCGCCCTGTGCGACACCAACGGCGGCATGCTCCCCGACGAGCTGGCCGACGTGGTGCACGAGGCGGCCGGCACCGGGGCCCGCATCGGCATCCACTGCCACGACGACACCGGCTGCGCGGTCGCCAACACCCTGGCCGCGGTGAAGGCGGGCGCCACGCACGTGCAGGGCTGCGCCAACGGGTACGGCGAGCGCTCCGGCAACGCCAACCTGTTCACGGTGGTGGCCAACCTCCAGCTCAAGCGGGGATTCGACCTCGTGCCGCCCCAGTCGCTGGGCGAGATGACCCGCATCGCCCACGCGATCACCGAGGTAACCAACGTGACGCCGAACTCCCACCAGCCGTACGTCGGGACGTCGGCCTTCGCGCACAAGGCGGGCCTGCACGCGTCGGCGATCAAGGTCGACCCGAACCTCTACCAGCACATCGACCCCGCCGAGGTCGGCAACGACATGCGCATGCTGGTCTCCGACATGGCGGGCCGCGCCTCGGTCGAGCTGAAGGGCCGCGAGCTGGGCTACGAGCTCACCGGCGAGGAGTCCAGGCGGCTGGTCGAGCGGGTCAAGGACCTGGAGGCCAAGGGGCACACGTTCGAGGCGGCCGACGCGTCGTTCGAGCTGTTGCTGCGCGACACGGTCGACGGCGAGCGGCGGCGCTACTTCACGGTCGAGTCGTGGCGGGTGATCGTCGAGCGCCGTCCCGGCGGCGACGTGGTCAGCGAGGCGACCGTCAAGCTGCACGCGAAGGGCGAGCGGATCATCGCCACGGGCGAGGGGAACGGCCCGGTCAACGCGCTCGACAGGGCGGTGCGACTGGCGCTGGAGAAGCTCTATCCGGAGCTGGCGGCCGTCGAACTGATCGACTTCAAGGTCCGCATCCTGGAGGGCACGCACGGCACGGACGCGGTGACCCGGGTGCTGGTCACCTCCAGCGACGCGACCGGCGAGTGGGCCACGGTCGGCGTGGCCGAGAACGTCATCGAGGCCTCGTGGCAGGCGCTGGAGCAGGCGGTGACATACGGCCTGCTGCGGGCGGGACATAGCGCCTGACCAGCCCGTTAGCCCTTCCACCGGCATGGTGCGAGTGGTGTTCACGTTGCGCTGGTGAATGTAGCGGTTTTAGTGACATTTAGTCTAGTTGGTGCTTAGATAGGCGAAGCTCCTGAGGCGGTCTTCGCCACGATCGGCGGTCCCGACCGCGGTTCCAGCCTCAGCGTCCTGCTCAGGCTCTACGGAGGGTGAACGCAAGAAGCAGCTGCGCACTGAACTCCGCGCTGTCGCGGTGCCTGTCGTCGGCTTCTGATCGTCTGCCAAAGCGACCGGCGCCGTGAGAGCCGAGCGACCGTCTGTCACCATGACCAGCCACGTGACTGCGTCCGGTTCGAAAATTTTCGACGCATAGTCATCCCCTCGCTGGTGCACCCCGAATGGGAGGGTCTGTGATCACTTCGCCGTCTTACTACGACCAGATCGGCGGCGCGCCGGTAGTGCGCGACGTCGTCGAGCGCTTCTACGAGCGCGTGGTCGGCGACGACGATCTGAAGCCGTACTTCGTCGGTGTCGACATGCCCAGGCTGAAGCGGCACATGGTCGTGCTGCTGTGCTCGGTCCTGGGCGGTCCCGATCCGTACGAGGGCCGTGACCTGGGTGAGGCCCACACGGGCATGGGCATCACGTCGCGGCACTACGACAAGGTGGGCGAGCACCTCACCGGCGTGCTGCAGGACAGCGGCGTCGGTGAGGACATCCTGCGCGACGTCGGCCTCGTCCTCGCCAAGGTGAAGTCGTCCATCGTCGCCGAGCCCGCGGAAACGGCCGACTGAGTGGATACGCAAGCTCTCAAGGACAGCTGGCACCTCGTTTCCCGATCGGGCGACCAGGTGCCGCTGTACTTCTACTCGGTTCTCTTCCTGATGAACCCGGACGTGCGGGACATGTTCCCGGTGTCGATGGCGCGCCAGCGCGACAAGCTCGTGGGCGCGCTGGGAAGCGTCATCAGCAACGTCGACCGGCTGGACGAGGTCGTCCCGGTCCTGCAGCAGCTCGGCCGCGACCACCGCAAGTTCGCGGTGACCGCGACGCACTACCCCGCCGTCGGCCAGGCGCTGCTCGCCACGCTCGAGCACTTCCTGGGCGACCGCTGGACTCCTCAGCTCGCGCACGACTGGACGCAGGCGTACAACCTGGTCGCCCAGGTGATGGTCGAGGCCGCCAACGACGCGTCGAAGACCACCCCGCCCTGGTGGGAGGCCGAGATCGTCAGTCACGAGATGCGCACCCTCGGGATCGCCGTCATCCGCGCCCGGCTGAACTACCAGTACCCCTTCCGTCCGGGCCAGTCGGCGTCGATCTCCTACGCCATGCGCCCGCGCATCTGGCGGTTCTACTCGTTCGCCAACGCGCCCCGCCAGGACAACACCATCGACCTGCACGTACGCATGGTCGACGGCGGCGTGCTCAGCTCCGCGCTGGTCATGGGCGCGCGGCGGGGTGAGGTGCTGCGCGTGGGCGCGGCGGTGGGCGAACGGCTGACGCTCACCCCGGAGGTCCAGGGCGACCTGCTCATGATCGCGGGCGGCACCGGCCTCGCGCCGATGAAGGCGCTGGTGGAGCAGGTCGCCTACGAGGGCCCGACCCGCAGGGTGGACCTCGTCGTCGGCGCCCGGAACTCCAGAGAGCTGTACGACTACGAGACGCTGGCCAAGATGGCCGCCGAGCATCCCTGGCTCAACGTCGTGCCGGTCGTCTCCCACGACCCCTTCTACCAGGGCACCCGCGGCTACGCCGTGGACGTCGCGCTGCAGGGATGGCGTGGTCAGCACGTCTACGTCTGCGGCTCGGAGGAGATGGCGCAGGCCACCGTCGGACGGCTGCTGGATGCCGGCGTGCCCACCGACCAGATCCACTTCGACGAGTTCACGAGCGACAGAGGTCGGGAATCATGACGGCAGAGATGCCTTGGGGAAGCCCGGCGGCCGAGCGCCAGCCCCTCACCCCGGATCGGATACGCAAGCAGGAGTTCACGCGCACATCGCTCGGGCGCCGCGGCTACAGCGAGGACGAGGTGCGCACGTTCCTCTACCGCGTCGCGGAGGACATGGCGACCAGCGACAAGGAGAAGGCGGACCTGCGGGCGCACATCGACCGCATGAAGCAGTGGTACAAGGAACACGGCATGAACCCGGACCAGGCCGCCGCGTCCCAGACCCTGAACGTCGACGCCATCAACATCCTGTCCCGCGCCCAGCAGACCGCCGACGCCCAGATCGCCGAGGCGGAGGACTACGCGCGGCGCATCGTGGGCCAGGCCCGCCGGCAGTACGAGGAACTCCTGATGGAGGCGCAGCGGCAGGCCGAGGAGGCCGCCAACCGGGCGGTCGGCGCCTACCGCGCCTCGGGCGACGGGCTGCAGAGCGCCGAGGCCGAGGAACTGGAGCGCAGGATCGCCTACCTGCGTACGTTCGCGGACGTCACGCAGGTGCAGTTGCGGGCGGTCCTGGAGGGGCTGGCCCACGAGGTCGACAAGCTCAGCACCGTGCCGGCCCAGGCCAAGCAACTGGCAGGCGGCCCCCTGGCGGGCGGCTCTCCGTCGGTGTACGGATAACCGCCCGCCACCCCTCCTGTCGGGGGAGGAGGTCTACGACAGCGTGCCGGAGGAGCTCGCGCGAAGCGTGACCGAACCGGCCGGGGTGTGAACGGTCAGAGTGCGTCCCGAGCAGCTGACCTCCGGCCGGTCGGTCCCGGGCACCACCACGGTCAGCAACGACGTCGCGACGGGCGAGACGATCACCGGAGCCGGCTCCTTGCGCATGTAAGCCGGCG
The DNA here is from genome assembly GCF_006874465.1 of Microbispora bryophytorum. Taxonomy (GTDB): domain Bacteria; phylum Actinomycetota; class Actinomycetes; order Streptosporangiales; family Streptosporangiaceae; genus Microbispora; species Microbispora bryophytorum. The sequence continues at coordinate 139,726 of NZ_VIRL01000009.1, read as the reverse complement.
AGATCCAGCCCTGGTAGGGCGAGGTCTGCCCGCGCACCACCCGCTGGCCGCCGACGGGCTTGCACGACGGCATCGCGAGCTGGACGATCGACGCCTTCCACTCGGCGTCGCCCACCACGACCCGCCCGCCCGAGTTGGACACGACCTTCAGCGCGGGATCGAGGTGCCAGAGGTTCTGCAGCTTCCCGCCGCCGCTGTCGAGCACCGCCATCACGTCCTCGCGGTGGTTCACCAGCACCGACCGCTTGCGCGGCACGCCGTACGCCCTGTCGGTGAACGTGAACGCCTGCCGGTCCGTGCGCACGGACTTGGACACCAGCGCCGTGGGGGTGTGGCCGCGGAACTTCCTGCCCACGAGGATCGGCACGTTGTGGGCCTCCGGGCCCAGCGTCCACCGCCGATAGGGCGTGTTCTCGTAGGAGACGAAGCCCGCCTCGGTGAGGATCGAGCGGCCCTGGGCGTAGTAGGTCACGCCCATGTGGTCCTCGTGGCCGTGGAACTTCAGCGCCGGCCCGAACCGGATCGAGTAGTAGGCCGACTTGGGGTCGTTCCAGGCGGTGCGGCCGAAGACGTATCCGGCGTTGAAGACCTGCACGGTCGACTTGGCGTGGTCGAAGGCGGTCGGCTGGACGTCGGCCGGCCCGTCGCCGATCGGCACCATGTAGCCGTTCGGCTGGGTGGCGGCGCTGATGTGCCGCGGCAGGCTCTCCCAGCGGGTGGCCAGCGCCGAGGGGACCTTCATCCCGCAGTCCTTGATCGTGTCGACCGCCACCCTGAGCCGGTCGTGCACGTAGATGGCGTAACGCGGCGCCTGCTCGCGCAGCGCGCCCTGCCCGTCGATGTCGAGCTTCATCGACTTCACCATGCGGCTGACGGCGAGGTTCTTCCACTTCGGGTTCCCGTAGCGGCAGCCGATGCGCAGCAGGCCGATGTCCTGGTCGAGCCCGTGGTTATGGCCGAGCTCGTAGTTCTTGGGGTTCGACAGCAGCTTCGCGTGCAGGGCCAGGCTGTTGGTCAGCCAACCGGCCTTCACGTACCTGCTCAGGCACACCAGGGCCGGGGCGCGCAGCGCGATCGGGTGCTCGGCCCAGGCGTACGGGCTGGTCGTGCGCCCGCCGTACGGGTTGTCCGCGACCCAGTCCTTGGCGATCTCCTCGGCCCGGCCGAGGTAGGCCTCCTCGCCGGTCGCCTCGTAGTCGGCCACGAGCCGGCCCATCCACCGCAGCGACTGGAACACCATCTGCCAGGACCTGTTCTTGTACGGGTCCAGGCGCCAGTTGACGTCCTTGCCGACCGTGACCGCGGGCAGGTCGAGGAAGGACAGCTTGCCGCTCATGACGTCACCGGAGGTGGGGGTGGCGGGCAGCCAGTCCCCCTGGCACTCCGGCGTGCGGTGCGGGGCCCGCGCCTGGGCGGGCGCGGCCAGGGTGAGCGCGGTCAGCGGGACGACGGCCACCAGGGAGAGGGCTGAGAAGCGGCGGAACACGCCGGATTCCTTCCGAGATCGATTAGGAGCCGCTCATGCTGTCCGAATTCTGACGATCTGGTCAAGTCACTCTGGTTACAAGTGCACAACTGCTCACAAACACCGCTCAGCGCCGGGCCGGCCGGGAATCATCAGGTGCCGGCGGTCAACCCGGCGACGAGGTCGTCGACCACGCCGAAAGCGATCACGCTGTCGAGCGGATTGGAATAGTTGCGCGACCAGGTGATCAGTCCGTCGCGGACCCTGGCGACCATGACGACCTGGGAGGTGAACTGCTTGCCCGTCGCGGTGACCCGGCCCTGCAGCCGGTATTCGGCTATCACCGTCTCGGGGTCGGTCGTCCGGTGGATCTCGATGTCGTCCACGGACTCGAACCTCTGGAGCTGAGCACCTGCGTTGAGATGGGCGCGGAAGGTCTCCCGGTCCTGCTCTTCCTGCGCTCTGCCGGGCAGTTGGAACGGGAACTCGAAGACGGCGTCCTCGGCGAACAGATCGGCCATCTCCTCGCAGGGCCCGGAGGCGGTCAGGCGGAGAAGCCGGGCGACGTCGGGGTTCTTCCCCTTCCTCCGGCGGTTGATCGATGAGGCCCGCGCCAAGCAGGACCTCACGGACGCGCTCGCCGGGGCGGGTGTGAACCTGACCGACGCCACCCGGCAGACGGCCGTCCAACTGCGACAGATCTTCGCAGAGCTTCTGGCCTCTGCTCAGAAGGCAGGCGTGGTGCGTGCCGATGTAGACGGTGAAGATGTGCAAGCCATCGTCCTGGCCGCGGTAACCGGTGAACGCCACCGCGCCGACCACACCCGCCCCGGCCGCCTTGGCGACCTCGTACTGGACGGCCTGCGTCCGTAGCTCTGGCCTGAATCGTGTGGGAATTGGCCGTACGGCCGCTCGCGCCCGGCCGGCCCGCTCCGCCAGCCTGGGGCCATGCCGGTCCCGTTCTCAGAGACGTTCCCCGAGACACCAACCGCGGCGGCCGCGCTCGCCGTCGCCACCCGCTTCTGCCCGCCCGCGCTGCTCAACCACTCGATCAGGTCCTACCTGTGGGGTGCCGGGTACGCCCGGGCGCACGGGATCGGCTTCGACGACGAGCTGTACTACGTGTCCTCCCTGCTCCACGACATCGGGCTGACCGAGACCTTCGACAGCCACACGGTGCCGTTCGAGGAGGCGGGGGGACGTCTCGCCTGGGTCTTCGGCATGGCCGCCGGATGGTCGCCGGACAGATCCGCGCGAGCCGAGGAGATCATTGTCGTCCACATGCGCGACCCGGTCGCCGCGTCCGAGGACCCCGAGTCGCACCTGCTGCAGGTGGCCACGTCGTGGGATGTGTCGGGACGGCGGCCCGAGGAGTTCCCGGCGGACGCCCGGGCCGCCGTGCTGGAGCGCCATCCCCGGCTCGGGTTCGGCGCGGAGTTCCTCGCCGCCTTCGAGGAGCAGACGCGGCGCAAGCCGGGCTGCGCGGCGGCCTGCTCCGTCGAGGCCGGCATCGCCGCCCGGCTCGCCGCCCACCCGCTCGACGCCTGAACGGCGCTCTGGGACTGAACGCTGCTCACTGAACGGTGCTCTCGGACTGAAGGGCCCTGTCTGGCTGAACGGCCCTCTCCGGACTGAACGGCCCTGGATGTCTGAACGCCCCCGGCGGCGCGTGACCGGGGGCGTTCAGGGCGTCGACGGGCCCGGCTCAGTCGTCCTGTTTGGGGCCGGCGCTCTCCACGACCTCAAAGGTCCACAACTCGGAGTCGGTCGCGGCCGGGCCGCCGTGTCCGTGTCCGTGGCCCTGTCCCTGCCCCTGCCCCTGGTCCTGCCCCTGCCCCTGGTCCTGCCCGTGGCCCTGGCCCTGCGCGGCGGCCTCGGCGGCGGCCCGCGCGTGTCCCGCCTGGAACGCCCGGCTCTCCTGCCAGCGCCGGAAGTCCTCCTCGCTGCGCCAGCGGGTGTAGACGAGGTAGCGGTCGCCGCCCTCCACCGGCCGCAGCAGTTCGAACCACTCGAACCCGTCGGCCGACTCCACCATCCCTGCCCGGCTCGCGAACCGCTTCTCCAGTTCGCGCCGCATCTCCTCGGGCACCGTCAGCACGTTGATCTTCACGACCGAAGGCACATCGACTCCCCGTACGCTCGACTCCAGCGGATACCCGACCACCTTACGTACGTTCACCCGCCGTCCCCCTACTAGGCTCGTGACGTGCGTATCGCGAGGTTCTCGATGGGCGACCAGGTCGCCTTCGGCATGGTGGAAGAAGGCGGGCAGGTCATCGCCCGCATCGGTGGTCACCCCTTCCACGGGGTGGAGCTGACCGGCGAGCGGGTCCCGGTGGCCGAGGTCCGCCTGGTCGCCCCCATGCTGCCCAGCAAGATCATCGCTATCGGCAAGAACTACGCCGACCACGCCAGGGAGATGGGCGGCGAACCCCCGGCGGAGCCGGTCGTGTTCCTCAAGCCCAGCACGACCGTGATCGGGCCGTCGGAGACGATCGCGTACCCGGGGAAGCTGTCGGAGCGGGTCGACTACGAGGGCGAACTGGCCGTGGTGATTGGCCGGTTGTGCCGTGACGTCCCCGCCGAGCGGGCCGGTGAGGTCGTCTTCGGATACACCTGCGCCAACGACGTGACCGCACGCGACCTTCAGGCCAGGGACGGTCAGTGGACCAGGGCCAAGGGCTTCGACACGTTCTGCCCGCTTGGTCCCTGGATCGAGACCGAACTCGACCCGGCCGACCTGGCGATCACCACCACGCTCAACGGCGAGGTCAGGCAGAGCGCCCGCACCTCCCTCCTGCTGCACGACGTCCCCGCGCTCATCGCGTACGTGAGCGCGGTCATGACCCTGCTGCCCGGCGACGTCATCCTGACCGGCACGCCCGCCGGGGTGGGCCCGATGTCCGTGGGCGACGAGGTCGGCGTCTCCATCGAAGGAATCGGAACTCTCACTAACCGGGTGATCTCACGTGACTAGGGTGCGCTTCGCCCCTTCGCCCACCGGCATGTTCCACGTCGGCGGGGCCCGTTCGGCGCTGTTCAACTGGGCGATCGCCGAGCAGTCCGGCGGCACGTTCGTGCTGCGCATCGAGGACACGGACGCGGCTCGCAACCGGCCCGAGTGGACCGAGGGCATCATCTCGGCCCTCGCCTGGATCGGCATCAACGGCGACTCGCCGCACTTCGAGGGGCCCTACTTCCAGTCCGCCTACGAGCAGCAGCACCGCGACGCCGCGACCAAGCTGCTCAAGGACGGCAGGGCCTACCACTGCACCTGCACGCGCGACGACGTGAAGGCCAGGACCGGCTCGGAGCACCAGGGCTACGACGGCCACTGCCGCGACCGCGGCCTAACCGAGGGCGCCGTGCGGTTCCGCACACCCGACGAGGGCGTGACGGTCGTGGACGACAAGGTCCGCGGGCGGGTGGAGTTCCCCAACGCGGCGATGGAGGACTTCGTCATCGTCCGCGGGGACGGCTCTCCGCTGTTCATCCTCGCCAACGTCGTGGACGACATGGAGATGCGGATCAGCCAGGTCGTACGGGCCGAGGAGCACCTGTCGAACACGCCCAAGCAGCAGCTTCTGTGGAAGGCGCTCGGTGCGGAGCCGCCGGTCTGGGCACACGTGCCGGTGATCGTCAACGAGAAGCGGCAGAAGCTGTCCAAGCGCCGCGACAAGGTCGCCCTGGAGTCCTACCGCGACGAGGGCTACCTCGCCGAGGCGATGGTCAACTACCTCATGCTGCTCGGCTGGGGCCCCGGCGACGACCGCGAGATCATGCCGTGGTCGGAGATGAGGCCGCTGTTCCGGCTGGAGGACGTGAACCAGGCGCCGGCGTTCTTCGACGAGAAGAAGCTGCGGGCCTTCAACGGCGAGTACATCCGGGCGCTGCCCCGCGCGGTGTTCGCCGCCCGCTGTGAGCCGTGGCTCGACCCGTCCTGGGACCGCTCGGTGTTCGACCGCGTGGCCGACCTGGTGCAGACCCGGGTCGCCGTGCTGTCCGAGGTCACCGCCAACGTCGACTTCCTGTTCCTCGACGAGCCCGTCTTCGACCAGGCGTCCTGGGACAAGGCGATGAAGCCGGGGGCGGCCGAGATCCTGGCCGGGTACGCCGAGCGGCTGGAGACGGTCAGCTGGGACCCCGACTCGCTCAAGACCGCCCTGGAGGAGGTCGGCCTCGCGCACGGGCTCAAGCTCGGCAAGGCGCAGGCGCCCGTGCGGGTGGCGATCACCGGCCGGACCGTGGGCCTGCCGCTGTTCGAGTCGATCGAGGTGCTCGGCCGCGAGCGCTCGCTCGACCGGGTGCGCGCGGCCCTCGCCAAGCTGGCCTGAGCAGGCCGGGCGACAGCACGGCGCCGGCCTCCGGCCTTCCCGGAGACGCCGGCGAGCCTCTTGTGTCGCGGCGGAAGGCCCCTCAGGGCCGAGGAGACGCCCGAGCCCTCCCCGCCGCGGCATGAGCTTCCTCTGCCGCGGCGGAAGGGCCCTAAGGACCCTCAGGGCCGTCGTGGCCGTTACAGCAGCCCGCGGCGGTCCAGCAGCGGAGTGATCTCCGGGTCGCGGCCGCGGAAGTCGCGGAACGCCGTCATCGAGTCGACGCTGCCGCCCCGGGACAGCAGGGCCCGGCGGAAGGTGTCGCCGTTCTCCCGGCGCAGCCCGCCGTTCTCGTTGAACCACTCGACGGTGTCGGCGTCGAGGACCTCACTCCAGATGTAGGAGTAGTAGCCGGCGCTGTAGCCGCTCGCCCAGATGTGGGCGAAGTACGTGCTGCGGTATCGCGGGGGAACGGTCGGCAGGTCCACCCCGGCCTCCCGCAGCGCCCGCCTCTCGAACTCCTCCACGTCCTCACCGGCGTCCCCGTCGCCGTCGTAGGCCGTGTGCCACGCCCAGTCGAGCAGGGTGGCGGCCAGATACTCCAGCGTGGCGAAGCCCTGGTTGAACTTCTGCGTCTCCAGCATCCGGTCGACGAGGTCCTGCGGCATCGGCTCGCCCGTCTCGTGGTGCCTGGCGTACTCGGCCAGGATCTCCGGATGGGTCGCCCACATCTCGTTCACCTGCGAGGGGTATTCGACGAAGTCGCGCGGCACGGACGTTCCGGAGAAGCGGGGGTGGCGCACGTCGGAGAACAGCCCGTGCAGTGCGTGCCCGAACTCGTGGAACATGGTGTTGACCTCGTCGAACGTCATCAGGGTCGGCTCGCCCTTGACGATGTTGAGGTTGTTGACCACCACCGGCCTGGTGCCCTCCAGGCCCGACTGCTTCACCAGGCTGTTCATCCAGGCCCCGCCCCGCTTGGAGGCCCTGGCGTGGAAGTCGCCGAGGAACAGGCCCAGCGGCGAGCCGTCCTCGTCGCGCACCTCGAAGACCCGCACCTCCGGGTGGTAGCCGTACAGGTCGGGGCGCTCGTGGAAGGTGACGCCGTACAGGCGTGACGCCGCGTTGAAGACGCCCTTCTCCAGCACGGTGTTCAGCTCGAAGTACGGCCGCATGCGCCGGCTGTCGATGTCGTAGCGGGCCTTGCGCACCTTCTCCGAGTAGAACGCCCAGTCCCACGGCTGGATCGGGTGGCCGGCGATCTCCTCCAGGTCCGCCTGCTCCTTGCGCGCGTTGGCGACGGCGGGCGGCACGAGCCGGTCGAGCATCTCGGTGACCGCCCGAGTCGTGCCCGCCGTCTGGTCGGCCAGGACGTACTCCGCGTGGTTCTCGTAGCCCAGCAGCCGTGCGCGCTCCCGGCGCAGGACCGCGATCTCCTTGATCAGCTCGGCGTTCGCCGCGCCCCGCCCGGCCGAGGCCCGGTGGATGCGCTCACGCAGGGACCGGTTGGTCAGCTCGGCCAGGGTGGGCTGCCCGGTGGGCAGGACCAGCGTGATCAGATACCTGCCGTCCAGCCCGCGCTCTCTGGCCTGGTCGGCGAGCCCCTGGATCGCGTCCTGCGACAGCCCGTCGAGTTCGGCCACGTCCTCGACCACGACCGCCCGTTCGTTGGTGTCGGCGAGCAAGTTCTGCTGGAACGCCGTCCCCAGGGCCGACAGCCGCTCGTTGATCTCTCTGAGCCGGGCCTGGTCCTGCGGGCCCAGCGTGGCGCCCGCCCGGGTGAAGTCGGTGAGGTAGCGCTTCAGCAGCCACCGCTGTTCCTCGTCGGCCGCCTCGACCGCCTGGATGCGCGCGAAGAGCTCGGCGTCGAGGTGGATCGCGTCGGCGTGCTTGGCGAGCCTCGGCGTGACGTCCTTCTGGATCTCCTGGACGCCGGGCGTCGTGTCGGAGGACGCCTGGTTGAAGAACACCGCGGAGACCCGTTCGAGCAGAGCGCCGGATCTCTCCAGCGCCTCGACGGTGTTCTCGAAGGTCGCGGGCTCCGGGTTCCCGGTGATCGCCTCGACCTCCGCGATCTGCTCGGCCATGCCCTGCTCGAACGCCGGCGCGTAGTGCTCCTCCCTGATCTCCTGGAAGGGGGGCAGCCCGTAGGGCAGGGTGCTCGGGCTGAGGAAGGGGTTCGCGGCCGAGGTCATGGCTGGCGGCTCCTCACGTGGTGCGGGCGTTTTCCCCAGCCTCGCACAGGAGGACCCGGCCCTGTGCCCAGGAGGGCCGGCGCCCTCCGTACGGGGGGATCTACGCACTCCGAGCAGGGGGATCGGACCCTTCGCGCGGGGGATCGGATCACGAGATCGCGAGGCGCGCCGCAATCGTTTTGGTAGTGGGTCGCAAGCTGGGCTATTCTTTCGGAGTCGCAAGCGGGAGCCGCGAGGCCCCCGCAAGCAGATGGGGTATGGGGTAATTGGCAGCCCGACGGATTCTGGCTCCGTTAGTCTAGGTTCGAGTCCTGGTACCCCAGCTGGATCCCCCCAAGGGATTCTGCTGGAAACAAGCGCAGTGTAAGGTCCCGTCGTCTAGTGGCCTAGGACGCCGCCCTCTCAAGGCGGTAACGGCGGTTCGAATCCGCTCGGGACTACTTCACTGCACTCGGCTCCGTCGTCTAGTGGCCTAGGACGCCGCCCTCTCAAGGCGGTAGCGCCGGTTCGAATCCGGTCGGGGCTACATCATCGAGAACCCTCGGCACTTCCCCGTGCCGGGGGTTTCGCCGTTACGGGGACGCCGCGCTCTGCTCATGGCCCGCTGCGCGGGCGCGAATCCGGTGGGGGCTACATCATCGAGAATCCTCGGCACTTCCCCGTGCCGGGGGTTTCGCCGTTACGGGGACGCCGCGCTCTGCTCATGGCCCGCTGCCTGGCATGGCAACCATCACCATCCAGGACGTTTCCCGGCGCAGCGGGCTGAGTGAGCCCACGCTGCGCTACTACGAAGACGTGGGGCTGATCGGCCCGATCGACCGCGACGGGAACAGCGGGCATCGCCGTTATCGCGACGAGGACCTCCACGTGATCGAGGCACTGGCCTGCCTGCGCGCGGTCGGCGTCGGTATCGAGGACATGCGCGCCTACCTGGCCAACCGGGCGCGCGGTCGGGCGGCGGCGGCCGAGCAGCGCGATCTGCTGCTTCGTCACGCGGAGCGCATCGAGGCCGAGATCGCCGCCCAGCAGGCGCGGCTCGGCTACCTGCGCGAGAAAGCGGCGATGTGGGACGCCCGCGACCGTGGTGACGCCGTCGCGGAGGCCGAGGCGACACAGCGTGTCGTGGACGCGGTCGGCCGCTTGAGGGGGCTGCGATGAACCGGGTTCTGGTCACCGGCGGGTCCGGCTACGTGGGCACGCATCTGATCGCGGCGCTGCTGCGGGCCGGGCGGTCCGTGCGCGCGACCGTGCGCTCGACGGCCCGCGAGGCCGACCTGCGGGCGGCGGTGCGCCGCGGTGATGCCGATGACACCGGCCTGGAGATCGTCGCCGCGGACCTGACGGCCGACGACGGCTGGGCCGCCGCGGTGGCCGGGTGCGACGAGGTCCATCACGTCGCCTCGCCCTTCCCGTTCGTCCAGCCGGAGGATCCCGACGAGCTGATCGTCCCTGCCCGCGAGGGCACGCTGCGGGTGCTGCGCGCCGCGCGGGAGGCGGGCGCCCGGCGCGTCGTGCTCACCTCGTCCTTCGCCGCGATCGGATACACGCCGAAGCCGGGGGCCGAGTTCACCGAGGCCGACTGGACCGATCCTGACACCCCGGGACTGGCGCCCTACCCGCGTTCCAAGGCGATCGCCGAGCGGGCCGCGTGGGACCTGATGGAGCGCGACGGCGGCGACACCGAGCTCGTCGTGGTCAACCCGACGTTCATCCTCGGGCCCGCCCTGACGATCGACCTGGGCTCCTCGACGCAGCTGATCAAGGCGATGCTCGACGGGACGATGAACGTCGCGCCCCGGCAGCGCTTCGGCGTCGTCGACGTGCGCGACGTGGCCGACCTGCACATCCGCGCCATGGCCAGGCCAGAGGCCGCGGGCAAGCGCTTCCTGGCCGTTTCCGACGGCCCGGCGCTGAGCTTCCTGGAGGTGGCCGGGATCCTGCGCCGGCGGCTCGGCCCGCTCGCCGCGCGCGTTCCCACGCAGGAGGTGCCAGGGAACGAGCCGCCGCGACCGGTCATCCACAACGACCGCGCCCGCGACGAGCTCGGATGGAGTCCGCGCCCCGCCGAGACGACGATCGTGCAGACGGCGGAGAGCCTGCGCGACCTTGTACTCGGCGGACGCGCGGGACTTCTTCCGCGACTTGAACCGCGGGTACTTGGCGCGCTTGGCGAAGAAGTTCCCGAACGCCGTCTGAAGATGGCGGAGCGTCTGCTGGAGTGGGACGGAGGACACCTCCGTCAGGAAGGCAAGCTCCTCGGTCTTCTTCCACTCCGTGAGCGCGGCGGACGACTGCACGTAGGAGACACGGCGCTGCTCGCCGTACCAAGCCTGTGTGCGTTCCTCCAGCGCCTTGTTGTACACGAGGCGGACGCAGCCGAACGTGCGAGACAGCTCGGCCGCCTGCTCGTCCGTGGGGTAAAAGCGGTACTTGAACGCCCGCTTGACCTGCTGCGTCATGCCTCACGTTCTATCGGCTTCCGTGTGAGCGGCGGCTGTCGGCCGGTGGCCGTACACGCCGAATCGCCCTGGCGGCGATTCGGCTTTCCCTGCCCCGCTACGCGGGAGCTCCGTTTCCTCCCCGGCCTGAAGGCCGGGGTATCCACGAAGGAAGTCCGATGACACGCCTGGGACTGCTCAGAATGCTCTAGATGTGCTCGGTGTCGGCGTCGGCGCAGGAGACGGTGAGCACGCCCTCCATCTCGGCCAGCCTGCTCGTGAGGTCTCCGATGGAGCCGGGGCCGTGGATCAGCAGGGTGACCGTGACCGTGCCGGTGTCCCGGCTCTGACCCGGCTGGTCCAGCGACAGCTCGTCGACCGCGAAACGGCGGCTCGTGCACTCGGCCAGGGCCTGGCGCAGCACGCCCCGGCCGTCCGAGTACGACAGGCGCAGCCGCGACTGGGCGTGCTTGGACCGGGGGAGCCGGGCGGCCAGGGAAGTGAGCCCCAGCATCACGACGAAGTTCCCCACCGTGGCCACGACGGCCAGCAGCCACAGACCCGCTCCCGCGGCCATGCCGACTCCGGCGGTGAGCCACACGGCTGCGGCCGTGGTCAGCCCCTTGACCGCGTCGCGGCGTACGAAGATCAGCCCGCCCCCGATGAAGCCGATGCCGGAGACGATCTGGGCCGCCACGCGGGACGGATCGAGCACCACGGAGTCGCCGAGGATGTCGGAGAAGCCGTACTTGGACACGAGCATGAACAGCGCGGCGCCGAACCCCACCAGCGTGTGAGTGCGCAGCCCGGCGCTCTTCTGCCGGATCTCCCGCTCCAGCCCGATGGCCGCCGACAACACGAGCGCGATGGCGAGGTCAACGGCCGGCTGCCACCACGCCACAGGGCTCACCGCTAGTGAGATGGGGGTCACGCGACCACATTAAGTCCGCACGCCCGGGTTGGTCATCCTGTCGTGACGGACAGCGACGGCAGTGGACGACAGCGGCGAGAGCGACGGCAGTGACGGCGAGACGCCAGTGGCGGCGAGGCCGGGGCGGACGCAGCCGTCCGGGCCTCGCCGGCGCCGCTAACGTCCCGACCGCGCCTTGAACAGCGCCCGCTTGGCGGCCTTGACCACCTGCTTGTCGGGGTGGGTCTCGCCGATGAGGTCCAGCAGTTCCTCGGCGTGCGGGTGGTGGACCTTCCAGATCACGTCGAGCAGCCCGATGAGCGTCTGCGCCGGGCCGATGTCGTGCAGGCTGGACACGAACTCCGGCCGGCCGAGCCCGGCGGAGATCGTCCACATGTCGAGAATCAGCCAGTGGGTGTCCGCCTGGGTCGGCTCCGGGGCGTCCTCGACGTCCATCTGGGTCAGGTGCGTCGCGGCGTACGGCCGCAGCGAGGGCTCCTTCAGCGCCTCCTGCCAGGCGGGGATGGCGGCCTCGCCCAGGGAGCCCACCAGGCTGGCGGCCTGGACCCGCACGAGGGCGTCCGCCTCCTCCTCGGAGGCGGCTTCGAGCAGCTCGGAGGCGGCCCGCGCCGGGTCGCGCAGGGAGAGCCAGGCGGCGAACTCCTCGTCGGCCTCCTCCTCCGACATGTCGGCGCTGAACGACAGCAGGTCGAGCGCGGTCATGGCGTCGATCGCGGGCCGGGCGTCGATCTCGATGTCCTCGTCGTCAAGCAGGTGGACGAGGCCCTCCGTGCCGAGCGGCGTCAGGGTCACCGCCTCGCCTTCGACGGCGGCCATGCCGTAGCCGGTCAGCCAGGCGAGCGCGGAGGCGAGCGGGTCGCCGGCCGCGGCCCAGGCGTCGGCGCCCAGGTCGTCGTACTCCGCCGCGGCCTCGGCCAGCTCGTCGCGCAGCGAGGCCACCGCCCGCGTGCCGCCGGCCGCCAGCAGGCGGATCAGCACTGCGCGGGTCAGGCCGGACAGGGCCAGCGTGAGATCGTCGTCGTCCAGCTCCGGGTCGCCGTAGTCGAGTGAGTGGAGGCCGAGCATCCAGGCGTCCAGGACGTCGTCGTCGTCCTCGAAGGGCCAGGCGGCGGTGTCGGAGTCCACGCTGACCGTGTCGTCGCCGTCGGGGGCGAGGAACTCCAGGTCGATCGCGAGGTTCCACAGGTTCCAGATGTTGCCCGCGTCGGGCAGGCCGAGCGTGCGCACCGCCTCGTCCACCTCGGATTCGGTGAGCAGCGTCTCCTCGCCCACCTTGCGCCGGGTGCCGACCCACAGCGCCAGGTCGCGGGCCTGCGCGATGAGGGTCACCCGGCGGGCCGCATCGGCGAGCTCGGTGTCGGGACGCAGCCGGATCGTGGGCAGGGCGCCGATCTCGTCGGCGAACGGCTCGAAGTCGCCGAGGCCCTCGTCGGCCTCGTCCTCGTCGAGCTCGTCCTCCTCCTCGTCCCAGTCACGCTCGGCGATGGTGTCCTCCATCGTGTCGACGAAGTCGTCCTCGACCTCGTCCAGCTCCGCGAGCAGGGTCTCCAGGGACGCCGAGCCCGGCGAGAGCCGTCCGGTGGACGACAGGAACGTCAGGTAGGCCCGGATGGCGGGGACCATGCCGTCCGCGGCGGCGTCGGGGTCCTCGACCACCTGGGGTATGCGCTCCAGCAGGACCGTGCGCAGGTCGCCGCGCTTCCACAGCCCGACGTCGTCGCGGGCGATCAGGCGATGCCACAGGGCGACGGGGCCCACGAGGTCGGGGTCGCTGCCGGGTGCGTTGTCCGGCGCCCAGAGGATGAATTCTTGGAGCAGGGGACGCAGTTCAGCGGCGGCTGCCTCGATGCGGTCTGTCACCCCGCCAGCCTAGTGCCGCGACCGCCAGGATTTGCCCGGAAGGAGCGGTGTCGACCGTGGTGGATCGCACGGCGGAGGAGCTCGTGGCGGAGCCTATGAGTGATCTTCCCGGGCGCCGCGGAGATTCTGTCCGATCAGTTCGCGCGGCGCATGGCTTCGGTGATGCGCTCGGCGGCGGTGACGACGGGGGCGGCGTGCATCCGGCCGGGCGTACGGGTCAGCCGCTCTATGGGGCCGGACACGGAGACCGCGGCGATCACCTTGCCGCCGGCGCCGCGGATGGGCGCGGAGACGCTCGCCACGCCCTGCTCGCGCTCGCCGACGCTGTGCGCCCAGCCCCTCCTGCGTACGCTCGCGAGCGTGGCGGCGGTGAACTTGGCGCCCCGCAGGCCGCGGTGCAGCCGGTCGGGCTCCTCCCAGGCGAGCAGGATCTGCGCGGCGGAGCCCGCGGTCATGGGCAGCGCGGAGCCGACCGGCACCGTGTCGCGCAGTCCGCTGGCGCGCTCGGCGGCGGCCACGCAGACCCGCTCGTCGCCCTGGCGTCGATAGAGTTGGGCGCTCTCCCCGGTGAGATCGCGAAGCTGGGTGAGCACCGGCCCGGCGACGGCGAGCAGCCGGTCCTCGCCCGCGGCGGTGGACAACTCCGACAGACGGGGCCCGAGGACGAACCGGCCCTGCGTGTCGCGGGAGACGATGCGGTGGTGCTCCAGCGCGACGGCCAGCCGGTGGGCCGTGGGCCTGGCCAGGCCGGTGGCCTGGACGAGCTGCGCCAGGGAAGCGGGGCCCGCCTCCAGGGCGTTGAGTACGAGAACCGCCTTGTCGAGTACTCCGACCCCGCTAGAGTTGTCCATACCCCGATACTGCCGTCTCGCCATACGAGATGCAAACGCAATGTTGGGAATCAGCAGATACAGTGTCCATATCCCGATATTTCCGTCTCATGATAAGAGACACGACCGCGGGGGTCTGAACGCGAGGAGGCGTCACAACCATGGGTCGCACACTGGCTGAGAAAGTCTGGGAGCAACACGTCGTACGCCGGGCCGAAGGCGAACCCGACCTGCTCTACATCGACCTGCACCTCATCCACGAGGTGACCAGCCCGCAGGCGTTCGACGGCCTGCGCATGACCGGCCGCACCGTGCGCCGTCCCGACCTCACGATCGCCACCGAGGACCACAACGTCCCGACCGTGCTCGGGCCGATCTCCGACCCGGTGTCCCGCACGCAGGTCGAGACGCTGCGCAAGAACGCCGCGGAGTTCGGCATCCGCCTGCACCCGATGGGCGACGCCGGTCAGGGCGTGGTGCACATCATCGGCCCGCAGTTCGGGCTCACCCAGCCCGGCATGACGATCGTCTGCGGCGACTCGCACACCTCGACGCACGGGGCGTTCGGCGCCATCGCGTTCGGCATCGGCACCTCTGAGGTCGAGCACGTGCTGGCCACCCAGACGCTGCCCGCCTACCGGCCCAAGACGATGGCCATCGAGGTCAAGGGCGAGCTGCCGGCCGGCGTGACCGCCAAGGACCTGATCCTCGCGATCATCGCGAAGATCGGCACCGGCGGCGGCCAGGGCTACATCGTCGAGTATCGGGGCGAGGCCGTGCGCAAGCTCTCCATGGAGGGCCGCATGACCGTCTGCAACATGTCGATCGAGGCCGGCGCGCGGGCGGGCATGATCGCACCCGACGAGACCACGTTCGAGTACCTGCGCGGCCGTCCCCACGCGCCCTCCGGCGAGGTCTGGGACCAGGCCGTCGAGTACTGGAAGACGCTGCGCACCGACGACGACGCCGAGTTCGACAAGGTCGTGGAGATCGACGCCTCGACCCTCACGCCGTTCGTCACGTGGGGCACCAACCCGGGCCAGGGCGCGCCGCTCGGCTCCGCCGTGCCGTCGCCCGAGCAGTTCGCCGACCCGGTCGAGCGGTCCGCCGCCGAGCGGGCGCTGGAGTACATGGGCCTGGCCGCGGGCACGCCGCTGCGCGACATCCAGGTGGACACCGTCTTCGTCGGCTCCTGCACCAACGGCCGCATCGAGGACCTGCGGGCCGCCGCCGAGATCCTGCGCGACCGCAAGGTCGTCACCCGCACGCTGATCGTCCCGGGCTCCATGGGGGTCAAGAAGGCGGCCGAGGAGGAGGGCCTGCACGAGGTCTTCAAGGCGGCCGGGGCCGAGTGGCGCGAGGCCGGCTGCTCGATGTGCCTGGGCATGAACCCCGACACTCTGAAGCCGGGCGAGCGCAGCGCCTCGACCTCCAACCGCAACTTCGAGGGCCGCCAGGGCAAGGGCGGGCGCACCCACCTGGTTTCGCCGCAGGTGGCGGCCGCGACCGCGGTGACCGGCCGGCTGACCGCCCCCGCCGACCTGTAGCCCGCCCGCCTCAGTCCCAGGAAGAGATCATCATGGATGCCTTCACCACTCACACCGGCCGGGCCGTACCGCTGCGCCGCAGCAACGTGGACACCGACCAGATCATCCCGGCGGTCTGGCTGAAGCAGGTCAGCCGTACGGGCTTCGAGAAGGGCCTGTTCGCCGCCTGGCGCGAGGACCCGTCCTTCGTGCTGAACGACCCGGCGTACGAGGGCGCGTCGATCCTGGTGTCCGGGCCCGACTTCGGCACCGGCTCCTCGCGTGAGCACGCCGTGTGGGCCCTGCAGCAGTACGGCTTCCGCGTCGTGATCGCCTCGCGGTTCGGCGACATCTTCCGCAACAACTCCACGAAGATGGGCCTGCTGCCGGTCATCCTGCCCGAGGACGTGGTCGAGCGTCTGCAGGACGCGGTCGAGGCCGACCCGACGACGGAGATCACCGTCGACCTGGTGGAACGCCAGGTGCGCTCGGGCGACCTGGTCGCCTCGTTCGAGATCGACGACTACACCCGCTGGCGGCTGATGGAGGGCCTGGACGACATCGGGCTGACCCTGCGTCACGCGGACGCCGTCGAGGAGTACGAGAATGGGCGGCAGCCATGGCTGCCGACGACCGTCTGAACGATCCTCAGACCGCAGATGAGTTGCTGGCGCGGCGACTGCGTGATGCGCATCGCCGCGTCAGAGCGTTAGCCTTACCACAGGAGGAGCAGGCCCGCCTGGCGCGACGGCTGCTTGCTATCTGTGACGTGGCAAAGCGGGACATAGCCCATGCGGCCGCCCGGCTGGACGCCTTCATCGCCTATCTGGACGGCACATTCGACACGCCGAGCAGGCGAAACATGCCCCCCGGTGATTGAAGTCCCGCGACCTCGTCCCCTAATTTCAAGCGCGTAAGGGGGAGGAAACCGAAATGAACAAGAAAGAACTCGTCGACGCGATCACGGATCGTGTCGGCGACAAGAAGACGGCCACCGAAGCTGTCAACGCCGTCCTCGACGCCATCCAGGGTGCTGTCGCGGGCGGGGACAAGGTCTCGATCACCGGCTTCGGCGCCTTCGAGATGGTGCACAAGCCGGCTCGTACGGCCCGCAACCCTTCCACCGGGGATCCGATCAAGGTGGAGGAGAGCTGGGCGCCAAGGTTCCGGCCCGGCGCGGACTTCAAGGAGCAGGTCAACGCGGGTGGCAAGGCTGCCAAGAAGAAGTAGCCCGCCCCACCCCGCACCAGTCGACGGCGCTCGGAGCCCCCGGGCGCCGTTCGTCGTTTCCGGCCCGATGCCACGCCGGCAAAATCCGTGGTGAACGTTCTTGACCTGCGCAGACGTGTGTAATCTGCAGGTAAGCGAGTCGCGTGGGGGAGGCCTGCCGACCGTGTGCGTGGGGTTCGACCGGGGGAAGGTGCGGTGCACGTCGGCCAACAACGAGACAGCAGCCGAGTCCCGATCGAGGCCTTCGACCAGGCGCCGGCCGGAGTTCTGGTGACCCGCGGGGAGCACCATCGGCTGCTCTACACGAACGACGCCTTCCAGGCGATGTTCGGGGACCGGCCGGTCGGGGTTCCGCTCCGGGAGGGTCTGCGCGACGTCCTTGAGCAGGACACCCTCGCCGTGCTCGACGAGGTCTGGAAGACGGGGGAGACCGTGCGCCTCGACGAGGTCTCCGTGACCGTGGGCCGGAGCGGCGATCCACCCGAGCGCCTGTTCCGGATGAGCCTTGCCGGGATTCCCCTCCATGACGGCGAGAGCGGACTGCTGGCGGTGGTCCAGGAGGTCACGGCGCAGGTCGCCGCCGCTCGGCGGGTTCCCGTCATGGAGAAGGAGCTGCGCCGCCTTCGGCGCCGTTACCAGAGCATCGTGTGGGCGGGCGTGCACGGGGTGTGGGTGACCGGCCCGCACGGCGAGTCCAGAGAGAGTCACGGCTGGCAGCGGCTCACGGGACAGACGCAGGAGGAGAGTCTCGGCCACGGCTGGATGCGGGCCCTGCACCCTGAGGACCGCGCGCACGCCGAGGAGTGGTGGGACAAGGCCGCCGAACAGGCGGCCTCGCTCACCGAGGTGATCTACCGCGTCCGCACCCGCGACGGCGTCTACCGGCACATCCGGTTTCGGTGCGTGCCGGTGCGCGAGAACGGCGCGGTGGTGGAGTGGGTGGGCACCTCCACCGACGTCGAGCAGGAGTGGCAGGAGGAGCGCCGCCGCCGGCTGCTGGACCTCGCCGCGGCCGCGGCGAGCGACATCACCAACCTGGAGGAGATGTGCCAGGCGCTCGCCGACGTGGTCGTGCCCGAGCTCGCCGACACCTGCGATATCCACCTGCTTCCCGAGCCGAACGGCGGCCTTCCACACGCGCGCACCGTCGTCGCCGAGCGCCTCTGCTGCGCCGTACGTGAGGGATTGCCAAGGCTGCCGATGCTGCAGGAGCACTACTCCGCCGACGCGCTGCGGCAAGCGGTAGGGCAGCGCCGCCCCGCCCACATGTCCTTCCCCCGCGGACATCCTCCGTTCCTCTACCCAGAGGCGGTCAGGACGTGGATCGCCGAGATCGGGGCGCACAACACGGTCATCCTCCCGATCGTCGTCGAAGGCGAAGTCGCGGCCGTGGTCACGGCCTGCATCTGCGGGGACCGGCCGCCGATCAGTCCGGTCGACATCGATCTGATGGGGCAGATCCTCGACCACACGCACGACGCCATCAGCAACGCCCTGCGCTTCCGGCGCACCCAGCGGGTGGCGCTGGCCCTGCAGCACAGCCTGCTGGCCGAGCCGCCCCACGTCCCCGGCCTGGAGCTCGCCGCGCGCTATCAGGCGAGCCCGACCGCCGCCGAGATCGGCGGAGACTGGTACGACGCGTTCGTGGTGCCCTGCGGCGCCGTGAAGCTGGTGATCGGCGACGTGGCCGGGCACGACCTGGCCGCCGCCGTGTGCATGAGCCAGGTGCGCAACATGCTGCGGGCGCTCGCCGTCGACCGTGACGAGTCTCCCGGCGACGTCCTGCGGCGGCTGAACACCGCCATGGAGACCCTGAACGGCGAGAGCATCGCCACCTGCGTCCTGACCCGCCTGGAAAGGGACGGCGAGGGCGTGTGGCGGCTGAAGTACTCGGTGGCCGGGCACCCGCCGCCGTTGCTGGTGACCGGCGAGGGGGAGGGCCGCTTCCTCCAGGACGCGGACAACCCCCTTCTCGGCCTCCACCACGACCAGCCGTGGATCAGCTCTGTGCGGCCGTTGCCGCCGCACAGCACCCTGCTGCTCTACACCGACGGCCTCGTCGAACGGCGGGGAGAGGATCTCGGCGAGGGGCTCGAACGGTTGCGGCGGTGTGCGGAGCCGCTCGCACGGGAACCCCTGGGCCGGTTCTGCGACGAACTGCTCACCCGGATGCCGATGGCGGGGGAGGACGACGTCGCCATGATCGCGGTGCGGGTGCCGCCGGAGGGGCGCTATGAGGGAGTCGCCTCGTAACCGGCCTCGTAACCGGCCTCGTGGCCGGGGACCGCGGCCGGGAGTTTTTTGACGCGGGGACGTGTCAAGACGGCGTCGGCGGCTCCGACCAACCGGTGGAAGGGCCCGAGGGGGCTCGCGAACCACGAGGAGAACGAGATGAAGTTCCTGATCGGCATGCACATCAACCCGGCCGTGCTGGACGCGCTGACCGACGAGGAGAAGGCGGCGATCGGTGACGGCCACGGCGGGTTCATCGAGGCGCTGAAGCGGTCCGGAGAGCTGATCACCACGCTGGCCCTGGTCGACCCGTCGCAGGCCGCGGTGGTGTCCGTGCGCAACGGCCAGCCCGTGGTCACCGACGGCCCCTTCCTGGAGTCCAAGGAGTATCTGGGCGGCTTCTACCTGATCGACTGCGAGAGCAAGGAGCGGGCGATCGAGCTGGCGGCGCAGATCCCGGACACCGCGATCGAGGGTCTCGGCGTCGAGGTGCGGCAGGTCATGTTCGCCGACGGACAATTGGAGGCATGACAGCACCGGTCATCGAGGACCTGCTGCGTGAGCTCACGCCGCAGGTCCTCGGCGCGTTGGTACGGCGGCACGGCCAGTTCGAGGGGTGTGAGGACGCCGTGCAGGAGGCCGTTCTCGCCGCCGCCGTACAGTGGCCGGCCGAGGGTGTGCCGGACAACCCGCGCGGCTGGCTGTCGACCGTCGCGTCCCGGCGGCTCATCGACCAGATGCGCAGCGACCACGCGCGCCGTGAGCGGGAGTCGGCGACGGCCGCCGTCGAGGCGATGCCGCAGGACGTGCCGGACACCGACGACACGCTCGTCCTGCTTTTCCTGTGCTGCCATCCCACGCTGACCGCGGCCTCCCAGGTCGCCCTGACGCTGCGGGCGGTCGGCGGCCTGACCACCGCCGAGATCGCCCGCGCGTTCCTGGTGCCGGAGGCCACGATGGCGGCCAGGATCAGCCGGGCCAAGCAGCGCGTCAAAGCCGCCGGCAGCTCGTTCGGCCTGCCGGACGGCGGGGAGCTCCAGGAGCGGCTCCGGGTCGTCCTGCACGTGCTCTATCTGATCTTCAACGAGGGCTACACCGCCTCCTCGGGCAGCGAGCTGCACCGCGCCGATCTCGCGCACGAGGCGATCCGGCTGACCCGGATGGTGCACGCCCAACTGCCCGACGACGGCGAGGTGACGGGGCTGCTCGCGCTGATGTTGCTGACCCACGCTCGCCGGGAGACCCGTACGACCCCGGCCGGCGACCTGGTGCCGCTGGACGAGCAGGACCGCACGAAGTGGGACCGGGGGCTGATCGACGAGGGCGTCGAGCTGGTCAAGGCGTCGCTGGCCGGCCCGGTGCTGGGGCCTTATCAACTGCAGGCCGCCGTCGCCGCCACGCACGCCGACGCGGCCACGGCCGAGGAGACCGACTGGCCGCAGGTGCACGCCCTCTACCTGATCCTGGAGCGGCTCGCGCCCAACCCGATGGTCACCCTCAACCGGGCGATCGCACTCGCCGAGATCGACGGTCCGCGGGCCGGGCTGGCCCTGCTGTCCACCTTGGACGGTGACGAGCGGATGGCCGGGCATCACCGGTTGCTGTCCGTGCGCGCGCATCTGCTGGAGAAGGCCGGCGACACGGCCGGGGCCTACGAGCACTACCGGCGCGCCGCGAAGTCCACCGCCAGCATCGCCGAGCAGCGTTACCTGGAATCCCGGGCCGGCCGGTTGAGGATGTAGCCGCCGCCTCGGACCCTCAGATCCCCAGCAGGTGCCGGAGGATCAACAGCCCGATTTCCAGCCCCACCTGCAGGCCGATGCCGGCCTCGGCGGAACCCACCAGTGCGAGGGCGACAGGCATCAGGACGGGAAACAGGACGCGGGCCGTCCGGCGCAGGAGCTGCGGCAGCGTGAACGGAACAACAATCGTGATCGTCATGACGGACCTCCTGTCTCGTGCCGGGCGTCCGGCACGGATGAGGACCCGTCACCAGGCGTGACAGCGGGCGGCGACCGCCTCGACGACGCCGGAGCTTCGCGTCGCGCCGGGGGAGGTGACGGGGCGAGATGGTTGTGGACTACTGCCGGAAGTCATCCCGACCACCTCCTCATAGTCGTGCGGCGACACGTCAGAGCCTCTCCAGTAGAACCCCGGCCTCATGCTCGGGTCAAACCCGCCCAGGTCAGGAGGCCGGAAACGAGGAGAGCGCCCTGCGGGCGACCGGTCACGCGATGACCGGCGCGGTGGGGGAGCCGAAACCGCGCAGCAGGGCGTCCACGACCCGGGTCGCGAGGGCCTCGGCGTCCCCGCCCTCGGTTACGCCCTCAGCGGCGGCCTCGTGGATGAGGGCGTAGTAGACGCGGCGGGTCCAGCCGAGATCGGCGTCGGGACGCAGCACGCCCGCCTCGCGGGCCCGGCGGAGCAGCCGCTCGCAGTCGTCGCGGACCTCCGCGTGCACGCGGGCGGCCTCGGGGTGGGCGCGGTCGCCCGTACGGCTCATGGCGAACCACCAGTCCGTCTTCACCCGCAGGACGTTGGCGGTGACCTGGTAGAGCGCGACGAGGGGCGGGGTGCTGTCCGCGTGGGCGGACGCGACGGCCTCGGCGAACTGGCGGGCGGCCCAGCCGGTGAGCTCCTCCAGCAGGGCCTCGCGGGTGGCGAAACGGCGGTGGACGGTCGTGCGGGCGACCCCGGCCGCCTGGGCGACCTGCTCCATGGTCGCCGCCGGATTGGCGGCGAACACGCGCTCGGCCGCCTCAAGGATCGTCCGCACCGTCCGCTCGGAATCGGCCCGGAGCGGACGCTTCCCGAGCTGCGAGGACTGCTGGGCTGTCGGCACCCCTACATGCTACCGGGGGGATTCCGTTGACCCGCTACTTGCAACATGGCTGTAGCGAGTAATAAGTTCTTCGCATCATCGAAGTTGCGAATGGCACGGAGGGATCCGGCATGGACATGGGACTCACGGGACGTACGGCGCTGGTCACGGGCGCCAGCCGTGGCATCGGGCTGGCGACCGTCGCGGCGCTCGCCGCGGAGGGCGTCCGCGTGGTGGCGGCGGCGCGGAACGTCACCGCGGAGCTGAAGGAGACCGGCGCGATCGCCGTGCCGGTGGACCTCTCGACGCCCGAGGGCCCGGCGCACCTGGTCGAGCGCGCGGTCGCCGAGCTGGGGGAGGACCTCGACCTGCTGGTCAACAACGTGGGTGGCGGGGACCCCGGTGCGAACGGCGTCCGGGGATTCCTCGGCTTCGCGGACGACGAGTGGCTCTCGTGGTTCGGGCTCAACTTCTTCGCCGCCGTCCGCACGACCCGCGCCGCGCTGCCCGGCGTCCTGCGCCGCCGCGGCGTGATCGTGAACATCTCCTCGAACGGCGCCCGGACGCCGCACGTGGGTCCGATGCCGTACACCACGGCGAAGGCGGCGCTCAACGCGTTCGGCAAGGCCCTGGCGGAGGAGTTCGGGCCACAGGGGGTGCGGGTGAACACGGTCTCACCCGGCGCGGTCCGCACCGCGATGTGGGAGGCGCCCGGCGGCTACGGCGCCGAGTTGGCGGCGGCGCTGGGAGTGCCGCTCGAGCAGTTGCTGGCCGGGCTGCCGGCCAGGGCGGGCATGACCACGGGACGGCTGATCGAACCGGCGGAGGTGGCGGCCCTCGTGACCTACCTGGCCTCACCGCACGCGGCGAGCGTCAACGGCGCGAACCTGATGATCGACGGAGGAGCGAACAAAACGGTCTGACGCGCCGCGGCGCCGGCGACTCAGAGTGTCGGAAACCCAGGGCGTCGGAAACTCAGGGCGTCGGAGATTCAGCGTGTCGGAGCTTCAGGGCGTCGGGAACGTGGAGAGCGTCACGTAGGTGACGTGGCCGTCCGCCATGACGAGGGCGACCCGCTGGCCGGGGCGCAGGTGCCGCAGCGGCCCGGCGCCGAACGCCTCGCCGTCGAACGGGATCCGGGTGCCGTCGTCGAGGAAGACCCAGCCCGAGCGGGTCGCGGGGTCGAAGCTCTGCACCGTCGCCTGCACGCCGCCAGCCTACCGCCGCGGGCGGATAATCCTTTGACCACTGGATCTTCCGGCTGCCAGCATGGCCCGCCATGACCGAGGCGGCACCGAGGAGCCTGTGGCGCGTCCGCGACTTCCGGCGATACGCCGGTGCGGACGCGATCAGCAAGCTCGGCAGCGAGGTCTCCCTGATTGCCCTGCCGCTCACGGCGGCGCTCACCCTCCACGCGAGCCCCTTCCAGGTGGGGCTGCTCACCGCCGCCGAGATGGTGGCGTTCCTGCTGGTCGGCCTGCCCGCCGGAGCCTGGGTGGACCGCATGCGGCGCCGTCCCGTGCTGGTCGCCGCCGACGCGGTCCGCATGCTGGCGCTGCTGTCGATCCCGGCCGCGGCCGTGCCCGGCGTGCTCGGCCTGCCCCAGATGTACGCCGTGGCCCTGGTGAACGGGCTGTGCACGGTCTTCTTCGACGTCGCCCACCAGAGCTACCTTCCGTCCATCGTCGGCCGGGAGGACCTCGCCCGCGGGCACGGCACGCTCGCGGCGAACCAGTCGCTCGCCCAGCTCGCCGGCCCGGGGATCGGCGGCTGGCTGGTGCAGGCGCTCACCGCCCCGGTCGCGGTGGTCGCCGACGCCCTCAGCTACGCGGGGTCCGCGCTGCTGCTCCTCGGCGTACGCGCGGACGAGAAGCCCGGCGGAAGGGACGTCCGGGGCGGGGGCCGGCTGTGGCCGGAGATCGCCGAAGGGCTCTCGTTCGTCGCCGGGCAGCCGGTCCTGCGCCGGGTCGCCGCCGTGGGGGCGCTGATGATGCTGTCGTTCGGCCTGTGGTCGGCCACGGTGCCGCTCTACCTCGTCCGCGAGGTCGGCACCAGCCCCGGCACGTACGGGACGCTGCTGTCGGCCGGCGCGGTGGGCGGGGTGGCCGGCGCCTGGCTCGCCCCGCGGATCGCGGCCCGCCTGGGAACGGGCCGGGCCATCCGCCGGGTCCCCTAGGCCTCCTCGGCCGCCTTGCCCTCCGTGCTCTCCTCATCGGGGTCCGGCTCGCCGATGTAGGAGGCGAGGCCGCGAAGGATGATCTCCACGCCGAGGTCGAAACGGTAGTCGTTCGACTCGTCCATCATGATGTCGGCGAGTTTCACCAGGTTCGGGAACCGGTCGGGCGGCAGCGAGGCGAAGTAGCCGTTGACCTCGTCGCGCAGCTTGTGCCACGAGCCGTGGGCCTCGCGGTAGCGCTGCTGCCAGAGGCTCTCCTCCAGCGCGAACCCGTTGATGTACGTGGACAGCATGTCGCCGGACATGGCCAGGACCTCCCGCGGCAGTCCGGCGGCGGCGAAGACGGCCAGCAGCCGCTCGACGTAGGGGAGCAGCTCGGGTGTGAACGGAACGTGAATCATCGTGATCTTCGCCATGTCGCGATGGCTCAGCAGCCGCTCACGCGCCTGACGGGCGAAGTCCATGACCTGCTCCTGCCAGCGCTCGGGGTCGGGGTCCGGAACCTCGTAGCCCTCGAACGTGCGGTTGTACATGAGCTGCAGCAGCTCGTCCTTGTCGCGTACGTGCACGTAAAGCGCCGACACGGCGACGCCGAGTTCGGCGGCCACCTGCCGCATGCTCAGCCGGTCGTACCCCTCGCGGTCGAGGACCGTGTAGGCGGCGTCGACGATCCGCTCGCGGGTGAGCGGCACCCTGGTCGGCGTACGTCGCCTGGGCGGACGCTCCCACGGCGGTGTGGGCATGTCCGGCTGTGTCATGAAGGACCTCCCGCTGTTCCGCCCATGTTAGTGAACACCGCTCCGTGTTCAGGAACACCGCTCTACTAACGAGATATATCTTGTACGTCCGGCAAACGAGATATATCGTGTTGAACGTCGAACTTTGCACTGAACACCGATCGGTGATAGAACAGCGCTCACTTCAATATGAACACTGTTCAGTCATCAGAAGGAGGGGTGATGTCCGAATCCATCACGGCGGCGGTGCCGTCGGCGCCGGCGACCGAGGCGCCGTACCGCTGGCGCTGGGCCGCTCTCTTTGTGATCCTCGCCGGGGAGGTCATGGACCTTCTCGACGCGATGGTCACCAACATCGCGGCACCCGAGATGCGCGCCGACCTCGGCGGCTCCGAGGCCGTCATCCAATGGCTGGGCGCCGCCTACACGCTCTCGATGGCCGTGGGCCTGATCACCGGCGGCCGGCTCGGGGACATCTTCGGCCGCAGGCGCATGTTCCTGATCGGCGCCGCCGGGTTCACCGTGGGTTCCCTGCTGTGTGCCGTCGCCCAGTCGCCCGAGATGCTGATAGGCGCCCGGGTGATCCAGGGCCTGTTCGGCTCGGTCATGTTGCCCCAGGGCCTCGGCATGATCAAGGAGATGTTCCCGCCCGCGGAGATGGGCAGGGCGTTCGGCATGTTCGGACCGGTCATGGGTCTGTCGGCCGTCGGCGGTCCGATCCTCGCGGGCTGGCTCGTGACGGCCGACTTCTGGGGCACGAGCTGGCGGATGATCTTCTTCATCAACCTGCCGCTCGGCGTGGCCGCGCTCGTCGCCGGGCTGCGCTTCCTGCCCGAGTCGAGGTCGCCGCGGCCGCCGCGACTCGACCTGGCCGGGGTCGCGCTCGCGTCCGTGGGCGCCTTCCTGGTGATCTATCCGCTGGTGCAGGGCCGCGAGCACGACTGGCCCGCGTGGGCGTTCGTCATGCTCGCCGCCTCGGTCGTCGTCTTCGCCGTCTTCGGCTGGTTCCAGGCCCGCCGCAGCCGCGCGGGCGGCGACCCGCTGATCGTGCCGAGCCTGTTCCGCAAGCGCGCGTTCACCGGCGGCCTGTTCACCGGCATGGTGTTCTTCTCCGGCATGGCCGGGTTCATGCTGGCCTTCAACCTCTACTGCCAGATGGGCCTCGGCTACTCGGCGCTCAAGGCGGGGCTCGCGATGGTTCCCTGGTCGGGCGGCATGATCCTCGGATTCGGGCTCGCGCAGGGGCTGCAGAAGTTCGGGCGCAAGCTGCTCCAGGGCGGCACCCTGGTCATGACGCTGGGCGTGCTCGGCGTCCTGCTCACGCTGAACCTCGCCGGCATGCACGTCAGCCCCTGGCAGCTCACCCCGGCGCTGGTCGTCAGCGGAGTCGGCATGGGCCTGCTGATGTCGCCCTTCTTCGACATCGTGCTCGCCGGCGTGGAGGAGCACGAGACGGGCTCGGCGTCCGGCACGCTGACGGCGGTGCAGCAGCTGGGCAACGCGTTCGGCGTGGCCCTGCTCGGCACGGTCTTCTTCGACCTGCTCGGCGACGTGCCCACCGCCGGGAGCTTCGACCATGCCATGAAGATCACGCTGTGGGTGGTCGCCGGAATGCTCCTGCTCACCTTCGCGGTGGCCTTCCTCCTGCCCAAGCAGGCCCGCGAGAACGCGGAAGCGGCCCACTGACGCGACCGCACTGGTGACCACGCCGGAGCGGGGGCTCGGCGTGGTCGCCTTCCGCGTGTCCGGCCGCCTTCGCCCACGTCCGCCCGCCCCGATCGGCGGGGCGGTCGCGACCGCCCGCTACGGCCGGGGGGTCGTGCCTCCGAGGATCAGGGCGGCGACCTCGGCGGTCGCGGGGCCGACGCCCAGGACCAGAGCCTCGCGCAGGTCCTCCACGGTGTCCACGTCCCTGCGCACGGACGCGATCCCCGGCGGGGTCAGTTCCTTGGCCCCCCGGGACAGGTGCCTGACCCGCGACTCGCCGCCGAACCCCGGCCGGAAGGGCACGCCCGGCCGCACACCGTAGAAGGTCGTTCCCACCTCGGTGGCGTCGGGGACGAACGCCTGGTCGAACTCCGGCGCCGCCGCGAGCACCGTCTCCAGCTCCGCCGGCCGCAGGGCGGGCAGGTCGGCCTGCAGGGCGCCGACGGCGTCGCCGGGCGCGAGCCGTACGGCCTCCTGCGCCCCAGTCCGCAGAGCGGTGTTCAGCCCCCGGTCGGGATCGGCCACCACGTGGGCCCCGAGCGCGGCCAGCCGCCGCGCGGGCAGCGGGTCGGCCGTCACGACCACCACGCGGGCCACCAGCGGGCACCGCAGCGCCGCCGCCACGGTGTCGGAGGCCACCGCGACCGCCAGATCGGCCCGGTGCGGTCCGGCCGCCGCCGCGAGTCGCGTCTTGGCCCGGATCAGGGTCTTCACCGGGACCACTATTGACCATCGCACGAGGTGCATGCCTGTAGCATCCCGCCTCGACATCGCCCTTGGCCAACCGGGAGACTTGTGCCGGATCCCGGTGATTTGGAGACCCTGTGAGCCACCCCAGCGGACCATCGTCCGACCCGACCGCCTCCCCGGGCGCGCACCCGGCGACACCCGCGGCGCCCGCCCCCGCCACGGTGAACCGGCGTGCCGGCCGTCCGCCGCGCTTCTGGGAGGGGCTCGCGGTCGTCGTCGTCAAGCCGATCTCACGGCTGTTCGTGAAGCGGAGGTGGCGCGGTGGGAAGCACATCCCCCGCAGCGGCGGGCTGATCATCGCGGCCAACCACCTGTCGTGGTCCGACCCCGTGCTGCTCGCGCACTACCTGTACAACAACGGGCGCTGGCCGACGATCCTGGCCAAGGCGGGGATCTTCCGGATCCCCCTGCTGGGCCACGCCGTCACCCAGCTCCAGGCGATTCCCGTCGAGCGCAACAGCACCGACGCCACCAAGTCGCTCAAGACCGCGGAGGAGCGGCTGCGGAAGGGCGCCTGCATCCTGTTCTATCCCGAGGGCACGATCAGCCGCGATCCCGAGCTGTGGCCGATGGCCGGCAAGACCGGCGTCGCCCGGCTGGCCCTCGCGACCGGCGTGCCGGTCATCCCCATCGCCCACTGGGGCGCCCAGGAGCTGCTGCCGTACGGGGCGAAGAAGCCCCGGCTGCTGCCCCGCAAGACCTTCCACGTGCTGGCCGGGCCGCCGGTCGACCTGTCCAAGTACGCCGGGCAGCCCATGCGCGGCTCGGTCCTGCGCAACGCGACCGCGGACATCACGGCCGCCGTCACCGGACTGCTCGCCGAGATTCGGGACGAAAAAGCGCCGGAGACCCCTTATGACCCCAAGAACGCGGGCAACGGCTGAGCGGAGCGTACGGTTAGGGAGGAGTGCGCGGAGCAAGAGGAGTGGTGCGGCCAGTGAGCAGGGCGGCTGTTTTCGGAACGGGCTCGTGGGGCACCACGTTCGCGATGATCCTCGCCGAGGCCGGCACGTCCACGACTCTGTGGGGCAGGCGGGCGGAGGTCGTCGACGCGATCAACGAGACCCGGGAGAACCCCGAGTATCTGCCGGGGACACGGCTGCCCGACACGATCCGCGCCACGACGGACCCCGCCGAGGCCATGGACGGCGCCGACTTCGTGGTCCTCGCGGTGCCGTCGCAGACGCTGCGCGCCAACCTCCAGGTGTGGAAGCCCCACATCCCGCCGGAGGCCGTGCTGGTCAGCCTGATGAAGGGCGTCGAGCTCGGCACCTGCAGGCGGATGAGCGAGGTCGTCTGTGAGGTGGCCGAGGTGCCGGAGCGCCGGGTGGCCGTGATCTCCGGGCCCAACCTGGTCCCCGAGCTGGCCCAGCGGCAGCCCGCCGCGGCCGTCATCGCCTGCTCCGACGAGGAGGTGGCGGCCCGGCTCCAGGAGGCGTGTCACCTGCCGTGGTTCCGGACCTACACGAATCCGGACGTGGTGGGCGTCGAGCTCGGCGGCGCGGTCAAGAACGTCATCGCGCTGGCCGTCGGCGTCGCGGCCGGTATGGGCCTGGGCGACAACGTGCGGGCGACGCTCATGACGCGGGGACTGGCCGAGATCGCCCGGCTGGGCGCGGTGCTCGGGGCGGACCAGCACACCTTCGCCGGCCTCGCCGGAATGGGCGACCTCGTCGCCACCTGCACCTCGCCGCTGTCGCGCAACCGCACCTTCGGCGAGAACCTGGGCCGCGGCATGACGATGGCCGAGGTCGTCGCCGCCACGAAGCAGACGGCCGAGGGGGTGAAGTCGTGCGAGTCGGTGCTCGAACTGGCCAGGAAGCACGACGTGGAGATGCCCATTACCGAGGTGGTCGTCGGCGTCGTCCACGACGGCATGACCCCCGGTGAGGCCGCTGTTCTACTGATGTCGCGCACCCCCAAACCGGAGCGCTACGGCGTCTGATCTGCGATTCGGACCTCCACGACGCGCGCGGCTGACAAGCCGTTTTGCACCTCGAACACGGTAGATTCGGGCATCATGAATGAGGATCGCGAGTCCCCGTCACGCGTACGCGTGGCAGTCGTCTTCGGCGGACGCAATTCTGAGCACGCCGTCTCCCTGATGGGCGCCGGCAGTGTGCTGGAGGCCGTCGACCGGACGAAGTACGAGGTCATCCCCATCGGCATCGCCCAGGACGGGCGGTGGGTGCTGGCGTCGGGCGACCAGTCCTACGCGATCGAGTCGGGCCGTCTGCCTGTCGTGGACGACTCCGGCGTGGCGCTCGCGCTTCCGGGCGACTCCGGCGCCCTCGTGGCCCTCGAATCCGGTGACATCCCGCGTGCGCTCGGCCGGGTGGACGTCGTGTTCCCCATGCTGCACGGGCCGTTCGGCGAGGACGGGACGATCCAGGGCCTGCTGGAGATGGCCGGTGTCCGCTACGTCGGCTCCGGTGTGCTGGCCAGCGCCGTCGGCATGGACAAGGCGTACATGAAGCTCGTGCTGCGCGCCGCCGGGCTGCCGGTCGGCCCGTTCGTGGTCGTACGCGACCGTGACTGGCGGCTCGACCGCGACCGCGTGCTCAAGGAGATCGAGGAACTGGGCTGGCCGGTGTTCGTCAAGCCGTCCAGGGCCGGGTCGTCGCAGGGCATCTCCAAGGCGCACGACCCCGAGTCGTTGGAGGCGGCGATTGAGGTCGCCCGCGAGCACGACCCGAAGGTGCTGGTCGAGGCCGCCATCGTCGGCAGGGAGATCGAGTGCGCGGTGCTGGAGTCGCTCGGCGACGCCGCGCCCGAGGCGAGCGTCCCCGGCGAGGTGCTCGTGCGGGGCGAGCGAGAGTTCTTCGACTTTGAGGCCAAGTACTACCCCGACCAGATGGCGCTCCAGGCGCCGGCCGACATTCCGGCTGAGGTGGCGGAGACGCTGCGGTCCATGGCCGTGCGCGCGTTCGAGGCGCTCGGCTGCGAGGGCCTGTCGCGGGTCGACTTCTTCTACACGCCCTCGGGCGAGCTGATCGTCAATGAGATCAACACCATGCCGGGCTTCACATCGCTGTCGGTCGCGCCGCAGCTGTGGGCGGCGACCGGCCTGCCGTACGCCGGCCTGGTCGACCATCTGATCCAGCTCGCGCTGCGCCGGCGTGCGGGCCTGCGGTAGCTACTCCGGGATGCTCGATTTGATCGGCTCGGCCAGGTCGACCAGCACGGCCCCGGCCTGGTGCTCCTGCCCGATCGTCACCTCGACGTACGCGACGCGGTTGGTGGACGTGAACAGCGTCGGGCGGCGTGGGTCCTGGAACCAGCCGACGCCGTTGATGTCGGCGACCTCCGCCGTCGCCTCCATCGCGGCCGGCCGGGGCACGCCGCAGCGCAGGGCGATCTGGCCGTCACCCCAGACGGCGACGTACGGCGAGGGAGGCTCGGAGCCGGCCCGGCCGAGTCCGTCGAGCGTCTTCGGCAGCGCCGCGTCGAGCTTGAGGCAGGCCGCCGCCGCCTCGCCGGTGGGGGTGGGCGGCTCCACGTGGACGGTGGACGAGCAGCCGGTGAGCAGGGCGAGCGCCGCCAGCGCCGTGACTGCCGGCGCGGCGCGCATGGGTCCCTTCGCCTCTCGCATCGTCTTTCCGGCTCGTGTTCCGCTCAGATGTGGACGATCGGGCACGTGAGTGTGCGGGTGATGCCGTTCACCGCCTGGATCTGGGCCACCACGAGCTTGCCGAGCTCGTCCACGTTGCCGGCCTGCGCGCGGACGATCACGTCGTAGGGGCCGGTGACATCCTCGGCCTGTGTCACCCCGGGGATGGAGGAGATCTCCTCGGCAACGTTGGCGGCCCTGCCGACCTCGGTCTGGATAAGGATGTAGGCCTGCACCATGACGTCCTCCGGGTAGAGATCAGTGCCGGAGCGTAACCGTACCTCGAATGCCCTGGGGGTGTGCTATCACAGTTGGAGATCTCGGTGAATTCGGAGTAATTCAGCGGATATCGGGACGTCTTCCGCGTACTGCGGCCGTACTGCTGGGCCCCGGCGACGACGCCGCGATCCTGAAGGCCCCCGACGGGCGGGTTGTCGTGAGCACGGACCTGCTGATCGAGGGGCGGCATTTCCGCCGCGACTGGTCGAGTGGCTACGACATCGGCCGTAAGGCCGCGGCGCAGAATCTTTCCGACATCGTTGCCATGGGGGCCGATCCCACCGCCCTCGTGGTCGGCCTGGGGCTGCCCGCCGACGTCGGCGCCGACTGGGTGGACGCCCTGACCGACGGCTTCCGCGACGAGTGCGACCTGGTGGGGGCGACCGTGGCGGGGGGCGACATCGCCCGTTCGGAGACCGTCGTGCTCGGTGTGACCGCGCTGGGCGATCTGGGCGGCCGGTCCCCGGTGACCCGGTCGGGCGCGCGTCCGGGCGACGTGGTGGCGGTGGCGGGCCGCCTCGGCTACGCGGCGGCCGGCCTGGCCCTGCTCGGGGCGGGCGTGACCGGCGGTTCCCCGGATCTCGTGACCCTGCTGGAGGCGCACCGCCGTCCCCGGCCGCCGTACCCCTGCGGCCCGCGGGCCGCGCTGCTCGGCGCGACGGCGATGCTCGACGTCAGCGACGGCCTGCTGCAGGACCTCGGTCACGTCGCCGACGCGAGCGGCGTGGCCGTCGAACTGGACGCCGCCGCTCTGCGTGTGCCGCAGGCGCTGTCCGTGGCGGCGCGCGACCTCGGCGCGGATCCCCTGGAGTGGGTGCTGACCGGCGGGGACGATCACGCCCTGGCCGCGACGTTCCCTCCTGAGGTGGGACTGCCGCCCGAGTGGACGCGCATAGGGGTGGTCGCGGAGGGGCGCGGAGTGCGGGTCGACGGGCAGACCTGGGCCCGAGGGGGCTGGGATCACTTCCGGGCATGATGTGAATTTTGTGACATAGGCGTATTAGATCTGTTATTAAGTATGGCGGTCGGGCAACAGGAAGGACCGTCATGGGCCGTCACACGACAGGACGCAGGGCACGAGAGGGACAGCCCTCCCCGGCTCCGGACGACCCCACGCAGAGGGGCGGGAGCCCGGAGCACCTGGCCTTCCGCCCTCCGGCGACGCCGGACGACTCCCCGCAGCCCCTTCCCGGGCCCGGCCACCCCGGGCCGCAGCCGGGCGGCGGGGCCGCGCCCTGGCCGGCGCCGCCTTCGCAGATGACCGCTGGTGGTGTGGCGACTGGTAGTGGTCTGCCGACCGGTGGTGGTCCGCCGACCGCCGGCGCCGTGCTGTGGCCCGTGCCGCCGTCGGAGGCGACGACCCGGATGTTCGCCGCACTTTCGCCCGAGAGGTTGGAATCCGAGAGGCTGGAGTCCGAGAGCATCAAGCCCGGGAGTCTGGGGCCCGAGAGCCCGGCATCGCCGGAGCGGCGGGCGCCGGCCGAGCGTCTGGTGGGGTCCGGGGGCGCCGGAAACCGGGGCCTTCCCGGGCAGGATCGGGACGACCGCGCGAAGCAGCCGAGACGGATGCGGCGGCTGGCGCTCGTGTCGGGACTGTCGGTGCTGCTGGCCGTGGGCGTCACGGCCGGCGGCGCCCGGCTGGTCGCCGGGCGGACCTTTCTGTCCATGGAGCAGCCGACGACGGCCTGCCCGGTCTCGGAGAACTGCGCCGACGCGGACGGGCCGTACGCAGCGTCCGGCTCAGGCCAGGCCCTCGGCGAGACACCCGCCCCGGGCGATCCCACCGGCGACCCGACCGGAGACGCGGCCCGGAACGGCCAGGACGACCCCGGCTCAACCAATGTCGATCAGGGTGAAACGGGCCGGAACGACACAGGGAAGAACAGCGACACGGGGAAGAACGAGGCGGCGCAGGGCGGACCGGCGGCTCCCCAGGCCACGCCGGCCTCGAAGGGCCGGGACGGCGACCACGCGTCCGCCCGTACGCGCGCCCCGTCCACCACCGCCCGGTCCACCGCCGACCGGTCCACCACCGACCCGGGCGCGTCGGCCCACGCGGTTCCGCGGGTGGGCGATGCTCCCGCCGCCGTCACGGCGGCCCCGGAAGGCACAGACGACACGGACGACACGGACGACACGGGCACCGCGTCCGACGGCGGCGCGGCTCCCGGTGAGACCACGCTGGACGACACTGCCAACACCCGAGGCGGCGAGGACGGCCGCGACAGCGAGCACGCAGCCGGTACGAACCACACGACCGGCGCCGACCACACGAACCGTACGAACACGGCGCGGGCGGGATCCACACTCGCAGGCGGCGATCCGGCGGTGCGGGTGCGGTTCACGGTGTCGGCCCGTGACGAGAGCGGATACACAGCCCGGATCGCCGTACGCAACGAGGGCCAGGCCCTGCGCGCATGGACCATCCGGCTGGCCACCGGCGGGCAGGTGACCGCGGTGGAGGGGGCGGACTGGCGGCAGCAGGGCGACACCCTGACCCTGAGCTCGCGGGCCGCGCTGGCCGAGGGCGGCACGCTGACGCTGATCGTCCACGCCGACGGCGCGTCGGCCGCACCGGCCGGCTGCGTGCTTTCCGAGGGGCGATGCGAGGTGACCAACTCCGGCTCCTCCGGGCGGGGCGACTGACAGCGCCCCCGGGTCCTGACAACGACCCCAGCGGGTCCGGGACACCGCCCCCACCGGGTCCGCGCGGCCGGGGAAGGGGTGTTCTCCGGGGAGCGGCGGGCGTTTTGGTTGGATGGGCGCATGACCACCCCACCACGTGTCCTGACCATCGCGGGCTCGGACTCCGGCGGCGGCGCCGGCATCCAGGCCGACCTGAAGACCATGCTGGCCCTCGGCGTGCACGGCATGAGCGTCATCGCGGCCGTGACGGCGCAGAACTCACTGGGCGTGCAGGGCTACTGGGAACTGCCCCCGGAGGCGGTGCGGGCACAGCTCGACTCGGTCCTCGGCGACATCGGAGCTCAGGCGATCAAGACGGGGATGCTGGCGTCGTCCGTGCTGGTGGAGACCGTCGCGGAGGTGCTCGCGGGCGTGACCGTGCCCGTCGTGGTCGACCCGGTCGGCGTGTCCAAGCACGGCGACAGCCTGCTCGCGCCGCAGGCCGTGGAGACCGTCAAGAGCGTGCTGCTGCCGGCCGCGACCGTGGTCACCCCCAACCTGTGGGAGGTCGAGCAGCTCACGGGCGTCAAGGTCGAGGACGAGGACGACCTGCCCCGCGCCGCCGAGGCCGTGCTGGCCCTCGGTCCGAAATGGGCGCTGATCAAGGGCGGCCACCTCCCCGGCGAGCCGGTCGACCTGCTCACCGACGGGGCGAGCGCGCACCGCTTCACCGCCGAGCGGCACGACAACCGGCACACCCACGGCACCGGCTGCACGCTCGCCTCGGCGATCGCGTCGTACCTCGCTCTCGGCGAGGACGTGCCCGGCGCCGTACGGCGGGCCAAGGAGTACGTCACGGGCGCGATCGCGCACGGCTTCCCCCTGGGCGCGGGCATCGGCCCGGTGGACCACGGCTGGCGGATGCGGGCGGACGCCTGAGTGGTCAGCGGAAGTCGGCCGCGTGGTCGGCGGCCCATTCGCTGAATGTTCGCGGGGGCCTTCCGACGATCTCTTCCACCGTCGAGGTGATCAGGTCGGAGCGGGGTCGCCGCGTGCTCGCCAGCAGTGCCTCGACCAGGGCGGGCGGCCTTCCGTCCGCGAGCATCCGCTCCCGAGCCGCCTCCACGGGGACCTTCTCGAAGCGCAGCGGACGGCCGATCGCCTCGCCGATCAAGCGGACCTGTTCGGCCCTGCTCACCACCTGTGGTCCGGTCAGCACGTGCGTGGTGCCCACGTGCCCGTCGCCGGTCAGCACGCGTGCCGCCGCGGCCGCGACGTCTGCCTGGTGCACCACCGCTGTGGGGGCGATGTCGGGGCCGCGTACGACACCGTCCTGCCGGATCTGCCCGGCCCACCCCAGCGCGTTGGAGGCGATCGTGTCGGCACGCAGGATGGTCCATTCCAGGCCCGACGCCTCGATGAGGCTCTCCATGTCGGAGTGGAGCTGGTTGATCGGATCGGTCTGCCGCCCGGCGTCCTCGTGCACGCCTGACGACGACAGGTAGACGAGGCGGCGGGCGGAGCCCGCGATCGTGGCGAGGACGGCCGGCGCGCCCTCGGACGTGAGGAAGGGCCAGACAAGGAACACCGTCGTGATCCCGTTCAGCGCCCTTTTCAGGGTTTCGGGCTCGGACAGGTCTCCTGTCGCGATCTCCACGCCTTCCGGCAGGCGGGTCGTCCGGGCATCGCGGACGAACGCGCGCACCGGGACACCGGCGGATATGAGCTGAGCGGTGACTTCCCGGCCGACGTTGCCGGTCGCGCCCGTCACGAGAATCTGGGCCATGACCGTGATCAACCGCACCGTGCCAGGAATATTCCGGTACGCATCCTCGCCGTCGCCGGTCACGGGAGCACGAGAGCCCGCCACCGATCCGGTGGCGGGCTCTCGCGAAAGTCAGACGGTCAGCGCGAGACCTTGCCCGCCTTGATGCAGGAGGTGCAGACGTTCATCCGCTTCGGCGTCCCGTTGACCACCGCGCGCACGGTCTGGATGTTGGGGTTCCAGCGGCGGCGGGTGCGGCGGTGCGAGTGGGAGATGTTGTTGCCGAAAATCGGCTTCTTGGCGCAGACGTCGCAGACGGAAGCCACGGTAATCGCTCCTTTGAATCAGTCGATCGGCCCGGCGCCGGATGAAGCGGCTCGTCCGAGCAATGCCGGGACAACCGGCTGGCCACACGAGGATATCCGATGTTCGCCGGTGCACGCCAAACGGGACTCCGGCGGACGGGGATAGTCTCGTACCCGCCAACGGTAGCGCATCGAGGGGCTGGAGCGCGCGGAAGGAAGGTCGGCCGATGCTCAAGGTGCTCGATCCCCCCGCGGTGCGCCGCTGGTCACGCCACTGCGCGGCGGCCCTCGGCCGGGCCAGGGCGGAGATCGACGCGCTCAACGTGTTCCCCGTGCCCGACGGGGACACCGGAACGAACCTGCACCTCACGATCCTGTCGGCCGCCGAGGCGGTGGACGCGCTGCCCGGCGACGCGGACGCGGGCGCCACGTGGGAGGCCCTGACGCGCGGGGCCCTGCTCGGCGCGCGGGGTAACTCCGGGGTGATCGTCAGCCAGGCCGTCAGGGGCCTGGGCGAGGTGCTCGGGCGCGCGCGGGGAGGCGGCGCCGACCTGCGCGACGGCCTGACGAGGGCGGCCCAGATGGCCAGGGCGGCGGTGGCCCGGCCGGTGGAGGGCACGGTGCTGAGCGTGCTGTCGGCCGCGGCGCACGCGGTGCGCGACGCGCCCGACGACCTGACCGAGGTGGCCTGCCGGGCGGCGGACGAGGCGCGGCGGGCCCTGCGCCGCACGACGGATCAGCTCGGCGTGCTGTCCCGCAACGGCGTGGTGGACGCGGGGGCGGCCGGGCTGGTGATCGTGCTGGAGAGCCTGGCCGAGGTGGTGACCGAGGCGTACAGCGAGCGGCACGAGGTGCCCGCCCCGGCCCGGCGGATCGCGCCGGAGGAGCTCGGGCGGCGGGACGCGGGCGGCCCGGGTTACGAGGTCATGTACCTGCTGGACGCGGGCGCGCACGAGGTGGACCGGCTGAGAGGCGAGCTCGACGCGCTGGGGGACAGCCTGGTGATCGTCGGCGGGGAGGGTCTGTGGAACGTCCACGTCCACGTGGACGACGCGGGCGCGGCGATCGAGGCCGGGCTGCGGGCCGGGCGCCCGCATCGGATCAGGGTGACCTACCTCGGGGGACGGCCGCACGAGCCGGGCCCGGCGAGGGGCGTCGTCGCGGTCGCCGCGGGAGACGGCCTGGCGGCGCTGTTCCGGGAGGCGGGAGCGGTGGTCGTGCGGCGTGAGCCGGGCTCGGCGCCGGCGGCGGCGGCCCTCCTGCGGGCCGTACGCGAGGCCGGGACCGAGGTCGCGGTGCTGCCCAACGACGCGGCCGTGCACGACGTCGCCGTGGCCGCCGCGGAGATCGCCAGGGAGGAGGGTGTGACGGTCAGCGTCCTGCCCACCCGGGCGTCGGTGCAGGGCCTGGCCGCGCTGGCTGTGCACGACCCGCTGCGCCGCTTCGACGACGACATCGTGGCCATGACCGACGCCGCGGGGCACACCCGCCACGGGCACGTGTGGGTGGCCGATCGGGAGGCGATGACCAGCGCCGGGATCTGCCGCCCCGGTGACGTGCTCGGGGTGGTGGACGGCGAGGTCGCGCTGATCGGCGCGGACCTGGCCGCGACCGCGGTGGAGGTCGTCCGGCGCCTGGTCTCCGGCGGCAGCGAGATGGTCACGATCGTCACCGGAGCCGGCGCGCCCGAGGCGCTCCTGCGGGCGGTACGCGATCACCTGGAGCGCGTCCGCCCGGACCTGGAGATCGTCGTGTACGAGGGCGGGCAGGGCGGCTATCCCCTTCTGATCGGCGTCGAGTAGCCGGATTGTCGGCCTGTACGGGTAGGAATTGGTGTCGTGACGAGCTTCGACGAGCCGCTCAAGAAGGCGGTCGGCAGGTCGGCCGCCCCGCTGGAGAGCGCGCTGGGCATCAGTACGGTCGGTGAACTGCTGCGCCACTATCCGCGGCGGTACGCGCAGCGGGGGGAGCTGACGCCCATCGCGTCCCTGGAGCACGACGAGCACGTCACCGTGGTCGCCAAGGTGTCGTCCGCGGTGCGCAGGCCGATGAAGAACCGGCAGGGCACCTGGCTCGACATCGAGGTGACCGACGGCAAGGAGAAGCTGCACCTGGCCTTCTTCGGCAAGGGCGCCTACGTCGCCGAGCAGCGGCTCACCCCGGGCACCGAGGCGATGTTCTCCGGCAAGGTCGGCGTGTTCGTCGGCGGGAGGACCAGGCGCGTCTCGCTCACCCATCCCGAGTACGAGTCGTTCGACGAGACCGAGGAGACGGCCGAGGAGTTCGCCTCCGCGCTGGTGCCGATCTACCCCTCCGCCCAGGGGCTGCCGAGCTGGAAGATCCGGCGGGCCGTGCGCACGGTGCTCGACGTGCTCAGCCTGGACGATCCGGTGCCCGCCGAGATACGGGAGCGGCTGGGGCTGCTGCCGATCGAGGAGGCGCTGCGGCGCGTCCACCGGCCCCGAAGCCAGGCGGACGTCGCCCGGTCGCACGACCGGCTGAAGTTCGACGAGGCGTTCGTCCTGCAGGCCGTCCTGGTGCGGCGGCGCATGGCCGCGTCCGCCTGGCTCGCCAGGGCCCGCCCGGGGTGCGACGACGGGCTGCTGCGCGAGTTCGACAAGCGGCTGCCGTTCCAGCTCACCGAGGGGCAGCGGCAGGTCGGCGAGGAGATCGCCGCCGACCTGGCCCGGGAGCACCCCATGCACCGGCTCCTGCAGGGAGAGGTCGGCGCGGGCAAGACCGTGGTCGCGCTGCGCGCGATGCTCCAGGTGGTGGACTCCGGCGGGCAGGCCGTGCTGCTCGCCCCCACCGAGGTCCTCGCCCAGCAGCACCATCGGTCGATCGTGAACATGCTGGGGGATCTGGCGACCGGCGGGATGTTCGGCGGCACCGCGGTCGCGCTGCTCACCGGCTCGATGGGGGCCGCGGCGCGGCGCGCCGCGCTGCTCGACGCGGCCGGCGGCGCGGCCGGCATCGTGATCGGCACCCACGCCGTGCTCCAGGAGCACGTCCAGTTCGCCGACCTCGGGCTGGTCGTGGTGGACGAGCAGCACAGGTTCGGCGTCGAGCAGCGCGACGCCCTCCGCGAGAAGGGCGGCGGCGGGCGCCCCCACGTGCTGGTCATGACGGCGACGCCGATCCCGCGCACGGTGGCCATGACCGTGTTCGGCGACCTGGAGGTCTCCACGCTGTCCCAGCTCCCCTCGGGCCGGGCCCCGATCACCACGCACGTGGTGCCCGCCGCGGACAAGCCCCACTTCCTCGACCGCGCCTGGCAGCGGGTCCGTGAGGAGGTCGGCCTGGGCCGCCAGGCGTACGTGGTGTGCCCGCGCATCGGCGATCAGGAGGGCGACGAGGGCGACCTGGCGAAGGACGACGACGAGCGCAGGCCGCCCCTGGCGGTGCTCGACGTCGCGCGCATGCTCGGGGAGGGGCCGCTGGCCGGCCTGCGGATTCAGGTGCTGCACGGCAAGCTCGCGCCGGAGGACAAGGACGCGGCGATGCGGGCCTTCGCCCGGGGCGAGATCGACGTTCTGGTCGCGACCACGGTCATCGAGGTCGGCGTCGACGTCCCCAACTCGTCGGTGATGGTCATCATGGACGCCGACCGCTTCGGCGTCTCCCAGCTCCACCAGTTGCGCGGGCGGGTGGGCCGGGGCGGCCTGCCCGGGCTGTGCCTGCTCGTGAGCGAGGCTCCCGAGGGCGCCCAGGCGCGCCGCAGGCTCGACGCGGTGGCCACGACGCTCGACGGGTTCGAGCTGTCCCGCGTGGACCTGGAGCAGCGCCGGGAGGGCGACGTGCTCGGCGCCGCCCAGTCGGGGCGCAGGTCCTCGCTCAAGCTGCTGCAGCTTCTGCGCGACGAGGACGTGATCGAAAGCGCCCGGGCCGAGGCCACCGCCCTGCTGTCCGCCGACTCCGAGTTGTCGGCCCACCCGGCCCTGCGTGCCGAGATCGACACCATGGTCGCCGGTGAACGCGCCGAGTTCCTCGAGAAGGCGTGACCGCCGGTGCCGCCGGTGTGCGGGCGGGAAATTGAAACGGGCGCCGTGTGAACACGACGCCCGTTGACGACCCAGGGCCCAGCCTTGGGACGGCCTCCCCCCGAATGCCGCCCCTGGCTGGGCCCACCCTCGGGTCAGGTGCCGAGGGCGCCGACGTGCGGAAGGGCTCACGACCACGCCGGCCGGCCTCCCCTGGGTCACCGTGAAGGCCGCAGAACTCATGATGCGCATGTGACGGACCCCGCGATACGGCTCTTACTCATTCGTCGCCGCCGCTTGCCCACTCTTGACCTCGTGCCCCTCCGGGATCCTTCGCCCGCCGTCCCGGGAGGGCCGTCCCGGGCGGGCCGTCGCGGGCGGGACAATGAAGACGTGACGCGGGTGATCGCAGGGACGGCGGGGGGACGACGGCTGGCCGTCCCGCCGGGCAGATCGACCAGGCCGACGAGCGACCGCACCCGGGAGGGCCTGTTCGCCACCGTCGGCTCCGCGCTCGGCCCGCTGGACGGGATCCGGGTCCTCGACCTGTACGCCGGGTCGGGCGCCGTCGGACTCGAGGCGCTGAGCAGGGGGGCCGCCCACGCGCTGCTGGTCGAGTCGGACGCCAGGGCCGCACGCACGATCAGGGAGAACATCACGTCGCTCGGGCTGCCGGGGGCGTCCCTGCGGGCCGAGAAGGCCGAGCGGGTGGTGGGCCGGCCGTGCGAGGAGCCGTACGACTTCGTCTTCGCCGATCCGCCCTACGCCGTCTCCGACGAGGCGGTCTCCCGGCTGCTGGAGGCGCTGCGCGACAACGGCTGGCTCGCGGAGGGCGCGCTCGTGGCCGTCGAGCGGGAGTCGAGGGGTAAGGACCTGGTGTGGCCCGCGGGCTTCACGGAAGACAGGGTCCGTCGATACGGCGAAGCCGCCGTTTGGTACGGTCACGCAGCCGGGAACCCGTGAATCTATGGGGGTGCGCCTTGCGTCGTGTCGTCTGCCCGGGGTCGTTCGATCCCGTGACCAACGGACATCTGGACATCATCGGCCGGACGTCACGGCTGTATGACGAGGTCGTCGTGGCCGTGCTCATCAACGTCGAGAAGCGCAGCCTCTTCACCGTCGACGAGCGCATCGAGATGCTCCAGGCGGTCACGAAGGAGTACGGCAACGTCCGCGTGGAGAAGTTCCACGGTCTGCTGGTCGACTTCTGCCGGCAGCAGGGCATCCCGTCCATCGTGAAGGGCCTGCGCGCGGTCAGCGACTTCGACTACGAGCTGCAGATGGCCCAGCTCAACTACCGGATGTCGGGCGTGGAGACACTGTTCATGTCCACCAACCCCGAGTACTCCTTCCTGTCGTCCAGCAGGCTCAAGGAGATCGCGCGGTACGGCGGGGACGTGTCGGGGCTGGTCCCCGACCTCGTCCACCAGTTGCTGGTGGAGCGGCTCAGGGGCTGAACGAGGGCTGGTATTCTTGCCTTTCAGCCTTGCACGACGGCGGTGATTCGCCATGCCTAACGAGAGCAGGATGAGTCTGCACACCCTCGATCCCCGAGCCCCATGGGTGATCTCCACCCACGACCTGGGACGTCGACCGGGATCGATGCGCACGCTCAGCCCGGTCCTCCCGGCACCGGCGGACCTCGCGGTCGGAATGATCGGCGTTCCCAAGGACGCCGACGTCGAGCTGGACATCCGGCTCGAGGCGGTGATGGAGGGCGTGCTCGTCACGGGCACGGCGCGCACTCCCCTGACGGGGGAGTGCTCGCGCTGCCTGGACCCGTTGACCTCGGAGATCGAGGTCGGCTTCCAGGAGCTCTACTTCTACTCGGCGGAGGACGCCGGAGAGGACGATCTGCTCCTCGACGGCGAACTGCTCGATCTCGAGCCGGTATTCCGTGACGCGGTGGTGCTCGCACTGCCGCTGAGCCCGGTGTGCGGTGATGACTGCCCCGGTCTGTGTGCGGAGTGCGGGATCAGGCTGGCGGAGGCCGGCCCTGACCATCGGCACGAAGCGATCGACGCCCGCTGGGCGGCGCTGCAGGGTTTGGTTGTGGAACAGGAAGACGATCAGGAGGGTTGACGTGGCCGTCCCCAAGCGGAAGATGTCGCGGAGCAACACCCGCGCCCGCAGGTCCCAGTGGAAGGCGGCGGCGGTCGCACTCGTGAGCTGCCCGCAGTGCCGCTCGCCCAAGCGCCCGCACGTTGCGTGCCCGACCTGCGGCACCTACAACCGCCGTCAGGTCGTCGAGCCGTCGGCCTGATCGCGCGTAAGGGAACGTCGGTACGCCGGCCGGATCGTCAGAACGAGCCGGTCGGCGTTACCGTGCTTCAAGGGAACGTGCGATGGCGGTTGGACGGTACGCACGGACATGCGCGCCCGCGGCCGTGGTGGACGCCGGAGCCATCGGCTCCCGGCGGACCGGCGTCCACCACGCCTTCGGGCCCTCGGCCGGTCCACCTGCCTCCCGTGCACGGCCCTGCCTGCACCTAGGAGTTGGGAGGATTTTCATGGCCGCGCCGTCTGTAAAGCCCGTGCCCGTCGAGGTCGCGAGAGACGAGCTGTTCCAGAGTCTGGATGTCCGGCTCAGCACCGGCATCCTCGAACGGGCGCTGACGCACCGCTCGTACGCGTACGAGAACGGTGGGCTGCCGACGAACGAGCGCCTGGAGTTCCTGGGCGACTCGGTGCTGGGTCTCGTGGTGACGGACACGCTGTTCCGCAACCACCCGGACCTGCCGGAGGGCCAGCTCGCCAAGCTGCGCGCCGCCGTGGTCAACATGCGCGCGCTCGCGGACGTCGCCAGGACGCTCGACCTCGGCAAATACCTGCGGCTGGGCCGCGGCGAGGAGGGCACGGGCGGACGAGACAAGTCGTCCATCCTGGCCGACACGCTGGAGGCCCTGATCGGCACGGTGTATGTCGACAAGGGCCTGGACGAGGCGTTCCGCGTCGTTCACCTGTTGTTCGACCCGCTCATCACGCGGTCGGCGTCGCTGGGCGCCGGGCTCGACTGGAAGACGTCCCTGCAGGAGCTCACCGCCGCCGAGATGCTCGGCGTGCCGGAGTATCACGTGGACGAGAGCGGGCCCGACCACGCCAAGTCGTTCTCCGCGGTCGTGCGCGTGGGCGGCAAGGAGTACGGCAAGGGCTCCGGGCGCAGCAAGAAGGAGGCCGAGCAGCAGGCGGCCGAGGCGGCCTGGACCGCGATCCGCGCGCTCCGCGACGCCCGCGAGGGCGCCGGCCCCGTACGCGCCTGAGCTGGAAGGCGGCACATGCCCGAACTGCCCGAGGTCGAGGTCGTCCGCAGGGGCCTGCAGAGCTGGGTCGCCGGCCGGACGGTGGCCGCGGCCGAGGTCCTGCACCCCCGGGCGGTGCGCCGCAACGTCGGCGAACTGCCCGACCAGCTCAAGGGCCGCACGCCGGCGTCGGCCGAGCGGCGCGGCAAATACCTGTGGCTGCCACTGCGGGACGGCGGCCGTGGCGAGGAGGAGCCCGGTGAGGCGCTGATCGCCCATCTCGGCATGAGCGGCCAGCTTCTCGTCGTGGACCCGCTGTCGCCCATCGAGAAGCACCTGCGCGTGCGTGTGGGCTTCACCGACGGCGGCCCGGAGTTACGCTTCGTCGACCAGCGCACCTTCGGGCACCTCCTGGTGGCGCCCATGGTCGCGGGGCGGGGGCGGGCGGTGCCCGAGCCGATCGCGCACATCGCCGCCGACCCGCTGGAGGACGCCTTCGACGACGCGGAGTTCGCCGTGCGGCTGCGGCTGCGCCGTACGGGGATCAAGCGGGCGCTGCTCGACCAGTCGCTGATCAGCGGGGTGGGCAACATCTACGCGGACGAGGCGTTGTGGCGCGCGCGCCTGCACTGGGCGCGCCCGACGGAGACGCTGACCCGGCCGAAGATCACCGAACTGCTGGCGGCGGTCCGCGCGGTGATGACGGAGGCGCTGGGACAGGGCGGCACGTCCTTCGACAGCCTCTACGTGAACGTCAACGGCGAGAGCGGCTACTTCGACCGCTCGCTCGCCGTGTACGGCAGGCGGGACGAGCCCTGCCGCCGCTGCGGGACGCCCGTCCGGCGGGAGGCGTTCATGAACAGGTCCTCCTACAGCTGCCCGAAGTGCCAGCCCCGCCCGAGCGACGCCCGGCCTTAGCTTCTCAACGCCTTCCCGCCGATCCCCGCCCCGCCGTCGTGTCGTCCCGTCGTCGTGTCGATCCGTCGTGTCGTCCCGTCGCCGTCGCCCGGAGCGGCATCAGGCACCCCCCGCTGCGGTGGCCGGAGTCGATCTGGATACTTGTAGGCGTGGTTCGGTTGACGGCATGGGTCCGGGGACGGGTGCAGGGTGTGGGGTTCCGCTGGTGGACCCGTGCCCGCGCACTGGAGCTCGGGCTCGTCGGGTGGGCCTCGAACCTGGCCGACGGGAGGGTCGAGGTCGTCGCCGAGGGCCCGAGGGAGTCGTGCGAGCGGCTCCTGTCGTTGTTACGCA
The DNA here is from genome assembly GCF_006874465.1 of Microbispora bryophytorum. GTDB lineage: Bacteria > Actinomycetota > Actinomycetes > Streptosporangiales > Streptosporangiaceae > Microbispora > Microbispora bryophytorum. Next base: position 95,461 of record NZ_VIRL01000009.1, on the reverse strand, counting down.
CCGGAGACACGCCCGGCCGCGTTGAGGGGGTGGTCGAGCGCTGGAGCGATGCGAAGAGAAGTATCGCCGGGTTTGTCGAGAGGTAGGGCTTCCCTCAAACCCCTTAAATCCGGTATATTTACCTAGCGAGAGTGCCCACCGGCACGCCTGTGCGGAGCGTTCGACTTGACCGTCTCCATTGCCGGTGCGACTCTTGAGAGGAACCACGCGCACCCCTCCCGCGGCATGAAGTGCGCGAACCAGTCTGGTCACTCAGCGTGGAGGACCCTTTACTATGGCGAAGGCTCTACTCGGCCACGTCGGCGGTCCTGATCCTCGGATGATCTCGGAAATGCGCCGTCTCCAGCAGCGCATCCGCGACCTCGAGGCAGAACTCAACCGGCTCCAGGCCCAGAACGACGCGCTCGAAGCGCAAACTCGTGACGAGGCCCTGGTCCGGCTGCAGGATCGCGAGCCGGCTCTCACCTGAGGTCCGGCAGGAAACGGGAAAAAGGATTGTAGGGACGCCCCGCAAAGGCGTCCCTTGCCATTTCCGCCGTCGTTCCCCGGCAATTGATTCGCCGGCTGATCGATCATAAACAACCGGGTTGCGGGCGAGATGGGCGAACTGCCCGGCTTGCCCTACCCGCATTCCTCACCCAGGCGGACCGCCGGTGCCTATCCCCCCGTAACCGGCCCTCGGGAGCTGTAGTCTTTCCCCCCAGCGCCAGGCGGCACCGAGGGGGGCGGACGTGTACCTGAAGACGCTTACCTTACGCGGCTTCAAGTCCTTCGCCTCGGCCACCACCCTCCGCTTCGAGCCGGGCATCACCGCCGTGGTGGGCCCCAACGGCTCCGGAAAGTCCAATGTCGTGGACGCCCTCGCGTGGGTGATGGGCGAGCACAGCGCCAAGTCGCTGCGCGGCGGCAAAATGGAGGATGTGATCTTCGCGGGCACCTCCAGCCGCCCGCCCCTCGGCCGCGCCGAGGTCACCTTGACGATCGACAACACCGACGGCGCGCTCCCGATCGACTACACCGAGGTGACGATCAGCCGGCTGATGTTCCGGTCCGGCCAGAGCGAGTACGCCATCAACGGCGACACCTGCCGCCTGCTCGACATCCAGGAGCTGCTGTCCGACTCCGGCATCGGCCGGGAGATGCACGTGATCGTCGGCCAGGGCCAGCTCGACCAGGTGCTGCACGCGGGGCCGGAGGAGCGCCGGGCGTTCATCGAGGAGGCCGCGGGCGTACTCAAGCACCGCAAGCGCAAGGAGAAGGCCCTGCGCAAGCTCGACGCGATGCAGGCCAATCTGAACCGCGTCCAGGACCTCGTGGCCGAGCTGCGCCGCCAGCTCAAACCGTTGGGCCGGCAGGCCGAGATCGCCCGTAAGGCGGCCGTCATCCAGGCCGACCTGCGTGACGCGCGGCTGCGGCTGCTCGCCGACGACGTGATCACGCTCCGCGACACGCTGCAGCGGGAGGAGGCCGACGAGGCGGCCGTGCAGGCGCGGCGCACCCGGGTGGAGGCGGAGCTGGCCGAGGGCCAGCGGCGGGAGGCCGAGCTGGAGGCGGCCGAGAACGAGGCCCAGCCGCGCCTCAAGGCCGCGCAGGAGACCTTCTACCGCCTTTCCGCCCTGCGAGAGCGGCTGCGCGGCGTGGAGAGCCTCTCGGCCGAACGGCGCCGGCACGCCGCGGACGCCGCGTCCATCGAGCGACGCGGGCGCGACCCGGAAGAGCTGGAGCGCGAGGCCGCCGAGGTGCGGGAGCAGGAGGAGGCGCTGGCGGAGGAGCTGGACGAGGCGCGCGAGCGGCTCGCGGCCGCCGTCGAGGTCCGCGCGGAGGCCGAGGAGGCGCTGGCCGCCGAGGAGCGGCGCCTGACCGCCGCCGCCCGCGCCGCCGCCGACCGCCGCGAGGCCCTCGCCCGCCTCCGCGGCCAGGTCGAGTCGGCCAGGAGCCGGGCCAGGGCCGCCGGAGACGAGATCGGCAGGCTCGCCAAGGCCGTCGAGGACGCCACCCGGCGCGCGGAGCAGGCCCAGGACGAGCTCGACGCGCAGGAGCTCGACGAGTCGCCCGCCGACCCCGAGCTCGCGGCCGAGCTGGAGGCCGCGCAGGAGGGCGTGGACCTCGCCCGCGCCGCCGTGGAGGAGGCCAGGGCCGTGGCCGAGCAGGCCGAGGCCGTCGTGGAGCGGGCACGGGCCGGTCTGGCCGCGCCCAGGGACGCGCTCGCCGCCGCCAAGGCCGCCGTGAGCACGGCCCGGGCGGCCGACCAGGAGTCGCAGCGCACGGTCGCCGCGCTCCAGGCGCGGTGCGAGGCCCTGGAGATGAGCCTGGCCGGGGGAGCGGACGGGGCCGCCGCGCTGCTCGGCGCCGGTCTGCCCGGCGTGCTCGGCCCGATCGCCACGCTGCTCGCCGTACGCCCGGGGGCGGAGGCGGCCGTCGCGGCCGTGCTGGCCGTGGACGGGGTGGCCGTCGCCTCGCTCACCGCCGCCGTGGCCGCCGTCGAGCACCTGCGCGAGGCCGACGCCGGCCGCGCCGCCCTGCTGGTCGCGGCCGAGCGGCAGAGCGGCGGACAGAGCGGTGGACAGAGCGGCGGTGGACAAGGTGGCGCTGCGCGGCCGGAGGCGCCGGTCGCGGGCGCGGAGTGGGCCGCCGACCTGGTGACCGTGCCGGACGAGCTGCGCCCCTCCGTGGATGCGCTGCTGTCCGGCGTGGTCGTGGTGCCCGACCTGCTCACCGCGCGCAAGGTCGTGGACGCCTATCCGGAGCTGCGGGCCGTCACGACGTCCGGCGACCTGCTCGCCGTCCACGCCGCGCACGGCGGTTCGGGCGGCGGCTCCTCGCTGCTGCAGATGCGTACGGCTCTGGACGAGGCCGCCGCCGATCTCGCCACCGCCAGGGCCGGGGCCGAACGGCATGCGGAGGCGCTGGCCGAGGCGGTGACCGCCGAGCGGGAGTTCCAGCTCGCGCTGGAGACGGCGCAGGGGCGGGTCACGGAGGCGCAGACCGGCGTGAGCGTCGCCCAGAGCGGCGTCAACGCCGCGCAGAACGGGCTGAACGCGGCGCAGGCCGGTCTCGACCGCCTGCGCGGCAGGCAGCGGGAGGCCGACCAGCGGGCCGCGGCGGCGGCCAAGCAGCTCGCCCGGCTGGAGGCCGCCGTCAAGGCCGCCCAGGACGAGGCGGCCCGGCTGAGCCGGTCCGTGGTGGACGCCCAGGAGGCGCGCGAGCAGGCCCAGGCCGCGGTCGTGGAGCTGGAGGAGCAGCTCGCCGAGGCGGAGTACGCCGCCGAGCTGGAGGCGGAGCCGACCACCGACACCCGCGACGAGCTGGCCGCCGCGTGCGGCGTCACCCGGCAGGCCGAGATGGAGGCCCGGCTGACCGTCCGTACGGCAGAGGAGCGGGTGCGGGGCATCGCGGGCCGCGCCGACGCCCTGCTGCGCGCGGCCCAGCGCGAGCGGCAGGACCGGGCCCAGGCCGCGGCCGACCGGGAACGCCGCCGCAGGCAGGCGGAGATCGCCGCGGCGGTGGCCGACGGCGCGCGTGCCGCCCTGAACGCCCTGGAGGGCTCGCTCGCGCGTGCCGCCGAGGAGCGCGACGAGGCCGAGCGGGCGCGCGGGCAGATCGACGCCGAGCTCAAGCAGGTGCGCCTGCGCGTGCGTGAGCTCAGCTCCGAGCTGGACGGCCTGGTCAACCGGGTCCATGGCAGTGAGATGGCCAGGACCGAGCGGCGGCTGCGCCTGGAGCAGATGGAGCAGCGAGCCCTGGAGGAGTACGGCATCGAGCTCGAACCGCTGATCGCCGAATACGGGCCGGGCGTGCCGGTGCCGGGCGACCCGCCGGTGCCGTACGTGCGGGAGGAGCAGGAGAAGCGGGCCAGGACCGGCGAGCGGCAGATGACCCAGCTCGGCAAGGTCAACCCGCTGGCGCTGGAGGAGTTCGCCGCCCTTGAGGAGCGGCACGCCTTCCTCACCTCGCAGCTCGAAGACCTGAAGAAGACCCGGCGCGACCTGCTGCTCGTGGTCAAGGAGGTCGAGGATCGGGTCGAGCAGGTCTTCGCGGCGGCGTACGAGGACGTGGCGCGCGAGTTCGGGCAGATCTTCCAGCGGGTCTTCCCCGGCGGGGAGGGCCGCCTGCTGCTGACCGACCCCGAGGACATGCTGACGACCGGCGTCGAGGTCGAGGCCAGGCCGCCCGGCAAGAAGGTCAAGCGCCTGTCGCTGCTGTCCGGCGGCGAGCGGTCGCTGACGGCGGTCGCGTTCCTCGTCTCGATCTTCAAGGCCCGCCCGTCGCCGTTCTACGTGATGGACGAGGTGGAGGCGGCGCTCGACGACACCAACACCCAGCGGCTGCTCACGTTGTTCGAGGAGCTGAGACAGACCTCACAGCTCATCGTGATCACGCACCAGAAGCGCACGATGGAGATCGCCGACGCGCTGTACGGCGTGTCGATGCGCGGCGACGGCGTCACCCAGGTCGTCAGCCAGCGCCTCCGCGAGAAGGTCTAGGAAGTTCGCCCCTGGCTGGAGTAATGCGGGCCATCTGGGAAACTGCATGGTGTGGACGGTTACCTCGGCATCATCGTGATCGTGGCCCTCGTCGCCATATTGGCGGTGGGTGGCCTGTGGCTGTTGTTCCGGCCGAAGGCGAAGGACCTGCCGCCCGCCCCGCCGGCCCCGCCCGAGCCGAAGGCTCCCGTCGCGGAGGAGCCCGCGAAGACGGGACTGGGCGAACAGGACGGCGGCACGACGACCACACTGCCGCCGCCCGCCCCTCCGCTCGAAGAGCTGATCAAGGCTCCCGAGATCGAGGTCCCGCCGCCCTCGGCCGGCCGGATGGTGCGGCTGCGCGGCAGGCTCGCCCGTTCGCAGAACGTCCTCGGCCGGGGCCTGCTCGAACTGCTGTCGCGCGACCGGCTCGACGACGAGGTCTGGGACGAGATCGAGGAGACTCTGATCACGGCCGACGTCGGCGTGGCGCCCACCCGTGCGATGGTGGAGGAACTGCGGACGAAGGTGAAGGTGCTCGGCGCCCGCACCCCCGTTGAGGTGCGCAAGCTGCTGCGTGAGGAACTGCTCGCGCAGATCGCGCCGGACCTCGACCGGACCCTGCACACCCGGCCGCACGGGGAGCGGCCGGCCGTCGTCCTCGTCGTCGGCGTCAACGGCACCGGCAAGACCACGACCTCGGGCAAGCTCGCCCGGGTCCTGGTCGGCGACGGCGGGAAGGTCGTGCTCGGAGCCGCCGACACCTTCCGCGCGGCGGCCACCGACCAGCTCCAGACGTGGGGGGACCGCGTCGGCGCGGGCGTGGTGCGCGGCCCGGAGGGCGGCGACCCGGCGTCCGTGGCGTTCGACGCCGTGGCCAAGGGCATCGAGGACAAGGCGGACACCGTCATCATCGACACCGCGGGGCGGCTGCACACCAAGACCGGCCTCATGGACGAGCTGGGCAAGGTCAAGCGGGTCATCGAGAAGAAGGCGGCGGTGGACGAGGTGCTCCTCGTCCTCGACGCGACCACCGGGCAGAACGGCATGCGCCAGGCGCAGGTCTTCGCCGAGGTGGTCAACGTCACCGGCATCGCGCTGACCAAGCTGGACGGCACGGCCAAGGGCGGCATCGTGATCTCGGTCCAGCGTGAGCTGGGCGTGCCCGTGAAGCTGGTGGGTCTCGGCGAGGGGCCGGACGACCTCGCGCCGTTCGACCCCGACGTCTTCGTCGACGCCCTGCTCGGCGACTGACCAACCCACCCCCGCCTCCCATCGTGATCATGTAGTTTGTCGCACCATCGGGCCGTGAGCAGCCCGTACAACCACCGTGATCTTGCAGTTCGTTGCACGGGCCTGCTCCGACCTGCCTGTTCTCCTGCAGTGATCTTGCGCTTGCGGCGCTTCCGGCTGTCCTGGCCTGCGGATAAGCAGTCTCTGATCACGCAGCGGGTGCAACGATGCCGTACTCGTCAGTCGCGTCTTGCAAGATCATGGATTGGTATCGTGCAGGTCAGGGCATGGCGGGGCATTCAATTGCAAGATCATCATCGCTCGCGGCCCAGTTCGACAGGCGTCTGCGTGACAAACTGCAAGATCACGAAGCGATGATTTGCAGGTCGCACGAGGTACGTGTGACAAACTGCAAGATCACGGCGAGCGGAGGAAGGTGCGGAGCTCCTCGAGGTGGGGGGCGATGTCGATGCCCCGCTCCGACAACCAGCGCGGGTCGCCGTAGGTGCCGCGGTAGCGCTCGGCGCCGTCGCAGATCAGCGTGACCACGCTGCCGCGCTCGCCCCGCTCCCGCATCTCCCGGATGATCTGCACCGAGGCCGCGACGTTGGTGCCGGTCGAGCCGCCGACCTCCCCGCGGGTGACCTCTCTGACCCAGTGCATGGCCGCGATCGACAGGGCGTCCGGCACCTGGGTCATCCGGTCGATGACCGTCGGCAGGAACGACGGCTCGACCCGCGGCCGGCCGATGCCCTCGATCCGCGATCCGGCGCCGCCGTGCTCCTCGCCCGAGATCCAGGACGGATAGAACGCCGAGCCCTCGGGATCGGCCACGCACAGCCGGGTCTGGTGGCGGCGGTAGCGGATGTAGCGGCCGATCGTCGCCGAGGTGCCGCCGGTGCCCGCGCCGACCACGATCCACGCGGGCTCCGGGTGCCGTTCGAGCGCCATCTGCTGGTAGATGCTCTCGGCGATGTTGTTGTTGCCCCGCCAGTCCGTCGCCCGTTCGGCATAGGTGAACTGGTCCATGTAGTGACCGCCGGTCTCGGCGGCGAGCCGGTGCGACTCGTCGTAGATCGCTCTGGGGTCGTCCACCAGGTGGCACTTGCCGCCGTAGAACTCGATGATCTCCCGCTTCTCCGGCGAGGTGCTCGCCGGGATCACCGCGATGAACGGCAGGCCGAGCAGCCGGGCGAAGTACGCCTCACTCACGGCGGTGGACCCGCTGGACGCCTCGATGATCGTGGTGGTGGGCCCGATCCAGCCGTTGGCCAGGCCGTACAGGAAAAGGGACCGGGCGAGACGGTGCTTGAGTGAACCGGTCGGGTGCACCGACTCGTCCTTCAGATAGAGGTCGACACCCCAGTGGGAGGGGAGCGGGAACACATGCAGGTGAGTGTCACAGCTTCGGTTGGCGTCGGCCTCGACGGCCTGGATGGCGTCGGCCACCCAGGCCCTCGTGACCGGATCATGCCGATCCAGGTGGTTCATGCCGCCACTCTGGCATGCTCCGCGGCATGAGCACCAAAGAGGCGGCGCCTGCGCGGCTTCCCGCCTTCGCGGGCCTGTTCCTGCCGCGAGCCAGTGAAATCTGCCACATTTTACTCTGGATTGAGAGGCCGGTGTTACGCTAATGAGACTTGTTCGGTTTGCGCGTGACCTGGCCGCGCGGGCCTGGTGTTCACGGCGATGACGCTGACCAGGCCGGACGACATTAACGCCGTGCTTAGGCCCCAATTGGCACGATGTCCTTGGCACAACGATGAATCAGCGACCTCGCATGTGTTCCGGCCGGACGGGTAACGGGGGAGAAGTTCCGTAGGGGGATGAGATGATCTCGACCGACGAGCAGCGGCAGGCATGGTTCGAGCGTGAGGTCGTGCCGGTGACGAGCCAGCTCTACGCGTCCGCCATGCGTCTGACGCGCAACCCCGCCGACGCCGAGGACCTGGTACAGGAGACCGTCGCGAAAGCCTTCACGTCGTACCACCAGTTCCGTGAGGGCACGAACCTCAGGGCGTGGCTGCACCGCATCCTCACCAACAACTTCATCAACGACTACCGGAAGAAGCAGCGCTCGCCCAAGCTGTCGGCGGCCGAGGAGATCGAGGACTGGCAGCTGGCCGCGGCCGAGTCGCACACGTCGACCGGGCTGCGCTCGGCCGAGACCGAGGCGCTCGACCAGATCCCGGACAGTGTCGTGATGGACGCCCTGCGGGCCCTGCCCGAGGACTTCCGGATGGCCGTCTATCTTGCCGACGTCGAGGGCTTCGCGTACAAGGAGATCGCCGACCGGATGGGCACTCCGATCGGCACCGTCATGTCCAGGCTGCACCGGGGCCGCCGCCAGCTCCGGGGCATGCTGGAGGACTACGCCCGGGAGGAGGGCGTCGTACGCGTCCCCGAGCAGGTGTGCGCGGCCTGACCCACGACTGACGGGCCCGCCGGGAGCGCCGCGACACGATTCCGGCGCCCGCGGCGGGGCCGCGCGGTTTCAGGCCGCGGCGATGAGGGCGATCGCGCCGAGCGCGAACCCGACGCCGGTGATCTGCACGGGGCTCAGCCGTTCGCCCAGGACATACCGCGCGAGCAGCAGTGTGCTCGCCGGGTAGAGCGACACCAGGACGGCCACCAGGGTGAGCATCCCCCGCTGCGCCGCGAAGAGATAGAGCACGTTGGCGGCCATGTCGAGCACCCCGGCCGCGAACGTCACCCTGAGGCTGCCGGGCACGGGGCGCAGGCTCCTGCGCGTCGCGAGGGCCAGCAGCGCGACCAGCGTGATCGACGCGATCCTCGCCCCCAGCAGCGGCCACGTGCCGGAGTCGGCCGGGGCCAGCTTGAGCAGCACGAAGAATCCGCCGAAACCCGCTCCCGACACCAGGGCGGCGAGGATCGGCCCGGCCTTCGGGCCGTTCGCGCCGCCGTTCGGCTCGCGGCTGACGAGCAGGACGGCGAACAGGCCGAGCGCGACGCCCGCGAGGGCCAGGGCGGACGGCCGGTCGCCGGTGAGGAGGCCGAACACCACGGGGACGGCCATCGCGGTCGTGGCCGTGGTCGGGGCGATCACGGACATCATGCCGGTGGCCAGGCCGCGGTAGAACAGCACGATGCCGAAGGCGCCGGCGACTCCGGAGGCCATTCCCCAGGCCAGCGCGGCCGTGCTCGCGTGGCCCGGCAGCAGCGGGAGGAGGGCGGCGACCAGGAGCAGGCCGCCGAGCTGGGAGAGCACGACGACGGCCAGCACCTTCGAACGTCTGGTGGCGAGACCCCCGAAGAAGTCGGCCGTACCGAAGATCACCGCGCATGCCGTTGCGAGGGCCACCGCCGTCACAGATCCCCCAAGAGATTGCCTCAATAGTGCAATGGATTGTAGTAGGAGATCACTAGGCTGTACTCATGGCTGATCCTGCGACGATCACCGCGGCCATCGCCGCGAACGTACGAGGCCAGCGGGCCCACCGGGGGATGACCCTCGACGAGCTCGCGGCCCGGTCGAACGTGAGCCGGGGCATGCTGATCCAGGTCGAGCAGGGCCGCACCAACCCGAGCGTCAACACGCTCAGCCGGATCGCCGACGCGCTGGGCGTGACCCTCGCGCGGCTGGTGGAGGTCGCCGACACCCCGGTCGTCCGGGTCGTGCACGAATCCGAGGTGGTGACGTTCCGGCATCCCGGGGGAGGGTCGGCCCGCCTGCTCGTGGGGACGGACGCGCCCGCCATCCTGGAGTTGTGGGACTGGCGGCTCGGGCCGGGCGATCACCACGATGGCGACGCGCACCCCGCCGGCACCCGCGAGATGCTCACCGTTCTGGAGGGACGGCTCACACTGACCGTGTACGGCAGGAGCCACGTCGTGGGGCCCGGGGACGCCGTCGTGTTCAGCGCGGATCGGCCGCACCGGTACGCGAACGAGCACGACCAGCCGTTGCGGTTCGTGATGGTGGTCACCGAGCCCCCGGAACCACCGGATGCCGTGCCGGCCGATGTCCGAGAGCCGGCAGACGTCCGTCGGCCCCCTGATGCCGGAGAATCCGCACATGACTGACCAGTAGGGGCTGCGTTGTGACGCTCAGTAGTCGATGATTACAGAATGAATCCGCAAGCGCCGCTCCAAGGTTGGGTACATCCCTTTTTGTACATGTCTGCTGTGCAGGGGGCGGTGGCCGGTGAGTGATTCGCGAGTTGCGGTGGAAAAACTTCGCGCGGAACTCGCCGCGCTCGGGGTGGCCGACGCCTACGAGATCGGTGACGAGGCTACTCTCTCCGTCTGGATAGGCCTGGTCGTGACCTTTCGTGAGGGCTTTTACCGTTGGCGCGAGGGTGCCGTGAAGTGCCGGCACCTGGGTACGGACCCCGCAGGATGCGCCGTCCGGGTGGCTCGCAGGTATGCCGAGCTCAAGGCGGACGTGCCGCTCTGGTGGGAGGAGCTGGAAAAGGTTCTGCGGGGGGGAGCGGCCGGAGGCTATCCGTAGCGTTCGTGGCCCCCCCGCCTGCTCCGGGGGGTCGTATGCGGATCGGTTCCGTTCTGCTGTCGTTGCTGCTGCTCGGCGGATGTGCCCAGGTGAGGACCGTACCGGTTTCCGGGGAGCGGCCCGGGCCCGGGGCGCCGCATCCGCGCTTCGGCACGCCGCGGCACTTCGACGCCGACCTGCTGCGCTTCCGGCTGGCGGGGACGCAGCGGGGGGCGCCGGGACCGCGCCTGCCCGCGATCCCGCCGCCGCGGCACGTCGACTGCAGGCAGCACAAATGCGTGGCGCTGACGTTCGACGACGGTCCGGCCGAATACACCGGGCACGTCCTCGACCTCCTCGCGGCCCACCACGCCCGCGCCACGTTCTTCCTGCTCGGCCAGATGATCACGAATGAGACGCAGGACTTCGTGCGGCGGATGGCCGCCGAGGGCCACGAGATCGGCAACCACTCCTGGGACCACGCCTCGCTGCCGGGGCTGTCGCCCGACGGCCTGCGCCGCGAGCTCGACCGGACGCAGGAGGCCGTGCGGAAGGCGAGCGGCGTGCGGATGCGGCTCATGCGCCCGCCGTACGGCGCGACCAACAAGGCGGTGGACGACGAGACGAAGCAGACCGGGCTCGCGCAGATCCTGTGGGCCGTCGACACCCTCGACTGGCTCAACCGCAACCCCACGGTGATCGCCCAGCGCAGCGCCGCGGCGAAACCGGGCGACATCGTGCTCATGCACGACATCCACCCCACCACCGTGCAGGCGCTGCCCCGTCTGCTCGACGAGCTCGACCACAAGGGCTTCACGTACGTGACCGTCTCGGAGCTGCTCGGCGACCCCACTCCTGGGAGGAAGTACACGAACCGATGAAGGGCTACGACTTCGAGGGACCGGCGCTGGAGCTGGGCGCGCTCGTACGTGATGACGGGGCGGCCGACCCCTCCGAACGCGTCCGCGTCCCGGTGCGCATGATGAACCGCCACGGCCTGGTGGCGGGCGCGACCGGCACGGGAAAGACCAAGACGCTGCAGCTCATGGCCGAGCAGCTCGCCGGTCAGGGCGTGCCGGTGTTCCTCGCCGACGTCAAGGGCGACCTGTCCGGGCTGGCATCGCCGGGGGCGCCGGGCGACCGGATCGCCCGCCGGGCCGCCGACGTGGGGCAGGACTGGGCGCCGGAGGGCTGCGTGACCGAGTTCTTCTCCCTCGGCGGAGTCGGGGAGGGCATCCCGCTGCGCGCCACCATGAGCGCGTTCGGGCCGACGTTGCTTTCGCGGGTGCTCGAACTCAACGAAACCCAGGAGTCGTCGCTGGGGCTGATCTTCTACTTCGCCGACACGAACGGGCTGCCGCTGCTGGACCTCAAGGACCTGATCGCGGTCATCCGCTATCTGACCGAGACACCGGAGGCGCTGAGCGGCATCGGCGGGCTGTCGGCCTCCACCGCCGGTGTCATCCTGCGCGCCCTGGTTAACTTCCAGGCCCAGGGGGCGGAGGCGTTCTTCGGCGAGCCCGAGTTCGACGTGCGCGACCTGCTGCGGACCACTCCGGACGGACGTGGCGTGATCTCCATTCTGGAGCTGCCCGCCGTACAGGACCGGCCGCAGCTGTTCTCCACGTTCCTGATGTGGCTTCTCGCGGACCTGTTCGAGACGCTGCCCGAGGTGGGCGATCCCGACAAGCCGTCGCTGGTGTTCTTCTTCGACGAGGCGCACCTGCTGTTCGGGGACGCGTCCAAGGCGTTCCTCAGGTCGATCACCCAGACCGTGCGGCTGATCCGCTCGAAAGGGGTCGGGGTCTTCTTCGTCACCCAGACACCCAAGGACGTGCCGGCCGACGTCCTCGCCCAGCTCGGCGCGCGCGTGCAGCACGCCCTGCGCGCCTTCACCCCGCAGGACGCCAAGGCGCTGAAGGCTACCGTCTCGACGTTCCCCGCCTCCTCCTACGACCTCGAACGGCTGCTCACCGAGCTCGGCATCGGGGAGGCGGTCGTCACGGTCCTGTCCGAGACCGGCGCCCCGACGCCGGTCGCCTGGACACGGCTGCGTGCGCCGCGCTCGCTCATGGCGCCGTCGGCCCCCGCGGTGGTGCGGGGGGCCATCGCCGCCTCCCCGCTCCTGCCGAAGTACGGCACGGCCGTGGACCGGCAGTCGGCGTACGAGATCCTCGCCGCGCGTCTGGCCCGGCAGCAGGAGCCCGCGAAGGAGGCGCCGGTCCGTCCGCCGGTCGGCAGATCGGCGGACGGACCGGCGGACAGACCGGCGAAAACGCCGCCCAGGCAGTCGGCGCTCGAAGAGATGCTCGCCTCGAAGGAGTTCCGGTCGCTGGCCCGCACCGCCGCGACCGCGATCGGCCGGGAGATCACCAGGTCGATCTTCGGCACGGCGAGACGGCGACGCTGAGCGCGTCCGCGTGGTCCCGGTCCCGGTCCCGTTCCGGGGACTGTCGGTGCGGCGTGCGAAGGTGGGTGGCATGGGTTTCAGCGGCTTCCCCGACGAGGCGCTCATCTTCTACGAAGGCCTCGTCGCCGACAATTCGAAGGGGTATTGGGCGGCCCACAAGGAGCTGTACGAGACCGCGGTCCGCGCGCCGATGCTCGCGCTCATGGACGAGCTGGAGCCGGAGTTCGGACCGGCCCACCTGTTCCGGCCGCACCGCGACGTCCGGTTCGCCAGGGACAAGTCGCCGTACAAGACGCATCAGGGGGCCTACTGCGGCGTGGGTGTGGAGGGTGTCGGCTACTACGTGCAGGTGGACGCGGACGGCCTCTACGTGGCGGCGGGCTGGTGGATGCCGGGCGAGCAGGTGGCGCGCTTCCGCGAGGCCCTGGACGACGACACCGCAGGCCCCCTGCTGGAGGGGATCCTCGCGGCCCTGCCCGACGATCTGACGGTCGGCGGCGACCGGCTCAAGACCCGCCCCCGCGGCACGGCGCAGGACCATCCCCGGCTCGAACTCCTCCGGCACAGGACGCTGCACGCCGGGCGGCGGTTCGAGCCGGAGCCGTGGCTGCACACCCCCGAGACGCTCGACCGGGTCCGCTCGACCTGGCGGGCGCTGGTCCCGCTGGTCGACTGGCTGCGCCGCCACATCTCCTGACGCCACCCGCGCGGCGACGGGATCAGGCGCGGACCTTGACGACCCCGCAGCCGATCCGGGCGCCGGCGTCGCCGGTCTTGCGCGTGGTCTCGTCCGGGCCCGTGGCGCCGGTGGCGTCGGGGCGGTGGAAATACCTGTCCGGGATGTGGGCGAAGTTGTCCGGCCCGGCGTGCACCATGAACGCACTGCCGTTGGCGTCGCCCAGCTGCTCCAGCGTGAACCTGTCGGTCACGAACGACGCGGACGCGGTGCCGTCGGCGGCCACCAGCAGCGGCGGCATGTCCCCGGCTCCGTCACCGTGCGTCCCGGGGCCGAGGTGGCTTCCCGCGCTGGAGAACGCGCTGCCCGTGGCCCGGTCGACGGAGCGCGCGTCGCACACGCCGGTGGAGTGGACGTGGAAGCCGTGGAACCCGGGAGTGAGCCCCCGCACGCTGACGCTGACCCTCGACTTCTTCGTGTCGTATCGCTCGACCCGCACGGTGCCGAAGACGCGCCCGGCGGTGTTCTTGATGACGGCCGTCGCCGCCTGACCCGCCGCCTGACCCACCGGCTCGTCGGGGCGGGCCTGCGCGGTGGAGGCCGTCACCATCGTGGCGGACAGCACCGGCACGGCCGGGGCGGCCGCGGCGGCGGCGAGCCCCAGGGTGAGCCCGGCGGCCAGGGCGAAACGGGTTGTGCGGGGCATGGTCGCTCCTCCTCAGACACTCGTTGCCTGCGACAGCAGAGCACGGCCGGGCGTGGCGGGAGCGGCACACGACGCCATCCGTACCGGCCGTTTACCCGCTCTTGCCGGTGCGGTCCTCGCCGGCCTGGGCCGTGACGGGCGCGTCCCAGTCGATGTGGTGCAGGTGGACGGGGGCGAACATCTGCTCGGGGGCCGGCATGGCGGGCCGGTCGCCGGCCTGGCCGGCCTTGGCCTTGTTCTTGGCCGCGGCGTCGCCGCCGACCATCTCCACCCGAGGGCGGCGGAGACGCTCGAACGCCGCGAACGCCTCGGCCGGCGGCAGGTCGCGCAGGCAGCGGGCCAGCTCGACGGCGCTCTCCACCGCCAGCGAGGCGCCTTGGCCGGAGCTGGACGACGGGGCGTGGGCCGCGTCGCCGACGAGGACCATGCGGCCGCGGTGCCAGCGCGGCACCGACGGCATGCGCTCCATCGGTCCGGTGATCATCACGTCGATCGGGTCGGTGCCCGCCAGCAGCTTCTCGCCCGGGACGTGACCGGCGTAGAGGTCGCGCAGGCGGGCCAGCCAGTCCGCGGCGGGCACGCGGACGACCTCGGCGTAGCTGAGGGGCTCGGTGCGGGGCAGGCTCGCGAACCAGCAGACCCGGCCGTCGGGCAGTCGCCAGTAGCCGATGAAGGTGCGGCCGAAGGCGAAGTACATGACGCCGGGCTCCGCCCGCACGCCGCCGCCGTCGGCGTAGCCGCCGAAGCTGAGGACCCCGCCGTACTCCGGGCCGGGAGCGCCGGGGTCGATCAGCGTGCGGACGGTGGACCGGATGCCGTCGGCGCCGATCAGCACGTCGGCGGTGGCGGTGGTGCCGTCCGCGAACGTGGCGGTCACTCCCTCGGAGGTCTCCTCGGCGCGGACGAGCCGCCTGCCGTGGTCGATTCGCACCCCCGCCGCCGTCGCGTGGTCGGCCAGGGCCCGGAAGAGGGCGGCGCGCGGCATCGCCAGGGTGGGCGGCAGGCCGGGGAACCCGCCGAACTCGGCGAGCCGGTTTCCGGCGCCGTCGGCCATCACCACGCCGGGGACGGGCTGCCCCACTGCCCGGACCGCCTCGTCCGCTCCCACGATCCGCAGCGCGTCGAGCCCGTTCGGGGCCAGGCTGAGCATCGCCCCGACACCGGCCGCGGCGCTGTCGCGGGCCTCGTACACGGTCGCCCGGATGCCGGCCCTGGCCAGGGCGAGCGCTGTCACGGGCCCGGCGATGCCGCCGCCGATCACCAGTGCGCTGGTCACCTTGCTCATGCTCACCACTCCTCGTCTGCCGCGAACCGTTGATCGCTCGCACTGGAATAGTTGCATTGCAACTAGTTGTGCGTCAACTAGTTCGTTTGAGGCGAGGATCACCACGAGCCGATGCACCCAGGGCCGGCTCACCTGGCCCACGCAGGACTCCTGACAAAGCCGAAGCCCCCGCCGATCGTCCGGCGGGGGCTTCGACGCCCGGCCCGTACCCGGGCCGGGGCAGATCAGCTGCCGCGCTTGGCGCGGGCGGCGGCGCGGCCGCGGCTGGACGAGTCGAGGACGACCTTGCGGATGCGCACGGTCTCCGCGGTGATCTCCACGCACTCGTCTTCGCGGATGAACTCCAGGGCCTGCTCCAGGGACAGGACGCGCGGCGGGATCACCTTCTCGGTCTCCTCGCTGGTGGAGGAGCGCATGTTGGTGAGCTTCTTCTCCTTGGTGATGTTCACGTCCATGTCGTCGGAGCGGGAGTTCTCCCCGATGATCATTCCCTCGTACACCTCGGTGGTGGGCGAGACGAACAGCGTGCCGCGCTCCTGGAGGTTGAGCATGGCGAACGCGGTCACCGCCCCGGCCCGATCGGCCACGAGCGAGCCGTTGTTGCGGGTGCGCAGCTCGCCGAACCACGGCTCGTAGGTCTCGAACACGTGGTGCACGAGGCCGGTGCCGCGGGTCTCGGTGAGGAACTCGGTGCGGAAGCCGATCAGGCCGCGCGCCGGCACCAGGAACTCCATGCGGATCCAGCCGGTGCCGTGGTTGGTCATGTGCTCCATGCGGCCCTTGCGTACGGCCAGGAGCTGGGTGACGGCGCCGAGGTACTCCTCCGGGCAGTCGACCGTGAGGCGCTCGACCGGCTCGTGCACCTTGCCGTCGACGACCCTGGTCACGACCTGCGGCTTGCCGACGGTCAGCTCGTAGCCCTCGCGGCGCATCTGCTCCACGAGGATCGCCAGGGCCAGCTCGCCGCGGCCCTGCACCTCCCAGGCGTCGGGTGTCTCGGTGGGCAGCACGCGCAGCGAGACGTTGCCGACCAGTTCCTTTTCGAGACGGTCCTTCACGAGGCGGGCGGTGACCTTGGCGCCCTTGACCTTGCCGACCAGCGGGCTGGTGTTGGTGCCGATCGTCATGGAGATCGCCGGCTCGTCCACCGTGATCAGCGGCAACGGGCGCGCGTCCTCGGGGTCGGCCAGCGTCTCACCGATCATGATGTCCGGGATGCCGGCGATCGCGATGATGTCGCCCGGCCCGGCCTCCTCGGCGGGCTTGCGCTCCAGCGCCTCGGTCATCAGCAGTTCGGAGATCTTGACGCGCTGCACGCTGCCGTCGGTGCGGCACCACGCGACCTGCTGGCCCTTGCGGATCGTGCCGTGGTGGACGCGGCACAGCGCGATACGGCCCAGGTAGCTGGAGGCGTCGAGGTTGGTGACGTGGGCCTGGAGCGGCGCGGACGGGTCGTAGACCGGCGCCGGGATCGTGTTCTTGATCGTCTCGAACAGCGGCTCCAGGTCGGGGGAGTCCGGCATGCCGCCGTCGGCGGGGCGCTCCAGCGAGGCCCGCCCGGCCTTGGCCGAGGCGTACACGATCGGGAAGTCGATCTGCTCCTCGGTGGCGTCGAGGTCGATGAACAGCTCGTACACCTCGTCGACGACCTCGGCGATGCGGGCGTCCGGCCGGTCCACCTTGTTGATGCACAAGATCACCGGCATTTTCGCGGCGAGCGCCTTGCGCAGCACGAAGCGGGTCTGCGGCAGCGGGCCCTCGGAGGCGTCCACCAGCAGCACGACGCCGTCCACCATCGACAGGCCGCGCTCGACCTCGCCGCCGAAGTCGGCGTGGCCGGGCGTGTCGATGATGTTCAGGGTCATGCCGCCGTGCCTGACCGCGGTGTTCTTCGCGAGAATGGTGATCCCCTTCTCGCGCTCCAGGTCGTTGGAGTCCATGACGCGCTCGTCGACGTCCTGGTTGGCCCGGAAGGCGCCGGACTGCCAGAGCATGGCGTCGACCAGCGTGGTCTTGCCGTGGTCGACGTGCGCGATGATCGCGATGTTCCGTAGGTCGTCGCGGGTGTTCATAGGCATAGTCAAGTTCTCGCTCTGGTTCGTCGGGGTGTCGTCCGCGTCCCGGGACCGAAGCGAGACGCACATCCGCCGCATGATGCGGCCCAGCCATTTTAGTTGATCCCGCTCGCCGCCACGCGCCGCCGGCCAGGGACCTGTCTAAAGGCTCGCCGTTCGGGCAGGTGGGTCGGCTGTGACGGATGAAGGTCTTGTTCTGCTGATCGCCTGGGCCGAGTTTCTCGTGCCGATCCTCGTCCTCGCCTACCTCCTGCTGCGGCGGCGCACATGATCTCGCAGGCTCGGCCGGCGTTGCTCGCCCTCCTGACGTCACTCCTGCTGTCCGCCTGCGTCAGTCCCGCGTGGGACGACCACGACTACGCGCTCAAGGCCGGGAAGACGGCGGAGTCGGCCGTCTCGGCCGTGCGCTTCGCCCGCTCCGCCGTCGCGTACCGCGAGCGGATAACCGGGCCGTACGCCGAGGTCCTGCTGACCGAGGCGGTGCAGGACCTGAGCAGCGTGAACGACCAGTTCGGCGGGGTGCAGCCGCCCTCGGACGCCTCCGACCGGATCAGGGACGAGGTGCTGCGCCTCACCGAGAAGGCCGAAAGCGAGGTGGAGGACCTGCTCATCCAGGCACGCCGCGACGGGGTGAAGGACCCGGCAACGGCCTTACGGGATCTGGACAGGCTCGCGAGCGAGCTGAGCGACTTCGCGGAGAAGCACAGGTGAAAAGACTCGTCGGGGTCACGCTCGGCATCCTGACGGCGTTCGGCGGCTTCGTGGACATCGGCGACCTGGTCGCCAACGCCGTCGTGGGGTCGAGGTTCGGGATGTCCCTCGCCTGGGTGGTGGTCGTCGGGATCATCGGGATCTGCGTCTTCGCCGAGATGTCCGGCAGGATCGCGGCGGTGTCGCAGCGGCCGGTCTTCGACCTCGTCCGCGAGCGCATGGGCCCGCGCGCCGGACTGGTCAACCTCGGCGCGTCGTTCTTCATCAACGTGCTCACGCTCGCGGCCGAGATCGGCGGCGCCGCGCTCGCGCTGGAGCTGGTGACGGGTCTCAACTATCTGCTGTGGGTGCCGCCCGTGGCCCTGGTCGCCTGGCTGGTCATGTGGCGGGTGAAGTTCGACACCATGGAGCGCGTCTTCGGGCTGGCCGGGCTCGCGCTCGTCGTGTTCCTCGTCGCGCTGTGGCAGCTCGGGCCCGACTGGGGCGCGCTGACCACGCAGCTCGTCCGGCCGCCGCAGGACGAGGGCGTGCCGACCTACCTCTACTACGCGATCGCGCTGCTCGGCGGGGCGATGACGCCGTACGAGGTGTTCTTCTTCTCCTCGGGCGGCGTCGAGGAGAAGTGGACGCGCAAGGATCTGGTGACGGCGCGGGCCAACGTGTTCGTCGGCTTCCCCCTCGGCGGCGTGCTGTCGCTGACGATCGCGGCGTGCGCGGCGACCGTCTTCATGCCGGTCGCGGCCGAGCCGGACTCGCTCGGGCAGATGGTGCTGCCGGTCGCCGAGGGACTGGGCAGGATCGGGCTCGGCGTGGTGATCCTCGGAGTGTTCGCGGCCACGTTCGGCGCGACGCTGGAGACCGCCCTGTCGTCGGGCTACTCGCTGAGCCAGTATTTCGGCTGGCAGTGGGGCAAGTATGTGGCGCCAGGCCGCGCCGCCCGGTTTCACGTGACCGTGCTGGCCTCGGTGATCGTCGCGACCGCGCTGATCCTCACCACCATCGATCCGATCAAGGTGACCGAGTATTCGCTGGTCTTCTCGGCCGCGGCCCTTCCGCTCACCTACCTGCCGGTTCTCATGATCGCCAACGATCCGGACTACATGGGGGAGAAGGTCAACGGCAGATTCAGCAACCTGCTGGGAAGTTTCTACATGGTGCTGCTTCTCGTCGTGGCGCTCGCGGCCATCCCCCTGATGCTCGCGACGAAGGCGGGGCAGTGACGGCGCGGCGAGAGGAGGGTGAGGCATCGATGAGCGAGCCGGCGCGGGTGCTGCACGCCCGTCTGCACCTGCTCGACCGGCAGGTCGTCAGGGAGAGCGACGACCGCCTGCTGTGCAAGGTGGACGACCTGGAGGTGCGGCCGGGCGACCGGCCGTACGTCACCGCGATCCTGTCCGGGCCGCTGGCGCTCGGCCCGCGGCTGGGCGGCCTGCCGGGATGGCTGATGACCGAGACCGACCGCCTCTTCCGGGGGGAGGAGCGGCCGGGGCCGTACCGCATCGAGATGAGCGCGGTGACCGAGATCGGCAGCGCCGTACGAGTGGCCGGCCACCGGCAGGACCTCGCGCTGGAGCGCTGGCTGACCAGGAACGTCGTCAGCCGCATCCCGGGAGCGGCGGGTACTCAGGAGCAGGACGCTCCCGATGACGGCGGGCGGGAGGCGCCGGAGAACGCCCTCAGGGTGAGGGAGAGGCGGGAGGACAGGCCGGGCACCATGCGGCTCGCCGGGCTGCTCGGCCGCACGGTCCGCGGCCCGTCGGGGGAGGTCGCCGGCAACACGGTGGACGTCCGCCTGGTCCAGGACGGGCCGCTGCTCGCGGAGGTCCAGCAGGCGTTCCGGCCGGCCGGGCTGCTGATCGCCCGGCGGCGTGCCGGGCGGCTCTTCGGGTACGAGCGCGGCCCCGGGCTGTGGCGGCCGTCGCTGCTCGGCGCCCTCGTGCGGCGCATGCACGGCGAGATCCGGTACGCCGAGTGGGACCAGATCGAGTCATACGACGACGAGGAGATCACGCTGAGGGTCGCCTGGGACCGGCTGCGTACGACGGCCGACCTGTGAGAGATCCCCGTCGCACAGGGGGTGAAGCGGTGGGAAATAAGGTCGGGGGCATGGCTCTCGCTGCTGCTTTCGGGGCGATGCTGCGCACGGCGGACGGCGTCCGCATCGACGCGGCGCACACGCCCAACGGCTCACTCGATCTCGGAATCGTGGTCGCGCACGGCTTCACCGGCACGTGGAGAGGGCCGGACACCCGGCGCATCGTGCACGTGCTGTCGAAGTTCGGCGGCGTGGTGTCGTTCGACTTCCGGGGGCACGGCAGATCCGGCGGCCAGTCCACGGTGGGCGACCTGGAGGTCCTCGACGTGGACGCGGCGGTCAAGCACGCCCGCGCCATCGGCTACCGCCGGATCGCCACGGTCGGCTTCTCGATGGGCGCCGCCGTGGTCGTGCGGCACGCCGCGCTGCACCGGGGCGTGGACGGGGTGGTGTCGGTGAGCGGCCCGGCCCGCTGGTACTACCGGGGCACCAAACCCATGCGCCAGGTCCACTGGGCGATCGAACGCTGGCACGGCCGGCTGGCGGCCCGGCTGGCCAAGCGCACCAGGATCGCGGGCGCCGGATGGAACCCCGTCCCCCTCCCGCCGTACAAGGCGGCGGCGCTGATCGCGCCCACCCCGCTGCTGATCGTGCACGGCGACAGCGACCCGTTCTTCCCCACCGAGCACGCCTACCAGTTGTACGAGTGCGCCGCCGAGCCGAAGGAGCTGTGGATCGAGTCCGGATACGGTCACGCGGAGGCGGCGGCCACCCCTGACCTGGTCCGGAAAATTGGTCATTGGATCTCGCGAACCAAAACCCTATAAGGGTCGTCTATACGGGTTGTGCGGATTCGGACCCTTCCATCCGTGCCGCCGATTGGGGGATCGGCGCACACCTTCACACGGTGTGGCCCAGCGTCGCGGGGGCGCGCTGGGCGGTTTCACCGGCCCGGTGCGGCACGCACGCCGTACCGGGCCGGAGGGACGCGTTCAGCCCAGGCGGGCGATGGACTTGGTCTCCAGGTAGGCCGACAGGCCCTCCGGTCCGAGCTCCCGGCCGAGGCCGCTGGCCTTGAAGCCGCCGAACGGCGTGTTCGGGTCGAGCGTGTGCATCATGTTGACGCCGTAGGTGCCGGTGCGCACCCGGCGGGCGACGTCCATCCCGTGGTCGGTGTCGGCGGTCCAGACCGAGCCCGACAGGCCGTAGTCGCTGTCGTTGGCGATCCGCACCGCGTCCGCCTCGTCCTCGTACGGGATCACCGTCAGCACCGGGCCGAAGATCTCCTCGCGGGCGATGCGCATGTCGTTGGTGGCCCCGGCGAAGACGGTCGGGGCGACGTACCAGCCCCGGTCGTACGGCCGGTCGAGGCCGCCCACGACGGGCTTGGCGCCCTCCTCGATGCCCGCCCTGATGTAGCCCTCGACCCGTTCCTGCTGCCGCCTGGCCACCAGCGGCCCGATCCCGGTGGCCGGGTCGGCCGGGTCGCCCACCTGCTGGCTCGTCACCATCTCGGCGACGGCCTGGACGACCTCGTCGTAGCGGTTGCGGGAGGCGAGGATGCGGGTCTGCGCGACGCACGCCTGGCCGTTGTTCATCAGCGAGGCCATCGACAGGAAGCCCATGGCCCCGGGCAGGTGGCAGTCGTCCAGGATGATCGCGGCCGACTTGCCGCCGAGTTCGAGCGTGCAGCGCTTGAGCTGCTCGCCGCAGATCGACGCGATCCTGCGGCCGGCGGCGGTCGAGCCGGTGAAGGCGACCTTGTCCACGCCGGGGTGGGAGATGAGGTGCTCGCCCGCCTCGCGGCCGGCCGCGACGATGTTGACGACCCCGGCCGGAATGCCGGCGTCTGTGATCATCTCAGCGAGCAGGTAGGAGTCGAGCGGCGTCTCGGGGGCCGGTTTGAGCACCACCGTGCAGCCCGCGACGAGCGCCGGGGCCAGCTTGGTCATGGTGACGAACTGGGGGACGTTCCAGGGGACGACGGCCGCCACCACGCCGACCGGCTCGCGGCGGACGACCACCGGGCCGAACATGCCGGGTCGCTCCTCCTCCTCGGCGAACGTCGCGCCGAGGCCGGCGTAATACTTGAGCATGCCCAGCGGCTGCGGCGCCTGGGCGAGCTGGGAGAACGTGATCGGAGAGCCCATCTCCGCCGTGATGATCTCCGCCATCTCGGCCTGACGCGCCTCGTAGATCTCCGCCAGCCGTCCCACGATCGCCGCGCGCTCGGCCATCGTCATCCGCGGCCAGGGCCCGTTGTCGAAGGCGTCCCTGGCGGCGGCGACGGCGCGGTCCATGTCGGCGGCGGTGCCGTCCGGGACGCGGCCCACGACCTCCTCGCTGTGGGGAGAGATCACCTCGATCGTGTCCGTGCCCGCGGGGGCCACCCAGTCGCCCCCGATGAACAGCGTGTCGTGCTGCAACATGCCTGCCTCCTGCTCGGGCGCGTCTTCGCGCACTCAGTAGACCGAACCATGTTCTGGTCGGCCTTGGCAAGAGCCGCCGGGGTCCGGCCCGCACCGGCCCGCACCGGCCCGCGCTGGGCGGCGTGGGCCGGGTGGCGCGGGCCGGACCCCGGGTTCTACGGACGCGCTCGTCCGAGCAGGTGGGTCATCGCCCGGCGGATCAGGTCCGTCCGCATGGCCTGAGTCGTCGCGCCCTCCGCGCCGAAGCCGAAGTAGACCGTGTCCTTCGTGGTGATGCCCGCGCCGTCGTCGAGCGCGCGGTCGCTGCGCACCCAGTCGTTCAGCGCGACCCAGGACCCGGGCGGCGGCCCGGCGACGGTCCAGCCGCCCAGGTCGTCCTCGAACGAGGTCTCCGCGACGGTCGCGCCGTCGGCCCTGACGGTCACGTCGTCCAGCCACACGCCGAGGCCCTGGGTGCCCCAGTCGCTGATGTAGGAGATCGACACCTCGACCTTCTTGCCGGCGTACGCCGTCAGGTCCGCCGACCACTGCTGCCAGCCGTTCGACGAGCCGGAGGCCGCGTGCCACGCGCCGGTCGTGCCGGTGGCGGTGCAGGACGACGCGCCGTCGTACGTCTGGTAGTGGGCGGTGAACGGATGGATGTCCACCCAGCCGCTGGCGCAGCTGTCGCCCGCCTCCTGCGAGGTGTGCCCGTTGGCGTCGGGCAGCGTCGTCCAGTCGTCCTGGCCCGCCGTGTGCGCCTCGACGGTCAGGAAGTCCCAGTTCGGCTCGGTGTTGTACGACGTCCAGAACGACAGCTCGCCACTGGTCTTGCCGGTGAGGTCGATCGTCCTCGTCAGGCGCTTGTAGGACACGTCCGCCTGACCGCTCTGCACGTCCCAGGAGCCGGTGTGCGGACTGAACGGCGATCCCGTGTCGTACTGCCACTTGAGCGGGGCCGAGGCGGCGAACTGCGGGAACCGGTCGGCCGGCAGGACCGAGGAGGTCGTGACGAACGAGGCGGTGCGGTCCTGGTTGCCGGGCGAGTCGCCGCCGTTGAGCGTGCCGGTGAAACCGGCGAAGGCGCCGCCGGCGCCCCGCAGCGGCAGCGTGTTCCCGCCGGCGTCCTGGCCGCCGCCCTCCACGTAGGTGTAGGCGCCCAGGTAGTACTGCACGAAGTCGTTGCTCAGCGAGAGGCACGGTGGCTTGCTCAGGGTCGTGCATTCGGGTTGCGCCGGGTAGTCCGGCTCGTACCAGTAGGAGCCGTTCGTGTTCTGGCCGTACAGCGCGTACTTTCCGGTGGCGAGCAGCTTGCCGCCCTCGTTGAGGTAGTCGCGGAACGCCAGCTCCAGTGACTCGGCCAGGTTGGCGGCGCTGCCGCCGGGCTGCCCGGACGCACGGGGGATGATGTCGTCGCCGGTCTCCCAGACCACGGCCTTGTAGTGGCTGAGGACCCCGAGCGGGTGGGGCGCCTTGCGGCCGTTCCTGTCCACGTCGTACACGTCGGAGGAGTAGCCGGCCTCCTTGAGCGCCTTGGCGTAGTCGTCGGCGTACTTCGCCTCCGTGACGCCCTGGGCCGGGCTGATGCCCGTGACGTCCTCCGCCGCGACGATCAGGACCTTGCCGCCGACGTCCGTGGCGACCTTGTAGGTGAACTCCTCGCTCTTCTTGGTGACCGAGCGGAACCACACCTTCACGGTGTCGCCGGGTTTCGCGCCCTTGACCGTGCCCCTGAGCTGGTGGAAGTAGGTGTCGTAGCCGTCGCCGTACCGCTCTCCGCCCTTCCATTCGGAGGTCGGGGCGATCTTGGTGCGGCCGCCGTTGATCTGGTATTCGAGGAACACGGGCCCGAGCTTGCGCTTGGCGTTCACCTGCACGACCTGGTCGGTGCCGTAGCTGACGTCGAACGCGTCCACCACGAAGTCGGGCACGGTGGCGCCGAGGTGGCTGACCGGCTCGCTCGGGTTCGGCGCCGACTTGAGGACGTCGAGCGCGAAGGGAAGCTGTTTCTCGAACTCGGCCTGCACCAGCGCCTCGTCGTCGGGGAAGACGAAGCCGCAGCCGTCGCAGCCCTCCTCCAGCTCCGGCGTCCAGGCGAGCGTGCCGTACGCCTTGTGCGCGTGGTCGGTGGTCTCACCGTTGGTGGTGTAGAGCTCGGCGCCGACCCCCGGGTCGAAGCCGGGGACGGCCGGGTTCTCGTCCGTGCCGGTCAGCGCCAGGTAGACGGGATCGTCCGCGGTCTTCGTCGCGACCTGCCAGCCCTCCGGATAGAGCAGCAGCGGGCCGAAGGAGTGGTAGTTGACCTGCGCCTTGAAACGCAGCCGCTTGAGCAGGCCGTCCATGGCCCGGGTCTCGGGCTCGGACACCGCGCCGGCGCCGCGGTAGGTCTCACTGCTGAAGACGCCGGAGGAGCCCTCCTCGTCGTATCCCCAGCGGGTGGGGAAGTTGCGGTTGAGGTCGACGCCGTCGTTGCCCGTGATCTGGCCGTCGCCGTCGTTGTCGCGGAGGTTCTTGCGCCAGAGCCGGTTGCCCTCGGTGAAGGTGAAGTCGTAGCCGTCGGGGTTGGCGACCGGCACGAACCACACCTCGGTGGTGGTCAGCAACCGGCCGACGTCGGATTTGCCCTTGTTGGCCACCAGATACTTCAGCAGCCGCATGTCGACCTCGGCCGCGATCCACTCACGGGCGTGCTGGGTGGCCGAGTAGAGCACCGACGGCTTGACGCCGTCGGGCAGTACCCGGGCCAGCTTCGTCAGCTTCAGCGCGAGGATGTCCCTCCCCTGGAGGGTCTTGCCGATCGTCTCCAGCTTCGCGATGTCCTTGTTGGCGTCCGCGATGGATCGCAGCTGGTCGGCGATCCCGCCCTTCTCCGAGTAGGACTTCCAGACGGTGTATCCGCCGGCCGCCTGCGCCTTCGCGGCCTGCGACTGCGTCTGGCCCTGCGGGTTGCGCACGGGCTGCGGGCGGTAGCCGAGGATCTGGAGCTTCTTGAGCTCGGCGGGGGTCGCCGTCAGTTCGACGTGCTCCTTGTCGCCCGCGAGGTGCCGCTGGACGACGTCGAAGCCCTTCTGGGTCAGCGTGCTGGAGGTGCCGGGCGCGCTGTCGAGCTGGTAGAGGTCGGCTTGGTCCGCTGGGGGGAGCGAGTCGCCCTGGCCGGCCTGCGCCGGGGATACCGGCAGCAGGAGCGCCGCGCCGAGAACCGCGGCGGCCAGAGTCGAGACGATCTCTCGTCGGGACATCGGTGAGCCCTTCGTGGGGGGTGACGATCTCCCGAATCTCCGTCGGGGTCAAATTGTGTTCAAGTGCGGTAAGGCGTCGCGTAAGTCTCGAATTGGTTACAGCACGGAAAAACCGGCAGTTGTCCGTTTTGAGCCCAAGAGTTTCGCCTGTTCCGGTAGCAGACGTAAAGATCGTCTTCTATAGTTTCAGGCCGAATCCGAGTGGAGGTCGCGTGCGGTCGGGACGCTGGGCCAGACTGGCGGTGGTCACCACCGCGCTACTCGTCGCACCGTCTGTTTCGGGCGCCGTCTCGGGGACACTCACCGCCGAGGCCGAGCCCGACCAGCAGGCCAAGCTCCGCAAGCTCACCCAGGAGGCTGCCGCGCTCCAGAAGGAGTACCGCGGCGAGATCCTCAGCCTGGAGGACGCGAAGAGGGCCGTGCAGAAGGCGTCCGGCAGGGTCAACAAGCTGAAGGGCGACCTGGTCGCGGCCCAGCGGCAGGTGGCCGCGTTCGCCCAGACCTCGTACATGAGCGGGGGCGCGGACGCCTCCCGGCTCTTCTCCCTGTCGGCCGACCCGAGCTCGCTGGCGACGCTGGCCTATCTGGGCAACGCCAGGACCGAGCGGCTCAACAGCGTCAAGGGTCTCGTCGTCAAGCAGAAGAAGGCGGCCGCCGCGGCCTCCGACGAGATCGACAAGCTGCAGGCCCACATCAAGGAGCTCAAGTCGAGGCGCGGAGAGGTCGAGCGGCTGATGGCCAAGTACGGCTTCCAGACCCCCGACGCCGGCAGCGGCCTGACGCAACGCCTGGTCACCGTACGTAACGTGATCATGTCGCAGTTCCCGATGCCCTTCAGCGTGGGCTGCCTGCGGGCCGGCGACCCGGGGGAGCACGGCAAAGGCCGGGCCTGCGACTTCATGATGAGCAGCGGCGGCCGCATGCCCGACGCCGTGGCCAAGGAGCGCGGCGACGCCCTCGCGCAGTGGTGCATCCAGCACGCGAGCGAGTACGGGATCATGTACATCATCTGGCAGCAGCGCTACTACGACATGCGTACGCGTGCCGGTTGGCGGATGATGTCCGACCGCGGCGGCATCACGGCCAACCACTACGACCACGTTCACGTGTCGGTGCTCTGAGCCTCCAGGAACTTCCGCAGCCAGTGGTAGGACGCCTTCGGGGTGCGCCGCTGGGTCTCGAAGTCGACGTGGACCAGGCCGAACCGCTGGTGGTAGCCCTCGGCCCACTCGAAGTTGTCCAGCAGTGACCAGACGAAGTAACCCCGCAGGTCCACGTCCGCCTGCCGCATCGCCCGGATGTGGCCGTCGAGGTAGGCGATCCGCTCCTGGTCGTCCAGACCGTCGTAGGAGCAGCCGTTCTCGGTGATGTAGACGGGCGGCAGCGCGTCGCCGTACCGCGCCTTGAGGGAGTCGAGCAGCTCGCGCAGGCCGTCGGGGACGACGGGCCAGCCGAACGCCGTGGTGGGAACGCCGGAGATCTCTTCGAACCGGAACGGCAGGCCGTCCCGGGGACTGCCGATTCGCGTGGGGTTGTAGTAGTTGATCCCCAGCCCGTCGAGGGGCTGGGCGATCGTCTCCAGGTCACCGGGTCTCACCGGGATCTCTACGCCGAACGCCGACAGATCGGGGTAGGCGCCGGTGAGGACCGGGTCGTTGAACAGCCGGTTGTGCAGGATGTCGTACGTCTCGGCGGCGGCCAGGTCCTCTGGCGAGTCGGAGGCGGGCCAGACCGGCGTGCAGTTGTTGGTGATCAGCACCTGCTCCACCCCGGCCGCGCGCAGCGCCTGCGTGGCCAGGCCGTGTCCGAGCATCTGGTGGTGGGCCACCGGCAGGGCGTCGAACATGAGCGCCCTGCCCGGGGCGTGTATGCCCAGGCCGTATCCCTCCACCATGTGGACGAACGGCTCGTTGAGCGTGATCCACATGCGTACGCGGTCGGCCAGTCGCTCGGCCACGACGGCGGCGTAGTCGGCGAAACGGCGGGAGGTGCCACGGCTCAGCCAGCCGCCCTCGTCCTCCAGCGCCTGCGGCAGGTCCCAGTGGAACAGCGTCGGCACGGGAGCGATGCCGCGCTCGCACAGCGCGTCGACGAGACGGTCGTAGAAGTCGAGCCCGGCCTGGTTGACGGGGCCGGCGCCGGTGGGCATCACCCGGGGCCAGGCGATGGAGAAGCGGTAGGCGTTGACGCCCAGGCCGGCCATCAGCGCGACGTCCTCGGGGTAGCGGTGGTAGTGGTCGCAGGCGACGTCGCCCGTGTGCCCGTCGCGAACCCGGCCGGGAGTGTGGGAGAAGGTGTCCCAGACCGAGGGCCCTCTGCCGTCCTCGGTGACCGCTCCTTCGATCTGGTACGACGCGGTGGCCGTTCCCCAGAGGAACATCATGCCGCCTCTCTCCGCTAATATGAGGAGAACTCATGTTAACTCGGATGTATGAAAAGCGGGAGACAATAGCGGAATGACAACAGGGGGAGCACTCCGCCGACAACCCTCCCAGCGCCGCAGCCAGGAGCGGGTCGAGCGCATGCTGGACGAGTGCGCCCTGCTGCTCGACGAAGTGGGATACGCCGCCCTGACCACCAAGGAGGTCGCCCGCCGGGCCGAGGTGCCGATCGGGACCTTCTACCAGTTCTTCACCGACAAGCAGAGCCTGGTCCGCGCGCTCGCGCTGCGGAACCTGGAGGCGTACCTGGACCGGATCACCTCCCGGCTGGCCGCCGAGCCGCTGTCGGACTGGACCGGCGTCGTGGACCTGGTCGTCGACGAGTTCGTGCGCATGAAACGGAGCACACCCGGCTTCGGCGTGGTGGACTTCGGCGAGGTGCTCGCCACTCCCGGCGGCCCCGCCCTGCCCGGCACCCAGCGGATGCTCGACGAGGCGCTGGAGAACAACGTGGTCGTCGCCGACCGCCTGCGCTCCCTGATCGTGGACCTGCTCGGCGTCGCGCCCGGCGAGGGGCTGTCCCGCGCCTTCGTCGTCGCGGTCGAGGCCGCCGACGCCGTGCTCAAGCTGGCCTTCCGTGCGCACCCCGGCGGCGACCCCGATCTCATCGCCGAATGCAAACGCCTCGTGCGCCGCTATCTTTCAGATCACCTGCGCTAACTTCATGACCCCGAATGTTCGGGGCTGAAGTGCCGTTTCCCCTTCATACTGAGGCGGCATCAGAGGTCGTTTAAGGGTTTTGAGCTGGCCGAACAGCGGAGCCAATATCGCCAATTGGGAGGGGCATGTCGCGCAGGCCGAATCCGGTGGATCCCGGTGCGTCGCCTCGGGAGATCTTCGACTGCGGTTGCTGGTGCGCGGCGAGGAGGCCGGTCACGGCCTGTACGGCCAGCGCGACCCGCAGACCGTGCTCGGCCTCGTCGAGAGCGCCGAGCGCATCGCCGGAGGGCCGACCGTGGACCTCCAGACCACCCGGGCCAAGGCCCTTGCCGTGCTCGGCCGGCACGACGAGGCGCGTACGGCGCTGGACGACCTGCTGCGACTGGCCTCGGCGGGTGTGGCGGCGGACTCCTTCGGCTTCTGCAAGCCCAACCGGATCCATTTCGCGGAGAGCTGGGTGCATGCCGGGTCGGGTAATGAGCCCGAGGCGGACCGGGCACGCGACGACCTTCTCCGATCAACCCACGACGACCAGTACGACGCGAACGTCCGCCTGCACGAGGCGCTGTGCACGGTCGCTCAGGGCGGCGTCGACCAGGGCATGCGCCAGGCGGCGACATTGATCGACCGGCTCGCCCCCGAATACCGCAGCCACCACGTCATCGAGACCGGGCGTATGGTCTTGCACGCCGCACCACGTGACCGGCAGGAGCGGCCCGCCGTCGGCGAGCTACGCGAACTCCTCACGCTCGCATCCGCGAGCAGCAGAGCATGACTCTGCACTGAAGCGGCAAGCCGCAGGTCCTGCGATCGCCGGCGGGGTCACTGTCGGGTTGAGCGGGATGGCCAGTGGATGTCGTCAGAGCAGGCCGTATCTGACTCTGATCGTCTTGGCCTCTTCCTCTGTCACCTCTGGCGGTGTGCGGGCCAGTGCCTGGCGTAGGTCGGACAGGATCCTGTCGCTCGCGGCGCGGACGCGGGAGCGGCACGGACGCCCCGGGACGACGGCGCCGTCTGCCCCGAGACGCAGGAAGAGGCCGCTCGCGTGGTGCCGTTCGAGACAGCGACGTGATCGCGAACGGAGGGAGCGGCCTATTCCTCGGAGCCTGTGCAGGTCACCGTCAGCACGTGCGGCATGCCGCCGTTCAGGCAGGCCGGCCGGTCAGGAGGCGGGTCGTGATGTCCGTCAGGCGCTCGCCCTGGTAGCGGGCGGCCGCGAGAGTGTCCTCGGACGGGGCGCCCGCGCCGCCCGGGTGGGCGGTGCCGTACGGGTTGCCGCCCGCGGGGTACACCACCGGGTTGGTGTAACCGGGCGAGACGATGATGGAACCCCAGTGGTGGAAGGTGTTGTAGAGAGCGAGGATCGTCGACTCGTTGCCGCCGTTGGCGTTGTGGGCGCTGGCGAACCCGGTGGCGGGCTTGTTGGCCATGACGCCCTGCTGCCAGATGCCGCCCGTGGTGTCGATGAACTGCTTGAGCTGTGAGGCGATGTTGCCGTAACGGGTCGGCGAGCCGAAGGCGTAGGCGTCCGCCCAGACCAGATCGTCCAGCGTGGCGACCTCGACGTCCTTGGTGGCCTCGACGTGTTCGCGCCAGGCCGGGTTGGCGTCGATGGCGGAGTCCGGCGCCAGTTCGGCGACCCGGCGCAGCCGGACCTCGGCGCCGGCCTTCTCCGCGCCCTCGGCGACCGCCTTGGCGAGCTGGTGGACGTTGCCGGTGGCCGAGTAGTAGATGACAGCGATCTTGGCACTCATGATGACGTCTCCTCCGAACGACGACGATCAACCGGATAGCTATCCGGTTCGTTGGCAGTAAATCGGATAACAATCCGGTTTGCAAACCGGAACCGGATCTCCGGTCCGGTAGCCTCTGGACCATGGCCCGCAGCGAGCTTCCCGTCACCGGACAGGTTCTGCCGGAGCGCGCGGACGCCGCCCGGAACCGGCGCAGGATCCTCGACGCGACGGCCCGCCTGATCGCGGAGCAGGGCCCCGAAGCCGTCACCATGAACGCCGTGGCACACGCCGCGGGCATGGGCGTCGGCACCGTCTATCGCCGGTTCGGTGACGTGAGCCGCCTTCTGCTGGCGGTGCTCGACGATGGTGAGCAGCGCTTCCAGGAAGCCTTCATGACCGGCCCACCACCCCTTGGCCCCGGCGCTCCGCCCGCCGATCGGCTGCGTGCCTTCCTCCACGTGGTCGCCGACCGGATCATCGAGCAGGGCGAAATCATGAGAGCGGCGGAGTCCGCCTCACCGGGAGCCCGCTATCAGAGCGGCGCCTACCTCGCCATGCATACGCATGTGTCCGTGCTGATGCGCGAGATGAGACCCGAATCGGACCCCACGGTCCTGGCCCATCTGCTGCTCGCGCCGTTCGTGCCGAGCCTGTTCACGCACCTCACCGTCGGATGTGGACTGACAGGGGACCAGGTCAAGGCTGGCATCGACAGCCTGCTCGGGTTCTCGTGACGGCCGGCCGCCTCATCGAGATGACCGTGGTTTGACGACCCAGACGCCCGTGCCGTACATGGCCAGCCCGAGCGCGACGAAGGCCGCCGCGACCGGATAGCGCAGCCCGGACGGCATGTACGTGGCCAGGAACCACGTGTGGCGCAGCATGCCGTTCGTCACGAAGACGGCGGCGATGATGCCCTGGGGGACCAGCGGGATGGCGCCGAAGCCGAAGCACAACCAGGCGATCGTCTTGTGCGTCTTGGACAGCTCCTCGAAGCGGAACTTCATCGTCGCCTGCGGCTTGCGGCCGGACCGCATCACGTCCAGCAGTTCCGGGCCCTGCGACCGCAGTCGCCGCTCGGCGAGCAGGCCTAAGCCCCAGTGACACAACACGCCGGTCACGACGCCGACGGCCACGCCGGCCCAGCCGTACCAGATCGCCACCAGGCCTGCCGGCACGGCCGTCAGGAGCACCAGCGCCAGCATCAGATAGGCCAGCCCGGTCAGGCCGCCGTCGTCCTCGCTGGTGCGCAGCGGGTTGCCCGCGCGGCGATGCGGGTCGGTGCCGGGCACCAGCCCGTACGCCGAGACCAGCGGCACCAGCCCGGTCGCGCCGCCCAGCAGGGCGGGCAGCAGCGCCAGGATCAGGGGCCACGGCCCACCGGTGACCGCGGTGAACGCCACGGTCAGCACGATGGCCACCGGCGCGTGTGCCGACAGCCAGGCCAGCTGCCTGCCGCGCACGTCGCTCGCGCTCGGTGTCATCAGCGTCAGCCACAGCGCGGTGCCGTCGGTGCCGTACAGGTTGGAGGTCATGGCCGCGGCCATCACGATGAAGATCGGACCCGCGTACGGCAGCATGCCGTCCCAGCCGAGGACCAGCGGGCTGGCCGCGAAGCAGACGCCGTACGACAACGCGAAGGTCAGCTGGTGGTTGCGCACCAGGTCGCGCGACCAGGTGCGCAGCTCCTTGGCGACGATCGCGCCGTTGGCGGTCGCCGCCCGCATCGGGCGTCTGCCCCGGGTGGAGGGTCGCGCGGCGCCCGCACGCCTGCTGAGCAGCGCGGCCCACGCGCCCAGGAGCAGCAGCGCCAGGAGGGCCAGCGCTCCAAGCGCCCACCACTCGCCCTGGACGGCCAGCAGGCCCCACCCGGAGGGCAGGTACCAGACCACGGCGGGCACACCGGTCTGGCCGAAGAGCATGAAGAAGACCCAGATCTGGCCGAGCGCCGCCAGTATCGCGCCGTTGAGCAGGCCGGAGACGATCGCTCCCGGCCGGGTGCGCAGCGCCAGCCCGACCACCGCCACGGAGACCTTCGACAGCAGCACGAAGACAGCCAGCTGCAGCGCCGTCGCCGGCACCGCCACCAGGGCGTTGGCGACGCCGAGCCTGACGCCCGCGACCAGCAGCCCGAGCAGGGCGGTCAGGCTCACCAGCGGCGCCACGCCGACGAAGGCCGAGACCAGCAGCCCGGCCGCCAGCCGGCGCGGTGACAGGCCCAGCAGCGAGAAGTACTCCGGACGCAGCGTCTCGTCGCCGCCGCCCATGAAGATCGGGCCGAGTATCCAGCCCAGCAGCCAGACCGCGTACCCGGCTGCCAGCAGGTCCGGATCGGTGAAGGCCAGATAGATCGTGCCCGCCGCGAGCAGTGCGCCGAGCACCGCGCCCGTGCCCGCGGTCTGCGCCCGGGTGCCACGGAAGGCGTGGCGCAGCATCGCGACCTTCATCCGGGCCATGGTGAGCGTGGTCAGCGCGACAGCCACGATAACTCCTTGATTCCGTTGTCCCGCTCGCCGACGAGCTCGACGAAGGTCTCCTCCAGGGAGCTCGCGCCACGCACCTCGTCCAGCGTGCCGGCGGCGGCCACCGTGCCCCGGTCGATCACCGCGACGCGGTCGCACAGCTGCTCGACCAGAGCCATGACGTGGCTGGACAGCACGATCGAGCCGCCGCCCGCGACGAAGCCGCGCAGGATCGTCTTGATCGTGGCGGCCGACACCGGGTCGACCGCTTCGAACGGCTCGTCCAGCACCAGCAGCCGCGGCGCGTGCAGCAGTGCGGTGGCCAGCCCGATCTTCTTACGCATGCCGGTCGAGTACTCGATGACCAGCGTCTTTTCCGCGCCGTCCAGCTCCAGCACGGCCAGCAGGTCCTCGGCCCGTCGCGCCACCACCTCCTTGTCGAGCCCCCGCAGCAGGCCCAGATAGGTGAGCACCTCGAGCCCCGTCAGCCGCTCGGGCATGGCCAGCCCGTCGGGCAGCACCCCGACCATGGCCTTGGCCCGCTCGGGGGCGGACCAGACGTCCTCGCCGAAGATCCTGGCGCTGCCGCCGTCGGGCCGCAGCAGGCCGACGGCCATGGACAGGGTGGTGGTCTTGCCGGCGCCGTTCTGGCCGACAAGCCCGAAGAAGGAGCCCGGGGGGACGCTGAGGTCGATGGTGTCGACGGCGAGCTTGTCGCCGAATCGCTTGGTCAGCCCGCTGATCTCCAGCGCTGGCGTCATGGTGCTCTCCTAGTGGCGAGAGAAAAGACGGTGGACAGCTCGACGGCCAGGCCGCGGAGGTCGAGGTCGGGGTCGTTCAGCAGGTGACCGGGCACGGCGTCGACGGCGCCGCGAATCGCGATCGCCATCGGCCGTAGTGGGAAATCCCGGAACTCACCGGTGTGCTGTCCCCAGGCCAGCACCTTCTCGATGTCGGTGAGCGCGGTTTCCTGTTGCGTGGCGTACGGGCCGTGGCGGTCGTGGGTGATGATCTCCACGAGGGCCAGAAGGGGTTCGCGGTGCAGGCGCATGAACTCGAGGTTCGTCTCGAAGTACACGCGTAGCGCCTCGGAGGCGGTCTTCTGCGCTGTGATGCGCGGCACCATCAGGTCGGTGGCGAGCTTCACCACGTAGGCGACGACAGCAGCGATCAGTTCGTCCTTGCTGCCGAAGTGGTACGAGATGAGCCCAGGGGTGATCCTCGCGAGTTGAGCGACTTTCGCCATCGACGCCTGCCGGTAGCCGAGCGTCGCGAGGGCCCTGATGGTGCAGTCGATGATCTGCGCTCTCCGGGCGTCCTCCGTGAACGTCCGTCCTCCTGATGCCACGTTCAGGATCCTAAACGCTCATTCAATGACTACACAAGATCTGTTCAGATGGCACGACGTCAGCAACGGCGTGTGCTCGCCCTCGGGCAGCCGTACTCCAGCACAAGCGGCTTTCATCGGCCCCGGGTGAGGGCCCTGCGGCCGCGCGCCACGATGGTCTCGACGTCCGTCA
This sequence comes from Microbispora bryophytorum, assembly GCF_006874465.1. GTDB lineage: Bacteria > Actinomycetota > Actinomycetes > Streptosporangiales > Streptosporangiaceae > Microbispora > Microbispora bryophytorum. Next base: position 60,951 of record NZ_VIRL01000009.1, on the reverse strand, counting down.
GGTCGCTCATGTCGTGAGCGCTCGCCAGCGCCTCCTTCGCCGCGTCGTAGGCGTCCAGGACCGCGTTCCAGTCCACGTCGCCGGTCCGGTCCGTCAGGCCGTCGATCTCCTCGCCCAGCCGGGTCACGTTCTCCTCCTGCGCGCGTCTGGCGTCCGCGAACCGGACCGCCTGCTCGGCGGCCTGCTCCCTCGCGACTCTCCTCCGCCGCACCCTCGCCGTGGTCAGCCCGGCGACGATCCAGAGACCGAGCAGGCCGGCGATGCCGAAGAAGACCAGCCAGCCGACGGACAGGCGGCTGGAGGACCCCGACAGGTCGATGTCCTCGGCGAAGTCCTGCTTCAGCCCGGTGACCTCGGCGCCTTCGAAGGTGGCGCCCCGCAGTCCGGCGTCGCTGAGATCGGCGTCGGTCAGGACGGCCCTGCGGAAGACCGCGTCGCGATACCTGCCGCTGTGGAGGTACGCCCGGTCCATCCTGGCGCCGGTGAAGTCGGCCTGGTCGGCCGTGACGCTGATCAGCTCCGCGTCACGGAGGTCGGCGCCGACCAGCTTGGCCTGCGTCAGGACGGCGCTGCCGAGCGCCGCGTCCGACAGGTCGGCCCGGGACAGGTCGGCGCCCGCGAGATCGGCGCCGCCGAGCTTGGCGCGCCGCAACCGCGCGCCCCGCAGGTCGGCGCCCTTCGCGGAGCGAAGGCTCGCCCCGACGGCGGAGACGTCACGCAGGATCGCCCGGTTCAGCTTGACCCCCGTCAGGTCGACGCCGTCCAGCTTGGCTCCGGTCAGGTCGGCGCAGCTCAGATCGTCGGGGAAGTCCGTGACCGAGGTCAGGTCCCAGCCCCGGTAGTCCTGACCGCTCCCGGGCTCGCACGACGGGCCCGGCGCGGGCAGATACCTGGGCACGCCCCTGCTCCCGGTCAGCCTGGCGTCCCTGACATCCCGCAGGTCGGCCCCGGTGAGGTCGGCCCCCCTGAAGTCCGCGCCGGTCATCACCGACTCATACAGTTGCGCGCCGCTGAGATCCGCCTGCCGCAGGACGGTCCTGATGAACGTGGCGCCGTAGAGCCTGGCCTTCGGCGCCTTGAGCCGTCTAAGGTCGGCCCGGCGCATGTCCGCGCCGTAGGCGGCGGCGTCGGTCAGATCGACGCCGACCAGCTTCGCGTCGTCGAACTGCGCGTCGTACGTCTTGGCCCGCGCCATCGTGGCCCCGCTCAGGTCGGCCCCCTCGAAGTGCGCGTAATAGGGCGAGGAGTCGTCCATCGTCGCCTCGCGCAGATCGCTGCCGCGCAGGTCGGCGTAGTACAACTCGGCCTCGGACAGGTCGGCCTTGCGCAGGCTCGCCCCGGCCATCTGCGCGTACCCGAGGTGGGCCCCCTTGAGCGAGGCCCCGGTCAGATCGGCCCCGACGAGCACGCTGCGCACGGTCAGGCCGTCCAGCTTGGCGCCCCGGAGATCCGCGCAGGACAGGTCGGCGGGCAACGTCGTCCGGGTGAGATCCCTGCCGGCGAGATGCGGGCCGCTGCGGGCACGGCAGGGCGGGTGGTCGCCGGGCGTCGCCGCGGCGGCCGGGGTCATCGGAATCGACAGCAGAACCGCGGCGGAAAGGGTCACCAATCCGGCGATCGAGCGGGGGGTTCCGCGCATTTCTCACTTGCTCCATCGGGGACGCCGCCCGGACGTTCCCTGGGGAGACGCGGGCGCCGGATCATATGTGGCACGACCCGTTATAAATCCTTGGGTTGCGCTCCGCTTGCGAAACACCTGCAGAAACGACCACCTGTCCACGAAAGCCTTCATCTACACGAGATGCGATGTGCCAGGATCAACGGCGTGGGCGTGTACACACCTGGACAGGTCGTCGAGGAGACCGGGTTCAGCCTCGACACCCTTCGGTACTACGAACGGATCGGGCTGCTGGAACCGGTCGGCCGTAACGCGGCGGGCCAGCGGCGGTTCAGCGAGGACGACGTGAGCTGGCTCGGCATGATCCGCTGCCTGCGCGACACCGGCATGCCGATCGCGGAGATGCTGCGCTTCGCCCAGCTCGTACGGCAGGGCGAGCACACCATCGAGGACAGGATCGCGCTGCTGGCGGAGCACGACCGCAAGGTCGAGGCCCAGATCGCCGACCTGCGGCAGAAGCAGGGCGGGATCCAGCGGAAGATCCAGTACTACAAGGACGTGCTCACCATGCGCGACATGCTTCCCGACTGCGAGCAGACCTCCTGAGACGCGCACGTGCCCGGCCGGCCGGTGAGCAGGCCGGGCAGATGAGTCAGGCCGAGCGATAGGCCTCCGCCTGGAGGTTGTAGAGGTCGGCGTAAAGGCCGTCGAGGGCGATCAGTTCCTCGTGCGTGCCGTGCTCGCGGACCTTGCCGTGGTCGAGCACGTAGATGCGGTCGGCGTAGCGGACGCTGGCGAGGCGGTGGGTGATGAGCAGCACGGTCCGGCCGTCGGCGTGCCGCCGGATCCGCTCGAACAACGCGTGCTCCGCCCTGGCGTCGAGGGCGGCCGTGGGCTCGTCGCAGATGAGCAGGGGCGAGTCCCGGTAGAACCCGCGGGCCACCGCGATGCGCTGCCACTGCCCGCCCGACAGCTCCTGGCCGTTCTTGAACCGGCGGTCGAGCAGCGTGCGGTAGCCGCGCGGGAGTTCGGCGATGACCTGGTCGGCGCCGGCGACCTCGGCGGCGCGGACCACCTCGCTCTCGTCCTTCTCCATGCCCATCGTGATGTTGTGGCGGGCGGTCAGCGGCCACCGCGTGTGGTCCTGGGCGATGACCGCGATCCTGCGGCGCAGGCTGTCGGGATCGACCTCGGCCAGGTCGACGTCGTCCCACCGGACACGGCCGCCGTCCGGCTCGTAGAGCCCGGCGAGGATCTTGGCGAGGGTCGTCTTGCCCGACCCGTTCTCGCCGACGAGGGCCACGACCTCCCCGCGCTCGATGCGGACCGAGACCCCGCGCAGGGCGGGGGCCGGCGCGGCGGGATAGGAGAAGGTGACCTCATCGACCGTGATGCGGCCGAAGTCGTCGGGGGCCGTCCGCTTACGGGCGGGCGGGATACGGCCCTCGGCGTGCGCGATGAAGTCGAGGAAGTCGGTGAAGTAGAGACCCTCCTCGTAGAGCCGGTTCGTCGCGTACATGAAGCTCGACAGCGAGGTCTGGCCGGACCGGATGGCCAGCACCGCGGTGCCGGCCACCGCGAGGGGCACCGCGCCCGCCGCGAGCAGCAGGCCGAGCGTGACGTAGACCGCGCCCTGCCCCAGACCGCCCAGGGCCTCGCCGATGACGCGGGCGACGGTCTGCCGCCGCGCGAGGTCGAGGATGACGCGCTGCTCGCCCCGGGCGACCCGGTCGAACGTCTGCAGCAGGAAACCGCGCATGGTGAACGTGCGGACCTCGGCCGCGGTGTCCTTGTCCGCCAGCAGTTCCTCGATGATCCACTTGCGCCGTCTGGCCGGGACGAGCACCAGGGCGGTCGTGTAGCGCATCCTGGCGGCCCGGATGGCCGCCCAGGCGTCCGGGACGACCGCGAGCAGGAGCAGCGGCAGCAGCACGGGGTGCAGCACGCCCAGCACGCCCGCCGCCGCCACGATGCCGACCAGGCCGGACAGCGTGTCGATGGCCGTGCTCACGACCATCTCGGCCATCTGCATGCCGCGCATGCGGGCCCGCTGCAGCGCGTCGTGGAACTCGGGGTCGTCGAAGCAGACGAGGTCGACCTGGCTGGTCAGCGTGTAGAGACGCTCTTCCGTGATCCGGCTGACCTGTGGTTCGAGCCGGGACTGGGCCCAACCGGCCCCCGCCTGCAGGGCCGTGCGCGCGGTGGCGGCCAGGCCCACGAGCAGCAGGCTGGGCAGCGCCGCCCGGATCCGCTCCGGCGTGGGGCCCGCCTGGAACAGCGCGGTCAGCACGCCGGTCGTGGCGAGCAGGCCGAAGGCGGTGAAGACGCCGCCGAGTGTGCTCAGCGTGACCGAGGCCACGGTGTCGCGGGGACTCGCCTCCCAGGCGATGCCCAGCGCCTGGCGGATCAGCCGGGGCAGCCGCCGCGCGACCGTGAGGAAGCCCAGCCCCGCCATCGTGCCGTAGTGCCGCGCCCACTGTGGAGATTCGACGTCCGCCATGTCCGGCAGGTCGTCCTCCGACAGATGATCAGGTCCCCCCTGTTGTGTGACCGTCATGCCTGCAGTGTGAGCGCCCGAACCGACAATTTCCCGGGGCCCGGGCGCGGTGGTCGCTTTGACGCACGCCCCTAACACCCAGCCAGGATCGTATACAGAGACGTTATCGGTACAAACTTGACGGCGTGCCGACGTAGGTGGGTTGATTGGGCCTGCTGACAACGTTGTCAGCCATATGTGTCTTCGGGGAGCCCGAAATCCTCGTGAAAGCGTGAAAGGAATGTTGTGATGAGACGACGGTGGATGGCGGCCGTCGCGGTCTCTGTTGCGGGTCTGCTCACTCTTTCGGCCTGCGGCGGCGGTGACAAGCAGGAGAGCGGTGGCGAGGCCGCGAGGAAGGTCGAGGTCTTCTCGTGGTGGACGGGTCCCGGTGAGGCCGACGGCCTCAAGGCGATGCGTGAGATCTTCGCCAAGCAGAACCCGAACCTCGAGTTCTTCGACGCCGCGGTGGCGGGCGGCTCGGGCGACCAGGCCCGCGCGCTGTTGTCGAGCAAGCTGCAGGCCAACCAGCCCCCGGACACCTTCCAGGGCCACGCCGGCGCCGAGCTGCAGGACTACATCAAGAGCGGCAAGCTGGAGTCGCTGAACTTCCTGTACGACGACCTGAAGCTGAAGGAGGTCTTCCCTCAGCAGCTCATCGACCAGATCACCGTGCAGGGTCAGGTGTACTCCGTGCCGGTGAACATCCACCGGTCCAACGTCCTGTGGTTCAACCCCTCGGTCCTCAAGAAGGCCGGCATCGACGGCGCGCCGAAGACCGTCGAGGAGTTCGTCACCGACCTCGACAAGGTCAAGAAGTCCGGGAAGATCCCGCTGTCGATCGGCTCGCAGTGGACCCTGGTGCACCTGCTCGAGTCCGTGCTGCTCGGCTCGCTCGGCACCGACGCCTACAACGCCCTGTGGACGACCGGCGCCGACTGGACCAACGCGAACGTGACCAAGGCCCTGGAGAACTTCAAGACCATCCTGTCGTACGCGGGCAGCCCGCAGGACGACTGGCAGCCGGCGGCCAAGCAGGTCGCCGACGGCAAGGCGGCCTTCAACATCATGGGCGACTGGGCCTACGGCTACTTCCACAACCCGCGGCCGGGCGGTCTCGGCAAGGAGTCGCACAAGGACTTCGACTGGGCCGCGTCGCCGGGCACGGACGGCACCTTCATGTGGCTGTCGGACAGCTTCACCCTGCCCAAGGGCACGCCCAACCGCGACGGCGCGATCGCGTGGCTGAAGATGGCCGCCGGCAAGGAGGGCCAGGACGCGTTCAACCCGCTGAAGGGTTCGATTCCGGCCCGCAAGGACGCCGACCAGTCCCTCTACAAGGACTACCTGTCCTGGGACCTGGAGCAGTGGGCGAGTGACAAGCTGGCCGGCTCGATCCAGCACGGCGTGGTCGCCAACGACCAGTGGCGTCAGGCGATCACCGACGCGGTCGGCCTGTTCCAGCAGGACAAGGACGTCGCCAAGTTCCAGCAGGCGCTGGTCGCGGCGGCCAAGAACAGCGGCCAGTGAGCTGATCTCCTCGTACGAGCCCGGCCGTCCCGCGTCAGCCGTCCCGCGTCAGCTCGCCGTACGGTCCCGGAGGGACAGGGGAGGGCGCTCGCCCGAGCCCCGCGGAACCAGCCGCGTGGCCAGCTCGATCCTGCTGGTCGGCTCCTCGTCCCCGGACAGGCGCATGAACAGCAGGTCGGCGGCCGTACGGCCGAGCCGGGCGGGATCCTGCGCCACGACGGTGACGCCCAGCAGGTCGGCCAGTTCGAAGTCGTCGAACCCCACCAGGGCGAGGCCGCCCGCGGCGCCCGCGTCGGAGGAGCCCGTGAGCGAGGCCAGCGCCCGCAGGATCTCCACGGTGGTGCGGCCGTTGCCGGCCAGCAGCGCGGTCGGAGGGTCGGGCGCCGTGAGCAGCCGGGTCAGGTCGGCCCCCACCCGTGGCGGGTCCGGCGCCCCCATGACCACCAGGCCCTCGTCGTACGGCAGGCCGGCGGCGGCCAGCGCCTGCCGGTAACCGCGCAGCCGTTCGGCGGCCGTGAAGATCCGGGGGGAGCCGCCGAGGAAGGCGATGCGACGATGGCCGTGCGCGATCAGGTGGGCCGTGCCCGTCCGGGCCCCGCCCGCGTTGTCGCACAGGACGGTGTCCGCCTCGCACCCCGCCCCCGGCGGCCGGTCGGCGAAGACCGCCTTGATCCCGGCCTCGAACTCGGGCGCGAGATAGCCGTGGTCGCTCCCCGCCGGCACGATGATCAGCCCGTCCACGCGGCGGGCGCAGAAGGCGAGCACAAGATCGCGCTCGCGGGCCGCGTCCTCCCGGGACGACCCGGTGAACAGCAGACAGCCGTGGTGCAGCGCGGCGTCCTCCACGGCGCGGATGAGGCTGGAGTGGAAGGCGTCGGCCACGTCCTCGATCACCAGGCCGATGCTCGCCGTGCGGCCCCGGCGCAGGATGCGCGCGCTGTCGTTGCGGCGGTAGCCGAGCCGCTCGATCGCCGCCTGCACGCGGCTCGCGGTCACGGCGTTGACGCCGGGCTCGCTGTTGACGACGCGGGAGACGGTCTTGAGCGCCACACCGGCCGCGGCGGCCACGTCGTTCATGGTCGGACGGCCGCGTCTCGTCTCTCCCACGCAGAGATCATCTCCCATTTGATGATCCCGGACAACGTTGTCAGGTTCGTGGTGAGAGATGGTCGCCGGGCTGTGCGCGGCTCGCGCCTCCGGTGGCGCGCAGGTCGGCCTCGATCCTGGCGGCGGTGGCGAGCAGCGGGGGGAGCAGGTCGCGGCGGGCCGACTCCACGGTGGTGCGGCTGGCGTGCGAGGAGACGTTGAGCGCCGCCACCACCCGGCCGCCGCGGTCCCTGATCGGCGCGGCGATCGAGCGCAGCCCCTCCTCCAGCTCCTGGTCCACCACGGCCCAGCCCTGGGCCCGTACGTGGTCGAGGGCGGTGCGCAGGGCGACCGGCGAGGTCGTGGTGTGCGGGGTCAGCCGTTCCAGGTCGGCGCGGGCGAGGTAGGCGTCGAGGTCCTCCGGGGGCAGCCCCGCGAGCAGCACCCGGCCCATGGAGGTGCAGTACGCCGGGAAGCGGGTGCCGATGGCGATCGTCACGCGCATGATCCGGGCCGTCGGCACCCGGGCCACGTAGACGATGTCGGTGTCGTCCAGCACGGAGACCGACGCCGACTCGTGCACCTCGGCGACGAGCCGCTCCAGGTGCGGCAGCGCGACCTCGGGCAGGGAGAGGCTCGACAGGTAGGCGTAGCCCAGCTCCAGCACCCGGGGCGACAGCGAGAACAGGCGCCCGTCGGTCCGCACGTAGCCCAGGCCGGCGAGCGTCAGCAGGAACCTGCGCGCCGCGGCGCGGGTGAGACCGGTCTTGCGGGCCACCTCGCTGAGCGTCAGCTCCGGGCTCGCCGCGTCGAACGCCCGGATCACGGCCAGGCCCCTGGCCAGCGACTGGACGTGCTCCTCCGCCATGACCGCCCACCTCCCGACCGAACCCTAGCGCCGGCCGCTCCCGGAGAGGGACGGCCGGGCGGATCATCGGCCGGTAGGGTTTGGCGAATGATGAGGGGGATCACGGACAATCGGGGAAATTTGCTGCTGGTGGGCGGTTTCGTCCTGGCAGCGCTCAACCTGAGGCCCGCTCTCGCGGGCGTGTCGCCGCTCCTCCCGGCCATCATGGGGGATCTCGGCCTCAGCCCTGCCGGGGGCGGCGCCATCACCACGGTGATGGTGGTGTGCCTCGGTCTGCTCGCCCCGGCCGCGCCCGCGCTGGCCACCCGGATCGGGCTGGACCGCACGCTGCTGGCGGGTCTGCTCATGGTGGCCGCCGGTGTCGCCCTGCGCAGCGCGGGCGGCGTGCCCGCGCTGTACTGCGGCGCCGCCCTGGCCGGCACGGCCATCGCCGTGATGAACGTCGTCATGCCGGGCCTCGTCAAGCAGCACTTCCCCGGCAGGATCGGGCTCTTCACCGGTCTGTACGTCTCGGTCATGGTCGGCGGGGCCGCCATCGCCTCGGCGGTGATGGTCCCGCTGGCCGGCGAGGTCGGGTGGCGGGCGGCGGCCGGGTCGCCGGCTCTGCTCGCGCTGCTGGCGGCGGCCCTGTGGTGGGCGGCGCGCGCGAGGCGGACCGCGCAGGACCCGGCGGCCACGACCGCGGGGCGGGCCGGCCGTTCCCGCCCCGGCGACGCCGGCCACCGCCCCTACGCGGCCCTGCTCCGGACGCCGGCGACGTGGCCGGTCATGGCGTTCATGGGGCTGCAGTCGCTGACCTTCTACGTCCTGCTGGCCTGGCTGCCCACCGTGTTCCAGGCCGCCGGCCTGGCCGCCGACGAGGCGGGATATCTGCTGGGCCTGACGAACCTGGTGCAGATCGCCGCGGCGCTCGCCGTCCCCCTGCACGCGGGCCGGGCCCGGTCCCAGACGCCGCACGTGGTGGTGGCGGCGCTTCTGACGATCGGCGGATATCTGGGCGTGTTGCTCGCGCCCACCACCACGCCGTGGCTGTGGATGATCGTCCTCGGGCTCGGCCAGGGGGCCTCGATCGCGCTCGCCCTGCTGATCATCACGCTGCGGGCGCCCGACCCGGCCTCGGTGACCGCGCTGTCGGCGGTCGCCCAGTCGAGCGGTTACCTGCTGGCCGCGATCGGGCCGCTGGCGTTCGGCCTGCTCCACGAGCTGTCCGGCGGCTGGACCGTGCCCCTGCTGGCCGGGCTGGGGGCGTGCGCCCTCCAACTGGTATCGGGAATGCTCGCCGCCCGCCCTACGCGGACGTAGTCAGCGCGGCAGCCGATCGAGGTCGATGGTGATGGGGAAGGGGGAGTCCACCGTGAGGCGGGTGTGGTGGACGCCGGTCACCTGATATCCGGCGCCGTCGGCGTCGAGCTCGAAGGAGTAGACGAAGGGCCGGAAGTCGGTGCTCTCGACCCGCCAGAAGTGCGGGATGCCGGCCGCCGCGTAGTGCCGCGGCCGCAGGTCGCGGTCCGAAGCGGCCGCGTCGGGGCTGACGACCTCGATGACCAGGCGCACCTCCTCGGCGAGATAGCAGGTCCTCCCGTCGTCGGAGGCGGCGAGGTCGTCCACCAGGGACACGTCGGGACGGGCGCGCCGATCAGGGCCCAGCAGGACGTCCATCCGGCTGACCGCCACCAGGTCGCCGGGGACCTGCGCGTTCAGGGCCGTGCGCAGGCCGTAGGTCATGCGCTCGTGGAATCGGGTCTGGGGGCCCGTGAAAATGAGGCCGGCGTCGTCCTCGCCGTCCCGCCGCTCGGCGGCGGCGGCGGGGGGCCGGAGCCGGGAGAACCGATCGGAGACGCCCCCGGCCCCGCCTCCCTGGCGGGGCTGGAGCCAGTCATCGAGCACGCTGGTCATGGCAGAAGCCTAGCGTCACCGTCGGTAATGACCGAACTACCCGCGTCGCCCTAAGCCGGGTCGAGCGGGCGCAATTCGTCGGCGTATCCGACCGAAAGACGGCGCATGGTGCCGTCGTCGGTGATGGAGTACTGCCCCATGCGCCACAGCGGTGGCGAGTACGCGTGGATCGAGACCGAGCCGGGCGCCTCGCCGGTCAGCCGGTGGATGTGGTCGGGCCCGAACGAGAAGGCCTCGCCCTCCACGACCGGCGTCTCCAGGTGGACGCCGCCGATGCGCGGGTTGCACTCCTTCAGCTCGCCGGCCACCACGCGGACCGCGCCGGAGGAGACGTCGTGGTCGTGCCAGCCGGTGTCGTCCCCGGGCCGCCAGCACAGCAGCCACACGTCCACGTACGAGTCGCGGTGCAGCGAGACGTAGTGGCGTCCCCCGTCCTGCGCGCCCTCGAACTTGAGGTGGTGACGCCACAGCTCGGGCCGGGCGGCCAAGTCCTCGACCAGGGCGAGCAGCTCGCGGCGGTCGAGCGCGCGGGCGGGCAGGTCCCCGATGGGATCGGCCGAGAAGGCACAGAGCGCGCCTTCCTGGATCGTGGGCGTGCTCATTGGTGCGACTCCTTCCGGGACAGCAGGCGGCCGGGATTGGCCACGCGGACGGCATGATCGACAGCTCGTTGTGCGAGGTCGCCGGGGTCCGGCCACGCCGACTCGGCGTACGGCTGGTCGCTCCCGGCGACGAGGACGTCGATCCCGAGCTCGCGGATCACCGCGTCGGCGGCCCGGGGGCCGTAGGACGACGTCTCAAGGAACAGGTCGGGGTCCACCAGGCCGCGCCCGGCGGCGCCCCGGCTCAACTGGCGCTCCCTGTGCAGCGGGGCCAGCCCGGCCAGCAGCGCGAAGCACACCTTCAGCCGGGGATGCCGGGGCCGGCCGAACGCCTCGAACGCGTACCAGGCGGCGTGCATCTGCTGCACGTACGGCACGACGGCGGCCCACCAGGCCGGGCCCTGCGCGGCGGCGGGGCCCGGGTGGACGAACAGCGGCAGGCCGCGCTCCTCCAGCACGTCGAGCAGCGGGGCGGCCAGGGCCAGCCCCCGGGCGTCGCCGAGCACGGTCGCCGGAAGCTGCAGCCCGGCAAGGCCCTGATCGAGGGCGTGCGAGAGCCGTACGGGATCGGGGTCGGTCACCGGGGCGGCGGCCCAGGCCCCGAACGGCGCGGGCAGCGCGCGGGCGTCGGCGTGGTAGGCGTCGATGAGCGGCCACGCCTCCTCCGGCGGCAGGTGCTCGATCCCGAGCGGGCTCGACAGGGAGACGAGAGCGAGGTCGAGGTGGGCGTTGCGCCTACGCCGGATCTCCACGTCGTGGTCGGCCGGATCCGCCTCGTACGGCGGCTCGCCGTCGAGGACGAGCGTCCATCCGTCCAGGTACGGGGGGCGGGTGCGGCGGCGCAGCGCGTCGACGAGGGACGGCGTCCACAGGTGCTGGTGCACGTCCACGCTCATCTGCCCACCCCTCAACTAAGCCGGTATTCCCTACTCAGAATACATGCTTTGCGGGCGGGTGTGACCCGGGGCGGATGGCACGCCCGCCCCGGGACCGGTCAGTCGTCGCCGAGGATCATGTTGAGGACCCAACTGATCACGCCGACGATGATGGCGCCCCAGAAGGCGGCCACGAACCCGTCGACGTGGAAGGGGAGGTCGAGCTGCTCGGCGAGCCAGCTCGTGAGCAGCAACAGGGCCGCGTTCACCACCAGGGCGAACAGCCCGAGCGTGAGCACGTAGAACGCGCAGCCGATCGTCTTGATAATCGGCTTGATGACGGCGTTCACGAGGCCGAAGATCAGCGCGACCGCGAGGAGGGTGCCGATCTGCTTGGCGGTGGAGCCGGCGCTGACGGTGATGCCGTCCACCAGCTTGGTGGACGCCCACAGGGCCGCGGCCACCACGATGATCTTGAGTATGACCTTCACCTCAAGGATCCTTCCACGGCACGGCAAAGAGTGCGCGGCTCGCGTGTGGCCGGAATGGGCGGCCTGTGCCCGGAGGCGGGGAGAGGCGGCAAAAATCTCATCCGATTCCGGCGGTCTTTCTCCCCTCTCGGGGGTATGAGCGGCAAACCGGGGGGAAACCGGTGAGTTGGGGGTGAGATCGAAATGGACGCGGAAGAGATCGAGTCGCTCCCCGCGAAGGAGCTGCACGACCGCGCCGTGCGCTACGCGGTACGGCACGGGGACCTGGGATTCCTGTGGGATCTGCTGAAGGTCATCCCGGCGGCCGAGGCCGCCAGCGGCAACAGCGACGAGAGCGCGAACGACCTCAGCAGGGTCTCGGCGCTGCTCAGCGACGCGATCGGGGCGGGCGAAGGCGAGCTCGGCGACGCGCTACGGCCGGTCTACATCGACTATCTGTCCAAACACCCCGACGCCTGAGCCTGGAGGCTGCGCTCAGCAACTTCTCACCTCCGCACGTCACAATGGCGGCGTGGTCAAGACACAGGTGCTTGTCGTCGACGACGAACCCGAGGTCCGCGATGCGATCGCCCGGGCGCTCCGCGTGGAGGGGTACGGCGTGGCGACCGCCGGGGACGGCATGGGCGCCCTCGACGCCATCGACGGCGCGGCGCCCGATCTCGTGGTGCTCGACGTGCTCATGCCGGGCATGAACGGCATCGAGGTCTGCCGGACGCTGCGCGGAGACGGCAACCGGTTGCCGGTGCTCATGCTGACCGCTCTGGACGGCATCGGCGACAAGGTGGCCGGCCTCGACGCGGGCGCCGACGACTACCTCGTGAAGCCGTTCGCGCTGGAGGAGCTGTTCGCCCGGGTGCGCGCCCTGTTACGCCGCACCGCGCCGCCCCCGGAGGCCGGCTTCGCCGACCTGGTCCTGCTGCCCGACAGCAGGCAGGCCCGGCGCGGCCGGCGGCTCATCGACCTGACCAGAACCGAATACACCCTGCTGGATCTGCTGATCCGCAACGGCGGCCAGGTGCTGACCCGGCAGCTCATCCTCGAACGCATCTGGGGCTACGGCTTCCGGCGCGGGTCCAACCCGCTGGAGGTCTACATCGGTTACCTGCGCAAGAAGACCGAGGCGGGGGGCGAACCGCGGCTGATCCACACCGTCCACGGCCTCGGGTACGCGCTCAGGGAGCCCGCCGCCGCTCCCGCCGCCGGGGAGGAGCGGTGAAGCTCCGCTGGCGGCTCGCGATGGCCTCCGCGCTGGCCGGCGCGGTGAGCGTGATCGTCGTGATCGTCGCCGCGTACGTCATCACCTGCCGCCGGGTCGAGTGGGCGATGGACCATTACGGAACGTACGAGAGCTACGGAGGCTACGGCGACCCGCCCCCCAACGGCGTGCTGGCCGCTCTCGCCGACGTGGACGACCTGGGCTGGCCCTTCCTCGCCGTGGCGCTCGGAGGCCTGGTGCTGTCGGGGGCGCTCGGCTGGCTGGCCGCCCGGGCCGCGTTGCGGCCGGTCAACGCGCTCAAGGACGCGGCAGGGCGGGTGGCGACCACCCGTGACCTGACCACGCGCATCGACGTGACGGGAGACGACGAGCTGAGCAGCCTGGCCCGCAGCTTCAACGCCATGCTCGACGCGCTGGAACGCTCCGCCAAGTCGCAGAAGCGCCTCGTCGCCGACGCCTCCCACGAGCTGCGCACTCCGCTCACCGCCCTGCGCACCAACATCGAGCTGCTGATGAGAGGCGACCTGCCGCAGGAGGTCCACGAGGAGGTGAGCCGGGCCGTGGTGAGCGGCCTGGAGGAGCTCACGGCGCTCGTCTCGGACGTGGTCGAGCTGGCCCGCGACGAGGAGCCCGCCGTGCTCGTGGAGAGCGTGCGCCTCGACGAGCTCGTGGAGCGGGAGGTCGCCAGGGCGGCCAGGCACTGGCCGTCGACGGCGTACTCCGTGTCGGCCGAGCCGACGGTGGTGCGGGGCGTGTCCGACCGGCTCGCCCGGGCCGTCGCCAACCTGCTCGACAACGCGGCCAAGTACAGCCCGGCCGGCGGCCTGGTCGAGGTGTCGCTGCGGGGCGGCGTGCTGACGGTGCGCGACCACGGCCCCGGCATCTCCGCGGACGACCTGCCGCACGTCTTCGACCGCTTCTACCGCGCGCCCTCGGCGCGGGCGCTGCCCGGATCGGGGCTGGGCCTGGCCATCGTGGGCCAGGTCGTGGACAGCCACGGCGGCAGCGTGTCGGCCACCCCGGCCCCCGGCGGAGGGACGCTCGTCCGGCTGGCGCTGCCAGTAGGCTGAGGTCATGGGCTCTGTACGCGTCGAGCGGACCGAGGACGGGTTCGTCGCCCGCAACGAGAGTGGCGCCGAGATCACGATGGGCTCAGGTGACGGCCTGTTCAGTCCGGTGGAGCTGCTGCTGGCCGCCGTCGGCGGCTGCAACGTCATGACGGTCGAGCCGCTCACCGCCAAGCGCGGCCATCGGCTCGTACGGCTGGCCGTCGAGGTCTCCGCCGACAAGGAGAGCCCGACGCTGCTGCGCTCGGTCACCGTGACCTACGACGTGGAGTTGCCCCCGGAGGACACCGGTGAGGTCTTCGAGGCCGTCGCCGAGCGGGTCCACGAGCGTCACTGCACGGTGAGCCGGTCGCTCCAGAAGGGCACCGAGGTCAGGCTGGACCTCGGGAGGTAGCACGGGCGGGCGATGCCCGTTCGGATGTAGGCCGGAAATCAACCTGCCGATGACGAGTTCATGACAAGGCCCCTTGTAGGGTTGAAGCAAGTCCTCGGGAGAGGGCGACAGACTTTCTTGAAAAGGACGCGGATGGGGGAACCGCGTCCGGAAAGCGGGGGACCCGCCGGTGCCTTTGGGGAGGGTATTCCTGGCGGAACCGCTTTGATCCGGAGCCGGGCAGTTGGGGGACTGCCCGGCTCCGGCATTTCCAGGGTCCTGTACCCGTTCTCCTCCCGTCCGTCCCCTCCCACCCGCCCCGTACAGACCAGGGGGCGGCCCCGTACGGACCAGGGGCGAATCTGTGCGCGACCGCTCCGGGACAATGGCCTTTGCCTTCGTAAACCGGCGATCTTCCTTTTGCTCAGCGGCTCCGCTTTTGCGGCGGGCCGCTTTTGCGCGCCGTCTCCGGCGAATTCCTTTGCGGTCTCTTGGCGTAAAGCCTGCGCGCTTTGCCGTACGCGGAGGGGATCTCCGTCACGCGCCGTCGGGATCAATGAGGCAGGGCAGCGGGCAGGGGGCCCCTCTTGGGGGAAACGGGACCCAGAGGTAGATCTTCTGGGCGGTATGCGGCTTTTACTTTGCTACATCCTGACTCGTCCTGTAGTGTCCTATTTGCCGCCGACCGGTGGCTGGATTGGACTTGGAGAGGAGATCACCGTGGGTGACCCCACATCGATCTCCGAGCCAAGGCATCTCGGATCACACGTCTGACTCACGACGGCCTTCCGGCCGATCGCCATAGCTTCAGCGCACACGCCTCCGGGTGACTGACATCTCCTGCCCGGACACGTGGCCCGTCTTCGCGGTCTGCCGCATGCAGGTCCCTAGATGACGCATGGCCATTCTCTGTCGTCTCACGAAAGATCCCCAGCCCTGATGAAGACTCTGTTTGACGTGCGTGGCAACCGACGCCTCACCGCCGCGGCCACGCTCGTCGGTGCGGCGGCAGTCACCGCGTCCCTCGTGGCCGCCGTGCCCGCGCCCGTCGAGCAGCCGGTCAAAGAGGCCGTCAACATCTCCGCCGCCATGCCGGCGCGCCAGCCCTCCCTCGCCATCCCGGCGCACGAGGAGGTCCTGCTCCAGGGCAGCACCACCGGCTCGTACTTCTGGGACGACGCCTCCGGCCGCCAGGGCGACACCGGTCTGCCGGCCATCGGCAAGCCCATGCAGCAGGGGATGTTCGCCAGCCCGAGCTGGCCGCTCGGCACCGAGGGCTACATCTTCTACAAGGGCAGGAAGGCCAAGTTCTTCATCGGCGACCGGGGCCCGGGCGTCCCGTCGGACAGCGGCGTCATGCTCGACATCGACGGCAAGACCTTCGCCGAGCTCACCGGCACCGACTGGAACGAGGACACGCTGACCGTCGGCGGCGACCTCGGCCACATCCCGATCCAGTACGTCATCACGAAGTGGGGCGACGGGCCGGGCCTGCGCGGCGAGCCGGTGCCGTTCTCCAGCGGCGCCTGGCGGAGCTGAGTCACGACATTTCGATCAGTGAGCGATGTGCGCGACCTTCGCGGGGCTGCTAAGGTTACCGACATCGCAGGCGCCGCTAGCTCAGTTGGTTAGAGCAGCTGACTCTTAATCAGCGGGTCCGGGGTTCGAGTCCCTGGCGGCGCACCAGACGAAAGCCCAGGTCGGCACTGCCGGCCTGGGCTTTGTCTATGTGCTCGTCGTCTCCGCGGCTCACCGCGCCCCACCGCGCCCCTCCCCCCGGTTCACGGACCGTGAGCGCAGCGTAGGGGACCTGTGGCGCGCACAGTGCAGGGACCGGCCGCTGTTTGCCCGCGACGTCAAGCCCGCTGGTCGGCCTGGTTCAAGGACTTCGTCGACGGCGGCATCGCCTCGCTGGTCCGTGTGATGCGGATGACCCCGAGATGCTGGAGGACCGCATTCCCAAGACCTCGGGCAAGTGGGCGGTCGCTTCGATGCCGTCCTGGGAGGCCGGGGCGACCGTCATCGGCAACGTCGGCGGCTCGCCCAGCGCTGTGCTGAAGGGGTGCGCACAGAGGGCGTGAAGACCGCGTCTTCTCGATCAAGAGGACGCTGCGGCCTGCCGCCGGGACGGCCCTCTCATGCCCGGTTCAGATTTCCGCGCAGGTTCGGAGTTTTCGCGGCGTCAAGTCTGAGCCTCTGCTCGGCCCTCGCCCTCTACCGCTCGGCTGTCTCCCGCTCGGCTGTCCGCCGTGTGGCTTCCTGTCGCTCGCTCTTTGTCGCTCACCTCCCTCCCCAAGGTTTGCGGGCCGTACTGGGTTGTGACCCCACGTTTGTGCCGGTCAGGCTTGTTTTCGAGCATGTGTTCGGTTAGTCTTTGGAGTAGTTGTTACGGGTGAGCATGGTTGGTGCTCTGGTCTGTGGCCCATGTGCCGGGTTGATGAAGTAGCCGAGTCTGTGTGAGTAAGTCCCGGTCCGGGCGGCCGGGAACCCGTCGTGCTTTCGTCTCCGGTTGTGGAAGGGGGTGCCCGCCGATGCCAGGCCCGTCCGCGCCTGCCTTGTTTCCGCCGCCCCCCGCTCCTCAGGGGCGGACCCATCGGCCCCTGTCGTTGGCGCCCCGCGGGCCCGGCGCGTCGTCCTCGTCGCCTGTATCGCCTGCGGCGCCTGTGCCGGCCGCTTCAGATCATGCCCATTCCTCCTCTTCGTTCGGCATGGGCACGGCCGGCGTGTTTCCACCGCCGCGAACCGCGGTGCCGATTCCGGACGGGCTCACGCTGATCCCTCCAGGTGCGGAGCTGGCCGGACTGCTGGCCGCGGTGAACGTGGAGCGCGTGTCGGGCTTCGACACGGTTGAGGTGCTCAAAGCGGCCTACCGGCAGATATGTCATGACCGGGCGTGGTTCTTGCGGGCCTTGCTGGAGGTGGGGCTGCGGGACTCGTTCTCGGGTGACGAGGTGGCGCGGCTGGAGGTGCCGGATGAGTTCGGCCCGGATGAGGCGCGGGCGGCGCTGGTGTGGTCACGCCGCCGCGCCGACTCGACCTTCGAGCTGGCCTGGAATGTCCACCGCCGGTTGCCGATCCTGGGGGAGGCGATGCTGGCCGGGACCCTGGACGAACCCCGGGCGGTGGCGTTCGTCCGCTGGACCGTTGGGTTGACCGACGAGCAAGCCGCCTTGGTGTGTGAACAGCTGGTGCCCCAGGCGTCGTCCTGGACGGTGGGGGAGCTGATCGAGCGAATCCAGCGCCTGGCGTTGGCGATCGATCCCGCCTGGGCGGAGCGCCGGTACGCCGAGGCGGTACGCCGCCGCCGGGTGGTGGGGACTCGCAACGAGGACGGCACCGCGACGGTGTCCGGGCTGGACCTGCCCCTGGATCGGGCGGCGGCCGGGTGCGACCGAATCGATGAGCTGGCTCGGGCGTGCAAGCGGGCCGGTGACCGCCGTCCGATCGATCACATCCGGGTGGACCTCTTCCTCGGGAGCCTGGACGGCACCTTCGAGGGGATGTCGGATGAGGAGATCATCACGCACATCCTCTGCCACCCCTTCCACGACACCACCGACCCCCTCGGCACCCCAGAAGACGATGCCGGCAACACCCCCGACGGTGGCGACGATCCCGGCGGCGGCAACACTCCCGGCGGTGACGACAACCCTGACGGTGGCGACGATACCGGTAGCGGCATCACCCCCGGCGGTGATGACGATCCCGGCGGCGGCAACACCCCTGACGGTGACGACGATCCCGGCGGTGACGATCCCCACGGCGGCGGCGACAACCTCGACGGTGACGACGCCCCCGGAGGCGACGACGATCCTGACCACCCCGGTAGCGCTGGCAGCGTGAGCCCTGGCACTGACCTCGACCGTTTCTGCGGCGGCGGTGGCGTGCACCCTGATGGCGACCTCGATGAAAGGGACGGCGGTCGCACCGGCGGCGCTGCCGATTTCACCGACGCCTACGGGGACGCGGCCGAAGGCGACCGCGACGTCGATACGTGTAGGCGCCCGGGGATTGACTCTGGCGGATCGTCGCCCGCGAGCGGATCACATTCAACGGACCCGCACCCGGCAGGGTCGGAGGAACCAGCGCCTGGGGCGCCCGCACCTGATGATGAGACCGAACGCGGCGGGACTGGGCCCGATGCGGCTGGGCCCGATGAGGTCGCGCCCTGTGAGGCCGTGCCCTGTGAGGCCGGGCCGTGTGAGGCAGGGGCCGACAGAGCGGGGCTGCGGCATGTCCAAGCTCGTGCAGAGGCGGATACCGGTGTCTGGGCGGGCGCCGGAGGGTGGCCGGTGCGGGAGATCCGGGTCGAGTTGACCACGTTGCTCGGCCTGGACGAGCATGCCGCCCACCTGCCCGCTTGGGGAGTGATCCACCCCTGCCTGGCCCGACGCATCGTCGCAGACATGCTCGGCGGGCAATGGCGATACGCCATCTGTCACGACGACGGCCACCTGGCGCTGACCGGACTCACTCGGGCCCGCCCTCACACCCCCGGCCAGCGTCGCCCCACCCGCGACCGGCGGCGCGGCGGCATCGTCGAACTGCAGATCACCGTCAGCCGCCTGCGGGTGCTGGCCGCCCAGCCGGTCGGCGTCCTCGGGGCATGGGCACCGGTCGTCGCCGACCTGTCCGCCCACGCCACACCCCTCCTTAACCTCGGCGAGGGGGCCGCTGCACCTGACGGCACCGCACCCGGCTGTGCTGCACCCGGCTGTGCTGCACCCGGCTGCGCTACACCCGGCTGCGCTACACCCGACTGTGCTGCACCTGACGGCACCGCCCGCCTGGGTGATCCCGCACTCGACGGCAACGCCCTGGGCGGCCGCGCCCAGGACCGCGATGAGGCCGAGGCCCGGTACGAGGACCGGTGCAAGGGCTGGCACGAGGGCTGGCACGAGGACGGCACGACGGATGATGCGGCGGATGGTGCGGCGGGCAGGCGAGCAGAGGGGCTGCAGGGCGGCGCATCGGATTCGGAGCGGCGGCGGCAGGCCGGTGCGGCCTTACGACGCTATGTGCAAATCCGGGGCCGGGTCTGCTCCTGGCCCGGCTGCCACACGCCCGCCACCCGAGCCGACCAGGACCACATCCTCCCGTGGGCGGAGCAGGGGCCCACGAAGGCGGAGAACCTTCACCTGGCCTGCCGCCATGACCACCGCGCCCGGCACCACGGCGGCTGGAGCGTCAGCACGGCCGGCCCTCACCTGGTCATCTGGACCAGCCCGCTGGGGCACCGTTACCCCAGCCCTCTCCCGAAGATCATTATCTCCGCCTGCGATCCGTATCCCCGAAGCCGGCGCACCCCGTCGCCCTATCGATACCTCGGCGACCTTGCCGACACCCCCACCATGACCCCGATGCCCGAACCAGCACTTTGGCAGGAGGCTCCACAACCGGGCTCGGAGGTAGCGGCGCCATCGCGCGAACTTGACGAGCCGCCCTTCTGACATCACCCACGCATCGGCCGTCCGCCGCACTGGCAGGGAAGGCCAGGAAGTGAGTGGCCTGGCACCGAATGGCCCGGCACCCGGCACCGGGCACCCGGCATCGGACGGCCGGCTGGGCATCGAGCGCGGCTGAATCCGGAAGGGTCATAGGATGGACGCGGGGTGCCGGGAAGTCTGGTCGGCGGTCGTCGAACCAATCCCGGAAAAGGGAGCGCCTGTGGCACCTACCCGCCGACTGTCCCTCCTCGGTCCCGGTTCCCGGGCCGAGACCCGGCGCATCGCCGACATCCTCCGCAAGGAGACGATCGGTGGCGCGCTGCTTCTGATCGCCGCCGTCGCGGCCCTCGTCTTCGCCAACTCGCCCTGGTCCGAGGCGTACGCGGGGCTGCGCTCGGTTACGGTCGGGCCGGGCGCGTGGCACCTGGACCTCAGCCTCGCCAAGTGGGCCTCGGACGGGCTGCTGGCGATCTTCTTCTTCGTCGCCGGCCTGGAACTCAAACGCGAGTTCGTCGCCGGGGACCTGCGCGATCCCCGTCGGGCCGCCGTTCCCGTCGCGGCGGCCGTCGGCGGTGTGATCGTCCCGGCCCTGCTCTACCTGCTGGTCAACTCGCTCATGAACGGCGAGGCGCGGGGGTGGGCGACCCCGACGGCCACCGACATCGCGTTCGCGCTCGCAGTGCTCGCCGTGGCGGGGCGGCGGCTTCCCGCCGCGCTGCGCACGTTCCTGCTCACCCTGGCCGTTGTGGACGACCTGATGGCCATTGTGATCATCGCGGTGTTCTACACGTCGCACCTGTCGGTGCTGCCGCTGCTGGCGGCGCTGGTGCCCCTCGGAGTCTTCGCCGTGCTGGTGCAGCGGCGGGTGCGCTCGTGGTGGCTGCTGCTCCCGCTGGCCGGGGTGACCTGGGGGCTCGTCCATGCCTCGGGGGTGCACGCCACGGTGGCCGGGGTGCTGCTCGGCTTCGCCGTACCCGTCCTGCGCAGTGAGAAGGCGGGCGGCCCGGAAGCGGGACCGGGGCTCGCCGAGCACTTCGAGCACCGGTTCCGTCCGATTTCCGCCGGGGTGGCCGTGCCACTGTTCGCGTTCCTGTCCGCGGGGGTGCCGCTCGCCGGGCTGGGCGGTGTGACGAACCTGCTCGGCGACCCGGTGTCGCTGGGCGTCATCGTCGGGCTCGTCGTGGGCAAGCCGCTGGGAATCATGGTGGCCACCTGGCTGACCGCCCGCTTCACCCGTGCCGACATCGACGAGGGGCTGGCCTGGGTGGACGTCGGCGGGCTGGCGATCCTGTCCGGCGTCGGCTTCACGGTGTCCCTGCTCATCGGCGAGCTGGCGTTCGGCCTGGGCACGGCCCGCGACGCCCAGGTCAAGCTGGCGGTCCTGACCGGGTCGCTGGTCGCGGCGCTGCTGGCGACGGTGGTGCTGCGGCTGCGCGACCGCGCGTACCGGCGGCTCGCCGACGCCGAAGCCGCCGGGCCGGTGGGCGCCGAGAGCGTCGTGGGCGGGCGCCGCGGGACGTGACCATGACCCTGCTGACGTTCACCACGTGACGGGCAGCGCGGGGAACCCTCCGGCCAGCCTGTCGGTGTGCGCCTGCAGCTCCTCGTACGGCACCGCGAGCGCCAGCGTGGGGAAGCGTGTGAACAGGGAGCCGAAGACCGCGCGGAGTTCGATCCGCGCCAGGGACGCCCCGAGACAGTGGTGCGGCCCGTGGCCGAACCCGACGTGCGGCTGGGGATCGGACCGCAGGATGTCGAACATGTCGGGGTCGGAGTAGGCGCGCTCGTCCCTGTTGGCCGCCGGAGTGGACAGCATGACCAGCTCGCCCGCCCGGATCAGCACGCCCGCGACCTCGACGTCCTCGTGCGCGTAGCGCACCAGCCCGTGTTCGCTCGGCGAGGCGACCCGCATGATCTCCTCGACCGCGCCGTCCACGAGGGAGGGGTCGCTCAGCAGCGCGTCGCGCTGGGCCGGGTTGCGCAGGAACAGCAGCACGCCGTAGTCGATCTGGTTGACCGTGGTCTCGTGGCCGGCGAACAGCAGGCCGCCCGCGATCCTGGCGACGTCGTCCTCCGGCAGCGAGGCGTTCGCCAGGTCGGAGTAGACGTCCTCGCCCGGGTCGTCGCGCTTCGCCTTCACGATCTCGTAGGTGTAGGCGTTCATCTCCATCTGGGCCGCGGCGGACCGCTCGGGGTGGGTCAGGTCGGTCATCGCCTCGGCCATGGCCCGGAACCTGTCCCTGTCCTCGTACGGCACGCCGAGGAGCTCGCAGATCACCTGGATCGGCAGCGGGAGCGACAGGCCGGCGTGCAGGTCCGCGGGCGGGCCCTGCTCGGCGAGCCCGTCGAGCAGGTTCCCGACCAGCGACCCGATCCGGTCCGACAACCTCCGCATGCGCCGGGCCGAGAACGCGGGGCCGAGCAGGCGCCGCATCTCTTTGTGGACGGACCGCTCCGTGGCGTATTCGCCGGTCGGGCCGCCGAGCAGGGCGTTGTTCGACAGGCGGGCCGCGGTCTCGGGGGCCGGGTGGGAGCGGCCGAACCTGTCGTCGGCGAACACCTGCCGGATCTCCTCGTAGCCCGTGATCAGCCACGCCTCGTCGCCCATGGCGGTCGTGACCTTGGTGATCGGCGCTCTGACCCGCAGCTCGCCGAAGCCGGGGGATATCTCCAGGACGTCCGGCCGCTCGAACGGCAGCCGAGGGAGTCCGGGCATGGGTGACCTTCCCTTCGCTGGATATCGGTTCTCTTGAATCTCTCCCCTGACTTTCCGTCCGGCAAGGTAGTAAAACCGTGTCCGGTGTGACCAGAGAGGGGACGTTTGCTGCGGGCATCGCCGTACGCCCGGCCACCCCTGCCCCGCGAACACCAGCGTCGTTCCGGGGCCGGGCATGACACGGGTGGTACGGGAGGAACAGGGATCAAGTCGTGGTGAAGTCACCGCAACCGGCGGAAGATCTTCACCGATGCCGGGGTGGCGGCACCGCCCGAAGGGGGAGACCGCTTTTCACTACCAATCGTGTCCGGATGAGCACACCGTTGTCTCCCGGCACCGAGCCTGGAGGTGGTGACCAGTGCGGTTCTCAGCCGAGGACGCTGCCTGGAGACAACTGAGCAGCGAGTACGCCGGTCGATGGTCGATCTGGAGGAGCGACGCCGGCCGCTGGTACGCGACCCGGCTGACCCGGTCGCTGTCCCGGATCGAGATGGACCGGGGCCTGATCATGACCGCATGCGGCGAGAGCGCGGAGGAGCTGCGCGCGCTTCTCACCGCGCAGGAGGGACTGACGGGCCAGACGCTCTCCTCGTGACGCCCAGGACGTGGGCCCGGTCCGCCGGGCTCACAGCCCGAGAGCGCCCTCTGTGAGTGTCCTGGGACGGATGGGAAAATCCCTCTCATGACAGAACCAGCGGTTCGCGAACCCGTTCCCCCGACCGGCACGCAGCACACGATCGCCGCGCACGGATACGCGGCGACCCTCACCGAGGTGGGCGGGGGCCTGCGCGCCCTGACCTACGACGAACGGCCGCTGGTCATGTCGTACCCCGCGGACGCGCGGCCGGTGGGCGGCGCCGGGCAGTTGCTGCTGCCCTGGCCCAACCGGGTGCGCGACGGCAGGTACGACTTCGACGGTGAGAGCAGGCAGCTCGCGATCACCGAGCCCGGGACCGGCAACGCCGCGCACGGCTTCGCCCGCCTGATGCCCTGGACGGTCCTCGACCGGGACGACGCCTCGATCCGGCTCGGGCTGCGGCTGTTCCCCCAGCTCGGCTATCCCCACGTGCTCGACCTGACGGCGTCGTACGCCCTGGGGGAGGCGGGCCTGGAGGTCGAGGTGTCGGCCGTCAACGTGGGGGACGGCGTCGCGCCGTACGGCATGGGCGCGCACCCCTACCTCACCCTCGGTGACAAGACGGTGGACGACGCCGTGCTGGAGGTGCCCGCGGCCGAGTGGACCCCGGTGGACGAGCAGAAGATCCCGGTCGGCCGCCGCCCCGTCGAGGGCACGGAGTACGACTTCCGCGAGGGACGCCGCATCGGCGGCACGGTGCTCGACACCCCCTACACATCCCTGCGGCGCGACGGCGACGGGCTGGTGCGGGCCCGGCTCCGGGCCGCCGACGGCTCCCGGGGCGTGGAGTTGTGGGCCGCGCCCGGCGTCGAATGGCTTCAGGTCTTCACCGGGGACACGCTGGCCGAGCCGTACCGGCGGGCCGGTGTGGCGGTCGAGCCGATGAGCTGCCCGCCGAACGCCTTCGCGACCGGCGAGTGCCTGGCGCGCCTGGCCCCGGGGGAGCGGGTCGCCCACCGCTGGGGGATCACCGCGCTCGGGTGAGTCACCGTGCTCGGGTGTGAGGGCGCGTGGGGACGAACAGGTACTTATATCTCATGACGGGGCATGCGCGAAGATTCGGTCTGGGCGCAATGAAGGCCAGGGATGGGCGTATTTCACTTATTTTCAGATCGGCGCCGACCGCGCGGGCGTGTCCCCAGCCGGACGGCACGGGCCGGGAGTGTCGGATGGGGCGCCGCTGACGTGCGCACTCGCGGCGCGGCGCGCGAGACCGCCGGTATTTTCTCCTTCGCGGCCACCACGGATCGGGCATTGACCGGAAACAATCTTGTTTCTATGAATTCACATGACCACGGTGCGTGCCGTATCTTGAGCCGTGGGAGCGCTCCCATGAGCCTAAGGAGGCGCGCGTGACTCTCCCCTTCGGTACGGCGCCGGTCAACCCGGCCCCCGTCTGGACCGCGGAATGCCTCCTGCCCGCCGTCGGCGCGAGTGTCGCCGAGGCGCGCGCCCTGGTCCGCCGCGAGCTCGGCCGATGGGGGCTGGACGAGCTCGTCGACGACTGCTCCCTCATCGTGAGCGAGCTCGCCTCCAACGTCGTACGGCACGGCGGGAACGTCTTCACCCTCCGGCTCGGCAGCAACGGCACCTGGGTGTACGGCGAGGTCTTCGACCAGGGCGAGGGTGTGCCGAACCAGCGCGAGGCGGACCTCGACTCCATCGGCGGCCGTGGCCTGCTCATCGTGGACGAACTCGCCGACGACTGGGGAGTGGCCGGTTCGGGCCGGGGCGGCAAGACCGTGTGGTTCCTCGCCGGGGCGGGCTGCCCGTCGCCGCTGCCCGTCGTCCCGCACCAGATGCGCATCGCCGTCGGCTGACCCCGCCTGTATGACCCCCCAGAGCCGGGCGGGTTCGTCATCTCCGCAGGGAGTTTCAGCGGGTCTTCGCGCTGTCGAGACGCGCGAGCACCGTGGCCGCGATCTCCTCAGGTGTGTTCGTGGAGGGGTCCACAGTCAGGTCCGCCACCTCACGGAACCGCGGCAGCCGCAGGTCGCGCTGCTCGGTCAGCATGCGTACGAGGTCGGGCTTGAAGTGGGGGCGGTGGGGGCTCGACTTCATCCGCTCGGCCAGCACCTCGGGCGGGCCGTCGAGGAAGACCACGAAGGCGGAGGCCAGGGCCCGGCGCGTCTCGGGATCCTCGACCGTGCTGGCGGCGGCCGCGATGACAGGGGTGGGACGGGCCGCCAGCGCCTCCCGCAGCACCAGCGCCTCCCGGGCGTGCAGCTCGTCCGCGCCGACACCGGCGGCCATCGCGGCGGCGGTCGTGCCGTACCTGGCCTCCAGATCGGCGTCGCTGTCGCGCATGGGACGGCCGAGCGCGTCGGCGAGCTGCCGGGCGACGGTGCTCTTCCCCGCGCCCATGAGTCCCATCACCACAATGGGGGTATCGGTCATGACTTGCATGCTGCCCTATGCGGGGCACCGCACGCGACGTTTGGAATCCGTGGAGGGGATAGAGCAGAAGGCGAAGGAGGAACGCCATGACCATCGCCGGAAGCATCATCCTCATCATGCTGGGGGCCATCCTCACCTGGGCGGTCGACTTCACCATCGCGGGCCTCGACATCCAGGTGATCGGGGTGATCCTCATGGTGGGCGGTCTGGCCGGGCTGCTCTTCGGCATCTGGCGCCTGACGACGGTCCGCCGCAGGACCACCGTCACCGCCGCCGCCCCCGTGGACGCCGCCGCCACCCGCCGTCACGTGTACGAGGAGAGGCGCTACGACGACCCCACCATCTGATGACCCCCTCCGACGGACTTCCGACGGTCTGAAGGGAGGCATGGACCATGCCAGGACGTAAGGAACTGCCCTCGACCCTGGAGCGCTCACCCAAGGGGGCCCAGGAGACGTGGATCAAGGCGCACGACTCCGCCGTCGAGACGTACGGCGAGGGCCAGCGCGCCCACCGTACGGCGTTCGCCGCGCTCAAGCACTCCTACGAGAAGGTGGGTGACCACTGGGAGAGGAAGAAGGGGCGCGGACCGTCGGACGAGCAGGCGGAGAAGGGCACGCCGAAGCAGGGCAAGACGGCCGAGGGCGTCGACGCGAACGCCTCCAAGCAGCATCTCTACGAGGTGGCCGGCCGTCTCGGCATCTCCGGGCGATCCAGGATGACCAAGGACGAGCTCGTGGACGCCATCAAGAAGGCCAACCGCAAGGCGACCGCCAAGGCTCGCTGATCTCTTCCATGCGCCGCCGGCCGCCCCTGAGAAGGGGCCGCCGGCGGCGCTTTCACGTGGACGGCGGCTCGCTCCAGGCGGCACGCGTCCAACAGAGCCTCCAAGAGAGCGTTCACCGGGGCCTTCACCGGAGC
Source organism: Microbispora bryophytorum (assembly GCF_006874465.1). Lineage (GTDB taxonomy): Bacteria > Actinomycetota > Actinomycetes > Streptosporangiales > Streptosporangiaceae > Microbispora > Microbispora bryophytorum. Next base: position 34,675 of record NZ_VIRL01000009.1, on the reverse strand, counting down.
AGGGACAGGACGGCCTCGCGGATGGCGCCCCTGTCGATGCCGGCGTCCTCCAGCTGCTCCTGTGCGGTCGCGCTGCCGGGCATGCGCGAGACCCCCAGCTTGCGCACCGGCACCGGCGCGTCGGCGAGCGCCGAGAGCACGGCGTCGCCCAGCCCGCCCTCCGGCCAGTGGTCCTCCACCGTGACGACCCTCCCGGTCGCCCTGGCCATCTCGACCAGTTCGGCCGAGTCCAGCGGCTTGATCGAGTACGCGTCGATCACGGTGACGCAGACGCCGTCCTCGGCGAGCAGGTCGGCCGCGGCCAGGGCCTCGTGCACGGCGACGCCCGCGGCCACGACGGTCGCATGGCCGCCGGTGCGCAGGATCTTGCAGCCGCCCACCGGGAACTCCTCGCCGGGGCCGTAGATCACCGGCGTCTCGCCCCGGGTCGTCCGCAGATAGCGGACGCCCTCCATGGCGGCCATGTCCGCCACCAGCCGGGCGGTCTGGTTCGCGTCGCAGGGGTACAGCACGGTGCTGCCGTGCACCGCGCGGAACGCCGCCAGGTCCTCCAGGCCCATCTGGGAGGGGCCGTCCTCGCCGATCGACACCCCGCCGTGCGACCCCACCAGGCAGATCCCGGCCCGGCTCACCGCCGCCATCCGGACGAAGTCGTACGCCCTGGTGAGGAAGGCGGCGAACGTCGCGGCGTAGGGGATCCAGCCGCGGGCGGCCATGCCGATGGCGGCGGCGACCATCTGCTGCTCGGCGATGTAGAACTCGAAGAACCGCTCCGGGTGCGCCTTGGCGAAGGCCTCCAGCTTGGTCGAGTCGGCCACCTCTCCGTCGAGGGCGACGACGTCGCCCCGCGCCGTGCCGAGCGCGGCCAGCGCCTCGCCGAAGGCGGTCCGTGTGGCCACCCGCTCGCCCACCTCGTATCCCGGCAGGTCGAGCGACCCGTCGGCGTACCGGTACGGCGTGTCCGGGGCGTCGGGCGGGCTGACCTCGACGGTGAGGGAACGCGTCCCGCCGAGCTCGCCGAGCGCCTGCTCGGCGTCCTCCAGCGGCTTGCCGTGCTTGCCCTCGCGGTTCTCCACGGCCGACACGCCGCGGCCCTTGCAGGTCCTGGCGATGATCGCGGTCGGGCGGCGGCGGGTGGCCCGGGCGTCGGCGAGCGCGTAGTCGATCTGGCCGGGGTCGTGGCCGTCGATCTCGATGGTGTGCCAGCCGAAGGCGCCGAGCCTGGCGGCGTACGCGCCGAGGTCCCAGCCGTGCCGGGTCGGGCCGCGCTGGCCGAGCCGGTTGACGTCGATGATCACGGTGAGGTTGTTCAGCCCCTCGTGCCCGGCGTGCTCGAACGCCTCCCACATCGATCCCTCGGCGAGCTCGCTGTCGCCGCACAACACCCAGACGTGGTACGGCAGGCGGTCCAGCCTGCGCGCGGTCAGCGCCAGCCCCACCCCCACGGGCAGGCCGAAGCCCAGCGAACCCGTGGCCACGTCGACGAACGGCACCTGCGGCGTGGGATGGCCCTCCAGACGGCTGCCGCGCCTGCGGAAGGTCAGCAACTCCTCGTCGGTGACGACCCCGGCGGCCTTGAGCATCGCGTAAAGGAGAGGGGAGGCGTGGCCCTTCGAGAAGACAAGGTGGTCGTTGGCCGGGTTGGCCGGATCCGCGACGTCGACGCGCAGGTGCCGCGCGAGCAGCACGGCCATCAGCTCGGCCGCCGACATCGAGGACGTCGGATGGCCCGAGCCGGCGGCCGCGGCGGCCCGGACCGAGTCCACCCGGAGCTGGGCGGCGAGTTCACACAGGAAGCGGTAGTCAAGCTCGTCCATCGCCCCCGACTACCCCGGTACGCCCCTTCGTATCACCGCGAAAGGTTCATGCCCCGATATGTCGGGACTTTGGGATCCTCAGCGGCGGCGCAGGCCGAAACCGGCGACGGCGGCGAGCCCGAGACCGGCGAGGGAGACCAGGCGGCGGTGCTGCGACATCCACAGCTGCAGGCTGCGGCCGCGCGACCGCCGGTCGAAGCCGCCGTGCGCTCCGTAGTCCTTGTCCTCGTCCGCCGGTTCCCACAGGTTCGAGATCCCGGTCGGCGCCTTGTCACCGGTGAGCTGCGACTTCACCCCGGTCCTCGCGAGGTAGCGGTCGAGCAGGGCGGGCACCGCCCGCTGACCCAGGATCGTGGCCGCGGTCATCCCGCCGACCCAGTACTCCTTGCGCTCCGGATGCTCGGCGGCGTAGACGAGCGCGTCGGCGGCCACCTCCGGCTGGTAGATCGGCGGCACCGGCTGCGCGTGCCTCCGCATCCGGTTCAGCCCCCAGTCGAACTGCGGGGTGTTGAGCGCCGGGAGCTGCACCACTGTGATCTTGACGCCCGAGTCCTCGGCGAGCAGCTCCGTCCGCACCGACTCGGTGAACCCGACGATCGCGTGCTTGGCGCCGCAGTACGCCGACTGCAGCGGGATCGACCGGTAGGCCAGGGCCGAGCCCGCCTGCACGATGACGCCCTTGTCACGCGGCTTCATCAGCTCCAGGGCCACCCGGGTGCCCCAGACGTAGCCGAGATAGGTCACCTTGGTCTCGCGCTCGTACTCCTCGGGAGTGATCTCCAGGAACGGCGCGAACACCGTCGTGAACGCGATGTTGATCCACACGTCGATCGGGCCCAGCTCAGCCTCGGCCCGCTGGGCGGCCTGGCGGACCTGGTCGTAGTCGGAGACGTCCGCGGCGAAGGTCTTCCCGGTGCCGCCCTCGGCCCCGACGTCCACGGCGGCGCCGGCGAGGCCGGCCTCTCCACGTGCGATGAGCGCGACCTTCGCGCCTTCCGCTCCAAGCTGCCGGACCACCGCGCGGCCCACCCCGCCGCTCGCGCCGGTCACCACGACGACCTTGTCCTTCAGGCTCACCTCGTCATCCTCTCGATTGCGGCCCGCCGCCGAGCCTCTTCTGCCTGCGTACGGCGAACGCCATGTAGATCCCGATGATCGCCATGATCGCCACGACGATCCCGGTCAGCACCCAGATGCGCCCGACGAAGGAGAGCACCAGAACGGCGAAACAGAAGACCAGGGCGAACGACGCGATACGGACGTGGATCACGTCCATCGGCGTCCCCTCCACCATGGGCTTGCCGGTCGGCGAACGTTGTTCTTCGGTCATGGAGGCCCCTCTACCCTCGAATCCGGTTCACTATCGCCGTGGTGGAGCGGTCCGGGACGTAACCGAGCACCCGCACCTGCCCGCCCAGCTCCCTGACCAGCTCCGCCTCGGGCAGCAGGTCGGGGTGGTAGTCGCCGCCCTTGACGTACACCTCCGGCCGGACCAGCCGCAGCAGCTCGGTGGGGCTGTCCTCGTCGAAGACGGTGATGTAGTCCACGCAGCCCATCGCCGCGAGCACCGCCACCCGGTCCTCGCACCGGTTGATCGGGCGCTGCGGCCCCTTCAGCCGGGCCACGCCGTCGTCGCTGTTGACCGCGACGACCAGCACGTCGCCGAGCCGGGCCGCCTCCTCAAGGCAGGCGACGTGGCCGCGGTGCAGCACGTCGAAGCAGCCGTTGGTGAAGACGATCCGCCTGCCCTCGGCGCGGTCGCGCTCCAGGCACGCGGCCAGCCGATCGGGCGGCAGCGCGATGTCGGGGCGCAGCGCCCGCAGCAGGTCCTCGTGGGAGCAGGCGGCCGTCCCCTGACGGCGCACCACCACGCTCGCCGCCGCCTGGCCGATGTCGGCGGCGCGCTCGGGCTCCGCGCCCGCCGCCAGGGCGAGCGAGAACGCCGCCGTGAAGGTGTCGCCCGCGCCGATGCTCATCGTGTCGGGCGCGGCGGTCGCGTACGTGCGGTGCGGCTGCCTGCCGCGCCGGTGCAGCAGCGTGCCCTCGCCGTCCAGCGTGGTGACCACGAGGCCGGCGCCGGTGGCCTCGACGAGGTCCTCCGAGCGTGCGGACAGGAACGCGACCCGGTCGTGGTCGTCCCCCTCGCCCAGCAGCCGCCGCACCTCGGCGTAGTTAGGCAGCACGGCCGTCGGCCGGCAGTCCCGCCAGGCGGCCACGTCGTGGGCGTCCACCACGAGGATCGGCGCGCGGCGCGATCCCTCGCTCCGGTCGATGCTCAGGTCGCACAGCACCCGGCGGACGTTCGGGGTGCACACCCCGCCGCCGTAGTCGCAGGCGACGATGACGTCCGCGTCCGCCGCGAGCCGGGTGATCTGCTCGATGAGCTCGCGCTCGGCCGCCTCCGGCAGCGGCGCCTCGTCCTCCTCGTCGTACCGCGCCACGATCTGGCCGTCGGTCAGCACCCGCCGCTTGACCGAGGTCCGCCAGCTCCGCACGATGACCAGGCCCTCGATGTCGAGTCGTCCCAGGGTCGCGTTGAGCGTCGCCCCGGCGGGGTCGGCGCCGGTGATCCCCACCATGTGGACCCGTGCGCCCAGGGCGGCCAGGTTCACGGCCGTGTTGGCGGCCCCGCCCGGCTGATCCTCGATCTGCTCGACGGTCACCACCGGCACCGGGGCCTCCTGGGCCATGCGCTTCGTGTGGCCCCGCAGCCACGAGTCGAGCATCACGTCCCCGACGACGACGGCTGTGACTTCACCGAAACGGTTGAGCGTCTCTTCCGTCATACTTCGGCGGCTACCCCCGCAGACGCAGGGGAAACAACGGGCACGGCAGGCCCGGCCGTCCGGTTTGGGGCCGCCGCACCGGGGTAACCGGGATCAGACGTCGCGCCACACGAGTGTTCCGCCGGTGGTCGGCCGGCGGGCCGGACGAATGGGGGGTGTCCTGCCCATGAGTGCGCTGCTCGTCGAAGGAGTCGAGCGGATCGCCGTGCTGAGGGCGAACGCGCTGGGCGACCTGCTGCTGGCACTGCCCGCCATCGAGGCGCTCAGGCGGGCGTATCCCGCCGCCAGGATCACTCTGCTCGGCCGCGAATGGCACGCGCGGTTCATGCGTGGCCGCCCGGGACCGGTGGACGAGGTGGTGGCGTTGCCGCCCATCTCCGGCGTCTCCTCCCCGCCCGACGGGAGCGCCGCCCCCGAGGAGCTGTTCGAGGACCTGCGCCGGCGCAGGTTCGACCTGGCCGTCCAGATGCACGGCGGCGGACGCGACTCCAATCCGTTCATCAGCCGCCTCGGCGCGCGGGTGACGGCCGGCCTGCGCGCCCCCGACGCCGCGCCGCTCGACCGCTGGGTGCCCTACGTCCACTACCAGCACGAGACCCTGCGCTACCTGGAGGTGGCCGGGCTGCTCGGCGCGGCCACCAACGAGATCGAGCCGAGGATCGCGGTCGTCAGGGAGGACTGGGCCGAGCTGAACCGCACGCTCGGCAAGGTGCCCCGGGGGCTGGTGGCGATCCACCCGGGCGCGGGGGACCGGCGCAGGAGATGGCCGCCGGAGCGCTTCGCCGAGGTCGCCGACCGCCTCGGACGGCCGGTGGTGGTGACCGGCGTGGAGGAGGAGCGGGAGGTCGTCGAGAAGGTCGTCGCGCAGATGCAGACTCCGGCCAAGGCCGTCGTCGGCGAGCTGTCCCTCGGGGGGCTCACCGCGTTGTACGCCGCCTGCGACCTGCTCGTCTCCAACGACACCGGGCCGCGCCACCTGGCGGCGGCGACCGGCACGCCGACGGTGGGGATCTACTGGTGCGGCAACATGATCAACTGGGGTCCGCTGAGCAGGGGACACCAGCGGCCGCTGATCTCCTGGACATCCGGCTGCCCGATCTGCGGGCTCCCCGCATGGTCCGAGGGCATGCGCGAGTGCGGCCACCGGGACGTCTCGTGGGTGGGCGACGTGAGCGTGGACGACGTGCTCGAACAGGCGTGGGACCTGCTGCGATGAGCACCGTGGCGATGAGCACCGTGGCGGAGAAGGCGAAGGTCTTCGAGGCACCGCCCGTCGACCTGCGGCCGAGCGACCCGGGCGAGCCGGGCATCCGGCGCAGGCGCCGCGGACGCGGGTTCAGCTACCTGTGGGCCTCCGGGCGGCCCGTCAAGGACCGCGCCACCCTGAACCGGATCAAGTCCCTCGCGATTCCCCCGGCCTGGACCGACGTGTGGATCTGCGCCCATCCGAACGGCCACCTCCAGGCCGTGGGCACCGACTCGGCGGGCCGGCGGCAGTACCGCTACCACGACGAGTGGCGCAGGCAGCAGGACGAGGCCAAGTTCGACCACGTGCTGGAGATCGCCCGGCGGCTCCCCGCGTTCCGGCAGCGGGTCACCCGCGACCTGCGCGGTGACGAGCTGAGCCGCGAGCGCGTGCTGGCCACCGCCGCGCGCATGCTCGACATCGGCTTCTTCCGCGTCGGCGGGGAGGAGTACACCGACTCCTACGGCCTGGCCACGCTGAAGACGTCGCACGTGAAGTGTGGTGACGGCGAGGTCGTGTGCCGCTACCTGGCCAAGGGCCGCAAGGAGCGGGAGCAGGTGCTGGCCGACGCCGACGTGTGCGAGGTGCTGACGGTGCTGTCGAAGGGGCGCAGGGGCGAGCTGCTGCGCTACCGCGCCGACGGCGGCTGGGTGGACGTGCGCAGCGCCGACATCAACGCCTACCTGAAGGAGGCATTCGGCACGGAGGTCTCGGCCAAGGACTTCCGCACCTGGCACGCCACGGTTCTGGCGGCCGTCGGGCTCGCCGTCTCCCGCCCCGTACGCAGCGGCGCGGGGCGCAGGCGGGCGGTCTCCAGGGTGATGAAGGAGGTGTCGGAGTACCTGGGCAACACGCCGTCGGTCTGCCGCGCCTCCTATGTCGATCCGCGCATCGTGGCGCTGTACGAGAAGGGACGGACGATCCCCCTCGAACGGCTGGGTGAGGACACCGGCGAGGGCCGGCTCGCCACCCACGGGCCGGTCGAGGAGGCGGTCATCGAACTCCTGCGCCGAGGGCCCGCACGGCGGCGTTGACCACGCTGGAGGCCGGGACCGCGGCGTCCAGGGGGACGGAGCCGCCCACCTCGTGCAGGATCGGGTGCCGTCCGTCCGCCGTGGACACGAGCACCGAGGGCGTCCGGTAGGCGGCGGCGAGCCGCGTCATCGCGGCGTCGCCGCTGATGACCAGCCGGGCCCCGGCGACCAGCGCGCACAGCTCCCGGAGCGAGGTGCGGCCCGCGAGCACGATCTGCGGCGGCAGCACCGCCCGGGTCGCCACGAGCAGGGCCATCGGCCGCTCCCGAGAGCTGCCGCTGATCACGACGGGCAGGCCCTCGTCCGTGAGCGTCCGGGCCACCTCGGCGAACCGATCGGCGGGCCAGCGCAGCGACGTGCCGCCCGCGCCGGGGTGGATCACGACGGCCCCCGGCGCGGGACTCGCGATCAGGGGAGTGGGCAGCGCCGAATCCTCCGGATCGGCCGGCACGCCGTGCCACTGGAGCAGCCGGCACCACCGCAGCACCTCGTTCTCACCCGGGTCCCACCACGGCCCCCTGATCCAGGGAACGTCCGGGTTGGCGTACGCCCACAGTCGCCTCCTTCCCTCACCCCGATAGCGCAGGTTCAGCAGGACGCGGTGGCTGCGCGGCCCGCGGCCGTGCAGGTTGACGCCGAGGTCCGGCAGGAGCGGCGGGTGATCGGCGTCCTCCTCGCCGGGCCCGGGCCACGACAGCGGCGCGAGCCCGTACGCGGGCAGGATCCGGTCGACCGCGCCGGTCAGCGCGGCGAGCTCGCTGAGCTCCGGCGGGCAGGCCAGGACGACGCGCAGCCCGTGCCGGCGCAGGGCGCGCAGCGCGGGCACCACGGTGAGCAGGCCCCCGATGCCGTCAGAGCGCAGCACGAGGGCCGTCGACGTCACCGGCTCACCTCGGAGACGGGCAGGATCAAGAGGCCCTCCTTTCCAGCTCCCGGGTGCACAGAACCCGGTCGTAGGCGGCCAGGGTCTCGGCGGCGATGCGGCTCCAGGCGTACCTCGCGCGGGCCCGGTCGGCCCCCGCGATGCCGTACGCGGTGCGCCGCACCCGGTCGTCGAGCAGCTTGCGCAGCGCCTTGGCCAGCACGACGGGTTTGCGGGGCGGCACGAGAAGCCCGGTCACAGTGTTGACCACCGTCTCCTTCTGACCGCCGACCGCCGAGGCGACGACCGGGACGCCGCAGGCCATCGCCTCGAGCGCCACCATCCCGAACGGCTCATACCACGGCACGGACACGACGGCGGTGGCCGAGCGCATCAGCGAGGGCAGCGTGTCACGCTCGACCCGGCCGAGGAAGCGGATCCGGTCGGAGACGCCCGCCTGGGCCGCGAGCCAGCGCAGCCGGGTGACCTCGGGGTCGTGGTGCAGCTCGGCCGCCGGGGGACCGCCCGCGATGACCAGCTCGGCGTCCCGCAGGTGCTGCAGCGCCCTGATGGTGGTCTCCAGGCCCTTGCGCGGTACGAGCCGGCCGACCGACAGCAGGCGCGGGCGCTCCGGCCGCTCCAGCGGCTCGACGTGGGGGTGGAAGGCGGTGACGTCCACTCCGCAGGGGACGACCCGGGTCGCGCGGCGCGGCACGCGCATGCGGATCAGCTCGTCGACCTCGTCGTTGCAGGTCGCGATGACGCCGTCGACGCGCCGCCCGATCTCGGCCTCGGCCTCGATGCGGTCCCGCGGGCTGGTGTCCGCCGGCCCCTGGTGACGCCGCTTGACGCTGCCGAGGGCGTGGTAGGTGTGGACGACCGGGATGCGCAGCTTCTCCGCCGCGGCGAGCGCGGCCAGCCCGCTCATCCAGAAGTGGCTGTGCACGATGTCCGGCCGGTCGAACAGCCACCGGTCGTGCAGCCACTTCCCGAACTGCGGGATCCAGGGAAGGATCTCGTCCTTGGAGATCTCGGAGGCGGGGCCGACGGGGACGTGGACGACGACCACACCCGGGCCGAAGGCGACGGTTTCCGGCAGGCCCTCGCGGTCCTTGCGGGTGTAGACGGTGACCTCGTGACCGGCGCCGGCGAGCTCCCGGGCGAGGGCGGCGACGTGCACGTTCTGGCCGCCGGCGTCGACACCGCCGAGGGTGGCGAGTGGGCTGGCGTGCTCCGAGACCATGGCGATCTTCACTGGGGGTTCCTCCAAGAGCGGCAGTGGCGAGTACCCGGCTCGGGGATCAGGGAGTCGAGGTGTGCGGGCCCGGCGATGGGGACGGCGGCGGGTCGCGGCGTGCGGGAGCAGCCGGCGCGAAGGCGGTCGCGCCGGCTTCCGGCGGCGGCCCGCGGGGGACGGGCGGCGAGATGGGGGCCGGTGGAGGCAGTGCCCGTGAGGGAGGTGGGGAAAGAGATGCCGCCGGTGCCCGGGGCGCTCCGGTCAGGCTGGGGGGAAATCCGGTGACACGTTCTCAAGACGCTCCTCCGTCACGGCATGCTCACGCCGAGGAGGTACCTGCGTCTTAGGCACCGGAATCTCAATAACCATATCCACCCTCGCGCCGGTCAAACCAGTGGTTTCGCTTGGAAAGGGCCGGGCAGCGCTAGGCATACGGAACCGAGGGGGACACGAGGGGAAGAGATGGAGACGCCGCACTATGTCGCGGCCCGCGTGCAGCGGGCTCTCGCGGAGGACGACCGGACCACCGAACTGGGCATTCGGGTGGATGTGCGAGGAGAAGAGGTCTACCTGCGCGGGGAGGTCTCCTGTGACGAGCGGCGGCACCAGATCGAGAACGTCGCCCGCGAGGCGACTCCGGGCCTGCGCGTGCACAACGAGATCACCTTGGTGGAGGTGCGGGAGCCGGGAGAGGAGGAGCATCTGTGAGGGAGATGCGGATCGCCGCCGTCGCGGACATCCATCTGGGCGAGGACCTGCGCGGCCACTATCGCAAGAAGATCGAGGGCATCGAGCGCCGTGCTGACGTGCTGCTGGTGGGAGGCGACCTGACCAGGCACGGCACGATCTCCGAGGCCCGGGTGGTCGCCGAGGAGCTGAGCGGCCTGCCCATCCCCGTCGTCGCCGTGCTCGGCAACCACGACTACCACTCCGACCGGAACGAGGAGATCGTCGATCTCCTCCGCGACGCCGGCATCACCGTCCTCGACGACGAGGGCGCGGTCGTCCCCATCGACGGCGTACGGCTCGGAGTCGCCGGCGGCAAGGGCTTCGGCGGCGGTTTCGCGGGAAAGTGCGCCAGCGAGTTCGGCGAGCCGGAGACCAAGGCGTTCGTCCGGCACACGAAGGAGATCGCCGAGCGGTGGCGGCGGGCGCTCAAGGAGCTGGACGCCGACCACAAGATCGTGCTCAGCCATTACTCGCCTGTGAAGGACACGCTGATGGGCGAGCCGCCGGAAATCTATCCGTTCCTCGGCAGTTACATGCTGGCGGAGGCGGCCGACGCCGAGGGCGCCGATCTTTTCATTCACGGTCACGCGCACGCCGGCACGGAAAAGGGCGTCACTCCCGGAGGTATCCGGGTGCGTAATGTCGCCCTTCCGGTCATCAAGCACGCCTACACCGTTTACTGCCTGAACGGCGACCATTGCTGATTCGCTGTTCCGATGCGGTTCCGATGTTGTTGCCATCGAGACGGCGACCGGCTCTTCGGCCGGTCGCCGTCTCGATGTCCGCGATCAGCGTGGATGAGGTTGCGACTAGTGGGTGAGGTTGCGACTAGGGATTGAAGATGCTGACGCCCCCGGGGCCGACGAGGAATCCGAGGACGATGAGGACGATCCCCCAGAGGATGTCCCGACGGGCCAGGATGACGTAGATCCCGGCGATGACCAGTACCACGGCGATGATCCAAAGCAGAGTAGCCATGGCCCTCCACTGCCCCTGCGAAGGGTCTCGTAACATCACCGAGCCCTGGCCTCGATCGAATTTGCTCCTCACGCACCTATCGTTACGTTTGCTTGACAATATCCGGGCATCTGGTGATACATGACCACTTTCGGATATTTCCTTTCCAGCGAGGAGCACGACCCCAAGGAGTTGGTACGTCAGGCGAAACTCGCCGAGGAAGCCGGCTTCGAGGCGTTGTGGATCTCCGACCACTTTCACCCGTGGCTGGACGAGCAGGGCGAGAGCTCGTTCGTGTGGTCCGTCATCGGAGCGATCTCGCAGGCCACGTCGCTGCCGGTGACCACCGCGGTCACCTGCCCCCTCATCCGCATCCACCCGGCGATCATCGCCCAGGCCGCGGCGACGGCCCAGATCCTGCTGGACGGCAGGTTCCGCCTGGGGGTCGGCACCGGCGAGGCGCTGAACGAGCACATCCTGGGGGACCAGTGGCCCCCGGCCGAGGAGCGCCAGCGCATGCTGGAGGAGGCCGTCGACGTCATCCGGGAGCTGTGGACGGGCGAACTGGTGACCCACCACGGCGAGTTCTACGAGGTGGACACGGCCCGGCTGTACTCGCTGCCCGACCGGCCCCCGCCGATCTACATCTCGGGCTTCGGGCCCAAGTCCGTCGATCTCGCGGGACGGCTCGGCGACGGCTACATCCACACGGCGCCCGCCGCCGACATGGTCGAGGCGTTCCACAAGGCGGGCGGCGAGGGCAAGCCGTGCGCGGCCGGGCTGAAGGTGTGCTGGGCGCACGAGGAGGCCGATGCGCGCAGGACCGTCCACAGGCTCTGGCCCAACCAGGGGATCCCGGGCGAGGCCGCCCAGCTCCTGCCGCTGCCGCGGCACTTCGAGCAGCTCTCACAGCTCGTCACGGAGGAGGCCGCCACCCAGTCGACGCCCTGCGGGCCCTCGCCGGACGCGCACCTGAACGCGATCCGGGCGTACGTGGACGCCGGTTTCGACGAGGTCTACATCTCCCAGATCGGCGAGGAGCAGGAGGGGTTCTTCGAGTTCTACTCGACGCAGATCCTGCCGCGCCTGCGGGAACGGCGCTGACACGACGAGAGCGCGGCCGCGGGCACCGCGGTCGCGCTCTTCTTGTTTTCTAGTCGTTCTCGTTCTTGACCAGGCGCAGCGACAGGAGCGGCTGGACGAACCACAGCCAGGCGCACAGCAGTGCCACGCCCGCGCCGACCAGCGCGGCGGGCGCGGGGCTGGTCAGCGCGTCCAGAACCAGGGCGGTGGAGCAGGTCATGGATACGGCCAGGGCCAGCCCGCCGGCCACGCCCAGCCGGTTGGCCCGGTGCAGCAGCAGCTCCTTGAGCCCCGACCGGAACAGGATCCGGTGCTGCGTCGCCGGGGCGATCGTGCAGATCGACGCCACCGCCGCGCTGACGACCGCCAGGTAGAACAGCCAGTTCCCGGTCATGTCGATCTTCCCGAAACCGGAGGAGAACGGCAGCGTCAGCAGGAACGCGAACAGCACCTGCACGCCCGTCGCGGCGACGCGCAGACCTTGCAGCAGCTCGCCGAGCTCGCGATCGACGCGCTCCTTCCGACTCTCGTCGGTGTTCTCCAGAGGCTCAAGGACCTCGCTCATTCCTCGGCCTTCTTTATAAGACGTGCGTACGCGAGCTGAAGCCAGTCGGAGATCGCCACGGCCGCCATGGTGGCCCCGGCCAGCCGGGTCAGTCGGGGAAAGAACACGGTGCCCGCCGCGTACCCCGTCGCGGTCCACTGGGACAGGCAGAACGGGCAGGTCAGCAGCTCGCCCACGGCGTGCTGCAGCCCGTGACCGCGGACCTTCTCCCTCAGCTCCGCCGGGCCGGAGAGGCCCTCGTAACGGGTGAAGGGAGCGCGGATGGGGCTGGTGACCGGGTCTTTCGCGAGCGTGCGCGAGAGCCGGTGGGTGAACAGCCCCATGAGCATGAGGTCCATCACCTTGATCTTCTCGGGGGCCTGGCGGCCCGTCAGCCTCGCCGCGGCGAGCAGCACCGTGACGGCCCCGCCGTACACCGCGAGAACCCGTGTGTACGAGGCCAGCGGACGGTTGTCCTCCCCCTCGTACTCGCGCTTGATCTCCTGAAGGGTCTCGGTCATGAGCGCGCCCTACCCGGGATTGTTTGCGGCGAACATGGCTGGGCAAGCGACGTGAGTGGGTAGTCACAGTCATGAAGTCACCGACGCGATTCTTGAGACGCTCAAGCGCGCCGGGGCCGGTCTCAAGGAGGCCGGGGTGCGGTTCGCCCTGGCCGGAGGCTGCGCCGGCTACGCGAGAGGCGCCGCGCCATCACTGCACGACGTCGACTTCGCTCTGGTCGAGGAAGACGTCCCGCTCGCGCTGAAAACCCTGGAGAGCCTGGGTTTCCGGACCGCGAAACCACCGGAGGACTGGCTGGTCAAGGCATTCGACGAGGAAGGGGTCCTGGTCGACCTGATCTTCTCGCTGGCCGACAGGCCCGTGACCGAGGCCATGATCGCCCGGGCACAGCCGATCAACACCGCCGCGTTGAGCCTGCCCGTCCTCGAAGCCACCGATCTCGTGATCTCCTGGATACTGCCGCTGTCCGAGCACACCTGCGACTACGGCTCGCTGCTGCCCATGGTCCGCGCCATGCGGGAGCAGGTGGACTGGGACCGGGTCGCCTCGGTCGCCGCGCCGTCGCCGTACGCCTCGACGTTTGTCACGCTCCTGGAGCGGTTGCACATCATCGCCCCGACGACGACCGGGCCGGACGGCACCTGGCCCTGACAGCCGGCCTCGTCCCGGTCCGTGCGGAGGAGGGGCCGGGCGGGGTCCGGCTCGCCGGCGTGGAGAGGGGCCGCCCCGTGCCGGCGCGGCCCCTTCCCTCATATCACTCGCAATGCCACTCGCATGTCACTCACATGGACGAAGTGCGGGGGAAACGCCCGTAGTACTCCCCGACACGGTCCCGGTAGCCCGGGTCGCTCATCGCCGTCTCGTGGAACTCCGGCGCGTTCTTGATCTCCTGTTTCGTCCGGCTGACGAAGATCTTGTTGTCCTGGAAGTCGATCCTCGTCACCACACTCGCGGGAAGCATGACCTTCTTGCCGAAGATCCACGGGCCCGTGTCCACGACGATGTAGCTCTGGCCGGCCTCGTAGGTGGCCTCGTCAACGGAGCCGATCTTCCCGTCCACGGCCTGTACGTCGTATCCGGCGATGTCCATCTGCTGTCCCGTGCCCGACACGGTGTCGGAATACGACCAGAGATCCGGTGTCATGGTGCACTCCCTTCGTCGTCACTCCACGTACCCGAAGGTGAGAAGGGGAACATCCCGGACACGTAAGGGCAGGACATGATCTGGCCGCGCGTCCTCCGCGACGACGAGCGCGCCGGTGGCGCGGAGCACCTCCGGATGCCGCTACTCTTGTGGTGCGGGCGCCGCTAGCTCAGTTGGTTAGAGCAGCTGACTCTTAATCAGCGGGTCCGGGGTTCGAGTCCCTGGCGGCGCACCACGAAGAAGGCCCAGGTTGGCATGGCTGACCTGGGTCTTTCGCGTCTCCGGCCGACGGGGCGGTCAGCGGGAGGTCTCGTACCAGTGGTAGGGGATCGACCAGTCCCAGTGCTCGGCCTCCTCCTGCTCGCGCGCCAGATCGGGCGCGTCGGGACCCCAGACCAGCGTGTAGGCGAGGCCGAACTGGGTGGCCCAGTACCGTCCAAGCCGTACGAATCCCCGCCCAAGTGCGAAGATCATCCGCTTCGCCAGCGCGAACACCATCGGGCACCACTCCTCGCGCGATCAGGCACGGCACCAATGTGGCCCAGATCACTTCGTATCCGGAAATAAAGATTTAATCTGGTCGAAAGCTCCAAGTAAATGCCCGGAGGGGTACGTTACTCGCCGCAGTCCGTCCGGTCGTACGCGTGACCATCCGGCGGGTGGATGTCGGTGGCGCCTTTCGAGATCGGTGAGACCCCCTGCGGGGCCTTCGGGGAACGCCGCCGCCTGCTCGATTTCGCCTGACCACTACTCCCGCCGGCCTGTGGATAACGTCACGGCGCAGGTGGCCGGGGCTGACAGAATCGCTCGCACAACCGACCGGGCGGCCGTCGAGGATCCCGGCGGTGCCGATCGGGGGAGGGCGAGCGGATGAGCGGCGCAGAGCGGGAGGGCGCGCGGCGGCGGTGGAGTCTCGGGCCGCCGGGAGGAGCCACTTGGAGCTTCCCCTGGTCGTCGTCGGGCTCTGCGGGACAGGCGGCCGAGGAAGTGGTGGCCGGACTGCTGTCCGCGGCGCTGGAGGCGCGGCGCCGTCGCGACGAGACCGAGTTCCGGCGCTGCGTGACGGTCCTCGCGCAGGGCCAGGGGCTGCGCCAGGTCGTGGACCGGGCCCTGCTCGACGCCCTGAACCGGCAGGTGACGCTCGCCTGGCACGGCGGCTGGCAGCCCGCCGACGTGGTCCGTCTCATGAGCCGGCGGTTGGAGGCTCGGCACGTCCGCCTCGTGACCGACGCCGTCGCGGCCGAGATGCGTGCCTACGCCGCGGCGACCGTGGACGACCGCTGGCTCGACCAGCTCGACGCGGTCGGCGCGACGGTGTGGTGGGGCCGCGACGAGGAGTTCCTCCGCGAGGACGGCGACCGGACCGCGATGGTCGCCTGCGCGCTTCGGGTGATCCATCTGCTGGCCACTCTGCCGCCGCTGGAGCGGCTGTGCCCCGTGCCCGGAGCGGCCCGCCGTACGCCCGGCGTCCGGAGCGGCGCCGTCGACGAGCGGATGCTCGCCCGGGTGCGGGCTCTGCTGGCCAAGGCGGAGTCGACCGAGTTCGAGGCGGAGGCCGAGACGTTCACCGCCGCGGCCCAGGCGCTGATGGCCCGGCACAGCATCGACGCGGCGCTGCTCGCCTCCCGGACGGCCGGACCGGGAGGAGCCGGCCTGCCGGAGGGACGCCGGCTGGGCGTCGACGCGCCCTACGAGGGCCCCAAGGCGATGCTGCTGGACGTCATCGCTTCGGCCAACCACTGCCGCTCGGTGTGGAGCCGGCACTTCGGGTTCGCCACCGTGCTCGGGTTCCCCGCGGATCTGGCCGCGGTGGAGGTGCTGTTCACCTCCCTGCTGGTGCAGGCCACGACCGCGTTGCGGCTGGCCGGATCCCGCCGGGACGGCTCCGGCCGTTCCCGCACGCGGTCGTTCCGGCAGTCGTTCCTCGCGGCGTACGCCCAGCGGATCGGCGAACGGCTGCGGGAGGCGGCGGGGGAGGCGGTGCGGGAGGCCGCCGCCGATGCCGGACGCGACCTGCTGCCGGTGCTGGCGGCCCGGGAACAGGCCGTCGAGGCGAGAGTCGAGGAGCTCTTCCCGACGCTGACCCTGATCGGCGCGGGCGCGGTCAGCAACCGGGAAGGCTGGATCTCCGGCCGTGCCGCCGCCGACCGGGCCGTCCTCGACGCCCGCGGGAAGATCGCGGGAGGCCGTTGACGCGGAGCCGATCTGGAGCCCCGGCACCTCCCGGAGCGGCCTTCACGGGTCGCGCAGGGCCGATCTTCCCGGCGCCCGCGCTTGGTTGAGGAGGCTTGGCTGAGGAGGCTCGGTCAGCATGCTCGGTCCGGCAGGCTCAATCGAGGAGATCGGGGTCGGAGGCGAGGATCTGGTCCAGCAGGGGCTGGAAGTTGATCCAGCCGACGACGTCGTTGCCGATCTGGCCGTGGGTGAGCTTGGCGTTCTCGTGCGAGATGGGCACCGTCGGCCCGGCGGCCTTGGCCGCGAGCTGCGCCTGGCAACTGCGTTCCATCGTGATGAACCACCAGGCCGCCGCCTCGACGCTGTCGCCCACGGTCAGCAGCCCGTGGTTGCGCAGGATCACCGCCTTGTGCGAGCCCAGCGCCTGCGCGATGCGGCGGCCCTCCTCGGTCTCCACGACCACCCCGGTGTAGTCGTCGAACAGGGCGTGGTCCTCGTAGAACGCGCACGCGTCCTGCGTCAGCGGCTCCAGCAGCGTGCCCAGCGCCGACAGGGCCTTGCCGTACACGGAGTGGGAGTGGGCGGCCGCGACCACGTCGGGCCTGGCCTGGTGGACCATCGAGTGGATGGCGAACGCCGCCTGGTTGACGTGGTGGCGGCCCTCCACCACCTGGCCCTCGTGGTTGACCAGGATCAGGTCGCCGACCTTGATCTGCTTGAACGACATGCCGAACGGGTTCACCCAGAAGTGATCGGTGTGCTCCGGATCCCGGGCCGTGATGTGGCCGGCCACCCCCTCCTCGAAGCCGAACCTCCCGAACAGGCGCAGCGCCGCCGCGAGCCGTTCCTTGCGGTGGCGCCGCTCCTCCTCCACGGTGTCGAATTTCGGCGGCAGCCGGAAGGTGAGCTGATCGGCGGGCACGGGTTGCAGGTCGGACAGGCTCATCGGGGCTCCCAAGGCTCGTGAGGCGTACTGCTCTTCAGCCTGTCTCCGGCACCTGTCTCCTGTCCATGCCGAAGCCGAATCCTCTTCGGTCGACTCGGGGGTTCGGCCCTGTCCGATGGGGCAGTGGGGGTCGGCCGAAACCGCGTAAGGTGCATGCAGCGTGAGAGACGGGAGGTACCGATGCGGCTGGAGGCGGTCTTCTTCGACGTCGGAGAGACCCTGGTGGACGAGACCCGCGAGTACGGCACCTGGGCCGACTGGCTGGGCGTCCCGCGGCACACCTTCTCCGCCGTGTTCGGCGCCGTGATCGCACGCGGCGGCGACTACCGGGACACCTTCCAGCACTTCCGGCCCGGCTTCGACCTCCACAAGGAGCGGGAGCGCCGGGCCCGGGAAGGCCGGCCCGAGACGTTCGGCGAGGAGAACCTCTACCCCGACGCCCGGCCCTGCCTGGCCGAGCTGCGGGATATGGGGCTGCGCGTCGGCCTCGCCGGCAACCAGACCGCCCGTGCCGAGACCATCCTGCGCGCCCTGGACCTGCCGGTGGACGTGATCGGCACGTCCGACGGCTGGGGCGTGGAGAAGCCGGACGCGTCCTTCTTCGACCGCGTGGTGGCGGAGGCCGGCTGTCCCGCGGGGTCCGTCCTCTACGTGGGCGACCGCCTCGACAACGACATCCGGCCCGCGCAGAAGGCCGGGTTACGCACCGCCCTCGTACGGCGGGGTCCCTGGGGCCACATCCTCCGCGACGAGCCGGCCGCCCGCGCGTGCCTGTTCCACGTCGACTCGCTGGCCGAGCTGCCCGCCCTGATCCGCAAGCACAACGGCGACTGATCGCTCAACCGGCCTCGGTGAGGTCGATCTTGGCGGCCAGGTCCGCCACTACGCCGAGCAGGTTCCGTACGGCCTGCCGGTCGCGCGCGGGATGCCAGGCCATGACGGTCTCGGCCCGTTCATCGGCGAGCGGCACGAAGACGACCCCGCTGCGCCGGAGGCTGTGTGCCGACCGGGCGAGCCGGGTGACGCCGACTCCGGCGGCGACCAGGCCGAGCAGGCTCGGCACGCCGTCGGCCCGCTGTACGACCCGCGGCTCGAAGCCCGCGGCGCGGAAGTCCTCGTCGTACTTCCGGTGCCACGGCTCCCACGAGCCGCGCGGGGTGAGCACCCAGGGCTCGCCGGCCAGATCGGCGAGCCGCAGCTCGGCCCGCCCGGCGAGCGGGTGGCCCGCCGGCAGGACCGCGCAGACGGGCTCGGCGACCAGCGTCGCGGTCACCAGGTCGCCGACCAGCGGCGGCCGGGTGAACGCCGCGTCGTACCGGTCCTCGCGCAGGCCCGCTACAAGGCCGGCGATGCCGACCGCCTCGGCGAGCAGCTCGACGTCCGGATAGCGCTCCCGGAACGCGCGGACGACCGGCGGCATCATGTAGTTCGCGGTGGAAACGAGGAAGGCGACCCGAAGCCGGCCGATCTCACCGCGCATCGCCTTTCTGGCGGTCTCCAGGGCCGCGTCCGCGCGAGCCAGGACGGCCTGCGCCTCGGGCAGGAACACGCGGCCGACCTCGGTCAGGCGGGTGCCCCGGGTGTCGCGGTCGAACAGCCGCGCGCCGAGGGCGTGTTCGAGCGCCGCGATCTGCTGCGACAGCGACTGCTGGGCGATGTGCAGCTCCCGTGCGGCGACGGTGAAGCTCAGATGTTCGGCCACGGCGACGAAGTACCGCAGATGACGCAGCTCGGGGGTCACAGGCTCCGACTGTAACCGCTGCAGGAGACGAGTGTTGGCCACGCGTTGCCCGCTCGAGAAAGAGTGGTCGCACTGATCACGAAGACGAGGAGCGGGACCATGACCGGACGGGTGTGGTTGATCACCGGATGCTCGGCGGGCTTCGGCCGGGAGCTGACCGTGGCCGCCCTGGCCGCCGGTGACCGGGTGATGGCGACGGCGCGACGCCCCGAGACGCTGGCGGACCTGGAGGCGATGGGCGGCGAGCGGGTGCGCACCGCCCGGCTGGACGTCACCGACGCCGCGTCCATAGACGCGGCAGTGGCCGCGGCCCTGTCGTCCTTCGGCCGGATCGACGTCGTGGTGAACAACGCGGGCCACGGGTCGGTGGGGGCCGTCGAAGAGCTCGACATGGCCGATCTGCGCGTGCTGATGGAGATCATGTTCTTCGGGGCGGTGGCCGTGACCAAGGCTGTCCTGCCGCATCTGCGCAGGCAGAGGAGCGGGACGATTGTCCAGATGAGCTCTATGGGCGGGCAGCTCAGCATGCCGGGGTTCGGCGCCTACTGCGCCGCCAAGTTCGCCCTGGAGGGAATGTCGGAAGCGCTCGCCGCCGAGGTCGCACCCTTCGGCGTACGGGTGCTGATCGTGGAGCCGGGCGCGTTCCGCACCGAGTTCGGCGGCTACCGCATGCACCGCTCGGAGCAGATCGACGCCTACCGGGTGTCCACGGGCGCGACCCGGGCCTCGGTGGACGAGATGGACGGCGCTCAGCCGGGGGACCCGGCCAAGGCCGCGCAGGCGATCCTCCAGGTCCTCGACCACGACGAGCCTCCGCTGCGGCTCGCCCTGGGCGACGATGCGGTGGACTCCATCCGCGCCCACCACGAGACGCTCCGCGCCGACCTGGACGGCTGGGAGAAGCTCAGCCGGGCGACGAGCATTTAGAGTTGCCGGGGTGACAGTTGATCACGACGCCGACCTCGTGCCGCTGCGCGGCCGGACATGGGGGACGGCAGGCCACCGGGACGCGCTGACCGACCTCGTCAGGCTCGGCTGGACGCCGTGCGGGGTGGGTGACTGGGCCGTCGGGCTGCGTTCGCCGGGCGGCCTGCTCGCGGCGCGCGTCTGCCCCTTCGACCCGGCGTACCCCGCCTTCCTGGAGCTGTGCCGCCGCTGCCCGGACAATCCGTACCTGCCGCGGGTGGCGCTCGCCGAGTCGCTCGACGGCGGCGGCTTGCTCACGGTCCTGGAGTTCCTGGCTCCGGTCGAGCAGGCCGAGGCGGAGCAGGTCGCCCGGCGGTGGCGCGAGGGGGCGGGCGACGAGGCGTTCGACGCCGTACGGCGCACCGGCCTCGCCGTGGACGAGGAATGGCGGGCGCGAATGCCGTGGTGGGACGGGATCGACCTCAACCGCGGCAACGTCCGCCGGGCGGTGGACGGGAGGATCGTGCTCGTCGACGTGTTCTGCATGGATGGGGCGTCGCTCTACCGCCAGGTGCTCGACGATTCCGCCGTCGTGCGCGAGCGCCTGTCCGCCGCAGAGACGCGCCACCTGCTGGACATCCCGTACATCGCCCGCGAGAGCACCCCGGGCGAGATCGAGGCGCTGCACGCGGCGTGGCGGGCGGGGGCCGTCGTCACATCGTGAGTTCGGGGTGACGGGACCGGCCGAGGTCGGTCAGCCGCTCGTTCAGCGCCCGCGTCTGCCCCGCGGGTGGCAGGACCTTCAGCACGCCGTGGACGCGGTCGTGCCCGATCGCGTACCACTGATCCTCCAGCGCGTCGACCGCCTGCCGGAGGTGTTCGGCGGCCTGGTCACCGTCGGCGTGGGCGTGGGCGGCGGCGAGGTCGGCGAGCAGCACCGAGCGCTGCTTGCCGCCGTTCGAGCCCAGGTCGTCGAGCGCCTTGCGCAGTCGGCGGGTCGCCTCCTCGTGGTTGCCCGCGGTCAGCGCGCTGTAGCCGGCGAACCCGTCGAGCCTGGCCCGCTCGAAGAAGTCCAGCCATGGGGGATCGTCGCCGTCCGCGTCCACCATCTGGTCGGCGCGGTCGATGTGGCGCATGCACTCTTTCGGCTCGCCGCAGCGGGCCGAGATCTCCGACGCCACGCAGTGCAGCCATGCCCTCGTGAGCGGGCCGACGCCGTGCCAGGCGTGTGCGAACGCCGCGTCCAGCAGGCCCAGGGCGTCCGTACGGTTGCCCTCGAACCCCGGCACGAACGCCGCGTGGGCGAGCACGGCGGCGGCGAGCGGATGGTCACCGCACTCCCGGGTGGCCGACAGGGCCATCCGGTAGAGCCGCGCCGCGGTGGGACCGTCGTTTAAGTCGAAGAAGGCGACCCTGCCCGACAACAGGGCCGAGCGGGCGGCCGCCTCGGCCAGCGTCTGCCTGACCGCCCCCTCCGGCGCCCCCCGCAGCAGGCTCATGCCGAGCCTGGTGTGCGCGACCGACGCCTGGAAGATGTCGTCCGGCGGCGAGGTCCAGTAGAGGGCCGCCTGTTTGTCGACGACCCGGGCGAACGCCTCGGCAGACTCGGCGTCGACCCCGCGCCCGCGTTCCACCGCCACGGGAAGACGCTCTCCGCCCTCGCCGAGGAGCGGGGCGAGCACGCCCGCGCCGAAGAGCCCCCGCAGGAACGTGGAGCGGTCGATGCCATCTGCGACGAACATGCTCAGCAGCCTCCGTATCTCGTCCACCACCTCCGTGACGGGCCGCATGGCCATCTCGTCGGGGGTGAGCAGTCCCAGCTCGCTCGCGGGCTTGTCGAAAATCGTCACGAGATGCTTGCGGTAGCGCGGATCCGGCCACCGCTCCCCGGTCTCCCACCGCCGCACCGTGTTGGCCGTCAGGCCGGTGTCCTTCTCGTCGCACGACCGCATGGACGTACGGATGCGCTCGCACAGCTCCTCGTAGGACCACCCGCGCTGCAGGCGTTCCCACGCGAGCCGGCGGTTCGGCGGATGGCGGTGGTTGGCCGGCATGTCGCACCTCTCCTCGCACGACCGCAAGCACGCTGTGTCAGCGTGACACGCTGACACTACGGGAGATTCTGTGTTCGCGCGGCTACCGGCTGTGATTGGACGTCCCCTGGCTGATACTCCAACCGCTTCAAAAGCGCTTAGCTTGGCCCACTTCCGCGAGCAGCCGTTGGAGATGGGTGACATGACCACGTTGGAGGACATCGCACGGGTCCATACCGGCTGGATCATCTGGCGGTCGGACGTCGGCCGCTGGTGGGCGACCAGGCGAGGGCCGGTGGACCTCGACGCGATCCGCATGGGATGCGCGATGACGCTCGACGCCGACGACCCCGAGGCCCTCGACGCCGTTCTGGCCGCTCAGGCCGAGCTGATCGCCGAGTTCGCCGCCGACCGCGCCGCCGCCGGGTGACCGGGGGCCGCGGCGCGGTCAGCGGCCGTGCCGGAGACGGTCCTTGATGTAGTCGACGACGTGGACCGCGCAGGCGCCGGCAGCGGCGCCTGCGCGATCGGTGAGGGCCGCGACAGGTCCATCAGGCCGGCCCTCCGCTGTTCAGACGAGGAGATCGGGCCGAAGGACCTCCTCCTGGAGGATGCGCTCGATCTCCTTCTCGTCCGCATTGTGTCCCGTCTGCCGCCGCAGTTCCTTACGTACGGCGTCGAGGATCACCGGCGTGAGGAGAACTCGGATGAGGGACTTGGGGGCCGTCGCCGCGCGGGCCTTCCACAGGTCGTCTATCAGGCGGCGCTTGAACGCCTCCTTGCTGAGGTAGAAGAGCGCGTCGGCCTTCCCGGTCAGCCCGCCTTCGTCGAGGAGATCGACCTGCAGGGCCAGGTCGATGACGACGGGGAGGCCGCCGGTGAGGTGGTAGACCTGCCACACCTGCCCGTTCGTCAGCACCATCCATTCGACGCCCTCGTTCACCGCGTACATCTGCACCTGCCGCAGGTGCTCGACGCCCAGTTTCTGCGTGCACCGCTTGACCTCGATGAACGCGGCGAGCTGCTTGTCCACGCGGATCCCGTAGTCGGCGAATTCCCCTTTGACCTGATATTCGGTTGTGAGGTCGTCGTATTTGTCGTATCCCAGTCCTTCGCAGAGGAAATCGGTGATGAGCAGCCGGGTGTCGCCCTCGTTGGCGTCGCGGGCGATGAGGTCGCTGAGCGGCTTGCCGTACCGGCGGATCGCCGTGCGAATGCGAGTACGCGCCTCGGATTCCCATTTCGGCATGGTCCGGGGCGTCGCGGGCGCCTTCCGGGGCCCGCGTGCGTCGCCCTCGTGGGTCTCGGACGTCTGATCGCTCATCGGTGGGCCTTCTCCTCGCTGCGGCTCGGGCCGTTTCGCGGTGACGGGTTGTAACGGTGTTGGACGCGCTTCCGCTCCCGCATGGTGTGCCGCCGGTCTCCGCGTAGGGGGGTTCCGGCTTCAGGTGCATCTCGCTATAGTGCAGATTGCAGTACTGCAATGGGGGAGTGATGGCGCGAGGACGGGCGGACAGGGACCTGGTCGGGCTCACGGTGCTCGCCCTGCTGTCCGTACGGCCCGCCCACCCCTATGAGCTGCACCGGTTCGTCATCGACACCCACAAGGACTACATCAGCGGCCTGCCGCGCAGCCTCTACCACGCGGTCGACCGGCTGGCCCGCGAGGAGCTCATCGCCCCCGTGGAGACCAGCAGGGAGGGCCGCCGGCCGGAGCGTACGGTCTACCAGCTGACGGAGGAGGGGCGGGCCGAGCTGGGCACCAGGCTCCGCCGTCTCCTGGAACAGCCGGACGGCGACACCAAGGTCTTCCTGGCCGCGGTGTCGCTGATGGGATGCCTTCCGGTCCCCGAGGCGGAGCGGGCGCTGGGCACCCGCGCCGCCACTCTGGAGGGCGCCATCGTCTCCGCCGACGCGCACATCGAGGCGCTCACCGGCTCTGGCCTGCCGCGCGTGCTGGTCCTCGAAGTGGAGTACGACCGGGCGATGAAGGCCGCCGAGCTGGAGTGGGTCCGCGCGACCCTCGCCGAGATCCGGTCCGGCCACGTCTCCTGGAGCGTCGACTCGAACGCCGGGCAGCTCGACCGACAGTGACGCGCCGGCCGGATGCGCCAACATCCGGCCGGCGCCGGACCCGACCACCGCGAAGCGGCCGATCAGGACTCGCACCCCAGAGGATAGGCGGCTTCGCGGTCATCCGAGAGGAGCCGTAACCATGTCCGACGACATCCACCGCCTGCTCGACGCGCTGACCGCGGCCTGGAACGACGGAGACGCCGCCGCCTTCGCCGGGCTGTTCACCGAGGACGCCGACTACGTGACGTATTTCGGGGCCCGTATGGAGGGCCGGCAGGCCATCGAGGACAGCCACCGGGCGCTGTTCGAGGGGCCGCTGAAGGGGTCCCGGCTGGGCGCACCGGCCGCCGCGCCGCCGCTGCGGAAGATCCGCTCGCTGAGCCCGGACGCGGCACTGGTCGTGACCACCGGGGGCTCGGGCCTGCCGGACGGCACGGCCGACCCCGGCCGCGACTCGATCATGACGTTCACTGCGGTCAGGGCGGGCGACGGCTGGCGCTTCGCGTCGTTCCAGAACACGCGGATCGGCATGCCGTGACGTCGGCGGGAACCCTCCTGTGCGAGGTGCGCGGCGTCGTCGAGGCGCCGGTCGAGCGCGTGGCCGCCCTGCTCCTGCGCGTACGGCCGGGGCCGGTGGGGCGGGACAACTGCCTCCCGTTCGCCGCCCACGGCGGGACGCTCACGGGCGGGCCGGACCGCTTCGTCCTGGCCGCGCCCGGCCACGCGATGACGGTCGAGGTAGGCCCGGATCTGCTGGCCGCGCAGGGCGGCTGGTGGTACCGCGGGGAGTATCGCCTCGCGCCCGATCCGTCCGGCACGCTGCTGGTCCACCAGGTCCGCAACGTGGCCGAGCGCCTTCGCTGGGGAGTGCCGCTCGCCAACGGGTTCTTCCGGGGACTCGGGCCGCGGACGCGCGACGGCTTCGCCGTACTGCTCGACCGGGTGGGCGCCGAGCTGGGCTGCCAGGTCCGCCTGCTGGGCGGCCGCTGAAGGAGGTCACCGGACCGGCCCGTGAAGGGCCGGTCCGTCAGCCCTTATCCGCGCCCTCGTTGGCGCCGCGTACGAAGTAGCGCTGGAACACCACGAAGATGACCGCCACCGGGATCGTGGCGAGCACGGCGGCGCCGAGCTTGAGCGGATACTGCGTGCCCTTGCCGAGCGAGCCGCTGACCAGGTCGGCGATTCCTCGCGGCAGCGTGAACAGCTCCGGGCTCTGCACCGCCACGAGTGTGTGCGCGAACTCGTTCCAGCTGCCCTGGAAGGAGATGATCGTCAGGGTGATCAGGGCCGGTCGCGCCATCGGCAGCACCACCGACCAGAACGTCCGCCACACCCCCGCGCCGTCGATGCGCGCGGCCTCCTCGACGCTCACCGGGACCGACTCGAAGAACTGTTTCATGATGAAGACGCCCGCGGCGTCCACGATCAGGGGCAGGACCAGCGCCGTGTAGCTGTCGTATATGCCGAACTGGTTGAGCACCAGGAACTTCGGCACGAACAGCACCACGGGCGGCACGGCCATGACCCCGATGACGGCGGAGAACAGCGCCTTGCGGCCGCGGAAGCGGATCCGCGCCAGCGCGTACCCGGCCATCGAGCACAGCAGCACCCGCCCGGCGGTGACCAGGATCGTCACCAGCACCGAGTTGCCCAGCCAGAGCGGCAGGTCGGTGTTGAGGAAGACCTTCTCGTAGCCGCCGGTCGTGAAGGGATGAGGGATGGGCGACAGCGCGTTCGCGGCGGCGTCCGGCTCGGTCTTGAACGAGTTCGCGACCTGGATCACGAAGGGATAGATGAAGACCAGCGCGAAGAAGACCAGCACGAAGTAGCCCGCGAAGGTGGAGGCGAGCGAGCGGGAGTCCCGGCGTTTCACGGTCACGACCTCCTCGTACGGCGGGCGGGGTCGCGGTCGCGCATGATCCACCGCTGGAGCAGCGCGAGCACGACGATGATGGCGAACAGCACGAACGAGATGGCCGTCCCCGAGCCGTACTCGAAGCTCCCGAAGGCCGTCTGGTACGACAGGAAGGCCGGGGTGAGGGTGGTCTTGGCCGGGTTGCCCTTGCTCATCACGTAGACCTGGTCGAAGACCTGCCAGGTCGCGATGAGACCGAGCGTCAGCACCAGGAACAGCGTGGGCTTCAGCAGCGGGAGCGTGATGTGCCGGAACCGCTGCCAGCGCCCGGCGCCGTCGAGCATGCCGGCCTCCTCCAGCGTGACCGGGATGTCCTGGAGCGCGGCCAGGAACATCAACATGAACGTTCCCGACGTCGTCCAGACGACCAGCATGATGATCGTGCACATCGCCACGCTGGGCCCGGACAGCCACTCCCACCACGAGAGCCCGAACGGCCCGCCGCCCGTCAGCGCCGCCGGCGGATCGGCGGGATCAACCAGGCCGAGCCCTCCGAGCAGCAGATGGAGCACGCCCCGCGAGTCGGAGAACCACTGCGGGCCGTCGATTCCGAACAGCTTCAGCAGGCCGGTCACCGCGCCCGAGTTGGCGAAGATGAACAGGAACACCACGCTGATCGCGACCGAGCTGGTGACCGAGGGGAAGAAGAACGCGGCGCGGAAGAACGTCTTCCCCTTCAGCATCCTGCTGTTCACGATCACGGCGAGGCCCAGCGCCAGCACCGTCTGGGCCGGCACGACGATCACGACGTAGTAGAAGTTGTTGCGCACGCTGGTCATGAAGTCCTGGCGGGCCAGGCCGTCCTCGGTGAACAGCCGGGTGTAGTTGTCCAGCCCCACGAACGGCACGCCCGAGCGGAACGGGCTGCCCTGGCCGTTCCAGTCGGTGAGGCTGACCCACATCGCCATCAGGATCGGCAGCAGCAGGAACAGGCCCAGGATCACCACCACCGGTGCCACGAACAGCCAGCCCGCGATGTTCTCCCGTACGGCCGCGCTCAGCCGGGGCCCGGGCCGCGCGGCCCGTGGGGAGACGGGCGCGGGGGCGGGTGCGGTGTCGGCCACGGGGTCGGCCACGGTCACTCCTTCCGGTCGGCGGGGTCCCGGCCGTGACCGGCCGGGACCCGCACCGTCTCGCGTCAGCTCTCGCGTCAGCTCTTGCGTCAGCCGAGGGCGGCCTGGGTGTTCTTCTGCACGCGCTCCAGCAGCGCCTTCGGGTCGCTGGAGGCGAGCTTCTGGATGCCGGTGTCGAGGTCGGCCAGGACGCTGTCCATCTTCGCCGCGTTGACCGGGCCCTGGGCGTAGTCGGCGCCGTTCACGAACGGGCCGTCGGCGGGGAACTCCTTGGTGTAGACGTCCTTCGCCGACTGCCGCGAGGGCATGACCCCGAAGGCCCGGGCGAAGGCCATCTGCTGGTCGACGGTGGTCATCGCCTCGACGAAGTCGATCGCCTGCTGCTTGTACTTGCTCTTCGAGGAGATGCCCCAGCAGTTGGTGAACGACAGCGTGCCCTTGCCCTTGGGGCCGGCCGGAAGCTCGTGCACGCTGTACTTCACGTCGGGGAAGTCCGCCTTCAGCGCGCCCTTGATCCAGTTGCCCTCGACGGTCATCGCGGCCTTGCCCTTGCCGAAGGCCTCACCGCCCCAGCCCGCGTCGAGCTGGCTCGGGAACTGGGCGAGCTTTTCCTTGAGCAGCGACTGGACGTACTGCAGGGCCTTGAGGTTCTCCGGGCTGTCCGCCGTCGCCTGCTTGCCGTCGGGGCTGGTGATCCAGCCGCCCGCCTGCACCAGGAACGCGCCGACCCGGTCGCGGGTGTCGGCGATCGCGAGCGGCGTGACGCCCTCGGCCTTGAGCTTCTCGCTCACCGCGGTGAGCTGGTCCCAGGTCGTCGGCACGTCGCCCTCGCCCAGCCCGGCCTTGGCCCACAGATCGTCGTTGATCACCAGGGCGAGGGTGGAGAAGTCCTTCGGCGCGCAGTAGAACGTGCCGTCGTAGGTGAACGTGGTGCGCAGGCTCGGGTAGAAGTCCGACGCCCCGGACAGCTTGCCGGCGTACGGCTCCAGCGCGCCCACGCTCGCGTAGTCGGCGAACCGGGAGGCGTCCACGTAGAACACGTCGGGCGGGTTGTCGCCCGCGAACGCCTGGCCGAGCTGCTGGGCGAGGTCCTGCGCCGGGGTCACGGTCGCCGTCGAGCCGGACTTCTTCGCCCAGGCCGCGGCGGCGTCCTTCACCGCGGTGGTCTCCGCGTCGCCCGAGGAGCCGATGAGGATCTGCAAATCGGCTGGGCCGCCGCTCTGCTGGGCGGGAGCGGCCGCCTTGTCGTCGTCGAAACCGCTGCCGCAGGCGGCCGAGGAAAGGAGCACGGCGCAGGCGGCGCCGAGCACCGCCGTCCGCACGGTTCTGTTCTTCATGAGCATTCCCGATCTTCGTTGAGGGGGAGGACGCGCCGGTTCACGCCGACTGGCGGACGACCAGCGAGGGTTCGAGCAGCACGTTCGCCGGCGGTTCGCCGGGGTCCGCCTGGCCGTCGAGGAGTGTGGTGAGGAGCGCCACGCAGTGCGCGGCGGCCTGTGCCAGCGGCTGGCTCAGGCTGGTCAGGCCGACGGCCTTGGCCACCGGCGTGTCGTCGAAGCCGATCACCGCGACCGGTCGTTCCGCCGCGCCGCCCCCGGGCCCCCTGCCGGGCTGCCAGGCGAGGCCGGGGGAGCGGGCGGCGTGCAGCGCGCCGAGCGCGAGCGAGTCGCTGACGCAGACGAGCGCGGTCACCCCGAGGTCCGACCGCAGCAGGTCGTGGGCGGCCTTCTCGCCGTCGGCCACCCCGTCGCTGGTGGCCCGGCTCAGGCCGGCGGGGTCGACGCCCGCCGCGGCGAGCGTGCGCGCCCAGCCCTCGCGGCGGTCGTCGCCGACCCCGGAGCCGGACGGCCAGCCGAGGAAGCCGATCACGCGATGGCCCGCGTCGAGCAGGTGACGGGTGGCCGCGGCCGTGCCGGCCGCTCCGTCCACGTCCACCCACGCATGCGAAGCACTCGCGGAGTCCGCGCTCCAGGGGCGTCCGAAGGTGACGAACGGCACCTTGTGGTCCAGCAGCCAGGCGGTGCGCAGGTCGCCGTGGTGGGTGCTGGTCAGCACGAACGCGTCCGGCTCGTACGCGCCGAGCAGGTCCTCGAACGTGTCGACCTCGGCCTGGTCGTCGTCCGCCGTGTAGAGCAGCACCCGGTAGCCGGACCGCGCGGCCGATTCGGTCAGGCCGTGCAGGAAGCGGTCGAGCACCGAGCCGTTGATGCCGTCGCGGTCGGGCTCGATCCGGATGGCGATCAGCCGGGACCGGCCCGTACGCATCTGGCGGGCGGCCTGGTTGACCCGGTAGCCCAGTTGCTCAACCGCCCGCAGCACCCGCTGCCTGGTCTCCTCGCGGACGATATCCGGGCTGTTCAGGGCGTTCGAGACCGTCTGGCGTGATACGCCGGCGAGCCGGGCTACATCGCCGATTGTCACCTTTTCGGTCATGATCCGCCCTTCTGGGGGTTTGAACGTTCAAGGAGGAGTAAGGCATGATTAGATCGATCAAAATAAACTGAATGTTTCGCAATGTGCACCCCCGGCGACCACATGTCAAGGTCAAGGCCGGGACGATTCGATCCAGGAGGGCCCATCGGTGCTCGTCGGAGCCACGCCCGGTCCGGGCAGCGAGTTCGCCGCCACGGCGTATCGCCTGCAACCGCCACTGCACGAGCTGGTCGGCACCGTCATGGCGCCGACCGGAGCGCTGAGCGGCGCTGACGGCCAGATCCGCCCCTTCGGCGTCCAGGGGCTCTTCCACGCCGACCACCGGGCGCTGTCGCAGGCGAGGCTGCTCGTCGACGGCCGCGAGCCCGAGGCCATCGGCCACGTCCACGAGGAGGCCGGGCGCACCCGGTTCGTCTCGCTGGCCCGCTGGCTCGGCGACCCCCACCCCGACCCCACCGTGCGGCTCGAACGCGTCCGCGTGGTCGGCGCGCGCGGCATGAGCGAGCACGTCGAGATCACCTCAACCGCCTCTGTGGCCGTGACCGCATCGGTCACCGTCGAGCTGAGCTGCGACTTCGCGCCGATCGAGGTGGTCAAGTCGGGCGGCGACACCGTCCCGGCCGAGCCCGGCCACAGGGAACCCGGCGGGCTGTCGTGGCGAAACGGCGGCATCCGGGTCACGGCCGTCGGCGAGGACGCCCGCGCGGAGACCGGCGGCGGCGGCCGGTTGCGCTGGGACCTGTTCCTGCCCCCGGGCGGGACCGCGACGCTGCGCTGGGAGGTCGTCGTGGACGACCCCGCCGCCGTCGTCGTCGCTCCGGCCAGGACGCTGGAGTGGAGCAAGCCCGAGGTCACCGCCGCCGACCGGCGGCTGACCCGGCTGCTGCACCAGTCGCTTGAGGATCTGCGGTCACTGCGGCTCGCGGAGACCGGCGCTCCCGAGGACACCTTCCTCGGCGCGGGGGTGCCGTGGTTCCTCACGCTCTTCGGGCGCGACAGCCTGTGGGCCGCCCGGATGCTGCTGCCGCTCGGCACCGACCTCGCCGCGGGCACGCTGCGGGTGCTCGCCCGGCGGCAGGGCACGCGGGTGGACCCGGCCTCGGGCGAGGCGCCGGGGAAGATCATGCACGAGCTGCGGCGGCACGAGTTCACCGTCGAGGGCAACGGCCTGCGGCTGCCCGCGGCCTACTACGGCACGATCGACGCCACCCCCCTGTGGATCAGCCTCCTGCACGACGCCTGGCGGTGGGGAATGCCCGAGCGCGAGGTGGCGGCGCTGCTGCCGCACATGGAGGCCGCGCTCGGCTGGCTCGCGGACTACGCCGACCCCGACGGCGACGGGTTCGTGGAGTACATCGACACCTCCGACCGCGGCCTGGCCAACCAGGGCTGGAAGGACTCCGGCGACTCCATCCGGTTCCGCGACGGGAGCCAGGCCAAGCCGCCGATCGCGCTCGTCGAGGTGCAGGGCTACGCGTACGAGGCGGCCAGGAACGCGGCGTCGCTGCTCGACGCGTTCGGCCGCCCCGGCGCCGAGCGATGGAACGCGCACGCCGACGCGCTGGCCGAGCGGTTCCGGGCCCGGTTCTGGGTGGACGGCCCGCACGGACGCTTCCCCGCGCTCGCGCTCGACACCGACAAGCGGCCGGTGGACGCGCTGACCAGCAACATCGGCCACCTCCTCGGCACCGGCCTGCTGTCGGAGGCGGAGTCGGCCCAGGTCGCGAGGCTGCTGGCCGCCCCGATGATGAGCGGCGGCTACGGGCTGCGCACGATGTCGTCCGGCGACGGCGGCTTCAGCCCGCTGTCCTACCACTGCGGCTCGATCTGGGCGCACGACACCGCGATCGTGCTCGGCGGGCTGGCCAGGGCCGGGTTCGCCGCGCAGGCGGCCGGGCTCGCCGAAGGACTGCTCGCCGCCGGGGAGGCGTTCGGCTACCGGCTGCCCGAGCTGTACGCCGGGGACGGCGCCGGCCCGCACCCGGGCTTCGGCAGGCCCATGCCCTACCCTGCCGCCTGCCGTCCCCAGGCGTGGTCGGCCGCCGCGGCGGTGGCGATCGCGCACGCCGCGCTGGGCCTGTATCCCGACGTTCCGGCGGGGCGGGTGCTGCTGCGGCCCATGGCCGGGGCGCCGCTCGGGGCGCTGGCGGCCCGGGGGCTGCGGGTGGCGGGCGCGGAGGTGAGCGTCGCCGTGGACGCGGCGGGCCGCGCCACCGTCACCGGCCTGCCGCCGGGGCTCGACCTCGACGTGGTGTGACGAGCTCGGTCGATTCGGGCGGCCTGGAACCCCTGCTTTCGCCCCGTGGACAGCGGCGAAAGCAGGGGTTCATATTGACATCGTCGTTCTGTAAAGAGAGCATTGCTCTCGTAACGGGGCGATGATCCGGCTCCGTTCGCCGTCCCGACGATGGGAGCCGTCATGACCTCCGTCCTGCCTGTCCGAGCCCGGCTGACCGGCCTGTCCTTTCTCGGGGCCGGGATCTTGTTTGTCCTGTATCCCGTGGTCCGGCCGTACTCCGACGAGACGTCGCTGTCCGGGGCCGCCGCGATGGCGTCGCCGGCCTGGATGGCGGCGCACCTGTTCGCGGTGGCCGGGTTCGTCCTGCTCGCGCTGGGAGTGCTCGGGCTGCACCTGCTGCTGGACCCGGTGCTCGACCGTCCGCTCGCGCTGCGTGCCGCCGTGGTGACATGGATCGGCGCCGGGCTGACCCTGCCGTACTACGGCGCGGAGGTCTTCGGGCTGAACGTCATCGCCGCGAGGGCGGTGCGGGACGGCGACGCGTCCCTGCTGGCGCTGGCCGACGAGTTCCGGTACGGCCCAGTGGCTGCCGCGATGTTCCTGATCGGGCTCGCGCTGCTCGGGGCCGGCGCGCTGCTGGCCGCGATCGCCGCCGCGCGGTCGGGGACGCTCCCTCGCTGGAGCGCCGCTCCGCTCGCCGCGGGGTTCCTGCTCTTCATCCCCCAGTTCTTCGCCACGCCCGCGATCCGCGTCGCTCATGGCGTGCTGATCGCACTCGGCGCGGTGTGGCT
This sequence comes from Microbispora bryophytorum, assembly GCF_006874465.1. Classification (GTDB taxonomy): domain Bacteria; phylum Actinomycetota; class Actinomycetes; order Streptosporangiales; family Streptosporangiaceae; genus Microbispora; species Microbispora bryophytorum. Next base: position 2,386 of record NZ_VIRL01000009.1, on the reverse strand, counting down.
GGCCGTGGCGCTGTGGCGGCTGGGAAGGCGCTCCTCCTTGCCCGCAACATGATCGAATAGATGTTCTAATATGATGGCGTCATGACGGCTTTTCAGGCTTCGCTGCTGGACTGTGTTCCCGGACTGGACGAAGACGTCCGCGTCGGCCCGCTCGGTTCGTCGGTGCGGCGCACCTCGCTGGAGCGCGGCGCCTGGATCGACGTCCGGCCGCACTGGATCGAGGGGGCCGACGCGCTCTTCGAACGCCTGCTGGAGACGGTCCCCTGGCACGCCGAGCGCAGGCACATGTACGACCGGGTCGTGGACGTGCCGCGCCTGCTGAAGTTCTACGAGGAGGACGAGGAGCTTCCCGATGCGGTGCTGGTCCAGGCGAGGGACGCGCTCAACGCCCACTACGAGGAGGAGCTCGGCGAGCCGTTCCGCACGGCCGGGATGTGCCTCTACCGTGACGGCAGGGACAGCGTCGCCTGGCACGGCGACACCATCGGGCGGGGGAGCACGCAGGACACGATGGTCGCGATCGTGTCGGTCGGCACCCCGCGCCCGCTGCTGCTGCGCCCCCGCGGCGGGGGAGGCCCGGCGCTGCGGCACGAGCTGGGCCACGGCGACCTCATCGTCATGGGCGGGAGCTGCCAGCGCACCTGGGAGCACGCGATCCCGAAGTCGGCCAAGGTGAGCGGCGCCCGCATCAGCGTCCAGTTCCGCCCGGCGGGCGTGCGCTGAGGGCTTGCGCGGGCCTCGGGCCGGGGGGGCGGTGGGCGGGCCGTTGACAGGTGCGGTTTGCTGGTAGTCCTTGAGTAAGGCCGCGGCAAGCACCGGCCACGTCGCGCAAGAAAGGTCACGAATGACCCCGCACCCCTATGTCCCCGCCCCCGCCCGATACGACGACATGCGGTATCGGCGCAGCGGAAGGAGCGGCGTGCTGCTCCCCGAGATCTCCCTCGGGCTGTGGCACAACTTCGGCGACGGCCACCCGCTCGACACGCAGCGCGCCGTTCTGCGCCGGGCCTTCGACCTGGGCATCACGCACTTCGACCTGGCCAACAACTACGGCCCGCCGTACGGCTCGGCGGAGGAGAACTTCGGCCGCCACCTGCACGCCGACTTCCGGCCCTACCGCGACGAGCTGTTCATCTCGACGAAGGCGGGTTACGACATGTGGCCCGGGCCGTACGGCGAGTGGGGGTCGCGCAAGTATCTGCTGGCGAGCCTCGACCGGTCGCTGAGCCGGATGGGCCTCGACTACGTCGACGTCTTCTACTCCCACCGGCCCGACCCGGACACCCCGATCGAGGAGACGATGGGCGCCCTCGACACGGCGGTGCGCTCCGGCAAGGCGCTCTACGTGGGCATCTCGAACTACTCCGCCGAGCAGACCGAGCGGGCCGCCGCCGTGCTGCGCGAGCTGGGCACCCCGCTCCTGATCCACCAGCCGCGCTACTCCATGCTGGACCGCTGGGTGGAGGACGGCCTGCTGGACACGCTGGAGCGGGCCGGGGCGGGGTGCATCGCCTACTCGCCGCTGGCGCAGGGCCTGCTGACCGGACGCTATCTCGACGGCGAGGTGCCGGCCGACTCCCGGATGGCGATCGGCCACTTCCTCAAGCGCGACCGGCTCACCCCCGATCTGCTGGAGACCCTGCGCGGCCTCGGCAAGGTCGCCCGGGCGCGCGGCCAATCGCTCGCGCAGCTCGCGCTGGCGTGGATCCTGCGCGACCAGAGAATCACGTCCGTGCTGATCGGGGCGAGCTCGGTCGGGCAGCTCGAACAGAACGTCGCCGCCCTGGCCGCACCGGCGCTCACCGCCGAGGAGCTGTCCGAGATCGAGAGCCTGCTTTGACGCGCTCCCCAGCCTGAAGTGAAGGCTGGGGATTCAGCCTGTGCCGCGCGTGCGGCACTTCTGTGGCTTCCTGTTTCACCGGGTCCTGCCCTCCGCTAGGCGGCGGGTCTTACGGTCCCTCCGCAGGCGTTTAGCCTGTCCACCCGTCCGGCGGCCAGGATGTTGATCGCCGCATTGACGTCCCGGTCGTGGACGGCCCCACACGGGCAGGTCCACGACCGGACGGCAAGCGGCATGGACGGCTGGATGGCCCCGCAGGCAGAACACATCTTGGACGAGGGCAACCATCGGTCGATCTTGGCGAAGTGGCGGCCGTACCGGGCCGCCTTGTACTCCAGCATGGATACGAACTGCGACCAGCCCGCGTCGTGAACGGACTTCGCCAACCGGGTACGGCCGAGACCGGACACGGCCAAGTTCTCCACCATCACCGCTTGGTTGTCGCGGATAATCCGGGTGGAGAGCTTGTGCGCGAAGTCCCGGCGCGCGTCGGTCACCCTGGCGTGTGCGCGGGCGACACGGGCGACGGCCTTCTTCCTGTTCGCC
>NZ_VIRL01000099.1 GCF_006874465.1 Microbispora bryophytorum | reverse complement strand
AGCCGTGGTCGGTCCAGTTCACCATGTCGGCCGAGGACCAGACCCGCCAGTCCTTCATCGTGAAGTACGTCGAGCCGTCCTCGTCGTGCCCGGTGTAGAGGTAGACCCGGCCGTTGTAGACCAGCGGCGCCGGGTCCGCGGTGTAGATCGTCTGCACGATCGGGTTGTCCGCCCTGGCCGCGCCGGCCGGGAGCAACGCCAGCACGCACAGCAGGCCCACGATCCAGGCGGCCACGCGCCTGGACATGTCGTGGCCGCCATTCAGAAGTGCCATGTGCACAACGTCCTTCTGCTGATCGCTCCCGCTCAGACGCGGGTCCACTTCTGGTTGTTCTGGCCGTTGCAGGTCCAGATGATGACCTTGCTGCCGTTGGCGGTGCCGTTGTTGTAGACGTCGAGGCACTTGTTCGCGCCCACGGCGGTGATGCTGCCGTCGGAGT
>NZ_VIRL01000098.1 GCF_006874465.1 Microbispora bryophytorum | reverse complement strand
CATGTCGACACCGGATAATCGTTCCGTCAATTTTTTTAGCTTGTTTCGCAGGGGGCAGCATTACGCGAAGACGTGGCCAATGGAAAAGCGCCTCGCGCCCGTGTTTGTAGAGAACCGCGTGATCCGTATGACACGTTACGCAATCCGTTTTATGCCGCCTATCGCCGTCTTCACCTTATGCTGGCAAATTGCGCTAGGGGGACAGTTGGGACCGGCCGTGGCGACCGCGCTGTTTGCGCTCAGCCTGCCGATGCAGGGCATGTGGTGGCTGGGTAAACGTTCCGTGACGCCGCTGCTGCCTTCAATACTCAACTGGTTCTACGAAGTTCGGGGTAAATTGCAAGAAGCCGGACAGGCGCTCTCTCCGGTAGAAGGAAAGCCGGATTACCAGGCGCTGGCTGACACGCTTAAGCGCGCCTTCAAACAACTGGATAAAACTTTCCTTGATGATTTGT
>NZ_VIRL01000097.1 GCF_006874465.1 Microbispora bryophytorum | reverse complement strand
GATGAGTTCATCCGCAATCTGCTGTGCATAGCCGGTCGGTTCGGGCGGCGCCGGCGCTAATTGGGCGCGCAGTGAGTTTGCGGCTGATCGTGCATTTGCGTTCGTCAAACTGCCACCCACTTCGTTACTACGACTTCGCGTTTTTCTACTTCGGTAATTTCGGCCAGATCGTCGGCTCCGTAAATTTCGCTGTCATACGTCCAATCGGTCCATTCAGATCCGGATCTGCCAAGTTCTCCGCGATAATGCTTATTTCCGTCAGTGAAAATAACGGTTTTGCTTTGGTGCTTGTGTCCGTGCTCCCATTCGCTTTCCTCTACGACTGTATAGGTCACATCTCCGATATCAATTCCGCCTTCAAACGTCATATCTTCCAGTTGTTCAATCGTCAATTTAACCAATTAAACCGCCTCCTCTTTTGTGAACCATGCTTCTACGGGCACACCTTCGCCCCAA
>NZ_VIRL01000096.1 GCF_006874465.1 Microbispora bryophytorum | reverse complement strand
CCTACGGGGGGCAGCAGTAGGGAATCTTTCACAATGAACGAAAGTTTGATGAAGCAACGCCGCGTGAATGAAGAAGGGTTTCGGCTCGTAAAATTCTGTTGTTGGAGAAGAACGTACTTAGTAGGAAATGGCTGGGTAGTGACGGTATCTGATTAGAAAGTCACGGCTAACTACGTGCCAGCAGCCGCGGTAATACGTAGGTTGCAAGCGTTATCCGGATTTATTGGGCGTAAAGCGAGCGCAGGTGGTCATCTAAGTCCGATGTGAAAGCCTTCGGCTTAACCGAAGAAGTGCATAGGAAACTAGATGACTTGAGTACAGAAGAGGACAGTAGAACTCCATGAGTAGCGGTGAAATGCGTAGATTTATGGAAGAATACCAGTGGCGAAGGCGGCTGTCTGGTCTGTCACTGACGCTGAGGCTCGAAAGCGTGGGTAGCAAACAGGATTAGATACCCCAGTAGTC
>NZ_VIRL01000095.1 GCF_006874465.1 Microbispora bryophytorum | reverse complement strand
CTCATCTTCAGGAATTTTTTTATTATGATCATAATCTTTTTTCGCAAGTTCCGCCGCTTTCACTGTATCTTCAGAGAGCTCTTCTGCATGCGCGAGAAGGATGTCGATCAGCTCTTTCATCCGGTCGGATGTCTGGATTTGAAAAACGTCAGCCGAAAGCTGTCCGATGCTTTCCGCCCGATCATCAGAGCCTTTTTTCGGGGCTCCCGTTCTTAAGTCCCAATGCATAAGCGCAATGGCTTCGACATAGTGGGATACTCTTTTTAACAGATCAAAAAACTCTTTTTCATATGTATGTAAATCCATATCCGTTCCCCTCCCTTTTCACTATCAATTACAGGCTAATGGAATGCCGTGATAAAGTCAACTTCCCGGATTTAAAAAAGCCGCAGGATAAGAATCCTGCAGCTTTTGTTTTTATACGATTTTCGGTGTAACAGGCAAAACCTTTTTGACTTCGGCCAGGAC
>NZ_VIRL01000094.1 GCF_006874465.1 Microbispora bryophytorum | reverse complement strand
GACTGCTCGGGGATGTGTATAAGATACAGGACTACAGGGGTATCTAATCCTGTTCGCTACCCATGCTTTCGAGCCTCAGCGTCAGTTACAGCCCAGATAGCCGCCTTCGCCACTGGTATTCTTCCTAATATCTACGCATTTCACCGCTACACATGGAGTTCTACTATCCTCTGCTGTACTCAAGTTTCCTAGTTTCCAATGCACTTCTCCGGTTAAGCCGAAGGCTTTCACACCAGACTTAAGAAACCGCCTGCACTCTCTTTACGCCCAATAAATCCGGATAACGCTTGTGACCTACGTATTACCGCGGCTGCTGGCACGTAGTTAGCCGTGACTTTCTGGTTAAATACCGTCACAACGTGAACATATCCTCTCAAGTACGTTCTTCTTTAATAACAGAATTTTACGAGCCGAACGCCTTCTTCATTCACGCGGCGTTGCTTCATCAGACTTTCGTCCATTGTGAAATATTCCCTACTGCTGCCCCCCGTAGG
>NZ_VIRL01000093.1 GCF_006874465.1 Microbispora bryophytorum | reverse complement strand
CGGCGGGCGCGAGCCAGGCCGCCGGGGGCGGGACCTACACGATCTGGGACCCCTACCCGCAGTTCGACGACTCCTCCGACTGGGTGAAGCTGCTCACGCAGTGCGGGACGGAGGCCGGGGTGACCGTCAAGCGGACGGGCTACGACACCACCGACCTGACCAACAAGGCGCTGCTGGCCGCCCAGCAGGGCAACTCGCCGGACGTGCTGATCGTGGACAACCCGGTCGTCTCGACGCTGGCCGAGGCCGGCGTGCTGACCTCGACCGACGAGACGAAGATCGACACCACGACCGTCTCGCCGAACCTGCTCGCGGCGGGCCAGCTCGGCGGCAAGACGTACGGCATCCCGATCGGGGCCAACACGCTCGCCCTCTACTACAACAAGGAGGTGCTGAAGAAGGCCGGGGTGGACGCGGACGCGGTGAAGGACTGGGCGTCGCTGACCGCGGCGCTGGAGAAGGTCAAGGCGGCGGGCAAGAAGGGCATCACGTTCTCGG
>NZ_VIRL01000092.1 GCF_006874465.1 Microbispora bryophytorum | reverse complement strand
GGTCCGGCAGGAAGGTCTTTATACGTGCCGGACCCGCTCCTGAAGCTGACGATAGTATTCGTGCTGCGCGTTTATTGTTTCGACGTTGAAGGAACGATGCCGGTATTGTTTGATCTTCCGAATAATGACGTCAATGTATACGTGCGCCGGTTCCTTCGACGCGTATTCATCAAGCACGAAAATATAGCCGGTCGGCTCGTGTTTACCAAGCGTAATAACCGAGTTATAGCAGGACCGCGCATTTTTTCCTTGCGCGATATCCCACGCACCGACGATCAAAAGATCGCTGATCGGTATTTTCAATTCGTTATATACGACATGGGCAGTTCCGTTCTCGTGGTAGTAGTGGTAATAAGCGTAATTCTCCGGGAAAAAGAACTGCTCGTCTTCACTGAAAGCCAAGTTTCGGAATTCCGAATTGTATGCACGCGTTCCCATGTTTACTTTTTCGTGCATAAGCTCGCGATAGGTCCAGCGCCAAGGCCACGCCAGTTCGACGCC
>NZ_VIRL01000091.1 GCF_006874465.1 Microbispora bryophytorum | reverse complement strand
AAACTGTCGGCCAACCGCCGCGTGTCGACCAGCACCACCGCACCGATCGCCCCCCGCACCAGGTCATCCCACATGAACCAGAACCGATGCTGACCCGGCGTACCGAACAAATACAAAATCAGATCCCGGTCAAGCGACACCCGCCCGAAATCCATCGCCACCGTCGTGGTCGTCTTGTGCGGCACCAACCCCACATCGTCCACCCCCGCCGAGGCATCGGTCATCACCGCCTCGGTCGTCAACGGCACGATCTCCGACACCGCCCCCACGAAGGTCGTCTTCCCCACACCGAAGCCCCCCGCAACGACGATCTTCGTCGAGGTCAACCCCCGGCTAGAGCCTGCGAAGTCCACTGAGCACCCTTTCCAGCAAGTTCAGATCCGGCTTACCGGCCTCCAACTGCGGCTGATGCACATGCACCAGCCCCTCCGCCGCCATGTCCGCGATCACCACGCGAACCACACCCAGCGGAATCCGCAGCAACGCCGACACCTCGGCCACCGACCGCACCTGACGGCACAG
>NZ_VIRL01000090.1 GCF_006874465.1 Microbispora bryophytorum | reverse complement strand
GTGTGGCTGTCGGGGCGATCCTGCGGGCGATCTCCATCGCGCGCCTGCCCGTGGATTGCGGTGCCGGTCGAGCCGCCGGTCCCGCTGCGGGCTTCAGGACGTGTCCGGCTGCGGGTTCCAGAGCTCCGCGCGCCGCCGGGCTTGGCGGCGGGCTCGGCAGCGGGCTCCGTGGCGGTGTCGGCGGCCGTGTCACCGGACGCGGCGGCGGGCTCGGCGGTGGTGTTGGTAGCGGTGTCACCGGACGCGGCGGCGGGCTCCGTGGCGGTGTCGGCGGCCGTGTCATCGGCCGTGGCGGCGGGCTCGGTGTCGGTGTCGGGCTCGGTGTCGGTGTCGGGCTTGGTGGTGGTGTCGGTGGTGGTGTCTGCGGGCTGGAGGTCGGGGGTGTCGGCTGAGGTGTCGGAGGGGGTGGCGTCCAGGAAGGGGTGGGTGCGGACGTGGGTGACGATCTCGGAGTCGGACAGGCTCTCGAAACTGCCGTCCAGGCTGCCGAGGAAGAGGTCGGCACGGATGTGGTCGACGGGG
>NZ_VIRL01000008.1 GCF_006874465.1 Microbispora bryophytorum | reverse complement strand
GCCTCAGAAGCCGAACGCCGCGCCGCCCTTGACCCCTGGCTACACATGTACAACCATCACCGCGGACACACCGCGCTGAAAGGCCAGCCACCCATCAGCCGCGTCACCAACCTCCCAGGGCAGTACACCTAGCTCATAAATGGTCGCCCGGCATTCGCAGGTCCGCGCCTGCTGGCGCTCCCGGCGCGGATCGGAAGGCCGATCCTGGCCGCGTGGAACGCCAAGGAGGACGTGCTGGCGCCGGCGCGCACGCCTCCGGACCGGCACGTCATCGTGGATCGGTTGTTCCGGTTCTACGACCGGTGCGCCGCCTCGGGCCAGCCCGCGGTTGGACAGCGTGGGTCCGCTGGGCCTACGCTGCCCGGTTTTTCACGACGCAGCGGAAAGTGCCGATTCGGAGGTGTCGGTATCTGTCGCCTGGTCGGCGGATTCCGGCCGTTGGACGCGTCGGCTGATCGCTGAGGCGAGCACGACCGAGGCCAGCAGCAGCGGTGTGGTGAAGGCGACGAAGCCGAGGACCCGTTTGATCGCTGTAGCCGCGCCAGCCAATGCGATCACTGCGGGATGTGTATGGGGCCAGTCCAGCAGCAAGGTCAATATGCCGATGTTCTCGACGTAGTCGAGGACGGTCATGGCGACTGTCGGCACCAGGACCGGCCACCATCGGTCGCCATAGCGGCGGGCCAGCAGTGCCGTTGCCACCACAAGCAGCGCGGCGAGGGCGGCCGGATATACCAGGTCGAGCAGTTGCTGGTGCAAGTACGCGGTGCGGCCGGCAGGGCCGCATGCGGTCAGCATGACCCGGGCCTCCTGCAGGGTCCACCAGCTGCGGACGTCCAAGGGCGGCAAATCGGCGCAGGCGCGGCTCACCGCCGCGAGGGAGCCGGCCCAGCCACCGAACATGAGCCCAGCCAGTGGGAGGTAGACGGCTGCCGTCACAGCGAGGTGGCGAGGACGGACGAAGGAGATGATTGAGCGCAGCACAGGGGTCGCCATCACTTCAGTTAGTGCTCTATCGTAGGAATATGCAACGTATCAGCAGTAATCCTCATCCGTCCAGCCTGTTGTTCGACATCTGGCTCGTGACGCACCTGACCACGAACCTGCTCGATGAGGCGTTGCGGGACCTGGCCGTCACCGCGGATGAGTTCGGGCTGTACTCACTGCTCCGCGAACTCGGACCGGCCACGCCGACGCAGATCTCGCGCTGGACCGGGATGGCACCGACAACCGTGTCCGGCATGGTCCGCCGGCTCACCGTCCGCGGGCATATCGCCCAGATGCCCAACCCGCGCGACGCTCGTTCACGACTGCTCGGACTCACCGACGAGGGCCATCGCGTCGCGAACGACGGCGGCGGTCGGCTCGCCGCAGTCATGCCGAAACTGCTCGACGCGGTCGGACCACATACGTCCATGGCACACGTCGGACTCCGGCGGCTCGACCGGGCGCTCCGGGTGGTGATCGGTGCCGCCGAACGGCCGGACGAGCCGTTGCCCGGTGAAACCGGCGAGGCCATCGACGGTGGCAGCGTGCCCTACGCCGGCACACCGCTGACCGAGACGCAACGGCAGGAAGTCCAGCAGTTCATCCGCTGGATCATCGATCGTGACGCATCACCCGCCAATCGTCGCTGACCAGCCGTCATCCACACAACAGCCGACGGTACGCCAGGAACGGCAGCGCCGGCAGATCGCGGTCTCTTGCCGCGGAGCGTGAGCGTCGCCTCGTTCGGAACAGTCAGGACTGCCAAACATCCGGGCGTTTCGCGGCGCTCATGGACCGGCCGCGCTGAGTGACTATCTGGGTGACAATCGCCAGGGACGGGCCCGGACGGCGGTGGACGACGGTGGACCGTACGCCCAAGGTCGGGGCGGGAGGCGGTGACGGCGTGGTCAAGATGATCCGGCTGTTCAAGATGGCCAAGGACTCCGCGATCAAGGCACGAACCCAGACCATGAACCAGCTCAAAGCCGTGCTCACCCGAACCGATCCTCGTCTGCGCGACTCGCTCAAGGAGCTCGGACAGGCCGCGCTGCTGCGCACGTGCGCCGCATTCCAGCCCGGCTCCCTCGGCAGAATCGAGGACGCGGCCATCGCCGTCCTGCATATTCTGGCCTCGCGGATCCTCGCGGATCCTCGCACTCGCCGAGGAGATCCGCGCCTACGAAAACGCCCTGACAGAGATCGTCACTGACTGCGCCCCACGGCTGCTCGAACGACACGGAGTCGGCCCGGACACCGCCGCTTGTCTCCTCATCACCGCAGGTGACGACCCTGAGCGGCTGAACAGCGAGGCCGCCTTCGCCGCGCTGTGCGGCGTCAACCCCATCGAAGCCTCCTCCGGAAAGACGACCCGACACCGCTCTATGTCCAGCTCGGCGCGCTCCTTGGCCCATTCGGCCCTCTGCCTGCGCAGACGCGCCAGTTCCTCACGCTCAGACTCGGCCGGCTCACCACCGGAACCGGTGTCCTGTTCACGGGCCAGCCGGTCCATCTGCACCCGTTGGCCAACGTTCCCGCGTTGATCCCCAGGTCCCTGGCGACCTGAGCGACGGATTTGCCCGCCTCCCGGACGATGCGCACCGCACCCGCCCGGAACTCCGGATCGAACCTACGTCTGGTCTCTCCCACGCCCAACCCTTCTTAGGTCAGGTCTCCACGGTACGAGGGGAGAGCCAGTTCAACACGGCAACCTGCGCTCGTTCACTTTTACACCGCATCCTGGACGCGACCTTGGATCGTCGTCTCGGAGGGCCTTGACAACGTTCACACGTGAGAACAAACTGGACTGAATCGTCCATCCCCCCGGCGACGGGTGTCTTCGTGCCGGCACTCCGGGTGGAAGCCGGTCGCGACCTGAATCGGCCCGAGAGGGCACATCACTAGAGACGGGCCCTGGCGAGCCTGTGCGGACTTTTCCACCAGGTCAACCGCCTGTTCGTGTCTCCAGGCAACCCGAATTACGCGGAACGCAGGTGAGGCTTGTGACGAATTTGAGGTTGTGATGGATTCAACGGTTGACCGCACGGCGGTGTTCAAGTCCCTCGTGGTCCCGATGCAAGTACTGACACCGGACTTCGTCGTAGCGGCGGCCAACGACTCCTTCCTGAAGTTGTTCGGGCGGAGTCAGGCGGACCTGCTCGGCCGGGACGTCTTCGCCGTCTTCCCCGGCAATCCAAGCGCTCCTAATGATCCTGACGTGCAGGGGGCGGTGCGTATGCGTGCTTCGCTGGAACGCGTTGTCGCCACCGGCCAACGAGACACCATGGCGCTGCAACGGTACGACATCGAGGCGAGCGGCAGACCGGGGGTGTTCGAGGAGCGGCACTGGAGCGCGATCAACTCGCCTGTCCTTGGCCCTGACGGTGAAGTGAAGCTGATCGTTCACAGTACCGAGGAGGTCACTGACTTCCTCCAGGAGCTGAGGTTGTTCGGCGAGCACGACATCACGAGGGCTCGGTCTGAGCTTGAGGCGATGAGAACCGGCATCTACGCTCGCGCACGCGAGCTCCAGGAGCTCAACGAAGAACTCAAGCAGGCGCACAGGCAACATCGCCAGACCGCGTTGATGTTACGAGAGGTCATCGAAGGGCAGCGGCGGTTCGTCTTCGACGCCTCCCACGACTTGCGCAACCCGATCGCTGGGCTCCTGACCGAGCTTGAGGTCGCGATCGCAGAACCTGACAGCGACCTGCCCCAGATCCTGCGCAAAATGCTGCGAGACGCCGAGCGACTCAACGACATCGTGAACGATCTGCTGGAACTCGCCCGTCTGGACGCTGCGCGGCCCGCAGCCACGGAACTGGTGGACTTGACCCACCTGGTGATAGATGAACTGGAACGCCGCACTCTGACCGTAGCCGTCGCTACCCGGCTCGATGAGCAGGTCGTGGTGCACGCCTGCCGGATCCGGCTGGCGCGGCTCCTGGACAATCTGCTCGCCAACGCCGTACGGCATACCACTACCGCAATCGAGATCACCGTTACAGCCGATCCGCCCGATGCGGTCCTGGAAGTCATCGACGACGGCCCCGGCATCGCCCCGGCCGACCGCGAAAGAATCTTCGAACGCCTCCGCCGCCTGGACGACGCCCGTCGCCGGGATCCTGGCGGCTCCGGGCTCGGTCTGCCCATCGCCCGCGAGATCGCCCACACCTACGGCGGGCGCCTGTACGCCGCCGACCACCCCACCGGCGCCCGCTTCGTCCTCCGCCTCCCCCTCGCGGCCTAGGGTTTTGGGCGAAGGTGAATCTTTGCGACGGAGGGGCAGGCCTCAGTGGTTTGGCGCAGCAGCCCGCCTGACGGTCGTGTGGCGGGCACCCTGGCGCAGCGACTCTGCCCCCGGTGCCGTACGTTCCCGTTGGGCCGGGTACCTCTGCATCAAAGCCAATAATGGACGATTTCGTCCATTTCGTGTAGTATTTTCAAGTTTGCCCAGTAGGGATGTCGAGAACTCGACACTGCCGAAGTGGCGGCCAAGGAGGGCGGTTGAATGTCCACTGCTTACGACATCAGAGACGAGCTGGTCCTAGCGTTCAACGGCCACGACCTGCGCCGACTGAGCCAGTGCTACAGTCCAAGCGCCGTCCTGGTCGGGCCAGAAGGCGTGGCGGAAGGACAAGAGCAGATCGCCACCTTCTGGGAACAACTGCTCACGGCATTCCTAGATGCCCGCCTAACACCCTGGTACAAGGCGGCCGTCAGCGACCCTGCGGTCACCGAATGGTGCCTCACCGGCACCCACATGGGGCCCCTTCTTCTGCCCTCTGGGCGCCACCTGGAAGGGACGGGCCGTCAGGTCGCCATCCGCGGTTGCTGCGTGCTTCACGTCGAGAACGACAGGATCGTCACGCACCAGCAATATTACGATCAGCTGGAGTTGTATAGCCAGCTTGGCTTTCGCCACGTATGCGACTGTCCCTGCGTATCGGAGCAGGCTCCTGATCGCTTTCCCTCGACGGGCGCACCTGAATGAGCCCGTACATCGGGGCGCCGATTCGTAGGTTGTAGCGGATACTCTGAACGCCGCTCAGCCCGGCCTGGGGCAGGGAACTCTCCGCGCTGGTCACGCATGTGGCCCGCGACCCAGCAACTGAAGCGCCGATCATGCCTCTGGCCTGCGAGTTTGGCATCTCGGCGCTTCTCGCTACTGTGCGGCTGATCACGATGCCATGTGCCCTCGTTACGCGGGCATGTCCACCGGTCGATACCGGCGCACCGCGCCTACCACTGCCTGTCCATCCCGTTTGCCGTCGACCCACCGCGAAGCGGCAGCGGGCCGGCGACGGAGGGGCAAGCCCGTCGTCGCGTGTCCATGTGCCGGGCGCCATTCCGCGGTCATCGGACGCCAACGGTCACGGACGGGCTTGAGCCGTAGGAGCTGGCCTGCTGGGCTTGCCTGGGTCATGGCGGGCGGGACGATCAGGCTTCCACCTCAGCCAACTACAAACTTCCATCTAGATAGCAGTTGATCATGTTCTTCGCTGGGCGGCCGACGGTGTGGGCAAGAGCGTGACAGTCGGTGGACCCGCGTACCGGATGCCCTTATCGGAAGAGCGCCGCTCACGGTAACTGCTCTTGCGAGAGCGTTTGACGGCTCGCGGGTAGGAACGGTGGCGGCGGAGAGGGTTCACGTTCCGGCGGTACGCGACCCGGTGGAGGATTCGGGTCCAGGAGGCGTCAGCTGGCTCAGGGGGAAAAGGCCGCGTGGTTGGTGACCGAGCGGCGCACGATGCGGAACGTGCCCACAGGTGTCCTTTGGCAAGGGCAGACGGGGAGCGTGAGCACCATTCGCGTGGAATCGTAGAGCGTTGGTCGTGCCGTCAGGACCGAGATGGGTTCGACGCTGGCCTTGACGTCGCCCTGGCTGAGCCGGCACTTCGCGTACGGCTGTCCCGGCTTGAACTCGGGATGCTTCCTCAGTCGTACGTGGAGATCTCGATGAGGTTGTGGTCCGGGTCGCGGATGTACAGGCTGGTGATCGGGCCGAGCGCGCCGGTCCTGGGCACCGGACCCTCTTCGATGGGCACGCCCGCGGCGGTCAGATGAGCGGCCACCTGATCCAGCGGCGAGTGGGTGATCAGGCAGAGGTCGGCGCTGCCCGGCACGGGGCGGAGGGCGTGTGGCCGGATCTCGTGCCCGGCCTGGTGCAGGTTGATCTTGCTGGTACCGAAGACGAGCGCGTGGCGGCCACCGCCGAAGGTCACCGGCTCCATTCCGAGGGAGTCCCGATAGAAGTCGATCGTCCGGGGGATGTCGGCCACGGTCAGGACCAGGTGATCGAGGCCCGCGATGCGGACGGCGAAGGTCTCCTTGACGGCCTCCCAGACGACCGGTGGCAGCAGGTCCCGGTTCCGGGCGAAGAACGCGTGGAGCGCGGCCCCGTGTTCGGCGCGGATGTCCGCGTTGTGCCTGGCCACGTCGATCTCGTTCGCGGCCGTGATCAGGATGAACGCCCGGAGTTCGGCGTCGGAGGGGTTGACCGGTCGGCTCGTGAAGCGGTCCGCGAAGCGCAGGGCGGGATAGGTGGCGGTGCGGTCGCAGGAGGCGTAGAGGTACACCAGCGCCTCGGCCGGAGCCCCGATCACCTTGACCAGCGCGGCGCGATCGGCGAGGTCGAGGAGCCGGTGGTCGAAGCCGTCTGTGCCGTAGGCCGCGTGACACAGACCGGCGAGCCGCACTTCTTCGGACGCGCCCCAGTCCTTGAGCTGGGCGGCGACGCGGTGCAGGTGCTCCAAAAGCGTGCCGCCGGGGTGAGGGATCTCGGCGGCGCCCTTGGAGGCGAGGAATGCTGTCGAATCCGTGAAGGTGTCCGCTGTCATGTTCGCTTTGTATACACCGGCTATTGAGACCGGTGCGGACAGGGGCACGATGCGGAAGGTCCCGGACACCTGCTGCGGCATCGGTACGTCCGGGTGTCCGCTGGGCCTGAGGATTGGGCTCGCGAATCCCGCCGAGATGACCAGGCCGCCGTCCGGCCGTTTGCAGGACATCGCTGAATGTGCGGCCGCCGATCTGATCCTTTCAGAGACCGCCTCGCCGCCGTGGACGAGCTCGCCTGATCAGGCCGCTCTGCCGGACGAAACGGGCCGCAGCCGATACCGGGTTGGATCAGTGCGGCGTACAGTCCGAGGCGGTCCACGGTTTCCGGGAAGGCCCGCCCCTCGGCCTTGTCGCGGACAACCGGAAAGCCGGCGAAAGAATGCCGGCGGACTGGGACGCCCGACAGCGACGACGCTCACTGGAGGCGTGTGATGACGCCCGCTCGCCCGGCCGTTCGCCGCGGTGCTCGCTATGCCGCCGCGCGCAGACCTACGACCAGCACGCAGGACTCTTCCCTGCGATGGCAGATTCTGTTCCTGATCGTCGCGGGAGCATTCGCCGTGCATGCCAACGGCCTCGGCAACGGCTTCATCTATTTCGATGACCCCGAGGGCGTGGTCGACAACGTCTCCATCCGGGAGTTCAGCGGGACCAACATCGGCCACTGGTTCACCACGCCGCTGCAGTTCATGTATACGCCGCTGGTGTACGTGTCGTACGCGATCGATTATCTGTTCGGCCACGGCGCGATCGGCATGTATCACTTCACGAACCTGATCCTGCACCTGGCCAATGTGGCGCTGGTGTTCCTGCTGGTCCGCCGGCTCACCGAGCGCGGTTTCCTGGCCTGCTTCGTCGCGGTGGCGTTCGCGATCCATCCCGTGAACGTCGACACGGTCGCCTGGATCTCCGCCCGCAGCAACCTGCTGGCCACGCTCTTCTCACTGGCCGCGCTCCTGGTCTACCTGCGGTACATCACGTCACAGCGCCAGCGGTCGTTGGCCTGGTCCGTGGTCCTGTTCGGGCTGGCGGCGCTGTCCAAGTCGACCGCCGTCGCGCTTCCCCTGGTGTTGTTCCTCGTGGACCACGTGCAGGGCCGCAGGCCGAGCCGGCGCCTGTTCCTGGAGAAGATCCCGTTTCTCGTCATCGCGGCGATCACGGTTCTCGTCGCGCTGAACGTGCGGCAGGATGTGGTCCCGCAGCACGGGTACTCCGTTGTCGACCGGATTCTTCTGGGCTGCTCGGCGTTGGTGAACCATCTGGTGCAGTCGGTCTATCCGTTTCACCTGTCCCTCGCCTACGAGTACCCCCACACGCCGTTCCCCTGGTACCTCTACCTTTTCCCGTTCGTGCTCGCGGCCGGAACCGCCGCTTTGTGGCTGGTGCGGCCGGCGCGCAGAATCATCGTCTTCGGGCTCGGGTTCTTCGCGGTCACCATCGCGCCGACCCAGGCCGTGCTTCTCATCGACGGCTATCACGCGAACAGATATGCGTACCTGCCGTATCTCGGCCTGTTCCTCATCGCCGGATATTTCACGGACACCGCGCTCCGGCACCGTGGTCGTCGGCTGCGTGTCGGCGCGATCGGGGCGATGGCGGTGTTCGCGATCGTCTTCGCCACGCTGACCGTCATCCGGAACACGGCCTGGCAGAGCACGGAAACCATCATGAGCGACGCCATCGCGAAAGAACCGGGCGTCGCGTTCACGTACAACAGCCGGGGCATCGCCAGATTCCGCGACGGAAACTACACCGACGCCACGGCGGATTTCGAGCGCACCGCCGCACTCGACCCGGACTTCGTCCTGGCGCACCACTATCTCGGCCTGATCAAATATCACGACCGCGACTACACCGGCGCACTCAGCGAGCTCGACTACGAGGTGTCGCGGCTTCCGACTTTCGCGGCCGCCTACAGCGAGCGGGGTAAGGTCAAAGTCGCCCTGCGCGATTACTCCGGCGCGTACGCGGACCTTTCCACGGCCATCGCCTATGACCCGCAGCTGGCGGAGGCCTACTACTCCCGGGGAGCGGCTGGAATCGGGCTGGGCAACCCGCGCGGGGCGATATCCGATCTGAACGCGGCGATCGGACTGATCCCTGAGTACGCCGACGCCTATTACCAGCGTGGAGTGGCCGAATCCCGCCTGGGCGACACCGGCGCCGCCTGCGCCGACTGGAAGGCGGCGGTGTCCCTCGGCAACCCCGACGCGAACCGATCCCTCGCCGACAACCACTGCGCCGGTTGACCGGATGACCTCGACGCGACTCCTCGGGACCTCGGCCGGACCGGCATGCCGAGCCGGGGATGAGCACCTCCCGCCCGTCTGAAGCCGCTGTCTCACGCCGCTGTCTCAAGCTACGGGGGCCGCGGCTCCGCTTGACCTTGACACAGTGACAAGGGCTTGACTGTGGGCCGAGGAGGTGATGGTTCCGATGACCACGCCCGAAGTGTCCATGCCGGAGGTGTCCATGCCGGAAGTGACCATGCCGACGGTGACCACGCCGGAAATGATGCGGGAAGTGACGATGCCGGGGGACGACACGAGCACGTTGCACGCTCTTCAGGCCCTGGAGAGCAGCAGCTCGTCGGTGCGACTGCAGGCCGTGCTGGCGGCCGGCACGACCCCGGACCCGCGGTTCGTCGACACGCTCATCGAACGATGCGCGATCGAGCCCGATTTCTACGTGCGCGACATGCTCACGTGGGCGCTCACCCGCCACTCGCCATCGGCGACGGTTCCGAAGCTGATCGGCGAACTTGGCTCGGAGCGCGCACAGGCGCGGAGCCAGGCGTTGCACACGCTGTCCAAGATCGGAGACAGGCAGGCGTGGCCGGCGATCACCCGGGAGCTGCTGACTGACGCCGACGACGAGGTGGCGCGCAGCGCCTGGCGAGCGGCGGTCGTACTCGCGCCGGAAGGTGAAGAATCGGAGCTGGCCGGGGTGTTGGCGACGCAGCTCGGACGCGGTGAGCGTGAGACGCAGCTGAGCCTCAGCCGGGCGCTGATCGCGCTCGGTAAGGTGATCATGGGGCCCTTGGGTGCCGCGATGACGGATCGCGACCCTCGCGTGCGTCAGCACGCGATCGCCACGGAACGACTGTTGCGCGACCCGGACGCCGGGTTCGAGTTCGCGATCGAGGAGGCGAAGCGCGTCGCGGTCCTCGGCACGGACGGCCAGGAGGGGTGACAGGCGGTGTTGATCGGTGATGTGGCACGACGGTCCGGGGTCAGCGCCCGCATGCTCAGGCATTACGAGTCGCTCGGCCTGGTGCGGCCGACGGGTCGTAGCGAGGCCGGCTATCGGGAGTACTCCAGCGAGGACATCCGGCGGATCTTCCATATCGAGAGCCTGCGGTCATTGGGGCTGTCGCTGCGTGAAGTCGGGCTTGCGCTGGATGATCCCGGCTTCACGCCCTCGGGACTCGTCGACGACCTCATCCGCCAGACGCGAGAACGCATCGCGGCCGAGACGGAACTGCTCACGCGACTGCGCCGGATCGATGCCGCGGAACCCGCCGGCTGGGAGGACGTCCTCCGGACCGTGGCACTCCTTCAGGCCTTGGGGTCGGAGAGCGCCGGGAAGCGCCAGCGCGCGGCCCTGTCCTCGGCCGAAGAGGGTCCGGTGCCGGTGGAAGCCCTGGCCGAGGCGGCGCTGAGCGAGACGGACCCGAACGTCGCCGGAGCCCTTCGATGGGCTCTGGCGCGATCGGGCGACACCGGACTGCCGCTGCTGGCGGAGGGCCTCGGCTCGCCGGTGGCCGAGGTGCGCAGACGCGCCGTCCAGTCCATCGCCGAGATCCCGGGCGGTGCGGCCACCGCGCTGCTGCGGCAGGCCCTCACGAACTCCGACGTCGTGGTGCGCAGGAGCGCGGCTCTGGCGCTCGGGACCCGTGGAGTGGCCAACGCGGTCCCGACGCTCATCGACATGATCGTCGAGGGGGCGAACGACGTCGATGCGGCCGACGCGCTGAGCGCGCTGGCGAGTGATCCCGCGTCGACGGATCAGATCGCGACCGGGCTCGTGGGCCGCCTCGCCCGGGGCGACGTCGAAGCGTCCGCACGCCGGCGGCTGACACAGGCGCTCGCGGACATTCCGGGGACCACGACGTCGCGTGCCCTCGCCGATCTGTCGAACGACGACGACCGTGCCGTCGCGCTCACCGCGACATACCTGCTCACGCTGCGTGGCGCGCAATGACGGATCTCGTCTGGGGACCGGGTGCTCCCTCTCTCGGCACCCTGCGTCAACGCCGGGATCTGCTCCCGCGCACATCAAGGGAGTCGCGGCCGAGGATCAAGGATTCCTGTGCGACCGACTCCCTGTCTGTCCGTAGTTCGTGTGAACCATGGAAGGCATCGGATCGGAGCCGGAACCGGCTCACATCGTCCACGTCGAAAACGCGCAGCCGCCAACACCGGCTCAGGGAGTCCTGTCCGGTGGGTGGGTGGGCGAGAAGCACGACGGCGGAGGAGCCCCTCGGCGTCGTGTAACGGGTGTGTGCGGCTGTGTACTCGGCGAGCCGGAGCTCAGCCTCCAGCGGTGGGTCGAGATCCTGTCCTGTCCCGAGGTGCGGGAGCGCCGCCCCCTGCGCGGTGATTCCTCCGATCCATCCTCTGGTGGCGTCCGGGAGCGGTTCCGAGTCGGCGATCTGACGTAGCTCGTCGGTGAACCAGGGTGCCAGAGCGGGGCCGCCGTTCTTGATCCACGTCTCGACCAGGTTGCGGAAGGCTCTTTCGCGGCGGCCGCCTCGGAGGGCGCCTGCGGCCAGGATGTCCGTCCCCGCGCCGGTGAGCGCGCCGGCAAGCAGCCGGACGGGGACTCGATCGGCGAAGTGGGCGTAGCCGACCGTGCGGATCTCGAGCATCGCGATGTGCATGATCCTGGCGGCGACCAGGACCGCGCCCTCCGGTCGTGGCCGCTGTCGCTCAGGTGTGCGGCGGGGTTGTTCCTCACGAGGTGGGGTCCGCTGGTCGGCGGCACGGCCGGCGGTGGAAAGATGCCACGCCGGGTCATCGATATCCACGGTGCCGCTGGTGACGAGCAGCCTTCCGCCCGCGCCGACACCGATGACTGTCTCCTCTGCCCGGCAGCGCAGGGATGCTCCCCGCCGGTCATCGGAGTCGAATCGTACGTCGATGATGTTCTCCAGCCGCAGGTGCAGCTCGGGCGGATCTCCCGCCTGTGGGCCACCGTCGTAGCGGCGCGGGGCGACCAGGACGAGTGACCCGGTCAGTCGTCCGCCGACACGTTCGATCAGCAGGGTGCGGACCTCGGCGGCGGCGAGGTCGTAGTCGGTTGCGAGTTCGAGCGCGGCACCGGCCGTCAGTGGCATGAACGGGGGAGTCACGTGCCCCCGGTAGTCCCTGCTGCGCCGGGGCTTCGCCATCGGTGGCGGCAGCAGTAGCTCCAGGGAGTGCCCCACTGCTGCGGCCTGCTCGACCATCCAGCGCCGCCGCTCCGGTCCGAGCTCGGCCATCAATGCAAGGGCTGCGCGGGCACGTCGTTCCCGCCCAACGGAGGTGCGGGCGGTCGCAGCATGGAACAGAGGGACGGTGTTGTTGTCCCACACGTCCGCGACCTCGTTGATCGTTTGCCGGTCGTACGTCCGTGCGTCTGCGGACGCCTCCGCGATCTGCGCGAGCGACCTGTCCAGCAACGCGCCCAGGGCGTCCGGTGCCGTTCCCCTTCTGGTCATGTTTTGCCGGTGTGGCGATGAAGGACCGGTTCAGCGCGGTCGACAGGACGGCGGGAGGTGGGGAAGTCGCGCAGGGAGCGGAACGGGCCGAGCAGCAGGACGGCGACCGAGAGGAGCTGGACGACGGCCATCAGCATCAGGGTCTCGCGTACGCCGATCGACTCGCCCAGCAGGCCGCCGAGCAGCCCGCCGAGGGGGATCGCGCCGTAGTTCAGGGCCGAGGCGCTCGCGGTGATCCGTCCGAACAGTTCGGCCGGGCAGTAGTGCTGGCGGAAGGTGCTCGTCAGGATGTTCGAGGCCACGACGCCCAGGCCGGTGCCGAGGCCGGCGGCGGTGAAGAGCACCAGTCCCGTGCCGCCGCTGCCGATCGGCCCGAGCAGAGCCATCGGTGCGGCGAGCGCCTCGCACAGCAGGAATCCCCGTGCCGCTCCGAATCGTGTGGCCATCCGGCCGGACAGCGCGGCGCCGAACAGGCCGCCCGAGCTCGCCGCCGCCAGCACGACACCCACCTGTCCCGCTCCGGCGCCGAGATCCCGGGTGAGGAACATGACCTGGATCGACGAGTAGCCCACCAGCGCGATGTTGGACATCGCGCCGAAGGCGGTGAGCGTGCGCAGGTAGGGGTCGCGGACGACGAACCGCAGCCCGTCGCGGATCTCCGCGCGCAGCCGCCGCTTCGCGGCACCCTCCCGGCGCGTCTCGCGCGTGCCCACAGAACGCAGGCACAGCACGGCGATCGCGAAGCTGACCGCATCGGCCAGTACGCCGCTGACCGCGCCGAACCATTGCGCGAGCAGCCCCGCCAGCCCGGGACCGGCGATCTGCGCGGCCGATTCGCTGCCCTGGAGCTTGGCGTTGGCTTCCAGCAGCCGCTCACTGTCGACCAGCACGGGCAGGTAGGCCCGGTAGGCGAGGGTGAAGAACACCCTTGCCGCGCCGCCCGTCGTGGCCACCACGAGCAGGTGCGTCGTCGTCAGCGCGCCGAGCCATGCCGCGATCGGCACGCTCGCGAACATCGCCATGGAAACGGTGTTGCACACCAGCATCACCGGCCGTTTCGGCAGCCGGTCCACCCATGCGCCTGCGGGCAGTCCGACCAGAAGCCACGGCAGCCAGGCGGCCGCGGTCAGCAGTCCGACGGTGAGCGGGCTCGCGTGCAGGGTCATCACGGCGACCAGCGGAAGCGCCACGCCGCCGACGGAGCTGCCGAGCGTGCTCGTCGTCTCGCCGATCCACAGCAACCGGAAGTCGCGAGTCCCCAGCAGTCCGCCGCGTACGACCGGCGTCATGGTCACGGTCGGCCCGGTACGGCGCGGACGGTGAGGAAGACGAGCTCGCGTTGCTCTCCGTCGTCGGGAACCTCCCGGTCGGCCAGCGAGGCGAACAGGGCGAAGATCTTCTCTTCCAGCTCGGCGAGCTCGGCGACCGACAGCCTCGCCCAGTGGTCGGTGGTGAACGCCGCTCGCCGCCACGGCTCCGGGTAGCCGTCACGCTCGGCGAACCACTGCCGTACGAGCGCGGTCTGCCGGTCGAGGACGAGCGATTCCGCCGCCGCGGCAACGGGATCGTCGGGGAAGTCCGACGCCGACCAGCTGAGGACGTCCGGCGACCTGCGCCACCAGCGCTCCCGGCGGTCACGCGCGAGCTCCGGCACCTCCTCGACGAGTTCGCTCGCGGCGAGGACCTTGAGGTGATGGCTGATGTTGCCGACGGCCTGCCCGGTCCTGCCGGCGAGCACCGACGCCGTCGAGGGCCCGTCCACCCGCAGGATGTCGAGCAGCCGCCGGCGCAGCGGGTGGGACATCGCGGCGAGCACCTTCGAGTCGCGTACGTCACGCGTCGGACGATCAGTCACCCGCCCACCCTAATAGACAAGAGCCATTGTGCAACAGCTCTTGTGCATTGGATCGTGGCCCGCAGGCGCGGGAGCCGTGTACGTCACTTCCGCGCGACGGCCTGGTTCGAGCTCGGCGACTGCGACAACCCCGCCGTGACGGAGTGGACCTACACCGGCACCCATAAAGGTCCTTTCCCGTTGCCGGACGGGCGGGAGATAGAGGGAACGGGACGCCACATCACTCTGCGCGCCACCTGCTCGACCTTCGTGACGAACGGCAGGATCGTCACGCACCGCGAATACTTCGACCAGCTGGAGCTCTACTGCCAGCTCGGTTTCGGACTGACGAAGATCGAGCAGGGGTGACCGCGGCCGGGAGGCGTCGATCACACGGTCAGAGCGCGGAGACGATCTCCTCGACGCGTTGCCTGGCGTCGCCGAAGAGCATCGCGCTGTTGTGCCGGAAGAACAGGGGATTCTGCACCCCGGCGTACCCCGTGGCCATCGACCGTTTGAAGACGACCACGTTCTCCGCCTCCCACACGCGCAGGACGGGCATCCCGGCGATGGGGCTGTCCGGGTCCTCGACGGCCCCGGGATTGACGGTGTCGTTGGCGCCGATCACGAGGACGACCGACGTGGTGGCGAAATCGTCGTTGATCTCGTCCATTTCGAGGACGATGTCGTACGGCACCTTGGCCTCGGCGAGCAGGACGTTCATGTGACCGGGCAGGCGGCCGGCGACCGGGTGGATGCCGAAGCGCACCTCGACGCCGCGTTCCCGCAGTTTGCGGGTGAGTTCGGCGACCGGATACTGCGCCTGCGCGACCGCCATGCCGTACCCGGGGGTGATGACGACGGATTTGGCCTCCTTGAGCAGGCCGGCGGTCTCGGCGGCGGTGATCTCCCTGTGCTCGCCGTAGTCGTGGTCTCCGGCGGGGCCCGCCTCGATGCCGAAACCCCCGGCGATCACGGAGACGAACGACCGGTTCATCGCCTGGCACATCACGTACGACAGGTAGGCGCCGGACGAGCCCACGAGGGCGCCGGTGACGATCAGCAGGTTGTTGTCGAGCAGGAAGCCGGACGCCGCGGCGGCCCACCCCGAGTAGCTGTTCAGCATCGAGACGACGACGGGCATGTCCCCGCCGCCGATGGATGCGACCAGGTGCCAGCCGAGCAGCAGCGCCACGGCGGTCAGCGCGATGAGCAGCCCGAGGTTCGGGAAGATCACGAAGAGCACGGTCAGGACCGCGAACGCCGCGAGCGCGCCCAGGTTCAGGTGATTCTTGCCCGGCAGCATCATCGGGCGGGAGTCGATCCGGGCCGACAGCTTGAGGAACGCGACGACCGACCCGGTGAACGTGAGCGCCCCGATGAACACGCCGATGGACACCTCGGCGTGGTGGACGCCCAGCAGCGAGCCGGAAACGGCCTCCTGCGCCCCGCCGCCGTTCTCGACCTCCAGGAAGCCGTTCCAGCCGACCATGACGGCGGCGAGGCCGACGAAGCTGTGCAGGATGGCGATGAGCTCCGGCATGGCGGTCATCTCGACGATCCGGGCCCGCCAGAGCCCGACGGCGGAGCCGATCGCCATCGCGGCCAGGAGCAGGACCACCGCGAGGGTCTCGCCGCCGTCCGCGGCGAGGACGACCGTCGCGGCGAGCGCGATGACCATGCCGGAGATGCCCAGCGTGACGCCGGAGCGGGCGGTCTCGTGCTTGGACAGGCCGGCGAGGCTGAGGATGAACAGCAGGGCGGCGACGATGTAGGCGGCCTGTGCGGCCGTGGCGAGGGTCACGGTCAGCTCCTCGTGAACATGCCGAGCATGCGCCGGGTCACGGCGAAGCCGCCGACGATGTTGATGCTCGCCAGCAGGATGGCGACGAACGACAGGACGGCGACGACCGTGCCGCCCTGGCCGATCTGGAGCAGCGCGCCGACCACGATGATCCCGGAGATGGCGTTGGTGATCGACATCAGCGGCGTGTGCAGCGCGTGGTGGACGTTGCCGATGACGTAGTAGCCGATGACGATCGACAGGACGAAGACGGTGACGTGCTCGATCAGCGCGTTCGGCGAGAAGGCGGTCAGGAGGAACAGCGCGGCGGCGACGGCGGCGGTGACCAGATGGCGTCGCCGTCCCGGCGACGGGGTCGGCGGGCTCGCGGCGGGCGCCGCCGCCGTTCCCCGCACCGGAGCGGAGGGGGCGGGGGCGGGGGCCGCGCTCACCGGCACGGGCGGCGGCGGCCAGGTCTTCTCGCCGTCGCGGACGACGGTCATCGCGCGCTGCACGATGTCGTCGAAGTCCAGCACGAGCCGGCCGTCCTCGCCGGGGGTGAGCAGCTTCATCAGGTTGACGACGTTGGTGCCGTAGAGCTGCGAGGCCTGCGCCGGCAGCCGCCCCGCGAGGTCGGTGTAGCCGATGATGGTCACGCCGTTCCCGGTCACGACCGCCTCTCCGGGCCGGGTGCCCTCGACGTTCCCGCCCTGCGCGGCGGCCATGTCGACGACGACGCTGCCCGGGCGCATGCGCGCCACGTGCCCGGCCGTGAGCAGCCGGGGGGCGGGACGTCCGGGGATCAGGGCGGTGGTGATGACGATGTCCACGTCGGCGGCCTGCTCGGCGTACATCTCGGCGGCGCGGCGGTCGTAGTCCCGCGAGGTCTCCCGGGCGTACCCGTCCGTGCTCGCCACCTGGGCGACCCCGACGTCGAGGAACTCCGCGCCCAGCGAGCGCACCTGCTCGGCGACCTCGGGGCGGGGGTCGGTCGCCCGTACGACCGCGCCCAGGCTGCTCGCCGTGGCGATGGCCGCCAGCCCCGCCACGCCCGCGCCCGCCACCAGGACCTTGGCCGGGGGGACCTTCCCCGCCGCGGTCACCTGACCGGTGAACAGCCGCCCGAACGCGTGCGCCGCCTCGATGACGGCGCGATAACCGGCGATGTTCGCCATCGAGCTCAGCACGTCGAGCGACTGCGCACGGGACACGCGCGGCACGGCGTCCATCGCGAGCGCGGTGATCGGCCGTCGCGCGAGCGCGTCCACCAGGTCGGCATTGGCCGCCGGGCCGATCAGGGAGACGAGCGTCGCTCCCTCGCGCAGCGCCGCGATCTCGTCCGCCGACGGCGCGTTCACCTTGAGCACGACGTCGGTGTCCCACGTCTCCTCGCGGCCGGCGATCCGCGCCCCGGTCCTGGCGTACGCGTCGTCGGTGAAGCCCGCCCGGCTGCCGGCGCCCGATTCGACGATGACCTCGTAGCCGAGCGAGACCAACTGCGGGACGGTGGCCGGGGTGGCCGCCACGCGTGTCTCGCCCGGCGCCGATTCGGCGACCACGCCCAGGCGTTGCGGTGAATGACTCATCACGATCCTTTCTGTCGGCGGGTCGTCGGGTTGGCCGACCCTGCGGTCGCCGCCGTCCTCCGCTGCCTTGTGGGTCGCGGTGGTAGGGAACGCCGGCATGCCACGCGTCGCCGTACGGGCGGCGGTGAAAGGGATGAATGCGATTCGATGTGAATACCGGGGAGATTGTCCCGACTTCTCTGCGTACGGATCAAGGTGTTCCTGCCGGTGGTTGTCCACACGGCATGAGTCCCCGGATCTCCCAGTTCACCGGGCGCCCGGTCCTCCGGCCGCTGCAACTTTCAGCCGAGGCGCCGGCCGTCCCGGCCCGTCACGGAGAAAACCCGAGGTCATCGGTGGCCCGCGCGGGCGACGCCGGAGTCCCTCTGGTGCACACTCCGGGCGATTGACACCATTGGCGATCACAGGCGCGGCCGCCGCTCGCCGCGTACGGCCCAGGGAGCAGCAGCGGTCCGGGGGACGGGCTCTCGCTTCGAGGCGGAAAGACGTCGTGCTCTGAAGCGGTAGGACGCCGCGCGCGGCGAGGGCCGGCAGGCGCGAGAGGAGACGGCACGTGACGGCTTTCGTCGAGGAAGCTGAGCACGACCCCGAGCGCGGGGAGCGAACCGGGCCGGACGCGGAGGCCGCCGGGCACGAGGGTCTCCCCGCCGGGGAGACCGCCGCCGAACCGCTGCGGCGCAGCGCCACCGTCCGGGACGCGCTACTGATATGGGTGGGCACCAGGGCGGGCATACTCCTCGCGGCGCTCTACGGAGTCCTGATCGTCTCCGGTCAGAGCCACGCCCCGCTGCTGGAGCGGTGGAAACACTGGGACGTCGGCCTGTTCCGGAAGATCGCGGAGTTCGGATACGACGGCGATCCGAAGCTGGAGCCCGACCCCGGGCTGCCGGCCATCTTCCCCGGCATGCCGCTGGCGATGCGCCTGGTGCATCTGGTGGTCGGCGACTGGATCCTGGCCGGCCTGATCATCTCGTTCGTGGCCGGCGCGGTGGCCGTGGTGGCGCTGGCCCGGCTCGCCGACCTCGAAGGGCCCGTCGGTGCGGGCCGCTGGGCCGTCGTGGCGCTGCTGCTGTGCCCGCCCGCCGTCTTCCTGTTCGCCGGCTACTCCGAGGCGCTGTTCCTCGCCTTCGCGCTGCCCGCCTGGCTGGCGGCCCGCCACCGCACCTGGCCGCTGGCCTGTGCCCTGGCCGCCGGGGCGTCCTGCGTACGGATCACTGGCCTGTTCCTGGCCGTCGCGCTGATCGTCGAGTTCGTGGTGAGCCGCATCCGGAGGGACGGCTGGGCGGGCTGGCGGCGGGGAGCCTGGCTGGTGCTGCCGTTCGCGCCGCTCTTCGCGTACGCCGCCTATCAGTACTCCCGTACGGGTGACTGGCTGGCCTGGAACAGCGCGCAGCAGACCGGATGGGGACGGAAACCGGTCTGGCCCTGGGAGGCGTTCCGCGCGACGTGGGACTCGACCGGCGGTGACGAAGGGTTCGGGCCGATGTTCCGGCTCGAGATAGCGGCGGCGATCGTCGGGGTGCTCCTGCTCGTCTGGCTGCTCGTCACCCGCCGCTGGGCCGAGTTCGTCTACGTCGGGTTGCAGCTGGGCGCGCTGGTGACCTCCACGTTCTACATGTCGATCCCCAGGTCGGCGTTGCTGTGGTGGCCGCTGTTCGTGCTCGTCGGCCGGGCGGGTGCCCGCCACCGGTCGGTGATCATCCTCTATGCCGCGGTGATCGGGCCGCTCATGGTGCCGATGGTGATGTCCTTCCTCAACAGCTCCTGGACCGGCTGAACCGCCGCCCGCCGCGGCCGATCCGCCTCCGGCCGGTCACTTCGGCGGGACCGGCACCCGCGATAAGCGGATGCGGTCGCTTCGCTCATGCGGGCAGGATGGCGCGGTGGATCGACAACTGCTCAGTGCCATCGCCCATCGTGATCACCCGATCGCCGCGCCGATCTCGGACGCCAACCTCGACCGGCTGCTGCGCCGCGCCGCGCTGCCGGAGGGAGCGCGCATCCTCGACCTGGGATGCGGCGAGGGCGAGTGGTCGCTCCGGGCGCTCGAACTCGTCCCGTCCGCCCGCGCCGACGGCGTCGACATCTCGCCGCACGCGGTGGCGTCCGCGAACGAGGCGGCCACGAGGCGGGGAGTGGCCGACCGGCTGACGCTGCACACGTCGCCGGCCGACGCCTTCACGGCCCCCCAGCCGTACGACCTGGGGTTGTGCGTGGGCGCTACGCACGCCTTCGGCGGGCTGACGGAGACGATGGAGGCGCTTGCCCGGTTCGTACGGCCCGGCGGCCTCGCACTCCTGGGGGAGGCGTACTGGGAACGCCCTCCCACTCCCGAGGTCGCCGAAGCGATCGGCGAATATCCGGACCTGGCGGGCACGGTGGAGGCCGCCGAGTCCAAGGGCTGGCTGACCGTCTACGCCCACGTGAGCGACCTGGCGGAATGGGACGAGTACGAGTGGTCGTGGACCGGCACGCTTGCGCGCTGGGCCGCGGACAACCCCGGCCCCGACGGCGAGCAGGCCCTCGCCGTGATGAGGGAGCATCGCGACATGTGGCTCGACGGCTATCGGGGTGCCCTCGGTTTCGTCACCCTGCTCCTCCGCCGAATGTGACCTTCGGCGACGGGTCCGGGCGGCCGCTCGGGCGCGGTGGATCACCGGGGCGGGTGCGTAGAGTGAAGAGGTGCTGATCCATCCCTGGGACGCCTCCCCGGACGAGGAGGCGCTGGCCTTCGTCCGAGCGAACGAGTTCGGTCACCTCATCGCGTCCGGACGCGACCGCGACGTGCCGGTGGTCGTGCCGACGCAGTTCCTCCTCGCCGACGCGTCCACGATCCTGCTGCACCTCGCCCGGCCGAACCCCGTCTGGTCGGCGATCGAGGAGAACCCCGCCGTGGTCATGGCCGTGGCCGGTGACTGGGCGTACGTCGAGGGGGCGTGGAAGGCGCTGCCCGGCGCCGGCGAGGATCCCCGGCTCGGCGTCCCCACGACGTACTACGCGGCCGTCCAGCTGGTCTGTCACGCGGAGATCGTCGACGACCCCGACGGGAAGCTCGGCATCCTGCGTGCGCAGCTCGCCCGCCTGGACCGCGGTCTCGCCGACCCCGCCGAGCATCACCGGCGCCTGCCGGGCATCCGCGGCCTCCGGCTGGCCGTGCAGAAGGTCGCCGGCAAGTTCAAGTACGGCGGGAACGTGGACGAGGCCCACCGCCGGTACGTCGCGGAACGTCTCGCGGAGCGGGGCGGCCCCGGCGACGCCGCCGCCCGGGAGCACATCCTGCGCCGGCTCGGCTGACACCCGCAGGAACCGCGGCCGGTCAGGTCACCTCCTTGCGGAGCACGCGGACCAGGCCGGCGGCCATGGGGATGGCGATCCAGAAGGCGACCGACGTGGCCAGCCTGGCTCCCTCGCTCCAGGTCATGTCGCCGCTTGTCAGCGGAGCGGCGGTGGTGCCGAGGTCGAGCCACTCGGCGAGGGTCGCGCCGGCGGAGTCGAGTCTGCCGACGACGGCCCACAGGACCGGAGTCGAGAAGTTGATCACGATCGCCGCGGGCGCGTTGAGAAGCAGCGCGCCGAGGGCGAGGCCCGCCGCGGCCACGAGGACGTTCCCCCCGGTCCAGCCGAGCAGCGCGAGAGGCTGGACCTCCCAGACGGCGGGCACGTTCTGCACTCCGGACACGACGGCCGTGGCCGGCACCGCGACCAGCATGGCGAACAGGGAGAGCGCCACCGCCGCGAGCAGGGGCGGCAGGCATTTGGCGGCGACGACGCGATGGCGGCGCGGTTCGAGCACGAAGGTGGTCAGCGCCGTGCGATGCGCCCACTCGCCGGTTACGGTGAGGATGCCGAGCACCGGGAGCAGGGTGCCGAGGGCGATCCCCGCCGTGCCCACCAGGGTCTGCAGCTTCGGCCCGGCGACGGCGCCGCGCGCGACGACGGACGCGGCCACCAGCCCGACCATGACCAAGGCGATGATCATGCCGCTGCGGGTGTCGACGAGCTTGCGGGATTCGACCGCAAGCAGCCTGCGGAACGGGATCGGCCGGTCGGCGTTCATCTTGTCGTCCTTCGTGACGGGGCTCGGTGCCGTGATGTCGGTCGGGCGGTCGCCGGCGCGGGTCATGCGCCGCCCCGGCCGGTGCCGGTTTCCGGGGACGCGCCGATTTCCTGGGACGCGGTGGAGCCCGGGGACGCGGTGGAGCCCGGGCCCCGGTCCGCGTGCGCGGTGAGTTCGAGGAAGGTCTCTTCGAGGCCGCGGCCCCGGCCGAGCTCGCCGGTCGTGCCCTGGGCGAGCACGCGTCCCCTGCCGATCATCACGATGTGGTCCGCCACCTGTTCCACCTCGTGCAGCAGGTGCGAGCTGAGCAGCACGGCGCATCCGGAGTCGGCGAGGTCGCGCAGCAGGCGGCGCATCCAGTGGATGCCCTGGGGATCGAGACCGTTGGCGGGCTCGTCCAGGATGAGAACCGCGGGAGTGCCGAGCAGGGCGTGTGCGATGCCGAGCCGCTGGCGCATCCCGAGGGAGTAGCCGCCGACCGTCCGCCGGCTCTCCCGCTCGGTCAGCCCCACCAGGTCGAGCACCTCGCCGACCCGGGTCCGCGGCAGTCCGAGCGTTATCGCGCCGAGCGTGAGGACCTCTCTGCCGGTGCGGCCCGGATGCCGGGCCCCGGCGTCGAGCAGGGTGCCGACCCGCAGGCCGGGGCAGGCCATCCCGGCGTACGGCAGGCCGAGGACGGTCGCCGAACCGGAGGAGGGGCGCGACAGCCCCACCAGGATGCGCAGAGCCGTCGACTTTCCGGCGCCGTTGGGCCCGAGGAAGCCGGTGACGCTCCCGGCTGCGACGGTGAAGGTCACGTCGTCGAGCGCCTTCGCCTTTCCATAGATCTTGCTGACATGGTTGAACTCGATCACGCCGCCCAGTCCACCGCGAATGCGGACGCCGCCGCATCGGACCGGGGTCCGGCGCGTCTCGACGCCGGGCCCGGCCTTTCGCCCGCGGGCGATACCCACGGTTGTCCACAGGTCGACCCAGGTCGCTACGACCAGTTCGGTGGGGTCCTTAAGCTGTGGGGCTGTGCACGGCCGACCGGACTACCAGCCACCCCTGGACAGGCAGGGGGTCGCGCTGCGTTACCTGTGCGCCGTGGTGCCGATGCTCTTCCACGGCATGGTGCTGGCCTGGCTCGTCATGCACGACGGCGACCGCCTCCCGCAGGCGCTGATCGACTGGGCGCTCGGTCTGATCGGGCTGGTCCTGATGCGGTGGCGGCGCCGGTGGCCGTGGCAGATCGCCCTGGCGACCGCCCTGCTGACCACGTTCTCGGCCACGGCGACCGGCCCCGCGCAGGTCGCGTACGTGTCCCTGGTGACCCATCGCCGATGGAGCCGGACGGTCCCGGTCGCGGTCGCGTCCGTGGTGTTCCTGCTGGTCGGCGGGTCTTTGGGCGGCGTAGACCAGGCCACGTTCGTCTCCTCGGTGTCGGGGCTGACGATTCTCGGCGGCCTGACCGTGTTCGGCCTCTACCTGCGCGGGCGCCGCGACCTGGAGCTGTCCCTGCGCGAGCGGGCGCGGGCCGCCGAGCGTGAGCAGCGTCAGCGGATCGACCAGGCGCGGCTGGCGGAGCGCGTCAAGATCGCTCAGGAGATGCACGACGTGCTCGCACACCGGATCTCCCTGCTGGCGATGCTGGCCGGCGGCCTGGCCTACCGGACCGACCTCGGCCCGGAGCAGACGCGTGAGGCCGCGCTCGCCATCCAGGAGAACGCGCACCAATCGCTCAACGAGTTGCGCACGGTGCTGCGCACGCTCCGCGACGACGGCGCCGTGGAGGCGCCGCAGCCCGACCTGGCCCATCTGGACGCGTTGTTCGGCGAGGTCCGCGCCGCCGGCCAGCGGGTCGAGGTGGACGACAGCATCGACGGCCGGGAGTCGCTGCCCGCGCAGACGGGCCGGCACGCCTACCGGATCGTGCAGGAGGCACTGACCAACGCGCGCAAGCACGCGCCGGGCGCCAGCGTCACCGCCGAACTCGGCGGACGACCGGGGGAGGACCTGCGGATCCGGGTGACGAACCCCACGCGCTCCGGCTCGGTCCCCGGTCCGGGCGGCAGGCTGGGCCTGGTGGGTCTGGCGGAGCGAACGAGGATGGCCGGCGGCACCCTGAGTCATACGATCCAGGACGGGCGATTCATCCTTGATGTCCGATTGCCATGGGAGGCTGCGGATCGTGACCCGGCTGGTGATAGTGGATGACGACGCCATGGTGCGGACCGGGCTGCGTCTCATCCTCGGCGGCGAACCCGACTTCGACATCGTCGGCGAGGCCGAGGACGGGCTGCGCGCCATGGAGGTGATCCGCGACCTGTGTCCCGATGTGGTGCTGCTGGACATCCGGATGCCCGGCCAGGACGGGCTGACCACCACCGACCTGTTGCGGGAGCGGCCCGGCCCGCCGCGGATCCTCGTGCTCACCACGTTCGACGCCGACGACATGGTGCTGCGGGCCCTGCGACTCGGCGCCGACGGTTTCCTGCTGAAGGACACCCCGCCGCCGCGGATGATCGAGGCGGTCCGTGCCGTGGCAAAGGGCGAGCCCGTGCTGTCGCCGAGCGTCGCCCGGCAGGTGATCGCCGCGGCGACCGGCGGGTCCGGACCGGCCCTCCCGCGGGTGCGGGAGGAGCTGGACAGGCTCACCGAGCGCGAGCTCGAGGTCGCGGTCGAGGTGGCGCAGGGCAGGTCGAACGCCGAGATCGCCGAGCGTCTCTACATGAGCGTCGCCACCGTGAAGGCGAACGTCACCAGGATCTTCGCCAAGCTCGGCACCGACAACCGCGTCCAGGTGGCGATGAAGGTGCGCGACGCCGGTCTCCTGTGAGCGCACCCCTCGGCCGCGTCCGTGCTCGCCGCCCGCGCCCGCCGTCCGGCTGCGACGGCTCGCGTCGGCGTCGGCATCGGCGTCGGGGCGGGGGCGGGGGCGGGGCCGGGTGCGCGGCCCGTCACGGGGACGGCGACCGGGAGGCCGGGCCGGCGATCAGTCCAGCCAGGCGGCGGGAGAGGGCAGGTGCCGGTCGAGCTCGTCCCACAGAGCCGGCGGGATCGGGGTGGCGGCGAGGTTCAGCGTCTCCTCGAGTCGTTCGGGTTCCGAGACGCCGACGATGGTGGACGTCACCCGGGGATCGCGCAGCGAGAACTGCAGCGCGGCGGCGGCGAGGGGCACGCCGTGCGCGTCGCAGACCCGTCGCATGGCGCGGACCGCGTTCCGGACGGACTCGCCGGTGTCCCGATAGGCGTAGCGGGGCTGGGCGTCGGGCCCCTTGACCAGCATCCCGCCACCGTACGGCGCGCCGTTGACGAAGGCGACGCCGCGCTCGCGGGCCTCGTCGAGCAGCGGGTCGGCCTCGCGGTTCACCAGCGTCCAGCGGTTGTGGCTGATCACGGCGTCGAAGACGCCGGTGGCGACATACCTGCGCAACAGGCCGACCGGGCCGCCCGCGATGCCGATATGGTCGGCGACGCCGGCCTCCCGCAGCGCGACCAGCGCCTCCACCGCCCCGCCGGGGCTCATGGCCTCCTCGAACGTGATGTGGAACTCGGGGTCGTGCAGATACAGCAGTGGCACGTTGGCGACGCCGAGCCGTTCCAGGCTCTCCTCGGCCGAACGGCGCACGCGTTCGCCGGAGAAGTCGCCGGTGTCGGGGTCCGCGTCGACCTTGGTGGCCAGGACGAACCCGGCGGGCACGCCGCCGCGGTCGCGGACCACGGCGCCGATGCGTCGTTCGGCGCTGCCGCCGCCGTAGTTGTTCGAGGTGTCCAGGAAGTTGAACGGCCCGTCGAACACGGCCTCCACCGTGGCCCGCGCTCGCTGCTCGCCGACCTCGTACCCGTACAGGCCCGGCATGCTCGCCAGGGGACTGGTGCCGACGCAGATCGGCGTCACCGCCAGGCCGGTGCGCCCGAACGGCCGGCGCAGCGCCGGGTCCGGGACCGTCAGGTCGTCGCGCGAATCGAGGGGCATCGGGGGTGTCCTTCCGTCACGAACCGTCACTTTCGCCGGTCACCTGCACGAGTCACCTGCACGGGTCACCTGCACTGGTCACCCCTGCCGGTCACCTGGACCCGTCACCCTTGCTCGTCACCTTTGTCCGGTGCCAGGCGCGCCACGGCCGCCGAGGCGGCCCGGTGCCCTTCGGCGAGCCGGGCCAGCACCGCGTCGGTCGCGGCGTCGGGCCGGGTCTCCTCCTTGTGGGCCGACCGCCAGGCGTGCAGCCGCCTGGCCCCTTCCGGCCAGGTGACGACCGGCCGGAACGACGGGACGAAGCGCCTGATCTTCGTGGTGTCGAACAACGCGGTGTGCTGGAGGTCGCCGACGATCAGGTCGGACCAGAACCAGTCCGGCGCGACGAGCGGCAGGAACTCGGCGGGAAGGTGGAGGAGCCGGGCCGGTGTCGCGGCCGTCCGCCCGATGACCTCGTAGATCTCGTTCCAGCTCAGCGCCTCGTCGGAGGTGATGTGGAAGTCCTCGCCGAGCGCCTGCCAGGCGCCTAGCAGGCCGACGAGGCCGACGGCGAAGTCGTCCGCGTGCGTCAGGGTCCACAGGCTGGTGCCGTCGCCGGGCACCACGATCTCGTCGCCGCGTACGACCCGGTCCCACATCGTCCAGTCGCCGGGCAGCGGCGGGTGCGCGTCGTCGTAGGTGTGCGAGGGGCGCACGATCGTGACGGGGAAGTCGCGCTCCTCGTAGGCGCGGCGCAGGACGTCCTCGGCCGCGATCTTGTCTCGGGCGTACGCGAGGTAGGGGTTGCGCCGGGCGGTCGACTCCGTGAAGGGCGCTCGCCGCACCGGCTTGTGGTAGATGGAGGCGCTGCTGATGTAGACGTACTGGGCGGTGTGGCCGTCCAGCAGGTCCACCGCCGCCGCCGCGTCCTCGGCCGTGTAGCCGAGGAAGTCGACGACGCAGTCGTACGCCCTCCCGGCCAGGGCCTGGCGGAGCGCGTCGCGGTCCCGCACATCCGCGGTGAGCGTCGTGACCCCCTCGGGCAGGGGACGGCGCCGAGCGGTGTGGCCCCGGTTGAGCACGTGGACGTCAAGGCCCCGGCGCACCGACTCGGCCACGCAGGCCGAGCTGATCGTTCCGGTGCCGCCGATGTAGAGGACCTTCACGTGGACTCCGAATCATGTGGCGGCGACGGGCCGTGCCGCGCCCGGTCTGGGGCAGTCGGCCAGCCCGATTGTTTTCGGGAAAATTGTGAAAATTGTCGGTTTCGGCAGCAACTTAGAGCGGGGCGTCATCCGACGTCAAGAGCGTCGTCACCGAGGCGCCGAGACGGGCGGCGCGGGCGGTCAGGTAGCCGCGCTCGGGCAGGCTGGCCGTGAGGCTCGCCGCCGCGCGGTAGTCCTCGACCGCCGCCGAGAGGTCGCCGGCCATCTCCAGCAGGTGCGCGCGCGTCGTGTGCAGGCGGTGGTGGCCCGCCAGCGAACCGGCGGCCAGCGGTTCGAGCAGGGCCAGCCCGGTGGCGGGACCGTGCACCATCGCGGCGGCGACGGCGCGGTTGAGGGAGACCATCGGGTTGGGCGACATGCGCTCCAGCAGGCCGTACAACGCGAGGATCTGCGGCCAGTCGGTCTCCTCGGCGGTCGCCGCCTCGTCGTGCACCGCGGCGATCGCCGCCTGGATCTGGTACGGCCCGGCGGCGCCCCGGAGTAGGGCGGCCGTGAGCAGCGCGCCGCCCTCGGCGATCGCCTCGCGGTCCCACAGGCGGCGGTCCTGCTCCGCCAGCGGGACGGGGACGCCGCCCGGACCCGTCCTGGCGGGCCGCCGGGCGTCGGTCAGCAGCATCAGCGCGAGCAGTCCGGCGGCCTCGCATCACCGTGCGGGGAACCTCGCAGCAGGCCGTGCAGCGTCCTGGCCAGCCGGATCGCCTCGCGGGACAGCTCGACGCGGTGCAGGCCGGGGCCGCCGCCGGCCGTGTACCCCTCGTTGAAGATGAGGTAGAGCACGTGCAGCACGGAGGCGAGCCGCGCGGAGCGCTCGTCCGGCTCCGGCATGCCGAACGGCGCCCCCGACGCCCTGATGCGCTGCTTCGCCCGGCTGATCCGCTGGGCCATCGTCGCCTCCGGCACCATGAAGGCCCTGCCGATCTCGGCCGTGGTCAGCCCGCCGACGGCCCGCAGGGTCAGGGCGATGGCGGACGCCGGCGTCAGTGCGGGGTGACAGCTCAGGAACAGCATGACGAGCGTGTCGTCCCCGTCCGCCTCGAACGCCAGGTCGGCGGCCGGGGAGGTCCGGTGGCCTGCGGGATCCCTCGCGGCGACCAGCTCCTCGCGGCGGCGGCGCGCCTGCTCGCTCCGCACCTGCTCGATCATCCGCCGGTACGCGACCTGGACCAGCCAGCCCTTGGGGTTGTCCGGCACACCCTCGGCGGGCCACTGGGCGAGGGCGTCGAGCAGCGCCTCCTGGACCGCGTCCTCGGCGGCGTCGAAGTCGCCGAACCTACGGGTGAGCACACCGACGACCTGCGGCGCCAGCGGGCGCAGCAGGTCGTCGACGTGCGGGTGGGCCGCGGTCACAGTTCCTGGGACGGAGCCGCCATCACCTGACGCACCTCGATGGGCATCTTGAGCGGCTCGCCGTTCAAACCGGGCGCCGCCGAGATGTGGCCCGCCAGCTCGTACGCGCGCTCGGGGCCCTCGCAGTCGATGATCCAGTAACCGATCAGGAACTCCTTCGTCTCGGGGAACGGGCCGTCGGTGACGACGGGAACGCCGCCCTCACCGGCCCGCACGATCCGCGCCTGGCCGGGCATCGCCAGCCCCTGGGCGTCCACGAGCTCGCCGGCCTCGACGAGCCCGCGGTTCACGTCGTGCATGAACTCGATGTGCGCCTTGACGTCCTCCGGCGACCAGGTGTCCATGGGGGCGATGCCGCTCTCCGAGCCGAACTGCATCAGCAGCATGTACTTCATGTCTCGCTCCTCCTGCCGCCCGCCCCTCGTGGGCGCGCTGACCCCTGGGTAGAAGCCGGCTCCCCGATTCTCGACATCCTGCCGGAGATATCGCGGAAATTTCTTCCGGCCGCTTCAGGAGAGCCGGTTTTCCGGGGGGGGAGCCGGCTCTCAGGGACAGGCGGTTTTCGGGGACAGGCGGCTCACCGGGAGAGGCGGCTCAGAGGGACACGGCCACCTCGGCGTCTCCGGGCTCGTCCAGAGTGAACGTGACGGACCGGCCGCCGGCCGTGATCTCGTACTCGCCGAGGAAGCCGTCGAACCGGACGCGGCCGTCCGCGTCGGTGACCATCGTCGTCGGAGGCAGCCACCACTCGCCCTTGACGAGCGAGCGCAGCGCGTCGTACGACGGCTTGGGGGTGCCGTCGGCACGAACGAAGCCGCCCGGCGCGCCGAGCCAGCCGCCGTCCGACAGACCCCAGTACGTCATGGCCTCGACGGCGGGGTGGGACAGCAGGGTCTTGTAGTGGCGCACGATCTCGTCGGCCTGGCGGGCCTCCCCCTCGGGAGTGGTCGGCCACTCGGGGATCTGGTAGTCGTTCAGGTCGACGATCTCCTCCGGCATGATGTGGCCGGAGACGATCGTCGTCTCGGTGAAGTGGATGGGCAGGCCGTAGCGCGCGAAGCGGTCGATCGTGGCGAGCGTCTTCTCCTCGCCCCAGTAACCCTGGTGCATGTGGCTCTGCAGGCCGAGCACGTCGATCTTTATGCCCGCCTCCAGCACACCCTCGATCAGGCACTCGTACGCCGCGGACATGTCGAAGTCGTTGAGCAGCAGCGTGGCGTGGGGGTTGGCCTCGCGGGCCGCGTCGAAGACCATCCGGACCATCGGGATCCGGCCGATCTCGCGGCAGATCCGGGTGATGCCGTTGTCGTACTTGTCGAAGATCGGCATGATCACGGCCTCGTTGATGACGTCCCACATGTCGATCACGCCGGAGAAGTCGGTCATGTCGCGCCGGATGCGGTCCACCTGGGCCTTGGCGATCTCGGCGTTCGACAGGTCCATCAGCCAGCCGGCGGTCTCGGTGTGCCAGGTGAGCGGGTGCCCCTTGACCGGGATGCCCCGGTCGGCGAACCATCGCGCCGTGGTGAGCAGCCGCTCGGTGTCCGGGCGACCCCGGACCGGCTCGAAATGCCCCCAGTAGAAGGGCAGCGTGGCGAAGTTGAACAGGTCGAACCACAGGTCGGCGACCTGCTGGGACCCGGACGCCGGGGACTCGCCGAGCGACCGCCGCTCGCCGTCGTCCGTCGCGGTCTCGCCGTTGGCCAGCGGAATGAAGTCGAACCCGATGCAGCCGAACAGGAACTTGTGCCGGCGCTGCGCGACGACCACCTCCCGGTCGGCGAGGGGCGTGCCGTTCGCGGTGACGGTGAGCGTGGCGCCGGCGGTGCGGTGCTTCCTGATCAGCGGGTCGGGGTCGACGACCGCGGAGCTGGAAGCAGGGTGGGACGACATCGAGCGGCCTCCAGGGATGCTCAAAGCGGACAAGTCCCCTCCGGGAGCCTCCTCGCCCCCGCCGGAGAGGTCTGTGATCCCGAGCACGTTAACGCTCTTGATGCTCGAAAGCACACAGACCTCTCCATCGGCGCGATCAACGGCTGAAGTAGCGCGTTCAGTGGATGAAATGGGTGAAGCGGGCGGCGGGCTCACCGCGCAGCCGTCCCTCCGGCAGCCGGCGGCCGCACAGGACCAGCACCAGATCCTGCGCGGCGCCGGACAACGGGGTGCCCGTGCCGAGCGACCAGTCGACGTCGTCGGCGCGCAGTTCGACACCGTCCAGGTCGACGCCGAAATACCTGCGGCTGCGTGGGGACAGCGCGTTGCCGAGCAGGACGCGCATCCGGTCGCCGGGAACCCTCCGGTCGATCCCGAGCGCCACGGTGATGTCCATGCCGTGGATCACGTCGTGCGACAGCGCCCCCGCGTAGCCGCCGCCCGGAGGGCGCCAGGGGTGCTCGGCGTTGTCCCGCAGGCACGCGGTCAGCTCTCGCGGGCCGAGCGCCGCCGCGTCCCGGCGGGCGAGCCGGTCGGCCAGCCGGTCGAAGTTGCCCCGGGCCCTGACGAGACCGGCCAGCACACGCGGCCCAGAGTGCCGGTAGGGCATCGTCATGTGGGCCACCACCTCCCGCACCCGCCACCCCGCGCACAGCGAGGGCGCGTCCCACGCGTGCGGCGGCAGCTCGCTCAGCAGGTCCGCCAGATCGCGGCGTTCCGCCGCGATCTGCTGCCGGATATCGGTGTCCATTCGTTCGTCGCCCTTCCGGTCGTGTCCGTCCGTACGCCCACCCGACGAACGGGCGCGGCCCGGATGGACCGTGTCAGCCGAGATGACGGCGAAGCGGCGGGCGAGGCGGCGAGGCGGCGGGCGAGGGCGGCGAAGTGTCAGCCGAGGGCGGCGAGGCGGCGGGCGAGGTAGCGGCGCTCGGCGTCGGTGGCGGCCAGCCCGGCCGCCTCCCGGTAGGCGCCGGCGGCCTCGGCCGTACGGCCCAGGCGGCGCAGCAGGTCGGCGCGGGCGGCGGGCAGCAGGTGATAGCCGGCCAGGGCGCCCGTCTCCCGCAGGGCGTCGACCAGCGCCAGGCCCGCGGCGGGGCCGTGTGCCATGCCGACCGCCACCGCGCGGTTCAGCTCCACGACCGGCGAGGGGACCAGCCGCGCGAGCCGCGCGTACAGCACGGCGATCTGCGCCCAGTCGGTGTCCTCCGGGCGGGCCGCGGTGGCGTGGCAGGCGGCGATGGCGGCCTGCACCTGGTAGGGGCCGGGCCGCCCCCGCCGCAGCGTGCCGTCCAGCAGGGCCACGCCGTCGGCG
This sequence comes from Microbispora bryophytorum, assembly GCF_006874465.1. GTDB lineage: Bacteria > Actinomycetota > Actinomycetes > Streptosporangiales > Streptosporangiaceae > Microbispora > Microbispora bryophytorum. The sequence continues at coordinate 232,387 of NZ_VIRL01000008.1, read as the reverse complement.
ATCAGGCCGGCGTCCCACCGGCCGCGGTCCTGGTCCTCCAGCACCACCAGGTCGCCGGCCTCGTCGAGGCGGGCGGCGCGGCGTGCGTGGTGCAGCAGCATCAGCGCGAGCAGGCCCGCCGCCTCGGGCTCGTCCGGCATCAGCCGCACCAGCACCCGGGCCAGGCGGATCGCTTCGGCCGCGAGGTCGTGCCGTACGAGGTCGGCGCCGGCCGTCGCCGAGTAGCCCTCGTTGAACAGCAGATACAGCACGGCGAGCACCGCCGGAAGGCGCTCGGGCAGCAGGTGGGCGGGCGGCACCCGATAGGGGATGCCCGCGTGCCTGATCTTCTGCTTGGCCCGGGCCAGCCGCTTGGCCATCGCCTGCTCGCCGACCAGGAACGCCCGCGCGATCTCGGTCGTGCCGAGCCCGGCGAGGGTGCGCAGGGTCAGCGCCACCCTGGCCTCCAGCGCGAGCGCCGGATGGCAACAGGTGAAGATCAGCCGCAACCGGTCGTCCGGCACGTCCGGCTCGTCGCCGGCGTCGTCGTCATCCGTCCTGAGCACGCCCGCCACCTCCCGGAGTTTGGCGGCGCCGGTCGCTTCGCGGCGCAGCAGGTCCACGGCCCGGTTGCGCGCGGCGGTGGTCAGCCACGCGCCGGGCCGGCGCGGCACGCCGTCGCGCCGCCAGGTCCGGAGGGCCTGGGCGAAGGCGTCCTGTGCGCACTCCTCGGCCAGGTCCCAGTCGCCGGTCCAGCGGATGAGGGTGGCCACGACCTGCCCCCACTCCTCCCGGAAGGCCCGGTCGACGGCGGCCTCGACCGGCGGCGTCACAGGTCGAGGAGCGGCCGGATCTCGATCGTGCCGTACGCCGCGGCGGGATGGGCGGCGGCGATCTCGATGGCCTCGTCCAGGTCGGCGCACTCGATCAGGCAGAACCCGCCGAGTTGCTCCTTGGTCTCGGCGAACGGCCCGTCCGACAGCAGCACCTCGCCCTCGCGCACCCGCAGCGTCGTGGCGTCGCCCGGCGGGCGCAGCCCGGCGCCTCCCCGGAGCACGCCGCGCTCCGCCATCTTCTCCGACCACCCGCCGCACCCGTCGTCGGCGTGCTCCGCCGCCGACTCGTCGCCGCAGATCAGCAGCACGTACTTCATGCGTCCTCCTCGCACCGGAATCCCATCATGTCCCTACGACGAACGGGGACGGCCATGATGGACGCTCCCAAGGATTTCGCGCGTGTGGCGTTCTCCACCATGATCTGTTCCTGCCGATCGTTGGAGGGAGAGCGGTGGCGGCTTTGGGGGATGCCGGGTTTCTCGACGTGGTGTCCGTGTGGCTGGACGGGCAGTCCACCTCCGGGCTGAGTTTGCTGGGGCATTCGATGCTCTTCTGGGGACGGGCGGGGAAGGGGCTGCAGTTCCTCGCTGGATGCGCGGTCGTCCTCGACCTGGTCGACACGGCGAAGCTGCGGGCGGCGATCGACCGGGCGGAGGACCGGTACGAGCGGGCGAAGGACAGGGGGAGGGCTGCGGCGAGGGTCCAGCACCTCGCCGAGGTACGGGAAGCCCTGTATGACTCCTTCTTCTACACGGTGCCCTCGGGCGTGCCTGGGGTGAAACCGATAACGGGGATCCACGAGAATCCTCCGGATCATGCGCCGCCGGGAGTCGACCACGCGAGGCTGGTGGCCTTCTGGACCGAGGTGGCCGCCGAGCTTCCCGCGGCGCACCGGTGCCGGCGGAACCACCGGGAACCCTGCATGGAGCAGCGCGACCACGCGCGCGGCCGGATCGACGACTTCCTCGGCCGGTCTCTGCCCGAACGCGAGCGTGTTCTCATAGCCAGGGCCGAGAGGGCGGAAACGTGGAACGACCTGCTCAAGACCGGCTCATTGGTGGTCGCCGGGGCCGCCATGCTCGCCTTAGCCGTGCCGGATTGGGACACTATGCCCGACTCCCGGAAGGTTTGGCTGGGCGTCCTGGCGGCCGCCGCGCTCCTGGTCGCGGTCGCTCGTCCGGTCCCTTTGCTGTCGGCGGCGAAGTGGCGGACGCATCGGGGCGTGCTGCGGCTCCTCGCCTTCGGCGTCGACCGGACCCGGCCCTTCCACCTCCTGCGCCGGCTCGCCTTCGTCCTGTTCGTCGTCGGCTTCCTCCTCGACCTGCTCGCCTCGTGACGGCGTACGGGGAACCGGGCGGCGGGGACGGGTCGTTGGCAGCGGTGAACGATCCGCGACCGAGGGAGTGACCGGTGTTCCGCAAGCTGATGGCCGCGCTCGGGGCCGGCGTCGAGGTCGACACGGTGCTGCGCGACCCGCACGTGAGCCCGGGGGAGACCCTGCACGGCGAGGTCCGCTTCAGGGGCGGGTCGTCCGACCACAAGGTGGACGGGATCACCGTCGACTTCACCGCCGTCGTGGAGGTCGAGCACGGCGACCAGGAACACCACGCGACCTACAGCTTCCTGCGGGCGCCGGTGTCCGGGCCGTTCGACCTGCGGGCGGGGGAGGCCCGCGCGCTGCCGTTCGCGATCCCGGTGCCGTGGGAGACGCCGGTCAGCGCGGTCGGCGGGCGCCCGCTGCCCGGCATGCGGCTCGGCGTGGCCACCGAGCTGGCGCTCGCGGGCGCGCTCGACAAGGGCGACCTCGACCCGCTGCACGTCAACCCGCTGCCCGCGCAGGACCACCTGCTCGGAGCGCTCGTCCACATGGGCTTCCACTTCAAGCGGGCCGACCTGGAGCGCGGCACCCTTCGGGGCTCGACCATGCCGTTCTACCAGGAGATCGAGTATCACGCCGGACCGGAATGGCGCCGCCACTTCAGCGAGCTGGAGCTGACCTTCATCGCCGGACCGCACTCGATGGACGTGATCCTTGAGGCCGACAAGAGGGGTGGCTTCCTCACCTCCAGCCACGACGTCTACAACCGCTTCCGCGTCGGGTACGGCGATCACCCAGGCCGGGTGGAGCAGGCGCTGCGCGACGGCCTCGCCGCGATGGCCCGGCACTGCGGCTGGTTCTGACCCCGGTCAGGAAAAGGGCCTCCGGACGCCGGGCGTCTCGTGCTCCGGTCAGCCGGCGCGATGCCGGACGATGTCGGCCGGGGGTTGGTCGTGCCGGTGGCCGTCGAGGACGGCGTGGTGGTCCACGCCGTCGTGGGAAAGCGGATCGGCGTGCACGATGGCGGCCGTCAGCCGGGGGATGGCGTGGATCAGGTTGTGCTCGGCCTCGGCCGCGACGCGATGGGCCTCCACCACCGTGGCGGCCGGGTCGACGACGACCTCGCACTCGGCCCTGAGCCGGTGGCCGATCCAGCGCAGCCGCACCTGACCCAGGCCGAGCACGCCGGGGGTGCCCCGCAGGGTCGCCTCGGCGCGGTCCACGAGAGCGGGGTCGACGGCGTCCATCAGCCGCCGGTACACCTCCCGCGCCGCCTGCCGCAGCACCATCAGGATCGCGACCGTGATGAGCAGGCCGACGGCGGGATCGGCCCAGGTCCAGCCCAGGGCCGACCCTCCGGCTCCGGCCAGCACGGCCAGTGAGGTGAAGCCGTCGGTGCGGGCGTGCAGCCCGTCGGCGACGAGGGCCGCCGAGCCGATCTCGCGCCCGACGCGGATGCGGTGGCGGGCGACCAGCTCGTTCCCGGCGAAGCCCACGATGGCCGCCGCCGCGACTGCCCCCAGGTGGGAGACCTCCCGGGGCTCCAGGAGCCGCCCGATCGCCGCGTACGTCGCGGCGATCGAGGAGGCGGCGATCGCCGCGACGATGACCACGCCCGCCAGGTCCTCGGCCCGTCCGTAGCCGTAGGTGTAGCGACGGGTGGGCGGGCGGCGGCCCAGCAGGAACGCGATCCCGAGCGGTACGGCGGTCAGCGCGTCGGCCGCGTTGTGCAGGGTGTCGCCCAACAGCGCCACCGATCCCGACAGGGCCACCACCGCCGCCTGGACCAGCGTGGTCGCGCCGAGACCGGCCAGCGACACCCACATCGCGCGCATCCCCCATGCGGACGACTCCATCGCCGGGTCGACCTTGTCGGCGGGTTCGTGCGAGTGCGGGCGCAGCAGATGCGCCACCCGTGCGCGGAGGGTCGTCACGCCGCGCCCGCGCCCGCGCCCGCGCCCGTGCTCGTGGCCGTGTCCGTGCCCGTGGCCATGCCCATGCCCGTGGCCGTGCCCGTGGCCGTGCTCGTGCTCGTGTCCGGGGGCGGCCTGTCGCTGGCTCATGGCACCCACGATGCCGCGGAAAATCCGCCGCAGCATCTCGACAAGAGCAGGACCGGCGCAGTTGCGAACGCCCCGCACTGTCCCGCGTCCAGAGCTCGGAACGCGCCCCGGCGTCAGGCCGGCGCTTCGCCGATGCGGCCGGCGTCCCTCGCGGCGGCACGGATCTCGCGCAGGAGCGCCTCGCTGCCGCTCACGAGATGAGGCAGGCCGAGCCGCCGGTGGGCATCGCGCCCGGCCTCCGCGTGCGCCAGGGCGGCCGGAACGTCGCCGGCCCGGCGCAGGAGCCGGGCGACCACGTCGTGAAGCGTTCCCCACGACAGGCAGCCCGTGCCCATGGTCATGAGCTCGCCGGCGATCGGCCGCAGCTCGTCGAGCAGGTCGTGCGGGTCGGGCCGGCCGAGCTCCGCGGCGACCAGGGCCCACTGCCAGGCGACGAACTGCCACGTCCAGTCGCGTGGCCGCACCGCGCCCCAGCGGTCGATCAGGCGATGGGCCAGCTCGTGGTCGCCCGTCCCCAGCGCGGCGAGGACGGCCGTGGGCCGCGCGATCATGTTGGAATCGTCGGCAGCGGCCTCGACCAGCTCCGTCAGCAGTGGGCTGGGCCGTCCCCGGCACCAGTCGGCGAAGAACGCGTAGATCAGCTTGAGGATGTCCGTCCCCCACAGACTGGTGCGGCGGTAGCTGCCGGTGCCGATGACCGCCTGCCGGTCCATCTCCTCCCAGTCGCCGGCCAGCATCGCCCGACCGGCCGCGGCGTACGCGACCTGCGTCTCGATCTCCGGCATCCGCACCTCCGCGGTGAGCCGCAGGCAGCGGGCCAGCTCCGCGTCGTAGTCGGCGAGCATGCCCGCCTTCAGGAACTTGGGCATGCGGTGCAGGCGGGCGACGATCTCGGTGACCCTGGGCAGACCGGGCAGGCCCAGCATCTCCTCGGCCGCGCGGTAACGCTCCTCCTCGTGCTCGGGCGTCCAGGCCGCGATGACGAAGTTGTTCAGCGTACGGGCCAGCAGCGGGGGGTCGCCGGTGCGCCGGGCCAGTTCCACGGCCTCCAGCGCGTGGCGGCGGCCCTCCTCGCGCCGGTCGCCGTAGTACAGCTCGACGCCGAGCGTGCCGAGCAGCTCCGCGCGGGTGCGCACGGCGTCCGGGCCAAGCCGGGAGAGCTGGTCCTCCAGCACGGTCACCATGCGCTGGTCGACCACGCCGTACGAGCGCCAGTTCCACAGGGTGACGCCGCCGAAGACGGTGGCCGCCTCGATGACGGCGGCGTCGTCGCCGATGCCGGTCGCGAGCGTCACGGCCTCGTCCAGCGCGCCGCGCGCCCCCTCCACGTCGCCGGTCACCCGCCGGGCCTTGCCCAGGCCGATCAGCAGGGCGCAGCGGGTGGCCCCGGGCCCGGCGGCGCAGGCGTCGAGGGCCTGCTCCCAGTAGAGGACGGCCTCGTCGTAGGCGAGCCGGGCCGTCGCCTGCCCGGCCGCCTCCACGGCGTACGAGACGGCCTTGTCCGCGTGGCCGACCCGGGCGGCCAGCCCGAAGTGGTGGGCCAGCGCGGGCAGCCGCGACGCGGCCTCACCCCACCGCAGGGTCTCGATGGCCTCGCCCACCCGGCCGTGGAGCTGGGCCCGCTGCCGGCGGCTGAGCCCGGAGTACAGCGCCTCCTGCACCAGCGCGTGGGAGAAGCGGTAGTCCCAGCCGCCGTCCACCTCGACCAGCAGCCCGGTCGCGACGGCCGGTTCGAGCAGCATCATCACCCGGGCGCCGCCGACCCCGGTCGCGGTCTCCAGCACGTCGGCGTCCACGTCCCTGCCGATCACGGCGGCCGCCCGCAGCAGGGTCTGGGAGTCCTCCGGCAGCCGCGACACCCGCTGGTTGATCACGTCGCGCACGCCGTCGGGCACCGTCAGGGCGAGCACGTCCGCCGCGCCCACCCGGCCGTCGGGATGGGTGCTGGTCAGCAGGCGCAGCAGTTCACCCAGGAAGAACGGGTTGCCGCCGGTCCTGTCGTGCAGCGCGGAGGCGAGCGCCGACCCGGGGCCGGCCCATCCGGCCTCGCGCAGGTAGTCGGCGATCTGCTCGTGGGTGAGCGGGGCGACGGTCATCCGTTCGGTGCCGCGCTGGCGCGTCAGCTCGCCGAGCGCCTCGGTCAGCGCCTGCCGGTCCACCGCCGGTTCGGGCCGTACGGTGACCAGGACCAGGAGCGGGACGCGGTGCAAATCGGCGCCGAGGAAGGTGAGCAGCTTCAGCGAGGCGGCGTCGGCCCAGTGGAGGTCCTCCACCACGACCAGCACCGGGGCGGCGGAGGCCCGCCGCGTGAGCGCCCGGGCCACGCCGTCGTGCAGCAGGAACCGGGCGGTGTCGGGGTCGGCCGTGTCCGTTCGGTCGCCATCTCGGTCGCCATCTCGGTCGCCGTCCGAGAGACGGTGGGCGAGCCTGGCGAGATCGCCGCCCGTCTCCCCAGACTCCGCCGTCTGCCCGGCCTTCCCGGTCTTGCGGGCCTCGCCGGCTCCCGCAACCCGGCCGGTCGCCGGAACCCTGTCCGTCGCGGAAGTCCGGGCCGTTCCCGGAGCCTGTGATTCCGGAGTCTGTGTTTCCGGAGTCTGTGTTCCCGGAGTCTGTGTTCCCGGAGTCTGCGCTCCCGGCGGGTGGGCCGCGCCGAGGGCGTTGAGCGCCTGGATCCAGGGCCAGAACGCTGGGGCTCCGCTGCCCTCGACGCACCTGCTCCAGGCGACCGCGGCCCCGCGCTCGGCCGCCATGCTCGCGGCGGCCTCCGCCAGGCGGGTCTTGCCGATGCCGGACTCCCCGCTCACCAGGAACACGCCACCCGCGCCCCGGCGCAGGTCGTCGAGCCGCTCGGCGATCCGGCGCAGGTGCGGCTCCCGCCCCACCAGTCCCGGCACGGCGGCGTGCCCGGTGTTCTCGCGCTCGGTGTTCTTGTGCCCGGTGTTCTTGTGCCCGGTGTTCTTGTGCCCGGTGTTCTCGTGCCCGGTGTTCTTGTGCCGGGTGTTCTCGGCTCCGGCGTTCCCGTCCCCGGTATGGTCGCCCGCTGCGCCGCCCCGCACGCCCGCGCCAGTGCCAGCCCGCGCGTATCGGGCGGGCTCCGGCGGCACGGCGACCGCGGGGGCCCACACCCCCGCCAGGGACTCGTCCTGGACGAGGATGGCCTGCTCCAGCCGCCGCAGTTCGGGACTCGGGTCGAGGCCCAGTTCGTCGCCGAGCAGCGCGCGGCAACGCTGGTAGGCGGACAGCGCCTCGGCCTGCCTGCGCTCCCGGTAGAGGGCCCGCATGAGCAGCGCCCACAGACCCTCGCGGTAGGGGTCCTGTTCGAGCAGCCGCTCGACCTCGACCGCCACCTCGGCCGCCCGTCCGAGCGCGAGCCACGCCTCGGCGCGTACGGTCAGCGCGTGCAGGCGGGTCTCGCCCAGGCGGGCGACGGTGGACCGGGCGAACGGCTCGTCGGCCAGGTCGGCCAGCGGCTCGCCCCGCCACAGCGCCAGCGCCGGGCCGAGGATCCGCTCGGCCTCTTCGGCCCGGCCCGCGGCCAGCGCGGCGTGCCCGGCCTCGGCCGCCCGGCCGAACCGCTCGGCGTCGACCTGTTCAGGCTTGATGTCCAGCAGGTAGCCGGGCTCGCGCGTACGCAGGACCCGGGCGGGGGAGCGCGGGCTGCGCAGGGGTTCGAGCGTCCTGCGCAGATGGGAGATGTACGCCTGGAGCGTTCCCGTGGCGCTGGAGGGCGGCTCGTCCCGCCACAGCCGGTCGATGAGCTGGTCGAGGGGCACGACATGGGGCGCGTTCAGTAACAGCAGCGCGAGCACGGCCCGCTGCTTGCGGGGCCCGAGATCGAGGATCGTCCCCGTGCCGTCGGCGACCTCTAGCGTGCCGAGGAGGCGGAAGTCCAGAGCGGGGCCCTGGTGGCCGTCCAGACCCGGGCGCGGCACCGGTGATCGCGCTCCGTCGATGCTCGTGCGCATCACAACTCCCGAAAGAGCCCGGGGGCCCACCGCCAGATTTCGGGCTCATCATACCCATCTGTCTGCTCGTTCTCGCGAGAGAGACCGTGGTTCGTCGCGGACCTGAAACCGGCGCTCTCCAGTAGGGCGCGCAGGTCGTCGTCCCCCGGGCCGGGGAGGAACCACACGGCCCGGACGCCGTCCGCGCGCAACTCCATCAGCAGGTCGTCGAGCAGGCGGCGGTCCAGCCCGCCGCCGCGGTGCGGTGCGGCCACGGCGAGCGCGTGCAGCAGCGCCCACTCCGGGACGTGCCGGGGCATCCCGGTCTCCAGCAGCGCGGCGGCGAGCGGGGCGGCGGCGGCCGGCCGGCCGAGGTCGGTCAGCACGTAGAGGCGGCACCGCGCGGCCGGCGCCTCGCGCAGGACGCGTTCCAGCGCCGGGCCGATGATGCCGGCTCCCGGCGCGCCCGTGTGCGCCGGCACCTCGCGCAGCAGCAGTGTTCCCGGTGACGTTCCGGGCGACGTTCCGGGCGACGTACCCGGTGACGTTCCGGGCGACGTTCCCGGCGACGCGGCGTACCGCGTCCGGCGCTTGTTCGACGGCGACGACATCGCCCCAGCGTGCGGGGGCCGTCTTGGACATTCCTAGCGCGTCCCTAGGATCCCGTGGGAACGTCCGCCGCACCCCGGCCCGGCAGGCGCAAGAGAACACCAAGCCCCGGCTGCGACAACTGTCACCGTCACAGCAAACGACATCCGAAGGACGGACATGCACAGCACCATCCAAGACGCGCTGCGGGGACAGGTCACCGGCCGGGTCCTGGTTCCGGGACAGGACGGGTTCGAGGAGGAGGCCGCCGGGTTCAACCTCGCCGTGCGCCACCGGCCAGCCGTGATCGTCGCGGCGCGGGACGCCGGCGACGTCGCCGCGGCCGTACGGCTCGCCGCCGCGCACGGGCTGCCCGTGGCCGTGCAGTCGACCGGCCACGGCGCCGTGCAGGCGGCCGACGGCGCGGTCCTGATCAGCACCCGCGCGATGCGGGAGGTCGTGGTGGACCCCTCCGCCCGCACCGCCACGATCGCGGCCGGCTGCACGTGGGGCGAGGTCATCGCCGCCGCGGTGCCGTACGGCCTGGCCCCGCTGTGCGGCTCGGCGACCGGCGTGGGCGTGGCCGGCTTCACGCTCGGCGGCGGCATCGGGCCGATCGCCCGGACCTTCGGGTTCGCGGCCGACCACGTGCGGGAGCTCACCGTCGTCACCGGGGACGGCGTGGTGCGCACCGCCGACGCGGTCCGCGAGCCCGACCTGTTCTGGGCGCTGCGCGGCGGCAAGGCCGGGTTCGGCGTCGTCACCTCGATCACCCTGGACCTGCTGCCGCTCACCGGCCTGTACGGCGGCGGCCTGTTCTACGCGGCCGAGGACGCCGGGCGGGTCCTGCACGCCTACCGCGGCTGGGCCGGCACGCTGCCGGAGACCACCACCACCTCGGTCGCGCTGCTGCGCCTGCCCCCGCTGCCCGAGCTGCCGCCGCAGCTCAGCGGCAGGTTCGTCGTCCACCTGCGAGTCGCCCACGTGGGGGACGGGCAGGAGGCCGAGGCGCTGCTGGCCCCTATGCGGGCCGTGGCCGAGCCGGTGCTCGACGCCGTCGAGCCCCTGCCGTACGCGGCGATCGACTCCATCCACCAGGACCCGACCCAGCCCATGCCGGTCGCGGAGCGGGGCGCGCTGCTGCGCGAGCTGACGGCGGAGACCGTGGAGGCGCTGCTCGCGGTCGCCGGCCCGGCCGCGCAGATTCCGCTGGCCGTGGTCGAGCTCCGTCAGCTCGGCGGCGCGCTCGCCCGTCAGCCCCGGGAGCCCAACGCCGTGGGCGGGCGCGAGGCCGCCTTCACGCTGCTCGCCATCGGCGCGCCGGTGCCCGAGCTGATGGACACGGCCGTCCCCGCGGCCGTGCGGGCCGTGATCGAGGCCCTCGCGCCCTGGTCGACCGGCGGCGCGCTGATCAACTTCCAGGGCGGCGCTCTGGCCCCCGAGCAGATCTCCCGGGCCTGGCCGGAGGAGACACTGCGGCGGCTGGCGAAGCTGCGCGAGGTCTACGACCCGGCGAACCTGTTCCGCTTCGGCCACGTGGTTCCCCGCCAGGGCTGAGCACGGCGGTCCTCTCGGCGCGGCCGCCGCTGCGGCCATGGGGCCGTACGCCACGTCCCCGGGGGGTGGCGTACGGCCGGGAGTGATTTCAGGCGAGATGCTCGGCGAGCCGGTCGAAGAACTGGAGCCAGCCCGCCTTCGCGGCCTCGGCGTGCGCCGGGTCGGTGTTGTAGCCCTCCTGCGTGAAGCTCATCTCCGTACGGTCCCCGAGGTCGGTGAGCGTGACGGTCGCGACCGAGGCCACGGCGCCCTCCTGGTTGTCCGGGTCGCCGGTGGTGAACACCAGGCGCTCGGGCGCCGAGATCTCCCGGTAGACGCCCCCGAGGGGGGCCTTGGCGCCCTCCGGCGACACGAGGCACGCGCTCCACGCGCCGCCGGGCCGCAGGTCCATGGTGATCAGCGAGACCGGAGTGGTGAAGCCGTGCGGGCCGAACCACTCACTGAAGCGCTCCGGCTCGGTCCACGCCGCGAAGACGGCCTCGCGGGAGGCGTCCAGGACGCGGGTGATCGTGTATTCGAGGTCAGGGGTGTTCGTCATCGTCGTGTCCTTCGTGGTCAGGAGTCCGGAGGTGCGTTCTGGAGGGTCAGGGGAACAGCCGGGAGAGCCAGGACCGCCAGGCGGCCTCGACGTGCTCCTGGTCGGCGTCCTCGGCGAAGACGTGGTGCCCGAGGACCACCACGTTCCCCCGCTTCGGACCGGAGTGGATGAACCGGTAGAGCCCGTCGGCGGTCCGCAGGCCGAGGAAGGCCGGGAATCCGGTGTAGTCGACCACCCCTTCCTCGGGCGGCAGCCCGTCCACGGCGAGCCGTACGGGGTCGCCCAGCCGGACCGTGTCCGGCAGGCCCAGCGCGGCCTTGATCGCCGCCCAGGCCGGCGCGCTCTCGGCCGCCTGGGGGCGTACGGCGGACACGACCGTGGCCGGGCGCCCGCGGAAGTACGTGAGGTACTGCACGAGCTTGTGCAGGTACATGTCCCAGCCGACGCCCATCGCCTCGAACTCGGTCTCCCAGTCGTCGCCGAGGAAGCCGTGCTGGACCAGGCGCAGGACGGTGCTGCCATGGTCGCGTCCCTCGATGAGGTACTCCATCGCCATGAACGTGCCGTCGGGGTTGCCGTCGCCGCGGAACGCGAACCGTTTGCCGGGCTCGTACCCGGTCACGGTGGTGCCCTCGCTGTTGCCGAACATGGTGAACCGGCCGCGGCCGCCCTCGGCGGGCTCGATCTCGGTGCGTCCCATGAACCAGGAGTCCACCCCCGGGCCGGTGGCGATCGCCTCCCATACCTGCTCGGGGGTCGCGTCCAGCTCGACTTCCTTGCGCAGTTCGAACTCGTGGGGCACGCCTCAGCGCTCCTCGGTGTCGGCCGTCCGGGGGACGGCGGGATGGACGGCGACGACTAGGCGGTGATCGCGCCCGCCTTCGGCCGAATCGTCGTGGTATTTACTCACGAGCGCGGCCACGGCGGCCGACAACTCCTCGGCGAACGCGGCCCGGTCGGCGGCCGTGGCGAAGCGCACCCGGCCGTCGATGGCGAACGTCGCGAGCTTCCTGCGTGCCTGGGACGCTCCGACGATCAGCGTGCCCACGTCGCGTACGAGCTGGGCGGCGAGCGCCAGCAGCCACCGCGCCGACAGCCGGTCGGGCGCGCGTGACGGATCGGGTGCGACCGACGCCAGCGCGGCGGGGGAGATCACGAACGACGCCGCCGTCGCCCGCATGACCCGCTCGTTGACGTTGCCCTTGCGGCGCTCCTCGACCAGCTCCACGAGGCCGTGCCGCTCCAGGGTCTTGAGATGGTAGTTGACCTTCTGCCTCGGCAGCCCCACCTTGGCCGCCAGCATGGTCGCCGAGTTGGGCTCCGTCAGCTCGGCGAGCAACCGCGCCCGCATGGGATCCAGGGAGGCCTCCGCCGCCGCCGGGTCCTCGATCACCGCCACGTCCTTCATGCCTCAAGGATGGCCTCCGACAAACAATTTTGTCAAGGCAAGAAGAGATGTCGGCGGACGTCGGCGCCGGAGTGCCAAGTCGCCCTTATCTACTCATTACGCCTATAACGTTGTGCGACGGATCTGTAACGCGATGTAATCACATCGGCGATGGGCCGGACCTACTGGCTCCGAAGGAGTGAATATGACGTTCACGGCTATGAACCCCACGTCGATGGCGACCACGCTGGGGTACGGCGCTCAGCACCAGATCTCGCCCCTGCAGCAGCTCGGTCAGCAGATCCCGGCGATGCAGCAGCTCGGCCAGCAGATCCCGGCGATGCACCAGCTCCATCAGCAGGTTCCCGGGATGCAGCAGCAGCTGTCGCCGCTGGCGATGCTCCAGCAGGAGGAGCAGGTCCTCCCGCAGGAGCACCTGGTGAGCCCGGTGACCTTCTGGACCAAGGTCGCGCGGTACAGCGTGCGTTATGGCGCTCCCGCGGCCCGCCAGATGCTGGAGGGTGTGCTCTACCAGCACCAGGTCCGCGAGCAGATCCAGCAGCAGGTTCAGCAGCAGGTGCTTCCGCCCCAGATTCTGCAGGCCCTGCAGGCCATCCAGGCCCAGGCCCAGCAGATCCCGCAGGTTTACGGCCAGCCGTACGCCGCCCAGGCGTACGCGCAGCACCCCGGCCAGCAGGCCCTTCAGCTCGGCGCCCTGTCCGCCCAGGGGGCGTACGGGCAGCAGGTCCCGATGACCATGCAGCCGCTGTCGCAGGTCTACGGCGGCCAGGGCTACGGCCAGGGCTACGGCCAGGGTTACGGCCAGCCGTACGGCCAGCTGCACCAGCAGGCCGCTCAGCAGGTCCCGGTGCCGGCCGGTGCCGCGTTCTGATCGGAGGAACACCGTGGAGTCGATGGGTCCGGGGATGAGTCCGGTGACGCCCCCGGCCGTGGGAGTCGTGACGGGGCATCCGTCGCCGGTCGCGCCGCTGCAGGCGCACTGCGCCGTGACGCTCCAGCGGCTGTACGGCTGGCTGCAGGCGTCACTCCCGCAGGCGCCCCAGGTCGCGGGCATCATCCCGCTGCTGGTGCAGGCGGTACAGCTGTACCGGGCCGGGCGGTACGACACGTGCCTGGCGCAGATCCAGTTCGCGCTCGGCGCCGTCGCCCCCGGACGGCCCACGGTTCCACTGCTGTGACGTGATCACCTCGGGGGCCTGGACCTGTCGGCGGCCGGTCCGGGCCCCCGCCGTCCCGAGACCGGCGAAATGTGATGACAGAGCCTGAACTGCCCGCCGCGCCGTACGCGGCGCGGCGGGCCACACCAGCCTGAGTTGGGGAGAGTCGGAGACGTTGTGACCAATAACGACAAGCCCAAGGACGGAAGCGAGGAGCCGCGCCCGGCGTCCCCGCGGGGGCGGCAGGCGTCCCGCCAGGCGCCGCAGCCGGTGGAGTCCCGGCCGCGGCGCTACATGGTGGCCGCACTGCCCCAGCCGCATCCGGCGACGCCGGGAGCGGCCGTGCCGGCTCTCGACGGCGACACGGTGCGCAGGCTGCTGGAGGACGACCCCGAGGTGCGCGTGCTGCGCCGCCTGCGGGATGCGGCGGGGAACCCGGGGGCTCAGGCACCCGGGTTTCCCGCTGTGGTCGTGGCGGAGATGACCGTCGAGCACGTCGAGGCACTGCGGCGGCAGTATCCGCAGCTCTACTTCGAGCGCGATCGGCTGCTCACCTACAGCGACGTGCCGCAGCCGCCACGCAGGCGGCGGCCCGCACCGGCGGTGGTGCCGCCGGGCGTGGAGAGCACGTTCGCCTTCCTGATCAGGGACGCGGACGGCACGCCGCTGCCCGGCGCGAGCGTCCTGGTGACCGGGCACGGCTGGCCCGCCCAGGCGTCCACCGGGACCGACGGCCGCGCAGTGGTCACGATGGTGGGGGAGACCCCGGAGTCGATCACCGGGGTGACGGTCCGGCCGCGCTCCGGCTACTGGAGCGTGCACGTCGACCGTCCCGCCCTGTCCACGACCCGGGACAACCTGCTTGAGCCGATGCGCCTGTCGGAGACCTTCGCCGGTTTCCCCGGCAAGCAGGTCTTCGGGTGGGGCCAGCAGGCGATGAACCTCGACCGCCTGCCGCCCACGCTGCGCGGCGCGGGGGTCAAGATCGCCATCATCGACTCCGGGGCCGACGTGCGGCACCCCGACCTGCGTGACCGCGTCCGCGCCGGCGTCGACCTCGTCGACGGCGCGCCGGACGGCTGGTCGATCGACGCCGCCTACCACGGCTCCCACTGCGCGGCCGTCGTCTCGGGCGCCGACGACGGCCGCGGCGTCGTCGGCTTCGCGGTCGAGGCCGAGGTGCACGCCTGCAAGATCTTCCCGGACGGGCGGTTCAGCGATCTCATCCAGGCGCTCGATTACTGCATCGAGCAGCAGATCGACGTCGTCAATCTGAGCCTGGCGAGCAGGCACCAATCTTCGCTCGTCGCCGCGAAGATCGAGCAGGCGCGCGAGGCGGGGGTGGCGTGCGTGGTGGCCGCCGGCAACGACGGGGGGCCGGTCGGCTTCCCCGGAATCCTGCCCGGCGTGCTGACCGTCGCGGCCGTCGGCAAGGCCGACGCGTTCCCGCCCGGCACCACCCACGAGACCGAGATCCGCGGGCCGATGACCGGCGACGGCTACTTCTCGCCGCGCTTCACCTGCCACGGCCCCGAGATCGACGTGTGCGCCCCGGGCGTGGCCGTCCTGTCGGCCGTCCCTTCGGACGGGTACGCCGTTCTGGACGGCACATCCATGGCCGCGCCGCACGTCGCCGGCCTCGCGGCCCTGGTGCTCGCCCACCACGGCGACTTCCAGGGCCCCTTCAGCGGACGGGACGCGCGGCGGGTCGATCACCTCTTCCACATCATCAGATCGAGTTGCGTCCCGCTGAACCTCGGCGACCTCCACCGCACCGGCGCGGGGATGCCGAACGCGCTGCGCGCTCTCGCGCCCGCCCTCGCGCAGATCACGCCCGAGCCGGTCGAGGCCGACACGCTGCTCGGGCAGCTCACCGCCGAGATGACCGGCGCGGGACTGCTCGCATGCGCGGACTGGGGGCAGGGCGGCGACTCCGGGCACACGGGCCAGGGCGGCCAGGCGGACCCCGGGGCGCAGTCCGGAATGCCGCCGCACCCCGGCATGGCCACGCAGGCGGCCTGCAGCGCGGGCGCGACGGCCAACGGGCCGGTGCCCGGCGGTCTCGTCACCGGCGGCCCGCGCGGGCGCGCCACGGCGACCGGGGGCGGCGTCCCGCCGGCCGACCAGCGCGCAGCGCCCGGCGGCGCGGGGACACGGGGCAAGCGAGGCGGTACGGCCGCGGCCCAGCCGTACGCCAACGGGCCCGGCAGGGGCCGGACGCCCGCCTCCGGGGGCCGGACGCCCGGCGGCGCGGCGGGTGACGTCCCGGCGGGCCCCCGGGCCGCGAACGGCACGCCGATGGCCGCGACCGGCCCGAGCGGAGTAGAGCAGGCCGCCATGGCCTGGCTGGCGGAGGAGATGCGGGCCGCGGGGCTCCTCGGCGATGACCCGGCCGACCCCATGGAGTGAGGACACCGGTGGAATGAGCGCGCCCGTGGAATGAGCGCGCCCGTGGAATGAGTGCGCCTACGGAATGACGACACCGGTGGGACGAGTACGCCGGTGAGCCGAGGCTGTGATGCGCGGATCCCCGGGGGCTCGGGCGAGCCCCCGGGGATCCGGCCCGGTTGTCAGGCACGGCCCGGTTGTCAGGCTCTGCTTGGTTGTCAGGCCCGGCTTGGTTGTCAGGCTCTGCTTGGTTGTCAGGCTCTGCTTGCTTGTCAGGCCCGGCTCGGTTGTCGGGCCCGGCTGCGCGGCCGGGCCCGGCTCCGGCGCTCCGGCCTTCGGCGCGCCCACGCTGCCGCCGGCATCGCGGCCATCGCGGCCATTGAACGGGCCGGGGTCTCAGTACGACTCGTAGGTCGGACCCGCGAACTGGGCCACGTCCTCCGCGCCGTCCCCGATGAGTTTGGCCCCCAGGTCGGCGAGGGCCCGTCCGGCCGCCAGTTCGTCGCCGATCTCGGGCACGGGCCGGTCGGACGGGTTGCGGCGGGCTCGGCCGACGCTCTCGTGGCGTTGTCCCCCGGGCGTATAGAGCACGGCGGTCGCGGTGGTGACGTCGTCGTTGTCGTCCTCGTTCACGAAGATCTCGACGGTCCAGCGCTTCGATTCCATGTCGGACCACCTCCAGGACTCCAGCATCCCTCTCGACCGCGCGGGCCCGGCACCGGCCCCGGCTCCCGCTCTGGCCCCGGGCGAGGACCTACGACTCTGGAGGGCCGCGGCCGCCGGTGATGACATGGAGATGGAGGGTCCAGATCGGAAAGGCGAGTGAGGAGAAAGGAGCGCCCATGCCCGGCCCCATCGTCGCCGGCCCCGTCGTCGTCGGGACCGACGGCTCGCCCGCCGCCACGGCCGCGGTGCGGTGGGCCGCGGACGACGCCGCCCGCCGCGGCTGCCGGCTGCGCTTCGTCTCCGTCGTGGACCACTGGGCGTACGGCATCCCGAAGTTTCCCGTCTCGGGGGGCGACCCGCTCACCGCGCACGCCGAGCGGGCGCTGTCCGCCGCGGAGGCGGTGGCCCGCGAGCGGCAGCCGGACGTGGAGATCAGTACGGAGATCATCGAGGGCATTCCCTCCCGCGTCCTGCGTGACAAGGCCAAGGAGGCCGTCGAGATCGTGCTCGGCAGCAGGGGATTCGGCGGTTTCGCCGGCCTCGTCATCGGATCGGTCAGCACCCACGTCGCGGGGCAGGCCCGCTGCCCGGTCGTCGTCGTACGGCCCGGCTGGACGGGCGAGAGGGGGGAGATCGTCGTGGGCGTGGACGACTCGTCCGAATGCGAGCCCGCCCTGGCGTACGCATTCGAGCAGGCCAGGGCGCACGGCGACGCGCTGCGGGCCGTGCACGCCTGGCACCTGCCCGCCCATCCGCTCGCGCCCGAGATCACCTACGACGTGGAGGAGGTGCGCGAGGCCCGTCAGCGTGTGACGCGGGAGAAGCTGTCGGACCCGTGGCGGCGGTATCCCGAGGTGCCGGTGCGTTCGGAGATCGCCTACGGGCATCCGGTCGACGCGCTCGTCCAGGCGTCACGCGCGTCCGGCCTGCTCGTGGTCGGCTCCCACGGCAGGGGCGCGGTGGGCTCGGCGATGCTCGGTTCGGTCAGCCGGGGAGTGCTGCACCACGCCGAATGCCCGGTCGCCGTCGTGCGGTCCCCGTCGGCGCCCTGAAGCGGCCCTGTTGCTGTGCGGTCTGCCCCCTGTCCTGTGCGGGCGGGCCTGTGGCTGTCTGGCTGGCTCTGTGCCGAGCGAGCTCGGGCCCGTCCGCGCGGTGTGGACGGGCCCGGCGCAGGCGGGCGCTTCAGCTCTGCTGCTGCCCGCCTTCCGGCTTCTCGATCGGGATTCGCCTGCGCTCCTCCTGCTCCTCGGCGAGGCGCACGCTCACTTCGAGGAGTCCCTTGGCATAGGTCGCCTTCACGTCGTTCTCGTCCGCGTTCGGCGGCAGCACGACCGACCGGGTGAAGGCTCCGTACCGGAACTCGGTGCGGTGCGCCTGCCGCTCCTCGTGGCGCCGCTCGGCGTGGATGGTCAGCACGCCGTTCGACACGCTGATGTCCACGTCCTTGTCCGGGTCGATTCCGGGCAGTTCGGCGCGCAGCACGTACCGGCCGTCCTTCACGTAGTCCTCAAGCCGCATCTGCTGCCCGGCCATCGGCCGGAGCGCGGCCATCGGCGCCTCCAGCAGGTCGAAAAGGTCGGGAACGAGGCCTCTGGACTCCCGTCGCATCGGAAGGCTCATGCCTGTCACCTCCGTCCAGCAAGACTCATCAGGGAAGAAATACCCGACAGGAATCGGACAAATCGCCACGATTGGGCTGTTGTCCGGCCTGTGATGCAGAATAGTGATCATGTCTGCTCACCGCGACGATGGAGGGACCGGCGATGGGCGCACGCGTTCGTCAGCGGCGCCGCGCGGGCGACGGGTTCGAGGAGTGGCCAGGCGGGCCGGGCGTGCGATGGCGTGCTTCCCCGGCGGGGATCGTGGACGGGTGCGGGCGGTGCGGCATGACGCGACCGGCCCGCGGTGAAAGGAGCGCGTGATGAGGTTCGTACGCGAAGGCGAGATCAAGGCCACCAAGCCGGGACCGGACAGGTTCAGCGACGGCGTGTGGGAGGCGGAGGCACTGGCGGAGGTGGAGCCGGACGGCCTGCGCGCCCACCGTTTCTCCTACGACCCGCAGGCCCGCTCGGGCTGGCACACCCACGACGGGGAGCAGGCGCTGCACGTGCTGTCGGGGCGCGGGGTGGTGACCCGCTGGGGCGAGACCCGGGGCACGCTGATCGGGCCGGGCGACTGGGTCCACGTGCAGCCCGGCGAGAAGCACTGGCACGGCGCCGTCGCCGACGACACGCTGGTGCACATCGCCGTCACGGCGAGCGGCAAGACGCACTGGCACGCGCCGGTGACCGACGAGGAATACCGCGCCGGCCTGGGCTGAGCGGCGGCCCGGAGCGCTCCGTCCCGCCGCGCGTACGCCGGTCCGCCGGCCCGCCGACCTGCTGACGCGTCCCGCCTGACGCGTATCGACTGATGCGTTCCGACCGACATGTCCCGGCGAGGTCAGCCGGTGACGATGACGAGGCCGGCCCGGGAGCGCACGTCATGGCGGGCGTAGTACCGCTCCTCCTGCTCGGCCCAGCGCCGCCAGTGGGGCGCGTACAGCTCGCCGTCGCGCGCGAGCGCCCGCGCGCGACGGACCTCCTCGCCGGCCTCCAGCCACACCAGCCCGCTGAGGTACGGCTCCGCCTCGCGGGCGCCACAGCCCACGCCCTCGACCACGACGGCGTCCGCCCCGGCGATCTCGTGCCATTCGGCGTACCGGCCACGCGTCCAGTCGTAGCGCCGCCACCGTGCCCGGTCCCCGCGGCCCAGGGGACGCAGCACCCACGCCAGCAGGGCGTCCACCCCGGCCTGCAGGCCGTCCCAGCCGTCGTACAGGTCGTCCATGCGGACGACCGGCGCGGTGATCTCCGCGGCCACGGCGGCGGCCAGCGTCGACTTGCCCGCACCCGAGCGTCCCTCGACGGCCAGGACGCGGATGCCGGCCGCGCGGGCGGGCCGGGTGCGCAGCCAGCGCGCGACGGCGGCGGGATCCGGGGTCACGCCCGCCGAGCCTAACGGAGCGGCGGCCGGGCCCGACCGAGCGGCGGCCGGGTCTGACCGAGCGGCGGCCGGGCCAGGAGGTCACGGAGCGGCCCGGGGAACCGGCGGTTCCCCGGGCCGATCGTTGCAGCCCCTGCCCGGCCCGCTACACGCCGGCACGGGTGGGGCGGCGGATGTCGCTGCTCTGCTCCTGCCACTCGGGGGTCTCTCGCCCCTTCTCCTCGGCCATCTCCTCCATGCGCAGGGCGATTCCCGTCGCGAAGAACGTCGGCGCCCACTCGCCGACGAACAGCGCCCAGCGGTCGGCGCGTTCGATGCCGGCCGCCTCGTACTTGTTCGAGATGATCCACGAGACGATCGACATGCCGATCGACGCCACTGCGGCGCTGTACATCACGTTGGAGCGCAGTCCCATCTTGTGGAGTGTGCTGATCATACGTGTCCCCCTTGTGGTGATTTGCCCCGATTTCGGGCGTACCCGGCCTGTCCTTCCGTAACCCGGCCGTGCCTCGACACCGTGCGATACTCGCGACCGCGCATGCGGCGGGGGCGGTGGGGTAGCCGTCCAGTCGGACCAGGAGGAAAGTCATGGAAGTTCTGGGCATCGACATCGGCGGTTCCGGGATCAAGGGCGCCACGGTGGACACGGTCGCCGGCGTGCTCACCCGGGAACGCCTGCGCATCCCGACGCCCCGGCCCGCCGTGCCGGGGGCCGTCGCCCAGGCCGTACGCGAGATCGCGGAGCACTTCTCCTGGACCGGCCCGATGGGCGTCACCTTCCCCGGAGTGGTCCTCGACGGGGTCATCAGGACGGCGGCCAACGTGGACAAGTCGTGGATCGGGGTGAAGGGCGCCGACCTGTTCGGCGAGCAGGCGGTCGTGCTCAACGACGCGGACGCGGCCGGCGTCGCCGAGATGACGTTCGGCGCGGGCCGGGGCCGGCGGGGGGTCGTGCTCATGCTGACCTTCGGCACCGGCATCGGCAGCGCGCTCTTCGTGGACGGCAGGCTGGTGCCCAACACCGAGTTCGGCCACATCGAGATCCGCGGCAAGGAGGCCGAGCACCGCGCCTCCGACCGGGTGCGCGAGGTGGAGGACCTGAGCTGGGACAAGTGGGCCCGGCGCGTCGAGGAGTATCTCGGGCACATGCGCGACCTGCTGTCGCCCACCCTGATCGTCGTCGGCGGTGGCGTGAGCAAGAAGGCCGACAGGTTCCTGCCGTACGTCGACCTCCGGGACACTCCGGTGGTGCCCGCGGTGCTCAGGAACGAGGCCGGGATCATCGGCGCGGCGATGGCGGCCGCGGGGGCCGCGCACGTCTCCTGAGCGATAGAAGTCCCTTATTCCTACCTGGACAGCGGGGAATTGCGCTGCCATGATGACCTCATGAGTTCCTCGGGGAGGTTGACCCAGCGCCGGCACATCGACCTGCTGCGCGTCTGTGCCGCCGCCTGTTGACGACCGCGGTCACCGCCGTCCGGTACGCCACGAGGCAAGGAGAGGGCATGTCCCGTCAGAACGTGATCGACTTTGTGGAGCGCAGGCGCGAGCAGGGCCATGAGCCCCCCGACCTCGGGCAGGGGTCAGTGCTCGGCGTGATGCCGGTGCCGGAGACCGGCGCCGTGCTGATGATCGTGGGCTACCTGGTGCCCGCCGGGGTCGCGGCGGACGCGCCGGAGCCGCCGCCCGCCGCGGTGCAGAGGCGGGCGGCCCCCGGCGAGGACGAGCTGGTCCTGGACCGGGCCGCACGGGTGGCCCGGGCCGACGGCGAGGAGATCGAGCTGACCTTCCGCGAGTTCGAGCTGCTCGACTACCTCAGCTCCGCCCCCGGCCGGGTCTACAACCGCCGCCAGCTCATGGCCGCCGTCTGGGACCGGTACGACGACGAGGGCGGCCGCACGGTCGACGTGCACGTCCTGCGGCTGCGCCGCAAGCTGGGCCGGCACGCGGGCCGGATCGTGACCGTGCGCAATGTGGGGTACAAGTATCAGCCGTCGCGACGCCGCTGACACCGCCCGGAAAGGGCCGCCGGAAAACGGCTGGCAGATCGGTGGGGGGTGTTGCCTATCCTTGAGCATGGAATGAACACGCTCGCCGATCTCCAGGCCCGCCTCCCCGACCTGATGCTGCGCGACCAGCGCAGGCTGCGCCGCCGTCTCGACGGCATGCGCCGGGTCCGCGACCGCGCCGCCCGCCAGTCCGTCGTCCAGGAGATCGCGGGGGACGTGGAGGCCGCGGAACGCCGCGTGGCCGCGCGCCGCGCGGCCCTCCCCGTCCTCAGCTACCCTCCCGAGCTGCCGGTCAGCCGGCACAAGGACGACCTGCTCACAGCGATCAGGGACCATCAGGTCGTGATCGTGGCCGGTGAGACCGGCTCGGGGAAGACCACCCAGATCCCCAAGATCTGCCTGGAGCTCGGCCGGGGGGTCCACGGGCTCGTCGGCCACACCCAGCCGCGCCGCATCGCCGCCCGCACGGTCGCCGAGCGCATCGCCGAGGAGCTGTCGATCGAGCTGGGGGAGGCGGTCGGCTACAAGGTCCGCTTCACCGACCACTCCAGCGACGGGACGCTGGTCAAACTGATGACCGACGGCATCCTGCTCGCCGAGATGCAGACCGACCCGCTGCTGCTGCAGTACGACACGCTGATCATCGACGAGGCGCACGAGCGCAGCCTCAACATCGACTTCATCCTCGGCTATCTCAAGCAGCTGCTCCCCAAACGGCCCGATCTCAAGGTGGTCATCACCTCCGCGACCATCGACCCCGAGCGGTTCGCCCGGCACTTCGCCCGACCGGGCGGAGAGCCGGCGCCCGTGGTCGAGGTGTCCGGACGCACCTATCCCGTGGAGGTGCGCTACCGCCCGGTCGACGAGGACGACGACCAGACCCAGGCCATCGTCGACGCCGTGGACGAGCTGTGCGCGCAGGGGCCGGGCGACATCCTGGTCTTCCTCAGCGGCGAGCGGGAGATCCGCGACACCGCCGACGCGCTCAAGGGCCGCCCCGAGGAGGTCCTCCCGCTGTACGCGCGGCTGTCGGCCGCCGAGCAGCACCGGGTCTTCCAGTCCCACCGGGGCCGGCGGATCGTGCTGGCCACCAACGTCGCCGAGACCTCGCTGACCGTTCCCGGCATCAAGTACGTGGTCGATCCGGGCACGGCGCGGGTCTCCCGCTACAGCCACCGGCTGAAGGTCCAGCGGCTGCCGATCGAGCCGATCTCCCAGGCGTCGGCCAACCAGCGCAAGGGCCGCTGCGGCCGTACGTCGGACGGCGTGTGCATCCGGCTCTACTCCGAGGAGGACTTCCTCTCCCGGCCGGAGTTCACCGACCCCGAGATCCTCCGTACGAACCTGGCGAGTGTCATCCTGCAGATGACCTCGCTGGGCCTGGGGGACATCGCGGCGTTCCCGTTCGTGGAGCCGCCGGACAGCCGTCAGGTCAGGGACGGGGTCAATCTGCTGCTTGAGCTCGGCGCCCTCGCGGACAAGGCCGCGGGCCGGGAGGCGGGGAAGGGAACGCAGCTCACGCCGTTCGGGCGCAAGCTGGCCCAGCTTCCGGTCGACCCCCGCCTGGCCCGGATGGTGCTGGAGGCGGACAAGAACGGCTGCGCCCGCGAGGTGATGATCATCGCGGCCGCGCTGTCGATCCAGGACCCGCGCGAGCGGCCGGCCGACAAGCAGCAGGCGGCCGACGAGAAGCACCGCCGCTTCGCCGACAAGGAATCGGACTTCCTGACCTACCTCAACCTCTGGAACCACCTCCGCGACAGGCAGAAGGAGCTGTCGTCGAGTGCGTTCCGGCGGCTGTGCAAGGCCGAATACCTCAACTACCTGCGGGTGCGCGAGTGGCAGGACATCGACAGCCAGCTCCGCCAGGTGGCCAAGACGCTGGGCATCGTGCCCAACAGCGTGCCCGCCGACCCCCAGCGGATCCACCAGTCGCTGCTGGCCGGACTGCTGTCGCACATCGGGGTCAAGGACGTCGTCGAGAAGCGCAGGCAGGACGGCCGCAGGCCGATCACGGAGTACATCGGCGCCCGCAACGCCCGCTTCGCGATCTTCCCCGGCTCGGCCCTGGCCAAGGCGCAGCCGCAGTGGGTGATGTCGGCCGAGCTGGTGGAGACCTCCCGGCTCTGGGCCCGGGTCAACGCCAAGATCGAGCCCGGCTGGATCGAGCCCCTCGCGCAGCACGTGGTCAAGCGCACCTACAGCGAGCCGCACTGGGAGAAAGACCAGGCCGCCGTCGTCGCGCTGGAGAAGGTCACGCTGTACGGCGTGCCGATCGTGACCGAGCGGAAGGTCAACTACGGCCGCATCGACCCCGAGCTGAGCCGGGAGCTGTTCATCAGGCACGCGCTGGTCGACGGCGACTGGCGCACCCACCACAAGTTCTTCCACGAGAACCGCAAGCTGCTCGGCGAGGTCGAGCAGTTGGAGGAGAAGGCCCGCCGCCGTGACATCCTCGTGGACGACGAGACGCTGGTCGACTTCTACGAGCAGCGGATCCCGGCCGACGTGGTCTCGGGCAGGCACTTCGACAGCTGGTGGAAGAAGGCGTCGCGGGAGACGCCCGACCTGCTGACGTTCTCGCCGGAGATGCTGGTCAACGACAGCGCCGGGGTCAGCGCCGGGGACTACCCCGACGCCTGGCGCCAGAACGGCCAGCGGATGCGGCTGACCTACCGCTTCGAGCCCGGCGCGGTGGAGACCGGCGAGGCCGACGGCGTGACCGTCCACATCCCGCTCGGCGTGCTCAACCAGGTCGACCCGACCGGCTTCGACTGGCAGATCCCCGGCCTGCGCGAGGACCTCGTCACCGCGCTCATCCGGTCGCTGCCGAAGAACCTGCGCCGCAACTTCGTGCCCGCCCCCAACTACGCCAAGGCCGTGCTGGAACGCGTACGGCCCGGCGGTGAGCCGATCCTGGAGGCGCTGGAGCGTGAGCTGCGAGCGCTGACCGGGGTGGAGGTGCCGCGCGACGCGTGGGCCCTCGACCAGCTCCCCGCGCACCTGCGGATCACCTACCGGGTGATCGACGACCGCAAGCGCACGGTGGACGAGGACAAGGACCTGGAGGCGCTCAAGCGGCGGCTCGCGCCGAAGCTGCGCGCCACGCTGTCGAAGGCCGCCGACGACCTCGAACGCGACGGCCTGCACGGCTGGACGATCGGCACGCTGCCGAAGGTGTTCGAGCAGGGCAGGATGCGGGCCTACCCGGCCCTGGTGGACGAGGGCGCGAGCGTCGCGGTCCGGATGTTCGAGACCGAGCGCGAGCGCGACAGGGCCATGTGGGCGGGCACCAGGAGGCTGCTGCTGCTCAACGTGGTCAACCCCGCCAAGGCCATCCTGCGGACCCTGACGACCGCGCAGAAGCTAGCGCTCAGCCGCAGCCCGCACGGCGGGGCCGCCGCCCTGTTCGACGACTGCACGGCGTGCGCCGCCGACACACTGATGGCGGCGGCGGGCGGGCCCGTCTGGGACGAGGCCGGGTTCGAGCGGCTGCGCGACCATGTGCGCGCCTCGCTGTTCGAGACGACCGAGGAGGTCGTCTCGCGGGTGGAGCGCGTCCTGGCGGCCTGGCACGCCGCGCAGAGCCGGCTCGGCGCGCTGGGCGGCGGCGTGGCCGATCTCAGGGCCGACATCGCCGACCAGCTCGACGGGCTGGTGCACGACGGGTTCGTCACCGAGACGGGCTACGACCGGCTGCCGGACATGCACCGTTACCTGCGGGCGGTCGAGCGCCGGCTCGACAAGCTCCCGGACGACCCCCTCCGCGACCGCGAGTGGATGCACCGCGTGCACGACGTCGAGGACGAGTACCGTGACCTGCTCGACCGGCTGAAGCCCGACGAGCGGGACGCCCCTGCCGTACGGGACATCCGGTGGATGATCGAGGAGTTGCGGGTGAGCTTCTTCGCCCAGCAGCTCGGCACGCCCACCCCGGTCTCCGAAAAGCGCATCCGCAAAGCCCTCCACAACCTCCCCACCCCCCACCCCTCGTGATCTTGTAGTTTGTCGCAGTCATGCCCTCTGAGCTGCTATTCATTGCTCCGTGATCATGCACCTATGCGCGTCCCACCGCGCCTCCCTGGCATGATGCGAGTCGTGATCTTGCAATTGCAAGATCACGACTCGCATCATGCCTGGTCATGTGTGGCGGCCGGTCTTTTCCTGCAAGATCACGACATGTATCGGCGCAGGTCGCGGCACCTTTCTGCAACCTATTCCAAGATCACGCGGAGGGGGTGGGGGTTAGTGGCCGAGGGCGGCGCCGATCAGCGCGCGGGGGTCGGCCGCCCCGGCGAGCACGCCCGACGGGAGCAGATCGATCAGGTGGGCGTGGCCGAAGCCGGAGCCCCACTCCACCGTCTCGGCGGCGTGCCCGCGCTCGCGCAGGCCGTCCGCCCACGGCGCGCCCTCCTCGACCTCGACGACCGGGGCGGACCGCCAGGTGTCGAAGCCGGTGCCGCTGCCGAGCACCCAGCGCGGCGCGGCGATCGTCTCGCCGGGCGTCTGGCCGTGCGCGAGCAGACGGGTGACCAGTTGCAGCAGGATCTGCGGCTGCGCGTCGCCGCCCATCGTGCCGATGACCGTGCGCAGCGTCCCGTCCGGCCGGGTGACCAGCGCCGGGCACAGCGTGTGGGGCGGACGGCGGCCCGGGCCGTACTCCGCGGGGTGGCCGGGTGTGAGTGAGAAGCCGATGCCGCGGTTGTGCAGGTTGATCCCGGTGCTGGGCTCGAAGAGCAGGCTGCCGAAGCCCGACGCGTTCGACTGGATGAGGGAGACGCCCATGCCGTCCCCGTCGACCACGCACAGGTACGTCGTGTCGCCCGGCCCGGCGGGAGCCTCGGGCAGGGGGGAGCGCCGCTCGGGGTCGATCAGCGCGCGGCGGGCGGCGGCGGTGCCGAGCGGCGCGACGGCGGCCTCGTGGAGGACGTCGAGCCGGTCGTGCCCGGCCGCCCTGGCCGACTCCACCAGCAGGTGGGCCCAGCGCGGGTCGGCCGGGTCGGCGGGCGGTCCGAGCTCGGCGAGGATCTCCAGGGCCAGCAGGAGCAGGTAGCCCTGGGAGTTCGGGGGAACGGTCCAGACGCGGTGCCCGAACACCTCGGCGCTCAGCGGCTCCACCCAGTCGGCGTTCGGCCGGGCCAGGTCCTCCTCGGTGTACTCGCCGCCGCCCAGCTCCAGCAGGCCCTTGCCGAACTCGCCCTGGTAGAACGCCGCCCGGCCGCCCTCGCCGAGCGCGGTGAGAGCCCTGGCGACACCGGGTCTGCGGATCACGTCCCCGGCCCGGCGGACGGTCGCGAAGTCCCCGGCTCCGGGTAGCGAGCCGATGAACTCCCCGCCCGGGGCGAGCAGCGGCGAGGCGGGGAAGCCCTCCGCCGCGAGGCGGATCGCGGGGGCCAGCAGGTCGGCGAGCGGCAGACGGCCGTACCGCTCGTGCAGCGCCAGCCACCCGTCGGCGCAGCCGGGCACCGGGACCGAGCGGATGTCGTAGAGGTGGGGCATCCGGTCGAGGCCCTCGGCCCGCAGCCGGCCGGGATCGGCGCCCGAGCCCGCCCGTCCCGAGGCGTTCAGCGCGCTCACGGTTCCGTCGTGGACGAGGGCGAACAGGTCGCCGCCGAGACCGCACATGTGCGGCGCGGTGACCGCCAGCACCGCGTTCGCGGCGATGGCCGCGTCCACCGCGTTGCCGCCTTTGTCGAGCAGGGCGACGCCCGCCGCCGAGGCCAGATGATCGACTGTGCACACCATGCCGTTCGGGGCATACCGAGTCTCGCTCACGTTCGGCGATGTTACGGCACACCATAGAGTGGCTGCCGTAAACAGGATGAAAGGGAGATGCGGTCATGGTCCGGGCGCTCGTGTTCGACGTGGGGGAGACGCTCATCGACGAGACCCGGATCTGGTCCCGGTGGGCCGGCCGGCTGGGCGTGCCGCCTCTGACATTCATGGGGGTGCTCGGCGGCATGGCCGCGCTCGACCGGAGCCATCAGGAGGCGTTCGAGCTGATCAGGCCGGGGATCGACCTCGACGCCGAGATCGAGGCGTGGCGGCGCGAGGATGCCGGCGGGCTGCGCGAGAACTTCGACGCCGACGACCTCTACCCGGACGTGCGGCCCAGTCTCGCGGCCCTGCGGGAGGCCGGTTACGACGTGGTCGTGGCGGGCAACCAGCCGCCCCAGGCGTACGACGCGCTGGTCGCGATGGACCTGCCGGTGGACGGGATCCACACCTCGGCGGGATGGGGAGTGGAGAAGCCCGATCCCGCGTTCTTCGCCAAGGTCGCGGCGGTCTGCGGCCATGAGCCGGGGGAGATCCTCTACGTCGGCGACCGCCTCGACAACGACGTCCTGCCGGCCGCGCGCGCCGGGATGCGGACGGTCCTGCTGCGCCGGGGGCCCTGGGGCTACCTGCACGCCGAGCGCCCCGACGCCGCACGTGCCGACCTCGTCGCCGACGGCCTGGCCGACCTCGTCCGCCTGGTTCCGGCACTCGGCTGATCAGGGGCGCAGCCGGCGGGCGAGGAGTTCGCGCAGCGCGCCGGTCTCCTCGCCGAGCCGGTTGAGGGAGGCCAGGAACTCCTCCGGTGCGTCGAGGAGGCCGAGCATCCGGGCGGACACGGCCTTGCGGGCGGCGCGGCCCGCCTCGACCGCGGCCCTGCCGTGCGGCGTCAGCTCGATCATTCGTGCCCGCTGGTCGCCGGGGTCGGCCCGGCGTGACACGTAGCCGATGCGCTCCATCTCGGCCGCCACCTTGGAGGCGCCCTGCGGGGTCATGCCGAGCAGCCCTGCCAGGTCGGAGACCCGTACGGGGCCGGTGAGCAGGTGCTGGAACACGTAGCCGTGCACGCTGCGCACCTGATCGTGCCCGGCGGCGGCCATCAGGGCGCGCACCTCGGCCTCGCAGGCCGCGGCGAGGGCCGTGAACAGCAGGGTCAGATCGCTTGACACCACCTCCGGATGCTCCAATACTCAACCATGGTTTCGCAACTATGGTTGAGCAAGTGAGGGAGGACGTCGTGCGGTGTGATCCGGCCTTCGCGCCCGTCGCCGACGCGTTCAGGGAGACAGACGGCGGAGGCGGCGGCGCGGCCCTCGCCGTGTACGCGGGCGGGCGCATGGTCGTGGACCTCTGGCAGGGCACGGCCGACCCGGACGGCGTACGGCGCTGGGGGCGGGACACGGTCGTCAACGTCTTCTCGGTGTCCAAGGGGGTGCTGGCGACGCTCGCGCACCTGTACGTCCAGCGCGGGCTGCTCGACCTGGACGCCCCCGTGGCCCGTTACTGGCCCGGGTTCGCCACCGCCACCACCATCGCCGACCTGCTCGCGCACCGGTCGGGGCTGCCCGCCGTCCGCCGGGAGCTGCCGCCGGGCTCCCTGTTCGACTGGGACGCGATGACGGCCGCGCTCGCCGCCGAGAGCCCGTGGTGGACGCCGGGGGAGCGGCACGGGTATCACGCGGTGACCTTCGGCTGGCTCGTCGGCGAGGTGCTGCGCCGGGTGGGCGGACGGCCGCTCCGCGACCTGGTCCGCGACGAGCTGGGCGTCCCCGACCTGTGGATCGGGCTGCCCGCCGCCGAGGCGAGGCGCGCCGCGTACCTCGCCCCACCCCAGGCCGGGCCGGACGCCCCTCCGTCATCACTGATGAACGCCATGTCCGAGCCCGGCTCGATCACGATGATGGCCTTCTGCAACCCGGCCGAGCAGCTCACGCCCGGTCTGCCCAACACCGCGCGCTGGCGGGCCGCCGAGATCCCCGCCTCCAACGGGCACGCCACCGCCAGGGCCCTCGCCACGCTGTACGGCAGGCTGGTGTCCGGTGCGATCGTGGGCCCTGACGTGCTCGGCCGGGCCGTCGCGCCCCGGAGCGAGGGACGCGACGAGGTTCTGCGGGCGCAGACGAGGTTCGCGCTCGGCTACATGCTGCCCTGCGAGATCCGGTTGTTCGCGCCGAACCCGCGGGCCTTCGGGCACAGCGGCTCGGGTGGGGCGCTCGCCTTCGCCGACCCGGACGCGGGGGTCGCCCTGGCCTACACGCCGAGCCGCCTGGTCGTCAGCGCGGCCGGCCCGGACCCGAGGTGGCAGCCCATGGTCACGGCGCTGTACGCCTGCCTCTGACGGGTCACCGGGCCCACGGCCGGCCGCTCCGCGCGTGTGCTCAGCCCTGCGCCTGCTTCTTCTGCCTGACGGCGGAGATCAGCTCGTCCTTGCTCATTCCCGACGCGCCCTCGACGCCCAGCTCCCTGGCCTGGTGCAACAGCTCGTCCTTCGTCCGCGAGCGCGGCTTGATCGGGGCGGCGAGCACCTCGGCCTTCCGCTTGCTGAAGGCCTTGCCGAGCTGCACCCGCTCCTCGAAGGGGACGGCCTTCTCCAGGACCGGGAGGATGTCGGTCTCCTCCTCCTCGACGTGGTGCGTCACCGCATCGATCAGCTCGTGCAGCACTGTGTCGAACTCGGGACTCTCCGGGTCGGTCCCCAGGAGCTGGGAGATCATCTCCTCGGCCTCGTGGTGCTCCTCCGTGCCGTGGTGGACCTCCCCCTTCTCCTCGGGCCGCCGCTTGGCGAGCACGGGGTAGACCTCGTCCTCCTCGCCCTCGCTGTGGGCGATGAACTTCGCCGCCAGCTCCGCGAGCAGGGCCGGCCGGTTCTCCGGCATCTTCTGGAGCCGCTCGAACAACGACTCCACGTCGCGGTGATCTTCCTTGATCAGGCTGATGACGTCGGTAGCCATGGGTTCCTCTCCTGTGCGTTGACGCGCTCGCACTACCCGCCGTAACCGCGCTCACACCGGTCCCGGCCCCCGGCCCTTCCTCCGGCCCCACGGTGACGTCGCGGGCCCGCCCCCGAGGATCACTCGCCGTGATCTCCCGCACCGCCGGAGCCCGAGGATCAGGAGTCCCTGGTGAGGGTGCCCTCGTAGGCGAACAGGCCGAGATCGTCGGTGTGCCGGTAGGCGAGGGCGTCGCCCTCGCGGGTGAGCACGACGTCGCCCGGGACGCACTGCGGCACGTCCTCCAGCCGGAACCTGAGCGCCGAGCCGGACGCCGCGGTCAGCCGCAGCGTGCCCTCGCAGGAGTTCGCGGGCTCCTTCCACCTGCCGGACGGCTTGCCGCTCTTCAACTCGATCTCTATGTCGTACTCACTCGTGAGAAGGCCGACGGTGGGCGCGATGTGCCCCCGCCACTTCCCCTCGAACGCCTGCGGAATGCCCGCGGGCGCGGAGGCGGTCGCCGGATCCGTCCCGCCCGTGCCGCCGGGCTCGGCGTCCGTGGTCGCGGGGGCGGTCGGCGTCGGGCCCGTCGCGTACGTGCTCTGGGCGGGAGCGCTCGCCAGGGGCGTGGGGGACGGGCCGCCGGACATCGCGGCCAGGCGCGGGACCAGCAGCGCGGCGGTGATCCCGAGAGCCGCCACGGCAGCGCCGGCCCCGGCCAGGACCCGGGCGCGCGATCCGCTCCGGCGGGCACCGGGAACGGTGTCCGCCGCCCGGTGTCCCCCGTGCGCCCCGTCGGTGCCGTGTTCCCGGTCGGTGCCGTGTCCCCGGTTGGCGGGACCCGCCGACGGCGAGGCCGGCGTCCACGGATACGGATCGTGCGGCCGCGCGGGCCCGTCGGGAGGGACGTCGCTCGCCGTCGCGTCCGTACGCACCGGGCCCGGCGCGGTGCCGACCAGTTCGAGCAGCAGGTCGCGGGCGGCGGGGCGGGCGGCGGGATCCTTGGCGAGGCAGCGTTCGACCAGCGTGCGCAGGGGCGGGGGCACCGGCGTCAGGTCGGGGAAGGTCGTCATGATCCGGTGGAGCACGGCGGCGACGTTGCCGGCGCCGAACGCCGCCCGGCCGCTGGCGGCGAAGACGATCGTCGCTCCCCACGCGAACACGTCGGAGGCGGGGCCGGCCGGATGTCCCGCGATCTGCTCGGGCGCCAGGTAGGCGGGGGTGCCCACCGGGCCCGTGGTCATCGTCTCGCTCTCGCCCTGGCGGGCGATGCCGAAATCGACCACCCGGGGACCGTCCGGCCCCAGCAGCACGTTGCCCGGCTTGAAGTCGCGGTGCACGATGCCCGCGCCGTGAATCGCCGCCAGCGCGGTCGCCGTCCCCACCGCGAGCCGTTCCAGCTCGCCTCCGCGCAGCGGACCCGACGCGGTCACCCGCTGCTGGAGCGAGGGGCCGTCGACGAACTCGCTCACGACGTACGGCTCGCGCCCGTCCACCATCGCCGTGATCACCCTGGCGGTGCAGAAGGGGGCGACGCCGCGCAGGACGTCGAGTTCACGCGTCAGCCGTGCCCGGACGGCGGGGTCGAGCCCGGTCTTGAGCACCTTCACCGCGACCGGAGCGCCGTCGGGCGTGTAGCCCAGGTAGACGACGCCCTGGCCGCCCTCGCCGAGACGTCCGCCGAGACGGAACCCGCCGAGCGTGCGCGGGTCGTCGGGCTCAAGGGGGGCGGCCATGGTCACACGGTAGCGACCCGGTGGCCGTTCCGGGATCAGAGCATGCGGGTGTTCACCGCGTCGGCGATCGCGAGCCGTCCGGCGTCGCTCAGGTGCAGGTGATCGCCAGAGTCGTAGGAGACGGTCAGCTGCTCGGGGAACTCGGGATCGCGTACGGCCCGGTCGAAGTCGAGGACGCCGTCGAACACCCCGCTCGTGCGGATCCACGTGTTCAGCCGCTGCCTGATCTCCTCGCGCTCCGGAGTCCAGGTGCCCCAGCCGTAGAAGGGGGTGAGCGTGGCGCCCAGCACCTTGATCTTGCGGGCGTGCGCCTCGCGGATCAACTTCTTGTATCCGTAGGCGAGCGGCTTGATCGAGGTGTAGTCGCCCCGGGCGATGTCGTTGATCCCCTCGTAGACCACCACGGTGCGCACCCCCGGCTGGGACAGCACGTCGCGGTAGAACCGGCTGAGACCGCTCGGGCCGACGTTGGAGTGCAGCAGCCGGTTTCCGGCGATGCCGGCGTTGAGCACCCCCATCCGCCGCGACGTCGACTGGCGGGCCAGCCGCTGCCGCAGGTAGTCGGTCCAGCGGCGGTTGGCGTCGACGGCCTGGCCCGCGCCGTCGGTGATCGAGTCGCCGAACGCGACCATCGAGCCGACCGTGGCCCCGCTCGCCTCGACCGCGATCCTGTCGAGGAAGTACCACTGCGTGCTGGTGTAGGTGAAGCCCTCGCCGCTCTCCTCCGCCGAGTGGTTCCCCGGGTCGGACAGGTAGGTGGTGCTGTAGGCGCGTTCGTGTCCGGTCACGCCCCTGACCGTCCCGGGCAGGTGGAGGCTGACGACCAGGGCGGAGCCGCCGGCGATCCGGCCCGGGATCGGGTCGCTCCAGACGGCCTGGCCCGGCGGCACCCGCACGGAGGTGCGCTTGCGGAAGGTCACCGGCCGGTTGGTCCCCGCGAGGATCTCGGCGCCGTACGCCTGGACCCCCACGTACACGTCCGAGAACGTCACCGGCGCCGTCCCGAAGACGTTGGACAGGCGCAGGCGCGTGCCGGCGCCGCCGACGCTGGCGCGCACGACCATCCGCACGGTCTGCCCGCCGAGAGCCGCCGTGATCCGGTCGGTCGAGGTGGTCCACGCGCCGACCAGGCGGTGCTGCTGTACGGGCGAGGCGCCACCGGACTTCGGCGGGGCCGCGCGGTGCCCGGGGGCGCTCGAGGCCGCCGCGCGCCCCCGGGCGGCGGAGGACGAAGCGGTGGAGGACGAAGCGGCCGAGGATGAAGCGGTGGAGGACGGACCGGCCGCGGCGCTCGCGGCCGCGGGGGACTCCGCGTGGACCGGTGCCGTGGGAAGCGCCGCGGTCGCGCCGCCGACGGCGACGGCGAGAGCGGCCATGGTCAACCGGTGAGCCGGCCGTGCCATCCGGGTCCTCCATGTGGGTGTGGCTGCCTGGTGCGTGTCCGTGGCGGCCCCGCTTCCGATCACTCCGCCGAGGACGTTGATCGAGAAGCGTCCGCGACGCCATACATTACGGCTGTTTGGCGGAGACTGGGGAAAGAACTTGACCGTCAGGCGTAACAGTCGCTCCCCTTGTGGTGGAATGCCGACTGTTCCTTGCCGTTCCGGCCCTTCTCCGGCCCC
Source organism: Microbispora bryophytorum (assembly GCF_006874465.1). Classification (GTDB taxonomy): domain Bacteria; phylum Actinomycetota; class Actinomycetes; order Streptosporangiales; family Streptosporangiaceae; genus Microbispora; species Microbispora bryophytorum. The sequence goes on along the minus strand of NZ_VIRL01000008.1, from coordinate 198,888 downwards.
TTCTCCGGCCGGTTCTCCGCGCCGTCCGACGTCGCGGCACGTCCTGGAGGGCCCGACGGATGCCCGCCCGCATGCGATCGTGCCGGAGGGGGTTCCGCCCATCGCGCGCCGCGTGCGCAGAGGAAGGGATATAGCGGCAGGTAGCGGGATTAATGCGACGTCGAGTGCAGATCTTCACTCTGCACTCATTCTTCTGTCATAGAGGGACGGATAGGCTCGGCTTGATGAATGCACACGAGCGTTGGATCGTCCTGCAAGGCGCGGCGAACGTACGGGACCTCGGCGGCCTGCCCACCGCGGACGGCGGGACCACGGTGCCCGGCCGGATCCTGCGGTCCGACAACCTGCAGGGCCTGACCGAGGGTGACGTGGCGCTGCTCGTGGGCGACCTCAAGCTGCGGCATGTGGTCGACCTGCGGTCGCAGACCGAGGTACGCCTGGAGGGGCCGGGTCCGCTGATCCTCCTGCCGGAGGTCGGCATCCACCACCACAGCCTGTTCGCGGAGGGCGGGCACCTCACCGACGTCGAGGCCGACACCATCGACGACCGGACCCTGCCGTGGCAGGGTGAGCGGGAGGAGGAGGCCCTGGCCGAACTCCGCGTGACCGGCTACTACTACGGATATCTGCGCGACCGGCCCGACTCGGTGGTGGCCGCCCTGCGGGTGCTCGCCCGTGACGACGGGCTGGCCGTGGTGCACTGTGCGGCGGGCAAGGACCGCACCGGAGTGGTCAGCGCCCTGGCGCTCGCCGTCGCGGGCGCCACCCGGGAGGCGATCATCGGAGACTACGTCGCCACCGGCGAACGGCTGGAGGGCATCCTCGCCCGGCTGCGCGCCAGCCGCACCTACCGCGACGATCTCGACTCGAAGCCGGTCGACAGCCACCTGCCGCGGCCCGAGTACATGGACAAGTTCCTGACGACGCTGGACGACCGGTTCGGCGGCCCCCTCGGCTGGCTGCGGACCCAGGGCTGGACCGACGCCGACACCGAGGCGCTGCGCGGCCGGCTGCGCGACTGACCTCCGGCCGTCGCCGGAAGCGGGGTCAGGCGAGGGTTTCGCCGCCGTCGACGGTGATGACCTGGCCGGTGACGTAGTTGTTGGCCATGAGGAAGACAGCCGTGGCGGCGGCCTCCTCGGCGGTGCCGAAGCGGCCGAGGGGCGTGGACGTTCCGGCGGCGGCGACCGCGTCGTCGGAGTCCAGCCCCGGCAGTGAGCGCAGGAGCGGGGTGTCGATCCGGCCGTAGCGCACGGTGTTCACCCGCACCCGCGCGGGGGCGAGTTCCACGGCGAGGGCCTTGGTGAGGGTCTCCACGGCGCCGGCGGCCGACAGCGGGACGGTCATTCCGGGGTAGGGGCGGACCACGAGGATCCCCGAGCTGAACGTGAGCGAGCCTCCCGCGGGAAGCCGGGCCGCCGCCGCGCGGGCGACGGTGAAGGCCGTCTGAAGAGAGCCAGAGCCGAGGGTCGTGCGGATGTCCTCGGCCGATAGCCCGGTCAGGGGGCCGGCGCCGCTGATGCCGCCGGCGGTGACGTACACGTGGTCGACGTGACCCGCCCGGTCGAAGGCCTCGGCGAGGGTCTGCTCGTCTCCGCCGTCTCCGGTAACGCCCAGCACGGCGTCGTCGGGATCCTCGGCCGGGCCCGCACCGCGCAGCCCGGAGTCATCGTGCAGCCCGGAGTCATCGTGCAGCTCGGAAATATCGCGCGGCTCGGAAATATCGCGCGGCTCGGAAATATCGCGCGGCTCGGGGACATCGCGCAGCCCGGAGACATCGCGCAGCCCGGAGACATCGTGCAGCGGGGAGACTGCGCGCACCCGGGAGACGGCGGCCTTTAGCCGGTCGGGGTCGCGGCCGACCAGCACGACGCGGGCGCCGACCGAACGCAGCAGGACGCCCGCCGCCAGCCCGATGCCGGAGCTTCCGCCGATGAGGAGGGCGGTCGTGCCGGACAGGGTGCCCGGCAGCGGCGACCGGACGGGGACGGGTGTGGCAGTGCTCATGACAGGGCCTCTCAATAAACCATCTGGTTGTTTTATTACTCATCCGATACTGCCGCCTGGGCGGGGAGGAGTCAACTGGATGGTTTAATTCATCCATGCCCTACGACGCGGAGGACACCAGACGGCGGATCTTCGACGCCGCCGCCGCCGAGTTCGCGGAGCACGGCCTGGCCGGGGCCAGGGTGGACCGCATCGCGACGGCCGCCAGGGCCAACAAACAGGCCATCTATCTGTATTACGGGAGCAAGGAGAAGCTGTTCGCCGCCGTCCTGCGGGCGAAGCTGGAGGAGGTCCGCGTCTCCGTCTCCATCGATCCCGACGCGGTGGCCGAGTCGGTCGGGCAGATGTTCGACTGGTACCGGGAACACCCGGAGCTGATCAGGCTGCTGCTGTGGGAGGCGCTGGAGGTGAGCGACGAATCCGGCGACAGCGAGCGGGAGTGGCGTGACGGTTTCCGCGAGAAGGTCGGCCAACTCGTGGACGCGGGCGCGGTCGGTGACCTTCCCGGGGACGCGCGGATCCGCGCCACCCAGGATCTGCTGTTCACCATCATGGGACTGATCTCCTGGAACTTCGCGGTGCCCCGGATGTGCCGCCTCGTGCTGGACGAGGAGACCGACCAGGCCGCCTTGGCCCGCCGCCGCGAGACAGTTGTCGAAGTCGCCCGCAGACTCGCCGCCGCCCCGGACGTCGCCGCCCCGCCCGCCTCCGCTCCGGACGCCGCCGCCCCGCCCGCCGCCGCGGCGCGGGCCCCGCGGTGAGCGGACGCTACTGCTCCCGATCGGAGAGGGTGATCACCTGGCCGCGGGCCGCCGAGAGGGCGGCGGCCTCCAGGACGGCGATGGCTTCGGCGGCGTCGTCCGGCTCGACCGGGGGTGGCGCGCCGTCCCGCAGGCAGGCCACGACGCCCTCGTAGAACCGCTGGTACGCTCCCGGCTCCGTCGGGACCGGACGGCCCTGGCCCTCGGCCCCGAGCGTGCCCCACCGGTCGGAGGGCTCCGTGCCCCAGCCGGTGCCCGTGTCGGAACCCGTGCCGGAACTCGGGCCGGAACTCCTGCCGAGGCCGAAGTCGGCGGCGTCCGGGCGCCCGCCCGCCCGCAGGCGCTCCTCCTGCGGGTCCAGCCCCCACTTGACGTACGACGCGCGAGAGCCGAGCACTTTGAACCTCGGACCGAGGTTCGCGGCCACCGCGCTCATCCACAGGTGCGAGCGGGTCCCGCTCCGGTGGGTCAGCGCGACGAACGCGTCGTCGTCGTTGCGCACCCCGGCCCGCCTGACGTCGGTCTCCGCGTAGACCTGGAAGACCGGGCCGAACAACCGCAGGGCCTGGTCCACCAGGTGGCTGCCGAGGTCGTAGAGGGTGCCGCCGATCTCCTCCGGGCCGCCCGACTCGCGCCAGCCGCCCTTGGGCACCGGCCTCCACCGCTCGAACCGCGACTCGAACCGGTGGACCTCGCCCAGCTCGGGCAGCAGCCGGCGCAGCGTCAGGAAGTCGCCGTCCCAGCGCCGGTTCTGGAAGACCGTCAGCATCAGCCCGCGGTCGCGCGCGAGCCCTGCGAGGTCGCGGGCCTGCGCGGCGGCGCCGGCCAGCGGCTTGTCGACGACCACGGGAAGCCCGGCCTTGAGCGCCTCGGTCGCCAGGGGCACATGGGTGCGGTTCGGTGTCGCGATCACCACGAGATCGCAGCGGTCCCACAGGTCGTCCACGGCCGGGACGACGTCCGCGCCGGGGTATTCGGCACGGACGCGCTCGGCCCTGGCGGGGTCGCGGGTGACGACGGCGGCGAGGCGCAGTCCCGGCGTGGCGGCGATCAGCGGCGCGTGGAAGAAGGATCCGGCCGGACCGAAACCGGCCAATCCGACGCGAATGTCGGAGAGATCTGAGGGCGGCATGACAGGCGAGGCGTCCTTCGGGCGGGTCGGGGGCGGCGGCTTCGCGGCGGCTCAGGTGTCGCGGTCGTCCCGTTCGGCGAGAAACGCCTCGAACTGGGCGGCGAGCTCCTCACCCGTGGGCATCTGCGCGTCCTCGGCCAGCAGGCTCTCCCGCTCGGCGCCCGACTGGAACGCGTCGTACTGCTGCTCCAGGCCGCGGATGGCGCCGGCGAGCTCCTCGGACGCCGCGATCTGCTCCTCGATCTCGGTGTTGGTCTTGTCGGCCGCCTCCCTGAGCGCGTCCATGGGGAAGACCAGTCCGGTGCCGCGCGTGACGGCCTCCAGCGCCGTCACCGCGGCCTGCGGATACTCCGCCTGGGCGAGGTAGTGCGGCACGTGGACGGCGTGGCCGAGCGCGTCGTGACCCTTCGTCCCGAGCCGGAACTCGATGAGCCCGGCGAGGCTGCCCGGCACGCGGACCTTGCCGAAGGGGCTGGTCTGCCCGTGGACGAGGTCGGAGCGGGTGGCGTGGGCCGTCAGGCCGAGCGGCCGGGTGTGCGGGACGCCCATCGGGATGCCGTGGACGGTTACCAGCCTGCCGATTTTGAGCCGGGTCACCAGCATGCCGACGGCCTCGGTGAACAGCTCCCACTCCCGGTCCGGCTCCGGGCCGTTCAGAATGAGGAACGGTGTGCCCGTGACGTCCTTGGTCAGGTAGACGGCCAGCTCAGGAGTGTCGTAGTCACTCCAGTGATCGGTGTCGAAGGTCATCGCCGGGCGGCGGGACCGGTAGTCGAGCAGCCGGTCCACGTCGAAGGTCGCGATGACCCGGTGCTCCAGTTCGGCGAGGAGATGCCCCAGGGCCAGCCGCCCGGCGGCACCGGCGTCGACGAACCCCTCGAAGTGGTAGAGCAGCACCGGATCGGTCAGCTCGGGAAGGTCCCCGTCGAGCCGATAGAGATCCGTGGGGTCGGACACGTGTCCCAGCCTTTCTCACGAAGCCTTTACCTACTGAACCTACGGGACCCCCGGTCGATTCCGTGCCTGTTGCGTGACCGATTCCGGAGGGGTAGCGGCGACCTTACCGTTGGACTATGGGGAACATGGAACCGGGCCCTGAGCTGGAGGAGTTCGCCACCAGGCTCTTCGATCTCGCGAGATCGGGGCGGACCGAGGCGCTGTGCGCCTACGTCGACGCGGGTGTGCCCGTCAACCTGCGCAACCAGAAGGGCGACACCCTGCTGATGCTGGCGGCCTACCACGGGCACGCCGCGACGGTGCGCGCCCTGGGCGAGCGGGGCGCGGACCCCGACCTCGCCAACGACCGCGGGCAGACCCCGCTCGCCGGTGCGGTGTTCAAGAAGGAGCCCGCGGTCGTACGGGCGCTGCTGGAGCTGGGAGCGGATCGCTACGCCGGGACACCGTCGGCGGTCGACGCCGCGCGCATGTTCGGGGACGGGGAGATCGTCGACCTCATCGAGGGTCCATCCGGTTGAGCCGAATTTCGGGCCGATATAGCCGAAATATGATATGGCTAGCGTCAATCATCTGGTAGGACCATGCTTGTCTGATGGCTACTGCGAAAGCGGATTCCCTCAGTGGGCGCCCCCTCCGCCTTCCCTCGCTCACCTGCCCCTTCCCGAGTGCGGTGAACCCGCACGTCGACGAGGTGAACCGGGACACCCTGGCCTGGCTCACCGCCTCCGGCATGATCGCCGACGGCGACCAGCTCGAGCGTTTTCGGCTCGCCCGCTATGGATGGCTCGGTGCCCGGACCTACCCGTACGCTTCCCGGGAGCTGTGCCAGCTCGTCACGGACTGGTGCGTGTGGCTGTTCGCGTTCGACGACGCCTACTGCGAGTCGGACCGGCGGGCGGCCGAGATCGCCCGCGCGCTGCCCCAGCTCTACAGCGTGGTCGAGGACAACGAAGGAGACGAACCGGTCGAGAACGTCTTCGCCCGTGCGCTCCTCGACGTCAAGACGCGGATCAGGAAACACGGCACCGCCGACCAGCTCGACCGGTGGCGCGTGACCACCAAGGACTATCTGTCCGCCCAGGTCTGGGAGGCCGCCAACCGCGAGGACGATGTCGTTCCCACGATCGACGACTACATCTTCATGCGCCGCAGGACCGGCGCGATGCTCACCGTGTTCGCACTGATCGACGTGGCGGCGGAGGTCTGCCTCACGATGGACGAGTGGCGCCATCCGGTGGTGCACGAGATGACCGAGCACGCCAACGACGTGGTCGTCTGGGACAACGACCTCATCTCGTACGCGAAGGAGCGAGGTGAGGCGAACATCCGCAACAACCTCGTCAGCGTGCTCGTCGGGCACACCGGCTGCACGATCCAGGAGGCGATGGACCGGATCGGAGCGATGCGTGACGAGGCGGTCGCCGCGATGGCGGCGCTCGCCCCGGCCACGGAGGCGCTCGGCTCGCCCGCCGTCGACGCGTACGTGCACGGCCTGCAGTACTGGATCAGCGGCAGCGTGGACTACTCGCTGACCAGCTCCCGGTATGTCGGCGCCTGGCAGTGACCGCCGGTGACATCGGTGGCCCGCCCGGCCCGGGTCGAGCCCGTCCGGCAGTCGAGCCCGTCCGGCCCGAGGTCCGGTCCAGAAGGCAACCCGGTCAGTCCAGGTGGAAGTCGTCGAGGTCGTCCAGCGCGTACTCGACGAGGTCGCCCAGGCTGAACCGGGTCCCGGCGGTGTACGCCTCGTCGTAGACGGCATCGCCGATCAGCTTCTTGCACTCCTTGACGCACTGCTCGTGCTCGGTCGTGAAGAACGGCGACCCGAACTGGGGCAGCCCGAAGGTCCGCCAGTTGGACTGGGCGGCCCCGAGGAGGGTCGCCGTCCGTTCCGGCTCACCGGCCTGGAGGTTCAGGGTCGCGAGGTTGTCCACGCACAGGACGATCCCGAGCACGTCGTGGAAGTGCTGCTTGATGCGCAGCGCCTCCTTGCACGCCACCAGCGCCTCGTCACGCCTGCCGGTCGCCCGGTGGACGAGGGAGGAGACGTACCAGGCGTAGGACCGCAGCCACAGCTCGCCGCGCTCCTGGCAGACCTGAAGACAGTCGACCAGCAGCGTCTCCGCCTCCTCGAACTCGCCCTGCGCGAGCAGCACCATGGACAGCTCGACGATCGCCGGCAGCAGGCCCGGGTTCAGCTCCCGGCCGCCGCGGTGGAACTCGATCGCGACGCCGAGCAGCGCGGTCGCCTTCTTCGCGTCGCCCTGCAGCATGGCCGCGGTGCCCTGCATCTTGGTCGAGAGCAGCACCGCGCCCGAGTCGCCCACGCGCACCGCGTCGGTGCTGCACTGCTCGGCCGCGGCGAGCGCGCCCGCCATGTCGCCCTGGGCGCTGCGGATGTAGGCCAGCACCCACAGGGCCTTGCAGCGTTCCCTGCTGGGCGCGGAGATGGCCTTGAGCGCTCGCTCCAGATAGATCACGCCCTCACGGGCGAAACCGCAGGCGACCCACAGAAACCACAGCGCCGACAGCAGCTCGAGTCCGACCTGCTCCTCGCCGGGGGTGGACAGGCAGAAGTCGAGGGCGACGCGGATGTTGTCGTGCTCCTGGCGCATCCGCGTGTACCAGTGGACCTGGCGCGGTCCCGACCACGAGTGTTCGCTGCGCTCGGCGAGCTGAAGGTAGTAGTCGCGGTGGCGGCGACGCAGGTCCTGCGTCTCGCCGAGCTTGTCCAGCCACTCGCCGCCGTACTGCCGCAGCGTGTCGATCAGCCGGTAGCGCTGACCGGCCGGGGTGGGGAAGCTCAGCAGGACCGACTTGTCGACCAGGCCGCCGATCACGTCGAGGATCCGGTCGGAGGGCAGGGCGTCGCCGGCGCAGACGTGCCGGGCCGCCTCCAGCTCGAAGTCGCCGGCGAACACCGACAGCCGCGCCCAGAGCAGCCGCTCGGCCGGTTCGCACAGCTCGTGGCTCCAGCCGATCGCCGCCCGCAGCGTCTGGTGGCGCGGCAGCGCCGTACGGCTGGCTCCGGCGAGCAGGCTGAACCGGTCGGCGAGCAGCGCGAGGATCTGCTCGACCGACAGCGTGCGCAGGCGCACGGCGGCCAGTTCGATGGCCAGCGGGATCCCGTCGAGGCGGCGGCACAGCTCGGTGACGGCCGTGATGTTGTCCTCGTCCACCGCGAAGTCGGGCACGACGGCGGAGGCCCGAGCGCCGAACAGCTCGACGGCCTCGTTGGTGAACGGGTTGTCCGAGGGGTTGTCGCCGGGCAGGGTCAGCGGCGGCACGGAGGCCGTGTACTCGCCCGGCGCGTTGAGCGACCGCCGGCTCGTCGCGAGGATGCGCAGGTGCGGCGCCGTGTCGAGCAGTTTCTGGGTGAGATGGGCGCACGCGTCGACCAGGTGCTCGCAGGTGTCCAGGATGAGCAGGAGCTCCCGTTCGGCCAGCCATTCGGCGAGGGTGTCCGCCCCTTCGCGCGGAGACTGGTCGGCGATGCCCAGCGCGGCCGTGATCGTGTGATAGAGCATTCCGGGGTCCTGCAGCCGGGCCAGCTCGACGTACCAGACGCCGTGCCTGTACCGCTGTCGCACCTGGTGCGCGAGACGCAGCGCGGTGCGCGACTTGCCGACCCCGCCGATGCCCGTCACGGTGATCAGCCGGTGCTCCTGCAGTCTCTGTCGCAGCGACGCGAGCAGGCGCGTCCGCCCGACGAAGCTGGTCAGCTCCACGGGCAGGTTGCCCTCTTGCCGCCATCCTGCTGGCGTTGCCATGCCGCCTCACGGGGGGTTCGTCCGGCGTGCTCCCTGCTCCCGCATCGTACCTTTGCGTGCGGTTGGCTGTCCGGTGGTACGGGCGTGACGTTTGCCCGGCGTTGGGACGGGGTGATCTCCCCTCGGGGCAAGGAGTCCCAACCCGTCGCACGGCCGTGGCCCCGGCTCCGCGGCTTTCCGGAACTCCACGGCTCCCCGGCAGCGTGCTCGCGGCCTCCCGGCGTTCGCGGCCTCCCGGCGTTCGTGGCTTCCCGGTGTTCGTGGCTTCCGGGTGTTCGCGGCTCCGGGCGCGTAGCCGGTAGCATTGCGCGCGTGAGTGTGCAGCATCCGGATGACATGCGTCCGGTGGACCTCTTCGACGAGGGGCTGCCGGTGCTGCCTGACCAGACAAGCGACGACACCGACCTCGGATGGGGCGAGTGGCGCTCCGGCTCCGACGACTCCCACCTGCTGGAGGAACGCCCGCCGCACTGGGGCTAGAACCGGCACCGGACCAGCACGGACTAGCACCGCACCGCCAGCTCGAACCAGACGGCCTTCCCCCTGCTCGTCGGGCATACGCCCCAGGAGCGGGACAGGGATTCGACGATCAGCAGCCCCCGGCCGCTCTCCTCCTCGTCCGGTGACGTGTCGCGGATCCGCACTGGAACGCGGGCCTCGTCCTCGACCTCGCACCGCAGGACACCGTCCTGCAGCAGGAGCGTGAGGACCGGTTCCCCCCGCCCGTGCCGCAGGACGTTGGCGATCAGCTCGCTGACGAGCAGTTCGGCCACCTCGGGCGTCTCGCCGTCCACACTGCCCGCCCAGTCCCGCAGGGTGGCGCGGACGAGGCGGCGCGCCCGGCTCGTGGAGGACGGGGCGATGGGGAGGACCCAGGAGGCGCGGCGCACGTCCGGCACACCGTCTTCGGCTGTGTCGGCTGTGTCGGCGGCGTCGTCCGGGGACGCCGAGTGCCGTTCTCCCGGCATGGCGCCGTCCGGCCGCCGCCTCAGGGGGATGAGCGCGGCCATGTCCGTCGAGTCACGCGGCCCGCGCACAGCAGGCCCGGTGCGGGAGAAGGCTCCGGCCGTCGGGAAGCAGCTCGCCGGTGTCCTCGAACACCACGACACCGTTGCAGAGCAGCCCCCATCCCTGCTCGGGGTGGAAGGCCACGAGACGGGCGGCGTCGTGGTCGGCGGCGTACGCGGACGGACAGGGCGGGGTGTGCGGGCACATGCGTGTCACCTCGATCCTTCAACAGGCGGTGGGCAGTTCGCGAAGAGCCGGTTCGGGCCGGGTGACCACGCGCAACAGACGGCCGAGTGCGGTGTTGACGACGAGAGGCCGTTCGAGCATGAGGTTGTGGCCGGTCTTCGGCAGCACCACGAGGCGGGCCGAGGACAGGGCGCCCGCGATCGCCTCGCTGTGCCCGACCGGCGTGACGAGATCGTCGCGGCCGACCATGACCAGGATGGGGATCTCCCGCAGCGCCGCGAGCGCGGCGAACCCGTCGTACGTCATCAGGGCCGGGTAGTAGTCCCGGAACACCTGCGCCGGGGCGGAGCAGATGACCCGGACCGCGGCCTCCCGCACGCTCGACGGCACCTGCGAGGCGTAGGAGTAGCGCCGCACCAGCAGCTGCACGAGCTCGTCCACGGCAGGTCGCCCGGAGCGGGCCGGGTCGTCGCCGAGCAGCCTGAGCAGCGCGGGCACCAGCGGCCGCAGCAGCCTCGCGCCGCACGCGGGAAGGCCCAGCGTCACGCCGCCCAGCCCGCCCGCCGAGGTCGCCAGCAGCGCGACACCCGCGATGCGCCGGCCGAACAGCTCCGGGTGGGCCTGCGCCAACGCCATGATCGCCATGCCGCCCATGGAATGTCCCACCAGGATCACCGGTCCCGCCGGGACGACCTCGACGAGGATCCGGCAGAGATCGCGGCCGAGCTGCGCGACGGTGGCCGATCCCGCGCAGCCCCGGCCCGACCGGTTGTGACCACGCTGGTCGTACGTCACCACACGGGCCCGGCCGGCGAAGAACGTCCGCTGGTTCTCCCAGCACTCCAGGCACGAGGACAGCCCGTGGCAGAACACCAGGGTCGTCTCAGCGTCGGCGGGACCGTCCACCGTGACGTACAGCTCCACTCCGTCGTCGGCCACGACGATCCGGGACGAGCCGACGGCCCGGGCCGGGCCCGCGGCGCGCCCGGCCCGCATCGGGGCGGCCGAGCGTCGGCCGGTGGCCTCGCCTGTCCCTGCCTGGCCGGTGCCTGCCTCCCGTGCCTGGCCGGTCCGTGCCTGGCCGGTCCCTGCCTCGCCACTCCGTGCCTGGCCGTTCCACACCTGGCCGGTCCACGGCTCGTGGCGGTCGGTCAGCATCGCCGCCTCCTTCCCGGCCTCGGGTGATCTCCCCGTCGCGCGGTCGCTCGCTGGCACCTCCCACGATGGCCCTTCCGGGAGGCCCCCGTCTGCGCTGGCAGCCCCCATCCGATGGGCGTGCCCGCGGCACCTCTGTGTAGCAGCTAGCTGCAATGACGCGGGTGCGCTCCGATGTCACTCTGAAGACGTGCCCCTGCGGTGTCTGATCGCGGACGACAGCGACCACTTCAAAAAGGCCGCCCGCCTGTTCCTGGAGGCGGAGGGCGTCGCTGTCGTGGGCGTCGCGTCCACGATCGCCGAAGCGCTCGGCCGGGTCGGCGAGCTCCGGCCGGACGTCGTGCTGGTCGACATCGACCTGGGCGGGGAGAGCGGGTTCGACCTGGCCCGGCGACTGTACGACGAGGGCGGTGGGGAACCGCCGCCGATCATCCTGATCTCGACGCACGACGAGCAGGACTTCGCCGAGCTGATCGCGACCAGCCCGGCCGTCGCCTTCCTGCCGAAACCGCGCCTGTCGAAACAGGCCATCGACGAGATCCTGCGGGGCGCGGACGCCTGAACCGGTCGCGCGGGCAACATCGGAACGGTCTCAACAGGCGTCCCTCAGCGGGTGTACTTCTGCGGGCGTCCCTCAGCGGGTCCTTCAGCGGGCGTCCTTCAGCGGGCGTCGAGGAACGCGAGCACCGCGAGCACGCGGCGATGGTCGTCCTCCGTCTCCGGCAGCCGCAGCCTCGACATGATGCTGCGCACGTGCTTTTCGACCGTGCCCTCCGTGATCCAGAGCTTGTGCGCGATTCCGGCGTTCGAGCGGCCCTCCGCCATGAGGGAGAGCACCTCGCGCTCACGCTGGGTGAGCAGCTCCAGCGGATCCTGCCGTCGGCGGGTGCTGAACAGCTCGGCCACAAGGCTGGGGTCCACGACCGATCCGCCGTGGACGATGCGTTCGAGCGTCTCCACGAAGTCGGACACCGCGGTCACCCGGCTCTTGAGCAGGTAGCCGACCCGGTGCCCGGTGGCGAGCAGCTCCATCGCCTGATCGACCTCGACGTGCGCCGACAGCAGCAGGATGCCCACCTCGGGGAGCTCCGTGCGGATGACCTTGGCCGCCTCGACGCCCTCCGTCGCGTGCCCGGGAGGCATCCGGATGTCGACGACAGCCAGGTCGGGACGGTGTTCCCGCACGAGGGCGAGCAGTTCGGCCGCGTTCCCCGCCTGGCCGGCGACCTCGAACCCCGAGCGCTCCAGCAGGCTGGCCAGCCCCTCACGCAGCAGGATGTCGTCGTCCGCCAGCACCACTCGGGTCGGAGTCTCGTTCACCGCTCTTGCCGCCTTCGTCGCATGCTGGTCCGGCGCGGCGGGCGACGGCGTTGACCTGGGCTTTCCCCCGTACCTCTACCGGTCCTGTGAGAGTAGTGTGGCCTTGTGCGCGCGCGGTTGCTGTCGTTGCTGCTACGCGCGGGCCGCCCGCCCCTCCTGTGGGGCATCCTGACAGGCGCCGCATGCGTAGCAGCCGAGACGTTCATAGCCTTTGCACTGGCGCAGGTGGCGCCCCGCAACGCCCTGCACGCAGTCTATCTGGTCGGCGTTCTCGTGGTCGCGTTCCTCTGGGGCATGAGACTCGGCGTGATCACCGCCCTGGCCAGCGCCCTGCTCTACGACTTCTTCCAGGTCCCGCCCGTCCACGTGGTCAGCATCTTCAGCACGTGGACATGGGTGCCGCTGGTGATCTTCCTGGTCGTCGCGCTGCTGGTCAGCGCCGCCGCCGCGCTGATGCGAACGTTGGTCGTCGAGGCGGAGGAACGCCGCCGCGAGGCCGACCTCAGCGCCAGGACGGCCCGCCTCCTCCTGCGTGCCGAACACCTGCGCGCGGCGCTGCCGGTCGTGGCCCGGCGACTGGCGCAGGGACTCGGCCTGCCGTATTTGGACATCGCCCTCGGGCCGGTCGGCGACGACCCGCGGCACTGCACGCTGCCGCTGACCGACGACGGCGCCCGGATCGGCACGCTCGTCATGCCCGCCGGCCTGCCGGCGGGCATGACGCGCCGCCTGCGGGAGCGCGTGGTGCCCTCGCTGGAAGCGGTGCTGATGGCGGCGCGCGACCGCGAGGCCATCAGCACCGCCCTGGCGGCGAGCCGGGACGAGCTCGCCAGGATCGCCGATGAGCAGGCCGCCCTGCGGCGGGTTGCCACGTCGGTCGCCCGCGGGGTCTCGCCGACGGAGATCTTCGGCGTGGTCGCTCGTGAGATGGGTCTGATCGTGAAGGCGGACCACACGGCGATCGAACGCTACGAGCCAGACCGGACGGTCGTCCTGATGAGCTCCTGGAGCGCGTCGAGCGGCGGATCACCGTCGCCGGTTGGCTCACGCCGGCGCCTCAGAGAGGAAGGCCTGTCCGCCCTCGTCCTGCGGACGGGACAGCCGGGAAGGATCGCGGCGGACGAGAGCACGGCAGGGGAGCTGGGCAGGTGGGCCAGGGATGAGGAGAACGGCATCGCGGTCGGCAGCCCTATCGCCGTCGGGGGGCGCCTGTGGGGCGTGATGATCGCCTTCTTCAGGGGGCTGGAGCGGCAGCCGGAGGGTGTGGAGGAACGCATGCGGGTCTTCACCGAACTCGTCGTAACGGCGATATCCAACGCCCAGGCCCGTGACGAGCTCGCCGCCTCACGCGCCCGCGTGGTCGCCACCTCGGACGAGACCCGTCACCGGATCGAGCGCGACCTGCACGACGGGGCCCAGCAGCGCCTTGTCTCCCTGGGGTTGGAGCTGCGGACGGCGGAGACCGCCGTGCCGCCCGGACTGCCGGAGCTCAAGGAACAGCTGTCCCACACGGCCGAGGGCCTGATGCTGGTGCTGGAGGACCTGCGCGAGCTGTCGCGCGGCATCCACCCGGCGATCCTGTCCAAGGGCGGGCTCGGGCCCGCTCTGAAGATGCTCGCGCGCCGCTCGGCCGTCCCCGTCGAGCTGGACGTACGGGTCGACGGGCGCCTGCCGGAGCGGGTCGAGGTGGCGGTCTACTACATCGTGTCCGAGTCGCTGACGAACGTGGCCAAGCACGCGCGGGCCTCGACGGTGCGCGTCAAGGTCGACGCGGCGGGCGACGCGGCGACAGTCGCGATCCGCGACGACGGGGTGGGGGGCGCGAATCCGGGCAAGGGGTCCGGTCTCATCGGTCTCATCGACCGGGTCCAGGCGCTCGACGGCACGATCGAGGTCGCCAGCCCGCCCGGCCGGGGCACCACCGTGACGGCGGTCATCCCCGTCGGGAACCGCTGACGGCGCGGCTACGACCCCCTGCCGGGTCGGTTTCAGCGGGGGTTCAGCCCGGCCTCTTTCATCTGGGCCCAGCAGCCCGGCGAGCGGGGTGAGCAGCTCCTCGTGGAAGGCGCCCGGCGGGAACCGGCGCATCAGGACACGATGTCCCGGCGCCGGAAGCGGCGGAAGGCCAGGGCGACGAGGACCGCCGAGTAGGTCACGGAGATCGCCACGCCCTTCACCATGCCGCTGTAGTCGGGCTCCGGCGCGAGCGCGTCGAGCCACGCGGAGTTCCAGAACGTGGGGAGGAACTCGCGAAGCGAGCCCAGCGCCTCGACCGCCTGCAGGATGCTGCTGACGATCACCAGGCCGACCCCGCCGCCGACCGCGCCGAGCGGGGAGTCGGTGCCGACCGACAGCAGGAAGGCGACCGCGGCGACCACGAGCTGGCTGACGAGGGCATAGCCGATGACGACGGCGAATTTGGGCAGCACGTCGGCGGCGGGGATCACCTCGCCGGTCCCTGGCACGGTGATGTCGTTCCATCCGAAGGCCAGCGTGCCGGCGAGCAGGGCCATCAGCGGAAGCACCGTCACCGCGGCGGCCGAATAGGCCAGCGCCACCACCAGCTTCTGGCGCAGCAGCCGGTCGCGGGGAACCGGAGCGGCGAGCAGGTAGCGCAGCGACGACCAGCTCGCCTCGCTGGCCACCGTGTCACCGCAGAACAGCGCCACGGCGACGACCAGCAGGAAGTTGGCCGACACCGACAGGGCGAACGCGGCGAAGTTGAGCCCGCCCGCCGTGGCCAGATCCGACAGCCGCAGGCTGCCCTGCCCCCGCCCGGCCGGCCCGAACTGGAACGCCACCACGAGCACCCACGGCAGGGCGAGCAGCACGGCGAACATCGCCATGGTCCGGCGCCGCCGCAGCTGCCGCACGAACTCCACCCGCAGCGGCAGCGTGCGTCCCGGAGCGTAACCGGGCGCCCGGCCCCTGGCGGCTTCACCAGGCGTGCCCGGCTCGTCCTGGCCGACCGGCGTGGCCTGCTCGCCGTCGTGGATGTGCCCGGTCAGGTCCGGGGCCGGTCGCTTCGCCGGGCTCAACGGCTGTCTCCGATCAGGTCGAGGAACACGTCCTCCAGGCGGGGGCCGGCGCCGTTGGCGGCCGGCGCGGTGGCGAGCAGGTCGCTGACCGGCCCGGCCGACACCAGACGCCCGCGGTGCATGACGACCACGTGGGTGCAGGCCTGCTCGACCTCGGCGAGCATGTGGCTGGAGACGATGACGGTGCGCCCCCGCTCGGCGTACGCCTTGAGCACCCGGCGCATCTCGGCGATCTGCGGCGGGTCGAGGCCGTTGGTCGGCTCGTCCAGCACGAGCAGGTCGGGGAGGCCGAGCATGGCCTGCGCGATGGCGAGGCGCTGGCGCATGCCCTGGGAGTAGGTGCGCACCGCGCGCTCCAGGGCCGCGCCGAGCCCGGCGATCTCCAGCGCCTCCTCCATGTGGGCGTCCTGCGGCGGTCGTCCCGTGGCCTGCCAGTACAGCTCCAGGTTGGCCCGGCCGGACAGGTGCGGCAGGAACCCGGGCCCCTCGACGAAGGACCCGAGCCGCGACAACACCGGAGCCCCCGGCCGCACACGGCTGCCGAAGATCCGGATCTCGCCCTCGTCGGGGTGGATGAGACCCATCAGCATGCGCATGGTGGTGGTCTTGCCCGCTCCGTTCGGCCCGAGCAGGCCGAGCACCTGGCCCTTCTCGACCCGGAACGACAGACCGTCGACCGCCTTCTCGCCGTTGCGGTAGCGCTTGCCCAGCCCGCTGATGACCAAGGGCACATCGGCCGACTCGGGGTCCACCGCCGGGTCACCCGCGTCCCTGCCGCGCCTGGCCCTGCCGGTCAGCAGGAGCACGATCGCGACCACGATCGCGGCGAGCGGCATGGCCCACGTCCACCATGCCGGGCCGGTGGCGGGCGTCCGCAGCGCCGCGTCCCCAGGCAGCTCCAGCGTGGGGGACTCCAGCGCGACCCGGTAGACGGCGGGGGCGGCGGGCGTCGCGTAGCCGAGATCGGTGGTCGACACGACCACCCGCATCCTGTGCCCGGCGTCGAAGCGCCTGTCGATGGCCGGAAGCGTCACGGTGACCGGCGTGCCCGCCTCGCTCGCGGTGACCCGCAGCGGAGAGACGAGGCTCGACGGGAGCACCGGAAGCGACCCTCCGGAGACGTCGTAGAGCTTGGCGAACAGCGTGGCCTCACCCGTGCCGAACACCCTGATCGTGACGGTCGGGCTGCCGGTGACCTGCGCGGGCCTGGACAGCGGGGCGGACTCGAAGGCGGCCGCCTGGCCGGGCATGTCCAGCGCGATCGACGCGCCGCCGCCGTTTCCGCCGAGCAGTCCGCCGAGGCCGGGAACCGCCGAGATCGACGACGGCGACCCGCCCGCCGGGTTGGCGACCGGCTGCTGGGGGCCGTCGAGCGCGACCGTGGTGCGCTCCCCGCCCGGCAGCCCGGGGTAGCGGTCGGCGGTGGCGTGCAGGAGCACGGGCCGGCGCGTGCCCGGGTCCCGGCCGCCGTCCCTGGTCACGGTGAACGCGGCCGGGTCGTCCGCGCCGGCGGAGGACCCCTTAAGGTAGCGGTCGAACCAGCCGGTCGTACGGTCCGACAGCCAGTCCGCCTCGCCGTCGCCGCCGTCGTGGCCGCCGTTGAACCAGGCGACATCGACCGGAGCGCCGGTGGCGGCGATGGCCCGGGCGTTGGCGTCGGCGTGTGAGAGCGGGAACAGCGAGTCGCGCTGGCCCTGGATCAGCAGCGTGGGCACCTTGATTCGGCCGGGCACCGAGATCGGGCTCGACCGCCGCAGGAGGTCGACCGCGTCCTTGGTGGCCCGGCCGGTTTCGGCCACCTTCTGGTACATCTCGCAGATCTGCGGCAGGAACCGTCCGCACTGGACCTGCTCCGTTCCGGGGATCCGCCCGGTCTGCCCGCCCTTGGAGGCGTCGCCTCCAGAGCCCGCGGCCGCGCCGGTGAGGCCGGCCAGGCCGCCCGCGCCGAGGCCGCCGTCCGGGGCCAGGCGATCGGCGGCGGCGCTGAAGAAGATGCCGGCCCACATCTTCTTGAAGACACCGTTGAGCGGGCCCTTGCCCGAGGCGTCGGGGAAGAGCGCGTCGGCGAGGTCGTACCAGGTGATCTGGGGGACGATCGCGTCGACCCGGCTGTCGTACGCCGCGGCCATCAGCGCGATTGCCCCGCCGTACGAGCCGCCGGCGATCCCGACGCGCGGGTCGCCCGGCGCGTCGAGCCGCACTTCGGGGCGCTCGGCCAGCCAGTCGATCAGCTCCCGCACGTCCTTGACCTCGTAGTCGGGGGAGTTGAGCGCAATCTGCCCGGTCGAGCGGCCGAACCCGCGGGCCGACCAGGTCAGCACGGCGTAGCCCTGCTCGGCGAGCCGTGTCGCCTGATCGCGCATGCTCTCCTTGCTGCCGCCGAATCCGTGGGCGAGCAGCACGGCCGGAGCCCGGCCGCCGGAGGCCGGGGGATAGAAGGTGGCGTCGAGATCGACGTGCTGGTCGCCGGCCGGTCCGTCCACGACGGGGATGACCAGGTCACGTCCCTTCACCACGGGGCCGGAGGGCCACAGAGCCCACGCCACGCCTCCGGCCATCAGGATGACCAGCGTGACTACGATCGCGAGGGCACGCCGCCCACCCGGAAACGCCATGTCGCGATGCTACTTGTACCTGCTGAGAGACCGCTGAGGAGCCGCCGCGCCTGTGGATAACCGTCGCGTCGGCGGGCGCCGACCTGGTCCACGCACGAATCGTGATGATGCATCGGGGTAAACCCCGATTGCGCCCCACCATAGGGAACGGCATCATTTCGCGCGTGAATGGAACGCCGCTCAAGCAGATCCCCGCTCGCCTGATCGAGTGGGCTCTTCCGTACTGGACGCGGGGGGAGGCGGGCAGGCAGACGCCGCAGGACCTTTTCCGGGTGCTCTACCTGGGCTGGCTCGCGGCGTTCGTCCTCAAGGTGCTCGGGTCGAGCTGGGACGTCTCGTGGCACTTCAAGTGGCTGCGCGACGACCTGGCCCCGCCGCACCTGCTCAACACGGTCGGCACGGTGATCGCCGTGGCGCTGACCATCGTGCACTGGTACACCGGCTACGGCGTGGACCGCACGTCCTCCCGCTTGATCGTGTGGGGCACCGGGGTCTTCCTCATCGCGATCCCGCTCGACCTGATCAACCACCGGGTCAACGGGATCGACATCACCGCGTGGAGCCCCTCTCACGCGCTGCTGTACATCGGCACCGCGCTGATGCTCGCCGGGGCCATCCGCGGCTGGTACCTCGGCTCGGGCCGGTACGCCGAGATCACCCGCGGCCGGCGCGCGCTGGTGCTGGGCGGCCTGTTCGCGTTCTTCCTGGAGAACGTGCACTTCCCCGAGCTGCAGCAGGAGTACGGCGTGCTGGAGCTGGCCTCCTGGGATCGCGGGCAGCCGTACGCCGAGCCGACGCTGCTCGAGTTCGCGGCCAACCAGATGGGCCAGGCCGTCGACCGCGCCATGGTGCTCAAGTTCTCGCTGCCGATCCCCGACGTCGTCTACGCCCTGTATGCGGGGGTCGTGGGCGTCGCGGTCCTGGTCTTTGCCCGCGTCATGGTCGGCCGCCGCTACACCGCCACCGCTATCGCCGGGGCGTATGTGGCCTACCGGTGCCTGATCTGGCCGCTGCTCGTCGGCGGCGGCTTCCCGCCCTCGGCCGTCCCGTTCTTCCTCCTGCTCGCCGGACTCGCCGTCGACCTGGCATTCCTGGTGCCGATCAAGCAACTGCGGCCGCTCATGGGCGCGGTGCTCGCCACCGCAGGGGTGTACGGAGGGCTGCTGGCGCAGGACCGGGTGCTCGAAGCCCCGCCGTACGCGCCGCAGGCCTGGCCGGTGGCGCTCGCCGCGCTGGTCGTCGTGTGGTACGCGGTGGAGTGGTTCACCGGCCGCAAGGGGCTGACGGCCGCCGCGGCGGAGGACAGGATCGCCATGGAGACACGGACCGCGGAGACGGAGGGCACGGCCGAGCACGGCACGTCGCGCGACGCCGGCTCGGATGCTGAGTCTGAGGCGGCGTCTGGGGCGGCGTCCGCGCCCGCCGCCGTGTCCGAGGCGGCGTCTGGGGCGGGGTCCGAGACGGGGTCCGAGACGGGGTCTGAGGTGACCCCCGCGCCCGCCGCCGTGTCCAAGCCGAGGCCCTGACGGCCCACACCCGCGCGCACACGCCTTTCCTGAGCCGCCCCCCTGCCGGGGGCGGCTCTCGGCGTCTCGGAGGCGCACCGGGCCGGGCTGGGCCGTGGGTCAGGCGACCGGGGTCTTGGTCAGTGCGACCGCGACGCCGTACGCGAGGCCCATCACGGTGAGTTCCAGGGCCGCCCAGGCGGCGAACGCGGCCGGGGCCTGACGCGTGACCGCCGGCAGCAGCCGCCAGCGGATGTTGCCCCCCAGCAGCGCGATCACTCCGGTGAACACCGCCTTGGCGACCACGAGCCGGCCGTACCCGGTCGTGAACAGCGACGCGGGAAAGCTCTCGCCGGGCGCGAGCAGCAGCTCCACCAGGCCGTTGAAGATTCCGGACAGCCCCACGACGACCAGCGCGTACGTCGCCAGCCGGGAGAACCGGGGCAGCGTGCGCGCGAGCAGGTCGCGATGACGCGGCAGCAGGACGGCGAGCGCGACCAGGCCGCCCACCCAGGCGCAGGCCCCGATGACGTGCAGCTCCATCGAGACCATGCTGAGGTCGTGCCAGTACCAGTTCGAGGCGTGGCCGGTGACCGGGAGCGGGAGCAGCCCGAACCCGGCGACGAGCACCCGCAGCTCGGCCGGCACCTTCTCGCCGAACCGGACCGCCAGCATCCCCACGGCGGCGCTGGCCAGGGCGCACGACGCGCTCACGATCATGCCCTGCCCCGCGCCGATACCGTCGACGTACGCCGCGACGTCGGGAAACGCGCCCGGGGTGACCTCGGCGGCGCTGAGGACGGCCGACACCAGCGCCGCCGCGCACCAGACCAGTGAGAACATCACGGCCCAGTGCCGGGCTCTGGCGGCGATCGGCTCGGTCCGGTCCGGGTCGTCGAAGCCGAGGAGCTTGGGGAGCAGGCTGAGACCGATGGTCGCGGTGGCGGCCAGGTCGAGCACGAGCCGGACGACCGGCAGTCCGTACTCCACGATCGTGCCCGGCATGGGAAGCCCGGGCACCGTCGCGGGCAGCGTGAGCCAGGTCGCGATCACGACCGCGAGCAGGGCGGCGGCGGTCAGCCCCGCCACCGGGATCCGGGCGCGGGCGTGCTCGGACCCCGAGCCGGAACGGCCCGCCGAGACGCGTGGTTCCGAGGTCGTGGTCACGCGGCGCCGCCCGAGGCGGTGGAGGTTCCTGCGCCGGTCCCGGCGGTGGTGGAGCGTCCGGTCGCCGTGCCTTCGGCGGGGGAGTCCGCCTCCGGGGGAGCCGGTGGCGTCCCCTCGCGCAGGCGCCGGTCGTGTCGCACGAGCACGCGGGCGCACAGCGCCAGCAGAGCGGCGGTGATGGCCAGCAGCCCCCAGACCCAGCTTCCGCCGCCCTGACCGGCCGTCCCCACGCCGGTCGTCGAAGCGCCGGGGTTCGCCGCGCCGGACGCGGGGGTGGCCGTCGGGGCGGCGACCGCCCCGGCCGCCGCGCCCCCGCCGGTCACGGTGAATCTCACCGCGCCGGTGACCGGGTGGCCGTCGTTCGACACGATCCGGTAGCCGATCGCGTACGCACCGGCGGGGGTGCCCGTCCGTACGCCGACGGAGACCTTCCCGCCGTCCACCGTGATCTCGCCCTGCTCGTAGTGGGCGCCGTCCGGCCCGGTGACGGCGAGCCGCGCGAAGTCGCGGCGTACGGCCTGGTCGAAGGTGAGCGTCACGGAGGCGGGCATGGCGCCGAGGACCGCGCCGTCCTTGGGGTCGCTGGCGACGAGCACGTCGTGGGCCCGCGCGGGCGTCGCGACCAGCATCACCGAGAGCAGGGCCAGCAGCGGCAGGGCGAGCATCCGCAGACGGCCACGCGGCACGGCAAACAACCGTAAACGGCCACGCGGCACGGCGAGCAGCCGTGAACGGCCACGCGGCACGGCGGTGATCCGTTGACGGTCATGTGGCACGGCGGGCATCCGTGGCCGGTTACACGGCGGGACGGTGCGCGCGGCCGCCGAGGACGGGGCGGTCCGTCCGGTTGTTCGCCGGCCTCCCCGCGTGGTCGGGGCGTCGTTGCACATCCGGGCGACCTGCTCCACCTGCCTTGCCTTCCTTTTGCCGGCGCCGACCCAGCCATGGTCCCATTGATCGCGCCCCGCGCATGCCGCGCGGCCGGCCGGCGACGGTTGCGGACGGTGCCGTGGTGATCGGTTCCGGTGATCTGCCGGGCGGCGTACGCATTCTGCTGATTGGGTGGACTGCGGGCCGAATCCGGCATGACGCCACCGCGCGAAGGAGGGCGCATTGACCCCCCAGCCGACCGTAGGCGGATCCGAGTGGAGTGAGGCGCACGCACGGCGCTCGCCGTGGCCGACGATCATCGTCATCTACCTCGCCGGTGTCGTGGCGGCGATGAGCTACGGCAAGTTCGCCGCGGTCGGGCCGTCCATGGCCGACGAGCTCGGGCTGTCGCTGTCGCAACTGGGCTGGGTGATCTCGGCGGTGGTCGGGGTGGGCGCGGTCGCCGGGCTGCCCGCCGGCTATCTGGTCCGCCGGTCCGGTGCGGGCAGGTCGCTCGTCGCGGGCCTGGCGCTGCTGGTGGCGGCGAGCGCGCTGAGCGCGGCAGCGGGGAGCTTCGCCTGGTTGCTGGCCGCCCGCGTCGCCGAGGGCGTCGGCTATCTCGTGGTCACCATCGCCTGTCCGGCGCTGATCCTCCATCTCGCCGAGGAACGGGATCGGGGGGTCGCCCTGTCGGCGTGGGCGACGTTCGTCCCGGTGGGCATCGGCGTGAGCACCCTCGTGGGCGGCGCCGCTGGCGAGGCCCTCGGCTGGCGCGGCTGGGTGTTGACGATCGCGGGGCTGACGCTGCTGATGACGGTGGCCGTCCGGGTGCGGCTGCCGCGGACGTCCGCCTCCGGCGCGGTCGCCGGGCCCGTGCCCGGTGTGCGGGCGCTTGCGTGGCCCGCGCTGCTCACCGTGTGTTTCTGCCTGATGGTGCTGGTGACGATGCCGGTGGTCGTGCTGCTGCCCACGCTCCTGATCGACGAGCACGCGAGCTCCGCCGGCGCCGCGGGGGCCCTGACCTCCGTGATCTCGTTCGCCGGTGTTCTCGGCGGGTTGTCGGTGGGCGTCCTGCTCCGGCGGGCTGTGCCGCTCGCCGTGCTCGCCGTGTCAGGGCTGGTGGTCGTGCCGGCCGCCTGGCTCGTCTACGGCGCCGGCGGTCCGCTGGCCGCCGCGGTGACCGGCGCGGGGATCGTCTCCCTGGAGAACGGGGTTCTGGGCGCCTTCGCCTTCGCCACCCTTCCCTTCGCACTGGAGCGACTCGACCACGCCGACGTGGGCACCGGGATGGTGGCCCAGATGGGCAGCGTGGGCGCGCTCCTCGGCCCCCCGCTGTTCGGCCTCGTCGCCGGGGCCTCCGGATTCGGTGCCGTCGTGCCGGTCATCGCCGCCGGCATGCTGGTCTCGGTCGGCGGGCTGCTGCTGGTGAGCAGGAACGTCGCCCGCCGCTCCCGGGGCCTGAGCGCGGACGGATGAGAAGATCTCCGGACGGCGCGCCGGCTTGATCAAGTCAGCAGCCAGCCGTACAGCCAGGCGAGGAACGCGAGGCCGGTCAGGACGGGGACGATCCGGGCGGCGGCGGCGTTCAGCCGGAACGCCTCGACGATCGACAGCCCGGTGGAGACAAGGGCCAGCAGGCCATACCAGGCCAGGGCGTGCGGCACCCCGATCGCGAGCGTGGTCCAGTCCTGGATCGCCGACAGGCTGAGCGCCGACAGCGCGCACAGCGCGACGCCCGCCAGGCCCGCGATCGCGCTCAGCCCGCCGCGCCTGCGCAGTAGGGAGATCAGCCCCGCGACGAGCTGGACGGCCGAGACGAGCAGGAAGGCCGCGGGGACGGCCAGCGGGATCGGCGACTGGGACAGCCGGTAGGCCGACGAGGTGAGCAGCAGGCCGCCCGGACGCACGATGGGGTACGGCGCGGCGCCGGGGTCGCACGTGCGGGCCGTCGCGGCCGGGTCGTCGAGGAACGCGGCGATCGTCTGGCGGCTGCAGGCGCTCGACAGGAAGACGGCGTGCCCGACCCCGGCGAACTCGGCGAACCTGGCGCCCGGCACGGCCGACACCGCCTGCCGCGCGTCCTCCGGCGGGGTGGTGGGGTCGTACTGGCCGCCAAGGACCAGGATCGGCGGCGTCGCCCCCTCAGACGACTCCTCTTCCGACGTCGCCCCGTCGGACGTCGCCTCCTCCGACGACGCCCCCTCGATCGACGTGCCGTCCGACGAGGCCGTGGTGACCGACGCGCCCGGGGCCAGCAGGTCGGGCTCGGGCCGCGCGGCGGGCAGATCCCAGGCGTCGCAGACCGCCGCGTCGACGACGCCCGTGAACAGCCTGGGGCTCCGCGAGTCGGGGAAGGAGTTGTACGGCGTCTGGTCCTGGCACTGGACGGCGTAGTACAGACCCCACTCGTGCGAGGTCAGCCCGTCGCCGGCGGCGTCGACCAGGGGTTGCAGCAGTTCGGTGCGCCCGGAGGCCAGCCCGTCCACGAGGGCCGGCACGATCGGGATCACGTCGGTCTCGTGCAGCGCCTCGCCGAGGATCGTCGCCGCGTCGTCCCCGTTGAGCTGCACCGTCAGTCGCCGGCGGGTGAGCGGGTCCCTGGTCTCGTACGCCGCGGGGTGCGCGTTGAGCGCCTTCACCATGGCGTCGAACCGCGCGGCGATCCCCAGCTTGGTCATCGTCGCGGTGAGCGCGGCGGACGACTCGTCGTACCAGCGGGCGCCTGCGGGAAGCAGCGAGTCGAGCACGACCCCGCCGGTGCCGAGCGGGTCGCGCGCCGCCGCCAGCAGCATCGGGCGGGTGGAGTAGCTGACGCCGAACAAATACCACCGCTGGTAGCCGAGCGCGGCCCGCAGGTCCACGATGTCGGACGCGATCTCGGCGGTCCGGTAGCCGCGCAGGTCGACGTGCTCGCCCTCAAGGCGCGACTGGCAGGCCAGCGCCTGCCGGACGAGCGGGGCGGTCTCGGCCGACGCGGGCCCGGGCGTGCGCAGGGTGTCCACGACCCCGCGGACGATCTCGGGGCAGCTCAGTCTGGGCTCGGAGTAGCGCCCGCCGCGCTGTTCGAGGACGACCACGTCGCGGCCGGGGAACATCTGGGAGAGGAACCCGGTGAGCTGGAGCGAGGCCGACCCCGGCCCGCCGCTCATGTAGACGACCGGGTCGGCCGCCTGTCCTGAGGCTTGCGGCGCCCGGTGCACGGCGTAGCCGACCTTGATGGTCCTGCTGTTGGGGACGTCACGCCGCTCGGGAGCCAGGAGGTAACCACAGGTCGTGCCGGACGGCACCGTGACCGGGCAGGGATGCTCCTCGACGGGCGGCCCTTCCGCCGCCCCGGCCGCCCGCCTGCCGGGAACCGCCGACGCCGGGGCGGTCATCTCGTGCTCCGCCCCCCGCGCCGTCCCGGCCTGCGCCGTTCCGCCTTGCGCCGTTCCGCCCCGCGCCGTCTCACCACGCACGGTGCCGGACCAGACGGTGCCGGCCCAGCCGGCCCGCACCGTTTCGGCCCGCACCGTTTCGGCCCGCACCATTTCGGCCCCATGGCGGGCCGGCGCCGCGAGGGCCGCCGTCCCGGAACCTCCCAGAAGCATGAGCGCCGCGGCGAATGCCGTGACGGCCGCTCCACGCGAACTCCGCAACCGTCAGCCCCGTCCCGCGAACCCGGCGATATCCGCAGAAACCTTAGCGTGTTCGTCGGTCATCCCGCCCCCATTCGTCCGCGCGCTCCCATTTTGGACGATCATGGGGCGGCCCGGGTTTCACCGAGGCCGTGCGGTGCTCTCCCGGACCACCAGGTCGGTGGACAGCTCGACGCGGCGCGCTTCGGTGTTCTCGCCCCGGCCCATGGCCAGCACCATCCGCGCGGCCAGCGCGGCCATCTCCTCCAGGGGCTGGCGCACGGTGGTCAGCGGCGGCCACGCGGACCTGGACAGCGGCAGGTCGTCGAAGCCGACCACGCTGAGGTCCTCGGGCACCCGCAGGCCCCGCTGCCGGGCCGCCTCGAACACGCCGAACGCCTGCATGTCGCTGCCGGCGAAGATGGCGGTCGGGGGCTTGTCCAGCGAGAGCAGGGCGTGACCGGCGTCGTGGCCCGAGTTGACCAGGAAGTCGCCGTAGCGGATGAGCTCGGGGTCGATGGACACCCCGGCGGTCTCCAGGGCTGCGCGGTAACCGTCGATCCTGGCCCGGCTGCACAGCATGTCCGGCGGACCGCCGATCATGCCGATCCGGGAGTGACCGAGGTCGAGAAGGTGGCGCGTGGCCGCGAGGCCGCCGTGCCAGTTGGTCGCGCCGACCGACGCCACGCCGGGCGGCGGCTCGCCCTCGGGGTCGACGACGACGAACGGGATCGATCGGGCGCTGAGCTGGCCCTGCTGGCGCACCGAGAGCCGGGAGCTGACGATGATCACACCGTCCGTGCGCCGCGCCGCGATGCGCTCCAGCCAGTCACGGCCGGGACCCGCGTGCGTGTGCAGTACGGAGATCACCACGCTGGCGGCGGCCTCGTGCGCCGCCTGCTCGGCCCCGCGCACCAATTCCATGGCCCACGGGCTCTCGATCTCGGCGAACACCAGGTCCAGTAGACCGACCGGGCCGTCGCCCTGCCCCGTCCTGCGCTGGTATCCGTGCTTCTGCAGGAGGCGCTCCACCCGCTGACGGGTCTCCGGCGCGACCTCGGGACGGCCGTTGATCACCTTGGACACGGTCGGAACGGAGACTCCGGCCTCCTCCGCTATCTGGGCGATGGTCACCCGCCTCTTCACTGGCATGATGCAGATCGTAGCCGAAACTTTCGGGAGACCCGAACCGGTTCCCCCTGATGAGACGCGTGACCGCCGTGATCAAGCCTGGAGCGCCCTTGACGCTCAACCTTAGCTTTACTTATTCTCCGGACCACGAAACATTCGGATGCTAGCCGAAACTTTCAGTACGACTGTCAACAGTGGGTAGCGGAGGAGAAGGCGGGGTCGTCGCTCTCCGGTCACGCCGCCGGTTTCGAGGAGTGAGGAGAATCGATGACGCTGCTGCGCGTGTCAGGATCTCGGCTGGTTGACGAGGCGGGCGAGCCGGTGAGGCTGCGGGGGGTCGGTCTGGGCGGCTGGCTCAACATGGAGAACTTCATCACCGGTTACCCCGCCGACGAGTCCTCGATGCGTGCCGCGGTGCGGGAGGTGCTGGGCGAGGAACGCTACGAGATGTTCTTCGACCGCTTCTTGACCTCGTTCTTTACCGAGGCCGACGCCGACCTCCTGCGGGACGTCGGCGTCAACTGCGTGCGGATCCCGGTGAACTACCGCCACTTCGAGGCGGACGATCGGCCGATGGAGATCGGTGAACGCGGCTTCCGCCATCTCGATCGCGTGATCGGGATGCTGGGCGAGCGCGGCGTCTACAGCGTCATCGACCTGCACGCGCTCCCGGGG
The DNA here is from genome assembly GCF_006874465.1 of Microbispora bryophytorum. Classification (GTDB taxonomy): domain Bacteria; phylum Actinomycetota; class Actinomycetes; order Streptosporangiales; family Streptosporangiaceae; genus Microbispora; species Microbispora bryophytorum. The sequence continues at coordinate 171,977 of NZ_VIRL01000008.1, read as the reverse complement.
GCGCAGAACCAGCACTGGCACTCCGACAATCGCACCCACGTCGCCTCCTTCTGGGAGCACCGGCACTTCCAGGACCGCGCGGTTCACCTGTGGGAGGCGCTGGCCGACCACTACAAGGACAACCCGTGGGTGGCGGGCTACAACCCCATCAACGAGCCGGCCGACCCCAGCGGCCGGGTGGTCGGGCCCTTCTACGACCGTCTGGTCAAGGCGCTGCGCGCGGTGGACCCCGCCCACGTGCTGTTCCTCGACGGCAACACCTACTCCACCGACTTCTCGGTCTTCCACGAGGTCTACGAGAACACGGTGTTCGTCTGCCACGACTACGCGCTGGCCGGGTTTGCCCACGGCGGCCCCTACCCGGGCTTCACCAGGGGCGAGTGGTGCGACCGCGACGAGCTGGAGCGCGCCTTCGCCCGCCGCACCGCCTTCCAGCGGGAGACCGGTACGCCGATCTGGGTCGGCGAGTTCGGGCCCGTCTACACCGGCGACCCCTCGGTGGACGAGCAGCGCTACCAGATCCTGCGCGACCAACTGGAAATCTTCGACGGGTGCGACGCCGGCTGGTCCATCTGGACCTACAAGGACGTCGGCCTGCAGGGCCTGGTCTGCGCGGGCGGCTCCTACATGGAGCGGTTCGGGCCGTTCATCGCGAAGAAGAAGCGGCTCGGCGCCGACCGGTGGGGCTCGACGATGGAGGAGACCGCGAGTGAGCTCGCGCCGCTGCACCGGCTGATCGACACGGAGTTCGCCTCCTGGGACCCGTACCCCTGGGGCGCCCGCTACCAGACCGACGACCTCATCCGGCACATCCTGATCGCCCAGGCGCTGCTGCCGGAGTACGCCGAGCTGTTCCGGGGGCTGGACGACGACGAACTGCTCGCGCTCGCCGACTCCTTCGCCCTGTCCACCTGCACCCGGCGCGAGCCTCTGATCCGGCTTCTCGCCGACAACCTGACCGCGCGCTAGCGCGGCACGAGGAGACCCCCCGATGCGCAGCCTCCTTTACCGGGCGGCCTCGGCAGTCCTGCGTGTGAACGCAGTACGGCCCGTTGTCGCGGCCCTTCTGCGTTCATTCACAGCACGGCGTTCATCTACGGCGCGGCGTTCGTTCACCGCGCGGCCCGCCGTCGCGGCCGTGCTGTGCGTGCTCATGGGACTGCCGGCGGTCCTGGCGAGTGCCACTCCCGCTGACGCCGCGGCCGTGCAGATCGCGACGTACGACTTCGAGGACGGCACCGCCCAGGGCTGGGGGCCAAGAGGCGACGGGGTCGAGGTCGGCGCGACCTCCGACGCCGCGCATTCGGGGTCGAGCTCCCTGCTCACCTCCGGCCGCACCGCCACCTGGCACGGGGCGTCCATCAGCCCGCCCTTCCAGAAGGGCGTCACCTACCAGGTCACGGCGTACGCCCGGATGGTGAGCGGGGAGCCGTCGAGCACGATCGCGCTGACGATGCAGCGCACGCCCGACGGCGGCGACACCACCTACGAACGGGTGGCCGCCGCCACCGTGACCGACGGCGGCTGGGCCGAGCTGTCGGGCACCTACTCCTTCGGCGCCGACTCCACCGGCCTGCAGCTCTACGCCGAGAGCTCCGAGGCCACGGCGACGTACTACATCGACGACATCGTCATCACCTCGGACACCGACCCCGCGCGCTCGGGCCTGAGCACCGACTTCGAGACCGGCACCGCCCAGGGCTGGTCGCCGCGCGCCTCGGCGTCCCTGACGGCCACGACCGACGCCGCGCACGGCGGCGCCCGCAGCCTCGCGGTGACCGGCCGCTCGGACTCCTGGGACGGCCCGGCGATCAGCATGCTCGGCAAGATGGCCAAGGGGTCGAAGTACACCCTGTCGGCCTGGGTGCGCCTCGGCCCGGACACGGCCTCGGGCGCCCTCGGCCTGTCGATCGAGCGCCGGACGGGCGACACCCCCAGCTACGAGCGGGTGGCCGCGCCGAAGACCGTCCCCGAGGGGCAGTGGGTGCAGCTCACCGGCACCTACACGCTCGCCTACGACGTGGACTTCCTGAGCGTCTACGTGGAGTCCGACACCGGCACGTTCCCCTTCTACCTGGACGACTTCACGCTGACGTACGTCGAGCCCAAGCCGATCCAGACGGACATCCCCTCGCTCAGGGACGAGGTGCCGTTCACGCTTGGGGCGGCCATCGGCCGCGCCCAGACGCTCGGCGAGCACGGCGACCTGCTGCTCAAGCACTTCAGCGGGGTCACCCCCGGCAACGAGCTGAAGTGGGACGCCACCGAGCCGCGCGAGGGCGAGTTCACCTTCGCCGAGGGCGACTACCTGGTGGACTACGCCGTCCAGCACGGGCTGACCTTCCGCGGGCACACGCTCGCCTGGCACAGCCAGACGCCCGACTGGGTGTTCAAGGACGGCGACCGCGACCTCACCTCCTCGCCGGAGGACAGGGCGCTGCTGCTGAAGCGGCTGGAGAACCACGTGAAGACGCTGGTCGGCCGCTACAAGGGCAAGATCGCGGTCTGGGACGTGGTCAACGAGGTGGTGGACGAGAACCAGCCCGACGGCCTGCGCCGGTCGAAGTGGTTCCAGATCACCGGCCTCGACTTCATCCGCACGGCCTTCCGCGTCGCGCACGAGACCGACCCGGCCGCCAAGCTGTTCGTCAACGACTACAACACCGAGTTCCCGCGCAAGCGGGAGGCGCTGTACGCCCTGGTGAAGAAGCTGAAGGCCGAGGGAGTGCCGATCGACGGCGTCGGCCACCAGCTCCACCTCAACATCGAGCAGCCGCCCGCCGCCGAGGTCGAGGCCACCATCGAGAAGTTCGCGACGCTCCACGTGGACCAGCAGATCACCGAGCTGGACGTGAGCGTCTACCCCGACTTCGTCTCCACCTACGACGAGGTCCCGGCCGAGGTGCTCGCCGAGCAGGGCTACCGCTACAAGGAGCTGTTCGACGTCTTCCGCAGGCACAGGGCGCAGATCAGCTCGGTCACCGTGTGGGGCCTGGCCGACGACGCCACCTGGCTGTCGACTTTCCCGATCACCCGGCTGAACGCTCCGCTGCTCTTCGACGACGAGCTCCAGGCCAAGCCGGCCTACTGGGGCGTCGTGGACCCGGCGAAGCTGCCGCCGCTGGTGCGCAGGCTTGAGGCCCCCGCCGCGACCCCCAAGGTGGACGGTAAGCGCGACCTCGAATGGGACCTGCTGCCCGCCACCCCGATCGCCCGCGTGGGTGACGTGTCCGCCGGGCTCCAGGCCCGCTCGTCCGCCGGATGGCTGTACGTCCTGGCCGAGGTGCGCGACCCGGACGACGACCGGAGCGACACGGTCACGTTCACCGTGGGCGGCAAGACGTACACCGTCCGGCGCGAGGACGGCCACCCGCACGGCCCCGACACGGCCGTGCAGAAGACGACCGGCGGCTACCGGGTGGAGGCGCGGTTCCCGACGGGGCCCGCCGCGGTACCCGGCACCGACGTCGCCGTGGCGGTCGCGGACGCCTCCGGCGGCACGCGGACCTCCTGGACCGGGAAGGTCACGTCGACGCCCGCGGTGAAGCTGACCACCGCCCCCAACCGCCGGCCGGTGGTCGACGGCGCCGTCGACCCGGCCTGGGCGCCGGCGCCGGAGATCCGCACCGCCACCTGGATCCAGGGCACGTCGGGGGCGACCGCGCGGGCCCGGGCGCTGTGGAGCGGCGACACGCTGTACCTGCTCGCGCAGGTCGCCGACCCCACACTCAGCGAGCAGTCGGCCAACCCGTGGGAGCAGGACTCCGTCGAGTTCTTCGTGGACCCCGGCAACGGCAAGACCAGGGGCTACGGCGACGACGACGGCCAGTATCGGATCAGCTTCTCCGGGAAGACGTCGGTCGGAGGCCCGCTCGACCCCGCCTCCATCGGGGACAACCTGACGGCCGCCGCCAAGGCCGTCCCCGGCGGCTACGTGATCGAGGCCGCCGTGAAGCTGCCCACGATCACGCTGCGGGACGGCGCGCTGCTCGGCTTCGACGTCCAGGTCAACGACGCCACGGGCGCCGCCAGGACCAGCGCGGCGACCTGGAGCGACGCCACAGGGCAGGGATACCGGGACACCAGCCACTGGGGGGTGCTGCAACTGCGGCACTGAGCCCAACACAGTGGGCCCAACACCAGTGGGCTCGACACACTGAGCTCCGGCACCGGATCGGACACCGGAGCCCGCCGGACGGGGCCTGGCGCAGGGAGGCCCCGCGCTGAAAGGCTCCGGCGCACCGTGCCGGTGCCGGACGGCCGGCCCGGTTCCCCCACACGGGGGACCGGGCCCGTCACGTTCGAGGAAGGGACGAATGATCGACGAAGTCGACGGGTGGGAGTACCGGAACCCCGTCATCCCCGGGTTCCACCCCGACCCCTCCGTGTGCCGGGTGGGCGAGGACTACTACCTCGTGACCTCCAGCTTCGAGTGGTTTCCAGGAGTGCCGATCTTCCACAGCCGCGACCTGGTCAACTGGCGGCAGCTCGGGCACGTGCTCGACCGCCCGTCCCAGCTCGACCTGGACGGCATGCGGCCCTCGGGCGGCGTCTACGCGGCCACCATCCGCCACCACGACGGCGTCTTCTACGTCGTCACCACCCTGGTGGACGGACGGGGCAACTTCATCGTCACCGCTACCGACCCCGCAGGCCCCTGGAGCGAGCCCCGATGGCTTCCCAGCACCCGGGGCATGGACCCCTCGCTGCTGTTCGACGACGGCCGCGTCTGGTTCACCGGCACCAGGGAGAAGGAGGCGGCCCGCTACTCCGGCGAGACCGAGGTCTACCTCGTGGAGCTCGACCCGGCCACGCTGCAGCCGCGGGGGGAGGAGCGGGTCGTCTGGGAGGCCGCCCAGCGGGGCGCCGTGTGGGCCGAGGGCCCCCACCTGTACAAGATCGGCGGCAGGTACTACCTGCTGGCGTCGGAGGGCGGCACGTCCTACGACCACGCGGTCGTGGTGGCCAGGGCCGACCACGTGACCGGGCCGTACGAGCCGAACCCGCGCAACCCGATCCTCACCCACAGGCATCTCGGCCTCGGCCACCCCATCGCCTGCACCGGCCACGCCGACCTGGTGGAGACCGGGGACGGCGAGTGGTGGATGGTGCTGCTGGCCACCCGCCCGTACGGCACCTCCGGCGACCTGGGCGCCGGCAACGTGAGGGGCGACAACCTGGGCAGGGAGACGTTCCTCACCCGGGTCTCCTGGGAGGACGGCTGGCCCGTCGCCGCGCAGGTCGCGCCCGTGGCCGCGGGACCGGCGCTGCCCGAGCACCGCTGGCCCGCCGTCCCCGCCTGCGACCACTTCGACGCCGACCGGCTCTCGCCCGTCTGGAACCACCTGCGCACCCCGCGCACGCCCTACTGGAGCCTGGGCGACAGCCGCCTGCGGCTGCGGCTGCGGCCGGAGACGCTGGCCCAGCGGGTCAACCCGAGCCTGATCGCCCGCAGGCAGCAGCACATGGACTTCGCCGTCCACGCCGCGCTCGACTTCACGCCCGCGGCCGGGGAGTGCGCCGGTCTCGCGCTGGTGCACAACGACGACCACCACGTGCTGCTCGTGCGCACCGCGCGCGGCCTCGAACTCGTCCGCAGGAAGGCGGGCGGCGACGACCTGCTCGCCTCCGTACGGGTGCCCGGCCAGCGGCGGCTGTATCTCGGCGTGGAGGCGCGGGGGCAGGCCTACCAGGCCAGGTACGCCGTGGCGGCGGGGGAGTGGACCGACCTCGGCGACCCGGTGGACGGCAGGATCCTCAGCAGCGCCGTGGCCGGCGGCTTCACCGGCGCCTACGTCGGCATGTACGCCAGCTCCAACGGCCGCCCGAGCTCCAACGTCGCCGCGTTCGACTGGTTCGAGTACCTGCCGCTCGGCCCCTGATGCGGTGAGCGGCTCAGCGCGTGATGCGGCGGAGGACGGAGCCGGCCGCCCGCACCGCCAGGGCGGGCGAGAGCCGTACGGCCCGCCAGGTGGCGCGGGCGGACGCGGGCGCGACGATGAGCGCCTGGTTTCCGGCCACGCCGCGCAGCACGTCGCGGGCGAGCGACTCCACGGGGTAGAGGCGCCCCTGCGCCCGCACGGCCGTCGTGCGGGCGTGCAGGCCGATCTCGGTCTGCGGCAGCCCGGGGTTGGCGTTGTCCAGCAGCGGGGTGTCGATGAACCCGGGGCAGACCACGCTGACCCTCACCCTGTGGGCGGCCGCCTCGGCCCGCAGCGCGAGCGACAGCCCGACGACGGCGTGCTTGGTCGCCGTGTAGGGCAGCATCATGGGCGCGGGGGTCAGCCCGGCCAGCGACGCGGTGTTGACGATGTGCCCGTAGCCCTGCTCGATCATGAGCGGGTACGCCGCGTGCACACCGTGGACCACCCCGCGCAGGTTCACGTCGATCGCCCGGTTCCAGTGGTCGAGCGTGAACTCCTCGGCACGGCCGCCCACCGCGATGCCCGCGTTGTTGAACAGGAAGTCGAGCCGCCCGTGCTCGGCCGCCACGCCGGTGATCAGCTCCCGCACGGCCTGCGCGTCGGAGACGTCGCACGCGACGCCCGCGCAGCCGAGATCCTTGGCGGCGTCCTCGGTTCCCCGGACGTCGGCGATCGTGACGTGGGCGCCGCGCCGGGCGAGCTCGGCGGCGACGGCCCGCCCGATTCCCGACGCCCCGCCCGTGACGACGGCGGTCTTCCTCACGCGCTTCCCCTCGCTTGAAGCTTCGCTTGAGCCTTCGCTTGAGCCTGCGGCTCGTTCCCGATGCCCATCGCCTGCCACGAACGGCGGCTGGTCGGTTTCATCATGCCCAGATCGGCGCAAAGCTCTCTCATTTCTGACCGCCGAGCGGCTGCTCCACGCGGCCGTCTCGGGGGTGTCGAGGCCGGCCTCGCGCACGACGCCGTCCGGGATCCGCTGATCACGGAGCCGGCGGGCCGGCATGATCCACGCCAGCGCCGATGATCAGCGGGGTGAGCGGGATCGACACGAAGCGGCGGCGGCGCGGCGTGCGCGGCGCCCGTCGGCGCGACTCGGTGGAATTCCCCGCCGGCAAGATTTCCGCGCGGTACAGTTCGGCGAGGTCACCCGTGTGTGACCTTCTTGAACGGCCCTCCCTCGCCTACTGTCGAAGCGAGGGGACGGCGAATTGGAGCCCGCGTGCCTGAGACCTGCGACGTCGTGATCATCGGTGGTGGCGTGATCGGCTGCGCGATCGCGCACAGGCTCGCCGCGCGGGGCACGAGCGTGGTGCTCGTGGACGCGGGGCAGCGTCTCGGGCTCGGCGCCTCCGACGGCGCGATGGGCGGCATCCTGACGCAGACGGAGCCCTCCTGCCTCGGCCCGCTCAGCAGCGTCATCAAGCGCAGCCGCGACGTCTACCCGCGGTGGCTGGAGGAGATCCACGCCGCCTCCGGCGTCGAGGTCCCGGTGCTGGACGGCGGCGACATCCAGGTCGCGCTGGACGAGGCCGAGATGGAGCGCCTGGAGTCCAAGGTGCTGCCGCAGTGGAAGAACTCGCCGTTCGCCGTCGAGAGGCTGACGGCGGCCGACGCCAGGAATCTCGAACCGCTGCTGAGCGAGCGCGTCGTCGGCGGTTTCCTGCTGCCGGAGGAGCTCGCGCTCGACCCGCGGGTGCTCATGGCCGCCCTGACGACGGCCGTGCTCTCGGGGCGCACGCCGATCCGGGTGCTGGGCGCGGTGCGCGCCACCGGCCTTCGGACCGGGCCGCGCGGTGTCGAGGTGGACCTCCACGACGGCCGCCGGGTGTCGGCGGAGCAGGCGGTCGTCGCGGCCGGACACCTGAGCGGGGTCTTCCTGCCCCGCCACCGCGCCCACCTGTTCCCCATCAAGGGCGTGGCCTTCGACGTCCGCCCGCCCGGGGCCGCCACCTACCCGCTGCGTCACCACATCTTCGCGGAGATCAAACAGGACGGCCGGGAGTATTTCCCCTATCTCGTCCCCCGGCACGACGGCAGGGTGGCCGTCGGCGTCACCTACGAGGAGAACGTGGGGGACGTGACGGTGACCCCCGCGGCGATCGAGGAGATCAGGCAGGGCGTCGCCGCCCTCATGCCCAGGGCGGCCACCTGGCCCATCGGCCGCCGCTGGGCCGGACTGCGGCCGGGCAGCGCCGACCACATGCCCATCCTCGGCCACGTGGACGACCACGGCCGGGTCGTGGCGGCGACCGGCCACAGCGGCCTCGGCGTCACGCTCGCCCCCGTCACGGCGGAGCTGGTGGCCGCCCTGGTCGGCGGGACCGCCGGCGCCCGGGAGCGCGAACTGCTCGCCGTCTGCCGGCCCGACCGCCCCTTCCCGCCCGCGCCTTTCCCGCCCGCGCCGGCTCCGTCCGCCCCGGCCGCGCCGCCGGTCTCGTCTACGCCGCCGGTGTCGCCGCCTCCCACAGCTCCGTGAACCGTTCGGTCCGCTCCCGCACCTGCTCCTGATCCTGTACGAGGATCGTGCTGTGGATCACTGGCGCGATGCCGTCGCCGACCTGTGGAGCGGGGTTGGACTCGTAGTAGACGACCCCGTCGAACAGGATGAAGTCGGACAGCGAGCCGCGCAGCAGGGGCGGCGCGTCGGCGAGGAGGAGCGTGCGCACCTCGATCCCGACCGTGGTCTGCCACTTCCACACCCGGCGGAACGCCTCGGAGTCGAGCCGCTCGGAACGATCCACCACGAACACCCGGCGCACCCGTGCCCCGCGCTGGACGAGGTCGCGCTGGAGCTTGACGTAGCGCTGCCCGAGGTCGGTGTGCCAGAAGCCGCCCTCGAACTCGGTGTCGCGGGCGTCCACGCTGGTCAGGCTGATCGCGTCGAGACTGACCCGGGCGTTGCGCGCGAGCGCGAGCAGCCAGTCGCGGTCCTCGCCCTCGTACAGCGCGTACCTGCCGTCGGACAGCTCGCCGAGGAACTTCGCCATCCGGGTGACCTCGTGGTGCACCAGGCTCTTGACGAGGCCGGGCATGTCGTCGCGGATCTTGGCGGCGTTCTGCACCAGCTCGGCCACGCCCCTGGTCTCCAGCGCGGACATCTCCACGACGCCGAACAGCTTGCTCGCCTCGTTGATCTTGAAGAAGCTGTCGGCCACCAGATCGTGGGTCTTGGTGTGCTGCCTGCGCTGCTCCTGCAGCACGGTCTCCAGCTGGTCGTCCACGTCCGCGAGGAACTGCACGACGAAGACGACGCCGCTGATGAACGTCGCGAGCAGCAGGCTCCACAGATCCTGGTTCGGTCCGTGGATGAGCGCGTTGCTCACGAGGTAGCTCACGCCGCCCACGAGCATCGTCACGAGGACCTTGCGCACGATCCTCGGGACGAGCGACGGGGAGGGCTCGGGTGCTGCTCCGGTCACGGTCATCTCCGTCCGGCTTCGGCGGTCGCGTTGAGCAGGGCCAGGGTGTTCATCGCGACCTGGTCGCGGACCCGGTCGACCAGGGAACGCCACTGCCGGGAGAACCCCGGCCGCCGCTCCAGGCTCTCCCAGAACGGCGTCAGCCACTCCTCGACCCGGGCTGCCGGCATCCACAAGTGCATGAGGTGGTCGATGGCGGGGGCCAGGCGGGCCACGGCCTGGGCTCCCTGCGTCCCGCCGATTCGCGCCCGCTCGACGATGACCAGCAGCGACGTGAGCAGCCAGTCGTGCGTCGCCAGGTCCTCGCACAGATCGACCACGGCGGGGGTGAACGGGCCGGGATGCGTCAGGCGCAGCGTCCGCTCCTGCTCGGTGTGCAGGGTGAACCGGATCGACGGCTCCCCGGTCTCGGCCACCCACCGCAGGCTCGTACGCGGGATCTTGAAGGGGGCCCGCCGGTCCAGCAGCGGGGACGCCTGGACGAGGTCGAGGAAGCGCCCGCTGACGGCCCCCAAATTGAGGCAGGCGCCGCCGGTGCCGCCGGGCGCGGAGTCGCCGGTGAACCCCTCGGCGAGGTCGGCCGCCTTCGCCTTCCCCAGGACCTCCACGACCCCCGGCCGGGCCAGGTAGTGCGACCAGGGCAGCCTGCGGTCGGCCTCCGAGCGCACCACCCGGACGTACGACGATCCCTGGGCCACCCGGCCCCCGGTCACCGCGCAGCGGGACATGACCGTGCCGACGCCCCTGACCCGGGAACGGGACGCGGTGGGCAGCGCGCAGTCCACCCCGGTCAGTCGCTCCGGCGACAGCGCGTGGACGATCGGACGGCGGGATACGCGCACGGTCTCCCCGGCCATGAGCGCGAGCACCTGACGGCACGTCGACTCGGAGATCTCCCCGGAGTTCTGCAGCAGCCCGGTGTGGACTTCCCCCATCACCAGCATCGGGCCGCCCCCATAATCGAAACCCCTCAGATGAAGACGTAGGAGATGCGGTCGACGAGCTCCTCTTCGAGCCGGACTCCCTCGCTCTCGCTCCGGGTGGCGACCTGCCGCAGGACCTCGTCGTCCACCGCGACCTGGCTCAGGATCGTCCGTACGGCCAGCTCGACGGGCAGGAACCGGGGGGACAGGACGGACAGCGTGGTGTACGCGCTGAACGGCGCGGCCTGGGGGTTGAGCCGGACGACCGCGGGCAGCCCGTCCCAGTCGCGGGGCCAGCCGCCGTCGAGGGCGACCGGCGGGAGCGGCACGTGGCCGTCGCTGCGCAGCAGCCCCAGCCGCAGGAGCTGCCAGACGGCCGCGAGGAAGGGGCACGACCAGGTGCGCCGGGGCCCCCTCTCGTCCCACAGCTCGACGTCCACGAAGATCGAGTGGGCGCGCTTGGCGTTCTGCGCGGGCGGCTCCCACGGCCGGGCCTTGCCCATCGCCTGCATCGGCGTGGTGCGGGGCGACCGGGAGCCGTTGCATAGCCAGCCCGTCTCCTTCACCGGCGGGCGGGACCCGTCGGTCTCCGGCGGCGGGTCGTCCACGAGCCGGTCCTCCACCAGCCGAGCGAGCTCGACGCCGCCCGACCGCGCGTCCTCGAAGTGGGCACAGGCCGACTCCCGGGCCAGGTAGTCGATGGTCAGGTCGTGCTCGGCCGCCGCGTCGAGGACCATCGGCAGCAGCTCGGCGGGGGTGCTGAAACGGCTGAAGTAGTCGTCCACGAGGAAGCAGGTGCTCACCCGGGCCCGGCCCCCGGGCACCCGCTCCCGCCACAGGGCGCGGACCGTGGCGAGCCACGGCGCGACCCTGGCGAACTGCTCGCGCAGCCGGTCGGGGCCCGCCTCGTAGTCCTCCATGTAGAGGTGCCCGAGCTCGACGGACACATGGGAGAGGGGAACGGAGGCGATCCTGCGCTCGGCCGCCACCTCGCCGAACGTCGCGTGCACCGGCGTCACAAGCCCTCCCACGCGCTGTCGTCGACGATCTTCTTGGCGAGATCCTCGAACGCGGCGGCGGTCTCCGCGTTGGCGATCTTGCTGGCCAGCACGTCCTCGTCGGTGATGAGCTGCTCGCGCCACTGGAGGACCGGGTCCAGCGGGATCTTGCCGAGCATGGCCGTACGGCCGACGCCGTGGCGGCCCGCCAGCTCGCGCAGCTCGCTGTCGCACGCGCTCAGCCAGGCCCGCTGCTCGTCGCGCAGCCCGACGAGCTCCGCCGCGTCCGGTTCGAGCACGGCCGTGCGCACGAAGCGGATGCGGTCGCGCAGGTCCTCGGGGTCGTGGCCGAACCTGGTGCCGACGTCGAGCAGCCCGTCGGCGCCGGTGACGAGCCCGTCGGCGGCGATGATGTGCTGACGCGTCCAGCGGTGGAAGACCAGCCAGCGGAACGGGATCGCGGGCATCCGCACGGTCGCCGCCAGGACCAGCTCGGCGGTGAACGACCGGCCGGCGCTGACGTCGACCACGCACAGGTCGAACTCCTCGTCCAGCCGCCCGAGCAACTGGACGCAGCGGCCGACGACCTCGTCGGTGAGGGCCGACAGTTCGCCGCCGCCCTCGCTGCCGGGCAGCAGCACGAGCCGCCCCGCACCGGGCGGACGGGCGCGCAGCCCCTCGCGGTCGGACTCGGTCCACACGTCCACCCGCCGCGGTAGCGGGCACTCGCCCCGCAGGTAGTGGTGCAGACCGTTCTCCCGGGTGCCGCGGGCCACCGCGCTGACGCTGAAGATGGCCCCCGCGGTCGGCGAGCCGAAGTCGAAGTCCAGGTAGCAGACGTCGTTGCCCTGCAGCGCGTGGCGGTAGGCGATGTTGGTGCCGGTGACCGAGCGCCCGGTCCCGCCCTTGTCGGAGATCGCGAAGATGAGCATCAGATCGCCTCCGACGCGCTGTCGCGGGCGGCGGACAGCCGTTCGAGGCCGAGCAGGGCGTCGTTGATCAGCGCCTGGGCGGTGGCCGGCCGATCGCTGACGATCGACCTGGCCCGCTGCAGCGACGCCTGGATCGAGCGCAGCTTGGGCTGGATCGTCTGCCCGCCCACCAGGGGCCGGGCGACCAGCTCCTGGTCCAGCAGGTGCTCGGCCTCCCCGAGCATCTGGAGGGCGAGCTCGACGAGCTGGGGGCTGCGCAGCGGCGGCTCCCCGCTGGACGCCGCGGCGGAGACGAGGAACTCGACGACCCGCTCGCTGAAGTACCAGGACGGGTCCTCGTCGCGCACCTCGATGTCGGTGAAGACGTTGCCCGGCTGATCCCACAGCCCGGCCGCCAGGCCGTCCGTCTGGCGGCGCTGCATGATGTGCCGCCAGATCTGGTCGGCGAGTGCGAGCAGCCGCTCGCGCATCCGCGTGTTCTGCGCGATGGAGGCGGCCCAGATGGTCCGTTTCAGCAGCGTGATGGCGAAGTCGGAGACGACCCAGACGAGGTGGGGGCCGAGTGAGTCGCTGCCGTGCAGGTTGATCGGGACACCGGGGGAGTGCATGAGCACGGGCGGGTCGCCCGGCACCGCCCTGCGGATGATCCTGGCGCGGACGGCCAGTTCCTCCAGCACGGCGGCGACCCGGCCGAGGTCGACGTCGGCCGCCCGGTTGTTGACCAGGTTCTGCACGACCATGGCGGTGACGCCGAGACTGTAGTAGTCCGACTCCTTCTCGTCGACCGTCCGCCAGGGGATGTCCTCCAGCGGCCAGGTGCCCCGTCCGTACGTCGCGATGGTGCGCCAGTAGGACTGGGTGAGGTCCCAGCGGCGCTGGATGGCCTGGGCGAGGGTGATCTGGTCGTCGTTGAGCAGGCTCAGGACGCGGGTGCGGGCGGAGAACAGGTCGGCGATGCCGACCAGGGCGTTGACGGTGAAGTAGAGGAACGGCGTGTCGGCGGCCACGCCCTTGGGCTGGGGGCCGATGTCGAGAGGCGTGACGATGTCGGGGGCGTCCTTCACGATGCCCCACGTCCAGCCGCACTCGAACAGCAGGTTCTCGTTGTCCAGGTCCAGCTGGCTGCCCGAGCCGATGGTCAGGTCGCGCAGGCCGGCCCGTACGGGCCGCAGCTCGCGCCGCAGGTCGTCGAGCACGCGGCGGGTGGGCGCGCCGGTCTGGTTCACGGTGCGCAGCAGCGCGCGGCCCGCCGGGGACCCGGGGTCGAACGCGTTGACCGTGAAGCTGCGCAGCAGGCCCGCCATCGCGGCCGACAGCCGTTTGCTGGCCAGGTCCTCCAGCTCGCGGATCTCGCGGCGGATCGACTCGCGCCGCACGCTCTGGCGGAAGACCTTCAGGAAGCCGAGTGTGCCGAGCGCGAGCGTGACCGACATCGAGAAGGAGTCGACCACGTCGAGCTGGAGCTGCTCGGGGGTGACCTTCGCCTCGTCGTCCAACGGCCGGAAGTAGCTGCCGCCGGAGAACAGGGGCCGCCCGTCCTCGGCGGTGTAGGTGCGCAGATACTGGCCCATCACGCGCAGCAGCAGCTTGGGGATCTCCACCGAGTCGCCCAGGACCGTGAGCGCGGCCAGCACGTCGTCGGCCGTCTCGTCCGGGGTGTCCAGGCGGAAGCCCGGCAGTTCCGAGGCCGGGTACATGAAGCACAGAAGCTGCTCCGCGTCGGAGATGGAGTTCGACCCGTCCCGGCCGCCCCAGGTCCAGACGCCGTCGCGGTAGGAGGCGCGCGCGGCTGCCTCCCACAGCTCCAGAAGCTGCTGTCGCGGCTGGAGTTTCATTCGCGGCCCTCTCTGCGACTGCGCCGTCCTGTGCGCTCTCTCCGTGCTGCCGTCAAGGAGAAAGACGCGCTCGTGTGGCCGGGCGGGACCGAGGCCGGGGTCCCCAGACCCTCCCCAGGGGTTTCCTTTTCCGATTCAGGTGGAGACGGAACCACCACAACCCTTATACCATTGGATTCCTGCTCCGTCGCCTGGACCAGCAGTGGTATTTCATGCACCGCTTGGTTGTCGTGATTGGAGAGATACCACAGAGAAAAACAGACATATATGTCCTAAGTCTGAGAGATATTTGAAATGTCCCAAACTGCGGCTCCAAGGGATATAACGGACTATCGTCCCGCTCAGCCGCGCCCGGCGACCGGAGCGGTGCGCAGGGATGGGACGGTCCTGGTGACCGGCGCCGGCATCGACACGGCGCTGCTGGAGTCGCTCGCCGGCCAGGGGCTCACGGTGCGCCGGCCCGCGTCGCCGCTGACGGAGGACCTGCTGGCGCGCGAACTGCGGGGGGCGGTCGCCTACCTGCACGGAGGCGAGGAGCGGGCGACCGCGCGAGTGCTGCGCAAGGCCAAGACGCTGAAGGTCGTCGCCTTCCTCGGCGTGGGCTACGAGAACTTCGTCGACGTGGCGGCGGCCGACCGGCTGGGCATCGCGGTCACGAACACGCCGGGGGCGGCCACCGACGCGGTCGCCACGTTCACGGTCACGCAGATCGTCAACGCCAACCTGGGCATCCCGCGGCATCTGGGCGAGCGGGTCCCCGGCTGGCAGGGCTCAGACGAACTGCCGCACGAACTCGCCGCCCGCCGCGTCGGCATCATCGGCATGGGCGCGAACGGCCGGCGGATCGCGGAGATCCTGCGCCGGGGCTTCGGTGTCCGAGTGTCCTACTACAGCCGCACCCGCAGGCCGGACGCCGAGCGGGACCTCGGCATCTCCTACCTGCCCCTGCTCGACCTGGCCGCGGGCAGCGACATCCTCGTGGTCATGGTGCCGGAGACCGGCGAGACCAGATCGATGATCGATTCGTCGGTGATCAGCCGGATGCCGGAAGGCGCCATCCTCGTCAACACCGCCCGCCCGGCGATCGTCAGTCCCGGCGCCCTCTACGCAGGCCTGGAGAAAGGCCGCGTCAGCATGGCGGTCTTCGACGGCTTCTACGGTCAGGAATGCGAGGAGGCCGGCGAATTGCGGCGGGATTTCCCCGACCGCCTTCTGGTAACCGGGCACATCGCCTCCCACACCGCCGAGGCGATGCACCGGATGGTGCGCCAGGCCGTGAAGTCCATTGAGAATGTGCTGACGTACGGATCGGACGAGCACGAGGTCGGAACGCGTCCGCGCCCCCGTTTCTGAAAAATCCGGCACGCGGAACGGTAGGGCGGTGCCCGGAAGGGGAAACCATTGTGGGAAACCCAAGGGAAACCCCTCCGCTCTCCCGGGAAGTGATAAGTGGACGGCCATGACCCGATCCCCCATCCGGGGACGATCACGACGCCCACGGGGGCGCGCGCCCTGGTCGAGGCGCTGAGGCTGCAC
This sequence comes from Microbispora bryophytorum, assembly GCF_006874465.1. GTDB lineage: Bacteria > Actinomycetota > Actinomycetes > Streptosporangiales > Streptosporangiaceae > Microbispora > Microbispora bryophytorum. The sequence continues at coordinate 156,410 of NZ_VIRL01000008.1, read as the reverse complement.
GGCGTCGACACGATCTTCGGCATTCCGGGCACTCACAACCTCGCGATCTACGAGGAGCTCGACCGGGCCGGCGTGCACTGCGTGACGCCCCGGCACGAGCAGGGCGCGGGATACGCCGCCGACGGGTACGCCAGGGTGACCGGCAGGCCCGGCGTCGTCGTCACCACCACCGGGCCCGGCGTGGTCAACGCGGCCACGGCACTCGGGCAGGCGTACTCCGACTCCTCCCCGATCCTGCTCATCTCCCCGGGCGTCCCCACCGGCCATCCCCGTGACGGCCGCGGCTACCTGCACGAGAGCAGGGACCAGTCGCGGGCGATCGACGCGCTGTGCGCCTGGAGCCACCGCGTGACGACCGTGCGGGAGATCCCCGCCGCCGTCGCCCGGGCCTTCGGCCGCTTCGCTGAGGGACGCCCCCGGCCGGTCCACATCGAGATCCCCTTCGACCTGCTCGACCTGAAGGGCCCGGTCAAGATCGTCCCGCCGTACCGGATCACTCGCCGCGAGCCCGATCCGAAGGCCCTCGACGTGGCGGCCGGGCTGCTGCGCACGGCGCGCCGCCCGGGTTTCGTGCTGGGCGGCGGCGCCCAATGCCCGGGTGAGCGGCCCCCGGGGGAGGACGAGCCCCCGGTGGGGCGCCTGACGATGCGCCTGGCGGAGCGGCTCGGCGCGCGGGTCGTGACCACGGTCAACGGCAAGGGCGCCGTGCCGGAGAGCCACCCGCTGGCGCTCGGCACCACGCTGCACCTGGCGGCCGTCCGCCGGTGGCTGGCCGCGTGCGACGTCGTGCTGGCCGTCGGCACCGAGCTGGGCCCGGCCGACCTGTGGGACGACGAGTTCGCCCTGTCCGGCCGCCTCGTGCGCATCGACATCGACCCGGGGCAGATGCACGGCGACCACGTGGCCGACGTGGCGATCGTCGCGGACGCGGAGCTCGCCGTGCGCGGGCTGGCCGAACGGCTCGACCGGCAGGGCGTCGTGCCGCGTCCGCGCCGGGAGCGGGATGCCGGCATCGGTCACGGAGCGGAGTTCGACGAGCTCACCCGCAGATGGTCGGGCCAGCTCGCGGCGCTGCGCCGGGCCCTGCCCAAGGAGAGCGTCGTGGTGGGGGACAACTCGATGTGCGTCTACCACGGCGCGCTCGTCGGCATGCCGATGGACCCACCCGGCCGGTTCCTGTTCCCGACCGGGTTCGGCACACTCGGCTTCGCGCTGCCGGCCGCCATCGGGGCCAAGCTCGGCCGGCCCGGCGTCCCCGTGGTGGCGCTGGCGGGCGACGGGGCGTTCCAGTTCAGCCTGCAGGAGCTGGCCACGGCGGTGGAGCTCCAGCTGAGCCTGCCGGTCGTCGTCTTCGCGAACGGCGGCTTCGGGGAGATCCGCGAGGAGATGCGGGAGCGGGGCATGCGGCCGGTCGCCGTGGACCTGCACGCGCCGGACTTCCCCGCACTCGCCGTCGCGTACGGCGCGCGGGGCCGTGCCGTCAAGACGCCGGGCGAGCTGGAGGACGCGGTCGCCGAGGCCCTGCGCACCCCGGTGCCCACCGTGATCGTCGTACCCGAGGAGGAGTGACCGGTCAGCGCGGGGGCGCGAGCGGGAGCCGCAGCACGAAGCGGGCGCCCTTGTCGCTGTCCTCGATCGTGAGCGTCCCCCCGTGCGCCTGGGCGATCTGACGGGCGATGGACAGTCCGAGCCCGGTGCCGCCGGCGTCCTTCGACCGGCCGTCGTCGAGCCGGGCGAAGCGCTGGAAGACCAGCTCCCGCTTGTCGGGCGGGATTCCCGCGCCGTCGTCGAGCACCTCAAGCACGCCCTTGCCGCCCTCCCGCCGCACGGTCACCGAGAGCATGGACACCGCGTGCCGCTCGCCGTTGTCGAGGAGGTTGTTGAGCAGGCGGGCCAGGGCCAGCCGGTCGACGACGACGACCACTCCCGGCGTCAGGTGCCGCACCACCTCCACCTTGCGCGACCTGCGATCGAGCTCACGGGCGACGAGGCCGCCGAGGTCGGAGGGCTCGCGCCGGGGTGAGGCGCCGGCGTCGAGGCGCGCGAGCTGGAGCAGGTCGGTCACCAGCGCCTGCAGGCGGTCGCAACTGCTCAGCAGGGCGCGCCCGGTGGCCGGCCAGTCGGCGTCCTCACTGTGCAGCAACGCCTCCTCGATCTCCGTACGCATCGCGGTCAGCGGGCTGCGCAGGTCGTGGGAGGCGTCGGAGGCGAAACGCCGCTGCCGCTCGACGGCCGTCTCCGCCCGGTCCAGGGTCTGGTTGGCGGTCTCGGCGAGCCGCTGGATCTCGTCGTGATACTTCGACACCGGCACGCGCTGGCTCAGGTCGGTCGCGGTGATCCTGGCCAGCTTGCTCGTGATCGCCTCCACCGGGCCGAGCGCCTTGCGCACGGTCTGGTAGGTGCCGAGCGCGGTCAGCCCGACCAGCAGGAGCGAGCCGCCGAGGAGCGCCGCCAGCAGCGGGCCGTTGACATACGGCGGCACGGTGTCCTCGGCCGCGTAGATCGTCCACAGACCGCCGGTGTTGTGGAAGCGGAACGCGACGACGACCATGCACCGGTCCGGGAACGCCGGGGACGTGCACAGCACCTTGCTCGTCTCCGGAGTCGTCAGCTCCGGCCGGAACGCGGCCATGCGCGGGCGGCCCATCAGGGTGTCGCTGACGGAGACGATCCGGCCGTTGTGGTCGATCACCTGCACGCCGGCCACGCGCTGGTCCAGCAGCACCGGAGGCAGCCGGTCGCGCTTGGCCTGGTAGGCGAGGCGTACGGCGGTGGTGGTGATCTCGTCGGTCCTGTACCGCTGGGCGGTGCCGTGCAGGACGCCGAGGACCAGCAGCACGGCGACGGCGCACAGCAGCGCCATCACCGTGCTCGCCAGCACCGTCAAGCGGATCCGCACCGAGGATCCCCGCCACCCGCTCACCTGATTCCCCCCGGTAATCAGATGATCAATAAGGCCTCGTGGCCGCCGTCGCGTGTCCCCACCCGGCTCACTTGGCACGTTACCTCTGCCGGTGATCGCCGCCGTGGCCGGGACGCCGCTGTCCGGTCTCTACCCATTCCGGCCCCGTACCCTGCGCCCCGGTCACGCCGCAGATCTCATCCGGGGGCGGGGGAGCGCCGTTCGACGACGTAGCAGCCGCCGGCGAAGCCCGTCACCGGACGGCCCTGCGCCATCAGCCCGCCCAGCACCTCGCGTACGGCGTGCCGCCAGGCCTTGGCCCTTTCCGGGGCGGCGCGGCGCAGGGTCTCCACGTCCGCGGGCACGGCGACGAGCACCGCCGGGCCGTCCGCGGGCAGGAACTCCGGGCACCCGTCCCGCTCGGCGAGCACGGCCACCGCGCCGTCCGCGCCCGCGGGCCGGTGCGGCAGGCCGTCGCACGCCCGCGCCACCCGCGGGTCGTCCAGCCGCCACACCGCGAGGACGCGGTCGGACTCGTCGCCGGCGTTGACCGCGTCGCCCATCGGACCGTAGAAGTCGGGCAGGTACTCCTCCGGCAGGGCGGCCAGTTTGGCCAGGTTGAAGTGGGCGTTGCGCCGCACGAGGGGATCGAAGGTCCAGGTGATCCGGCTCAGCCCGCGCTCCAGGGCCCAGGCCCGCTGGTGCAGCTTGAGCGCGAACCCGGCGCCGGGCCGCACGGCGCCGGTCACGTGCGAGTGCAGCGCCTGCCCCGCGGGCGCCGCGAGGAAGGCGACGGCGGCCCCGACGAGTTCCGCGCCGTCGAACGCCCCGGCGACATATCCGCCCGCGTGGGTCAGCGCCCGCATGAGCTCCGCCGTGATCGGAGGGTTCCATGGCTCGGGGCGCCAGATGACGTCGAACAGCCGGACCACCCGCTCGAACTCGGCGACCGTGCGCAACTCGGCGATCCGCAGGCCGCGCCGCGCGGCGGCCCCGGCCGCCTGGTCCCACGCGACGACGTGGTTCCCCGGGTCCCCGGCGCCCACGCGCTCTTCCGGGTTCACGCGGTCTCCCGGGCGGTCCGCCTCGTGTCTCCCGCCATGGGGCCGACGTCGTCGCCGAGGCCGATCGGCCCGCCCGACAGCACGTACGCGGCCAGGGCCGCGACCAGACGGGCGCGGACCGGCATCTCGGCGACCAGGACGTGCTCCTCGGCGGCGTGCGCGCCGCCGCCCACCGCGCCCAGGCCGTCGAGCGTGGGGCAGCCGACGCCCGCGGTGAAGTTGCCGTCGGAGCCGCCGCCGACGGCCGCCCCGCGCAGCGGCGCCATGCCCAGCTCGGCCGCGAGCCGTACGGCGACGTCGAAGAGCCCGGCGGAGGCGGCGGCATCGAGGGGCGGGCGGTTCGGCCCGCCGCGCAGCTCCAGCCGGACGCCCGGCGTGCGCGGGGCCAGCGCGCGCATCAGCTCGTCCACCCGGCGCTGCGCCGCCCGGTCGGGCACGCGGACGTCGACCGCCACCCGGCCCCGGGCCGGCACCGTGTTGGTGCTCGTCCCCGCGGTCAGCATGGTGGGGGTCACCGACGTCGCCCCCGCCCTGGACGACGACTCGACCCGGGCCGCGATGCCCGCGATGGCCAGCACCTGGTGGGCCAGCTCGATGCCGGCGTTGGCCCCCCGCTCGGGTTCGAGGCCGGCGTGCGCGGCCCGGCCGTGCACGGTCAGCTCATACCGCGAGATGCCCTTGCGCGCCGTCTTCAGCGCGCCGCCGTCCGCGCTGGCCTCCAGCACGAACGCGGCGGCGCACCGCGACGCGATCGACTCGATCAGGGGGCGGGAGGTCGGTGAGCCGAGCTCCTCGTCCCCGACGACGAGCACGGTCAGACCCTCGGGCGACGGCAGCGACGCGACCGCGTGGAAGAGCTGAACGAGGCCGGCCTTCATGTCGAACACGCCGGGCCCCCGCGCGACCCCGTCCCGCACCGACCAGGGGTGCTCGCGCAGCGTGCCGACCGGCCAGACGGTGTCGTGGTGGCCCAGCAGCAGGGCCCGCGGCGGGCCGAACGACCAGCGCAGATGGGTCACCCCGTCGATCACCAGGGTCTCCGGCTCGGCCCCCAGCAGCCTGCGGCCCAGCGCCCCCACGACGCGGGCGCTGCGCGCCACGGCCTCGTGGTCGGCGGAATACGACTCGCAGAGCACCAGCTCCTCCAGGTCGGCCAGCATGGCCTCCGGATTCACGGCCGTGGCCGTTCCGGCTCGGGCCGCTCCCGGGCCGGGGCGTGAGCGAGGTCATGAGCCGGGCGGCCCAGCTCGGCGCGGAACAGGCGCATCACGTTGGCGCCCAGGATCTTCTGGATCTCCTCGTCGGAGAAGCCCCGCTTGACTAGCGCGTCGGTCACCAGCGGCAGGCCGCGCGGGCCCTCCAGCCCCGGGATCGCGGCGTCGGCGTCGATCCCGGAGTAGCTGAAGCCCTCGCAGCACGGCGGGGTGAGGTCCTCGTTCACCTCGCGCATGAAGTCGGGGCCGAGGCCGACGTGGTCGATGCCGGCGACGCCCGCGACGTGCTCGATGTGGTCCACGAGGTGGTCGATCGTGGCCGAGCGGGCGTCCTCGGTGAGGAAGGCGGCGAGGAAGTTCACACAGACGACGCCGCCGCCCGCGGCGATGCCCCTGAGCTGCTCGTCGGTGAGGTTCCTGTGGTGGTCGCGCAGGGCCCGCGCGGAGGAGTGGGTCGCGATGACGGGCCGGGTCGCGATCTCCAGCACGTGCCCGACGCCCGTGGCGCCAAGGTGCGAGACGTCGAAGAGCATGCCGAGCCGCTCCATCTCAGCCAGCGCCTCGACCCCGTGACTGGTGAGCCTGGAGCCGGTGCCGTCCTGGCCGCTGCCGTCGGCGAGAGCCGTACGGCCCCAGTGGGCGATCGAGGCAACGCGGACTCCGAGGCGGTGCAGGGTCGGGATCAGCTCGACGCTCTCGTCGATCCCCGGCATGCTCTCCAGGGCCGGCACCAGGGCGATCTTCCCGGCGGCGAGGGCCGCGTCGATCTGCTGCCCGTCCTGACACAGCGCCACCGTGCCGGGGTTGCCCTCGGCCAGCACGTGGGCGCACTCGATCATCCGCAGGGTCTGGCGCAGCGCGCCCTCCGGGCGGAACTGGCTCTCCACGAACACGGGCAGCACCTGCACGTCGACCCCGCCCTCGACGAGCTGGGGGAGCCACCGCTCGCGGAAGAATGAGGCCCATGTCGCGGGCGGCCGGGCGGAGACGGCCATGAGCAGGTCGTTGTGGGTGTCGGCGACCACGGAGCTGACGTGCAGGCTCTGCTGATCAACGGGCACGCTGGGGATCCTTCCTGGCGGTGGGGCGTCAAATGGGACGTTACTCTTCCCGGGTCGTTCCGCCAGCAGGCTGTAGTGTGCGCGGGTGGAATCGATCTCCTGCACCCTCGCCGAGGTGGTCGAGTGCCTGGAGGCGCTGTACGACCCCTCGTGGGCCGAGTCCTGGGACGCGGTCGGCCTCGTCTGCGGCGACCCGGAGCAGGCCGTACGGAAGGTCCTGTTCGCGGTCGACCCGGTCGCCGTGGTCGTGGACGAGGCCCTCGGCTGGGGGGCCGGCCTCGTCGTCACCCACCACCCGCTCTACCTGCGCGGCACCACGAGCGTCGCCGCCACGACCTTCAAGGGCCGGGTCGTGCACCGGCTCATCCGCGGCGGCGCCGCGCTCTACGCCGCGCACACCAACGCCGACGTCGCCGACCCGGGGGTCTCCGACGCGCTCGCGCGGGCCGTCGGCCTGCGGGGGGACCTGCGGCCGCTCCAGCCGTCCGCCGACGACCCGCGCCGCGGGCTCGGCCGCATCGGAGAGCTGCCCGCCCCGATGCCGCTGCGCGAGTTCGCCGCGCTGGCCGCCTCGGGCCTGCCCCGCACGGCGGGGCCGCTGCGGGTCGCGGGCGACCCCGGCCGGCCGGTGAGGACCGTCGCCGTCTGCGGCGGTGCGGGCGACTCCCTGCTGGGCACGGCCAGGGCCGCGGGCGTGGACGTCTTCCTCACGGCCGATCTGCGGCACCATCCGGCGAGTGAGCACATGGAGGCGGACGGGCCGGCGCTGGTCGACGCCTCCCACTGGGCCACCGAATGGCCGTGGCTCGCGGACGCCGCCCGGCGTCTGACGTCAGCATTGGCGGCCAGGGGCATTACTGTTGAGGCGCGCGTCTCAGACGCCGTCACGGACGCCTGGACGGCGACGACCACCGACTTGGACCCCCGAGCATCTTGAGGGATTTGGGATGAAGGCCGCACCGGAAGCACAGAAGCGTCTGCTCGATCTCGCTGAGCTCGACACCGGCCTCGACCGGTTGCGGCATCGTCGCCGCAGCCTGCCGGAGCTCGCCGAGATCGACGAGCTGTCCAAGAGGCTGGCCCAGGTCTCCACGCAGATCATCGCCGCCGAGACCGAGGCCGGCGACCTCGCCCGCGACCAGGCCAAGGCCGAGTCGGACGTGGACGCCGTACGCGTCCGGGTCGAGCGCGACACCAAGCGCCTCGACTCCGGGCAGGTCTCCTCGCCGAAGGACCTGGCGAGCCTCCAGTCCGAGATCGTCTCGCTGCGGCGCAGGCAGTCGGACCTGGAGGAGATCGTGCTGGAGATCATGGAGCGCCGGGAGGCGGCCGACGCCCGGGTCGCCGCGCTCAAGGCGGAGCGCGAAGAGGTGACCGGCACGCTGCGCGCCGCCGAGGACCGCAGGGACGCGGCGTTCGCGGAGATCGACAAGGAGGCCGGCGAGCTGACCTCCGGCCGGTCCGTGATCACCGCCGACGTCCCCGCCGACCTGCTCGGGCTGTACGAGAAGATGCGCGAGCAGAGCGGCATCGGCGCCGCCATGCTGCACGGCGGCCGGTGCCTCGGCTGCCGCACGACCCTGTCGATCGCCGACCTCAACCGGATCCGGGCCGCCGCCCACGACGAGGTGGTCCGCTGCGAGGAGTGCCGCCGCATCCTGGTCCGTACGGGCGAGTCGGGTCTGTGACGGTCGCCGTGGAGTTCACCGTCGAGGCCGACGGGGGGTCGCGGGGCAATCCGGGCCCGGCCGGGTACGGCGCGGTGGTCAAGGACGAGGCCGGGCGGGTGCTCGCCGAGGCCGCCGAGTCGATCGGCACCGCGACCAACAACGTGGCCGAATACCGCGGCCTGATCGCCGGGCTCCGTGCGCTGCTCGCGCTCGGCGCGGAGGGCGCTCAGGTCGAGGTGCGGATGGACTCCAAGCTGGTCATCGAGCAGATGGCCGGCCGGTGGAAGGTCAAGCACGAGGGCCTGCGGCCGCTCGCCCTGGAGGCGGCGGGCCTGGCCCGGCGGTTCCGGGTCACCTGGACGTGGATTCCGCGCGAGCGCAACAGCCACGCCGACCGGCTCGCCAACGAGGCGATGGACGCGGCGGCCCGGGGGGAGACCTGGCGGGCGAGCGCGCTCACCTCGGCGCCGGACTCCGCCCCGGCCGTCGAGCCCGGCGCGGAGCCGCCCAACATCGACGCGCCCTCGCTGTTCGACGCCGATCCCGGCGCCCGTGCTCTCGGTGCCCCTACTCTCGGTGCCCCTGCTCTCGCCGCCCGGGCTCCGGTCGCCGCCGTCGGGGAAACCGCCGGTGAGCGCGCGGGGACCTCCGGCGCGACCGGTGCGGGGACCGCCGGCGGAGGCGCGGACGCGGCGGCCGGAACGGCCACGTCCCACGACAGGCGCGGGCATGGGTGGATGCCCCGGGCCACGCGCGTCGCCACGTCCCTGCTCCTGCTCAGGCACGGGCAGACCCCGCTGTCGGTGGACAAGCGGTTCTCGGGGCTGGGCGACCCGTCGCTCACCCGGACGGGGCTCGCGCAGGCCGAGGCCGCCGCCCTGCGCCTGTCGCGGCAGCCGTACGAGGTCGAGGTGATCGTCGCCTCCCCGCTCGCGCGCGCCCGGCAGACGGCGGAGGCGGTGGCCGCCCGGACGGGTTTGGCGGTGCTGGTCGACCACGACCTCCGCGAGACCGACTTCGGCGAGTGGGAGGGGCACACGTTCGCCGAGATCCAGCAGCGCTGGCCCCGCGAACTGGCGGCCTGGCTGGCCGACCCCGACGTCGCGCCGCCCGGCGGGGAGAGCTTCGCGTCGACCGCTCTCAGGGTCGAGCAGGCGAGGGACCGCATCGTGAAGGCCCACGAAGGCCGCAGCGTGGTCGTGGTCTCCCATGTGACCCCGATCAAGATGCTCGTCCGCCTCGCGCTGGGCGCTCCGCCGGAGGCCCTCTATCGGATGCATCTCGACCTGGCCTGTCTGTCGGCGATCGACTACTACGCCGACGGGCCCGCCGTCGTACGGGCGCTCAACGACACCGCCCACCTTTCCTGACGCCGCTCACAAGGCGCCGCTCTCACAGGGCCCTCTTACAGGGCGCTGCTCCTAGGGCGCTGTTCTCACAGGGTGCCCTCTGACAGGGCGCCGCGCTTTCCACTGAGAGGCCCGCTCTCTGCCGAGGCGACACGCCGCGGGGCCGCACGCTTAGCCGTGCCCCCGCGGCGTCGGCGTTTTCCCACCCGGGCAAGCCGCACCCGCCGCCGGGGCGCTTGAAGTCGCCAATTGAGGGTTTCTCTCTATCGTTCTGGCGTTTTAACGGTTAAGTCTCCACGAAATACTTCAACGATACCGTTGAAGGTATGGATACCGGCATCAAGGACACCGTCCGTCCCGTCGAGGCCGCCTCCGTCATGAGGCTGCTTCCGGCCCGGCCGCGGCTGCTCGCGCTGGGCGAGCCCACCCACGGTGAGGACCTCCTGCTCGACGTGCGCAACGAGCTCTTCCGGCAGCTCGTCGAGCAGGAGGGCTACCGGACGATCGGGATCGAGAGCGACTGCCTGATGGGCCTGGTCGTGGACGACTACGTCACCTCGGGCACGGGCTCCCTCGACGAGGTCATGGAGCGCGGATTCAGCCACGGCTGGGGCGCGTCCGCGGCCAACCGGGAGCTCGTGCGCTGGATGCGCGCCTACAACGAGGGCCGGCCCGTGGCCGAGCGGCTGCGCTTCGCCGGTCTCGACGGTCCGCTGGAGATGAGCCACGCCGCGAGCCCGCGGCAGGCCCTCACCGCTCTGCACGGCTACCTCGCGGCCCGGGTGGACGCGGACCTGCTCCCCTGTGATGCGGAAACACTCGACCGCCTGCTCGGCCCCGACGGCCGCTGGGCCAATCCCGCCACGATGATGGACCCGTCCCAATCCGTGGGGCAGTCGGCCGAGGCCGGAAAGCTGCGGCTGCTCGCCGACGATCTCGTGGCGCTGCTCGACGCGGAGACGCCGCACCTGGTCGCGGTGTCCTCCGGGGACGACTGGGACCGGGCGCACCTGTACGGGCGTGCCGCCACCGGCCTGCTGCGCTACCACCACTGGATGGCCGACACGTCACCGGGCCGCATGCCGCGCCTGCTGGGCCTGCGCAGTTCGATGATCGCCGCCAATCTCCTCGCCGCCGCCGAGCGGGGCCCGGCCCTGGTCCACGCCCACAACGCGCATTTCCAGCGGAGCAAGAGCACGATGCGGTTGGGCGGCACGCCGTTCGAATGGTGGAGCTCCGGTGCGATCGCGAGCGCCCACCTGGGTGAGGGATACGCCTTCCTGGCCACGGCGGTCGGCACGATCCGGCACCAGGGAGTGGACGCGCCGCCCCCGGACACGCTCGAAGGGCTCCTTTACGCGATCCCCGAGGACCGCTACGTCGTCGACGCCCGCCGCCTGGCCGCCGCCCTCGGCGACGCGCGGCCCGCCCCCCGCGAGTCTCCCTGGTTCGGCTACTCCGCGCTGGACCCGGCCCACCTCGCCGCCTACGACGGGGTCGTGTTCGTCAGGGACGTCACGCGAAGCTAGGTCGTGTCCGGCCCGGTCTGGCCGTGTGGAGACAGTGGCGTGCAGGGCAGGACGACGCGGAAGGCGGCCCCCTCGCCGGGCCGTGTCCGCAGCTCCACCGTGCCCCCGTGCGCGGCGACGATCGACCGGACGATGGCCAGGCCCAGCCCGGCGCCTCCGGCGCCGGTGCGGGTGCGTGAGCCGTCCACCCGGTAGAAACGGTCGAACACCCGGGTGGCCTCCTCCGCGGGCATCCCGGGCCCCTCGTCGGCGATCACCAGGACCCCGCCCCCGCCGGCCGTGCCGACGCCGATCCGCACCGGCGTGCCCGGCGGGGTGTGGGCGACGGCGTTTCCCACCAGGTTGGAGACCATCTGGCGCAGCCGCGCCTCGTCGCCGTGAACCGGCGCCGCACCCGGTGGCCCGCCGTCCGGCCCGGTCAGCGTGACCTCCCGTCCGGGGTCCAGCGCGCGCAGGTCGTTGTGGGCGTCGGCGGCGAGCGTCCGCAGGTCCATGGGCGCGAAGTCCATGGGCAGGGCGTCCTCGCCCTCGTCCAGGCGGGCCAGCAGGAGCAGGTCCTCCACGAGCCGGACCAGGCGCCCCGCCTCGCTCTCGATGCGGCCGAGGGTGAGATCGGCGTCGGGCAGCCCGCCCATCCGGTGCAGTTCGGCGAACCCCTTGATGCCGAAGAGCGGAGTGCGCAACTCGTGGCTGGCGTCCGCGACGAAGCGGCGCATCCGGGCCTGCGCCCGCTCCCGCTCGGCGAAGGCCGCCTCCAGCTGGCCGAGCATGACGTTCAGGGCGGCCCCCAGCCGGCCGACCTCGGTCCGGGGCGAGGCCAACGCGGGGACGCGCCGCGACAGGTCGCCCCCGGCTATGGCCGCGGCGGTCTCCTCGATACGCCGCAACGGCCGCAACCCCCGCCGTACGGCGAACCATCCGATGACGGCGAGCGACGTCACGAGCGCCGCCGCGGTCGCCGCGCAGACCGTCGTCAGGCGGCCGACGGTGGACCTCACGCCGCCGAGCGACGCCGCCACGACGACGCTGCCGGACGCGGCGGCGGGCGCCGTCGCCGAGGCGGGCCGCGGGACGGCGACGACCCGCCACCTGCCGCCTGGGCCGGTCGCGTCGAACGGCCGCCCGGCACGCCGCTCGACCGCGGCGGTGTCGAGCCGGGGGAGTGACAGGCCCCCACTCCGTTGCCCGTCCTGTTGCCCGTCCCGCGGCCACGGATCGCCCTCCTGCTCGACGGTGCCGTCGGCGCGCAGGTACGCGACGTACACCTGGTCGATCAGGTCCATGCCGGGCAGGGCGCCCAGCAGCTGGCGGCTCTGCGGCGCGGCCGGCACGGCGACCAGCAGGGCGGGGACCCGCGCCAGGACCGTGGCCATCGGGGTGAGCTGCCGGTCCACGCGTTCGATGAGGTGGGCCCGCAGCGTGGCGACCGCGACCGCGCCGCTGATCGCGAGCCCGGCCGTGAGCAGGGCCATGGTGGTGAGCAGAAGCCGCCCACGCAGCGACAGGCCGCCTGAGCGCGGCCACCGGCCGCGCGGGCGCGGTGACAGGTCGCGTAAGCCCGCTGACAGGCCACGCGGGCGCGGTGCCGGACGGCTCGTGCGCGCCGTCATGAGCGCGGCCCGCGCAGCACGTATCCGATCCCGTGCATGGTGTGGATCAGCTTGGGCCCGGTTCTGTCGACCTTGCGGCGCACATAGCTCACGTACGTGTCCACGATGCTGGAGTCCCCGGCGAAGTCGTACCGCCAGACGTGCTCCAGGATCTGCGCCTTGGACACCACCCTCCCGGCGTTGAGCACCAGATAGTGGAGCAGGCGGAACTCGGTCGGCGACAGCCGCACGGGAGTGCCCGCCCGAAGCACCTGAAGGCCCTCCGGATCGAGTTCGAGGTCGGCCACCCGCAGCGTGCGGTCCTCGGGGGCGGCCCCGGCGCGCCTGAGCACGGCCTCGATCCGGGCGAGCAGCTCCTCCAGGTCGAACGGCTTGGTCACGTAGTCGTCGCCGCCCAGACGCAGCCCGTTGATCTTGTCCTGCGTGGTGTCGCGCGCGGTCAGGAACAGCACAGGCACCTGATCGGGACGGCCGCCGGACAGTCGGCGGGGAAGCTTCCGGAGACGGCGCATGACCTCGAAACCATCCATGTCGGGCAGCATGACGTCGAGGAGCACGAGGCAGGGCGGCGTGTCCCGCGCGATCTCCAGGGCCTGCGACCCGGTGGCGGCCGAGGTCACCTCGTATCCCGCGAAGCGCAGCGTGGCCGCCAGCAGTTCCCGCACCACGGGTTCGTCGTCGACCACCAGCAGATGCCACCCGTCCACCCCGGCCTCCCTTCGCCGATCAGCGGAAGAATAGGTACGCGGTGCTAAGCCCGGCGTACAGGCCGGTACGCGGCGAGCACCCGCACCCGCCCGGCGAGCGCGGCCCCCGAGGCCGCGAGAAGCGCCGCGGGCGGCACCATCAGGAGCACCGCCCGCCAGGCCGCCTCCCAGGGGTCGCTTCCGAGGCGCGCGACGGGCAGGACACGCCCCTGCAGCGTGGCGGTCACATCCAGGGACACCGCGCTGAGCGCCGCCAGGACGGGGACCGCGACGGCGACGACCAGCCCCGTCCACATCGCCGCGTACACCGCCGTGCGCGGCGTACGGTACGCGGAGGCGGGCGTGAGCATGGCGGCGAGCACTCCCGCGAGCACGGCCAGGGCGGCGCCCCCGGCCCATACTCCCCAGACCCATGCGCCCCCGGTTTGAGGCACAGGTGTGCCGGTCCACGCCGCACCGCCCGCACCCGGGGGCCTCAGGGCGAGTCCGGGCATCAGGGCCGTGAGGCCCGAGATCGTCTCTCCCGGCCCGGACGCGGAGGAGGATCCGGCGGTGGCCGACAGAGCCCCGAAGGCGGCGTTGGGCGCGCCCAGCACGGCGAGGCCCGCCCCCGGCAGGGCCGGGAGCGCCGCCGCGACGCCCAGCAGCGTCGCCACCAGCGCGACTCCCGCCCACACACCCAGCATGGCCCGTACGGCGGCCCGTACGGCGGGCCGTGTCGGAGTGAGGCGCGTGAGCGCCGGGCAGATCAGCAGCACCAGGCCGACGCGGACGAGACCGCCGGCCGCCACGCTCTGCGCCCGCGGCTCGAAAGCCGCCCGGAGCCCGCCCGTACCCAGCACGACGGTGCCCCGAGCCGCCGCCGCGGTCAGCGCGAGCAGCGCGAGGCAGGCGACCAGGGACGACACGATCCGGATCGCCTGCGCCGCGGCCGGCGAAGGCCGCCCCGCGTCCGCCGTGTCCACCGCCTGCGCAGTTTCCACCGCCTGCGCCGTGTCCACCCCAGGTGCCACGGCTGCGGACGCCGGGCGTGGCCGGCCGTGAAGCAGGGCGAGGACCAGGACGAGGGCGCCCGCGCCCGCGACGCCGAGCGCCGCGACGACGGCCATCGCCGCGAAGCCCAGCAGGGCCGCGCCGATTCCGCACGTGGTCTGGTACGCCAGGGCCCGGGCGCCCGCCATCACGCGTCCCGCCGCTGGAAGACGGCGACGGCGGCGCAGAGCAGGACGAGCACGGTGGCGGCGAGCACACCGGCGCCCGCGAGCGGCGCGAGCAGCTCGGTGCCGGGATGGACCGCGAAGATCCGTGCGCCCGCCGCGCTCGGCCACCAGGTGACGATCCACCTGGCCACCGGCTTCGGGAACAGGCTCGCCATGCCCGGCAGGATCAGAAGGAACGTCCCGAGCGAGATGGCCCCCGCCGACCTGCGCAGCAGGAACCCGAGCGCCATTCCGTACAGCCCGATCAGGCCGGTGAACAGGCCCGCGCCCAGCAGCGCCGCGGGCACGCCCGGATCACCGGCTCCGGCGCTCGGCAGGCCCTGCGCGGCCAGCGCCGCCTGACTGAGCGTGAACGACAGGAGCGCCAGCGGCGGCCCGATGAGGAGCGTGGTCAGCGCGACGACGGCCCCCTTGCCGAGGAGGAGGAGCCCGCGTCTCGGCAGGGCGGTGATGCTCACCGGCATCGTTCCCGCGGCGTACTCGGTGGTCACGGCCAGTACGCCGACCGCGCTGACGAGCACCCCTGCCAGCACGAGAGCGCGGAAGGCCGTCTCCGTGGGGTCGAAGGCCGCCCGGTCCGCGGCCGACGCGCCGAGATACTCGCGTGCGGCCGCCATGCCGAACAGATAGCCGTACGATCCCGCCGCCACCACAGCCCCGGCCAGGCAGCCGAGCATGGCCCGGACGCTGCGGAACTTCACCCACTCCGAGCGCAGCACGCCGTACGCGGTCATGACACGACCCCGGCGGCACTCGTGGCGAACTCGACGCTGTCGCCGGTCAGCTCCAGATAGGCCTCCTCCAGAGAGGCTCGCCGAGGCGTGAGCTCGTGCAGGACGATTCCGTGAGCGGCGGCGAGAGCGCCGACCTCGGCACTGGACATCACGGTCACCAGCAGGCCGCCGTCGGCGCCCGGCCGCACGGTGGCGCCGGACTCCCGGAGCAGCGAGGCGAGCCGCCGCGCGTCGGGGGTGCGGACGAGCACCCCCTGCCGCGCGGCCGACTGGACGAACGTCTCCAGCCCGGTGTCGGCGATCAGCCGCCCCCGGCCGATGACGACGAGGTGGTCGGCGGTGAGGGCCATCTCACTCATCAGGTGGCTGGACAGCAGGATGGTTCTGCCCTCGGCGGCCAGGCTCCGCGTCAGCGTGCGGATCCAGCGGATGCCCTCGGGGTCCAGACCGTTGACGGGCTCGTCGAGCAGGACCACCGGGGGATCGCCCAGCAGCGCCACCGCGATGCCGAGCCGCTGCTTCATCCCCAGGGAGAACCCGCCGGGACGCCGTCCCGCCACGTCGGCCAGGCCCACGAGCCCGAGCACCTCCTCGACCCGCCGCCGTCCGATGCCGTTGCCGTACGCCAGGGAGAGCAGGTGGTCGAACGCGGTCCTGCGCGGGTGCACGGCGTGCGCGTCGAGCAGCGCCCCCACCTCCCGCAGGGGTACGGGCAGGTCGGCGTAGCGCCGCCCCCCGATCGTCGCGCTCCCGCTCGTCGGCCTGTCGAGCCCGAGGATCATCCGCATCGTGCTCGTCTTGCCCGCGCCGTTCGGCCCGAGGAAGCCGGTGACGACGCCCGGCCGTACGTCGAAGCTGAGGCCGTCCACGACGGCGACCTCGCCGTACCTCTTGGTGAGCTGCCGTAACTCAATCATGGGAGGCAGGCTCGCCCACCGGTCTGCGCGACCTCTGAGAGGATCTGTGCGGTTCCTGTGAGCGGTTCGCCCCCGACCTGCGCCGGCGTCGTCTCACGCTCCCGCCCGGCGGGAGAACTCAGAGAGTTTTCACATGACCTCCGGCCGGGCAGGGGAATGATTCGGAAGCCGCTAGGCTTACCTTCACGGTGGACGAGCCGGCCGGGCGGCCGCGTCAGGGCCTCACGGCCCTGCCGAGGAAGGTCCGGGCTCCACAGGGCAGGGTGGTCGGTAACGCCGACCCGGGGTGACCCGCGGGACAGTGCCACAGAAAACAGACCGCCCCCTTCGCGGGGGTAAGGGTGAAACGGTGGTGTAAGAGACCACCAGCGCCCACGGTGACGTGGGCGGCTCGGTAAACCCCACCCGGAGCAAGGTCAAGAAGGGACGTTCTCCGGAACGTCCCGCGCGCGACGTTTGAGGGCTGCCCGCCCGAGCCGCGCGGGTAGACCGCTTGAGGCCGCCGGCAACGGCGGTCCTAGATGGATGGCCGCCGGTCAGTCCTTGTGGCTGATCACAGAACCCGGCCTACAGGCCGGCTCGTCCACCTTCCGCCCCTCTGAGCCGGGCCGACTCCCGGATCAACTCCTGCTCGGGGCACATCGGGGGCACTCGCGGACGACGATGGACGCTCCGGAGCAGGTAGACACCACACCGGGCCTGGCTCGAACACCTGTTGCCGTTGCCTGATTAAAAGTAATACCGAGCACCGCTGGATCGAAGACACGTCCACCGAGCAGCTAACATGCGCTCGGTGATCAGGTTCCGCTTTGCGTTGACACCACTGGGCCAGGTTTCCCCCTGGGGCCGTGAGGATCGTCACCTGCACTGGTTTGGACTAACCGATGGCTGGTACTGGATAGAACTGGCCGGTCAACGAGTTGCTGCGCTACTCACCGGAAACGCTTCAGCATCATCGAACCGACCATCCTGCCGTGCAGCGCCAATATGTCGACTACTACGTGGCTCGGCTATGGGAAGACATCAACGAGATGACACCCACTGTCCTCCAACCGGTGCCAACCGACCTCCTGGATTTCGTGGCCAGCGACCCCGACTCCTGGCGGCCGATGGACAGCGATGCAGCCATGATTGCCGCGGAGTGGCACGCCGAGCATGCCTTGGATCTCGGCTACATCCGACAACCGCCCCGCGTCAGGGCTTGGCGTACCGTCGGCGACGATTTCGACATGGTGACAGTGACCTGGCGGCATGACGACGATGGCGACATCCGGTTCACAGCTGACCCGGCCGGTCAGGTCGAAATCCCGACCGAATCGTTCCTCGCCGCCGTCCAGCAACTCGACCTTGAGCTCATGACCGCCATGAAGCGGAGAATCAGAGCATTGGAGCGGACAGGGCCACCGAGCGGTGTCCGGTTGGACCTGGATGCACTCCGCGCCGAGCACGTCAATCGAGCGACATGGCTGGCGCAACGCTTACAACGCGAACCGGCAACCGACTGGGCAGCCGTCGGCGCCGGCGCGGAAGAGCTGCTCCCGCGCTGAGGGTTCGAAATAGGTCTCGGTGAGATAGGTCACAGGCCCTAGAGGGGATACCGCGCCGTCCAGGTCTACGAGTTGCTTCTGGGGGCCGTCAGCCGGCGTTCTTCATCTTCCATCCAAGACTTTTGGAGTCTCCGGATTCATCCGCTCTGCGAACCTTGATGCTGTGGTTCCTGATGATTCGATTCTTCTCGGTGACGCGAATCTTCGGAGTGTCCTCGTTGAGTCCGGCGCGAAGAACGAAGTTACGCCAGTGCGTCTCGTCCAAGCCGAGATCTATTGGCCCAACCTCGCGGATGCATTCCGCGAGGACCGTTGCTCCCATGTGCGTGAATTGGCCGACTCCGAGAATTTCTCCCCTGACTTCTAGGCCGACTACGGTCCACCAAGAGGTTATTCGGGGTCGTCCTTGAAAGTTCGATGTCGTCCCCGATCTGAAGCCCCCTTGCCTCGATGTGAAGTTCTGGCATGCGAGGGAGATTAATCTCCCTTGACCGGCAGTGCGAGGGACTCACACTGAGAGTGACAAGATGCGAAACCTTTAGGAAGGTGCGAAATGGTGATTCCGGGCTGCGGCTGTGACCAGGGTTGCTCAGACGAGATGGGGAAGGCTTACGCCGGTCCCCCTCGTTGGGTAGTCATCATGACCAACAAGTGATGTCGCACTAGGAAGGCCGGTACTCCTCCCGGAACGGAGTACCGGCCTTCTCTGCGCCTGGCTCTGTAGTCGGGTCTCGATACCGGGGGCACCCAGGAGACCTGGTAGGGGCGAACCGGGGGAGTCCTGCCAGGCTGGAGACCTGCCCAGGAAGACCCCGGCCTATAGGTCGGCACGTCCACCTTCCGCCCCTCTGAGCCTTCGCTCGGGCTTCCGGCACCCGTGCGAGCCCGCTCGGATGCCGGCCGTCCTTCAAACCCAGCGGCTCGTCATGTCGATGCCGTGGGCGTCCCTGCCGCTCTTGCCTGCGAACCCAGCCGAAATTGGTTCGCGAGACAGGTTCCCGAGCACCTAGCGTTGAACCCCCCATGGCCGCGGAGGACGTGCCGTGTCCGCGACCGGTATCAGCGAATGGAGGTGCGGAGCGGAATGACGTGTCACCTTGTCGCACTCTGCTTCGACGCGCACGACCCGTCCCGTCTCGCGCGATTCTGGGCCGGTGTCCTGGGCTGGGAGATGGCCGACGACCCCCTACACGGCATCACGCTTCTGCCGAGCGATGACACCGGCTTCCGGATCAGATTTCTTCCGAGTCAGGAGCAGAAGACCGGCCAGAACCAGATGCACTTCGACCTGACGAGCGCGTCCCTTGAGGACCAGCAGAAGACGGTGGCGAAGGCGCTCGGGCTCGGCGCCCGGCATATCGACATCGGGCAGCGCCCGGACGAGGACCATGTCGTGCTCGCCGACCCCGAGGGCAACGAGTTCTGCGTGATCGGGCCGGACAACGAATTCCTCGCCGACTGCGGATTCATCGGAGCGCTGGCGTGCGACGGTTCGCAGGAGGTCGGGTACTTCTGGAGCAAGGCTCTGGGCTGGCCGCTGGTCTGGGATCAGGACCAGGAGACCGCAATCCGCTCGCCGCATGGTGGCCCGAAGATCACCTGGGGCGGTCCGCCGCTGGCGCCGAAGATCGGCAAGGAGCGGCTGCATTTCGATCTCGCTCCACCCGCCGACGGCGATCAGCAAGCGGAGGTCGATCGTCTCATCTCCCTCGGGGCGACGCGTATCGACATCGGTCAGGGCGAGGTCGGCTGGGTGGTCATGGCCGATCCCGACGGCCACGAGTTCTGCGTGCAGACCCCGCGATAGCGCGAGCGCGAGACCCGGATCCGGACCGTTCTCCCGCCGACCGCGAGTCCCGTCAACACGGGAAAACAGGTACAAACGTCGCCGCATTGGGTGCAAGCTGGGCGCGTGAACCATCCGCACACGGTGGTCCTTGTCGAGGGGATCAGCGACAGGTCGGCCATTGAGGCGTTAGCCGAGCGCCGGGGCCGAAACCTCGCGGCTGAAGGCATCTCCGTTGTGGCGATGGGCGGTGCCACGAACATCGGGGCGCACATCGGCGAGTTCGGCCCTCTCGGTCGCGATCTCCGGCTGGCCGGTCTGTGCGACGCCGGCGAACAAGGCGCCTTTCTGCGGGGGCTCGAGCGCGCCGGCTTCGGATCCGATCTCGCCAGAAGTGATCTGGAGGCGCTCGGATTCTTCGTGTGCGTGGCCGACCTGGAAGACGAGCTGATCCGCGCGCTCGGCACCGCCACGGTCGAGCGCGTCGTCGATGCCCTGGGCGAACTCGGCTCCTTTCGGACACTCCAGAAGCAACCCACATGGCGCGGACGCAGCACCCACGACCAGCTACGCCGGTTCATGGGAGCAGGCAGCGGCCGCAAGATCCGCTACGCGGGCCCGCTCGTCGCGGCACTGGAGCTCGATCGCGTGCCGCAGCCGCTGGACGGCCTGCTGGCCCACCTCTGAGACTGCATGTTTCGCCGGGGCTTTCATCGGCAGCGTGTGGAAGTCCCTCCACCGCCCCAGCAGCGACTGGCGGGAGTTCCTCGATCTCGAACGCCGCACCGGAGACGACGTGCAGGGTGTGGAGGACCGCTGGCACGGGAAGGGCGCCACGATCGTGCACTGGGTGAATCGGGGGGTCACCAAGCCGTCCCCCGGACGCTGCAACACCTGGACCGCCGCCAGGAAATCGGTCGCCTGACGCACGGGGTCCTGCGGCCGTTGACGGTGTAGTCGACGCGGGAGGCGTTGGGGATGGTCACGGTCTGATGCGCCTTGAACCTGTCGAGTTCGGCCGTAAGGTCGAGCGAGGCGAGCCCAGGCGATGCTCCCCCCCAGTCGGCGCGTGCGATCAGGGGCCGGTCCGCGGGGCCCCGGTGATCGATGCCACGGCGTCGGCGATCTGCATCCGCAGTGTGGCGGGGTCGGTGGCCAGCCCGGGGCTGAGTCTCGGGCCGAAGGGGCTCGCCGCCGACCAGGCGGTGGCGAGGGCCAGGATGGCCGTCAGCAGGAATTCGGGCGCGAAGCGCGCCCCCGGCCCGTCCGCCTCCCGCGCCGCCGCCTCCATGGCCGAGACCTTCGCACTCTGCGCCGCGTTGCGCAGGGCGACCGCGCCGGTCTCCTGCTCCAGGCCCGCCCACGCCATGAGCCGCATCAGGCCGGGCTCGGCCATCGAGAAGTCGAAGACCCGCGCCGCATACCCGGGCAGGTCGTCGGGCGTGAACCGCAACTCGTCGTAGACCCGTCGCAGGTTC
The DNA here is from genome assembly GCF_006874465.1 of Microbispora bryophytorum. Lineage (GTDB taxonomy): Bacteria > Actinomycetota > Actinomycetes > Streptosporangiales > Streptosporangiaceae > Microbispora > Microbispora bryophytorum. Next base: position 135,622 of record NZ_VIRL01000008.1, on the reverse strand, counting down.
TGCTCCAGGACGGTGGCGAACAGGGTCTCCTTGCTCTGGAAGTAGATGTAGAGCAGGTTCTTGTTGCAGCCGGCCGCCTTGGCGATGCGGTCGACGCGCGCCCCGGCGATGCCGTGAGCGGAGAACTCATCCCGCGCCGCTTCGAGGATGCGCGCCTTCGTCGCCTCGGCGTTACCTGTTGCCACGGCGCCATCCTAGCGTTGACTAACCGGTTAGATGGCGACATATGCTAACTAACGAGTTAGGCAGCTTCTGGAAGGAACGAGGATGGACGCACGTACATGGCTGATCACCGGAGTGAGCAGTGGCTTCGGCCGGGAGATGACCGAACAGCTCCTCCGCCGCGGTGACCGGGTCGCGGGGACGGCCCGGCGGATGGAGTCGATGGGCGACCTGAAGGCGGAGTACGGCGACCGGCTGTGGCTCGCCCGCCTCGATCTGACCGATGGCCCCACGATCCGGGAGGTCGTGGACCGGGCATTCGCCGACTTGGGCAGGATCGACGTGGTGGTCGGCAACGCCGGGTATGGCCTGTTCGGCGCGGCCGAGGAGCTCACGGACAAGCAGATCGTCCACCAGATCGACACGAACCTGCTCGGCTCGATCCGGCTGGTGCGCGCCGCGCTGCCTCACCTGCGCCGACAGGGCGGCGGCCGCATCATCCAGCTCTCCACGTACGGCGGTCAGGCCACGAACGCGGGCGCGTCCGCGTATCACGCGAGCAAGTGGGGCATCGAGGGGTTCATGGAGTCGACGGCCAAGGACGTCGCGCCGTTCGGCATCGGCGTGACCATCGTCGAGCCGGGCAGTGTCCGTACGCGATTCCGCGACGGGAGCTCACGGCTCGCCACGCCGATGAGCGCCTACGACGCCAGCCCGGCCGCGCTGACCCGGGGCATCCGCAATCCCGCGCTGCCGTCTGTCGGCGACCTCGCGAAGACGGCCGCGGCGATTGTCGGCTGTGCGGACCTGGACCCCGCGCCCGTACGGGTCGCCCTGGGCAGCGACTCCTACACCTTCATCCACACGGCACTCGCCGATCGGCTCGCGGAGCTGGAGGCGCGACGGGACCTCGCCTTCTCGACTGATGCCGATGCCGATGCCGATGCCGGCGCCGAGGCCGCGCGCCGCTGAAGACCGACCGGCCCATCCCCGGATCCCGGCCCGCTCATCCCAGGAAGCCCGCCGCCCCGGGGCCCGAACCCGGTCAGCCGGCCTCGGAGCCGGACCGCCTGCTCGCGAAGGGCCGGAGCCGGTCAGGAGAAACGCTCGACGGTCACGGGGACCGCTCCCGCGTAGCGCATGACCGTCGTCAACCGCCGCAGCAGCGGCCTGAGGGGCTCGTCGGACGTGGTCCCCAGATGGGCCGTGAGATCGACGGAGCAGGCGGCTCCGGGCCCGATCCGGCGTACGTCCCAGGTGAAGACGTCCGAAGCCGTGCGCAGCTCACCTGTGCCGACGACCCGGGTCCGCGGGTCGCCGGCTTCCACGGCGAGCGTCACCACGTCCGCGAGGCGGGACAGGTGCGGCTCACCGGCGAACAGGACACGGTAGACCCGCGTGTCGTGGAACCCGTCGTCAACCCGCGGCGGGCTGAGGCGCAGAGGAGGCGAGTCCGGCAGCGGCTGGTGGTCGTGGAAAAGGGCCCGCAGCCGCGTCTCACCGGGCAGCTCGCCCCCGCCGAGATCGTGGTACGCGGACTCGGCCTCGGGGCGGCTCACCGCGCGGACCCGGGTGCGCAGGCCGGGATCCTCGCGCATCGCGCGTCCGAAGGCCGCCGAACTCCACCAGACGCCGTCGGCCGCGGTCCATCCTGCGGTGTCCAGGCCGACGGTCCTGAAGTCCTCGGTGAGCGTGAACTCCTCGACGACGATTCCCTCGGCCGGGGCTCCGTCCGTGCCTGCCGCCGGCGTGATCAGGTAGTAGTCCAGAGCCGCCTGCGATCCAGACTCGGCGGTGACGCCCGCCTGCCCGCGCCCGCGTATGTCGCTGGTCATGGGCGCACCCTACTGACCTTCGGCCGTCCACACGCCGGGCGGGCGGCTCGCCCAGTGCCTCACCAGGACTGCGCCCGAGGGGGAGCGGGGCGGGCTCAGTGAGGCATGGTGCTCATGTCCGAGCCGGTGCCCGAGCTCATGCCGCCCATGTCGTGGCCGGGAACGTTCCCGTTCTCGTCGGCCACCATGAACACTCCCGCCATCCCCATGTCCGAATGGCTTTGGACATGGCAGTGGTACATCCAGGCGCCGGGCCCGACCCGCTCCCCGGCGATCACCTGGAAGCCGAACGACTCGGCCGGTCCGGTGATCTTGGTGTCGATGATCCGGGTCTGGTCCTGCGGGTTGTCCAGCAGACCGGTGCGGTTGTCCGCCCAGCGGTGCCCGTGGAGGTGCCACGTGTGGAAGAAGTCCCCATGGGTGACCACGATGAACTCCACACGCTCGCCGATCTTCGCCATGAAGTGGGGAGCCTCGCCGGCCTTGGCGTTGTTGACGGTCATGTCGTTGAAGAAGACGACGAACTGCTTGTCCGGCAGGATGTCGCCCTTGCGGCGCACCACCAGCGCGCCGTATAGGCCTCTCTTGATGCCGCCGGTGCCGTGGTCGGTCCCCACGACGTGGTCGTGGTAGTGCCAGTAGCCGGCGCTGCCGGGCTCGATGGTGCCGCCCGGGCGGCGGCCCGGCGCGTGGGTGCGCCAGACGTAGGTGCGCCGGCCTCCCGGCTCCACCACGCTGTCGCTCATTCTCGTGCCGTCGCTGGTGAACTCGTAGTCCACCCCGTGCACGTGCAGGCTGGCGGTGACATCGGTGTTGTTCACCAGTTCGATCTCGAGGGTCTCGCCTTCGACCATCTCGATGAGCGGGCCGGGGATCGTGGCCTTGCCGGGCTCCAGACCGTAGCCCAGCAGGTTGTTCGGCAACTTCTCCGCGTACAGGGTGATGCGGCGGACGTCGCCTTTGTCGGGCTTGCCGGTGACCTTGTCGGATGGCGCCGCGTCGGCCTGGCTCGTCCCGACCAGCGGCACGAACGCGGCGGCCGTCGCGGCCGTGGTGAAGGCGCGCCGGGAGAACATGCCTCGCGTCGTACCCCTGCCTACCTCGGTCATGGTTCCCCATTCGGGTCGTGACGCCTCACTGCCGTGAGGCGAGCGGCAACTGTCGTAGCGCCGGCCCGGGGGACCGGCCTGGACGGCGCGACGTCTCGCTGGGGCTCCCCTGCAGTGGGGCCGGTTCCCGCCGGGACGGGGACCGGTCAACGAGCCTTTCGACACCGTGGATACAGCTTTCGATGGAAGTAGGCGATACTTCTGCTAAAAAGTCAAGAAGTCATGTTGTAAAGAAGAGAACTTTGTAATGGGACTGGATGAAGTTCGGTGAGGCTGCTACGTTGAGCCCAAACCGCCCACTTGACGCGACTCGACTACCAGAGTCCATGCAGGTCTCGTGGGCATCACCTGGCCCTCGTCCCCCCGCCCGCCCACGCAACCATCCGCGACTCCCCGAAAGGCTCAGCGGTGCTTCGGCGACACCCCCCACAGCCGACATCCGCCCCGCACGGTCCGCCCTCTCACGTCCCGGCGGACCTGCGGCTCAGACGCACCGGACCACGCCCCGGCGGCGCCGCCAGGCGTCGCCGGCCTCGCGGCACCCCGGCCTGAGACCGGCAAGACACCCTCATTCCGGTCGCCGTCCCCGCAGGACGGCCGGCGACCGCTGCACGCGATCAGTCCCGGCGCCCGCCACGACGGGCTCCGTGGCGATCGCCCGCCGACAACGCGATGAACGGCGATGCCGCACGTCCGCGACGGCCCAACCGCCCCGACCACGCCATCACGCGACGCGTCACCGCGTCACCGCGTCACCGCGACGCGGGGTCAGGGACAGAACGGCAAGTGAGAGGAGGAGACGGCAGAACCCTCGCGCCTTTCGGCATCTGCGTGCCCGGCCACCGCCACGGCTGACCGAACGACCTCCGCAAGGTGCTGATCCAACCCCCCGACCTGAAGGAGCGAACGATGGGTCGCAGAGACCTGCTCGCACACCCCCGGCCACCCGCCTGGCGCCGCGCTCTTGTCGCGGCGTCGAGCGCCGCCCTGACGCTGGGACTGGCGACCGTCCCCGCCATGCAGGCGCAGGCCGCACCGGCCCTTCCCGCCGCGCAACTGCAGGCGCAGGCCAAGCCCAACCCTCCCGAGCCGGATACCGGTAAGCCAGACAAATCCGATGAGTCGGTCGGTGTGCTGGTGTTCCACGGACCCGCCAAGGAACAGAGCGACCCGGTCGAGAAGGCCGCGGACTCGATCAAGAACCTGGGCAAGGACAACGGCTTCTCCGTCGAGGTGTCCGAAGACCCGGCCGTCTTCACCTCCAGCAACCTGGCGCGCTATCGCGGGGTGGTGTTCCTGTCCGCCAAGGGCGTGACGCTGAACGCCGCACAGGAGGCCGCCTTCCAGGCGTACATCCGGGACGGCGGCGGGTTCGTCGGCGTCCACGACGCCGTACGCGCCCAGCCCGACTCGTCCTGGTTCACCGAACTGGTCGGCACCCGCCCCGCCGGCAGCCTGCCCCCAGCGGAGAAGGTCGTGGAGGTCACGGCGAGCGGGGACAACCCGCCGAACGAGACCAAGGAGAAGCTGGTCGACGGGAACAACAACAGCAAGTGGCTGACGTTCAACCCGACCGGCTGGGTCTCGCTGAAGCCGGAGCAGCCGAAGGCGATCGCCCACTACGCGCTGACCTCGGCCAACGACTTCCCCGGCCGCGACCCGAAGGACTGGACGCTGCAGGGCTCCCAGGACGGGAAGAGCTGGACGGACCTGGACAAGCGGACGGGGGAGACCTTCCCCTCGCGGTTCCAGACCAAGGAATACACGTTCACCAACACCACGGCGTACGCGTACTACCGGCTGAACATCACGGCGAACAGCGGTGAGCCCCTCATCCAGCTGGCCGAGGTGCGGCTGTTCGGTCCCGACGCCGGGCCTCCGCCGGACAGCCAGGTGCAGAAGGCCACGGTGGACTTCACCGACCGTCAGCACCCGGCGAACAAGGGCCTGCCGTTCAACGCGACGCGGTCCGACAAGTGGATGAACTGGAGCCCGAGCCCGCTGGGCAAGGTCCAGACGGTCGCGCAGGTCGAGGAGTGGACCTACAAGGCGGGCCTGAACGGCAACGGCGCGTTCCACCCGATCTCGTGGTGCCGCGACTACGACGGCGGACGGTCGTTCTACACCGGCATGGGCGGCACCGAGGAGAGCTACACCAAGGACGAGCAGTTCAAGAGCCACCTCGGCGGTGCGATCAAGTGGGCGGCCGGCCTGGTCCGCGGCGACTGCCAGGCGACCATCGCGTCGAACTACAAGACCGAGCGACTGACCACGCAGAACCAGTCGGGCCAGCTCGACCAGATCGGCGAACCGCACGGCCTGACCGTCGCCCCCGACGGCAAGGTCTTCTACGTCGGCAAGGCGGCCTGCCCCACCGGCCCGATCGCCGACTGGAACGACCCGAAGGTGGGCCTCGGCTGCGGCACGATCCACCAGTGGGACCCCAAGACCAAGCAGGTCAAGCTCCTCACCACCCTCGCCGTCATGGGCAACCGCGGCAGCGGCGACGAGCTGGTGAAGAACGAGGAGGGTCTCCTCGGCATCGTGCCCGACCCCAAGTTCCAGGAGAACGGCTGGCTGTACGTCTACTGGATGCCGCACGAGTCGATCGACAGGGACAAGCGGATCGGCAAGCGGACGATCTCCCGGTTCACCTACGACTCCGCCACTCAGACGATCGACCAGAAGACCCGCAAGGACCTGCTGCAGTGGGACACCCAGATCCACAGCTGCTGCCACGCGGGCGGTGGCATGGCCTTCGACAAGGAGGGGAACCTCTACGTCGGTTCCGGTGACAGCAACTCCTCCGGCGGCTCGAGCGGTTACTCCGGGAACAACTGGACCCAGGACTACAAGGGCACCTCGTTCCAGGACGCCCGCCGCACCGCGGGCAACACCAACGACCTGAACGGCAAGATCATCCGTATTCACCCTGAGGCCGACGGGACGTACACGATCCCGAAGGGCAACCTGTTCACGGGTAAGGAAGAGGGCGGCGGCAAGACCCGCCCGGAGATCTACGTGATGGGCGTTCGCAACATCGCGCGGCTCCAGTGGGACAACGTGAACGACTGGCTGACCGCCGGATGGGTCGGTCCGGACGCGGGCGGCCCGAGCGAGATCTGGGGTCCGGCGAAGTACGAGACCGCGACGATCCTCACGTCCGCCGGCAACCAGGGCTGGCCCTACTGCATGGGCAACAGACAGCCTTACCGTGACCGCAGCAACGTCGACGCCAGCCAGCCCGCCGACTGGTACAACTGCGGCAACCTGAAGAACACCTCGCCGCGCAACACCGGCCTCGTCGACATCCCGCCGGCCCGCGACAACATGATCTGGTTCTCGCCGCAGGGCGGCGGCCCGGTCTACCCGAAGCGGACCGACGGCAGCGGCCTGCCGACCTACAAGCCGGGCGAGGAGACCTTCACCGAGCCCTACCTTTCCGGCGGCGGCCAGGCGATCATGTCCGGGCCGACCTACCACCGCTCCGAGGTCGACACCGACAGCGGTGTCGCGTGGCCCGCGTACTGGGACGACAAGTGGTTCATCGGTGACGAGTCCAACGCGAACAACCGGGTGGCCGTCACCGTCGACCCGAAGGGCGTCAAGGACGCGAAGCCGCCGGTCTTCGCCGAGGACCTGCGCTCCATCATCCAGCCCGGCGGCGGCGCCTCCCAGCTGCAGTCGTGGATGGACGCCAAGTTCGGCAAGGATGGCGCCCTCTACATGCTGGACTACGCCGGTGGCTTCTTCAGCCTGCACCCCAACCAGAAGCTGATCCGCATCACCTACCAGGGTGGTCCTGCGACGCCGAACCCGAGCCTGGCCACGGTGCGGCCGGAGCGGCAGAGCACGCCGAAGACGGTGGTGTTCTCCCACGCCAGGGCCGGCGGCGTGAAGTGGGAGTGGGACTTCGGCGACGGCAGCAAGCCGTCGACCGAGGCCGACCCGACGCACACCTACAAGGACTTCGGCACCTACAAGGCCACGCTGAAGGTCACCTACGCCGACGGCGAGGTGACGACCGGCGAGATCACCGTCGAGATCGGCTGCACGGCGCCGGACTCCCGGACGACGGTCCGGCTGCTGGACACCGACACCGGCGTGGCCAACCGCGTCGTCGGCGGCGGTTGCACGATCAACGACCTGATCGACGACGAGCGCATGTGGCAGAACCACGGCGAGTTCGTCAAGCACCTCAACGACCAGGTGAACGAGTTCCGCAAGGCCGGCGTCATCGACAACAAGGAGGCCTCCACGCTCAGTAAGGCGGGGGCGCAGTCCGAGATCGGCAAGACGAACGGCTACGAGACCGTCTTCGACGGGACCGCGCAGTCACTCCAGGGGTGGTCGCAGGCTCCGACCGGCCAGTTCATCCTGCAGCAGGACGGCACTCTCCGCACCTCCGGTGGGATGGGCATGCTGTGGTACTCGGCCAAGGCGTACGCCGACTTCTCGGTGCGGCTGCAGTTCCGTGACGTCGCGCCCGGCACGGCCCGTGCCAACACCGGCGTGTTCGTCCGGTTCCCCGACCCGCGGACCCCACTGGACCAGCGTCCGGCCGGGAGTTGCGGCACGGTCGGATCGGCCCGTACGTCGGAGGCGTGGGTCGCGGTCTACTGCGGCCACGAGATCCAGATCTACGACGGCGACTCGGGCGAGCCGCAGAAGACGGGCTCGATCTACAACTTCCAGCCGAACACGCTGGATAAGGCGGGGGCGACCCCGAAGGGCCAGTGGAACGACTACGAGGTCCGGGTGGTCGGGCAGCACTACACGATCATCCGCAACGGCGTCGTGATCAACGAGTTCGACAACACCCCGGGCAAATCGTCGTCCCGCGCCGGCGACCCCGTCACGGACCTGCGTCAATTCGTCAGCGGGTTCATCGGGCTGCAGAACCACAGCAACACCGACCTGGCGGAATTCCGCAACGTCCGCGTGCGGGAGCTCTGACCCGGTAGCCGGGCGGGGGGAGTCCCCCCGCCCGGCCCCCACCCCATGACCTCAGGCGGACGGACGCCGTTCGTCCGCTCACATGCACGTTCTGTGAGGTGCGACCTCAGATGCAGTTACTGACAGGAAGGCTACGCAGGGCGCTACGCGCCGTCGTGGCCGTGGCGCTGTTGTGCGTGGCGCTTCCGGCGCTGTGGCTGTCGCCGGCCGAAGCCGCCGCCGCGCCGCAGCCCGAGACGCGGCAGCAGGTCGCCCAGGCGGCGGCGCAGGTGCTCACCTGGACCGCCGACAACGGCATGACCGCGTACAAGGACGCGCCGGCCACGGCGGTCGCGGGACCCGCGACGATCGTCTTCGAAAACAGCATGGCGACCGGCAGCACGTTCGGGATGACGCACACGCTGACCTTCGACGTCTCGACGCCCGGATACAACCACGACGTCAACGTCAACATCATCGCCAGCCCGTACGACGCGGACGGCGGCCGGCACGAGATCCAGGTGAACCTCACCCCCGGCAAATACCGCTTCTTCTGCGCGATCCCCGGCCACCAGATGGTCGGCGAGCTCGTGGTCACCCCCGGCGGCCCCACCGACACGACCGCGCCGCAGGTGTCCGCCAACGTGTCGGGCGAGAAGGACGCCGACGGCAACTACGTCGGTTCGGCGACGGTGACGGTCTCGGCGAGCGACACCGAGTCGGGTGTGGACCGGGTGGAGTACGCGCTGGACAACGGGGCGTTCACCACCTACTCGGCTCCGGTTTCGGTGAACAAGACCGGGTCGCACACGGTGCAGTATCGGGCGACCGATGAGGCGGGCAACGTCTCGCCGGTGGCGTCGGTGTCGTTCACGGTGGTCGCTCCGCCGGCGAAGGACACGACCGCGCCGCAGGTGTCGGCGCAGGTGGCCGGTGACAAGGACGCCGACGGCAACTACGTCGGCTCGGCGACGGTGACGATCTCGGCGAGCGACAGCGAGTCGGGTGTGGACACGGTGGAGTACTCCCTGGACTCGCAGCCGTTCGCGCTGTATTCCAAGGCGCTGACGGTCGACCAGCCGGGTGCGCACCGGGTGAGCTACCGGGCCACCGACAAGGCGGGCAACGTCTCGGCGGTGGCGTCGGTGACGTTCACGGTCGTGGTCCCGCCGGCCAAGGACACCACGGCCCCGCAGGTGTCGGCGCAGGTGGCCGGTGACAAGGACACGGACGGCGACTACGTCGGTTCGGCCACCGTGACGGTCTCGGCGACTGACACCGAGTCGGGCGTCGACAAGGTGGAATACGCGCTGGACGACGCATCCTTCACGACGTACTCGGCGCCGATCTCGGTGAACAAGACCGGGTCGCACACGGTGCAGTACCGGGCGACCGACAAGGCGGGCAACACCTCGCCGGTGGCGTCGGTGTCGTTCACGGTGGTCGCTCCGCCGGCGAAGGACACGACCGCGCCGCAGGTGTCGGCGCAGGTGGCCGGTGACAAGGACACCAACGGCAACTACGTCGGTTCGGCGACCGTCACGATCTCGGCGAGCGACAGCGAGTCGGGGGTGGCGACGGTCGAGTACTCCCTCGACGGGCAGCCGCTCGGCCTGTACTCGGCGCCGGTGGCGGTCAAGCAGCCGGGCGCGCACACTGTGAGCTACCGGGCCACCGATAAGGCCGGGAACGCCTCCGACGTCGCGTCGGTGTCGTTCACGGTCGTCTCCGCGGAGCAGAAGGACACCACGCCTCCGCTGGCGTCGGCGCAGGTGGCCGGTGACAAGGACACCAACGGCAACTACGTCGGTTCTGCGACGGTGACCGTCTCGGCGACCGACACCGAATCGGGCGTGGACAGGATCGAGTACGCCCTGGACGGCGGGGCCTTCGCGACGTACTCGGCTCCGGTGTCGGTGAACACGGCCGGGTCGCACACGGTGCAGTACCGGGCTACGGACAAGGCGGGCAACGTCTCGCCGGTCGGGTCGGTGTCGTTCACGGTGGTCGCTCCGCCGACGAAGGACACGACCGCGCCGCAGGTGTCGGCGCAGGTGGCCGGTGACAAGGACACCAACGGCAACTACGTGGGCTCCGCCACTGTCACGATCTCGGCGAGCGATAGCGAGTCGGGGGTGGACAAGGTCGAGTACTCCCTCGACTCGCAGCCGTTCGCGGTCTACTCGAAGGCGCTGACGGTCGACCAGCCGGGTGCGCACCGGGTGAGCTACCGGGCCACCGACAAGGCGGGCAACGTCTCGGCGGTGGCGTCGGTGACGTTTACCGTGGTGGTCCCGCCGGCCAAGGACACCACCGCGCCGCAGGTGTCGGCCGGTGTGTCGGGCACGAAGGACGCCGACGGCAACTACGTCGGCTCGGCCACCGTGACGGTCTCGGCGACCGACACCGAGTCGGGCGTCGACAAGGTCGAGTACTCCCTCGACTCGCAGCCGTTCGCGGCCTACACGGCTCCGGTCTCGGTGAACAAGACCGGGTCGCACACGGTGCAGTATCGGGCGACCGACATGGCCGGCAACACGTCGCCGGTGGGGTCGGTGACCTTCAAGGTCGTCGCGCCGCAGCAGGACGACACCACGGCTCCGCAGATGTCGGCGCAGCTCAGCGGCAGCATGGACTGGGCGTGGAACTACGTCGGCTCCGCCACGCTCACCATCTCGGCGACCGACAGCGAGTCGGGCGTGGCCACGGTGGAGTACTCCCTCGACGGCCAGCCGTTCGCGCTGTACTCCAAGCCGGTGGCGGTGAGCCAGCCGGGGGCGCACACCGTGAGCTACCGGGCCACCGACAAGGCCGGCAACACCTCCAACGCGGGCACGGCGACGTTCAGCGTCGTCGGCGCCACGTCGGGCTCCGACTGTACGAAGCCGGGCAAGGGCAAGGGCTGCACGGACGACTGAGTTCGTGCGGCCGCAAGCGGCCTCGGTCCGGCGACGGCCCGAGGCCGCCTCTTCTCGTCGTGCGGGACTCGCCCTCATTCGGCCCGGAAGGGGTCGTGCTCGGCGAGGAGCTTGTCGAGCCGGGCCTGGTCGACCCGGCTGACGACGGTCGCCTCCTCCTGCCGGTCCCGTACGCACTTGGCCAGCGTGAACGTCGAGGTCACCACGTACATCAGCCCGAGAGCGAGGAAGGAACGCACCCAGGTCGTCACCGGGAGGTAGATGATGCCTGCCGCCAGGCCCACGAGGGAGATCGCGAACGAGATGACGGCCTGAAGGTAGAAGGCCGTTGTCGTCGGGGGTTTCACCGATTGCGCCATGACGCCATCGTCCGCGACGTCCGCCTGCCGGACATGAGCGCCAATACTCAGTTACCGGTGAGTACGAACTCGCGTCAGTGGTCCGGGTTCAGGGCGTTGCCGATGTACATGGCCGCCAGCATGGTGAACAGGAACGCCTGCAGGAACTGGATGAAGATCTCCAGCCCGGTCATCAGGACGGCCATGGCCACGCCGAGGAGGCCCACCGGGAACCCGGGCACCGTGGGGCGCTCGACGAGGAACCAGAATCCCACCGCGCTGAAGAACGCCAGCAGCAGGTGCCCGGCGAACATGTTCGCGAACAGCCGTACGGCATGGGTGAACGGCGCGAAGACGAACGTGTGCAGCAGTTCGAGGGGCGCGTAGAACGCGAGGGCGAGCGGCTTCGGCAGGCCGGGCGGGAACATCAGGCTCTTGAGATATCCGCCCACCCCGTGATGCCGGAAGCCGAGATAGAGCTTGATCACGTACACGACCACGGCGAACACCACCGGGAACGCTATGTGGGAGTTCACCGGGAACTGTACGCCCGGGATCACCCCGAAAAGGTTCCACAGCAGGATCACCGAGAACAGACTGAGCAGGAACGGCATCCACCTCTCGGCGTCGGCGCCGAGGAACGGCCGGGCCACCTGGTCGCGGACGAACAGATAGCCGTATTCGCCGAGGTGCTGCAGGCCGCGCGGGACGAGCTTCGGCCGTGCGAACGCCCCCCATGCGAGCGCGCACAGCAGGATCACGCCGACCACGGCCAGCACTACGGGCTTGTTCAGCCAGTGTGGCGCGCCGGGCCACAGCGGCGGAAAGTCGAACAGTTCGAGACCGGGCACGGTGAACTCGTCCCCGGCGAGGCTGGCGGGCATGGGAACCCCCTCGTCCGGCCGTAAAAACTGAGTACGACGTACTCACTTTATCGATGCGATCGTACATACCGAGTACCGTGTACGCAATAGTGCGACGACCTGGGACGATCAACGATGACGGGCCACGAGAACCTGTGGATGCGACCCGAGCGGCCTGCCCGCGGGCCGCGGCCGAGCTTCAGTCGCGCCGCACTCGCGCAGGCGGCGATCCGCATCGCCGACGCCGAGGGGCTGGAGGCGATCTCCATGCGGCGGCTCGCCGCCGATCTCGGAGCGGGCACGATGTCTCTGTACCGGTACGTGACGAGCAAGGACGAGGTGTTCGACCTCATGGTCGACACCGCGGTGGGCGGGTATCTGCCGGAGGACCGGCGGCCACCGGATGACTGGGTCGAAGGGCTCCGCCTGCTCGCCTGGCAGGCCCGGCGCACCATGCTGCGCCACCCGTGGCTCGCACCGCTCGCGGCCGGCCGCCCGCAGGCGGGCCCGAACAGCGCGCGTCTGATGGAGACCGCCCTCGGCATGCTCGACGGCCTTGGCCTGAGCGTCGACAGGATGCTGACCCTCGTCGGCGCGGTCTTCGCGTACGTGAACGGCTACATCCAGAGCGAGCTGGCCGATAGCGAGGCGCTCCGGCGGTCGGGGCTCACGCTGGCGCAACGGCTGGCGCAGCACCTGTCCTATATCCAGTCGCTCATCGCGACGGGGAACTATCCCATGCTGGAGCGGATGACGAAGGAGGGCGGGCGGGAGTACATGGGCACCGACGACCGCTTCGCGTACGGTCTCGACCGGCTGCTCGACGGCATCGCCGCGGGTCTGCCGCCGAGCGGCGGCTCGGAAGGGGCCGCGTCGTCACGGTGACGCCGACTGCCGGTCCCAAGACGCGCCCGGCCCGGGAGACGCGCCCGGTCCGGGAGACGCGCCCGGCCCAAAGACGGGCCCGGTCCCCGAGCGGTGGTACGGCTCAGTTCGGGGTGATCTCGTGGAGGCGGCAGACCTGCCGCCAGACGCGCGCGTCGAGCTGGCCCGCCCTGTCCTGGAAGTCGGCGACGGGCACGCGGACCGGACCGGTGAGATCGAGGAAGCTGTTGTGGTCGGCGTCCGGGTCCCAGGTGCGGGTGGGGATCTCCACGTGATCGGAGCGGTCGCTGCGGTCCTGACTTGTGATCTTCAGGACCTCGGCGCCGTCCCGGTGTGTCCTGAGCACCACGCAGGGGCGCACCTTGTGGCCCGGCCCGTCCTCGTAGGGCACGTCGGCCCACCAGATCTCACCGGGCTGCGGACCGGACTGGGTGGCCGCACCGCCGCGCGCGCCCGCTTCGCCGCCCGTCGCTCGGCCCGCGGCCCGGCCTCCGCTTCGGGCCCCCGCCCCGGAGGTGGTGCCGCGCCTCGTGCCGGGAGCGGTGCCGCCACCGGACCTGGTGCCCGGCCCCGTGGTCCCGGCCGGGGCACGACCACCGGGCCGCGCGGTCCGGCCGGCGCGGCCCGACGGATGGCCGCCCGACGGGGGGCGCGGCGCGGACCGTCGGCGTGAGACCCCCGGCAGGCGCCCGGTCACCCCGAGTGCTCCGAGAACGACCAGCACGGCGACGATCACAACCACCCAGATCATGGCCGACAGCCTACGGCTCCCCGCGAGCGCGCAGGCCGGTCGCGGTCAGGAGCGGGCATCCCAGGCGGCGAGGATGTGCGCCTCCTTGTCGGAGGCGATGCCGTGGTGCATCCGGCCGCCGAAGCTGCGCCGCTCCTCGGGGATGTCCTTCAGCCACTCCCAGGTGTCCCGGACGGTCTCCCGCACGGGCCGGCAGGTGAGACCCGCGGCGATCGCCTTCGCCGAGGAATGCGTCCACACGCCTTCGCGGTCCGCCGCCGGATACCACAGCGGAAGCTCGGTCCACATCTGCACGCCCTGGCCGACCAGGAACTCGTCGTCGGCCCACACCAGCTCCGCGTCGGAGCCGGTGACCTCCACGCAGTCGTTCAGCCAGCCGCCGTACGTGGCGTTGCCCTGCACCCCGCCCGTCATGTAGCGGCCGGTTGTGCCCCTGGCCGCCTGGCCGAGGGTGAACGCGGCGATGTCGCGGGCGTCGATGAGCTGGATCGGCAGGGCCGGGTCGCCAGGAGCGAGCACGCGCCCACCTTTGGAGATGCGGGTGAGCCACCAGGGCAGCCGGCCCACGTTCTCGTGCGGGCCGAGGATCAGGCCGGGCTGGATGATCAGGGCGGCGCCGTCGAAGTGCTGCTCGACCGCCCGCTCACAACCGGCCTTCAGCACGCCGTAGTCGCCGAACTCGGCGTCCACGTCCGGCGGGCACTCGTGCAGGGGGGAGGTCTCGTCGAGGCCGGACGTGCCGGGCCAGTCCGGGTAGGCGGAGATGCTGGAGATGAACGTGTAGTGCGGAGCGTGCCCGGACAGCGTGCGCACCGACTCCAGGACGACGCGGGGGACGAACCCGCACACGTCGATCACCGCGTCCCACTGCCTGCCGCCGGCAAGCCGCCGCAGGTCGTCGGTGCTCTCGCGGTCGCCGCGCACCGCCTCCACACCGGGCAGGTCCGCTCCGCTCCTGCCCCGGTTGAACGTCGTGACCTCATGTCCGCGCCGCAGCGCCTCGTCCACTATGGCGCGTCCGAGAAACACCGAACCGCCGATGACAAGAATCTTCATAACGGTCATCCTTGGCCCGCCCGTGCCACACGTCTGCCCCGTTTCACGGTCGGCGGACATGGTCCGCTGTCAGCGGAAGGCAGGCGCCGGTACGGCCCCGGCGCGCCGCCGCACGGTCGCTCTCCCCGGCACGGCCATTCCCTCTGGCGCGGCCGGACCGCAGCTCAGTAGACCGCAGCCCGGCCGGTGCGCCGCTCAGCCGGTGCGCAGCTCGGGGACCGGCGTGAAGCGTTCCCGATCCAGCAGGTGCACCCGCGCCGCGCCGATGTCGAAGTACAGCCCCATGAGCTCCAGCTCCCCGGCCCGTACGAGGGTGTCCACGAACGGGTGGGTGCGCAGATTGTCGAGCTGCTGGATCACGTTGGTCCGGCAGAGCCGGTCGAGCGGCCCGGCGTCGTCGTCACACGACTCGGCGGCCACGAACCTGGCCAGGCTCTGCCGTCCGTGCCGCAGCCAGCTGCGCAGCGCGGGCAGGTCGGGCACCTCGCCCAGCAGGGCGGCCATGGCGCCGCATCCCGAATGCCCGCAGACGGTGATCATGCGCACATCGAGCACCTTCACCGCGTACTCGATCGTGGCCGCGACCGAGTCGTCGGCGGGCACGGCGCCGGCGCGCGGCACGAGGTTGCCGATGTTGCGCAGCGTGAACAGGTCGCCGGGACCGCTCGCGGTGATGATGTTCGGCACGATGCGGGAGTCAGCGCAGGTGATGAACAGGTGCGACGGCGACTGCTTGCGGGCCATGCGGTGGAGCACCGACCGGACCATCGGCGCGGTCCTGCGCTGGAACTCCCGCGTCCCCTCCATCAGGTCGGGCATGCCCTGCGGCTCGCAGAGCACGGGGACGTCGTCGTGGCCTCCGCCGTCCGCGCTGAGCACGGCGTAGGACCCGGCGTCCCCGGCCGCGGCGTCCATGCGACGGGAGTGGCGCCGGTAGGCCCAGGGCAGCCACCAGCGGTCGTGCCGGGGCGGAATCCTGGCTGGGAACAGGCGGACGCCGTTGATCGCGGCGGCGTACCACTCGCCGTGCGGCTCGTCCACGTCGATGACACCGCCGGTGCGTTCGTGCTCAAGCCGCCAGGCGTGCAGCGCCTCGAAGGCGGCGTTGTCCATGAAGTCGAGGTGCAGGTCGAGCTCGACCACGACCCCCGCGGGGATGCCGCGCAGCGCCTCGGTCAGCCGGGGCACGCCGAGGAACGTCAGCGATCCGGTGACGACCACCCGCCAGCGCCGCTCGCCCGTCTCCCGTGCGTCGACCGACACCCAGGCCAGGCGGCGCAGGGCGAGCAGGGCGGCCAGCCCGAGGCCGATCGCCACGCCCTCGGCCAGACCGATCAGCACGACCGCGGCCATCGTCACGAAGTAGACCGGCATCTCACGGTGGCTGCGCAGGTTGCGTACGTGCCCGAGGTTGACCATCTGCACGCCGATGAACAGCAGCAGCGCCGCGAGCGCCTCCAGGGGGATCAACGTGATCATCCAGGCGAAGGCCGTGGTGAACAGCAGCACCCACACCCCGTGGAGCACCGCGGACCAGCGGCTCCGGGCGCCCGCCCGCGCGTTGGTGGTCGTCCGGACGACGACACCCGCCACCGGAAGGCCGCCGAGCGCGCCGGACAGCGCGTTCGCCACGCCCTGCGCGGTGAGTTCGCGGTCGAGATCGGCGCGGGGCCCGTCGTGCAGGCGGTTGGACGCGACGCAGGTCAGCAGCGACTCCACTCCGGCGAGGAGGGCGACGAGCAGGACGGCTCCGGCGATCGCGTGCCAGTCGCCCTGCGGCATCACAGGTCCCTGGACGGAGGAGAACCCGCCCTTCAGGTCCACCTTCGTCAGGTCCCAGCCCGTCACCGCGGCCGTCAGCGCGGCGATCATCAGGGCGGCGAGCGGGGCGGGCACGGTGCGCAGCCGGGGGATGCGGCCCCACACGAGCAGGACCCCGATCGTCAGCACGCCGATCATGACGGCGTGCGTGTGGTTGTCGAGGATCTGGGCGGGGAGTTCGAGGACGTTCTCCAGCGCGGAGCGCTGTGGCGCACCGCCGAGCACGATGTGCAACTGGGACAGCGCGATCACCACGCCGACCCCGGCGAGCATGCCGTGGACGACGGCGGGGGAGACCCCGAGCGCCGCCCGCGCCACCTTGAGCCCGCCGAGGACCAACTGGAGGAGGCCGGCCATGACGGTGATGGCGCACGTGGCGCGCCAGCCGTACGTGTGGACGAGTTCGGCGACCACCAGGGACAGCCCCGCGGCCGGACCGCTCACCTGGACGACGGATCCGCCGAGGGCGCCGGCCACCACGCCGCCGACCACGGCGGCGACGAGCCCGGCCGCCACCGGTGCGCCGGACGCGACGGCGATGCCGAGCGACAGCGGCACCGCCACCAGGAAGACCACCAGCGACGCGGGTACGTCACGCCGGAGCACGGACTTCCAGTTACGTAGCGAGACCGCGTCGTCACTGATTGTCATGGGCTGACAATATGCCAGCCGCGGAGGTCGTCACCAGGCAGGGAACGGGAAAATCACCGGTAGTAGTCGGGATAGTCGCTCTCGGGGTTGCGGTGGCTGCCCCGCCGCCGCCCGCTCGCGGAGGTGGAGGCGTCGTCGTGGGCCTCGTCGTAGGAGGGCCAGCTTCCGGCGGCGTCCTGCTGCTCGGGCCACGACGGCTGCTGGACGCCGCCGTACCCCTGCTGCTGCCGGTCGTAGCCGTACTGGCTCTGCCCGGACGGCGCGTCGTAGCCCGCCGACTCGTACGGCGAGGCGGTCGCCGGAGCCGAACCGGTCACCGTGTCCGAGGCGTCGATCGTCGCCCAGCCCGCGCTCACCTCGTATGACGGGGTGGAGGGCGCGGCGGGCGACGGCGCCGAGGCGGCCGGGTAGCCGCCCTCCGCCGGGTAGGCGGACGCGTAGCCGTCGTAGGCCGGGGTCTGGTAGGTCTCCGCGTTGGGCCAGGAGGACGCGCCGTGCGCCGGTTCCGGGTCGTCGAGCACGTCGCGGGCGCCCGGCCAGGAGGAGTCCGTCGCGGGACCGGAGGCGGCGGGGACCGGCGGGTAGCTGCCGGTGACCGGCCAGCCGGAGTCGGTGGCACCCGCTCCGTCGGTGCCGGTCGCCGCCGGGTTGGGCGGGTAGGACGGCGAGGCGCCGGCCGCGCGGAACGGGCCCGTCGCGACGTGGGACGAGTCGTAGGCGTCGGATCGGGGCGTGTCGTAGCTCGCCGCCCACGCGTCGAAGGAGCCGCCGGTCGAACGGGCAGCGGGGTCGGCGAGAGCGTCGGCCGGCGAGGTGGTCGGCGAGGTGGCGGGCGCGGCGGCCTCGAACGCGCCGCTCGTGCGGGCCGGATCGTACGCGCCGGCGGCGGACCCGGCGGCCGAGATGGGGGAGGACGGCGTCGCGGCGTAGCCGCCCGTCGCGCGGCCGTCGTGGGAGCCCGCGCCGCCCTGCGAGGCGAACGGCCCGGTGGCCGCGGGCGTGTCGTAGGCGGGAGCCCCGAACGGGCCGGTGCTCGCCGCGATCCCCAGGGGGTCGGCGTTCGGCTGCGTCCCGTACGCGCCGGCGCTCGGGGCCGACGGGAACGGGCCCGTGGCCTGGTGGCTGTCGTGGGAGCCGCCGGCCTGCCCGGCATCGCCCGCGGCGGCCGTGGCGCGGCGGGCCGCGCGCGATGAGCGGCCGGACCTGCTCGGCCTGCGGCTGGACGTGCCGGGTGTGCCCGACCGGGTTCCGGCGGGGGCCGCGAAGGGGTCGCCGGCCGGGGACGCGGGGGCGCCACTCGCCGCGGGGGCGTCGAACGGGCCGGTCGCGCGGCTCGCGTCGAAGGGACCGGTCGACGGGGAGCCGGCCGGAGCGGCGGGGACGTCGAGCAGGTCGGGCGTCGGAGCGGAGAAGGTGACGGTCTTCTGGTCGGCCATGGCCGAGGCGGGGACGGGGGCGCCGGGAAGCACGGGCTCGTCGGCGCCGGCGCGCCGGGCGCGGTTCGGGCGGGCGGGCAGGGGGGCCTGCACGGTCGCGGCGTCGGGGTCGGCCATCTGGGCCGCGCCCGCGGTCTCGTCGATCGGCCGGGGGGTGGCCATCCTCGCGGCGATCGTCCCCCCGAAGCCGCCGTCGTCGGCGCGTACGCGCGACCAGTAGTCGTCATCGTAGTCGTCGGCGCCGCCCCACTCGTCCACGCCGCGCTTGCCGCGGGCGGCGGCGGCCTGTTTGCCGCCGCGCTGCGCGGGCCGTGCCGCCTGCCGCCCGCCGGGGCGGGGGGCAGGGCGGGGCGCCGGACGCTCCTTCTCCGGCTCCTCGAAGGCGTCGAACCCCGCGGGGAAGCTCTCGAAGAACGTCTCCTCGGCGGGCCGCCGGGGCTTGGGTCCCTTGTTCTCTGCCATCGCCTTGAGGCGCTCGGCGGAGAGAGCGCTCTCTCTGCGGTTCATCGACCGCATGCCCAGCGCCACGACCAGCAGCACGAGAAGCACGACGGCGACAAGACCCACAATGACCGCAGTCATAGCACCACCCTCAAGGCGATGGCCTTTCTGCGGCGCCGGTGAGGTCGCGCGGCCATCGACGCGACCTGTCCCCTTTGATCACCTGCGCTCAGCAATTGGATCCGATTCTGCTCGACCACAATGACCGTTGTCACACCCTAGGTGAAGATTGGTGTAGCACGACTACCTCCGGTGCCCAGCATGTCACTCGATGCATGTCACTCGATCGTGTTCGCCGTGAGGCGCCCACGGGCGATGGTGTGACTCGCGATGCCCTCCAGGGTCTTCGCGAGGTCGGCGCCCTGCTTCAGGTCGAGCTTCGTGTTCAGCGCGTAGACAGTGAAACGGTAGCTGCCGCCGGCCTGGCATGGGGGCGCATAGCCCACCTTCCCGTTCGACGTCATGCCCTGGCGGGCCCCCCGGGGGACGTCGTCCATGCCCAGCTCGGTCGTCGCGGGGTCGATGTCGAACACCACCCAGTGCACCTCCGGGCCGCTGCGGGGACTGTTGTCGTCGACCACGAGGGCCACCGACTTGGCGCCCGACGTGCCCGACCAGCGGAGAGGCGGGTTGCCCTGCCCCCCCTTACAGGAGTAGTCGTCCGGCAGGGGGGCGCCGTCGCGGAACTGCGGGCTCGACACGCTGATGACGTCGAGGTTCCTCGGCGATCCCCCGCCCAGGATTCCACAGCCCGACGCGGCCAGCGTGAGCGCCGTCACCGTGACGGCGGCCCGCGCGACCGCTGATTTTCTCGGCGACCCCATGCCCGATGATGCTACGCGGATTGGACACGTGCCCCGACCGGATCGCGGTGATCCGTACCGATGACCGGGGCCGTGCGAGGCGCTGACCTCCGCGTTCTCCCGAATCGATCGGTACGTGCGGAGAACCGGTATGTGGGGGTGTGAGGCTCCGAGTGCCCTTATCCGCCACAATCGAGGCATGCAGGGGGACACGCCGGGAGTGGGCATGAGCTTCGCCGTTCTGGGCCCCCTCGACGTACGGCGCGACGGGCAGCCGGTCGAGGTCGGCGGGCGGCGGCTGCGGGCCCTGCTGACGCTCCTGCTGCTGGACGCCGGGCGCACCGTCTCCACCGAGGCGCTCGTGGCGGGGGTGTGGGACGACCGCCCGCCCAGCGGCGTGGGGAACGCCCTGCAGGCGCTGGTGTCCCGGCTACGGGCCACGGTCGACCGTGGCCTGGTGGTCGGCGGGCCGTCCGGCTACCGCCTGGCCGTCTCCCCCGACCAGGTGGACCTCCACAGGTTCGCCCGCCTCGCGGGGGAGGGCGCCGCGGCGCTGGCCGCGGGCGATCCGGGCTACGCCGCCGGCCTGCTGCGTGAGGCGCTCGGCCTGTGGCGCGGCGCTCCGCTGACCGACCTGCCGGACGCCGAGGTCGAGGTGGCCCGGCTGGAGGGGCTCAGGATCGCGGCCGCCGAGGACAGGATCGAGGCGGAGCTGGCCCTGGGCCGGCACGCCGACCTGATCTCGGAGCTGCGGCTGCTCGTCGCCGCCCACCCGCTGCGGGAACGGCCGCACGGGCAGCTCATGCGCGCCCTCTACGGGGCGGGCCGCCGGGTCGAGGCGCTGGCCGCCTACGAGGAGGCCCGGTCCGTGTTCGCCGACCTGCTCGGGGCCGACCCCTCGCCGGCTCTGGCCGGGCTTCACCTCGCGATGCTGAGGGGCGAGGCACCCGAGGAGGGAACCCGCCCGTCACCCGGGGTGACGCCCAGGAGGTTCGCCCGGATGGAGCAGGGGCTCGCCCCGGTGGACGGGCCGTCGCCGCGCGCTGCGCGCCGGGGCAACCTGAGTGCGCGGCTGACCAGCTTCGTCGGCCGGGACGACGACGTCCGCAGGATCGGCGGGCTCCTCGCCGCCGACCGCCTGGTCACACTGCTCGGCCCGGGCGGTGCGGGCAAGACGAGGCTCGCGGTGGAGTCGGCCGAGGCGATCGCCGCGCGCATGCCCGACGGCGTCTGGCTGGTCGAGCTCGCACCCGTCGGGGACGCGGCGGAGGTGCCGCAGGCCGCCCTGACCGCGCTCGGCCTGCGCGACACCGGCCTGGTGCCCGTGCGCGCGGCGCCCGCCATGCCGTCCGCGCCGGGTGGGGAGTCCGACCCGGTGTCCCGGCTCGTCTCCGCTCTGGCGGCGCGCGACACGCTGATCGTGCTGGACAACTGCGAGCACGTGATCGAGCCGGCCGCCGCGCTCGCCGACCGGCTCCTCGCCGAGTGCCCCGGCCTGCGCATCCTCGCCACCAGCAGGGAGCCGCTCGGCATCACCGGAGAGCGGCTGTGGCCGGTCGGGCCGCTCGGGGCCGGTCACGCCGTGCGGCTGTTCGCCGAGCGGGCGGCCGCCAAACGGCCCGGCTATCTGGTGGACGGCGAGCGCGACGCCGTCGAGCGCATCTGCCGCGAGCTCGACGGCATGCCGCTTGCCATCGAGCTGGCCGCCGCCCGGCTCCGCATGCTGTCGGCCGGGCAGATCGCCGAGCGGCTCGGCGATCGGTTCCGGCTGTTCACCGGCGGAAGCCGTACGGCCGTGCCCCGCCACCAGACGCTCCGCGCCGTCGTGGAGTGGAGCTGGGACCTGCTCGACGCCGGCGAGCGCGCGCTCGCCGCACGGCTGGCGGTGTTCGCGGGCGGGGCCACGCTGGAGGCCGCCGAGCAGGTCTGCGAGGGCGACATCGACGTGCTCGGCAGGCTGGTGGACAAGTCGCTGGTCGTGTTCGACGGCGGCCGCTACCGCATGCTGGAGACGATCAAGGCGTACGCCGCGGAACGCCTGGCCGAGTCGGGTGAGGAGCGGAAGGTGCGGCTCGCCCACGCAGAGTTCTTCGCCCGCCTCGCCGCGGACACCGAGCCACACCTGCGCGGTGCGGAGCAGCTCGTGTGTCTGGCCCGGCTGTCGGCGGAACACGACAACCTGTCGGCGGCCCTCAGATGGGCCTGCGAGGAGGCCGAGGCGGACCTCGCGCTGCGCCTGGTCGGCGGACTCGGGTGGTATTGGTGGCTGTCCGGCCAGCGGCTGGAGGGCGCCCAGCGGTCGGCGGAGGCGCTGGCCCTGGCGGGCGACGACGGCGACCCCGCGCGGCTGGCGCTGGCCCACGCGGTGCACGGCATCACGAGTGCGGGCGGGGAGGGGAACCTGGCGCAGGCCGGGCGGAGCCTGGCGGTCACGGCCCGCTACGCGCGCGGCATCCGGGACGCCGCTCCGCACCCCCTCGTGGCGATCGCGATGCCGATCATGTCGATGTTCTCCGGCCTGCGGCAGGAGGCGGAGGCTCAGCTGGAGCCGCTGCTCGGACATCCGGACGGCTGGGTCGCCGCCTCCGCCCGTATCTTCCGCGCCCACCTGCACTTCAACGCGGGACGTTCCGAGGAGGGCGAGGCCGACCTGGTGCTCGCGCTCGACACGTTCAGGACGGTCGGAGACCGGTGGGGGGTGGGGAACTGCCTGAGCGTCCTCGCGGAGACGAACGTGATGCGCGGCGACCTCCGGAAGGCCGTGCCCCTCATGAAGGAGGCGATCGCGCTCCTGGAGGAGGTCGGGGCCGTCGAGGAGACGCCGTTCCTGCGCACCCGCCTGGCGGTCGCGCTGAGCGCGGCGGGCGACCGGGAGGCCGCCGAGGCGGCTCTGCGGGAGACCGAGCGGCTGTGCGGCGCCACCGGCGACCCCATCGGGCTGGCCGGGGTGCGGCACGTGCGGGGCGACTTCGCCCGAGCGGACGGCGACCTCGAGACGGCGCGGCGTCACTACGACGAGGCCGTCCGGCTGCTCCGGTCCACGCCGGCCATCCCCCAGTTCGAGGCGACGCTGACGACCTCGCTCGGCATGCTGGCCGGGCAGGAGGGAGACGCGGCGGCGGCCCGCACCCTGCACGACAGGGCGCTGGCCCTCGCGGTGAAGTCCGGCGACGCCCCGGTCGTCGGGCACGCGCTCGTCGGGCACGCGGCGCTCGCCGTCCACGAGGGCGACCACGCGCGGGCCGCCGTCATCCTCGGCGGGGCGGAGGCCGTCCGCGGGTTCGTCCACGACCCGAGCGTCGACCACCGGAGGGTGGCCGACGCCGTGCGGGCCGTGCTCGGGTCCGTGGAGTTCTCCCGGTGCGGTGAGCGCGGGCGCGCCCTGCGGCGCGACGAGGTGCTGGCCCTCGCGTCCCGTAGGACGTGAGTCCGCGACCGCGGGCACCCCGCAGCGCTGCTTTCAGATGCGGTTGCGGAAGGCGCGGACGGCGAGCGGGGCGACGACGACGGCGATGCCCGCGGCCCACAGCAGCGAGATCGTGGCGTCCGACGCGACCGGCCCGCCGCCGAGCAGTCCGCGTACGGCGTCAGCCAGGTGGCTGACCGGGTTGACCTCCACCCACTTCTGCAGCCAGGACGGCATGGTGTCGGTGGCGACGAAGGCGTTGCTGGTGAAGGTGATCGGCATCATCAGCGAGAACATCAGGATCTGTACCTTCTCCATGCTCGCGGCCGTGACCCCGACCAGCACCGCCGTCCACGACATCGCGAGTGCGAACGCCAGCAGCAGCGCGAGTGCGCCCAGCACCCCGGCGATCCCCGTGTGCACGCGGAACCCGAGCACCAGGCCCAGCCCGAGGAACAGGGCGAACGCCCACACCTGCTTCAGCGTGTCGGCGACGATGCGCCCGGCCAGCGGGGCGGAGCGGGAGATCGGCAGGCTGCGCAGCCGGTCGAACACGCCCTTGGCGATGTCGACGTTCAATCCGACGGCCGTGGTCATGCTCGCGAACAGCATGTTCTGCGCGACCAGGCCAGGCAGCGCGAACTGCAGGTAGTCGCCCGTGGACCCCGCGATCGCGCCGCCGAACACGTAGGTGAACAGCAGCAGGAACATGATCGGCTGCACGCTGAGGTCGAGCAGCTCCATCGGGTTGTGCTTGATCTGCACCATGCTCCGCCAGGCGAGCGTCATCGTCTGGCGCAGGGCCGCTCCCGCGCCCGGCCGGGAGGACGCCGCGACCGCGGGCGCGGTCTGGGTGATCGTGGTCATCTTCTCTCCTCGTCGCTTGGTGCGTCCTGCGGCTCCCGTCGCGGGCTCACGCCGCGGCCTCGGCGCCCTGCTGCTCGTCCTCGGCGCGGTGCCCGGTCAGTGCGAGGAACACCTCGTTGAGGCTCGCCCGGCGCAGCGACAGCTCCGCCGCGACCACGTCGAGGTCGTCGAGGCGCCGTACGATCGCGGGGACGGCCGCGGGGTCGCGCACCGGAGCCGTTACCTGGCCCTGGGAGACCTCCGGCGTGACGTCGAGCACGTCGGCCACCACGCGGCGGACGAGATCGAGGTACGTGGCCTCGATGGGCCGCACCTCCAGGACCTGGCCCCGGGTCGCCGCCTTCAGGTCGTCCGGCGTGCCGCTCGCGATGACCTTTCCGTGGTCGAACACCACGATGTCGTCCGCGAGCCGGTCGGCCTCCTCCAGGTACTGCGTGGTGAGCAGGACGGTCACGCCCTCGTCCTGCAGGCCGCGGACGACGCCCCACAGCTCGGTGCGGCTGCGCGGGTCGAGGCCGCTCGTCGGCTCGTCCAGGAACAGCACCCGGGGGCGGCCGACGAGGCTCGCGGCGAGGTCGAGCCGGCGGCGCATTCCGCCCGAGTAGGTCTTGGCCGCCCGCCCGCCCGCGTCGGTGAGCGCGAAGCGGTCGAGCAGGCCGTCGGCCCGGCGCCGTGCGTCCGCCCTCGTCAGGCCCAGCAGGCGGCCGATCATCATGAGGTTCTCGACCCCGGTGAGGGCGTCGTCGACGGCCGCGTACTGCCCGGTCAGCCCGATGAGCGAGCGCACCTGGTGCGCCTGCCGGACCACGTCGAACCCCGACACGCGCGCCCCGCCCCCGTCCGGCCGCACGAGCGTCGCCAGGATTCGCACCGCCGTGGTCTTCCCCGCCCCGTTGGGGCCCAGGACGCCCAGGAGGCGGCCCTGCGGCACCTCAAGGTCCACCCCGTCGAGCGCCCTCGTCTCGCCGTACCGTTTCGCCAGGCCATCGGCCTGGATCGCATAGCCCATGTCGTCTCCTCCGGTCGTGTGCGCCTCCACTCTGCGGGGCGACGCTGACACGGCTCTGAGGGCGGCCGTCAGCCGCTGACATATCGCTGACGGCGCGGCTGAGAAGGCGGAGAGGGCTGGGCGAGGACTCAGGGGCGGCGGGCCAGGACTCCGATGTAACCGCTGTTGCCGGGGTCGCCCGGGTACTGGTCGTGGCGGGGACGCCAGAGCTCGACGGGCACGACGCCGGGCTCCAGAATCTCCATGCCGTTCAGCATGGCGGCGAGTTCCTCGGGTCCACGGTGCACGAAGCCCCCGGCGGAGGTCTTGCCGTAGACCGACTGTGCCTGCTCCACATTGTTCTGGTCGGAGCGGCGGACATAGGTGTGGGAGATGGCGAGGTAGCCGCCGGAGGGCAGCCCGTCCCGCAGATTCGAGATGATCCGGCTCACCTCCGCGTCGTCGGTGAAGAAGTGCAGGACCGCCAGCGCGAGGATCGCCACCGGCCGGTCGAAGTCCAGGTGAGCGCGGACCCGCTCGTCGGCGAGGATCTCGCCGGGCCGCTGCAGATCCCCCTCCACGACGACCGTGTCGGGCGTGTCGGCGAGGATGGCGCGTGCGTGCACGAGAACCGTCGGATCGTTGTCCACGTAGACGGTGCGGGAACGCGGACCGAACGTCGCGGCGACCTGGTGCACGTTCTGCTGGGTGGGCAGGCCGGTCCCGATGTCGAGGAACTGGCGCACGCCGGCATCGGTCAGTTCCCTGATCACCCGCACCAGGAAGGCGCGGTTGGCGCGGGCCAGCGCGGGGATGTCGTACCCCTGCTCGCGGCCGAGCCGGATGACCCGGTCGGCGGCCTCGCGATCGGAGGCGAAGTTGTCCTTGCCGCCGAGGAAGTAGTCGTAGATGCGCGCCACGCTCGGGACTCTCGGATCAACACCCTGCGGAACGCGTCCTGTCTCCGTCATTCGTCGCCTTCCGCGCGATCGATGCTCCGAGTGATGAACCCATGCGTTAACGATCATAAGAGGTATGTGCGCGCCGCACCCACCGTACGGCGAGGAACCCGGACCAACTGGTTAGGCGTGGGCAGGAGCATGCAGGGAGAGGTCACTGTTGCTGTTCTCCGGGCTGGTGGGAGCTCGGCCCGGACAGCGAGCCCGATCGGCGAGTCCGGATCAGCGAGGCGTCCAGGTGGGGGCGGGCGCCGGGCGGAAGAGGAACACCTGGTCACGCCGCCCGGTGCAGGACTCCTGGGCGAGCTCAGCGCCTGGGGTCACGTCGGGCTCGCCGTACAGCGCTCCCAGGCACAGCCCGCTGTGCAGGGGACGCAGGGCGAACCCGGCCCCCGCGGGCTCCAGCAGGAACCGCTGGTGCGCCGCGCCGGAGCAGTTCTCGGGAGCGATCAGCACGTCAGGGCCGCGCAGCGCCTCGTCGACGGTGAGGCAGCCGACGCCCTCCTTGGGATGATGCCACTGGATCTCGTAGGCGCCGCCGCCGACCGACTGCACGTAGGTGTCGGGGACGATATCCCGGCAGCTCCGCTGGACGGCCAGTGGCCGGTCGGTCCGCCTGTTGCGCTCGCGTCCCTCCCCGATACACAGGTCGCGGTCGGCGACGTGCGACGGGACGATGTGATACCAGCCGTCGGGCGGGGTGCGGCCGCTTCCGGCCGCCGGTGCGGCGGAGGGCGGGGTCAGGCCGCTCCCGGTCGTCGCGGTGGGGAAGGCCGAGGGCCGTGCGCGGCCGCCGGCCCAGGAGACACGCAGTTGCGACAGGACCGTGCCCGTGGCGAGGAGCAGGACCAGGACAACGGCCCCGGCTATGACGAACCGTCGCAGCGCCCGGGTCTGCGGCCGTACGGCGTCCGCGCCCGGTCCGGCCGGGTCGCGTGGCACGGCGGCGTCGCGCGGTTCGGTGGGGTCGCGCGGTCCGGCAGAGTTTGGGGGACCGGTCTGTTCGCGCCCGTCGAGACGGCCGGGCTCGAAGCGGTCGGCCTGATCGGGCCGCCCATCCGGGCCGGGCTGCTCCGGCGGGACGGGCGGCCGGTCCGGGCCTGCTGCCGCGTCGTGGGGATCGGCCGGAGGCGCCATGCCGGCGGCCAGCCGTTTTCTGTGCGCCACCCAGCGCGCCGTCTCGGCCTCGCCGAGCCCGCAGGCTCGCACGAAAGCCGCCACGAACTCCTCCCTCGGGAGGGTCGTGCGCCCGAGTGCTCCCGCGATCGTGCTGGGGGGCAGCACGTCTCCCGACGCCTTCGCGGCGGCCGTGAGCTGCCGGTAAGTCAGCCCGGACCACTGGCGGAGACGGCCCAGAGCGGCGACGAATTCGGCCGCGGTGGTCACGCCGTCGGGCTGGGGAGGCACGCTGAACGGCCCTGACACGACGATCCTCCCAAGCCACGCTTCGGCGTCGATCCGGGCGAAACACTAACAAAGATCGATGACGCGAGGCAGCCCCCCGGGTCGGCGGGTTGCGCCGCCCGGAGGGCCTGGAGGTCGGGTGCTCGGTTCCTATCCCTGGTCGCGCTTGGTCACGTAGACGAAGTCACCCAGGTTGAATCCCGCGTCGAGTCCGCGGTCGGCGTCCCAGCGGTAGTGGACGCCGAGCCAGAGCCGGCTGAGGGCGTCCTCCTCGGCGGCCTGCTCGAAACTCGTGAAGGTCCTGGTCTTCGGGTTGGCGTTCGGATCGTCGGTGGGCGCGGTGAAGGTCAGGTTGTGCCCGAACCACCTCTGCATCACGCCCGCCCATGCGCCCGCGAACGTGGCGTGCCCCGATATGTACGAGGGGAAGGGCGGCGAAAAGTGCTGCCCGGCGGCGTTCACCGACAGCGGCTCCCAGGAGGAATCGGGTGTGACGGCGGGATTGAGGCTCGTGTCGGCCAGCTTGATGGCGCTTTCCGGCCGCCACAGGTCGATCGGCGTGTCGAACTTCGCTCCCCAGGCGATGATCGACGCGTCGGCCAGCGCCATGGACACGAGGTTGAACAACTCGGCCGTCTCGTTCTGCCTCAGCCCCCTCTGCCTGGCGACCGTCTGGGTGATGGCGAACAGCTGCCCCACCGGCCGATAGGTGCCCTTGCCGTCGTTGGCCCAGAAGAACGCCGCCTGCGTCTGGTCGGCGGACCGCGAGGTCGGGTTCTTCGCCCCGCCATACGCCTTGACCTCGTTGACCTGCTGGGCGTACTGGGAGCTGCGGACGAGTTGGTCGTAGGAGGTGAAGCCGCCGGGCGGCGGCGGCCGGAACTGCGTGGGGGACGTCATGGCGAACGGCTTGAGCTTCCACCAGTTCGGCGCCACCGCCGGTCCGGAGCCCGTCTGCCGCCACGCGCCGGGGACCGTCCCCTCTGTGTATGAGAGGTCGAACGCCGGCCCGTCCCCCGACCTTTCGGCGATCATCAGGTCGCCGATCCTCTCGCCGTCGGTCCGGCCGCCCTGGACGTAGCGGGACGGCACCGACGAGGGGATCTGCGCGAGCGCGTAGGCCAGGTTCGCGTCGAAGTCGATGTAGGGATAGAGGTGTTCGAGCACGCGGTGCGCCGCCGCGTCCATCGTGGCCTCTATCGAGTCGTTCGGGTTCTGCTGCGTGATCTTGGGCAGGTACGTGACCGGCGCGGCCGGCCAGTTCGCGTCGTGGACGGCGATGTGCAGCATGGCGCCGGCCCGCGCGAGCAAGGTCGGGTCCCCGTCGTGGCTGTGCTGCGGGTCGACGCCGTCGCGGGGAAGGGTGCGGATGGTGTCGAGGAAGACGGTGTTCCAGTAGAGCACGTGATCGAAGGCGGACGCCTGCGGCGGTGGCCCCGTGACCGCCGCGTGCGCCGCCTGGGGGAGCGCGACCAGCGTGCCGGCGGCAACAACAGCTGCCGCCGCGATCACGCGAACGCGTTTCCACCATGATCGTGGATGCAAGGAGAACCTCCGGGGAAGCCCCCGAGCTCCGGCCGGGTGCCGGGAGAGGGGGTGCACCACGGAAGATCTTCGATCGACGGGCCGCGTGACAAGGCTCATGATCGTGCGGAACTGTTCCGGACGGTCCCGTACGGCCCTGCTCGCGTGGGATGCCGGGACGAGCGCGTCTGGTCACGCCGCGAATCGACAAGCGTCCCGGACGCGTCCTTGGGGCAACGGAGTGTTCGGGACCGAGGGGCACGGCCCGGCAGACGGCGGAGGGCCGGCCGGCGAGTTCGCGAACCCGCCGGCCGGCCCTCATCCGCCGGTGTGACGATGCCGGCTCCGTGGGCGGCTCCGCCCCAGGTGCCGTGCCGCGTCCTGCGCGGTCAATCCTGCTTGCGCGCGCCGAACATGATCTCGTCCCAGGTCGGCACCGACGCCCGGCGTCCGCGCGACTTGCGGGGCCGCGGGGGAGCCGGCTTCGGCACGGGCGGGGCGGGCGTGTCGGGCTTGGCGTCCTTCGGAGCCTCCTTCTGCGCCTCCTTCGCCCCGTCCTTGGACCCGTCGCCCGCGCGCTGGTTCTTCCCGGCGTCCCCTGTCCGGGGCGCCGGGGCGGCCGCGGGTGCCTGGGCTGCGGGAGCCTGGGCCGCGGGTGCTTGCCGTGCAGGTGCCTGCGGCGCGGGAGTGGCCTCGGCCGCGGGCTGCGCGGCGGGGCCCTGTGGCGTGGCCTGTGCCGCCGGGGCCGCGGCCGGAGTCGCCGGTGCGGCAGGAGCGGCAGGCGCTGGGCTGGGCTTCGGAGCGGGCTTGGGAGTGGGCTTGGGAATGGGCTTCGGAGCCGTGGGTGCTGAGGTGGGCGTCGCAGTGTCCTCCGAGGGCGCGCTCTGCGCGGGCACACTCACCACCGTGGCGTCGGCCGCAGGGCTCGGAGCGGGCTCCTTCGTGGGCTCCACCGGCGGAGCCGGCGCGGGAACGGAGACCGGAACCGCGGCCGCCGGCGACGCTTCGTTCGCCGCGCCGCCCTCGGCCGGGTCGGCTGTCGCCCCCGTGGCTGCGTCCGTGTCCGTGGCTGCGCCCGCGCCCGCGTCCGCCGCCGTTTCCGTGACCGTGCTTTGGACCGGCCGCGACGCGGACACGGCGGTCGAGGGCTCGGCCGGACTCGCGGCCTCCGTGGCTGCGGCAGCCTGCACGCTGGCCTGCATGGGGGGCTCCGCGCTTTCGCGGACGGAGCCCTCGGCGTCCTGGGAGGACGAGGCAGCGGCTACGACGTCCGTCACCCCGGGGCCTGTCGCCCCGGAGTCCGGAGTGGACTGCCCAGTGGAGTGCTCAGTGGATTGCGCAGTGGGCTGCCCAGTGGATTGCTCAGTGGCGTGCTCAGTGGAGTCCGGACGGAAGTCCGGACGGGAGTCCAGGCCGGAGCCCGCGGCGGATTCCGGAGTCGACGTGGTGCTGGCTGTCGCCGTGGTGCTCGTGATCGCCGTGGTGGCCGCGGGCGTGCTGGTGCCGGCGGGCGCCGAGTCCTCGGCGGCCACGTGGTCCGCGGGCGGCGTCGCCGGGCGCACGGCCTCCTGGGTGTCCGCCGCGCCACTGGACGGCGTCACGCCGGTCGGGATGTGGGGAGCCTCGTCCGGGACGGCGGGCTCCTGCGGGAGGGACGCCGGTTCGGCGACCGCAGTCTCACCGGCGGCGCTGTCCCCACCCGTCACGGGGACCGATACGGCGCTGTCCCCGTCGGTCACGGGGACCGAGGTGGCGCTGTTCCCGTCGGTCACGGGGACCGAGGTGGCGCTGTTCCCGTCGGTCACGGGGACCGAGGTGGCGCTGTTCCCGTCGGTCACGGGGACCGATGCGGCGGTGTCCGCAACCGGCGCGGGTGCGACGGCATCCGCGGGCGGCCGGGACGCGGCCTGCGGTCCCGCGGCGTCTCGACCGCCCACGCGGACCGCGCCGTCTCCGGCGGCGTTCGAGTCCGGAGCGTCCGGAACGCCGCCGGGGGCAGGGGCAGGGGCGGGGTCGGTGGCCGGGACGGGGCCGGCGGGCGTACGCGAAGGAGCGGCCTGCGGGGTGGATCCGGCCTGCGCGGTGGATCCGGCCTGCGGGGTGGGCTCCACCCTGGGTTCGGCGGTGGGCGGCGGGAGCACGGCATCGTGCGCGGCGATGAGCGACTGCGGCAGCCGGAAGGGCACCGGGGTCAGTTCGGGCCGGTACGCCGCCGGCTCGTCCGCGTACGGCTCGGGCCGGTACGCCGACGGCTCGTCGGCATACGGCTCAGGCCGCTCGTGCCGTACGGTCTCCGCGCGCAGCGGCGGGCTCAGCCGAGGCGGCGGCAGGGGCTCGGGAAGCGCGGCGGGCTCGGAGCGTATGGCAGGCACGCCGAGACCCGGCTCGTCGCGGCGGGAAGAGGTCACCTCGGGCAGCGGCGGCACCGGGGCGAGCTTGGACGCGAGGCGGGGCATGAAGGGGCGCACGGTGGCGTTGTCCCGCTCGGGCTCGACGTACTCGGCGGCCGACAGGCGCATGGCCTCGTCGTCGTTCGGGGTGATGTGGCGGCGGCGCGGGTCGAAGAGCCACTCGGCGTGGCGGGTGTGACCGTTCCAGACGAAGCCGAGCCGCACCCGCCACAGGTTGTCGTCGCGCTTGGCGGAGTCCCAGTCGATCTCGTCGGCGGGCACGCCGCGCCGGGTCAACCGCTCGGCGACCAGCTCGCCGAGCGTGGGCCCGGGGGTCGTCTCGCCCGGCATCCGGACCGCGACCCGCTGGGCCTGCTGGGCCATGTACTCGCGCTCCTGGAGAACCGGTCCCTCGAACCAACGGACTCTCTCCACCGGAATACCGGCGGTGGCCGCGATCTCCTCCGCCGTCTCGCCGGCACGGATGCGCGCCTGGATCTCCTTGGGACGCAACGGGCTCTCCACTTCGATCTCGTACTGGCCGAGACGGGAGAAGTTGCCGCGAACCGCAGCGCGGAGCCGGTCGTCGACGGGCAGCGTGAAGCGCGTGCCCCGCCCGGCTGTCGCCAGGACGAGGTACGTTCCGTCTTCACTTACCGCGACGAGACGGAGCTCCTGCATGCGAGTCCCTTCGTCGTCGTGCTCTGTCTTCCCCCGGACCCTTGAGTCTCTCGCGTGAACCGGTTGCCTTCCAGCACCGTACCCGGCATGTCCGAACATCGCCTCGCCAGGGGGCGAGGCAGGTGTTGTGACCCCGGTCACATTTTTCGTGTTCACCTTTCCGCAACCTGTCGGTCGTCCGGAAGCGGCAGTGCGCAGGCGGCGGCCGCGCCGCCGATCCGGCCCGGAAGGCGAGAGCGAGGGTCGTGTCTCCTCAGGTGGTGCGCGCCCACCGCCCGTCCGTACGGCACGGGCGCGGCGCACGGCGGTGTGACCGTGCCGTACGCCGTCCGGCCGGACCTGCGGGAGGGTCTCATTCCTGCTTGCTCCCTCGGGTTCGAGTGGCGCGCCGGGCTCTGGTGTGCCCGTGCTCCGCAATGTGCCTGCCCGAGGGCCGGCGCGGGCAACGCGACACGCGGAAGACGCCGGACCGTGGAGAGGGACTTTACGCGGCGATGGGGTCAGCCTTCCCGCGACGCGCCGAGCACCCGGTCGAGGTAATCGTTGGAGAACAGCCCGTCCGGGTCCATCTCGCGGCGCAGCGCGAGGAAGTCGCCGAACCTCGGATACACGCCACGCAGGTAGTCCGCGTCGCGGGTGTGCAGTTTGCCCCAGTGGGGCCGGCCCCCCAGCCTGACCATGATCTCCTCCACTCCCTCGAAGTACGCGGGGTTGGGCGCCTGGCGGTAGACGTGGCAGGCGACGTACGCCGAGGGCCTGCCGTACGCGGTGGACAGCCAGGCGTCCGAGGGCGGAGTGACCCGCACCTCGACCGGGAAGGTGATCGGCCAGCCCGACCGCTCCACGAGGTCCCGGGTCTCCCGCAGGGCCTGGGCGAGGTGGTGGCGCGGGACGGCGTACTCCATCTCCAGGAAGCGGACCTCGCGCACGGACGTGAAGATCTTGTAAGAGGTGTCGACGCACTCCGACGAGCCGAGCATGCGCGCGGAGATCCCGTTGATCGCGGGCACCGCGCCGGGGAAGCGGGCCCCGAGGGCGCAGGCCGCGCCGAACAGCGTGTTCTCCAGGAAGACGTTGTCGAGCCAGCGCTTGAAGGCGGCCGGCGGCCGGGCGGGGCCGGGGTGGCGGTTGTTGCGTTTGACCAGGCAGGTGTCGGTGTGCGGGAGCCAGAAGAAGTCGAGGTGGTCGTCGGCCTCCGTCAGGTCGTCCAGTTGGTCGAGGATCCGGCTGAACGCCATCGGATCGCGGCGGTTGCGCAGGAGGAACGCGGGTTCGACCCGGAACGTGACGGCGGTGAGGATGCCGAGCGCGCCGAGGCCCACCCGCGCCGCGTCGAACAGGTCGCCCTCGCGCACGGTCGTCACGGAGCCGTCGGCGAGCACCATCTCCAGTTCGACGACCTGGTCGGCGAGGCCGCCGACGTGCCTACCGGTGCCGTGGGTCCCGGTCTGGATCGCCCCGGCGGCGGTCTGGGCCGTGATGTCGCCCATGTTCGCCAGGGCCAGGCCGCGCCGGTGGAGCTCCTCGTTGAGCGCGTGGAGCGGGGTGCCCGCGGCGACCGTGACCCACCCGTCGCCCGCGTCGAGGACGCCGGTCAGCGCGCCGGGGCGCAGCAGGATGCCGTCGGTGAGCGCGACCCCGGTGAAGGAGTGTCCCGTGCCGGTCATGCGCACCCGCCGGCCGGTCTTCGCGGCCTCCCGTACGGCGTCGGCGACCTCGGACGCCGACGCGGGGACGCGGACCTCCGAGGGGGTGGCCGACTGGTTGCGCGCCCAGTTGACGAAGGCGTCCATGCTCCTCCTCGCCCCGGCACCTGCCTCGGGGTGGACATGAACACTACTCATGAGTCGGCCCGCTGCCTACGGGGCCGGAGGTCTCAGTTCGTGTGCTGGTGACGCACCCGGACCAGTGCCGAACCGCCGAGGCCCACGACGGCCGCGAGCAGCGCGCAGGCATAGGAGAAGCCGTACGCGTTGGACGCCCCGAACGCGTCGGTCAGCCGTCCGCCGGCCCAGGAGCCCACGGCCACGCCAAGGTTGATCGAGGTGGTGATCCACGCCATGCCCTCGTTGAGCTGGGCCGCCGGGACCATGCGCTCCACCAGCGAGAACCCGGTGATGATGGTGGGCGAGATGGACAGGCCGGCGATGAAGAGCGCCAGCGCCATGACCCGCACGTCGCGCATGAGCAGCACCGGCGTGAGACCGGCGGCGAACAGCGACAGGCCGCGGACGAACCGGGCACGCATGCTGATCTTCCAGTGCCGCGAGCCGTACCACAGGCCGGAGACCGCGCTGCCGCATGCGATCGACGCGAGGAGCAGACCGGCCGCGCCCTTGCTGCCGTGCTCCTCCGCGAAGGCCACGGTGATGATGTCGACGGAACCGAACACCGCGCCCATGGCCAGGAACACCGCCGACAGCAGCGCCACGCCCGGGATCGCGATCGGGGACCCGGCCGCCCCCCGGTGCCGTACGGCAGGCGGTTCGGTGCCGCGGAGGGAGGCGAACGCCAGCGTGCCCGACACGGTCAGCACGATCGCGGCGATCAGGCCCGCGTACGGGTTGATCGCGATCGTGAGGGCGGTCACGAAGGCGGGGCCGCCGACGAAGATCAGCTCGTCGGCCACGGACTCGAACGAGAACGCGGTGTGCAGCTTGGCGGGGTCGTCGAGCACGTGCGTCCAGCGGGCCCGGACCATCGAGCCGAGCGAGATCCCGGTGGCCCCGGACGCCGCGCCCGCGGCGTACAGCGTCCATTCGGGAGCCCCGGCGTGCGCGCACAACATCAGGGTGGTGAGCGAGCAGGCGTGCAGCAGCACCAGGGGGAGCAGAACCCGCGCCTGGCCGAACCGGTCCACCAGCCGCCCCGCGAGGGGCCCGGCCACGGCGACCGCGATCGAGAAGGTCGCCGCCACGGCGCCCGCCTTCGCGTACGAGCCGGTGATGGCGGTGATCAGCAGGATGACGCCGATGCCGAGCATCGACATGGGCGCCCGCCCGATGAATCCCGTGATGACGAAGCCCTTGACTCCGGGCGTGCCGAACAGCCCCCGATACGGCCCGACCATGGTGTGTTCCCCTTCGGCACTGTGTTCGGCACTACGGTGTCCGGCACTGTAGTGCGTGTGCGTCCGGGCCGGCCGTTCGACAGCGGCGGCGGCCCCGGGCGGCCCCGGGACACGCGGACGGCGTTTGTCTCCGGTTTGACCATCGCGTACCCGCCTATCATGAGGCAAGTGATTTTTCCGTGCCGGGGGTGGAGGGGCTGAAGTGAGGTCGTCCACTCATTCCACCTCCATGCGGCTGCGCCCGATCGTGTCCGGCCTCGCGGTCGTGATCCTGAGCGTCATGACCGCGGGCACCGCCTTCCTGGTCACCTGGCCCGGTGACGGCGCGCTGGCGGCCGGCGGCGGCCGGGCGGAGACGGACCGCACCCGGGCCGACAACCCCCTTCCGGCCGCGCGGGCGACGGCGGGAAGCCTCATGCCCGATCGCACGCTGCCGTCGAGCGCGCCCGTCGTCGGCGGGCCCGGCGTGCAGGTCACGCTGCCGCACCTGCTGGCGATCTCCCCGAAGCGGGTGCCGCAGAGCACCCTGTTGAAGATCGCCAAGCTGCGGCACGTGCAGAAGGTGGCGGTCGCCGACGGCGGCGCCGTGCGCGTGTCCGGCACGACCCTTCGGCTGCTCGCGGTCGACCCGGCCACGTTCCGGTCGTGGACGCCGAAGAACGTGGCCGATCACCCGGAGGTGTGGAGCGCGCTCGCGCGGGGCGAGATGGTCGCCGACGCGGCCACGGTCAAACGTCTCGGCATGCGGCTCGGCGCGGAGTACCAGATCGACCGGGGCCCCCGGCTGCGCGTGGCGGCCTCGGCCTCGCTCGGGCTGCCGGGCGTCGACGGCCTGGTCAGCCAGGACCTGGGCCGCAAGCTCGGCTTCCCCGGCGGCGTCGTGGTGCTGGTCCACGGCGACCCGGGCAAGGTGAGCGACAAGTCGGTCGCGCGCCTGCTCGGCAAGGGCGCGCAGGTCGTGAGGGTCGGCGAGGCCGCCGTACGGCCGCGGCCCACGGCCACGCCGGGGCAGGCCCTGGTGGGACGGCCCACAAGCTACCTCGACCTCTACCAGAGGTCCGCCACTGTCTGCCCCGGCCTCTCGTGGACCGTCCTCGCCGCGATCGGCCAGGTCGAGAGCAGCCACGGCCGCAACAACGGCCCCTCGTCGGCGGGGGCGCTCGGGCCGATGCAGTTCATGCCCGCCACCTGGAAGACGTACGGCGTGGACGGCGACGGTGACGGCGCGGCGGACATCTGGAGCCCCTACGACGCGGTGCCGTCGGCGGCCAAATACCTGTGCGCCAACGGGGCCGGGGCGGGGGGCGACAAGCTCAGGAAGGCCGTGTGGTTCTACAACCACTCCTGGGACTACGTGAACAAGGTCCTGTCGCTCGCGGAGGCGTACGCCCGCACGTACGCCTCCTGACAGAGCCGGGGGACCCGCGACGGCGGGCCGCTACCGGCCCGGCCCGTGGGCGGGCCGGACGGGCGCCGGGCAGCAGGTCGCCGCGCACGGCACGGGCTCGGGCTCGGCGAGCAGCTCGGCCACCATCGACACGAACCGCGGGTGGGTGCCTGCGGTCGACGCCCTGGTGAGGGCCATGCCGAGCTTCTCGGCCGTGGCCGCGGCCTCCACGTCGAGGTCGTAGGCGACCTCCATGTGATCGGAGACGAACCCGATGGGCACCAGGACCGCCGACCGCACGCCCTCGGCGTGCAGCGCCTCCAGGTGGTCGCACACGTCGGGCTCCAGCCAGGGCACCTGCGGCGGGCCGCTGCGGCTCTGCCAGACCAGGTCCCAGGCCCGTCCCTCGTCGACCTGCGTGGTCACCAGTTCGGCGGCCCGCCTGAGCTGGGCCTCGTACGCGCCACCCGCGGGCCCGGCCGTGCGGTTCATGGAGACGGGGATGCTGTGCGCGGTGAAGACGAGGCGGGCCTGCTCGCGGACGTCGGCCGGCAGGCGATCGAGGGCCTCGCGAGTGTGGTCGGCTATCGCCGCGATGAATCCGGGATGGTCGTAGTAGTGGCGGAGCTTGACGATCTCGGGTGCGCCGGGGACGGCGGCGCGGGCACGGGCGATGTCGTCGAGGTACTGCCGGCAGGACGAGTAGGAGCTGTAGGCCGCGGTGACGAAGGCCGCCGCCTTGCGGACGCCGTCGTCCTTCATCCGCCGGACCGTGTCCTCAAGGAACGGGTGCCAGTTGCGGTTGCCCCAGTAGACCGGCAGGTCCACGTCGAGCGCGGCGATCAGGTCACGGCACTGCTGGTTGATCGGGCTGACCCCGCCGAACCCCTGGTAGTGCGCCTCGACCTCAAGCAGCCGCTCGCGTGGCACGCCCCGGCCGCGCACGACGTTCTCCAGGAACGGCATGACGTCCTCGGGCTTCTCCGGCCCGCCGAAGGAGACGACGAGCAGGGCGTCGTATCCGTTGGTGCTCCCCATGCGCCACACCTTACGCGGGCGGTACGACGGTTCCGCCCGCGCCTGACGGCTTGGGTGGTGCGTGCGTCACGGAGTAGGTTCGAGCGGTGAGCCAATTTCCGGACATCCGCGAATACACGGCCCTGCCACGCGTGAACTCCTTGCGGCTGTCGCCCGACGGGACCCGGCTCGTGTCCGTGGTCCAGTCGCTCAACGCCGACGGCAAGTCGTACGGCGCCGCGCTGTGGGAGATCCCCCAGGACCCCGGAGGCGAGCCCCGCCGGCTGACACGGTCGGCGAAGGGGGAGGCGGGGGCCGAGTTCGCGCCCGACGGGACCCTGTTGTTCGTCTCCCGCAGGCCCGACGAGACGGCCAAGGAGGCCGGTGGCGACAGCGCCGCCCTGTGGCTGCTGCCCGAGCGCGGCGAGCCGGTGCGCGTCGCCACCCGCCCCGGCGGGATCGGCGGCGTGCGGGCGGCGGGCGGCACGGTCGTCTACTCCTCCGAGGTGCTGCCCGGCGACGCCGCCACCGAGGAGGAGCGCCGCAAGGCCCGCGAGGAGGCCGGGGTCAGCGCGATCCTGCACGAGGGCTACCCGGTGCGCTACTGGGACCACGACCTCGGCCCGGCGCAGACGCGGCTGTTCGCCGGCCGCGCCGTACGCGAGGGCCTGGAGGACGTGCGCGATCTCACGCCCGCACCCGGCGGCGCGCTGGACGAGCACATGTCGTTCGACCTCACCCCCGACGGGCGGACCGTGGTCGCGACCTGGCGGGCACCGCTCCCGAACGGCGACGTCCGCTGGGACCTGGTCGCGATCGACGTCGCGGACGGGTCCCGGCGCACGCTCGCGACGTCCGGCGGGCACGACTTCGGCGGTCCGGTCACGGTGTCGCCCGACGGGCGCCTGGTCGCCTGCGTGCGGGAGCGGCACGGCGCCGAGGAGACGGCGGTCGCGCTCGACCTGTGGGTGGTCGACCTGGACACGGGCGAGGGACGCGCGGTCGCCGCGGAGATCTTCCCCGCGGCGGTCGCGTGGGCGCCCTCCTCCCAGGAGCTCTTCTTCGCCGCCGACCACCAGGGCCGCCGGCCGGTCTTCCGCGTTTCCCTCGACGGCGTCCCCCTCGACGGCGAGGTCACCCGGGTGACCCCGGACGACGGTGCGTACGCCGAGCTGTGCCCGGCGCCGGACGGCTCGGTCTACGCTCTGCGCGGCGCGGTCGACTCGCCGCCGCGGCCGGTGCGGATCGCCGCCGACGGCTCGGTGACCACGCTGCCCTCGCCCACGCCGGCGCTCGACCTGCCCGGCACGCTGACCGAGGTGAGCGCGACGGCCGAGGACGGGACCGAGATCCGCGGCTGGCTGGTCGTCCCCGCGGAGGCGACGGCCGAGGACCCGGCGCCCTTCCTGCTGTGGATCCACGGCGGCCCGCTGTCGAGCTGGAACGACTGGAGCTGGCGGTGGAACCCCTGGCTCATGGCCCGGCACGGCTACGCCGTGCTGCTGCCCGACCCCTGCCTGTCCACCGGGTACGGCCAGGGCATGGTCGAGCGGGGCTGGGGCGACTGGGGGCCGGTGACCCACGCCGACCTCATGGCGATCACGGACGAGTGCCTCAAGCGGCCGGAGATCGACGAGCAGCGGACGGCGGCGATGGGCGGCTCGTTCGGCGGCTACATGGCCAACTGGGTCGCCGGGCACACCGACCGGTTCCGGGCCGTCGTGACGCACGCCTCGCTGTGGAACCTGGACCAGTTCGCGGGCACCACCGACGGAGCGAACTACTGGCAGCGGGAGTTCGGCCTCCCCGGGTCCGCCCGGTACGCCCGGCTGTCGCCCCACCGGTCGCTCGGGGAGATCAGAACGCCGATGCTGGTGATCCACGGCGACAAGGACTACCGCGTGCCGATCGGCGAGGGCCTGCGGCTGTGGTGGGACCTCCAGCGGTCGGGGGTCGAGTCGAAGTTCCTCTACTTCCCCGACGAGAACCACTGGGTGCTCAAGCCCGGCAACGCGATCGCCTGGTACGAGACCGTCCTCGCCTTCCTTTCTCAGCACGTCCTGGACGAGGAGTGGACCCGGCCGCCGTCCCTGAGCTGACCGTTGAGTGGCGGTAGATCCCGGTTTGGGAGGATGTCATCCATGCGGCCGACGCCCGAGCCGGGCGCCGGCCGCTTCGGTGGAGCACGTACGAGGAGGGGGCAGGCGAGGATGGACGAGCGGGAGTACCGGCATGACCGCGCGCGGGCGGAGGAGCTGCTGGAGCTGGCGGCCGGCATAGCGGAGGAGGCCGGCCAGATGCTCCTCGCCAAGCGGCCCGCGCGGCCCGAGGTGCTCGCCACCAAGTCGAGCCCCACCGACGTCGTCACCGCGCTCGACCGGGCCGCGGAGGAACTGATCCGCGGCAGGATCGCCGAGGCCAGGCCGCGCGACGCGGTCCTCGGCGAGGAGGGCGGCGATACTCCCGGCGAGGGCGGCGTCCGGTGGGTCGTCGACCCCATCGACGGCACGGTCAACTTCCTGTACGGCCTGCCGGACTGGGCGGTCAGCATCGGCGTCGAGGTGGACGGCGAGATCGTCGCCGGAGTGGTGCACAACGTGCCGCGCGGTGAGTTGTTCACCGCGTCGAAGGGCGGCGGCGCCTGGCTGAGGGGCGAGCGGCTGCGCTGCAACACCGGCGTCCCGCTGGCCAAGGCCCTCGTCGCCACCGGGTTCGGCTACGAGGCCGGGCGGCGCCGGGTGCAGGCCGAGGTGCTGGCGCAGGTGGTGCCACAGGTCAGGGACATCCGGCGCGGCGGCTCGTGCGCGATCGATCTCTGCTCGGTCGCCGCGGGCCGGGTCGACGCCTACTACGAGCGCGGCACCAACTACTGGGACCACGCGGCGGCCGGCCTCGTCGCCGTGGAGGCCGGAGCCCGCATCGGCGGCCTGAACGGCAGGCCGGTCAGTCCCGACATGGCCCTGTGCGCCGCTCCGGGGCTCTTCGAGGAACTGCACGACCTGCTCGTCCCCCTCGACCCCGAGCACGATTGAGCACACGAGCGCGGCTGTTCGCCGGGAGCGTGCGCGGAGGCGGCCCGGGAGCCGTGAATTCGCGTGACGTTCGCGCCGGCTTCACCCTGCGCACAGGCGAGGGGGCCCGCCGTACGGCGGGCCCCCTCGTCAGTGTCGGTTCCGGTCAGCGCTGGATGTCGATGCCGTGATCCTCGGCGAGACGGTGCAGGTCCTCGATCTCGGCGGTGAGGGTGTCGGCGAGGAAGTCGTCCCCGCTCGTGGTGGCCTCTTCAAGACCCTTGTAGGCCTGGTCGAGCCTGGTTTCGATCGTGGTCGTGAACTCGCCCATCTCACCTTCTTTCTCAGGGGGCGAAACGTGTCACGGGGGGCTACGGCACAGGTCCTGCGGAGAGGCGCGCCATTCCCCGGCACACGACAATGGAGGGTGTCACGGGCCTTACCCATGTCCGGGTCGAGCGTAAACCTGTGAATTTCTGTGCTCTACGTCACGTAGAGTGCCGGAACCGCTTACCAGCGGCTTACGCCGAATATGACCACAATGAGGGGCGTCGTACCAGCTAGGAGGACTTGATGCGCGTGCTTGTGGTGGAGGACGAGCGGGTGCTCGCGGACGCGATCGCCACCGGCCTCCGCCGGGAGGCGATGGCCGTGGA
Source organism: Microbispora bryophytorum (assembly GCF_006874465.1). Taxonomy (GTDB): domain Bacteria; phylum Actinomycetota; class Actinomycetes; order Streptosporangiales; family Streptosporangiaceae; genus Microbispora; species Microbispora bryophytorum. The sequence continues at coordinate 94,198 of NZ_VIRL01000008.1, read as the reverse complement.
CGTCGCCTACGACGGCGCCGCCGCTTTGGAGAAGACCGGCTACATCGACTACGACGTGATCGTGCTCGACCGCGACCTGCCCAAGGTGCACGGCGACGAGGTGGCTCGCCGCCTGGTCGCCGAGCGGTCGGCCTCCCGGATCATCATGCTGACGGCCGCGGGCGACGTGGACGACAAGGTCGAGGGGCTGGAGCTGGGCGCCGACGACTATCTGGCCAAGCCGTTCGTGTTCATGGAGCTCGTGGCCCGGGTGCGCGCGCTCGGCCGCAGGTCCGCGCCGCCGCTGCCGCCCGTGCTCGAACGCGCCGGCGTCCGGCTCGACCCCGGCAAACGCCAGGTGTCGAGGGACGGGGTCGAGGTCCACCTCACCAAGAAGGAGTTCGCGGTGCTGGAGGAGCTGATGCGGGCCGAGGGCGCCGTCGTCAGCCAGGAGGACCTGCTCGACAAGGCGTGGGACGAGAACATCGACCCGTTCACGAACGTGGTCAGGGTGACCATGATGACGCTGCGCAAGAAGCTGGGCGATCCGCCGGTCATCGAGACCGTGCCCGGTGTCGGGTACCGGCTGTGACGATCCGGGCCGTCGCCGCGTCCCGAGGGAGGGGGCCCTTGTGAGCGAACCGCGTGACGCCTCCGAGAGGAGGGCGCCCCAAATCCTCCCGGTGCCCGCCGAATCCGACGCCGCCACGACCTCGCCGGACGTGGCGGCCGCGGCCGGCGGCCGGGCTCCGGCGGGTCGCACCCCGCGGATGTCGGCCCCGATGGGCACCGGTCCCTACCGCAGCCAGGTGCCGCCGCCGCCCAGCGGCCCGCCCGCCTGGGACGGCCCGCCGCCCCTGGTGGCCCACCCCGTGCAGCGGGGCAACCTGCTCAGCGAGATCAAGTCGCTGCAGAACCGCATCAGCATCCGCTGGCGCCTGACCCTCACGTACGCCGCGCTGGTCTTCGTCGCCGGCGCGCTGCTGGTGATGGTCATGTACGTGCTGCTCGGCCAGGCGATCGACATCGGCTGGCAGAGTGTGCCGCAGATCATCTTCCCGCGCGGGAGCGTGCCGCAGGAGTGGATCGACGAGGCCAACCACCAGTTCGCCCAGTCGCAGGCGGAGGTCACCGCGGTGGCGCGGGCCGAGCTGCTGAAGCGGGCGCTGCTGGCCCTGCTGGGCGTGGGGATCCTGGCGCTGATGCTGGGATACGTCGTGGCGGACCGGGCGCTGCGGCCCGTCATCAAGATGACGGCGACCGCGCGGAAGCTGTCGGAGACCTCGCTCGCCCACGAGCGCATCGACCTCCAGGGCCCCGACGACGAGTTGAAGGAGCTGGCCGACACCTTCGACGCGATGCTCACCCGGCTCAACACCGCCTTCGACGTGCAGCGGAGGTTCGTCGACAACGCCTCGCACGAGCTGCGGACGCCGCTGGCGATCAACCGCACGGTGCTGGAGGTGGCCCTGTCCGACCCCGAGGCGTCGGACGATCTGAAGGTGCTCGGGCGCACGCTCCTCGGCACCACCGCACGCAACGAGCGGCTGATCGAGGGCCTGCTGCTGCTCGCCCGCAGCGAGCGCGAGCTGTCGGTGCGAAAGCCCCTGGACGTCCAGGAGGTCGCCAGGACGGCGGTGGAGCAACTGGCCCCCTTCGCCGGGGAGGAGGGCGTGACGGTCGAATACGACCTCCACCCGGCGGCGACGACGGGCGACCCCGTTCTCATAGAACGCTGTGTCTCCAACCTCGTGGAGAACGGAATCAAGCACAATCTCGGCGAGTCCGGAAAAGTATGGGTCCGTACGGGAATTGTGGACGGGGGTGCGGTTGTTCAGGTCGCGAACACGGGACCGCACGTTCCCGCGTACGAGGTGGAGGGCCTGTTCGAGCCGTTCCGGCGTCTGAATGCCGACCGGGTCCAGTCCGCCAAGGGCGCGGGTCTCGGCCTGTCCATCGTGCGGGCGATCGTTCGCGCGCACGGCGGGAAGGTCGCCGCCGTCCCCCGCGACGGGGGCGGTCTCGTGGTGACGGTGCGTCTGTCCGGGGCCGGGGTATCTCCGGGGACACCGCAGTCGGCGCGCTGATGGAGCGAGCACGCCGTACATGTGGTTGGATGTGCCGTCGAACGCGGTGGGGATACCGCCGATACTGTGGTTTTCGCCATATTTGGCTAACCGCAGCCCCCGGTGGGACGGCCCCTCGCGTATCGGAAGGTTCAGTGTTCGTTCAAGCGGGTACCGAATGCACAATTTAGCGGCCTCCGCGGGCACAACACGGGCCTTCCGAGCGTTATCCACGCGCGACACAGGCGCAGGCAGATAGATGAGGGGGATGGAGTAGCAGATGGCTACCGACTACGACAGCCCGCGTAAGACCGATGACGATCTCAGCGAGGACAGCCTCCAGGAACTGCAGGCGCGTAGGAGCGACAAGTCGTCGGGCAGCATCGACATCGACGAGACCGATCTGGCCGAGTCGTTGGAGTTGCCGGGGGCGGATCTGTCGAATGAGGAGCTCTCGCTGCGGGTGATTCCTCGGCAGGCCGACGAATTCACCTGTTCGCGGTGCTTCCTGGTGCACCACCGCAGCCAGCTGGCCTCAGAGAAGAACGGCCAGCAGGTCTGCCGCGAGTGCGCCGCCTAGGAGACCCTTGGGAGGGTCCGTGACTTCAGCAGCGGATGAATCAAACAACGAGGTGGCCGACCTGGTCGGCAAACTCGTCGCCCCTGAGGAGACGGACGGGGCCGAGCGGCGTCGGCTGCTCGGCCGCCTCGGCGGGGCATTGGCGAGATCCGCCGGGAAGGCACGTGCACGGGGGGTCGGCCGGGGGCGATGGCTGGCCGACGTCTTCATGAACATCGCCCCGCGGTTACCGGTCAGGGACCTCGAGACACTGCGGGAACACCACTACGGGCTCACCGGCGAGCAACTCGCCGACGATCTGGTCCGCACCGCCGCGAAGGCGACGACGGCGGTCGGCGCGGTCGGCGGGGCGCTCGCCGCGGCCGAGTTCGCCGCCCCGCCGCTCCTGCTGTCGGCCCCCGCCCAGATCGTGGCCGAGACGCTGGTCGTCGCGGCCATCGAAGTGAAGCTCCTCGCCGAACTGCACGAGGTGTACGGCGTGAAGGTCCCCGGCAACGGCAGCCAGAGGGCGACCGCGTTCGCGCTCGCCTGGTCCAAGCAGCGGGGCGTCACCCCCCTCGCCCCCGGCTCGGCCACGCTCGCGCTCGGGACCGCCGCCAAGACCGCCCTGCGCAACCGCCTGATGCGCACGCTCGGCCGCCACCTCACCACGCTCGGCCCCTTCCTCACCGGCGCGGTGGCCGGCGGCGCGCTGAACCGGGCAGCCACCAGGAAACTCGCCGTCGCCGTACGCGCGGATCTGCGCCGCCAGCAAGCCCTGCCGCCCGGCTGACACCCTGCCGTCCGGCTTGGCCCCTCGCGCCGCCCGATCTCCCTTGTGGCCCCGGTGCCCGACCCAATCGGCATCTCCGGCCGTCCTGATCTTCCGGGTAGAGAAGTGTCACCGATTGGTCTAAACCTCTTGCCGACCCCATATGAGCTGCGTGAGATCATTCTCACAGTGACCAGCGTGGATTGTGCACGTTCTTACGGGTATGGGGGTCCTTGGTGACTTTCCGTATGGTGGTCACAGGCGACCACCTGGAGGAGATTCATGCGTGGCACCAGCTCATTTCTGATCGTCGCGAACCGGCTGCCGGTCGACCGCGTGGGCGAGAACGAGTGGCGGCGCAGCCCGGGAGGGCTCGTGACCGCCATCGCGCCCGTCATGCAACGCCGTGACGGAGCCTGGCTCGGCTGGACCGGCGCGGCGGGGGAGGAGCTGAAGCCCTTCGACCACGACGGGATGCACCTGATTCCCATCCCGCTGTCGCAGCTCGAGGTCGAGCTGTACTACGAAGGCTTCTCCAACGCCACGCTGTGGCCGCTCTACCACGACGTGGTCGCCACGCCCGTCTACTCGCGCGTGCTCTGGGACGCGTACCGGGCGGTCAACGACCGGTTCGCCCGCGCTGCCGCGGACGCCGCCGCGCCCGGCGCGGTCGTGTGGGTGCAGGACTACCAGCTCCAGCTCGTGCCCGCGATGCTGCGGAAGCTGCGGCCCGACCTGAAGATCGGCTTCTTCCTGCACATCCCGTTCCCGCCGGGCGAGCTGTTCTACCAGCTGCCCTGGCGCAACGAGATCCTCGAAGGACTGCTCGGGGCCGATCTCGTGGGCTTCCAGCGGCCGGGCGGCGCCGCCAACTTCCTGCGCCTGTGCCGCCGCCTGCTCGGCGTGCAGCACCTCCGCAACGCGATCCAGCTCGGGGACCGGACGGTCCGTGCCGAGTCGTTCCCGATCTCGGTCGACTTCGGCGAGCTGGACCAGCTCGTCCGGGAGCCGCGCATCCAGCAGCGGGCCAAGGAGATCCGCGCCGAGCTGGGCGATCCCGAGCACGTGCTGCTCGGCGTCGACCGGCTCGACTACACCAAGGGCATCGGCCAGCGGCTCAAGGCGTTCGGCGAGCTGCTCGACGACGGCGCGATCAAACCGGACGAGGCGGTCTTCGTGCAGGTCGCCACGCCCACCCGCGAGCGGGTCGCCGAATACATCCGGCTGCGCAACGACATCGAGCTGAGGGTGGGCCGCATCAACGGCGAGCACGGCGTGCTCGGCCGGATGCCGATCTCCTACCTCCACCAGTCGTACAACAAGGAGGAGCTGGCGGCGCTCTACTGCGCGGCCGACGTCATGGTCGTCACGCCGCTGCGCGACGGCATGAACCTCGTCGCCAAGGAGTACGTCGCCTGCCGCCACGACCTGCGCGGGGCGCTCGTGCTGAGCGAGTTCGCCGGGGCGGCCGACGAACTGCGCCAGTCCTACATGGTCAACCCGTACGACATCGCCGGCATGAAGCGGGTGATGCTGGCGGCGATGCGGGCGACCCCGCACGAGCTGGCGCGCCGGATGCGCTCGCTCAGACGCAGGGTCGCGACCTACGACGTGGACAGGTGGGCCAGCGACTTCCTCGCGGCCCTGGAGTCCGGGGAGCCGGCCGCTCCTAGGGAGTGAGGTCCCGGGCGGCGTCCTTCCAGGAGCGCCACTTCCTCGCCGCCGACCGTGTGACGACGATCCGCGTGATCTCCATGCCCAGACCCATCACGACGGCGTACGCGATCGCCTCGCCGAGTCCGATGTCGGGGGAGTCGACGCTCGCCGGCGGTTTCTTGCCGGTCGCCTTCTCCCACGCGAACGTCAGCACCTTACGCGAGCAGAAGCCCACCGCCAGGCCGAGCAGGCCGCCGACGATCCGCCACTGCATGTCGGGCTTGTCCATCGCGCCGATTTCGCGCTTGGCCTCCCGAGCCATGTCCGCCATGATTCCTCCTCGATAACGACCCTAGTGTCTCCCCGCGGGGTGACGGTCCACGCCATACCATGTGGTGGCATGACCGAACAGCGACTCCCCGCAGCCATGCCCGAGAAACCAACACTCGACGGCTTGGAAGCGGTATGGGTAGCGCGCTGGGAGGCGCAGGGCACCTACCGGTTCGACCGGTCCCGGGGCAGGGACGAGGTCTACTCCATCGACACCCCCCCGCCTACCGTCTCCGGGTCCCTTCACGTGGGGCACGTCTTCTCCTACACGCACACGGACACGATCGCCCGCTACCAGCGGATGCGGGGGCGCGAGGTCTTCTACCCGATGGGGTGGGACGATAACGGCCTGCCCACCGAGCGCCGCGTGCAGAACCACTTCGGCGTGCGGTGCGACCCCTCCATGCCGTACGACCCGGACTTCGCGCCGCCCGGCAAGCCGGACGCCAAGCGGCAGGTGCCGATCTCGCGCCGCAACTTCATCGAGCTGTGCGAGCGGCTGACCGCCGAGGACGAGAAGGCGTTCGAGGAGCTGTGGCGCCGCCTCGGCCTGTCGGTGGACTGGTCGATGACGTACGCGACCATCGACGCCACCTCGCGGGCGGCATCCCAGCGCGCGTTCCTGCGCAACCTCGCCCGCGGCGAGGCGTACGTCGCCGAGGCCCCGACCCTGTGGGACGTGACGTTCCGCACGGCCGTGGCCCAGGCCGAGCTGGAGGACCGGGAGTGGCCCGGCGCCTTCCACCGCATCGGGTTCGAACGGCCGGACGGCGACGGCCCCGGCGGGACGGTGTGGATCGAGACGACCCGGCCCGAGCTGATCCCGGCCTGCGTGGCGCTGGTCGCCCACCCCGACGACGAGCGCTACCGGCCGCTGTTCGGCACCACCGTCCGCACCCCGGTCTTCGGGGTCGAGGTGCCGGTCGTGGCCCACCACCTCGCCGAGCCCGACAAGGGCTCGGGCATCGCGATGATCTGCACGTTCGGCGACGTCACCGACGTGACGTGGTGGCGCGAGCTCGACCTGCCCACCCGGCCGGTCATCGGCTGGGACGGCCGCCTGCTGCCCGAGCCGCCCCAGGGCGTGCCGGCCGGGCCGTACGCCGAGCTGGCCGGCAAGACCGTGCACAGCGCGCGCGAGCGCATCGTGGAGATGCTGCGCGAGTCCGGCCACCTGGACGGCGAGCCGCGCAGGATCCAGCGTCCGGTGAAGTTCTACGAGAAGGGCGACCGGCCCCTCGAAATCGTCACCACCCGGCAGTGGTACATCCGCAACGGCGGCAGGGACGCGAAGCTGCGCGCCGAGCTCCTGGAGCGCGGCCGGGAGCTGGAGTGGCACCCGCCGCACATGCGGGTCAGATACGACAACTGGGTGGAGGGCCTGGCGGGCGACTGGCTGATCTCCCGCCAGCGGTTCTTCGGCGTGCCGATCCCGGTCTGGTACCCGCTCGACGCCGGAGGCGAGCCGATCCACGAGGCGCCGATCGTCCCGCCCGAGTCGGCGCTGCCGGTCGACCCGTCCAGCGACGTGCCTCCCGGATACACCGAGGACCAGCGGGGCAAGCCGCTCGGCTTCGCCGCCGATCCCGACGTCATGGACACATGGGCGACCTCGTCGCTGAGCCCGCAGATCGCCGCCGGGTGGGAGCGCGACGACGACCTGTTCCGCCGCGTCTTCCCGATGGACCTGCGGCCCCAGGCCCACGAGATCATCCGTACCTGGCTGTTCTCCACGGTCGTGCGGTCGCACCTGGAGCACGGCGGGCTGCCCTGGCGGCACGCGGGGATCTCCGGGTGGATCCTCGACCCCGACCGCAAGAAGATGTCGAAGTCCAAGGGCAACGTGGTCACGCCCATGGGCCTGCTGGTGGAGTACGGCTCCGACGCGGTCCGCTACTGGGCGGCGAACGGGCGCCCCGGCACCGACACGGCGTTCGACACCGGGCAGATCAAGATCGGCCGCCGGCTGGCCATCAAGATCCTCAACGCGTCGAAGTTCGTGCTCGGCTTCCGGTCCGAGGGCGGCGGCGAGGTGACCGAGCCGGTCGACCTGTCCATGCTGGCCGCGCTGGGGGCGGTCGTCGCCGAGGCCACCGACGCGTTCGAGTCCTACGACTACACCAGGGCGCTGGAGCGGACCGAACGCTTCTTCTGGTCGTTCTGCGACGACTACGTGGAGCTGGTCAAGGCCCGCGCGTACGACGGGGACGCCTCGGCCGTCGCCGCCCTGCGGCGGGCGCTCGACGTGCTGCTGCGGCTGTTCGCGCCGTTCCTGCCGTTCGTGACCGAGGAGGTCTGGGGGTGGTGGCGGGAGGGCTCGGTGCACCGGGCCGCCTGGCCGTCCGCCGGCGAGCTGCCCGAGGCGCGGCACGGCGATCCCGCGGTGCTGGACGCCGTGGCGGAGGTGCTCCGCCGGGTGCGGCGGGCCAAGTCCGAGGCGCGGCTGTCGATGCGGGCCGAGGTCGCCCGGCTCACCGTGTCGGGGGGCCAGGCGGACCTCGTCCGGATGGCCCAGGACGACCTGTGCGCGGCCGGCAACGTCGAGGAGTTCGTCCTCGACCCCGGTGACGGCCCGCTCGACGCGGTCGCCGAGCTGACCGCGTGAGGCCACCGCCGGCCACCGCCGTGCCTTCGTGGTGACGGCGGTGGCCGGTGACGTTTGGGACGTTCCACGGTGTTCCCGGACGTTTCGGTACGGGTGACGGCCCGCGGCCGGGGACCTGCGGCGAGGGCGCGGCGGAGGCGACCTCCACACGCGGGTAAAACGACTGCGCATCCCGCCCGCCGACATGCCAGGCTGGATCCGTGATCCCGTCTAACCGCAGTACCTCGGAGAGGGTTCCGCCGACGCTGGCCACGATGGCCGCGTGGAGCTGGCGGCTGTTGCTGCTCGGTGGGATGATCTACGTTTTCTGGCTGATCATCGAAAGGATCAGCTTCGTCGTCATGCCGGTGGTGGTCGCGCTGCTGCTCGCGGCCCTGCTTCACCCATTGACCCGCCGGCTGCGTGCCGCCGGGCTCCGGCCGATCTACGCGACGTGGCTCACGATGCTGCTCGGCCTCGCGCTGATCGTCGGCATCGGGTTCCTCATCGGCGTGCGGGCGAACGAGGAGTTCCCCCGGCTGGTCCTGCAGATCCAGGTGACCGCTCGCAACGTCCAGGACTGGCTGCTGCACGGCCCCCTCCACCTGAAGGAGGCGCAGATCGCCGACTTCGTGGACCAGCTCAGCAGCCAGGTGACCCAATACCGCAGTCAGATCACCAGCACGGTGCTGAGCGGCGCCACCGCGGTCGTCGAGGTGCTCACCTCCATCGTGCTGATCCTCTTCGTCACCTTCTTCCTGCTGAAGGACGGCGACCGGATCTGGGTCTGGTTCCTGCGCGCCTTCGGCGGCGCCTCCACGCGCGTCGACCGCGCGGGCCGCGCCGCCTGGGCGACGATCTCCCACTACGTGCACGGCACGGTGGCGGTCGCCGCCATCCACGGGCTCGTGATCGGAGTGGTGCTCGCGGGGATGCAGGTGCCGCTGTGGGCGCCCCTCGCGGTGCTGGTCTTCGTCGCCAGCTTCATCCCGATCGTCGGCATCCTGTTCGCGGGCACCATCGCGACGCTGGTGACCTTCGGCTCCCGGGGCTGGTTCCTGGCGCTGATCTTCGTGGGCGTCCTCGTGGTCGAGCAGCAACTGGAGAACCACGTGCTCCAGCCGCTCATCGTGGGCCGGGCCCTGGAGTTCCACCCTCTGGCGATCATCCTCGTCCTCGCGGTGGGCGGCGTGCTCGGCGGCATCGCGGGCGCGGTGGTGGCCGTGCCGCTCACGGCGGTCATCTACCGCGCGCTGCCAGAACTGCGCCGCGGCCGGCCCCCCGCCATCGAGCCGCCCTCCGAAGGCGGCCCGCCGGGCGCGGCCGAGCCCGGAGCGGAGCCCGGTGCCGGGGACGTGCCCCCGCAGCCGGAGCCCGGTGCCGGGGACCTGCCCCCGCGGCCCGAGGCCGGCGCCGCGGAGCCCGCGCCCTCTCACCCGTCCCAGCCCGCCGACTCAGGGCGCGGCGAGCAGGGCGGACAGGGCGGACAGGGACCGGAGACGGCGCGCCCGCCCTCCGGAGCGGGAGAGGCGGTGTCCCCCCAGCACAACGGGTAGGGTCTTGCCTCGTGAGCGAGCGTAGCGAGCGAACCAAGGAACACAGCGCAATTCGCGAGGTGCTGATCTGCGCGCCTTCGGCACGACGCAACCCCGAGCCGCCAGGCGAGGGTGTGGCATGAGCTGCCCTGTACCGAATCGCGGGATCGAGGCCGTCCGATGAGTGTCGAGATCCTGATCCACCGGCTCGATCCGGACCTTCCGCTCCCGTCGTACGCGCATCCGGGTGATGCCGGGGCCGACCTGTTCGCGGCGGAGGACGTGGAGTTGCTGCCCGGCGAGCGGGCGGTCGTGCGGACCGGCGTCGCCATCGCGCTGCCGGACGGGTACGCCGCCTTCGTCCATCCGCGGTCGGGCCTGGCGGCCCGGCACGGGGTCACGCTGGTCAACGCGCCGGGCACGATCGACGCCGGCTACCGGGGCGAGATCAAAGTGACGATGATCAACACCGACGCCAAGGACCCGGTGCGGTTCCGGCGCGGTGACCGCATCGCCCAGCTCGTCGTCCAGCGGGTGGAACGGGCGGCGTTCTACGAGGTAGACCGGTTGCCCGGCTCCGTACGGGGCACGAACGGGTTCGGCTCGACGGGTAGCTGACACCGCGGAACCCGGGAACCGGGCCACGATGCGAGGAGAGTGAGACAAGTGTTGCGACGCCGGCAACGCGCGGAGGAGGAGACCGCACCAGTCGTCGTGCGGGGGGAGAGCCCCGCCCAGGCGCGGAGGACGGGCCCCTGGGACGCCGCTGACGACTACCCGGAGGCCGAGCGTGTGGACCTGGGGGGCCTGCGCCTGCCCGTCGGTCCCGGATTCGAGATCCAGCTCAGCATGGCGGGCGACCAGGTCGACGGTGTGATCGTCCTGGTCGAGGAGAGCGCCCTTCAGGTGAACGCCTTCGCCGCGCCCAAGCGCAGCGGGATCTGGGACGAGGTGCGCGCCGAACTCGCCCGTGAGGTGGTGGCCGCCGGCGGCTCGGCCGAGGACCGGGACGGCCCGTTCGGCCCGGAGGTCGCGGCCGAGGTGCCCACACAGGGCCAGGGTCAGGCGCAGGGACGGCAGCCGGTGCGCTACGTCGGTGTCGACGGGCCGCGCTGGTTCCTCCGCGCCGTGATCAGCGGCAGGGCGGCGGTCGACCCGGAGGCGGCGCGGGTCCTGGAGGACGTCGTGCGCGGCATCGTCGTCGTGCGCGGCGACGAGCCGATGCCGCCCAGGGAGGCGATCCAGCTCCGGCTGCCCACCGAGGCCAGGCAGGCCATGGAGGAGCAGCAGGGGGCCCGGCAGGAGGAGCTCCGGCCCTTCGAACGTGGTCCGGAGATCAGCGAGATCCGCTGACGCCGTCCGGGACGCGGCGGTTGACCGAATCGGGGGGTAAGCCCTGCCCTGACCGTCCTTCTGGCCCGAAACCGGCTCACGTATGCTGCGGTGGGAAACGACGGGCCTAGGCTGGAGCCAGGACGACGAATCCCCCGAAGGGGATCGCGAACGAGGAAGCTGGGTGAGTGACCGATGGGCACGCCGGAGCCTGCCAGACGCGGCGGACTGCGGGGCTTCTTCCAGAGGCTGACCACCAGCCAGGCCGAACTGGAGGCCGCCGAGCTCCAGGAGGACCTGGAGCACGAGGGGGCCACTCCCATCGCGCGGTGCGGTGAGCGCCAGCGGACATGTGTGGCGGGCACGCTGCGCACCGTGACCCTCCGCCCGCGCGGCGGCGCTCCCGCCCTCGAGGCCGAGCTGTACGACGGGTCGGACGTGATCGACCTGGTCTGGCTCGGCCGTCGGAAGATCGCCGGCATCGAGCCGGGCCGGGTGGTGCGGGCCGAAGGGCTGGTCAGCCTCCAGGACGGCCGCAAGGTCATGTTCAACCCCCGCTACGAGCTACGCCCGGCCGGTGGCCCTTGATCTCTCAGGAGACCGTATGAGCACAGCGGACATGACGGCCCCCGCGGCGCACGCCACCGTCGAGGCGGCGGTTCGCGCACAGATGAGCAAGGCCTTGGGCGGCAGGCGCGGGATCGTCGAGGCGGCGGTGCCCACGCTCGCCTTCACCGGCACGTGGATGGGCACCAACGAGCTGAAGCCCTCGCTGATCGTCGGCATCGCATCGGCGGTGGTGCTCCTGCTGGTGCGGCTCGCGCAGCGCACCACGCCGCAGTTCGTGCTCAACAGCCTCGTCGGCATCGGGATCGGCGCGTTCTTCGCGGCCCGCACCGGCGACGCCAAGGACGTGTTCCTGCCCGGGATCCTCTACAACGGGGCCTACGCCGCCGGCATGCTGCTGTCGATCGTGGTCCGCTGGCCGGTCGTGGGCTTCCTGATCGGCTCGGTGACCGGCGACCCGACGGCCTGGCACGGCGACTCCGCGCTGGTTCGGCTGTGCTCGCGGCTCACGTGGCTGCTCATGCTGCCGTGCCTGCTGAGGGTGATGGTCCAGCTGCCGCTTTACTGGGCGGACCAGGTGACCGCCCTCGGCGTGGCCAAGATCGCTCTCGGCTGGCCGCTGCAGGTCGCGGCGCTCGGCGCGATGGTGTGGGTGCTCGCCCGGGGCCGCACTCCGATGCAGCCGCCGGCGCAGCCGTCCATCTGACGATCACGCGGAAACGACTCAGGCCCCGGGCAGTATGCCCGGGGCCTGAGTCGTACGCGGGTCAGGGACGCCCGTGGGCCGACAGCAGTTCGGTGAGCTCGTTCTCGACCTCCTGGCTGGCCACGAACAGCAGCTCGTCGCCGGCCTCCAGCGGGTCGTCGGCCGAGGGAACCAGCACCCGGCCCTCGCGCAGGATCGCCACGAGGGCGGAGTCCACCGGCCACGGCACCGAGCCGGCCCGCTGACCCACCACCGGGGCGTCATCGGCCAGCGTGAGCTCCACCAGGTTGGCCTGGCCCTGCCGGAAGGTCATCAGGCGCACCAGGTCGCCGACGCTGACCGCCTCCTCGACCAGGGCCGACAGCAGGCGCGGGGTGGAGACGGCGACGTCCACGCCCCACGACTCGTTGAACAGCCACTCGTTCTTGGGGTGGTTGACCCGGGCGACCACCCGCGGCACGCCGTACTCGGTCTTGGCGAGCAGCGAGACCACGAGGTTGACCTTGTCGTCGCCCGAGGCGGCGATCACGACCTGGCAACTGTTCAGCCCGGCCTCGTCCAGCGAGGAGATCTCACAGGCGTCGGCGAGCAGCCACTCGGCCCGCGGCACGCTGTCGATCTTGATGGCGCGGGGGTCGATATCGATGAGCAGGACCTCGTGACCGTTCTCCAGGAGCTCCGCCGCGATGGAACGGCCGACGGCTCCCGCGCCGGCGATGGTGACGCGCATCAGTGCTCCTCGTCGGACGGCGGGGCGGACAGCGCCTTGTTGATTCGGTCCATCTCGTTCTCGGCGGCGACCAGGTGGAGGAGGTCACCTTCCTGGAGGACGGTGGCGTCCTTCGGCACGAGCGCCTCGCCCATGCGGTTGACGAAGGCCACGCGCGCGCCGGTGACGTCCTCGATCACCCTGGCCCGGGTGCCGATCCAGCCCTGGTGGAAGGCCACCTCGGCGAGGATGACCGTGCCGGTCGGGTCCCGCCAGAGGGGCTCGGCGCCCTCGGGCAGCACCCGGCGAAGGATCTGGTCGGCGGTCCAGCGGACCGTCGCCACGGTGGGAATGCCGAGCCGCTGGTAGACCTCGGCGCGGCGAGGGTCGTAGATGCGGGCGACCACGGTGTCCACGCCGAACATCTCCCGGGCGACCCGGGCGGAAATGATGTTGGAGTTGTCCCCGCTGCTCACGGCGACGAAGGCGGCGGCCGAGGTGATGCCGGCCTCTTCGAGCACGTCGCGGTCGAAGCCGATGCCGGTGACCCTGCGGCCCCGGAAGCCGGCCCGCAGCCGCCGGAAGGCCTGCGGGTCGCGGTCGATCACGGCGACCGAGTGCCCGTTGTCCTCAAGGATGTGCGCCAGGGTCGAGCCGACCCGGCCACATCCCATGATCACAATATGCATGCTCCCCCGCCGTGGGTTGTGGCGGTCTCCTCTTGCAGACAGTATGTCGCCACTCCGCGCCACCGCATGACCCGGGCGCGGCGCCGGGGGACTAGGCTCAACAGACGTGTCGAAGGTGCCAGATCTTGTCAAGCGGCTCCTCGTGGGGCGGGCTCTGCGGAGCACCGCGCTCCACCATCAGTTGCTGCCCAAGCGCGTGGCACTGCCCGTGTTCGCGAGTGACGCACTGTCATCGGTCGCGTACGCACCGCAGGAGATTCTGGTCATCCTGTCGATCGGCGGGGTCGGCCTCTACAGCGTCAGCCCGTGGGTCGCGGCGGGCGTCGTCCTCGTCATGCTCACGGTGGTCGCCTCCTACCGGCAGAACGTGCACGCCTATCCCAGCGGCGGCGGCGACTACGAGGTGGCGACGACGAACCTGGGGCCGACCGCCGGGCTGACCGTCGCGAGCGCCCTGCTCGTCGACTACGTGCTGACCGTGGCGGTGTCGGTCGCCAACGGCGCCGACTACGTGGGCGCGACGATCCCCTTCGTCGCCGAACACCGCCCGTTGGTGGCGATATCCATCGTCACACTCCTGACGATCATGAACCTGCGCGGCCTCCGGGAATCGGGTGTCGCGTTCGCCGTTCCGACCTACGCCTTCATGATCGCGGTCATCGGCATGGTCGCGTGGGGCCTGTTCCGGCTGGTCGTGCTCGGCGACGACCTGCGCGCACCCACCGCCGACTACCGGATCATCGGGCAGCAGGCCGATCTCGCCGGATTCGCGATGGCGTTCCTGGTGCTGCGCGCCTTCTCGTCCGGATGCGCCGCGCTCACCGGCGTCGAGGCGATCAGCAACGGCGTGCCGGCCTTCCGCAAGCCCAAGAGCAAGAACGCCGCGACCACGCTGCTCATGATGGGCCTCATCGCGGTCACGATGTTCAGCGGGATCATCTTCCTCGGCCTCAAGTCGGGCGTGAAGCTGACCGACCCGGCGTTTGTGGCCAGGGACGTCATCATCGCCGGGCACCCGGCCGGGCCCGGCTACTACCAGCAGCCGATCATCGCCCAGGTCGCCTCCGCCGTCTTCGGCCACGGCTCGTTCCTGTTCGTCGTGATCGCCGCGGTGACCGCACTCATCCTGTTCCTGGCCGCCAACACCGCGTTCAACGGTTTCCCGGTGCTCGGCTCGATCCTCGCCCAGGACCGTTACCTGCCGCGTCAGCTCCACACCCGGGGCGACCGCCTCGCGTTCAGCAACGGCATCGTCATCCTCGCGGCCGGAGCCTGCCTGCTGATCTGGGCGTTCGACGCGGACGTGAGCAAGCTGCTCAACCTCTACATCGTCGGCGTGTTCGTCTCGTTCACCCTCAGCCAGATCGGCATGGTCCGGCACTGGACCCGTCACCTGAGGACCGAGACCGACGCGAGGGCGCGCTTCCACATGATGCGCTCACGGGTGATCAACGGCTTCGGCGCGGTCATGACCGGGCTCGTGCTCGTCGTCGTGCTCGCCACCAAGTTCACGCACGGCGCGTACATCGTCTGCATCGCGATGCCGGTGCTCTTCCTCATGATGAAGGGCATCAGGCGCCACTACGACCGGGTCGCCGAGGAACTCGCCGCGCCGGAGGGGCATGAGAGCGAGGAGTCGCTGCTGCCCGCCCGCAACCACGCGATCGTGCTCGTTTCGAAGATCCACAAGCCGACGCTCCGCGCGCTCGCGTACGCCAGAGCGACTCGTCCGTCGACCCTGGAGGCCGTGACCGTCAGCGTGGACGCCGACGAGGCGAACAGGCTCAGAGAGGAATGGGATCGGCGCGGCATCGAGGCGCCGCTGAAGATCCTCGACTCGCCGTACCGGGAGATCACCGGCCCGGTGCTCGAATACGTGAAATCGCTGCGGCGGCGCTCGCCGCGCGACGTCGTGACGGTCTACATCCCCGAGTACGTGGTCGGCCGCTGGTGGGAGCACCTGCTGCACAACCAGAGCGCGCTGCGGCTCAAGGGACGACTGCTGTTCAAGCCCGGGGTCATGGTCACGAGCGTGCCGTTCCAGCTCGCCTCCTCCGACCGCCTCAAGGGCCGCAGGGAGCCATCCGCTCCCGGCGCCTCCCGCCGCTCCTATCAGCACCCACCTAAGGACACACAGGTCAAGGCATGACCGATACGAAAGAGGCCGACATGGCCGGCGAACGGCTCGAACTGACGGTGGACACCGTCGCCAACGGCGGCTGGTGTGTGGCCAGGCACGAGGGCCGGGTGGTCTTCGTCCGGCACGCCCTGCCCGGCGAGCGGGTGGTCGCCGAGGTCACCGAGGAGACCACGAAGTTCCTGCGGGCCGACGCGGTCGAGGTCCTGGAGCCCTCACCCGACCGGGTCACGCCGCCCTGCCCGTTCGCCGGCCCCGGCCGCTGCGGCGGCTGCGACTGGCAGCACGCGTCGCTGGAGGCGCAGCGTCGGCTCAAGGCCGACGTGGTCGCCGAGCAGTTCCGGCGCCTGGCGAGCCTCGACCTCAAGGTCGTGGTCGAGGAGGTGCCGGGGGCGGAGAACGGCCTCGGGTGGCGCACCCGCGTGCGGTTCGCCGTGGAGCGGGACGGCACGGCGGGGCTGCGGCGGCACCGGTCGCACGACATCGAGCACGTCACCGAGTGCCTCATCGCGCACCCCGCCGTCGAGGAGGTCGGCGCGGAACGCCTGGCCTGGCCGGGGGCCGCCGCGGTCGAGGTGGTGGCCGCCTCCGGCGGCGACCGCGCCGTGATCGTCGAACCCGTCCCGCGCCGCCGGGCGGACATCCCGGACGTGGACGCCTCGGTCCTGCTCGACGAGGGCAGGCGGGGCACGCGGGCGCTGCGTGGCCGGGCCTCGCTGACCGAGCGGGTGGGCGAACGGGACTTCCGGGTCACCGCGAGCGGATTCTGGCAGGTCCACCCGGGCGCGGCGGCCACGCTGCTCGGTGCGGTGCTCGACCTCGGCCGGCCCGAGCCGGGGGAGTGGGCGCTCGACCTCTACTGCGGCGCCGGTCTGTTCGCCGCCGGGCTCGCCGAGGCCGTCGGCCCCGAGGGCGCGGTGCTCGGCGTCGAGTCCGAGCCGCAGGCGGCGCAGGACGCCCGGTTCAACCTGCGTGACCTGCCGCAGGCGCAGGTCGAGCGAGGCAGGGTGGAGGAGGCGCTCGACCGGCTGCGGATCGAACGGGCCGACCTGGTGGTGGCCGACCCGCCCCGCGCGGGTCTCGGCCGTGCGGTGGTCGAGCGCGTCGCCGGCCTGCAGGCCTCGCGCGTGGTGTACGTCTCGTGCGACCCCGCCACGCTGGCCAGGGACGTCGCCTGGTTCGCCGGGCACGGCTACCGGCTGGAGGACCTGCGGGCCTTCGACCAGTACCCCATGACCCACCACGTGGAGTGCGTCGCGCTGCTCGTCAGGGACTGAGCCCGCGCCGCTCGCCCGACGAGCGCGGCGCCGCCGAGAAGGATCACCGGGGGCGGACGGGAGGAGCCCCGGGCGCGACCTCGGGGCGGGCGACGCCCGCGTCGGGGTGCGACGGCCGGGTCAGGATCCGTACGACGTCGTCGGCCGGACTGGCGCCCCGCAGGGACAGCCAGCCCAGGCCGTTGCGGGCCCGGAACGCCGCCAGCCGCCCGGCCTCGTCCATGCCGAGGTCGCCGGCGCCGGCCAGGACCGGCGCGAGGCCCATCCGCCGCCATGCCCGGTCGGGCGGCACGTCCAGCGCCGTGGCGATCTGGAGGCGCGCCGCCCGCGCGGCGACGGCCAGGTCGTGGAGGTTCGAGACGCCGGAGGCGATCGGCACGAGCAGGCCGACGGACTCGATCTCCACGCCTTCCTCGCGGGTCGCCCGCAGCATCTCCTGGTCGGCGGGCTCCAGGCCGCGCCGGGAGGCGGGAAGGGTGAACGTGACCCGCAGGGAGCGGCCGTGCGACCGCGCGTCGCGCTGCAACCGGGCGACGGCGGCGGCGCGGCGGCGGACGGCGGCGGGGCCGGCCGCCCCACCGGCCTCGAAGTCGACGCCGGGAGGGTCGAGCGCCGACACGACATGGCGGTAGGCGGCGAGCAGCCGGGCCGGATCCTCGCAGGTGACCGCCAGCTCCTGCCCGTACGGCCCGCCGAACGCCGCCCACACCTCGCGGCCGTCGGCCCGCAGCCGGTCGACCCGCGCCGTGACGGAGTATCCGCCCCGCGGTTGCGCCCCCGCCCAGTGGGGAGCGCAGCCGCCGGGGCCGGCGACGATGTGCCCGATGGCGAACGAGCGCACCCCCGCCCGCAGCAGTTCCGGGCGCGGCTCACCGGCGGCGTCGAGGAACCCCCGATAACGGGCCGCGGGCTCGTCGGCCGGGGGCGCGGCGGCGGGCGGGGCCGGCGAGGTGACGGTCTGGCGCGCGGCGACCAGCGTCTCCGGCACCGGCGAGGCCGGAGACGTCCCACCGCCGGCCGTGACCCCGGGCTCGCCCCCGGGCGTCGCGGCCCAGCCGCCGGTCGGGGCGGCGGGCAGGGCCCACAGCGCCGCGCCGGTGCCCGCGACGAGCGCGGCCGAGGCCAGGAAGACGAGGGAGCGCGAGGGGCGGCCCGCTTCGCGGGAATGACGTGCGGAGTCCACGCTCACCACCCTGAGTTGTGATGTGACTACGTTACGCACAGGCGGCTCGCACTCTAGCAAGCGGCGGTCGCGGGGGCGGGGATAATGGACGGATGAAATTGAGGATCTTCACCGAGCCCCAGCAGGGGGCGAGCTACGACGATCTGCTCAGGGTGGCGCAGGCGGCTGAGCGGCTCGGGTTCGACGCGTTCTTCCGGTCCGACCATTACCTGCGGATGGGCGACGGCGACCCGGCCCCGGGCCCGACCGACGCGTGGATCACCCTGGCCGGTCTCGCGCGGGAGACCTCGCGCATCCGGCTGGGCACGCTCGTGAGCGCCGCGACGTTCCGGCTGCCCGGTCCGCTGGCGATCAGCGTGGCCCAGGTCGACCAGATGAGCGGCGGCCGCGTGGAGCTGGGTCTCGGCACCGGCTGGTTCGAGGAGGAGCACACGGCGTACGGGATCCCCTTCCCCTCCCTGGGCGAGCGGTTCGAGCGCCTGGAGGAGCAGCTCGAGATCGTCACCGGGTTGTGGGCGGCGGACAAGCCGTTCTCCTTCGAGGGCGCGCACTATCGGCTGGCCGACTCCCCGGGGCTGCCCAAGCCGGCCCAGCGGCCCCGGCCGCCCGTCATCATCGGCGGCGGCGGCGCCAAGCGGACGCCGCGGCTGGTCGCGCGGTTCGCCGACGAGTACAACGTGCCGTTCCACCTTCCCGAGGACACCGCCGCGGCCTTCGACCGGGTCAGGCAGGCGTGCGACGCCGCGGGCCGGGAGACCGTCCTGCTGTCGGCGGCGCAGATCATCTGCGCCGGGCGGGACGAGGCGGAGATCGCCCGGCGGGCCGCCGGCATCGGCCGCAATGTCGACGAGCTGCGTGTCAACGGGCTGGCGGGCACGCCGCAGGAGATCGTGGACAAGATCGGCCGGTTCGCCGAGATGGGCGCCGAGCGTCTCTACCTGCAGGTTCTCGACCTGCACGACCTGGAGCACCTGGAGCTGATCGCGGCCGAGGTGCTTCCGCACGTGTGAGAAGGGTGCTGCGGCACGTGTGAGAAGGGTGCTCTCGCACGTGTGAGCCCGCAGGCCTGAAAAGCCATAGCCGGTCGAAAGGGGCATCCGGCACACTTTGTCGGGTGCTCCTCACGATCTCGACGACTCTGCGGCCTGCCACGGACCTCGGCTTCCTCCTGCACAAGCACCCCGACCGGGTGCAGGAGTTCGAGCAGTCGTCCGGCATGGCGCGGGTCTTCTACCCAGAGGCGGGCGAGGATCGGTGCACCGCGGCGCTGCTGCTGGAGATCGACCCGGTGCGGCTGGCCCGTTCTAGGGGCTCGTCCTCGCCCGACTTCTCCCTGGGGCAGTACGTCAACGACCGGCCGTACGCCGCGTCCTCCCTGCTGGCGTCGGCGCTCGCCGACGTGTTCCGCACGGCGCGGACCGGCCGGTGCGCCTCGCGGCAGGCTCTCGCGGACGGGCCGATTCCCCTGGAGATCGGCCTGCCCGCCCTGCCGTGCCGGGGCGGGGCCGATCTCGCGCACCGGCTGTTCGGGCCGCTGGGCTGGGAGGTCGGAGCCGAGGCCGTGCCGCTGGACCCCGGTTTCCCCGAGTGGGGCGAGTCCCGGTACGTACGGCTCGCGCTGCGCGGCAATGTGCGCCTGGCCGACGCGCTCAACCACCTGTACGTCCTGCTGCCGGTGCTGGACGACGCCAAGCACTACTGGCTGGCGGGCGACGAGGTCGACAAGCTCGTCCGCGCCGGAGAGGGCTGGCTGGCCGGCCATCCGGACAAGGGCCTGATCACCCGTCGGTATCTCGGCCGGCGGTGGGCGCTCACCCGCGCCGCCTTCGCCCGTCTCGCCGAGCTGGGCGACGACGTGGAGGAGAGCCTGGACCCGCCGGTCGAGGAGGAGCCGGGCGCCGAGGCTGTCTCCGATGACAGGCCCGCTGACGAGCCCCGTGACAACCTCAGTGACAAGCCCGGTGACAAGCCTGAGGACAAGCCCGGAGACCAGCCTGAGGACAAGCCCGGTGACGGGGCGGGTGAGGAGCGGGTGCCGCTGAACACGCTGCGCCGGGAGGCCGTCGTGGCGGTGCTGCGGGAGGTCGGCGCCCGCACCGTGCTCGACCTCGGCTGCGGCTCGGGGCAGCTGCTGTCGGCGCTGCTGGCCGACCCGGCCTTCGCCAAGGTGGCCGGCATGGACGTCTCGGCCCGCGCGCTCGCGATGGCCGACCGCCGCCTGCGCACCGACCGGATGCCGGACGCCAAGCGGGCCAGGCTGGAGCTGTTCCAGGGCTCGCTGACCTACACCGACGCGCGCCTGGCAGGGTACGACGCCGCGGTGCTGATGGAGGTCGTCGAGCATGTGGACCCGCCGCGCCTGCCCGCGCTCGAACGCGTGGTCTTCGGCACGGCGCGGCCCGCACACGTGATCGTCACCACGCCCAACGTGGAGCACAACGTCAGGTACGAGCTGCTCGCGGGGGCGCGCCGCCACCCCGACCACCGGTTCGAGTGGAGCCGGGCGGAGTTCGCCCGATGGGTGGCGGGCGTGTGCGAGACGTACGGCTACGCGGCCGATGTGCGGCCGGTCGGCGAGGACGACCCCGAGGTGGGCCCGCCCACCCAGATGGCGGTCTTCAGCAGGAGGGAGGAGCGGTCGTGACCGAGATCAGCGTGCCGGAGCTGTCGCTGGTGGTGATCGTCGGCATCTCCGGGAGCGGCAAGTCGACGTTCGCGGCCCGGCACTTCGCGCCCACGCAGGTCGTCTCGTCCGACTTCTGCCGCGGCCTGGTCGCCGACGACGAGAACGACCAGACGGCCACGCCCGAGGCGTTCGACCTGCTCCACCACATCGTGGGCATCCGCCTGCGGCGGGGGCTCCTCACGGTGGTGGACGCGACCAACGTGCAGTGGGAGGCCCGCAGGAAGCTCATCGAGCTGGCCAGATCTCACGACGTGCTCGCGGACGCCATCGTGCTCGACGCGCCGGAGGAGGTGGCGCGCGCCCGCAACGCGGCCCGCCCCGACCGGGCCTTCGGCCCCCACGTGATCACCCGGCAGCGCAAGGAGCTGCGCCGGTCGCTCGGCAAGATCGCCAAGGACGGCTTCCGCCGGGTCCACGTGCTGCACGGCGACGAGATCGACGACGTGACCGTCACGTACGAGAAGGCGTGGACCGACAAGACCCACCTCACCGGGCCGTTCGACGTCATCGGCGACGTGCACGGCTGCCGGGCCGAGCTGGAGTCCCTGCTGGTGCGGCTCGGCTGGAAGGTCGGGCCGGACGGCGCCGTCCACCCCGAGGGGCGTACGGCGGTCTTCGTCGGCGACCTGGTCGACCGCGGCCCGGACACGCCGGGTGTGCTGCGGCTGGTCATGAGCATGGTCGAGGCGGGGACCGCCCTGTGCGTGTCCGGCAACCACGAGCAGAAGCTGGTGCGGGCCCTCGACGGCCGCAAGGTGCGGGTCGCCCACGGCCTTGAGCGGTCGCTGGAGCAGCTCGCCGCCGAGCCGGAGGAGTTCCGCGCGGCCGCCAGGACGTTCATGGACGGTCTCATCAGCCACTACCGCCTCGACGGCGGCAGGCTGGTGGTCGCGCACGCGGGGCTCAAGGAGGCCTATCACGGACGGGCCTCCGGGCGGGTGCGGGCGTTCGCGCTGTACGGCGACACGACCGGGGAGACCGACGAGTACGGCCTGCCGGTGCGCTACCCCTGGGCGAACGACTACCGGGGGCGCGCCATGGTCGTCTACGGGCACACCCCGGTGCCGGAGCCGGAGTGGGTCAACAACACCATCTGCCTCGACACCGGCGTGGTCTTCGGCGGGCGGCTGACCGCCCTGCGCTACCCCGAGCGCGAGCTCGTCTCGGTCCCGGCGGAGAAGGTCTGGTACGAGCCCACGCGGCCCCTGGCGGCGTCGGCCCCGGCCCGCGACCCCGGTGTGCTGGACATCGGCGACGTGGACGGCACCCGCTTCGTGGAGACGCGGTTTGGCGGCCGGATCAGAATCGCGGAGGAGAACTCCCGCGCCGCGCTGGAGATCATGAGCCGGTTCGCCGTGGACCCCCGCTGGCTTGTCTACCTGCCGCCGACCATGGCTCCGCCGGAGACCTCCGCGCTGGAGGGCTTCCTGGAGCACCCGGCCGAGGCGTTCGACGAGTTCGCGCGGGCGGGGGTGACCCGGGTGGTGTGCGAGGAGAAGCACATGGGTTCGCGGGCGATCGCCGTGCTGGCGCGGACGCCGGAGGCGGCGGCCCGCCGCTTCGGCGTCGCCGACGGCACGACGGGCAGCGTCTACACCCGCACCGGGCGGCCCTTCTTCGACGAGCGCGGGCCGGAACTGGTGGACCGGCTGCGCGAGGCGGCCGCGCCGCTGTGGGAGGCGCTGGAGACCGACTGGGTGGTGCTCGACTGCGAGCTGCTGCCGTGGTCGGCAAAGGCGGAGGGGCTGATCCGCGACCAGTACGCCTCGGTGGGGGCGGCCGCCCGGGTGGCCCTGCCCGAGGCGGTCGCGGCGCTGGAGTCGGCGGCGGGACGTGGCCTGGACGTAGGCGCTCTGCTCGACCGCACCCGCCGCCGTGCCCACAACGCTGCCCGGTTCCGCGACGCCTATGCCCGTTACTGCTGGCCGGTCTCGGGCCTCGACGGCGTACGGCTCGCGCCGTTCCAGATCCTCGCCTGCGAGGGCAGGGCGACGGTGGTGGAGGAGCCGCACGAGTGGCACCTGAAGACGCTCGGCCTGATGGACTCGCCGCTCGTGACGCCGACCCGTCACGTGTTCGTCTCCCTCGACTCGCCGGAGGAGCGGGAGGCGGCCATCGCGTGGTGGACGGCGCTGACCGAGGCCGGGGGAGAGGGCATGGTGGTCAAACCGGCCGCGCATCAGGAGGGACGGGTGCAGCCGGGCGTGAAGGTGCGGGGCCGTGAGTATCTGCGGATCATCTACGGCCCCGACTACACGGAGTCGCTCGACGTGCTGCGGCGCAGGTTCACCGGCAGGAAGCGGTCACTGGCGCTGCGGGAGCACGCGCTCGGCCTGGAGGCGCTGACGCGCCTGGCCGAGGGCGAGCCGCTGTGGCGGATCCACGAGGCGGTCTTCGCCGTCCTCGCGCTGGAGTCCGAGCCGGTCGATCCCCGTCTGTGACACCGGACGGCCCCGGGTACGGCCTCCCGCTCACGCGACGGGAGCCGTACCCGGGGGCCGGGCTCAGGGGCCGTATCCGGGAAGCCGTACCCGGGGGCAGGGTTCAGGGGACAGGGTTCAGCGGACAGGGTTCGGCGGACAGGGCTCAGCGGGGCTCGGCCGAGGCGGGCGCGTCCGATCCGGCGGCGGCCGGCTCGGCCAGGTCGACGCTGTCGCGCAGCCGCACCTGCGGGAGGAACAGCACGGCGAGGACGCCGACGACCGCGATGCAGGCCGAGATGAGGAAGATGTGGCCGGTGGCGTCGCCGTAGGCGGCGCGCACGACGCTGCGGATCGGCTCGGGCATCGCCTTGATGTTGAGGGTGCCGCCATCCTGCAGCCCGGCCGGCTGGATGCCGGCCTTCGCGAGGCCCGCGACGATGTTCTCGGTGACCCGGTTCGCCAGCACCGCGCCGAGGATCGAGACGCCGATCGTGCCGCCCAGCGAGCGGAAGAACGTGACGGCGCCGCTGGCCGCGCCCAGCTCACGCAGGGGGACGGTGTTCTGCACGGCCAGGACGAGGTTCTGCATGGACATGCCGACGCCGACCCCGACCACCAGCATCCCCGCGCCGACGAGGACCAGCGAGGTCTCGTGGTCGACTGCGGACAGGGCCGCGAAGCCGAGCGTGAGCACGATCGAGCCGACCAGGATGTACGGCTTGACCCGTCCGCTGCGGGACACCATCCGCCCCGAGATCGTGGACGACACGAGGACGCCGAACATCATCGGGATGGTGAGCAGGCCCGCCTCGGTGGGGCTGTAGCCGCGGCCGATCTGGAAGTACTGCCCCAGGAAGACGGCGCCGCCGAACATCGCCATGCCCACGGCCAGGCTGGCCAGGATCGCGAGGGCGGGCACCCGCCGCCGCACGACGTGCAGAGGGACGACGGGCTCCCGGACCACGGTCTCGACCCACACGGCCAGGACCAGCAGCACGATCGCGGCGCCGACCATGGCGAGGGTCTGCCAGGAGATCCAGTCGAAGGAGTTGCCGACGAACGTCACCCAGACCAGCAGGACGCTCACGCCGATCGCGATCAGGAGGGCGCCCACGTAGTCGACCGAGGTCTCCGGACGGCGGATGGACGCCACGTTGAGCGTGCGGTGCAGGACGACCAGGGCGACGAGTGCGAACGGGATCGGCAGGAAGAAGCACCACCGCCAGCCGAGCCACGAGGTGTCGGTGATCAGACCGCCGAGCAGCGGGCCGCCGACCGTGGCCACGGCGATGACCGCGCCGAGGTATCCGTTGTACTTGCCGCGCTCCTTCGGCGGGATCATCGCGGCGATGACGACCTGGACCAGGATCTGCAGGGCGCCCATGCCCAGGCCCTGGACCGCGCGGAAGGCGATCAGCATCGGGGTGCTCTGGGCGAAACCGCAGGCGAACGAGGCGACAAGGAAGATGCCGATGGCGACCTCGATCAGCAGCTTCTTACTGAACAGGTCGGCGAGCTTGCCCCAGATGGGGGTCGAGGCGGTCGTGGTGAGCAGCGCCGCGGTGACCACCCAGGTGTACTGCGACTGGGTGCCGTTCAGCGCACCGATGATCTGGGGGAGCGCGACCGACACGATCGTGCTGCTGATCATCGCGATGAACAGGACGAGGAGCAGCCCGCTCAGCGCTTCGAGTACCTGCCGTTGGCTTTTCGGCCCGGCCTCCGGCAGCGTGGGTGCGCTCACGCGCAGCCTCCAATCGGATGGGTGAGGACAACTGATCCAAGATTACATGCCCACTGGGCAAGTTTGCGCAATAGGCAATGTTTAAGCGGCTAAGCTGAAGCCCACCATGGAGACGACGGCGGGGTTGCGCGAGCGTAAGAAGGCCGAGACGCGGCAGGCCATCCACAAGGCCGCGCTGCGGCTCGCCGTGGATCGAGGGCTCGACCACGTCACCGTCGACGACATCGTGGAGGCCGCCAACATCTCGCGCCGGACCTTCTCCAACTACTTCGGCAGCAAGGAGGACGCCCTCCTGTACGGCGAGGAGCAGCGCGTCCGGTCACTGGTGCGGGCGATCCGCGAACGGCCGGCAGGGGAGTCGGGCTGGCAGGCGCTGCGCGCGGCGGTGCGCGACGAGCTGGAGGACGTGGGCGAGCCCGACCGGGAGTGGGCGGTGCGCACCACGCTCACCAAGCGCCACCCGTCCCTGCTCGCCCGGCAGCTCGCCAACCACGCCGCACTCGAACGGGAGCTGGTCCAGGCGATCTCCGACCGCGACGGGGCGGGAGAGCCGGCCGCCGACCTGAAGTGCCGGACCATGGCCGCCGCGTTCCTCGCCGCGTTGCGCATCGCGACGCACATCTGGATCGAGGAGCAGGAGGCCCGCCCGCTCTTCCGGATCATGGAGCAGGCTCTCGACGAGATGGCGCGGCCCTTCCGCTGAGCCGCCGGTTTCGGGCTCAGCCCGTGAAACGGGCCAGGAGCAGCGCGAGCCTGTGGTCGTGGTGCTCGCGCGGGAGCCGCCCGTCGCGCATGAGGGTGACCAGTCCGTGCAGGGCGGCCCAGAAGGTCTCGGTGAGCATGGGCAGGTCGTCGCCGCCCGCGTGAGGGCGGACGGCCTCGACCAGCTCGCCGAAGGCCGCGTGCAGGGCGGGCGGCGCCTCGGGGGTCGCGAACGGCAGCGCGACGAACTGGCTGAACATCGCGTCGTAGAGGGCCGGGCGCCGCTCGGCGAAAGCCGCGTAGGCCGCGCCGACGTCGGCGAGCGCGCGGCGGGCGTCCGGCGCGGCGGTCCGGGCCGCGCGCAGCTCCTCGGCCAGGTCGGCGCAGCCCTCCACGGCGACCGCCGCCATGATCGCGACCTTGTTCTTGAAATGGCTGTAGAGCACCGGCTGGCTGTATTCGACCCGCTCGGCCAGCCGCCGCGTCGTCACCGCCTCCCAGCCCTCGGCCTCGGCGAGCTCCCTGGCCGCCGTGACGATCAGCTTCTCCCGCTCGGCGCGCTCGCGCTCTCTGCGCGACTGGATCGACATGCTTGGAATTCTAGCAGCGCTAGCGTTCGTTGCGGCGCTCTGCTAGCGTCGTTCTCGTTACTAGCGCCGCTAGATTATGGAGAGAGACGTGCTCACCCCCATCGCTTACGGCCTCGCCGTCGTCCTCAACCTGTTCGTCCTGTTCATCGGAGCCCGCTTCCTGCTCGTGCCCCACGCCGCGGCCGCCGGCTACGGCGTCCCGGCCAAGAAGGACGGCGACGTCGCCTACCTGACGATCAAGGGCCTGCGTGACGGAGGCTACGGTCTGCTGGGCCTGGCCCTACTGGTCTTCGCCGGCGCCCGCGCCGAGGCCTGGTACATGCTGATCGTCGCCCTGATCCCCCTGGGCGACACCCTGATCGTGCTGCGCAACGGCGGCACCCGGGCGGTCGCGTTCGGCATCCACTTCGCGACCGCCGTGGTGGTTCTGATCAGCGCCGCCCTGCTCTTCGCCGTCTGACCGCTGTTCCGGCGACCACCTGCGCGCCGCCGCCGTCTGGAACGCGACCGGGAGCGGACGGCCGGTCTCGTGCCGCGAGGACAGGATTCGCCCAGGGCGAGGACCGGCGGGAGGGGGCACTAGCATCGCGGCATGGCCCCCACCAAGGCCGACATCGAGGCGGCCAGAAACGCGACGATCGAGGACGTGCTCGGCCCCGGGCTCGACGTGCTGTTCTGCGGGATCAACCCCGGCCTCTACTCGGCCGCGACCGGTCATCACTTCGCCCGGCCGGGTAACCGGTTCTGGCCCGCCCTGCACCTGTCCGGTCTCGTGCCGCGCAGGCTCGTGCCGTACGAGCAGCACCTGCTCCCGTCGTACGGGCTGGGCATCACCAACATCGTGGCCCGGGCGACCGCCCGGGCCGGCGAGCTGGACCCGGAGGAGCTCCGCGTGGGCGGCGAGAGGCTCGCGCGGCTGGTGGCGGAGGTCCGCCCCCGTGTCCTGGCGGTAGCGGGGGTGTCGGCCTATCGGGTCGCCTTCGCGCACCCCGCCGCCCAGATCGGCCCGCAGGAGGAGACGATCGGCGGGGCGGCGCTGTGGGTGCTGCCCAACCCCAGCGGGCTGAACGCGCACTGGAGGCTGGAGGCCATCGCGGCCGAGATGGCCCGCCTGCGCGCGCCGCGTGCCTGACTGGATCGACCACGGCGGTCAGGGACGGCCCGCTCCCGGATCCCGGCGGCGGCGGCTCTGCGGACCTGCAATGTGGTCAGGGTGAGATGATGTTTTCCGTGGAATGCACGTGCGATCCTCGATCCGATTCCTTGGAAGACGATTCCCTGGACATCACACGGCTGTTCACCGATCTCGTCCGGGTCGAGATCCGGCTGTACAACGCGGTGGACGACCGATTGCGTGCCGAGCACGGCATCGGCCTGGGTCAGTTCGAGTTCCTGGGGATCATCGACGGCCGCCCCAGGTGCCGGGTGCTCGACATCGCGCGCGAGGTGGGGATCACCGTCGGAGCCGTGAGCAAGGCCGTCGACCGGATCGAGAGCGCGGGCCTGTGCGTGCGCGCCGCGCATCCGGAGGACCGGCGGTCCTCCGTCCTCAGCCTCACACCGGAGGGGGCCCGGCTCCTGGCCGCGGCCCGCCCGACTTTCAAGGCCGAGCTGGCGGCCCGCACCGCCGCCGTCCCGGCCGCCGACCTCACCCGGACCGCCGCGACGCTCGCCACCCTGCGCGCGGCGCTGGAGGAACACCGGCGGGACGGGGCCTGAGCCCTGTCCCGCCGGCGGGGGTGGGGCCCGTCTCAGGGGTGGCCGGGGCGGGACAGGATCCGCCGGGCGACCGGCGGCGGCAGGTGCGTCACCTCACGGTCGTGGAAGGCCACCATGTCCTCGGCGTCGGCGTACAGCTCGGCGACGGCTCGGACGCAGTCCTCGACGACCCGGGTGTCGGTGATCCGTCGTCCGCCCACATGGGCGCCGATCTCGTCGTAGAGGACCTCGTACATCAGGTCCCGGTCGAGGATCAGCAGCTCGGGCAGCGGCGCGCGGTTCTCCAGGTGGCGTACGGACCGGGTGTGCAGCGCGCGTGCCCGCTCGCCCGCCCGCGTGCGCGCCGCGAGCAGGACGATCTCCCACTGCAGGTACGGCGTCGGCGGCATCTCGACGATCCGCAGGCGACGCAACTCCGCCCGGGGTGGCAGGTCGTCGGCGAAGCGCATCTCGTCCATCAGCGCGAGCGACCGGTCCCAGTCTCCGTTCATCATGGCCACCCAACTCGGGGTGTCGGGTTCGTGGAAGTGCTGGGCGCGTTCCAGCTTCCATACCACGCCCTCGATCCGGCGCAGGTGGTCGTAGAGCTCGGTCCGGTACGACGCCGCGGGAAGCACCTCTCCCGCGGTCTTTCTGACGTGCTCGAACGCTTCTCCGGGCATGAAATCTCCTTCGGCCGAAGCCGAATCGCTGGTCGGAGCGCGCCGGCTCCGGCCCGGATTTGGAGACGTGGCGCGCGTGGGTCTTCCGCGGACGTCGGGTGAATCAGTTCCCCGTCGAGTTGCTGCACACGGCCGTCTCCGTCGCGTCCAGCAGCCTGATCCTGATCTGCCTCGTCCACGCTGTCGCTTCGGTCTCCTGCACCACCTCGGGTTCTGGCTCGGCCGGCTTCATCTCACCCTCCGTTCGTCGGCATGGCCGCAAACTCTCCCCCGAGGGCGACACGTCGATCGTTGGCCGCTCCCGATCCGTGGTCAAGGCCCAATCCAGGCGGACTTGTCCGACAGGCGTCCAATCTCAGGAATCCGCCGTCGGCTGCCCTGAGGGCATCGAACACGTCGCTCGTAACCACGGCTCCCGCTCGGCGGTTCCGGCGCCCCGACAGCCGCCCGACAGCCGCCCGACAGCGGTGCGGCGCGTGCCTCCGCTTGACCCGCGGCAACGGCTCGTGTCCCGGTTCCTCCTCGGTGGACGGCTGACGCGGTCCTACCGAGGAGTGATCACCTGGACCTCCGGCACGCACGACCGGAGGTCAGTGCCGGGTGGGGTAGCGGTGCCGACGACGGTGCTGGGTCAGGCCGAGCACCACCTTCACGAGCATGGCGACGAACACGAGTTTGAGCACCAGGAACGGCGGCCACATCGGACCGGCCATCAGGACGACGATCGCGGCCACCGGGATGAGGAACATCGCGGGATGCCGATGGTGGCGGCGGCGCCGCGGGCCCATGCCGTGTCCCCATGCGCCGTGTCCCGAGGTGCCGTCCGCCCAGTACGGCCCGGGGTGCGCGCCCACGGGAGCGCCGGGGAAACCGGGCAGGCCGGCGGAGGGGAAGCCCGGGTGCCACGGGCTCCCGGCCCGTGGATCGCCGGCCCGGTGTCCGCGGCCCGAGGCGCCGCCCGGAGCGCCCCCCGTCCGGGCGTCACCCTGCCACGCGCCCGGCAGGTCGGCGGTCACCCGCCGCAGGTCCTCGGCCGTGCGCGCCGAGAGCGTCGCGTCGAGACGCTCGTCGAGCTCCTCGCGGGTGATGCGGCCCTGCGCGAACGCGTCGTGCAGGAGCCGCGTCACCTCGTCGCGCTCCCGGTCGCCGATCCGTAGCCCGCCGTACGCGGACGGGGCATGGGCCGGACCGCTCGACGGGGCGTGGCCCGTGGCCCCGGCACCTGGCGCGTCGCCGCCGCGGGGGGCGTGTGCGCCGCCTGCGGCGGCGGGCTCGTCGGGGGAGACCATCGTCATTCCTCCACAGGGTCGCCGTCGGCGAGGATCTGGTAGAGCTGCCGCCTGGTCTCGGTCAGGACCTGCCTCGCCTGCCTGACCTGCCCCTCGCTGCCCGAGTGGGCGATCTGGAACAGCGCGGACGCCGCCTGCCTGGACAGGTCGAACAGCTCGTGGACGTTGTCCCCGATGTCCGGCGTCATCTCCTCCCAGGGCGCCCGGACCTCGTCCCCGTGCTCCTCGATGTAGGCGCGGCCGGCCTCGGTGAGCTGGAACGTCTTGCGCCCGTCGGTCTCCTCCGCGCGCACCAGGGCCTCGTCGGTGAGCTGCTGCAGCGCCGGGTAGACCGCGCCCGGGCTGGGCTTCCATCCGCCCTGGCTGCGCTCGGCGATCTCCTGGATGATCTGGTAGCCGTTGCGCGGCTCCTCGGCGAGCAGGGCGAGGATCGCCGCCCGTACGTCACCGCGCTTGGCCTTCCTCGGCCGTCCGAGCCCGCGGGCGCCGAACGGGAAGCCGCCGCCCGCCCAGGGCGGCCCGAACGGGCCGCCGGGCCCGAAGCCGCCCCAGGGGCCGCGCCCCCGCATGCCGCCCCTGTGCCGGTGCTCGTGAGGGCCCCCGCCCTCGTGATGTTCCTGCTGCCACATGACTGCCCCCTTCGTCAGCGCCTCGCGCAGCGCGCGCCGCATCTCGTGTCTGAACTCGTGCCTGAACCGGTGTCCGTGCTCCGGGCGGGCCCAGGGCCCGCCGACCGCGTGTGCCGAACTCATCGCAGTGCCCCCTTGTGGTCAACGATTCGCCTGGTTCACGATCCGTTCTCGATGCCTCAACGATATATCGCGATCGTTCTTGCGACAATCCCCGAGTGCAAGTGACGTAGCTCACGCGGAAGTTTTTCGCGGAAGGGGAACACGTCCCGAGACCGGAGCGTTACCTCTCACGAAGACGGGATCGTTCTGCTCTGAGAGGGCTGGGGGGTGCTCTTGGAGCGGGACGATCCCGTCTTTGTCATTTCCGGCCGCCCTCGCGCGGCCTGTTCCGCGTCTTCCGTTCGCCCTCGCGGCGCGTTCCGCCGTCGCCGTGCCGATGGGGTGCGACACGGCCCCCACGGGTGGGCGCTTCGCGGAATTTGTCGGTGCTTTGCCGTACAGTTTCAAAGCGTGATCTTGTCATGATGGGGCACTCGCACGCCCTCAGCGGGGCAGCGATGTGGCTGGCGGTCTCGCCGGCCCTGGTGGCGCTGCCGGATGCGCTGGGACGCCCGGAGCTGGCGACGTTGACCGGGCCGATCCTGACCCCGCCCGAGCTCGTCGCGGGCGCCGTGATGTGCGCGGGCGCGGCCATGCTGCCCGATCTCGACCACCCCAGTGCCACGATCGCCCAGACGTTCGGACCCGTGACCTGGTTGCTCAGCAAGGGTGTGAACTTCGTGAGCGGCGGGCACCGGCACGCCACCCACTCGCTGCTGTTCGCCGTCCTGATGGGGGTGGGCGCGCACCTTCTCGGTGACCGCTACCCCATCGGCCGCGACATCATGGTCGTGCTGATGATCGGTCTGGCGATCCGCGCCGTGGGCATCGGCGTGCCGGGCAGGACGCTCACCTCCGCGATCGTGAACGTGGGACTCACCGCGGGGTTGTTCCTGACCTTCATGACGCTCGGGGTCACCTACTCCTGGCTGGGACTGGCCATCGGGGTCGGCTGCCTGGTGCACGTGATCGGCGACTGCCTCACCGAGCGCGGCTGCCCCGTCTTATGGCCGATCAAGGGACGCTGGCTACTGCCGTGGGACATCGGCATCAAGACCGGCAAGGCGTTCGAGAAGCAGTTCCTCGGCCCCGCCCTGTCGATCGTGGTGATCGCGCTGTTCTGTCTGCGGCTCATGCCCGCCTGAGTGGGACGCCTCCGCGCTAGGCGGCGCTAGGCGCGGCCGCAGGAACTTCCCGAAAGCCGAAAAATCCGGCTCTCTGCCGATGTTGGCGCCATAACCACAGCCTACCAATTAGTAACTTGATGTCGAGATATCTTGAGGGATATCTTGACATCGAGACATCCGTCGACCCGCACAGGTTAGGGCAACCTGATTGTCAGGAGTGTCCCGGGCGTGCGGGAGGATGCACACGAAACCTGAGACAAGCCCGGAACCCTGGGGAGGCGAACTTCGTGTCCGCGAACAGCTTCGGCAGCCGTGACACGCTGCGCGTCGGTGACGCGTCGTACGAGATCTACCGGCTGGACGCCGTCGAGGGGTCGGCGCGCCTCCCGTACAGCCTGAAGATCCTGCTGGAGAACCTGCTCCGCACCGAGGACGGCGCGAACATCACCGCCGACCACATTCGCGCCATCGCGGGCTGGGACCCGAACGCCCAGCCGGGCGTGGAGATCCAGTTCACCCCCGCCCGCGTGATCATGCAGGACTTCACCGGCGTGCCCTGCGTCGTCGACCTCGCCACGATGCGCGAGGCCGTACGCGACCTGGGCGGCGACCCGGCGAAGATCAACCCGCTCGCGCCGGCCGAGCTGGTCATCGACCACTCGGTCATCGTCGACTTCTTCGGCCACCCCGACTCCTTCGTCCGCAACGTCGAGCGGGAGTACGAGCGCAACCGCGAGCGCTACCAGTTCCTGCGCTGGGGCCAGACCGCGTTCGACGAGTTCAAGGTCGTCCCGCCCGGCACCGGCATCGTGCACCAGGTCAACATCGAGCACCTGGCCCGCGTGGTCATGACCCGCGACGGC
This sequence comes from Microbispora bryophytorum, assembly GCF_006874465.1. Lineage (GTDB taxonomy): Bacteria > Actinomycetota > Actinomycetes > Streptosporangiales > Streptosporangiaceae > Microbispora > Microbispora bryophytorum. The sequence continues at coordinate 61,581 of NZ_VIRL01000008.1, read as the reverse complement.
AAGGCGTACCCGGACACCTGCGTGGGCACCGACTCCCACACCACGATGGAGAACGGCATCGGCGTGCTCGGCTGGGGCGTCGGCGGCATCGAGGCCGAGGCCGCGATGCTCGGCCAGCCGATCTCGATGCTGATCCCGCGGGTGGTCGGCTTCAAGCTGACCGGCAAGCTGCCGGCCGGCGCCACCGCGACCGACCTCGTGCTCACGATCACCGAAATGCTGCGCAAGCACGGCGTGGTCGGCAAGTTCGTCGAGTTCTACGGTGAGGGCGTCTCCAGCGTGCCGCTGGCCAACCGCGCCACGATCGGCAACATGAGCCCCGAGTTCGGCTCCACCTGCGCCATCTTCCCGATCGACGGCCAGACCGTCGACTACCTCAAGCTCACCGGCCGCTCGCCGGAGCAGGTCGCGCTGGTCGAGGCCTACGCCAAGGAGCAGGGCCTGTGGCTCGACTCCTCGGCGCCCGAGCCCGCCTTCAGCGAGTACATCGAGCTCGACCTGTCGACCGTCGTCCCGTCGATCGCCGGGCCGAAGCGCCCGCAGGACCGCATCCCGCTGGCCGACGCCAAGTCCGCCTGGCGCGCGGCGGTCCGCACGTACGTCACCGACGACAGCATCGAGGGCCCCGCCGACGAGTCGTCGGCCGAGTCGTTCCCGGCGTCGGACTCCCCGGCGATCTCCCACAGCGGGGCGGGCGACGTGCCGCACGCGGTGCGGCGCAACGGCGAGCGGCCGAACCGGCCGACCCCCGTCACGCTGTCGGACGGCACCTCGTTCGAGATCGACCACGGTATCGTCTCGATCGCCGCGATCACCTCCTGCACGAACACCTCCAACCCGTACGTCATGCTCGGCGCGGCCCTGCTGGCGAAGAACGCGGTGGAGAAGGGCCTGTCGCGCAAGCCCTGGGTGAAGACGTCGCTCGCCCCGGGCAGCCAGGTCGTCACCGGCTACTTCGAGCGGTCCGGCCTCCAGCCCTACCTGGACAAGCTGGGCTTCAACCTCGTCGGCTACGGCTGCACCACCTGCATCGGCAACTCCGGCCCGCTGGAGCCGGAGATCTCCGCGGCGGTCCAGGAGAACGACCTCGCGGTCACCGCCGTGCTGTCGGGCAACCGCAACTTCGAGGGCCGGATCAACCCCGACGTCAAGATGAACTACCTGGCCTCGCCGCCGCTCGTGGTGGCGTACGCGCTGGCCGGGACCATGGACATCGACCTGAACAACGAGCCGCTCGGCGTCGGCTCCGACGGGCAGCCGGTCTTCCTCAAGGACGTCTGGCCCGCCCCCGAAGAGGTCGCGGCGGTGGTGTCGGGGTCGATCAGCCAGGACATGTTCCAGCGTGACTACGCGGACGTGTTCAAGGGTGACGAACACTGGCGGTCGCTGCCGATCCCGACCGGGGACACCTTCGAGTGGGACCCGGAGTCGACGTACGCCCGCAAGGCGCCGTACTTCGACGGCATGCCCGCCAAGCCCGAGCCGGTCACGGACATCCACGGCGCCCGGGTTCTCGCCAAGCTGGGCGACTCGGTCACCACCGACCACATCTCGCCCGCGGGCTCGATCAAGGCCGACACCCCGGCCGGCCGCTACCTGCGCGAGCACGGCGTCGAGGTCAGGGACTTCAACTCCTACGGCTCCCGCCGTGGCAACCACGAGGTGATGATCCGGGGCACGTTCGCCAACATCCGGCTGCGCAACCTGCTGCTGGACGGCGTCGAGGGCGGCTACACCCGCGACTTCACCAAGGGCGGGGAGCAGGCGTTCATCTACGACGCGTCGCAGAACTACCAGGCCGACGGCATCCCGCTGGTCGTCCTGGCCGGCAAGGAGTACGGCTCGGGGTCGTCGCGTGACTGGGCGGCCAAGGGCACCGCGCTGCTCGGCGTGCGCGCCGTCATCGCGGAGTCGTACGAGCGCATCCACCGGTCGAACCTGATCGGCATGGGCGTGCTGCCGCTGCAGTTCCCCGAGGGCGAGAGCGCCGGCTCGCTGGGCCTGACCGGCGAGGAGACCTTCGACATCGTGGGTGTCGAGGAGCTCAACGCCGGCTCGACCCCCGCCACCGTCACCGTGCGGGCCGGGGACGTCGAGTTCCAGGCCGTGGTGCGGATCGACACGCCCGGCGAGGCGGACTACTACCGCCACGGCGGCATCATGCAGTACGTCCTGCGCTCCCTGCTCGCCAAGAGCTGAGTCGGCTCCCTATCGGATATGACGCCGTCCTGGGCGGGATCTCAGTCCCGTCCAGGACGACGCCGCTGTTCTACAGCATGTCGGCGACCCAGTCGGTGATCTCCGACAGTACGTCGGACGGAACGACTCCGATCCTTGTGCCGAATCGTTCCGGTGAGAGCGCGCGCAACTGTTCGACCATCGCCCAGCTTGTCTTCGGCAGCCCTGTTTCCTCGGGCGCTATCTCGATGTGCGTGTCCCAGCCGCGCAATCGCGTCGTCAACGGGACGGCGAGCACGGGGTCCCGTACGAGCCTGTTGAAGATGTCGTTGCTGACCACGAGGGCAGGCCGGTCGTACCCTTGCTCGCGGCCGATCGGGTCGCCGAAGCTCGCCCACCAGATGTCGCCTTGCCTAACCCTCATCCCTCTCCTTGGCTGCGTCGGGGAGATCCTCGGGCAGATCGATCAGGCCTTCCCACTCGGGGGCGACGCGGTCAGACGGAGGGCCGAGCCACAGGTCGCGCTCCGCGACGTACTCCGCCCAGCTCTCCGGCTCTTCCCTTCGTGTGCGTTCCATCTGGTCTGCGACACGCTGCCAGCGAAGCTTCTTCCTGTGCTCCCTCACGGCGTCCTCGACCAATGCGGTCATGCTCTTGCCTTCCTGCTCCGAGAGCTGCGCTATCAGGTCTCTGGTCTCGACGCTGACCCGGATCGTGGTGTGGCGTTGCTCGCTCCCCATACCGCGAGGCTACGATCCTGTCTACAAAAAGCGCTATGGCGATGTCGCCACATGGAGTCTACGAAGGCTCTGATTACTCTCGCACAACTTTCGATTACTGACGGTGATTGTCAGAGTTCCTGGGCCCGGATAACCGGTTCGCCCGGCGGCCTGGGGCATGGTGGCGCGGGGGCACCGCTAGGGTCCCGCGCATGGATCACGACATGGCGTTGCTGCTCATCGCGGGCGTGGCCGTCTTCACCGGGGCGGTCGTGCAGGGCGGGGTGGGGTTCGGGCTGGGCCTGGTGGCCGCACCCCTGATCACGCTGCTCGATCCCTCGGTCATGCCCGGGGCGGTCCAGGTCGTCAACATGGCGATGCCGCTGTTCACCCTCGCCAGGGAGTGGCGCAGGGCCGAGTGGCGGGGAGCGGGGTGGGCCCTGCTGGGCCGGCTGCCGGGCAGCGCGATCGGCGCCCTCGTGGTCGTCTACGTGAGCACGGCGACGCTCGGCGTGCTGGTCGGCGTGATGGTGCTGGTCGCGGTCGTGCTGACGGCCCGCGCCGTGTCCGTGCCGCGCAACGGCGCGACGCTGACGGCCGCCGGGTTCCTCTCGGGGATCACCGGCACGGCCACCGGGATCGGCGGCCCGCCGATCGCCCTCGTCTATCAGAGCGCGCGCGGCCCGCAGATCCGGGCGACGCTGGCGCTGTTCTTCTGCGTGAGCGCGGCCCAGTCGCTCGTCATCCTCGCCGTCCTGGACAGGCTTCCGGGGCGCGCCCTGGCCGCGGGAGCGGCGCTGGTGCCCTTCGTCGTGCTCGGCTTCGCGGTCTCGGGGCCGCTGCGCCGCTATCTCGACGGCGGGCGGGTCCGTACGGCGGTGCTGGCGGTGGCCGCCGTCTCCGCCTGTGCGCTGCTCGGGCAGAGCCTCGCCCACTGAGCGCGAGCCGTACGGCGGTGAGCACGCGGGCCGCCCCCGTCGAGGGATACGCACGGGGGTCACGAGTGCGTCACGATCCGCCGCCGGGCCGGGGTGGGATGTAACGCCGCCCGATATCAGTCGTGCGTTTCTTCATTGTTACCGCGAACAACAAACGTTACCGTCCTGTGTCTTTCACCACCTGGGCTTTGGGCTTACGTTGTCTCAAACAACATTCCCTGGAGCGGTGAACGCCGTGACCCGGCCCCTGCCGTACCGGGTGGCCAAGGTGCCTACAGCCCACGAGATCTGCCCAGACGGCGGGACGGGGCACCGGCTCGGCCGCACCCCCTCATAGACCCCCAGCCAAAGAAAGGACCCACGCATCATGCGCAAGGGGATCCTCAGCATCGGTGCCGCCGCCGCGGCGCTCACCCTCGGTCTCACCGCCTGCGGGGGCGAGAGCGGTGACACCTCCGCGGAGTCCAGCGGCGCCCCCTCGGCCGCCGCCGGCGACGCCAAGCCCGGCAAGATCGGCGTCATCCTGCCCGACAGCAAGTCCTCCGCCCGGTGGGAGACCGCCGACCGCAAGTACCTCCAGGAGGCCTTCGACGCCGCGGGCGTGCAGTCGGACATCCAGAACGCCCAGGGCGACAAGACCGCGTTCCAGACGATCGCGGACCAGATGATCACCAACGGCGCGACCGTCCTGATGATCGTCAACCTCGACAGCGGCACCGGCAAGGCCGTGCTCGACAAGGCCAAGTCGCAGGGCGTCGCGACGATCGACTACGACCGCCTCACGCTCGGCGGTAGCGCCTCCTACTACGTGTCGTTCGACAACACGGCGGTCGGCAAGCTGCAGGGCGAGGGCCTGGTCAAGTGCCTGACCGACAAGAAGGCCGACAAGCCGATCATCGCCGAGCTGAACGGCTCGCCGACCGACAACAACGCGACGCTGTTCAAGCAGGGCTACGACGGCGTGCTGCAGCCGAAGTACGACTCCGGCGACTACAAGAAGGGCCCGGACCAGTCGGTTCCCGACTGGGACAACACCCAGGCCGGCACGATCTTCGAGCAGATGCTGACCCAGGAGCCGAAGATCGCCGGTGTCCTCGCCGCCAACGACGGCCTCGGCAACGCCGCGATCTCGGTGCTGAAGAAGCAGAAGCTGAACGGCAAGGTCCCGGTCACCGGCCAGGACGCCACCGTGCAGGGCCTGCAGAACATCCTCGCCGGCGACCAGTGCATGACGGTCTACAAGGCCATCAAGAAGGAGGCCGACGCGGCCGCGCAGCTCGCCGTCTCGCTGGCCAAGGGCGAGCAGCCGCAGGCGAGCGGCACGGTCAAGGACACCGAGGGCAACCGCGACGTCCCGTCCGTGCTGCTGGAGCCCCAGGCCATCTTCTTCGACAACGTCAAGGACGTCGTGGCCGACGGTTTCGTGAGCAAGGACGAGCTGTGCACCGGCGACTTCGCCGACAAGTGCACCAAGGCCGGCATCAGCTAAGCACATCCATCCACCGGGTGCGTACGGCGACGCGGACCCCCCTGAGCGGGCGACGTGCTGAGCCGCGACGAGCACCGTGCGGGGCGCCCCGTCCTGTCAGGGCACCGTTCTGACCAGGCACAGGGCGCCCCGCACCGCCCGGAGCGACGAGAGGCGGCCCGGAGAACGGCGCCGTACCGGCCCCATCGATCTACGGAGTAGCCCATCGTGTCCCAGGGACCGATCCTGGAACTGCGCGGCATCAACAAGAGCTTCGGCCCCGTGCAGGTCCTCCACGACGTCGCCTTCTCGGCCTATCCGGGCGAGGTGACAGCACTCGTCGGCGACAACGGCGCCGGCAAGTCGACGCTGGTCAAATGCATCGGCGGCATCTACCCGATCGACTCGGGCGAGTACTTCTACAAGGGCGAGCGGGTCCACGTGAGCGGGCCCAGGGACGCGGCGGCGCTGGGCGTCGAGATCGTTTACCAGGACCTCGCCCTCTGCGACAACCTCGACATCGTGCAGAACATGTTCCTCGGCCGCGAGCGCCGCAGCGGCCTGGTCCTGGACGAGGACTCCATGGAGGAGATGGCGGCCAAGACGCTCGCCGGCCTGTCGGTCCGCACCGTCAAGTCGCTGCGCCAGCACGTCTCCAGCCTGTCCGGCGGTCAGCGGCAGACCGTGGCGATCGCCAAGGCCGTGCTGTGGAACAGCGAGGTCGTCATCCTCGACGAGCCGACCGCCGCCCTCGGCGTCGCGCAGACCGCCCAGGTGCTGGAGCTGGTCCGCCGTCTGGCCGACAACGGTCTCGCGGTGGTGCTCATCTCCCACAACATGAACGACGTCTTCGCCGTGTCCGACCGGATCGCGGCGCTGTACCTGGGCCGGATGGCGGCCGAGGTCAAGGCGTCCGAAGTGACCCACGCGCAGATCGTGGAACTGATCACCGCCGGGCGCAGCGGGGAGCTCGGCCTCAAGAACGGCAACGGAGCGGCATCATGACAACCGAAACGCTCCCCAAGCAGGAGAACGCCGACTCCGCGCTCGGCGGGCACGTCAAGGGCTACCTCGAGCGGGTCAAGGGCGGTGAGCTGGGGGCGCTTCCCGCGGTCTTCGGCCTCGTCATCCTCTGTGCGGTCTTCTCCGTCCTGCGCCCGGCCTTCCTGTCGGCGGTGAACTTCGCCAACCTGTTCACCCAGGGCGCGGCGGTCGCCGTCATCGCCATGGGCCTGATCTTCGTGCTCCTCCTCGGCGAGATCGACCTGTCCGCCGGTTTCGCGAGCGGCGTGTGCGCGGCGGTGCTCGCCGTGCTGCTGACCCTGCAGGGCTGGCCCTGGTATCTCGCGGTCCTGGCCGCGATGGTCACCGGCGCGGTCATCGGCCTGGTGCTCGGGTCGCTGGTCGCAAAGCTCGGCATCCCGTCCTTCGTGGTCACGCTGGCGGCGTTCCTGGCCTTCCAGGGCGTCGTGCTGCTGCTGGTCAAGGACGGCACCAACATCTCGATCCGCGACGAGACGATCCTCGCGATCGCGAACAAGAACGTCCCGCCGGTCGCCGGCTGGATAGCGCTGGTCGTGGGCGTCGCCGTGTACGCCGCGATCCAGCTCGTGCAGGCGCGCCGCCGCGCGGGCCGCGGCCTGGTCGCCACTCCGGTCGCGGTCATCGCCGCCAGGGTCGCGACGCTCGCCGTGGTCGCCGGGATCGCGGTCTACGTGCTCAACCTGGAGCGCAGCCGCAACGCGGCGCTCGTGTCGCTCAAGGGCGTGCCGATCGTCGTCCCGCTGATCGTGATCCTGCTGATCGTCTGGACCTTCGTGCTGCGGCGCACGGCGTACGGCCGGCACATCTACGCGGTCGGCGGCAACGCCGAGGCCGCCCGCCGGGCCGGCATCAACGTGGACCGCATCCGCATCTCCGCCTTCGTCATCTGCTCCTTCATGGCCTCGCTCGGCGGCATCATCGCGGCGTCGCGGGCCAACTCGGTCGACCCCAACACCGGCGGCAGCAACGTGCTGCTGTTCGCGGTGGGTGCGGCCGTCATCGGCGGTACCAGCCTCTTCGGCGGGAAGGGCCGGGCGCTCGACGCGCTGCTCGGCGGCGCGGTCGTCGCGGTCATCGAGAACGGCATGGGCCTCATGGGCTACAGCGCCGGCGTCAAGTTCGTCGTGACCGGCTTGGTGCTCCTGCTCGCCGCGGGCGTGGACGCGCTGTCGAGGAAGCGCGCGGCGGCGACCGGCAGAAGCTGACGTGATCGTGACCGGTAAGGTCATCTCCGACCCCTGACCTGGTCAGGTTCCCCCCGACCCCACGGAATCCGAGGCTGCCCCGATGATGCGCGCCGGTCCCTCGCAGGAGGAGATCCGCAAGCACAATCTCGGGACGCTGCTGCGGCACGTCCACCTCGGAGGGCCGACCTCGCGGGCCGAGCTGACCTCGCTGATGGGGCTGAACCGGAGCACCATCATGGCGCTCACGGCGGACCTGACGGCGGCCGGCCTCGTCAGGGAGGAGCTGCCCAAGGACACCGGCAGGGCGGGCCGGCCGTCGCTGGTCGTCCGCCCGGAGACGGCCCGCGTCTACGTGCTCGCCTTCGAGGTCGGGGTCGACCGGCTGGCGGCCGCGCGCATCGGCCTCGGCGGCGTGATCCTCGACCGCCGTGAGGCCGTGCGGGCGCGCGGGCCGTTCGACATGGCGCAGGTCGTGGGGACGCTGGCGGGCTTCGCCCGGCAGATGCGGCGCAAGACGCGTGAGGACACGGTCTGCGTCGGCGCGGCGGCGGCGGTCTCCGGAGTCGTCCGCGCCTCCGACGGCGTGGTCAGGATCGGGCCGAACATCGGCGCGTTCGAGGTGCCGCTGGGGGAGGAGCTGACCAAGCGGCTCGCGCTCGGGCTGCCCGTGGCGATGGGCAACGAGGCCAACCTCGGCGCGCTCGCCGAGCACACCCGCGGGATCGGCGCCGGCCGCCGCGACATGATCTACCTGCACGGCGACGTGGGCATCGGCGGCGGCATCATCGTGAACGGCCAGCTCCTCGGGGGGTACGGCGGGTACGGCGGAGAGCTGGGTCACATGGTGGTCAACCCCGACGGCCGCCCGTGCGCCTGCGGCTCGCGCGGCTGCCTGGAGGCCGAGGTGGGGGAGCCGGCCCTGATGGAGCATGCCGGCCGGTACGGCGAGATGATCGGCAGGGACGCGGTCCGCGCCGTCGTCGACGCGGCCGACAGGGGTGACGTGATGGCCCAGGAGGCCCTCGCCCACGTGGGCAACTGGCTCGGGCTCGGTGTGGCCAGCCTGGTGAACATCTTCAATCCCGAAATGGTCGTCTTCGGCGGCATCCTGCGGGAGATCTACCTGGGTTCGGCCGCCCAGGTGCGCAGCCGGATCGCCACCGGCACCCTGCGCGCGACGCGGGAGCAGGTGCGGCTGCGCACCTCGGCCCTGGGCGACGACGCGACGCTGATGGGGGCGGCCGAACTGGCCTTCGCGCAGGTGCTCGCCGACCCCCTCGAAGCGCTGTCCCGGGTCGCACCCTGAGGGGTATTCCGCGACGGCGGTCATGCGGAGGCTTATGCGAATCATCAGCGGGCATCCCAAACGGACAGAGAGTCATGAATGCGGCGAATCGTCCGAAGATGCGGTAATGCGAACTTTCCTTCCGATGGAGCGCGAGAGTAGGGCGGAAGGCGGCGAGGGGTAAAGGGGAATCGACGTCGGTTTCGGGAAGGTCGTGTAGAGGTTCGGTGCAACCCCTGATACCCCCGCACGTTCCTAGAACTAGACTCGATCCGTTCGACGGCGAGCGGGAAGGATGAGCGGTGGGGATTCTGGAGACGATCAAGGACCCGCTCGATGTGAAGCGTCTTGAGGCCGGGGAGCTGCCCCTGCTGGCGGAGGAGATCCGCGATCTGCTGGTCTCCTCCGTGGCGAGGGCCGGCGGCCACCTCGGGCCCAACCTCGGCGTCGTCGAGCTGACCATCGCCCTCCACAGGGTCTTCGACTCGCCCCGCGACCCGATCCTGTTCGACACCGGCCACCAGGCGTACGTGCACAAGATGCTGACCGGGCGGGCCGGGCACTTCGGCACGCTGCGCCAGGAGGGCGGCCTGTCGGGGTATCCGAGCCGCACCGAGTCGGAGCACGACTTCATCGAGAACTCACACGCCTCCACCGTCCTGTCGTACGCCGACGGGCTGGCAAAGGCGATCACGCTGCGCGGGGAGACCGACCGCACGGTGGTGGCGCTGATCGGCGACGGTGCGCTGACCGGCGGCATGGCCTGGGAGGCGCTGAACAACATCGCCGGGCGCAAGGACCTGCCGCTGATCATCGTGGTCAACGACAACGGCCGTTCCTACTCGCCGACGATCGGCGGTCTCGCCTCCCACCTGTCGTCGCTGCGGATGAGCCAGGGCTACGAGCACGTGCTCGAACTGGTGAAGAACAACCTCGGCCGGGTGCCCTTGGTCGGCGCGCCGCTGTACGACACGCTGCACGGCATCAAGAAGGGCCTGAAGGACATCCTGACCCCGCAGGTCATGTTCGAGGACCTCGGGCTGAAGTACGTCGGCCCGATCGACGGCCACGACGAGGGGGCGGTGGAGGCCGCCCTGCGCCGCGCCAGGAGCTTCCGCGGTCCCGTCATCGTCCACGTGCTCACCCGCAAGGGCAACGGCTACGCGCACGCGGAGAACCACGACGAGGACTGCTTCCACTCGCCGCAGCCCTTCGACATCGAGACCGGCGAGGAGCGGCCCAGGCCGCACAGCTGGACCAACGTGTTCAGCGGCGAGATGGTCGAGATCGGAGCCGAGCGGAAGGACGTCGTCGCGATCACCGCGGCGATGCTCCACCCCACCGGCCTGGCGGCGTTCGCCGAGGCGTACCCGGACCGCATCTACGACGTGGGCATCGCCGAGCAGCACGCCCTGACCAGTGCCGCGGGGCTCGCGATGGGCGGCGCCCACCCGGTCGTGGCGGTATACGCGACCTTCCTCAACCGGGCCTTCGACCAGCTCCTGATGGACGTGGCGCTGCACCGGCAGCCGGTCACCGTCGTGCTCGACCGGGCCGGGGTCACCGGCGACGACGGGCCGAGCCACAACGGCATGTGGGACCTGTCGATCCTCCAGGTGATCCCCGGGCTGTCGGTCGCCGCCCCTCGCGACGGCGCGCGGCTGCGTGAGCTGCTGGCGGAGGCGGTGGCGATCGAGGACGGCCCGACCGTGGTCCGCTTCCCCAAGGGCGCCCTGCCCAAGGACGTGGAGGCCGTCGGCAAGCTCGGCGGGATGGACGTGCTCCGCACCGGCGACGCCGACGTGCTGCTGGTCGCGGTCGGCCCGATGGCCGAGATCTGCATGGAGGCCGCGACCCTCCTCGACGCGCAGGGCATCTCGGCCACCGTGGTGGACCCCCGCTGGGTGAAGCCCCTGGACGAGGCCCTGGTGCTGGCCGCCGCCGCGCACAAGCTGGTCGTCGTGGTCGAGGACAGCGGCCGGGTCGGCGGCGTGGGCGACGCCGTGGCGCGCCTGCTGCGCGACGCCGACGTGGACGTGCCGGTGCGGACCTACGGCATCCCCCAGCGCTTCCTCGACCACGCCAAGCGGGCCAAGATCCTCTCCGAGATCGGCCTGACCGGGCAGGGCCTCGCGCGGCAGATCACCGAGGCCGTGGCGCGCCGGTCGCAGGTGATGGAGAGCCACCCGGCGCGGCTCGCGCAGCCCACCGACTGACAACGATGAGTAATCCCGGCATGACCGGGAAGTCTGCAGGTCATCGACGTGATGAGGAGCCTGCGGATGAGCCTTTTCCGGACGAAGCCGGTAGAACAGTCGATTGAGGATGCGGAGGGCGGCGAGCATCGGCTCAGGCGCACCCTGAGCGCCCTCGACCTCACCGTCTTCGGCATCGGCGTCATCGTGGGCACCGGTATCTTCGTGCTGACCGGCGTGGCGGCGCGCAACACGGCCGGCCCGGCGGTCGCGATCTCCTTCGTGATCGCCGGGATCGTGTGCGCGCTCGCGGCCCTGTGCTACGCCGAGTTCGCCGCCACCGTCCCGGTCGCCGGCTCGGCCTACACCTACGCGTACGCGACGATCGGCGAGTTCCCGGCCTGGATCATCGGCTGGGACCTGATGCTGGAGCTGGCGCTGGGCGCGGCGGTGGTCGCCTCGGGCTGGTCGGGCTACTTCGCCTCGCTGCTGAAGAACTTCGGGATCTACCTGCCGTCGTCCATCGCCGGCGACGAGGCCGTCTTCAACATCCCGGCGGCGCTGATCGTGATCCTGCTGACCGGGGTGCTGGTGGCCGGGATCAAGATGTCGGCCCGGTTCAACGGCGCCATGGTGGCGGTCAAGCTGGCCGTCGTGCTGCTCGTGATCATCGCCGGGTTGTTCTTCATCAAGGAGGCCAACTACCAGCCGTTCGTCCCGCCGTCCCACGCGATGGCCGCGGGGGAGGGCATGAAGGCCCCGCTCATCCAGGTGCTGTTCGGCGTGCAGCCGGTCGCGTACGGCGTCTTCGGCGTCTTCACCGCCGCCGCCCTGGTGTTCTTCGCCTACATCGGCTTCGACGTCGTGGCGACCGCCGCCGAGGAGACCCGCCGCCCGCAGCGTGACCTGCCGATCGGGATCATCGCCTCGCTGATCGTCTGCACGATCCTCTACGTGGCGGTGTCGCTCGTGGTCGTCGGCATGCAGCACTATTCGGAGCTCAGCGCGTCGGCCCCGCTCGCCGACGCGTTCCGGTCGGTGGGCCAGCCCTGGATGGCGACGCTGATCAGCGTCGGAGCCATCGCCGGGCTCACCACCGTCGTGATGATCCTCATGCTGGGCCAGAGCCGGGTGCTGTTCGCGATGTGCCGCGACAACCTGCTGCCCCGATCCCTCGCCAAGGTCCACCCGACGTTCCGCACGCCGTACCGGATCACGATCGTCATCGGCGCGGCCACCGCGCTGCTCGCGGCGCTGATCCCGCTGAGCGCCATCGCGGAGCTGGTGAACATCGGCACGCTGTTCGCGTTCGTGATCGTCGCGGTGGCGGTGGTGGTGCTCCGCAGGACCCGCCCCGACCTGCCCCGCTCGTTCCGCACGCCGTTCGTGCCGGTGGTGCCGATCCTGTCGGTGCTGGCCTCGGCCTACCTGATGCTCAACCTGCCCGTGGAGACCTGGATCCGGTTCTTCGCCTGGATGGTCGTGGGCGCCGTCGTCTACTTCCTGTACGGCCGCCGCCGCAGCAGGGTGGCCGCTACAGCCCCTGGGGAAGCAGTCCTCGAACGGTGAGGACGGCGCCGACCACGGCGAGCAGCGCGCCGCTCGCGCCCAGCAGCAGGCGGTAGCCGCGCGAGGTCAGCCGGTGCCGGCCGGCCCCCACGGCCCCCGCCAGCGCCACCTTGGAACCCACGAGGACGAGGTAGAACCCGCCGACGAAGACCAGCGCGTACGCCGGGGCCCGGCCCCACGCCGAGACGAAGATCGGTGAGCCCACCGCGATCCAGAACAGCCAGGGGTGCGGGTTGAGCAGGTTCACCACCACGCCGCGCATGACCTCCCGGGCCGAGGAGGGCGCGTCCTCGCCGGGGCGTGGCGGCAGGGCCGTACGGGCCTCGCGCAGCGTCTCCACGCCCAGGTACACGACGTAGAGCCCGCCTCCGACCGACAGCACGCGCAGGAGCACCTGGGGCAGCGCCCCGACGGCCATCACGGCGAGCAGCACCACGGGCAGGTCGGACAGCAAGGGCACGCAGGCCAGGCGCACTCCCGAGCGGAATCCGCCGCGCAGGCTGGCCGTGATGACGAGCGTCAGCAGAGCGCCGGGCGTGACGCCCGCCCCCAGACCGAGGCTGAGCCCCATCAGCAGTTCCGTCACGCCGGCAACCTCCCGTTTCGTCCGCACGAGAGGCTATCGCCGCCGCTCGGGCGGGTCGCCGGGTGTGTGCGGTCATGCGGACGGCGCGGCCGGACCGGACGGCGGGTTGACGGCGGTGGCCGAATCCCGGAAAACAGCATCCTTCGAATGAGCCGCCGATGCGGTGGTGTCAGAGGGGCCGGTCAAGCGCCGGCGACGGTTGCGCCGTAAACATTGCGCAATACGTTTCCGGACGGGACAGGATTCACGGCCGGACGCGTCGCTTGCCGAAAACCGTTGCCCGGCGCCAGACGCTACGGGACGCACGCAGACGCGAGGCCGCCCTTGCAGCCCGCGAACCCGATGCCATATTCGCCGCTGCCCCCTGATGCGGCATATCTCGGAGCCGGCGCCGGTGGATCCGCCCTGTCCTGGCCGGCATGGGCGATTCGCGGTGTGCTTTCAGAGGCTTGTGTTTCCAAACGGTATCAAATACCTTGACTCGGTGGAATCGCGACTGATAGCGCTTATGGCTTAAAGAGCGTGAATGCGCCCCTGACGAGGGAGGTTCAGGCGCGGTATCCGTAGCGCTTTTCCCGACGAGTCAGGCCGGTCGGTCAGACCGGCCGCTGCCGGCCATCAGGGGAGTTTCAGCATGACGTTATTCCATCACGGCGGCCTGCGCCCCGAGGGCGTGCGCCGGCTCTCGGCGGCGATCGCCGCCGGAGTCATGGCGATCGCGGCGGTTATGGTCGCGCCGCGTCCGGCGGCGGCGGACACGCCCTGGCTGGATGTTTCGGATGACGGCTACGTGGCGATCAGCATCCCGGCGGCCTCCATCGAGGCCAAGGTGGGCCCCGTGTCGGAGGTGATGGTCGAGGGGAACTTCGGCCCCTCCTTCGCCTGGGCGGAGTACGGCCTGACCCGCCGGGGCGACGTCTGGTGGGGGGCCCTCGGCCCGCTCAAGCCGGGGCTGTACTCGTATCAGGTCACGGGTGACGACTCCAAGAGTCTCAAGGATCCGACGAACGCCGCCGGTGTGGCGTCCAAGCCGCTGTGGAGCACCTTCCTCGTCGCGGGCGATTCGGCGCGTCTGCTGGCGGACGCGCCGGAGGGACAGGGTGGCAAGGTCGAGACCCTGACCTATGAGGTGAAGAAGCAGGAGCGGTCGGCCCTGGTGTGGACGCCGCCGGGCTACCAGGCCAAGGCGCCCGGTCCCAAGGGTCCGGGTCCCGAGGGTCCCAAGGGTCCGGGTCCCCAGGGCCCGGGTTCCGAGCGTCCGGGGCCCAAGGGTTATCCGGTGCTGTTCCTTCAGTCCGGCGATGAGGTGAGCGCCGGTGACTGGCTCGATCTCGGTCGTGCCAAGCAGATCCTCGACAACCTGTCGATCCAGGGTGCCGTGGAGCCGATGGTGGTCGTGATCAGCGATGGCGACGGGCCGACCGGCGACAAGGATCTGAAGGACCTGCGCAAGGCGGTCGGGGACACCTACAACGTCCTGCGCGATCCGGCGCACCAGGCGATCGCCGGGGTGTCCGAGGGCGGGTCGCAGGCGCTGCGTGCCGCGCTGACCACCCCGGGGCAGTTCGCCTACGCCGGCTCGTTCTCGGGCCTGCTGACGGACGGCGTGGACCGGGCGAAGGCCGGCGCGATTAATCGCGATCTCAAGCTGGTGCGTCTGTACACCGGGAACGTGACCGACCCGGCGTACAACGCGACCGTGCGCCTGACGAAGGCGCTCAAGCAGGCCGGTATCAGGTACGAATTCGACGGGGTCAACCCCGACGGCGGGGCGAACTGGGGCGCCTGGCAGGAGAACCTGATCGATTTCGTGCCGCGGCTGTTCCGCAACGTGTCGGATCACGGTCCGAGCGCCGGTCACGGGCCGCTGAAGGGCGAGTTCACCCCGCCGCCTGCGGGCACCACTCCGACGCCGTTCGTGAAGGATGGCTTCGTCACCTTCGAGACCTCGACGGACTTCAAGGACGCCAAGCACGTCACCGTGTGGGCGAACGACGCTCCCGGGGGAAGCTGGCTGCGTATTCCGATGTCCCGTGACGGCGACCGGTGGCGGGTGACCGTGGGTCCGCTGGACCCGTGGTTCTACTACTACCAGTGGATCGTGGACCGGGTCGCGGCCAAGGACGCCTCGAACCCGACGAAGGTGACCTCCGAGCCGAACTGGAGCAGCTTCTTCATCCCCGGTGAGAGGTCGCGTCTGCTCTCGGACGTTCCCGAAGGCAAGGGCGGAAAGGTCGAGAGCCTGACCTACCACAGCGATGTGGCCAACCAGGACCGGACCGCACTGGTGTGGACCCCGCCCGGTTACGACCCCGACCGCGCGGAGCCGTATCCCGTCTTCTACCTCCAGCACGGCAGCGGTCAGAGCTACACCGACTGGGTGGAGATGGGCCGCGCGAAGCAGATCCTCGACCACCAATTCCTCGACGGCGACCTGGTGCCGATGGTGGTCGTGATGGGCAACGGCAACGTGCCCGACTTCAACAAGGAGTTGCTGGACAACATCGTTCCGGCGGCTCGCGCTCACTACAACGTCTCCAGCGACCCGTCGCAGCAGGCCCTCGCGGGTCTTTCGATGGGCGGTGTGCAGACGCTCGGGGTGCTCAAGGCCTACCCGGGCCGGTTCGCCTACGTCGCGGCGTTCTCGGCCTGGTTCGGCAGCGGCACCGGCGTCGACGCGGCGGCGATCAACAACGGCACCAAGCTGTTGCGCCTGTACGTCGGCGACCAGACCGACTTCGTGCAGCCGTTGTTCCTGGCGTCCCTGCCCACATTGGACGGTCTGGGCATCCGCTACGAGTTCGACGGGGTCACCCCTGGGCCGCACGGCTGGGACGTGTGGCAGAAGAACCTCATCGACCTGGCGCCGCGCCTGTTCAAACGCTGACCCGCGTTCACGCGCTGGCCTGCGTTCACGCGCTGGCCTGGGTTCACGCAGTGCGCTGCGTTCAGTAGCTGCGCTGGGGGCTCCACGGCGCGGTCGCCCGATCGTACGGGCGGCCGCGCCGCACTGTTGCGCCCTGACGCCCTGCCGGAACGGGGAGCGTGCGGCCGGGGCGGCGTTCACGAATGGTGGCGCGCCGTCATGCCCAGGGTCAGCGAGGCGTCAGCTGGGCGCGATGGGCACGGTTGACGTCGACGACCCGGTCGAGGGCGTCGCGGGCCCGCAGGAGCTCGTCGATGTGCCGGCTGATCCGGTCTCGCTCCTGAACCAGCCGCTCGAACGCCTCGTCGGAGTTCCGCTCGCTCGGCGAGTCGACACACGGGAGCACTTCGGCGATCGTCCGGCTGGAGAGCCCGGCGGCGTACAGGCGCTGGATGAGCTGTACGCGCTCGACCTCGCCGTCGGTGTAGTGGCGCTGGCCGCTCGGGCTGCGCGTGCTGATGAGCAGGCCCTGCTCCTCGTAGTAGCGCAGGGAGCGGACGCTCACCCCGGCCCGCGTCGCCAACTCGCCGATTCGCATCACGCCTCCTGTCGGAAAAGTCTCGGCACAAACGCTTGCCTCTGACGTCAATGTCAGGTCTTAGCGTAGTCGTCGTGTCCAGCCGGCGGACACGACCATCCGCAGGAACCCCAGAAAGGCGTGCAGCAATGACGTCCCTTTTCGACCGCTACCGGCTCGGCGCGCTGACCCTGCCCAACCGCGTGGTGATGGCCCCGATGACGCGGGTCCGTGCGGCCGCGGGCGGCCTGGCGACACCGTCGATGGCGGCCTACTACGCCCAGCGCGCCACCGCCGGGCTCATCGTGACCGAAGGAGTGCAGCCGAGCCTCGTCGGGCAGTCCAACCCGGGCACCCCAGGGCTGCACACCGACGAGCAGGTCGCGTCGTGGCGGCCGGTCACCGACGCGGTCCACACCAACGGCGGCCGCGTCTTCGCCCAGATCATGCACGGGGGCCGCGTCTCCCACCCGGACACCACGGGGATGCGGCCGGTGGCCCCCTCGGCCGTTGCCGCCCCCGGGGAGGTCTTCACCCCGGCAGGACCCCGGCCCGCGCCCGTGCCGAGGGCGCTGGAGACCGCCGAGGTGCCCGAGCACGCCCTGTCCTATGGGCGAGCCGCGCGCAGGGCCGTCGACGCGGGCTTCGACGGCGTGGAACTGCACGGCGCGAACGGCTACCTCATCGCCCAGTTCCTGTCGAGCAGCGCCAACCTGCGCACCGACGCCTACGGCGGGTCGATCGCGGGCCGCATCCGCTTCGCCGTGGAGGCGGTGTCGGCGACCGTGGAGGCGGTGGGAGGCGACCGTACGGGCATCCGGCTCTCGCCCGGCGCGGGCTTCTGGGGCGCGGAGGAGACCGACGTTCCCGAGCTGTACGGCGCGCTGCTCGCGGAGCTGGCCTCCCTGGACCTGGCGTATGTCCACATCGAGGCCACCACCGACGAGGACGTGCTCGTCGAACTGCGCAAGGCCTGGCCCGGCACGCTCGTCGTCAACCCGGTCCTCCCGATGGGTCCCCGGAAGGCGGACAAGGCCGCGGCCGATCACTGGCTGAGCCTCGGCGCCGACCTGATCAGTTTCGGCCGCGCCTTCATCGCCAATCCCGACCTTGTGGAGCGGCTGCGCCAGGGGCTTCCCATCGCGCCGGACGACGAGTCCACGTGGTACCAGGGCGGCGACGCCGGCTACCTCACCTACCCCGCCTACCGGCACGCGGCCTGACCGGGTATGGAAGCGCGGCGAGCCGCCGCGCCGGTGTGCGCGGCGGCTCAGCATCGAGATGAGCTTCGATGTCGCTGAGCACGTTCCCAGCCCCTTTCCGCCGATCTCCTGTTCCGAGCATGATCTCGCGCGGAGAGGGTCGGAGGCCGTCGCGCGATGCCGCTTGACCGCTTTGAGGATCATTGGGCATATTCGCCGACATGTCTGATGGGACCGAGTCGAGATCCTCCCGGTCACGACTGTTGTGGATCGCGGGTCCGCTCGTCGTCGCCACGCTGATCGCCGCCGCCTGGGGGCTGCCCAATCTGATGGCCGGCTCGGCCGGGCCGACACAGGGGCCCCTCCCGCCGCCACCGGGCCCCTGGCCCACGACCGGCACGTTCCAGGTGGGCTTCGATTCGGCGACCGAGGCCGAGAAGAAGACCGTTCTTGCCGCGCTCGAAGCCCGCTCCGATGTGAGCGAGGTCAGATACCGCTCGGCCGAGCAGGAGTGGAAGGAGTATCAGGAGGCCGGGGAGCTCACGTGGATCAGGGACGGCGGACACGAGTTCGGCCGCGAAGACATGAGCGACTCCATCGTCGGCGTCCTGCTCGACCGGTCGAAGTCCGATGAGATCTCCCGCGTGATCGAAGCGCTGCCCGGCGTGGACGCCGTCTATTCCCAGGGCGACGGATTCTGGTACGGCAAGGCACAGGTGACGCTGCGCCTGTGCCTGCTCAAGCCGATCGAGGGCGCGGGCTGCCGTCAGCCCCTGACCACGGCACAGCAGAAGGCGGTCGTCGAAGCGATCCGCGGCACGCCGGAGGTCGAGGCGTTCTACTTCGAGGATCCCGAGCACGCCACCAAGGACCTGCGGGCCCGCACCGACAGCGACTTCACGGCCGGGGTGTCCTATTACCACCTGAAGCTCGACGACCCCGACGACGTCCCCACCGTCATCGGCCGCTTCCGGGGCATGGAAGGCCTCTGGCAGGCCCGGCCGGTCGAACGCTGTCTGCTGGCCACATGTTGACCGGACCGGGCGCCGCGTCTCCTCAGACAGCGTGGCGCTTTTGATTTTCCGGCTGTCCGGTCAACCATGGGCTTGTACGCTCACGCATCGAGCCTGGAAGCGGCGAGAATCTGGCGCCACGGCTTTCCCTCGGAACGGGGTCCGCCGGCGAGGACATGTGCGGCCCGCTCGTGCATCTGCCGGCGGCCTTCGGGATCGCGTACCGAGTCGCAGGCGGAGATCCACCACCGGTGTACGAACGCGTTCAGCGCACCCAGGTCCAGGCTGACCCTGACCTCGTCGAGCACTGCCTTCAGCCCCGCGTCGAACGCCTCACGGTCCTGAGGGATGGTCAACGCGGCGCGTATGGCCCGCAGGTTCTTCTCCGGCAACGGCGTCTCGCCAGGCACGAAGTCGTGCGGCTGCGCTGTCATGGCCTGCTCCCTTCCTGCTCATAGCAGACTACAGAGGAGGGGTGACATCCTCGGCATTCCAGGGCTTCAGAGCCCACCCAGGTCGCAGCTTCGGTAATGCGGAGCCGCCGCGCCGGGTCGGGCGCGGCGGCTCGGGGCAGGACAACTCAGGCGGGTACGGAGGCGACGCCGGGCTCCAGGAAGCGGGAGCCGGTGACCTCCTCGGAGATGCCCGTCCGGTCGAGGTACGGCGTGATGCCGCCGGTGTGGAACGGCCAGCCCGCGCCGAGGATCATGCACAGGTCGATGTCCTGTGCTGCGGAGACCACGCCCTCGTCGAGCATGAGCCTGATCTCCTGGGCGAGGGCCCGCAGCGCGCGCAGCCGCACCTCGTCGGCGGTCGAGGGGGACGAGCCGCCCTCGAACAGCGCCCGCACCTCCGGGTCGATCTGGAAGTCCGGGCCGTAGAGGCCGGGCTTGCCCGCGGCGACCAGCTCGGCGAGGTTCCCCGACACGCCGAAACGGTCCGGGAACGCCGCGTGCATGGTCTCGGCGACGTGCAGCGCGACGGCCGGGCCGACGAGCTGCAGCAGCGCGAACGGCGTCATCGGCAGGCCGAGCGAGTCGAGCGCGTGGTCGGCGACCTCCAGAGGGGTGCCCTCGTCGGCCGCCGCCGTGACCTCGCCCATGAACCGCGTCAGCAGCCGGTTGACGACGAACGCGGGCGCGTCCTTGACCAGCACGCACGACTTCTTCAGCGTCTTGCCGACCGCGAAGGCCGTGGACAGCGTCGGGTCGTCGGTGGCGGCGCCCCGGACGATCTCCAGCAGCGGCAGCACCGCGACCGGGTTGAAGAAGTGGAAGCCCACGACCCGCTCCGGGTGCCGCAGACCCGCCGCCATGTCGGTGACCGACAGCGAGGAGGTGTTGGTGGCGAGCACGCAGGTCTCGGAGACGACCTCCTCGACCTCGGCGAAGACCTTCTGCTTCACGCCGAGGTCCTCGAACACCGCCTCGATGACGAAATCGGCGTCGGCGAAGGCGTCCTTGGTCAGCGACCCCGTGACCAGGCCCTTCAGCCGGTTGGCCTGGTCGGCGGAGATCCGGCTCTTGCCGAGCAGCCTGCCGACCTCGGCGTGCACGTAGCCGACGCCCTTGTCGAGCCGGGCCTGGTCGAGGTCGGTCATGACGACCGGGACCTCCAGGCGGCGGGCGAACAGCAGAGCGAGCTGCGAGGCCATCAGCCCGGCGCCCACCACGCCGACCTTGGTGACCGGGCGGGCGAGCGACCTGTCCGGCGCGCCGGCCGGTCGCTTGGCCCGGCGCTGCACCAGGTCGAAGGCGTACAGCCCGGCCCGCAGCTCGTCGCTCATGAGCAGGTCGGCCAGCGCCTCGTCTTCGGCGGCGAAGCCCTCCTCGCGCGACGCCGTACGGGCCAGGGCCATGAGGTCGAGCGCCCGGTAGGGCGCGGGGGAGGCCCCGCGCAGCTTGAGGTCGACGAGGGTCCTGGCCCGATCGATCACCGGCGCCCAGTCCGCGGCGGCGTGGTCGGCCCGCTCGACGCTCACCTCGCCGCGCAGCACCTGGGCCGCCCACCGCAGCGACTCCTCGATGAAGTCGGCGGGCTCGAACACCGCGTCGGCGATCCCGAGGGCGAACGCGTCGCGGCCCTTGATCATGCGGTTCTGCGACAGCGGGTTCTCGATGACGAGCTTGAGCGCCCTCTCGGGGCCGATCAGGCGGGGGAGCAACTGGGTGCCGCCCCATCCGGGCACCAGGCCGAGGAAGCACTCCGGCAGCGCGATCGCCGGGACGCCGGACGACACGGTGCGGTAGGTGCAGTGCAGAGCGATCTCCAGGCCGCCGCCCATCGCGGCGCCGTTCACGAACGCGAACGACGGCACGTCCAGCTCGCCGAGGCGGCGGAACACGTGGTGCCCGAGCCGTCCGATGGCCAGCGCCTCCTCGCGGGAGGACACCGCCGCAGCGCCCTTGAGGTCGGCTCCGACGGCGAAGATGAACGGCTTGCCGACGACGCCGACGGCCGCGAGATCGGAGCGCGCGGCGATCGCGTCGAGCGCGTCGTTCAGCGCGAGCAGGCCGTGCGGGCCGAAGGTGTTGGGCTTGGTGTGGTCGAGGCCGTTGTCGAGCGTGATCAGCGCCATCGTGCCCGCGCCGTACGGCAGCTCGACGTCGCGCACGAGCGCCTTGGTGACGACCTCGTCGGCGTTCTTGCCCTCCAGGAGGGCCCTGCTGGTGTCGAGAGTGCTCATGACAGGTTCTCCCAGATGACCGTGCCGCCCATGCCCATGCCGACGCACATCGTGGTGATCCCGTAGCGGACGTCGGGCCGCTCGGCGAACGCGCGCGACAGCTGGATCATCAGCCGGACGCCCGACGAGGCGAGCGGGTGGCCGAACGCGATCGCGCCGCCGTACGGGTTGACGCGCGGGTCGTCGTCGGCGATGCCGAAGTGCTCCAGGAAGGCCAGCACCTGTACGGCGAACGCCTCGTTGATCTCGAACAGGCCGATGTCGTCGACGGACAGCCCGGCCAGGCGCAGCGCCCTCTCGGTGGAGGGGATCGGGCCGACGCCCATGACCTCGGGGTCCACGCCGGCGAAGGCGTAGGACACCAGCCGCATGCGCGGGGTCAGGCCCAGCTCCCGCGCGACGTCCTCGGCGGCCACGATGCAGCCGGTCGCGCCGTCGTTGATGCCGGACGAGTTGGCCGCGGTGACCCGTCCGTGGGCGCGGAAGGGCGTCTTCAACCCGCGGATGCCCTCCAGCGTCGTGCCGGGGCGCGGCGCCTCGTCCACGGTGGCCAGGCCCCAGCCCTCGGCGGCCCTGCGGGTGGCCATCGGCACCAGGTCGCGCTGGATCCTGCCGTCGGCGTACGCCTTGGCGACCTTCTCCTGCGAGGCCACGGCGTAGGCGTCGGCGCGCTCCTTGGTGATGGACGGGTAGCGGTCGTGCAGGTTTTCCGCGGTCATGCCCATGACCAGTGCCGAGCCGTCCACGAGCTGCTCGGACAGGAACCGGGGGTTGGGGTCCACCCCTTCGCCCATGGGGTGGCGGCCCATGTGCTCGACGCCGCCGGCGATGGCCACGTCGTACGCGCCGAAGGAGATGCCGCCCGCCACGGTGGTGACGGCGGTCATCGCGCCGGCGCACATGCGGTCGATCGCGTAGCCGGGGACCGACTTCGGCAGGCCGGCGAGCACCGCCGCGGACCTGCCGATGGTCAGGCCCTGGTCGCCGATCTGGGTGGTGGCCGCGATGGCCACCTCGTCCACCCGCTCCGGGGGGAGGCCGGGGTTGCGCCGCATCAGCTCGCGGATGACGCGGACTACCAGGTCGTCGGCACGCGTCTCGGCGTACAGGCCCTTCGGGCCCGACCTGCCGAAAGGCGTCCGAACGCCGTCGACGAAGACGACTTCACGGGACGCAGGCACGGGTTCGCTCCTACTTGTCGGTAGCTTCCGGCCTCCTATGCTACTGGTCAGTAACCGGTTCCGGCATCGGCGGGCCCGCCGCGCCTGTGCGTGATCGTTAACTGGTCGGAAACCGGCAGGAATCAGCGCACGTCACCAGTGACGATCTCATTCAGGGTGCAACCCCTCAAACCTCAAGAATCCCTCCTGTAACTCTCGTGGGCGGCTTTCTTGGGGCATTGCAGTCGAAAAAGGAACCAATGCGCTCTCCTGTGCCCGCCTGGACCAAGGCGCTCGCCGCGGCCGTCACTGCCGCGACCCTGTCCACCCCCCTCCTCGCAGGACCCGCGTACGCCGCGCCGCCCGGATCGACCAGTGCGGCCGGCGCGGACGGCACCTGGACCGTCGAACCCGTCGGCGGCGGCCACCGGGTCACCCTCCACCTGAACAAGCCGCTGCCGGTCCGCGACGCGGTCCCCGAGCTCGCGGCGGACGGCCGCTCGCTCGGCCCGGCCGAGGAGTCGCCCGACGGTATGACGCTGACCCTCGTCACCCCCGACCCCGCCGTCGCCACGGCGTCGTCCGTCGACGTGGCCTGGAACGGCGAGGCCCCCGAGGCCGCCGCGGCGGCCGCCGGTAGGACCGCGCCCCCGCCCGGCAATCCGCCCGCCGATCCGCCCGGCAAGCCCGGTAAGCCCGGCAATCCGCCCGGCCCGCCCGGCAAGCCGGATCCCGCGCCGGTCGACCCCGCCGCGCCCGGTCCGTACGCCGTGACCCACGACGAGTACGACCTCGGCGACACCGCCATCACCCTGGAGGGGCTCGGCGGCCGTCCGGCCGAGATCCGGGCGAAGGTCTACCTGCCGGACGGCGCCCGCGGCAAGCGCCCGGTGGTCGTCTTCCTGCACGGCCGCCACTCGGCCTGCTACAACCCGACTGCCTGGACGTCGTCCAACACGCAGTGGCCCTGCCCGGCGGGGCAGCAGCCGATCGCCAGCTACCAGGGCTACGACGGCCCCGCCGACGTGCTCGCGAGCAACGGGTACGTCGTCGTGTCGGTCAGCGCCAACGGCGTCAACGCCGCCGACAACCCCTACAGCGAGGACCGGGGCGCGCTCGCCCGGGGCGAGGTCGTCATGCGGCACCTCGACCTGCTCGCCGACGCCGACCGGGGCGTGGGCGACGCGAAGCTCGTCAGCCTGTTCAAGGGCCGCCTCGACATGGCCGACGTCGGCCTGATGGGTCACTCGCGTGGAGGCGAGGGCGTCGTCAAGGCCGCGCTGATGAACGCGGGCCGGGCCAAGCCGTACGGGATCAGGGCGGTGCTCCCGCTCGCGCCGACGGACTTCGCGCGGGCGACCCTGCCCGGCACGCCGATGGCCGTCATCCTGCCCTACTGCGACGGGGACGTCTCCAACCAGCAGGGCCAGCACTTCTACGACGACTCCCGGTACGCCGAGGACGACGACCCGGCCTTCCGCTCCTCGCTGATGGTCATGGGCGCCGACCACAACTTCTTCAACACCGAGTGGACCCCGGGCGTGGCGCACGCGCCCGCGTCCGACGACTGGTCCAACCGCAACGACCCGGTCTGCGGCGGCACCGCGTCGTCGCGGCTGACCGCCGCCGAGCAGTACGCCGTCGGCACCGCGTACATCGCGGGGTTCTTCCGCCTCGTCCAGGGCGGCGAGCAGGGCCTGCTGCCGCTGTTCGACGGCAGCGGCGGCACCGCCGCCTCCGCCGGACGGGCCGTCGTGCACGCCGTCGCGCAGGCGCCCGCCGGTAAGCGCTTCGACGTGGCCTCCTTCACGTCGCTCGCGCCGTCCACGCGGGTCACCGGCTCGGCCGCCGCGGCCGTCTGCGCCGGAATGCTCGACCGCTCGCCGCAGAGCGGCCTGCCGTCCTGCGCCTCCACGCTGACCACCGCGCAGGCGCCGTCCTGGACGCCCGCGACGTACGCGAACAATGTCGCCTCGACACCGGTGCTGCGGTTCTCCTGGAGCGACCCCACGGGCACGGTGACGGTGCCGCTCGACAAGCGGGACCAGAACGTCTCCCGTTATGACGCGCTCACCTTCCGCACCGCGAGGGACGAGACGGCGACCGGCGACGTGGACCTCGCGGTCGAGATCGTCGACAAGCACGGCGCGTCCCGCACGGTCAAGGTGTCCGAGGTCAGCGACGCGCTCACGGCGTTCCCGGGCACGGCCTCGCCGCTGCCCAAGACCTGGCTGCGCACGGTGCGCGTCCCGCTGAGCTCGCTCACCGGCGTCAAGCCGCAGCAGATCAGCGAGATCCGGATCTCGGGTGCGACTCAGACGGGCGCGGTCTACCTCGCCGACGTCGCGTTCACCACGGACGCCGCGGGTGAGGCCCGCACCGACAGGCTGCCGCAGGTGTCGGTGGAGGGAGCCACGGTGGACGAGGGCGACGGCCCGGGCACGGCCACGATGACGGTGCGGCTGTCGAAGAAGAGCCCCACGCCGGTGACGGTCCAGATCCAGACGATGGCGACCGGGGACGCCCCGGTGATCGGCTCGGCGGCGCAGGAGGTCGTCATCCCGGCCGGGTCCCCGCAGGCGACCTTCCAGGTGCCCGTCAACGGCGACACCGCGGTGGCGTCCGCGCCGCAGTCCTACCAGGTGGTCGCCTCGGTGCCGGTCAACGCGACGATCGGGAACGGCTTCGCCCGGCTCGTCGTGACCGACGACGACGCGGTCTGATCACAACGGCTCCCGGGGGCGCGCAGGCCGCGCCTCCGGGAGAGGAAGCTCCTGGACGTACGCCGGCCGCTGCCGGTCGCGTACGTCCAGGAGCTTCTGCCTGCTCCATCCGTCCCGTCACCGGCAGGACATGGAAGGGCTCAGCCGGCGTCGGGCAGCAGGGCTTCACGGGCGAGCCGGACCTGGCCAGGCCGGTCACCAGGATGCGGCCCCGCATCTCACACCTCTCCTTTGATCTCCAGCCGTTCGAGCGCCTTGGCCAGCGGGTGGACGGTCAGGCCGATCTGCCACTCCCGCACGCCCAGTGAGCGCAGCCGCTCCGCCACGGTCTCCTCGCTGATCGGCGCGGGCGGCTCCCAGGTCAGCCTGCGTACGGCGTCGGGCTGGAGCAGGTTCTCCGTCGGCATGCGGTGCTCGTCCGCGAGCGCGGCGACGACGGCCCGCGCCGCCGCGAGCCGCTTGGCGGCGGCGGGGTCACGGTCGGCCCACCGGTTGGCCGGGGGAGGGCCGTCCCCGGGGCCCGCGGGCTGCGGGAGCGCCGCCTCCGGCATCGTCCGGGCCCGGTTCACCGCCGCCAGCCAGTCGTTGAGGTGGCGGCGGGCGCTGCGGCCGACGAACGGCGTGATCTCGGTGAGGGCCTTGGTCGTGCGCGGCTGGTCGAGGGCGGCCTGCACGATCGCCGAGTCGGGCAGCACGCGGCCCGGCGCGAGGTCGGCCTCCCGGGCGATCTCGTCGCGCAGCGTCCACAGCTCCCGCACCAGGGCGAGCCCGCGCAGCGTGCGCACCCGGTGGATGCCCGAGGTGCGCCGCCACGGGTCGGTACGCGGGGGATGGGCGGGGGCGGCCAGGATCGATGTGAACTCCTCCAGCGCCCACTCCAGCTTGCCGGTGGTGGCCAGCTCGTTGTGCAGGATGTCGCGGAGCTCGACCAGCACCTCCACGTCGAGCGCCGCGTAGCGCAGCCAGTCCTCCGGCAGCGGGCGGGCCGACCAGTCGGCCGCGGAGTGCCCCTTCTCCAGCCGCAGGCCGAGGACGAGCTCGACCATGGTCCCCAGGCCGACCCGTTCGTAGCCGAGCAGCCGCCCGGCCAGCTCGGTGTCGAACAGCCGCCGCGGGCGGAAGCCCAGCTCGGCCAGGCACGGCAGGTCCTGGTTCGCGGCGTGCAGGACGATCTCGGCGTCGCGTACGGCCTCGTCCAGAGCGGACAGGTCGGGACACTTGATCGGGTCGATCAGGGCGCTGCCCGCGCCGGCCCGGCGCAGCTGCACCAGGTAGGCGCGGCCGCTGTAGCGGTATCCGGAGGCACGCTCGGCGTCGACGGCCACCGGCCCCGTCCCGCGGGCGAAGGCGTCCACGGCGGCCGCGAGCGCGGCGGAGTCCTCGATGACGGGCGGGATTCCCTCGCGCGGCTCCAACAGGGGCTGGATTACGGGTTCTGTCACGGGCTAAGGAACTTTCGGATCATCTCGGCGGGTGGGGCGCGGATGCAGTGTGGCGACATCGGGCGGCAGCGGGGGGATGCCGGCGGCCAGGCACATGAGGTCGCACCAGGCGGCCGCGTGCGACGACAGGTCCTCGTCGAGCGGCGACCACGAGGCCCGCAGCTCGATCTCGGTGGTGACGGGGTCGTCAGCCTTGCCGCCGAACCCCTCCGAGACGGCGCGGGTGACGGTGCCGCCCACCGCGGCGTATCTCGCGCCGTGGGCGTCGAGCGCCTCGGTCAGCCAGCTCCAGGCCACCGGCCCCATCAGCGGGTCTGTGGTCATCTCCGGCTCCACGTCGGCGCGTACGTAGGCGACGAGGCGGAACGGCCCCTCCCAGCCGCGCTGGCCCTCGGGGTCGAACAGCATGATCAGGCGGCCGACGGCGAGTTCGTCGTCGTCACGGTACACGGACGCCCCGACCGCACCGGAGTACGGCGCGAGCCGCTGGGGGGCGGGAATGTCCTCCAGCTCTATCTCCGGCCGCACCTCGGCGGGGCGCAGCGTCTCCAGCGCGCGCCGGAAGGCGGCGGGAGGCGCAGGCGGTTCACCGAGGGTCATGACGGAAGAGTAGGTCGGATTCGGGAGAGCACGAAGCAGGGGGGTGGCTGTGGGGGGCATCGGAAGTCGTCAAACCGTCGCCACCAGTCGGCCCGTCACCCGGTCGGCCGCCCGTGCCGGGGCGCGTCCGCGCGTGCGGGCGGTGCGCGCGGCGTCGCTGCCGGCACAGTGCTCAGTGCGGCGTTCGGGGGAACTCCACATCGAAGTCATCGCTCCGGGGCCTCTCGTCGGATCCACGGTGGTGGCGGTCGCTCGGGACTGATCCGACGTTGGCACGTCCCGGCGACATTTCCCCGCATCGCACTCGGCGTGTCTCGAAAGTGGTATTGGAATCGATGCCGGATGGCCGATTGGCGAACACATTGCCGAGCTGTGAGATGACTCACAGGAGGGGATGGGGTTCACCTTACGCGATCAACGGCCATCCTCGCGTCGTTCGGGAGCCCCAGGTCGTGGGTCCAGGCGCCGGGCGGCACCGGGGCATGGCAGGCTGGTGCCGTGAAACCCCAGCTCGACGATTCCGTTTTCATTCGCGCGTGCCGGCGCGAGCCCGTTCCGCACACGCCGGTCTGGTACATGCGCCAGGCCGGGCGGTCGCTGCCCGAGTACCGCAGGGTGCGCGCGGGCGTCGAGATGCTCACCGCCTGCGCCACCCCCGACCTCGTGGTCGAGATCACCATGCAGCCGGTCCGCAGGTACGGCACGGACGCGGCGATCTTCTTCAGCGACATCGTGGTCCCCCTCAAGGCCATCGGCGTCGACCTCGACATCAAGCCGGGCGTCGGGCCGGTCGTCGGGACCCCCATCCGCGACAAGGCGGGCATGGAGGTCCTGCGCCCCCTGGAGCCGGACGACGTCTCCTACGTGACGGAGGCGGTCGGCACGCTGACCGCCGAGCTGGGCGGTATCCCGCTGATCGGCTTCGCCGGAGGGCCGTTCACGCTCGCGTCGTACCTGATCGAGGGCGGGCCCTCCAAGAACCACGACCGCACCAAGGCCATGATGTACGGCGAGCCCGAGTTGTGGCACGAGCTGATGGAGCGGCTCGGCGCGATCACGCTCGCCTTCCTGCGTGTGCAGGTGGCGGCGGGGGCCTCGGCCGTCCAGCTGTTCGACTCGTGGGTGGGCGCGGTCGCGCCGCAGGACTACCGCACCTACGTGCTGCCGCACACCGGCAAGATCTTCGCCGGCCTGGCGGACCTCGGCGTGCCGCGCATCCACTTCGGCGTCGGCACCGGCGAGCTGCTCGGCCTCATGGGCGAGGCCGGCGCCGACGTGGTGGGCGTGGACTGGCGGGTGCCGCTCGACGAGGCCGCGCTGCGCGTGGGCGCGGGCAAGGCGCTGCAGGGCAACCTCGA
Source organism: Microbispora bryophytorum (assembly GCF_006874465.1). Classification (GTDB taxonomy): domain Bacteria; phylum Actinomycetota; class Actinomycetes; order Streptosporangiales; family Streptosporangiaceae; genus Microbispora; species Microbispora bryophytorum. The sequence goes on along the minus strand of NZ_VIRL01000008.1, from coordinate 32,785 downwards.
CCCGGCGATCCTGCTCGCGCCCTGGGAGGTCGTAGAGAGGCGGGCCAGGGACGTGCTCGAACGCGGCCGGGTGGCCGAGGGGCACGTGTTCAACCTCGGCCACGGCGTGCTTCCCTCGACCGACCCCGACCAGCTCGCCCGGCTCACCGACTTCGTCCACGCGTCGTCGGCCCGCTGAGCGCTACCGCGGGGTGCGCTCGGATTCCCGGCTCTGATCCTGGTTCTCGTCCCGGCCCTCGCGGGGAGCCTGCTCCGGTGAGCCGGGGCGCGGCTGCCCGGCGGGGCCGCCCGTGGGCGGCGGACCCGCGGGGAAACCGGGCCCGTGCCCGGGAGGGACGGAGCCGGGGGGCACGGGACCGGCCGGCGGGGCGGCGCGGCGGCGCATCCGGCGCATGACGATCCGGACGGCCAGCCACAGCACACCGGCCACGACGATCCAGGGCAGCAGCGCGCCCAGCACGGTCAGCGCCATCACGGTCGACGCGGTCAGGGTGTCCCACCCGGCGCGCAGCCCGGCGAGGAAGCCGGTCGCGTCCTCCTTGTCCTTGGGGCGGGCGGAGGGCTGCAGCGCGGGCACGAGGGTGAGCGTGACCGTGGCCATGCCGGTCTGCGCCTCCAGGGCCTTCTGCCTGGCCTGCAGCGACTCCAGATCGGCCTCGCGGCTGGAGATCTCCCGTTCGATTTCGAGGATCTCGCCGATCTTGTTCGCCTTCGACAGCAGCGTGCGGAACTGCCCGAGCGTGGCCTCGGCCGACTTCACCCGGCTGGCGACGTCGGCGACCTCCTCGGTGACGTCCTGCGCGTTCTGCCGCACCGACGTGCGTTCCCCGAGGTCGCGTCCGAGCTGGGCCAGGACGTCGGCGTAGCGTGCCGGGGGCACCCTGAACGCGATCATCGACTGGACGCCGCCGGGGACGGACTCGCTGCGCTCCTCGGCGACGTACCCGCCCGCGCCCGTCACGATCGCCTTCGCGCGGTCGGACGCCGCCGTGACGTCCTTGGCCTCGACGGTGAGCTCGCCCTGGTAGATGATCGCCCGGTCGGACGGGTCGAGCCTGGTCTTCTCCTGCCCGTCGCCCGCGCCGCCCGTGGCGGGCGCCCGTTCCCTGCTCTGATCCGCGGCCCCGGCCGTGTCGGCCCGTCCGGCCGGAGCCATGGTGGCGGCGACGCTGCCGGCCGCGTCGCTGCTGGACTCGCCCGAGCCGCCGCACCCCGTCAACAGAAAGGCGACGGCCGCCAGGGCCGCCGCGCCGTACCGGATTCGCCTCATGTTCTTTACATCGGCTCACCGATGAACACAGTTCGGCGCCGGCGATCACGATGGCATCACGATGCCGCCGTGATCGCCGGCGCCTCTGCGGGGGGTGGGGGTGCGGGCCCGTGGGCCCGGGCGGGGAAGGCGGACCGCCGCGCGCCGGTGGAACAGGTCGGACGCGTGGCGGGGCCGCCATGCTCAGTGAGGTCGTCAGCCGCGCAGAGCGGACATGTTCCGGTAGCTCAGGTCCGCGTACTGCAGGGACTGGCCCTGGTGCGACGCGTCGCCGGGGGCGTTGTCCTGCTCGTACATCGGGTTGTGGTAGCCCTTGGCGCCCGTGCCGCGGAAGAACGCCGCGTAGTCGATGTCACCGGTGCCGAACGGAACCATGTCGTAGCCGTTGGACGTCCCGGTGTTGATCTTCCCGTCCTTGGCGTGGAACAGCGGGAACCGCATGGTCTGCGCCTGCACGACGCCGAGCGGGTTGAAGACCTGCGTCTGGGTGGACCCGTCGGACGCGGTGAAGGTCTTGTACTTGTACTGCGCGACGTGGGCCCAGAAGATGTCCATCTCCAGCCAGACGTGCTTCGGGTCGGTCTTCTGGAGGAAGTACTCCAGGCGGCGGATGCCGGAGGAGCGGGTGGGCCGGCCCTGCGCGTCGAGCGGGCCGCTGTCGAGCAGGAAGCTGTAGGCCACGTCGTGGTTGTGCGTGTACAGCTTGAGGCCCGCGGCGGTGGCGATCTCGCCCAGCGCGTTCCACTTGTCGGCGGCGACGTCCCAGTCGGCCTTGTAGGCGCTGCCGGTCGGGTCGCTGCCGGTGCCCACGTGGCTCATGCCGAGGATGTCGGCGATCTCCAGGTGGAGCTTGAAGCGGTCCAGGTCGGCCTGGCTCAGCGGCCAGGAGCCGGGGATGAAGCCGTGGTTGCCCTGGGCGACCAGGCCGTTGTCGTCCAGCCAGCGGCGCAGCAGGCGGGCGCCCTCGACGGTCTCCAGGTTGGCGCCGCCCTCGGCGTTGCCGTGCTGGCTGTAGCCGGCGAACTCCACCTGGGCGTAGCCGATCCGGCCGAGCTCCTCCAGCACGGCGCGGAAGCCGGACGGGAGGTTGCTGGACAGCGGGTCGCGGGAGATGGCGTCGCGGACGGTGTACAGGATGATGCCGCGCCGCGGCGGCGGGACCAGGATGCCGTTCGGCCCCTTACCCGCGGTCGCCGCCTGCGCGGCCGACTTCAGCGGACCGGCCGCGGCGACGGCGGCGACCGCCGCCATGCCGGTCGTGGCCGCGAGGAACCGGCGCCGGTTGAGCCCCAGCCTGCGTCCGAGGTGACCGGCCGTGTCCATCTCTTCTTCGTACGCACTCATCGTCTAGAAAGCTCCATCTGCGTGAAGGACCTGATCCCCCGATGACGCGGCCGCTCCGCTGGTGACTCCGCCGTTCGCCTCACTCTGGCCACCTGGTGACTGTGCGGAGCACGTGTCGAGCAAGCTACGCGACTTTTTCCCGTCAGGGAAGAAGTCACTTCATGATCTTTTGACCTTTCCACCTTTGAAGGACAAAGTCCGAGGATGCGGGAGGAGTGGCGAGGGGCGGGTGCGGCCGTGGCCGCCGTACCCCCGGGCCGGCCCCGTGCAGGTGAGTGAACTTTTAGTAGCCAACGGGAAGCTTTTGCTTGTCAGTGACGAAAGATGCCTCTTACTATCCAAATGTTCCATGTCACCCTGCATACCCCGAGTTGACGGGAGAGTTGCCGTGCCCATCGGTGTCTGGCTGGTCGGCGCCCGGGGGTCCGTCGCGACCACCGCGGTCGTCGGGGCGGCAGCGGTGCGCGCGGGAGCGGCCCCGCCCACCGGCTGTGTCATCGAGGCCGCGGGCTTCCCGGGAGACTTCACCCCCCTGGGCGACCTGGTGTTCGGCGGTCACGACGTGGTCACCACCCCGCTGCGCAAGAGGGCCGAGCTCCTCACGCAGGCGGGCGTGCTCCCTCCCGTCCTGGCGACCCTGCTCGCCGCCGACCTCGACGCCGCGCAGGCCGAGATCAGGCACGGCTACGTTCCCGGCGAGGAGAGCCAGGCGGATGCCGCGCGGCGGCTGGCCGGCGACATCGCGGACTTCCGGGACAGGCACCGCCTGACCCGCGTCGTCGTGGTGGACGTGTCGTCGACCGAGCCCCCCGCCGAGGTGCCGTACGCCACGCTCGCCGACCTGGAGGAGGCGCTCGCGTCCGGCCGGGACGTGCTGCCCGCCAGCTCCCTGTACGCCTACGCGGCCTTCACGGCCGGGTGCGGCTACGTCGCGTTCACCCCCTCCGCGGGCCCGACGCCGCCCGCGCTGGACGAGCTGGCCCGGCGCAGCGGCCTGCCGTACGCGGGACGCGACGGCAAGACCGGGGAGACGCTGGTCAAGAGCGCGCTCGCGCCGATGTTCGCCGGCCGCGCGCTGCGCGTCCGCTCGTGGTCGGGGCTCAACCTCCTCGGCGGCGGCGACGGCGCCACGCTGGCCGACCCGGCGGCGAGGGAGAGCAAGTCGGCGAGCAAGGCACGGGCCGTCCCCGCGATCGTGGGCGAGGACGTCGAGGGCCTGACGCACATCGACTACGTGGCCGACCTCGGCGAGTGGAAGACCGCCTGGGACCACGTCACGTTCGAGGGATTCCTCGGCGTCCGGATGACCATGCAGTTCACCTGGCAGGGCTGCGACTCGGCGCTCGCCGCCCCGCTCGTTCTCGATCTCGTGCGGCTCGTCGCGCGGGCCCACGAGACCGGGCACAGCGGCGTGCTCCCCGAGCTCGGCTACTTCTTCAAGGACCCGCTGGGCGGCGCAGGGCACGACCTGCCCACCCAGTACGCCCGGCTTGTGGCGTTCGCGAAGGCCCTGTCGGAGGGACGGCCGTGAGGGCCGGCCGGCGGCCGGCGGCGAAGGCGGCCACGTCGTGAGCGTGCCTGTGAACTGGGCCTACTGCACCAACGGTTTCCGCGACCATCCGCTCGACCAGACGCTGGAGGTGCTCGCCGACCTCGGCTACACCGGTGCGGCGGTCACCCTTGACCACGGGCACCTCATGCCCGGGGCCTCCCCCGCGGAGGCCGGGCGGATCGCGGCGCTGGCGGGGCGGCTCGGCCTGGCCCTCGCCGTGGAGACGGGCGGCCGTTACACACTCGACCCCCGGCGCAAGCACTTCCCGACCCTGCTGCACGACGAGGCCGAGGCGCGGGTGGACTTCCTGCGCAGGGCCATGCGGGTCGCGGCCGACCTCGGCGCCCCCGTGGTGCACCTGTGGAGCGGTATCCGGCCGCCCGGGGTGTCCGAGGACCAGGCGTGGGACCGGCTCGTACGGCACTGCGAGCGCCTGCTCTCCGAAGCCGACGAGGTGGGCGTAACGCTCGGGTTCGAGCCCGAGCCGGGCATGCTCGTGGCGGACCTCGCCGGATACGAACGGCTGCGCGACCTGCTCGGCGGGCACCCGAGGTTCGGCCTCACCCTCGACATCGGGCACTGCCGCTGCCTGGAGCCGTACGACGTGCCCGAGTGCGTCGAGCGGGCGCTGCCGCACCTGGTGCACGTGCAGATCGAGGACATGCGGCGGGGCGTCCACGAGCATCTCGAGTTCGGCGAGGGCGAGATCGACTTCCCGCCCGTGCTCGCCGCCCTCGACGGCTTCGGCGGGCTGGTCGCCGTCGAGCTGGCCAGGCACAGCCATGCGGCGCCCGAGGTGGCGCGAAGGTCGATCGAATTCCTGAGGAGGGCACATGACCTGGCTGGCGCGGGCCGTAGCCGACGTTGAGCGCGACCCGGAGACCGTCTACGCGCTGTTTCCACGGGCCGTGCGGGAGGGCGGCCCCGGCGCCCGCGCCGAGCTGCTCGGCGCGCTGGCGAAGGCCCTGCCCGACCCCGCGGCGGCCGTCATGAAGCTCTACTGGCAGGGCGACGCGGGGGAGCGGCTGGAGATCCTGGAGTCGCTTCCGCAGCTCGACCTCGGTCCGGCCGCTCTCCCGCTCGTCCACGACGCCCTGCGGGCCAACGACACCCGGCTGGTCGCCGCCGCGCTCGGCCCGTACGGCTCGGCCTGCCTGGACGACCACGCCTTCCGGCAGGGCGTGCTCAAATGCGTCTTCATGTCCGTCCCGCTCGCGTCGGTCGAAGGCCTCGACCGGCGGTTCGACGAGGACCTGCGGCGCATGCTCGCCGACTTCGCCGCCGAGCGCCGCGCTGCCGGGCGCACCGTTCCCCCCGACGTTCTCGAGAGGCTCTGATTCCGATGCGGATCTTCGATCCCCACGTCCACATGACATCCCGCACGACCGACGACTACGAGCGCATGTACGCCGCGGGGGTCCGGGCCGTCGTGGAGCCCGCCTTCTGGCTCGGCCAGCCGCGCACGAACGTCGGGAGCTTCCTCGACTACTTCGACTCGCTGCTGGGCTGGGAGCCCTACCGCGCCGCGCAGTACGGCATCCGGCACCACTGCACGCTCGCGCTCAACCCCAAGGAGGCCGGCGACCCGCGCTGCGTGGGCGTGCTGGACGAGCTGCCCCGCTACCTGCTGAAGGACTCGGTGGTCGCCGTCGGAGAGGTGGGCTACGACTCGATGACGCCGGAGGAGGACCGCGTCTTCGAGGCCCAGCTCGCACTCGCCGAGGAGCACGGCCTGCCGGTGCTCGTGCACACGCCGCACCGCGACAAGGCCGCGGGGACCCGCCGCACGCTCGACGTGGTCAAGGGCATGGACCCCGGCACGGTGCTGGTCGACCACCTCAACGAGCTGACCGTCGGCATGGTCCACGAGGCCGGCTGCTGGATGGGCTTCTCGATCTACCCCGACACCAAGATGGACCCGGACCGCATGGTCGCGATCCTCAAGGAGTACGGCACCGAGCGGATGATCGTGAACTCCGCCGCCGACTGGGGGCGCAGCGACGTGCTGAAGACCCGAGAGGTCGGCGAGGCCATGCTGGCCGCCGGGTTCACCGACGACGACGTGGACCGGGTGCTGTGGCGCAACCCCGTCGCCTTCTACGGCCAGAGCGGGCGCCTGGCCCTGGACGACGTCGAGTCCGGCGGCGACTACGAGGGCAACACGATCCTGCGCGGGACGCGCTGACCATGCGCCTGCTTCACCCCTCCGGGTCCGTCGTCCACCTGGCGTACTGCACCAACGTCCACCCCGCCGAGGACCTGGCGGGAATCCACGAGCAGCTCACCGGGGTCGCCGCCCGCATCCGCGCGCTGAGCGGCGCCGGGCGGCTCGGGCTCGGGCTGTGGCTGTCGCGCCGCGCCGCCCGGGCGCTGCGCGACGACCCCGCCAAGCTCGCCCGGCTGCGTGCCCGGCTGGACGAGCAGGGGCTCGAGGTCGTCACCCTCAACGGCTTCCCGTACGGCGGCTTCCACGACGAGGTCGTGAAACTGCGGGTCTACCGGCCCGACTGGGCGGAACCGGAACGGCTCGCCTACACCCTCGACCTGGCCGAGATCCTCACCGCGCTGCTGCCCGACGACGTGACCGAGGGCTCGATCTCGACGCTGCCCCTCGCCTGGCGCACCGGCTGGACGCCGGCCAAGGCCGCGGCCGTCAACGCCAACCTGACCGTGCTCGCCCGGGGCCTGCGGGCCCTGGCGGAGCGCACCGGCAAGACGATCCGGGTCGGCTTCGAGCCCGAGCCGGGCTGCGTCGTGGAGACCACCCCGCAGGCGGTGGCGCTGCTCGGCGGCGCCGACCCCGTGCACCTCGGCGTCTGCCTGGACGCCTGCCATCTGGCCGTCGGCCTGGAGGAGGCCGCCGATGCGGCGGCCCTGGGGCTGCCGATCGTCAAGCTCCAGGTCTCCTCGGCCGTGGAGGCGCCGCCGGGCGGCCAGCAGGCGCTGGCGGCGTACGTGGAGGAGCGGTATCTCCACCAGACGCGCTGCGCGGCGGGCTACACCGACGACCTGCCGGAGGCGCTGGCGGGCGGGCTCCCGGCGGACCTGCCCTGGCGCACGCACTTCCACATGCCGCTGCACGCCGCGCCCCCGCCCCCGCTCACCACGACGGCTCCCTACCTGGAGGAGCTGCTCGGGCGGCTCATGATCCCGGACGGGGGCCTCGCCGCCCCCCTCACTCGGCACCTCGAGGTCGAGACCTACACATGGAGCGTGCTGCCCGGCCCGGTGGACATCGCCGAGGGCATCGCGGCCGAGCTCGACTGGACCCGGCGGCGGCTCGCCGCCCTCGGACTTAAGGAGATCTGATGGCGCCCGTCGTCGTCGTGAACGTCGTCGGCCTGACCCCGCGCCTGCTGGCGCACATGCCGAACGTGTCCAAGGTCGGTGCCGCCGCGTCGCTGCGGCCCGTGCTGCCCGCCGTGACCTGCTCCGTCCAGGCCACCCTGCTGACCGGATCGATGCCGCGCGACCACGGCATCGTCGGCAACGGCTGGTACTTCCGCGACCTGGGCGAGATCTTCCTGTGGCGGCAGCACAACCGGCTGATCCAGGGCGAGCAGCTGTGGGACGCGGTGCCCGGGATGCGCACCGCCAACGTCTGCTGGTGGTACGCGATGGGCGGCTCCAGCGACTTCATCGTCACCCCGCGCCCGATCTACTACGCCGACGGGCGCAAGGAGCCCGACTGCTACACCAGGCCGCCGTCGCTGCACGACGACCTGGTCGGCGAGCTGGGCGGGTTCCCGCTGTTCACCTACTGGGGGCCGACCGCGAGCATCGCCTCGTCCAAATGGATCATCGCGGCCGCCCGCCGTATCCTCGCGAAGGAACGGCCCGACCTGCTCATGGTCTACATCCCGCACCTCGATTACGACCTGCAGCGCTTCGGGCCCGACGCGCCCCAGGCCATCGCGGCGGCCCTGGAGGTCGACGCCGCGCTCGCGCCGCTGCTGCGGGAGGACGCGACCGTGGTCGTGCTGTCCGAGTACGGCATCACCAACGCCTCCCGCCCGGTGGACGTCAACCGCGCGCTGCGCCGGGCCGGGCTGCTGGAGGTCTACACCCAGGACGGCATGGAGTATCTCGACCCCTGGGCCTCGCGGGCCTTCGCGGTCGCCGACCACCAGGTCGCCCACGTCTACGTGAACGACACGGCCGACCTGCCCCGCGTACGGGACATCGTGGCCGAGCTGCCGGGCGTGGACGAGGTGCTCGGCCAGGAGGGCAAGGTGAAGTACGGCCTCGACCACGAGCGGGCCGGTGACCTCGTCGCGGTCGCGGAGCCGGACGCGTGGTTCACCTACTACTACTGGCTGTCCGACGACCGGGCGCCCGACTTCGCGAAGCTCGTGGAGATCCACCGCAAGCCCGGTTACGACCCGGCGGAGCTGTTCATGGATCCGAACGACCCGTTCGTGAAACTGCGGGCCGGCACGGCGCTGGCCCGCAAGAAGATGGGCATGCGCTACATGATGTCCGTGGTGCCGCTCGACCCGGAGCCGGTGCGCGGCAGCCACGGCCGCCTGCCCGACGCGGCGGCGGACGGGCCGGTGCTGCTCGGCCCCTTCGACCGGGACGCCTACGCCGCGACCGAGGTCAAGGGCCTGCTGACGCAGCTACTGAAGGGCTGAGATCGTGAAGGCGGCCGCCGTCCCCGCGGGGGATGGCGGCCGTTCCGCGTCCGAAGGCCGCGCGCTCACTCGACGGAGAAGACGTGGTCGCTGATCAGCCGGGTCGCGCCGATGATCCCGGCCGTGTCGCCGAGCTCGGACAAGACGATGGGCAGATTGCCGGTCGCCAGCGGCAGCGAGCGCTGGTAGACGACGCTGCGGATCTCGGCGAGCAGCGCGTGGCCCAGGCCGGCCAGCCCGCCTCCGACGATCACCAGGCCGGGGTTGAAGAAGCTCACGAGCGACGCCAGCACCATGCCCACGTGCCGGCCTCCCTCGCGGATCATCCGCACGGCGGCGGCGTCGCCCGAGGCCGCCGCCGCGGCGACGTCCTGCGCCGTCACAGTTCCCTCGTGCGCGAGCCGTTCCGCGAGAAAGGGGGAGTCGCCCCTGTCCGCGGCGGCGCGGGCGTCGCGGGCCAGTGCCGCCCCGCCGAAGTACGCCTCCAGGCAGCCCGTGTTGCCGCACGTGCACAGCGGGCCGTCGTCGGAGATCCGGATGTGGCCGATGTCGCCGGCGCTGCCGGTCACCCCGCGGTAGATCTCGCCGGCGACGACGATGCCGCAGCCGACGCCGGTGCCGATCTTCACGAGCAGGAAGTCGCCGACGGCCCTGGCGAGGCCCGCGTGCAGCTCGCCGAGTGCCATGATGTTCACGTCGTTGTCCACGAGCACCGGGCAGCCGAACTCGCGGCTCAGCGTCTCCCGCACGGGGAAGCGGTCCCAGCCCGGCATGATCGGGGGCGAGACCGGGGTCCTGTCGAGGAAGCTCACCGGGCCGGGGACGCCGATCCCGACGCCGTGGATATCGGTCGTCTCGCCGGTCCGCAGCTTGCCGACGAGATCGAGGGCCTGCTCCAGCACGGCCTCGGGGCCGTCCCGCACGTCCGCGGGCTTCGACAGATGGCCGACCACCTCCAGCTCGCCGTTGGTCACCCCGACGTCGATGGACGTGGCGCCGATGTCGATGCCGACGAAACGCAGGTGTGAGGCGATCCGCACGATGCCCGACCGCCGACCGCCCCGCGAGGCCGCGAGTCCACCGGATTCGAGGAGGTTCAGCTTGGTCAGCCGGTCGAGTTCGAGTGCGAGCTTCGACGGTGACAGACGGGTCACCTCGCCGAGTTCCGCGCGTGAGCGCGCGCCGTCCTGACGCAGGAGGCGCAGGATCCGCGCCTGGTGCGGGTTCTCGGGGCGAGCCGTCATTCGCTTCACGCCACTCTTCGGTCGGGAATCGGTGCGTGCCAGAAGTGACTCTACTTCTGCTCTGACGGCAACGACTTTATTACAAGAAAGCCAGACTTTTTGCCCTGCATGTTAAAAGTTTCCAGGAATCTTGCGTTCTTGTCGGTTAGCAGGCTGATGTTACGTCTGTGACTGGCCGTTCCCTTTCGGTGGCGGCGAGGTTCCCCGCTTCGCGCCGGGCATGCCCTGCTTCGTCCCGGACACGCACCGCGCCGGTGCGGGACCCTGGCGTACGGGCCGGTAGCTTTGCCCCATGGAAGGGAACGCGGGTCGTCATGTGGTCGTCGTCGGCGGGGGCATCGCGGGTCTGGCCGCGGCGCTGCACCTGAACCGGGCCGACGCCGGCCTGAGGATCACGGTGCTGGAGGCGGCGCCGAGAGTCGGCGGCAAGCTGCACGCCTCTCAGGTGGCGGGGGTGGAGGTCGACGCGGGCGCGGAGTCGATGCTGGCGCGGCGGCCCGAGGGCAAGGAACTGGCCCGGCTGGCCGGCCTCGGCGACGACCTGGTGGACCCCGGCACCACGCGGGCCTCGGTCCTGTCGCGCGGATCGCTGCGCTCGCTGCCCCGGCAGCAGGTGATGGGCGTCCCCTCGGACGTGGTCGACCTCGCGCGCTCGGGCGTCCTGTCGCCGGCCGGACTGGCCCGGGTGCCCCTCGACCAGTTCCTGCCGCCCACGCTCGTGACCGGAGACGTGTCCGTGGCGGCCTACATCCGGGCCCGGATGGGGAGCGAGGTCGTCGACCGGCTGGTCGAGCCGCTGCTCGGCGGCGTGTACGCGGGCCGGGCCGACATGCTGTCGCTGGACGCGACCATGCCGCGGATCGCCGCCGTCGCCCGCACCGAGCGGTCGCTGCTGCAGGCCACCAGGAGCATCACCGCGGAGGCCCCCGCGGACGCCGGGCCGGTCTTCACCACGCTCAGGAGCGGCCTGGGCGCGCTGCCCGCCGCGGTGGCCAAGGAGTCGTGCGCGCAGATCCGCACCGGCGTCACCGTCCGCGACCTGATCAGGACGCCGGACGGCTGGCGGCTGGTCACCGGTCCCACCAGGGACGAGGAGGTGATCGACGCCGACGCCGTCGTCCTGGCGGTCCCCGCGCGGCCCGCCTCCCGTCTGCTGCGGCGGGAGGTGCCGAAGGCGGCGGCCGAACTGGCCGCGATCGAGTACGCCAGCATGGCCATCGTCACCCTCGCCTATCCCCGCACGGCCTTCCCCGAGCCCCCGGAGGGCAGCGGCTACCTGGTGCCGCCGGTCGAGGGCAGGCCGGTCAAGGCCGCGACGTTCAGCAGCGTCAAATGGCCCCATCTGGCCGAGGCCGACCGCAACGTCATGATCGTGCGGTGCTCGGTCGGCCGGCTGGGCGAGGAACTCGTACTCCAGCGTGACGACGCCGAGCTGACCGCCCTGGCGTTGAACGAGATGGCCGAGATCATGGGGGTGCGGGGCCTGCCGCTGGACACCCGGGTGACCCGCTGGGGCGGCGCGCTCCCGCAGTACGACGTGGGCCACCTCGACCGGATCGCCCGCGTGCGCGCGGCGGTCGCCGGGCAGCCCGGCCTCGCCGTCTGCGGCGCGGCGTACGAGGGTGTCGGCATCCCGGCCTGCGTCGCGACCGCCCGCACCGCCGCCAAGCTCGTCCTGGAGCACCTGCGGGAGACACAGCACCCGGCGGCCGGACCGCCACCCCCCACCGGCAGAATAGGGGCATGACGGAGCCTGCCCCGCGGCCGAAGGCGCGCGATCTCAACCTGGTCATCCGCTACACGATGTGGTCGGTCTTCCGGCTGCGCGACCAGCTTCCCGCCGCCCGCGAGGGCGTCGCCGGCGAGGTCGAGGAACTGCTCGCGCAGGCGGCGGGCAAGGACGTGACGACCCGAGGCTGCTACGACGTGGCCGGGTTCCGCGCCGACGCCGACTACATGTTCTGGTGGCACGCCTCCTCGGCCGAGGACCTGCAGGAGACCTACACCCGCTTCCGCCGCACCGCCCTCGGGCGCGCGAGCGAGCCGGTCTGGTCGGCCATGGCCCTGCACCGCCCCGCCGAGTTCAACAAGTCCCACATCCCGGCCTTCCTCGCCGAGGAGGAGCCCAGGGGCTTCGTCTGCGTCTACCCCTTCGTACGGTCCCTGGAGTGGTACCTGCTGGAGGACTCCGAGCGGCGCAGCATGCTCGCCGAGCACGGCAAGATGGCGCGCGAGTACCCCGACGTGCGCTCCAACACGGTCGCCTGCTTCGCGCTCAACGACTACGAGTGGATGCTGGCCTTCGAAGCCGACGAACTGCACCGCATCGTCGACCTGATGCGCCACCTGCGCGGAGCCGAGGCGAGGCGGCACACCAGGATCGAGATCCCCTTCTACACCGGCACCCGCAAGCCGGTCAGCGAGCTCGTCGCCGCGCTGCCCTAGCGATCGGGGGCCCCACGTGGCCGGGCCGGCGCCGCGGCGCCGGCCTCCCGCCATGCCGGCCCCGCCGCCTGCCCCGCTCCACGGCCGGCGGCGGTGCCGGCCGCGGAGCGGTGCCGGGCGGGAAGGGGTCAGACGGCCCAGCGGCCGCCGTCGACGTGGAGGGTCGTCCCGTGGACGAAGCTCGCCCGCGGCGAGGCCAGGAACGTGATCGCCTCGGCGATCTCCTCCGGGGAGGCGGGCCGGCCGGCGGGCAGGGTCCGCGCGAGGGCCTCCAGATCCTCGCCCATGGGCGCGGTGCCCTCCGTGCGGGTCGGGCCGGGGCTCACCGCGTTGACCCGCACGCCCCGGGGGCCGAACTCGGCGGCCCACGACTTGGTGAGGAGCACGATCGCGGCCTTGCTGGAGCCGTACAGGCTGTAGCCGGAGTGGCCGTACTCCGCCACCATCGTGGTGACGTTGACGACCGCGCCCCGGCCGCGCCGGGCCATGGCCGGCGCCAGCTCGGCGACGAGGAAGAACGGTGCCTTCACGTTGACGTCGTAGACCCCGTCGAAGTCCTGCTCGGTCATGTCCGTCGTGGGGGCGAAGGGGTAGACGCCGGCGTTGTTCACCAGCACGTCCACGTGGCCCAGCAGCTCGGTCGCGCGCCGTGCGAGCGAGCGCGCGGACGCCTCGTCGCGCAGGTCGGCCGCGGCGAAGTGCGCCCGGCCGCCTCCCGCGAGGATCTCCTCGACCGCCTGCTTGCCCTGCTGCTCGTCGCGGCCCGACAACACCACCTCGGCGCCGAGCCGGGCCAGCATCAGCGCGGTCACCCGTCCGATGCCCTTGGTGGCCCCCGTGACCAGAGCGCCCTGTCCGGCCAGCTCTCCGGTCGTCACTTCCACGGTCATCACGTTCATCCTCGGTTCGTTCGGTTCGTTCGGTTCGTCGCCGGCCGCCGGATGCGGAGGCTCGGCGCTGCGAGTAGTTGAAAGCCCGGACCGGCGGAGAGCTTCCGGTCCGCTCATAGCGGCCGCTTATGCGCGCCATCAGCCACTTCTTGAGCCCGTCCGCAGGCGCCCGCGATGATCAGCGCCTTCCTGTCCAGGACGAAGCCCGTCGCCGGGCGGAGTGCACAAGGGACATTTGGGCCGATCTTGCGCGAAGAGTCGGAAACGGTCTTGGCCGCTTGGCGTCTTTGCCATACTGTGACGAAGGATCGACGTCTAGGTGAGGCAGAGTGACTAGCGGGCTGGCACGTTCCAGGGGGCGCCGCCGCAAGAGGCGGGCCCGTTCGCACGTCGTCGAGGTGTCCCTCGGGGTGGCCGCCTTCGCCGTCGGAGCCGTCGCGATCGCCTGGCCGCTGTCGCGTTCCGACGCGGCTCCCGGGCACATGGTCGCCGCGCCCACGCCGCAGGCCTCACCGGCCGGCGAGCTGACCGTCGCCAGCGTCGACACCGGCAAGAAGGCGACCCCCAAGCGGGACAAGAAGGCGGCCGAGGAGAAGGCGTCGGGGCCGTCGAAGTACACCGACACCAAGGCGGAGTCCTACTTCCGCGGCAGGTGGAAGGACAAGACCGCCAAGCGGGTCAAGGACATCCGCACCGAGGGCGGCTACCTGCGCATCTACACGAATCTCCCGGAGAACGCCGACAACTCCAAGACCGCGATCACCCTGTGCAAACGCGGCCTGGAGTACCTCGCCGAGCGGGGGGAGCCGAACCCCGTGGTGTTCGTCCAGTCGAGGTTCGGCGAGAACGGCAACCCCGTCCTCGCCAACGTCCTCGGCCCGGACGACGGCGACTGCCGGGTCACCTACCCCAAGCCGAAATAGGCCTCACTCGGCCGGCTGCAGGGTCAGGCAGACGGAGTTGATGCAGTACCGGTCGTCGGTCGGCGTGGGGTAGCCCTCGCCGTGGAACACGTGCCCGAGGTGCGAGTCGCAGCGGGCGCAGCGGACCTCCACCCGGCGCATGCCGAGCGAGTCGTCCTCGCGCAGAGTCACGGTCTCCGACTCGGACGGCTCGTAGAACGACGGCCAGCCGCAGTGCGACTCGAACTTGGCCTCCGACCGGAACAACTCCGCCCCACAGGCGCGGCAGGAGTAGACGCCGACGGTCTTGGTGTCGACGTACTCGCCGCTGAACGGGCGCTCGGTCCCCGCCTGCCGGAGGATTCGGTACTCCTCGGGGGAAAGCTCCGCGCGCCACTCGGCGTCGCTCTTGATTATCTTCTCCATGCTCACCACCCTGCCTTCTGCGATCCCTCGCGGGGATTACGAACTAAGGAACTCCAGGAAGGCCCGGGATCTTCCCCGCACGTCTTCGCGGGTCGAGGCATCCTTTTCCGGGTCTTCCGGCGTCTTCACTGACGAGGGGGTTGATCGCCGCCACCCGCGCGGGGGCGGTCACCCACACCGCCGTCAGGGCGGCGAAGCACCCGACCCGTGCTGGACGCCGCCGGACGGTGAGAGGAGGCCGCCCACGGGCGGCCGCCGTGGTCCGTCCCGTCGCGTGCGGCGCCGTCCGAACGCGAGCGCGCCGTACGCGACCACGAGCCTGCGCCGGGAGGGCGCGGCCGTGGGAGCGCCCGGTCCGGCCGCCGTCGGCAGCCCGGGACGGACCCCCTCGTCCGGGTAGGGTCACCTCCATGGCTTCGCCGTACATCGAGATAGAGGTGGGTGGCCGCACAGTCAAGGTCACCAATCCGGACAAGGTCTACTTCCCGGAGATCGGCGCGACCAAGCGCGACCTGGTGGAGTACTACGTGAGTGTGGGGGACGGCGTGCTGCGCGCCCTGCGAGAGCGGCCGACCTACCTCAAGCGGCACCCCGACGGCGTCGGCACCGAGGCGATCTACCAGAAGCGGATGCCCCGGCACCCCGACTGGATCGAGACCGTCACCGTGCGCTTCCCCAGCGGTCGCACGGCCGACGCGTTCTGCCCGACCGAAGTGGCGGCCATCGCCTGGTGCGCCAACCTCGGCACGATCGACTTCCACCCGTGGCACGCCCGCCGCGCCGACCTCGACCACCCCGACGAGCTGCGCATCGACATCGACCCGCAGCCCGGCACCTCGTTCGAGCAGGCCCGTACGGTGGCGTTCACGGTCAAGGAGATCCTCGACGAGCTGGGCATGACGGGCTTCCCGAAGACCTCGGGCAGCCGGGGAATCCACGTGAACGTGCGCATCGAGCCCCGCTGGACCTTCACCGAGGTGCGGTACGCCGCGATCGCCCTGGCCCGTGAGGTCGAGCGGCGCTCGGACCTCGCGACGAGCGCCTGGTGGAAGGAGGAGCGGGGGGAGAAGGTCTTCATCGACTACAACCAGAACGCCCGCGACCGGACGGTGGTGGCCGCCTACTCGGTCCGCGCCCGGCCCGACGCCCGGGTCTCCGCCCCCGTGACGTGGGAGGAGCTGGCCGACTGCGACCCGCGCGACTTCGACATCACAACGATGCCGGAGCG
Organism: Microbispora bryophytorum; assembly: GCF_006874465.1. Taxonomy (GTDB): domain Bacteria; phylum Actinomycetota; class Actinomycetes; order Streptosporangiales; family Streptosporangiaceae; genus Microbispora; species Microbispora bryophytorum. Next base: position 16,850 of record NZ_VIRL01000008.1, on the reverse strand, counting down.
GTTCGCCAGGCTGGGCGACGTGCAGCGGGCGATCGACGACCGGGCCCACGACATCGGCACGCTGCTGGAGTGGTACGACGCCGACGAGCGGGGCGACATGCCCTATCCGCCGAACTACCCGAAGATGCCCGGCGAGCCGAGGCGCGTGCAGCCGAGCAAGGCGAGGCCGACCGGCTGATCGTGACTTGCCGGGCGACGATTTTGTCCGCGGGTCTCTGCTCTTGATCGGCTCTTGCATTCCCGCCCGGTGTCCCTGGAGACGCGTGCGGGGATGGTCCTGGCGAGCGCCGGCAGGCGGGGGAGCGGGCGCTCGTCCCCGGGCAAGACCGCACTCGGACGAACCTGGAACACCCGGCCTCGCCCTCGTACCGCTGCCGGGGCCGTCGTGCACAAGACCGAGCGGGGGGAGACATCCGAATGTGCCTGAGCTGCGGCTACGGCGAGCCTGAGGACGACCACGGGAGTCCCGACCACGGCACCTGGACGGATCCGCGGAAGACCTCCAGGGTCGCGGACGTCGACCCGGCGCGGGTCGCCGACACCATCAGGCCCGGGATGGAAGCCCTCGGCACGCCACCTTCCTGACGCCGGGCCGTTCTCCCCTGGTTGGACAGTTGGAAGCCGCCGCTAGACCGATATGTATGGAGAGTGACCAAGTGACGACACCGGTCAAGAGGATCACGATGTCCAAGCCGTTCTGCGCCCTCGCGGGCGTCGGCCCGTACGCACTCGCCAAGGCCGGCGAGGTGTACGAGGACATGGCCCTCCGCGGGCGCAGGATCGTGAGCAAGATGAGCCGTGAGGCCGCGCAGGAGTTCGAGGAGACCGCGCACGAGCTGGAGGACATCTCCAGGTCCGCTCGCCAGCAGGAGAGGCAGGAGCGGGAGACCGTCGCCCAGACGGCCGGCAGGGCCCGCGCCACCACGAGGGCCTGACGCGAGGGCCTGACGCGAGGGCCTGACGTGAGGGCCCGTTGGGCCGTGCGGCACGCGCCGACGCACGCCGGCGGCGCGTGCCGGTCGCCGGTGTGGGCGGAGTCACACCGGGATCGGTGAGTCAGTGGTGGAAGCTCGTCGCGGCGTCCGGGCCGAACATCGGGGCGGGCTGCTTGTGCAGCCAGGGCAGCAGGCCGTCGAGGTCGTCCGCCAGGCGGTCGGCCAGATCGAGCGAGAAGCCGTTGCGGCACACCACCCTCAGCACGTGCAGGTCGCCGCGGTTGGGCGGGAACGGGTAGGCCGGCACCAGCCAGCCCCACTCCCGCAGCCGCCGGGACACGTCGTAGACGTTGAACCTGGTGACGTCGTCGCCGGTGGTGAAGGCGAACACCGGCAGTTGGTCGCCACGCGTGAGCAGCCGGAAGCAGCCGAGGCCCTCGATCCGCCCGGCGAGATGGGTCGCCACCCGCCGGAGGGCGCCCTGCACCTCGCGGAACCCCTCGTAACCGAGCCGCAGGAAGTTGTAGTACTGCGCGACGACCTGCGATCCGGACCGGGAGAAGTTGAGCGTGAACGTCGCCACGTCTCCGCCGAGGTAGTCGACGTGCTCCACCAGATCGCCGGGGAGCGCGTCCCGGTCCCGCCACAGGATCCACCCGAGCCCCGGGTAGACCATCCCGTACTTGTGCCCGGAGACGTTGATGGAGGCGACCCGCGGAAGGCGGAAATCCCACACCAGGTCCGGTTCGAGGAAGGGGGCGATCATCCCGCCCGACGCGGCGTCCACGTGCACGGGCACGGACCACCCGGTGCGTTCCTCCAGCGCGTCGAGCGCCGCGCAGACGTCGGCGATTGGCTCGTAGCTTCCGTCCATCGTGGAGCCGAGGACGGTGACGACGCCGATCGTGTTCTCGTCGCACTGCCCGGCGGCCTCCTCGGCGCCCAGGTGGAACCGTTCGCCCTCCATGGGGACCATACGGGGCTCCACCTCCCAGTAGTTGCAGAACTTCTGCCAGCACACCTGGGTGTTGACGCCCATGACCAGGTTGGGCCGCGTCCCGGCGGCGTAGCGGCCGGCGTTGCGCCGAATCCAGCGGCGTTTGAGCGCCATCCCGCCGAGCATGCACGCCTCGCTGGACCCGACGGTGGAGGTCCCCACCGAGGCGTCGGGGTCGGGGGCGTGCCACAAGTGGCCGATCATCGGGATGCAGCGCTGCTCCAGCTCGGCGGTCGCGGGATACTCGTCCCTGTCGATCAGATTCCTGTCGGCCATGTCGCCCATGAGCGCGTGCGCCTCAGGCTCCATCCAGGTGCTCACGAACGTGGCGAGGTTCAGCCGTGGGTTCCCGTCGAGCATCAGCTCGTCGCGAATGAGCCGGGACACGCCGGCGGGCGCCATGGGTCCCTCCGGCAGCCGGTGCCGGGGAGGGACCGTCGTGATCCCGGAGGCGGGGTCGGTCGCCCCGAACAACGGGTTGACCCATACCGGCCGCTGCCTGACCTGCCTGCCTTCCCGTGGAGTCACCGTCCGCTCCTCTCCGTATCAGGTCATTCAGGGTGTAGCTGGGCTGAATGCGTGCATGTCGAAAAAGTTCGGTCTGACGACCGTGTACGTCGACTCCGGAACCTCCACCCAGAGGCCGGGCAGGTCGCGCAGGGGCTCCGACACGACGAGCCGCGCGTCGTCGGAGACGTCCACCGACCCGAACACCTCCGGATGGAGATGCCGGAGAGTCTGAGTGTTCGCGCTGTGGAAGAGCGACCGGGAACGACGGTCGCTGGAGTAGCGGAAGGACCACAGGCACTCCCCGTCCGAAGTGGCCAGCGACATCTGGAGCGGGTTGTCCACGTCGTGCCGGCGCGCCGTCCGCTCCACGAGACCGGCCATCCGCTCCACCGCCCCCGGCGGGTCCTCGCGCAGCCCCAGCGTGAGCGCCAGGAAGAACATGACCTCCGAGTCCGTGGACCCCTCGATCACCGGGAACAGGTCCGGGGCGACGGCCAGGACCAGATCCCGTTTGAGACGGCCGAACTCGGAGATCGCGCCGTTGTGCATCCACAGCCAGGAGCCGTACCTGAACGGATGGCAGTTCGTCTGCTGTATCGCCGTTCCAGAGGACGCGCGCACGTGCGCCATGAACAGCGGCGACCGGACGTGGCGGGCGAGTTCACGGAGATTGCGGTCGCCCCACGCGGGCTTGGTGTCCTTGAACACCGCGGGAGGCACGCCGCCGTCGCCGTAGTAGCCGATGCCGAACCCGTCGCCGTTCACCGTCTCCTCGCCGTACCTGGCGTGGAGACTCTGGTCGATCAGGGAGTTCTCCGGCTCGTAGAGCAGCTTCTCCAGGGCGATGGGCGAGCCGGTGTAGGTCAGCCAGCGGCACATGAGTTCTGTCCCCCCGTCGCAGCGGCTCCGCCGGCTCGATGTCCGTTTCATCGGCCGGCGTCCCGCGCAGGTGGGGCCGCGGCGGTACGACCCGCTTCCGCCCGATCGGCTCCGGGCTCGCCGGGCGCCGCCGGCCGGGCCTCACCGCCACTGTCCCCTCCGTCTGCCCTTCCCGTCCGCGCCGGTTGTACGCGCGGTGCGGCCCGCCGCTCGGGCGGAGGGGGGCCCGGCGTCAGCGCGTACGCGGCCACACGGCGTCGTAGCGGTATCCCAGCTTCTCGACGTCCAGGACGCCCGCGACCGTGTCGCCGTACCGGGGCAGGCGGCTGTCCTCGGTGACGTCCCCGTACGCCGACCGGATCGGAGCCTCGGGGTGCCGGGAGCGCCACATCTGCCACAGCAGGTCGCCGAAGCAGGCGACGGCCCAGTACAGAGGGTCGTTCGGGGCGGCGGACTGGGCCAGGTCTCCTCCGATGCCCATCTGCACCGCGCCCATGTGGATCTCCAGCTGCATGTTGAACACCTGGAAGTCCGGATTTTTCAGCATGTCGGCGATGAGATCGGGCGAGGCCCACGGGGCGATCTTCCCGCCGTCGGCGTAGGAACGCCGGAGCGGATGGATCCGCGGGACCTTGGCGGCCCACCCGGCGAATGCGCCGTCGACGACGGCCTGATCGTGTTTCGCGCTGCCGTTTCCCCCGAAATACGCCTTCGACAGCACCACCGAGCGCTCCGGCGCCCGGCTGTCGAGAGGCCAGTCCCAGTACGGCACGCACACGGCCGGATCGATGCGCTGGAGCTCCCGCTCGAACTGCAGGAGATACCTGCGCTGCCACGGCAGGAAGAAGCCGTTGGCGTGGGTGGCCGCGAAGTCGTCCGCGTAGGTCTTGACCAGCGCGTCGTAGGTCCCCCGCGCCTTCAGCACGCGTACCGCCCGGACGAACGCCGCCCACTGCTCCTTGGTCATGTCGCCGACCCGCCGGCGGGCCGCCGGCCGGGCCGGGGCCGCGTGCACCGCCGTCGCGCGCACCCCGAACGCGGTCGCCGCCGCGCCCCACACCGCCGATGCCAGCAGTTCCCGCCTGCTCGGCCCGCGCATATATCCGCCCCCCGAATATCACGTTCCGTGTTTGTGCCGATCGGCGGAAAGATTAGAACGGCGAAGTGCCCGGGGTGCGGAATTAGGCGCCGTGTCGGCCCGGAGACGGTCCTGCCGGGACCGTGGCGGGCGTCGCGGAACGGCGCGGGGGCGTCACGGTGGCGTTGTCGGTGCTGTGTTCCCTGACTCGTTCACCGGCTCCTCGTTCGCTTTGCGAGCGGCTCGTTCCTCACCGCTCACTCCGCTCACTGCGTCGGGTTCTCTCGTGTTCCCTGACTCGTTCACCGGCTCCTCGTTCGCTTTGCGAGCGGCTCGTTCCTCACCGCTCACTCCGCTCACTGCGTCGGGTTCTCTCGTGTGCCACTGTAGGAAGCGTGCGCCGCATCCACCCCTATGCCGAGGACGAGCCGGACATCCCCGCCGCCTACGCCTACCCGCGCGACCACTGGTTGCGCCTCAACATGGTGGCCAGCGCCGACGGCGCGGCCTGGGTCGAGGGCCATTCGGAGGGCCTGTCCGGCGGGGCCGACAAGCGGATCTTCGGACTGCTGCGCGGCCTGGCCGACGTGGTGCTGGCCGGGGCCGCCACCGTCCGCACCGAGGGATACCGACCGGCCCGCCCGCGCGAGTCGTGGCGGGCCCTGCGGGAGGGCAGGCCCCCGGCGCCGCCCATCGCCGTCGTCACCCGCCGCCTCGACCTCGACCTCGACAGCGAGCTGTTCACCGAGGCGGAGCCGTACGCCCGGACGATCGTGATCACGACGGAGTCGGCGCCGAAGGACCGCCGCGAGGAGGCGGCCGCGAGGGCTGATCTGATCATCGCGGGCGACGAACTGGTCGATCTCGCGACAGCCGTGGGCGAGCTGCGCGACCGGGGGCTCGGCCGCGTCCTGTGCGAGGGCGGTCCCCGGGTGAACGCGCAGCTCGCCGCCGCGGGCCTGGTCGACGAGCTGGCGCTGACCGTGAGCCCGCTGCTGGCCGGCGGCGACGCGGCGCGCATACTGGACGGCGTCGCGTCGCACACGCCGGTGACCCTCGCCCAGGTGCTCGAAGAGGACGGTTTCCTCTTCTGCCGATACATCAGGGAGGCGCAGGATGAAGCTTCCGGTTGAGCCGCAGATCCCCGACCTGGATCTGCCGGTCGTGCCGCCGGTCGCGCCGATGCTCGCCAAGGCCGTCAAGGGGCTGCCGAAGCAGGACGGCACGCTCTACTACGAGCCGAAGTGGGACGGCTTCCGCTGCATCGTCTTCCGCGACGGCGACGAGGTCTTCCTGGGCAGCAGGAATGAGCGGCCCTTCACGCGCTACTTCCCCGAGCTGGTCGAGGCCGTTAGACGGGAGCTGCCGCCCAGGTGTGTCGTGGACGGCGAGATCGTGCTGATCAGGGGACAGTCGCTCGACTTCGACGCGTTGCAGCAGCGCATCCATCCCGCGCAGTCCCGGGTGCGGATGCTGGCCGAGAACACGCCCGCGTCCTTCGTCGCCTTCGACCTGCTCGCCACCGGGACGGACGACCTCATGGAGGCGCCGTTCTCGGAGCGGAGGGCGCGGCTTGAGGAGGTGCTGGCGGGCGCGGGCCGGTCCGTACGGCTCACGCCGGTGACCCGGGACGAGAGCCGGGCCGCCGAGTGGTTCGACGCGTTCGAGGGCGCGGGTCTCGACGGCATCGTGGTCAAGCCGGGCGACCAGCCGTACACGCCGGACAAACGGGTGATGTTCAAGGTCAAGCACGAGCGGACGGCCGACTGTGTGGTGGCGGGCTACCGCGAGCACAAGTCGGGTCCGATCGTCGGCTCTCTGCTGCTCGGGCTCTACTCGCCGGACGGCCGCCTGCACCATGTGGGCGTCGCCGCGTCGTTCCCGATGAAGCGGCGCGAGGAGCTCGTCGAGGAGCTCGCGCCCTACCGGGTGGAGGACCTGAGCGAGCATCCGTGGGGACACTGGGCCGAGGTCGCGGGGGGCGGCGCCGAGGGACAGCGCCTGCCCGGCGCCGTGTCGCGGTGGAACGCCAAGAAGGATCTGTCGTTCATCCCGCTGCGGCCGGAGCGGGTGATCGAGGTGGCCTACGACCACATGGAGGGCGACCGCTTCCGTCACACCGCCCAGTTCCGCCGCTGGCGCCCGGACCGCACCCCGGCGTCCTGCACCTACGAACAGCTCGAACGTCCGGTGAGCTACGACCTCGACAAGATCCTCGCCCGCTGACCGCCCGGCGGCTCAGCCGCCGGCGGAGATCAGGACCCGCATGGACCGGTCGGTGAGGCAGACCTTGGCCCCGGCGGGCAGCGTCTCCTCGGCGTACGGGTCGTCGCGGACGTCCTCGTCGGCGGTGTCGAGGACGGGACGCCAGGCCGCCCCCAGCTCCGGGCCGGGGAGGGCGAACGTCAGGTTCTCGTGGTGCGCGTTGATCAGCAGCAGGAACGTCTCGTCGCTGATCCGCTCGCCGCGCGGTCCGGGCTCACTGATCGCCTCGCCGTTGACGTACACCGCCAGCGACTTCGCGTAGCCGGTGTGCCAGTCGCCGTCGGTCATCTCCGTGCCGGACGGCGTGAGCCAGATGACGTCCCTGCTGCCGTCCCCGACCGAGTGGCCCTGGAAGAACCGGCGCCGCCGGAAGACGGGATGCGCCCGCCGTAACGCGGCCAGGCGGCGGACGAAGTCGAGCAGGTCGCCCTCCTGCCGGACCAGCGACCAGTCGATCCAGGAGGTGTCGTTGTCCTGGCAGTAGGCGTTGTTGTTGCCGCGCTGGGTGCGGCCGAACTCGTCGCCCGCCAGCAGCATCGGCACGCCCTGGGACACGAACAGCGTGGTGAGGAGGTTGCGCCGCTGCCGGCGGCGCAGCCGTACGATGCCGGGGTCCTCCACCGGGCCCTCGGCGCCGCAGTTCCAGGAGCGGTTGTCGTCCGTGCCGTCGCGGTTGCCCTCGCCGTTGGCCTCGTTGTGCTTGTGGTCGTACGACACGAGATCGGTGAGGGTGAATCCGTCGTGCGCGGTCACAAAGTTGATCGAGGCGACCGGGCGGCGGCCGCTGCTGGCGTACAGGTCGCTCGACCCGGCCAGGCGCGAGGCGAACTCGGGCAGCGTCTGGGAGGCCCCGCGCCAGAAGTCCCGCACCGAGTCGCGGTACTTGCCGTTCCATTCGGTCCACAACGGCGGGAAGTTCCCGACCTGGTAGCCGCCGGGGCCGACGTCCCACGGCTCGGCGATCAGCTTGACCTGCGAGATCACCGGGTCCTGCTGGATGAGGTCGAAGAACGCGCTGAGCCGGTCGACGTCGTGCAGCTCGCGGGCGAGCGCGGCGGCGAGGTCGAAGCGGAAGCCGTCCACGTGCATGTCGAGCACCCAGTAGCGCAGCGAGTCCATGATCAGCTGAAGCGCGTGGGGCGAGCGGACGTTCAGGGAGTTGCCGCACCCGGTGTAGTCGAGGTAATAGCGGCGGTCCTCCTCGCGCAGGCGGTAGTAATCGACGTTGTCGATGCCCCGGAAGCCCAGCGTGGGGCCCATGTGGTCGCCCTCGGCGGTGTGGTTGTAGACGACGTCGAGGATCACCTCGATGCCCGCCTCGTGCAGGGCGCGCACCATCGCCTTGAACTCCTGGACCTGTTCGCCGCGCTGCCCCGAGCTGGCGTAGGTGTTGTGCGGCGCCATGTAGGCGATCGTGTTGTAGCCCCAGTAGTTGGTCAGGCCCCGGGCGACCAGGAAGTGCTCCGGCACGAACTGGTGGACGGGCATGAGCTCGACCGCCGTCACGCCGATCGACTGGAGGTGGTCGAGCACGGCGGGGTGCGAGAGCCCCGCGTAGGTGCCCCGCTGCTCCTCGGGGACGGCGGGATGGCGCATGGTCAGGCCGCGCACGTGCGCTTCGTAGATCACCGTCTCGTGATAGGGCGTGCGGGGCGGCCGGTCGTTGCCCCACTCGAAGAACGGGTTCACCACCACGTTCTTCGGCATGTACGGCGCGGAGTCCTCGGTGTTGAGCCGTGCGGGATCGGCGAAGTGGTAGGAGAACAGCGACTCGTTCCACCGCACCGAGCCCTCGATCGCCTTGGCGTAGGGGTCGAGCAGCAGCTTGGCCGGGTTGCACCGGTGCCCGTGGTCGGGCCGGTAGGGCCCGTGCACGCGGAAGCCGTACCGCTGGCCGGGCAGGATCCCCGGCACGTATCCGTGCCAGACGAACCCGTCGACCTCGGGCAGGTCGACTCGGGTCTCTCCGCCGTCGTCGTCGTACAGGCACAGCTCGACCCGCTCGGCCGCCTCCGAGAACACCGAGAAGTTGGTGCCCACACCATCCCAGGTGGCGCCGAGCGGGTAGGGCTCTCCAGGCCAAACCTCGCGCATGTAACCTCATTCTCCACTGCTGGGGCGAATCGTGCACCCGCGACGACCCCTGCTCTCGCACGGGAACGCGGGAGCCCCTACCGGATCGGGTCCGGCAGGGGCTCCCGCTGGTGCTCAGCCGACGAATTCGGCGTTCAGGGTGATCGTCGTGCCGGCGAGCGCCTTGCTCACCGGGCAGTTCGCCTTGGCCGTCTCGGCGGCCTGCTGGAAGTCCTCGGCCGAGATGCCGGGCACCTGTCCCCGGACGGAGATCACGATGCCGGTGATGCCCTCACCCGGCTGGAAGGTCACGTCCGCGCGGGTCTCCAGCGACTGCGGCGGCGTGCCCGCCTTGGCCAGGCCGGCGGACAGGGCCATCGAGAAGCACGAGGAGTGGGCGGCGGCGATCAGCTCCTCCGGGCTCGTCTTGCCGTTGGCCGCCTCCGCGCGGGAGGGCCAGGAGACGTCGAAGGTGCCGACGCCGGAGGTGTCGAGCGAAACGGTGCCCGAACCGTCGAGCAGCGCGCCCTTCCACTGCGTCGTCGCGGTACGAGTGGTCGCCATGGCGATATCCCTTCAGTAAGCGGAGCCTATCCACAGTGACCTTAACGCCGCCGCCGGTGCGCATAGCCCACCGGCATGGTCCACCGGCATGGCCGGTCGGGTCACGCCGGCGCCGCGCGGTCGAGGATCGCCTCCAGGGCGAGGCCGGAGGGCAGCGTGCCGAAGGCCCGTCCCCAGTCGCCGGACAGGCGCGAGGCGCAGAACGCGTCGGCCACCGCGGCGGGGGCGTGCCGTACGAGCAGGGACGCCTGCAGGACCAGCGTCATCTCCTCGGCCACCCGGCGCGCGTCGGACTCTCCCGCCGAGGCGAGCCTCTTCAGCACCCGCTCGGCCGCGTCGGCGACCCTCCTGTCCTGAGCCAGCGCCACCTCGGCGAAGAACGCCTCGACCGCCTCGGACTCCCTGGCCATCACACGCATCAGATCGAGGGCGGCCACGTTTCCCGAGCCCTCCCAGATGCCGTTCAGCGGCGACTCCCTGAACAGCCGGGGCATCTGCGACTCCTCGACGTACCCGTTGCCGCCGAGGCACTCCAGCGCCTCGGCGGCGTGGACCGGCGCCCGCTTGCACACCCAGTATTTGCCCGCGGCGAGGGCGGCCCGGCGGAACAGGCCCTCGGCGGCGTCGCCCCTGATGGCACGGTCGGTCGCCCCGGCCAGGCGCGTCATGAGCGTGGTCGCCGCCTCCGACTCCAGCGCCAGGTCGGCGAGCACCGCGCGCATCAGCGGCTGCTCGGCCAGCGTCCGGCCGAACGCGCTGCGGTGGCGGGTGTGGTGGAGCGCCTGCGTCAGGCCGTAGCGCATGCCGGCGGCGGATCCGATCACGCAGTCGAGCCTGGTCATGTTCACCATCTCGATGATCGTCCGTACGCCCCGGCCCTCCTCGCCGACGAGGTAGGCGACGGCGCCCTCGTACTCGACCTCGGCCGAGGCGTTCGACCGGTTGCCGAGCTTGTCCTTCAGCCGCATCAGGCGCATCGCGTTGCGGGTGCCGTCGGGCAGCACGCGGGGGAGCAGAAAGCACGACAGCCCGCCCGGAGCCTGGGCGAGCACCAGGAAAACGTCGCACATCGGGGCGGAGTTGAACCACTTGTGGCCGGTCAGCGCGAAACTCCCGTCGCCCAGCGGCACGGCCCTGGTGGTGTTGGCCCGCACGTCGGAGCCGCCCTGCTTCTCGGTCATGGCCATCCCGGCCAGCACGCCGCGCTTGTCCTGCGGCGGGCGCAGCCCGAAGTCGTACGTACGGGAGGCCAGCAGCGGCTCCCACTCCGCCCGCAGCGACGGCGAGTGCCGCAGCGCGGCCACGGCGGCGTACGTCATGGAGATCGGGCAGCCGTGCCCGGCCTCGACCTGCGACCAGGTGAAGAACTTGGCGGCCCTGGCGACGTGCGCACCCGGCCGGGCCGACGTCCAGGGCGCGGCGTGCGCGCCGCTCTCGACGGCGACCGTCATGAGCTCGTGCCAGGCCGGGTGGAACTCGACCTCGTCGATCCTGTTGCCATACCGGTCGTGGGTGCGCAGCACGGGCGGATGCTCGTTGGCCAGCCGTCCCCACTCCTGTGCCTTCGCGGAGCCGGCCAGCAGGCCGAGCTGGCGCAGCTCTCCGGTCGCCCAGTCCGCGCCCTCCCTGGCGAGCCCTTCCAGCAGAACCGGGTCGGCCGAGACGTCGTGGCCGGTCAGCGGGGGCACCTGATTGGTCACGTCGTGGGTCACTGGGGCCTCCTGTGGTCGATGCCGGGACTCGTCCATGCCGGACGTCCAACATGCCGGGACTCCATCTCAACATCTCGAAGGGCCGGGACAAACACCGGGCGGCAGACGGTCCGGTGCGGGACGAACACCGGGCGGCAGGCGGTCAGGCGCGGGACGAACACCGGGCGGCAGGCGGTCAGGCGCCGGAGATCTCCAGGCCGAGCTCGTGGGCCGCCTCCAGGGCGAGGTCGCGGGCGTAGTCCTGGCCCGCGTCCGCCTCGCACAGCACCCGGTGGACGCCCTCAATCGCGCGCCGGTCCCCGCGCCCGGCCAGGCCCCGCGCGGCCTCGGCCACCGTCGTCAGATCGCGGTCGGTCAGCCGGGTGACCAGGGCGTCCCTGATGGAGGCCGTGTCCGCGGGCAGCGCCGCGATGCCCATCGTGGCCCAGTCGCGCACCTCGTCGTCGGCGCACCGGCTCAGCCGGATCAGCGTGGTCAGCCCGTCCTCGTCGTCCGGCGGCAGGACCGCAGCGAGCGCGACGGGGTCGTGGACCGTGGGCTCCCGTCCCGGGCTGTTGACGATCTTCAGCACCTCGGGGAGCGTCCGTTCGTCGGCCTGCTGGCCGAACGCATGGAGCAGCGCCTCGACGACCGAGGGCTCGGTCTCGTGCCGGGCCAGGTCGCGCAGGATCTCCAGGACGCGGTCACGGTAGGGGGCGTGCCCCGCGCCCAGGGACACGGCGCCCGGGGACACGGCGCCCGGGGACACGGCGCCCCGGCCGAGCCCCGCCTCCTGGCCGAGCTCTGTCTTCCTACCGAGCCCCGTCTCCGGGACGAGCCCCGTCTCCGGGACGAGCCCCGTCTCCGGGACGAGCCCCGTCTCCGGGACGAGCCCCGTCTCCGGGCCGAACTCCGCGAGCACGTCGACGCCGAACTCCCGCTCCACCGGGTCGTCGCTCTCGCACAGCCGGGCCAGCGCCAGGAAGGTCTCCTCGTCGTGGCGGGCCTGGAGCGCGTGGACGGCCGCCCACCACGTCTCGTCGTCCTCGTCCAGGTCGCGGTAGGGCAGCGCGCGCCTGAGCAGCACGTCCGCGGGTGGTCGCAGGCCGAGAGCGGCCTCCAGGACCGTCGCGGCGGCGGCGTGCCCGTGCTGGCGCGTGATTGAGTAGCCGCCGCCGGCGCCGCGCGCCTCGACCGTCACTCGCCGGGTGCCGTCCGGTGCGGAGGCGTGGAGCACCAGCACCGTGTGCTCGCCGCCCACCCTCGCGCAGACCTCATCGCGCAACACGGCTTCGAGATCCACCGCCGCCAGTCGCGTGGCGATCTCCAGCGGGGTCGCGCCGTCCCAGCCGGGCGCGGACGGGTCGGCGCCGTGCTCCAGCAGGGACCACACGATCCCGTACGCCCCGAAGAGCGCGGACAGCGTCAGCGGGGTGTCGCCGGCGTCGTCGGCCCGGCCCGGATCGGCCCCGGCGTCGAGCAGGATGTCGGCCGACTCCAGGTTGCCGTTGGCGGCGGCCCACAGCAGGGCCGTCCAGCCGCCCTCCTCCGCCGCGTCGGGGTCGGCGCCGCCGTCGAGCAGCGCCTGCACGGTCTCGGCGTGGTCCCAGCACGCCGCCGCGCAGAGCGGAAGGCCCTCTTCGTGCCCCCCGCTCGGCTGGTCCGGGTCGGCGCCGTACTCCAGGAGCAGACCGACGATGTCGTGGTGACCGCCGAGGGCCGCCCGGTAGAGCGGCGTCGTCCCCTGAGCGGGGTTCACGGCGGTGTCCGGGTGCAGCATCGCCGCCACCCGCGCGACGTCCCCTCCCGCTATCGCCTCCAGCAACCTGCTGCGGGTCACGATTCCATGCTCACACAGCCCCTTCCGGGCCTCGCCGCAGGGATCGTCTCCCCGAATCGACCCCGGATCGTCCCCGGGTAGTCTCCGGGATCGATTTCCGGGATCGTTCGCAGGGAGGAGGGACAGCGGGGCCGGGCGGGATACGGTGAAGGGCGTGAATGATCCGGGTGGCGTGCGGGCGTCCGACGCCGAACGCGAGTCCGTGGTGGAACGGCTACGCGAGGCGTCCGCGGAGGGGCGGCTGACCCTCGCGGAGCTGACCGAGCGGACCGAGGCCGCCTATCTGGCGCAGACCCACGGTGAGCTCGCCCAGATCACCGCCGACCTGCCGGGAGGCGCTCCCGCTCCCGGGCCCGCTGCGCCGGCCGCCTCGCAGGGCAGGGCGCGCAAGTGGATCGTGGCGGTGATGGGCGACGCCAAGAGGACCGGCACCTGGCGCATCGACGACGGCATCGGCGCGGTCTGCGTGATGGGCGACGTGGTCCTCGACCTGCGTCAGGCCGAGGTGCGCGGACGCGAGGTGGACATCGTCGCCACGTGCGTGATGGGCGACGTGAAGATCATCGTGCCGGACGGCGTCGACGTCGAGCTCTCCGGCGTCACGATCATGGGGGACAAGAAGGTCCAGGTGGTCGAGGCACCCCGCGGCCAGTCCGCCCCCGTCGTCAGGGTCACGGCGTACGTGCTGATGGGCGACGTGAAGATCATCGGCGACTCCCGGGCCGAGCCGATCAAGCGTGGCTGGTTCGTCTGGAGCGAGTGGTGGCAGGAGCGCCGCCGGCGCCCGGGCCACGGGGGATACGAGATCCCCGACCGCCGCCGCCACCGCGGCCTGCACTGATCCGGGCCGTACTGATCTGGGCCCGCTGATCCGGGTCGCATCGATCTGGCCGCGCTGATCCGCCGTCGGCCGGACGGCGGTACGAGGCAACGGACCCTCCCAGGGCGTAGTCATCGGTGACCGTTCACCAAGGGATCACCGAGAACCTGGGGGCCGCACATGCGCGACCGGGCCGACTTCGAGCGCTACGTCCAGCAGCGCTCGGACCGACTGCTGCGGACGGCCTACCTGCTCTGCCGCGACTGGGCCACCGCCGAGGACCTGCTCCAGACCGCGCTGGCCAAGGCGTGGCTGGCCTGGCGCAGGGTCGGCGAGAACCCCGATCCGTATGTCTACCGCATCCTCGCCAACACCCACGCCTCCTGGTGGCGCAGGCGCTGGCGGGGCGAGCAGCCGACCGAAGTGCTGCCGGAACCGGCCGTCGGCGATTCCGCCGACCTGCTCGGCTCCCGCGACGCCGTACGGCAGGCGCTCACCTGCCTGCCGCCGAAACAGCGCGCCGTGATCGTGCTGCGTTACTTCGCCGACCTGGGCGACGCCCAGACCGCGGAGATCCTCGGCTGCTCGGTCGCCACCGTGCGGAGCCAGGCGAGCAGGGCCCTGGCCAGGCTGCGCGTCGACTCCGCCGCCCGCTCCGCGATGAGCCTGGAGGGCTGACATGACGATGACCGACAACGACCTGCGCGACCTGCTCGCCCGGGACGCCTCCGAGGCGAGGGGCGCGGGTGTCACCCTGGCCGACGTCGACCGGAGGGTGCGGCGCATCCGGCGCCGTCGCGGCGCCGCGGGGGCGGTGCTGGCCGCGGGCCTGGCCGCCGCAGCGATGGTCGCGACCGCGCCGCGGACGGTCACGATCACGCCGGCCGACGGCTCGGACCCCGCCGCCGCGATGGCCGGCCCTTCACTGACTCCGGGGGTGTCGTACCTCGCGGGGCAGCGGGTGTTCCTCGAAAAGGAGATCGAGATGGGCGGGCGCGTCCTGCGGTTCCCCTACACGGGCATCAGCACGTCGGTGAACGTGCAGGTCGACTGCCGCGAGCCGTCGTACGCGTTCGTCTGGCTGAACGGCCGCTTGGAGACGCAGGGTGTCTGCGGCGTGCAGAGGGACCAGGTCGATCACCTGATCTCGTGGATCGACGAGTCCGGCGGGGATCTGAGGGGAGACAACGAGGTGGACGTCGCACTGGTGCCGGTCCAGCGGGCTGCGGCGGACCGCGACCCGGGCACGCCGATTCCCGCGCTGGGCGAGCACGAGGCCGAGCGGGTCGTCGGCGAGACCGGCGAGTATCGCACCGGCGGCAGGGTGACGATCCGGGAGGCGTGGCTGCTGGCCGTGGCGCCGACGCCCGTCAACTGCGACCGGGACATCGTGATCCACAAGCCCAACGGGCAGGAGATCCTGTCCTCGGCCTGCGACCAGCCCAGCGAGAAGCCGCCATCCCCGCAGGGCTAGTGCTGTGACCGCATAGGTTCGCCGGGTTGGTGGTCGTGGCGGTTGGATGTGCGGTGACGTCCGATCCGACCGTTGGAAACGCGGTGGCCGAGCCCGTCCGTGTGCGCAGACTGACCGACCAGGAGGGGCAGAAGCTGCAGCAGATCGTGCGCCGCGGCAGCACCAGCTCGGTGCGCTACCGGCGCGCGATGATGCTGCTGGCTCCGCCGGCGGGAACCGGGTGCCGGTGATCGCCCAGCTGGTGCAGGCCGATGAAGACACCGTCAGAGACGGCCACCACCCGCCCGACCAAGATCGGCCAGCCCTTCGCCCGCTGGTCACTGCGCAAACTCGTCGCCTACCTGTGGAAAGCCCCCGGCCGCGTGATTCGGATCGGCCGAGAGGCGTTACGTGGCCTGCTCGCCCGCCGCGGCATCACCTTCCAGCGCGCCAAGACCTGGAAGGAGTCCCCGGACCCCGACCGGGAGGCGAAGCTAGACCGGATCGAGGAAGTCCTGGACCGCTTCCCGGACCGGGTCTTCGCCTTCGACGGGTTCGGCCCGCTCGGATCCGTCCCACCGCGGGCTCGGGCTGGGCCACCCAGAAGCGCCCCGACCGATTGCCCGCCACCTACCACCGCACCCACGGCGTGCGCTACTTCCACGGCTGCTACTTAGTCGGCGACGGACACCCTGTGGGGCGTCGACCGCCGCAGAAAGGGCGCCGCCACCACGTTGGCCGCCCTGAAATCGATCGTGCCGCCCGGCCCGACGGCGCCCCGATCTACGTGATCCTGGACAACCTGTCCGCCCACAAGGGCGCCGACATCCGCCGCTGGGCCAAGAAACACATCCAGGGTGAGGTGGCGCAGCAATGCCAGGCAGCTCCAGCCGCTGGGCAGCACCGGCCGCCGCAGAGATCCTCCTCCGAGAGCCCTTCCAGGACCCCGAGGACATGCTCGCGCTGACGGTCCAGGGCTCCCTTCAGGGCGTCGAGTTCGGCGTTCACCGGGCGGCGCACTGGTCGGCGAGGCGTTCCAGGGTGCTCGCCATCTGCGTCTGCCACCAGGCGCGCCCGCTGTCCACTTCCGCGCGTTTGTCCTCCGGCATGCGCGAACCGTCGAAGGTCTCGGTCACGACCGTCGCCCCGGCTCCGTCCGGGAGCAGATCGAAGATCCACCGGTGGCCCCACGCGGCCCCGGGCGCGGTGGCGTCCGGGTGCCCGCGACCGGGCCTCGGCTCCCAGCCGAGGCGACGGTCCGGCTCGTACTCGACGACGTGGTTGTTCATCTCATAATCGCCGTATCGCTCGTAATGCATCCGCATCACGAAGACGTCTCCGACGCCCGAGACCACGGCGTCGGAGACGCCACCGCGGAGCATCCCCGAGCCGTCGAGGTCCGGGTGCCGTCGGGGGTCGGCCAGGATCCGGAAGATCTCCTCCGCCGGGGCCCCGATGCGCCGGGACACCACCACCACGGGCTCGCCTGTCGTACTCGTCATCCGCGTGCCTCCGTTAACCGCAGAGCATGAACCCGGTTCCGGCCCGGACGCTACACCGGGGGTACGACAACGCCTCGCCGAGGACGTTCCACATGCCGTCTGTTGGCGATCAGGGCCTGACAGAGATGATGTAGGTGAGCACCTCCCGGCAGGGTCTGACTCAAACTCTGACTGACTTCGGGTCTTCAACGGGATGTGTCGGCCTTGGCCGGGAGATGCTCGTGTGCACTCACCGGACGTGGC
>NZ_VIRL01000089.1 GCF_006874465.1 Microbispora bryophytorum | reverse complement strand
TGGCGATTGGGACGAAGTCGTAACAAGGTAGCCGTACCGGAAGGTGCGGCTGGATCACCTCCTTTCTAAGGAGCATTCGGCCGGCCCTGTTGGCTCACCACTGTTTGGTGGTGGGTGTGGGGTTGGTTCATCGTCGCGGTCATCAGCGAGTGTCTGGTGCGTGGCGTGCTCATTAGTGGAGCACTGGTTATTCAGCTGGTCGTGGTTGCCGGATTGGTGAGTACCGCCGCCTTCGGGTGGAGTGGGAAAGCGGGTTTCGGGGGTTGCGGCTGGTTGGGCACACTGTTGGGTCCTGAGGAAACGGACCGGATACTCAGCGCCTTCGTGGTGTTGGGTGGTTTGTTTTCTCCAGGGCTGGTCTCCTGTCATACCGGCCGGGGCTTGCGGGTTATTTCTCGTGGGTTCGGGTGTTTGGTGGTGGGGTGGGCTGGTTGTCTGGTTGTTGTTTGTGAATTGCATAGTGGACGCGAGCATCTTTGTGGCCAAGTTATTTAGGGCACACGGTGGATGCCTTGGCATCAGGAGC
>NZ_VIRL01000088.1 GCF_006874465.1 Microbispora bryophytorum | reverse complement strand
GCTCCTGATGCCAAGGCATCCACCGTGTGCCCTAAATAACTTGGCCACAAAGATGCTCGCGTCCACTATGCAATTCACAAACAACAACCAGACAACCAGCCCACCCCACCACCAAACACCCGAACCCCACCCCCCACGAGGGAGAGCAGCAGCCCCGGCCGGTATGACAGGAGACCAGCCCTGGAGAAAACAAACCACCCAACACCACCAACGGTGCTGAGTATCCGGTCCGTTCCCTCAGGACCCAACAGTGTGCCCGAGCCGACCAACCCCACCGCCGGATTTCCCACTCCACCCGAAGGCGACGGTACTCACCAGACGACCAGAACCGGCCGACCCGAATAACCAGTGCTCCACTAATGAGCACGCCACGCACCAGACACTCGCTGATGACCGCGACGATGGACCAACCCCACACCCACCACCAAACAGTGGTGAGCCAACAGGGCCGGCCGAATGCTCCTTAGAAAGGAGGTGATCCAGCCGCACCTTCCGGTACGGCTACCTTGTTACGACTTCGTCCCAATCGCCA
>NZ_VIRL01000087.1 GCF_006874465.1 Microbispora bryophytorum | reverse complement strand
GGCAGGATCACCAGCACGTTGACCTTGGCCTGGATCAGCGACTCCACCGCGGAGATCTGCTGGTTGATGTCGTTGGTCGGCTCGACCGCCTTCAACTCCACATCGGAGTACTGCTTGGCCGCGTCCGTCGCGTTCTTGCTGATGGCGGCGATCCAGCCGTGGTCGGCGGCCGGGGCCGAGAAGCCGATGACGACCTTGTCGCCCGGGGCCTCGTTCCCGCCCGTGGCCGCGGCGGTGGCGGCAGCGACCGGCGCGCTCGCCTGCGCCGCCGGCTCGTTGCTGGTGCAGGCCGTGACGAGGGCGCCCGCGCCGAGGACGGCTCCGCTCCAGAGGAAGCCGCGCCGGCCGACGTTCTTGTCCATATCTTCTCCTTTTGGGGCCGGTCGGATTCCGATCCGGCCCCGGTATCAGGTGTGTGAGGTGAGGCTTCGCCGCTGCAGGAGCACCGCGACGACGATGATCGCGCCCTTGGCGACGAGCTGGTCGGCCGTGTTGAGGCCGTTGAGAATGAACAGATTGGTGATCACCGTGAAG
>NZ_VIRL01000086.1 GCF_006874465.1 Microbispora bryophytorum | reverse complement strand
AAGTCGTCGCTGACCTGATTCCGGCCGAAGCCAACGACTACGCCTGGCTTCTCCCTTCTCGGCAAGGTTCGAAAGCTATTACCCGCGTCCGTGCTTACGGGATTCTTAACGAAGCTATTGAGCGCGCAGGCCTTTCAGAGAAGCTCGGCACAATCGGCTGCCATTCGTTGCGTAAGACTTTCGGCTACCACGCGTACAAGAACGGCACAGATCTTACGCTACTTCAATCGATTTTCAACCACTCGAAGCAGTCGGTCACGTTGAGATATATCGGAATCAATCAGGACCGGATCGACGAAGTATACGCGAATGTTAATCTATAAGACGACGGGCGCCCCAACGTTTGAGCCGCAGCCAACGTAGGTGTGCTCGTCTTTTTTCGTATATGCCGACTGCAGCTCCGACTTCCTCCTGCCGCTTCCGTATTTCGGCTCCATACCGCAGCAGACACATCGACTTGCATTCGCAAACTTCGAAATGGCGTGAACAATTGGATGGGGCACAGTGGGATTCCATTTGCTTATTTGTCATAGGCGACCGCCTCCGTTTAATTTTAT
>NZ_VIRL01000085.1 GCF_006874465.1 Microbispora bryophytorum | reverse complement strand
ATGAGGCGGCCGCCGGTCAGGACGATCAGGAGGGTGGCTCCGGTGATGAGGTATTCGAGGCGGTGTGTCGCGAGGAGGGGCGGCTCGGTTGTTCCGGCGTAGACGACGGGTGCGTCGGGGGCCGGTGAGACGCGGTCGGCCATGAGCAGGACGCACGGCCCGCCGCCGGGGTGGCACTCGACGCGCTGCTGGAGCCGGTTGCCGGGTGCGGGCCGGAAGGCGCTGAGCGGCGGTCGTTTCGTGGCGGCCGGGCTGGCGACCATGACCGTGCCGTGGGCGTTGACCAGTTGGACGAGATTGACGGTGCCGGAGGCGGAGGCGGGATCGGGCAGCGCGCCGGCGCGTACCTGCGCGGTCCACTGGGTGGCGACCTGTTCGGCCGCGGAGAACACCTGGTCCTCGATCCGGTATCGGATCGCCAGGTCCAGGCTCACACCGCCCAGGGCCGTGAGCAGGAGCAACAGCATCGTCACCGCTGTGGTGTAGCGCGCCTGCAGCGAGTGCAGAGACGGCATCGGTCTCACCATTCTCCTGCCGCACCCGTGGACGGCCGGCACCTTCGAGGAA
>NZ_VIRL01000084.1 GCF_006874465.1 Microbispora bryophytorum | reverse complement strand
GACCGACTGGAGCGCCGCGTACCAGGCGGCGGCCATCTTGTCGTAGCCGTTGGCGGTGGGGTGGATGCCGTCGATCAGGTCGCCGGTGGTCAGCTTGCTGTGCATGTCGACCAGGTGGACGCGCTTGCCGCTGTTGACCTTGGACTGCACGATGCCGGGGATCGCCGAGTTGAAGTTGCGGGCGGCGGCCTCCTGGCCGGAGTTCGACAGCGGGATGATGGTCGCGACGAACACGTCGGCGTTCGGCGCCGCCGCGGTGATGTGGTCGATCAGCGTGGACAGCCGCTGCGGCGCGCCGGACACGTTGTAGTTCTGCAGCACGTCGTTGGTGCCGATGTGCAGCAGTACCGTGCGCGGGGTGGAGTTGCGCAGCCAGCCGTTGATGTTCGCGTCGATCTGGTCGATCCGCCACCCGGGGTGTCCCTCGTGGTCGTGGTCGCCCAGGTTGCCCGGTCCGTTGTACTGCGATCCGACGAAGTCGGTCGTGTAGCGGCCCGCGGCCAGGCGCTGCCACAGCCCGATCCGGTAGCCGCCGGGCACCTGCGTGCCCTCGGTGATCGAGTCGCCCAGCGGCATCACCCGCACCCCGCCGTT
>NZ_VIRL01000083.1 GCF_006874465.1 Microbispora bryophytorum | reverse complement strand
GAACCCGCACCGCCGACCATGAAGAACTCGTCGCGACCGGCCTCCTTGATCGCCGCCATCACGCCGATGCCCTGGTCGTCGTCGTGGTTCCAGATCGCGTCGATCTTCTTGTGCGCCTGCAGCAGGTTGCTGGCCACCTGGGTGCCCGACTCCACCGTGAACTTGGCGTCCTGCTGCGCGGTCACCGTGAAGCCGTAGGTCTTCAGCGCGTCGGCGAAGCCCTTGCTGCGGTCCTGGGTCAGCGGCAGCGTGGCGATGCCCTGGATCTCCAGGATCACCGGGTTGGAGACGCCCTTGTCCTTCAGCGTCTTGCCGATGAAGTGGCCGGCCGCCACTCCCATGCCGTAGTTGTCTCCGCCGATCCAGGCACGGTAGGACAGCTTGTCGGGGAACACCCGGTCCACGTTGACCACCGGGATGCCCGCGTCCATGGCCTGCCGGGCGACCTGGTTGAGCTGCTCACCGTCGTTGGGCAGGATCACCAGCACGTTGACCTTGGCCTGGATCAGCGACTCCACCGCGGAGATCTGCTGGTTGATGTCGTTGGTCGGCTCGACCGCCTTCAACTCCACATCGGAGTACTGCTTGGCCGCGTCCG
>NZ_VIRL01000082.1 GCF_006874465.1 Microbispora bryophytorum | reverse complement strand
TCCAAATAGCCCGTGGATAAACCGCATTTTCAACGTCGATGACACCGACTGCTTTTTCGAGCAGCATACACGTCCAAAGGGCGTCTCTTACCGCTCGGTCATAGTGCGCCCGTATCCGCTTTACCTTCGAAAGAATCGGCATGAAGCGAGCTTTGATCGCCGCACTGTCTGTATGCGACGTGCCTGTTCCGCCTGAATTGTCTCCGGACATTGTTGTTCCGAAAAGCCATTGCGGAGTCTCAGACATCTGAAAGACAATACTCAATAGCATGTCGAGCTGTTTGAACGCGGCATCAAGCTGAGCCTGCCACACCATATATCCGGGCGTTGGGTCGTCTTTATTTACCGGAATGTATTTGCCACCAAACTGAACGGCTCCGTTAGTTGATTCTAAATCCGGACCGTACGCTGTGGGGTCACTGTGTTTCCAAAGAATATAATCGATCTGAACAAGCCGGTCGTTGATCGCTGCGAATACCGTTTCAATCTTCTCCAATCCACCAATACCGAAATAACTGTCATCAATAGACTTGTACGGGATGTGAAATACCGGAATGTGCGGGAGGAATGTTTCTTCGTGGTCTTCTTCGCGGCCCGTCG
>NZ_VIRL01000081.1 GCF_006874465.1 Microbispora bryophytorum | reverse complement strand
GCGAGGTGTCGGCCGTGGTGTTGCAGCAGGCGCTGGCCGATCTGATACCGCCTACCGGAACTTCTTCGCCTCGATCTCGGGCAAGCGCAAGGGACCGAAGATCGCCCCGCCCCGATTCCGGTCCAAGAGGGACAACCGGCAGGCCGTCCGCTTCACCCGCAACGCCCGCTTCTCCATCAATCCCGGCGGGAAGCTGCGCCTGCCGAAGATCGGGGACGTCCCGGTGCGCTGGTCCCGGGATCTCCCGTCGCAACCTTCCAGCGTGACGGTCATCAGGGACGCGGCAGGACGGTACTTCGCGAGCTTCGTCGCGGAGACGGCAGACGAGCCGCTGCCCGCGGCGGCCTCGGAGGTGGGGATCGACCTGGGCCTGACGCACTACGCAGTCCTCTCGGACGGCAGGAAGATCGACAACCCGCGTTTCCTGCGCCGCGCCGAACGCCGGTTGAAGAAGGCACAGCAGGCGCTGTCCCGCAAGGCGAAGGGGTCGGCGAACAGGAAGAAGGCCGTCGCCCGTGTCGCCCGCGCACACGCCAGGGTGACCGACGCGCGCCGGGACTTCGCGCACAAGCTCTCCACCCGGATTATCCGCGACAACCAAGCGGTGATGGTGGAG
>NZ_VIRL01000080.1 GCF_006874465.1 Microbispora bryophytorum | reverse complement strand
GGCAGGATCACCAGCACGTTGACCTTGGCCTGGATCAGCGACTCCACCGCGGAGATCTGCTGGTTGATGTCGTTGGTCGGCTCGACCGCCTTCAACTCCACATCGGAGTACTGCTTGGCCGCGTCCGCCGCGTTCTTGGCGATGGCGGCGATCCAGCCGTGGTCGGCGGCCGGGGCCGAAAAGCCGATGACGACCTTGTCGCCCGGGGCCTCGTTCCCGCCCGTGGCCGCGGCGGTGGCGGCAGCGGCGGCCGGCGCGCTCGCCTGCGCCGCCGGCTCGTTGCTGGTGCAGGCCGTGACGAGGGCGCCCGCGCCGAGGACGGCTCCGCCGAGGAGGAAGCCTCGGCGGCCGGGATTCTGGGTCATGTCGTTCTCCCTTGCAATGGGGGGTGGAAAAGCAGGAAAGCGAGGAAAAGGGGCGTGTGCCGCCGGGACCGCGGCCGTAGAGCGGCGGACCTGGAAGATCGGGAAAGGAGCCGGGGGTGCCGGGGGTCAGGTGTGTGAGGTGAGGCTTCGCCGCTGCAGGAGCACCGCGACGACGATGATCGCGCCCTTGGCGACGAGCTGGTCGGCCGTGTTGAGGCCGTTGAGAATGAACAGATTGGTGATCACCGTGAAG
>NZ_VIRL01000007.1 GCF_006874465.1 Microbispora bryophytorum | reverse complement strand
ATCTTCAACTCGCTGCTGCAGATCCTGGAGGACGGTCGGCTGACCGACGCCCAGGGCCGGGTGGTGGACTTCAAGAACACCGTCATCATCATGACGACCAACCTCGGCACCCGGGACATCTCCAAGGCGGTGGGGCTGGGCTTCGCGAAGTCCAACGACGAGGAGAGCACCTACGAGCGGATGAAGATCAAGGTGCAGGAGGAGCTCAAGCAGCACTTCCGGCCGGAGTTCCTCAACCGCGTCGACGACATCGTGGTCTTCCACCAGCTCACGCTCAAGGAGATCATCCGGATCGTCGACCTGATGCTCGCCCAGGTGGCCGAGCGGCTCAAGGACCGCGACATGAGCCTGGAGGTGACCCCGGCGGCCAAGCAGGTGCTGGCCGACCGTGGATACGACCCGGTGATGGGCGCCCGTCCGCTGCGGCGCACGATCCAGCGCGAGCTGGAGGACACGCTGTCGGAGAAGATCCTCTACGGCGAGCTGCGGCCGGGCCAGGTCGTCAAGATCGACATCGAGGGCGAAGGCGACGCCGCGACGTTCGTCTTCGCCGGCGAGACCGCGCCCGCCGCCGTCGCGCCGACCACCGCCGCGTCGAACGGCTGATCCCGGCGTATGGCCGGCCAGCAGGCGTTCTGGATCGACGGCCGATCCGACCGCGAGCGCGTCCGCTACAGCGGCGTCAGCCACTACTCCGAGCGCGTGTGGGAGAACATCGGCGAGTTCGAGGAGGTGTGGGGTGACATCGCCCCGGTCGCGTTCGCGTGCGCGGCCTGGCGCATCGCCACCCCACCCCTGACCTCGCCGGGTTTCGTGCGCTGGCACCGGCGGATCCTGTCCGCCTCCTGCGAGCGCAACACATGGGACGGGTCGCTGACGGCGCGGGTCACGATCGTCTCTCCGCTGCCGGCCGCGCTGACGGTGTCGCGTGGCTGGTGGCGCGACCGCGGCTGGCGGGACTGGCCGGAGATCTTCGGCCAGTTCGTCGAGCCCGCCGAGCAGGACCTCGCGAAGGTCCCCTATCTGCGTCCGACCCTGCTCGTGGACGCCCCGGTGCCGCTGGACGACCTGCCCGCCGCGCCGGACGGGCCCGCGCACGACCTGGCCGAGACGGCGCACCGCGCGCTCGCGGTCCTCGTACGCGAGCTGAACGACCTGCTCGCCCCGGTCGTCACCCACCTTGAACAAAACCCCCGCTAACCCCACCCCACCCCACCCCACCCCACCCCACCCGCGTGATCTTGTAATTTGTCGCACAGGTGCCCTCCCACCTGCCCACCCTTACTTCGTGATCTTGCGTAGCTCGGCCAGCCGCCCGCCTGACCAGCAGGTAGGCGATTCGTGATCATGCAATTGCATGATCACGAACGGTGAAATCGCAGGTGGGAGGTCTTGTCCGCGATTTTTGCAAGATCGTCCAGGGTGTTACTGCAGGTTGCGGCATTGCGTGCGACAAACTACAAGATCACGCCAGCTTTTTTGGGCTCTTGACACTGGCCTTGTACGGCCCCAACCTGTTGCGCATAGTGCTATGTGTTTCGTGTTGCACAACTCTTGCACGCACACTGATCGAGGGAAAGAGAGACCATGGCGCACGAAGTCCGCGGGGTCGTCGCGAGGGGCAAGGGACAGCCGGTCAGCCTGGAGACCGTCGTCGTCCCCGACCCGGGCCCGGGTGAGGCACTCGTGGCCGTGCAGGCCTGCGGGGTGTGCCACACCGACCTGCACTACCGCGAGGGCGGCATCAACGACGACTTCCCCTTCCTCCTCGGGCACGAGGCGGCCGGCGTGGTCGAGGCCGTCGGCGAGGGGGTGACCGACGTCGCCCCCGGCGACTTCGTCATCCTCAACTGGCGCGCGGTCTGCGGCTCCTGCCGCGCCTGCCTGCGCGGACGCCCGCAGTACTGCTTCGCCACCCACAACGCCACCCAGAAGATGACGCTGGCCGACGGCACCCCGCTGTCCCCGGCGCTCGGGATCGGCGCGTTCGCCGACAAGACGCTCGTCGCGGCCGGCCAGTGCACCAAGGTCGACCCGAGCGCGTCGCCGGTCGCGGCCGGCCTGCTCGGCTGCGGGATCATGGCGGGCCTCGGCGCGGCCATCAACACCGGCGGGGTGACCCGCGGCGACTCGGTCGCCGTCATCGGCTGCGGCGGCGTGGGCGACGCGGCCGTCGCGGGCGCGCACCTGGCCGGCGCGACCACGATCATCGCGGTGGACGTGGACGACACCAAGCTCGAGTGGGCTCGCCGCTTCGGCGCCACGCACACGGTCAACTCGCGCGAGACCGACCCGGTGGAGGCCGTGCGCGAGCTGACCGGCGGGTTCGGCGCGGACGTCGTGATCGAGGCGGTCGGGCGTCCCGAGACCTACAAGCAGGCCTTCTACGCCCGCGACCTGGCCGGGACCGTCGTGCTCGTCGGCGTGCCGACCCCGGAGATGCGGCTCGAACTGCCGCTGCTCGACGTCTTCGGCCGCGGCGGCGCGCTCAAGTCCTCCTGGTACGGCGACTGCCTGCCCAGCCGCGACTTCCCCATGCTCGTGTCTCTCTACCGGCAGGGCAGGCTCGACCTGGACGCGTTCGTCACCGAGACGATCGCGCTTGAGGACGTCGAGGCGGCCTTCGAGAAGATGCACCGCGGCGAGGTGCTGCGCTCCGTCGTGGTGCTCTGACCCGGCTCTCGGCCCCGGCCGGCCCCGGGCCATACCAGATCCTGCGACGCGCTACGCATGTCCACCGCGCATGACCACCCGCGCTTGACCACCCTGCACGACCACCAGGAGCCCAAGTGAGCACCACGAGCCTGCCCCCGAGCCTGATGGCCACGCTACCGGGCGAGCACTACACCGATCCCCAGGTTTTCGCGCTGGAGCAGAAGCGCATCTTCGAGTCGATGTGGTTCTGCGCGGTCCGGGCCGCCGACCTGCCCAAGCCCGGGGCGTTCAGGACCGTCCAGGTCGGCACGGAGAGCATCCTGATCAGCCGGGCGCGGGACAACTCGATCCGCGCGTTCTACAACGTCTGCCGCCACCGCGGCGCCCGCATCTGCACGGAGGAGTCCGGCGAGGTCAAGCGGGCCTTCCAGTGCCCGTACCACGCCTGGACCTACGACCTGGAGGGCAAGCTCATCGCCGCCCCCAACCTCACCAAGATGCCGGACCTCGACCGGGTCGAATACGGCCTCGTCAACGTGGCGGTGCGGGAGTGGCTGGGCTACGTGTGGGTCTGCCTGGCCGACGAGCCGCCGTCGTTCGAGGACACCGTGCTCGCCGAGGTGCGCACGCGCCTCGGCGACGTGGCCTCCCTCGACAACTACGACGTCGCCAACCTGGCGCTCGGCCGCCGGATCGTGTACGACGTGAAGGCGAACTGGAAGCTCATCGTCGAGAACTTCATGGAGTGCTACCACTGCGCGACCATCCACCCCGAGCTGACCGAGGTGCTGCCGGAGTTCGCCGACGGCTACGCGGCGCAGTACTACGTGGGCCACGGCGCGCAGTTCGGCGACGACGTCCAGGGATTCACCGTCGACGGCTCCGAGGGGCTCGACCGCATCCCGACCATCAGCGATGATCAGGACAGGCGCTACTACGCCATCACGATCAAGCCGCAGGTGTTCGTCAACATGGTGCCCGACCACGTGATCGTCCACCGGATGTTCCCGCTCGCGGTGGACCGCACGGTGGTGGAGTGCGACTGGCTCTACCTGCCGGAGGTCGTGGCCGAGGGCAAGGACATCAGCCGGTCGGTGGAGCTGTTCCACCGGGTGAACGAGCAGGACTTCGAGGCCTGCGAGCGCACCCAGCCCTCGATGAGCTCCCGCACGTACGCCAAGGGCGGGGTGCTGGTGCCCAGCGAGCACCACATCGGCCTGTTCCATGATTGGGTGCGTGGCAAGATCGGCGAGTGAGTTCGGAGGAGATGCGGCATGACACGTGAGGCGCCTCGGGAGGACGTCGGAGACGAACGTCTGGAGATCGGCCCGCCCAGAACCTGGGCGGGCGGGGTTCCGGCGGTCGGCCACGCCCTCGGCACGGCCTATCGGCAGATGGGCGCGGGACGGACGGTGCTGACCCTGCTGCGGGTCAACCAGAAGTCCGGCTTCGACTGCCCGGGATGCGCCTGGCCCGAGGGCGACGGGCACCGCAGTCCCACCGAGTTCTGCGAGAACGGCGCGAAGGCGGTGGCCGAGGAGGCGACGGTCCGCCGGGTCACCCGCGACTTCTTCGCCGAGCACCCGGTGGACGAGCTGGCCCGGCGCAGCGACTACTGGCTGGGCCAGCAGGGCCGGCTCACCGAGCCGATGTACAAACCGGCGGGCTCGGACCACTACGAGCCGATCTCCTGGGAGGACGCCTTCGGTGTCGTCGCGCGCGAACTGCGCGCGCTCGACCACCCCGGCCAGGCCGTCTTCTACACCTCCGGCCGCACCTCCAACGAGGCCGCCTTCGCCTACCAGCTTCTCGTCCGCCGTTTCGGCACCAACAACCTGCCCGACTGCTCCAACATGTGTCACGAGTCGAGCGGCTCGGCGCTGACCGAGACGCTCGGCATCGGCAAGGGGACGGTCCTGCTGGAGGACCTGCATCAGGCCGACCTCATCTTCGTGGTCGGTCAGAACCCCGGCACCAACCACCCGCGCATGCTCACCGCATTGGAACGCGCGAAGCGGGGCGGCGCCCGGATCGTGGCGGTCAACCCGCTGCCGGAGGCGGGGCTGATGCGCTTCCGCAACCCGCAGCGGCCGTCCGGAGTGGTGGGCGGCGGCACGGTGCTGTCCGACCGGTTCCTGCAGATCCGTCTCGGCGGCGACCTGGCGCTGTTCCAGGCGCTGTCGCTGCTCCTGCTGGAGGCCGAGGACGCCGCGCCCGGCACGGTGGTGGACCGCGCGTTCGTCGAGGCGCACACGCACGGGTTCGACGCCTGGGACAGGCACGTACGCGGGCTCGACGGCGCCGGTCCGAACTGGGCCGAGGTGCTTGAGGCGACCGGGCTGACCCGCGCCGAGATCGAGGAGACGGCCCGCGACGTGCTGGCCGCCCGCTCGGTCGTGGTCTGCTGGGCGATGGGTCTCACCCAGCACCGCAAGTCGGTCCCGACGATCAGGGAGATCGTCAACTTCCTGCTGCTGCGGGGCAACGTGGGACGGCCCGGCGCGGGCGTGTGTCCCGTACGCGGGCACTCCAACGTGCAGGGCGACCGGACGATGGGCATCTACGAGAAGCCCAGGCCGGAGTTCCTCGACGCGCTGGAGAAGGAGTTCGGCTTCCCGCCGCCGCGTGCGCACGGCCACGACACCGTGGAGGCCATCCGGGCCATGCGCGACGGGGACGCCGAGGTGTTCTTCGCCATGGGCGGCAACTTCGTCTCCGCGACGCCGGACACCGCCGCGACGGAGGCGGCCCTGCGCCGCTGCCGGCTCACCGTGCAGGTGTCGACCAAGCTGAACCGGTCGCACGCCGTGTGCGGCGAGCAGGCGCTCATCCTGCCCACGCTCGGCCGCACCGAGCGGGACGTCCAGAGCGGCAGCGAGCAGTTCGTCACGGTCGAGGACTCGATGGGCGCGGTGCACGCCTCGCGGGGGCGGCTGCGTCCGGCGTCGGACGCGCTGCTGTCCGAGGTGGCCATCGTGTGCCGGCTGGCCCGTGAGCTGCTCGGCGACGACCCGCACGTGCCGTGGGCCGAATTCGAGGCCGATTACGACGCGATCAGGGAGCGCATCGAACGGGTGGTGCCCGGGTTCGACGACTTCAACGCGCGAGTGCGCAGGCCGGACGGCTTCCTGCTGCCGAACGCGCCGCGCGACGAGCGCCGGTTTCCCACGGCCACGGGGAAGGCGAACTTCACGGTCAATCCGCTGGAGGTGCTGCGCGTGCCCCCGGGCCGCCTCCTGCTGCAGACCGTGCGCAGCCACGACCAGTACAACACCACGATCTACGGCCTGGACGACCGCTACCGCGGCGTCAAGAACGGGCGCCGGGTGGTGTTCGTCCACCCCGACGACCTGGCCGAGCGCGGTCTCGCCGACGGCGACATGCTCGACATCATCAGCGAGTGGCCGGACGGCGAGCGTGTCGCCGAGGGGTTCCGGGCCGTCGCCTATTCGACGGCGCGGGGCTGCTGCGCGGCCTACTTCCCGGAGACCAACGTGCTGGTGCCCCTGGACTCGGTGGCGGAGACGTCGAACACGCCCACGTCCAAGAGCGTCGTCGTACGGCTGCGCCGCGCGGCCGAGGCGACGGCTACCCGCCCAGGCGGCGACTGATCTCCTCGGCTCCCTCGACGAGAACGGGGGCCAGCTCACGCATGCGGCTCTCGCTGAACCGGTAGGCGGGCCCTGACGCGCTGACCGCCGCCACGACCTCCCCGCCGAAGGAGCGGACGGGGGCGGCGAGCGCGTTCAGGCCGACCTCCAATTCCTCGCGAGTCAGTGCGTAGCCGCGCTCGCGCACCTGCGCCAGCTCGCGCTCCAGGTCCTCTATCGAGGTCACCGTGTCCGGCGTGTAGCGCTGGAGGCCGGCGGCGCGCAGCAGGTCGTCGCGGCGCTGCCGGTCCACGTACGCCAGCAGGACCTTGCCGCTCGACGTCGCGTGCAGGGGGGTGAGCTGACCCACCCAGTTGTGGGCGGTGACGGCGGCGTGGCCGCGCACCTGGTCGAGGTTGACCGCGTAGTGCGAACGCAGGACGGCGATGTTCACCGTCTCGCCGATCTCCTCCGCCAGACGCTGGCAGACGGGCCTGCTCTGCCGGGTGACGTCAATCCGCATGGAGACGCCGCCGGCGAGGCGGACGAGCCCGAAGCCGAGGCGATACTTGCCGCGGTCCTCGGTCTGCTCCACGAGCCCGCGGGACTCCAGGGCGCCCAGCAGGCGGAACGCGGTCGACTTGTGGACCTCGATCTCGGCCGCGATCTCGGTGACCCCGGCCTCCCCGCGGCCGGCGAGGATCTCCATGATGCTGATCGCCCGGTCCACGGACTGCACGCCGCCGCCGCTGGCCTCGGTCCTGGCGGCGGAAGCGTCGTTGCCCATAGCGGGACTGTAGCGCGTGACGCAACGCTGAGCTGGGGCGTCGCGCGATTCCCGGGAAAATCCCCCTCCGGCCGTGGCTCGTGCCGGAGGCGGGCCGTCTCGGCTACCTGTGGGACGTTCATCCACAGGCCGGCCGCCGCGACGGCCTACGCCCGAGGCAGGGGCAGGTATCAGTTCTTGGGTGCCAGGCAGAGCACGTAGCCCGCCTTGCCCTCTTCGCCTTCCCAGAAGGTCTGGTCCGCCTTCGCGTAGGCCGAGCAGATCTGCCCGTCGTTGTCCGCGTCCCACTCCTGCTGCGTCTTGCCGTCTATGCGACCTTCGACAGTGAGCGCGGCGGCCGGGTCGGCGCACGAGACGACCTTGAGCTCGTCGGCCGTGGCGCCGGCCATGCAGTCGCCGGCCTTGGCGATCTCGGGAGCTCCGGTCACCTGCTTGTATACGAAGCCGCCACCGGCGAGAACGGCGGCGCCGACGGCATAGGCGACGATGCGCTTGCCGACGGCCATGCCCACGCCAGTGGCCTTCTGGCCGTATGTCGAGGGCTGTTGAGGGGTTTCCGTCATTATCTATTCCTGTAAAGGGACGACATGTGAGGTATGAAGTTACAGCGATCATGCGCCCCTTTACATGTGAATTGTCATTTTGAGATTCGGCGACTCGCCGATTCCACGCCCCTGAATCCACCGATCGGTGGAGTCGCTCCACCGCGTGGGTGAGTCGCCGATTCCACCGCCCGCTCGGGAGATCGGGCGATCCGTATGGGGTGCCTCCGTTGCGACGCTGACTCTCGTCGGCGAACGAGAGGACGGAGGCACACTGACATGCGCAATGTGGTCTGGCTGATCAGCGGGTACGCCGCGGTCAGCCTGCTGACGCTGGTGGCGATGATCGTGTTCCGGCGCGACGCGGCGATGGTCACCACCGAGGTCTGGGTCCGCGGTGCGATCGTCGCCGCCGGCTCGCTACTCACGCTGTTGTTCGCGGTCCGGGCGGCCCGCGGCGACCGCCGGATGCTGCTGCGGCTCCGCGTAGTCACCGCGGTCATGCTGGTCGCGATCGTAGTGATCATCGCGCTGCCCGGAATCTTCCCGCTCTGGTTCAAGCTCGAGCAGGGCGTCTGCGGCCTGCTCCTGCTGGCCGTGGTCGTGCAGATCAACCGGCGCTCAGCGGTCCGGCCGTCAGTGCGGTGAGCGAGCTCGCTCTGCTCACGTTGCTACCGTGGGCGGTCGGGGCGGCGGTCGGATTGTTCCGCTGGGAGTGGGTACGCGATGCAGAGTTGGCAGATGGCCGGGCCCGCGGGCTGGGACCAGCGGTTCCGGCCCATGGTCACCGTGGTCCCCTACGTGCTGCTGGCCGTCATGGCCGCCCTGACCATCGCCTTCAAGCACGACCAGCCCGGCTCCCTCGCCATCGACCTCGCGCTCTGTGCGGCGGCCGCGGTGTGGAGCCTGGCACTCTTCACGCTGCACCCGGCGTGGCGCGACCGGGTCGGCGTGATGGGCGTCTTCCTGGCAGGCCTGATCCTGTTCGGGCTGGTCATGGTCCTGCGCAATCCGTGGTTCGGCTTGTACACGCCGGCGCTGTACTTCTACGCGTACCGGATCATCGGCTGGCCGCGTGAGCTGTACTTCATCGCCGGCGTCGCGGTGGTGGCCGGCACGGCACAGTCGGCCGGCCTGGACACCGGCTCCTGGGTCGGCCGCCTCGAGTACCTGGGGATCCTGGTCGTCAACATCGCGCCGATGTGCCTGCTGGCCTGGATGGGCGAGATCGGCGGGCGGTACTACGCCTCCCGGGAGGCGGCGCTGCGCGAGTCACGGGAGGCCAACTCGCGGCTGGCCGCGGCGCTGGCCGAAAACGCGGCGTTGCAGGAGCGGCTGGTGGAGCAGGCCCGCGCGGCCGGCGTCCTGGACGAGCGGGCCCGGATGGCCCGCGAGATCCACGACACGCTGGCCCAGAGCCTGACCGGCATCGTCACCCAGTTGCAGGCCGCCGAGCACGCGGCGGACGACCCGGCCGCGTGGCGCCGGCACCACGCGGCGGCGACCGCGCTGGCTCGGGAGGGCCTGACCGAGGCGCGGCGCTCGGTGAACGAGTTGCGCCCGGAGCCGCTGGAGACCGGCCGCCTGGCCGACGCGGTCACCGAGGTGGCGGCCGAGTGGTCGGCCCGTCACGGCATCCCGGCCCAGGTCACGGTCACCGGCGTCACCCGCACGATGCCCACGGAGGCCGAGGTCGCCCTGTTACGGGTCGCCCAGGAGGGCTTGGCCAACGTCGCCAAGCACGCCGGCGCCGTCACCCGCGTCGGCCTCACCCTTTCCTACATGGACCAGCAGGTGGCCCTCGACGTCCGCGACGACGGCCGCGGCTTCGACCCGACCGCCAGGGTCGAGCGCGACGGGGGCTTCGGGCTGGTGGCGATGCGGCAGCGGATCGAGGCGGTGTCGGGCACGTTGCAGATCGAATCGGAGGTGGGGGGTGGGACCGGGATCTCGGCCTGCCTGCCGGCCGAGGCGCGGGAGGTGTGCTCGTGAGTGACCCGATCAAGCTGCTCATCGCCGACGACCACCCGGTGGTGCGGGACGGGCTGAGCAGCATGTTCACCCGTGACCCCGAGTTCACCGTGGTCGGCGAGGCGGCGGACGGGGCCGAGGCGGTCCGGCTGGCCGAGGCGCTCGGGCCGGACGTGATCCTGATGGACCTGCGGATGGCCGGCATGGACGGCGTCACCGCGATCGCCGAGCTGAGCCGGCGCGGCGTGCCGGCCCGGGTGCTGGTGCTGACCACCTACGACACGGACAGCCACGTCCTGCCCGCGATCGAGGCCGGCGCCACCGGCTACCTGCTCAAGGACGCACCGCGAGACGAACTGCTGCGCGCCGTACGCGCGGCCGCCCGCGGCGAGGTCGCGCTGTCTCCGTCGGTCGCCGCCCGCCTGATGAGCCGGCTGCGCGCCCCGGCGCCGTCGACCGGCTCGTTGAGCCGGCGCGAGCTGGAGGTGCTGCGCCTGGTCGCGGCCGGGCACACCAACCGGGAGGCGGCCGCCCGGCTGTTCATCACCGAGGCCACGGTCAAGACGCACCTGCTCAACATCTACGCGAAGCTCGACGTCAACGACCGTGCGGCCGCGGTGGCGGAGGGGTACAACCGCGGCCTGCTCGGTGCTCCCAAGCGTCCGTGAACGTACTCGGCAAAGGGTCAGCGGAAGACGACGGTGCGGTCGCCGTTGAGGAGCACGCGGTTCTCGCTGTGCCAGCGTACGGCCCTGGCCAGCACCTGCGCCTCCACGTCGCGGCCCGCGGTGACGAGTTCGCCCGGGTCGAGCGAGTGGTCCACCCGCGCCACGTCCTGCTCGATGATCGGTCCCTCGTCGAGGTCGGCGGTGACGTAGTGCGCGGTCGCGCCGATCAGCTTGACGCCGCGCTCGTGCGCCTGGTGGTACGGCTTGGCGCCCTTGAACCCCGGCAGGAACGAGTGGTGGATGTTGATCGCCCGGCCTTCGAGGCGCTTGCACATGTCGTCGCTGAGGATCTGCATGTAGCGGGCGAGCACCACCAGATCGGTGCCGAGCTCCTCGGCCAGATCGAGGACGCGCTGCTCGGCCTCGGGCTTGGTGCCGGGGGTGACGGGCACGTGGTGGAACGGCACGCCGTAGAACTCGGCCAGCGGTTCGAGGTCCCGGTGATTGGAGACGATCGCGGGAATCTCGACGTTCAGCGCGCCGACCCGCTGGCGGTAGAGCAGGTCGTTCACGCAGTGGCCGAACTTCGACACGAGGACGAGGGCTCTCGTCGGCGTCACGGCGTCCTTGAGCTGCCAGGTCATGTGGAAGGAGTCGCCGACGTAGGAGAAGCCGCGGCGCAGTTCCTCGATGTCGCCGCGGCCCTCGGGCACCGCGAAGTGGACCCGCATGAAGAAGTGGCCGTTCGTCCGGTCGTTGAACTCCTGGCTCTGCAGGATGTCGCCCGCGTGCTGGACGAGGAAGCCGCTCACCGCGTAGACGATCCCCGGCCGGTCGACGCAGGAGAACGTGAGGACGAACTCGCGACCCGGGCGAGCGGACATGAAGCCTCCTGAGTGCGCTATACGCAACATGGTGTCGTATACGCAACAGAGTGACCTGCCGGATGGGACAGGTCAAGAGCTTGATGCGCGATCCGCGTAGAGTTGTGCCATGGGCAACGGGTCAGGTGACGGGGCGGCCGTACAGTCCGTCGACCGCGCGCTCACCATCCTGAAGTTGCTCGCCCGCGACGGCGAGCTCGGCGTCAGCGAGCTCGCGGCCGGCCTCGGTGTGCACAGGTCCACCGCGTTCCGTCTGGTGGCGACGCTGGAGCGCCACGATCTGGTCGAGCAGGACGGCGACCGCGGCGGATATCGGCTCGGCGTGGGCGTGGTGAGGCTCGCCGGGGCGACCAGCGCCCGGCTCGACCTGGTGCGCGAGAGCCGCACCGTCACGCCGGCGCTCGCCCGCGCGGTGGGGGAGACCGTCAACGTGGCCGTCCTCGCCGGCCGGGAGGCCCTGTACGTCGACGAGGTCGCCGGGCCGTCGGCGCTCCAGCTGCACCACTGGGTGGGTCAGCGGATCCCTCTGCACGCGACGTCCAACGGCAAGGTGCTGCTCGCGCACGCGCCCGCGGCGCTGCGCGAGGAGGTGCTGGCGGCCACGCTGCCCGTGCTCGCCGGGAGGACCGTCACCGATCCCGGCCGGGTGCGCGCGGAACTCGCCGAGGTGCGCCGTCGTGGGTACGCGACGGCGGTGGACGAACTTGAGGACGGCCTGAGCGCCGTCGCGGCGCCCGTCCTCGGCGCGGACGGCTCCGTCATCGCCTCGATCAGCGCGTCCGGCCCGACCTTCCGGATGCCCGAGACGGCGATCGCCGCGGTCGCCGAGCAGGTCATGACGGCGGCCCGAGAGGTGTCTGCCCGGATGGGATGGTTCGGGTAAGGCGGTTTCGGTAGGCGCCGGGTGGTGTTCCGTACTGACGTTCATGCCTCGTGCCGCTCCTCGCGCGGGCCCGCCCTTCCCAGGCCGCTGTGCACGCGATGAGGGGTGTGGTTTTGTCCCGTTCTTGGTCCTTGACACCCGGGTTGCGACACGTCACGCTTGTTGCGTTAAACGCATAATGTTGCGAATTGCGCAACAGAATATGCAGCAACGGAGGTGGGTATGACGGGCCCGCGCGTCGTCATCATCGGAGCAGGCGTCGTCGGTGCGGCGCTCGCCGACGAAGTGTCGGCCCGGGGCTGGACGGACGTCACCGTGGTCGACCAGGGCCCGGTGCCCGCGACCGGAGGCTCCTCCTCGCACGCCCCGGGACTGGTCTTTCAGATCAACGGGTCGAAGACCATGACCGAGATGGCGCGCTACACCGTCGAGAAGCTCTGCTCGCTCGACCTCGACGGCGAGCCCTGTTTCCTCCAGGTCGGCGGCCTGGAGGTCGCGACCAGCCCGGAACGGCTCGCCGAGCTGCACCGCAGGCACGGCTGGGCCACGTCCTGGGGCGTCGAGTCGCGCCTGCTCACCCCCGCCGAATGCGCCGAGCTCTTCCCCCTGCTCGATCCCGGCGCCGTGCTCGGCGGCCTGCACATCCCCACCGACGGCGTCGCCAAGGCCGTACGCGCGGTCGAGGCGCAGCTCAGGCGCGCCCGGTCCCGCGGCGTACGGGTGCTGGATCGGCACGAGGTGCTCGACGTCCGCACCGAGGACGGCCGGGTGGCCGGGGTGGTGACCGACCAGGGCGAGATCCCCGCCGACGTCGTGGTCTGCTGCGCCGGCATCTGGGGGCCGAAGGTCGCCGGCATGGTCGGGATGCCGCTGCCGCTGACCCCGCTCGCGCACCAGCTCGCCTGGACCGGCCAGGTGCCCGACCTGGCGGGACGCGAGGAGGAGGCGACGCTGCCGATCCTGCGGCACCAGGACGCCGACCTCTACTACCGCCAGCGGTTCGACGGCGTCGGCATCGGCTACTACGGTCACCGGCCGATGCCGGTCGGCCCCGAGGACCTGCTGTCCGTGGTCGAGGCCGAGGTCATGCCGTCGGTGATGACGTTCACGCCGGAGGACTTCGAGGACGCCTGGACCGAGACGCAGCGGCTGCTGCCCGGCACCCGCGCGGCGAAGCTCGACGAGGGCATCAACGGCCTGTTCTCCTTCACCCAGGACCACATGCCCCTCATGGGCGAGTCGCCCGACGTGAAGGGCTTCTGGGTCGCCGAGGCGGTCTGGGTGACCCACTCCGCCGGCGTCGGCAGGGCGATGGCCGAATGGCTGGTCGACGGCCACTGCACCTCGTTTGACTTGCACGAGTGCGACGTCAACCGGTTCGAGCCGCACCAGCTCGCGCCCGACTACGTGCTGGCCCGCGACTGCCAGAACTTCGTCGAGGTCTACGACATC
Source organism: Microbispora bryophytorum (assembly GCF_006874465.1). Taxonomy (GTDB): domain Bacteria; phylum Actinomycetota; class Actinomycetes; order Streptosporangiales; family Streptosporangiaceae; genus Microbispora; species Microbispora bryophytorum. Next base: position 281,531 of record NZ_VIRL01000007.1, on the reverse strand, counting down.
ATCCACCCGCTCCAGCCGATGGAGGAGCCGCGGCCACTCCGCCTCAGCCCCTTCCACACCCGGCAGCGCGAGCTGGACGCCTTCTTCCTGGAGGCCGTCGGCTACGAGCGGCCGCAGTGGTACGGCGCGAACGCCCGCCTGCTGGAGGGACGCGACATCCCCACGCCGGGCGACTGGGCGGCGCGCTACTGGTCGCCGATCGTCGGCGCGGAGGCCCAGGCCTCCCGCGAGTCCGTCGCGCTGTACGACATGACCGCGCTGAAGCGGCTGGAGGTGGCCGGCCCCGGCGCCCTCGCCTTCCTGCAGCGGCTGACGACGGGCCAGATGGACAAGTCGGTCGGCTCGGTGACCTACTGCCTGCTGCTCGACACCGACGGCGGCATCCGCAGCGACGTGACCGTCGCCCGGCTGGGCCGTGACGTGTTCCAGGTCGGCGCCAACGGCAACCTCGACCTCGACTGGTTCCACCGCCACCTGCCCCCGGACGGCTCGGTCATGGTCCGCGACATCACCGCGGGCACCTGCTGCCTCGGCGTCTGGGGCCCGCGCGCCCGCGACCTCGTTCAGCCGCTGACCGACGCCGACTTCTCCAACCAGGGCTTCCGCTACTTCCGGGCGAAGAAGGCGTACATCGGCACCGTGCCGGTCACCGCGCTGCGGCTGTCGTACATCGGCGAGCTGGGCTGGGAGCTCTACACCACCGCCGACATGGGCGCCAAGCTGTGGGACACGCTCTGGGAGGCCGGGCAGCGGCACGGGATCATCGCCGGCGGGCGGGGCGCCTTCGCGAGCCTGCGGCTGGAGAAGGGCTACCGGTCCTTTGGCACCGACATGACCTTCGAGCACGACCCGTACGAGGCCGGGCTCGGGTTCGCGGTGAAGACGGACAAGGGCGACTTCATCGGCCGCGAGGCGCTGGAGCGGCGCAAGGAGAACGTGCGCCGCCGCCTTGCCTGCCTGACCGTCGACGACCCCACCCAGGTGGTGATGGGCAAGGAACCGGTCTACGACGGCGAGAGCGCGGTCGGCTACGTCACCAGCGCGGCCTTCGGCTACACCATCGGCAAGGGCATCGCCTACGCCTGGCTGCCCGCCGAGCTGGCCACGCCGGGACGGACGCTGGAGATCGGCTACTTCGACCGGCGGGTGACCGCCGTGGTCGCCGAGGAGCCCCTGTTCGACCCCGCCATGGAACGGCTGCGCAGCTAGTGAGGACTGAAGTGAACGATTCGGTGATGGACGTGCCGCTCGCCGAGGCCGACCCGGAGGTCGCGGCGGCGATCGGCGCGGAGACGGAACGCCAGCGGTCCACGCTGGAGATGATCGCGTCGGAGAACTTCGCGCCCGTCTCGGTCATGCAGGCCCAGGGGTCGGTCCTGACGAACAAGTACGCCGAGGGCTACCCGGGCAGGCGCTACTACGGCGGCTGCGAGCACGTCGACGTGATCGAGCAGCTGGCGATCGACCGGGTGAAGGCGTTGTTCGGCGCGGAGGCCGCCAACGTGCAGCCCCACTCGGGAGCGCAGGCCAACGCGGCGGCCATGTCCGCGCTGCTGGAGCCGGGCGACACGATCCTCGGCCTTGACCTCGCGCACGGCGGCCACCTCACCCACGGCATGCGGATCAACTTCTCCGGCCGGCTCTACAACGTCGTGGCCTACCACGTCCGCGAGAGCGACAGCCTCGTGGACATGGAGGAGGTCGAGCGGCTCGCCCGCGAGCACCGGCCCAAGCTGATCATCGCAGGATGGTCGGCCTACCCCCGGCACCTCGACTTCGCCGCCTTCCGGCGGATCGCCGATGAGGTCGGGGCCTACCTCATGGTCGACATGGCGCACTTCGCCGGGCTGGTCGCGGCGGGGCTGCACCCGTCGCCGGTCCCGCACGCGCACGTCGTCACCACGACCACCCACAAGACACTCGGCGGGCCCAGGGGCGGCGTGATCCTGTCCACCGGGGACCTCGCCAAGAAGATCAACTCGTCGGTGTTCCCCGGTCAGCAGGGCGGCCCGCTGGAGCACGTCATCGCGGCGAAGGCCGTCGCGTTCAAGATCGCGGCGGGTGAGTGGTTCCGCGACCGGCAGCGCCGCACGCTGGAGGGCGCGCGGATCCTCGCCGACCGGCTGCTCGCCCCCGACGCCGCCGAGGCGGGCGTACGGGTGCTGTCCGGCGGGACGGACGTCCACCTGGTGCTGGTGGACCTGCGCGAATCCGAGCTGGACGGCCGTCAGGCCGAGGACCGGCTCCACGAGGCCGGGATCACGGTCAACCGCAACGCGGTGCCGTTCGACCCCCGGCCCCCGATGGTCACCTCGGGGCTGCGGATCGGCACCCCGGCCCTGGCCACCCGGGGCTTCGCCCGCCCCGAGTTCGAGGAGGTCTCCGACGTGATCGCCCAGGTGCTGCGTCCCGGCGCGGACCTGACGGCGCTGCGCGCCCGGGTCGAGGCCCTCGCCGCCAAGCACCCGCTCTACCCCGGCCTGAACGGGGAGGCCCGATGAGCCCCGGAACTCCGAGCCCCGAAACCCAAGGGCGCAGGACTCCGGGAGCCGACCTGCCCGACCACCCCGACCGGCTGTGGCGCTCGGCCGAGCCGAAGCGCGCGTACGACGTGGTGATCGTCGGCGGCGGCGGCCACGGCCTGGCCACGGCCTACTACCTGGCCAAGAACCACGGGATCACCGACGTCGCGGTGCTGGAGCGCGGCTGGCTCGCGGGCGGGAACATGGCCCGCAACACCACGATCATCCGGTCCAACTACCTGTGGGACGAGAGCGCGGGCATCTACGAGCACGCGCTGAAGCTCTGGGAGGGGCTGGAGGAGGACCTCGGCTACCCGCTGCTGTTCAGCCAGCGCGGCGTGCTCAACCTGGCGCACAGCCTGCAGGACGTGCGTGACAGCGTGCGCCGGGTCAACGCCAACCGGCTCAACGGCGTGGACGCCGAGTGGCTGACGCCGGAGCAGGTCAAGGAGGTCTGCCCGATCGTCGATGTCTCGCCCGACGTGCGCTACCCGGTGCTCGGCGGCACCTACCAGCCCCGGGCCGGTATCGCCAAGCACGACTACGTGGCCTGGGGCTTCGCGAAGGCGGCGGCCGACCTCGGGGTCGACATGATCGAGCACTGTGAGGTGACCGGCCTCGACGTGCGCGACGGCCGGGTGACCGGCGTCCAGACCACCCGCGGCCCGATCGCGGCCGGGAAGGTCGCGCTCGCCGCCGCCGGGCACTCCTCGGTCGTCGCCGGGTACGCGGGGGTGTCGCTGCCGCTGCAGAGCCACCCGCTGCAGGCGCTGGTGTCGGAGCTGCTGGAGCCGGTGCACCCCACCGTGGTCATGTCCAACGCGGTCCACGTCTACGTGAGCCAGGCGCACAAGGGCGAACTGGTCATGGGCGCGGGCATCGACGCGGCCAACTCCTACCGCCGGCGCGGCGCCTTCCACATCATCGAGCGGCAGATGTCGGCCGCGCTGGAGCTGTTCCCCGTCTTCGCCCGGGCGCACGTGCTGCGGACCTGGGGCGGCGTGGTGGACGTCACCCCCGACGCCTCGCCCGTCGTCGGACTCACCCCCGTCGAGGACCTGTACGTCAACTGCGGCTGGGGCACCGGAGGGTTCAAGGCCACCCCGGGCGTCGGCTGGTGCTACGCCCACACCGTGGCCACCGGCGAGCCGCACCCCCTCAACGCCCCCTTCTCGCTCGACCGGTTCACCACCGGCAAGCTCGTCGACGAGCACGGCGCCGCCGCCGTCGCCCACTGATTGTCTCGGAGTGCCAATGCTGCTGATCGCCTGCCCGTGGTGCGGGCCGCGGGACGAGGCCGAGTTCCACTACGGGGGGCAGGCTCACGTCGCCTATCCGGAGGACCCGGCCGCCCTCTCCGACGAGGAGTGGGCCCGCTACCTGTTCTTCCGCGACAATCCCGAGGGCCTGTTCGCGGAGCGGTGGAGCCACACCGCCGGTTGCCGCCGCTGGTTCAACGCCGTGCGTGACACCGCCACCAACGAGATCCACGCCGTCTACCGGGCGGGCGAGCCGCGGCCGGTGATCGCATGAGCGAGCGTAGCGAGCGAACCGGCGGGGCCGCCGCACAACCGCACCGTCGTGAGGGAGCGAGCGGGCGAGTGCTGCGCTTCCGGTTCGACGGCCGGGAGTACGAGGGCCTGGAGGGCGACACGCTGGCCTCGGCGCTGCTCGCCAACGGCGTGCGCGCGGTGGCGAGCAGCATCAGGCTCGGCCGCCCGCGCGGCGTGTACGCGGCGGGCAGCGAGGAGCCGAACGCGCTCGTCCAGATCGAGGAGCCCTTCCCCGAGCCCATGCTCCAGGCGACGACCGTCGAGCTGTACGACGGCCTGGTCGCCACGGGCCTGCCGGGACAGGGCAGGCTGGCCGACCGGCCCGACCCGGCACGCTACGACGCCGTGCACGCGCACTGCGACGTGCTCGTGGTCGGCGCGGGACCGGCCGGCATCGCCGCCGCGGGCGTCGCCGCGCGGGCCGGGGCCCGGGTGATCCTCGCCGACGAGCGGCCCGAGCCGGGCGGCAGCCTGCTCGGCACGGCCGAGACGCTCGACGGCAGGCCGGGCCGCGAGTGGGCGGCCGAGGAGGTCGCCGCGCTGGCGGCCCTGCCGGAGGTGCGCGTGCTGCGCCGCACCACGGTCCTCGGTCACTACGACGACAACCACGTCATCGCGGTCGAGCGCCGGACGAACCACCTGGGCGCCGCGGCCCCCGCCGACGTGGCGCGCGAGCGCGTGTGGCGGATCCGGGCCGGGCGCGTGGTGCTGGCGACCGGCGGGCACGAGCGGTTCGTCGCCTTCGCCGGGAACGACCTGCCCGGGGTGATGCTGGCCGGCGCGGCCCGCACGTACGCGAACCACTACCGCGTCCTGCCCGGGCGCCGGGCGGTGGTGTTCACCACCAACGACAGCGCGTACGCCGCGGCGCTCGACCTCGCCGACGCGGGGGTGGAGATCGCCGCGATCGCCGACGTGAGGCAGGCTCCCGGCGAGGCGTGGGCGGCGCGCTGCGCCGAGCGCGGCCTCGAGGTCCTGACCGGCCACGTGGTCACCGCGGCGAAGGGCGAGGGCGAGGTCTCCTCGGTCGAGGTCGCTTCGCGAGAGGGTGGCCAGGCGCGGGAGATCCCCGCCGACCTGCTGCTCGTGTCCGGCGGCTGGACGCCGGTGGTGCACCTGTTCAGCCAGGCCGGGGGCACGCTGCGGTACGACGAGGAGCTGGGCGCCTTCACGCCCGGCGAGACGCGTCAGGCGGTGGAGGCGGCGGGGTTCGCCAGGGGCGTCCGTACGCTGCGGGCCTGCCTGGAGGACGGCGCCGAGGCGGGCCGCCGCGCGCTGGCCGCCGCCGGGTTCGCCGTGCCGGCCGGACCAGCTGTGCCGTCCGGGACAGCCGTGCCGTCCGCCGGGGAGGAGCCGGCCGCCGCGCCCGCCGAGCACCTGTGGCTAGTCGAGGCCCCAGGAGACGGCGGCGACTACGGCACGCACTTCGTGGACCTGCAGCGGGACGTCACAGTGGGAGAGGTGCTGCGCGCGGTGGGCGCGGGGCTCACCTCGGTCGAGCACGTCAAGCGCTACACCACCGCCGGCACGGCCCACGACCAGGGCAAGACGTCCGGCCTGCTGACCGGCGGCGTCGTGGCGCACGCGCTCGGCGTCGACGTCGCCGAGCTGGGCACCACGACGTTCCGCGCGCCGTACACGCCGGTCTCGTTCGCCGCGCTGGCGGGCCGCGACCGGGGACCGCTGCACGACCCGGTGCGCGTCACCGCCATGCACGAGTGGCACGTGGCGCGCGGGGCGCTGTTCGAGAACGTCGGACAGTGGAAGCGGCCCTGGTACTACCCCCGGCGGGGCGAGGGCCCGGGTGAGGACCCGGGTGAGGACATGGAGGCCGCCGTGCTGCGCGAGTGCCGGGCGGCACGCGAGGACGTGGCCGCGATGGACGCCTCCACGCTCGGGAAGATCGACGTGGTCGGGCCCGACGCGGCCGTGCTCCTCGACCGGCTCTACACGAACATGATGAGCACCCTCAAGGTCGGGTCCATCCGCTATGGCGTGATGTGCCGCCCCGACGGCATGGTCTTCGACGACGGCACCGTCATCCGCCTGGCGGACGACCGCTTCCTCGTCACCACGACCACCGGCAACGCGGCGGCGGTGCTCGACTGGATGGAGGAGTGGCTGCAGACCGAGTGGCCGGACCTGCGGGTCTGCTGCACCTCGGTCACCGAGCAGTGGGCGACCGTGGCGCTCGTCGGGCCGCGTTCCCGCGAGGTGCTGGCGCGGCTCGCGCCCGGCCTCGCGGTGGACAACGACAGCTTCCCGTTCATGACGTGGCGGGACGCCGAGGTGGCCGGGATCGAGGCGCGGGTCTGCCGGATCAGCTTCTCCGGCGAGCTGGCCTACGAAATCAACGTGTCCTCCTGGTCCGGGCTCGCCCTGTGGGAGGCGGTCATGGCCTCCGGCGAGGTCACGCCGTACGGCACCGAGACCATGCACGTGCTGCGCGCCGAGAAGGGGTTCCCGATCGTCGGCCAGGACACCGACGGCACGGTCACTCCGCAGGACCTCGGCATGGAGTGGATCGTCTCGAAGAAGAAGGCCGACTTCGTCGGCAAGCGGTCCTTCGCCCGAGCGGACACCTCCCGGCCCGATCGCAAACACCTGGTCGGCCTCCTGCCGGAGGACCCCGGCGTGCTGCTGCCCGAGGGCGCCCACCTTGTGGAGACCTCGGCGCTGCCCGAGCCGCCGGTGCCCACGCTCGGCTTCGTCACCTCCAGCTACCGCAGCGCCGCGCTGGGCCGTACGTTCGCGCTCGCGCTGGTGAGCGGCGGGCGCGAGCGGGTCGGCGAGCGGCTGTACGCACCGGTCGGGGCGGACCTGGTGCCCGTCACCGTGACCTCCCACGTCCTGTACGACCCGGAAGGAGCGCGTCGCGATGGCTGATTCGGTGGCTGCGTCGGTGGCTGCGTCGATGGCTGAGCGCAGGAGCCCGGCCGCGGCGTTCGCGGCCAGGTTCGAGGCGGCGAGCGCGGGCGGCGGCCTGCGCCTGGCCGAGATCCCGTTCCTGACCCAGATCAACCTGCGGGTGGACCCCAAGAGCCCGGCGGCGGAGCGCATCGGGACGGCGATCGGCGTGCCGCTGCCGGTGGAGCCCGGCACCGCGGCGGGCGGCGGTGACCTCGAGGTGCTGTGGCTCGGGCCCGACGAGTGGCTGGTGGTCGGTCCCGACGGCGCCGCCCCGGGGCTTGTGGAGCGGCTTACCGAGGCGGCGGACGGCGAGCACGTCTCGGTCGTCGACGTGTCGGCCCAGCGCACCACCCTGGTGGTCGCCGGGGACCGCGCGCGGGACGTGCTGGCCCACGGCTGCGCGCTGGACCTGCACCCTCGCGTGTTCGGCCCGGGCCGGGTCGCCCAGACCATGCTGGCCAGGGCGGGAGTCGTCCTGGTCGCCGGTGCGGACGGCTTCCGCCTGCTGGTGCGCTCGTCTTTCGCGGCGTACGTCGCGGAGTGGCTGCTCGACGCGTCCGTCGAGTACGTGGCCGGCGGATAGGCGGCTGCTCACGAGCATCCGCCCGCCGCCGCACCCCGCCGCCCGTTGTCGCCTGCCGTCGCACCTCGCCGCCCGCCGCCGCCCGCCGTCGCACCTTGCCGGGCCTCGCCGGGCCGGCGCGCGCCGTCGTGGAAGGCCGACGATCGGGCATTTCTGACCGTGACGTACCATCGAGGACGCTCGTGAGGAGGGCCGTCCGTACCCCGGTGGGAGATCATGTTCCGCACGCTGATGAAGTCGAAGATCCACCGCGCGACCGTCACGCAGGCCGATCTGCACTACGTCGGCTCGGTGACGATCGACGCGGACCTGATGGCCGAGGCCGACCTCGTCGAAGGTGAGAAGGTCGACATCGTCGACATCGACAACGGCAACCGCCTGTCCACCTACGTGATCGAGGGCCCGGCGGGCTCCGGCGTCATCGGCATCAACGGCGCCGCCGCCCGGCTCATCTCGGTCGGCGACCTTGTGATCATCATCGCGTACGCGCTGGTCGCCGAGGAGGAGGTCAAGGCGCTCAAGCCCCGCGTCGTCTTCGTCGACAAGGACAACAGGCCGCTGCACGTCGGTTCCGACCCCGCCGCCGTACCCGACGGCATGGGCCTGGTCCCCGGCGACCTCGCTCCGCCCGCCCGTCCCTGACCCGCCCGCCGGCGGCCACTTCACCCGAACCGCCGGCCCGCTGAGAACTTCGCCGCCGCGCCACCCGCACCCAGGCGCGGCAGCGATACCCAAGCAGTGCAACATCAGGTCGCGCGGATCCGTTATTGCATGCTCACGCCATGTGGATGGTCGAACGAGACCGGGCAGGTGAATATCCATAGTGCATACCCGCGGCCGATCGTGATTCCCGTCGGCTCCCACCGGTTCGGATGTTCGTGGAACTCGTTCTCGGGCCCGGCGTCCTCCAACGGCCGCCAGCGCTCAGTCCCGTCCCACTCGCTGCCGTCGATCTTCACGAGCATGTCCATGTCGGCCCCGCAGTCGTCACAGAGCATCGGGTAGGGGTCGGTGAGGTTCCAGGCCGCGTAACCGCCCACCTTCCAGCCATCGGCGATGGACAAATCGTAGAAGTAGCGATGCCCGCTGGCCTCCTCCCATAGCCTGATCCGCTTTTTCAGATCACTGGGCAGGAAGGCCTTGTAGGGGTACTCGACGACCTGCTCGGGATGCAGAACGCAGGGCACGGGCAGATACGTGTCGTACTCCATCACTTCGGGCTCGGGCTGGTCGGTAAGCACGTCGGTCACGTCGGACGAACGCCGCCAGCGCAGCATCAGCGAGGGCGAGTAGTGGGGCTCGTGGTCGCGCGGACACCACAGGATCTGGAGAACGTCAGCCCCGGCGGGTCCTGCCAGGCCGGGCACATCCCGCATGAAGAGCTGGGCGACGCCCAGCATGGTGGCAGGCGTGTCGGGGTCGGCGTAGTCCTCGTCGAGACCGTCGAGTTCGGCCTGTTCCTCAGGTGTGATGGCGAGCCGCTCGCCCTTGCGTGTCCGTCCCCAAGCCGCAGAAAGGATGCGCCTTCGGCGCCGCTCGGTGTCGAGACGGGTGAAGTAGCCCCCGGCGTCCTCGTGGGAATCGCCACACGTCGGCCAGGGCTCGTCGAAGGGCCAGAGCAGAGGGCCGCCGATCGAACTGTCGTACAGGCCTGGGGTTCCAGGGCGCGGATGAAGGCGTGTGGCCGTCCTGGCGAGCGGGGCGATCTCTGGGAAGACAGCAGCAATGTCGACAGGGTGTGGCGGCGTCGTTCGAGCCATGCCGCCAGAACTTATCGGGCCCCTCTGACAAAGAGGCGGGACGCGCCACGCTACGACGCGCTGGGCCCGATCTGGACGTCGAGCCCGTAGGAACCCTCGCCTACTGCCGCCAGGCCTGCTCGACGCCGGGGTCGAGGCTGGGTCGGGCCGGGGGCGAGGCCGGTCAGAGGAGGGTCATCTGACCGGAGCCGGCGAGGGGGTCGCGGTGTTTGCGCAGGTGCCGCCACCGGGGGAGGTCGTCGAGATACGACCACGAGAGCCGGTGATGCGGGGTCGGGCCCGTCTCCGCCAGCGCCTGCTGGTGAACGGGGGAGGGGTAGCCCGCGTTGGCGGCGAAGCCGTACGCCGGGTGCGCCTCGCCGAGCTCCGCCATCATGCGGTCGCGGTGGACCTTGGCCAGCACCGACGCGGCGGCCACCGACACCGACCGCTGGTCGGCCTTGACCTCGCACCGCACCCGCCACGGCCGGCCGAGGAAGTCGTGCGCGCCGTCGAGGAGCACCACGTCGGGCCGCAGCGGCAGGGCCTCCAGCGCGCGGGACGCGGCCCGGCGCAGCGCCTCGGTCATGCCGACCTCGTCGATCTCCTCCGGTCCGGCCGCGCCGTACGCGTGGCAGGTGACCCAATCCGGCAGGACCGCCGCGAACGCCTCCCGCTGGGCCGGACCGAGCAGCTTGGAGTCGGTCAGCCGGACCGTGCGCTCCCCGCGTCCCGGCAGCTCGGGCGGCGGGCCGAAGGCGGTGACGGCCGCGCAGACCACCACCGGGCCCGCCCACGCGCCGCGGCCGACCTCGTCCACGCCCGCGATGTGGACCGCCCCCGCGGCGCGCAGCTCGTCCTCGATCTCGTATCCGGCCGCTCTCCGCGGGGATGTCGCGGGTGCCGTGGGGGATTGGGCGCCGGGCTCAAGTCCGGGCAGGGCGTCGGTCATCCCCGTATCTTCCCAGGCCCGGCGAGCCCTTCCTGGCCGCTTCCGTCACAGAGCACGAATAGTTGCCCGGTGCCCCACCCGCACCCTGCCTCAGGAGCAGGTAGTGCCGTTGAGGGTGAAGGCGGCGGGCGTGGGGTTTGCGCCGGTGTAGGCGCCGTTGAAGCCGAGGTACAGCGACTGACCCGGCTTGAGCGTCTTGTTCCATTCGTAGTTCTCGGCCGTGACAGCGGCGCCGGATTGGGTCCAGACGGCCGACCATCCGTTGGTGACCCGCTGCGATGCGAGCGGGAAGCTGAAGCCGAGCTTCCATCCGGCGATGGCCGCGGTGCCGGTGTTGGTGATCGTGACAGTGGCGGTGAACCCGCCGCCCCAGGTGGTGGGCGCGTACGTGACCTTGCACGCGATATCGGAGGACGGGGACGACGACGGGCTGGGGGACGGCGACGGGCTGGGTGAGGACGTTGCGTTGGGCTGCGCGACGGCGGTGTACGGCGCGGAGGGGTTGCTCAGGTTGCCGGCGGCGTCGCGGGCGACGACCTGGAAGGTGTACGACTGGCCGCCTTCCAGGCCGGAGACGATGTCGCGGGGGAGGCCGTTCTCGCCCTCGTAGGCGTAGCCGTGGTCGGTCCGCCGGAAGAGGTCGTACTTGGGCGGGACCCCGCTGTCGTCGCTGACGCCGTACCAGGCGAGGAAGACTCCGCCGGGAATGGACATCCCGCTCACGGACGCCATCCCGGTCGGGGTGCCGGGCGGAGTGGTGTCGGTCCCGGGGCTCGGGCTGGCGCCGGGGGGTTCGACCATGGCCCGCTGGCGGACCAGGTCGGAGGGCGCGCTGAGGTTGCCCGCGGCGTCCTTCGCCACCACGTAGAACAGGTAGTCGCGTCCGGGGGTGAGGTCGCCCACGATCGCGAGGACCTTGTCGTCGGCCAGCGCGGAGACCTGGGCCGGCACCTTGCTGAAGGCGCCGTCGATCCAGGCGTACACGTCGTAGCCGGAGACCGCCACGTTGTCGGTGGAGCGGGTCCAGGTCAGGCCCGCCGCTCCGTTGATGTAGACGCTGTACGGCCCCGGCCCCTCCGGACGGGTGGGTGGGGTCCGGTCGATCGGCGACGGGCTGGGCGGGGGAGCGGACGGCGACATGCCGCTGAGATAGTTCGCGGCCTGCGTCACCTCGTTGGACGGCGGGCCGGCGTTCCCGGCCGCGTCCCTGGCGATGACCCGGAACGTGTACAACTGCCCAAGGGTGAGGTCGCTGACGATGGAGCCCGTGCCGGTCGTCGTACGGACGGCCGTGAAGACGCCGTCCTGCTTGATCTGGACGTCGTAGCCGGTCACCCCGACGTCGTCGGTAGCGGCGCCCCAGCACAGCGACACGCCGACGCCGAGGCCCGACCCGGGCGCGCCGGGCAGCGGGCAGTGGAACAGCGTTCCGGGCGCGCTGGGCGGGGTGGTGTCCGTGGTGTCCCTGGTGTATGTGGTGCCCGCGGCAGGCGCGGCGGACGCGGCGAGCGCGAGGCCGGCGCCAAGGATCACTGCGACCGGACGGAGACCCTTGACGGGCATGTGGTTCACCTTTCCGATTGGGGCGGCCCGGCGCATCGGGGGACGCGCCGGGCCGTCGGCGGGATCAGGAGCAGGTGGTGCCGTTGAGGGTGAAGGCGGTGGGTTTGGGGTTGCTGCCGGTGTAGGCGCCGTTGAAGCCGATCTGGATGGACTGGCCGGCGTTGATGGCCTTGTTCCAGTCGAGGCTGGTGGCGGTGACGTTGGCTCCGGACTGGGTCCAGGTGGCCGACCAGCCGGGCGGCGTGATCGTCTGGGTGCCGGGGAAGGCGAACTTCAGGGTCCAGCCGTTGATCGCGGTGGTGCCGGTGTTGGCGATGGTTACGGTCGCGGTGAAGCCGCCGCCCCAGTCACTGGTCCCGTAGGTCACCTTGCACCCGCCACCGGCCGACGGAGACGGAGACGGGCTGGGCGAAGGAGACGGAGACGGAGACGGAGACGGAGAGGGGCTGGGCGAGCGGGACGGGCTGGGCGAAGGAGTGGGCAGGCCCGACTGGGCGGTCGCGGTGAGCGTGGCCGAGGGCTGGCTGGTGTTGCCGGCCGCGTCCCGGGCCACGACGTAGAACGAGTAGCTGGTCCCGGCCACCAGCTTGTCCGCGACGTACAGCGTGGACGTGGACGAGCCGATCTTGACGAAGCCGGAGCCCTGCTTCATGTAGACGTCGTAGCCGGTGACCCCGGTGTCGTCGGTCGAGGCCGTCCAGCACATCGGGACGGCGTTGACGAAGTCCGCCCCGCAGACCCACAGCCCGGTGGGCGCGCTCGGCGGCGTGGTGTCCACCGAAGACGACGGCGAAGGCGAGGGCGACGGCGATCGCGAGGGGGACGGGGACGGAGAAGGCGACGGGGACGGGGACGGGCTGGGCGTGCCGCCGGGCGGCGTGCCCCACACCAGCGTGTTCCCGTCGTACACCGGCACGTGCGACGCCGCCGACGCCGACCAGTCGTTGGACGGGTCCCAGGTCGCGCCGTTCGGCACCGAGATCCGCAGCTGCGTGCCCCGCTTGTAAAGCTGGGCGTCGCCGGGGTAGATCGGCTTGCCGGTGCAGTCCACCTCCGCGTAGTAGGTGCGGTCCCCGGCGGACGACGGCCCGCTGACCGCGCAGCCGTTGCTGTCGCCGCCGGTCACCTTCACCTGGGAGATCGAGGTGGAGCCGTCGAGCGTGAAGTAGTAACGCGCCTTGCCCGACTGGAGGACGCGCGGCGGCCAGTTCGACGTGTTGGTGATGGTGACGGTCATGGAGGTGCCGTCCACGCCGGTGTAGACGTTGCCGATCTCGGCGCGGATCTCCTCGTACTTCTCCTCGGGGGCGGGGAAGCCCGCCACCGGTGTCCCGCCGTACTCCTCGGCGAACCGCGCGAGCACGTTGGTGATGCCGGAGTTGTAGTCGATGGCGACCTCGTTGCGGACGTAGTCCGTACGGCTGTCGGTGTAGGCGTCGGTCTGGTCCGGGCCGCCGGCGAGCGCGCCGTACAGGACGTGCAGGTTCGGGCCGGCGGTGTCGCTCATGTAGCCGAGATACTGTCCGCTGGCCGCGCGGTGGTGGACGTGTGTGGGCGGGTTGGTCCCGAAGCCGACCATGTAGCTGGAGTGGCGGGGATTGTCCCCGAGGGCGTAGTCGACCTGCCGCTTGGCGAAGTCGTGATAGCGGGCGTAGAGCGGGTCATCGGGCCCGAGGTGGTCGGCGTAGACGAGGGCCACCCAGGCGGTGTTCAGCGCCATGCGCAGCGACGCCCAGTTGAAGACGTACGCCAGGCCGCCGGGGGTGACCGGTCCCTTCTTGCCCTTGTATCCGACCGTCCAGTAGTCGAGGTAGCGCTGGACGTCGTCCTTGTACGTCTGCTCGCCCGTCAGCGCGGCCATCAGGGCGTAGACGCCGTACTGCTTGTCGTTCCAGCCGAGGCCGAAGGTGTAGGCGGGCACCATGGTCCCGCCCGCGCCCTGGCCCACGTCGGGCTCGCTGCCCATCTTCGGGTAGAACTCGCGGGCCTTGTCCAGGTAACTCCCGGTGCCGGTGGCCCGGTAGAGCCACACGGCCGCCCAGGCCAGCTCGTCCCAGTACATCTTGGTCGCGCCCGGGTGGTCGGAGCCGCCCTCCCAGGTCGAGTTGTAGTAGCCGGAGATGCCTGGCACGCAACTCGTGTACGCCGTGTCCTGACCGTTGGAGCCCTTGGTCGTGTCGGCGAACGTGAACAGTTGCCTGGCGTGGGTCAGCAGCGTGTCCGCGTACGACGGATCGGCCGCGCGGAAGGCCATCGAGGAGGCCGCCATCGCGGCGGCCGTCTCGGCGACGACGTCGGTGCCCTTGCACGACGGGGTGATCTTGTAGACCGGCCGCGCCATGCCCTTGATGTCGATCACCTCGGGCGGACCCCAGTACGCGTGGTCCACGCTGCCGTCGCCCACCTGGACGTACAACGTCTCCGGCTCGGGATGGGCGGCGATCAGGTAGTCGGTGGCCCACTTGAGGTTGTTCAGCATGGGCGTGAGCTGGGTGCCGTAGCCGGTGCGGTTCTCGACCAGCCCCCAGGCCAGCATGGTCGTGGTGAACGCCATCGGGAAGCCGAACTTGACGTGGTCGCCCGCGTCGTACCAGCCGCCGGACAGGTCCACTCCGGCGGACTTTCCGTCGTTCAGCGTGCGGTCGCCGCGCCACTCCACCCGGTTCCAGGCGGGCTTCTTACCGGACTGCTGCGCCTCGTAGAAGTAGATCGACTTCTGCAGAGCCTCGGTGTAGTTGTACGAGCTCGCCGCTTGAGCGGGCGCCGGGCCCGGGACGAGCAGGGCGGCCAGCACTGCGGCCACCCCGCCCAGGGACAGGAGTCTCATCGGGGGCCTCATCTCAGGAGCAGGTGGTGCCGTTGAGGGTGAAGGCGGCCGGGCTGGGGTTGGCGCCGCTGTAGGTGCCCTGGAAGCCGATCTGGACGGACTGTCCGGGGTTGATGGTCCTGTTCCAGTCGAAGCCGGCGGCCGTCACGTTGGCTCCGGTCTGGGTCCAGGTGGCCGACCAGCCGGGCGGGCTGATCTTCTGGTTGCCGGAGAAGGCGAACTTCAGGGTCCAGCCGTTGATCGCGGTGGTGCCGGTGTTGGCGATCGTGACGGTCGCGGTGAACCCGCCGCCCCAGTCGTTGGGCGCGTACGTCACCGTGCAGCCGGCGCCGGCCGAGGGCGACGGCGACGGACTCGGCGAGGGGGACGGGCTGGGCGAGGGTCTGGGGGACGGCGAGGGGGACGGCGATGGGCTGGGCGAAGGCGAAGCCGACGGGCTGGGCGACGGCGACGGCGAGGGTGACGCGGACGGCGACGGCGACGGGCTGGGTGATGGCGACGGCGACGCGGACGGGGAGACGCTGGGGCTGGGCGAGGGCTCGGCGCCGGGTGACGTGCCCCAGATGAGGCGGCCGTCGTTGCCGTACAGGGTCATGTGGTCCGCGCCCTTGGCCGACCAGTCGTTGGACGGGTCCCACGTCGCGCCGTCGGCCACGCCGATGCGCAGCTGCACCTCGCGGCGGAACTCCGACTGGCCGCCGGGGAAGATGAGCGTCCCGGTGCAGTCGACCTCGGCGTAGTAGGTGCGGCCCTCCAGCAGGTGCGGCCCGGTCGGCTGCTTGCACTGCGTGTAGGACGTGCTCACCGTGACCTGGCTCGCCGTGGTCGAGCCGTCCAGGGTGAAGTAGTAGCGGAACTTCGCCTTGTCGAGCACGGTCGCCGGCCAGGCCGACTTGTTGATGACGAACGTCTTGGCCGCCGTCTCCCGGCTCGTGTGGGTGATGGTCGGCTCCAGATAGAACTCCGGGCCGTCGGGGGTCTCGCGCGGCAGCGTGGCCAGGGGCGAGCCGCCGTACTCGCCGTAGAGGACGGCGAGCGAGCTGGTGATTCCGGAGTTGAAGTCGAGTGCGACCTCGTTCTTCACGTAGTCGCCGCGGCTGTCGGTGTAGGCGTCGGCGCCGTCCGGGCCGCCCACGAGGGCGCCGTAGAGGACGTGCCTGCTGACGGTGGGCTCGCCGTCGGGACCGGCGTTGGTCCAGGAGCCGTGCGCGCCGCGGTGGTGCGGGTTGCGCGGCGGGTTCGTCCCGAACCCGATCATGTAGCTGGAGTGGCGGGGATTGTCGCCGAGCGCGTAGTCGACCTGTCGTTTGCCGAAGTCGTGGTAGCGCGCGTAGAGCGAGTCGCCGGAGCCGAGGAAGTCGGCGTACCTCATCGCGACGAAGGCGGTGTTGGCGGCCATGCGCAGCGAGGCCCAGTAGAAGATGTAGGCGAGGCCGCCGGGCGTGACCGTGCCCTTCTTGCCCTTGTATCCGACCGTCCAGTAGTCGAGGTAGCGCTGGACGTCGTTCTTGTAGGTCTGCTCGCCGGTCAGCTCGGCCATCTGCTCGTAGACGGCGTACTGCTTGTCGTTCCAGCCGAAGCCGAAGTTGAAGACCGGCACCTGCTGCCCGTTGCTGCCCGGGTCCTCCTGGCTGCCCATCTTCGGGTAGAACTCGCGCGCCCGGTCGAGGTAGCTCGCGGTGCCGGTGGCCCGGTAGAGCCAGACGGAGGCCCAGGCCAGCTCGTCCCAGTACATCTTCGTGGCGCCCTCGACCTGCCCGCCCTCGCCCGTGGAGTTGTAGAACCCCTGGGCGGCGCTGACGCAGTTCACGTACGCCGTGTCGCGGCCGTTCGTCCCCTTGGTCGAGTCGGCGAACGTGAACAGCTGCCTGGCGTGGGTGAGTAGCGTGTCGGCGTACGACGGGTCGGTCGGCCGGAAGACGATGGACGAGGCGGCCATCGCGGCGGCGGTCTCGGCGGCGACGTCGGTGCCCGGGCACGACGCGGTGATCTTGTAGACCGGCCGCTTGTGGCCCTTGGCCTCGACGGTCTCCGGCGCCCCCCAGTAGGAGTGGTCCTCGCCGCCGTCGCCGACCTGGACGTACAGGACGTTCGGCTCGGGGTGGGCGTTGATGAAGTAGTCGTTCGACTGCCGGAGCGTGTTCAGCAGGTACGGCAGCTGGCCCGAGCGCTCGTAGGACGCCCGGTAGTCCGCGCCGCCCCAGGCCAGCGTCGTGGTCATGGCCGCCATCGGGAAGCCGAACTTCACGTGGTCGCCCGCGTCGTAGAAGCCGCCCGACAGGTCCACCCCGGCGGACTTGCCGTCGTTGACCGTCGAGTCGGCCCGCCAGGTCACCCGGTTGGTGGACGGGAGGTGTCCCGACTCCTGCGCCTCGTAGAACAGGAACGACTTCTGCAGCGCCTCCCCGTAGTTGAAGGAGGCGGCCGCGACGGGGGCGGAGGTCGAGGTGACGGCCAGCAGGGCGCCGGCCAGTGCGGTCGCCGTGCTCGCGCTCAGCAGTCGTCGCGGTAGTCGCATCACGTGCCCCTCGGAAAGGACGACGGGCCGGCCCCGCCGCGCGGGGCCGCCCCGGGAACGGGCGGGACGATCTCGTGCAGACCTCCCGCCCGGATCGTGCGTACGCGAGGTGGCGCGATCCAAGCACGCTCCGGTCACGGAGCGGTACGTCCAGGTCAGCGCGGCCGAGGGCACGCCGCGAGCTGAAACTTTCAGTTCCGCGCGGCGTTCACAGCAGCAGCATGAGCACACCCACGAGGAGAACTCCGGCGACGACCAGGGTCACCGCGAGCAGCGCCCTACTGCCGAACCGGCGGCGGATGAGTTTCGGATTGTGTGCCATCTCCAGCGCCTTTCCGTCTCGCCGGGTCAGTTCCCGGACGTGTGCGTGCGGGACGCCGGATGCGTCCGCCTGAGCTCTCGTGCCCGGCGCAGCAGCGCCGCCCGGCGGGTGTGGGTCAGCACGGTCAGCACCAGTGCGGCCGCCACGAACAGCCCTCCGACCCCCAGTACGGGGGCGAGGCCGGTGCCCCGCCGCACCGCCATCGTGGCGAGGGCGGCGGTGGTGGCGAGCGAAGCGGCCAGAGCGATCCATGCGGCGATCACGCGATCGGTGGCGAACAGCGGCACTCTGCGCATGAGCAGCCATCCGCCGTAGCCCGCCCAGGCCAGACAGGCAACGATGAGCAGGGCGAACACCACCTGCGTACGGCTGGGGAGCGGGCCGGGCTCGCCTGTCCACAGGGCGATCATGAACGCCGTGCCGGACAGCCCGGACAGCAACGACACCACCGCCCGGACGCGCCTGGCGCGCGACAGCGCCGGTTCGAGCCGCTCGATCATCTCCCGTGCCGACAGCCGCGGCTCCTCGGTCATGGCCGGTATCCCTTCTCCTCCAGATGCGCGCGCAACAGGCGACGTGCGCGGTTGAGCCGCGACTTGACCGTCCCGGTGGGGATCTCGCAGATCTGCGCGCAGTCCTCCACCGAGAGGTCCTGCAGGTAGAACAGGACGAGGATCTCCCGCTCCGGCATGGGCAGGCCCGACAGGAGGCTCACCAGCTCGGCGCGGTCCACCGCGGCGTCCACGGGATCGTCGACGGTCATGTCACCGGCCGCCAGGGCCTCGTGCACGGCCTCGTGCTCCCTGGCGTACTGGCCGCGCAGACGGTCGGTGACCGATCGGCGCGCGATGGTGAACAGCCAGGGCGCGAACCGGCCGGGTTCCCGCAGCCGGGGCAGGCCGCGGATCACGGCCAGCCAGATCTCCTGGGTGACGTCATCGGCCCGCTCGGCGTCGAGCATGCGCCGCACGTACGTCCACACGGGCAGCCGCCAGCGGGCCACCAGCTCGGCCAGCGCCGCGCGCTCGCCCAGCTGGGCGCGCACCACCAGCAGCTCGTCGGTCATCTCGTCCTCCCGTCCTCCTGCACAGTCGGACGGGGGACCACTCAGGTTCACGCCTTCCAACAGTCTCAGGGGTGGGACGGCGCGGCGGAGGCCGCCGGGGAGTGATCGGGCCGGAGAGGGCGGCCCGCCTGCCTCGCGGCCGGACGCCCGTGACGTCCGGCCGCGAGACGCCCTGCGGGCGGCGGCGCGGTGTGGCTACGCCTGTGCCGGCGCGGGCGCGTACGTCTCGGCCTCCTCCTGGTGGTTCCGCGCCCGGTGGATCAGCGTGTCCAGCGCCCAGGCGCCGGGCCCGAGAACCGTGATGAGGAAGAACGACCAGCAGAACATCGCCGCCGCCTCGCCGCCGTTCTGGATCGGGAACAGGCCCTGCGGCATGTGGACCATGAAGTACGCGTACGCCATCGAGCCGGAGCACAGCAGCGCGCTGACGCGGGTGAACAGCCCGACGAGGACGAGCGTCCCGAAGATCAGCTGGATGGCCGCCGCCCACCAGCCCGGCCATGTGCCGAAGGCCATGGCGTGACCGGTGCCGCGGTTGCCGCCCAGCACGCCGAAGATCGTCGCCGCACCGTGGCAGACGAACAGCAGCCCCGCCACGATGCGGAAAAGCGAGAGGACTGGTCCCCTGATCTGGTCCGTTTTCATGTGATCACCTTCTTGTCGTGCCTGCCGGACGTGCCGCGCGCATGCGCGCGAACGTGATCCGGGCCGGCCGATGGGAACGCGCCGGAATACAGAGATCCGGCGGAAGGGAAACGGGAAACTCCGGCCGCCGCCTATTCGCAGTCATGGCAACGTAAATCGGCCGTTATTTCCTGTGTTCCGTGGCTCACATTGTCGGCGAATTGGACGTCCGGTGGCGTTGAGCCGCGCGGATGTGCGAGCAAAAGACCCAGAACCGCTGGTCAAATCCCGAAATAGGCAGCATCGTCGCTGGCGGCTTCGGCGGTTCCGGTATGGGCCACGGCTGCCGCTCCTCGCTTATTCGACGGCGAATACGCGCAGGGCGGTGTAACCCCAAGAATGCTCACATAAGCATCCATAGTCAAGAGTTCAAGTAATCCTCCGTCAGGAAATGGCGACACCTTGTCGGCAAATCCATGACGCCACCCTGGCCACCTGCCGATTCTCCACGGGCGCGGACGGCCCCGCGCCGGCGGGCAGCATGAAACTTTCTCGCATCACCGCCGGGAACCGGCGGGCTACCTCGTCCAGAGGCACTCCTGCGCCGTCCGCACGAGTGCCATCAACCGGGCCGACAGCCGTTCGCCCTGCCACGCGAGCGCGTATGTCAGGCGAAGGTCGCCCGCGTCCAGGGGGACGAAGGCGATGTCGTCCCTGCGGACGGACGCGACGACCAGGGAGGGCGTGGGCAGCAGGCCGACGCCGGCCGCGACCAGGTCGAGCGCGGCGGCGAAGTCGTCGATCTCGTCGGCCGCCACGTGCTGCAGGTGCGGCCCGACGCGGGCGGCGAGCCGTGCCCACATCCCGCCGGGCGGGCGTTCGCGCGGCATCAGGACGCGGTGCCGCGCGAGCCGTTCTGGCTGGAGGCGGGGCAGGCCGGCGAGCGGGTCCCCGGCCGGCACGGCCAGATGCCCGACGGGCACGTGGAAACGGGCGGCGGTGGTCAGCTCCCGCGGGAACGGGGCCGCGAGGATGGCCGCCGTCACCTCGCCGGCGGCGAGGGCCGCGACGGCGGCGGTCCGGCCGGCCGGCCACAGCTCCACTTCGGCCGGGGGGTCGTGGCGCGCCATCCGGCGGGCGATCCGCGCCGCGAGGCCGCCGACCGGCGGGGGATAGGCCAGGCGGACATCGGCGCCCTCCGGCGCGGCGAGCCGCCTCGCCTCGGCCGAGAAGGCGGCCGCCGACCCCAGCAACGCCTCGGCGTACGGCAGCAGCGCCTTGCCGGCCGGAGACAGACGGACCTCCCGGCTGGTCCGCTCGAACAGGCGGACCCCGAGCGCGCGCTCGAGACGGCCGACGGCCTGGCTCGCGGCGGGCTGGGAGACGCCCAGTTCGGCGGCGGCGCGGGAGAAGCTGAGGTGCCGGGCGACGAGGGCGAAGCAGCCGATGTCGCGCAGCGGCGGGCCGGAGTCCACGCTCCAGTATGAGGAGATCAGGCGGTCCTGCGCAGACGCAGGTCACAGCCTGTCTGACGGTAGAACGTCAACTGGTCGTAGTAGACCCGCGCGCTGGCGAACACGCCGTCCTCGCCGATCGTGTAGCCGCCCGCCGCCCCGAAGATCACATGGCGGCCGGTGCCCATGATCTCCGTGCCGCCCGGCAGCAGCAACACCCCGGTGTGGGTGGCTCTGAACGTCCACTCCGTGATGATGGTGTCGTCGAGGACGGCCCGCGTGATGAGCTCGTTGTGGATGTCGGGAAACGCCGTGAAGAGCTGCCGGAAGTACCAGCCGATCTGCTCGTGGCCCTCCAGCACCCCGGCGGGCGTGACGAAGACCGCTCCCGTGGAGAAGCAGCGAAGCACCCGCTCCTCGTCCTGGGAGTTGATCGCGTCCGTGAGCGCGTCGAGCAGCGCGCCGATCTCGGTCATGCGCCTCCTGTCCCCGTGCTGGAACTCCTACCCGCGGCAACGGGCGGTAGACGCCGGCGCACGGCGCGCAGTGGCGGCGCGCAGTGGCGGGGCGCAGTGCGGGGCGTGCCGGGGTCAGTGCTTGCGGGCGACCCCGCACAGCGCGTCGACCTCGGAGGCCTCCCCGAACTGGCTGGGGTCGGGCCGCCACCGCGACACCGACACCACCCCCGGCTCCAGCAGCGTGAGCCCGTCGAAGAAGCGCGCGATCTGCCCGGGCGTCCGCAACCGGTAGGGGTCGCCGCCCTCGGCGCGGATGCGCTCCGCCTCGTCGGCCGCCTCGGGGAGGACGACCTTCGTGCCGTCCTCGAACACCAGGTGGCTGCCGGAGGGCAGAGCGGCCATGAGCCGGCGCACGATCGCGTACGCGTCCTCGTCGTCGAGCACCTGGCCCATGATCCCGAGCAGCATGAGCGCCACCGGCTCGCCGAAGTCGAGCGTCTTCGACGCGGCGCTCAAGATCTCGTCCGGTTCGCGTACGTCGGCCTCGACGTAGTCGGTCACGCCCGGCGGGCTGCTGATCAGCAGGGCGTTCGCGTGCACCAGGACGAGGGGGTCGTTGTCGACGTACACGACCCGGGACTCCGGCGCCACCCGCTGCGCCACCTGGTGGGTGTTGTCGGCGGTCGGCAGGCCGGTGCCGATGTCGAGGAACTGCCGGATGCCCACCTCGCCCGCCAGGTGCCGCACCGCCCGGCCGAGGAAGCCCCGCGACTGCCGTGCGATGTCGACGATGCCGGGGTATGCCTGCCGGATCTGCTCGCCGAGTTCGCGGTCGACGGTGAAGTGGTCCTTGCCCCCCAGGAAGTAGTTCCAGATGCGTGCCGAGTGCGGCACGCTCGTGTCGAGCTTGGGACGGTTCTCCTCGCCGGGGCCGTCCGCCGGGCCTTCGCTCACCGGATCCTCCTGCCGTCACATGATCGGTGCCCCACATTAGAGACTTTCGGACCCGCGGCATAGCCGGGGGATTCCGCCCTTGAGTCTCCAGCCGGTGGAGAGACCAGACTCGGTGCCATGGACGACGAGGGGCTGTTCACCATCGGATGGCTCTCCCGCCGCACCGGGATGCCCGTGCGCACGATCCGGTACTGGTCGGACGTCGGCGCGCTGCCTCCCGCGGAGCGGAGCGAGGGAGGCTACCGGCTCTACGACGCCGGCGCCGTGGCCAGGCTGGAGCTGATCAGGACGCTGCGGGATCTCGGTCTCGGCCTGGACGACGTACGGCGGGTGCTGGAGCGGAAGGTCACCCTGGCCGACGTCGCCGCCGTCCATGTGGACGCACTGGACGCGCAGATCCGCACCCTGCGGATCCGGCGCGCGGTGCTCAGCACCGTCGCGAGGCGGCGGTCCGGCACGGAGGAGACGAAACGGTTGAACGATCTGGCACGGCTGTCCGCCGAGCAACGGCGGCGCGTCATTGAGAGCTTCGTGGACGAGGTCTTCGGCGGCCCGGACGCCGATCCGGAGCTCAGGAACCGGCAGCGGCACACCGAGGCCGGCCTGCCCGACGACCCCACGCCCGAGCAGGTGGACGCCTGGGTGGAGCTCGCCGAGCTCGTGCGCGACCCGGACTTCCGGCGGCGCATGCGCGACATGGTGGAGCACAACACGCGCGGCCGCGCGGGGCAGGCGCCGGGTGCCTTCATGTGGTTCGCGAAGAAGGTCGTCTGGCAGGTGGGTCAGGCCCGGGAGAGCGGGGTGCGCCCTGACTCGCCCGAGGCCGCCGAGGTCGTCGGCCGCATGCTCGGCGACATGGACGCCGACGGCCGGGCGGCGGTCAGGGAACGCCTGGAGGCCGGCCTGTTCGCCGAGGCCGAGCGCTACCGGCATCTCATGGCGGTGATCAACGGCAGGGAGCCGAAGCCGTCCCACGCGGACGACTTCGCCTGGCTCCTCGCCGCCCTTCGCGCCCACCCCTGACGTCCGGGTCGCACGGATCGGTCGCGATCGCCGAGATCGTCATCACCCTCCGTACGGCTCCGGGCCCGCAGGACCGCGCTGCCGCCGGGTGACCGTTCCCGTCATCGGCCGCCGGCGATCGGCGCGGGCGCAGGCAGGCCGATCCGTTCGCGTACGGCCTGCTGGAAGTGCGCGCAGCCGGTGACGTCGTCGTGGTCGCAGTCCAGCGCGCACTCGAGCACCTCCAGCGCCGCGCGGGCCTGTTCGATGCGCCGCAGGAGCTCGGCCCGCCGCCGGCGGAGGATCTCCCGCCGCTCGACCGCCGCGCGGGTGGCGATCATCTCGCGGATCTCGTCGAGCCCGAGCCCGGCCTCCTTCGCCCGCAGTATCACGGCCACCCGGAAGAGGTCGTCGGGGCCGTAACGGCGCCGGTCGCCCGCGACCCGGGAGGGCGTCAGCAGCCCCACCGACTCCCAATGCCGCAGGACGTGCGTCGCAAGGCCGAACCGGGCGGCCGCCTCGCCGATGCCGATGGTCGCGCTTGACTTCATGCCGACATTAAGTCGGACGCTGTCCCCCATGTCGAACCAATCCCTCATCGCCCTTCTCGACCGTGTGGACAGGCATCCGGGCCAGGCGGCGCTGCGCGCCCGCTCGTACGAACTTCTCGGCCTGGCCGCCGGGAGCCGTGTGGTGGACGTGGGCTGCGGCGCCGGACTGGCCGTCGCGGAGATGGCTGCCCTGGGCGCGCGACCGATCGGCCTGGACGTGGACGGGCAGGTGATCGAGGTCGCCCGGTCGCGGCACCCGGGCCTGGAGTTCCGCCGGTCGGACGCCTGCGACCTGCCGTTCGGGGACGGCGAGCTGGCCGGTTATCGGGCCGACAAGGTCTACCACGCCCTGGCCGATCCGGCGCGGGCGGCGGCCGAGGCGTGGCGGGTGCTCGCCCCGGGCGGGCGGATCGTCCTAATGGGGCAGGACTGGGACACGTTCGTGATCGACTCGGACGACCCCGCTCTCACCCGGGTCATGGTGCGGGCGAGGGCGGACGCCGTGCCCAGCCCGCACGCGGCCCGCCGTCACCGCACCCTCCTGCTCGACGCGGGCTTCGCCGACGTCACCGCCGAGGTCCGCACGGGTGTCTTCACGGACGGTTCGCTCCTGCCGATGGTCACCGGCGTGGCCGAGGGCGCGTACGCGGCGGGGGCGGTCACCAGGTGCCAGGCCGACGACTGGATCGCGGAGCAGACCGGCCGCGCGCGGCGGGACAGGCTGTTCCTCGCCGTGCCCATGTTCCTGGCCGCCGCGCGGCGCCCGTGAGCGCCTTTCCCGCCTGCCGCCGGGGGCGGCGTCCGGCGCTACCAGTGCGAGCGTCCATAAGGACAGTTGATGAATCCGCGCGGGACCAGACGAGGGACCCCGGCGGAGGCATTTGTAGCCGGGGCGGCGGGCCCGGACCTCGCGGGGGAGGAGATCCTCCCCGGCTCAGACCCGGGCGCCGCCGTCGACCCGCAGGACGGCGCCGGTCACGAAGGAGGCACGGTCGCTCAGCAGCCAGGCGGCGGCCTCGGCGATCTCGGCGGGGTCGGCTCCGCGGCGAAGCGGCGTCCGCGCCGTGAGCCGCTCCTGGAGCCCCGGGGACTCCGCCTCCCAGGCGCGGATCATCTCGGTGAGCGTGTTGCCGGGAGCGATCCCGTTGACGCGGATGCCTTCGGGGCCGTAGGTGACGGCGGCCGACTCGGTGAGGCTGTTGACCGCCCGCTTCATCGCACCGTAGGCCGGAAGCTCCGGGTTGCCTCCCCAACTGCCCACGGACGAGTTGTTGACGATGGCGCCCGTGCCCGCGGTGGCCCGGATCGCCTCCACCTCGGCGGCCATGGCCAGCCAGACGCCCTTGAGATTCACGGCGTAGACGCGGTCGAACTCGTCCTCCGGCATCCGGTCCATCGGGCCGGGCTGCTGGCCGGTCGCCCCGTTGTTGAAGGCGACGTCGAGCCGGCCGTACAGGTCCACCGCGCGGCTCACGGCGGCCCGCACGCTCGACGCGTCGGCCAGGTCGCACACCACGTGCTCGGCGGTGCCGCCCGCCGCCCGGATCTCCTCGGTCACCGCCTTCAACTCGGCCTCGGTCCGGGCCGCGAGCAGCACTCGGGCGCCCTCCCGGGCGAACAGCCGCGCCGCCGCCGCCCCGATGCCGCGTCCGGCTCCGCTGATGAAGGCGACCTTGCCGGTCAGCAGGCCCGGAGCGCCGGGCGTGGCGGGGGTGGATGTGCCGGTGGTGAGTGTGTTGTCCATGGCAGTGAGCCTGGCCCGGTGCGCGCGGCCCATCCAGGCATCGGCAGTACCTGGATCGCCTCCGAGCCTCGCGCACACTGGAGGTGTGAACCGACGAGAACTGGCCGACTTCCTGCGCAGCAGGCGCGAGCGGATCAGCCCCGCCGACGTGGGACTGCCCGCCGGGCCCAGGCGCCGCACCCCGGGCCTGCGGCGTGAGGAGGTGGCGCAACTGGCGTTCATCTCGACGGAGTACTACACGCGGCTGGAGCAGGCCCGCGGCCCGCGCCCGTCGCGCGAGGTGCTGGCCGGGCTCGCCCGGGCGCTGCGCCTGTCGGACGCCGAGCGCGCCCATCTCCATCACCTCGCCGGCGCCCCGCCCGCCCCGCCGCCGGGGCCCTCGCGTGAGGTGCGGCAGAGCATCCTGGACCTGCTGGCGCGGCTGCCGCAGGCCGCCGCGTTCGTGACGTCCGCGACGCTCGAAGTGCTCGCCTGGAACGAGTTGGCGGCCGCCCTCATGGAGGACTTCTCGGCCGTGTCCCGGCGCGACCGCAACCTGGTGCGCCGCGTGTTCCTCGGCCCGCACCACGAGGGACGGCGGTTGTACGGGGTCTCCGACGCCGACGACTTCGCCCGGCACGCGGCCCGGCGCCTGCGTGCGGCCGCCGCCCGCTACCCCGACGCACCCGAGGTGACCGGGCTGGTGGACGAACTCCTCGCGAAGAGCCCGGAGTTCGCGCGGCTGTGGGCCACCCACGACGTGGCGGCCGGGCCCACGCTGTGCAAGACCTTCCAGCACCCGCTGGTCGGCCCGATCGTCGTCAACTGCGATGCCCTCGACATCGCCGACCGCGACCAGCAGATGGTGATCTACACGGCGGTCCCCGGTTCGCCGTCCGACGAGGCGCTACGGCTGCTGTCGGTCATCGGCACCCAGCGCATGGACACCCCACGGTAGGTCGAAGTGATCCATAAGCATGGGTGATGGATCCGGCGCGGCAAAGCCACGTACGAGGAGGATGCGGGACGTCCTGTTCGACACATGAGGAGTGGTGATGACGCCGTCTTTTCCCGCATCGACCGTGCTGGGGTATCCGCGGATCGGGCCGGATCGGCAGTTGAAGCGGGCGCTGGAGTCGTACTGGGAGGGGCGTTCCGGCCGGGCGGACCTGGAGGAGACCGCGCGGCGGTTGCGGGAGGACACCTGGCGGCGGCTCGCCGCGCTCGGCCTGGAGGGACTGCCGTCGAACACGTTCTCCTACTACGACCAGGTGCTCGACACCGCGGTGCTGCTGGGCGCGGTGCCCGGGCGTTACCGGCACGACGACGACCTGGCGACCTACTTCGCGATGGCCCGGGGCGCCGAGGGGATCGCCCCGCTGCGCATGACCAAGTGGTTCGACACCAACTACCACTACATCGTTCCCGAGATCGGCCCGGACACGGTCTTCTCGCTCGACGCCGCCAAGCCGCTGGCCGAGGTGCGCGAGGCCCGCGCGCTGGGGCTGGAGACCCGGCCGGTGCTGATCGGGCCGGTGACGTTCCTGCTGCTGTCGCAGGCCGCCCCCGGCAGCCCGGACAGCCTGGGCAGCCCGGACAGCCCGGACAGCTTGGGCAGCCCGGACGGGTTCACCCCGCTCGACCGGCTGGACGACGTGGTCGAGGTGTACGCGCGCCTGCTGGGCGAGCTGGCCGCGGAGGGCGTCGGCTGGGTGCAGCTGGACGAGCCCGCCCTGGTCGCCGACCGCACCCCCGCCGAACTGGCCGCGGTCGAGGCGGCGTACGGGCGGCTGGGGCGGCTGGAGCACCGGCCCGCGCTGCTGGTCGCCTCCTATTTCGGGGATCTCGGCGACGCGCTGCCCGTGCTGGCCGGAACGCCGGTCGAGGCCGTCGGCCTGGACCTCGTCCGGGGCACGGCCCAGGGTGTGGACGCCCTGGCCGGCAAGACGGTCGTCGCCGGCGTGGTGTCGGGGCGGGACGTGTGGCGCGCCGACCTGGACCGCGCGCTGGCCACGCTGCACGCCGCGCGGGAGCGCGCCGGGCGGGTCACGGTGAGCACGTCGTGCTCGCTCCTCCACGTGCCCTACGACGCCGAACGGGAGACCGGCCTCGATCCCGCGCTGCGGGAGCGGCTGGCGTTCGCCGAGCAGAAGGTCGCCGAGGTGGTCGAACTGGCCGCTCTGCTCACGGCCGCCCCCGACCATCCCGCGCCCGGCCATCCCGCGCCCGGCCATCACCTGCCCGGACCCGCCGCCGCACCCGGACGTCCGCGCGCCTCCCGGGCCCGTACGGCGGAGGGCCGCGCCCCCTACGCCGTACGGGCCGTGGCGCAGGCCGAGCATCTGAAGCTGCCGCTTCTCCCGGTCACCACGATCGGCTCCTTCCCCCAGACGGGCGAGCTGCGCCGGGCCCGGGCGGCCCTGGCGGCCGGGGAGATCGGCGAGGCGGCGTACGAGAGCATGGTCCGCGCGGAGATCGAGCAGGTCATCGCACTGCAGGAGCGGCTGGGGCTGGACGTCCTCGTGCACGGCGAGCCCGAGCGCAACGACATGGTGCAGTATTTCGCCGAGCACCTCGACGGCTTCGCCGTCACCCGGCACGGCTGGGTCCAGTCGTACGGCTCGCGCTGCACCCGCCCGCCGCTCCTGCACGGCGACGTGCGGCGGCCGGAGCCGATCACCGTCCGCTGGGCGAGGTACGCCCAGTCGCTGACGAGCAAGCCGGTCAAGGGCATGCTCACCGGCCCGGTGACGATCGTGGCGTGGTCGTTCGTCCGCGACGACCTGCCGCTGCGCGAGGTGGTGTTCCAGGTCGCCGACGCCGTACGGGAGGAGGTGGGCGACCTGGAGGAGGCGGGCGTCCGCGTCATCCAGGTCGACGAGCCCGCGCTGCGTGAGCTGGTGCCGCTGCGGCGCGCCGAGCAGGCCGCCTACCTGGAGTGGGCCGTCGCGGCCTACCGATGGGCCACCTCCGGCGTGAGCGAACACACCCAAATCCATACACACCTGTGCTACTCGGACGCCGACGAGATCCTCGCCGCGATCGACGCCCTCGACGCCGACGTCACGAGCATCGAGTCGGCGCGCTCGCGGGGGCGCCTGCTCGGCGCGGTCGGCGCGTTCCCCAGGGGATTGGGACCCGGTGTGTACGACATCCACTCGCCGCGGGTGCCGGGCGCCGGCGAGGTGGAGCGCCTGCTCACGGAGGCGCTGCGGACGGTGCCCGCCGAGCGGTTGTGGGTCAACCCCGACTGCGGGCTGAAGACCCGCTCGTACGAGCAGGTCGAGGCGGCGCTCGCCCACGTGGTCGAGGCGGCGGCCCGCCTGCGCGAGCGCCACGCCTGAACCTCGTCAGGGCGGCGCGGCGAAAGGCGAACCCCGACCCCGCGTCCCCGCGTCCCCGCGTCCCCGCGTCCCCGAGGCCGGGGAGAACGGGTCAGCCGCGCTTGGCGGAATTGCGGGGGATCACCAGGCCGGACTCGTAGGCGAAGACGACGAGCTGGGCGCGGTCCCGCGCGCCGAGTTTGGTCATCGCCCTGCTCACGTGGGTCTTGGCGGTGAACGGGCTGATCACCATGTGCGCGGCGATCTCCTCGTTGGTGAGGCCGTGCGCGACCAGGGCGACGACCTCCCGTTCGCGGTTGGTGAGCTCGGCGAGAGCGGTCGTCGGCACGGCGTCCGGCGGGCGCGAGACGTACTCGCTGATGAGCGTCCGGGTGACCGCCGGGGACAGCAGGGCGTCGCCGCGCGCCGCGACCCTGATCGCGTGGAGAAGCTCCACCGGCTCGGTGTCCTTGAGCAGGAAGCCGCTCGCGCCCGCACGCAGTGCGTCGAACACGTAGCGGTCGAGTCCGTAGTTGGTGAGGATCACCACCCGGGTGGCGGCCAGGCGGGGATCGGCGGCGATGCGGCGGGTCGTCTCGATGCCGTCCATCACCGGCATCTGGATGTCCACGAGCGCGATGTCGGGGACATGCCGCTCGGCCAGCGCCAGGCCCTGGCTGCCGTCGCCCGCCTCGCCGACCACCTCCACGCCGTCCTCGGCGTCGAGCAGCGCTTTGAATCCGGCCCGGATGAGCGCCTGGTCGTCCACCAGCAGCACCCTGATCACGCCGCCCCCTCCGTCATCGGCAAGGGCAGCTCGGCGTGGATGGTGAAACCGCCGTCCGTCCCCGGACCGGTCTGGAGCCGCCCGCCGAGCGCGGCCACCCGCTCCCGCATGCCGGTGAGTCCGACGCCCACGCGAACCGCTTCGGCCCGGACCACGGTGCCCGTCCCGGAGGCCCCGTCCGCTCCGTGTCGTGGCGTCGTCGCGGCGGGCAGCCCCCCGCCGTCGTCCTCGACGCGTACGACGAGGGCGTCGGGCAGGTAGCGGACCTGCACGGACGTCGAGGCGGGGCCCGCGTGCCGCGCCACGTTGGTGAGCGACTCCTGCACGATCCGGTAGGCGGCCAGGTCGACCTCGGGCGGCAGGGTGCGGGGCGTGCCGCTGATCGCCAGCGTGGCCGGCACGCCCGCCGACCGTGCCCGCTCGACCAGCTCGCCGATCCTGTCGGCCCGGGCCGTGCCCGGCGCGTCGTCGGGGCCGGGTTCGCGCAGCACCTCCAGCGTCGCGCGCAGCTCCCGCATGGCGTCCGCACTCGCGTCCTGGATCGCCAGCAGCGCGGCCGGCACGTCGTCGCCCCGCTTGCGCGCCAGGTGGACGGCCACGCCGGCCTGCACCTTGATGATCGAGATGCTGTGGGTGAGCGAGTCGTGCAGTTCCCTGGCGATGCGCAGCCGCTCCTCGCCCGCGCGGCGCAGCGCGACCTCCTCACGGGTGCGCTCCGCCTCGACGGCGCGTTGCTCGGCCTGACGCAGGTACGCCCGCCGCTGCCGGGAGACGACCCCCGCCACGTTGGCGGCGACGAACCAGCCGACCAGCAGGCCGATCCGGTCCACCACCTCGCGCGGGGTTCGCGTGCCGAGATCCGAGAGCTCCACCAGCAGGACACCGGCGAGGTAGGCGGCGCTGACCGCCGCCGCCCACAGACGCCGTCCCGCGGTGGCCGCGGAGAACACGGTGATCAGGAGGGGGAAGGCGGTCGCGGTCTCGGGCTGCACCCTCAGGGCGTAGGTCATCATGCAGGCCGCGGCGACGACGAGCGCCGTCACGGGCGCCGTCCGCCGTGCGGCCAGGGCGGCGGACCCGCCCACCAGAAGCAGATAGCCGACCACCCCCACCTGCGCGGGGTCGTTCGGCGAGCCGGGAAGCAGGGTGCCGCTCGCCAGCAGCACCGCCACGACAGCCGCGATCGCGGCATCCGAGGCGTAGAACCGGGGTGACTCCGGGGACGCCGATGGGCTGGGGGACGCCTGCCGTTCGCGATCACCGTCCATGTCAGAAGGGTAGACCGAGTCCCTTTCGCCCCGCCTCCTCCCGGCGGACCGATCCCGCACTACTCCCGCCGTAGTACGGCCGCCGCCTGGTGGCCGTGCCGGGAGCGGCTCGCAACGCCTTCCGCCGTACGACGACGGGGGCGGCCGCGCCCGGCAGGATCGGTCGCCATGACAGCACGACCGATGAGGAGGCCGAGATGCCGACGCCGTACCGCTATGTGACCCCGGTGCCCACGGATGCGGCGGCCGGGCTGATCGCCCAGGTCTACGCCCAGATCGCCAGTGATTTCGGCATGGCCCGCATGCCACTGTTCCTGACGTTGTCCCCGGCTCCCGAGGTGCTCGCCTCCACTTGGGCGATGCTGCGTGAGTCGCTGCTCGCCGGGCAGGCCCCGAGGGCGGCCAAGGAGGTCGTCGCCACCGGGGTCTCCCTCGCCAACAAGTGCCCGTTCTGCGTCGACGCGCACACCGTGCTCCTGCACGCGACCGGCGAGCACGAGTTGGCCGAGACGGTCGCGCGCGGGGAGAGGCCGTCCGATCCGGAGCACGCCCGGCTGTTCGCCTGGGCCACCGGCACGGCCACCTCGGGGCAGGCGCCGCCGTGTCCGCCCGGCCACGCGGCCGAGTACATCGGCACGGCCCTTGCCTTCCACTTCATCAACCGGATGGTGTCGTCGCTGCTGACCGACGACCTCCTGCCCGCCGGCCTGCAGCGGTCCCGGCTCGTACGCGGCATCGGCGGCAGGGCCCTCGCCAGGACGGTGCGCCGCAGGCTGCCCCGGGGCGAGGCGCTGCCGCTGCTGCGTGGGCTGCCGTCGGGCCCGGTCCCGGCCTGGGCGGCGGGCACCCCCGCCGGGACCGCGTTCACCGCGCTGCGGGCGGCGGCGGGGGAGGGAGGCCATCTGCTGGACGACACGGCCAGGGACGCGGTCGTGGAGGCCGTCGCCGGCTGGGACGGCGAACACCCGTCGTTGTCCGGCTGGCCGGCCGGTCCGCTGGAGGACGTCGCACCCGCGCAGCGCCCGGCCGCCAGGCTCGCCCTGCTGGCCGCCCTCGCGCCCTATCGGGTGACCGACGCCGACGTCGCCGCCTGGCGGGAGGCCGGGGGCGGACGGTCCGACGCCGACCTCGTGCGGCTGCTGGCGTTCGGGGCGATCACCGCCGTCCGGCGGATCGAGGCCGCCCTCGCCGTGCCGGTCTCCTGACACCGGGCGCCCGGGACGAGGATCCCGTGCGGACCTGCGTACGGCCGGGGGTGACGAGCGGGCGACCGCAGGGGGAGGAGGTCAGACCTCCAGCTCGCCGGACCAGATGGTCACGGCGTGCCCGGCGAGCTCGACGCGGTCGCCGCGCAGGGTCGTGCGCACGGTCCCGCCGCGGCTCGACACCTGCTCCCCGACGAGCGCGTCCCGGCCGAGTCTGCCCGACCAGTGCGGCGCGAGCACGCAGTGGGCCGAACCGGTGACCGGGTCCTCCGGCACGCCCACCCGAGGGCCGAAGAACCGGGAGACGTAGTCGGCGGAGGTGCCCTCGCCGGACGCCGTCACGATGACGCCCCGGGCATCGACCTCGGCCAGCCGCGCCATGTCGGGGTCGGCGGCCCGGACCTCCCCGGCCGAGGCGACCTCGACCAGCAGGTCGAACTCGCTGCGGCCGGTCCACACCGGCGTGACGCCGAGAGCCTCGACGAGGCCGTCCGGCGGCGGGCACGGGGTGGCCTGCTTCGCCGGGAAGTCCATCGCGATCAGCCCGCCGTCCGCCTGCTCGGTCGCGAGCACGCCGCTCTTCGTGTCGAACTCCAGCCGGCCCGACTCCCCGAGGGAGTAGAGGACGTGCGCGGTCGCCAGGGTGGCGTGCCCGCACAGCGCGACCTCGACGGCGGGGGTGAACCAGCGCAGCGAGCACGGCCCGTCGCCGTGCGGCAGCACGAAGGCCGTCTCCGAATGGCGCATCTCGGCGGCCACCGCCTGCATCCACTCGTCCGGCACGGTCTCGTCGAGGAGGCAGACCGCGGCGGGATTGCCCCGGAACGGCCGGTCGGTGAAGGAGTCCACGGTGAAGATGCGCATGCCTGCGGATTCTACGGCCGCCCGCCTTCACCGGCGGGACGGCCGAGCGCGGCGAGGGTCTCCCGGGCGACCTGGAGCTCCTCTCGGGGCCGTACGACGAGGACCGGCAGGCGGGCGCCACTCGGGCTGACGACGCCGTCCCGGTCCACGTCGTCGACGGCGGGCGGCTCGACGCCGAGGAGGGACAGCCTGCCGCACACGGCCTCGCGCACCTCGGGCTGGTCCCAGCCGATCTCGCCGGTGAACACGAGCGCGTCGAGCCGGTCGAGGGCGGCGGTCGAGGCGGCGATCTCCCGGCTCACCCGGTAGGCGAACACATCGAGCGCCAAGGCGGCGGCCTCCTCGGACGAGGCGACCAGGTCGCGGGTGTCGCCGGACAGGCCGTCGGAGAGCCCGAGCAGGCCGGAGCCGTGCTCCAGCCCGTCGCGCAGCTCCTCCAGCGTGAGGCGCGAGCCGGACAGCAGCCACAGGAGCATGCCGGGATCGACGCTGCCCGAACGCCTGCTCATGGGCACGCCCTCCAGCGGCGTGAACCCCATCGAGGTGTCCACGCTGCGGCCGTCGCGCACGGCGCAGACCGAGCAGCCGCCGCCGAGATGCGTGAGGATCAGGTTGACCTCTCCGGCCGGGCGCCCGAGCAGCTCGGCCGCCCGGCGGGCCGCCCAGGCGTACGACAGCCCGTGGAAGCCGTAGCGGCGCAGGCCCCAGCGGCGCCGCCATCCGGCGGGCAGGGCGTAGGTCGCGGCGGCGGCGGGCAGCCCGGCGTGGAAGGCGGTGTCGGGACACAGCACGTGCGGCACGGACGGCAGCACCCGCCGGGCCGCCTCGACCAGCGCGAGCGCGGGCGGCACGTGCGACGGCGCGAGGCCGGCGTATCCGCGCACGGCCTCCACCACGTCGTCGTCGGCGACCGTCGGAGCGCGGACGGCCTCGCCGCCGTGGACGAGCCGGTGACCGGCCGCGGTCACGTCGGCGCCGGCCTCGGACAGGAAGTCCGTCAGCGTACGCTCCGCCTCGGCGGGGTCCGGGCTGTGTTCGCTGTGCTCGGCCCGCAGCACGCGGCCGTCCCGCACCAGATGCAGCTGGAGGCTGCTGGAGCCGGCGTTGACGGTGAGCACGGTCGGTGTCATGGCGTCCGTCTTTCCGGCGACGCGGCGGGCAAACCCCGCCGGACAGGGCGGTCGGGGAGACCGGCGGGCCGGGGAGGTCAGGGACGCACGGCGCAGAGCAGGCGGTTGTCGCCGCGCTGCCACAGCGTCCCGATCTCGGCGAAGCCCGCCGCGCGCAGGGCCTCGACGTGAGTGGACAGGTGGAGCGACTCCGAGCCGTGGTGAGCCGCGGTGGCCGGCCGGGGAGCCGCGACACCGGCGAGCTCGGGGTCGGCGGCGATCGCGTCCCACCACTCGCGCCAGTCCTCGGGACGGCCGCCGGCGAAGCGCCGCCGCTCCTCGCTCTCGTGAATGGCCCGCTCCAGGCGCGCCAGCTCAGGAGTGGTGTCCTCGGAGCTGAAGTGGTCGCCGTCGAGGAACAGCCCGCCCGGTCGCAGCACGGCCGCGAGCTCGGCGTACACGGCGCGCAGGTCGTGCTCGGCCAGCCAGTGCAACGCGGTCGTGCTCACCGCCGCGTCCGCCGGACGGTCGAGGCCGAGCGCCTGACTCCATCCCGGTTCGCGCAGGTCCAGGTCGGCGAGGCGCAGGCCGTGGCGGTCGCCGTACGCGGCCCGGGCGAGCGACAGCAGCAGGGGATCGGCGTCGACCGCGACGATCCTGGCCCCGGGAAGGCGGTCCAGCAGGCGGGCCGACAGCGAGCCGGGGCCACAGCCGAGGTCGATCACGAGGGGGTCCGGGCGGCCCACGCCGGCCTCGACGGCGTCGATCAGCGCGGTGAAGCGCTCCTCCCGGTCGGGAAGGTAGCCCTCCTGCTGGCGGTCCCAACGGTCGATCCACCGGGTGGCCACGTCGAACGTGAGCATGCCGTCTCCTTGTAACTGGCGTGTATGCTTTCGGCAGTTACAAACGTAGAGCGCAAAGGTGTAACTGGTCAAGTGAACTTCAACAGTCACACCGATGGTGTGGTGGCGGTCGCCGTCGGCCTGGTCAACGCGCTGACCGAAGGTGAGGCACGGGGCCGGTCGTACGAGCCGCCCACGGGAAAGGCGCGGGCCGCCGCGGTCGCCGATGTCCTCGCGGCCGGCGACAGGCGGGCGCCCGCGGTCACCGAGGCGGAGGC
The DNA here is from genome assembly GCF_006874465.1 of Microbispora bryophytorum. GTDB lineage: Bacteria > Actinomycetota > Actinomycetes > Streptosporangiales > Streptosporangiaceae > Microbispora > Microbispora bryophytorum. Next base: position 246,534 of record NZ_VIRL01000007.1, on the reverse strand, counting down.
GGACGCGCTCGCCGAGGTCGCCGGGCGGCTGCGCGGCGTGTTCGAGGCCGTGACGCGCGGCGACGTGGACACGGCGGCGCTCACCGTGAACCGCCTGCTGGCGGAGACCGACGCGCGCCCGCACCTCGACCGGCACGACGGGGAGCCCTGGCACCTGCACTTCCACGCCGCGGGCGGCACCCTGGCCGGAAACTACGCGGCCAGTTGCGCGACCGGCCTCGCCGTGGTGCTCGGCGGCGAGCTGCACGACCGGCTCGGCGTGTGCACCGCGCCGCACTGCGACCGCGTGTACGTGGACACCTCCCGCAACGGCACCCGCCGCTTCTGCTCCACGGCCTGCCAGAACCGGGTCAAGACGGCCGCATTCCGGGCGCGCGGCGCCTGACCGCTCACAGGGCCTCGCGGGGCCCGAACGACAGGTCCGATCGCCGCCGGACCTCCCGGCGCCGTTGTCGCCATGCTCGACCCCATGAACGAGCTCAACGACATGAACGGCAAGGCGGCCCTGGTCACCGGGGGTGGCCGGGGAATCGGCGCGGCGGTCGTCCTCAAGCTGGCCGAGCGCGGCGCGGACGTGGCGCTGACCTACGAGCGCGACGACGACAGCGCGGCCGCCGTGGCCGAGAAGGTGAAGGCGATGGGCCGGCGGGCGCTGGTCATCCGGGCCGACAACGGCGACGCCCCGGCGGTCGCCGCCGCCGTGGACGAGGCCGCCGCGGAGTTCGGCCGGCTCGACGTCCTCGTCAACAACGCGGCGGTCTTCCACGTCGCGCCGATCGAGGATCTGGGGCCGGACGAGGTCGACCGTACGCTCGCGGCCAACGTGCGCGGGCCGTTCCTGGCCGCGCGGGCGGCGGCGGGCCACATGACCGAGGGCGGCCGGATCATCACGATCGGGAGCAACGTCGCCGAGCGGACCGTCTTCCCGGGTTTCGCCCTGTACGCCATGAGCAAGACGGCCATGACCGGAATGACCAAGGGGCTCGCCCGCGACCTCGGGCCGCGCGGCATCACGGTCAACCTCGTCAACCCCGGCCCGACCGACACGGCCTCCAACCCGGCAGACAGCCCCATGGCCGACACCGTCCGGGGACTGACGGTCCTCGGCCGCTACGCGCAGCCCGGTGACATCGCCGAGACCGTGGCCCACCTGGCGGGCGACGGCGGGCGCTACGTCACCGGCGCGACGATCAACGTCGACGGCGGCTGGGCCGTCTGACGTCCGCCCGGGGCGCACCGCTCGGCATATTCTGCGGAATCTCGAGGCGAACAAGAGCGCTTTCGCGGGCCGGGAAGGTGAGGTCTCAGGCGTCGGCGGCTTCGACGTCGGCGACCACGCACGAGATGTTGTCGGGCCCGCCGCCCTCGTTGGCCAGCTCGATGAGCCGGTGGACCGTCTCCTGCGGATCGGCGACGGTGGTGAGCACGTGGTGCAGCGCCTCGGGTTCGAGGACGGAGGTGAGCCCGTCGGAGCACAGCAGGTAGCGGTCGCCCGGGAGCGCCTCGCGTAGCGACAGGTCGGGCTCGGCCAGGCCGCTGGTCTCCAGCGCCCGCAGCAGCAGGGAACGGCGTGGATGGCGGGCGGCCTGGTCGGGGCTCATCCGCCCGTCGTCCACCAGCGACTGCACCAGGGTGTGGTCGCGCGTGATCTGGTAGAGCGCGCCGTCACGCAGCATGTACGCCCGAGAGTCGCCGACATGGGCCAGGGCGAACTTTCCGTGCCCGTCCCACAGCATCGCGGTGACGGTGGTGCCCATCCGTTCGAGCGCCGGGTCCTGCGCGGCGAGGTCACCCAGGTGCTGCCCCGCCTCCCGCACGGCGTCCGCGAGGACGGCGGCGGGGTCGGCCGGAGCCGGACCGTCCTCCAGCCTGGCCAGTGTGGAGATGACGGCCGCACTGGCGACCTCGCCGTGTCCGTGTCCGCCCATCCCGTCGGCGATGGCGAGCAGGCGCTCGCCGGCGTGCACCGAATCCTCGTTGTTGGCACGCGAGCGCCCGACATCCGACCCAGCGGCGTACCGAATACGGTTGTGCGTCATGGTTTTGAGTAAACCATTGGTTGAGTCACTTCACAAGCACAGTGCTAGGCTCGTGCCATGAGCCACGACGCCCAGGCGGACGACACGACGGACGCGACGGCGCGCCCGGCCGCCGCGAGCCCGCTCGAGGCGGCCGTCGAAGCGGCGGTCGAAGCGACCGTGAACGCGGGTGACATCGCCCGGCTCGCCGATGTCGGCAGGGCCGCGGTCAGCAACTGGCGCCGCCGGTACGAGGACTTCCCCCAACCGGTCGGAGGTACCGCCTCCAGCCCGCTTTTCTCGCTCCCCGAAGTGGAGGCGTGGCTGCGCAGGAACGGCAAGTCGTTCGAGGTGTCCCAGGGCGACCGCGTCTGGCAGCGGCTGCGCGCCTCGGCCGACGACCTGCGCCTGGGCGAGGTGCTGGGTGAGGTCGGGGCGTTCCTGCTCTACACGCTCCGCGATCCCGTCGGCTGGAAGCGGCTGTCCGCCACCCCCGGATTCGCCGCACGGCTCCCGGGCGCGGTGGCCGAGGCGACCGCCGACCTGCCCCGGCGCGCGGGGGACACGACGCCGGTCGAGCCCGGCCTGCTCCGGCTGGTCGCCGGGATGGCCGAGCGGAACGGCGCGGCCGGCACGTTCGAATTCCTCTGCGAGCGGTACGCCGAGGCGCACAGCCGCAGGCTGGCACTGACCCGGCCCGACGTGGCCGCCCTGATGACCCGGCTGGCCTGCCCGGGGGCGCGTACGGTGCTCGACCCGGCGTGCGGCATGGGCACGCTCCTGCTGGACGCCGCCGGGGCCGGTGGGGCGGGAGACAAGGCGCGGCTGCTCGGCCAGGACGCCAACGAGACGGTCGCGCTGCTCGCGGCGCTGCGGCTGCTGCTGCGCGGGCGGGACGCCCGGGTCGTCCCCGGGGACGCGCTGCGGCACGACGCGTTCTCTCCGGACCGGCCGGCGGACACGCTGGGAAACGCGCCGGGGGACGGGCTCGTGGACGCGCTCGTGGACACGCTCGTGGACGCGGTGGTGTGCGACCCGCCGTTCAACGAGCGGGCCTGGGGCCACGAGGACCTCGTCGGCGATCCCCGCTGGCAGTACGGCATGCCCCCGCGGGGTGAGCCGGAGCTGGCCTGGGTGCAGCACTGCCTGGCCCACGTGCGGCCCGGCGGGCTGGTGGCCGTCCTGATGCCGGGCGCCGCCGCGAGCCGCCGCCCGGGACGCCGCGTCCGGGCGAACCTGCTGCGGACGGGCGCGTTGCGCGCGGTCTTCACGCTGGCGCCCGGAGGCCCCGACCTGTGGCTGCTGCGCCGTCCCGAGCCCGGGGAGCGGCAGCCCGGCGCGATCCTGGTGGCCGACGCGGGGGACGACCCGGCCTCCGCCGAGGCGGTCTGGCGGGCCCACCTCGCGAAGGCCGAGCTGCCACCTGGCGGCCGCACGGTCAGGATCATCGACATCCTCGACGACGAGGTGGACGTGAGCCCGGCGCGGCACCTGTCGCCCCGGGTCGACACACAGGGCTTTCCGGCGGACAGGGAGCGCTTCCGGTACGCGATCGCGGCGCTGGCCGACGACGTGCCCGACCTGGAGGTGCTCACCGGCGGCGCGGCGGGCTGGGACGCGTCGTGGGCGACCGTGGCCGAGATGGCCAGATCCGGGCTGGTCACCATCAGGCACTCGACGCTGCGGGCGCTACCCGCCGACGCCTCCGACGGCGAGGTGCCCGAGGGTGGCGTGCCCGAGGGTGGTGCGCGCGAGGGCGGTGTTCTCGAGGGCGGTGTTCCCGAGGGCGGCGTGCGCGAAGGTGGTGTGCCCGCCGACGCCCCTGACGGCGAGGTGGCCGAGGGTGGTGTGCCCGTGCTGACGGCCGACGACGTCGCGGCCGGGACGGCGCCGTCGCGGCGGATCCCGCGTGCCCCCGGCCTGGTCGTCGTGCGACCGGGAGACGTCGTGGCGTCGGCCGTCACCGCCCGGGTGGTTGCGGGGGAGGGGGCGGTCCTGGGCCCCCATCTCAGCCTTTTCCGCGTCGATCCCGGCAAGGTGGATCCCGAGTTCCTGGCCGGTTTCCTGCGCTACGCGGCGGGCGGCGGCCGGCCGCATCTGGGCAGCAGCCGCGTGGAGGCCCGCCGGGCCCGCGTCCCCCAGCTTCCCCTGGCCGTTCAGCGGGCGTACGGCGCGGCCTTCCGGCGGCTGCTCGCGCTGGAGGACGGCCTGCGCGAGGTGGCCGCCATGGGGGAGGCGCTCGCGCGGCTCGGCGTCGAGGGGCTGATCGACGGACGCCTCCGCCCTCGTGGATGACGCGGCCGGGAGCTTCCTGGCTGAGAGAGTCCTGTCCATCCGGCCGCCGAGCCCGACGTCGCGGGCGGATCCGGTAGCTTTTCCCCGATAGGCCGACTGGAGGGCGCATGGTCATCGGCGACCGGTATGAGCTGGACGACCTCCCTCTGGGGCAGGGCGGCATGGGCGCCGTGTACGGCGGGCACGATCGGCGGCTCGACCGCAAGGTGGCGGTGAAGTTCCTGCGGCTGCCCGACGGCCCGGACGAGGAGTTGCAGCGTCGCTTCATCCGTGAGGCGCGGATCCTCGCGAAGCTCGACCATCCGGGCGCGCCCGTGCTGTACGACTTCGGCACCTACGAGCAGCGGCTCTTCCAGGTCATGCAGTTCATCGACGGTGTGACGGTCGCCGATCTGCTGAGCGAGCACGGCCCGCTGCCGGTGCCGTGGGCCGCGGCGATCGCCGCCCAGGCGTGCGCCGTGCTGACCGCCGCCCACGAGTTGTCGATCTGCCATCGCGACCTCAAGCCGACCAACCTCATGCTCTGCCCGGACGGCAGCGTGAAGCTGCTCGACTTCGGGCTCGCCATGCTGCGCGAGGCGGACGTCGCAGGATTGGCGGCGCAGTTCACCCGGATCGGGCAGATCCTCGGCACTCCGGCGTACATGTCCCCCGAGCAGATTCAGCGGGGTGTCGCCGGGCCGAAGAGCGATCTGTACTCCCTCGGCTGCGTGCTGCACGAGATGCTGACCGGCAACCAGCTGTTCACCGGGCCCACGGAGTACGCCGTGTTCGACAAGCAGGTGAAGGAACGGCCGCCCCGGGTTCCCGGCGTCCCCGCCGAGCTGGACCGTCTCATCGCCGAACTGCTGGAGAAGGAGCCGGACAACCGGCCGCCCGACGCGCACACGCTGTTCGAACGGCTGCAGCCGTTCGCGGTCGACCTGCCCCCGCTGCCCGGCTTCCTCAACCCGGCGTCGGTCCCCAGCCCCGGGCGCATGTACGCCCAGATGGTCGGCCGCGTCTGCTGAGAAGCCCGCAGAAAGGGCCCGCCGAAAGGGGTTCCTGAAGGGCCACTGAAGGGAGCCCCTGAGAGGTCCCCCGCACGGCCGGCCAAGGGTCCGCTCGACGAGCTCACGCGCGCCAGGCCGTCAGGACCTCCTCGACCCGGGGGCGGATCCGCTCGCGGGCCGTCATCCGCGGCGTCCCGGCCATCAGCAGCTCGTCATAGTCGGTGTCCAGGTGACGCACACTCGCGATCACCGCGAGCGTGATGGCGTTCTCGTCCAGCACGCGGGCGGCGGCGGTGCGGCCCACCCGCCCGCTGCCGCGTACGGCGGCGTGCGCGGCGATGGCCTCGGCCCGCTCGGCCGGGCAACGGGGAAACAGACGGCGGATCTGCGCGGCCATCCTCGTCTGGAACTCGGCGTCCTCGTCGGCGCGGCGCTCGCGGTCGCGTTCGCGGCGGCGCAGCCGCGCCTCCTCGTCGGCCAGGCACTGCTCCTCCGCCCGCGTCAGTGCCTCCTCCTCGACCAGGACGCCCAGCCGCTCGTATCTCTTGCGCCGCCGGTTGAAGCGGACCACCACCGCGGACAGGCCGCTCTCCTTCTTGGCGCGGCGGCTCAGCGCCGCGTTTCCCGCCGGGAGGAAGCACAGGTGGTCCATGTCGGCGCAGGTCAGGCAGTGTGGCCGGTCGTCCTCCATGATCAGATACGGCCCGGTCTCCCCGCAGTCGGCGCAGGTCCACGGATCCAGTGGCGCGACCGCCACGAGGTCGGGGGCCTTGCTGTGCCGTTCGGTGATCTGCCGCCGCCGCGCCTCGCTCAGCTCCGGAGACAGCCAGTGGACGCGGAACGCGCGCTCCAGGTCCTCCTCGCCCGCCGCCGTGAAGCGCAGCGGCCGCCGGTCGCGGGTGCCCGCCGTGTAAACCGCCTCGCTCTCCACCAGATCGCGCGACAGGGCCCACGCGCGCAGATGCGACAGGGCCTCGGCCATCCGGCCGGTGTCCACGGCGGCCAGCCGTTCCAGGCTGTCGGCGCGGCCCTGCCGCCAGGTCTCCACATGGCGGTCGTGCAGCCACCGCAGGCCGGTGAGGACGTCGATCGGGGTCACGTACTTGCGGGTGGCCAGGGCGATCTCCGCCGCCTGGGCCACCCGTCCGCCGAGCTTGCTGCGCATTCCTCCAAGACTGCCCTATGCCGGCGTGCGCGTACGCCGGTTCACGGCGGCCAGCAGCCCCACGGCCGCCAGGCTGGAGATCGTGGCCGACCCGCCGTACGACACGAACGGCAGCGGCAGCCCCGCGACCGGCAGCAGGCCCATGGTCATCCCCACGTTCACGAACGTCTGGAACGCCAGCCAGCACACCACCCCACCGGCCACCGGCCTGCCGAACGGCGAGGGGCTCTTGGCCGCGATCCACAGGCCGCGCCAGAGCAGGGCGAGCATCAGCAGGATCACGCAGGCGGCGCCCAGGAAGCCGAGCTCCTCGCCGGCGACCGTGAAGATGAAGTCGGTGTGCTGCTCGGGCACGAAGTGGCCCGCCGTCTGCTCGCCGTGGAACAGGCCCTTGCCGAGCAGGCCCCCGGAACCGATCGCGATCCTGGCCTGGGTGGCGTTGTAGCCCATGCCCATCGGGTCGGCGTCCGGGTCGGCCAGCACCATCAGGCGCTGGAGCTGGTAGGGCCGGATGAGGTCGAGCCGCCACACCAGGAGCAGCCCGGCGGCCCCGGCGGCGGCGAACGCCGCGAACCACCTTTTGGGCGCGCCGGCCACCACGATCATTCCGATGGTCAGCACCAGGAAGACGAGCGCGGTGCCGTAGTCGGGCTGCAGTGCGATCAGCCCCACCGGCAACGCGGCGAGGCCAAGGGCGAGCAGCACGGCCCCGGCGCCCGGCCTGCGCTCGCCGTCGCGCGGCTCGCCCAGCGCCGTCGCGACCGCGAGGATCGTGGCCCCCTTGGCGAACTCGGACGGCTGGAACTGCAGCCCGTCGCCGAGCACGATCCAGGCGTGCGAGCCGTTGATCGTGCGGCCCAGCGGGGTCAGCACGGCGACCAGCCCGGCCAGCCCGAGCAGGTAGAGCACCGGGACGTAGGCCCGCAGGACCCGCAGGCCGATCCGTGAGACGGCCCACATGAGCACGAAGCCGATGGCCACGCTGAGCGCCTGCCGCTGCGGCAGCGTCGAGCCCGGTTCGCCGCGGGTGGCCGACCACACGAGCAGCAGCCCGATCGCCGACAACGCGGCCGCGGGCAGCACCAGCCCCCAGGCGGGGAAGAAGGCGAGGCGCGCCAACGCCCTGCGCCTGGTCGTCCGGCTCGCCGGCAGCCGTACGGACAGGGGGCCGAGCGCCGTCACCGCGCGCCTCCAAGGAGTCGAGCCACGCTTGTCTGAGCCTTGCCTGTCTGTGCCGAGACTGTCATCGCGCGCCACCCGCCCCGGCGAACGCGACCGGAGGCAGGGAGGCGGATCGCGTCCTCCCGCCGTCCTTCTTATCCTTCTTGCTCTTCTTGTCGTGCTTCTTTTCGTCGTGCTTCTTCGCGTCATGGGTGAGGGCGGCGATGCCCTCCCAGATGTCGCGGGCGGCGGGGGCCGCCGTGGCCGCGCCCGTGCCGCCCTGCGAGACGACGACCACCACCACATACTTGGGCTTGTTCACCGGGCCGAAGGAGGCGAACCACGAGGTGTCCTGCCTGCCGTACGCCTCGGCGGTGCCGGTCTTCCCGGCGACCGGCAGGCGCCCGAACGGGTAGCCCTCGAACGCGCCCGCCGCCGTGCCCGTGCGCGGCACGTCGGCGAGCGAGTCGCGGATGAACCGCAGCGTCTTGCGCGAGACGTCGATCTTCCCCGCCACGGGCGGGGTGATCGCGCGGACCACGGCGCCGTCGGGGCGTACGACCCGCTTGCCGATCCTGGGGCTGAAGACCGTGCCGCCGTTGGCGAGCGCGGCGTAGCCCCGGGCGAGCTGGAGCGGCGTCACCAGCACGTCACCCTGGCCGATCGAGAAGTTGGCCGCGTCGCCGGCCCACCAGACCCCGCCGGAGCCGCAGTTATCGGCGGCGAGCGCCCTGAGGTAGGCCGCCCGCTTGCGGTCGGACATCTCCGGATAGCCGGTCTTGGCGCGGCGGCAGGAGTCCGCCTTGGTCCGCTCCCAGTTGGCCTTCTTCCAGGCGCGGCCGGGCACCCGTCCCTGAGCCTCGTGCGGCAGGTCGACGCCGGTGGGCGTGCCGAACCCGAACTCCCCGGCCATCGCCTGCATCGGGTCCTTCGGGTGTTTGACCGGCTTGAGCCCGCCGTCGCGCTGCCACATCTTCTCCGCGAAGCGGTAGAAGATCGTGTCACAGGACACCACCAGGGCCCGGTGCATGTCCATCCGGCCCAGTTCGGCGCTCTCGAAGTTGTGGAACACCCGGCCGCCGATCGTGTAGCCGCCCGGGCAGTCGTAGGAGGCCCGCAGCGAGTAGCCCGCCTTGGCGGCCGCGGCCGTCGAGGTCACCTTCCAGGTGGAGCCCGGCGGCCACTGCCCCTGCACGGCGGCGCTGACCAGCGGCAGGTCCTCGTAGTCGTGCTGGGAGATGCCCCCGGTCCACACGCCCGGGTCGTAGGAGGGATAGTCGGCGATCGCCGTCACCCGCCCGGTCTTGGCCTCCAGCACCACCACCGCGCCGCTGTCGGCGGGCTCGCCCCGCTTGCGCGCGGCGGTCACGGCCCGGGCCAGCGCCCGTTCGGCCAGCTCCTGGATGCGGGCGTCGATGCTGGTCACCAGCGTGTCCCCGGCCACGGCGGCCTCCTCGCGGATCAGTCCGGTGACCTTGCCCGTGCTGTCCACCGCCACCTCCCTGATCCCGGTGCGCCCGGCCAGCTCGCGGTCGTACTGCGCTTCGAGGCCGTCGCGGCCGATCAGCTCCGGGCCGCCCGCGGGGTCGTCGGGGGAGGGCGGCTGCAGGTAGCCGAGCACGTGCGCCGCGGCCGAGCCGAGCGGATAGGTCCTGACCGGCCGTAACGCGGTGCTGACGCCGGGGAACTCGTCCTGCCGCTCCGCGATCCACAGCGCCGTGCGCACGCTCACGTCGTCCGCGACGACGATCGGCTGGTACGGCGAGCCGGGCCAGCACGGCCGGGGCATGTCCCCGGCGCACAGCCGGGCCCGGTCGGCGATCTCCTGGTAGGGCCGTCCCAGGGCCCGGGCGAGCCGGGTCAGCACGTCCTTCCCGCCGTCGGGCTGGTGGATCAGGGCCATGTAGTCCACCGACACCTGCGGTTTGGTCTCGTTGGCCACCAGCGGCCGGCCGCGCACGTCGAGGATCTGCCCCCGCACCGGCGGCAGGACGACCGAGCGCGCCCGTGACTCCGTGGCCGCCCGGACGTACGACGGGCCGGTGACGATCTGCAGGTACCACAGCCGTCCGAGCAGGGTCAGCATGAGCGCGGTCACCACCACGAACACGAGCGTGAGGCGGCTCTGGGGCCGGGTACGGCCCCGAACCAGCGGGGGCCGCCCGACGCTCCTACGCAAGGCGCCTCCCCCGCGCGTACGGGTCACGTGATCCACCCCGTGATCCACCCCGTGATCTCGGCATCCGCCCGAACGGCCGGCGGCGGGGCCGCAGGGCGAACGCCGCCGCCACGAGCGCGGCCAGGCCGACGGTCCAGGCGGCGGCGCCGGGCGCGAGGGCGGCGCCCCACGGCGTGCCGTCGAGCAGGGCCGCGAGCACGCCTCCGGCGAGCGTCGCGCCCAGGGCCACGACGGCGGCGACGGCGGCGCGCCGCCCGGCGGTGCCGTCCGCGGCGGCACGGGCGCACACCCACCCGGCAAGGCACATGACCAGGGCGAGCCGCCCTATGGTGTGGTCGGCGGGCGGCGCGATGTCGGCGGCCAGGCCCGCGGCGAACCCCAGGAAGGCGCCCGCCCCGCCCCTCGCGGCGCCCCGCTCCGGCAGACCCCCGGCCTCCGGCCCGGGCCGCAGATGCGGCGCGAGCGCGATGACGGCGACCAGCACGATGTCGGGGTGGCCGCCGGGCAGCGACAGCCCGTTGACCACGGCGACCTGGAGCACCGGCGCGACGAGGACGACGAGCACGGACAGGACGATCGCCTTCATCACGCCGCCTTCGCCTTCTTCGAGCCGCTCTTCGAGCCGCTCTTCGGGCCGCCCTTCGGGGCGTCCGCGTCCGCGTCCGCGTCCCCGTCCGTGTCCTCGTCCGCGTCGCCCTCCGCGGTCCGGGCCGTGGTCGCGCCCCTGCCGGCGGACGCGTCCACCGCGTCCCCGTCCGCCTGCGGTCCCAGCACCACGGTGACGAGATCGAGCGCGGTGAACCGGGCGAAAGGACGCACGAGCGCGGTCCTGGTCAGCGCGTCCGGCGCGGGCTCGACCGTGGCCACCGTGCCGATCGGCACGTCCGGCACGTACGGCCGCATGTCGCGCGAGCCCAGCGTCACCACCCGGTCGCCGGGCTTCACCCCGGCGGAGGGGTTGAGCAGGCTCAGCCGCAGCAGGCCGCGCTCGGGGACGCCGGTCACCAGGCCGACCTCCCGCGAGCCCTCGAGCCTGGCCCCGATCGAGGCGCCGGAGGCCGTGGCGAGCTGGACCGTCGCCGTGCCGGGACCGGACCGCAGGATCCGGCCGACCAGCCCGTCGCCGTCGAACACGGTCATGTCACGGTCCACGCCGCTGTCGGAACCGGTGTCGACGGTGATCGTGCCGTCCCGGCCGAAGCCGATGACGTGGGCCGGCGCGACCCGGTAGCCGTCCGCCTGAGCGGGGGACGGGACCGTGCGGCGGGCGGCCAGCAGGTCGGCGCGCAGCCGGGTGTTCTCCCGTTCGAGCTCCTCCAGACGGCGCTCGCCCGACGCCCAGCGGACACCGGCGGACGCCGCGTCCTCCAGCCCGCCGTACACCGCCGACCCGAACGCACGCAGCGGTTCGAGCGGGGTGAGGGTGTCGGCCGCGATCAGGGCGACGGAGACGAGCGCCAGCAGCGCGGGCGCCCGGCGACCGGCGGCCCTCATCGACGCGTTTCGGGGAGGAACACGTCCTGCATGTCGTCGAAGCGCTCGACGCACCGGCCCGCGCCCAGCACCACCGACTGGAGCGGCTGGTCGACGAGGTGGATCGGCATGCCGACGGCCTTTTCGAGCCGTTCGGCCAGCCCGTCGAGCAGCGCGCCGCCGCCGGTCAGCACGATGCCGTTGTCGATCAGGTCGCCCGCCAGCTCGGCCGGGCACTGGTCCAGCGTGCTCTGCACGGCGTCGACGATCGTCTGGACCTGGTCCTCGATCGCCTCCCTGACCTGCGCCCGATTGATCGTCGCGGTCTTGGGCAGGCCGGTCACCAGGTCGCGGCCCCGGATCGGCAGCGAGACCTCGTCGTCGCCACCCGGCTGCGCGGTGCCCATCTTGATCTTGATGTGCTCGGCCGTGCGCTCGCCGAGCATCAGGGAGTGCTCCTTCTTGACGTAGTTGACGATCGCCTCGTCGAGCTCGTCGCCGCCGACCCGTACGGACTTCGACACGACCACCCCGCCGAGCGAGACGATCGCGACCTCCGTCGTGCCGCCGCCGATGTCCACGACCATGTTGCCGGTCGTGTCACCCACGTTGAGTCCCGCGCCGATCGCTGCGGCCATCGGCTCCTCGATGATGTGGACGCGGCGGGCGCCCGCCTCGTACGCCGCCTCCCTGACCGCGCGCTGCTCGACGCTCGTGGTGCCGCTCGGCACGGCGACGACGACCCGGGGCCTGGCCAGGTAGCGGTTCTTGTGCGCCACCTGGATGAAGTGCCGCAGCATGCGCTCGGCCGCGTCGAGGTCGGCGATCACGCCGTCCTTGAGCGGGCGCAGCGTGGCGATGTGCGGCGGGGTCCGCCCGATCATCTCCTTCGCCGCGGTCCCGACCGCCACGATCCTGTCCGTGTGCAGGTTGATCGCCACCACCGACGGCTCGTCGAGGACGACCCCCTTCTTGCGCACGTACACGAGGGTGTTGGCCGTGCCGAGATCGACCGCCATGTCCCGGCCGAGCAATCCCCACGGGAAACCCATCGCCGACCAGCTTTCAGAGAGGAGGGAGAGCACGCGTGATCGCTGCCCGGCGGCCCCGCCTCTAAACGGAACGGTCCTTCCCCGTGCGAAGCGGACCGCTAGGCGACGCTGAGGTAGAGGTCTCTCGCCAGCTTCGTCACCCGCTCGGCCGATTGCGTGAAGGACGCCCCCGAGGGCTGCAGGGTGAGCACCACCATGATCAGCCGGTCGCCGATCACGCCAGTAGTGTGGAGCACCGGACGGCCGAAATCAACCGGGTTGCCGCCCATTGTGACTGCCCCGATACGGAACGACGTCGCCTTCGCACGGGTGCACCGGACGGGAGGAACCGCGCCATATCCGGACCATCCCTGCTTGATCGCCCAGGGCCGGGGAACGGCGCGGGGGATGCCGAAGAACTGGTCGAAACCGTCGCGAGCGCACTGGGACGCCTTGCGTAGATTGCCGAGGACGAAGTCGCGGACGCGAGGATCGGCCCGCCGCAGCAGATACCGGTAGACGAGCGCGATGTCGGCCGCGCTGATGGCGGTGTAGCCCCAGAAACCGGGTTTGGCCGCGGGTGGCGGGGACGTTTCGGTCAGGCCGATCCTGCGCGCCATCCGTCGCACGATCTCGCCCTGGCCGCCGCGCCGCCACAGGGCCGTCGCCGCGTCGTCGTCGCTGCCGCGGAGCATGGGCGTCAGCAGCGCCATGTCCCGGGCCGGGATCGTCCCCCTGTGCCGCTCCAGATAGTCGGTGGCGATGAGGATCTTCACCACCGACGCCGACCGGAACCGGTGGTGCGCCTGCCGTTGGGCGACCGTCTTGCCCGTGGTCACGTCGACCACGGCGTACCCCGCCGTCACCCCGGCCGGCACCCGCACCGGCGCGGGGGCCGCCCGCCGCGCCGGGACCGTCCTGCGCGCCGTCTTCCTGGACGTTTCCCGCGCTGCTTCCCGGGTCGTCTCGCGCGTCGCGTCCGCTCCCGTGGAGGTGCCCTCGGGCCGCGCGGGCGGCCGGGAGGAGCCGGGATTCGTGTCGGAACAGCCGGTCAGGAGCGCCGGGAGCATGGCGGCGGCGGCCAGGACGGCGGCGGTTCTCGATCGAGTCACGCGACCATGCCTACCAGACGGGCTCGCGGCCTGGGCCGGAAATGTCAGGCGAACGATGGTTGCCCGATGCGGGTCAGCGGCCGTCGAGGAGGGGCTGCGCGGGGTCCCAGCGGGTGCCGTCGGCGGCGTCCCTGCGGCGGCGGGCGATCGCCGACAGCGCCTCCAGCACGACCCGGTTGCCCAGGTACGCCGTGATGTCCGCGTGGTCGTACGGCGGGGCCACCTCGACGATCTCCAGGCCGACGACGGGCAGCTCGTAACAGGTCCTGCGTACGGCGTCGAGGAGCTGGCGGGCCGACAGGCCGCCCGGTTCGGGCGTGCCGGTGCCCGGCGCGTGGCCCGGGTCGCAGACGTCCACGTCGACCGACAGGTAGACCCCGTCGCAGTCGTCGAGCGCGATCGCGTAGGCCTCGGCGAGGCACTCGTCGAGGCCTCTGGTGACGATCTCGGTCATCTCGTACGACCGCATGCGCTGCCCGGCCATCCAGTCGAGGATCTCCGGCCCCGGCCAGTAGCCGCGCAGGCCGATCTGCAGGAAGCGGTCGCCGCGGACGGCCCCCGACTCGATGAGCCGCCGCATCGGCTGCCCGTGGCCGTGCAGGTGGCCGAACTCGATGTCGCCGGTGTCGGCGTGCGCGTCGAAGTGGACCATCGAGATCCGGCCGAAGCCGTGGTGGCGGGCCACGCCGGTCGCGTCGGGCAGGGCGATCGTGTGGTCGCCGCCGAGGACGACGGGGATCGCCCCGGAGGCCGCGATCCTGGCGACCGCGTCCTCGATCGCGCGCAGGCTGCCCTCGATGTCCCCGGCGTAGGTCTCCACGTCTCCGGCGTCCAGCACCCGCAGGTCCTTGAGGGCGTCCACGCGCAGCGCCAGGCTGGGGCGGGAGCCGTCGTGGGGGAGATAGCAGGTCTGGCGGATGGCGTTCGGGCCGAAGCGCGCGCCCGGGCGGTGGGAGGTGCCGCCGTCGAACGGCGCGCCCAGGATGACGACGTCGGCGTCCGCGTAGCCGGCCGGGTCGTCGAGGTCGCACCGCTCGACGCCGAGGAACGTGATGTCGGGACCGAACATCTGGCCGTAGCGGGACAATCCAACTCCTGAGATCGAACCGGTCTTATCGGCCATCACATGCTATTAGCTGACATGCTGCGCTTTGACGAGGAACGGGTCGAGCAGGCCCGGGGTGCCCGCGGCGGCCAGGCGCAGCGCCTCGGCGAGGTCCACGTCGGGCACCTGGTAGCCCTGCTTGCCCGCCGCGGTGGTCGCCGTCAGCGTCGCCAGGCGGGCCCGGCGCTGGAAGAACGACCGCTCGATGTTCCAGCCGATGACGCCGTCGCACTCCAGCGCCACCCGGCGGCGGGAGAGCGAGCCCCAGCGGGTGACCAGATAGCCGGACGTCAGAGCGTGGCCGAGCGAGCGGTAGCGGTCGGCCGCCAGCAGGGCGGTCAGCGGCAGCAGGGCGGCGGCGGTGAGCCACGTCCACGAGGGCAGCCCGGCCCACCACCACAGCGCGAGTAGCACGGCCAGCACCAGCGCGTGCACGCCGTACGCCCGGGTGAACCTGCGGCGCAGCGCGGCCGGGCCGTGCGCGGTCAGGTCCGCGGTGACCGGCGAGGCCTCCACGGCGGAGGAGGCGACAGAGGCAGAGGTGGCCGGGGAGGCAGGGGTGGCAGGGGCGGCGGAGGGGGTGCCGGCAGCGCGGGGGAGCACGAGCCGGGCAACCGACACGGCGTCCGCGCGCGGCGCGGGCGGCAGCAGCATCGACCCGCCGCGCTGGGAGCCCTGCGCCGTCCGCAGCCCGGTCGTCACCGCGGACAGCCGGGCCCCGCGTACGGCGCGCAGCAGCAGCGGCTCACTCACCTCGACCCCGCGCAGTCGCCGTTCCTCGATGGTGGTGGCCCGGGTGGTCAGCAGTCCCCGGGTCACGTGCAGGGTGCCCTCGGTGTGCCGGGTCAGCCGGAAGTTGCCGAAGGCCAGGACGTAGCCGAGCGTGGAGGCGACGCTCACGAACACCGCCAGCACGAGCACCACGGTCGCGATCTCCAGCAGGAGCGACATCGCGCTGAACCACCGCCAGGTCTCCTGGACCGGCCCGACCCTGCCGAGGTCGACGTTGCCCTCCGAGACCAGGCGGGACGCGAAGCCGGCGATGACGCCCACGGTGACGAGCCCGGACATCGTGAACGGCCCGAACCTCACCCACGCGGGACGCATCCGCGCGAGTTCGGTCTCCGCGGCCGGCGTGCTCCCGGCGGGGGGCGCCACGGGCGCTGCCACCGGAGCCCCCTCGGCCACCGGAGCCCCCTCGGAAGGGGTGACGGGGGCGGCGGGGGAGCGGTGCAGCAGCTCCACCCGCAGGCGCGCGGCCTCGGCGGCGGTCAGCGCGTCGAGCTTGAGCCGGCCCTCGCGCCTGCGCTCCGACGTGCCCGTCCCCACCTCCACCCGGGCCAGGCCGAGCACGCGGTGCAGCACGTGGGAGGTGACGTCCACCGTGCGGACCCGGTCGCGGGGCACGGTCACCACCTTGCGGGTCAGCAGGCCGCGGCGGACCTGCACGTGCTCGGGGGTGATGCGATAGGTCGTGGTGAACCAGCGGAGCATGCCGAGCACGACCATGAGGCCGACGCCCCCGATGCTCCACCACTGGCCCTGCCCGCCGCTGCTCGTTCCCGCGACCAGCAGGCCGAGCAGCGCCGGGGCGGCCCGTACGACCTCCTGGAACGGGTGGATCACCAGCATGCGCGGGCTCAGCCGCCGCCAGGCCAAGGTCGTCTCGATGACGTCGATCACGTCGCGTCACCCGCCGTCGCCTGCGCGGTCGCGGTGAGCTCGGCGACCAGGCGCTGGGCCGTGTCCCGGTCGAGACCGCTGACCTTGATCGGGCCGGCCGCGGAGGCGGTGGTGACGGTGACGTTGGCCAGGCGGAAGATCTGCTCCAGCGGGCCGCGCTCGCTGTCCACGGTCTGGATGCGGGAGACGGGTGCGATGCGCCACTCCTGCTTGAACCAGCCCGACTGGGTGAAGACGGCCGCGGACGTGGCCTCCCAGCGGTGTACCCGGTAACGCCACTGCGGCATGACGGTGACGTGCGCCACCGCGGCGACGGCGGTGACGACGAGAACGGTCACGTGAGTGGTGGCGGGCCACTTGTCACCGTCGCCGTCGGCCACGAGCCAGACGACCTGGGCCGCGAGGAGGACCAGCCAGCCGAGGGCGGCCCGTGCGGTCCAGTACCAGACGGCGGTACGGCTCACGCGGTGCTGAGGAGATCGGAGGGTCGGGGTGTCCACGCCTCAACTCTGCCCGATCCCGCGCGTCCTGGTGTAGTGAGGCCGATCCGGGTTCTCCCGGGACAAATGTCATGTCCCGGCGCCGCAGGGCGGGTCAGAGGGCGGACAGCAGCCTGTGGACGTGGGAGAGCGGATCGGCGCCCACCGGGCGGACGGCGACCGTGGACACGCCCGCCTCCCACAGCGCCCTGACCTGCGCGGATGCCTCCTCCGGCGAGCCCGCCGCCATGACGACCTCCTCCGGCGCCACCTGGAGGAACCCCGCCTGCTCCTCCGCCGCCCGCCGCATGGCCGTGCCCGCGTCGTCGCCGACGTAGAGGTGGACGAACGCCACCACTTCATGATCGCCGGTCGCGCCGATTCCCTCGATCATGGACCGCAGCCGCTCCGGGGCGAGGCCCTCGGGAAGGATGGTGCCCTGGGCGACCCGTCCCGAAAGGGCCAGCGAGCGCGGGTTCACCACTCCGGCGAGGACGGGCGGCGGCTCGGCCGGCGGGTGGACGAGGCGGACGCCGTCCAGGCTCACCTCGCGTCCGTGCAGGGTGACGGTCTCGCCGCGCAGCAGCGCCCGTACGGACGTGATCGTCTCCTCCAGCAGCGACAGCGGCGAGGCGGCGGCGGCGCCCACCTGGCGCATCCACGCCTGCACGCCGTGCCCGATTCCCGCGGCCAGCCGCCCCGGGTGGAGGCGGGCCAGGTTGGCCAGCTCCATCGCCAGCAGCATCGGATTGCGCAGGGGCGCCGGAGTGATGCCGATGCCGACGCGCAGGCGCGAGGTCGCGGCCAGTGCCGTCGCGGCCGAGGAGATCGCGCCCGTCCAGCCGAGATCCTCCACCACCCACAGGTCGGAGACCGCCGTGCCGTCGAGCTCCCTGGCGAACGACGGAAGCGACTCCGGCGGCAGATCGCGGTCGAAGACGACTCCAAGCCTCACGGGCGGCCCTCCGGAACAAGCGAGATCGGCTCTGTTGCCTCCCGAGTATCCATGACGGGGACAGGCGTCACACGCGGGGGCGGGGGGCGGAAGAGGAGGGCCGGGCCACGGTGGGCCCGGCCCGGATCATGGTGGCACCGGCCGTTCGGCCGTCACTCGCTCGCGCCCTCGGCGGGGCGGTTGGCCTTCTTCGCCTGCTTCGCCGAGCGGGCTTCCTTGATGGCCGTCCTCTTCGCCTTGCCGGTGGACTTCGCGGGCTTCTTCTTCTGAGCGTCGTCAGCCATGATTCCCCCGAATGTACGAGATGCGCCTTATGTGCACATCTGTGGGGATTGATACCCAAGTGAGGCGTGAGACACCCGGCCGGTACGGCTCGCGCCTCCAAGGTGCGAGCCGTACCGGTGCGTCCGGTCAGACCATCTGGCGCTGCTCGGCGCTGAGCGGGGCCGCGATGTCCTCCAGCGAGCGCCGGGCCGCCTCCACGCCCATGAACCACTGCACCAGCCCGGCCGCCATCATCAGGACGGCGCCGACGACGTAACCGACCACGACGTTGCCGACGACCCCGCTCTCCACCAGGCGGCCGAACAGCACGGGCCCGATGATGCCGCCGAGCCCGGTGCCGACCGCGTAGAACAGGGCGATCGCCAGCGCTCTGGTCTCCATGGGGAAGATCTCCGAGACCGTCAGGTAGGCGCTGCTCGCCCCCGCCGAGGCGAAGAAGAAGACCACCATCCAGCAGGCGGTAAGGGTCACCGGCGTCAGCACGCGCGCGTCGAACAGCGCGGCGGTGCCCAGCAGGAGCAGGCCGGACAGCACGTAGCTGCCCGCGATCATCGTCCGGCGGCCGACCGTGTCGAAGAACCGGCCGAGCAGGACCGGGCCGAGGAAGTTCCCGATCGCGATCGGAACGAGGTACCACGGCGTGCTGCCGTCCGGCACCTTATAGAACTTCGACAGCACCAGCGCGTACGTGAAGAAGATCGAGTTGTACAGGAACGCCTGACCGATGAACAGCGAAAGGCCGACGGTCGTGCGCTTGGGATAGCGGCGCAGCAGCGTGGCCGCCACCTCCGCGAGCGGGGTGTGCGTCCGCTGGTTGATCCGGATCTCCCCCTGGGCGGGTTCGAGCGTCTTGCCGCTCTCCTCGCGGACCTTCGTCTCGATCTGCGTCACGATCTCCTCGGCCTCGCGTTCACGGCCGTGGATGAACAGCCAGCGTGGGCTCTCCGGCACCGTGCGGCGGACCAGCAGGATCGCCACGCCGAGGATGGCGCCCAGGCCGAACAGCAGGCGCCAGCCGAGGTCGGCCGACAGCAGGCTGGTGTCGAGCGCCGGGATCGCGATGAGCGCGCCGAGCGCGGTGCCCAGCCAGAAGGAGCCGTTCACCACCAGGTCCACCGTGCCGCGCACGCGGGCCGGGATGAGCTCGTCGATCGCCGAGTTGATCGCGGCGTACTCGCCTCCGATGCCGGCGCCGGTGAAGAACCGGCACAGGTAGAAGTACCAGGCGTCGTGCGAGAACGCCGTGGCCACGGTGGCGGCGAGGTAGACGGCGAGCGTCACCAGGAAGAGCTTCTTGCGCCCGAACCGGTCCGTCAGGTGGCCGAAGAAGAGAGCGCCGAGACAGGCTCCCGCGACGTACACGCCGGCGGCGATCCCGACCTCGCTGTCGGTGAGACCCAGCCCGCTGCTCGGGTCCGTGATCCGGGGCCCGATGACCCCGACGATGGTCACTTCGAGCCCGTCGAGGATCCAGACGGTGCCGAGTCCGATGAGCACGAGCCAGTGCCAGCGGGCCCAGGGGAGCCGATCCAGCCGCGCGGGAATGTCGGTGCTTATTTGCGCCATATCGTCCCCTTCTTCGGAAGATATGGCGCCCGTCTACCCCGGATCCGGCTGGAAATTCGTTCTGCTTCTCAACGGCCTCGGCCGTGGTGGCGCGGAGCGGTGTTCAGGCCGTCCTCGTGCTCCCGCTCTCCACGCCCCTTGGTGGCGGTACGGCGGTGTCGTGTCCGAGCTCGAACCACACGCAGACCCCGGTGCGGGTGGCCGACACGCCCCACCGGCGGGTGAAAAGGTCCACCAGGTGGACGCCGCGGCCTGGCGTCAGCTCGGGAGACGTCCAGCACCCGCACCCCTGTGTCGACAGCGTGACGCGGACCGCGGCGGGCGTGGCCAGGACCGACACGCCGTACCCCGGCGGGCGCCCGCAGGAGGCCGCGTGCCGGAGCGACTCGGCGGCCAGCTCGCCGATCAGTTGCACGGCGTCGTCGCGGCAGGGGTGGTCGTCGCCGAGACGGCTCGCCACGAACCGCCGGGCGGCCCGCACCTGGGACGGGTCTCCCGAGAAGGGGCGTGAGATCGCGATTCTCCCCAAGAGGTTGAGAATTGTCATCCCGTGATAACTCCCTGTGCACCCGTCTGCGGATGGCGATTCGAGGTCCGTGCAAGACTGCGTTCATCCTGCACTTTGCAAAACGGCTACGCAATATGGCGAATGCACGATGGCATAGTTTCCTTTTGCGGCGAAAGGGAGAGTTCGGCTCATGAGGGGAGTGGGTGGCCCTACAGTCCGGCTTCGCCGGCTTTCCGGTGAGCTGACGCGTCTGCGGCGTGAGGCGGGGTTCGTCCGCGAGGAGGTCGCCCGGCGGCTCGGCGTGGCGGCCTCCACCGTCTACCGCATCGAGGCCGGCCGCACCCGCCCGCACACCCGGACCATCCGCGACCTGCTCGACCTCTACGGCGTGGAGGGCTCGGCGCGGGACGCGCTGGTCGAGCTGGCCAGGGACGCCGCCCGGCGGGGATGGTGGCGCGCCTACGACGACGTCCTGCCCGGGCCGTACGTCGGGCTGGAGGCCGAGGCGTCGTCGGTGCGCAACTACGAGCCGCTGCTGGTCCCCGGGCTGCTGCAGACGGAGGACTACGCCCGCGCGGTCATCGGCGCCGCCCTGGTCAAGGACCCGGCGGAGATCGAGCGGCGGGCGGCCGCCCGGATGGAGCGCCAGCGGCGCCTGACCGGGCCCGCCCCACTGGAGCTGTGGGCCGTCCTCGACGAGGCGGCGTTGCGCCGGCCCGTGGGCGGCCCGCCCGTGATGGCCGAGCAGCTGCGCAGACTGCGGGAGACGGCCGTCCAGCCGAACGTCACCGTGCAGGTGGTGCCGTTCGACGCGGGCGCCTACCTCGGCATGGGCAACTCGACGGCCATCCTGGCCTTCCCCGATCCCGGCGACGCCGACGTGGTGCTGCTGGAGAACATGAGCGGCGAGCTCTACCTGGAGGATCCGGCGGAGATCCGCGGATATGTCCAGGTCTTCGATCATCTTCGTGCCGCCGCGCTCGGCCCGGAGAAGTCCATGGAAATGATTATTTCGGTCGAGAAGGAGATGGCTGGACGATGAGGGGACTCGTAGCGGCGGATGACCTGGCGTGCGCGGTCTGGCGCAAGGCGGCGCGCTCGAACACCGTCGGCAACCAGTGTGTGGAGGTCGCGCGCCTGCGCGACGGCGTCGCCGTGCGCGACTCGAAGGATCCCCAGGGGCCGCGGCTGATGTTCACCCCCGGCGAGTGGGAGGCGTTCGTCGACGGGGTCAAGGGCGGGGAGTTCGACCTGTCCTGAAACCTCCTGTCCCCGTACGGCATCGCGGGCCGGTCCGGTTCGGCCGGTCCGGAATGGCGGGCGCTTCACCGGGCAGGAGACCTGGCATGCGAAGGGAAGACGACAGATTCATCGATACCGAGGACGAGCCGGACATCGCCGGTGAGTGGGCTCCGTCCGAAACGGACCCGCCGAACGCGGAGCCGGACGACAAGAACCCCGACGAGCGCTGGGACAAGCCCACAGAGGTGTGAGGGAGGACCGTTATGACCATGGGAGTCGACCCGCGGGACCTGGGCGACGAGGACCTGCTCCGCGAGTTGCGCCACCTGCACGAGACCCGCACGGAGACGTTTTTCCACGGATCGGACGACGCGCTGGAGCGCCACACCTCGCGGACGCAGGAGCTGGAAGGCGAATACCTCGCGCGCTTCCCGGACCGGCAGGTCGATCCGGAGCGGCTGCGTGAGGGGGCGAGACAGCGCAGTGCCTGACGAGGAACGCCTGGAAGACGTCCAGCAGATGACGGCGGCGGACATGACGGTCTACGAGGCCGTCGCCGCCCTCAACACAAAGGAACGGCCCGCGACCGCCGCCGACGTCGCCGCGATGACCGGCCTTCCGGAGGACGACGTACGGCGGTGCCTCACCAGCCTGGCCGAAGGCGGCAGGCTGGTGCCCAAGGGCGACGCCTACACTCTCGGCACCCACGACTGGGGGCTCGAATACTGACGGCCCGGCCGGGCCGGACGCGCTCAACGGGCGGGCTTTGCTCCACCACTGAGCGGACGCGCTCACGGGCGGGCGGGTGCTCCGGCCGGCCGTGATAGTCGCGCTCTGGTGAGCCTCGGGAGCGGCCATCGCGGGCGCGGTGGTACAGGGCACGGTCTTACGCCGGCCTCCGCACCCCGCCCGCCCCCGGCGCTCGCGCGCCGGCGGCGAGGCGGGCGGCGGAGGTCAGGAGCAGGCGGAGGCGAGCTGCTGCGTCGCCTGGGTGGCCTTCTGGCCGAACTCGGCGAGCTTGGTTGCGGCGGCCGGGTCAGAAAGGTCGATCGTGAAGGACCCCCACGAGTCGGCCATGCCGGCGAGCGCCACCTGCAGGTCGCCGTCCGCCTTGCCGGACAGGTCCTTGAGCTGCGCGGCAAGGTCGCCGGTCGCGGTGTTGATGCCCTTGATGTCGCCGGCCGCGGCGGCGGCCTTGGAGCTGTAGTCGGTGAACGCCTTGGTCGCCTCCTCGCAGACGGCCGTCTGGCCCCCGCTGCAGGCGGCGGTCAGACCGAGAAGGGCGGACGCCGCGACGACGGCGAGGCTGTTCCTGAGGATGTTCATGGTGCCTTCCTGGGTGATTTGCAACGCGTCAGACACTAGGAATCGCCTCTTTCACAGTGCTTTCAGCCCGCTTGCAACCGTGTCGTCGAAGATCCTTGGCCCGGCCGCTCCGCGTCGTATGCTTGCCGCCATGACGCGACGGCTTGCGGAGGTTGCGAAGAAGGTCGGGGTCAGTGAGGCCACGGTGAGTCGCGTCCTCAACGGCAAGGCCGGGGTCTCCGAGGCCACCCGGGAGGCCGTGCTGACGGCTCTCGACGTGCTCGGCTACGAGCGGCCCACGCAACTGCGCGGCGAGCGCGCCCGCCTGGTCGGGCTCGTCCTGCCCGAGCTGCAGAACCCGATCTTCCCGGCGTTCGCCGAGGTCGTCGGTGGGGCGCTGGCCCAGCAGGGGTTCACCCCCGTGCTGTGCACGCGTACGGTCGGCGGGATCTCCGAGGCCGACTACGTGGACCTGTTGTTACAGCAGCAGGTGTCCGGAGTGGTCTTCGCCGGGGGGCTCTACACCCAGACCGGCGTCGTCCACGGGCACTACGTGCGGCTGGTCGAGCGGCGGCTGCCCACCGTGCTGGTCAACGCGGCCGCCGATCACTGGGACTTCCCCCGAGTCTCCTGCGACGACACGATCGCGCTGGAGCAGGCGCTGGGCCACCTGCGCGCGCTCGGCCACCAGCGGATCGGCCTCGTCGTCGGCCCCGCCGACCACATGCCGTCCATACGGAAGCTGGAGGCGTTCCGGGCCGCGGGCGGCGAGCTGGTCGAGCACACGATGCACTCGCTGGAGGGCGGCCACGCGGCGGCGCTGAAGCTCGTGCGGCAGGACGTCACCGGGATCGTCTGCGGCAGCGACCCGCTGGCCCTCGGGGCCATCCGCGCGGCGCGGCGGGCCGGTCGGCGCGTGCCCCAGGACGTGTCCGTCGTCGGATACGACGATTCCGCGCTCATGACGTGTGTGGACCCGCCGCTGACGACGGTGCGTCAGCCGATCGAGGCGATGGGCCGGGCCGCGGTGGAGCTGCTGGTCAGCCAGATCGAGGGCGCCGCGGTCGCGACGGGTGAGCTGTTGTTCGAGCCGGAGCTGGTCGTCCGCTCCTCCACCGGCCGCGTCGGCGTCCCCGTCGCCTGACGGCCCGCTGAGGGGGCCATGCTGTGTGGGGGAGCCCGGAGGAGGAGGCGTCCACTCCTCCTCCGGGCGTCCCGTTCCGGGTTACGAGGCGTACGCCTCGAACTCGGAGATCTGGGCGGCCGGCCAGCCGGTGTTGCCGGTGACGTTCAGCCGCAGGTAGCGCCGGGCGGCGGCGGGCACGGCGACGGTGACGGTGTTGCCGGTCGCCGGGTCGAACGTGTATCCGGCGGATCCGGCGATCGTGGTGTAGTTCGTGCCGTCCGTGCTGCCGAGGATCGACAGCGTCTGGGTGCGGGCGCCCCAGGCGGTGCTCGGCGGCAGCTTGAGCACCACCCTGCCGACCGTGACGGACGCGCCGAGGTCCACAGTGATCGACTGCGGGAAGGCGTTGTTGGCCGACTCCCAGTAGGTGCCGGCGTTGCCGTCCACGGTGTTGGCCGCGACGTACACGTCGGCGTGGCTGCTCGCGCCGACCGCCTTGCCCCGGGCGAGGTTGCCCGTGGGCAGCGGGCTGGGCGACGGGCTGGGGGAGGCGCTCGGTGACGGGCTGGGCGACGGGCTGGGTGATGGGCTGGGGGTGCCGCCGGTGCCGTACACCTCGAAGGCCGACAACTGCGCGGCGGGCCAGCCGGTGTTGCCGGTGACCGTCACCCGGACGTGGCGGACGCTCGCGCCGGTGAAGGAGATGCTCGCCGTGTTCCCGGTGGCCGGGTCGAACGTACGGCCCGCAGAGGGGGACAGCGGGGTGTAGTTCGTGCCGTCCGTGCTGCCGAGGACCGCAAGGGTCTGGGTGCGGGTGGCCCAGGCCGCGCTCGGCGGCAGCTTGAGCACCACTCGCTGGACCGGAGTCACCGCGCACAGGTCCACGGTGATCGACTGTGGGAAGGCGTTGTTTGCCGACTCCCAGTAGGTGCCGGCGTCGCCGTCCACGGTGTTGGCCGCGACGTACGACTGGGTGCTGCTCGTCGCCGTGACCGTCTTGCCCCGGGCGAGGTCGCCGCTGCCGGGAGCGCATGCCGTCGGGCTGGGCGAGGGGGAGGGGGAGGGCGACGAGGAGGGCGAGGTGGACGGCGACGGGCTCGGGCTGGGGTCGCTGCCGTCGTAGACGTAGTTCGGCGCGGGCCACTGGCCGGTGCAGACGGTGGAGGCCGGGCTCCAGCCGGAGTTGCCCGTGCCGTAGGTGGGGGCGAATCCGGTGCCGACGCAGTTGTGGATCGCGACGCCCGCGCCGATGTGCGCCGCCCGGACGTTGGTGAAGCTCGCCTTCGCCGCCGACTGCGCCTGGATCATGTACGTCCCGGTGCCGTCGATGTTCACGTTCGAGAAGTTGACGGTCTGGGTGCTGCCCTCGATGAACTGGACGGCCTCGTAGGAACTGTCGATGACGTCGGTGTCGGTCACGTTGATCGTCGCGTTGACCGGCTCGTTGAGGCCGTCGAACCAGATCGCGCCGACGCCGAAGTTCCAGTTGTAGTCGCTGTTGCCGGCCCGGATGAGGGTGTTGCGGGCGACCGTGATCGTGCCGGCGACCGCCGTGCCCTGGCCGGAGTTCACCCCCGGATAGCGGTTGGCGACGTGGATGCCGCCGCCGTTGGTGACCGTGTCGCTCACCACGTTGTCGGTGATCTTTATGTCCCGGCCGCCGTACGTCACGATGTTGTTGGCCAGGACCGGCGCGACCACGGTGTTGGACGTGAACGCGTTGTTCACGTTGGCGATCCGGTCGGGCCACATCGCCAGGCCGTCGTCACCGCTGTTGCGGACGAACGTGTTGGTCACCGTGGAGTCGGTGACACCGGTGTGGAAGTTCACGCCGTCGGCCGTCTGGTCGAGGATGCGGCTGTTCTTCAACGTGAAGTCGTCCATCGGGCCGTCCATCCAGGCCCCGACCTTGGTGTGCTGGATCCACAGGTTGTCGACCACCGAATCGGTCATCGCGCCCCCGAGGGCGTTGACCTGGTCCTCGTCCACCCGCTCCGTGATGTCGCCGATGATCGCGAAGTCCCGCAGGGTGACGCCCCGGCTCGGCCCGCCCGCCTCGTGGGACCGGATCGGCCCGGTGTAGCCGCCGCCGCTGACGTACTTGCCGTAGACGCCGACGGCCCGGTTGCGCTGGGTGGGATGGCGGCCGGTGAGCACGCTGTACCAGGGGCCGGCGCCGCGCAGCGTGACCCCGTCGACGACCACGTGGTCCCACAGGGTGTAGGTCCCGGCCGGGATGTAGACCTCCTTGCCCTGGGCCTTCCCGGCGTCGACGGCGGCCTGGAAGGCGGCGGTGGAGTCGCTCGTGCCGTTGCGGTCGGCGCCGAAGTCGTCGACCGACAGCGACCCGGCGGGCCGGGAGATCGGGTCCGGCACGAGCTCGAAATCGGCCAGGTCCACGACGACCCACGGCGCGACCGAGGTGGAGGCCACCTGGATCCGCACCTTGGTGCCCGCCGCCAGGGTCGATCCGAACATCGTCCGGGTCTCGTCGTAGAAGTGGTGCGGCTTGTCGCCGGGGGTGTTGCCGAACGGGTAGCCGCCGTAGAACCAGCCGTACCGGGAGGTGAACTGCAGGTCCTTGAGCTTGGTCCCGTTGATCCGCAGATCGACCGGTGCCGTGATGCCCGTTCCGGCCGCGTTGTCCGGCACGCTGTAGCGCACGGTCATGGCGTTGGCGGGCTTGGGCAGGGTGAACTCGACGTACTCTCCCGGGGCGTCGAGGCGTACGGCCCGGCGGCCCGACGCCTCGGACGGCAGGTGGGTGTAGACGCGGTCCGGGCCGATCTGCTCGCCGTTGGTCGCGGCGGCCTCGGCCTCGATCTCCGTGAACGGCACGGTCGCGCCTCGTCCCGGGACGGAGAAGGGCGACGGCGAGGCCGCGGCCGACGACGTGCCGGGGAAGGCCACCACACTCCCCACAGCGATCAGCGCCCCCGCCACCGCGACGGCGGTTCCGGATCTTCTCATGAGGTTCCTTTCTGCATGCGAGACCCGGGAGATGCGGCGTGGACGCTGAACCGCCACACCTCCGAAGAAGGTGAGTGGCCCACACGATAAGTTGGCAAACATCCTTCTGCAATATTGCGACGAAAAGTCGCAAGATGACATGCACATTACGACGAGACGTAATCCCAGCCACGGGGCCTCTGGACCGCTCCGCATACCGGCCGGAGGACGGGCGGGGTGGCGCCGTGCCGATCACCCTCGGGTGCGAAGGGCCCGCCGACGTCGGCCCCGAGTGTGGTGGGGGCCTGACCTGCTGTTCGTGAGCGTGTGCGCAAGCGTATGAAAGTGCTTGCGCTCGTTGTCGTATAGTTGCGGCCATGACACGACGGCTTGCGGAAGTGGCCAAGAAGGTGGGCGTGAGCGAGGCGACCGTGAGCCGCGTGCTCAACGGCAAGCCGGGGGTCTCCGACGCCACCAGAGAGGCGGTGCTCACCGCGCTCGACGTGCTGGGATACGAGCGGCCCACCCAGTTGCGCGGTGACCGCGGCAGGCTCGTCGGCCTGGTCCTCCCGGAGCTGCAAAATCCCATCTTCCCGGCGTTCGCCGAGGTCGTCGGGGGTGCGCTGGCCCAGCAGGGGTTCACGTCCGTGCTGTGCACCCGGACCGTGGGCGGCGTCTCCGAGGCCGACTACGTGGACCTGCTCCTCCAGCAGCACGTCTCCGGCATGGTCTTCGCCGGCGGCCTGTACGCCCAGGGGGACGCCTCCCACAGCCACTACCGCAGGGTCCTCGAACGCAAGCTGCCGACCGTGCTCGTGAACGCCGCGGTCGAGCATCTCGGGTTCCCGCAGGTGTCGTGCGACGACGTCGCCGCAGCCGAGATCGCGCTGGCCCACCTCATGGCCCTCGGGCACCGTCAGGTCGCGATGCTGCTCGGCCCGCCCGACCACGTGCCGTCCCAGCGCAAGCTCGCCGCGTTCCGCGCGTACGCCGCCGCCAACGGCCTGGAGCTCGGCCCCGACCACGTCGAGCACACCATGTTCTCGCTGGAAGGCGGGCACGCCGCCGCCGCCCGCATGGTGGCCGCGGGCGTGACCGGCATCATCTGCGCCAGCGACGTGCTCGCCCTCGGCGCGATCAGGGCGGCCCGCCGGGCGGGGCTGTCGGTGCCCGAGGACGTCTCCGTCATCGGCTATGACGACTCGGCGCTGATGAACTGCGTGGACCCGCCGCTGACCACGGTCCGCCAGCCCATCGACGCGATGGGCAGGGCGGCCGTCGAGCTGCTGGTGGCCCAGATCGACGCGGCCGTGGTGCCGGGGGACGAGCTGTTGTTCGAGCCCGAGCTGGTGGTACGCGCCTCGACCGCCCCCGCCCCCCGCTCCTGACGGGCTGCGCTGGTCACCGCCACGAACCTCGGCGCGCTTGGGCCGCGTCATGGACCTTCGCGGGATCGGTGAGCGGATCGGTGAGCGTGCTGGACCTTGGCGGGATCGGTGAGCGCGTTGGACCTGGGCAAGTCGGTCACTGCGCCGGAAGGAAACTCCGGTCCTCGCGAAGCCCGCTCCGCTGGGCCTTCGCTGCGGTCCTCGCTCCCTTCCGCTCCGCTCCCTCCACCCCGATGTCTTGGGCGGCGTTCCCGTCCCGTCGAACAGCGCGCGGAGCGCCGGGGGCGGGCGGGTGCGGAGGCCGGCGTAAGACCGTGCCCTGTACCACCGCGCCCGCGATGGCCGCTCCCGAGGCTCACCAGAGCGCGACTGTCACGGCCGGCCGGAGCACCCGCCCGCTCGTGAGCGCGTCCCCGGCTTCAAAGCCCGCTCGTGGCATGCCAGCGGCAGACCGATCACTGTCACTTTTTTGCAGAGTTAATGACGGACTATTGCTCAGTCCTGCATGCCTCTGTATGTTTCTCGCAACCGAGCGGATCGGGGCGCTCCAGTCGGCCCCGAGACGTGTGCTTCGACGGGTCGTGGTGCGCGGTTCCAGAAGGGAACGAGGATGAAATCCCACAAGCTCTCGATACTGCTGGTCTCGGGACTTGCCATTGCAGCGGCCGCGGCGTGCGGCACCGACGACAGCGGTAACGGCGGTGACAAGGCAGGCGCGGCGCCCAGCAGTGCCGGGCCGGTGTCGATCTCGGTCAACTGCGAGCCGCCGAAGACGAACAAGGCGGAGCGTGCGACCTTCGAGGAGGACCTGGCGGCCTTCCAGCAGCTGAACCCCAACATCAAGGTCTCGAAGGTCACCGACGCGTTTCCCTGCTACGACCCGCGGACCTTCGAGCCCAAGCTCGCCAGCGGCGAGCTCGAAACGGTGTTCTACGTCAACTTCCCCAACGTGGGCCGCCTGATCGAGAGCGGCCAGGCCGCCGACCTCACGCCGTACGTCAACGAGATCAAGACGTTCGCGGACTACAACAACTCGATCGACCTGTTCAAGAAGGACGGCAAGATCTACGGCCTGCCGACCGACGGCTACGGCATGGGCCTCGTCTACAACAAGGAGGTCTTCACCAAGGCCGGTCTCGACCCGAACAGCCCGCCCACGACCTGGGCCGACGTGCAGGCCGCCGCCAAGAAGATCGCGGGGCTCGGTCCCGGCTACGTCGGATACGGCGAGTACAGCGGCAACAACGTCGGCGGCTGGCACTTCACCGCCTCCATCTACGGCCGCGGCGGATCGGTCATCACCGACGACGGCAAGAAGGCCGCCTTCAACACCCCTGAGGGCAAGGCCGTGCTGGAGAACCTCCAGCAGATGCGGTGGGCCGACAACAGCATGGGCTCCCAGCTCTACATCGACTGGCCGGCCCTGATGAAGGCCATGGCCGGCGGCAAGATGGGCATGATGCTGGGCGCGCCCGACGTGCTCATCTCGCTCCGCAACGACTTCGGCGGCAAGTTCGAGAACTACGCCATCGCGGCCCAGCCCGAGGCCAAGGCCCTGTTCAACGGCGGCGCCGGATACATGATCAATCCCAAGGCCACGCCCGAGCAGATCAAGGCCGGCCTCAAGTGGATCGAGTACAAGTTCCTCACTCCCGGCAAGGGACAGTTCGACTACGTGCGGGCCAAGGGTGCGGACCTCACCGTCGGCCAGCCGTACCCCGATCTGTACGGCGCGGACACACCGGCCGGCCAGGCCGTGAACGACCTGCGTAAGGCGAACGCGAACATCGACGCCGCGCAGTTCGCCGGCTGGGTGGAGGGCTCCAAGGGCATCCCGGCGAAGGCGGAGCCGGGGCCGTACGCCCAGGAGATCTACAAGATCCTCGACACTCCGATGTCGGCCGTGCTGACCCGCAAGGACGCGAACATCGACCAGCTCCTGTCCGACGCCGAGTCGAAGGTCAACTCCCTGCTGGCCTCGAAGGGCTGACCGCCCTGATAATCCGGGCCTAACCCGGGGCGCCGCCCGCCACCGTTGGACACGTGTGGCCGGCGCCCCGGCAATCACGTCGAGATCGGATTCACAACGATGACCACAGCGAGCATCCCGGCGGCGGGCGGCGGGCGGCGGCAGCCGACGAGACTGCGGCGCGCCGTGCGGCGCAACGTGACCGCATACGGCTTCCTGTGCGGAGCTCTGATCTGTTTCGGGTTCTTCTCCTGGTATCCGATGGTCCGGGAGGTCATCCTCAGCTTCCAGAAGACCAACTTCGTGGATCCGCCCAGATGGGTGGGGCTGGAGAACTTCCGTACCGTCGTCAACGACCCGACCTTCGGACCGGCCTGGGTCAACACCGCGCTGTTCACGGTGCTCGCCCTGGTGTGCGGCTACGGGATCCCCTTCGTCGCCGCGATCGTCCTGAACGAGCTGCGGCACGCCCGCGCCTACCTGCGCTTCGTGGTCTACCTGCCGGTCATGCTGCCGCCCGCGGTGAGCGTCCTGCTGTTCCAGTGGTTCTACAACCCGGACTACGGGCTGTTCAACCAGGTCCTGGACCTGTTCCACCTGCCCGGCCTGCAGTGGCTCAACTCGACGAGCACCGCGCTGATCTCGCTGGTCATCGTCTCCACCTGGATGAACATGGGCAGCGGCACGCTGATCTACCTCGCCGCCCTGCAGACGATCCCGAGCGAGCTGTACGAGGCCGCGGAGCTCGACGGCGCGGGCCTGTTCAAGCGGATCCGGCACGTCACGATCCCGCAGACCAAGCTGATCCTGCTGGTGATGCTGCTGCTCCAGATCGTGGCGACCATGCAGGTCTTCATCGAGCCCTACCTGCTCACCGGCGGCGGCCCCGAGAACGCCACGGTCAGCGTCGTCTACCTCATGTACCAGTACGCCTTCAACTTCGGAAACCTCAACGCGGGCAACGCGCTCGGCCTGATGCTCATGCTCCTGCTCATGGTGTTCTCCGCGATCTACCTGCGCGTCTCGCGCGACAACACGGTGTGAGGGGAGCGACCATGTCCGACACCACGGTCATGCCCGACCGCTCGGCGGAGACGCCGGCCTCCCCGGCCCGGCACGAGCGCCGCGGGCAGTGGCGGCCGCGCAAGCCGATGAACACGCAGTTCCGCACGGCCGTCTCGCCGCACCAGCTCAACACGGCGCGTGGCCGGATCATCTACTGGATCGTGCTGGTGATCGTGGTGGTGAGCTTCACCGCCGCGTTCGTCTTCCCGCTCTACTGGATGATCACCGGTGCGATGAAGTCGACCGAGGAACTCAACGCGATCCCGCCGACCTTCCTGCCGTCGCACTTCTCTCTGGACGGCTACCTGGAGGCGTGGGACCTGCTGGGTCTCGGCACGCTGCTCGGCAACACGGCCCTGTACGCCGGGGGCGCCTGGCTGCTGACGCTCGCGGTGGACGTCTCGGCGGCCTACGCCCTGTCGAAGCTCCGCCCGGCGCTTGGCAAGGTCGTGCTGGCCCTGATGTTGTCGACGCTGATGATCCCGCCCATGGTCATCATGCTCCCGGCGTACCTGACGGTGCAGGACGTGCCGTTCTTCCACTGGAACCTGCTCAATACGCCATGGGCGATCTGGCTGCCGGCCGCGGCCAACGGTTTCAACGTCTTCCTGCTCAAGCGGTTCTTCGACTCGATCCCCAGGGAGCTGCTCGAAGCCGCGGAGATCGACGGCGCGTCACCGGGCCGCATCCTGTGGTCGGTGGTGATACCGATCTCCCGGCCCATCCTCGGTGTGGTGTCCATCCTCACCGTGGTCAACGTCTGGCGCGACTTCGTCTGGCCCCTGCTGGTCCTGCCGGACAGCGACAAGATGTCGGTGAGCATCGGCATCGCCTCGCTGTCCTCCCAGATGCCGCAGAACGTGCTGGTCGCCTCCCTGGTGATCGCGAGCATCCCGACCATCGTCGTCTTCTTCCTGTTCCAGCGGCACATCATGGCCGGTCTCACCGCCGGCAGCCTCAAGGGCTGACCGCCCCCCGTCGCTGTTCACTCGTCACCCGTAAGGAGTTGTATTCAGCATGCCCGGCAACACCTCGACCCTCGATTGGTGGCGCGGGGCCGCGATCTACCAGGTCTACCTGCGCAGCTTCGCCGACGGGAACGGCGACGGGACGGGTGACCTGGCGGGGCTGCGGTCACGCCTGCCCTACCTGGCGGATCTCGGCGTCGACGCCATCTGGCTGAACCCGTGGTATCCCTCACCCATGGCCGACGGCGGCTACGACGTCGCCGACTACCGCAGCATCGAGCCGGTCTTCGGCACCCTGGCCGAGGCGGAGAAGCTGATCGAGGAAGCCCACGACCTGGGCATCCGTACGATCGTCGACGTCGTCCCCAACCACGCGTCCGACCAGAACGCCTGGTTCCAGGAGGCCCTCGCGGCCGGTCCCGGTTCGGAGGCCCGGGAGCGGTTCTGGTTCCGCCCCGGCGTCGGCGACGGCCCGCCCAACGGCTGGCAGTCGATCTTCGGCGGCCCGGCCTGGACGCAGGTGCCGGACGGTGAGTGGTATCTGCACCTGTTCGCCCCCGAACAGCCCGACTTCAACTGGAACAACCCGGCCGTCCGTCAGGAGTTCCTGGACGTGCTGCGGTTCTGGTTCGACCGGGGCGTGGACGGCGTACGCATCGACTCCGCGGCTGTGCTCGTCAAGGACCTCGACAGTGTGGAGGAGTCGTACACCGACCACGACGGGGTCCACGAGATCTACCGCGAGTGGCGGCGGGTGTCCGACTCCTACGGCGGGCGGATCCTCATCGGGGAGGTGTGGCTGCCCGACCAGGAGCGGTTCGCCAACTACCTGCGCCCCGACGAGCTCCACACCGCGTTCAACTTCGACTTCCTGTCGAGCGCGTGGGAGCCGGCCGCGCTGCGCGCCAGCATCGACCTGACCCTCGCCACCCACGTGCCGATCGGCGCGCCCGCCACCTGGGTGCTGTCCAACCACGACGTCGCCCGTCCGGTCACGCGCTACGGCCGGGCCGTCACGTCCTGGGACAACGCCGAACGCCGGGACGGCATGCCGTCCGACCTGGAGCTCGGCCGCCGCCGGGCGCGGGCGGCGGCGCTGCTCGCGATGGCGCTGCCCGGGAGCGTCTACGTCTACCAGGGGGAGGAGCTCGGCCTGAACGAGGTCGAGGACATCCCCGAGGAGCTCATCGACGACCCGATGTGGGAGCGTTCCGGCCACACGGTCCGCGGCCGCGACGGCTGCCGGGTGCCGCTGCCGTGGTCGGGTGCCGAGCCGCCGTTCGGCTACAGCACCGGCGAGCCCTGGCTGCCGCAGCCGGCCGGCTGGCGTGGCCTCACCGTGGAGGCGCAGGAGGCCGATCCGGGCTCGATGCTCTGCCTCTACCGCTCGGCCCTGCGCCTGCGCCGCGAACTCCTCGGCGACGGCACGCTGACCTGGCTGCCGTACGCGGACGAGGTCGTCGCGTTCCGCCGCGATTCCGGCCTGGTCTGCCTGGTCAACCTCGGCGCCGAGCCGGTCGCGCTCCCGGAGCCGGGTTCTGTGCTGCTGGCCAGCGGTCCCCTCGACGGCGAACTGCTCCCGCCCGACACCGCGGTGTGGATCATGGAGGCCCGATGAGAATCCTGCTGGCGGCGGCCGTCGCCGTCACCGGGCTCATGGCGCTGCAGGCCCCGGCGTCCGCCACGGCGAAGCCCCCCGTCGTGACGCGGGCCGCCCTCGACCCGGCGCTCGTCGCCGGGCGCGGGGCCGACGTCGACTTCGCCGAGCAGGAGGCGGAGAACGCGACCACGAACGGCACGGTCATCGGCCCCGGCCGCGACGCGTACACGCTGCCCGCGGAGGCGTCCGGCCGCAAGGCGGTCAAGCTGACCCCCGGGCAGTACGTCGAGTTCACACTGCCCAGGGCCGCCAACGCGATCACCGTGCGATACAGCATCCCGGACGCTCCCGGGGGCGGCGGCATCACCGCGCCGCTCGACGTCTCGGTGAACGGCCACAAGCGGGCCGGCATGACCCTCACGTCGCAGTACGCCTGGCTCTACAACCAGTATCCGTTCTCCAACGATCCGAACGCCGGGCTGCTGCACCCCGACTGGTGGATCACCGAGTGCTCCTGCGTGCCGGACGCCACCACGCCGGCCCCGGAGATCGCCAAGCCGTACCGGCCGAACCACTTCTACGACGAGCAGCGTCTCCTGCTCGGCCGTACGTACCGGGCGGGCGACACGGTGCGGCTGACGGTCCCGGCGGGGAGCAACGCCGCGTGGACGGTCGTCGACCTGCTCGACTCGCACCTCGTCGGGCTGCCGCACGTCGAGGTCCTGGCGGCGAACGTGCTGCTCTTCGGCGCCGACCCGACGGGTAGGCGCGACTCCGCAGAGGCGATCGACAAGGCGATCGCGTTCGCGAAGCGCACGCACCTGAAGGTCTACATCCCGCCGGGCACCTACCAGGTGAACCGCCACATCGTCGTGGACGACGTGACGATCACCGGTGCCGGAAGCTGGTACACGACCATCAAGGGCCGCCAGGTCGACCTGGACACACCGGCCCCGGACGGCTCGGTGCACACCGGTGTCGGCTTCTACGGCAAGGACGCCTCGGCGGGCGGCAGCCGCAACGTCCACCTGTCCGGTTTCGCCGTCGAGGGCGACGTCCGCGAGCGGATCGACACCGACCAGGTCAACGGCGTCGGCGGCGCGATGAGCGACTCGACCATCGACGGGCTCCACATCCGCCACACCAAGGTCGGCATGTGGTTCGACGGCCCCATGCGCAACCTCAAGATCACCAACAACGTGATCGTCGACCAGATCGCGGACGGGCTCAACTTCCACACCGGCG
This sequence comes from Microbispora bryophytorum, assembly GCF_006874465.1. Classification (GTDB taxonomy): domain Bacteria; phylum Actinomycetota; class Actinomycetes; order Streptosporangiales; family Streptosporangiaceae; genus Microbispora; species Microbispora bryophytorum. The sequence continues at coordinate 211,670 of NZ_VIRL01000007.1, read as the reverse complement.
TGACGGGCTCCGTCGTGTCGAACAACTTCTTCCGCAACACCGGTGACGACGCCCTCGCCATGTGGTCCGAGAAGATCGTTAACGCGGGCAACACGGTCGACCACAACACGATCCAGACGCCCGTGCTGGCCAACGGCATCGCGATCTACGGCGGCACGGACAACACGGTCTCGAACAACCTGATCGCCGACCCGATCAGAGAGGGCAGCGCCATCCAGGTCGGCTCCCGGTTCGGCGCCGAGCCGTTCGCCGGCAAGCTCCGCATCACCGGCAACACCACTGCCCGCGCCGGCACGTACGAGCTGAACTGGAACATCGGCCTGGGGGCCATCTGGTTCTACGCCCTGGAGAAGGACATCGACGCCGACATCGAGGTCAGCGGCGACCACTACCTGGACAGCACCTACAACGCGATCATGCTGGTCAGCGAGTGGTCGGTGAAGGACCAGTACGCGATCCCGAAGGTCCGCTTCAAGGACATCCGGGTCGACGGCACGGGCACCTCCGTGGTCAGCGCCCGCGTGAAGGGTTCGGCGTCCTTCGCGAACGTGGACGCCCGCAACGTCGGCGCGGTGGGCGTCAACAACTGCGGGTCCTTCAACTTCCCGCCCACGGGATCGGAGTTCTCCGTGACCGACCTCGGCGGCAACGACGGCGGCTGGCTCGCTCCTTGGATGCTGCCCAACACCATCACCTGCGACGACCGCCCACCGGTCGTCCCCCCACCCGCCCCGTCCCCCTGGTGACGGAACGCTCGTAGGGGTAGAGGGCTTCCCCGGCTCCGGCCGGGGAAGCCCTTCGTCCGTTCGCGCGGAACCTCAGGGCAGGTCGAAGCGGCCGTCCTTGACGTCCTCGACGAAGGTCTGCCATTCCTCGGCCGTGAAGGTGAGGATCGGGCCCTCGCCGCCTCGCTTTCCGTCACGTACGCCCACGTGTCCATCCTGGAAGGCCACTTCGACGCAGTTTCCGCCGCCGCATGCCCGCCGCCATGTCACCTCGCTGAACGTGGGTCGGCCGGCCATTCACCCTCCCGAATGCTCACCCGCAGGCTGCGTGATTAACCGCGAAAGTACCTAGTTACGCTAAATGTACCTTCGGAGGCCTTACGCGCATAGTGGCCAGTGAGCAGGTCACTTCGTCACGTCGTAGGCACCCGCCTTCGCAGCCGCCAGGAAAGCGTGCCATTCCTGCGCTGAATAGAAGAGCGTGCCCGCGTTGGGATTCTTCGAATCCCGCAGAGCAACCCCTCCGTTGACCTGGGAAAACTGTACGCAGTTCCCACCGCTGCAACGCGAGGAGATGCGCCATTCCGGCTCGGTGGCCGGCAACTCGTCGGATAGTTTCATCTGTTCATGTCTCTCGGCTAGAGTGTCCGCAGAGACGTAGGCGCTCCTGAGTGGTCAATATTTCAGGTGGTGCTGAAGTCCGTTTTCGCACCGGCAATGTGCTTGAGGGACTCGTTGGGGGAGAGCGCCACCGCGCGCAGGCGGTCGACCCCTTCCCGATAAACGGCTAACTCGTTCGGCCTCTCCAGATACTCGACCCGGTCCAGCGACTCCCGGTAGACGACGTCCGGCAGGCTCTGGTCCTTGAACTTGAACATCACGAACGGGTCGTCCGCGCACATGTATGGCCCGGCGGTGAATGGGATCACCTGTACCGTCACATGCGGTGCCTGTCCCAGGACGAGCAGGCGCTCCAGTTGCGCCTCCATGATCGCGGGATCTCCCGTCACCCGGCGCAGTGCCGCCTCATCGATGAAGGTCCGGTAGCGGGGTGGATCATTGCGCAGCAGGAGATTTTGACGACTCATGCGGGCTTCGACCCGTCGTTCCAGCACTTCCTGCTCGATGCCTGGGAGTAGGCCGCGGATCAGAGCGCGGGCGTACTCCTCGGTCTGGAACAGGGCGGGCAGGTAATTAATCTGCAACTCGGTGATGGAGGATGCGGCCGCCTCCAGATCCATGAAGGTGTAGATCGCGTCGTAGCCGAGGTCGCCGTACTCCTGGCGTAGGCCGGGAAGGCGGGATTCCCTCGCCCAGTTCATCAGTTGCCGGACGAGGTTCTCGTCCGACACCCGGTAAATACGGCACAAGTCGCGCACATCTCGCTGACTGACGCCCCGTTGCGCCGTCTCCATTCGACTGATCTTGGCTGGGCTGCACAGCAGTTCCTCGGCTGCCTGCTCCACCGTCAGGTCGGCGGCGTGCCGCAGTTCTCTCAACCGGCTGGCCAGCTGGCGCCGGCGAAGTGTCACGTTCGTCCCGGCCATGAGCGGTCACCTTCTGAGCCCGTGAAGCGTGTAGATCCGCACGTTACCACGCAGCTGGCAAGTACCGCCGGGGAATGCCAATGGTAATTGCCAAAATGCGATTGCCAACGGCAAAGGAGGGGTACGAAACACGGCATAAGCCTCAACGTGGCGGCTGGACCGGCCGGTTCCCGGAGGGAGGCGATGCGCATCGGGGCCTTGTCTTTCGGCCCCTATCCCCTGAAACGCGCTGCTGGGCCGATGGTGGCACATCGACCCAGCGCAGACGACCATCCAACCTGCCTGATCAGCAAAGGGATGATCCCGTGCACTGTAACAACAAGAACATGCGCGTTCCTTCCCCTCCAGGGTTACGGATGCGCATCATCGCCCTCCTTTGGAAGGCGGGCGAGGAGGCGTTCGCCGAGATCGACGCGTTCGCGTGGGTGCAGCGCTGGGAGATCCGGCGCACCTGGCACACGCATACCTACCGCGACACGCGGTTCGACGCGCTCACCGCCTGCAAGGTCTGTTCCGCCAAGGGGCGGTGCCCCACGGGGCTGCCGTGCCGCCGATGCCGGGGCACCGGGCGGGTCAATCTGCTCGAACCGCCGGCCTCCCGCCGGCCCGAGCGACCCTCGGGCGGCCGGTCATGAGGCACCAGGTCCGACGGAACCCGCACCTGGTCCTGCGTTTCATCGAGCGGGAGACCTCTCCCGTCGCACGGCCGGGACCGCTGTTGGTGCTGTGGAGGTGGCGTTACGAGGCGGTGCTGGTGGTTGGAGGGCCGGCGGTCGTGATCATCGCTGTACGGACGGCGGGCCCGGCCGTCACGATCGTCACCGGTTCCCTGGTCTGCCTGCTCGTTCTGCTGTGGCCGCAGGCCCGCCGGGAGGTGGCGGCCCGCTTCTGGTGCGTGGTGACGCCCCACCGTGTACGGAAGGCCTGCGCCGAGGCGTTGATCGTCAACCGGCGGGGCAAGCTGCCCATGATCCTCCGTACGAGGCCGGAGCCGTTCGGCGAGCGCCTGTGGGTGTGGTGCAGGGCGGGGACCAGCCCGGGCGACCTCGAACGGGCCCGGGACATGATCGCCGCCGCGTGCTGGCTGGCCCAAGGGGTGCGGATCACCAGGGATCCTCAGCGGACGTCGCTCGTCATCGTGGACGTGCTGCGGCGCACTAACCGCCCCGTCCCCTCGGAGTCGGCGGAGGCGGGGGAGCGGACGCTGACCCGATTCCGGCCCTGACCAGGAGGGCGGGCCTGCGGAGAGGTCAGGCAGGGGGCTTGTCGGCGGCGGGGACGGGGGACAGTTCGACCGTGCAGAAGGCACAGCGGCGGGCGTCGACGGGGATGTCCGACAGGCACTCGGGGCACTTCTTCTCGGCAGCCTCCTTTTTGGTGTCGAAGTGGCTCAGGAAGCGGGTCATCGGCAGGACGACCAGCCAGTAGATCACGGCGGCGACGATGAGGAACGTCAGCAGGTGGTTGACGAAGTCGCCGTACTTGAACACGGCGCCGTTGACGGTGAACTTGTAGCTGGAGAAGTCGGGTTGCCTCCCGCCGGTGACGGCCGCGATCAGGGGGGTGACCAGGTCCTGCACGAGGGCCTGGATGAGCCCGCTGAACGTCGCGCCCACGACCACGGCGACGGCGAGCTCCACCAGATTGCCCCGCATGAGGAACTTCTTGAATCCGCTCATGAGACAACGATCTATCCGGTTCTGCCTTTCCTGTGCAAGGGCGTGACCCGGACAGTGGACCGTAGGAATCGGGGAGGAAGGAGAAGAAGGTGCCGGAGCGCTCGAAAAGCCCCGCCGACGATCCGTTCGGTGGGCGGAAACCGACCAGTCATGAACGGATGACGGGACTGTCGTGGGACGCGTCGTACCACGACGGTCCCGCGCCTTGGGACATCGAACGGCCGCAGCCGGCGATAGTGCGCCTCGCATCCGAAGGCGCATTCGCCGGGGCGGTTCTCGACGCGGGCTGCGGGACCGGCGAGAACGCGCTTCACCTCGCCGCGCTGGGGCTGCCGGTTCTGGGCGTCGACGTGGCCGAGACGGCGTTGACGATCGCCCGGGAGAAGGCCGGCGACCGTGGGGTCCAGGTTGAGTTCGCCGCGGCCGACGCCCTGCGTCTGGATCGTCTGGGGCGCGGGTTCGGGACGGTGCTGGACTGCGGGCTGTTCCACACCTTCGACGGCGACGAGCGATCCCGATACGTGAGGAGTCTCGCGTCGGTGACGGAACGCGGTGGAACGCTGTACGTGTTGTGCTTCAGCGACCAGGGTCCCGGCACCGGGCCGCACCCGGTCGGCCGGGAAGAGCTCGGAGCGGCGTTCGCTCCGGGCGGCGGATGGAGCGTCGTGGCCGTCGAACCGGACCGGGTTCGGACGAGATATCACGATGACGGCGCACCCGCCTGGCTTGCGACGATCAGGCGGATCTGACCGCCGGGCGAGGGCGGGACGTCGTCGGCCGGCCCTCGGCACTAGAAGATGATTTCGGTCGCAGGGTGGCCGCTTAACGGACGCACTCGGACTTTCGGTCTTGACCGAACTCAACAGAGGGTTGTTCTGGGAGCGCTCCCACTTCAGGTGTTGCTGGCCTCGGCGAGAGCGGCTTCGACCCGATCGAGCGCGGCCAGTAGTTCCTCCTTCAGCGTGGAGGGCAGCCGTCCCTCCTGATAGCGGACCTCGATCTTGGTGCGGATGCCGGACAGCCCCTCACCGCTGGCGACGGCGTTGCGCAGCACCTGTTTGAGGTCGAGCGCGACGTCGTCGTCGATGTCGTCGGTGGCCTCCGCGCCGTCCGTGAGCAGGTTGAACTGCCGGACAGCGGTGTCGACCCGCAGCGGTGCGGCCGTGAGGGCCAGCGGCAGCGGCGCCACGTCGGACTCGGAGGTGGCCGAGGTCTTCGGCCGCCGGAGGGTGTCCCCGGTGTGCCGGTCCTTCTTGACGGCCTTGACGCTGATCGAGGGGGAGGGGTGACGCCGGGCCGGCGCGGCGGTGCTCATGGGGTCCGCGACGGGCGCGACCGTGTGCCGGGGTACGGCGATGGCTTCGACCTGCGGCGGCGGCGAGACGATGGTCTGCGTGAGCGTGGGCGAAGGGCTGGCCAGCACGGTGACGGCTGCGACCTCCGGACCGTGCGTCTGGGTGAACCAGAGGATGCCGCCCAGGGCCGCGGCCCCGACGGCGGCGGCGCCCCAGCCGGCTCCGCGTGGTCCTGGCGGCTTGTTCATCGTGGTCAGGGCGGCGGCGACGGCCCGCGCGCTCGGCCGGTCCACGGGATCGGGGCACAGGCAGCGCCGGCACAGGTCGGTGACCTCCTGCGGCAGGCCCGGCACCCCCTCGGGCGCCGGCGGCGGACCCTCCCGCCGCGCCGCCTCGATCGCCTCCCAGGTCTTCTCCGGGTAGGGCAGCGCGCCCGTGAGCATCTCGAACAGCAGCACGCCGAGCGCGTAGACGTCCACGGCCGGGTCGGCCGTCGTCCCCTTCAGCCGCTCCGGCGCGACGTACGGCGGGGTGCCGAAGTCGGCGACGAGGTGGTCGTCGGCGTCGCCGACGAACGCGGCGATGCCGAAGTCGAGCAGCTTGGGCCCGTCCTCGGCGAGCAGCACGTTCTCCGGGGTGACGTCCCGGTGGACGATGCCCCGGTCGTGCGCCGCCGTCAGCACCTTCGCCAGCCCGGCGGCGATCTCCACCGCCTCGGCCCAGGGCAACGGGCCCTCGACGATCCGGTCGGCCAGCGACCGGCCCTCCAGCAGGCGCATGACCACGAAGGACGCCAGCCTGCCACCGTTCGTGACCGTCTCGCCGTAGTCGTAGACCTCGATCGCGTCCGGGTGGATCAGCCGGGCGGTGGCTCTGGCCTCCCGGCGCATGAGTTCCCGTCCGGGGTTGTCGTCGTCGAGCGAGCCGTCCAGCACCTTGATCGCGACCACGCGTTGGAGTGACTGGTCGAAGGCACGCCAGATGACCGACATCCCACCCGTCGCTATCCGCTCCTGGAGCAGATAGCGACGGGTCAGGACATCGCCTTCTCGAAGCTCAGGCCGATTCACGAACCACCAGTTCCGTGGGCAGCACCGGATTGCCCTTGGGATTGTCCCCGTCCCCGAGTGTCATGAGAAGCAGTCGTGCGGCGAGCGTGGCCATTTCCTCGACGGGCTGCCTGACCGTGGTCAGCGTCGGCGAGGTGTGCCTGGCCACGGGCGCGTCGTCGTATCCGATGACGGCCACGTCGTCCGGCACCTTCCGCCCGGCGCGGCGCAGCGTCTGCATCGCCCCGGCCGCCATCACGTCCGACGCCGCGAACACGGCGTCGAGGTGCGGCGCCCGCTGCAGCAGCCACTGCATGGCGTGCGCGCCCGACGCGTGGGTGAAGTCGCCGTACGCCACGGGCATGTCGAGCACACCGGCGTCGCGGAGCGTCTGCCGGAAGCCCTCCAGCCGGTCGCGGGCGGCCGGCAGGGTCGGCGGCCCGGCGATGGTGGCGATGTGCTTGCGGTTGTTGAGCAGCAGGTGCTCGGCCGCCTGCCGTCCGCCGTCACGGTTGTCCATGTCGACGAACGGGAGGTCGATGCCGTCTGGCGGCCGCCCGGCACAGCGCACCGGGACGCCCGAGGCGGCCAGCGTGACCGCGAGGGGGTGCCGCGCCCGTGCCCCGATCAGAAGGACACCGTCGACGGCGCCCGCGACCAGCGGCGGCGCGGCGATGGAGGCGGTCGCAGGGGTCGCGGTCATTACGACCATGGGGACCCCGTGCGTCGTCAGCACCTCCTCGCACGCGGACAGGAGCCTGGCGTAGAACGGCTCGGTGAAAAGACGTGGACTGTGCTCGCAGACGACCGCGGCGATGATCTGCTCGGCCCGCCTGCCCGCGGATCCCCTGGGGGCGCGGCGCCGGACATAGCCCAGACGCGACATGGCGTCGTGAACTTGTCGGCGGGTCGACGTGGTCACGCGTACCGAGCCGGTCAGGACCCGGGAAGCTGTTGCCGGGGAGACGCCGGCTGCGGCGGCTACCTCTGCGAGGGTGGGAAGATCGGCCATCCGGTCTCCTCGGCCCGAAGGTTCACACGGCTTGGGAGCGCTCCCAAGCGAAAGTATCACTGTTTCGCTCGTGTCAACAGAGGTTTCCTCGGTGTGAAACCTTTCGTAGAGTTTCGCTGCTGTTTGGCACAGTTGGAGGCTAGAGCACGGCGATGATCCAGGGAAGCGAATGGGAATTTTGACACGCGATGCCCAGCTTGTCCGATAATCACCGTAAATATGCCGAAACGCCGTGCCAGGCGACCGGAGTCGCCGTCCGGCGGTAGGGTCCTGCGGCAAGGGATCGCGGACGGATCCGATCGTGCCCGGCCCCGGCGGCCGTCGCGTTCGTCCGCCAGCCAGAACCGGAAAGGCCCTCCAGTGACGACCACTAACCGCCGGCTTCCCGCTGTGCCGGCTCGTGTGACGGCCGCGTTACCGGCCGCGTTGACGGGCGTGCTCGCGATGGCCCTGCTCGCCGGATGCGGCGCGCCGGACCTGGCGAGCGGGGCCGCCTCGCCCGCTCCGGTAGTCGCCTCGCCCGCTGCCACCTTCGAGACGCCCCCCGCTTCGCAGGCCGCGCCGAGCTCCGAGGCCACGCAGACCCCCGACTCCGCGCTCAGCGCCACTCCGGACGAGACCGGCGCGCCGTCCGCCGGGGGCGACGCCGCCGACGTGGCGTTCGCCCGGCAGATGGTCCCGCACCACCTCCAGGCCCTGGAGATGGCGAGGCTCGCGCAGACACGGGCCGGCGACCCGTGGGTCAGCGGGTTCGCGGGGAAGGTCGCCACGGCCCGCGACACCGACATCCGCACGTTCAAGGGCTGGCTCGACATGTGGGGCGCGGAGCCGCTGCCACGCGACCACGCGATGCCGGGCACGCAGACGCGGGCCGAGATTGAGGCGCTCGCCAAGCTGCAGGGCCCGTCCTTCGACCGCAAGTACGTGACGCTGATGATCGAGCACGACAACGGCGCGATCAAGCTCGCCCGGGCCGAGCAGGCCGACGGCGCGTTCGAGGGGGCCAAGGCGCTCGCCGTCGCCACCACCACATCGCTGGGCGCCGAGGTCAAGGAGCTCAAGAAGTACCGCGCCCTCCTCGACTGAGTCCTCCCGCCGGACGGCCGGGATCCCTCAGTTCTCGTACGTGTCGAGCCTGGGCGGCAGGGCGTTCCACACGCAGAACGCCGACGACTCGTGGGTGTCCCGGAGGAACGCGACCCGCAGCCACTGGTCGGCCTCCCAGACCTTGACCTCGTAGCCGTCGTTCGGGGTCGCCGTCACCACGCGGCAGTCCGCGGAGGTCACCGCGATCGTCGCCCGGCCGCCCTCCAGGGTGAACGTGTGCAGGCTCTCCCCTCCGGCGGCCTTGCGCTGCTGGGCGGCGGGAGAGGACTCCGCCGATCCCGCCGGCCCGTGCGGCTTTTCGGACGGTTCCCCGGACGGCTCCTCGGGCGGTTCCTCGGTCGGTTCCTTGGAGGCCCCGCCGCCCGAGGTGCCCTGAGGAGTGGGGGTGGGGACGCCCGGCGAGGCGGACAGGTGCGCGACGACGGCCACCACGGGAGCGAGGGGCGCCTCGTCCAGGATCGCGCTGCGCAGCACGTCGCGCACACCGAGCCAGGACACGCCGACGGCGAGCGCGGTGGCTCCGCACCAGGCGATCAGGTAACCGGCGGCCCTTCTCATGTGGCCGCTCACTCTATCCCGCGACTCGAATTCACGCTCGACCCTTTTCGGTCAAGCTCTACGGATTTGTGCATGCCTTAAATAGCTGCAAATCCCCATGTTTCGGATGGCTTTTCCTGGGACGCCGTGCCGACCGGGAGTGTACGTTTCTGCCCCATGGCGACCGTTCTGGTGGTTGAGGACGACGAGTTCGTGCGGTCCGCGATCATCCGCGACCTGACCGGGCGCGGCCATGCGGTCCGCAGCGCGGGCCGGGCGCTCGACGCGCTGCGGGAGATCGCCCACGTCGGCCCCGACGTGGTCGTCCTCGATCTGGGGCTGCCTGACCTCGACGGCGCGGAGGCGCTGAAGATGCTCCGGGCGATCTCCGACGTGCCGGTCATCGTGGCCACCGCGCGGGACGACGAAGCCGAGATCGTCCGCCTGCTGCGCGACGGCGCGGACGACTACCTGGTCAAGCCGTTCTCCGGCGACCACCTCAACGCCCGGCTGGAGGCCGTTCTGCGCCGGGCCAGGCCCGGGGCGCCGTCGTCGGTCGCGAGGGTCGGCGGCCTGGTCGTCGACGCCGACCGCAGGGAGGCCCGCCTGGACGGCGCGCCGCTCGACCTCACCCGCCGGGAGTTCGACCTGCTGACCTATCTCGCCGCCCGTCCCGACCGCGTGATCTCGCGCAAGGAGTTGCTGGCCGAGGTGTGGCGGCAGTCGTACGGGGACGACCAGACGATCGACGTCCACCTGTCCTGGCTGCGGCGCAAGCTCGGCGAGAGCGCGTCCCGTCCCCGGTATCTGCACACCGTGCGGGGTGTCGGCGTGCGCCTCAGCCCCCCAGCCGAGAGCTGAGCCCCGGAAGCGGGGCGGCACGAGGCCCGGAGCGGGAGCGGCGGTGAGACGGAGCCTGGCCCTGGTGGCGGTGGCCGTGACGGCGATGGTCGCGCTGGCCTTCCTCATCCCGCTGGCCGTGGCGGTCAAGGAGATCGCCGAGAGCCGTGCGCTCGCCGACGCCGAGCGCCAGGCCGCCACGATCGTGCCCGCCCTCGTGGTGACCGACGACGCGGCCGCGCTGGAGCGTGCGCTGGCCAGCACCCCGGCGGGCAGCTCCCGCCTGGCCGTCCACCTCTCCGGCGGGCGTACGGCGGGTCGCTCCCGGGTCACGCCCGCCGACGTCGCGGGCGCGGCCGAAAGCGCCAGGACCGTGCCGGTCGGCAAGGGATACGTGCTGCTCAGGCCGGTCGCGCTGGGCGGCGGGCGGCGGGCCGTCATCGAGGTGTACGCGCCCGCGGCGGACGCGAGGAAGGGCGTGTCCACCTCCTGGGCCGTGCTGACCGGCGTCGCGGTCACCCTGGTGGTGGGATCGGTGGTGGTCGCCGACCGGCTCGGGGCCCGGGTGGTCCGGTCGGCCCGCAGGCTCGGGCAGGCGGCGGCGGCCCTCGGCAGCGCGGGCTCGCCATCGACCGGCTCGAACAGGCCGTGGACGAGATCATCGAAGCCGCCAGGAGGCCGTCCCGGGCCGTGCCGGCGGGCTGCGACGCCGCGCTCGTGCTGCGGGAACGGCTCGCCTTCTGGTCGGCGCTGGCCGAGGACCAGGCGCGGCTCTGGCAGCTCGTCGGCGCGGACGAGCCCAGCCCGGTGCCGGTCGCCGCGGCCGACCTGGGCGCGGTGGTCGACGCGTTGCTCGGCAACGTCTTCCGCCACACGCCGCAGGGCACGGCCTTCCGCGTCACCCTGCATCGGGGGAGCGGCATGGTGGGCGTCCTCGTCGCGGACGCGGGCCCGGGCATCCCCGATCCGGAGAGGGCGCTGCGGCGGGGCAACAGCGGGGCCGGCTCGACCGGGCTCGGCCTCGACATCGCCCGGCGCCTGGCCGAGTCGACGGGTGGCGGGGTGCGCATCGAGCCCTCGGCGCTCGGAGGGACCGGCGTCAACCTGTGGCTGCACACCGACGGCCGGGCGGCCGGCCCGCGTCGCCGTCTGCTGCGGCGTACTCGTGCCCACGGCTCGCGCCACTGACCCTCGCTGCCACTGTCGCTGCCACTGTGCCGCCCTGCTCAAGGGCGTGTGATCACCCGTTCTTCAGGGCTTCCGCGAGGGTGTCGCGCAGCGGCGTCGTCGGCCGGCCGATGAGGCGGGACAGGTCGCCGGGGGTGTCGCCGAGCCAGCCGTCGGCGATGCCGGCGTCGACCTGGGCGAACAGGGCCGCGACCGGTTCGGGCAGGCCGCTCGCCTCCAGTGCCTTGGCGTACTCCGCGACGGGCAGGTCCCGATACTCGACCGGAGCACCGGACAGTTCGGACACCACGGCGGCCAGCTCAGGCATGCTCCAGGCGACGTCGCCCGTCAGCTCGTACACCGCGTTCCGGTGCCCTTCACCCGCCAGGACGGCGGCCGCGGCGGCGGCGAAGTCGGCGCGCGCCGCCGAGGCGACGCGGCCGTCGCGGGCGCTGCCCAGGATGACGCCGCTCTGCGCGCCCTGCCGGGCCGCCGCGATGTAGTTCTCGTGGTACCAGCCGTTGCGGAGGAAGGCGAAGGCAAGCCCGCTCGCGCGGATGTACTCCTCGGTCGCCTGGTGGTGGGGCGCGAGGCCCAGCGGAGTGGTGTCGGCGCGCGGGATGCTCGTGTAGGCGAGCAGCTCGACGCAGGCAGCCCGGGCGGCGTCCACCACGGCCTTGTGCTGGTCGATCCGCCGGCCGGGCTCGCTGCCGGAGACGAGCAGGACCCTGCTGGCGCCCTCGAACGCCGATCCCAGCGTGGCGGGACGGTCGTAGTCGGCCTCGCGCACCTGGATGCCGCGCTCGGCCAGGTCGGCCGCCTTCTCCGGGCTGCGCACCGCCGCGACGATCCGCGAGGCGGGCACACGGCCGGCGAGCTCCTCGACGACCAGCCTGCCGAGGTGCCCGGTGGCTCCGGTCACGACAATCATGGTCTCTCCTCCACAGTGCTTTCCTTTGGTTAGTGCTTTCTATCAGAAAGTACCTCAAGCGTCGTAAGCTGACGGTCATGGAGGAGTTCGAGGGGTTCGTCGCCGACGTCTTCTCACGGAAGTGCACCTCGCGCACCGTGCTGGAGACCGTCACCGGCCGGTGGGCGATCCTGGCGCTCGCGGCCCTGTACGAGGCGCCCTACCGCTTCAACGCCCTGCGCCGCCGCGTGGACGGGGTGAGCGAGAAGATGCTGTCCCAGACCCTCCAGGCACTGGAACGCGACGGCATGGTGCTGCGGGAGGCCGAGCACACGATCCCGCCCCGGGTTGAATACAGCCTCACCCCGCTCGGCCGCGAGGCCGCCGAGCGCCTGCTTCCCCTCCTCGCCTGGGCGGAGGAGCGCATGCCCGAGGTCGTCGCCGCCCGGGAGCGCCACGAGGGACGCTGACCCCCGGCGCGCCCGCGCCGAGCTCGGAACACGACCGTCCGCCGAGCCTGGGGGGCATGGACGCACAGTGACGGGCCGAGTGGGCCCCCGCGTCCGTTCGCGGCGAGTCGGTCCAGGTCACCGGTGCTTTGCCGGTTGATGGGCGGTTCAACCCGTTGCCATACACGCAGTTAACGTGGCGAGACTGTCGAAGCCTTTTCTGGGCAGGCACGATGTCTTGTGAACGACACTCAGCACCACGATCTCGCACGCGGAGTTCCGGGAAGGGTACAGACCGTGGGCGAGCGCGACCATAGAGCCGGTGGGCTCCGGGACCTTCCCGGCGCGACCGCCGAGCCGGAGGGCGAGGAGGTCCAGTGAGGGAGATCTGGCCGGGGGATTCCTATCCGCTCGGGGCGACGTACGACGGAGCGGGCACCAACTTCGCCCTGTTCTCCGAGGTGGCCGAGCGCGTCGAGCTGTGCCTGTTCGACGACGACGGCAACGAGGAGCGCGTCTCGCTGAGCGAGGTGGACGGCTTCGTCTGGCACTGCTACCTGCCCGGGGTGGGGCCGGGCCAGCGGTACGGCTACCGCGTCCACGGGCCCTACTCGCCCGGCGACGGCCTGCGCTGCAACCCCAGCAAGCTGCTGCTCGACCCGTACGCCAAGGCGGTGGAGGGCTCGGTGCAGTGGGACCAGGCGGTGTACGGCTACCGTTTCGGCGAGCCGGACAGCCGGGACGACAGCGACTCGGCGCCGTACGTGCCGAGGTCGGTCGTCGTCAACCCGTTCTTCGGATGGGGACACGACCGTCCGCCGGCCACGCCCTACCACGACACGGTGCTCTACGAGGCGCACGTGCGCGGCCTCACGATCAGCCACCCGAAGATCCCCGAGCGGATCCGGGGCACGTACGCCGCCCTGGGGCACCCCGAGATCATCGACCACCTCACCTCGCTCGGCGTCACCGCGATCGAGCTCATGCCGGTCCACCAGTTCGTGACCGACCACATGCTGGAGAAGCGGGGGCTGTCCAACTACTGGGGCTACAACACGATCGGCTTCTTCGCGCCGCACAACGCGTACTCCAGCTCGGGGCAGCGCGGCGGGCAGGTGCTGGAGTTCAAGGCGATGGTGAAGGCGCTGCACGAGGCGGGCATCGAGGTGATCCTCGACGTCGTCTACAACCACACGTCGGAGGGCAACCACCTGGGCCCCACCCTGTCCATGCGGGGCATCGACAACGCCAACTACTACCGGCTGGTCGAAGACGACCGGCGCTACTACATGGACACCACCGGCACCGGCAACAGCCTGCTGATGCGCAGCCCGCACGCACTTCAGCTGATCATGGACTCGCTGCGCTACTGGGTGCGCGACATGCACGTGGACGGCTTCCGCTTCGACCTCGCGGCCTCCCTCGCCCGTGAGCTGCACGAGGTCGACCGGCTGAGCGCGTTCTTCGACCTCGTCCAGCAGGACCCGGTGCTGTCGCAGGTCAAGCTCATCGCCGAGCCGTGGGACGTCGGGCCCGGCGGCTACCAGGTCGGCAACTTCCCGGCCCGCTGGACCGAGTGGAACGGCCGCTACCGCGACACGATCCGCGACCTGTGGCGGGGAGAGCCCGCCGCGCTGCCGGAGTTCGCCAGCCGCCTCACCGGGTCGAGCGACCTCTACCAGGACGACAGCCGCCGGCCGGCCGCCTCGATCAACTTCGTCACCTGCCACGACGGTTTCACGCTGCAGGACCTCGTGTCGTACAACGACAAGCACAACAAGGCCAACGGCGAGGACAACCGCGACGGCGCGGACGACAACCGCTCCTGGAACTGCGGGGTGGAGGGCCCGGCCACCGGTCCGGTCTCCCAGCTCCGCGAACGGCAGAAGCGCAACTTCCTGGCCACGCTGTTCCTGTCGCAGGGCGTGCCCATGCTGTCGCACGGCGACGAGATCGGCCGCACCCAGCAGGGCAACAACAACTCCTACTGCCAGGACAACGAGATCAGCTGGGTCGACTGGGGCACGATCCTGGAGGCCAACGCGAGGGATGAGGCGGGCACCAGGGAGAAGCGCCAGCTCCTCGACTTCACCCGGCGCCTGGCCCGGCTGCGCCGCGACCACCCGGTCTTCCGCCGCCGCCGCTTCTTCTACGGCCGGCCCGTACGCGGGTCGCACGACGAGCTGAGCGACATCGCCTGGCTCACGCCGTCCGGCACGGAGATGGCCGACGCCGACTGGACGAACGGCTACGCCAAGGCGCTGGCGGTGTTCCTGAACGGCGACGCCATCACCGAGCCCGACCGGCGCGGCCGGCGGATCGGCGACGACTCGTTCCTGCTGCTGTTCAACGCCCACCATGAGGTCATCAAGTTCACGATCCCCGACGACTACGGCGAGCTGTGGGCGACCGAGCTGGACACGGCGATGCCGGTGCTGAGCGAGTCGCGCGTGTGCCGGGCCGGCGAGGCCGTGCCCGTGAGCGGCAGGTCGGTGCGGGTGCTGCGCAGGGTCCGGCCCGTGCCGGGGTTCTGACCGGCGCCGATGCCCGAATAGAGTGCGCTTCGGCGTTAGTCCTCGTCGCGCCGGGCAGGAGGGGAGCCGGTTCTGTGCTCCTCCTGCCCGGCGCGGTGCTGGCAGGGGCGCGCCCGTGATGTGCACTATGGACACGACCTCCTGAAACGCGCTGCGAAAGGCGGATCGGTGACTTCTACCTATCGGGTGCAGTTGACGCCTGACTTCGGATTCGCCCAGGCCGCGAGCCTCGTCGGATATCTCCGCGACCTGGGGGTGGGCCACCTCTACCTGTCGCCGATCCTCCAGGCCTGCCCGGAGTCCCAGCACGGCTACGACGTGACCGACCACGGCCGCGTACGCGAGGAGTTCGGCGGCGAGGAGGGCGTTCGGGCGCTGGCGGCGAAGGGGATGCCGCTGATCTGCGACATCGTGCCCAACCACATGACCGTCCCGGTGCCGGAGTCGGACAACGCCCAGCTGTGGGCGGCGCTGCGGGACGGCCCGGGGTCGCCGGCCTCCCGATGGTTCGACTTCCGGTGGCCCGTCACCCTGCCGCTGCTCGGCGACGACGCCGACGGGGCGCTCCGCGTGGACGACGGCGTCGACGGCAGGGTGCTGCGCTACCACGACCACGCGTTCCCGATCAGGCCCGGCACCGAGCACCTGCCGCTGCCGGAACTGCTGGAGGCCCAGCACTACCGGCTGGCCCACTGGCGCGAGAGCCCCGGCTATCGGCGGTTCTTCGACGTGTCGTCGCTGATGGGCCTGAGAGTGGAGGATCCCGAGGTCTTCGAGGCCACCCACGCCGTCACCTTCCGCCTCATCGAGGAGGGGGTGATCCACGGGCTGCGCGTCGACCACCCGGACGGCCTGGCCGACCCCCGTCGCTACCTCCGGCGGCTGCGCCCGCACGTGCCCGGCCCGCTGTGGGTGGAGAAGATCCTCATCGACGGGGAGCGGCTGCCCGCCGACTGGCCGTGCGACGGCACCACCGGATACGACGCGCTCAACATGATCACCCGGCTGTTCGTCGACCCGGCCGGCCGCGACGCGCTGATCGAGACGTTCGGCCGCCACACCGGCGTCCGCGACGACTACGAGACCGTGCGGCACGACGCCAAGAAGCACGTCATCGACCTGTTCTTCGGGGGAGAGGTCGACCGGCTGACCGACGATCTCGGCGATCCGGAGCTGCGGGAGGCCGTCGTGGAGCTGCTGGCCGCGATGCCCGTCTACCGGGCGTACGTGAACCCGGGCGAGCAGCCGTCCGCCGGCTCCGAGGCGATCGTCCAGGAGGCGGCCGGGCTGGCCGCCACCCGGACCGACCCCGGCGCGGTCGCCAAGGCCGCCAAGCTCGTCCTGTACGGCACGCCCGAGGCGATCACCCGCTTCCAGCAGACCTGCGGGCCGGTGATGGCCAAGGGCGTGGAGGACACCGCGCTCTACCGGTGGTATCCGCTGGCCTGCCTCAACGAGGTGGGCGGGGAGCCCGACAGGTTCGGAGTGTCGCCCGCCGAGTTCCACGCGTTCTGCGCCGGGCTGCCGCCGCGGACGATGACCACGCTGTCCACCCACGACACCAAGCGGTCGGAGGACGTGCGCGCCCGTCTCGCTGTGCTGTCGGAGCTGCCCGAGGAGTGGGCGATGGCCGTCGACTCCTGGGCCGCGGCCGTGTCGTTCGACCCCAAGCTCGACTACCTCGCCTGGCAGTCGCTGATGGCGGCCTGGCCGATCTCCCTCGACCGCTTCACCGACTACCTGCTCAAGGCGGCGCGCGAGGCCAAGACGTCGATCTCCTGGCTGAACCCCGACCCGGCGTACGAGGACGGGATCAGGGACTTCGCCCGGCGGGCCATCGAGGCGTGCGGTTACTCGGTCGCCTCGTTCACCGAGGTCGTGGACCGGTATGCCCGGGTCAACTCGCTGGGGCAGAAGGCCGTCCAGCTCCTCATGCCGGGCATTCCGGACGTCTACCAGGGCAACGAGATCACCGATTTCTCGCTGGTCGACCCGGACAACCGCCGGCCGGTGGACTTCGAGCGGCGCCGCCGGCTGCTGGCCGAGCCCGACGACGGCTGGGACGGCCAGAAGATCCGCGTCACCGCCGCCGCGCTCGGGCTGCGGCAGCGGCTCGACCCCGAGGCGCCGTACGCGCCGATCGAGGCGGGGGAGCACGCGGTCGCGTTCACGCGGAGCGTTCCCGGGCAGGGCACGGCCGCCGTCGTGGTCGCGACCCGGTTGCCGGTCGGGCTGGAGCGCAGGGGCGGATGGGGGAGCGACACGATGACGCTGCCGCAGGGGCGCTGGCGCGACCTGCTCACCGGCGCCGAGCACGCGGGTGAGGTGCGGATGGCCGACCTGCTGTCCGCGTGTCCGGTCGCGATTCTCGAAGGCTGACGGCTTCGTCCTCTAGGGGGATATGCGCATGTTCGAGGTGTGGGCGCCGGAGGCGGCGCGGGTCGAGGTCGAGCACGGGGGCGCCCGGCACGAGATGACGCGGGGCGAGGGCGGCCGGTGGACCGCCCCAGGCGACGAGCACGACCTCGACTACGCCTTCTTCGTGGACGGCGACGGGCCGTTCCCCGACCCCCGGACGCGGCGGCAGCCGTACGGAGTGAACGGCCCGAGCCGCGTCTACCACCACGACAGGTTCGCCTGGACGGACCAGGGCTGGCACGGCCGCGACCTGCGCGGCGGGGTGATCTACGAGCTGCACGTCGGCACGTTCTCGCCCGAGGGCACCTTCCGGGGGGTGGCCGACCGGTTGGAGCACCTGGTGGATCTCGGGGTCGACTTCGTCGAGATCATGCCGGTGCCGCCCGTGCCGGGAAAGCGCAACTGGGGCTACGACGGCGTGGAGCTCTACGCGGTCTTCGAGGAGTACGGCGGGCCGGACGGGCTCAAGGACCTGGTGGACGCCTGCCACCGCGCCGGTCTCGGTGTGATCCTCGACGTCGTCTACAACCACCTCGGTCCTTCGGGCAACTACCTGGCCAGGTTCGGACCCTACTTCCACGACGCGAAGGGGTCCTACTGGGGCGACGCGGTCAACCTGGACGGGTCCGGCTCGGACGGGGTGCGGCGCTACTTCATCGACAACGCCCTGCAGTGGCTGCGCGACTACCACATCGACGGGCTGCGCCTCGACGCCGTGCACGCCCTGCACGACAAGCGCGCCGTCCACTTCCTGGAGGAGCTGTCGGCCGAGGTCGACGCGCTGTCCGCCGCGGTCGGCCGGCCGCTGACGCTCATCGCCGAGTCGGACCTCAACGACCCCCGCATGGTCACCCCGCGCGAGGCCGGCGGACTCGGCATGCACGCGAGCTGGAACGACGACGTCCACCACGCCATCCACGCGAACGTCACGGGGGAGGCCAACGCCTACTACGGCGACTTCGCCACCCTGTCGTCCCTGGCCAAGGTGCTGACGTCCGGCTACTTCCACGACGGCGCCTACTCGTCGTTCCGGGGGCGCTCCCACGGCCGGCCGGCGACCGGGATACCGGCGCACCGGTTCGTCTGCTGCGCGCAGAACCACGACCAGATCGGCAACCGGCCCGAAGGCGACCGCATGCGGCCCGCGCAGCTCCGCCTCGCCTCGGGGCTGCTGCTGACCTCGCCGTTCACCCCGATGCTGTTCATGGGCGAGGAGTGGGGGGCGACCACCCCGTTCTACTTCTTCACCGACCATTTCGAGCCACACCTGGCCGAGGGCGAGGGCGAACGGCGCAGGAAGGAGTTCGAGGGCTTCGGCTACGACTGGAAGGCCCCCGAACCGGGCGAGGAGACGACCTTCCTGAGCTCCAAGCTCGACTGGGAGGAGACGGCCAAGGACGAGCACGCCTCGCTGCTGGGCTGGTATCGCGATCTCATCGCCCTGCGCCGGTCGCGCCCCGACCTCACCGATCCGCGCCTGGACCGGGTGCGGGCCGAGGTGGACGAGGACCGGCGCGTCGTGGTGATCGAGCGCGGATCGCTGCGGATCGCCGCCAACTTCGCCGAAGGCCCGGTGCCCGTACGGCTGGCCGCGTCGCGGATCCTGCTCGCCTCCGACGAGTCCGCCCGCCTTTCCGGCGACGTGCTCGACCTGCCGGGCCGCTCCCTGGCCATCGCGGAGGTCTGAGTGGTCAGGCTCTGTCGAGGATGAGGTCGGCGGCGTGCCAGGCCATCGCCATGATGGGGCCGTTCAGGTTGCCGGAGACCATGGTGGGCAGCACCGAGCAGTCAACGATCCGCAGGTTGTCGAGACCGCGCACGCGCAGTCGCGCGTCGACCACGTCGTCGTCGCCCGGGCCCATGGCGCAGGTGCCCATGGCGTGGTAGCCGCAGTAGCCGCCGCCCAGCGCCGCGTCGATGATCTCCTCGTCCGAGCCGACCCCCGGACCGGGGAACGTCTCGGACGCCAGCCGTCCCGCGATCGGCTCCTGGGCGAAGTATTCGCGCATCCGGCGGAACAGGTCGACGCCGACGCGCCGGTCGTGCTCCGTACCGAAGTAGTCGGGCTCGATGCGAAGCGGCGCGCCGGGGTCGGCGGAGGTGATGGCCACGCTGCCCTCCGAGGTCGGGCGGAGGATCTCGGCGACGACCGAGACCCCGGGCTGCCGCTCGACGGCGACCGTCTCGCCTGCCCGGTACGTGCTGACCGACCACGGCCCCATCAGCAGTTGGGCGTCCGGCCGGTCCAGCTCGGGCCGGGTCTTGAGGAAGGCGATCACGTCGTAGGCCGGCGCGGCGAGCGGACCCCCGCGGTTCATCAGGTAGCGCAGCGCGGTGACGCCCTGCCGCAGCGGCGTGGACAGCATGCGGTTGTAGCCGAGGTCCTCCTTCAGCCGGAACTTCAGCGCCAGGCACCGGTGCTCGCGCATGCGGGCGCCGACCATCGGCCGGTCCAGCCGGACCTCCACACCGGCCGCCCGCAGCACCTGCGCGGGGCCGATGCCGGACGACTGCAGCAGCTTCACCGTGCCCAGGCTGCCCAGGGACAGGACGACCTCCCGGGTGGCGCGATATTCGACGGTGGCGCCGCCGGCGTCCCGGGCGGTGACCCCGACGACCTTGTCGCCGTCGAACAGCAGCCCGGTCACCGTCGTCCCGGTCACGACGGTGAGATTGCTCCGATGGCGTACGGGATGCAGGAAGGCCCGGGCCGCGCTGAACCGCCGCCCGTCCTTGATGGTCGCCATCGCGTGGCCGACGCGTTCGTCGTCGGACTCGTTGACGTCCGGCATCGCGGTCAGGCCGAGCGCGGCCCCGGATGCGATCATCTCGTCGCAGAGGGGATCGGGGTCGCGCGGAGGGGACACGTGCAGCGGCCCGTCCGCCCCGCGGGTCGCGGTGGCGCCCAGCGCGTTGTCCTCCATCGCCCGGAAGATCGGCAGAATCGTCTCCCAGCCCCAGCCGGGGTTGCCGAGTCGCAGGAGTTCGTCGTAGTCGGCGCGGTGGCCGCGGTTGTAGACCATGCCGTTGATGGAGCTCGACCCGCCGAGAACCCGGCCGCGCGGCCATATCTCGGCCTGCCCGTCGGGACCGAACGGCTGTGTCCGGTAGTGCCAGACCTTCCGCGGATCGTCGAAGAGCCTTCCGAATCCCTTGGGTACGTGGTAGAGCGGGTGGCGGTCGGCGCCGCCCGCCTCGACGAGCAGGACGCGGACGGCCGGATCCTCCGAGAGCCGGTTGGCCAGGACGCATCCGGCCGACCCGGCTCCGATCACCAAATAGTCGATCATGCCCTCATGGTGCCCCCGGCTCCGCGGCGAGCGGTAGGCCTCAGGCGGCCTGGGGGACGGGCAGTTCGAAGGTGACGGTGTCGGGGACCGCGGTGTAGAGCCGCCAGCTCAGGCAGGTGCGCTGGGAGACGACGGTGACGTGCAGGCCGCAGCCCGCCAGCCAGAGGGCCAGGTCGGCGAAGTAGCCGTCGCCCGAGCCGATCACCGCCCGCTCGAACCGCAGGTCCACCCGGGTCGTGCGGGCCGCCTCGTCGAGGGCGTGGTCGGCGCCGTCCGGCCCCGAACGGGCCAGCAACTGCACCCCGCGCAGCGCGATCCCCACGGAGACGAGCGCGTTGTGGTTGACCGCCACGATGAACTGGTCCAGCGGCCCGACCGGCACCCTGTGTTGGTAGGCGCCCATCACCCGCCGTACGTCGTGGGTGGTCGGAAGGGGGGAACCGGTCAGGTTCTCGATGTCCAGGAGGTGGATCGCGCGGCCGCGGCGAAGTGACCTGAGGCGAGTGATGGGAGTGCTCACGATCCTTGCTCCCTTCCACGATGACTTATGGCGTCCATTAGAGCATGTGTTGACACAATCAACCAGCCCTTGGTGCGACGTTGCCCATGTCCGGGGCATCGGATATGGTCCGGTCTGATCGGAGAACTGGCGGAAGGCGGAGCGGCGTGCGGCGAGACGTACACGTCACCGCGGCGGACATCGCCCGCCTGGCCGGCGTGGGACGTGCGGCGGTCAGCAACTGGCGGCGCAGGCACGACGACTTTCCCGAGCCCGTGGGAGGCACGTCCACCAGCCCGGCGTTCTCCCTCGCGGAGATCCGGGAGTGGCTGCGCGGCCACGCCGAGGGCAGGGACCTCCCTCCGGACGAGTGGCTCTGGCAGGACCTGCGCACCACCGTCGACGACGACGACCTCGCCGACCTGATCGCCGACCTCGGGGCCTTCCTCGTGTACGTGCGGCATGAGGCGGACGACTGGCGCAGGCTCTCGGCCGGGACCGACGAGGAGGTGGCGCGGGGACTTCCGGCCCGGGTGCGCGCGACGTGCGCGAAGACCGTCAGCGCGGAGGCGTTTCCCGAGTCCGTGCCGGTGACCAGGGTGCCGCTGGTCCGCTCCATCGCCCGGCTGGCCGCCGAACGCGGCGTTCGCGACACCTTCGAGTTCCTGCGTGAGCGGTACTTCGAGGTGCACACCCGGCGGGTCTACTCCACTCCCGCCGAGATCGTCACGCTCACGCTCGACCTCGTGGGCGACGGGTTCGGCTCCGTGCTCGACCCGGCCTGCGGCTCGGGGCGCATGCTCGGCCGCGCGCTTGAGCGCGCGCCCGGGGCCCGGCTGCTCGGCCAGGACGTCGATCCGGTGGCCGCCCGGCTCACCGCCGTACGGCTCGCGCTGCGCTGCGACAACGCGCGGATCAGGCCGGGAGACTCCCTGCGCGCGGACGCCTTCCCCGGCGAGCTGGCGGACGCCGTGGTGTGCAACCCCCCCTTCAACGACCGGAACTGGGGCTACGCGGAGCTGACGGCCGACCCCCGGTGGGAGTACGGCCTGCCGCCGCGCGTGGAGCCCGAGCTGGCCTGGGTGCAGCACGCGCTCGCCCACCTCGCGCCGGGAGGCGTGGCCGTGCTCCTCATGCCCCCGGCCGTCGCCAGCCGCAGGTCGGGCCGCCGGATCAGGTCCCAGCTGCTGCGGCGCGGTGCGTTGCGCGCGGTCATCGCGCTTCCGCAGGGCGCGGTGCCCAACGTGGCGGTCGGCCTGACGTTGTGGATCCTGTGCCAGCCGTCCGAGGGCGGCACGCCGAGCCATGTGCTGATGGTCGACACCTCCGGCAGGCCGGACGACTACGCCGCGGTGGCCGTCGGGGCGTGGCGGGAGTTCGGCGCGGGGCGCGAGCTGGACGAGCCCGGCGTCAGCAGGTCGGTCCCGCTCGTCGATCTGCTCGACGAGGACGTGGACCTCACCCCCGCCCGCTACCTGTCCACGGGGGCCGACGACCTGTCGCCGGAGCGGATCGCCGGAGCCCGGTCCCGGCTCGCCGAGCTGTTGGAGACCGTCGCCGGGCTGCTGCCGTCCGTCGCGGCTGCGCCCGCGGATGAGCTCGCCCTGGTCCCGCTGCCCGAGCTGGTGCGGCGCGGCATGCTCGCCGTGGAGCAGCAGACGCCGGCCCGGCCGGGAGAGGAGGCTCCTCGGGGGATGCCCGTCCTCACCGTCGAGGACGTGCTCGACGACCGGGACGCGACGGGATCCTCCGAGCACGCCGGGGCGAGACCGATCGTCACGCGGCCTGGCGACGTCGTGGTGCCGCAGGTCGTGACCGCCCCGGTCGCGCAGGTGCTGACGAAGGGCGGCGCCCTGCTCGGCCCCTACCTGTCTCTGCTGCGGCCCGATCCCGAGGTGCTCGACCCCGACTTCCTCGCGGGTTTCCTCTGCGCGTCCGCCAACGTCCGCCACTACACCGCCATGTCCTCGCGCTATCGGGTGGACGTACGGCGTGCGGAGTTGCCGGTGCTGCCGATGGAGGACCAACGCAGATACGGCGAGGTGTTCCGGCGCCTGGCCGGTTTCCGGTCGGCCCTGCGCGAGGCGGCGGCGCTCGGTGAGGACCTGTCCAGGCTGGTGGCCGACGGCCTCACCCACGGCGCCGTACGGCCGCACGAGTAGGGTCGGGTGCCGTGAGCGGTGAACTGGAGCACCTGGCCGCCCGGCTGCGCGAGTTCGTACGCGTGCGGGACTGGGAGAGGTTCCACACGCCCAAGAACCTGGCGATGGCCCTCGCCGGTGAGGCGGGGGAGCTGGTCGCCGAGTTCCAGTGGCTGACCGCCGAGGAGTCGCGCAACCTCGACGAGGACGCCCTGCGCAGGGTCCGCGCCGAGCTCGGGGACGTGACGTTGTATCTGGTCAGGCTGGCCGACGCGCTGGGAGTCGACCTCGCCGAGGCCGCGAACGCCAAGCTGGACGACAGTGAGCGCCGGTACGACCCGGAGACCTATCGCGGCTCCGCCAGGAAGGCGCCCCCGCTGACCTCGTGACGACCCTGGCGTTCCGGCGTCGCCCGGACGGCGCGGTCGCCGCCGAGACGAACGCCGCCCGCAGGGGTGGTCCGTACGCGAGGGCCGGGCGCGGGGTCAGCTCTCGATGAACTGGTGGTCGGTCCTGATCCGGCCGTCCTCGCCGAGCGTGAGGAAGTCGAACCCGACCGAGTCCACCTCGCCGGAGGCGGTCCGCACCATCTCCCAGTTGAAGCGGACCGCGTCGTGGTGGCCGTTCGCGTTCTCCACGGCCCGGAAGACGTACGTGCCCGGCTCGACCCACTTGTCGTACGACGTGGCGATGCGCACCTCCAGTTGCGCGTGGCCGTGGGCCTCCACGGACGGGGTGTAGTGGGCGGCGTCGGGGGCGAACAGCTGGGCGATCATCTCGCGGCGTACGGCGGCGTCGGGCTCGTTCCACACGGCGACGTAGCGGCGGGCCAGGTCGTTGAGGTCGTTCATGATTCTCCTTCGGAACAACGGTCAGGCCGCGGCTCTGGCGCGGGGGAGCCACTGGACGAGAGCGGCGATGGCCAGGGTGATGACGATGAGGTAGACGAGCCCGTGCTGGAACGCCACGGTGACGCCGCCGGACAGGGCGCCGTAGAAGACGATGCCGATGATGCCGACGCCCAGCGCGCCGCCGACCTGCTGGGCGGTGGTGAGGGCGCCCGCGGCGCCGCCGGCGTGGTGTGGGGCGACCCTCGACAGGACGGTGCCCATGATGGGCGACAGCACCAGCCCCATGCCGGCGCCGTCGACGGCCAGCACGGGCACCAGCCAGCCGATCGGCGCGTTCTGTGCGACCGCGACCAGCAGGACGGCCAGGCTGACGGCCCTGGTCAGGCCGCCGAACGCGATGATCTGGCGGCCGAAGCGCGCGGCCAGGCGCGGCGCCGCCAGCGACGCCGCGAGGTAGCCCGCACCGATCGGCGTGAAGACCAGGCCGGCGTGCAGGGCGTCCAGGCCCCGGCCCTCCTGGGAGTACATGGCGAAGATCAAGAAGTACGCCGCCATACCCATGGAGAACGCGAGGTTGGTGAGCAGCCCCGCAGTGACGGCGCGCTCGCGGAACAGAGTGAGGTCGATCAGCGGTGAATCGTGCCGCCGCCGGGCGTAGGCCAGCAGCAGTGCGACGGCAAGGGCGAACGACACCCAGGTCCACACCGGCCATCCCTGCTCACGGCCCTCGATCAGCGGCAGCAGCGTGGCCGCCAGCGCGAGCGTGACCAGGGCGGCCCCGCCGAGGTCGAGCCGTACGGCACCGGCCGCGCGGCTCTCCGGGATCACCCGCCAGGTAGCGGCCAGAGCGGCGGCGCCGATCGGCAGGTTGATCAGGAAGCAGGCGCGCCAGCCGAGCCCGAACAGGTCGGCCTGGATGAGCAGGCCCCCGACGAGCTGGCCGAACACCGCCGCCAGCCCCATGGTCAGCGCGTACGCGTTGACGGCTCTGGCCTGGGCGGCGCCGCTGTAGGCGGTGCGGATGACGGCGAGCACCTGCGGGGCGAGGACGGCGGCCGCGGCCCCCTGGACGACGCGGGCGGCCACCAGCGAACCCGCGTCGGGGGCCAGTCCGCAGGCGACCGACGCGAGCGTGAACAGGGCGAGGCCCAGGGCGAACATCCGCCGCCGGCCGAACACGTCGCCGAGGCGTCCGCCCAGGATCAGCCCCGAGCCGTACGCCAGGGCGTATCCGGCGACCACCCATTCGATCGCGGCCGGCCCGGCGTGCAGGTCCCGCTGCATGGTGGGGATGGCCACATTGACGATGAAGAAATCGAGGATGGCGACGAAAACGCCGGTCAGCACGGTGGGGAGAGTCCCGGCGCGGGCCATTGGCACTCCTGAGGTAGATAGAACGATCGGTATACGCCGCCCAATTAGATAGACCGATTGATCTACTGTCAAGCGCGTGCCAGAATCGTCCCGTGACGACGAGACCCGGCCCCCGCGAGCGGCTGCTCGACGCCGCCAGGGAGCTCACCTACAGCCAGGGCGTTCAGGTGGGCGTCGACGCGATCCTCAAGCAGGCCGATGTCGCCAGACGGTCGCTCTACCAGCACTTCGGCGGCAAGGACGGCCTCGTGGCCGAGGTGCTGCGCAGCGACGACAACCTGGACCGCTACCGCCGTGTCATGGATGAGGCCGGGGACGACCCGCGCGAGCGGGTGCTGGCCGTGTTCGACGAGCTCGACGCCATCACCTCGCAGTCGTCGTTCCGCGGGTGCCGTTACACCGCGGCCGAGCTCACGCTCACCGACCCCGGGCATCCGGCGCACGCGGAGGTGCGGGCCTTCAAGGAGGGACTGCACCGGCTGATGGCGGCGGAACTGACCCGCCACGGGCACCCCGCCGCCGACGCGGGCGCCGACCAGCTCCTCGTGCTCATCGACGGTGTGCTCGCCCACGCCGTCACCCGGCCCGGCGCCCGTCCCGCCCTGGCCGCGCGGGCGCTCGCGGAGGCCGTCCTCGCGGCACGGGCCTGACGGCGCGACCTGACCGCCCGCTGCGCCGGCTCCAGGGCAGGCGCCGCTCTGGCCCGGCGCGGGCCGGGCCGGTCACGGTCAGCGGACGGCGCAGGGCATGCCGTTGAGGGCGAAGGCGGTCGGCTCGCCGTTCGCGCCGGACTGACTGGCGATAAAGCCGAACGCCGCCGTGCCGCCGGCCGGGATGGCGGCGTTCCAGCCGGCGTCGGTCACGGTCACGGCGCTGCCGCTTTGACTGTAGGCGCCGTTCCACGCCTGGCTGATCTGCTGCCCGTTGGGGAAGGACCAGGTCAGCCTCCAGCCGCCGACCGCCGCGCTGCCGGTGTTCGCGATCGTCACATCACCTTGGAAGCCGCCCTGCCACTGGTTGGTGATGGTGTAGGTCACCGTGCAACTTCCCGCGGCGGTCGGTGTCGGCGTGGGGCTGGGTGTCGGGCTCGGCGTCGGGCTGGGTGTCGGGCTGGGCGTGGGGCTGGGTGACGGCGAGGGGGACCCGCCGAGCTTGGCGGAGATGATCGGGGTCAGGCGGTCGGCGATCGCTTGATGACCGGCGTCGTTGGGATGCACGGAGTCGCTGAGCTGCGCGCTGGTCAGCCATCCCTCGGTGTTGACGTAGTACACGTCGGCGTCGCCGCCGTCGTTGAGGGTCTTCACCGCGGCCTGGGTCTGGGCGGCGAACCGTTTACTGAAGGTCTCGAGCGCGAAGACGGCCGCCTTGGGGTATTTCGCCCGCACCTGCCGGAGGAGGTTGGTGTAGGAGGTCTGGAATTCCGGTGTGTGAACCCCATGGCCGGAGTCGTTGGTGCCCAGGTTGATCACCACGGCGTCGGCGGTGTAGCGGGAGAAGTCCCAGTCGGGGGTGGACGTGTTGGGGTCGAGCTTGACGAACTGCCTCTCCAAACCGACACAGCCGTCGGCGGTGGCGACCAGACAGGCGCCTCCCTGGGCGATCTGGGTGTGCCGCGCGCCCAACCGCTCTCCGATGAGCCAGCCGTACGCGGTGAGCGCGTTCTTCGAAGTCGTCGTGCCCACGGTGATCGAGTCGCCGACGAACTCGATGAGCGTGCGCGGAACCGGCGGGGCGACCGTACCGGCGCCGGAGTCGAGGACGAGCCCCCGGAAGACGGCGTCACCGTGATAGGACCCTGCCACGACTCGGTAGGACACGCGCAGGGTGTGGGTGCCGGCCCTCAGCGGGGTCGGGGTCAGATTCACCGTGCCGCTGACGTTCGTGTAGTAGGTGTACGGCCCTCCGTCGATGCTGGCGTACAGGTCGATGGTGTTGCGCTGTTTGAGCTTGACGGTGGTGCCGGTGAAGCCGGTGGTGAGGTAGGCGCCGGCCCAGTGCGGCGTGTACGCGGTGGGGTCGGCCGTGTCCCACCGTCCGGTGAGGGAGATGTTGGGATCGGTAGGCGAGCCGTCGCCGGTGGCGGCATGCGCACGGGGAGGCAGCGAGATCGAGACAGCGGCGAGGGCCGCGGCCAGAGCGGCGACGAGCGAGGAGCGAAGCCCCCCTCGCGTGGGATAGGGCACGGACGGCCTCCGTTAGGGGACGGAAACACCGATCTTGGGGGCGATGACGGGGGCGAGACGGTTGGCGATCTTGATGTGGCCGGCGTCGCTGGGGTGCCCGTCGCCGTCGGCGTAGTCGACGCCCGGAGTCAGCCAGCCCTCGGTGTTGATGTAGTAGACGTTGGCGTCGCCGGAGGCGTTGCGAGCCGCCACCGCCGCCTTGGTCTCGGCGACGTAGCGCTGCTTGAACGTCTCCATCGCGAACAGGGCCGCTCTCGGGTGCTTCGCCCGGACGGCACTCAGAAAGGAGGTGTAGGCCGCCTGGAAGGCGGAGCCGGTGACGTGATGACCGATGTCGTTGGTGCCGAGGTTGATCACGACGGCGTCGGCGGTGTAGCGGGAGAAGTCCCAGTCCGTGGCGCCCGTGCTCCCGAGCTTGAAATACTGCGTGCTCTGCCCGGCACACCCCTCCTGTGCCACGAGGCAGTAGCCGGCGCGGGCGATCTGGGTGTGCCGGACGTGCAGCTTTTCGCCCAGGACCCAGCCGTACGCGGACAGCGCGAGCTTCGAATCGAGGTAGCCGGCGGTGATGGAGTCGCCGACGAACTCGATGAGCTTGGTGGGCGGGTGTGGGTCCACGGTGGTCGCCCCCGGATCGAGCACCAGCCCTTGAAAGACCGTGTCCCCTGAGCGGTAGGACACGCGCAGCGTGTGCGTGCCGGAGGGCAGCGGGGTCGGGGTCAGGTTCACGGTGCCCCTGACGCCGGCGTAGAACACGTCGTCGCCCCCGTCGATGCTGACGTACATGTTGACCGCGTCCCGCTGTTTGATCTTCACCGTGGTCCCGGTGAACGCGGTCTCGAAGTAGGCGCCCGTCCAGTTCGGCACGTACCCGGTGCTCGATCCGGTGTCCCACCGCCCGGCGTAGGCGATGCGGGGGTCGGCCGGGCTTCCGTCGCCGCCTCGCGGGCTCGGGGTGGGGCTGGGCGTGGGGCTGGGCGTGGGGCTGGGCGTGGGGCTGGGCGTGGGGCTCGGTGTCCGGCTCGCGGAGGGGCTGGCGGAGGGGCTCGGTGTGGGGCTCGGTGTGGGGGTGGGGCTCGGTGTGGAGGTCGCCGACCCCGCGCAGGGGGTGCCGTTGAGCGTGAAGGAGAGGGGCAGGGGGTTGGCGGAGTTGTTCCAGGAGCCGTTGAAGCCGAACGCGGTGGAGCCGCCGGTGGCGAGGGCCGCGTTGTATCCGGCGTCGGCCGCGGTGACCTGGGCCCCGTTCTGCGTGAGGGTGGCGTTCCACGCCTGCGTGACCGTCTGACCCGCGGTGAAGGACCACGCGAGCTTCCAGCCGGAGACGGGGTCGCCGAGGTTCGTCACGGTGACGGCGCCGGTGAACCCGCCGGGCCACTGCGACGTGACGGTGTAGTCGACCCGGCAACCGGCGGCGGCCGCCCCGGCCACCGCCTGGTGGGACATGGTGCCGATCACTGCGGTGAGGGCGGCCACGGAGCACGCGAGGACCGTGCGCATGCGGGCGCGCACACGCGAGCCGTGCGTCCGGATTCCGCTCCGGACCTGCGTGTGCGGTGTCGCCTGGCGACGGCTGCTTCCTCTGCCGAGCATTCGACCTCCGTCATGTGCGCGTTGACAGGAGCAGCCGCGAAGATCACCACGAGTTCGGCCTCACACGCGGGAGCGGCGTGATCCCATTGGTCGTGCGCTGCGGGAGGAGCCGCCGGAGGAAGCGTCAGTCGTCGGCCCGGGCAGGGTCAAGCCTTCGGTGGAAGGGCCTCGTCGTTCGCCTCTTCAGGGGCCGATGAGGGCGTTTCGTGCTGAATGTTTCACCCGCCGGACTCGATTTGGGCGGCCTATCGGGTGATGCACCGGTCAGGCCTCTCCTGCGCCCTGGCGGCGGGCTGAACGCGATTCGTCTTGCCCAGATTTGACTGTTTCGGTCATCTCCTGGTTGATGATCCGCAAGGATGATCGCCAGGACGCCGCCCGGACGGAGGGCGGCGGTTGGGAAAGGACAACGTATGCGCAGGTCCGCGAGTACGGTCGTCGTCGCAGCGGCGCTGGCCGTCGGAGGGCTCGTCGCCAACCCGGCATACGCGATCTCCGCCGGCTACACCCCCGAGGGGGTGTGCGGCTCCGGCTTCGGCCGGGTCACCCACGACGGCAGCCGGGCGGTGAAGACCCCGTCGGGGCAGGTCTTCGGGCGCGTCTACCTGCTCTACAACCGCAAGACCGGGCAGAACTGCGTCGTCACCATCAAGTCGGCGTACGTCGGCACGCCCACACGGACGTCCGCCCAGCTCATGGTGCGGCAGTCCAACGGGAGGACGGCCGAGAAGATCGACCACCTGAAGAAGTACAAGTACTACGCCGGTCCGGTGAAGATGAACGCCAAGGGCAAGTGCGTGAAGTACTACGGCACGGTCGCCGACACGCGCGTCGACGGGGAGATCGCGAGCGGTGGCCGCCTGACGTGGGGCAACTGCAGCTGATCCCGGACGTTCCCGCCACGGCCCGGCGGGGCCGGACACCGGGGTCGCCCGGCCGGCGCCGGGCGGGGACCACGCCGCGACGCCGTACGGGCGGACGAGCGGCGCACCGGGAGCGTGCGGGTCGCCTACCGTCGTCGTGACGGTGGCGACCCGGTCGCCGTAGCCGGAGCCGAAGGGCCACTGGCCTGCGGTCTCGCCGGTGGAAAATGATTGGCGCACCAGGTGGCGCGTCCGATAGAACAGGCGCGGATCTTCGACGACGATTCTTCGACGACGAGAGGAGGGACGAGCCGATGTTTGCCAAGAACGTCGTGCCGGTTCCTTCCCGGGGTGCGGCCGGACGCTGACCCCTGGGCGCGAACGGGCACGCCTCATCTGAGGAAGTGCAGTGAACCCCGAAGACTTGATCATGCGCCCCATCGCGGGACGCGAGGAACTCGGCCTTTTCCGCCGCCTGCCCTACGTGCTGAACGACGAGCTGGACGACGACCTCGCCTCCGGCCGCCGGCGGCCCGAGTGGATGTGGATGGCGCTGCGCGGCGACCGCCTCGTCGCCAGGCTGTCCTGGTGGGCCCCGCGCGCGGGCGAGGCCCCGGCGCTGCTGGACATCCTCGACCTCGACGACGCCACGCCAGGACCGGCGAGTATCGACGCCGGGGTCCGGTTGTACGAAACCGCGAGCGCCGCCGTGCTGCCGGCCGGAGCATGCCCGCCCGAATACAACGCGTTCGTGCCTTCGCGATGGCGCGACGATGCGACGGCGAGGCCCGCCGTCGAGAACCGCATGGCCGTGCTGGAGCGGGCCGGCGCGCGGCCGCTCGTCGAACGGCTGCGGCTGGAGTGGCGTCCCGGCACTCCCGTCGCGGCGCCGAACGGGCGGCTGACCTTCCGTCCCGTGGCCGGCAGGGAGGAACTGGTCACTCTGATGACCCGCGTCCTCGACGGCACGCTCGACGCCCACAGCCGCGCCGACCTCGCCCGCATGCCCGCCGAGCGGGCCGCCGCCCAGCACTACGACGACGAGCTCGCCCACTACCGGAGCCCACGGGAATGGTGGCGAATCGGCACGTCGCCCGAGGGCGAACCGGTGGGATTCGTCATCCCGGCGCGCAACGAGTACAACGCGATGATCGCCT
Source organism: Microbispora bryophytorum (assembly GCF_006874465.1). Classification (GTDB taxonomy): domain Bacteria; phylum Actinomycetota; class Actinomycetes; order Streptosporangiales; family Streptosporangiaceae; genus Microbispora; species Microbispora bryophytorum. The sequence goes on along the minus strand of NZ_VIRL01000007.1, from coordinate 180,453 downwards.
ACATCGGGGTCCTGCCCGCCCATCGCGGCAAGGGCCATGTCGACGACCTGCTGGCCGAGGGGACGCGCGTCCTCGCCGGGCAGGGCGTCCCGCGAATCCGCGCCGCCACGGACGTCGGCAACGTCCCGATGGCCCGGGCGTTCCTCCGCGCCGGATACGAGATCATCGGGCAGCGGATCGACATGACCTGGAGTGAGGGCGGGTCGCGGTAGGGCGGTCGCCCCGCGATAAGTGGCACGGGGTCGGGCGCCCGGCCTGTGATGATGTCCTTCTCACCGCTGGAGTCACCGTGGACGAAGGGGCTCGTGGACGAAGGGACTCATCGTGAACGATCTGGTCGCCCGGCTGTGGCGGAGCATCGGCGGCTCGGTGCAGTGGCGACTGCTGTGGCTTTCGCAGGCGAAGTTCATGGTCGGTGTCACAGGGATCGTCCGCGACGGAGACGGGCGGGTGCTGCTGCTCCGGCATCGGTTGTGGCCGGAAGGCAGGCAATGGGGGCTGCCCACCGGCGGTGCCATGAAGGGGGAGACGTTCCAGGAGACGGTCGTCCGGGAGGTGCGCGAAGAGACCGGCTTGAAGGTGCGTGTCGGTGAGCTCGTCCAGCTCAAGAGCGGCTACCGGCTGCGGGTAGAGGTGGCGTACGAGGCCGAGTTCGCGGGCGGCACGATGAAGATCGACCCCAAGGAGATCCTGGAGGCGCGGTGGTTCGCGCCGGACGACCTGCCGGAAGGGACGCTGGAGTCCCATCGGCTCCTGATCTTCGGTAAGGCCAATTAGGCGATCGCCCGACAGGCCCATTGACCGGCCACCTGTGGACCAAGGCGACGTGGCGCGGGGATTCGCCCGTTCTGTTCGCCGGCTGTCCACAGAGCGCCGTTCGGGTGGGTCGGCCGGCGACGGTTTCGCGCAGGCTGTGGCCCTGCGGCAGTGCGAGGAGCGGTGGGCGTGGGGCCGGCTGCTCCTGCGGCACTTCCGCGGCCGCTTCGGCGGTTGTAGGTGCAGCACGTCGCGGAGGAGGAGCCATGCTATTCACCTATCCCGTGCCCGCGCAGACCTCATCGGTCTTCGTCGTCGTCACGGACCGCACGCCGACCGATCTCTCGTCGGTCGTCCCCTGGCGGATGGGGCCGTCCCACCGGCGTGCCGCCAGGGACGCGCTCGGCACGCCCCGGCTGACGCTGGAGGCGTTCCGGTCGGCGCGGTCCCCGTGGCGGCGGATGGACCTGAACGCGGAGGACCTCAGACGGGTGAGACGGGCCCGTCATCACGTGGTGGTGACGAGCACCGCTCCCGTCGAGGAACAACCCGAGGCCGCCCAGGTCGCCCGCGCGGCCGCGCGCGGGATCGCGGAGGCCTACCACGGCGGGTTGTACGACCCGCTCACGGGGGCGGCCGTCTACCACTGCGCCGAGTGCCCGGGGGAGCGGCGTGACTTCCGCCTCGGCGACGACTGGCTGGGCTGGAAGGTGTCGTGCGCCGACGAGGATCACACCTGCGGCCTCGGCGCCGCCGCACCCGCGGGAGCCGATGTCGACGAGGGCTGTTCGTGCCTCGTGACGACCTCGCGCGGCCTACGGCGTTTCGGTCTGCCGGAGATCACGCTGACCGGCCTCGCCTGCGCCCACAGCCTGTGCGCGGTCACCGTCCTGCGCACCGTGGCCGAGTCGCTGCTCGCCGGCCATTTCGCCTGGCTGTCCACCGGCTCCCATTGGCAGACCGGGACGCATCCGCCCCGCCGCGGCGTCGCCCGCCGCCTCCGGGTGGCGGGGCCGGACCACGTGGCGGGGCAGGACTGTGTGACGGAGCTGGACTATGTGGCGGAGCTGGACTGTGCCGTGCTGTCCGGCGGAGCGGACCGGGAAAGCGGGCCCTTCCCCGTTCCCGGAGGCGAGGACGGGTCCCCGCCCGGCCTTTGGGACGAGGAGAGCGGGCTCCTGCGCGCACGCCTCGCGCCGGCCGCCGCCGCCCGGTCCTGTCTCAGGCTCCGCCTGCCGGGCGGTCACGACGGAAGCCCCCACCCCCGTCATTCCCCGGGCCTGTTGGTCGCCTGAGCCGGCTTCTGCGGGCAGACCGGCAGAACCACCGGCACGATCATGCCGGTTCCCTTGACCAGGTGATCAGGCGGCGGGGCGGGAACGTTCGGGTGTCTGCCGGACGTCTGTTGAAGTGTGACCCTTTTCGCTGCTGTCGATGACGAGATCCGGGACGCACGGGACCGCGCCAGACGCCGGGACCAGCTCACCCGGCAGCGTGCCACTCTCCTGACTCAGATCGAGGAGGTCCGCGGCATGCTCGCGGACCTGGAGCGGCAGCTTGCCAAGGAGGACCGCGACGTCGCCAAGCTGGAACAGGGCGGCTTCGCCGCCCTCCTGGCGGGTCTGACCGGGAGCAAGGAGGAGCGCCTGGCGCGGGAGCGGGCCGAGGCGGTGGCGGCCCGCCAGCGGGTCACCGGGCAGCGCACCCGCCTGGCGTGGCTCACCGGCGACCTGCGTACGACCGACCAGGCCCTCGCGGAGCTCGGCAACCCGCATCACGAGCTGGAGGCACTGCTCGTCCGCAAGGAACGGATGCTGGTCGAGTCGGGCGATCCGCGCGGGCGGGAGCTGGCCGACATCGCCGCCCGGCTGGCGAGCGTGAGCGCCGACCTGCGCGAGCACCAGGAGGCGCAGCAGGTCGGGGCGGCCGCGGGCGAGGCGGTCGGCTATGTCCTGCGGCATCTGGGCGGCGCCCGCGGCGCCTCGACCTGGGACATGTTCAGCAACGGCGGCGGTTTCGCCGACATGGTCGAGCACGGGCACCTGCGTCAGGCCGACGAGGCGGCCTGGCACGCGCAGGGTGCGCTCGACCGGTTCTCCCGTGAGCTGGCCGACATCGGCGTCGGCGCCGCGCCGCAGTTGCCGAAGGTGGACACGCGCTGGTTCGCCGACGTCTTCTTCGACAACATCATCACCGACGCCATCAAGCACCAGCGGATCGCCCGTACGGCGGAGGCGGTGCGCGAGGTGGCCGAGTGGGTCGCGGGGATGGTCAACCAGGTGTCCGCCCGCTGTGGTGAGCTGACCCGCCAGCAGGAGTCCCTCGCCCGGCGGCGCCAGGAGGTCCTGAGCTCCTGACCGACCCCGTCCGGGCAGACCGGTCGGGAAGTCGCCGGCACCGTGGGCGGGCTCTGCGTGGTCCGAGCGGCCGGTGGCCTCAGGTCGAGTGGCCGGTCGATCCGGCGAGGCCGGCGAGCACCGCGAGGGTGCGTTCCTGCTCGCGCGCGTCCCCGTAGGGCGACGCGGCGAACTCGGTGACACCCGCCTCGGCGAGCTCCCCGATTCGGTGGACAACCGCCTGCTCGTCGCCGACGATCACGACGTCCTCCGGGCCGTCCACGCCCTCCCGGTCGAGCACGGCCCGATATTCGGGCACCTGGCCGGCCAGCCCGAACTCCCCGGCGATCCGCCGCCGCACATCCTCTTCGTCGTCCGTCACGCAGACGATCAGCCCGGCGACGACGCGAGGGGATGGGCGCCCCGCGGCGTGGGCCGCCCGCGTGACCGTCGGGACGATATGGCCGGCCAGGGTGCGAGGGCCGGTCATCCAGGTCACCACGCCGTCCGCGTGCTCGCCCGCCAGGCGCAGCATGGCGGGGCCGAGCGCGGCCAGCAGCACGGGCGGCGGCGCGGCGCCGGGAACGTTCACCGTGCCCTCCACTGTGAACATCTCGCCCCGATGACTCACCTGCTCGCCCCTGAGCAGGGGACGGAGCACCGACAGGTATTCGCGCATCCGGGCGACGGGCCGGTCGGCGGAAAGGCCGAACATCGTCCGCGTCATCATCGCGATCCCCACGCCGATGCCGAGGGTCAGCCGGTTCCCAGTCGCCGCCTGGACGCTCAGGGCCTGGCTCGCCAGCACCAGCGGATGACGCGCGGGCACCGGAACCACGGAAGAGCCAAGCGCGATGCCCGGCACCTGGGCGCCCGCCACGGCCAGCGCGGTCAGCGCGTCCCATCCGAGCGCCTGAGCCGACCAGGCGGTGGAGAGACCGGCGTCCGCCGCCGCACGCACCTGGCCGGCGAGCTCCCCGGCCGTCACGGCTCCCCGGACCTCCCCGACGAAAACACCGATCCTCATCGAACACCTCCACGATTCCGACCGGAGAACCTCTCCGGTTAGGTTGCGGCTAGAATACGGAGATCCTCTCCGGATGGCAATGCGAGGGTGAAGTGACGACCGAGAGTGCCAGGGCCCCCCGGCGGCGGGCGAACCAGACGACGAGCGACGCGGGGCCACCGGCCCCTGCGACGGCGGGCGACACGAACGCGTCGGCCGCTCGGCCGGCCGACGCCGTGGGCTCGCCCGGCGATGCTCCCGGGAACCGGCGGATGCGGGCCGACGCGCGCGACAACCGCGAACGCGTGCTCCGCGCCGCCAGAGCCGCCTTCGCCGAGCACGGAGCTCAGGCGTCGCTCAACAAGATCGCGCAGAGCGCGGGGGTGGGCCCGGGCACCTTGTATCGCCATTTCCCCACTCCCGGAGCCCTGCTCGTGGCGATCATCGGGGACGATGTGGCGGCGCTGTGCGAGAAAGGACGCGACCTGCTCGACCACAGGTCGCCGGCGCAGGCGTTGCGCACCTGGCTGCGGGCCGTGGCCGAGCACGCGACCGCGATGCGGGGCCTGGTGGCCGCCCGGATGGCCGCACCGCCCGCGCCGGACACGGACGCGGCGCTCGCGGCGTGCCACGAGCGGATCCGGGCCACCGGCGCCGCCCTGCTCGAACGCGCGCAACGGGACGGCGCGGTGCCCGGCGACATCGAGATCGCCGACCTCCTCACGCTGGTCAACGCGGTCGCGTGGGTCAGCGAGCAGGCCCCGTGTGACGAATATCTGCTTGACCGCCTCCTCGCCCTCGTGCGCGGAATGGAGCCATCGCCCCAAGAGGAGGAGACGTGACGAGCAGAGTGACGGCGGTGAGCCGCAGCGCCGCCCATACCTTCAGCAAGACGTCGCTGGAGTCGATCCGGCTGCTGGCGGGCCTGGGCGTCGAGGGGGACGCCCACGCCGGCGTGACCGTGAAGCACCGGTCGCGAGTCGCCCGCGATCCCAGTCAGCCGAACCTGCGCCAGGTGCACCTTGTCCACGCGGAGTTGCACGACGAACTGCGCGAGGCGGGCTTCGCCGTACGGGAAGGGGACATGGGGGAGAACGTCACCACCAGGGGTGTCGATCTGCTCGCGTTGCCCGCCGGGACCCGGCTGCATCTCGGCGAGACCGCCGTCGTCGAGGTGACCGGTCTGCGCAACCCCTGCGTGCAACTCGACGGTTTCCAGGACGGGCTGATGAAGGCTGTGCTGGACCGGGACGAGGAGGGCAATCTGGTGCGCAAGGCCGGGGTCATGGGCGTCGTCGTCGCGGGCGGCGAGGTCCGGCCCGGCGACGCCATTCGTGTAGAGCCGCCGACAGGACCCCACCAGGCTCTTCGGCCGGTATGAGCGGGGCGGGCGTCTACCCGCCTGTCCCTGACGCGTACGCGGTCGGTGACGTCCATGCGGTCCCGTGACGCCCACGCGGTCCCGTGACGTCAGGCGGCAGGGACGCGCCGGCCTGTGTGAGGGGCCCGGCACGGACGCGCCGGTCGGGCCGGCGCGTCCGGCCCGACGCCCTGTCGTGGACCGGCCTCAGTGGATGTGGTCGGGCCTCAGTGGATGTGACCCGGCTCGTCGTGATCGTGATCGTGGTCGTCCTCGTCCTCCAGGACGCCCTCCGACGGCTCCACGCCGAGCATCGCCTCCCTCGGCTCGATCTCGGCGACGTGCTCGACCAGGCCCAGCACGTGGTCGGGCTCGATCAGCCACTGCAGGGCCGCCGCGCCCGTCTCGTCGGAGTTGACCAGTTCGATCTGCTCCTGCCGCTCGGCGTCGTCCAGTTCGGCCTGGGGGTCGCGGATCTCGGCGAGCGCCGCGGCCTGCAGCGCGTCTACATCAAGGACCTCGACCACCAGGTCGACGGTGAGCCGCAGGTAGCGACCGGTGTCCGTTCCATCGCTCATGGTGGTGATCCTATCGGCAAGCCGTCACGGCAGTTTCCACTCGACCGGCGCCCCGCCCTGCTGCTCCAGCAGGGCGTTGGCCCGGCTGAACGGACGGGAGCCGAAGAACCCGCTGCGCGCCGACAGCGGGCTGGGGTGGGCCGACTCGATGCACGGCACGTCCCCCAGCATCGGCCGCAGGTTGCGGGCGTCGCGGCCCCACAGGATCGCCACGAGCGGTCCGCCCCGCTCGACCAGCGCCTTGATGGCCTGCTCGGTCACCTCTTCCCAGCCCTTGCCCCGGTGGGAGGCGGGCTTGCCCGGCATCACCGTCAGCACCCGGTTGAGCAGCAGCACGCCCTGCTCGGTCCACGGGGTGAGGTCGCCGTTCGAGGGCGGCGTGGGATGGCCGAGGTCGGCCATGTACTCCTTGAAGATGTTGACCAGGCTGCCCGGAAGCGGCCGTACGTCGGGGGCGACGGAGAAGCTCAGCCCGACCGGGTGCCCGGGGGTGGGGTAGGGATCCTGGCCGACGATCAGCACCCGGACCTCGCTCAGCGGCTGCTGGAACGCGCGGAGGACGTTGTCCCCCGCCGGGAGGTACTGGCGGCCTTCCGTGATCTCCTGCCTGAGGAAGTCGCCCATGGCGGCGATCCGCCCGGCCACGGGTGCGAGGGCCTCGGCCCACCCGGCTTCCACGAGTTCGTGCAACGGACGTCCTGACATGTCCGCGCACTCTATCGGCTTTTCGGCCCCCGTACGGCCCGGCGACGGAAAGATCGGATGCCCGCTTACCCCCGTGAAGCGGGCATCCGACGTTCTTCCGGCATGGCTCGTCACACACGGGACATTTCCCGTGTCAACCGCGGTGATACCGGAGGCCCCGGACGATTCGGGGCCTCCGGCCGGTCACTTGACCGAGCCCGCGAGCATGCCCTGCACGAAATACCGCTGGAAGGCGAAGAACAACACCAGCGGGATGATGAGCGACAGGAACGCGCCCGGCGCGAGAATGTCCACGTTCGTGCCGAACTGCCGCATCTGGGATTGCAGTGCCTTCGTCATCGGCTGGTTGCCGGTGTCGGCGAAGACCAGCGCGACGAGCAGGTCGTTCCACACCCACAGGAACTGGAAGATGCCGAGCGACGCGATCGCGGGCTTGGCCAGCGGGAACACCACGGTGGCGAAGATCCGCCACTCCGGCGCGCCGTCCATCCGCGCCGCCTCGAGCAGCTCGCGCGGAATGCCCACGAAGAAGTTGCGCAGCAGGAAGATGGCGAACGGCAGGCCGAACGCCACATGAAACAGCACGACCCCGAGAATCGAGCCGAAGATCCCGAGGGCTCCGTACAGCTTGGCGATGGGGATCAGCGCGATCTGCACCGGGACGACCAGCAGGGCGATGACCACGAGGAACACCAGGTCCCTGCCGGGGAACTCGATCCAGGCGAACGCGTACGCCGCCATGGCCGCGATGCCGATCACCAGCAGCGTCGCCGGCACCGTGATGAGGACGGTGTTCCAGAACGACGAGCCGAAGCCCGACGCGAGCAGGTTCGAGTAGTTGTCGACGGTGAGCTGCGCGGGTTTGGTGAACAGCGTCCACCAGCCGGAGGAGTTGTTCTCGGTCTCGCCGCGCAGCGAGACGACGAGCAGCCCGAGGGTCGGGAGCAGCCAAAAGAGCGCGACCAGGATCATGAAGACCTGGACCAGGCCGCCGCCGAGGCGGTCGACCGCCCGCGCGATCAGGCCGCGCCGCATGGACTGCGCGTGCAGGGGTTCGGCCAGGGTCGTCATCCCTCGTCCCTCCTGAACCGGCGGATGTTGAAGATCATGAACGGCACCACCAGCACGAGCAGGAAGATCGACAGCGCGCTGCCCAGACCCTGGTTGCCGCCGCCGCCGAACGACACGCGCCACATCTCCAGCGCGATCACGTTGGCCTGTGGCTGCACCGAGCCGGGGGCGATGATGAACACCAGGTCGAACACCTTCAGCACATTGATGATCATGGTGACGAAGACGACGAGCAGCACCGGCGACAGCAGCGGCACGGTGATCCGGCGGAACACCTGCCACTCGGTCGCGCCGTCGATCCTGGCCGCCTCCAGGGCGTCACGCGGGATCGCCGACAACCCGGCCGCGATCAGCACCATCGCGAACCCGGCCCACACCCAGATGTACGCGCCGATGATCGCGGGAGTGATCAGCGACGGCCCCAGCCAGGTCAGCCCGTTGAAGGGCGCCGTGAAGTTCGACTGCGGCAGCCGTACGACATAGGAGCCGGCCGGGAGGCCGGAGAAGCGGAACGTGCCGTCGGCGGCCGTCTCGGTCGTCGCCTTGACCGCGCCGCCGGAGACCGCCTCGACCGTGACGCCGGCCAGGCCCTTCTCCTGCGGGTCGATCTGGTTCAGTGTGCCTCCGCCGCCGCGGACGACGTCGAGCCAGATCGTGCCGCTCAGGCCGTCGCCGCCGGGGGCGGCCTTGGCGGGCGCGGTGTTCTTCACCGCGTCCTGGGTCAGGCCGACGAGCGGGATCAGCACCGGAGTGCCGGCCTGCGCCTGCTGCTTCGTCACCACCGCGCCGCCCTGCACGGCTGCGGGCGCCTGGTCGTTCTCCCGTGGCCGGGCCCCGGGATAGCCCGCGCCGGCGGAGAAGGCGTCGTGGACGGTCGTGATGACGGCGTTGGCCACGCCCTTGTCCGGGTCCTGCTCGTACACCAGGCGGAAGATGACGCCGGCGGCGAGCAGGGAGACGGCCATCGGCATGAACAGCACCAGCTTGAACGCCGTTGACCAGCGGATGCGCTCGGTGAGCACCGCGAAGATCAGACCGAGCGCGGTGACGATGACCGGGGCCACCACGACCCAGATGATGTTGTTCCTGATCGTGGTGAGCGTCGAGGAGTCGGTGAAGATCGACAGGTAGTTGCTCAGCCCCACGAAGCGGTCGCCGGCCGAGTCGTAGAGACTGCGCCAGATCGAGTAGACGATCGGATAGATGACCCACGCGGCGAGCAGCAGCAGCGCGGGCAGCAGGAACATCACCGCCAGTCGCGGGGACGGGCCGAGGCGCACCAACGCCTTCGCCGCGCCTGCCGTGGCGCTCGCGTCTGCTGTGGCGACCGCGCCGGGCGGGGCCGCCGTCGCATACCCCGCCGCCGGACCCGCCGGTGGCTCCTCGGAAACGGTCGGGGAGTCCGAGGCGGCCGGGGAGTCCGGGGGAGGGGTGTCGGCGTCGGAGCCGGGAAGGGGCGCTCCGGGCTGGGGGGAGTCAGCGGACTGGGGAGTCTCGGAGGACTGGGGGACCTCGGAGGACTGGGGGGAGTCGGAGGAAGGATCTGCGGGGGTTTCGCTCGGGCCGGAGGAGGCCCCGGCGGCGGAGTCTCCGCCGCCGGCGGCCTGCGGGCCGTCCAACCGTTCGGTCACGGCCGTCCTTCCTTTACTTCTTGAAGGCCTTGGCGGCGTCCGCCTCGAGCTTCTCCTGCGCGCCCTTCACGTCGGAGGGGTCGCGGAGGAAGTCCTGCAGGTCCTTCCACTCGCCCTTGCCGTCGGTGCCGCCGAAGGCGCTGGGCGCGAGGTCGGACATGTCGTACCGCACCGACTCACCGGCCGAGATGATCGTCTGGGCGAGCTGCTTGGTCAGGTCGTCGGGGTAGTTGTCGGGGGAGACGTTGCGGTTGGGGGACAGGTAGCCGGGCTGCTTGGCCCAGACCTCGCCGCCCTCCTTGGAGGCCAGGAACTCCACGAGCGCCTGCGCGCCCTTGCTGTCCTTCATCACCACCGCGACGTCGCCGCCGAGGATGACCGGAGCGGTGTCGCCGGCCTTCGGGAACGGCATGATCTTGGCTTCCTCGCCCACCTTGGCGCCGGACTGGCCCAGGGAGGCGGCGACGAAGTCGGCCTCAATGACCATCGCGGCCTTCTTCTGGGCGTACACCTGCGTGACGCAGGTCGGGAAGTCGGTCTGCAGCGCGCCGGACGAGCCGCCGAGCATGAACTCCTTCTTGCCGAAGACCTGCGCCAGCTTCTCCAGGGCGGTCTTGACCGAGGCGTCGGTCCACGGGATCTCGTGCTTGGAGAGCTTGTCGTAGTTCTCCGGGCCCGCGGTGGACAGGTAGACGTTCTCGAACAGGTCGGTCAGCGTCCAGCCGGAGGCGGCGCACAGCGCGAACGGCGCGACGCCGGAGTCGGACAGCGTCTGGGCGTTCTTGATCAGGTCGTCCCAGGTGGAGGCGGGCTGGGCGCCGGCGTCGTCGTAGGCCGACTGGCGATACCAGACGAGCGACTTGTGCGCCGCCTTGACGAGCACGCCGTACACCTGGCCCTTGGCGGAGCCGAGCTCCTTCCAGTACGGCGTGTAGTTCTGGTCGAGCTGCGCCTGCACCTCGGCGGACAGCGGCTTGAGCGCGTTCTCGTCGGCGTACTGCTGCACCAGGCCCGGCTGCGGCAGGATCGCGACGTCCGGAGGGTTGCCGCCCTGGATGCGGGGCCCGAGGTAGGCGCCGGTGTCCTCACCGGTGGAGGCGTAGGTGACCTTGGCGCCGGTCTTGTCCTCGAACGCCTTGAGCACCTTCTCGAAGTTGGCCTGCTCGTCGCCGGTCCACTTCGCGGCGACCTCGACGTTCACACCTTCCAGGGCCTTGGCGGCGCCACCGGCGGCGGCCGAGGCGCTGCCCGAGGCCGCGGGCTCGCCGCCGGAGTCGCTGCCGCACGCGGCGGCGGCGGCGAGAGCGAGGCACGCGACCATGATGGGGGGAAGTTTCCGCATATCTATCCTCCGAACTGGATGACCTCGCCGAGCCCCTGCTTCAGGTCGGCGACGGTCTCGTCCACGGGTTGGGCGAGGGTGAGCGCGCCGGAAACGGCGCTGGAGATCAGCAGGCTGACCTGGTTGTAGTCGGCGGTGACCGGCCTGGGCCGGGCCGAGACGATCGCCTCCTTGAGCGCGGGCAGATAGGGGAACCGCTCGATGAGCTCCGGGTCGTCGTACAGCTCCGCCCACACCGGCGGGAACGAGCCCTCGGTGAGCACGAGTCGCTCGTTGTCGAGGCCGGTGAAGTAGCGGATGAAGTCGAGTGCCGATTTCTGCCGCTTCGAGAAGGCGCTGATGGCGAGGTTGTAGCCGCCCAGCGAGCTGGACCCGGGCCCGTTCAGACCGGGCAGCCGGGCGACCGAGAACTTCCCGGCCAGTTTCGAGTGGGCGGCCGGTCCGTACGCGTGGGGCCAGTTGCGGGCGAACAGCAGCCGCCCCTCCTGGAAGGCGAGCCGGGACTCCTCCTCCTTGTACGTCAGCGCCTCGCGGGGGATCCACCCCTCCTTGACGCCGCCGACGAGGAAGTCGAGCGCGGCCCGCGCGCTGCCGAGGTCCATCGTGACCGTGCGGGCGTCCGGGCCGAGGATCGACCCGCCCGCCGACTGGACGGCCTCGGCGAAGTTGACGGTCAGGCCCTCGTACGGCAGGAACTGCCCGGCATATCCTCCGATGTGATACTTCGCGCTCAGGCGGGAGGCCTGTTCGCGCAGCTCCGCCCAGGTCTTGGGCGGCTTCAGGTGCTCCTTCTTCAGGATGTCCGACCGGTAGTAGAGCAGGCCAGCGTTGCTGGTGTACGGCGCGGCCCACAGCCTGTCGCGGTAGATGGCGGTGTCCGCGACGCCCTTGAGCAGCTTGTCCAGGGGGAACAGGCTGCGGTCGAGCGGCACGATCCAGCCGGCGTCGGCGAACTCCGCCGTCCATATGACGTCGAGCGCGAGCACGTCGTAGACACCGTTGTGCGCCTGCAGGTTGGCCACCATCTGGGCGCGCTGCTCGTCGGCCGCCTCGGGCAGTTCGAGCAGCGACACCGGCTCGTCCGGGTGCGCCTGGTTCCACCGGTCCAGCAGCGGGCGGAGATACGCGGTGGTGTCCCGGCCGATCGCCAGGGTGATCGGCCCGGTGCCGTCGCTGCCCACTGCGGAGTCGGCGCCGGTGTCGGCGAGCCCCGCGCACCCGGCCACCAGGAAGGCGGCCAGAACGGCGAGGGCTCGGCGAACCATGTGGCCTCCGTATGAAAAGCGGGTTACATACGTGTTAGGTAAGTGCATGCATGTTATGCATAGCGATAATGTGAGCGTCAACGGATGAGCTCGTAACGCTCCGATAACTGCTCGATACGGCTGGGGGGGTGGGCGCGTGCGGCAGTCGCTGCTGGCGCTCCTTGCGAAGGAACCTGCCCACGGCTACGAGCTGAAACAGGCACTCGAAACGATCTTCGGTGGCGCCTACCCGTCGCCCAACATCGGCCAGATCTACGTGACCCTGGGCCGGCTGGAGAAGGACGGGTACGTCCGGTCGGTCGACGTCGAGCAGGCGAACCGGCCGAACAAGAAGGTCTATTACATCACCGCCGCCGGCAGGGAGGCGCTGGAGACCTGGGTCGAGGAGCCCTCCGAGGGCCCCCGGGTGCGCGACGAGTTCTTCATGAAGCTCGTGCTGGCTCCGATGACCGGGCTGTCCGACCGCATGGCCTTGGTGAACCGGCAGCGACGGCACTACCTTGCGCTCATGAGAGACCTCCGCGAGCTGGCCGAGCGCACCGACCCGGCCAACCGCGTCGCGCTGCTGCTCATCGAGGGGGCCATGCTCCACCTGCAGGCCGACCTCGACTGGCTCGAACGCTGCCAGGAGGATCTGCCGTGACCGCCGACGCTCCCGTCGTACGGGCCGTCAACCTGGTGAAGATCTACCAGACCGGCGGGCTGCCCGTGCCCGCCGTACGCGGGGTCGACCTGACCGTCGAGGCGGGGGAGTTCGTCGCCATCATGGGCCCGTCCGGGTCCGGCAAGTCCACGTTCGTCCACATGCTCGGCGGCCTGGACACCCGCACCAGCGGCGAGATCTGGCTGGACGGCAGGCGGGCGGACACGCTCTCCGAGAGCGGGTGGGCGGTGCTCCGCCGGGAGAAGATCGGCTTCGTCTTCCAGTTCTTCAACCTGGTCGCCAACATGACCGTGGCCGACAACGTCGAGCTTCCCGCGCTGCTGGGCGGGGTCTCGCCCCGGCAGGCGAGAGAACGGCGCGAGTATCTCCTCGGCGAGCTCGGCCTGGCCGACCGCGCCGAGGCGTCGCCCGCGCAGCTCAGCGGGGGTGAGCAGCAGCGGGTCGCGCTGGCCCGCGCGCTCGCGAACCAGCCCCGGCTGCTGCTGGCCGACGAGCCGACCGGCAACCTCGACAGCCGCAACACCCGCGACGTGCTGCGCCTGCTCGGCAAGGTGCACGGGCAGGGCCAGACGATCGTGCTGGTCACCCACGACGCGCGAGTGGCGAGCATGGCCGACCGCGTCGTCAGCCTGCTGGACGGTCAGATCGTCGACGACGGCGCGATCCCGAAGTCGCGTCGGCGTCCCCTGGGAGCGGCCGGAGACGTCGTGGAGCTGCGCAGTTGAGACCGTCCGGCCACCAGGCTCCCCCGGCCACACGTCCGGACGGTTCGCAACGCCCGGACCGGCGCGAGGGGGTCGCTTGATCACGACGAGGACCGCGGAGCTGCGGTGGATCCGCGCGGACCTGCGGGCACGCCGGGGCCAGGCCGCGCTCACGGTCCTCGCGGTGGCGGGGATCGTCACCGCCCTGATCATCGCGGCCACGCTGCTGGAGGACGGCACCAACCCCTGGCGCGGCCTGTTCGAGCGCAGCAACAGCGCGCACATCTGGATCCACAGCAAGGACGTCCCCGACGCGTCCGCGCTGCGCCGCCTGAACGGCGTGACCGACGTCGCCGGGCCCTACCGCAGCGCGCCCGCCACGCTGGTCACCCGCGGCCGGCGGGTGCCGATCACCCTGCAGGAGACGCCGTCGGCCTTCCCGGCCGTGGCCCGCCCGCTCCTGCGCGAGGGTCGCTGGCTCGACGTGCACACCCCGAACGGCGTGGTCGTCGAGCGGTCGTTCGCCCGCGCTCTCGGCCTGCGGCCGGGCAGCCCGTTCACCGTCACCGGACTGAACGGCGCGACCCACGCGCTGACCGTCGCCGGGCTGGCGGAGAGCGGCGACCAGGGGTTCTACCCGGAGTGGACCCCGGGCCTGGCCTGGACGCTCGCGCAGACGCTGAGCGTGGTCGAGCCTGCGCCCGGCCGCACCGAGACCGTGACGGGGCTGCGGCTGGCCGACCCCGCCGCCACCGATCTCGTCGTCCAGAGGGCCGTCTTCACGATGCGCAACCAGGTGCAGCGGGTGACGACCTGGCGCGAGGTGCGGGCCTCCATGGAGCTGGACAACCGGCTGCTCGGCCTGCTGCTCGCGCTGTTCGGCGGCGCGGGCCTGGCCGCCGCCGCGCTGGCGCTCGCCAACGCCGCCGGAGGGCGGGTGCTGATGCAGTTGCGCGACATCGCCACGCTCAAGTCGCTCGGCTTCACCCGGGGCCAGGTGATCCGGATGCTCGTCGCCGAGCACGGCACGCTCGGGTTGCTCGGCATCGCCGCCGGCGCGGTCGTCGCGCGGCTGATCACCGCGTACGCCATGGGGGAGACGGTCGCCGTGCCGCTGTCGGCCGGCCCGCTCGCCGCGATCATCGTGGGGACGTCGCTGGCCGTGCTGGTCGCGGTGCTGATCCCGGCCTGGCGCGGCGGGCGCACCCCGCCGATCCCGGCCGCCCCGGCGGCGCCGCCGCGCGGGCACCTGTCACGGCTGGCCCGGGTCGCCCTGCTCGTACGGCTGCCGCCCGCGCTCGTCCTCGGCGCCAGGGACGCCTTCACCCGCAGGACGCCCGCCGCGCTCACGGTGTGCGGCGTCGCCATCCCGATGATGATGATCGCGATAGGGCTCGGCTGCTGGACGACCCTGGACGACTTCATCCGCCACCCGGAGAGCGTGGGCCAGGCGGCGGCCCTGACCGTCCGGCCGGGCGAGCTGCCCGCAGAGGAGGCGCGCGGGCGCGCGATGGCCGATCAGGACGTGGTCGCGGCCTACCCGGGCGCCGAACTCGACGCGCTCGTCCCCTGGCAGACCAGGACCGTGCGGACCAGGGCCCTCGGCCTGTCCTCCGACCCGTACCCCTTCCCGGTGGTGGAGGGCCGGATGTTCGCCGACCGGGGCGAGGCGGTCGCCGGGCAGGGCCTGCTCGACCTCCTCGGCGTACAGATCGGCGACCGGGTCCGCATGACGATCGGTGGCACCCCGCTGATCGTGCGGATCGTCGGCCGGGTGGTCGAGCCGGAGCAGGACGGCGAGGTGCTGTCGTTCGGGGTGGACAGCCTGGCGGCCAAGGACGCGATGCCGCCCCAGTTCTACGCCCTGGTGCTGCGGCCCGGCGCCGACGCGGCCCAGGTGCGGGCCCGCCTGCAGGGGCAGGGGCTGGAGGTGGCCCAGGCGGTGAACCCGGCCGACCGGCTCGCGGTCATCCGCGTGATCATCGTCGCGCTGGTCGCCGTGCTGGCCCTGATCGGGCTGGCCAGCCTGTTGACGGCCAGCGCGCTCGGGCTGCGCGACCACGTCCTCGACCTGGCCGTGCTCAAGGCGATGGGCCTGACTCCCCGGCAGGTGATGGCGACGCTGGTCACCGCCACCGGCCTGCCCGCGGCGGTGGGAGTCGTGCTGGGGGCGGCGGCGGGGGCGTTCTGGTCGCGGTGGCTGATCGACCTGGAGGGCCGCGGCAGCGGCGTCGGCGCCGGCATCGGCCGGGCCCCGACGCCCGGCATGCTCGCCGCGACCCTCGTCATCGCGATCGGCGCGGCGTTGCTGGTGGCGCTGATCCCCGCCAGGCGGGCGGCGCGGGCGCAGGTGCCCGTCACCGCCCGCTGAAGGAAACGGCGGACCGTGCGAAGGACCCGCCGATGCCGATGCGGGAAGCTCCCTCCGATGCCGATGCCGATGCCGATGCGGGTGAGGCCCGCCGGTCTTCCCGCTGGTCTTTCATGGCCGCCCGTGCCGCTCAGGCCCTCCTGAAGACCCCGCAGGCGATCCGGCCGCCCGAATCGCCGGCCTTGCGCGTCTCGGCGTCGGGCCCGGCCGTCCCCGAACGGCTGTAGCGGTCGGGGACGTTCGCCTTGTTGTCCGACTTGGCGTGGACGACGATTGAGCTGCCGTCGCCGCTCAGCAGGTCCTCCACCGTGAACCGGTCGGTGACGAAGGTGGCCTGGCCCACGCCGTCGCCGCGGACCAGGAGATCGGGCAGATCCCCGGTGTGCCCGGGATGCGCGCCCGAGCCCAGATGCGGGCCCGCGCTGAAGAAGGGGCTGCCGGTCGCCGGGTCGATCGACTTCGGGTCGCAGACGCCTTTGGTGTGGATGTGCACGCCGTGGAATCCGGGCGGCAGGGCGGTGGCCCTGATCTTCACCTCGGTCCCGCCGTTCTCGTCGTTCTCCACACTGACCGTCCCCACGTTGCGGCCCTGCGCGTTCGTGAGGGTCGCGGAGGCGTCGAGGTCGCGCGGTGCCGCCGGCGTCTGTGCCGTGGCGATCCCGGAGACCGCCGCGCCCGCGACCAACGCGGCGGCCAGGGACAGGTAGGTGTGCCGGAGCATGACGCTCCCCTCTCGCCGATGCGAGCGATCCGTCCTTCTACCTCACGGTAGGCGCGTCGGGCGGAAGGGGTGGGCCAAGACGGCGTCAAGTCTGTCGCCGGTGCGACGGCGCCCCGCCCAGGGCCTGGCGAAGGGCCCGAGGGCGGGGATGCCGGACGGCCGGATCAGGACGAGGGCCGCAGGGACAGCCAGTAGAAGCCGTAGCCCGGCAGCGTGAGCAGGTAGGGCAGATCGCCGACCGTCGGGAAGGAGACGCCGCCCCGGCACTCGACCGGGGTGACCCCGGCGAAGCGGCGCAGGTCGAGCTCGACCGGCTGGGCGAAGCGCGACAGGTTGTTGACGCACAGGACCACGTCGTCGCCCTCCTCCCGCAGGAAGGCCAGCACGCTGAGGTTCGGCGACCACAGCTCGGTGTAGTCGCCGGTGCCGAAGATCGCGTGCTCTCGCCTGATCTGCAGCATCCGCCGGGTGAAGTGCAGCAGCGACGACTCGCTCTTGGTCTGGGCCTCGACGTTGACCGACTGGTAGCCGTACACCGGGTCCATGACCACCGGCAGGTAGAGCCGGCCGGGGTCGGCCTCGGAGAAGCCGGCGTTGCGGTCCGGGGTCCACTGCATCGGCGTGCGGACCGCGTCGCGGTCCTCCAGCCAGATGTTGTCGCCCATGCCGATCTCGTCGCCGTAGTACATGACCGGCGAGCCCGGCATGCTGAGCAGCAGCGCGGTGAACAGCTCGATCTGGTCCCTGTCGTTGTCCAGCAGGGGGGCCAGGCGCCGCCGGATGCCGAGGTAGGCGCGCATGCGCGGGTCCTTGGCGTACTCGGCGTGCATGTAGTCGCGCTCTTCCTCGGTCACGGTCTCGAGCGTCAGCTCGTCGTGGTTGCGGAGGAAGATGCCCCACTGGGCGCTTTCCGGCAGCTTGGGGGTGCGCGACATGATCTCGGAGATCGGCTCGCGGCTCTGCCGGCGCACCGCCATGAAGATGCGCGGCATCAGCGGGAAGTGGAAGGCCATGTGGCACTCGTCGCCGCCCACGGTGGGGTCGCCGAAGTATTCGACCACGTCCTCGGGCCAGCCGTTGGCCTCGGCGAGCAGCACCCGGTCGGGGTAGAGCCGGTCCACCTCGGCGCGGATCTTCTTGAGGTAGTCGTGCGTCTCGGGCAGCCCGGCGCAGGAGGTGCCCTCGCGCTCGAACAGGTAGGGCACCGCGTCCAGCCGGAACCCGTCCACGCCGAGGTCGAGCCAGAAGCGGATGACCTCCATCATCGCGTCCCGGACGGCCGGGTTGTCGTAGTTCAGGTCGGGCTGGTGGTGGAAGAACCGGTGCCAGTAGTACTGCTTGCGCACCGGGTCGTACGTCCAGTTGGACTCCTCGGAGCCCACGAAGACGATGGGCACGCCCGAGTATTTGTCCGGGTCGTCCGACCAGACGTAGAAGTCTCCGTACGGGCCGTCCGGGTCGGTGCGGGACGCCTGGAACCACGGGTGCTGGTCGCTGGTGTGGTTCATGACCAGGTCGGTGATGACCCGCAGGCCGCGCTCGTGCGCGGCCTCGATCAGCTTCACGAAATCGCCGAGATCGCCGAACTCCGGAAGGATCTTGAGGTAGTCGGCGATGTCATAGCCGCCGTCCTTGAGCGGGGACTCGTAGAGCGGCAGCAGCCAGAGGCAGTCGACCTCGAGCCACTTGAGGTAGTCGAGCTTCTCGATCAGCCCGCGCAGGTCGCCGGTGCCGTCGCCGTTGGAATCCTTGAAGCCGCGGACCAGTACCTCGTAGAAGACCGCGCGCTTGTACCAGCGTGGGTCCTGTGAGGTGAAATCGGTGATCTCCGGCAGATCGCCGGAGGACGCACCAGTGGTGGCGCCGAACGACCCGGGAACCGAGTCAGGGCAGGGCGCAGCAGCGTTCATTGGTTCTCGCTTGAGGAAAGAAGGAGCGCGTTGTCAGGTCACACCCGAGCTTTGAAGCTCTCGCCATGAAGTTTGGCTCTATTTGACCAAAACTACCACTAAGAGTGGCCTGACCGAAAAGGCTGACGCCGGTCTGACATGCAGTTTTTACCTGTTTCCAGGTGATCACGGACTGCTACCGCACACACGCGCCCCAGGACTGTGCGGGGTTACCAGCCCTACGGCGCAGGCCAGGGCGGGGTGAGGTCGCCGAGCGCGTCCTCGTAGTCGGCGAGCCAGGCCCCGAACGCCGCCAGGGCGCGCAGCCAGAACCGCGAGTTCCACGACCCGAAGGCGGTCAGCGCGTCCGGACCGCCGGCGATCGCGTCCAGCATCTGGGGCGACATCAGTCCGGGGATCGCCGCGGCCCTGACCAGCATCCGATGGTTCCACTCGCGGGCGACCGGCCCGTTCGAGCGCAGCGGCACCCGGCGGTTCGGCAGCAGCGGGGTGTTTGTCGAGGGCAGCGCCGCCACGCGAGGGTTGGCGGCCCGCAGGACCTCCCGGTAGAACCTGCCGCCCTCCTTGCGGCCGACCGGCACCGACAGCGCCGCGTCGAAGAACTCCGGGTGCAGGAACGGGAAGACCGGGGTCGCCTCCGGGCCGACGAGGTTGACCGGGGACCGGGCGATGCCCCGCACGGTCCGGGTGTGGAGCACGCTCAACGGCAGCTCGGCCCGGTGCCCGTGCAGCATCGAGGTCGCCCGGGTGAACGCCGTACGGACCCGGTCGCCCATGAACGCGGCGGCGGCCTCGCCGAGCACGGGGATGTGGGCGTCGCCGGTCGCCAGCGCCTTGAGCAGGGCCTCGCGGCGGGTCGCGCCCGTCCCCGCGCCCACGGCGTCCGCCGTGATCAGGAAGTTCTTCATCAGCGGGCCGCCCGCCAGGCCGTCCACCAGCGCCCGGCCCGCGCCGTGCACCTCACGGGCGAAGGGGGAGTACCACGCGTGGTGGCTGGTGAGGAACTCCAGGCGCCGGGCCGCCCACAGCGCCTCCTGCGGGTAGGCGGCGGGGTCCTGCGGCATGATCCGGTGCGGGATGCCCAGCTCGCGGGTGATGTAGCGGGCGAAGTCGATGTCGTTGTCCAGCCCGTCGTCGGGGCTGGTGGTCCACGACTCGACGTCCATCTTCCTGTCGACCGCCACGCTGGCCAGCAGCCGCGAGTCGTACCCGCCGCTCACCGGCACCAGCACCCGCTCGTACGGCTTGAGCGCGTCGTGCAGCAGCGCGACCAGGTCGCCGGCCGTCACACCCCGGTCCACCGGCTCCTCCCGCACCCAGCGCGGGGCCCGCCGGTCCACCCTCAGCCTGCGCTCGCGCCGCGACCAGGTCAGCGCGGTCGCCCCGGGCAGGCGCCGGATCTGGCGGTAGGGCGTGTCCTCAAGCAGGGGGTAGGTGAGCGTGAGGATCGCCGCCCACGCGTCCCAGTTCACCTCGTAGGGCCGCCGGGCGAGCGCGAGGAGCGGCTCGATCAGGGAGGAGAAGTAGACGGCGTCGCCGTCCTGGAGGTAGTACACGTCGACCAGGCCGAGGCCGCCCGTGTGCAGGCTCACCGCCTCGGGCTCGTCCACCAGGCCCGGGGTCTCGTACGTCTCCGCGACCCGCAGCCACGCGTTCGCCCGGGGCTCGGCCCCGGTCTCCGGCGTGCGACCGCCCCACGCGTACGCGGCAGTTCGCTCGCCCGTGGCGTACGGCGCAAGAGGAGCCGACGCGAGCAGCGCGGCCGCCGGGGCGGTGTGCACGGCCTGGACGGCCGGCCCCGACCGTGCCAGCACGTCGAGCGTCGCCTGCTCGAAGGGCCCGACGGCCCCGCAGACGTACGGCCTGGCCTGGAATCGCGGCCACTCACCCTTGCGCACGGTTTGCCCTCCCTTGAAGCCCAGCCGAGTCTACGGACCTCGGGGCCGGCAGGGGGACCGGAGCCTGTCACGGCCGCGGGCTGGAGCGGCGGCTGTCCGGCATTGGCCCGACGAATAAATAGACCTCCCTGATACTCCGATAACGGGCGGTCGATTCTGGCGGCGCTACGGTCGCAAGGCGGCTGAGGATGGCATTCCGCGTGCATGGCTATATATAGGCGATATCTAGGCGAAATGGAGATCGTCACCTCTTGATCCCCAACTTGGTGCTGTTGTACGTTTCTCCGCGTTTGCCGATCTTCCCGGTGAGTGCTGTTTTGCGGGGCTGTTCCACCGCACTCTGAATGTGACGAAGGTGTCGCCAATAGAGGGCGTTTTCCGCTTCTGTCCGTGCGATTGTCTTCTGGGGTGTGACGAGCCATGCGGCGTAGCCGTCTTGGGCGCGATTTCGTGCGCCTGTTTGTCCGGGTGACCGTGGCGATTCAGGTGGCGTTGTTATCGAATTTGATTTTTCCCGGAATCGCGCGGGCGGCGGCGCAGAGCGGTCCGCCTCTCGTCTCGGTCGACTTGCCGAGCGGCGAGGCTCCCAAGCAACTGACGGGCACGGCCGGAGGTCTGCCTCATCTGGTCGACAGCGCTGTCACGCGGTCGGAGGGCCTGCCGGCGCGGAAGACCGCCGAGCGTCCGAAGGGCAGCCTGCCGGTCGAGCAGCGGCACAAGACGTCCGGCGAGCCGGCCGAGGGCGGGCTCGCCTCCCCTCCGCCGTTGCCTTCGGACCTGAGACCCTCGCCCGCCCTGGACGCCGAGAGGGCGGCGCGGGATGCGAGTAAGCCGGCCGCATCGGAGGAGAGGACGGAAATCGACACGGCGCTGGCGAAGGCGCGGCGCACCGAGTCCCAGGTGCTGGTGGAGAGCGCGACGACCGAGGACTCCCGGACCTACGCCAACAGCAACGGGACGCTGACCACTCAGGTCACCGCCGCGGTCGGCGAGGACACCTACGTGGAGACCACCGAGTACCAGAACGGCAGCTACCAGCTCGGGTCCGGTCATCCCTCTTCCTCCTCGCTGTGGGTGGGAACGAGTGCCAATACCTACGAAACTCCCACCAGCTATGTGCGGAATCGGGCGTTTTTGCAGTTCGACCTGTCGTCCGTACCCGCGGGCGCCATGGTGACCGCCGCCGAGATGAAGCTGTGGAATACCAGCTCCAACGCGTGCAGCAGCGTTTCCGTGAAGGCCTCCATGGTGACGGAGTCGTGGTGGTCGGACATCGCCTGGTATGACCAGCCGGAGGCTGACTGGTCGGAGATCTCCGGGGTTAACGTTTCCTCATCGTCATGCGGCAGTTCCAGTCCCAGAGCGATGAAGTGGGACGTCACCGACATGGCGATGGATTGGGTCTCCGGTTGGTCCGAAAACAATGGGGTGCGACTCACCGGTCCGGAGGGAACGAGCAGTCAGACACGGTCCTTCGCATCCGTCGAATCGTCCAGGGACCCGGTGCTTACCGTCACATATGAGCCACCGAACACCGCGCCGACGGTGGCGGCTCCGCAGATCGCTCCCAAGGTGACGGCGGAGACCGGCGGGGTGGTGACCTCGCTGACGCCAGTGCTGTCGGCCGTGCTGTCGGACGTGGACGGCGGCAGCCTCAGCGGGGAGTTCCAGGTGCAGGTGGGCAGTTCCCTGGTGTGGAGCGGCACCGCCAGCGGAGTCGCCGCCGGGGGCAAGGCGACGGTGGCCGTCCCCGCGGGGAGGCTCTCGGACGGGCAGACGATCCAGTATCGAGCCCGCGCCAACGACGGCTCGGCCTACTCCGCGTGGTCGGCGTGGCAGACCGCGCGGGTGACCGCCATGCCGCTGGACACCGTGACCTTCCAGCAGTTCGCCCCGGCGGACAACACGCAGGTCGGTTCGCTCACGCCGGCGCTGTCCGCGTACGCCCAGGCGCCCGGCGAGGCGGCGACGTCGTACTGGTACCAGGTCTGCGCGGGCCCCAAGGACGACTGGACCTGGTGCGAGTCGTCGACCTGGGTCAAGGGCGCGTGGGCGGTCCCGTCCGGCAAGCTGCAGTGGGGCAAGACCTACTGGTGGTACGCGCAGGCGGCGACCAGTGCGGCGACGGCGACGTCGTCGTGGCGCAGCTTCACCGCGGTCCCGGAGCAGGACTCGATCAACGCCCTGCTGGCCGCGGGCACGGACGGCCGTGAGTTCAACCACGTGACCGGCGACTACACCCACACCGAGACCGACCTCACAGTCGCCGCGGTGGGGCCGCCGCTGTCGGTGGTGCGCACCTACAACAGCCTCGATCCCCGCACCGACGGGGCGTTCGGGGCGGGCTGGACCACTCGGTGGGACACCCGGCTGGAGAACGAGCCGCTCAGGTCCACTGTTCTGGTCACCTACCCCGACGGGCGTCAGTGGCGGTTCGCGGCCAAGGGCGACGGCACCTACGCGTCTCCGGCGGGCACCTATGCGGCCCTGGCCACGCAGAGCGGGGGCGGCTGGCGGTTGATGGATAAGGAGTCCACCTCCTACTGGTTCGATTCCGCGGGACGACTGGTCAAGGTCACCGACAGCCGGGGCCGCACGCAGACCCTGCAACACGACACGGACGGGAAGCTGGCCAAGGTCACGGGGGCGGGCGGGCGCTCGCTGACCTTCACCTGGAGCGGCGGCCATGTGACCGGTGTGGCCTCCGACGCGGTGGACGGCGCCCCGATCACCTGGACCTACACCTACGACGGGGACCACCTCGTCAAGGTCTGCCCGCCGTCGTCCGACGGTGCCTGCGCCCGCTACGAGTACGGCGACCGCTCCCAGTACCGCAGCTCGGTCATCGACGGCAGGCCCGTCGGGTACTGGCGGCTGAACGAGACCGGCACCGGGATCGGCACCGCGATCGGCAACGACATGAAGTCGATCTCCGGCGTCGGCGACGCGAAGATCGCCGGGAGCGCCACGGACGCCACCGGCGGCGCGCAGGCCCCGTTGGACGGCTCGTCCGACACGGCGATGACGTTCAAGGGCGCGAGCGGCTCGGCGTACGTCTCCCTGCCGGCCGGAGTGATCAACGGGCTGGGCGGTGACACCACGATCGAGGCGTGGTTCAAGACCACCGCTTCGGGCACCATCCTCGGCTACCAGAACTCGGCCACCGACGCGCCGAGCCTGTACACGCCGGCGATCTACGTGGGCACCGACGGCAAGCTGCGCGGTCAGCTGTGGACCGGGACCGTCGCTCCGATCACCTCCGGCACGGCCGTCAACGACGGAAACTGGCATCACGTGGCGCTGTCGGGCGCCAGGACCAGCCAGACCCTTTACCTGGACGGCCAGCAGGTGGGCACCCTGGCCCAGCAGATCACGCACCTGGGCCAGTGGGACGCCCGGATCGGGTACGGTTTCGGCTCCTCCAGCTGGCCGCGCACCGTGAGCTCCAGCCGGGCCTTCCCCTTCGCCGGCTCGATCGACGAGGTCGCCGTTTACAACAAGCCGCTGCGCCAGGAGCAGATCCGCACCCACTACCGCACCCGGCAGGTCCTGCAGCAGCTTACGAAGATCACCAAGGCGTCGGGCCGCGTCGCGGCGGTGAACACCTACGCCGCCGACGGTGGACGCCTGCTGACCCACACCGACGTGAACGGCGGCCTGTGGAAGCTGTCGTCCCCCTCGTACACGAAGGACTCCACCGGGGCGTCCCTGGCCACGATCACCGTCACCGACCCACGCAACGGCACCCTGACCTACGTCAACGACGCCTCACGCGACGACCGCCTCGTCTCCTGGAGCGACCAGCTCGGTAAGACGACCAGGTACGACTACGACACCGGGGGTTTCGTCGCGAAGTTCACCGACCGCAACGGCATCGCCTCGCAGTTCGCCAACGACGCGCGCGGGAACCTCCTCGCGAGGACCGTCTGCCGGACGAGCGGCTCGTGCGGCACGGAGTACCTCACCTACCACGTGAACGCCGACGACCTGTTCGACCCCCGCAACGATCAGGTCGTCGAATACCGGGACCGCCGGTCGTCGGACGAGGACGACGACACCTACCTCACCACGATCGAGTACGACCAGTACGGCGACAAGGTCAAGCAGACCGGGCCGGCCACCGGAGGATTCCCCTCCGGGCGGGCCGCTGGCTGGGCCTACACCGACGGCACCGAGCAGGCGGAAGGCGGCGGCACGACCCCGGCAGGCCTGCTGAAGAGCGAGAAGAGGCCGAACGGCGCCGAGACCACCTACCGCTACAGGTCCAATGGCGACCTCGCCGAGACCACGGACGCGGCGGGCCTGGTCACCCGCTTCGGCTATGACGCCCTAGGCCGCAAGACCAGCCAGACCGTGGTGCCTGCGGCCGAACCGGACGGTGTGACGACCAGCTACGCCTACGACGGTCTGGGCCGCGTCGTGAAGGCGACCGGTCCCGGCGTCGCCAACGAGGTCACCTCCGCCACGCACACCGCCGAGGTCCGCACCGCCTACGACGTGGACGGCAACGTCCTCACCTCCACGCTGGACGACCTCACCGGGTCGGACCCGGACCGTGTCACCACCTACACGTACGACACCCTGGGCCGGGTCAAGACCATGACCGGCCCCGAGGGCGGCATCACCCAATACTCCTTCGACGCCACCGGCGCGCTGGTCTCCGCGACCAGCCCGGCAGGCACCCTGCTGCAGTTCGGCTACACCCCGCGCGGGGAGAAGGCCACGATCACCGTCAAGAACTGGACGGGCAGCCTGACCGCCCCGCAGCCGGCGACCGACGTGGTCCTGGCGTCCTACGCCTACGACCCCGGAGGCCGGCTGGCCTCGGAGACCGACACGATGGGCCGCACGACCCGGTACACCTACTGGGACGACGACCTCGTGTCCCAGAAGATCGCCGACGACGCCCGCCTCAACGGCTCCACCACACCACGCGACGTCGTGCTCGCCTCGTACGAGTACGACTGGGCGGGCAACCCCGTGAAGACGGTTACCGGCGGCGGAAAGACCAGGACTGACTACGTCTACGACGCCGCCAACCTGCTCACCTCCCAGACGTTGGACCCTGGCGGCCTCGGGCGCAGGGCCAGCTACGGGTACGACGCCAACGGCAACGTCATCTCCACGACCAAGACCGCGGCGGGCACCTCGCGGACGGAAAGAGCGAGGGCGGAGTTCGACGACGCCAACCGCAGGATCAAGCAGGTCGTCGAGAACGGCGAGACCGACCTGATCACCAGCTGGAAGTACGACGACCGGGGGCTGGTGACCGAGGTCACCTCGCCGCGCGGCAACGCGTCCGGCGCCGACCGGTTCGACCACACGACGCTGAACCGATACGACGCCGTCGGCCGACTCGTCGAGACGAAGCAGCCGCCGGTCGCGGTCGAGCATGGAGGCGGGTCTCCCGCCGACCAGCGGCCCGTCATCCGCTACGGCTACAACACGGCAGGTGAGCAGACCGACGTCCTCGACCCCGAGGGCCGGGCCGGCTCGGCCGAATACGACCGGGCAGGACAGCGGACCTCGCAGAAGTCCCCGTCGTACACCCCGCCCGGCGGGAGCGCGATCACTCCGGTGACGGCTTACGGCTACGACGCCGCCGGCAGGCTGACCACGATCACCGACCCGCGCGGCAACGTCACCACCAACACCTACGACGCCCTCGACCGCCTGGTCCGGGTGACCCAGCCGCCCGCTGCCGGCGGCGCGACTCCCGGCCACACGGACTACACCTACACCCTCAACGGCGAACTGCTGTCGATCACCGACCCGACCGGTGCGCGTAAGGAGGCGACCTACGACGACCTGGGCCGCCAGATAACCTCGACCGTCATCGAGCGCCAGCCCACCACGGCCACGCTGACCTCGTACTCGACCTACGACGACGCGGGCAATCTCCTCACCGAGAAGCGGCCCGGCGGGGACACCACCACGGCGACCGTCAACCCCGCCGGTGAGCTCACCCAACTCACCGACCCACTGGGCGACACGACGACCTTCGACTTCGACCTGGCGGGACGGCAGACCAAGGTCACCGATGCGCTCGGCGACACCGACAGCATCACCTACGACCTGGCCGGGCATCCCACCGCGGTCAAGGAGCTGGACACCGGCGGCGCGACCGTCCGCACCCGCTCGATCGGCTACGACCTCGACGGCAACCCGACCAGCCGCACCGACGCCGAGGGCCGCACCGTCACCTACGACTTCGACGCGCTCGGCAGGATCACGCGGATGGTGGAACCGGTGAGCGACAGCGAATCGATCACCACGTCCGCCGGGTACGACGCGGCGGGCGCCCGCACCCGGTACACCGACGGGCGGGGCAACGCCACCATCACTACCTATAACGGCCTCGGGCTGGTGGAGTCGGTGATCGAGCCGTCCACGACCCAGCACTCCGATCTGGCCGACCGCACGTGGACCACGAGCTATGACGCGGTGGGCAATCCCGTGAAGCAGCTCGAGCCGGGTGGGGTCACCGTCACCAATACCTTCGACAGCCTCAACCGGCTGACCCAGCAGGCCGGCAGCGGCGGCGGCTCCGCCCCCACCGCGCCGAAGACCTTTGGCTACGACCTGGCAGGCCGCGCGGTCTCGGCCGGTGACCTCGCCTTCACCCTCAACGACCGGGGTCAGATCCTCAAGACCGCGAAGGGCGGCGTGGACCAGGCGACCTTCGGCTACGACGCCAACGACCGCCTGGTCCAGCGTGGCGACGCCGCGGGCACCACGACCTTCACCTGGGACGGCAAGGACCGGCTGAAGACCACCGCCGACCCGCTCACCGGCGTCACCGTCAGCTACGGCTACGACAAGGCCGACCGGCTCACCTCGGAGACGTACGGCGAGGGCGGGTCGCAGCGCAGCTATGGCTACGACGCCCTGGACCGGGTGACCAGCGACGTGCTCAAGACCGGTGGCGGCGCGGATCTGGTGTCCATCACCTACGGGTACGACAAGGAGGACCGCCTGACCTCCAAGGTCACCTCCGGAACCGCGGGCGCCGGCGGCAACAGCTACACCTACGACTTCGCCGGGCGGCTCACCTCCTGGACCGACCCGTCCTCGGCCACGACCACCTACGAGTGGGACGCGTCGGGGAACCGCACGCGGGCGGGGAACGACACCTTCACCTACGACGAGCGCAACCGCCTCACCTCCGGCGCAGGGGTCAGCTACACCTACACCCCGCGCGGCACGCTCGCCTCGGCTTCCAAGGACGGGGCCGTCAGGGCCTTCTCCTTCGACGCGTTCGACCGGATGGTCGGGGACGGGAACGCCGACTACACCTACGACGCCCTCGATCGCATGACCGGCCGCACCAAGGGCGGCGCCACCACCACGTACGTCTATGCCGACATGAGTAACAACCTGGTCGCGGTCACCGACGCCGCCGGAGCGGCGCGGGAGACCTACAGCCGGGGCGCCTTCGGCGACGTCCTGTCCGCCAAGATCGGCACCGGCACGGCCCAGTTCCAGATGGCCGACCGGCACGGTGACATCGTCGCGGCCTTCACGGCCGAAGCCATAAGCCTGGCCGGCTCTACCGCCTACGACCCCTTCGGCAAGGTCACCACCAGCACCGGCACCCAGCCCCAGCTCGGCTACCAGAGCGAGTGGACGGACACCGACACCGGTCAGGTCAACATGCACGCCCGCTGGTACCAGCCCGGCACCGGCACCTTCACCAGCCGCGACACGGCGAACCTGGATCCGGTGCCGTCCGTACAGGCCAACCGCTACACCTACGCCGGCGCCTCGCCCCTGAACTACATCGATCCCACCGGGCACCAGCAGGTGGAGGTGTGCCTGTCCGGCTTCTCCTGCGGAACAGGGCTCATCTGCTCCGGTGACACCTGCCATGAGACCGACTCTCATGCGCGGTGGTTCGAACAGTATGTGAATTCTCCCGGATACGCCTTCTACCACCAGTCGCTGCTGTCGGACGAGGCGATCAAGAGGCTCGGGTACAAGTACATGCCCACCGGACAGGCCGTCGAGGAGGGTGTGCCCTTCTATCAGATGAGCGCGCGTGCCCAAGAGCTGTACATGATGGGCTATTCGCCGCGGCTCACTCACGACGAGAACCTCACGCTGGCCGTGGATGCGATGGTCGAGGCCGGGGACTACAGCGGATTCGAGATATTCATGGCACTGCCCAGCGCGGGCGTGGCCGGCAAGAAGTACGGCGCATCCCCCAAGAGCGTTTTCAATGCGTTGAAGGCGAACAAGAAGCTGCAGCAGTCACTGCAGTCGTGCCATGCGGAGCTCAGCAGCCAGAGCTGTAAGGAGCTCATCGCCAGGGAATGGTTGAATCTGCGGGAATGGATGTGCCAGGACGTCACCACCCACCCCTGCGCGCCGAGCAACATCGCCAGGACCGCCAGTAAGGTGGGTGGTCTTCCGCTCGAGCTCACGATGTTCCTCGCGAACACGAGTCCGCTGCTGAGCATGAAGAAATTCAATCAGGAAGTGGTGAAATGGGCGAAGAGTGAGGGAGCCACTTGCGGGAAAGACGCCCCGTCCGGCCTCACTGTCTGCAGCGGGCTCACCAGCGGGGTGCATTTCGGACGTGGCGGAACCACCGTGGGGTCGGTATTCCTGGTTCATGCCCCGCTCTACAACCTCTCCCGGACGCTGCTGAACCATGAGGCCGAGCACATGCGCCAATGGGACTTCTATTATCGGCAGACCGGGTTCTGGCCCACCTATTTGGTCTACTATATCTACGACAATCCGCTCGACCCCTGTGTGAACACCTACGAGCAGCAAGCCGAGAAAAAGGGCAACACCTATCACTGCTGACCGGGAGTGACATGGATCGACAGTTCCGCCTCGGCCGGGGGCGGTTGGTAACGGAGTTACTCGTCCTTTCGTCCTGCGCGCTGCTTCTCGCGGCGTGTGGCAGGCCCCCGCTCGCAGACGAACTCCCCCGGCCCGTCGCGGTCGGACGCACGGCCGAGGGGGAGATCAGGCTGGTGGTGCCGCTGTGCGAAGGAGAGGCGATCAAGTCCGTCGAGGTGCAGAACCATCGAACCGCACGCCCGATTTGGCGGGTGTCGAGACCGGCCAGGTCCGAGGAGCAGCAGGAGGTGATCGTCCTGGGAGACGCGCACGGCTTCACGCGAGAGGACGTCCCGCTGCGGTCGCCCCTGCCGGCCAACATGGGCGTCACCGTCGAGTTGGCGGACGGCCCTCCGCTCGGGTCCGGATTTCTCCTGAAGGACGTGCCGGAGGACTTCGCCCGGACGGACCGCGTGCTGACCATCGACGACGAGAAGGTCCCGGAGGAGGAGTTCCGGCGCAATGCCGCGGCCGAATACTGCTAGCTCGGCCGGGGCGGGTGCCCTTGCGGCTGATGATCCACCTTCACGACGCGGCCCTGCCGGGTTTCCGCGGACCGAGCACTCGCGCGGATCCGGTGAGCAGGAACCGCCCCGGCCGGGGGTCGGTGTCCACCTGTTCTTTGATGGACAGCATCAGTTCGGGTACGCGCTGGATCTCGTCGATCACCATCAGATCGGGGAACGCCACGAAGCCCGCGGGATCCTCCTGCGCTGTCTGGCGAACGACCGGGGTGTCCAGGCTGCGCCACTCTGCCGTCCGTTCCTTGGCGAGGAGGCGCACAAGGGTGCTCTTGCCGCTCTGGCGGGCACCGTTGATCAGTACGACACGGGTGTCGCTCAAGGCGTCCGCGGCAGGCTTTTCCGCGTGTCTCGGAACCACTCGGCCGAGAGGGGTCCGCGAAGGGCCTTTCACCAGCTCAGTATGGCATTCCGGACCCTCCTCGTGGAACAACGGTCGCATGCTCGGTGGCCGTTTGGTCGCTGGTGTCGTGGTGATTTGGTCGCAGAGTCTGTGGCGATCTGGTCGCGAGGTTCGTGGGCCACCGGTCGCGGGGTGGTGTGGCGGAGGAGGTGGACGAGGTCTCGGCTCTGCCTGAGAGCGATCAGGGCGTTCTGCGAATATTGTGACTCTGGTCCTGAAGGTCTACCGCGGAGTCAGCCCTTATGAGCGAGGTAAGCGAGCCGGCAGCCGGACAGCCCGAGCGGAGCGACCCGGCGGCGCTGCGGCAGGCGCTGGCGGAGGCGGTGGAGCGGGCCTCCGGCGCGGCGGAGCTGGCCCGGCTGATCACCGACTACCAGCGGCGGCTGGAGGAGGTGGCGCGCTCGGAGGCGGAGGCGCTGACGAAGATGCGTGAGGCCGAGGCGCGGCTGAAGACGGCCGAGCGGCAGAACGCGCAGCTCGCCAAGCAGCTCGCGGAGCAGAAGTACCAGACCGAGGTCGCCAACTGGAAGTTCGCCTCGCTCCAGGAGAGCCGGTGGAGCAAACTCGGCGACGCGATCCACAGCAAGAAGCCCGGCACGGTGGCCAGGACGCTCAAGGCGCCGATCAGGAAGCGCCCCGCGCCCAGGCGATCGGACTTCAAGCCCGAGATCCCCGCCGTCCCCGAGATGAAGGCGGCTCCCGCCGCGCCCGAGCCCAAGGCCCCGCAGGTCTCCGCGCCGCTCGCCGAGTCGTTCACGGTCCCCAAGGGCCCGACGGCCCGGCCGTACATGACGGTCGCCGCCATCGTGGACCGGCAGACCGAGGCGCTGCTGCGGTATGAGTGGCGGCTGGTGACCAACTTCGGCCCGGACAACTGGGAGGCCATGCTCGACCAGCAGCAGCCGCACGTGCTGTTCGTCGAGTCCGTACGGCCCGGCCCCCGCCAGGGCAACGGCGGGCGCTGGCTGGAGGCGCTGGCCGGGGAGACGCGGGCGCTGCGCGACCTGGTGGCGGCCTGCCACAAGCGGGGGGTCAAGACGGTCTTCTGGCACTCCGGCGGCGCGGTGTCGCGGGCCGTTCCGGCGGCCGAGCACTTCGAGTACGTGCTGGCCACCACCGAGGCCCGCGCCCGCGAATGGCGGTCGGCGCTGCGGCACGACCGCGTCGGCGTGCTCCCGCTCGCGATCCAGCCCCGCGTGCACAACCCCATCCCCGCCGAGGGCGGCAGGACCGGGGAGATCGCCACCCTTGGCACGGTCACTCCTCCGGCCGGCGGCGCGGCCTGGCAGCCGCTGGCGGGGCAGGACGACGACACGACGGCGTACGACGACGTGCTGACCGCCTACCGGCGGCCGGCCCTGGTGATCGCGGGCGCCGACGCCGAGCCGAGAGCGATAGAGGAGGTCGCGGCCTGCGGCACTCCGGTGCTCCAGGTGCGAGCCGGGGCCAAGGGCGAGGAGATCCTCGCGGCGGCCGAGGTCCTCATGGCCGACGCCGGACACCTGGCCAGGGAGGCGCATCTCGCCTGGCGGGCCCGCACCAGCGTCACCCCGCTGCTCGACCCGGTCCTCGACACCCTCGGCGTGCCGAGCGTGCGGGGCAGCGGTGCGATCACGGCGATCACCGCTGTCTCCGACCCGGCGGAGCTGGACCGCCTGCTCGCCCAGGTCACCCGTCAGGTGGAACGGCCCGGCCAGATCGTGGTCGTGGCGGACGGCCTGGACGCGGGTCTGGTGGACAAGACGGTCCGTCAGTCGTGCCCGGACGTCGACGTCGTGGTCCGCGCGACCCAGGAGCCGGTCACTCGGGGCGCCGCTCTCGATCGTGCGATCAGGCTCGCCGACGGCGACTACGTCGCCGTGCTCGACGCCAGGGACCTGTACGGCGAGCACTACCTGGCCGACCTCGTGCGGCACTTCGCCTCCACCGACGCCGAGGTGCTCGGGAAGGCGTCGTTCTACGCCCACCTGCCGCAGACCGGCGCGACCCTGCTGCGCCAGCCAGGGGCAGAGCACCGGTTCCTGCCCGAGGTGGCCGGCGGCACCGTCCTGGCCCGCCGTCAGGTCCTCACCGGCCTCGGCTTCGCCGACGTCTCCGAGGAGTGGGGCGAGGTCCTGATGCGGCAGTGCCGTACGGACGGGGTGCGGGTCTACTCGGCCGACCAGTACTCCTACGTCTGCGTCCGCGACTCGGCCGAGGGCTCGCTGCTCGGCTCGGCGCGTCTGGAGGGTTACGTCCCAGCCGAGCCCCTCGCCCTCATCTAACCCCCCTCCCTCCCCACCCCTCGTGATCTTGTAGTTTGTCGCATGGATGGGCCGTCACCTGCACCGATCCCTTTGATGATCATGCAAGTGTGCGCCGCTATGCTTCGTGACCTGGCGTTATCGCCGCCGTGATCTTGCGATTGCAGGATCACGAGTCGTGTTTCCCCTGCTGGGCCCTCTGGCTGTGTCAATTCTGCAAGATCATGAAAGGTGAAGGCCCAGCTCGGCGGGGATGTGTGCAACGAATTACAAGATCACGGGGGTGGGGGGTGTGGGGTGATTATGGAGGCGTTGTGTGGCGTCCTTGGCGCGCCGCCGGTGCCGCAGGGGTCGTGGGAGCGGGACGCGTGGTTCGTCTCCACGGCGGCGCTGCGGGGAACGGCGGAGGCTACGGGTGTGACGTCTCGGGGAACGGCGGAGGCTACGGGTGTGACGCCTCGGGGAACGGCGGAGGCGCCGGCTGAGGTGGCGGAGCGGCTGGCCGTACGGCTGCGAACGGTGCCCGGCATCCGGCGGGTGGACGTCCGGCCCAACGGCTTCCTCGTCATCGGTGTCGCCACCCCCGGAGAGATCGTCGAGGACGTGCTTGCCGCCCCGGTCGCCGCGTCCACACCTGCCGAGGGCTCTGCGGCGCCGTGGCCGGACTTCCCGCGCACCTGGGACAACCCCGGTTTCGCCGTGCGGTACGCGTACGTGCGGGCGGGTGCCGTACAGCGGTGGGCGCGCGACCTCGGCGTGCCGGCCGGTGCGGCGGCAGGTGTTGCGGCAGGTGCGGCGGTGCGGCCCGAACTGCTCGACGGCCCGTTCGACCGGGCCGTGCTGCGGGTCCTGGCTGAGCTGCCGAGCAGGAGGGACAGCCGCGACCCGGGATGGGCGGCCTATCTCGAACGGCTGGCCGAGGTCTACCACGCCGCCGTCGAGCGAGCGTCCCCGATTCCCAGGGGCGACGAGCCGCCGACGGAGGTCCACGCGGCCCGGGTGCGGATGGGGGAGGCGGTGCGCCGGGTGCTCGGCGAGGGACTGGCGGAGCTCGGCGTCGCCCCTCCCGGCAAAATCTGAACAAAACCGGCGGTTCGCTGAAAGTGCTGTCGCCGATGACTCTGCGGATGTGAATATCTTCCGCCGGGGCCGTCTCGCAGGGTGAACAGCGGGCGCGAGTGAATCGCCGGGTCGGCTAGCCTCGTTCGGGTGAGTCGATTCGCCCACCCTGCCGGCGACCTGCACGCCGCCTCAACGATCGTCGCCGTGACCGCCGGACTGCCCGAGGAGCGTCCGCAGCAGCACGTGCCGGCCGACCTCAACGCGCTCGAACCGGCCATCTGGCCGCGAACGTCCGGCCGGGCCGACGGAGCCGTCACGATCGGCGGAATCGACGTGCGCGACCTGGCGAAGGAGTTCGGCACGCCTCTGTACGTCGTCGACGAGGAGGACTTCCGCTCACGCTGCCGCGAGTACCGGTCCGCCTTCCACGACGGCGAGGTCCACTACGCCGCCAAGGCGTTCCTGTGCCGCGAGATCGCCCGCTGGATCGACCAGGAGGGCCTCGGCCTCGACGTGTGCAGCGCCGGTGAGCTCGCCGTGGCGCTCAGCGTCGGCTTCCCGCCCGAGCGGATCACGATGCACGGCAACAACAAGTCGCTCGCCGAGCTGGACAGGGCCGTCCTGGCCGGCGTGGGCCACATCGTGGTCGACTCGTTCGAGGAGATCGCCCGCGTCGGCTTCCTCGCCGACCAGCACGGTGTGCGGCCGAAGGTGATGATCCGGGTGACCGTGGGCGTCGAGGCGCACACCCACGAGTTCATCGCGACCGCTCACGACGACCAGAAGTTCGGCCTGTCGCTGAGCAGCGGCGCCGCCGCCGAGGCGGTGCGGCGCATCCTCGCGCTGCCGCAGCTCGAACTGGTCGGCCTGCACTCCCACATCGGGTCGCAGATCACCGACACCGGCGGTTTCGAGGTCGCGGCCCGCCGCCTGGCCCGGCTGCTGGTCGAGATCAAGGAGGAGCACGACGTGGTGCTCCCCGAGCTGGACCTCGGCGGCGGATACGGCATCCCGTACGTCGTGGGCGACGAGTCGCTGGACGTCAAGGTCATCGCGGACGGCCTGCGGGAGATCGTCGCGAAGGTGTGCGAGTCGGCAGGGCTGCCGGTGCCGCGCCTCACGGTCGAGCCGGGCCGGTCGATCGCCGGAGTGTCCGGCGTGACCCTGTACGAGGCCGGTACGGTCAAGGACGTGGAGGGCCTGCGCACGTACGTGAGCGTCGACGGCGGCATGAGCGACAACATCCGCACCGCCCTCTACGGCGCCGACTACACGGCCGTGCTCGCGTCCCGGGTGAGCCAGGCGGCGCCGATGCTGTCGCGCCTGGTCGGCAAGCACTGCGAGAGCGGCGACATGGTCGTGCGCGACCTGTACCTGCCGGGCGACCTGGCCCCCGGCGACCTGATCGCCGTCGCCGGCACCGGCGCCTACTGCCGGTCGCTGGCCAACAACTACAACTATCTGCCCAAGCCCGCCGTCGTCGCGGTGTCCAACGGCCAGGCGCGGGTCATCATCCGCAGAGAGACCGAGGACGACCTGCTCAGGGGGCAGCTGTGACAGGCCGTCCCGGACAGTCCGGCGGCGAAGCGAGGAGGGGTCGTGACTAGAGCCAAACCGGCGCTCAGGGTCGCGCTGCTGGGCTGCGGCGTCGTCGGGTCGCAGGTCGTGCGTTTGCTCCACGAACAGGCCGACGACCTCGCCGCCCGCGTCGGAGCCCCGCTCGAACTGGCCGGCGTCGCCGTACGGAGAATGGGCCGCAAGCGGGACGCCGACGTGGACCCCGCCCTGCTCACAACCGACGCGGAGGCCCTGGTCACCCGCGACGACGTGGACATCGTCGTCGAGGTGATCGGCGGCATCGAACCGGCCAGATCACTGATCCTCGCCGCGATGGCACACGGCAAGTCCGTGGTGAGCGCCAACAAGGCGCTGCTGGCCGAGGACGGCGCGACGATCCACCGGGCCGTCCGTGAGAACGGCGCCGACCTGTACTTCGAGGCCAGCGTCGCCGGGGCGATCCCGCTGCTGCGCCCGCTGCGCGAATCGCTGGCCGGCGACCGGGTGCGCCGCGTGCTGGGCATCGTCAACGGCACCACCAACTACATCCTCGACAAGATGGACTCCACCGGCGCCTCGTTCAACGACGCTCTGGAGGAGGCCCAGGCGCTCGGGTACGCCGAGGCCGACCCGACGGCCGACGTCGAGGGCTTCGACGCCGCCGCCAAGGCGGCGATCCTGGCCGGCATCGCCTTCCACAGCCGGGTGACGGCCGCCGACGTGCACCGCGAGGGCATCACGGAGATCACCGCTGCCGACGTGGCCTCGGCCAAGGGCATGGGATACGTCATCAAGCTGCTGGCCATCTGCGCCCGCTCAGACGACGGCCGGTCGGTCGGCGTCCGGGTGCATCCCGCCATGATCCCGAGGTCGCACCCCCTGGCCGGCGTGCGCGAGGCGTACAACGCCGTCTTCGTGGAGGCCGAGTCGGCCGGGCGGCTGATGTTCTACGGCGCGGGCGCGGGCGGCGCGCCCACCGCCAGCGCCGTGCTGGGCGACATCGTCGCCGTGGCGCGCAACCGCATCGCCGGCACCCGCGGGCCGGAGGAGTCGACGTACGCCGACCTCAAGGTCCATCCGATGGGCGACAGCGTCACCCGCTACCACGTGTCGCTGGACGTGGCGGACAAGCCGGGTGTGCTCGCCCGGGTGGCCGAGATTTTCGCGAGCCACGACGTGTCGATCCAGACGGTGCGGCAGGAGGGCCGGGGCGACGACGCCCAGCTCGTGCTGGTGACCCACCGGGCCAGCGACGCCGCCCTGTCGGGCACGATCAAGGACCTGCGTGACCTGAACATCGTCCGCGCGGTCGCGAGCGTCATGCGGGTCGAGGGCGACGACACGCCCTGACGCCGAGGACGGACGCTCTGTCCGGAGAACTCCCGGGTGCTCCACCCGGGAGTTCCCGCTGCCGCGTCGCGGTCGGACTACAGGGTGATCTTCGCGATCTGGTCGACGTAGTTCTCGGTGAGCCAGACGTTGTCGTCGGGCCCACTGGTGATGTCGAAGGGCCCGGCGAGGGTGGTCGGCATGTTGTACTCGATGATGACTCCCGAGGTGGTGACGCTGGCCGCCGCGTTGCCGAGTTGCTCGCTCACCCACAGCCTGCCGTCGGAGCCGCTGGTGATGCCCCAGGGGAAGGCGTTGGAGTCGTCGAGTGAATACTCGGTGAAGTCGCCGTCCGTGGTGACGGAGCTGACCTTGCCGTTGGCGTCGGCGTACCACAGGTTGTCGTCCGGCCCGGTGGTGATCCCTATGGGCGTCGCCCCCGAGGAGGGGATGGCGAACTCGGTGATGTCTCCGTCCGGGGTGATCTGGCCGATCTTGCCGACGAACGACTCGGTGAACCACAGGTTGCCGTCGGGACCGGACGTGATCCGCATCGGGTAGGCGTCGGCGGTCGGCAGGGCGTACTCCGTGATGGTCCCCGAGGTAGTGATCCGGCCGATCTTGTTGCCGATCGTCTCGACGAACCACAGGGCGCCGTCGGGGCCCGCGGTGATGCCCCAGGGGTAGGATCCCGCGTTGGGCAGCGCGTACTCCGTGATGGTCCCCGAGGTGGTGATCCGGCCGATCTTGTCGCCGGTCGCCTCGGTGAACCACAGGGCGCCGTCCGGTCCGGTGGTGATGTGCCCCGGCTCGGGGTCGTCGGTCGGCACGGCGTATTCCGTGAAGTCCCCGCCGGTCGTGACGCGCCCGATGTTGCCGGCGTAGTTCTCCGTGAACCACAGCGCGCCGTCGGGACCCGAGGTGATGCCGACGGGCCCGGACGTATGGGTCGGGGTGTCCAGCTCCGAGACCGTGGGGACCCGGGCGGCGTCGCCGGAGCCGGATGTCCTGGCCCGCGGGCGCGGCGGGTGGAGGGGACACCGCATGTGCCGGTGCTCCGGCATCCGCTTCAGCTTCTGGCAGATCCGCACCCAGGGCGGCGGAGGCTTCGGGCGCTCGCCCGGCCCGGCGGCGGCCCCGGCGGGCAGGCCGGTGAACAGGGGCGCGGCCGTCGCCAGGGCCAGCGCCATCGCCGCGAGCGGGCGGCGGAGGTGTCGTGAGAAGCGGGGCATGGCATTCCTTCGGCTGAGGAGCGACACGAGACGCCGGATCGGAAGCCGTGCCGCCGGCCCGGCGGGCCTCACTATCTCCGACCCGCCCGACCGGCCGCCGAGCCGTCGCGTCCGTGGCGGGTCACGAGACCCTCAACTCCTGTGCGGAGCGGGGACGGTCAGGCGACCGAGTGCGTGATGGTCCCGGTGTAGACGCCGGCGGCGGCGTTGGACGGGATGGTGATGACCAGGGTGGGCTGCCAGCTCGTCGACATCGGCGGCGCCTGCTTGCGTCCGCTGAACGCGACGACCGGCGAGGTGAGGGCCACCCGGCTGGCCGCGATGGGCTCACCGGGATTGCGGGTGCCCACGCCGGACGACGCGGTGACCGGCCCCGACCAGTAGGCGATGTTCGCCGTCGTGATCGTCTGCGCGGGCGTGCCGCTCCCGGTGGTGAAGTTCGTGGCGGACACGGTCGCCGTCCACGGAGGGATTCCTGCCCTGGAGTCGGTCACGGTCACCGTGCCCATCGAGGCGCTGATCGTGCCGCCCCGGGAGCCGCTGCCGAGGCTCACCGAGCCGGGCACGGTGATCGTCAGCGGATCGGCCCGCAGGGGCACCAGCGCCGTTCCCGTGCCGGCCTGCGCCGCCGTTCCCGTGCCGGCCTGCGCCGCCGGTGCGAGGTCGGGCACGGCGGACAGCGAGGCGGACAGCGAGGCGGACAAGGAGGCGGGCAAAGAGGCGGACAGCGCGACCGGCAGGGTGGTCGACCCGGCCAGCGTCGCCGTCACGATCACCCCCACACCGACCTGCCGCATGTGTGACCTTCCTCGTCGTCGTGCCGTCGTCGCGCAGCCGCGCGGCAAGATCTCGCGGCGAACGACCCACGGCAGGCTAGGACACCCGGAGGGCCCTCTTGCTGTCGCCACGCCGGAACCAGCCGTAACCGTGGACAGCGGACCGCGCGTCTCCGCCGGTCGTCATCTGATCACAAAGGGTCTCCAGACGCCGGCGTAAGAACCCTGTCGTACGCCTCGGACCGGCCAGGATGTCACCGACCGCGGCCCGCACGAGGCGGCGCATCCTCGAAGGAGATCGGCAGATGGGCAACAGGAGTGTCGCGGCGCCGTCGGCGGCTGTCGCAGGGCTGGCGCTGGTCACGGCGCTGACGGTGGCCACGACGGCGCCACCCGCCCTGGCCGCCACCTGTCCCGCCTCCACGACCTGCCCCACGACCGTCACCTTCACCGTCACGAATCCGGGCGGGCTGACGATCAACGTTCCCGACGGTCCCGTCAGCATCGGCAGCGGGGTACCGGGGGGACAGATCAGCGGGGCGCTCGGGCCGATCACGGTGTCCGACCAGCGCGCGGCGCTCGCCGCGACGTGGGAGGCCACGGCGTCGGGCACCAGCTTCACCACCGGCGGCGGCACCCCTGCGGAGACCGTGCCTAACACCGCGGTCCTCTACTGGTCCGGCGCGGCGACGGCCACCACCGGCACGGGCACGTTCGTGCCGGGACAGGTGGACGCGGCCGCCGCCCAGTCGCTCGACGTGACGCGCACCGCGTTCAGCAAGACGAGCGGCTCCGGCGTCAACTCCGCCACGTGGGACCCGACCATCGTCGTCAACGTGCCCGCCCAGGCGGTGGCGGGCCTCTACACCGGCACGGTGAACCACTCCGTTGCCTGACCGTTCAGCCAACAGGACCATCGCCGCGAGTCTGCTCGCGATCGTGCTGCACGCGGTGGTCGCCGCGCCGTCGGCGGCCGCCGACGGCGCGCACGGGCACCGCCAGGAGAGGTTCGGCATCCGCCTGCTGGAGATTCCCGAGAACCGTCTGGACGACCCCCGCTCGCACGCGTTCATCGTCGACCACGTGAACCCCGGCACCACCTTCACCCGGCGTCTCGAAGTCTTCAGCACCTCGCCACAGCGGCAGCACGTGAGCCTGTACGCCGCCGCGGCCCGGGTCGGCGACGAAGGCTTCACGTTCGCCCCCGCCCGTACCGCGAACGAGCTGACCTCCTGGATGACGCTCAACCGGACCTCGGCGGACCTGCCGCCGCGCGGCCATCTCCCGGTGACGGTCACCGTCGCGGTGCCGTCCACGGCTTCCAAGGGTGAGCGCTACGCCGTCATCTGGGCGGAGATCTCCTCGCCCTCGCCCGGCCCGTCGGGCAACGTCGCGCTGGTCAACCGAGTCGGCGTCCGCACCTACCTGGACGTGGGCCCGGGCGGCGAACCGCCGACGAGCTTCCGGATCGGCGAAGTGACCGCCGGGCGCGCCGGCAACGGGCAGCCGCGGCTGGTGGCCGAAGTCGGCAACACGGGGGAGCGCGCCGTCGACCTGGAGGGCGAGGTGCGGCTGTCGGAGGGGCCGAGCGCGCTCAGCGCCGGGCCCTTCCGCGGCACCCGCGCCGTCACCCTGCCTCCCGGCGGCCACGGTCAGGTGACCGTGCTGCTGGGCCACGACCTGCCCGCCGGGCCCTGGAAATTCCGGCTCACCATGCGCAGCGGCCGGGTCAGTCATACGGCCACCGGGACGATCACCTTCCCCGCGGCCGGAGAGCGGGCGGCCGCGGAGGACGACCCCAGCGTGCCGGTCCTCGCCGCCTGCGCGGCCGTGGCCATCGCCGCCACGGTCCTCCTGGTCGTGAACCTGCGCAGGTTCCGCCGCCGCCCCTTGGACGGCGAAGCGGCCTGACCCGCTCGCCGGCCGTACGGGCACCACGCCTTCGGGGCGAGGGGCGGGTCAGCGCCCCGCCAGGACACTGCGGACCGCGTCGAGGGCCTCCTCCTCGGAGGCCCCGAGGTGCCGCACGGCGCCGGCGAACACCTCCGCCGACGTAGAGCCGGGTGCGGGCCTGGAGGACCAGGAGGACCCTGAGAAGCGCCGCCATCGTGGGCTGCTGCCAGAAGGGCGAGAAGCCGGGAGCCCAGAACCAGGCGAGGGCGAGGAACGCCGCGCCCGCCGGAGTCGCCCACACCTGTCGCGGCGCCGGGCCCTCGGCGTCGATCAGCGCCGCCACCGCGAAACCGTTCGACGCCCCCATGGAGACGCCAAAAGGCCAGGCGATCACCGAGCGCTGCAGCTCTGGCCAGCGCCCGTAGTGCATGAACATGGCGACGAGCGCCACTTCTGCGAGGAGTCCCCGCGGAGATCTCGTACGGTGGAGCCCGGCATGTCCGGAACGGATGGCTTCGGAACACCGGCGCGACAACGACTCGATCGGATAACGGCCCGCCGATCCGTGCGTCCGTGCGTGTTCGATGTCCTTGATGTCGCCAATGATCAGTTCTGTGGGGGGAAGCGTGGTTGCGGGCGAGGCGGTCCGGACGTCCGGCCGGAGGATGGACGCGGACGCGAAGGACTGGCCCCGCTGGGTCCCGCTCCTCGCGGGCCTGCTCACCACCTGTGTCGCGATCTCCGGCACCACGGCGTCGCTGTCGGCCGACGAGGTGGCGACCTACAGCGCCGCGGTGGCCCGGCCGCTGAGCGGGCTGTGGGGGCTCGTCCAGCAGATCGACGGCCACTTCCTGCCCTACTACCTGCTCATCCATGTCTGGTCGTGGCTGGGGGAGGCCGAGTGGTGGCTGCGCCTGCCCTCGGCTCTCGCGGCCGGTGTGGCGGCGGGCTTCCTGGCCGACCTCGGCCGCCGGCTGGCCGGTCCCCGGGCGGGCGTGCTGGCCGCGGCGCTGTTCGCCGTGTTGCCGTCGGTGTCCTACCACGGCGCGAACGCCCGGCCGTACGCGTTCGCGGCGGCGGCGGCCGTCGTCTCCGCCTGGGCGCTGCACCGGGTGGCCGAGGCGCCCACAGGCTCCGCCGGTTGGAAACAGATCCGCTGGTACGCGGTGTCGGTGGCGCTGCTCGGCTGCACCCACCTGTTCTCGGTCCTGGTGCTCCCGGCCCAGTTCCTGGCCGCCCTTCTCGTCCTGCCCCGCCGTACGTTCCTGACCAGGATCGTCCCCGCGACGGCGGTGGGCTGCGTGCCCCTCGCGGTCCTCGCCCTCGTGGGCTGGGGCGAGCGCCACGCGATCAGCTGGATCCAGCCGCACGAGCTCGACGTGCTGCTGAAGTTCCCCAAGCACGCGGCGGGCTCCGACCTCGCCGGGCCGCCGCTGTTCGCCCTCGCCGTCGTGGGGGTGGTGGTCCTGCTGCGCAGGTCGGTCGCCTGGGGCGTCCTCGCCGGCGGCTGGCTCGTCCTCCCGCCCGTGCTGCTTCTTGCGATCGACGAGCTGGTGACCCCGGCCTACGTGGACCGTTATGTGTTCGTCGCGGCGCCCGCCCTGGCCCTGGCAGGAGGCGTGGCCCTGGCCTCGGTCCGCCTGGCCCCCGTCCCCTTCGCGCTGGTCGGCGTGCCCGTCGTCCTGGCGGTCGCGCTGCTGGGGCTGCCCGACCAGGCCGACTATCGGCAGCGCAACGGCCACTACGACGACTTCCCCGGCGCGCTCGGCGTGATCCAGGCGCGGGAGCGCCCCGGCGACGCCATCGTGTACGGCCAGAGCCGGTTGCGCACCGGCTTCGTCTACTACGGCCGCGAGGGTCTCCCCGAGGACGTGCTTCTCAGGGGGCAGGGCCCGGCCTTCGAGTACGCGGAGCGGGACGACCTCACCGAGGCCCTGGCGGGGCACCGCCGGGTCTGGGTCGTCTGGCGGGGGACGAAGCAGGCCGGACTGACGGGGAAGAAGATCGCCAAGGTGGCCGCCGTACGCGCGGCCGGGTATCGTCTGTCGACGGCCTGGCACTCCGCGGAGTTGCCGGGCCTGACCGTCGCACTGTTCGAGCGCGGGCGCGGCAAGGGCTGACAATTGTGGACCGTTTCATCACGGTTGGACATCACGCGCAAGAGTAATTGCCAATATGAGTAAAGTTTCTCTTCATGCGACTTACGGTGAAGAGACTCTTGCCGGCCTGTCTCCTAACCGCGGCGACGATCGCGGGACTTCAGCATCCGGCCGCGGCGACGCCCGGCTCGGCTGGTCTCGGGCAGGCGGCTCAACAGCAGGC
Organism: Microbispora bryophytorum; assembly: GCF_006874465.1. Lineage (GTDB taxonomy): Bacteria > Actinomycetota > Actinomycetes > Streptosporangiales > Streptosporangiaceae > Microbispora > Microbispora bryophytorum. The sequence goes on along the minus strand of NZ_VIRL01000007.1, from coordinate 137,947 downwards.
ACGGGCGGCCGGGGTGCCGACCGTGGTCCTCACCTTCGACGACGGCACGGCCGACCACCTGGCCGTCGCCAAAATGCTGAGCAGGCGCGGCCTCAAGGGCACCTTCTACGTCAGCAGCGGCCGCCTCGGCAAGCGCGGCTACCTGAGCGTGGCCGCGCTGCGGGCGATCGCGAAGCAGGGCCATGAGATCGGCGGCCACACCCTCCAGCATCCGCACCTGCCGGAGATGTTCGACGCGGCGCAGCAGGCGCAGATCTGCGACGACAGGCGGGCGCTGCTGAAGATGGGCTTCGCCGCGCGGTCGTTCGCCTATCCGTTCGGCGCCTTGGACGAGGGGAGCAAGCGGATCGCGATGAGCTGCGGCTACAACAGCGCGCGCGACATCAACGGCCTGTACCGGCCGGACAGCTGCCGCGCCTGCCCCGTCGCCGAGACGATTCCGCCCGCGGACCTGGCCGCCGTACGCGCCACGAGTCAGACCCGCCTGCCGCGCACGGCCCGCACGCTGCGTGAGTTCGTCACCCGCGCCCAGCGGGAGGGCGGCCCCGGCATGGTGACCTTCGTGTTCCACGAGATCAAGAACGAGCCGCGGGACAAGTACGCGACGGCGCCCAAGGAGTTCGCCGCCTTCATCGACTGGGTGGCCCAGCAGCGGAAGGCCAAGAAGATCGACGTGAGGACGCTGGGCGACATCGTCGGCGGGAGCGTGTCGCCCGTTCCGTGATCCCGGCTGCCGCGGCAGTTCACAGCGAACCGTCAGTTTGACCGCAAGGGTCACAGGGATTCACAAGGTTCGGCTGATAAGAGTTCAACAGCCTGTAAATGCTGCTAAGAGTTCACCAGCCTGTAAAACGGACGCGCGGGAGGGACACCGTGACGGTGACGACCGGCATGTGCTCGCCGTACGGCTTCACGCGCAGTCCCACCGAGGAGATCGCGACGCTGTCCTGGAGCGACGGTCGGTGGACGATGGAGGGCCGGTCACTGGCCGTCCCTCCGCAGGCCGCCGACGTCGCCGCTCTCCGGCCGCTGCGCGGGCTTCGGGTGGAGTGGCCGGAGGAGCACGCCGCCGAGGCGCTGGACGCGGTCGGCGGCCTGGCCGCCGCGGGGGTGCCGCTCACCTTTCATGATCCACCGAGGTGGGTGCGTGAGGCCGATCCCGTGCTCGCCGACGTGGCCGGGGCCTGGACCCCCGAGGCCGACGACGGAAGGCCCGACTCGGTCGCCGACCTGCGCAGGGAAGAACACAGTGTGCGTCTGCGCAGGCACGCGCTGCGGGCCAGGGGCGTCGGCACCGGCCTCGCGCCGGTGACCGTCGTCATGGCCACGCGGCGGCCCCACTACGTGGGCCACGCGCTGCGGCAACTCGCCCGCCAGCGCGGCGTCAGTCTGGAGGCGATCGTCGCCCTGCACGGGTTCCCGGCCGCGCGGGTGCGCGAGGCGGTCGAGGAGTTCCCCCACCCGATGACGGTGATCGAGGCCGAGCCGGACGCGCCGCTCGGGACGGTGCTCAACATGGCGGCGGCACGGGCGTCCACCGGCATCGTCGCCAAATGGGACGACGACGACTGGTACGGACCCGAGCACCTGGCCGACCTGCTGCTGGCCATGGCCTATTCCGGGGCGGAGCTGGTCGGGACCGCGCCGGAGTTCTTCTACCTCCAGCCCCTCCGCGCGACGATCCGACGCGTCGACTACAGCAGCGAGGTGTGGGCCGACCACGTCGCGGGCGGCACGATCCTGGTCGGCCGCGAGATGTTCGAGCAGGCCGGCGGCTTCGGGCCGAGTGGCCGCGGGGAGGACGCGCACCTCCTGCGCGCGGTCGAGGCGGCCGGCGGCCGCGTCTACCGCACCCACGGCCTGGGCTACGTCCTGCGGCGCTCGGTCGGCGCCGACCATTCCTGGAACCTTCCTCTTGCCCACTTCCTGCGACTCGCCGCGAACCAGTGGCGCGGCTTTCGCCCGAGTGTGATGTTGGAAGCACCATGACGCCACGTATCAGGGGAAACGACTACACCGCCCTCCAGCCGCCCGCCCTCGGGTCGTCGTGGACGCCCCGCCTGCGGGTCAGCGTGGTGATCCCCGCCTACGCTGATCAGGTCAAACTCGATCTCACGCTCGCCGGGCTGGCCAGGCAGACGTACCCGGCCGGCCTGCTCGAAGTGATCGTGGTCGACAACGGCAGCGAGCCGCCGCTGCGCCTTCCGGAGATCCGGCCGCGCGACACGCGGCTGCTGGTCTGCGCGGCGCCGGGCCGGGCCAGGGCGCGCAACACCGGGCTGGCCGCTGCGACGGGCGACGTCATCCACTGGATGGACTCCGACGTCGTGCCCGAGCCGGAGGAGGTGGAGGCGCACATGCGCTGGCACCACCTCGCGCCCTATCTGTCGGTCACCTCCTACCTGCGCTTCACCACCGCCCCGCTGCCCCGCCCCGCGGACGTCGCGGGAACGGACGACCTGGCCAAGCTCTTCGAGCCGGCGGAGCCGCACGCCTGGATCGAGGACCTGGTGCAGCGGTCGGACGGTCTGCTCCGCTCGCCGCGGCCGTTCAGCATCCACATCGGCGGCGCGTCGTCGGTCTCCGCCCGGCTGTTCGAACGGGCCGGGCCGATGGACCCCGAGATGATCCTCGGCCAGGACACCGAGATGGGCTACCGGCTCGCCCAGGCGGGCGCGGTCTTCATCCCCGACCCGCAGGCCAGGGCCTACCACCTCGGCCCGTCCATGCGCATGCGCGACAGCGCGTCGATCAGCCGGGTCAGCCACGCCCTGGTCACCGACCGGGTCCCCGGCTACCGGTGGCTGCGCACCCATCCCTCCCGGCAGTGGAAGGTCCCGCAGGTGGAGGTCCTCGTGGACGCCGCCGCCGGGTCCTACGACGACGTCAGGGCCACCGTGGACGGCGTGCTGGCCGGCACGGTGACCGACCTCGCCGTGGTGCTGACCGGCCCGTGGGACGAGCTCGCCCCCGAGCAGCGCGCCCCGCTCAAGGACCCGCGCCTCGACCTCGTGCTGCTGCGGGCCCACTATACACCCACGAGGGCCGGGTACGGCTGGTCACGGCGGCGTCCGACACCCAGTCGCCGTACCGCCTGCGCATCCCGCCCGGCTGGGTGCCGGAGGAGGACGGCATCGGCCGGCTGCTCGACGTGCTGCGCGGACGGGAACGCGGACTGGTGAGCGTGCTCCTGACCGAGGACGCCGAAGGCGTCACCGCCGCCCGCCTGGAACGCACCGAGGCGTTCTCCCGCGCGGCCCTCGTCGTGGAGGAGGGCGAGGACCTCGACGACGCCGTCGACGAGATGTTCGGCACCTACTGGGTCGACGGCGAGACCTTCGGCTTCCACACCGCCGCGGAGGCCCCCGCCTATGTGAATCGGCGCACCGCCTATCGCAAGCAGGTGCAGGCGCAGGCCGAGGTCGAGCGGCTGACCAAGGAGGTCGAGCGGCTGCGCGGACAGGTCACCCGATGGCGCGACGAGGCGGCGCAGTGGCGCAAGTCCGCCGTCGAGTTCCGCCGGGAAATCGGCACCCTGCGGCGGCAGGTCTCGGCGCTGCGCGGGCAGGTCTCGGCGCTGCACCGCGCCCGGGGCCTGCGCGGCATCGCCCGGGGGCTCGGCCGGCCCTTCACGTTCAAGAAGACCTGATCGCCCCGGCCCGCCGACATGGGACAGGCCGTCCCGCCCCGGCGTGGTCGGTGTGGGGCAGGTCGTCCCGCCCCGGCGTGGTCGGTGTGGGGCAGGCCGTCCCGCCCCGGCGTGGCCGGTGTCGGGCAGGCCGGGGCCTGGCCGGTGTGGGTCGCCTGTCCTGCGCTGGCCTGGTCGGTGTGGGGCAGGTCGTCCGGCCCCGGCCCCGTGACGGCGGCAGTCCTTGTCGACCCCCTCCACGCCGCCGCCGAGCCCGGCCGCGGGAGCCGGTCATCAGAGCCGGCGATCAGAGGGGGTCAGGAACGGCGGAACAGGCCGCGGCGGCGCGGCGGTTCGACCTCCGGTTGCGGGGCCTGAGCCGGGGCCGGTCGCGAGGCGGGTGCCGGAGCCGGTCGCGGGGTGGTCTGCGGCTCGGCGGGCGCGGCCGGTTTCGTCGCGGTCTTGGGTAGCTTCTCGAACTCGCTCGCGGCGGCGTGCCGCACGCCGTGGGTCTGGGCGATCACGTCGGCCGGGTCCTCGCCCGGCGTGGCGAGCCGGCGGGCGCGTGCTACGGCCTCGGTCCGCTCCAGGGTGGCCGTGCCCCCATCGGGCAGGTCCAGGACCAGCAGGCCGATCCGCTCCTCCAGCATCGCCTTGACCGCCCGCTCCAGCAGCGCCGGAGCCGGCGGGGCGTCGACGGGCGCCGTGCAGCGGAAGGGGACGGGCGCGGCGGTCGGCGCCGCCCGCTCCGCGAACCGCACCCGCGCATCGTGCCCGAACGCCGCCCTGACCAGGGCGAGGTCGAACGCCCCGGTTCCCGGCGCCCACCTGCTTTCGCCTTCGAGCGACGACCAGGGGCCGGCCAGCGTCACCACGACGTCGGTGAGCGTGCCGCGAAGCACCGCGTCGACAGCGGCGACGATCCGCCGCTCGTCCGCCCCGGTCACATCGAAGACGACCTCGACGTACGGCACGAGCCAGCGCCGGCCGGGCTCCTTGCGCAGGTCGCGGCGGAGCGGGACCCGGTGCGCCAGGTGGGTCTCGACGAGGCGGACGATCGACTTGCCGTGCTCACCGCGCTGGGCCGGCAGGCCGAGATGCACGGCGCGGGCCTCCATGTCGGGGACGAACACCGCCCCCGCCTGGGCGAGCCGGTAGGCGAACTCGGTGTCCTGGCCGCGCACCACCTCGGCATCGAAGCCCCGGACCTCGCCGAGCAGGGCCCGCCGCAGGGAGACCGTCGGACCGGTGCACACCTGGTAGGGGTTCTTGCTGGCCCGCAGGCCGTCGAGGCGGCGGATGGTCTCCTCGGTCGAGCTGGACACCAGCGCCGACGGGTCGAACAGGTCCTCGGGCGAGCCGTGCCGTACGGCCTCGTGGACCTGCCCGGGGGTGAGGGCCGGCTCCTCGGCGAACTTCTTGCCGCCGATGGTGACGAGATAGTCGGTGAGGTGATGCCAGCGGAACAGCGCCTCCAGGTGCTCCCGCGAGATCACCATGTCGGCGTCGAGACGCTGCACGATCTCGCCCTCGGCGGCGGCGATTCCGGCGTTCATCGCGTGCCCGGCGCCCCATCCGCCGGGCGGGACGACCACGACGCGGGTGTTGCCGGGCCGCAGATCGGGCAGGCGCAGCGGAGGGTCGCTGCGGTCGTCCACCACGATCACCTCGGTGAGGTGCGCGGGATAGGTCTGCGCGGCCAGCGCGGCCAGTGTCAGGTCGAGGCGGTGCTGCCCGCCGTGCGCGGGGATGACGACACTCGCGCTGAGCGTGGGCGTCCAGCCGCCGATGGGTGGCGGCGTGAGCGGAGAGTAGTCGTTGTGGCGAATTCTCGGCCAGGGCTCCACGCCCGTCAGGTGGGCCAATCCACGTCCTCTACAGCGATGGTCAAATGGCTGGTCCACACTAGCGAAACCCACTGACGGTTCCCTAAGGTGACGCCCATTATGTCCATTTGGTGGACAACGGAGTCCGCACGTCAAACGGTTGGCCGTAGACTCGGTGACCGATACCCCTGGTGACACGCGTGTGCGCGCGTGGGAGGAGCAACCAATGTTCAGGGCTTGGCGTGGCCTGATCGAGGAGTACCGCGACCGTCTGCCGGTCTCCACGACGACGCCCGTGGTGACCCTGCTCGAGGGCGGCACGCCGCTCGTCCCCGCCAGGCGGGTATCCCAGATCACGGGCTGTGACGTCCATCTCAAGGTCGAGGGCCTCAACCCGACCGGCAGCTTCAAGGACCGCGGCATGACCCTGGCGATCAGCAAGGCCGTCGAGGAGGGCGCCCAGGCGGTCATCTGCGCGTCCACCGGCAACACCAGTGCCTCGGCCGCCGCCTACGCCGTACGGGCCGGGCTGACCTGTGCCGTCCTCGTGCCGCGCGGGAAGATCGCGATGGGCAAGCTCGCCCAGGCCCTGGTGCACGGCGCCAGGCTGCTCCAGGTCGAGGGCTCGTTCGACGACTGCCTGGAGATGACCAGGAAGCTCGCGGAGACCTACCCGATCGCGCTGGTGAACTCCGTCAACCCGCACCGCCTGCAGGGCCAGAAGACGGCGGCCTTCGAGATCGTCGACGCGCTCGGCGACGCGCCCGACGTCCACTGCATCCCGGTCGGCAACGCGGGCAACATCTCGGCCTACTGGATGGGCTACAAGGAGTACGCCGACGACGGCGTGGCCACCAAGCGGCCGCGCATGCTGGGATTCCAGGCCAGCGGCGCGGCGCCGCTGGTCGGCGGCAGCCCCGTGACCCACCCGCAGACGATCGCCACGGCGATCAGGATCGGCAACCCCGCCTCGTGGCGGCTTGCCGAGGCGGCGCGCGACGAGTCCGGCGGCGACATCCAGGCCGTGACCGATCGCCAGATCGCCGCGGCGTACAAGCTGCTCGCGCAGGAGGAGGGCGTGTTCGTCGAGCTCGCCTCCGCCGCGAGCGTCGCCGGTTTGCTCCAGGCGCACGAGCAGGGCCTGCTCACGCCGGGGCAGCGGGTCGTGTGCACCGTGACCGGCAACGGCCTGAAGGACCCCGACTGGGCCATCTCCGGCGCACCGGCGCCCGTGACGATCCCGATCGACGCCTACGCCGCCGCGGCCGCGCTTGGACTCGCCTGACCGGCCCTCTCATTCCCGCCCATCAAAGGGTTCAGGTGACGAATTGACGGATAGTCACGGCGTCGTCGTCCGTGTGCCGGCCACGAGCGCCAACCTCGGCCCCGGTTTCGACAGCCTCGGCCTCGCGCTCGACCTGTACGACGAGGTGGAGGCCGAGATCTCCGGCTCGCCCGGCGTGCGGATCGCCGTGGAGGGCCAGGGAGCCGGTGAGCTGGACGAGGGCGAGGGCCACCTCGTCGTCAAGACGATGCGCACGACGTTCGACCGCATGGGGTTCGCCCAGCCGGACGGCATCGCGCTGCGCTGCCGCAACCGCATTCCGCACGCGCGGGGGCTCGGCTCGTCGTCGGCGGCGATCTGCGCCGGCATCCTCGCCGCCCGCGCCCTCGCGCGTGGGCGGGGCGCGGGAGACCTGCCGGACGCCGAGGTGTTCGCGCTGGCCACGGAGTTGGAGGGGCATCCCGACAACGTGGCGCCGTGCCTGGCGGGCGGTCTCACCATCGCCTGGACGCATCAGTCGGGAGCGGCGAGTATGGTGAAACTGACTCCGCATGAGGACGTCCGGCCGGTGGTTCTGATCCCGGATTTCCGGTTGTCCACGGAGGAGGCTCGGGGCCTGCTGCCGAAGGACGTGCCGCATGCGGACGCGGCTGCCAACGCGGGGCGGGCGGCTCTGCTCGTCGCGGCGCTCACGCAGAGACCGGAACCGGATCTCCTGCTCGCCGCCACCGAGGACCGCCTGCACCAGGGGTACCGCGCACCCGCGATGCCCCGCACCGCCGAACTGGTGCGACGGCTTCGCGAGGCCGGGGTGCCCGCCGTCGTCTCGGGGGCAGGCCCGACGGTTCTCGCGTTGACGACACAGGAAACCAAGGATTTGATCGCGCCAGAAGTGGGTACGGACTGGCACATCCAGCCAATGAACGTCGACCCGCTTGGTGCGTACGTTCGGTTTCCCGAGACACGCTGATGCTTCTTCGACTTCAGGGAATAGCTGTGCGCGCTGGTGATGTTAGGCTGATAGCCGCACCAGGTGCCCCCGTGTTGGGTGCGTGCTTGTCATTCGCACATCGCTGCACTTCGCCTCGCGTCCTTCGACGCGGGCAGGGCGATTTCCCCGAAACCGTTTCCTCCAGTCGGCACACCTTCGGGTGGCATGGCCAGAGGCGGCGTTCTCGGAGACATGCGCGTTCGAACCACCAAGACATCTGGTCGGTGGCGGCAATCCGGGGGATCGCCCCCGGGCACCTACCGCTCGCGAATCCCGAGGGTCATCGACACATGAGATTCGCGAAGCCCGACCCGGTCTGTCCCGCCGGGTCGCATCACCGGGACGCCTGGACGCACGATTCTGGCGCCCGACCCCTGGGAAGGACCCTTAGTTGAGCGACACCACCGAACTCCTCTCCGACGGCAAGGCCGCCGGCGACACCCCCACTTCCGCCACGGCCCGTCCGCGACGTCGCTCCGGCACCGGCCTGGCGGGCATGGTGCTCCCCGAGCTCCAGGCCCTGGCGACCAGCCTCGGCATCACGGGGACCGGACGGATGCGCAAGAGCCAGCTCATCGCGGCCATCCAGGAGAAGCAGGGCGGATCGGGAGAGGCCGCGGCCGAGCCGAAGGCCACCGCCGAAGCGCCCGCCGTCGCCGAGCGCCCCGCCCGTGGCCGCCGGGAACGTTCCCGCACCGCCGCGGCGCCGGCGCCCGAGGCCGCCCCCGCCGTCACGCCCGCTGCCGAGCCCGTCGTCGCGGCTCGTGAGGAGCGTCCCGTGGCCGAGGCCGCACCGGTCGTGGCCGCCGAGGCCGCGCAGAACGGTGTCGTCGCCGTCGCCGAGCCGCAGGCCGAGGCCGCCCAGTCCGAGCCCCGCGCCGAGCGGCCCGAGCGCGGCGAGCGCCGCGAGCGCCGCACGCGCGGTGAGCGGGGCGAGCGGGGCCGCGAGCGTGACGGCCGCGGTGACCAGCGCGGCGATCAGCGCGGTGACCAGCGCGCCGCCGACGCGGGAGACGGCGGCCAGAGCCGTCGTGACCAGCAGGGCCGCGGCGACAACCGCAGTGACAGCCGCGGTGACAACCGTGACAACCGCGCCGACGGCCGTGACGGTCGGGACAGCCGGGACAGCCGGGACAGCCGGGATGGCCGTGACGGCCGTGACGGGCGCGGCGACAGCCGTACGGACAGCCGCGCCGACGGCAAGGGCGACCAGGGCGACGACACCCGCGGGCGCCGTGGCCGCTTCCGGGAGCGCGGACGCCGCGGGCGCGACCGCTTCGAGAGCAACGAGCCGGTCATCGGCGAGGACGACGTCCTGATCCCGATCGCCGGCATCCTGGACATCCTCGACAACTACGCCTTCGTGCGGACCAGCGGCTACCTTCCGGGCACGAACGACGTCTACGTCTCGCTCGCCCAGATCCGACGCAACGGCCTGCGCAAGGGCGACGTCATCACCGGTGCCGTCCGGCAGCCGAGGGACGGCGAGCGGCGTGAGAAGTTCAACGCCCTCGTCCGCCTCGACACCGTCAACGGCATGGACCCGGAGCAGGCCCGTCAGCGGCCCGACTTCAACAAGCTGACGCCGCTCTACCCGCAGGAGCGCCTGCGCCTGGAGACCGAGCCGAACGTCCTGACCACGCGGATCATCGACCTCGTCTCGCCGATCGGCAAGGGGCAGCGCGGCCTGATCGTGTCGCCGCCCAAGGCCGGCAAGACCATGGTGCTCCAGGCGATCGCCAACGCGATCACGCGGAACAACCCCGAGTGCCACCTGATGGTCGTCCTCGTGGACGAGCGTCCTGAAGAGGTCACCGACATGCAGCGGTCGGTCAAGGGCGAGGTCATCCACTCGACCTTCGACCGCCCGGCCGAGGACCACACCACCGTCGCCGAGCTCGCCATCGAGCGGGCCAAGCGCCTGGTGGAGCTGGGTCACGACGTCGTCGTCCTGCTCGACTCGATCACCCGTCTCGGGCGCGCGTACAACCTCGCGGCGCCCGCGAGCGGCCGCATCCTGTCCGGTGGTGTCGACTCGACCGCGCTCTACCCGCCGAAGCGGTTCTTCGGCGCCGCCCGCAACATCGAGAACGGCGGCTCGCTGACGATCCTCGCCACGGCTCTGGTCGAGACCGGCTCCAAGATGGACGAGGTCATCTTCGAGGAGTTCAAGGGCACCGGCAACATGGAGCTCAAGCTCAACCGGTCGCTCGCGGACAAGCGCATCTTCCCGGCGGTGGACGTGGACGCGTCCGGCACCCGCAAGGAGGAGATCCTCATGGCCAAGGACGAGCTGTCCATCGTCTGGAAGCTCCGCCGCGTCCTCCACGCCCTTGACATGCAGCAGGCGCTGGAGCTCCTTCTCGAGAAGATGAAGGAGACCAAGTCCAACGCCGAGTTCCTGCTCCAGGTGCAGAAGACCACGGTCAGCAACGACCGCGACTGACGCCCTTTCGACCGACGCCCCGGACGGCCGCGCCGTCCGGGGCGTCGGCCTGATCCGCTGATCCGCCTGTCCGCCACCCCCGGTCACCACGGTGGCCGGCCCCGGGAATAGCCCATGGCCTGGGATGGTTGGAGGATCTGGCACACTGGTAAACCGAACCGCAGCGGTACCGGTTCCCGCACTGCGCATCACAGGTGTGCCGATGCGCACAGACCGTGACAGACGGAGCGACCCGGCGACCGCGCCTAGCGTTAGGACTGAGATATGAAGCCCGACATCCACCCGGAGTACGTGGTCACCCAGGTGACCTGCACCTGCGGGAACACCTTCACCACGCGTAGCACCGCCAAGAACGGCGTGCTCCACGCCGATGTCTGCTCCGCCTGCCACCCCTTCTACACGGGCAAGCAGAAGATCCTCGACACCGGTGGCCGGGTGGCGCGCTTCGAGGCGCGCTTCGGCAAGAAGGCCCAGAGCAAGTAGCTCCTCCAGGACGCCGGCTCGGGGGCGCCCCTCTCTTGGGGGGCGTCACCGGGTCGGCGTTCTTGGTGATTGCGGCCTTTACCGAGGAGCTTGAGCAAAGGAGTGTGCGGTGAACCTCGACGAGATCATGAGTGAGTTCGCGGATCTGGAACTGCGGCTCGCCGACCCCGCCGTGCACGCCGACCAGAGCAAGGCGCGGACGTACGGCAAGCGTTACGCGGAGCTCACGCCGATCGTCGCGACCTACCGGGAGCTCGAAGCCGTACGGCAGGACGTCGCGGCCGCGCGCGAGCTGGTGGCGGAGGACCCGGCGTTCGCGGAGGAGGCGGCCGAGCTCGAGGCCCGCATCCCGGTGCTGGAGGAGAAGCTCACCCGTCTCCTGGTCCCGCGCGACCCCAACGACGACAAGGACGTCATCATGGAGATCAAGGCGGGTGAGGGCGGCCAGGAGTCGGCCCTGTTCGCCGGAGATCTCCTGCGGATGTACCTCAGGTACGCCGAGCGGATCGGCTACAAGACCGAGATCATCGACGCGCAGCACTCCGACCTCGGCGGCTACAAGGACGTCACCGTCGCCATCAAGGGCAGGGAGGGCGTCTGGTCGCGGCTCAAGTTCGAAGGCGGCGTGCACCGCGTCCAGCGGGTGCCGGTGACCGAGTCGCAGGGCCGCATCCACACCTCGGCAGCCGGAGTGCTCGTCTATCCCGAGGCGGAGGAGGTCGATGTCCAGATCGACCCCAACGACCTGCGCATCGACGTGTTCCGCTCCAGCGGCCCGGGCGGCCAGAGCGTCAACACGACCGACTCGGCCGTGCGGATCACCCATCTGCCGACCGGCGTCGTCGTCTCCTGCCAGAACGAGAAGAGCCAGCTCCAGAACAAGGAGTCGGCGCTGCGCATCCTGCGCGCCCGGCTGCTCGTGATGGCACAGGAGGAGGCCGAGGCGGCCGCGATGGCCGAGCGCAAGTCGCAGGTGCGCACGGTCGACCGCTCCGAGCGCGTCCGCACCTACAACTTCCCGGAGAACCGCATCTCGGATCACCGGGTGGGCTTCAAGGCATACAACCTGGACCAAGTCCTGGACGGCGATCTCGACGCGGTGATACAGGCTTTGCTCGACGCCGAACTCGCGGAGAAGCTGGCCGTTCATTCGTGAGCCCGTGGCGAGCCTGATGAGGGGACGATGGGAGAAACGGTGATGGACGTGGGTCGTGGAACGACGGTGGGCCGTCCGGGCGGCCCGTCCGCCCATGACCGGCGATTCCCCGGCCACGCCGCGACGACCGTGCTGTAAGAGACCATGACCTTCCTGATCGACGAAATCGCCCTCGCCACCGCCCGGCTCGCCGAGGCGGGAGTGCCGTCACCGCGAACGGATGCCGAGGAGATCGCGGCCTTCGTGCACGGCGTCCCGCGCGGCATGCTGCACACGATCAAGGACGCCGACTTCGACGCGCGGTTCTGGGAGGGCGTCGCCCGGCGCGAGGCGCGTGAGCCGCTGCAGCACATCACCGGACGGGCCTACTTCCGCTACCTCTCCCTGGAGGTGGGACCGGGCGTGTTCGTGCCCAGGCCGGAGACCGAGGTCGTGGCCGGCTGGGCCATCGACCGGCTGCGCGAGATGGACGTCACCTCTCCCGTCGTGGTCGACCTCGGCACCGGTTCCGGAGCCATCGCGCTGTCGATCGCGCAGGAGGTCGCGCTGGCGCAGGTGCACGCCGTCGAGATCGACCCCGTGGCGTACGGCTGGGCCAAGCGCAACATCCTCGAACACGGCCAGGGCCGCACCACCCTGCATCCGGAGGATCTGACCGACTGCCTGCGGGAACTGAACGGCCAGGTGGACCTGGTCATCTCCAATCCGCCGTACATCCCGCCCGGAGCGATCCCGCGCGACCCCGAGGTGCGCGACTACGATCCCTCGCGGGCCCTCTACGGGTCGGGGGAGGACGGGCTGGACGAGGTGAGAGCCGTCGAGCGCACGGCGCGGCGGCTGCTGCGGCCGGGCGGGTTCGCCGTGGTCGAGCACGCCGACCAGCAGGGCAACGCCGTCTATTGGCTGTTCGCCGAGGAGAACGGCTGGCGCGACGTGCGGTTGCGCCAGGACCTGACCGGCCGGGACAGGTTCGTCACGGCCCGGCTGACGCAGGACTGACCCGAACGGCCCGATCGGTGCCCACGCGGCGGCGGAGCCGGGCGGGACACGTGGAAGGATGGCTTCGTGAGCCGACGGTTTGACTGTGCCGACCAGACGGAGCGGATGACCGGACTGGCCGAGGCGATCTCGGCGGTGCGGCGGGGCGAGCTTGTGGTGTTTCCCACCGACACCGTCTACGGGGTCGGCGCCGACGCCTTCACCCCTTCCGCCGTCAACGCGCTGCGGGAGGCGAAGGGCCGGGGCAGGGAGATCCCCGTGCCCGTCCTCGTGGGCACCGTACGGGCCGCCAACGCCCTCGTGGAGAGCCTCGGGACGTACGGGCAGGACCTGGCGGACGCGTTCTGGCCCGGGCCGCTCACGCTCATCCTCAGGGCCAACCGGTCGCTGTCGTGGGACCTCGGCGACGCCAAGGGAACGGTCGCCGTCCGCATGCCGCTGCACCCGGTCGCACTGGACCTTCTCAAGGAGACCGGCCCGATGGCGGTCTCCAGCGCCAACCGCGCCGGCAACCCGCCGGCCGTCACGGTGGACGAGGCCGAGGAGCAGCTCGGCGAGCCGGTGGACGTCTATCTCGACGGCGGCCCCTGCGAGGACAAGGTGCCGTCCACGATCGTCGACCTGACCACCGCCGTGCCGCGGGTGCTGCGCAGGGGCGCGATCCCCGTGGACAAGATCCGCGCCCTAGTGGGATACCTCGCGACCGAGGAGTGACCGCGATCCGGGCGGGTGTCTCAAATGACGAGACGTCGTCGGGGCTCTGATCAGGGAGATCGATGCCGTCTGGCTATCGGGCTTCTTTACTGATGCCACCCCGGCTACCGTGAAGTGCGCCGATATCTCTGTGGAGGCGCGCCCATGGCCAAGCTCGACGGGATGGATCCGAAGCTCGTCCGTGAGTTGCTGTCGGAGGTTCAGCACGCAGCGAAGCAGATGGACGGCATCGAGGCCCGGGTCACCCAGTTGACGCGTACGGCCGGCGTCTCCGTGCACGTGACCCATCGGCCGTCGCAGGTCGCCGACGCGTGCTCGACGATGGTCAAGGACGTCACGAACCGCGTCACCCTGCTGGAGAAGAAGGAAAAGCAGCAGAGCACGGGCAAGACGCCCACGACCCACGGGGCCTCCTTCACGGAGGAGAGGGACACCACCGCGCCGGCGGACGATCCGGCGCCGTCCGGTGCGCAGGGCGACAAGGGCGACGGCAAGCCCGACCACAAAGCCGACCACAAGGGCGACGCCAAGCCTGATCACAAGGCCGACGCGAAGACGGACGAGCACAAGGCCGACCACAAGGCCGACGGCAAGCCTGATCACAAGGCCGACGCGAAGACGGACGACCATAAGGGCGACGCCAAGCCCGAGCACAAGGCCGACGCGAAGACGGACGAGCACAAGCCCGACCACAAGGCGGATGCGAAGCCTGATGGCAAGTCCGAGGGGAAGGCGGCCCACGACAAGCAGGACGCCACCCGGACGTCGTCGCATGGTTCCGGCGATTCCGGCACGGCATCGAAGGGTGAGACGTCCCACGGGGCGCACAGCGCCGCCGACGGAGCGACCCGCGCGAACGGCGACGGCGGAGGTCGCGGCGTGGCCGAAGGGAAGCTCTCTGACAAGCCCTCCTACGGCACCGTCGAAGGTTCCCTCGCCCAGATGCCTTCCTCGACACATGGTCCGGCCCACCCCGCCGACACCGCCGGTACGGCCACAGGGACGGGGACAGGAACCGGCACGGGGACGCCTCCGGCCACAGGAACCGGCACGGGGACGCCTCCGGCCACCGGCGCGAGCGGCGACACCGGCGTGGGGACCGGCTCCGGTGCGGGTCAGGCGGGTGTCAACGGCGCCGTAGGCGGCATCGGCGACACGGGTGCGACCGGCGGCGACTCCGGTCAGGTGCACCAGCCCACCGGCCAGGGCCAGCCGACTGGCCAGGATCAGCCGACTGGCCAGGGTCAGCCTGCCGGTCCGGGTCAGCCTGTCGGTGATGGTCAGGGTGTGGGGCAAGGTGCGGGCCACGGGCAGCCTGCCGGTCCGGGTCAGCCTGGCGGTGGTGATCAGATCGTGGGTCAGGATCGGACCGCGAACCACGCGCAGCCCGTCGCCGACAGCCAGGGCGCCGCTCAGAGTCAGTCCGACGGCGGCCCGCAGCCCGTCGCCCAGGGGCAGGACCATAACGCGGGGCAGGGGACTTCAGCTGATTCGAAGGCGGCAGGGGAACAGCCCTCCACCGGCGACAACTCGGCAATCTACGACACCCCCGGCAAGGATCACCCGGACGACATCGACCCCGCCGGTCGGCAGGTGACCGTCGTCGACGGCGTCAAGGTCGTCAGCACTCCGCTGAACCAGCCCAGCGCCGAGCACCCTCAGGGCGTCCAACCGAGCGGCATGCCCGGCGTGGACGCGCCGACGGCGAGCGCCACCGGTGCGCACCCCGACGGGCCGCCCGGGTTGGTGCCGCCCGCCGAGCCGACCAATCCGGCGGCGAACCGGCCTCCACAACCCGGCCTCGCGCCCGGCGATCCCATGGGCGCCTACGTCGGCACGCCTGCGGACAACCTGTCTGGTGATCCGCTCGCAGGGGACAACCCGAACGCTGTGCAGGGGACTTCCGCCGGCCACGCCGCCGTGACGGCGAGCGCCGGCGATCATGCGTACACGGGAGACACGGCCGCAAGCGGTACGGCGACCGGGACCTCGCATCCGGCGACTTCGACGGGTACCACCGGTACGGCCGGTGCTGCGGCACCGGGGGCTGCCGGGATCACGCACCCGGCGGGTACGGCCGACGCGGCGCCTGCGGCGTCTGCGCCGCC
The DNA here is from genome assembly GCF_006874465.1 of Microbispora bryophytorum. Classification (GTDB taxonomy): domain Bacteria; phylum Actinomycetota; class Actinomycetes; order Streptosporangiales; family Streptosporangiaceae; genus Microbispora; species Microbispora bryophytorum. The sequence goes on along the minus strand of NZ_VIRL01000007.1, from coordinate 122,311 downwards.
CGCAGGGACGAGTGCGCCGAACGGCGCTGCTCATGCGGTCGGGACGGCGGGTGTCACGGGTACCGCCGATGCGGCGCCCGCGACATCAGGCGCGACGGGTGTGGTGACCGGCAGCTTGCAGACGGTGGACACTCCCGGCGCCGGGCACACGGCGGGTACGACCGGCACGGCGACCGGCACCCTGCACGCGGCGGGGCCGGCAGCCGGCGGCGGCCAGGTGGCTGGGACGGTGGGGACAGCGGGCGCGACGGGCACTGGTGACGGTGGTGCGACGGGCCACGCCGGCACGACCGGTGTGAGCGATACGGCCGACGGCGCGGCCGGTACGAGCGGGCGAGCGTGCGACAACGATGCCGCCACGGGCGCGGGCGGGGCAGCCGGGGCGGCCGGGGACAACACGGCGACGCAGGGCTCCGGCGCATACGGCGCGGCGACGCATGGCCATGGCTCGCACGGCCCGGCGACGCATGGTCATGGCTCACACGGTGCGGGATCCCATGGTCATGGCATGCACGGTGCGGGAGCGCATGGCCCGGGGACGTACAGCGCGGGGACCAGCGGCGCAGCGGAGGCGAGCGGTGCAGCGGAGACGAGCGGTGCGGCGGGGAGGCCGGACACCGGCCAGGCTCCGGCTCCCGGTCCCCGGTCACCCGCCGCGCAGCCCGGGGACTCGCTCACCTATCCGGCCCGCCACTCGGCCGACGAGGCCGTGCCGCGCATGCCCGTGGATCACCATCGGGACATCGAGCCCGTGGACATGCAGGACGTCGGCGTTCCGGAAGGGGAGTGGGGCAAGGACGACTGGGTGGACAGGAAGATCCAGCCCGACAGTTCCGCCGGCCACGCCGAGGCCGTCGAAGTCATCGTCCAGAAGCCGGAGAAGTGAGGCGTGCGCGCGACGCTCCCGCTCGGGCGGGAAGGCCCGTCTCGCGAGGATCTCTTCCCCGCGACCCGCGCAACCGGCGCAACCGGCGCAACCGGCGCAACCTGCGCGACTCGCGCGACCTGCGCGGCCGGGCCGGATGACGGCGCGGGGCGAGACGGTCACCGGATGAGCAGAGCCGAGCGGCCCACCGGGGTGCTCGGGACAGGGCGGGCGATGACCAACGCCGGTGTGCTGGCCGGCTTCGCATAGGAGGCATGATCGTGAGTTATGTCGACCCGCCGGCGCCGACTCCGCTGCAGCCGGGGGAGACCCCGCCGGCGCCGTCGAGCACCGACCTGCTCTCACCCGGCGGGCAGCCGACGGGTTGGGTGTTCAACCCGGAGTACCAGAAGCTCGTCGACCTGTGGCTGCAGGTGGTCCCGCTGATGGACCAGCTCACCAAGTCTCTGGACAAGCCATACCAAATGGCACGAAGTAGGGATGTATGGGACGCTCCGGTTGCCGAGCGGTACGTCCAGGACGTGACCGAATGGCGCAACCGGCTCGGGATGTACCGGCAGGCGGTGCTGACGGCGATCAGCGACCAGGCGGCGGACACGCCGCGCTGGATACCGGGCAAGGCCGGTGCGCCGCACGCCTTCACTTCCTGAGCGACGACCGCCATCCGTGACAACGTCCTGAACGGCGATGACGCCCGGCTGCGCGGCGGGCTCCAGTTCATCGCCGACAAGAATCTGCCGTCGCTCGCCGTCCTCGCCGCGCTCGGTTCGGTGCTCAACGGCAAGTACGCCGAGGGCTACCCGGGCCACAGGTACGACCGCGGCGGCGAGATGGCCGACCGCGCGGAGCAGATCGCCGTGGAGCGGCCAAGCGGTTGTTCGGGGCAGATCATGCCACCGTGCAGCCCTACCGCGGCACCACGGCCATCCTGGCGGCGTACGCGGCCCTTCTACGGCCGGGGGACACCGTCGCTCGCGCCGGAGCGCGGCGGCCACATCACCCGCGGGTCCAAGGTCAACTTTTCCGGCAGGTGGTTCCACGTCGTCTCCGACGACCGTGACCTCCGGGAGCAGGACCGGCACGCTCTGCGCGACCACCCAGGACACGGGCGCGGCGGAAATGAGGGAGATCGCGTCTCTCGTCGTCCGGGCCATCCGGCAGCCGGGTGCGATAACGTCGATCCTCGAACGGGTAAAGGGGCTGACCGCGACGCATCTGGCATATCCCCGTCAGGGATAGGGCGCTCTATGTCTTTTGCCTGTCACAACTGATCCGCCTATCCAGGAAACTAGGTCAGTGCGCGAATATCTCCTCTTGGCGCTCGTGGCGGCCGCGGTGACGTACCTGCTGGTGCCGATGGTCAGGGCGTTCGCCCTGCGTATCGGCGCGGCGCCCGAGGTGCGGGAGCGGGACGTGCACACGGTGCCCACCCCACGCCTGGGCGGGCTCGCGATGTTCGGCGGCATGGCGGCGGCACTGCTGGTGGCGAGCAAGCTGCCGTACGTCGGCGGCGCGTTCGACAGCGGCCAGACGGGTCAGACGGTCACGGCCCTCCTCGCGGCCGGCGGCCTGATCGTGATCACCGGTTTCCTGGACGACTGGCTCGGCATGGACGCGCTGGTGAAGCTGGGCGGCCAGATCGCGGCGGGCGGGCTGCTCGTCTACTTCGGTGTTTACCTGCAGTTTCTCCCGCTGCCGCAGTCGATGGGCGGCTCCCAGGCCCTCGACACCACCCTGCACACGATCCTCACCATCATGATCGTGGTCGTGGTGATCAACGCGGTGAACTTCGTCGACGGGCTCGACGGCCTGGCCGCGGGGATCGTCGGGATCGCGGCGATGGCGACCTTCGCCTACTCGATCGTGCTGCAGCAGACCGCGAGCGGGTCGCGGATCAACGGGACGGCCGCCATCGCGGCGATCCTCATCGGAATGTGCGCGGGCTTCCTGCCGCACAACTTCAACCCCGCCAAGATCTTCATGGGCGACACCGGCGCCATGCTGCTCGGCCTGCTGCTCGCCACCTCGCTGATCACGAGCCTGTCGTCGGTCGAGCCGGACGCGGTCGTCGGCAAGATCAACCGGTTCCCGGTGATCCTGCCGCTGGTGCTGCCGATCGCGGTCGTGGTGCTCCCGCTGGCCGACCTGATCATGGCGGTCGTCCGGCGGACATCGGCGGGGTTGTCCCCGTTCGCCCCCGACCGCGGCCACCTGCACCACCGGATGCTCGACATCGGCCACTCCCACCGCCGCAGCGTGCTGATCATGTACGCCTGGACGTTCCTTTTCGCCTTCGCGATCGTGGGCCTGTCGATCGGCCGCGTGCCGCTCATGGTGTTCCCGCTGACGATCGTGCTCGCGGTGGCGGTGCTGGTGATCATGGGCCTGCCCCGCTGGCGGTCGCGCCGCAACGCGGCGCAGGACCCCAAGGGCGACCAGCGATTCGCTGCGCGTCCGGCGGGGAGTCGCTCGCCCGGCGCCGGTCCCGCCAGACTCGGGACGACCGAGCACGACACGCTCGTCTACCCCATCGTCCCGTCGCCCGCCCCGCCCGTCACCCCCGGGCAGGCCGCTCCCACCGGTTCCGGCCAGGCGGTCCCCGGAGGGCTGCCCGCGCAGGGCCGCCATCCCTACCCGGGTCAGGGCGCCCCGGGTTCCCCCGGGGGGCCTCCCACCACTTCCCGAGCCGACACCGGGACCTTCCTCTGAGTCGTCCCCGCAGGTCGGCACCGACCCGAAACGCCAGGTAAAGGCGGCACTCCAGGGCTTGTGATAGCTTTCACTAGCAAGGGGCGAGGGCAACGACGCCCCAGTAGGTAGCAATCGCTCGTTTGACAACCGATTCTGGAGTCCCATGCAGGCCAACGACGTGCGCGTTCTCAAGGGCGCCGCCGTGCCGACCTTGATCGTCGGTCTCCTCGCCGCGCTCATCGCGGTGTTCACGACCGGGGCCAAGGGTGCGTTGGGCGCCGGCATCGGTCTTGTCCTCGTCGCCGCCTTCTTCACCGTCGGACTGGTCGTCGTCTCCTGGGCCGGCCGGATCTCGCCCATGGCGATGATGGCGGCGGCCGTGCTGGGTTACGTCGTCAAGATTCTCGCGATCATGGCGATGATGAACGCCTTCTCCGGCACGACCGCGTTCGACTCCCGGGTGTTCGCGCTGAGCGTCATCGCCTGCACGCTCGCCTGGACCATCGGTGAGATGCGCGGATTCATGAAGCTCAAGCTGCTTTATGTGGAGCCCGAGGCGAAGGTTCCCGGGCAGGGCAGCGGATGACCATGCGTACGGGGCAGCCCGATATGACTAGTCCGCATGGCTCCTGCTATCGTCGTGCCGCGATGAGCGAACAGGAGCGCAGGCCCGAGACCGACGGCCGCGACTTCGCTGACGCCGCCTGGTCCGTCCCGAGCTATCTGCTGTCCGGGATGCTGATATGGGGCGGCCTCGGCTGGTTGCTGAGCTGGTGGACCGGCGTGCATGCGTTCATCCCCATAGGCGTCATTCTCGGGGTCGGGCTGGCTGCCTACCTCGTCTATCTGAAGTACGGCCGCTGACAGCCGGCCCGCTTCCCACGCTCTTCTGTTGATCCAATCGTTGAAGGGAACGCCCGTGCGCGAGCGTAGCGAACGGACGAACAAGCACATGCTTCGGGCATTCGGCCCCGAGCAGGTAGGCGAGGTGGCCAAGTGACCCCCCTCATGCTCGTCGCCGAGGACTTCACGGCGCCGGGACCGTCCATCTTCGACTTTCCCCCGCTGTATGAGGGTGCCCCGTCCTGGCTGACCAAGCCGGTGCTCATGGCGATCTTCGGCGCCATCGTGGTGACCGCCCTCGCGTGGAGTGCCTTCGCCAACCCCAAGCTCGTGCCCCGGGGCATGCAGAACGTCGGCGAGATGGGCTACCAGTTCGTCCGCGATCAGGTTGCCCGCCCGTTCCTGGGCAAGGACGCCGAGCGGTGGATGCCGCTGCTGATCAGCCTGTTCTTCCTGATCTTGTTGTGGAACCTCTTCGGTGTCATCCCGCTGATCCAGATCCCGGTCGCGTCGCACATCGCGTTCCCCATCGTCTTCGCGGTCACCATCTACGTGATCAAGGTCTATCTGGGCATCAAGCATCAGGGCCTCGGTGGCTACTTCAAGAACATGATGTTCCCGCCCGGACTGCCGAAGGCGATCTACGTGCTGCTCGCGCCGATCGAGTTCCTGTCGAACTTGATCATCGCGCCCTTCACGCACGCCGTCCGGCTCTTCGCGAACATGTTCGCCGGACACCTGATCCTGGCCTTCTTCAGCGCCGTCGGATTCTGGTTCCTCTTCGAGAAGCCGACCCTGCTCGGCGCGGGCCTCGGCGTCGTCGGCGCGATCATGACGATCGCGATGACCGGCTTCGAGATGTTCATCGAGTTCCTGCAGGCCTTCCTGTTCACCCTGCTGGCCGCCATGTACATCGGCGGCTCGCTGCACCCCGACCACTGACGGATCTCTGAGACCCGCCCCTTACGTAGACCAGACCGGTGAGTTAGGCACTCACCGGCCGACCAGTAAAGGAAGAACAGCAATGAGCGTTCTCGCTGAAGTCGCCGGCAACCTTGGTGCGATCGGTTACGGCCTCGCCGCCATCGGCCCCGGCATCGGCGTGGGCATCATCTTCGGTCAGGGCGTGCAGGCCATCGCCCGCCAGCCCGAGGCCTACGGTCTTATCCGGCAGAACATGCTGCTCGGCTTCGTCCTCACCGAGGCGCTGGCCCTCATCGGCCTCGTCGCCCCCTTCATCTACGGCTGACGTACCCACTTTGAAGGAAGGCTGCACCTATGACTCTGGCAGCTACGCTCCTGGCGGCTGAGGGGGAGAACCCCCTCATCCCGCACGCATACGAGCTGGTCGTCGGCAGCTTCGCCTTCCTCGTCGTCTTCCTCGTCGTCGGAAAGATCCTCACCCCGCGCATCCAGAAGACGCTGGCCGAGCGGACCGAGGCTATCGAGGGCGGCATCAAGAAGGCCGAGGACGCCCAGGCCGAAGCTCAGCGCACTCTGGAGCAGTACCGGGCACAGCTCGCGGAGGCCCGCCAGGAGGCGGCTCGACTCCGCGAGGAGGCCCGCGAGCAGGGCGCCGCGATCAAGGCCGAGCTCCGCGAGGAGGCCCAGACCGAGGCGCGGCGCATCATCGAGGCGGCCCACGCCCAGATCGAGGCCGACCGTCAGCAGGCGATCACCCAGCTGCGCGGTGAGATCGGGCGTCTGTCCACCGAGCTGGCGAGCCGCATCGTCGGTGAGTCGCTCGAGGACGAGGCCCGCCAGCGCCGCATCGTGGACCGGTTCCTCGAAGAGCTCGAGGGCCGGCCGGAGACGGTCCGCTGATGCGCGGCCTCAGCAGGACCGCCCTGACGGAGGTCGAGGAGCGGTTCAACAGCGCCGCCGCGGCCGCCGACCTCGGTGCCCTCGCCGAGGAGCTTTTCGCCGTCGCCGACCTCTTCGACCGTGAGCACGGGCTGCGGCGGGGTCTTTCCGACTCCTCGCGCCCGGCAGAGCAGAAGGAGAGCATCCTGCGCTCCCTGCTCCAGGGCAAGGTCGGCGACGCCGGGCTGGAGATCGCGGTCGCCGCGGTCGGGGCGAAGTGGTCCAGGGCCGGCGACCTGCCGGACGCCCTGGAGCGTGTCGGCGTGATGTCCGCGGCCGCCGAGGCCGAGTCGGAGCGCCGCCTCGACGACGTCGAGGACGAGCTGTTCCGCTTCGGTCGCATCCTCGCCGCCAACCCGCAGCTGCGCCGCGCGCTCAGCGACCCGGCCGTCCCGGCCGAGCTTAAGCGCGACCTGCTCACCACGCTGATCGGCGGGAAGGCCGCCCCCTCCACCGTACGGCTCGTCACGCAGGCTGTCGTGCACCCGCGGGGACGTAGCCTGGAGACGGCGCTGGAGGAGTTCGGCTGGATCGTCGCGCGGGCGCGCGAGCGCCTGGTGGGCGTGGTCCGCAGTGCGGTGCCGCTCTCACAGCAGCAGAAGCAGCGGCTCGCGGCCTGGCTGCGAACCACCTACGGGCGAGACGTCCACCTGAACGTCGAGGTGGATCCGGAGGTGCTCGGTGGGTTCTCCGTCAGGGTCGGAGACGAGTACATCGACACCACGATCGCCGGACGTATCGAAGAAGTCCGCCGCCGGTTGGCCGGCTGAGGCGAATAGGGAGACAAGAAAGAGATGGCGGAGCTTACGATCCGGCCGGACGAGATCCGGGACGCCCTTGAGCGCTTCGTCCAGGCGTACGAGCCGGAAGGTGCCGCGCGCGAGGAGATCGGGACCGTCGTCGACGCCGGGGACGGCATCGCCCATGTCTCCGGCCTTCCCTCGGCGATGGCGAACGAACTGCTCGAATTCGAGAACGGCACCCGCGGCCTGGCGCTGAACCTCGACGTCCGCGAGATCGGTGCGGTCGTCCTGGGCGACTTCAGCGGCATCGAGGAGGGCCAGCAGGTCCGCCGCACCGGCGAGGTCCTGTCGGTGCCGGTCGGCGACGACTTCCTCGGCCGTGTGGTCGACCCCCTGGGCAACCCGCTCGACGGCAAGGGCCCGATCGCCGCGGAGGGCCGCCGCGCCCTCGAGCTGCAGGCCCCCTCGGTGGTCCAGCGCCAGCCGGTGAAGGAGCCGCTGCAGACCGGCCTCAAGGCGATCGACGCCATGACGCCGATCGGCCGCGGCCAGCGTCAGCTGATCATCGGCGACCGCGGCACCGGCAAGACCGCGATCGCGGTCGACACCATCCTCAACCAGAGGGAGAACTGGCTCTCCGGCGACCCGAGCCGCCAGGTTCGCTGCATCTACGTCGCCGTCGGCCAGAAGGGCTCCACGATCGCCCAGGTGCGGGGCCGCCTCGAGGAGGCGGGCGCGCTGGAGTACACCACCATCGTCGCCGCTCCGGCCTCCGACCCCGCGGGCTACAAGTACATCGCCCCGTACACCGGTTCGGCCATCGGCCAGCACTGGATGTACCAGGGCAAGCACGTGCTGATCGTCTTCGACGACCTGACCAAGCAGGCCGACGCCTACCGCGCCGTGTCGCTGCTGCTGCGTCGTCCGCCGGGCCGTGAGGCGTTCCCCGGCGACGTCTTCTACCTCCACTCGCGTCTGCTGGAGCGCTGCGCCAAGCTCTCGGCCGACATGGGCGGCGGCTCGATGACCGGTCTTCCGATCATCGAGACCAAGGGCAACGACGTGTCGGCCTTCATCCCGACCAACGTCATCTCCATCACCGACGGCCAGTGCTTCCTGGAGACCGACCTGTTCAACGCCGGCGTCCGCCCGGCGATCAACGTCGGTGTCTCGGTCTCCCGAGTCGGTGGTTCCGCGCAGGTCAAGGCCATGCGCAAGGTGGCCGGCACGCTCCGTCTGTCGCTGTCCCAGTTCCGCGACCTGGAGGCCTTCGCGGCCTTCGCCTCCGACCTGGACGCGGCCTCCCGCGCCCAGCTGGAGCGCGGCGCCCGCCTGGTCGAGCTGCTCAAGCAGCCGCAGTACAGCCCGTTCCCGGTCGAGAAGCAGGTCGTCTCGGTGTGGGCCGGCACCACCGGCGAGCTGGACGACGTGCCGGTCGAGGACATCCGCCGCTTCGAGGCGGAGTTCCTCGACTACCTCGGCACCGCCCAGAAGGGTGTCTTCGACAGCATCCGCGAGACCAGGGAGCTGACGGACGACACGGTGACCGCTCTCAAGGACGCCATCACGGAGTTCAAGAAGGGCTTCACCACCTCCAGCGGTGAGCTGCTCGTCAACGACGAGCCGGTGGAGGCGCTCGACGCCAGCGAGGTCGGCCAGGAGAAGGTCGTCAAGCACGTTCGCAAGGTTGAGGCGAAGTAACCCATGGGTGCCCAGCTTCGACTGCTGCGGCGGCGGATCAAGTCGGTCAAGTCCACCGCGAAGATCACCCGCGCGCAGGAGCTGATCGCCTCGTCGCGCATCGTCAAGGCGCAGCAGCGGATGCAGGCGGCCGTGCCGTACGAGCGGGAGATCACCCACGCGGTGTCGGCGGTCCTGTCGAACACGACCAACGTCGACCACCCGCTCACGGTGGCCAAGGAGCAGCCGGCCACGGCCGGCGTCCTCATCGTCACGAGCGACCGCGGTTTCGCCGGCGGCTACAACGCCAACATCCTCCGTGAGGCCGAGGCGCTGAAGGGCCACCTGGTGGGTCGCGGCCTGACCGTGAAGCCGTACGTCGTGGGCCGCAAGGGCCTCACCTGGCACCGCTTCCGCGGCCGGGAGATGTTCGGCGAGTGGGACGGCTTCTCCGACAACCCGTCGTACGGCAACGCCAAGGAGATCGCCGGCGCGCTCATCACGGCGTTCAAGGCGGAGGACGGGATCGACGAGATCCACATCGTCTACACCGGGTTCGTCTCGATGCTGACGCAGAACGTGATCGTCAAGCGGATCCTGCCGCTCGAGGTCGAGGAGGCGGAGACGCCCCCGGAGGGCATCCCGCCCTACTACGAGTTCGAGCCGACGGCCGGTGACGTGCTCGACTCGCTGCTGCCGCGCTACATCGAGTCGCGCATCTACAACGCGCTGCTCCAGTCGGCCGCCTCCGAGCACGCCGCTCGGCGCCGCGCGATGAAGTCGGCCACCGACAACGCCAACGAGCTCATCCGCGTGTTCACCCAGCAGATGAACCAGGCGCGTCAGGCCGAGATCACCCAGGAAATCAGCGAGATCGTCGGTGGCGCGAACGCGCTGGCTGACGCCGCAGCGGGGAAAGAGTGAAATGACCGCACAGACTGTTGAGACCACCGTGGGCCGTGTCGCCCGCGTCACCGGTCCGGTCGTCGACGTGGAGTTCCCCGTCGAGGCCATGCCGGAGATCTACAACGCGCTCACCGTCGACGTCGCGCTCGGCGGCGAGACCAAGACCCTGACCCTTGAGGTCGCCCAGCACCTCGGCGACAACATCGTCCGGGCCATCTCCATGCAGCCCACCGACGGCCTGGTCCGCGGTGCCGCCGTCACCGACTCCGGCGCCGCGATCTCGGTGCCGGTCGGCGACGTGGTCAAGGGCCACGTGTGGAACGCGCTGGGCGAGCCGCTCGACGCGGGCAAGGCCACCATCCAGGTCAGCGAGCGCTGGCCGATCCACCGTCAGGCGCCGGCGTTCGACCAGCTCGAGGCCCGTACGGAGATGCTGCCCACCGGCATCAAGGTCATCGACCTGCTCACGCCGTACGTGAAGGGCGGCAAGATCGGTCTGTTCGGCGGCGCGGGCGTCGGCAAGACCGTTCTGATCCAGGAGATGATCCGCCGCGTCGCGCTGAAGTTCTCGGGCACCTCGGTGTTCGCGGGCGTCGGCGAGCGTACCCGTGAGGGCAACGACCTGTGGCTGGAGATGGAGGAGGCGGACGTCCTCAAGGACACCGCGCTCGTCTTCGGCCAGATGGACGAGCCCCCGGGCACCCGTCTGCGGGTGGCGCTGTCGGCTCTGACCATGGCGGAGTACTTCCGCGACGTGCAGAAGCAGGACGTGCTGCTGTTCATCGACAACATCTTCCGTTTCACCCAGGCGGGTTCGGAGGTGTCCACGCTGCTCGGCCGCATGCCGTCCGCCGTGGGTTACCAGCCGACCCTCGCCGACGAGATGGGTGTGCTCCAGGAGCGCATCACCTCGACCCGCGGTCACTCGATCACCTCCATGCAGGCGATCTACGTGCCCGCGGACGACATCACCGACCCGGCGCCGCACAACGCGTTCGCGCACCTCGACGCGCAGACCGTGCTGTCCCGGCCGATCTCGGAGAAGGGCATCTACCCCGCGGTGGACCCGCTCGACTCCTCCTCGCGGATCCTCGACCCGCAGATCATCGGTGAGGAGCACTACGCGGTCGCCCAGGAGACCAAGCGAATCCTGCAGAAGTACAAGGAACTGCAGGACATCATCGCCATCCTGGGCATCGACGAGCTCTCGGAAGAAGACAAGGTCACCGTTCAGCGGGCGCGCCGCATCGAGCGGTTCCTGTCCCACCCGATGTACGCCGCGGAGGCGTTCACCGGCCAGCCGGGCGAGTTCGTCCCGCTGGACGAGACCATCGCCTCGTTCAAGGGCCTGTGCGCCGGCGAGTACGACCACCTGCCCGAGCAGGCCTTCTTCATGGTCGGCGGCATCGAGCAGGCCATCGCCAAGGCGAAGGAACTCGAGCGCTAGGACGCCTTCGACGCCTGTACGGCACGGCCGTGGCCGCGCCGTACAGGCGTCCGTCGAAAGGGAGCTGAGAAGTGGCAAAGCTTCGCGTGGGCGTCGTGTCGCCGGAACGTGAGATCTGGACGGGCGAGGCCGACATGGTCATTGCCAAGACCGTGGACGGCGAGATCGGTATTATGCCGAACCACGCCCCCGTTCTCGGTGTCCTCGTCGAGGGCGGGGTGCTGCGCGTCAAGCGCGGCGACGGAGGCGACCTCGTGGCCGCGGTGCACGGCGGATTCATCTCCGTCGCCGACAACGACGTGTCGATCCTGGCGGAGGCGGCCGAGCTCGGCTCCGAGGTCGACGTCGCGCGGGCCAAGGACGCGCTGCAGCGTGCTCAGGCCTCGATCGAGGCCGACCAGGAGGACGCGGACGCACGACTGCAGGCCAAGCGTGCGGCCGCCCGGCTGCGGGCGGCCGGCGAAGAGGTCTGACACGACAGGAGGAGGGCGGCCAGTGGCGGCGCTTGGGATACTCACGGGCGTCTTCGCCGTGGCCGCGCTCCTCGTCATCCGGGGCTTCGTCCTGGCACGGGCCCGGGGCACGATCGTCTGCCGGGTCCGGGACGGCCAGGGGGGCTGGAAGAGCGGGGTCGCCCGCTATGTAGGGGGAGAGCTCCACTGGATCCCGTTCCTGGGACTCGGGCTGAGGCCGCGCCACGCGATCGCGAGGCGCGGCCTCACCATTTCCAGCCGGAGGATGCTCGACACGGGTGAGGGCCCCGCCGGCTACTGGACCGTCGTCTGCTCCGTCGAGCGCGGCCCGCTGTCCCTCGCGATGAGCGAGGACGCCCTCACCGGCTTCCTCGCCTGGCTGGAGTCCGCCCCGCCCAGCGCCCACCTCGACGCCGCCTGACCGCGCGCGGCCCAGATGGCGCCTCGCTGCGTTGTCGCCCCACCCACGAAAATTCCTCGCAGGCTCGGAATTTCCGCGGGGCCCGGGGTCGTCGCCCGTGGCCTCCGGCTACGATCTTCTCCTCCGCCTTGCGATGCATCCATCTGGATCCGCGCGCGGGCGGTGTCCGAACGACTCAGCGGGTCGCGCCGGGCCTCCAGAGGATCTCGTCCCCGGCGGAGGCCACGCGGCAGAGGATGAACATCAGGTCGGACAGGCGGTTCAGATACGTGGCCGTCCGGGGGTTCACGTCGTTGTGCGCCTCCAGCGCCGCCCACGTCGACCGCTCGGCCCGCCGTACGACCGTGCGCGCGACGTGGAGGTAGGCGGTGGCCGGAGCCCCGCCGGGCAGGATGAAGCTGCGCAGCGGCTTCAGCTCCGCGTTGAACAGGTCGCACTGCTCCTCCAGCCAGGCGACGTACGACTCCTCGACCCGCAGCGGCGGGACGTAGTCCCTGTGCGCGGCTCCGCCACGACCCACGTCCTCGACGACCGGGGTGCACAGGTCCGCGCCGACGTCGAACAACTCGTTCTGCACCCGGCTCAGGACGGCCGTGACGTCCTCGGACAGGCCGCCTGTGGCGAGAGCGACGCCGATGGCGGCGTTGGCCTCCTCCACGTCCGCGTAGGCGGCCAGGCGGGGGTCGGTCTTGCGGGTGCGGCTCATGTCGCCCAGTGCGGTCGTGCCGTCGTCGCCCGTCTTCGTATAGATCTTGGACAGGACGACCGGGTTGTCGTTGTCGGCTCGGGTCATGCCGCTCAGCGTAGCCGCCGGGCCGCGCTCCACCGGGCGCAGCCCGCCACCGAAATCACTGGGCGGAGGCCGCCAGGGGACCCCCGGAGGAGAAGATGCGGCGGAAGATGTACACGGCGGTCTCGATCAGCTGCTCGGTGGGCGGGGACGGTTCGGTCATCACCCACTCGATGAGTAACTCGGTGATGGCGCCGATGACGCAGAGCGCCAGCAGGTGGAGGTCGAGGGGAGGCATGCCGGCCGCCGCGCCCCGCGCCGAGGACTCTATGACCTTGGTGAACGACGCCACCGCCTGCTGACGGGCGCCGCTGAGCACGTTGCCCGCCCGCCGTACCTCCAGATGCATCAGACGGGCGCGCCGTACGTCCTTGGTGACGAAGCGGATGTATTCGGCGATGCCGGCGACGATTCGGTCGTCCAGTGTGGGGGGCGCCGTGTCGATGGCCTGGGTGACCGACGCGAGGGTCTCCTCGATGCACCGCTCGTAAACCGCGCGCATCAGGTCCTCGCGGCTGGAGAAGCATTCGTAGAAGGCGCGATTGGAGATGCGTGCGGTCGCGCACAGCCTCTCGATGGTGGTGGCGTGGAAGCCGGGCTGGGCGAACAGGGCGTATGCGGCCGTTATGAGCCTTTCCCTCCTGTCTGCAAGCCTTTCGGCAGCCGACATCCCCCGATAGTCCCGTCCCGCCACTTTTCACCTCACCCTGTCATGGTCCCCCCAGAAGTCCCCATTATGAACGCAAGATCCTTTTTGTGGAAGTGCTGACAAATAAGCACTTACGGGCTATGCCAAAGATGGTCATTTGCTTGACAAGACCGTCAAGAGGTCAGCAGTCTTACCAATTACGACATGCAGATCACGCTGCAATTGCATCGGCAATTACAGCAGCCCACGCGCCAGAGCGGTGGTCACCGCGGCGGTGCGGTCGGAGACGCCGAGTTTGGTGAAGACCCGCAGCAGATGCGTCTTCACCGTGGTCTCACTGATGAACAGCGCCCTGCCGATCTCGGCGTTGGTCAGACCCTGCCCGACCAGGGACAGCACCTCCGTCTCACGCCGGGACAGCGTCTCGGTCGCCGGCGCCCGCATCCGGGTCACCAGCCGGGTCGCCACGGACGGCGACAGCACGGTCTCGCCCCGCGTCGCCGAGATGATCGCGGCCAGCAGATCCGCCCGGGAGGTGTCTTTCAGCAGATATCCGGCGGCCCCGGCTTCGACGGCCCGGACGATGTCCTGGTCGTTCTCGTAGGTCGTGAGCACGATCACCCGGATCTCGGGCCGGGCCGCGAGGATGCGCGTCGTCGCGCTCACGCCGTCCCCGCCGGGCATCCGCAGGTCCATCAGGACGACGTCGGGTGCGAGCGCCGCGGAGCGGACCACGGCCTCCTCGCCGGATCCCGCCTCACCGGCCACCGTGATCGCCGGATCGGACTCCAGCATCCCGCGCAACCCCTCGCGTACGACGGGGTGGTCGTCGACGATCAGCACGCGGACCACGGGGCCGGCGGACGCGGACGAGGCGGGCGGAACGGGCGTGGCGGCCATGGCGTGCTCCCTGCGGCTCACGGGACTGTCATGTCGGATTCGGCGAGATCACCGGGATGGGCGGCGGGGAGGGGCGCAAGGTGACGCTGAGGGTGGTGCCCCGGCCGGGGACGCTCTCGACGCCGAACGTGCCGCCCTCCTGCTCGACCCGCGACCGCATCGCCCGCAGACCGTATCCGTGCTCGGCGCCCGTGCGGAATCCCGCGCCGTCGTCGCCGACCCGGAGCGTGACGTGGCAGGGGCCGTACTGCAGGGTCACCGCGACCGACGAGGCCGCTTCGGCGTGCCTGCGCACATTGGCCAGGCCCTCCTGGGCGGCCCGCAGGAGCACCACCTCGACGCCGGCGGGCAGCGGCCGCGAGTCGCCCTCCACCGTGAACACGGCGCCGATGCCCGCCTCCTCCCCGAGCCTCGCGGTGACCCGCCGTAGCGCCTCCTCCAGCGTGGAGCCGTCGAGCGGCGCCGGTGTGAGCGCCTCGATCAGGCCGCGGGCCTCGGTCAGGTTCTCCCGTGCGGTCCGTACGGCGAGGGCGAGATGGCGCGAGGGGTCGGGCTGGGCCTGGGCCGCCTGGACGAGCATGATGATGCTCGTCAGCCCCTGGGCCAGAGTGTCGTGGATCTCCCCGGCCAGCCGCTCCCGCTCGGTGAGCGCGCCCCGCTCCGCCGACAGGCGCGCGATCTCGGCCCGGCTCGACTCCAGTTCGGTGATGAGCCGGGCGCGCTCCGCGCTCTGCTCGATGATCCGGGTGATCCACGGCCCGAAGACCAGAGTGAACGTCAGGATCAGCGCCATCGAGCCGGCGAACATCACCACCTCGTCCCGGTCCCACCGGGCGTTCACCAGGAACCGGCAGATCGGGGCGAGGTTGAGGATCAGCGCGACCACGACGGCGCGCCGCACCCGCAGCATCATGAACGCCTGCGGGCACAGGGCGAACAGCACGAACGACGCCGACGACACCAGGATCGTCGCCGGCACGAAGACCGTCACCACCAGGGCCCAGTAGAGCAGGGCCCGGCGCTCCTCCTCGCCGTCCAGCATCATCGACCGGCGCCCGAGCAGCACGTATGCCACGGTGAGCACCGCGAGCCCGCCGACGGCCGCGGCCCTGGCCGCCAGCGGCGCGTCGGCAACGGCGACGAACGCGACGGTGACGGCCAGGGTCAGGCCGAACAGGAGCTCCCACCCGGCCGAGGTCTTCCAGGCGTGCGCGTCCGTAGCGGCCCCTCCGGGCCTCTCGCACGCGGCGCCAGGGCCGGGGCCCCGCCGGATCCGGAACCTGCCGGCGTCGCGCTCCGCGATCGGGCTCATCCGTCGCGCCGCCCCTTCCAGCGGAACGTCGTCGCGCACAGCACGAGACCGCCGACCAGCCAGGCGGCCAGGACCAGGGCGATCTTGCCCAGCTCGTACGACCCGGTCAGCTCCAGGGCGGCCCCCGCGTCGCCCTGGAAGACGGACCGGAACCCCTGACACATCCACTTCAGCGGGAAGATCGAGGCCACGTTGACCAGCCAGTCGGGCAGCGCCGTGATCGGGATGAAGACCCCGGAGACGAACTGAAGCACCACGAAGGGCAGGGTGATCACCGCGGTCGCGCTCTTGCCGGAGCGGGGCAGGCCGCTGATGGCGATGCCGAGCACGGACGCCGCCGACACGCCGAGCACGAACACCCAGGCGAACGTGGCCCAGGCCGACACCTCGGCCGGCAGTTCCAGGCCGTAGAACAGCACGGCGATGGCGAGCAGGATGGCCACCTGGAGCACCGTCATGACCAGCACGCTGGCGATCTTCCCGATGAAGTACGCCGCGCGCGGCATCGGCAGCCCGACGAGCCGCTTCAGCGTGCCGTCCTCCCGGTCGCCGGCGATACCGATGCCGAGGTTCTGGAATCCCGTGCCCATCACGCCCGAGCCGATCAGGCCGGCGGTGTAGAGCTGGGCGACGGTGACGCCGGTCCCCTCGGCGCTGTCGGAGAAGATCGAGGCGAACAGCACCAGGAACACGATCGGTAAGGCGAAGGTGAAGACGACGGCGTCCCGCTCCCGGAACAGCACCTTCGTCTCGACGGCCGCGCGGGCCAGCGCGATCCTGAGCGGAGACGGCAGGGGTGCGGCCGCGCGCGGGACGACGGCCGCGGGGGTGGCGGTCATGACGCACTTCCAATCGTGACGGCGGTCTCCGGGACGCCGCCGGCAGGCGGATCGGCTGAGTCGATGAGGCGGAGGTAGACGTCCTCCAGCGTGGGCCGGGCGACGGACAGTGCGGGGATCTCCCCGTCGTACCTGCGCGACAGCTCCAGGACCGCCGCCGTGGGGTTGTCGGTCTCGAGCTCGCCGTCCGACCAGCTCACCCTGGCCTTCGCGCTCGCCCGGCCGCCCAGGGTGGCGGGGTCGCCCTCGGCCACCACGCGTCCCCGTGCCACGACCGCCACCCGGTCGGCCAGCCTCTCGGCCTCCTCCAGATAGTGGGTGGTCAGCACGATCGTCGTGCCGTCGTGCGCCAGCCCCTCGATGAGCTCCCAGAACCGGCGCCGCGCCTCGGGGTCGAAGCCCGTCGTCGGCTCGTCCAGGAACAGCAGTTCGGGACGGCCGATGACGCCGAGGGCGACGTCCACCCGCCGCCGCTGGCCGCCGGAGAGCTGGCGGATGCGTTTGCCCGCGCTCTCGGTGAGCCCGACCTGCTCCATGAGCTCGTCAGGATCGCGAGGATCGGCGTAGTAGGCGGCGAAGTGCCGCAGGGTCTCCCGCACGGTCAGCTCCGCCCGGTCGTCGGCGGTCTGCAGCACGATGCCGATGCGGGACCGCCACTCGCGCGTCGGCCGGGCCGGGTCCTGCCCCAGCACGGTGACCTCCCCCGCGTCGCGCTTGCGGTAGCCCTCCAGGATCTCGACCGTCGTCGACTTGCCGGCGCCGTTCGGACCGAGGACGGCGAACACCTCGCCGTGCTCGATGTCGAGGTCCAGGCCCGCGACGGCCTGCACCTCGCCGTATCGTTTCGTCAGGCCCCGTACGCGTATGGCGTGTTTCATGCCCCAAGAATCCACCGCGCGAGGATCACGGAACACCCTCGATCGGATGATGGCCGGTGTCCTCCGAACGGTGGACACGGTGGACACGTGGACCGGGTGGCCCCGGCGGACACGGTGGATACGTGGACCCGGTGGACAGTGGGCCGGGGTCAGAACAGCGTGGGGTTCTCCGGCTCGATGCCGCGCAGGGCGTCGTAGTCGAGCGTCACACACTCGATGCCGCGGTCGGCGGCGAGCACGCGGGCCTGCGGCTTGATTTCCTGGGCCGCGAAGATCCCCTTGACCGGGGCCAGGCGCGGGTCGCGGTTGAGCAGTTCGAGGTAGCGGGTGAGCTGCTCCACGCCGTCGATGTCGCCGCGCCGCTTGATCTCGACGGCGACGGCGCCGCCGAGGTGGTCGCGGCACAGGATGTCCACGGGACCGATGGCGGTCATGTACTCCCTGCGCACCAGCGTCCAGCCGTCCCCGAGCGTGGTGATGTGCTCGGCGAGCAGTTCCTGCAGGTGCGCCTCGACGCCGTCCTTGCGCAGACCCGGATCGACGCCCAGCTCGTGGCTGGAGTCGTGCAGGATCTCCTCGATCGTCAGCACGAGCTTCTCGCCGGTCTTGCCGTGCACGACCGACCAGGTGACCACCCCGTCGATCGACTCCTCGCGGACCTTGCAGGGAGGGTTCATCCAGTTCAGGGGTTTGTACGCGCGGTCGTCGGCGTGTATCGACACGCTTCCGTCCGCCTTCATCAGGATGAGCCGAGGGGCCATGGGGAGATGGGCGGTGAGCCGTCCCACGTAATCCACGCTGCACCGCGCGATGACCAGCCGCATGTGCGCCAACCCTACCGGGGTTACGGAGGTCAGGAGACGTTCTGGGACACTGTCCGGCATGGCGCGGACGTCGCAGGCGCTCGGAGCCGCCGGGCCCCGGGGCTCGTCACGGCCCCCGGCCGGGGTATCCGTGCGTACGCCGGTTGAGCAAGTGCTGGAAGAATGGGCCGTCATCTCCCGTTCTGCCTGACATGAACCCCCGGGAAGGATGCCCGCCGTGAGCCCCCGCCGTGCCCGCCGCCGCGGCCCGTTCGAACGCCAGGACGGCCGTGCCGTACGGCCGGTGGGCCCGCAGGTGGCCGGGGTGGACCGCGTGGAGAGCGCGCACGACGGCGAGTGGGTCGTCCGCAACGTCTCCGGCGCCGCCCAGGGCAAGGCGTACCGGTGCCCGGGGTGCGAGCAGGAGATCGGGCCCGGGCTGCCGCACGTGGTGAGTTGGCCGGCCTGGTCCGGGGGAGAGGACGAGCGGCGGCACTGGCACACCACGTGCTGGCGCAACCGGGCCAACCGCGGTCCGGGCCGCAGCCGTTACTGACACGAGCTTTCGGAGTGGGAATGGACATCAGGGCGTCCACGGTGCTGCCTGCCCGGCGCAAGGACATCGAGCTGCAGACGGCCGACGGGCTGACCCTCGTCGGCGAGGTCGCGGTGCCGGACAGCAAGCCGCCGGTGGCGACGCTGGTCTGCCTGCATCCTCTGCCCACCCACGGCGGGATGATGGACAGCCACGTGCTGCGCAAGGCGTCCTACCGGCTGCCCGCGCTCGCCGACATCGCGGTGCTGCGCTTCAACACCCGGGGCACGGCCTCCGACCGGGGCACCTCCCAGGGGGCCTTCGACGGCGGTGAGGGAGAGCGGTGGGACGTCGCCGCCGCCCTGGAGTACGCCGACTTCCACGACCTGCCGAACCCCTGGCTGGTCGGCTGGTCGTTCGGCACCGAGCTGGCGCTGAAGTGGGGCCGCGACCCGATCGTGCGGGGCGCGATCCTGCTGTCACCGCCGCTGAAGCGGGCCGGCGAGAAGGACCTCGTCGCCTGGGGCGAGTTCGGCCGCCCTCTGGTGGCCCTGGTGCCGGAGCACGACGACTACCTGCGGCCGGAGGAGGCCGTGCGCCGGTTCGCGGCGGTGCCGCAGGCGGAGGTCGTCGGGGTGGAGGGGGCCAAGCACCTGTGGGTCGGCGAGCCGTACGTGCGGATCGTGCTGAACGAGATCGTCAAGCGCGTGAACCCGGCCGCCGCGCCGCTGCCGACCACCGTCTGAGCGTGGCGGGCGAGCCGCTGGGGTCGCGAATCGGTGACGAACGGCGGCGGCGGGCGCACGGCGCGTTACCGTGACCTGATGCAGCTCTACTCGCGTTCCGCCGGGAGCGGCCTGCCAGTCGTCCTGCTCCACGCGTTCCCGCTGTCCTCCGCGATGTGGCTCGCCCAGCGCGAGGGCCTCGCGCCCGTCTGCCGGGTGATCACCCCGGACCTGCGCGGCTTCGGCGGAACGATGCTCGGTGACGACGAGCCTTCGATCGACCTCATGGCCGACGATGTGGCGCACCTGCTCGACCAGGAAGGCGTCGACCGTGCCGTGGTCGGCGGCCTGTCCATGGGCGGCTATGTGGCGAT
Organism: Microbispora bryophytorum; assembly: GCF_006874465.1. Taxonomy (GTDB): domain Bacteria; phylum Actinomycetota; class Actinomycetes; order Streptosporangiales; family Streptosporangiaceae; genus Microbispora; species Microbispora bryophytorum. Next base: position 102,553 of record NZ_VIRL01000007.1, on the reverse strand, counting down.
GGCGCTGTGCCGCCGCCACCCGGACCGCGTACGCGGCCTTGTCCTCGCCGACACCAAGGCCCAGGCCGACGCCGAGCCGGCCCGGGCGAACAGAGAGCGGATCGCCGCAGCGGTCCTGGAGAGCGGCACGGGCATCCTCGTGACCGAGTCGCTGCCCCCGATGCTCGGCGAGACCACCAGGGCGCGCAGGGGGATGGTGCTCGGGCGCGTCCGCGGGCTCGTCCAGGCGGCGCCGCCCACGGCCGTCGCGTGGGCGCAGCGGGCGATGGCCGCCCGGCCCGACGCGTTCGGCACGTTGCGGTCCCTGACCGTTCCGGCGCTGGTCGTCGTCGGCGACGAGGACGAGCTGTCGCCGCTCCCGGACGCCGAGGCGATGGTGGAGGCCATCCCGCAGGCCCGGCTCGCCGTCATCGAGAAGGCGGGCCATTTGTCCGCCGTCGAGCAGCCCGAGGCGTTCAACCACGTCGTCGCGGAGTTCGTCAAGTCCCTCGACCGGCTCGACTGAGCCCGGAAGCGCGAACGACGACACGGGCACCGCGGCACCGCGGCACGGGCACGGCGTCGCGGATTCGACAACGCGGACACAGCGATACGGGCCCGATGAACGCGGGCAGATGAACGCGGGCAGATGAACGCGGACACGATGAACACGGACATGAGAACGGGGCCCGGCGGTGCCGGGCCCCGTTCATTCAGCCGTCAGACTCCCCGAATGTCCCAGTGACTACTCCTGCCACCACTCCGCGTCGTCGTCGGTCTTGGCGGAGCTGATCGGCTCGACCACCGGCGTGACGGGCACGGCCGGCTTCTCCACGACCGGCGGGGCCGACAGGGCCGGCTTCGGCGGGGCCGCGGTGACGGGCGCAGGCTCCGAGTCCATGCCCGGCAGCGGAGCGCCGCCGAGCAGCTGACGGAGCTGGGCGAGGTGGCTGGTGATGCTGTCGCGCTGACGGGTGAGCTCGTCCACCTGGCGCTGCATCGACGTACGGGTGCGCTCGGCCTCGTTCTTGGCCTCGGTCACTATCGTGTCGGCGCTGGTCTTGGCGTCGGCCACGAGCTGGTCGGCGTTCTTGCGAGCGTTGGCCAGCAGCTGCTTGGCGTGGGTGTCGGCCTCGCGGCGGGTCTGCTCGGCCTGCTGCGTGGCCTTGGCGGCCCGCTGCTCGGCGGTGGCGGCGCGCTGCTCGGCCTCGGCGACCAGCTTCTGGGTGTTGGCCTGGGCGGTGGCGTGCCGCTCGGCCTCCTGCCGCTCGGCGTCCTCGCGGCGGGCGGCGAGCTGGATCTCGAACTCCGCCTCGTCCTGAGCGCGCTTGGCCTCCGACTCCTCCAGGATCCGCTGCGCCTGGGCCCGCATCTCGTCCGCCTGACGCTTGGCCGTGGTGAGCACCTCGTCGCGCTCGCGCTTGGTCGAGGCCCGCAGCTGGGCCACCTCGCGCTCGGTCGTGGTGCGCAGCTTGGCGATCTCGCGCTCGGCGTCCGCCCGCTTCTCCGCGACCTCGTGGTCGGCGGTGGCGCGGATCTTGGCGACCTCGCGCTCGGTGGTGGCGGTCAGCTCGTCGGACTCACGCCGGGCCGTCGACCGGATCTCCTCCGCGTCGCGCTCGGCGGTGCTGCGCATCTCCTCGGCCTCGCGCGTCGCCAACGCCCGCTTCTCCGCCGCCTCGTTCTCCGCTGCCGCCCGCAGGTCGGCGGCGTCCACCTTGGCGGCGGCGCGGATCTCGTTCGCCTCCGACCGGGCCGCCTGGACGAGCTCGGTGGCCTGCTCCTCCGCGAGCCTGAGCAACTGCTCGATGCGGGCGCCGAGACCCGAGTACGTCGGACGCTCCTGCTCCTGCAGCTGGCGCTGAGAGTCGGACAGCTCCCGCTGGAGGGCGCCGACCTGTTCCTTGGCCTGACGCAGTTCGGTGTCGAGAGTCTTCAGGTGGTCGTGGACCTGGTGCCGGTCATAACCCCGGAGCACCACGTCGAATTCGCGAGATGGGGCGTCCTCGAAGAAGTTGTTGAGCTGGGCGTCGATGTCGGACTGCATGAGGCTCGATCCTGGTTGTCGAGACGGCTACAGGGGCCGGACGGGGGGTCGGTTCCGAGGCGGGGAAGCCGGTTTGGCGTCCACGTCCGGTGGTACGCCAGCGTACTCCGGTACTGCCGCCTTGGAGGCCCCCTCCGACTTTCTGCGCGACTTGTTACGTATGAACGTTTCTTGCGTTTGTCTAGCGCCTGGACGTCTCGACGAGCTCGGTGAGAACCCCTCCCACGTCCTTTGGATGCAGGAACGCGATCGAGGCCCCCATCGACCCGTGTCTGGGCCGCTCGTCGATCAGGCGCACGCCCTTCGCCCCGATCTCCTTCAGGGCCTCGGTGACGTCCGCCACGCCGTACCCGATATGATGCACGCCCTCGCCCCGCTTGGCGAGGAACCTGCCCACGGCGGTGTCGGGGTGTAGCGGTTCGAGGAGCTGGACATACGACGCGCCCTGGTCGCCGTCGGCCACGTGCAGCATGGCCTCGCGGACGCCCTGCTCCTCGTTCACCTCGCGGCTGACGACGGTCAGGCCGAAGACGGACTCGTAGAACTCGATCTTCTCTTCCAGGTTGTGGCAGGCCACGCCCACGTGGTCGATGCGCAGCAGCATCGCCGTCTCCCCTCGCCGTTCCCGTCCCACCGCCCGTTCCCGGGCGGCCTCACTACTCCTGGGTATGGTGACACCGTCGCCCCGATCTCGTAGTGGAGGGTCTCAATGTCTGGTTCCGTCATCGTCGCCGGAGCACGCACACCGATCGGACGGCTCCTCGGCTCGCTCTCCGACCTGTCCGCCGTCGAGCTGGGCGGGATCGCGATCAAAGCGGCGCTGGAGCGGGCGGGCGTCTCTCCGGACCAGGTCCAGTACGTGATCATGGGGCAGGTGCTCCAGGCCGGTGCGGGACAGATCCCCTCGCGACAGGCGGCGGTGAAGGCCGGCATCCCCATGACCGTGCCCTCCCTCACCATCAACAAGGTCTGTCTGTCGGGCCTCGACGCGATCGCGCTGGCCGACCAGCTCATCCGCGCGGGCGAGTTCGACATCGTCGTCGCGGGCGGCATGGAGTCGATGACCAACGCGCCGCACCTGCTGCCGGGTCTGCGCAAGGGCGTGAAGTACGGCAACGCCGGGATCGTGGACGCGATGGCCCACGACGGCCTCACCGACGCGTTCGACCAGATCGCGATGGGGGAGTCCACCGAGCGCCACAACGCGCGGCTCGGCCTGACCCGGGAGGAGCAGGACGAGTTCTCGGCGCGGTCGCACCAGCGCGCCGCCGAGGCCACCGAGAAGGGCCTGTTCGACGACGAGATCGTCCCGGTGCCGCTGCCCCGGCGAAAGGGGGCGGCGGGGCGTAGCCATGGGGGTGGGACACAGGGGGACCCGGTGCTGTTCTCCGCCGACGAGGGAATCCGCGAGGACACCACGGTCGAGACCCTGGCGAAGCTGCGCCCGGCGTTCACCAAGGACGGCACCATCACGGCCGGATCGGCCTCGCAGATCTCCGACGGCGCCGTCGCCGTGGTCGTGATGTCGAAGGCCAAGGCCGAGGAGCTGGGCCTGGAATGGCTGGCCGAGATCGGCGCGCACGGCAACGTGGCCGGGCCGGACAACTCGCTGCAGTCCCAGCCCGCCAACGCCATCACGCAGGCGCTGGCCAAGCAGGGGCTGACCGTCGGCGACCTCGACCTGCTGGAGATCAATGAGGCGTTCGCCCAGGTCGTGCTGCAGTCGGCGAAGGAACTGGGCGTTCCGCTCGACAGGGTCAACGTCAACGGCGGCGGAATCGCGCTCGGCCACCCGATCGGCGCGTCCGGCGCCCGGATCGTGCTGACGCTGGCCCACGAGCTGAAGAGGCGCGGCGGCGGCCTCGGCGCGGCCGGCCTGTGCGGCGGCGGCGGCCAGGGCGACGCGCTGATCATCCGGGTTCCCGCGCCCGGCGCCTGAACGGAGCCGCAGGTGGACGTCCGTGAGCTTGTCGGTCAGGCGCGACAGGGACGGCCGCGCGCGGTGGCGCGGCTGATCTCGCTGGTGGAGAACGCCGTCGAAAACGCGGAGAACGCCGCGAAGGCCGCGCACGCCGCGCGGCCCGCCGGTTCCGCCGGTCCTGCTGGTTCCGCCGGTTCCGCGGGGGGAGACCCGGCGGCGCCCGCGGCGGCGAGCCGTGCGCTGCGCGAGGCGATGGCCGCGCTCGCCACCGGCGCCGCGCGGGCACACCCCGCCCGGGTCATCGGCCTGACCGGCTCTCCCGGCGTCGGCAAGTCGACCTCGACCGGCATGCTCATCCGGGCGTTCCGCAAACGCGGCAGCACGGTGGGGGTGCTCGCGGTCGACCCCTCCAGCCCGTTCACCGGCGGGGCCCTGCTCGGCGACCGCGTCCGCATGCAGGACCACGCGACCGATCCGGGGGTCTTCATCCGCAGCATGTCGAGCCGGGGGCACCTGGGCGGGCTCGCGTGGGCCACGCCGCAGGCGCTGCGCGTGCTGGAGGCCGCCGGATGCGACGTGATCCTCGTCGAGACGGTCGGCGTGGGGCAGGCCGAGGTGGAGATCGCCCGTCTGGCCGACACGACCGTCGTCATTCTCGCGCCGGGCATGGGCGACGGCGTGCAGGCCGCCAAGGCGGGCATCCTCGAGGTCGCCGACGTCCTGGTGGTGAACAAGGCCGACCGCGACGGCGTCCAGGCGACCGTGCGGGAACTGCGGAACATGACCGGCCTCGTCGAGACACCGTGGCGGCCGCCGATCGTCACCACCGTCGCCTCCAAGGGCGAGGGCGCGGACGACCTGATGGCCGAGCTGGACAAGCACCAGGCATACCTGGAGGAGTCGGGTGAGGCCCGTAGGCGGCGGCTGGCCAGGGCCCGCGACGAGATCGAGGCGATCGCGCTGGCCCAGCTCCGGTCGCGCTTCGCCGTGCTCCACGGTGACCGCCTCGACGCTCTCGCCGAGCGGCTGCTCGGCGCGCAGACCGATCCCTACGCCGCCGCCGACGACCTCATCGCCGCGCTGCGCTGAGGTGCCGGGCCGAGGTGCCGCGCTGCGCTGCGCTGAGACGCCGGTCCGAGGCGCCGCGCTGCGGCGCTAGGCCGGGGCGCCGCGCTGCGCTGAGAGGCAGGGCAGGGCCGGGCCGGTCCGGGCCCGGCCCGTACGGCTCTCGCCTCACGGCGGCCGACGGGTCAGGGCTCGCCGTCGTACCTGACCGTGACCGTCGTGAAGCCGAGGGACTTCAGCACGCCCTCCAGCATGGCCTTGGTGTTCTGGTCGGCACGGGAGCGCAGGTCACTGGCGGTGGCCGCATCGGCGATCTTGCGTTCGGCCAGCATGTAGAGCTCCTGTTGGTTCTGCGGCGACGACGACAGGAAGTCGGAGATCCGGTCGAAGATGCCCCGCTCCTGTGCGAAGACGTACGACCGTTTGCTGTCGAGGTTGGGCTTTTCCAGCTCGGCGTGCGGCAGCCGCACCGTCACCCTCGTGCGGTCGGGGGAGACGGTGAAGGCATCCTTGGGCAGCGTGGTGAAGTCCACATATGCGTCCACGGTGCCGGCGCCCACGAAGAGCGTGCGGGAGCCCTTGATCGCGTCCGGCACGAACTTCGCGTCCTTCTCCAGGTCGACGATGACCTGGAAGTCGCCGGTCGCGGCCTCGAAGCGGCTCAGGTTCTGCACGGACCGGAGCAGCGCGGGGCCGCTGCGGTCGATGGTCTGCTCGCCCAGCGGGTTGAGCCAGGACCAGGTCAGCCGGGCGCCGACCACGAGCAGCAGGACCACGAACAGCAGGCCGGCGAGCACCCGCCAGCCGCGCCGGGAGCGGGGTGCGGGGGCCCCGGCGCGTGCCGTGGCGTCGGTGGCGGCGCCGGAGTCGGCCGGCGTGAACGAGGGACGGGTCTGACGGTCCACGGGGGGAATCTTCCCCCTATTCCCGCGATCTCACGTTCGAGAAGATCATTTCTGTCCATAGGCGGTGCTTCGGTCCTCCCCAACCCGCCTTTCGTCCGGACCGATGGCCGGACCGGCCCGCCCCGCGGCCGATTCGGCCAGTCGGCCGGTCCTGCCCCGCGGTCGGTTCTGCCCCGCGGCCGGTTCTGTCAGGCGCGGGGCGGACTACGCCGCGGGCGCCAGGAGCGTGCCGGGGACGCCCATCACGCCAGGGTCGTCCCGGGGGCCCGCGTCGCGGGCGTCGGTGTCGTCCGTGGCAGGCCGGGCGGGGTCCGTGCGACCGGCGTCACGACCGGCGTCACGACCACCGTCTGGACTGTTGCCTGGACCACTGTCTGGACCGTCGGAGCGTTCCCCGGGTCGCGCGGTGTGTCCGGGGCGGGCGTCGTGCCCGTCCCGGCCTTGGACCGCGCCGGTGGACCGCGGACGGCGGGGCCGGTGGTCCTGGACGGGGGAGGTGCTCGCGCCGCCGGGCCGTTCCTGCACGCCGGGTTGCGGGCGGCCGGGGCGGTCCTGCGCGGGTGACGGGCTCGCGCCGACGCCGCCGGGCCGTTCCTGCGTGCCGGGCGCACCCGGGCGGTCCGGGGACGCGGCGTCGTCACCGCCCCTGCCGGGCCTTCCGGGCCGCCAGGGGTGCGGCGACCGTCCCGGGCCGGGGGTCCAGGGGCCGCCTCTCCGGGCGCCTTCGCCGTGCGGCGCGTCCCACGGACCCGGGTAACCCGGGCGGCCCATCGGACCCTGACCCATAGGCCCCTGACCCATAGGCCCCTGGCCCATGGGGCCTTCACCCGTCGGATACCGGCCCGTGGGATACCGGCCGGCGGGGCTCGCGGCGGGAGACGGCCACAACGATGCGGCCGGACTCGGGCCGGTCCATCCCGGACCGGTCTCGCCGCGTGGGCCCGTCCCCTGCTCCCAGCCGGGGTCGAGGCCGGTCGGCATGCCGGTGGCGACGACCGTTCCCGGCGGACTCGGCTCGACCGGATAGTCCGGCGCGTACGCGGGGGTGGGATTGACCGGATAACCCGACGCGACGGGGTCGGCGGGCCGGGTGCCGCCGCCGAAGTGCTTGGCCTGCAGACCGCAGGAGACGAAGTCGGAGTAGAACATGCGCAGCCAGTCGTGCCGCTGGCCCTCACTCAGCTCGGAGAACCAGATGGCCGCCTCGTGGTGCTCGCGCAGCGGTCCGCTGGGCAGCGCGACACCCCGCAGCCAGGCGACGACGACGGCACGGTAGCCGGCGGCCCCGGCTCCCGGGCACGGGCGGGCCAGGCGGTCGAGGAACTCGGTGGCCGCCCGCTGGGCGTATCCGGATCCGAGGTCGTCGATGTGGACGACGACCACTCCCGGCCCCGTCGAGCCCTCCTCGCCGTACGCCCGTTGCTCGACCCTCGTGAAGGCGGCCGGCGTGCCGTTCAGGCGCAGGGCGAGCTTGGTGAACACGGTGGCGAGCTCGGCCAGGCCCCCGCGCAGCGCCGGATGCACGCAGACGCTGATGGGCCATTCCTGGCAGACGAGACGCTCGCTCACCGTTATCGTCCGCGGCCCGGTGACGAGCCGGGCCGCGCCGGTCCCGGCGGCCAGCACGGTGATCACCGCGGCGGCCAGTGCCAGCGTCCGCCGGGTCACCAGGGCCACCCACCCGAGCAGCAGCGCGGTGCTGAGGCCGAGCAGCCACAGCGTCTGGTCCGCGTAGGCGGTCTCGCTGACGCCGGAGAGCAGGTCGTACGGCTCCCCGGTGCCGGGCGCGAGCCGGTCGGCCCAGTTGGGCCCGGTGGCCAGCCAGGTGAACAGCCCGAACGTGCCGGCTCCCGCGATCAGCGGGACGACGACGACCGGCACGAGCCAGCCGAGGATCCAGCCGATCACGACATACAGCCCCAGCCCGGCGACGGACATCGCGAGACCGCCGGGCAGCAGCGGCCCGCCCTGCCCGGTCAGCGCGGCACGCAGCCCGAGCAGCAGCACGGTCGCCCCGAAGGAGCCGGTGACGACCGCGATGATCGACAGCGGCGCCCTGGCGGCCCGCCACGGCGTCAGGACACGGCCCTTGTCCGCGCGGCGCCTGCGGAACGCGACCCAGGCCGCGAACGCGGCTCCGAGCGGTCCCGTCAGGCGCAGCGAGCCGATGACGGCCGCCACTATGTCGTCCCAGTCCATGAAACCGGGAATGAGGACGCTCCACGCGGCGACGAGCGCGAGCACGAACAGCACGGTCGCCGCGACCAGCGCGCCGTGTCTCAGCTCACCGCGTGAACCGCCCCTATGCTCACCCACAGCAGGGCGCGGCCCCCGGCCACGCCACCGACGTCCGGCGCGCATGCGGCGCCGGGACAGCGATGCTGTCCATTGAAAATCTCCCCCGTGTCTGTGTGAGCGGTGCGCGAACCGACGCCGTTCCCCGTGGCGCTGATTCACCGGCCGGCCTCGCCTCGCCCGCCATCGGACGCGTCCCCCGCGGACCCCCGTCCGCGAGACGTCCTCTAGCAGACGGGGTTCCCCGTGCCGCCGGGTTTGCCGCCGCCTCACCTTTCGACGTCGCAACCATAACGGAGCGTGACCCGTACGGGGGGAGTTCTGGGGTCAAGGAATCAATCCGGTTACGCTCGGTGCGCCGGTCGATCGTGGCGGGCGCCGCGCTACCGTATATCGCTGTGTCCGTTCCGCCCAGCTCCGAGCCACCGCCCACGGGTGGCCCCCGGCCGCTCAAGCTCCCGTTCGACCCGATCGAAAGGGCTGCCGACACCTGGCGTTCGACGTTCGGGCCGTCGTCCGCCATGGCCGCCGTCACTTCGATCATGAGAGCCCATCAGATCCTGCTGGCGCAACTGGACACGCTGCTCAAGCCGTACGACCTGACCTTCGCCAGATATGAGGCGCTCGTGCTGCTCACGTTCAGCCGGGCCGGGTCGCTGCCGCTGTCGAAGATCGGCGAGCGGCTGATGGTACACCCGACGAGCGTGACCAACACGGTGGACCGCCTCGAACGGGCCGGCCTGGTCCGCCGCATGCGCAACCCGCGGGACGGTCGTGGCGTGCTCGCGGAGATCACCGACGAGGGCCGGACCATCGTGCGGCGGGCCACAGCCGACCTGATGAACGCGGGTTTCTGCATGGGCATGTACGACGAGGCCGAGCTGGGGGAGATGTTCGGGCTGCTCAGGACCTTGCGCGTCGCCGCGGGCGACTTCAGCTCCTGACGCGGCCCCGCGCCGGCCTCGCGGTGGAAGACCCGGGTGGGCCGGTGACGCACCGCCACGCGGGGTGCGTCACCGGCCCGAGGCAGGCGCACGGGTGCGCCGCCGGTCGGCCCAGTCGGCTCGGCTCAGCCCGGCCCGGGTCGGCTAGCTCAGCTCAGCTCAGTGGCCGACGGCGCGCAGGGCGTCGACGATTCCCTTGCCATAGAAGCCGTTGTCCGATCGGCCGCCCTCACAGGTGTGCGTGGCGGTCACGGTGGAGCCGGTCGGCAGGATGCGGGTGTAGGTGAACGTGGGCGGGTTCGGGCAGGCCGTTCCGGTGGCCGTGCCCTTGAGGATCGCCTCCACCGTGTCCGGGTTCAGCGTCAGGCCGCCGTGGGCGCGGTCGCGCTTGCCGTACCGGCTGACGATGAGCGCCGCGACGCCGGCCGCCCGGGGCGAGGCCATGGAGGTGCCCTGCAGGTACTGGTAGTAGCCGCAGGCGGCGCCCTTGCAGTCCTTCACGACGTAGTCGACGGTCGGGTCGCCGTTCTCGTCGATCTCGCCGTTGGCGACGGCGAGCGCCTTGGGGTAGGCCGAGAGCGTGGCCTTGGTGATGTCCCTGGTGTTGCCGGGGGTGTCGTAGACGTCGCCACCGGGCGAGGCCACGTCGACGTAGCCGTTGCCGAAGCTGGAGTAGTACGCCTTCCGCCTGCTGACACCGGTCGAGGACACCGAGATCACGTACTCGGACTCACTCGGCAGTGAGACGCAGGACGGGGGGACGGTCCGGGACCTGGCCGCCTGGCCGGGGAAACCGGCGAAGTCGGGACTGGCGGTGTCGACGTTCGTCTTGGTGTAGTCGATCGCCTCGTTGCCGGCCGCGCTGACGACCGTCACGCCGTGCGCGTGCGCGTAGTCGATCGCCCGCTGGGTGGCGGCGACGTAGAGCCGCTGCTGGGCCTGCTCCTCGGGGCTGTCGGCCGGGTTGTCCGCGCAGTTGAACAGCCACGGGTCGACGTAGTAGCTCATGTTGACCACGTCGACGCCGATGTTCCCCGCGTAGGTGAGGGCGTCGACCGTGGGCTGGAGGAAGAAGTAGCCCGAGTCCTGGCCGGCCCGCAGGTTCACGATCGTCACCTTCGGCGCGACGCCCGAGATGCCGAGCTTGTTGATGGGCGCGGCGATCGACGAGGCGACATGGGTGCCGTGGCCGTTCTCGTCCACGTCGTTCGGGTCGGTGCAGGAGCCGTCGGGGTCGCTCTCGCAGGGGCCGTCGATCTCGGTGCCGTCGGCGTCCGCCGGCAGGTCGACGGTGAAGTTCCGGCTCAGCCTCCGGTCGAAGTTCGGCGCGATGTCGGGGTGGGAGCCGTCGACACCGGTGTCGAGGATGCCGACGAGGACGCCCTTGTCCCCCTGCTCGAACCTGTGGGCCTGGTCCGCGTGGATCTGCTTCATGTCCCACTGCAGGTCGGCCAGCGGCTCGTCCTTGACGTTGCGTCCCCACGTGCGGGCGGGGCCGCCCCGGCCCTCCTTCTCCACGGTGTGGTTCTTGGCGGCCCGCGCCACGGCCTTCCTCGCGGCGGCGGACGCCTTGGCGTCGTCGGGCGCGCTGCCGATCGACTGGTTGCGGGCGACCGCTTCGACGGCGGCCGAGCTCTGCAGGGCACCGGCGAAGCCGGCGTTGGTGGTGCTGACCGTGGCCAGTCCGACCTCGGTGTTCACCTTGATCACGCTGCCGCCCGCCGCTTCGATCGCCTTCTGGGCGTCCGCGGCGGCCGCGCCTTCCCTGTACAGGACCACGTATTCGGCCGGGGCCGCAGACCCGGCGGCAGCCGGCTCGGCCTGCGCGGGCGTGGCGAGGGTTGCCGCCACCATCGCCGCGGTCGCGGCGACGACTGTCAAGCGCTTCACATCCACCTCCGTGTGGACTTCAAGGGCGCTGACCATGTTTGGAGATTTCCCGGCTCTGTCAAAGCTCCGTGACAATTCGCGACCAACGTGTGACATGACAGCCATGGAGACGGGGAGTCAACAGGGGACCGGTGGTGGCCGGATTTAGTAGGACGTCCTAGTATCTTCTCGGAGAGTGAGACACGGGGAGGGACGCATGGAGCCGGACGCGACGGGCGCCGAGTCGGTCGAGGCGGGCAGGGCCCGCTGGCAGGCGCGATACGACGCCGCCTTCAAACGGGACCACGAGTTCCGCACCCTGTCGGGGCTGGAGGTGGACCCCGTCTACGGGCCGCCCGGGGAGGACCCGAGGTTCGAGCGCATCGGCTGGCCGGGCGAGTTCCCCTTCACCCGCGGCCTGTACGCCACCGGATACCGCGGCCGTCCCTGGACCATCCGGCAGTTCGCCGGGTTCGGCAACGCCACGCAGACCAACGAGCGCTACAAGATGATCCTCGGCGCCGGGGGCGGCGGCCTGTCGGTGGCGTTCGACATGCCGACGCTGATGGGCCGCGACTCCGACGACCCCCGCTCGCTCGGCGAGGTGGGCCACTGCGGCGTGGCGATCGACTCGGCCCTCGACATGGATCTGCTGTTCGACGGCATCCCGCTCGGCGACGTCACCACGTCGATGACCATCAGCGGGCCCGCCGTGCCGATCTTCTGCATGTACGTGGTCGCGGCCGAACGGCAGGGCGTGCCGGTGGGCAAGCTCAACGGCACACTCCAGACGGACATCTTCAAGGAGTACATCGCGCAGAAGGAGTGGCTGTTCGCCCCCGAGCCGCACCTGCGGCTGATCGGCGACCTCATGGAGTTCTGCGCCGCCGAGATCCCCGCGTACAAGCCGCTGTCGGTCTCGGGCTACCACATCCGGGAGGCGGGGGCCACGGCCGCGCAGGAGCTGGCCTTCACGCTCGCCGACGGCTTCGGCTACGTCGAGCTGGGCCTGTCGCGCGGGCTCGACGTGGACGTGTTCGCGCCGGGCCTGTCGTTCTTCTTCGACGCGCACATCGACTTCTTCGAGGAGATCGCGAAGTTCCGCGCCGCGCGGCGCATCTGGGCCCGCTGGATGCGCGACGTGTACGGCGCGCGCACCGACAAGGCGCAGTGGCTGCGCTTCCACACCCAGACGGCGGGCGTGTCGCTGACCGCGCAGCAGCCGGACAACAACGTCGTCCGCACCGCGATCGAGGCGCTGGCGGCCGTGCTCGGCGGCACCAACTCGCTGCACACCAACGCGCTGGACGAGGTGCTCGCGCTGCCGTCGGAGAAGGCCGCCGAGATCGCGCTGCGCACCCAGCAGGTGATCATGGAGGAGACGGAGGTCGTCAACGTCGTCGACCCGCTGGGCGGCTCCTGGTACGTCGAGGCGCTGACCGACCGGCTGGAGGCCGAGGCGGAGAAGACCTTCGCGAGGATCCGGGAGATGGGCGGCGACGGCACGATGACCGCCGGCATCCTGCGGGGCATCGAGGACGGCTGGTTCATGTCGGAGATCGCCGAGTCGGCCTTCGACTACCAGCGCAAGTTGGAGAAGGGCGACAAGCGGATCGTCGGCGTGAACTGCCACACCTCGACCGTGGAGCAGCCGCTGGAGATCCTGCGGATCAGCCACGAGGTCGAGGTCGAGCAGCGCAGGGCGCTGGCCGAGCGGCGCGTCGCGCGGGACCAGGAGGTCGTCGACGCGGCGCTGACCGCCCTGCGGGCCGCGTCCAGGGGCGACGACAACATGATCCCGCCCATGCTGGAGGCCGTGCGGGCCGAGGCCACGCTGGGCGAGATCTGCGACGTCCTGCGCGAGGAGTGGGGCACCTACTCAGAGCCCGCCGCCTTCTAGGCGTCCCCGAGCGAGGCGATGCGGTCGAGGAGGGACTCCAGGGTCTTGTCGTCGGTGGCCGGGGCGATGACCGTCACCCGCAGGTGGCGGACGCCCCCGACCTCGGCCGAGGTCAGGTGGAAGGAGCCCTCCTCCAGCAGGGTCTCGCGAATGGCGGCCTGGTCCCCGTCGCCGTACCGGAAGCAGACGATGTTGCTCTCCGGCTCGTACGGGCAGTGGAAGCCGGGCCGTTCGCGGGCCAGTTCCCAGAAACGGTGCGCGGTGGCGTACCGCCCTGCCACGTGCTCACCGAGGCCCCGCTCGCCCCGCCAGGCGAGGTTGAGGAAGACCTTCAGCCCGAGCGCGCCCTTGGTGCACTCCACCGTCCTTCCGATCAGGTCGAACCCCTGGTCGCCGTAGAACAGGTAGCTGGCCTGCTGCCGGAACGCGGCGTCCAGGTCGCCCTCGCGGCGGACGAGCACGGCCGCCGCGAGGCCTGAGGTGCGCAGCATCTTGTGCGCGTCCCAGATGACCGAATCGGCCAGTTCGACGCCGTCGAGCAGGTGGCGGTGCTCCTCGGTGAGCAGCGCCGACGCGCCGTGCGCGCCGTCCACGTGGAACCACAGTCCGTGCTCGGCGCAGAACTCGCCGATGGGACGCAGGTCGTCGTACAGGCCGGTGCCGGTGGCGCAGGCGGCCGCGACCAGGGCCATCGGCCGGCGGCCGGCTCGCCGCGCCCGGTCGAGCCCCTCGCCCAGCCGGGCCACGTCGATCCGGCCCAGTTCGTCCACGTCGAGCGGCACGACCGCGCGCTCGCCGAGGCCGAGGATCGCCGCCGCGCGGGTGATCGAGTAGTGCGCCGACGGCGGCGCGAGGAGGGCGAGATCGCCGGGCACGCCCTCGGTCCAGGCATCAGGGGCGGCGGCGGCCCGCGCGGCGAGCAGCGCGGTCAGGTTGGCCAGCGATCCGCCGTGGGTGAGCACGCCTCCGCCCTCGGGGAAGCCGATCTTGCCGAGCATCCAGCGCAGCACCTCGAACTCGACGGTCGCCGTCGCGGCGCCCATCTCGTAGATCGCCATCGGGTTGTTGATCGCGCCGTGGACGAAGTCGGCCAGTGCCGCGGGGAAGTCGGGCGCGGCCGTCTGGTGGGCCAGGTAGGCCGGATGATGCATCCGCGTGCTCTCCGCGAGATAGGCGTCGAGCCACTCCCGGTAGCTCTCCGTGGCCATGCCGCCCTCGCGGATCCAGCGGGCGAGCCCGAGCCGTCCGGCCAGCTCCCCTGGCGGCTTGCGGCGGATGACCGGCGCCGCCCCGTCCTGGCTCTCGCGGACGTACGCGGCGAGGCCCTGCACGGTCACCTCGGCGGCGTGGACGAAGTCGTCGATGTCCCAGACATGATTCGGGGTCATGACACGATGATGGCCGCAGTGGATGCCCTTTCGCCACAATCGCCGAATCGACGAAGGGATGAAGGCGTGACAGCCGAACTGGATTCGACCGACAGGAAGATCCTGGAGCTGCTGCAGAAGGACGCGCGGCTGCCCAACAAGGATCTCGCCGAGCGGGTCGGCGTCGCCCCCTCCACCGCTCTTGAACGCGTGCGGTCGCTGCGCCGGCGAGGCCTGATCACGGCCTTCCGCGCGGAGGTCGACACCCAGGCGCTCGGACGGCCGCTGGAGGCCCTGCTGGCAATGCGCGTGCGGCCCCACACGAGCCAGCTGGTGGAGCCGCTGCGGGCGTTCGTGCTCGGGCTCCCCGAGACGATCGCGCTGTTCCACGTGGCCGGCCCGCAGGACTTCCTGGTGCACGTCGCGGTGCCCGACGCCGATCACCTGCACCGCCTGATCCTCGAGCGCATCCTGGTCCGCCAGGAGATCGTCCATCTGGAGACGACGCTGATCTTCCGTACCGAGCGCAGGACCGTCCAGGGCCCGGTGAGCTGACGAAACGGTCGGCTGAAGGGCGGGGACGGGTCGTCTCAGACGCCCACGGTCCCGTCGACGCCCTCGCGCAGGAAGTCGGCGTGGCCGTTGTGCCGGGCGTACTCGTGGATCATGTGCAGCATCACCAGCCGCAGCGAGACGTCCTCGTCCCACCGGGGCGCGTAGGCGATGACGTCGAGCGACTCGGCCGCGCGCTCGATCCTGCGGGAGTGCTCGACCTCCGCCTGCCAGGCGGCGACCGCCTCCGCGCCGGTGGACCCGCTCGGGTCGTACGCCGCCTGGTAGTCGCCCTCCTCCGACCAGACGAGCGGCACGTCCTCCTTGCCGATCACCCGGCGGAACCACGCGCGCTCGACCTCGGCCATATGCCTCACCAGGCCGAGCAGCGTGAGCGTCGAAGGCGGCATCGACCTGCGGCGCAGCTCGTCGTCCGACAGGCCGTCGCACTTCAGCGCGAGCGTGGCCCGGTGGTAGTCGAGGAACGCCCGCAGCATCTCGCGCTCGTCGGCGACGGTCGGCGGGGCGATGCGTTCCATTGTCACGTCCTGCTCCCTTTATACGGTGTTTCGTGCGTCGTTCACCTTACGGCGGGCACCGGCTCGCCCAGATCGCGGAGGAAGGCGGCGCGGATGGCACGGATCACACGGACGGGTACGGCAGGATTGGGGGTATGGCAGCGGACTTCTCTCGACCTGGATCGCTCTACGGCGCCGTGGACCTCGGCGCACGCAAGCAGACACTTGAGGCCCAGGCGCGGCGTGAGGCCGCCGGGCCGTCCGGAGCCGCTTCGGCGGACGTCATCGAGGTGACCTCGGCCACCTTCAACGCCGAGGTGGTGGAGCGCTCCCTGAGCGTTCCCGTGATCGTCGAGGCGACGGTGAGCAGGGCCGAGCAGGTCCGGCAGTTCAGCGGCGTCATGGAGAAGCTGGCCGCGGAGGCGGCGGGCGCGTGGGTGCTGGCGAGGGTCGACGTGGAGGCCGACCCGCAGCTCGCCCAGGCGCTGCGGATGCGCGCGGTGCCCACCGTCTATCTGGCCTTCCAGGGGCAGCTCATGCCCCTGTTCGAGGGCCCGTTGCCGGAGGCGCAGCTCCGGCAGGCGTTGTCGCAGGTGTTCGAGCAGCTCGGCATGGAGCCGGCCGCGCCCGCCGAGGACGAGCCCGCCGAGCCGCCGGTCGACCCCGAGCTCCTGGCGGCCGAGGAGGCCGTGGAGAAGGGCGACCTGGACGCCGCGGCCGTGGCGTACGAGCGCCTGCTGGCGAGGTCGCCGTCGGACGAGGGCGCGAAGATCGGCCTCGCCGGGGTCGGGCTGCTGCAGCGCACGCAGGACCTCGATCCGGCCGACGTGCAGCGCCGGGTCGCCGGGAACGCCGACGACGTGGACGCGCAGACCCAGGCCGCCGACCTGGAGATGGTGAACGGCCAGGTGGACGAGGCGTTCGACCGGCTCGTCGCGGTCGTGCGGCGCACCCGGGGCGCCGACAGGGACAAGGCGCGCGTCCACCTGCTGGGGCTGTTCGACGCGCTGCCCGCCGACGACCCGTCCGTGTCGCGGGCGCGCAGGGCGCTGGCCAACGCGCTCTTCTGATCGGTTCCCGCCCGCCCGCCCGCCCGCCCGGGCCGGCGGCACGGCGGGGTGCGGGACGGGCATGGCGCGTGGTGGGGCAGCCGGACACGGGCTGAAACATCCCGCCGGGGATGGCACGATGGATAGCACCCATGAGCCGTCCGGCCGGATGCGCGAGCGTGGCCGCCATGCGGAGGCCACGCCCCACTGGAGCAGCCGGGAGAGCACGGCCAGGCATCACCCGCAAAGGAGCGGATAGACGTGGCCACCGTGCCCAGCGTGTCCTACTCGATCACCGTGCGCCTCGAGGTGCCCGCAGGGGGCAAGGCGGTCAGCCTGCTCACCCACGCGGTGGAGAACGCGGGCGGCGTCGTGACCGCCCTTGACGTGACCAACGCCGGTCACGAGAAGCTCCGCATCGACGTGACGTGCGCGGCCAAGGACGCCGACCACGTGCAGGCGATCGTGGACAGCCTCGGCGCGGTCGAGGGCGTCGCGATCCACAAGGTCTCCGACCGGACCTTCCTCATGCACCTCGGCGGCAAGATCGAGATGCAGTCGAAGGTCCCGCTGCGCAACCGCGACGAGCTGTCGATGGCGTACACGCCGGGGGTGGCGCGGGTCAGCCTGGCGATCGCGCGCAACCCCGAGGACGCCCGCCGCCTCACGATCAAGCGGAACTCGGTCGCCGTCGTCACCGACGGCTCGGCCGTCCTCGGCCTCGGCAACATCGGCCCCGCCGCCGCACTGCCGGTGATGGAGGGCAAGGCCGCCCTGTTCAAGCGGTTCGCCGGCATCGACGCCTGGCCCATCTGCCTCGACACGCAGGACGTGGACGAGATCGTCGCCACCGTACGGGCCATCGCGCCGGGCTTCGGCGGCATCAACCTGGAGGACATCTCGGCGCCGCGCTGCTTCGAGGTGGAGCGGCGGCTGCGTGAGCTGCTCGACATCCCGGTCTTCCACGACGACCAGCACGGCACCGCCATCTGCGTGCTCGCCGCGCTGACGAACGCGCTGAAGGTCGTCGGCAAGGAGATCTCCGAGGTGCGGATCGCGATGGCCGGCGCAGGCGCGGCCGGCACCGCCGTCCTGCGCCTGCTGCTGGCGGCCGGGGCGAGGAACGTCGTCGTCTGCGACTATCTCGGGGCCGTGCACCTCGGCCGCGACGACCTCGACGAGTCGCTGCGGTGGATCGCCGAGCACACCAACGGCGACGGGTACGGCGGCGACCTGCGCGGCGCGGTCAAGGGCGCCGACGTCTTCATCGGCGTCTCCGCGCCGGGGATCCTGACCGGGGACGACGTCGCCACCATGGCGAAGGACGCGGTGGTGTTCGCGCTGGCCAACCCCGAGCCGGAGGTCTCCCCGGACGACGCCCGCGAGCACGCGGCGGTCGTGGCCACGGGCCGGTCGGACTACCCCAACCAGATCAACAACGTGCTGGCGTTCCCGGGCGTGTTCCGCGGCCTGCTCGACGCTCAGGCGGACGGCGTCACACAGGAGATGCTCCTCGCGGCGGCCCGCGCGCTGGCCGCGGTCGTGACGAGCGAGGAGCTCGGCCCCAACTACATCATCCCCAGCGTCTTCCACCCCGACGTGGCCAACGCGGTGGCGGCGGCCGTACGAGAGTCGGCCGGCGGCAGGGCGCGCGGTTTCACCGAGGCCTGATCGACTCCCGATTGGTGACAGAGTGTCACGCTGAGTAATATGACACGGCAAATCGGGGTCGGCGTGCACGAATCCGCAATCCTCCTTCATGATGGGATGTATGGCGGAGGCGATCTACGTCGGCGGG
The DNA here is from genome assembly GCF_006874465.1 of Microbispora bryophytorum. GTDB lineage: Bacteria > Actinomycetota > Actinomycetes > Streptosporangiales > Streptosporangiaceae > Microbispora > Microbispora bryophytorum. The sequence goes on along the minus strand of NZ_VIRL01000007.1, from coordinate 84,344 downwards.
TTGCTTGTAGCGACGCCACTGCTCGACGACCCCAACTTCCGGCGTAGCGTGGTGCTCGTCCTGGAGCACGACGAGGACGGCGGGACGTTGGGTGTGGTGCTCAACCGGCCCAGCGAGGTCTCCGTGACCCAGGTCTTACCGTCCTGGGACGCCCTGGTCACGGGCCCTCCGGTGCTGTTCGAGGGGGGCCCGGTGCAGACGGACAGCGCGCTCGCGCTCGCCGTCGTGCTCAGCGGCGAGGAGCCGCTCGGCTGGCGCCGGCTGCAGGGCAGGGCGGCGGTCTCGCGCCTCGGCACGGTGGATCTCGACGCGCCGCCGGAGATCCTGGCGGGGGAGATCTCCCAGATGCGGATATTCGCGGGCTACGCGGGCTGGACCGCGGGACAGCTCGACAACGAGCTTCAGGAAGGCGCCTGGTACGTCGTGGACTCTGATCCGGGCGACACCTTCCACCCGAACCCGGACACGCTGTGGCGCACCGTGCTGCGCAGGCAGAAGGGGGACCTCGCACTGGTCGCCACCTTCCCCGACGACCCTCTGCTCAACTGAGCCTGCTCAACTGATCCCCGGCACGCCCCGCCTGGGTCGCGCGGTGATGACACGCGGTGACACTCGGTGACACGCCGGGGCCGGGCGCGGGGAGCACGCCCGGCCGTGGGTGACGCGCCGTGTCTCAGCTCGCGGTGCAGCTCACCGCCGGCACCGCGTTGGCGCCGTTCCAGGAGCCGAGGAACCCGAACGAGGTGGACGCTCCGGCGCCGAGGCCGCCGTTGTAGCTCACGTTCTTGGCGGTGATCGACGATCCGCTCGACGTCACCGTGGCGTTCCACGCCTGGGTGATCGCCTGGCCGTTGGCGTACGTCCAGGTCACGGTCCAGCCGGAGACCGCGCCGGAGCCGGCCGTGACGGTCACCTCGCCCTGGAAGCCGCCGCCCCACTGGTTGGAGACCTTGTACGTCGCCGAGCAACCCTTGGCGCCACCGCTCGGGGACGGGCTGGGGCTCGGGGACGCGCTCGGCGAGGCACTGGGCGAGGCACTGGGCGAGGCACTGGGGGAGGCGCTGGGGGAGGTGGACGGGCTGGGCGACGGGCTCACCGGCGGCTGGCCGCTGTAGATCGTCGCCTCCTTGGCGGTCGACCTGACGCCGTTTGCGCCGTTGAAGAGCCGCTGGCCCCACGAGGTGAGCTGGCTTACGTTGAAGTTCGTCACCTGGTCCAGGTATTCGACGCCGCCGCCGTTGCCGCTCCACGACCAGCCTAGGTAGCCGACGCCCCGCGACTGGGCCTGCGACATGATCGTGTCCTCGTCGGGGTCGCCGTCCGAGTGCATGTTGCCGAACTCGCCGATCACCAGCGGCAGGCCGGCGGTCTGGAACGCCTGGAGATAACCGGTGACCTCGGCCGCCGTGTCGAAGACGCCGTACATGTGGATCGAGAAGACGGTGTTCTTCTGGGGGTCGGCGGCGAGGACCGAGGCGGCGTTGTCGCGCATGACGAACTGCCAGTCCTGGCCCCAGTTCGGCGCGTCGACCATCAGCAGGTGCTGGAATCCGGCCGTCCGCATTCTGCTGATCGCGCTCTTGGTCGCGCTGGTCCAGGCGGACGGGTTGTTGTTGCCGTACGGCTCGTTGCCGATGTTGATGACGACGTAGTTCTCCTGGCCGGTCAGCACGCTCTTGAGGCCGACCCAGTAGTCGACCGCCTGGTCGAGCGTGTACGCACCGCTCTGCTCGCCGTAGCCGGTGGTGTCGTGGTTCTCCAGCACGCAGATTAACCGGTTCTGCTTGCACAGCGCGATGACGTTGGCGACGTCGCTCGCCGTGTTGGCCGTCCAGCGGCCGCCGCTCAGCACGACGCGGACGGTGTTCGCGCCCAGCGACTTGATGTTCGCGAACGAGCTCGTCTGGCTCGCGTACCAGGTGTGGGCGTGGCTGGTGCCCCGCATGATGAACTGGTTCCCGTTGGCTTCGAGTACCTTCGTGCCGCTGACGTGGAGCCCGGTCGCGGCCTGCGCGCTCTGGGTCATCGCGATCACCGACGTCAGGAGGGCGAGGACGGCCGCGCCCACGGCGATGAAACGTCTTCTCATTTCTGCACCTCGGGTGGGGGGAACGGCGCCTTGGGGGGCGCCTCACGCACGATAGGCAGGGGGAACCGGGGCCGTACAGGAGTGGGCTCCCGTGCGATCGTCGACGGGCCTGGCGCTACTGAACCGGTTCTGCGGCACGTGCCATCGGACCAGCGCGATCTCCCGCCGCGGGCCTCACCCGGGCCGCGTCATCCCGATGAAACGTTCACCGGCCGGCCGCTGCGTGCGAGGCTGCGGAGGTCGTCTGTAAAGTCGGCTGCCATGCCCGATCTCGGTGTGCCCCGTCCCGGCGTGCCCCGTCCCGGCGTGCCCCGTCCCGGCGGGTCAGAACCGCAGTGGGCGCCAGCGGGGGGCGTGCGGTTCGCCGGCGGTGTGCCGGTCGCCCTGGTGGCGCCCGGTGCGGGGCTGGCGTCGCTGCCCGCGGCCGTGGGCGACTTGGCCGCGCTGCGCCACATCGACCTCGACGGGAACGCGCTCACGACGCTGCCCGGCTGGATCGGGAGCCTGGAGCGGCTGCGGGTCCTGCTGCTCTACGGCAACCGGATCGCGGCCCTTCCGCCGGGACTGGGCCGTCTCACCTCGCTCGAACACCTCAGCGCCGGGCGCAACGCGCTGACCGCGGTGCCGGACGCCCTGTGGCGGCTCAGCCGGCTGCGGTCGCTCAACCTGGCGGAGAACGAGATCGCCGACCTTCCTCCCGGCCTCGGCCGCCTTCGCGAGCTGCGCATGCTCGACCTGGGGCACAACCGGTTGCGCGAGGTGCCCGCGGAGATCGGCGACCTGCCCCGCCTCACGGACTACCTCTATCTGAGCGACAACGGGTTCACGTCGGTGCCCGCCTCGCTGGGACGGCTCGACCGGCTCGGCTATCTCAACCTGGCGGACAACCGGCTGGCCGCGCTGCCGGAGACGATCGGCGGCATGACCGGCCTGCACGAGCTGCGTGCCCACGACAACCGCCTGACCACGCTGCCGGAGACGATCGGCCGCCTGACCGGGCTGCGCGAGCTGCACCTCAGGAACAACCGCCTCGCCGCGCTGCCCGAGGCGATCGGAGGGCTGCGTGCGCTGCGTCACCTCGATCTGCGCGGCAACCCCCTGGAACGGCTCCCCGACTCCGTCGCGGGCCTGACCGAACTGACCCACCTCGACCTGCGGGCGACCCGCCTGTCCACGCTGCCCGGCGGGCTCGCGGAGCTGCCGCGGCTGGAGAAGCTCGACCTGCGCTGGATCAAGTTCGACGAGGTCCCCGCCTGTGTCCGCCCGCTGCGTGAGCGCGGGTGCGTCGTCCTGCTGTGAGGACGCGCCCGGCGGTCAGCCCGGGGCGGCGACGGGCTCGGCCGCCCCGGAGCGTACGGGCTGGTCCCAGCCGGGACACAGGGAACGCTCGGCCAGCGCGAGCAGGTCCTCCAGCCGGCGTGCCAGCACGGCGGGGTCCTGCGTGCGCTCGTCGAAGCAGGCGAGGGCGACGCTGACGAAGACGGCCACGACGAACTGCGGCTGAAGGTCGCACGGCTCGGCTCCCAGCCTGCGGGCCACCTCGGCGACCATCCTGCGCTCGTTCTCCTTGATCAGGCGCATGGTCCCGGCGAGCAGGGCGGGCGTGGAGTGCACCACCTTCTGGCAACGCAGGTACCTGCCTGCCTCCGCGTCATCCGCCTCTCGTAGTATCCGCAGTAACGAGCGCATCGCCTGACACAGTGCCGTGAACGGCGACTCCGACTCGGGGCGTGCGGCCAGCTCCGCGAGGAGCAGCCGCTGCTCGTCGGCGGTCAGCGAGAGCGCCACGTCCTCCTTGGAGGCGAAGTACCGGAAGAACGTCCGGGGCGAGACCTCCACCTCGGCGGCGATCTGGTCGACGGTCGTCGCCTCGTAGCCCTTGGTGAGGAAGAGATCGAGGGCCGCGTCGATCAGAGCGTCCCGCGTCCGCTGCTTCTTGCGTTCGCGTAGACCCACGGCGGCCACCTCCTCGAAACTGCCAGTTCACAAACTTTCAGATGTCACCGTATGTCGGATAAAAGGATTTGTCATCTGTCATCGACTGACATAAATTGCTGGCGGTTGACTCAGAGGTTCTAAGGGGGACTCTTCATGACTCAAGCCGTATCGGTGGACGCCGACGCGCCTCCGGAACGAGGCCAGGGGCATCCATGGCTCACGCTGCTCGCCGTCTCGCTCGGCGTGATCATGGTCATGCTCGACGGCACGGTCGTGGCGATCGCGAACCCGGTCATCCAGGTCGAACTCAAGGCGACGCTGGCGGACCTGCAGTGGGTGACCAGCGGTTACCTGCTCGCGCTGGCGGTCTTCCTGATCACCGCGGGCAAGCTCGGCGACCTGTTCGGGCACAAGCGCGTCTTCCTGATCGGCGTCGCCGGCTTCGCGCTGACCTCGCTCGCCATCGGACTGTCGTCCTCGATCGGCGTGCTGATCGCGCTGCGGGTGCTGCAGGGACTGTTCGGCGCGCTGCTCCAGCCCGCCGCACTCGCGTTGCTCAGGTCGGCGTTCCCCGGTGAGAAGCTCAACATGGCCATGGGCGCGTGGGGCGCGATCATCGGTCTGTCGAGCGCGGCGGGCCCGATCGTCGGCGGGCTCCTGGTGGAGAACGTGAGCTGGCAGTCGGTCTTCTTCATCAACGTGCCGGTCGGCGTGGTGGCTTTGGTGTTCGGGCTGTGGGCGCTGCGGGAGAACAGGGCCTCGATGCTGTCCCGGGTCGACTGGCTCGGCGTCGTGCTGCTGTCCGGCGCGATGTTCTCGCTCGTGTGGGCCATCATCAAGGCCCCCGAATGGGGCTGGGGCGACGCCAAGACGCTCGGCTTCCTCGCCGCCACCGTGGTGATCGGGGCCGTGTTCCTGTTCTGGCAGTCGAAGGCGAGCGAGCCGCTGCTGCCGCTGAGCCTGTTCCGCAACGCCTCGGTCTCGATCGGGACCGTCCTTATGATCCTCATGTCGTTCGCGATGTTCGGCGCGATGTTCTTCCTCACGTTCTTCTTCCAGGGCGTGCACGGGCTCACGCCGCTCGACTCGGGTCTGCGGATGCTGCCGATGAGCGCCGGCATGATCGTCGCCTCGCCCATCGCGGGCGTCCTCATCGGCAAGCTCGGTCCGAGGATCACCATCGCGGGCGGCATGGTGATCACCGCCTTCGCGATGTTCCTCATGTCGCGGCTCAGCGTCGAGGCCGCCTTCGCCGACAGCGCGATTCCGTTCGTGCTGCTCGCGTTCGGCCTGTCGCCGGTGTTCGTCGGCGCCACCGAGATCATCGTGGGCAACGCGCCGGTGGAGCTGAGCGGCGTCGCGGGCGGCGTGCAGAACTCCGCGATGCAGGTCGGCGGCGCCCTCGGCACCGCCATCCTGGGCGCGGTCGTGTCCGCGAAGGTCGCCGACGTGCTGCCCGGCTACCTCGGCCCGGTGGCGCAGGGCGTCAAGCCTGAGGAGATGGCGGGGCTGAAGGCCCTCGCCTCGGTGGGCCAGGCCCCGCCGGGGCTGCCGGCCCAGGTGGCCAAGACGTTCTCCGACGCGGCGCACCTGTCCTTCATGGACGGTCTGCACCTCGGCTTCGTCGTGAGCACGGCGGTCGCCCTGGTCGCGGCGGCGCTGGCCCTGTTCGTCAAGGCCGGCCGCAAGACCGAGGGCGCCCCGGTCCACATGGGCTGACGCCAGGTCCGTTCCGTACGGCCCCCGCCACCCGGCGGGGGCCGTACGCGCGTCCGGGGCGCGGGCGCCCGCTCGCTCAGTAGACTTGCTATCCGTGAGCGGCACGAAGATTCTTCCCGAGAGCGACGTAACACCCCGGCTCTCGCACGGCGACGGTGACCACGAGCGCTTCTCGCACTTCGCCGACAAGAACAAGATCACTGAGAGCTACGTGACCGGCGCACCGGTGCGGGCCCTGTGCGGCAAGGTCTGGGTGCCCAGCCGCGACCCGAAGAAGTATCCGGTCTGCCCGGAGTGCAAGGAGATCTACGAGGGGTTGCCCAAGGGCGAGCCCTCCGGCGAGTGAGTGTCGATACGGGATCATCGTCTCCCCGGCGGCTAGGGTCTGCCTTCTGACCAGCCGTATCGGGGGAACGAATGGTTCGGCGACCCATCGCCGTCGTCCTTGCATGCCTTTACGCGCTGGGCGGCGCGTGCGCCGCCCAGGCGTCCGCCGCCTCCGGGCCGACCGGTGGTCTCGCCGGCGCCGGACTGCGCGGATCGCCGCCCTCCCGGCCGGACGCCTGCCTCGCCCGTCACCCCGTTCCGCACAGCCGGCACGGCGTGGGCGCGCTCACGCACGGCCTGGAGCCGCGTGAGCCAGGGCCGGACGAGGTCGCCCGGATGGCGGCCGACCTGGCCCGCAGGCTTGGGACGGCGCAGCCGAGACAGCCCGCGCGGCCGAGTCAACCCGCGCGGCCGAGACAGCCCGCGCGGCAGGTAGACGCCGCGCAGTCCGGAGCCACAGCGCCACCGGGTGGCACGGCGGCTCCGGGTGGCACGTCAGGCCCGGTTCGCACGTCGGGCACGGGTCGCACGGCGGCTCCGGGGGTCACGGCGCGGCCGGGGAGCGGTGCGAACGCCCGGCGAAGCGGTGCCAAGACCGTCGAGCGGATCACCGTCCCGGTGTGGGTGCACATCATCAGGGACCACGCGCTGGGCCTGCCCGACGCCGCCGTGTCCCGGCAGATCGCCGTGCTGAACAGCGCCTACTCCGGCGGGTACGGCGGGGCCGACACCGGCGTGCGCTTCGAGCTCAAGGGCACCACCCACACCGACAACCGGAGCTGGTTCCGCGACCCCCTCGGCTACGAGGAACCGATGAAGAAGAAGCTGCGTATCGGGGGTCCCGAGACGCTCAACCTGTACATCGCGCAGCTGAGCCGGCTCGTGCTCGGCTACTCCACCTATCCGTACTGGTACGACGACGAGCCCGTGCTGGACGGCGTGGTGATCGACTGGCGGAGCGTCCCCGGAGGCCCGCTGCGCGACTTCGCCAGAGGCTTCACGGCGGTGCACGAGATCGGCCACTGGCTGGGCCTGCTGCACACCTTCGAGAACGGCTGCAAGGCCCCGGGCGACTCGGTGGACGACACTCCCGCCGAGGCGTACCCGACGAACGGCTGCCCCTCCAAGAAGGACACCTGCCCGGCCGCGGGCGGCGACCCGATGCACAACTTCATGGACTACGCCCAGGACCGCTGCATGCGCGAGTTCACCGCGGGCCAGGGCGTACGCGTCCACCAGATGTGGGACGCCTATCGCCGCCCCGAGCCGCAGGGAGCCGACGCGGGGCTTTATGAGGCCGCCGCCGGTGCTACCAGCGGCGCCGCGGACCGCGCGGAGGGCGCCACGAGCGGTGCCACGGAGGGTGTTACGAACGGCACCGCGGACCGCGCGGAGGGTGCCACGAGCGGCGCCACGGAGGGTGTTACGAACGGCGCCGCGGACGACCCGGTGCCGAACCTCGCCGCACAGGGGCCCGAGGGCCCGGCCGACGACATGGAGGGCGATGCGCAATCGTCAGGAGGAACAGGGCGATGACGAATCGGCCGGAGCCGTTGACGTCGCGGCGCGGGTGTGAGTAACTCCACAGCAGCGTTCATGGTCACGAAGTCTCGCGCCCGGCCCTGAGCGCCGAGTCGCTCGCCGGTTCCGTCCCACGCGCCCGGCCAGGCCGCCCGGGGAGGCTTTGTGGATGACCAGTGGATGCGCCGGGTCTGGCCCCCAGCAGGGGAGGAGACCCCGCCGTCCAAGGAGGGCCCCACCCGCCCGTACGGCGCCCCGGGCGGGCCGCCGCGGTCGTCCACGCCGTCCACGCCGTCCGCGCCGTCCGCGCCGTCCGCGTCTCCCCAGTGGCCCACACGGCCGTACGCCGGCCGTGAACCGGACCGGAACTCCGCAGAGGAGAGCCTCACCGGCCTGTACGGCGCGCCGGTCGCCGAGCGGCGGCAGGCCGACCGCCCGGCCTGGCCCTCGCTGGGCCTGGAGTCCCCGGAGCCCGAGGACGACCTGCCCCCGTCGGCCAGCCGCTACCGCGCACCCGAGACGCCTCCCCGCCCGATGCCGCGCTGGTTGCGGCGTCTTCTCGTCGGAGGTCTCGCGCTGGTCTGCTCGGCCGCCGTCATCGGCGCGGTGGTGGTGACGGTGCTGCACCGTGCCGAGAGCGCGCCCCCCACGGTGATCCACGACCAGATCGCCGGGGTCTCCTACACGTTGCCGCCGGAGTGGCGGGAGGGCGTGGTCGCGCCGGTGACCGGCTTCACCTCCGTCGCCGCGCGCGGGGACAGCGCCACGGTCATGGCCCGCTCCGGCGACCGGGTGGACCCGCCCAACCTGCGCTCGGCCGTCATCGACCTGAGCGATCTCTACGCGCAACTGCTGCTGCACGGGGACAAGGTCGAGGTGCTGGACGACCGCGCGGTGACCGTCGGCGGGCGGCCGGGTCACACGCGGGCCGTACGCGCCGAGTACACCGACGTGGTGAACGAGCCCGCCTTCATGCGGGTGACCCTGCTGACCCGGCCGGACGGCGGCAGCACGGTCCTGCTGGGGCTGGCCCATCCCGACCGTCCCCAGTCGCGGGCCGAGATCGAGGGCCTGATGTGGGGAGCCCGCTGATCACGCGCTTGGTCCGCCGTTCCCCGGCAACCGCTGGGGGGACGGCGTGACGCGGTCTCCCGGTGGCCGTGGTGCTCGAACGCCTGAGGCCTCCGCATGACGGCGGGCAACGCGAACTCGTGACAACCGGCCGACGGCCCGCGGGAATTTCGATTTCCGCGGCCGCCGGCCGCTCTTCATCCCGTTTGCCCGGTGTCGGCGTCTGACATTTCTCGCCGGAGTGCGCGCGAATTCTGGCATAGATGGGTGATTTTCCGGTTATGGCCTGCTGGTGCCGTTACCAGGAGAGATAGCGCTAATGTCGGGATGCCTTTGGAATAGGCGTAACATCTGTTTGCCAGCATCCGATAAGTGGCTCGCTGCCCGCGTTTCTCCGGACAGGTATCTTCGGTGTCGCATCGCACGAAAAACGCGGTGACCCGGAAAGACCAATTCTCACCATGGGGGGAAATCAAATTGATTTCTCGTAGGAGCAGTTCGGCCTCTGGTTCGCGTGGCGCCGGTCGCCTGCTGATGTGGTCCGCCGCGGCGGCGGTGACCTGCGCGGCGGTTGGACTGTCGGGCTCGATCGCGGCGAATGCCACCACGACGAAGATCGCCCCCGCCGCGCATGCGGCGACCACTCCACAGGGCGGAGGGGAGAAGCAGAAGTTCATTCCCTTCCCGCGTCTCGACAGCACGGACATCGTCACCAACTTCACATTCGCCGCCGGCGCGACGGCCATCGCCCCGACCGCCACGCGGACTTTCACCGGGTCGGCGCGCAGGGGCAACGTGTTCGTCCACGACGGCAGCACTTGGACGAACCTGACGCCGGTCTTCGGAACCGGCTACTACTACGACATCTCCCTGGCCCGGTCGCCCAGCACGGCGGTCCCGGCCGGGGCCAACGGGGTCGCGTTCCCGGCCACTGGCGCTGCCGCGGGCCAGGTCAGGGTCACCGTGCGCAGGGCGGACGGCGCGATCCTCCGCTCCGACTGCACGGTCAGCTCCCTGAGCGGCGCCGGGACGATCGGCACGTTCCAGCCGCTCACCACGGCCAACTGCACTGCCCCGCAGACGCTGTGACGGCGGGTTCGCACATGTAGCACCCAGGGCGGACAGCCGGGGAGAGCGATCGGCTCCCAGGGCTGTCCGCCCTCGTGCGTGAGGACACCGGCGACTCCGATGTGCTCGACGCCACACCGGGCGAATTCCGACCGGGCTGCGTGTGCTCGGCGCGTCCTGTCGGTCCGGCGGGCTAGTCTGAATCCACTGTGAGGGAGCGAACCGATAGAGACACCAGTGTTCCGATGAGTTCGGGGAGGCGTCGTTGAGCGTTTCGGCCGCGTCCCACCTCTCCCCGTCCTACCCCGACAGAGCCGCCTGGGGCACCGCCCCGAAGCTGCGCGCATGGCAGCAGCAGGCATACGACCTCTACTTCAGCCGTGAGCCGCGCGACTTCCTGACCGTCGCCACCCCCGGCGCCGGCAAGACGACGTACGCGCTGCGGATCGCCAGCGAGCTGCTCAGCCGCGGGATCGTGCGCGCACTGACGATCGTCACCCCCACCGAGCACCTCAAGCGGCAGTGGGCCGACGCCGCGGCCCGGGTCGGGATCAGCATCGACCCGGAGTTCAAGAACAGCCAGGGCGCCACCTCACGCGACTACGTCGGAGTGGCGGTCACCTACGCGCAGATCGCGATGCACCCGGCGCTACACCGGGCCCGCACCGAGGCGCGCAAGACACTGGTGATCTTCGACGAGATCCACCACGCCGGCGACGCGAAGTCGTGGGGCGACGGCATCCGCGAGGCGTTCGAGCCGGCGACCAGACGACTCGGGCTGACCGGCACGCCGTTCCGGTCCGACGACAGCCCGATTCCGTTCGTCACCTACGTCGAGGACGGCGAGGGGGCGATGCGGAGCGTCTCCGACTACTCCTACGGCTACGGCCCCGCGCTGGCCGACAACGTCGTGCGTCCGGTCATCTTCCTGGCGTACTCGGGAGAGATGAAGTGGCGCACGCGCGCGGGCGACGAGATCGCCGCCACCCTCGGCACGCCGCTGACCAAGGACCAGCTCTCGCAGGCGTGGCGGGCCGCCCTCGACCCGAAGGGCGACTGGATCCGCCAGGTCATCCACGCGGCCGACCGGCGCCTCACCGAGGTGCGGCGGGGCGTTCCCGACGCGGCGGGGCTGGTCATCGCCTCCGACCACGAGTCGGCCCGCGCCTACGCCCGGCACATCCGCACGGTGACCGGCGAGGGCGCCGAGGTCGTGCTCTCCGACGACCCGGGCGCGTCCAAGAAGATCAAGGACTTCGGCACATCCGACCGGCGCTGGCTGGTCGCGGTCCGGATGGTCTCCGAGGGCGTCGACATCCCCCGGCTGTGCGTCGGCGTCTACGCCACGAGCACCTCGACCCCGCTGTTCTTCGCCCAGGCCGTCGGGCGTTTCGTCCGCGCCCGCAAGCGGGGGGAGACCGCGTCGGTCTTCCTGCCCTCGGTGCCCGTCCTGATGGGCCTGGCGGGCGAGATGGAGGAAGAGCGCGACCACGTGCTGGGCCGCCGCCGCGACGAGGACGGCCTCGACGACCTGCTGCTCGAACAGGCCCAGCAGGACAAGAAGCAGCCCGACGCCCTCGGCGACGAGCTGCCCTTCCAGACGCTGGAGGCGTCCGCGACCTTCGACCGGGTGCTGTTCGACGGCGGCGAGTTCGGCACCGCCGCCGCGCCGGGCTCGCCGGAGGAGGAGGACTTCATCGGCCTTCCCGGCCTGCTGGAGCCCGACCAGGTGGCCTCACTGCTGCGCAAGCGTCAGGCCGACCAGCAGGCGGCCAAGCGCAAGACCAAGAAGGGGAGCGAGGACGACGCGCCCGCTCTCGCGCCGCACGAGCAGCTCGCCGAGCTCCGCAAGGAGCTGAACGGCCTCGTCGGCGCGTGGAACCACCGCACCGGCCAGCCGCACGGCGTCATCCACGCCGAGCTGCGCCGGGCCTGTGGCGGCCCCGCCATCGCGCAGGCCACCGCCGAGCAGATCCGCGAGCGAGTCGCGATGATCCGCAAGTGGGCCACCCAGCGCAAGTGATCCGGCTCGTCCCTCGCCGCCCCTGACAGGACGGCGAGGGACGTCGTCAGTCTCCGTCGGGCGCGGTTCCAGGCACCGAAGCGTGCTGGTTCAGGCGGACCTGGGCAGACAGGCCGTCCAGTCGCTCGAGGATGGCCTCGAACATCGTCGCGTTGGACGCCGCCATCCTGTCCATCTGCCCACTGAGACCCTCGACGCGTTCGGTGAGTCCGTCGACTCGGTCGTTGAGCCCGTCGACGCGGTTGGTGAGGTCGCCGACTTGTTGGGTGAGCCCGTCGACTCGGTCGGTGAGCCCGTCGACGCGTTGGGTCAGGCCGTCGACTCGGTCGTTGAGGCCGTCGACGCGGTTGGTGAGGTCGCCGACTTGTTGGGTGAGCCCGTCGACTCGGTCGGTGAGCCCGTCGACGCGTTGGGTCAGGCCGTCGACCCGGTCGTTGAGCCCGTCGACGCGTTGGGTCAGGCCGTCGACGCGGTTGGTGAGGTCGCCGACTTGTTGGGTCAGCCCGTCGACCCGGTCGGTCAGGCCGTCGACTCGGTCGTTGAGCCCGTCGACTCGTTGGGTGAGTCCGTCGAAGCGTTCGTTGAGACTCTCGACGTTGCGGTCCAGCCGGCTGATCTCGCCGTCAATGCGGTCGAGCCGGATCGTTACGACGCCCATCTGCCGCTTGAGGACGCCGACGTCCGCTCTCGTCTCCCCGGCGACCTGCTCGACCCGGACCAGACGGTCGCTCATCGCGTCGATCTTGTCCCAATTGATCTGCATCGCGTCATACGCGTGCTCTATCGCCTGCTTGCGGCAATGCACACTCAGCTCCACGAAATCATTCTCCAAGCGCTCGACGCGTTGTTCGAGGGTGGACACGGTCATAGGGCGTCCTCCAACTGTAGGGCAGCGTGGCCGGGGGCTCGCTGCGAAGGCGGGTGCATGGAGGGCATTGCTATCAGCTCCGCACCTTCATCGGAGGGTGATAATCCGGGAAATTCGCGGAGGCGTTCCAGGTGGGATAAGGATTACCCATACCGGTGTGATGAATGGTCACCGCAAGCGTGAGTGACACGTGTGTTTGTTTCCACCGGCACTGGAAAACCGACAATAGCGAATCGCCATTCACTATGACATGTGAGACCGAAGTGGGATGCGGTCGCCGGTGTGGCCGTCGATGGCGACGTAGCGGCGATGGTGCCGGGTGACCGGGCTCAGCCGGAGGCTGAGGGAGGCAACGCCCCCCTCCACGCGTATCGGAACGCGGTGCGTCCCCTCCTGCCGCGCGCCCTCAGCGCCCTCCTGCACCCAGATGCGCAGGCGATGCCCGGCCCGGTGCACCGCCACCGTCGCGGTGTCGCACTGTTGCATGGTGGCGGGCCAGTAGACGGTGAGGCCGTGCAGGGCCCGTTTGTGGAACGACAGTCGTACGGCGTCGGGGGTGGTGACCCGCTGGTCGCAGGCGGGCCGGCCGCTCGCCACGGACGGGGACGACGCCGGCGAGGGGGCGGTACCTGCCGGGCCACCTGGCGCGTCCTGTCCGTCCTGCCCGTCCTGTCCGGGCGCGGCCGGGGCGCGGCCCCCGGGGGCGGCGGCGCGGGTGTCCCGTACGGCGACCGTCCGGGCAGGCTCGGCTCCGGGCTGGGCGAACCCCAGGGCGATCGTGGCCGTCTGCAGCGCCGCCAGGGTCAGCGCGCCAGCGGCGCGAAGCGCACCCCGGTGGCCGCGGCCGAAGAGCAGCCAGACACAGGCCGGGGTGAGGACGAGCCAGCACAGGCCGAGCGAGAACGCGAACATCGGGCCCCCAATCCACGAAGGGTCGTCACTCTCGGTAATACATCAATGACGCTACGCGGTGAAGCTGTTGACATGGGGGCGCGCCACACCGGGAAACGGGAGACCTTGGTCAGGCCGACGGCTGGGCGGCTGTTCCGGCGTCACCTCCCGACGTGGCCCGCCAGGCGATGGTCAGGGCCGCCGCGCCGAAGACCACGCACAGCCAGAAGGCCGCTCCGCTGCCCGTCCGGTCCGCCAGCCAGCCCCCGCTGAACGCTCCGATGGTGGTGCCCGCGCCCATCCCGGACGAGGCCCAGCTCATCCCTTCCGAAGCTCCGGCGGTCCGGCGGCCCAGGAGGGAGAAGCCGGAGCTGAGGGAGGGGGCCGCGCCGATCCCGGCGAGGAAGCAGGCGATCACCAACGGCAGCTTGGGACCGGCCAGCGGCAGGAGCAGGCCGCAACCGGTCATCCAGGCCATGGCGGGCACGAAGACCCGTTCGGGGGCCAGGCGGCCGAGGTGGGGCCCGGCCAGCAGGGCCGCCGCCGCGCTCCCGAGGGCCCAGGCCGCCAGCGCGTAACCGGCCCAGTACGGCTCTCCGTCGGCGTCCGCGAGGGCGACGAGAAGGATCTCGATCGAGCCGAGGTAGGCGCCGATGCCCACGAAGGCGGCGACGAGGGCACGCGAACCGGCCATGGTGGTGGGACGCCGGCCGGCCGGGTGGGCGCCGCCCTTCCCGAGGGGAGGGGGGCCGTGCCGGTCTGACCGGCGAGCAGCAGCCAGCCCGAAGCTGGGCGCCCGCGCCCTGCCGGCCTTCGACGTGGTCGGCGATGGAGAGGATCACCTCCGATTGGCGGCGGCCGCCGACAGCGCGCAGGGCCGGGAACACGTGGCGCAGGACCAGGTTCTCGGCGAGCAACCGGGCCCAGAAGAGGAACCGCTGCATGCTCAGGTTCTGCCGCAGCGTCATGTCCTTGTTCGCCAGCACGTACTCGAAGTCGTCCCGGTCGCCGCGGATGGTGACGAAGCCGTAGAGATCCTTGCGCTCCACGTAGTCGGTGTTCGGCAGGAGGATCAGGGGATAGGCCGCGATCCGGGAGACATGCCGGGCGAGTTCGTCGTATCCCTTGAGGAAGGACTCCGGCGTCTCTCCCGGAGCGCCCCAGATCAGCTCCGCATAGATGTCCATCCCGTCCGCCGACAGGCGCTCCGTCAGGTCCTTCCAGGCGTTGATCTTCATGTTCGTGCGGTTCATCGTGGCCAGGGCGTCGTCGCTGAGCGTCTGCAGGGCGAGGGTGAAGGAACTGCGGATGCCCTCCCTGCGCATGATGTCGACGATCTCGTAGAAGGTCTTCGACTTGTTCTTGGCCCAGGAACTCTCCAGGGCCCGGGGGTAGCCGTATCTGCGCCGCACCTCGACCAGGTCCTCCACGAACTCCAGGTCCGCGCGCAGGATCCCGAAGTTCGCGTCGCACAGCACCACCGTCTCGGCTCCGGACCGGGCGAGGGCCTCCAGCTCGGCGCGTAGGCGCCCGCGGGAGAAGGACCGCACACGCTGACCGACGGCTCCGCCCCAGTAGCAGAAGGAACAGTGGTAGGGGCAGCCCCGGTTGGTCTCCAGAAGCGCGACGTCGTAACGGAAGGCGCCCGTGTCGTTGTGGAGCGGGAGCACACCGTTCAGGATCGGCGACGAGATGATGTCCAGGTCCTCGATCCGCGCCCGCTCGGCCGTGGTGCGGACGGAACCGTCGGCGTCCCGGTAGGAGATGCCGGCGACGTCGGCGAGGTCGGTCCTGCCGTCGGCGATGTGGGAGAGCAGGTCGACGAAGGTCAGTTCGCCCTCGCCGTTGACGATCACATCGACCACGGGCCACTGGCGCAGGGTGCGTTCCGCCTGGTTCGACACATGGTTGCCGCCGAAGATCACGGTCCCTTTCGGATTCACCTGCTTGAAGGTCTCGGCCAGTGCGCCGAACTGGCGGACGTTCCAGCCCAGCACCGAGAAGGCCAGGACGTCCGGCACATCACCGCCGAGGAGTCGTGTCGCCATCTCCCACTGGCCGGCCGCACCGGGATAGTTGACGATCTCGACCCGGCTGCGCGCGGACAGCTCCGGGTCGCTCGCGTATCGCGAGATACGCTAGCAAGATCGCTCCGAGTTGGGTAGAAGAGTTTTCGTGGATGAGACGTGGGTGCCCATTCGGCGTCGTCGCGCTCGGAGGTGATTGTTCGCGGCGACCAGGTGTTCCGGCCACTCGAAGGCCACATGACGTGCGGTGACGGAGATCCAGAGGGGAATTTTCGACGTACGTTTGGGGCGCGCGAATGCGGCAGAAATGGATTGCGACTAAAGAATTCATCGCAGCCGAATCGTCTGCGGGCCCGGGTTATCGGCTCACCGATTATCGCCTGCGGGCGCATCCTCGTACGTCACGAATTGTTAAAGCCGTCTCGGCTGTGACGACACGCCGGCCGCGCCGTGCCTCCCCCGGGGCTCCGTCCTGAGCGTCTTCCCAGGGCGTGCCGTTGCACGGCCGGGAGCGGCGTCGTGCGGGTCAGGAGCGGAGGACGGGCTCCCCAGTGAGCTCCACCCCGGCCTCGGTGAGGCGGGCGAGCGCCGACTCGGTCGTCTCCCTGGCCACGCCGGCCGTCAGGTCCAGCAGGACCCGTACGGCGAAGCCGTTCGCCGCCGCGTCCACGGCGGTGGCCCGGACGCAGTGGTCGGTGGCGATGCCGACGACGTCGACGGCCTCCACGCCGCGCTCGCGCAGCCACGCGGCCAGGCCCACGCCGTCGGCGGTGGCGCCCTCGAATCCGCTGTAGGCCGCCTGGTGCGCGCCCTTGCTGAAGACCTCCTCGACCTTCGAGGTGTCGAAGGCGGGGTGGAAGCCGGCACCGGAAGTGCCCACGACGCAGTGCGGCGGCCAGGAGTCCGCGTAGTCGGGCTCGGCCGCGAAATGGGCGCCGGGATCGACGTGGTGGTCGCGGGTGGCGACCACGTGGTCGTACGCGTGCTCCTGGACATGGCGGCTGATCGCGGCGGCCACCTCGGCGCCGCCGCCGACCGGCAGGCTGCCGCCCTCGCAGAAGTCGTTCTGCACGTCCACGACGATGAGCGCGGTCTTCATTGGGCCACCTCGCAACGGCGATCCTCAGCGTGGCGATCACGGAGGACCGGCGTCGTCCTCATGCGCCGGTCCTCCGCGATCACTTGAAGATAGTAGGGACTGTGGGGTCTCCGGGGGAGAGGCTGCACGCCTCCAGCGGCAACTCGGCCAAAGTCGCCCGGTGGCGGTCGCGCGCGGCCGCCAGGGGTTCGCGGCCGACGACCTTGCCGTCCCGCACGAGTTCGGCCAGCAGCGGGCGGCCTTCCGTCTCCACCGGCTCGCGGGTGACGACCTCGGCGGTCGCGGTGCCGCCGTCGGTCCTGCGGTAGGCCCACTTGCGCCCGCCGATGCTCGGCTTGCCGACGGACGCCTTGGCGACCGGCTGCAGCCGTCCCGTGCGGTCCTCCCGCGCGACGAGTTTGTAGACGAGGCTGGCCGTCGGATGGCCGGAACCCGTGGCCAGGGCGGTGCCGACGCCGTAGGCGTCCACCGGCGCCGCGGCCAGCGCCGCGATCGCGAACTCGTCCAGGTCGCCGGTGACGACGATCCGGGTGTGGCTCGCGCCCAGCTCGTCGAGTAAGCGGCGCACCTCCACCGCCACGACCGCCAGGTCGCCGGAGTCGATCCGCACCGCGCCGAGGTCGGGCCCGGCCAGCTCCACCGCGGTCCGTACGGCCTTCGCCACGTCGTAGGTGTCCACGAGCAGGGTGGTGCCGAGCCCGAGGGAGTCGATCTGGGCCCGGAAGGCGTCCTCCTCCGAGTCGTGGAGCAGGGTGAACGCGTGGGCGGCGGTGCCCGCGGTCGGCACGCCGTGCAGGTGACCGGCCATCAGGTTGGAGGTGGAGGCGAAGCCGCACAGGTAGGCGGCCCTGGCGGCGGCGACCGCGGCGTGCTCGTGGGTGCGGCGCGACCCCATCTCGATGAGCGGCCGGTCACCGGCCGCCTGGGCCATCCGGGAGGCGGCCCCCGCGATCGCGCAGTCGTGGTTCAGTATCGACAGGGCCAGGGTCTCCAGCAGCACGGCCTCGGCGAACGTCCCCTCCACCACCATGATCGGTGAGCCGGGGAAGAACGCCTCGCCCTCGCGGTAGCCGTACACGTTGCCCGAGAAGCGGTAGCCGGCGAGGAACTCGCCGGTGGGCTCGTCCACGATCCCGGAGGAGCACAGGAACTCGATGTCCTGCTCCTCGAAGCGGAAGTCCTCGAGCGCGTCGAGGAACCGCCCGGTGCCGGCCACCACCCCGTAGCGCCGCCCACCGGGCAGCCGCCGGGCGAACACCTCGAAGACCGCCCGCCGGTCGGCCGCGCCGCCGGCGAGTGCGGCCTGGAGCATCGTCAGTTCGTACCGGTCGGTGAGCAGGGCCGTGCCCGTGGTCATGCGCACGTGTCGAAGACTACGACGGTCGTGGTGCAGGATGGGTACGTGGGTAGCCCAGCTCCAGCCGAGGTCGAGCGGCCGTCGTCGGACGTGCGTCCCGATCTGCCGTGGCTCACGATCGTGTGGAACGACCCGGTCAACCTGATGTCGTACGTCACGTACGTCTTCCAGACCGTGTTCGGCTACCCCCGGCAGAGGGCCGAGAAGCTGATGATGGACGTCCACCACAAGGGCAGGGCCGTCGTCGCCAGCGGTACCCGGGAGGAGATGGAACGGGACGTGCAGATCCTTCACTCCTACGGCCTGTGGGCGACCGTCCAGCAGGACAAATGATGAGCACGGGCTTTCAGGCGACGCGCGACGGGGTGACCGTCCAGCTCGACGCGGGCGAGGTGTCGATCCTGCGCTCGCTGGTGTCGCAGGTGCTCGGCCTGGTCGAGCCGGGGACCACCGGCGACGACCCGCTGGAGCGCGCCCTGGGCATCGGCTCGGCGTCCCCGCCGGCCGACCCCGTGCTGGCGCGGCTGTTCCCCTCGGCGTACGCCGAGGACGAGGAGGCGGCGCAGGAGTTCCGGCGCTACACGGAGGCGACGCTGCGCGACGGCAAGCGCGCCGACGCGACCACGCTGCTGGAGACGGCGGCGCCGGGCAGGCTGGCGCTGACGGCCGAGCAGGGGCAGGCGTGGCTGCGGGCGATCAACGACGTCCGCCTCGCGCTCGGCGTGCGGCTGGAGATCACCGAGGAGGTCCACGAGGAGATCTCCTCGATGTCCGAGGACGACCCCCGCTATCCGGCGTTCGTGACCTACGACTGGCTGACCTACCTGCAGGACACCCTTGTCAGGGCGCTTTGGTAAATTTCCCAGCATGCTGACGATCTCACGCGAGCTGGTCGACAAGATCGTGGCCCATTCCCGGGCCGACCATCCCGACGAGGCGTGCGGCGTCGTGGCCGGGCCCGCCGGGTCGGACCGTCCCGAGCGGTTCGTCCCCATGGAGAACGCCGAGCGCTCGCCGACGTTCTACCGGTTCGACTCGATGGAGCAGTTCCGCGTGTGGCGGGACATGGACGACCGCGACGAGGCGCCTGTCGTGATCTACCACTCCCACACCGCCACCGAGGCGTACCCCTCCCGCACGGACATCAGCTACGCCTCCGAGCCCGACGCCCACTATGTGCTGGTGTCGACCGCCTCCGAGGAGGAGACGCCCTTCCGTTCCTACCGGATCGTGGACGGAGTCGTGACCGAGGAGGAAGTCAAGATCGTAGAGTCGTACGGTTAAACTTGAACCATGGCTAACGATGACGCTCGTCCCGTGTCGTCACCGGCTGTCCTGTCGCGCCGGGTGCGCCCGGAATCTCCTGTTCAGGCGTTCCTCTTCGCGCACACGCCGTCTGTCGTCGTCTACGACTGTCGCTGAACCCGGCCGCCCACTCGGCGCCGGGGAAGAAGACCGCTGGAATCGCCGCCCGCCTGCCCCTGTTCAGAGCAGGTGGACGCCCATCATAACGACGACCACTGATCAAGGAGACTGAGCCGACATGGCCATCGAGGTCCGCATTCCTACCATCCTCCGCAGCTACACCGATGGCGCCAAGGCGGTCAACGCCAAGGGAGCGACCCTCGAAGAGCTGATCGGCGACCTGGAGGCTCGTCACCCCGGCCTGAAGGACCGGCTGGTGGACGACGCCGGGCTGCGCCGATTCGTCAACGTCTACCTCAACGACGAGGACGTACGCTTCCTCGGCGGGCTCGGCACCCCCGTCGCCGACGGCGACACCGTGACCGTGCTCCCGGCCGTCGCGGGCGGAGCGCGCTAGATGCGCTTCGACTCGTTGATCGACTCGGTCGGGCGTACGCCGCTGGTGGGTCTGCCCCGGCTGTCGCCGTCCTCCGACGTACGGGTCTGGGCGAAGCTGGAGGACCGCAACCCGACCGGGTCGGTCAAGGACCGGCCGGCGCTGTGGATGATCGAGCAGGCCGAGAAGGACGGGCTGCTCACGCCGGGCTGCACGATCCTGGAGCCGACCTCCGGCAACACCGGCATCTCGCTGGCGATGTCGGCCCGGCTCAAGGGCTACAAGCTGATCTGCGTCATGCCGGAGAACACCTCCGAGGAGCGCCGCCAGCTGCTGCGCATGTGGGGCGCCGAGATCATCTCCTCGCCGGCCGCGGGCGGCTCCAACGAGGCCGTCCGGGTGGCCAAGGGCCTCGCGGCCGAGCATCCCGACTGGGTGATGCTCTACCAGTACGGCAACCCCGCCAACTGGCGCTCCCACTACGAGTCCACCGGGCCGGAGATCCTCGCGGACCTGCCGACCGTGACCCACTTCGTCGCCGGGCTCGGCACGACGGGCACCCTCATGGGCGTCGGCCGATACCTGCGCGAGCAGGTGCCGGACGTGAAGATCGTGGCCGCCGAGCCGCGGTACGGCGAGCTGGTCTACGGCCTGCGCAACGTGGACGAGGGGTTCGTGCCCGAGCTGTACGACGCGTCCGTGCTGACCACCCGCTACTCGGTGACCTCGGCCGACGCGCTGCGCCGGACGCGTGAGCTGCTGGCCGCGGAGGGCATCTTCGCGGGCATCTCGACGGGCTGCGCCCTGCACGCCGCCCTCGGCATGGCCCGCAAGGCGGTCCAGGCGGGCGAGCGGGCCGACATCGTGTTCATCGTGGCCGACGGCGGCTGGAAATACCTGTCCACCGGCGCCTACGAGGGAACCCTCGACGAGGCGGAGGACCGCCTCGAAGGCCAGCTCTGGGCCTGACCGCCCCACCCGCCGACGTGATCTTGTAGTTAGTCGCACGCACGCCTGTGACATGCGAAGGGACCTTTCGTGATCTTGCGCAGGATTGGCCTGCGGTTGCGGGATCAGCGCAAACACGATTCGTGATCTTGCATTTCGACGAGAAGTGCAAGATCACGAATCGTGTTTTGCCTGGTAAGGCGGCTCTGGCATCGATCGCTGCAAGATCAAGATGCTGATACCCGTAGCTCACCCGCCGTTGGTGCGACAAACTACAAGATCACGGCGGGGGAGAGGGTGAGGTGGGGGTTAGTTGAAGACCAGGCGGAGGGCGAAGGTCGAGCCGTCCTCGCCGTGGGTGCCGCTCAGGCCGACCGCCCGCAGCTTCTCGGCGTCGGCGCGCCCCTGCTCGTTCAGGCCGTCCAGATACAGCTTCTCCAGCCGGTCGAGGTCGGCGTACACGGCGTAGGTCGCGTTCGCGGCGTCCGGGACGGCCAGGCGGAACGTCTCGCTCTCGCCGAGCGTGCCGCCGCCGTTCAGCGCGTCGGCGTACTCCTGGGTGCTCGCGATCACGAACCGCCCGTCGCCCTCGGCGGTGGCGATGTCGGCGGACCTCTCCATGCCGTTCAGGTGGCCCTTGAGCCGGTCCACCACGTCACGCGCCTTGGCGGTGTCCGTCGTGAGCACGGCGCCCACCCGGGGCTGCGCGCCGTCGAGGTCCTGCTCGTCCAAAGCGAGCGTGAGGGAGCGGCCCAGCAGCGTCGCGAGGTCGTCCGGCAGGGACAGGCCGTACTGCGTCCGCGCCTCGGCGAGGGCCTGCCGGACCATCTCGCCGCCCGAGCCGCTCGCACTCTGCTCGACGGACGGCCACTGCTCGCGCAGCAGGTCGCCCAGGCCGGAGATCGAGGCAGCCGCGACCGTGGAGGCGGGCAGCTCGCCGATCTTCACCGGCTCGGGCCGTCCCGGTGCGGCCGTGCCGCCGCGGGTGACCCCGGCCAGCTCGGCGTAGTCGCCGGAGAACCGGAGGGCGCCGGCGAACCGCATGCCCCTGATCTGCCGCAGCACGGGCGTCACCGCGACCTCGCTCCAGCCGGCGTCGGCGACCTTCTCCGCGTCCATCCAGAACGACAGCACGCCCGGCTCGCCCAGCGCGTCGAGGTCGGCGGCGAAGCGCGGCTCGCCGGACAGCGGCGCCGCCTTGACGTACTCGTCGGCCAGCTTCTGGCTCATGGCGATGATCGCGTACCCCTCGCGGAACGCCAGGCCGCCCTTGCCGCCGTCGAGGCCCATCTTGGCGATGCCCGTCCGGGCCGCCGCCTCGTCCTTCACCTGTACGGCGAGTGCTCCGACGGGGTCGCCGCCGCCGTCGGCGGGGAGCACGGCGAGGCCGACGCGGTCACCGAGCCAGGGTTCGACGTCCCTGGCGTAGTCGGCCTCGGAGAGACCCGGCTCGCCCTTCTGCAGCGCGCTGACCAGGGCCTCGCGCGGGTCGTCCCCGCCGAAGGCGTCGCGGGTGGCCGAGAACTTGCGGGCGATGCCGAACAACGCGAGCTTCTGCCCGGCCGACGGGTCGAGGTCGATCCGGACGTAGGCGATCGCGTTCGCGGGCAGCACGTCCTGCGGCTGCGCGCCGCCGCCGCTGAGCTTCGAGGCGGCCCATACGCCGCCGCCGCCGACCACCCCGACGAGCACGGCGGCCACCAGCGCGAGGATCCAGCCACGCCCCCGGCGGCCCCGGCCCGCAGGAGGCGCCGCCGGCCCGGATACGGTGGCGGAGCCGATCTCCTCCGGCTCCGTCCAGGACGGCAGCCGCACGGTGTGCGCCTCGTTCGCGGCGGTGCGGGGAACGCGATAGGCGATGGTGCGGTCGAGGTCGGGTTCGTCACCCGGCCGCCAGGGGCTCGGGGCGTTCGGGGAGGTGTCGGGGGACATGGGGCTCACTCACCTGCGTCGTCGTCGGGGTATGCCGCGACGCTAGGCCCGGCCGGTAGCGCCGCGCTTGCAGCCCACTTGACCGCGAACCGGGTGCCCGCCCCGATGCCGTCCCGATGCCGTCCTGTGCGGGCCCCGTGAGCCCACCGCGCGCTTCGCGGGAGCGCCACGCTAGAGTAATGAGCAGAATAATATTCGGTAGAGCGGCGAGGGGCGCATGACCAAGTTCGACGAGGCGACGCAGGCCATCCGGGTCGACGACACCACCTATGACGTGTGTCTCGACGACGGATACTCCATCGGGGGGCCGCTGAACGGCGGCTACCTCATGGCCGCGATGCTGCACGCCGTGGTGGACGCCTCGCCGCACGCGCACCCGGTCTCCACGAGCGCCCAGTTCCTGCGGGTGGCCCGGCCGGGCCCGGCCCGGGTGCTGCTCGAACCGCTCAAGACGGGCCGTACGGCGGCGATGACCAGGGCGCGGCTCGTCCAGGACGACGCGCCGTTCATCGAGATGCTCGTCACGACCGCGACTTTGGACGGGGAGGCGGCCCCCGACTGGGCGGACGGCCCTTCGGCCGTCATGCCGGACCTGGCGGACTGCGTACGCCTGCCCGACCCCAAGCCCGAGTCGAACATGAACTTCAGCGCCCAGATGGAGCTCGCGTTCGACCCGCCCACGATCGGCTGGCTCACCGGCGCGCCGACCGGACGGCCCGAGTCGCGGGCGTACTTCCGGCTGGCCGAGCCGCAGGACCCCGACCCGTACGTGCTGGCGCTGGCGGTGGACGCGCTGCCGCCGGTCGTGTTCTCGGCGGGGGCGCGGGGATGGGCCCCGACCGTGGAGCTGACGTGGCACCTGCGTGCCCTGCCCGCGCCGGGATGGCTGACGCTGATCGGCGGCGGACGGCTGATCAGCGACGGCTGGTTCGACGAGGAGGTCGAGGTGTGGGACTCGGCGGGCCGGCTGGTCGCCCAGTCTCGCCAGATCGCGCGTCTGGGCCGTGGCTGAGCCGCGTCACCTGCCGCGTCACCTGCCGCGTCTCCGGCACGCGTCTCCGGCACGCGCTGTCCGCCTGCCGTACCTCCGGTATGCGCTGTCCGCGTGCCGCGCCTCCCCGCCGCCCGGCGCGCGGTGTGAGCATTCTTACCGTCGGCGGCGGGGATCAGTCCCCTAACCTTGGGAAGCGTGCCGGAGGACAACACCAGGGCGATCGGGATCTTTGACAGCGGAGTGGGCGGCCTGACCGTCGCCCGGGCGATCATCGACCAGCTGCCCCACGAATCGATCTTCTACGTGGCCGACACGGCCCACCAGCCGTACGGGCCCAAGAGCATCGCCGAGCTCCGCGCATACGCGTTGGAGGTCATGGACCACCTTGTCGAGCACGACGTGAAGATGCTGGTCATCGCGTGCAACAGCGCGAGTTCGGCCGTGCTCAGGGACGCCAGGGAGCGCTATGACGTCCCGGTCGT
Organism: Microbispora bryophytorum; assembly: GCF_006874465.1. Taxonomy (GTDB): domain Bacteria; phylum Actinomycetota; class Actinomycetes; order Streptosporangiales; family Streptosporangiaceae; genus Microbispora; species Microbispora bryophytorum. The sequence goes on along the minus strand of NZ_VIRL01000007.1, from coordinate 60,189 downwards.
CGAGGTGATCCAGCCCGCCACCCGGCGGGCCGTGCGGGCCACGAGGAACGGCAGGGTCGGGGTGATCGCCACGCGGGCCACCGTGGATTCGATGGCCTACCACGACGCCTTCGCCGCCGCCCCCGACGTGGAGCTGGTCGCGGTGGCCGCGCCCCTGCTCGTGGAGTTCGTCGAACGGGGCGAGACGATGAGCGAGGAGCTCATCGAGGTGGTCAGGGGCTACCTCAAGCCGATCCAGGACGCGGGCTGCGACACGCTCATCCTCGGCTGCACGCACTACCCGCTGCTCACCGGCGCCCTGTCGTACGTCGCCGGGGACGGGGTCACGCTGGTGTCCAGCGCCGAGGAGACGGCCAAGGACGTCTACCGCATCCTGCACGACCGCGGGCTGTCCAACGGGGCGGGCGAGCCGGGGCACCGCTTCCGGGCGACCGGCGACACCGAGCTGTTCGAACGGCTCGGGCAGCGCTTCCTCGGTCCAGAGCTCCAGTCGGTGGAGCGGACCGTCTCCGGCATCGGCGACGTCAGCGGCGTAGGGAGTTCGCGATGAAGTTGACGATCATCGGGTGCTCGGGCAGCTTCCCCGGCCCCGACAGCCCGTCCTCCTGCTATCTGCTGGAGGCCGAGGGCTTCCGGCTACTGCTCGACTTCGGCAACGGATCGCTGGGCGCGCTGCAGCGGCACGCCGGGCTCTACGACGTCGACGCCATCCTCCTGTCCCACCTGCACGCCGACCACTGCCTCGACCTGTGCGCCTACCACGTCGTGCGCACGTACACCCCGGACGGCCCGCTGCCGAAGGTGCCCGTCCACGCCCCCGCCGACGCCTCCAAGCGGCTCAACGCGGCGTACGCGATGCCGGACGAGCCCGTGCTGGAGAACTCCTTCGACTTCGTCCGGCTGTCGCCCGGCATCCGGCACGTCGGGCCGTTCGAGGTGACGGCCGCCCCGATGAACCACCCGGTGGAGACCTACGGCTTCCGGGTCACCCACCAGGGCCGTTCCGTCGCCTACTCGGCGGACACCGGTGAGTCGGCCGAACTGGTCAAGCTGGCCCACGAGGCCGACGTGCTGCTGTGCGAGGCGTCCTTCCTCGACGAACCGGGCCTGACCCCCGGCCTCCACCTGAGCGGCAGGCAGGCGGCCGAGCACGCCGCCCGCGCCGAGGCCGGCGCGCTCGTCCTCACCCATCTCGTCCCCTGGTACGACAAGTCCCGCATCCTGGAGGACGCCTCGCGCGGCGGCTTCGCCGGCCCGATGGAGTTGGCGCGGAGCGGGGCCGTGTATGACCTAGGGTGACCCGTATGGCTCGTTCACACGGTCGTCGTTCCGACCAGCTTCGCCCCGTGACCATCACCCGGAACTGGCTCGCCCACGCGGAGGGCTCCGTCCTGGTGGAGTTCGGGGGCACCAGGGTGTTGTGCGCCGCGACGGTGGAAAGCGGCGTGCCCCGCTGGCGCAAGGGCAGTGGTCTCGGCTGGGTGACGGCCGAGTACGCCATGCTGCCCCGGTCGACCAACACGCGCAACGACCGCGAGTCGGTCCGCGGCAAGATCGGCGGACGCACCCACGAGATCTCCCGGCTGATCGGCAGATCCCTGCGGGCCTGTGTCGACTACAAGGCACTGGGGGAGAACTCCGTCCTGCTCGACTGCGACGTGCTGCAGGCCGACGGCGGCACCCGCACCGCCGCCATCACGGGCGCGTACGTCGCCCTCGCCGACGCGATCGCCTGGATGCGGCAGCGCCGGATGTGCCCCGGCGACCCCCTGGTGAACTCGGTCGCCGCCGTCTCGGTCGGCGTCGTCGGCACCGAGCCGATGCTCGACCTCGACTACAGCGAGGACGTCAAGGCCGAGACCGACATGAACGTGGTGATGACCGGCAGGGGCGACTACGTCGAGGTGCAGGGCACCGCCGAGGGCACGCCGTTCGACCGGACGGCGCTCAACGGACTGCTCGACCTCGCCGCGGCCGGCTGCGCGGATCTCACCCGCCTGCAGGCCGAGGCCCTCGCCTGATCAACGGGAGAACGACAGCATGAACAAGGTGGTTCTGGCCACCCGGAACGCCGGGAAGATCGTCGAACTGCGGCGGATCCTCGCCGACGCCGGTGTGCCGGTCGAACTCGTCGGCCTGGAGGCGTTCCCGCACATCGGCGACGTGGCGGAGACCGGCCTCACGTTCGCGGAGAACGCGCTGCTCAAGGCGCACGCGGTCGCCGCGCAGAGCGGGCTGCCCGCCATCTCCGACGACTCCGGCCTGTGCGTCGAGGCGCTGAACGGCATGCCGGGCATCTTCTCCGCCCGCTGGTCGGGCCGCCACGGCGACGACGACGCCAACCTCGACCTGCTGCTCGCGCAGATCGCCGACGTGCCGGACGGCCGCCGCCGGGCCCACTTCGCCTGCACGGCCGCGCTCGCGCTGCCGACGGGGGAGGAGCACGTGGTGGAGGGGGCCGTGCACGGCCACCTCATCCGCGAACGGCGCGGCACGGGCGGCTTCGGCTACGACCCGATCTTCGTGCCGGACGGCGACACCCGCACGACGTCCGAGATGTCGGCCGAGGAGAAGGACGCGATCAGCCACCGGGGCAAGGCGTTCCGGGCGATCGTCCCGGTGATCGCCGAGGTCGTCTCGTAATACCGTCGTAAGACCCCGGCGAGCCGGTAGGCGTACCGTTCGGAACGTGAACGCAGCAGGCATCCGCATGCCCGCCTGGGCGGCCGCGCTGTCCGGCCTCGTCGCCGGCGCGGTGGCGCTCGGGGTGGCCCAGATCGTCGCCGGCCTGATCGATCCCGGCGCCGCGCCGGTCGTCGCCGTGGGCGGTGCGATGGTCGACGCCACGCCCGCCGGCCTCAAGGAATGGGCGATCCGCACCTTCGGATCCAACGACAAGCCGGTCCTGCTCGGCGGCATCGTCGTCGTGCTCGCGCTTATCGCCGCCGGTCTCGGTCTGCTCGCCCGCCGCCGCACGGCGTACGGCACGCTGGGGCTGGCCCTGTTCGGCCTCGTCGGCGCCGCCGCGGCGCTGTCGCGGCCGGACGCGGGGGTGGTGCACGTCCTGCCCTCGATCGCGGGCGCCGCGGCCGCGGCCTGGACCCTGTCGCGCCTGATGCGCCGCGCCATGGGCGGCGACGAGGAGGAGTACGTCGCCGCCAGCCGGGCCGCCAGCCGGGCCACCGGCCGGGCCGCAGACCAGGCGACGGGCGCCACGGTCCTGGCGGCGCACGCGCCGGCAGGACCGTCGTCGGGTGAGCGCACGAGAGCCGCGACCGTGGGGGAGGAGCGCCCCGCCCTGCCGCCCGTCATGCGGGCAGGAGGTGGCCCGGGCACGGGATCGGGCTCCGCGCTGTACACCTTCGACCGGCGCAGGCTTCTGACCGGGGCGGCCGCGGGGGTCGCGGTGGCGGGCGTCGCCGGTCTCGGCGGACGGCTGCTGTCGGGCTCCAAGGACGCCGAACTGGCCCGGCGTGGCGTGGCCAAGATGCTGCCGCGCGCGGCGCGCCCGGCCGCGCCGATCCCCGCCGGGGCGGACCTGCGGATTCCCGGCCTCACGCCGTTCGTCACGCCCAACGCGGAGTTCTACCGTGTCGACACCGCGCTCGTCGTGCCGTCGGTGGACCCGGCCCGCTGGACCCTGAAGATCCATGGACTGGTGGACAGGCCGGTCGAGCTGACCTTCGCCGACCTGCTCAAACGCCCCCTGACCGAGGCGGACGTCACGCTGACCTGCGTGTCCAACGAGGTCGGCGGGCCGTACGCCGGCAACGCCCGCTGGCTCGGCGCCCGGCTCGCCGACGTGCTGCGCGAGGCCGGGGTCCGCCGCGAGGCCGACATGCTGCTCAGCGTCTCCGACGACGGCTGGACCTGCGGCACACCGGTCGACGTGGTCATGGACGGCCGCGACGCGCTGCTCGCCGTCGCCATGAACGGCGAGGTGCTCCCGGAGGCCCACGGCTTCCCGGTCCGTCAGGTCGTGCCCGGACTGTACGGGTACGTGTCGGCGACGAAGTGGGTCACCGAGATCAGGGCTACCCGCTTCGACCAGGAGGAGGGCTACTGGACGCCGCGCGGCTGGGCCCCACGAGGCCCGATCAAGACCCAGTCCAGGATCGACCTGCCCCATGACGGGGACAAGGTCACGACGGGCCGTACGACCGTGGCGGGCGTCGCCTGGGCGCAGCACCGCGGCGTCGACGCGGTCGAGGTGGGGGTGGACGGCGGCGCGTGGCGGCAGGCGAGGCTCGCCGACGTCCCGGGTCTCGACACCTGGAGGCAGTGGTCGCTCGACCTGGACCTGACGCCGGGCCGCCACACGATCTCCGTGCGGGCCACCGACGCGACCGGCTACACCCAGACAGCGGACGAGCTCCCACCCGCCCCCGACGGCGCCACCGGCTACCACACGATCACCGTGACGGCCCGCTGACCGTCCCCCGCACGTCTCCCGGTGCAGAGCCGGGTCTGGAGTTGGGAAAACCCGCCGTGCTTCGGACGGCCCGCCCCTACCATCGGCACCCTGATGTGCGCGAGGAGGGGGGCCAAGCGCGTGAGCCAGGAAAGGACGCGCCGGCATGCGAGGTGGCGGCTGCCGTCCGGTGTGTACAACCCGGTCGTGTCGGCCGACGGCCGGCGATGGCGGGACTACGAGCAGGCCGCCGAGGCGCCTGCGCCTTCGCTGGAGGACCGCCGCCTGGAAGTTCGGCTCGCGGCGCTGCCGCTGGGCGCGGACACCGTGACCATGCCAGTGGTGCCGGCCGCAAGGAACGGCGAGATCGGGGGACGCGGGGGACATGGCCTGGGGTCGCCGACCGGACGGCGTGCGGGGTCGCCAGACGTCAGGGAAACAGGGTCGCCGGACCCTTGGGAACCAAGGTCGTCTGACAGCGGGGACGACTTCCCCGCCGCGACGCCCACAGACGCCGGGAACACCGGGAACACCGGGAACACCGGGAACACCGAGGACACCGGCGACGCCGGAGACGGGAGAGATGCCGGCGACATCCGGGACCGGAGAGGCATTGGAGAGTCGGATGACGCCGAGGATTCCGAGGATTCCGAGGGCTTCGAAGGATTAGCGGACGCCGAAGACCTCGAGGGGTTCGAGGACCCGGGGGAGGCTCCGGAAGCGGCGGGAGAGGCGGCGGCCGAGGCGACAGACGGGGAGGCCACCGAGGAGGCCACGGGGGAGACCGCCGGGGAGGCCACCGCGGGGACCGCCGCCGACGCCGCACTCGACGGCTCGCCATCGCCCACAGAAGGGCCGGGCCCGGAAGGGCCGGGCTCGGAAGGGTCGGGCGCGGAAGAGGCTGGTTCGGAAGGGTCGGGTTCGGAAGGGCTGGGCTCGGGAGAGGCGGACGCGGAAGAGCCCGGCCTCGGGGAGTCCGGCTCGCACGACTGGGGCGATTTCGCGCATGTGGAGCAGCGCCGGACCGCCGGAACTGAGGCGGACGACGTCGAAGCCGACGTCGAAGCCGGGGTCGAGCACGAGGACGACGTCGAGGACCCGGCCGTGCCCGGAGATCACCTGGAGATCGCCGTCGCCGGGACGCACGACGATGCGGAGTCGGGCGAGACCTCGACGGCCGTGGCGTTCGAGGGCGATCGGCCGGGCGAGCCGCCGCCCGGGACGGGACCTGACGCCGGTGCTCAGACGGGCCAGGGCCTGTGGCTCGCGGAGACGCCCGGCGGGGCCGTGGACGACGGTCCCGCGACGGGCGACTTCGCGGACGCCGACGACTTCTGGTCGGCCGTGCTGCACGACGAGACCGAACGCGACTGGCTGGACGGCCCGGGTCGCCCGCGACGGCTGGAGGAGACCCGCTCGTACGGCAAACCCGGTGGCCTGGCCGAGGCGGATCCGGACGGTCAGGTGAGCCTCGTGCAGGCGGTGAGAGGGCGCTTCCCGGACCCGCGCGGCACGTGGATCCGCCTGATCAACGCCGAAGGCCCGACGGAGGACGCGTTCAGGTCCAACAACGCCGTCGACTGCGCGCTGTCGGTGATGTCCACCTGGCATGGCGAGGCCGTCGTGGCGGCTCGCAGGCAGCCGGAGTACGACGGGTCGGGGCGCCCGCTGCTGACCGGGGAGACGGGAGGCGTCGCCCGGGCCGAGGAGTGGCTCGGGCACCGCTTCGAATACGTGGGCCACGGCCGCCGGGCATATGTGGCGATCGCGCAGCGGCTGATCTTCGGCGGTCACGGTGCCGCCGCCGTCCTCATCACCCGCTGGGCAGGAGGAGGCAGCCACGCGTGGAACGCCGTCAACTGCCGGGGCGAGGTCCTGTGGATCGACGCCCAGCGGGGTCACATGGCCGTGGAACCGCCGTACGAGGATGTCACGGGGGTCTTCGCGGTGGTGATCGACCGCCAGGGCCGCCGCCTGTGACGGCCCTGGCGGCGGGCACGGGCCCGGCGGCGACGACGGTCAGTGACGGCCGTGGAGAGCGTCGTCCGCGTCGAGCCGGTCGACGAAGTCGAGGACCCGGGCGGCGACCCGCTCGGGGAACTCGCCGTTGAGGGCGTGGGAGGCATCCGGCCACAGCTCGACGACGCCTTGGGCGAGCAGCCGGCGGGCGCGTTCCGCGGCCCTGCCTGGATGGTGGATGATGCTGCGCCCGGCGATCACGGCGAGGGTCGGTACGTCGACCGCGGCGACCTCGTCGTCCGAAGGGTACGTCGGCGGGGGGAGGAAGGCGGCGAAGTCCCGCATCCCGGCGGAGATCAGAGCGGCGACCGGCTCGTCTCCGGAGGCGTCGGCTCCTCCGGAGATCCAGCTCAGCAGTCGCATGCGCCACGGTTCCGGGAGCGGCCCGACCGTTCCCAGCGAGACGGCGACCGCCTTCCAGGTGATCCGGCCGAACAGGCAGGCGGGATCGAGCAGGCTCAGGGAGGTGACCTTCTCCGGAGCGTGCATGGCGAGCCGGAAGGCGGTCCACCCGCCGATCGACACGCCCAGTAGGTGCGTCCGGGCGAGGCCGAGCCCGGTCAGGAGCTCCGCGAGCCACACGCCGTGGTCGGCCGCGTTCGCGAACGGCCTGCTCTGCACCGAGAGGCCGGGCTCGCCGAGCAGGTCGATCGCGTAGACGGCACGGCCACGGGCGCGGAGACCGGCGAGGTTCGGCGCCCACATCGGGGTGGATGCGGTGCGTCCCGGCAGCAGGAGGAGCGGCGTCCCGGCATCGGCGCCGTCCGCGCCGAAGCGGTAGGCGCGGACGGTTCCGAAGCCGGTCGGTACGTCCTGGAATCCGTCGTACGGCGGGAGGCCGGCCATGGCCCGGTCGTAGATCTGCCGGTAGCGCGCGTAGGCCGGCGCGTCCCGGAAGTGCCCGAGGCGCCGCCGACGGAACTCTGCTCCGATGTTGGGCCGCACGGGGTCGGTCACGTACGGCTCCTCCCGTTCACACTTGGCGATACGATCGTATTGCATCGAAATCACAATACGTTCGTATCGTCAAAAAGGAGCGGGCCGTGCCGAAAAAGGTCGATCACGCGGCTCGGCGGGAGGAGATCGTCCAGGCGGCGCTGCGGCTGTGCGCGCGAGACGGCCTGGCCGGAGTGACCATCGGGCAGGTGGCACAGGAGGCCGGCGTCTCCAAGGGGCTCGTGCAGCACTACTTCGCCGGGAAAGCCGATCTGCTGCGCGCCAGTGCCCAGATCCTGAGGGAAGAGATCGAGCGCCATGTCCGCGAGGCCGTCCGGGACGCTCGAGGCCCGGCGGACACGCTGCGGCGCGTGCTGTTCGCGATCGTCGAACTGGGCGTGACCGCGGTGGTCCCGCTGCTCGCCGGGCACGCGTTCTTGAGCATGGCCGTCGCCGACCCGGAGATCCGCGCCCTCTATCGTGCCGGCGGCGACGCCGTCCATCGCGAGATCACCGCGTTGCTGGCGGCCTCCGGCGCGGCACCGGACGTCGATCCCGGCGCGGAGGCCCACGCGCTGCTCGGTCTCGCGCGTGGCCTCGCGGACGGGGTGCTGCTCGGGGAGTTCGGCGTCGACGACGCGGCCGCGATCGTCGACCATCACCTCCGCCGGATCCTGCCCGGGGTGGCGGCCGGCCCCGGCACCCCCTCCTCGCCGCCGGTCTCCGAGTGACGATCGTCAGGAGTCGGCAAGTGCCCCGACGACCGAGGCCCGGGCGGCGCGGCGGGCGGGCAGCACCGCGGCGAGCACTCCGGCCAGGCCCGAAGCGGCGATGAAGATCAGGATCTGCTCGATCGGAAGCCGGAAGGAGACGTTCTCCGTGAGCGTCGCCGTGGCCGCCCAGCCGTACGCGACGCCGAGCACGACGCCGACGATCGCGCCCACCAGGCCGAGGACCAGCGCCTCGACCGAAAGCATGCCCCGCAGTTGCGTCCTGGTCAGGCCTAGGGCGCGCAGCAGCGCGGACTCGCGGGTGCGCTCGTGCACCGACAGCGACAGCGTGTTGGCGATGCCGAGCAGTGAGATCACGATCGCGAGGGCCAGCAGCCCGGTGACGATCATGAGGATCGAGTCGATGGCCTCGTCGAACTGGCCGCGGATCTCGGTGGTGCTGCCGACCTTGACCGCCGGGTAGGCCGCCGTGGCGTCGTCCACGACCTTGCGCGCCCGCTCGGGCGCCACGCCGTCGGAGGCGTCCACCAGAATCCGCGCGTCGCCCACCGTGCCGAAGTGCTGCTCGAACGCCTGCTCGGCCATGGTGAAGGGCGGCAGCAGGGACACGTCGGCCTTCAGCACCGCCACGACCTTGAGGGGGGTCTTCCGGCCGCCTGACGCGACGGTCACGGTGTCGCCCACCTTGACGCCGAGGTCCTGGGCCACGAAGTCGGCCACCGCGACCTCGCTCCCGCCGAAGCCGTCCATCGTGCCGGACGACGCCTCCGGCTCGATGGCGGTGCCGATGGCCGACTGGGTGACCGTGCCCACCTCGAACTCGCGGCCGTTCACCTTGGCCTTCTTCCCGCGGAACTCGGTCACCGCCGCCAGGTCGCGGCTCGCGCGCAGCGTGTCGGCGACCTGGCGGGGGATCGTGCCCGTCTGCGAGGACAGGATGTAGTCGGCGGGGAACTGCTGGTCGAGCTGGCCGCTCACGGTGGTCCGCATCGTGGAGGTCAGGACCGCCATGAACGTCATCAGCGTCACGCCGACGGTCAGGGCCACCGTCGTGGTCGCCGCCCGCTTGGGGTTGCGCCGCGAGTTGCTCACGGCGAGCCGCCCCGGCACGCCGAACAGCCGCGCCGGCACCCAGCCGGCCAGCCCGCTCAGCGGCCGTACGATCACCGGGCCGAGGATGAGCACCGCGAAGAACACGAGCACGCCGCCCGCCATGACCGCCAGCAGCGCCGCCTGGCCCGGCTTCTGCAGCACGCCCACCGCGGTGAGGCCGGCCCCGGCCAGCAGGAACAGGGCGGCGAACACCACCCGTACGACCCCGGTGCGGAACGCGTGCTCCTCGACCTGCGTGCGCAGCGCCGCGACGGGCGGCACGCGGGTGGCCTGCCGCGCCGGGAGCAGGGCGGCGGCCATCGTCACGACGACGCCGGTGCACATGCCGACGGCGATCGTCTGCGGGGACAGGCTCACGGTGCCCGTGGGGATGTCCGTCCCGACGGCCCGCAGCACGGCGACCGCGCCGGCCCCGAGGCCGAGGCCCGTCAGCAGGCCGAGCACCGACGACAGCAGGCCGACCACGGCCGACTCCAGCACGATCGAGCCGAAGACCTGCCGCTTGGTCGCGCCGATGCAGCGCAGCAGCGCCATCTCGCGCATCCGCTGCGCGACCAGGATGTTGAAGGTGTTGTAGATGACGAGCGCGGCGACGAGCAGCGCGACCGCGCCGAACAGCAGCAGACCCAGCCGCATGTAGGACGTGTCCACGTGGTTGCGCTTGGCCACCTCGTCGGCGTGTTCCCGCCCGGTCACGGCCTCCGCGTCGCCGACTGCCGCCGCGACGGCCGTACGCAGGCGCTCCGGCGAGGGCCCCGAGGAGATGACGTCGATCTCGGTGAAGCCCTTGGCGCCGGTGACGCGCCGCGCCGTGCCGGGGGTGAAGGCGACCGCTCCCCGGTAGGCGAGGTCCTGGTCGAGGCCCACATCGAAGATCCCGACGAGGTGGAACTCCTGTCGCTTGCCGGCCTGGTCGAGCACCGTGACGGTGGCTCCGGGCGCGAACCCCTGGGCCTTGGCGGTGTTCCTGTCGAGCACCGCCTCTGCGGCGGCGGAGGGCGCCCTCCCAGAGGTGATCTTGATGCGGCTCGCCGGAATGGACACACCGGCGGTGGGGTAGTCGCCCACGACCTTGCCGTCCTTGCCGATCAGCGGCGCGTCCCCGGACACCATCGGCTGGGCGTCCTTGACGCCCTGCACCGCCTTGACCGCGGCGAGCGCGCTCTCCGGCAGGTTCCCGTCGGGCTCGGCGCCGTCCTTGGGCGTCACCACCACGTCTACCTTGTCGGCGTCCGCGGCGAACGACTGGGAGAACCCGGCGTCGATGGTGTCGGTGAGCACGAACGTGCCCGCGATGAAGCCGACCCCGAGCACGATCGCCAGGGAGGTGAGCACCAGGCGCAGGCGATGCGCCAGGAGCCCGGTGAGGGTGGTCCTGAACACGGCTCAGGCCTCCAGCGCCATCAGCGTGTCGAGCACGGTCTGCGGCGTCGGCCGTTCGACCTCGCTCACCAGCAGCCCGTCGCGCAGGAAGACCACCCGGTCGGCGTACGACGCCGCCACGGGGTCGTGCGTCACCATCACGATCGTCTGCCCGAGCTCGCGTACGGACCTGCGCAGGAACGCCAGCACCTCGGCGCCGCTGCGCGAGTCGAGGTTGCCGGTCGGCTCGTCGGCGAAGATCACCTGGGGCTTGCTGATGAGCGCCCGCGCCACGGCGACGCGCTGCTGCTGGCCGCCCGACAGCTCGCCCGGCTTGTGCCTGAGCCGGTCCCGCAGGCCGACCGTCTCGATCACGCGGTCGAACAACGCCTGGTCGGCCTGGCGGCCCGCGATCTCCAAGGGGAGCAGGATGTTCTGCTCGGCCGTCAGCGTCGGCAGCAGGTTGAACGCCTGAAAGATGAAACCCACGCGCTCGCGTCGCAGGAGCGTGAGCTGCTTGTCGTTCAGACCGGTGATCTCGACGTCGCCGATGATCACCTGTCCGTCCGTCACGGTGTCCAATCCGGCCAGACAGTGCATCAGGGTGGACTTGCCGGAGCCGGACGGCCCCATGATCGCGGTGAACGCCTCCGCGGCGAAGCCGACATCGATGCCGCGCAGCGCGTGCACCGCCGCGTCGCCCTCGCCGTACACCTTCGTCAGTCCCCGCGCGACGACGGCGGCGCGAACCTGGGTTGTTGTGGTCATGACGCCACGCTATGGCCGTGATCAGGGCGTTTCCTCCGCCTCGCGGACGTCCTCGGCGTGCGGCCACGGGACGGCCCCGCCGGGACGTGTGCGACTTGTGAGGTAGGCCGGACTCAGCCCCGTGGATGATCGGGGGCGACCGCGCCGGTCTCGTACGCGTAGACGACCACCTGGGCCCGGTCGCGCAGCCCCAGCTTGGCCAGGATGCGGCCGAGGTGGGTCTTCACGGTCGCCTCCGCGAGATGCAGGCGCGCCGCGATCTCGGAGTTCGACAGGCCGCGGGCCACGTGGACCATCACCTCCCGCTCCCGCGCCGTCAGCACCCCCGCGTCCTGCCGTCGCGCGTCCCCCTCCGGCAGGAGCACGGCGAAGCGGTCGAGCAGGCGGCGGGTCGTGCTCGGCGCCACCACCGCGTCCCCGGAGTGGACCGACCGGATCGCGTTGATCAGCTCGGCCGGCGGCACGTCCTTCAGCAGGACCCCCGCCGCTCCCGCCTTGATCGCGGCGAACGCGTACTCGTCGAGGTCGAACGTCGTCAGGATCAGCACCTTGGGGCCGTCCGGCGCCGCGCAGATCACGCGGGCCGCCTCCACGCCGTCCATCCGCGGCATGCGGACGTCCATGAGGACCACGTCCGCCTCGACCGTGCGCAGCGCCTCGACGGCCGCCAGCCCGTTCGCCGCCTCGCCCACGACCTCGATGTCCGGCTGCGCCCCGAGGACCATCCGGAACCCGGTCCGCACCAGTTCCTGGTCGTCCACCAGCATGACGCGTATCACTGCCGCTCCGCTCGTCGTCACCGTGATCCCCGTAACCGTACGCGGCCGGGGGACAGCCGGGTCCCCACGCTCCTGGGAAGGCCGGTTCCCACGCTCTGGTGAGGACCGGCCACCGCGGCGGAGGACGGTGGCGTCGGGTCACGCGGCCACCCCGACGGGAATCCGGACGACCACCCGGAACCCGCCGCCCGGCCGGGGAGCCGCCTGGACGCTTCCGCCGTACATCGCCGCCCTCTCCCGCATGCCGATCAGCCCGTGCCCGCCGACCAGTCGCGGCGCCGCGGCGCCCCTGCCGTCGTCGCTGATCCTCAGCTCGATCTCGCCCCCGCCGTACGTCATCTCCACCCAGGCCCGCGCGCCCGGACCGCCGTGCTTGAGCACGTTCGTCAGCGCCTCCTGCACGATCCTGTAGACGGCGAGCTGCTCACCCTCCGGCAGGGTGGGGGCGGTGCCGGACACGGTGAACTCCGTCGGCAGCCCCGAATCCCTGACCTGCCCGATCAGGTCGCCGAGCTGGGCGACGCCGGGCTGTGGAGCGTACTCCTCCGCCGGGCTGCCGGCGTCCTGCCGCAGCACGCCCACCAGCCTGCGCATCTCGGTCAGCGCCTGCCGCCCGGTCGCCGAGATCGCCTGCAGCGCGCGCCGCGCCTGCTCGGGGTCGCCGTCGATGGCGTATCCCGCGCCGTCGGCCTGGACGACCATCACGCTGACGTTGTGCGCGACCACGTCGTGCAGCTCGCGGGCGATACGGGCGCGCTCGGCCGAGGCGGCGATGCGCGCCTGCTGGTCGCGCTCCCGCTCGGCCCGCTCGGCGCGTTCGACCAGGCCCTCCACATAGCGGCGGCGGGTGTTGGCGTAGATCCCGGCGAGCCAGACGGCGACGATGAAGGCCGAAGACGACAGCCACGCCCGCCCGGCCTCGGGAGTCCAGCGGATCATCGCCAGCAGCAGCCCGAGCTCCGCGACCGCCCCGGCGGCCAGCGCCCACCGGAGCGTGCGGCGCGAGACGACGTTGTACAGCGCGACGAGGACCGCGATGTTGGCGGGCAGGACGACGACGTTGAGCAGCCACTGGACGAAGCTGACGGTGGCGACCACCGCGAACACCTCACGAGGGTGGTCGCGGCGCCACACCAGCGGAACGATGAGCGCGGCCGACAGCAGCAGCAGCCCCGGCACGCCGACCTGCCGTGCCCCGAACGGGCTGGACCGGCTGAAGACCTCGACGCTGATCAGGCTCAACAACGCCAGTGGAGAGACCGTGAGCGTGTCCACGAGCTTGCTGTGGCGCCGGGTCCAGGCGCGCATTCTGCCGAACACGTACCCAACCATACGTATCGGCTGCTCAGGAACGGCTCACCCTTGCGGCGGATACGGCGGTACGACTCAGGTCGCAGCCGCCCGCCGCGTTTACGCCGTTCTTACGGATCTCGGCGCATGCTTGCTTCCGGGAACGCTTCTGTGAAGCGGGTAAAGGGAGATTTGGATGGCGGATCAGGACGCGGCGCCGCGCGGCGCAGGGGACGAGTCGCGCGGCCCGCGCCCGGAGCCGGAAACGCGGTCGGAAACGGAGCCGGAGACGGAGCCGGAGATGGGGTCGGCCGGGCCGAGTGAGCCGGCCGCGACCAGCGGATCGGCTGAGCCCGCTACGCCGGGCGCACCGACCGGGTCGGCCGGTGCTGGGCCGGCCACATCCGCGCCGACCGGATCCACGTCGCCGAACGGGCCGAATGGGCCGACCGCACCGACCGCGCCAGACGGGCCCACCGCGCCGACCGCGCCGACCGCGCCACTGCCACCTCGAAACAATCCCACATCACCCTGGACCAGCCCGTCGAACATGCCCGGGGCCGCAGGGGCGGGCTCGCCCTGGTCCGGTCCCGGTAGCAGGCCTGGATCGGGATCCGTGGGCGCGCCCCCGCCCGGCAGCGGGTATGCCTTCGGCCCCGGTGGCGCGGGATGGAACGCGCCGGGCTGGCAGGACCTGCGGCCACGGTTCGCGTCCGCCCCGCGGCCCGGCGTCCCCGCGCGCCTGGCGGCCCGGCGTCCCCGCGGACACGCCGGGCAACTCGTCGCCGTCGGCGTCGCGTCCGCGATTATCGGAGCGCTCCTCGGCGGTGGCGTCGTGGCCGTCACCAGCATGATCTGGGACCGGGCGGGCGCGGGGACGAGCTGGGACGGCGGAGGCGACCGGCAGCGTTTCTTCCCTCCAGGCAACGGTCAGGACGCGCCGCAGTCCCAGGACGGCCTGCCGCCCTGGTGCAGGCAGACCGACGCCGGAGTGCGCTGCCAGGCGCCCGGCTGAGACTTCCTTCCGGAGATCCCACAGGTGCGTGCCGGCGGAGGGGCCGGCGCGCACCTACGGGTACCGCCGGACTCCCATGACGGTCACTCCCGCTCGCTCTGAGCGCGGAGCAGCGCGATCGCCGTCCGGATGACGGAGGACCGCGACGGGGCACCCTGCGTCGCCATGAGACGCTCGAGAAAGGCGAGGTCGTCCGCGGTGACCATCACGGCCATCTTCGCAGACGCCTTCTCTTGTCTGAAAGACTAATTTCTTTGACGGTATTCGATGCGCCGTTATTCTCAAATGATTGATTGTGGGGTCGGCGGGATTCGAACCCGCACTGTACGGCACCTAAAGCCGCGGTCTCCTGCCGTTGGACTACGACCCCTTTTCCTCTTCCCTTTCCTGCGAGATTCTCTGTCTGAGAATGGCAGTTCGGGCAGAGGAACCTCAGATTCTCTTTTCTGTTGTCCAGCCAGTTGCCGTTGATGTGGTCGATGTGCAATGTCAACGGCCGGCCCTGCCAAGTGCCGCCTATCTTACAGTCTGCGCAGCGGTAGGGGACTCCTACTTCGCGCAGCACCCGCCGGAGCTTGGTGGGCTTCTCCCGGGTGGCGCCCGGGGGGTTCAGGACCAGCACTTCCGCCGGAAGGCTACGTCGGGGAGATGTCTGTCCTCGCCTGTGGGCTTGGCCGAGGAAGTGGGATGTGTCGATGCCGAAGTGCTTGAGGCGGCGACTGATGTGCGCGTGGGCGCCGCCCGACCACGGGATGCCGAGGTGGCGCAGCACGTCGGCGATGCTGCTCGCGCCGGCGGCCGCGGCGGCGAGCAATTCAGGGGTGTACTTGTACTTCGCCATGCCCCGGAATTTATCGGCCGCCGCCGACAATTCCGGGAGGGCAACGAAAGGGATATTTCAGGAAATCCCCAGCTCTTTCGTGAGCCGGGCGACGTGACCGGTGGCCTTCACGTTGTAGAGGGCCTTCTCGATCTTTCCGTCGGGGTCGACGACGAATGTGGAGCGGATGACGCCCATCACGGTCTTGCCGTAGTTCGTCTTCTCGCCGTACGCGCCGTACGCCTTGTGCACGTCCAGACCGGTGTCGGACAGCAGCGGGAAGGTCAGCGCGTCGCGCTCGCGGAACTGCCGCAGCTTGGCGGGCTTGTCCTTGGAAACGCCCAGCACCACGAAGCCCTGCTCGGTCAGCGCGCCGAGGTTGTCGCGGAAGTCGCAGGCCTGCTTGGTGCACCCGGGGGTCATCGCCGCCGGGTAGAAGTACAGGATGACCCGCCTGCCGCGGAACGACTCCAGCGAGACCTCGTTGTCGTCGGCGTCGGTCAGGGTGAAGTCCGGCGCGGCGTCGCCGGGCTGGAGCTTGCTCATCTCGTCCTCCGGAAAAAGGTGACCCGCGGCGATCGGCGGGCAAGCGTCCACCAAACTACCGGCTCAGCCCCTGTGCGGGGCGACCGCCGGACCTGGCAGACTGATCACACACGAATACCACAGGAGGGGGATCGCATGGCGGACACCGATCCCGATGCGCTGGAACGGAAGATCGAGCGCACGCGGGCGGAGCTCGCTCGCACGGTCGACGCCATCGCGGACCGGGTGAGCCCGAAGCGGGTCGCGGAGCGCGGCGTCGAGAAGGCGAAGGCCAACGCGCGTGACTTCGTCACGTCCGTGGAGGACATGGTCCTGGGACCGCGCACGTACGCCCCGGCCGACGGCGAGGGCGAGCAGCCCGCGGAGTATCCGGCGCCCGGCATCGCCCCGGTGCTGATCGGGATCGGCGTGGTCGTCGTCGTGGGCGCGGCCGTCGTGCTGCTGCGCCGCCGCTCCCGCCGCTCCCGCTGACCCGCCGCCCGACGACGCCGCCGTGACGCGGTTCACGGCGGCGTTCGCGTCCCCGCGGGAACGATCACGAGGCCGGGCCCGCGGTCACAGGAAGGTCCTGCCCTCGCCGCGGTAGGTCGGGACCTCCTCGGCCACCCGGTCGCCCTCCACGAGGTGCAAGGCGGCGAAGCGCTCGCACAGCTCCCCGGCCTTCGCGTGGCGGAACCAGACGCGGTCGCCGAGGCGTAGGTCGGCCGCGGCCTCGCCCAGAAGCGGCGTCTGCACCTCGCCCGCCCCCTCGTCCGAGTGATATCTGAGCCCCGCCGGCAGGTACGGCTGGGGCAGCCGGGTGGGCCCGGGGGCCCCGGAGGCGGGATAGCCCCCTCCGAGCACGGTCGCGACGTCGGGAGCCGGCTTGCGCACGACGGGCAGGGCGAACAGCGCCGCCGGACGGCCGGTGAAGCCCCGGTAGAAGTCGAACAGCCGGGGATGGAAGAATCCCGAGCCCGCCGCGACCTCGGTGATCGCCCGCTCGGCGACGGTCTTCTCGATGCTTCCCGTTCCGCCGCCGTTGACGAACTCCAGGTCGGCGACCTGGCGCAGGGCCTGCACGATCCGGCCGCGCCGCACGATCAGCTCGCGGCGCGACCGCTCCTGCATCCAGCGCACCGCTCGGCCGTACGGTCCCGGAACGTCGTCGCCCATCCCGGCGATCTGGGCCTCGTACGCCATGAGCCCGGTCAGCCGCACGCCGGGACGTTTGGCGATGTGCGCGGCGATCTCGGCGGCCTGCTCGGGCTCGCGGATCGGCGAGCGCAGCGCGCCCGCCCGGAACGCGCCGCCGAGGGTCACGAACCCCGCGTCGATGTCCAGGCAGACCCGGATCCGGTGGGGGAGTCGCAGGCTCTCGATGAGGTCGAGGTGCTCGGGCGAGTCCACCATGACGGTGATCTCCCGTGCCGCCACCTCGTCCGATCCGAGGGCGCGCAGCGCGGTCCTGTCCGCGGTGGGGTAGGCCACGAGCACGTCCCGCAGGCCGGTGGAGACCAGCCACAGCGCCTCGGGCAGCGTGAAGGCCATGACGCCGGAGACGCCGTCCATGGCCAGGATCCGTTCGAGCACGGCCCGGCAGCGGATCGACTTGCTGGCCACCCGGATCGGCTTGCCCCGGGCCCGGCGCACCATGGTGGCCGCGTTCGACCGGAGCGCGTCCATGTCGAGGACGGCGAAGGGCGGCTCAAGGTGGGCCGTCGCCTGGTCGAGACGCTGTCGGTCGTCCATGGGCGCAGCCTAGTACGGCGCCGCCCGGAAACACATGAGCGCGGTTCACGTTAACCGGGCCTGGGCAAAAACTCCGCCGTGGCGCCGCCATGATCGCGCAAGGCGGCGGGTGACCCGCCCGTCCCGTCACCGCTCCGTGTACCCATGGTGAGGTGACTACCGAGCGGACCCGGCACGGTGAGCGGGAAGGGTGAACGGCTGATGAGCGTCGTGCAGGGAATCCTGGCGGGTTCGTCGGCGAGGAGCGCGCAGGGCGCCGGAAGCGACTCGGGCGCCAAGGGCACCAAGGGTGGCAGCGGCGGCAAGGGCGCCAGGGGCGCGGATGTCGAGGGCGCCGGAAGCGACACAGGCGACACAGGCGGCAGGGGCGCTGCGACGGGTCGGCGGAGCGCGGTGCGCGTCCTGCGGCCGGCCCGGACTCCGGCCGCCGTCGTGGTCGCCGTGGTGATCGCCCTGCTCGGCTGGGTGCTCACCGCCGTGGTCGTCGCCGTCATGCTTGGCATGCTGCCGCCCTGGCGGCTGCCGTCCCGGCTGCTGAACCTCACGACGGGCGACCCGGTCGTCCCCGCCGCCGCGATCGGCATGGTCGTGTGCGGGGCGGGACTGGTGGCCCTCGCGCTCGTTCCCGGCCGTCCCCGGCTCATGCCCCTGGAATGCCGGGATCCGCTGCTCGCGATGGGACTGACCCGCGCCGGTCTGCGCCGGACGCTCGCCGCCTCGGCCCGTGAGGTCGAGCACGTCCGGCGGGCCGGCGTCCACATCCTCCGCAGGCGGATCGAGGTCGCCGTGGTGGCCGACGCGGACACGACCGGCGCCCTGCTGCGCGAGGTCGGCGCGGCGGTCGGGGACCGGCTGTCGGGCCTCGGCGTCCGGTCCCGCCAGGAGGTGGTCGTACGGCTGCGCAGGAGAGGGGGCTGAGGTGCGTCCGCGTTGGGGAAACCGCGTCGGGCTCCTGCTGGTGGGCCTCGCGCTGGTCGCGGGGGGTCTCGGCCTGCTGACCGCCGTGCGCGGGCGGCCGGGCGTGGCCCTGATCGACGCGAGCGTGGTCGACGGGAGGGTGGCCGACGGGAAGCCGTGGGCGCTGCCCCTGCTGGCCGGGGCGGCCATGGTGCTCGCGCTGGTCGCGACCCGCTGGCTCTTCCTGGCGCTCGGCTGGGGCCGGGTCGGCAGCCGCACCGGCGCCGGCATCGCCATGCTCGGCGTGGCGCTGAAGGGGATCGACGGGATCGGCCACATCTCGGTCAGGCTCGTACGCGACGGCAGGGTGCGGATTTCGGTGTCGCTGCGGCGGTCGGCCGACGTGCGGCAGGTGATCAGGCGGCTGGACGAGTCGGCGATCTCACGCGTTCGCCGCGCGGTCGGCCGCGACGACGCGCTTGCGGTCGTTCGCCTGCATGTCCGCCGCCGCTGACCGCCTCGCTGACCGTCCCCCTGATTTGTCCCCTGATCTGCCCTCCGCGCGCCACGGCGCGGCGGTCGCGCCCGTGCCGAGGGCGAGCCCGGCGGCCAGGCAGGCGAGCGGCACGACGGGCACCACATAGCGGTGGTCGAAGGCGGCGATCAGGGGCGGCAGCAGAAGCAGGGCCGCCGCCGCGGCCCAGGGCAGCAGCGCCGACCACCGCCTGGTCACCAGCCCGGCGAGCCCGGCCAGCAGGATCGCCGCCAGCAGCGGCCCGCGTAGGAAGCCCTGCTCCTGGTAGGCGCGCAGCCACCCCGCGAACGGCTCGACCACGGTCGTGTCCCCGGAGCTCCCCTGGTAGGCGGTGGTCAGCGCGCCCGCCGTACGGCCGCCGGAGGCCACCTTGGAGGTGAACGGCTTCACCGAGGCGGGGAACACGTACGCGCTCTGCGTGCCCGGGGCGGGGTAGACCTTCCGGTCCCATTCGAACGCCCACATGGCGTCGTGCAGCCCGGTCGCCAGGAAGTCGAGGGGCTGGCTGCGGATCGCCAGCGAGGCGAACTCGCTCGCCAGCCGGTCCTTGTCCTTCTTCACCCGCTGGATGGGCGAGTCGGCGGCCCAGATGTAGGCGGGCGCGGCGAGCCTGGGCTCCGACGGGCACAGCACCGCCAGTTCCTTCGGCGGCTTCATCACCGAGCAGTCGGCGAAGGTCATCGTGCGCGACCACAACCACGTGCTGCTGCCGCCCATCCCGTACGACCCGTGGGCGTCGTGGAACCAGACGGCGTACCCGCCGAGCACGGCGGACGCGGCGGCGAGTCCGGCGAGGGCGGTCCTCCAGCGTCCGGCGAACAGCACCGGCAGTAGCGCCAGCGCGATCAGGGGCAGCCCGAGGGTGCGGGTGACCGTGGCGCATCCGAGCAGCAGCAGCGCCGCGACGACGGACCACGCGCCCGGGCGAGGGCGCCACAACAGGATCGTCACGGCGGCCACGACCAGTGCGGTGAACAGCAGGTCCGCCATGATGAGGTGTTCGAGCTGGATCTGGTGGACGTCGAGCAGCACCGGCGCCGCCGCCAGCGCCGCTCCCCAGCCCGGCAGCCGTGTCCGCCGGCGCAGCACCGCGTAGACGCAGACGGCCATGCCGAGACCGAGCAGGTGCTGGACGATCACGACGGCGGTGATACTTCCCAGCGGGCTCAGCGCCGCCAGGAAAAGCGAGTAGCCGGACGGCCGCGAGGGCAGCGGCCGCAGGTCGAGGGCCGAGCTGAGGTAGGCGAAGGAATCGGCCCAGAACCACAACGCGGGCCGGTAGCCGAGCACGGCGAGCGCGCGCAGTGCGACGCCCGCCACCAGCACGACCAGGAACGCCCGATGCGGGCGCAGCGCCTCGCGCCACCTCACGTGACGGCCCTCCTCCTCGCCGGGGAAGTCACCACCTTATTGGCTCCGGCCGACGTTCTGCCCGCGTGCATGATCACGAACGGTTCCACGGCAGGTCAGGAGGGTGCTCGCCGATTTTCTGCATGATCACGAAGGGCTCCGGTGCAGGTGAGGGGCATCGCCTGCGACAAATTACAAGATCACGGCGGGGGGGGGGGGGTCAGCACTCGATGACGTTGACGGCGAGGCCGCCGCGCGAGGTCTCCTTGTATTTGTCGAGCATGTCCCTGCCGGTGTCGCGCATCGTCTTGATCGCCTTGTCCAGCGACACGAAGTGGCGGCCGTCGCCGCGCAGCGCGATGCGGGCGGCGGCGATCGCCTTGATCGAGGCGACGGCGTTGCGCTCGATGCACGGGATCTGGACGAGCCCGCCGATCGGGTCGCAGGTCAGGCCGAGGTTGTGCTCGATGCCGATCTCGGCGGCGTTCTCGACCTGCTCCGGCGTCCCGCCGAGCGCCTCGGTGAGGCCCGCCGCCGCCATCGAGCAGGCCGAGCCGACCTCGCCCTGGCAGCCCACCTCCGCGCCGGAGATGGAGGCGTTCTCCTTGAACAGGACGCCGATCGCGCCCGCGGTGAGAAGGAAGCGGACGACGCCGTCCTCGCCGGAACCCGGGAGGAAACGCATGTAGTACGACAGAACGGCCGGGACGATACCGGCGGCGCCATTGGTCGGCGCGGTGACGATCCGGCCGCCCGCGGCGTTCTCCTCGTTGACGGCCAGCGCGAACAGCGTGACCCAGTCCATCGCCCGCAGCGGGTCGGTCCCGTCGGTTTCGCCCTGCAGCCGCCGGTGTAGCTGATGGGCCCGGCGGCGGACCTTGAGGCCGCCCGGCAGGACGCCCTCGCGGCTGGTGCCGCGCCGTACGCACTCGGCCATGACCGCCCACAGGTGCAGCAGGCGGGCCCGGATCTCCGCCTCCGTACGGCCGAAGGCCTTCTCGTTCTCCATCATCAGCCCGGAGATCGACAGGCCGGTCTCCGCGCAGTGCGCGAGCAGTTCGTGCGCGGTCGTGAAGGCGTACGGCAGCGCCGTGTCGTCGGGCTTGATCCGGTCGGCGCCGGTGGCGTTCTCGTCCACCACGAAGCCGCCGCCGACCGAGTAGTACACCTTCTCGCGCAGCACCGCGTCGCCGGCGTACGCCGTGAACCGCATGCCGTTCGGGTGGTGGGGGAGCGACAGCCTGCGCTCGAAGACGAGGTGCTCGCCGACCACGAACGGGATCTCCTGCACGCCGTACAGGGTGACCGTGCCGCTCGCCCGCATCGCCGCCAGCCGTTCGTCGACGGTGTCGACGTCGACCAGTTCGGGCTTGTCGCCGGATAGGCCCAGCAGGACCGCCTTGTCACTGCCGTGGCCCTTGCCGGTCAGCCCGAGCGAGCCGTACAGGACGGCCTCGACCCGGGTGACCTTCTCCAGCAGCCCGTCCCGGTGCAGCCCGCGGGCGAACCTGTGCGCCGCCGCCATCGGGCCGCCCGTGTGCGAGCTGGACGGCCCGATCCCCACCTTGAACAGGTCGAAGACGCTGATCGCCATTGACCGTCGCCTTTCACACGTCTCCGGTGGCCGTCAGGACTCGCCGGAGGTCAGCGCGGTGTACTCCGCGGCCGACAGCAGGTCGTCCGGCTCCTGCTCCACGCGCACGCGGAACAGCCAGCCCTCGCCGTACGGGTCGGAGTTGACCAGCGAGGGGTCGTCCACGACGGCGGGGTTGATCTCGACGACCTCACCGCCGACCGGCGCGAAGATGTCGCTCACGGACTTGGTGGACTCCACCTCGCCGACCGTGTCGCCGGCCGCGACCGTCGAGCCGGCCTCCGCGTGCACCTCCACGAAAACCACGTCGCCGAGCTGCTCGGCGGCGTACGCGGTGATGCCCACCGTCACGGTGAGGCCGTCCTCGATCCCGGCCACCCACTCGTGTTCCTTGGTGTAGCTCAGGTCGTCCGGAATGGTGCTCACTTGCTCCTCCTGTAGAAAGGCAGATCGACGACGTCGACCGGTTCTTGGCTGCCCCGGATGTCCACGGCCAGGCCACCCTTGTCCAGGGCGCCCTCGTCGACGTACGCCATGGCGATCGGGCGGCCGAGGGACTGCGACGGAGCGCCGCTGGTCACCTCGCCGACGACGGCGCCCTCCCGGGTGACGGGGTAGCCGTGGCGGGGCACGCGGCGGCCGAGCGCGGCGAGCCCGACCAGGCGCCGCCTGGTGCCGTTCTCCGCTGCCCGTTCGAGGGCGGCCTTGCCCACGAAGTCGCCGGGTTTGTCGAAGCGGACGACCCGGCCGAGGCCGGCGTCGAACGGCGTGATCGCGGCGCTCAGCTCGTTGCCGTAGAGCGGCATGCCGGCTTCCAGGCGCAGCGTGTCGCGGGCCGAAAGCCCTGCGGGGACCAGCCCGGCGTCCTTGCCCGCCTCGGCGAGGGCGTTCCACAGCGGCACGGCGTGCTCGTTCGCCACGAAGAGCTCGAAGCCGTCCTCGCCGGTGTATCCGGTGCGCGCGATCAGGGCGGGCGCGCCCGCGACGACGCCGGGGACGATGGCGTAGTACTTCAGATCGTCGAGGTCGGCGTCGGTCAGCGCGGCCAGGATCCCGGCGGCGCGCGGGCCCTGCACGGCGACCAGCGCGTACTCGTCCGACCGGTCGGTCACCCGCGCGTTGTGGCCGCGGACGCGGTCGGCGAGCTCACGGGCGACGAGGGCGTAGTTGGAGGCGTTGGCGACGACCATGTACCGGTCCTCGTCGAGGCGGTAGACGATGAGATCGTCGAGGATGCCGCCGGTCTCGTTCACGATCATCGTGTAGCGGGCGCGGCCGGGCGCGAGGACGCTGAGGTGGCCCACGAGGGCGCGGTCGAGCGCCTCGCCCGCCTGTGCGCCGACGACGAAGATCTCTCCCATGTGGGACAGGTCGAACAGCCCTGCGGCCGTGCGCACCGCGTTGTGCTCGGCCGACTCACTGCCGTATCGCAGGGGCATCTGCCAGCCCGCGAAGTCGGTCAGGGTCGCGCCCAGACTTTCGTGGACCCCGCGCAGCGGGGTGGATCGGGACATGCGCACCTCGGAAGGACGGATGCTGCGTTTGACATCGGGCATCCTCCCCCTCTGTCATCGGCGCCTGAGAGCTTCGTCCGATCTTTACCGGACTTTCACCTTCGGCGAGGCCTTCCGGCCTTCTTTCCAGAGGTCACCTGGCCCGCACGGTCCTTTGCCTTGAGAGGTTCGCGGGGAGGGCTTGCTCCTTCAGGGGCCCTGACCGGATGCCAGGACGCTCTCCCGCGCGGGATCACTGGTGTCCTGCAAGCCTAGTGGTTCGCCGCCATCCCCGTAACCGGCAGGTTCGCCCCGATTTCCCCGATCGGGGTATCCGGTCCTCGCGGGGCTCTCGTCACGACCTGCGATCGCACTCGCGTGACGGCCGATGCGCCGCGCACAGACGCGTCAGAGCGGACGGAAGGTCGTCGCCGGTGAGGATCCGCTGGTGGAGGGCCTGGGTGTCGGGGGACGGCTCGGTGCCGAGGCGGTCGACCAGGGTCCGGCGCAGTCGCTGATAGGACGCCGAGGCGTCGTGGGTGCGGCCCGAGCGATGCAGCGCCAGCATGAGCTGCCGGTGCGGCCGTTCGCGCAGCGGGTGGCGCCGCGCCCACTGGGCCAGGCCGCCGACGATCTCGTGATGGTGCCCGAGCGCCAGCCGTACGTCGAAGAGGTCTTCAGTCACCGCGCGCCGGTCCTCGTCGAGCCGTTCGGCCCAGGCGGACAGCTCGTCCACGTGCCGCATCGCGGGCAGGGCGTCGCCCCGCCAGAGGCTCAGCGCGTTCTCGAACATCCTCGCCGCATTGTGGTAATCGCCATTCTCGCGAGCGATTCTGGCCTGTTCCGCGAAATGGTTGAATACTGCAGCATCCACGGATCCCGACGGGACGGAAAGAAGGTAGCCGCCGTCCAGGGTGTGCAGCGGAGAAAGGTCGGGGTCGCGCGGCGAGAGGCGTCGCCGCACCTGTGCGATGTAGGTGGTAAGATTCCGCGGCGCTGATTTAGTGGGGCGGCCATTCCACAACAGATCGATGAGCCGGTCCCGGTGAACCGCGGTATTGGGATTGAGCAGGAACAATGCGAGGAGTTGCCGGTGCCTCGGAGCGAGCCCGGCGATGACATCCCCTGAATGTTTCATGGCCAGGAACGGTCCGAGCACGGCGTAAAACACGGTTCCCCTCGCCTGAAAGCAGCGTGAACGCGCCGACGATGCGGCTTTGATCGCCATTTGACCATATCTCTCCCCGGCGGCTTTCGTCAAAAATACGCCGTTTCTATGTCGGCCGCTGCGGAACCCCATAAACTCCGCTCTCACGGCCGCAATGCCCTGCCCCGTGCGCGCCGATACGCCCGATAACCCAAATGAAATCGGTTTCAGATCATGCTCTCGCCGACTGTCCATGCCGGCGGAGTGAGAGTGCGACGCCGATTACGCGAAGTTCAATGATCGGTTCCGGCGCTCATCGGGTCGTCGCGGCGCCGCCTCCGGCCGCGGGAGCACGCGGGGCCCGGCCTCGGTACGCCGGGCGGGTGGCCGGGCCGCTCAAGCGCGACCGGACCGCCTATGCGCGACCGGACCGCCTATGCGCGACCGGGGCGGCGCCGGCCGGCGGCGGTGACCAGGGCGTGGAACAGCGGGCCGTCCTCGTCGGCCTCCGGGTGCCACTGGACGGCCAAGGCGAACGCCGCGTCCGTGACCGCGACGGCCTCGATCGTGCCGTCGTCGGAGCGGGCGGTGACCTCCAGCCCGCCGGCCAGGCGGTCGATCGCCTGGTGGTGATAGTGGGCGGGGGTGAGGTCCTCGCCGCCGTAGATCTCGGCCAACCCCGGCGAGAGCCGTACAGGGAGGCGGCCGAACGTCCCGGGGGCGGGGGAGTGGGCGGTGTGCCCGACCACGTCGGGCAGGTGCTGGTGGAGGGTGCCGCCCAGCGCCACGTTGAGCACCTGCAGGCCCCGGCAGATGCCGAGGAACGGCAGGCCGGTGCGCAGGGCGGCCTCCATCAGCCCGAACTCCGCCTCGTCGCGGAACTCCCGGACATATCCGGTCTGTTCGGCGGGCGGCGCGCCGTAGCGGGCGGGGTCGATGTCGCCCCCGCCCGCGATGATCAGCCCGTCCAGCCGCCCGGCCAGCGCGGCCGGCTCCCCGGCGGGCGGCAGGATGACCGGCTGGCCGCCCGCCCGCGCGATGTGGTCGACGTACATGTACGGCAGCAGCGCCGCCGTCATCTCCCAGACGGTGAACCTCGCCGGCTCGACGTAGCACGTCACGCCGATCACGGGACGAGCCATGGGCTTACCCCTTACAGCGGAGTGACGTACGCGCCGGAGATGCCGCCGTCGACCAGGAACTCCGAGGCGGTGATGAACGACGCGTCGTCGGAGGCGAGGAACGCGACCGCCGCGGCGATCTCCTCGGCCCGGGCGAAGCGGCCGATCGGCACGTGGACCAGGCGGCGCTGGGCGCGCTCGGGGTCCTTGGCGAACAGCTCCCGCAGCAGCGGGGTGTCCACCGGTCCGGGGCACAGCGCGTTGACCCGGATGCCCTCGCGGGCGAACTGGACGCCCAGCTCCCGGCTCATCGCGAGCACGCCGCCCTTGGAGGCGGTGTAGGAGATCTGCGAGGTGGCCGAGCCCATCACCGCGACGAACGACGCGGTGTTGATGATCGAGCCCTTGCCCTGCCGCTGCATGTACGGGATCGCGTGCCTGCAGCACAGGTAGACGCTGGTGAGGTTGACCTCCTGCACCCGGCGCCAGGCGTCGATGCCGGTCTCCAGGATGGAGTCGTCGTCCGGCGGCGAGATGCCCGCGTTGTTGAACGCGATGTCGACGCTGCCGAACTCCTCGAACGCGGTCCGGTACATCCGGGCCACGTCGTCCTCGTTCGCCACGTCGGCCTTGACGAACAGGCCGCCGACCTCACCGGCGGCCTTCGCGCCGGCCTCCTCGTCGAGGTCGGCCACCACGACCTTGGCGCCCTCTTGGGCGAACCGGTGGGCCGTGGCCAGCCCGATGCCGCTGCCCGCCCCGGTGATGACGGCGACGCGGTCCTGCAAACGCTGCATTGTTCTACTCCGTGGAGATGAAGACGTTCTTGGTCTCGGTGAAGGCCGACAGGGCGTCGGGGCCGAGCTCCCGGCCGAGGCCCGACTGCTTGAAGCCGCCGAACGGGGTCCAGTAGCGGACGCTGGAGTGCGAGTTGACCGACAGGTTGCCCGCCTCGACGGCCCGCGCCACCCGCAGCGCCCGGCCAACGTCGCGGGTCCAGATCGACCCCGACAGGCCGTACGCCGTGTCGTTGGCGATCCGTACGGCGTCGGCCTCGTCCTCGAACGGCACGACGGTCACCACGGGTCCGAAGATCTCCTCGGTGAACGCCCTGCGGAAGGACTCCGAGGACGACCCGGCCAGCAGGGTGGGCGGGAACCAGTAGCCGGGTCCGCTCGGGCAGGACCCGGCGGCGTACACGTCGGCCCGGTCGACGAACGACGCGACGCGCTCCCGGTGCTCGGCGCTGATCAGCGGGCCCATCTGGCTCGCCGGGTCGTTCGGGTCGCCGACCTTCACCTCCCGCACCGCCTGCGACAGGCGCACGAGGAAGCCGTCGTAGACGGAGCGCTCCACCAGGATGCGCGAGCGGGCGCAGCAGTCCTGGCCGGAGTTGTCGAAGACCGCCATGGGCGCCGAGGCCGCGGCCTTGTCGAGGTCGGCGTCGGCGAAGACGATGTTGGCGCTCTTGCCGCCCAGCTCCAGCGTCACCCGCTTGACCTGCTCGGCCGCCTTGGCGCCGATCAGTCTCCCGACCTCGGTCGAGCCGGTGAACACGATCTTCCGCACGTCGGGGTGCTCGACGAGACGGGCCCCGGCGACCTCACCCTCGCCGGGGACGACCTGGAGCACGCCCTCGGGCAGCCCGGCCTCCAGGGCGAGCTCGGCCAGCCGCAGCGCGGTCAGCGGGGTCCACTCGGCCGGCTTCACGATCACCGTGTTTCCGGCGGCGAGGGCAGGGGCGGCTCCCCAGGTCATGACGACCATCGGGAAGTTCCACGGCACGATGATCCCGACCACGCCCAGCGGCTCGGCGAACGTGACGTCCACCCCGCCGGGCACCGGGATCTGCCTGCCGTGGTCGCGCTCGGGCGCGCCCGCGTAGAAGTTCAGCACGTCGCGGACGTTGCCCGCCTCCCAGCGGGCGTTGCCCACCGTGTGGCCGGCGCCGGTGATCTCCAGCCGCGCCAGCTCCTCCGCGTGGTCCTCCACGACCTGCGCGAAGCGGCGCAGCAGCCGGGCCCGCTCGCCCGGGGCGACCGCGCGCCAGGCCGGGAAGGCCCGGACGGCCCGCTCGACCGCGCGGTCCACCTCGGCGGCGTCCGCCATCTCGACTTCGGCGATCACGTCCTCGGTCGCCGGATTGACTATCTTCACAGCCGTTCGAACCCCCGATAGAGCTCCCAGTCGGTGACCGCCGCGTCGAAGGCGGCCAGCTCGACCCTCGCGTTGTTGGCGTAGTGCTCGACCACGTCCTTGCCAAACGCCTCCTCGGCGATCGGCGAGCCCTCCCACAGCGTCAGCGCGTCGCGGAGCGTGGCGGGCACCCGCTCGGCCCCGGAGTCGTAGGCGTTCCCGCCGAACGGCTCGTCCAGCTCCAGCCCGGCGTCGATGCCGCGCAGCCCCGCCGCGATCATGGCCGCGACCGCGAGGTAGGGATTGACGTCGCCGCCCGGCACCCGGTTCTCGATCCGCAGGGAGGGGCCGTGGCCGACCAGCCGCAGCGAGCAGGTGCGGTTGTCCACGCCCCACTTGACGGCGGTGGGAGCGAAGCTGCCGGGCACGAAGCGCTTGTAGGAGTTGACGTTGGGCGCGTAGAGCAGCGTCAGCTCCCGCATCGCCGCGAGCTGCCCGGCGACGAAGCGCCGGCCCGTCTCCGACAGCCCGTACGACTCGCCGCCCGCCATCACGGGCGTGCCGCCGGCGTCGCGCAGCGAGATGTGGATGTGGCAGGAGTTGCCCTCGCGCTGGTTCGGCTTGGCCATGAATGTGATCGACCTGCCCTCCTGGGCGGCGATCTCCTTGGCGCCGTTCTTGTAGAACACGTGGTTGTCGCAGGTGGACAGCGCGTCGGCGTACCGGAAGGCGATCTCGTGCTGGCCGAGGTTGCACTCGCCCTTGGCGGACTCGACGTACAACCCGGCGCCCTCCATGCCGAGCCTGATCCTGCGCAGCAGCGGCTCGATCCGGGAGGTGCCGAGCAGCGAGTAGTCGACGTTGTAGAGGTTGGCCGGGGTCAGGTCGCGGTAGCCCCGCTGCCAGGCCTGCTCGTAGCTGTCGTCGTAGACGACGAACTCCAGCTCGGTGCCGACGTAGGCGGTCCAGCCGCGTTCGGCGAGCCGGGCGAGCTGGCGGCGCAGGATCTGCCGGGGGGAGGGCACGACGTCCGCGCCGTCCTCCCACACGAGGTCGGCCAGCAGCAGCACGGTGCCCTCGTGCCAGGGCACGCGGCGCAGCGTCGACAGGTCCGGCCGCATGACGAAGTCGCCGTAGCCGCGCTCCCAGGACGACATGGCGTATCCGCCCACGGTGTTCATGTCGACGTCGACGGCGAGCAGGTAGTTGCAGCCCTCCGCGGAGTGGTCCAGCACCTCCTCCAGGAAGTACCGCGCCGACAGCCGCTTGCCCTGCAGCCGCCCCTGCATGTCGGTGACCGCGAGCAGGACCGTGTCCACGCGGCCCGCTTCGACGTCATCGCGGAGTCGCTCCACGCTGAGCACGGTGCCTCCCGTCCAAAAGTCTGGAATCAGACCATTGAGGGCATGCAAGCACCATGTTCCCCTCGTCGTCAACAATGTCCGGGGGGTTTACCCTCGGTCACAGAGACGGGGGACCCGCGGTGACGGGTGGAGGGACGATGCGCATGGAGAGCACCCCGGCGGACGCGTCCGTCTCCGGCCCCCGGGCTCCGGTCGCGTCCGCGTCGCGGGACGCGACCGTGGGGATCACCGGCGTGGTGTCGCTGCTGCGGCCGGTGCGGGCGGGCAACGCGTTCGAGGAGACCGTCGAGCGCCTGCTGCAGGCCATCAAGCTCGGCGTCGTCCCGCACGGCGAGAAGCTGCCGCCGGAGCGCGAGCTGGCCACCCGGCTCGGCATCAGCAGGGTCACGCTGCGCGAGGCGATCCGCGCGCTGCAGGAGGCCGGCTACCTCGACGTGCGGCGCGGCCGGTACGGCGGGGCCTTCGTCGTCTACCGGCCGCCGAGCCCGCGCAAGGGCGACCTGCGCAGGGCCGTCACCCGCATGGGCGAGGACGATCTCGAAGACGCGCTGACGTTCCGGATGGCCGTCGAGTGCGGGGCGGCCCGGGTGCTCGCGACCGCCGACCTGACCCCGCGGCAGCGGGAGACGCTGGCCGCCCGGCTGTCCGGGGTGAACGACGCGGCGCCGGACGACTACCGCCGGATGGACATCGCGTTCCACCTGGCGATCGCGGAGCTGAGCGGCTCGCCGCTGCTGGCCGCCGCCTGCGCCGACGCCCGGCTGCGGGTGACCGATCTGCTCAACGCGATCCCCGTGCTGCGGCCCAACATCGAGCACGCGGCCGTCCAGCACGCCGCCATCGCCGCCGCGATCGTGGACGGCGACCCCGAGGCCGCCGAACGGGCGGTGGCCGAGCACCTGGAGGGCACGGCGGCCCTGCTGCGCGGCTTTCTCGCCTGACCGCTTCCCCCGCCACGTAGCATCGAGGCCGGGGGATCGCTTCATGGCCTACTGGTTTCACGAACGCATCGTCGAGGTGCACCGTCTGCCGCTGTTCTGCTTCTTCGTCGCGCTGATCACGGCGTTCGTCTTCACGCGGGTGAACGCACGGCTGATCAGGGCGCGGGTGCGGTGGCTCGGCAACGTGAGCGTGGGCGAGATGCACATCCACCACGTGGTGTTCGGCGTGGTGCTCTCGCTGCTCGGCGGGGTGGCCGGGCTGGTCCTGTCGGACGTGTCCACCGGCTGGTATGCCTTCTCCGCCGCCGTGTTCGGCGTGGGCGCCGCCCTCGTGCTCGACGAGTTCGCACTGATCCTGCACCTGCGCGACGTCTACTGGCAGGAGGAGGGCCGCACCTCCGTGGACGCGGTCTTCGTGGCGATCGCGGCCACCGGCCTGCTGCTGCTCGGGCTGCGGCCGCTCGCCTGGAGCGGCACGGACGGCCGAGGCGGCTGGACGGCTTCGGCGTTCCTCTTCGTCAACCTCGTCTTCGCCATGATCACCCTGCTCAAGGGGAAGATCTGGAGCGGCCTGCTGGGACTGTTCGTGCCGCCGCTGCTGTACGTGGGGGCGGTGCGGGTGGCCCGTCCCGGCTCGCCCTGGGCCCGCTGGTGCTACTCGGAGCGGGCGAGGCGGCCCCGGCCGCGCCTGATGGCCAAGGCGATCCACCGGGAGGAGCGCTGGCGCCGCCCGGTCATCCGGGTGAAGATCGCGGTGCAGGAGTTCGTCTGCGGCCGCCACGACCTGCCCGCGCCCGCGCTGCCCGCCCCGCACCACCGGCGGCGGGTCGTCTCCCCGCGACCCCGGGCGGGGGCGGACCACCCCGGGCGCCCCTGGCGGTCGGGCCGGCCTCGCCCCCGCTGACCCCGCCGGAACCCGTGCGACGTGCGCGGATCCCCCCTGAGTATTTCGGCCGGTTCTGTGGGTATTTCACCCTGTGTAAGAACTGTTGGGGGGCGGGAGGACGGTAATGGAGTCTCGCGAGCGGTTCGTGTTCCAACGGATGGCGGCCCAGCTCAAACGGGAGACGGCGCTACTCACGGGGGACCGGTTGATGGCCGCCGAGGCGCGTGGCGAGGAGGCCGAGGCCGACCTGTGTCTCACGTGGTACGAGATCATGGACACCGTCCGGGAGATCCGCCTGCTCTACGGAGTGCCCGGATGACGGACCGTCACGGTGGATGCTCGGGCGATACTGCGACGGTGACCGCGTCTTCCCCCTTACCGGCGCCGCCGTTCCACCTGCGCCTCGTCGAGGACGCGCGGCCCGTCCGGCCAGTCGTGCGAGGTCGCCCTGCCCCGTGA
The DNA here is from genome assembly GCF_006874465.1 of Microbispora bryophytorum. Classification (GTDB taxonomy): domain Bacteria; phylum Actinomycetota; class Actinomycetes; order Streptosporangiales; family Streptosporangiaceae; genus Microbispora; species Microbispora bryophytorum. The sequence goes on along the minus strand of NZ_VIRL01000007.1, from coordinate 28,745 downwards.
GCCGCTCAGTGAGCCGCTCCGTGAGCCGCTCCGTGAGCCGCTGCGCGACCGTCCCGCCGACATCGGCCCGAAATCCCCGCGCGCACACCGGCGTTTCCGGTGAACTAGGGTCTCCGGAAGATCGCACGCCGGGTTCGCGCGAAGGGGGCTCCAGTGGGGATGGAGGGCGACGGCCCTGACGGTGGTCAGCCCGCGCCACGGCCGAAGGCGTCCCTGGGGGAACGCGCCTCCTGGCGGCTGCTGCTCGGCCAGGTGCGCCCCCACCGGCGGGTGCTCCTGCTGGGCGGCCTGCTCAGCCTCGTGGGCAGCCTCGCCGGGCTCGCCATGCCGGTCATGGCCAAGCGGGTGATCGACGCGTTCGGCGCGGGCGGCGCGCTGGCGGGTCCGGTGCTCGGGCTGTCGGCCGCGGTCCTGGTCGGCGCGCTGATCTCGGCGGCCGGGCGGTTCCTGCTGGAGCGGATGGGCGAGACGATCGTGCTCGACTCGCGACGGGGCCTGGTGGACCGCATCCTGCGGCTCACGGTCTCCGACGTGGACCGGCTCAAGCCCGGCGATCTGCTGTCGCGGGTCAGCTCCGACACCACCCTGCTGCGGGCCGTGTGCACGGACGCGCTCGCGTCCCTGGTCGGGGCGGTCTTCATGTTCCTCGGCGCCGCCGTGATGATGGCGATCATGGACGGCCTGCTGCTCGGGGTCACGCTCGCCGTCGTCGGCCTGGTCGCGGTCATGGGCGTGGCCATCGCGCCGCGCATCCGGCGGGCCTCGCTCCAGGCGCAGGTGGCGCTCGGCGAGATGAGCTCGATGCTCGACCGCGCCCTCCAGGCGTTCCGTACGGTCAAGGCCAGCGGCGCGGAGGCGCGGGAGACCGCGGTGGTGGGCGCGGCGGCCGTCGAGGCGCGCGACCGTGGCGTGGCCGCCGCCGCGTGGACCTCGCTGGCCGGGATCGGCGCCTGGATGTCGGTCCAGCTCGCGTTCCTCGCGGTGCTGGGGGTGGGCGGCGCGCGGGTCGCGTCGGGGGAGATGGAGATCTCCGCCCTGATCGCCTTCCTGCTGTACCTGTTCTACCTGGTCTCCCCGATCGGCCAGATCATCCAGAGCCTCACCCAGATCCAGAACGGCCTGGCCGCGGTGACCCGCATCCAGGAGATCGCCGCGATGCGCACCGAGCCCGCCGCCGCACCCGTGGCGCGGGCCGGCGGCGAGCCCGTCGGGGTGACCTTCTCCGGGGTCGTCTTCCGGTACGGCGAGGACCGGCCGGTGGTCCACAACGGCGTGACGTTCGAAGTGCCGGCCGGCGGCATGACCGCGCTGGTCGGCCCCTCCGGCGCGGGCAAGTCGACGGTGTTCGGCCTCATCGAGCGGTTCTACGAGCCGCAGGAGGGGACGATCGCCGTCGGCGGGCGCGACATCCGCGACTGGCCGCTCGGCGAGCTGCGGGCCATGCTCGGGTACGTCGAGCAGGACGCCCCCGTGCTCGCGGGGACGTTGCGGGAGAACCTCGCCTTCGGCGCGCCCGGCGTGACCGACGAGGAGGTGGCCCGCGCCCTCGCCCGTACGCGCCTGGACGACCTGGTCGAGCGGCTGCCCGAGGGACTGCGGACGCCGGTCGGGCATCGCGGCATCCTGCTGTCGGGCGGCGAGCGGCAGCGGGTCGCCATCGCCAGGGCACTGCTGCGCAGGCCCAGGCTGCTGCTGCTCGACGAGGCGACCTCCCAGCTCGACGCGGTCAACGAGATGCGGCTGCGGGAGGTCGTGGCGGAGGTGGCGCGCGATACGACGGTCCTGGTGATCGCCCACCGCCTGTCCACCGTGACCGGGGCCGACCGGATCGTGGTGATGGAGGCCGGTCGCGTGCGGGCCTGGGGCACCCACGACGAGCTGGTCGCGGCCGACGAGCTCTACCGCGAGCTCGCCGCCACGCAGTTCCTCGTCTCGTCCTGACCGGGCGGCCCGCGATCCGTCCGCACACGCCATGGCGAAGCCGTGAGCAGCCCTTACACCGGGCCACAGCTTCTTTCGACCGGGAACCGGGAACGTCGCAGGTGCGTAACCTCTCCTTCACCACCGCCCGGTTGCCGGTGCCATCGCGCGTGCGGGCGCGTCCGGTGACCCGGGTCGGAGGCGGGGCGCCCGGCCGGTTCGGCAGGGCGCCCCGCCGCTTACCTCTCACGTAATCGATCTTCGCGCTGCGACCCGTCAGGCTCGGACGTGTTCGACCGAGACCTGAGGAGTGCGGATGTTCTTCGAGACCGCTGACGGCACGCGACTGGCCTACGAGGACTACGGGCAGGGTGAGCCGATCCTTTTCCTGGCGAGCTGGGTGCTGCACAGCGACATGTGGGAGTACCAGCTTCCGTTCTTCGTCGAGCACGGCTACCGGTGCGTGACGCTTGACCGGCGCGGGCACGGCCGCTCCGACCGCCCCTCGACGGGCTACGACCTGGACACCCTCGCTGACGACGTGGCTGCGCTGATCGAGCACCTCGGACTGCGCCGCGTGACCCTGGTCGGGCACTCGGCAGGGGGCTCCGAGATCGCTCGTTACCTGGCCAGGCACGGTGAGGACAGGGTGGCCCGGGTCGCGTTCGTCTCCGCCGTCCTGCCGTTCCTCAAGCGGACCGCGGACAACCCGGAGGGCGCCCCCGAGGAGGGGCTGCGGGCCACGCTCGCCCAGTTCGCCACCGACCGGCCGAAGTGGTTCGCCCGGCAGGCGCAGGTGTGGTTCGCCACGCACCTCGGCAACGACGTCTCCCCGGCGCTCGTCGACTGGACGCTCGCGCAGTGCCTGTCGACCTCGCCGTGGGCGACCGCGCGGCTGTTCGAGGCGATCTACCACGCCGACCACCGGGACGGGCTGCGCGCGATCACCGTTCCCGCGCTCGTCGTGCACGGCGCCGCGGACATGTCGGCGCGGGTCGAGACGACCGGCCGCCGTACGGCCGCCCTCGTTCCCGGGGCGGTCTACAAGGAGTACCCCACCGGCGGGCATGGGCTGTTCGTGACCCACAAGGACGCCCTGAACGACGACCTGCTGGCCTTCCTCAAGAACGGTTAGCCGGCGCCCGCCCGGCCTCGACCGCGTGGTGAAGCGGGTTGACCTGGGCCACAGTCCGCATCCACTCGGGGCGAGTGACATCGGCAGCAGGATGCCGGTGAACAGGATCAGCGGCAGCGCGAAGAACTGCAGGATCTGCGACATGCCGTTCTCGTCCACGCCGCCGGCCTGGCCGACGTACCCGATGCGGCGCCGCACCTGCCCGGGGGAGGTCGGCAGGTCGTGCCCGGCCACCGTCGCGGTGCCGGCGGTGGGCGTGACCAGCGTCGCCGGCATGCGGATCGCGGGTGATCATTTCGTCTCCTCGCCGGTCAGGGGATGTCGTCGCGTTCGATGCGAGCGACGGCCTGTTCCAGCCACTCCAGTTGGGCGCGATATTCGGCCGCGCTCAACGCCAGGCACTCGTCCACGTGCCGCGGGGCGTCCGCCGCGCGCTTGGCGTTGCGGGCCCGCTCGAAGCTCGCGAACCCCGCACGCAGCCTCTCGGTCCTCTCCCGTACGACCGCCAGCAGGTCGGCCTTCGGCAGCCGGTCCATGAACGTCAGCGCGACCTGGAACGGGTCGACGATCGGCATGATCTCCGACCAGTGCTCGCGCAGTCGCCGGTCGAACTCGGCCCGTCCCTGGGGAGTGATGGCGTAGACCGTGCGCCCGCGCCCGTCGGGGGGTCCGCTGTCGCCGGCCACCTCCAGCAGGCCCTCCTGGGCCATCTTCCCCAGCGCGTGGTAGATCGAGCCGAAGGCGATGTTGGCCCAGTGCTGGGTGCCCCACAGTTCGAGCGTCTTGCGCACCTCGTATCCGTGCAGCGGCCCGTCCAGCAGCACGCCCAGGATCATCACACGCGTCGATGTCATATTCAAATTTGTATACAAGTTTGAGTATGGTGGTCAACCATGAACCCCGACACAGACAGGCACGAGATCCGCAGGGACGACGACGGCGCCCTGCTCGGCTACGTCCAGCGGATCGGCGAGGAATGGGAGCCGCTGACCGTCTTCGGCTACCCCATCGGCGCGGCAGGGCCGTACGAGCGGGCCGAGGAGGAGGTGCGCCGTACCGGGCTCGACGTGCTCGCCGGGCAGTGGGAGTTCCTGGAGGACGGCGAGTGGTACCGCTGCGTGATCCTTGAGGCCGCCGCAGGCGAGGTGCGGGTGCGCCCGGCCGACCACCGCTACCCGCACCACCGCTACGCCCTGACCCTGGAGCGCCCCACTTCCGAGACGCTGCGCCCGCAGCGGTGAGGCGCGTTTTCGGCTGCGTGCGGTTGTGCTTCGCCGGGGTGCCGAGTCGTGACCGGAAGTCGTCGTATTTGTCGGATTCGGTCGATTTTGAATGAGCGTGGAGGACTGTCGGCCGGCTCTGCGGCGATGCGCATAACCGTGATTCAGGCGGTCCGGAGGGCTGGAAACGGCCGTTCTTTTTCGAAGCGGAAAAACTGAAAATCTCTCATTTCCCCGGGCGTACCCAAAGAAGACCTCGGTAGGAACCGCTGCTCGCGGGTGCCTCCCATCGGCTGGAAGTGGCCGACTGTGGCCACTCGGGAACTTGCCGTAAGTGGCCTATTTACATCTATTCGCCGACCGGTCACCATATGACCGTGGCCACACCCCCTCGTTGATCAGCGGCTGGCGCTGAAAAGGTCACCGAGGTCGTCAGGCGATGCGATTTCGTATTCGCTCGCGCCAACACATGAGGGGAGGACGTCCCGGCTGGCGCAATCATGGCAATTTCTGAATGGCCAGCGATTTCGAATTCGTCAGGGCATGACGCCACATCAGAAGGAATGCAACCGTGAGAATGACGCGAAGATTACGGGCCGCCGTGTGCGTGGTGGCGGCCGGTGTGACGCTGGTGGCCGGGGTGGGGACGGCGTCCGCCGCGCCCGGGGTCACCCCGGCGGACGTGACGCTGAACCTGGACCCGGGGGGATCGACGACGATCGCCAAGACCGTGTCCACTCCGGCGGTCCCGCCCAAGCCGGATATCACGTTCCTGATCGACACGACAGGAAGCATGGGCGGGGTCATCTCGAACGTGCGGACCAATGCGAACACCATCTTGACCACCATCGCCTCGGCGCAGCCGGACGCGCAGTTCGCGGTCGCCGAGTACAAGGACGCGGCGGACACGACGCCGTTCCGGGTGGCGCAGAACCTCACCGCCAACCAGACCGATGTCGCCAACGGCCTCAACTCGCTGGCCGCGACGGGTGGCGGCGACTTCCCCGAGGACGGCATCAACGGTCTGTTCCAGGTCGCGTCCGGGGCGGTCGGCTTCCGTCCGAACAGCTCCCGGATCGTGTTGCTGATCGGGGACGCACCCAGCCACGACCCCAGCAGCGGCCATACGCTGGCCAACGCGATCAGCGCCCTGCAGGCGGCCGACATCACGGTGCTCGCGTTCGACCTGGCCGGGCTGGACTCGACCGGGCAGGCGACCGCGATCACCGACGCCACGGACGGTCAGCTGTTCTCCGGCCTCGACGCCTCGGAGGTCAGCGACACCATCCTGGCGGCCCTGCACAACCTGCCGGTCACGGTCACCCACCAGTTGAGCGACTGCGATCCGAACCTGTCGGTGTCCCTGACCCCGGGCAGCCGGACGGTGACCAGCGGCGATGACACCACCTTCACCGAGACCGTCTCCGTCGGCGCCGGAGCCGAACCGGGCAGCACGCTCACCTGCAAGGTGGACTTCCTGCTGAACGACGTCCTGTCGCCGGGCTTCACCGAGACGATCACCGAACACGTCCCCAAGGTGACTCCGTCGATCGCCACGACGCCGTCGGGCCAGGTGCCCGCGGGCGGGAACGTCTCTGACACGGCGACCCTGTCCGGTGGGTTCCATCCGACGGGCACCGTCGAGTTCCAGCTGTTCGGGCCCGGCGACACCGACTGCGAGACGCCCATCGCGACCCGCTCCGGGACGGTGTCGGGCGGCACCGCCGCGTCCGGGGACATCGCCGCGGGCGGGGTGGGCACCTACCGGTGGGTGGCCTCCTACAGCGGCGACGACGCGAACAACCCGGTCACCTCCGCGTGCGGCGACGAAGAGGTCGAGGTCGTCAAGGCCACCCCGGGCATCGCCACCACCCCATCGGGGTCCGTGCCGGCCGGCGGCGCCGTGTCCGACACCGCCAACCTCTCCGGCGGGTTCCACCCCGACGGCCAAGTCACATTCAAGCTGTACGCCCCCGGTGACACCGACTGCACGACGCCGATCGCCACCCGCACCGGCGACCTGTCCGGCAGCGGCACCGCCGCGTCCGGCAACGTGACCGTCGGCGCGGGCGGAACCTACCGGTGGACCGCCACCTACGGCGGCGACGCCGACAACAACTCCGTCACCTCGCCGTGCAGCGAGGAACAGGTCACCGTGACGCCGCAGCGGCTGACCGGGCGGGCCTACGGCCTGACCGCCGGCGCCTCCCTGGCCGGCATCCAACTGGTCAACATCGCACGCACCCCCGACACCGGCCCCGTCTCCACCACCTCGACCGGCACCACCTCGGTGCCCTGCACCGCCACCCTCAGCGGGCTGATCAGCGCGCACGCCCTGTGCGCCCAGGTGGCCACCACCGAGTTCCCCGGCAAATCCGTGGCCACCGCCTCCATCGACGACACCACCATCGGGATCACCGGCATCCCGGTGATCACCGTCAAGACCATCAAATCCAGCTCCACCACCACCTGCGCCGGATCGACCGGAACCACCACGATCGCCTCCCTCAAGGTCGGCAACACGGTGGTCATCGCGGAACCCACCAACATCCAGCCCAACACCACGGTCAACGTCGGCGTCGTCAAGCTGGTCCTCAACGAGCAGACCTCCTTCACCACCCCCGACAAGGGCCTGACCGTCAACGCCGTCCACGTCACCGTCAACGCCCTCGGCCTGGCCAAGACCAACGTCGTCCTGGCCTCCGCCGAAAGCGACATCGGCAACTGCCCGTAACCCCGCCCACCTGAACCGATCAACCCGAAGGCCGGGCGGAACACCGTCGTTCCGTCCGGCCTTCGGCCTGGCTTCAGACACCCCGGGGTCGCCATGCTCCGCGGCCGTGGCGGAGGCGAGCCCGCGGGCCCGGAGAACCGGCTCTCGCCCGCCACCGCGGCGTGGGCAGGACCACCAAACGCGCGTCACCCGAGCACCGGAACGGGAAGGGGTGAACGTCACCAAGATCTAGCCAGGAATCCCGGCCCTTCAGGGCCGGGAGGAATGGCTTCCCTACCTGCGCCCGGACGCTAGTCCGGGCGTTTCTGGTTCTCGACGTACTCCCGGAGGATCTCCAGCGGTGCGCCGCCACAGGAGGCGGCGAAGTACGACGGCGACCACAAGTGTCTGTGCATGATGTGCCGGTCGATCCGGCCGGTGAACTCCTTGTGCAGTGGTGAGCCGATACGCCCTTGAGCCGGTTGACCAGGGTCGAGATCGGCAGTTTCGGCGGGTAGTGCACGAGTAGGTGCACGTGATCGTCTTCGCCGTTGAACTCTCGCAGGGATGCGCCGAGCTGCTCACATACGTCCCGCATGACCTCTTCACAGCGGGCGAGCATCGCGTTGTCGAGCACGTCACGCTGGTATTTGGTGACGAAGACAAGATGTACGTGAAGGTTGTGGACGACGCTACGACCCCGTCTGACATCGGGATTCGGCTCCCATCGTGGTGACAAAGACACGACGTTGAACTGTGGGTGTGAAACTGGTAGTGCAGGTAAAACTCCTCCCCGACGCCGCCACCGACGCGGCGCTGCGGGAGACGCTGAACCTGTGCAACCGGGCCGCGAACTACGTCTCCCGGCGAGCGTTCGACACCAACATCAAGGGCAAGACCTCGCTTCAGCGGCTCGTCTACGGCGACCTGAAAGAGATGGGCTTGTCCGCGCAGCCGGCCATTCACGCCGCCCGTAAGGTCGCCGGGGCCTACGCCACAGTGAAGGCCAACCTGAAGGCCGGGAACTACGGCCCGCAGGGCTCCAAGCGGCGGGCCAAGGTCGAAAACAGCCCGGTGCGGTTCCGCAAGGACGCCGCCCAGCCGTTCGACGACCGGTGCCTGTCCTGGCAACCCGACGCCCTCACGGTGTCCATCTGGACCGTGCGAGGCCGGTCCGGGCGCTCCCGTTCGCCTGCTCCCCGGCACAGCTTGACATGCTGCGCCGGTATCGGCGGGGCGAGTCCGACCTGGTATTCCGGGGCGGGTCCTGGTACCTGTACGCCACCTGCGAGGTTCCCGAACCCGAAACCTTCGACCCGGACGGGTTCCTCGGCGTGGACCTGGGTATCGCGAACATCGCCACCACCTCCGATGGCGTCCGCTACGCGGGCAGGCAGTTGAACCAGGTACGGCACCGCAACCGGCGCTTGCGCTCCCGCCTGCAGTCCAAGGGCACCACGTCCGCCAAACGCCTTCTGGGTAAACTCTCCGGCCGCGAGGCACGCTTCGCCGCCGACAGCAACCACCGCATCGCCAAGCAGATCGTGACCGAGGCTGAACGCACCTCGCGCGGGGTCGCCCTGGAAGACCTGGGCGGCATCGGCGCGAGGGTACGGCTCCGCAAGCCCCAGCGGGTCACGCTCCACTCGTGGGCGTTCCACCAGCTCGGGCGGTTCGTCTCCTATAAAGCGGCCCGCGCCGGGGTGCCGGTGGTGTACGTGGACCCGGCCTACACCTCCCAGGGGTGCTCGGCGTGCGGCCACATCTCGAAGAAGAACCGGCCCGACCAGGCCACCTTCGCCTGCACGTCGTGCGGCTTCGCTGAGCACGCTGACGTGAACGCAGCCCGCAACATCGCCGTGCGTGGTGTCGCGGGCTGGGCAGTGAGTCACGCTGCCGACGACGCGGCCTGACCCGTGCACCCCATGCACGGTGAGGAGCTGCAAGCTCGGCCCTTCAGGGCCGAGAAGCTGACGCTAAGGTGAGGTGCATGCGACCCACGGCTCTGATCACCGGCGCCTCGCGGGGCGTGGGGGCGGCGATCGCCCGTGCTCTCGCCCCCGACTACGAGCTCTTCCTGGGCGGGCGGGACGGCACGGCGCTCGACGCGCTGTGCGCGGAACTGCCGGCGGCCCGCCCATGGGCGGTGGAGCTCACCGAGCTCACCCCGGCCGACGTCGAGGGGATCGACCGGATCGACCTGCTGGTCCACAGCGCGGGCATCGCCAGGCTCGGTCACCTCGCCGACACCCCGGCCGAGGTCTGGCGGCGGACGATGGACGTCAACGTCATCGCGGTCGCCGAGCTGACCCGGCTGCTGCTGCCCGCGCTGCGCGCGGCCCACGGGCACGTCGTGCTGATCAATTCGGGCGCGGGGCAGCGGGCCAACCCCAACTGGGGCGCCTACGCCGCGAGCAAGTTCGCCCTGCGCGCGTACGCGGACGTGCTGCGCGAGGAGGAACAGGCCAACGGCGTCCAGGTCACCACGATCTTTCCCGGGCGGGTGGACACGGACATGCAAAGGGACGTCCGCGCCCAGGAGGCAGGGCCGTACGAGCCGGGAAAATACCTGGAGCCGGAGTCGGTGGCGCGGGCCGTGCTGGTGGCGCTGACGGCCACGCCCGACGCCCATGTCACCGAGATCACCGTACGGCCGTCCGGGGGACCGACCCGCTGACGGCCGCACGAGGCGCGGGGGGACGGGAGTTCATTACAGTGGCACTACCGCCACGCCGCCCATCTGGAGGACCGGTGCACGTGACTTACTGGTGCGAGATGGCGTGGCTGCCGCCCGGCGAGGTCGTCGAGAGCGTGGTCGTCGGTGTCGAGGGCCACCGCATCGTGGAGATCAGGCCCGAGGTGGCGCCTCCCCCGGGAGCCGAACGGCTGGCCGGGCTCACGCTGCCCGGCCTGGCAAACTGTCACTCGCACGCCTTCCACCGCGCCCTGCGCGGCCACACCCAGACCGGCCGCGGCAGCTTCTGGACCTGGCGCGAGCGGATGTACGCGGTCGCCGAGGCGCTCGACCCGGACCGCTACCTCGCCCTGGCCACCGCGACGTACGCCGAGATGGCACTCGCCGGCATCACCACCGTGGCCGAGTTCCACTACCTGCACCACGGGGCCGGGGGCAGGCCCTACGCGGACCCGAACGCGATGGGCCACGCGCTGGTCGAGGCGGCCAGGACGGCCGGGCTGCGCATCACCCTGCTCGACACCTGCTATCTGACCGGCGGCATCGGCGAGGCCCTCACCGGCACCCAGCTGCGTTTCGGCGACGGGGACGCCGAGCGCTGGGCGGCCAGGGCCGACGATCTCGCCCAGGCGCACGAGGGCGAGCAGGACGTGGAGATCGGCGCGGCCATCCACTCGGTGCGCGCGGTGCCCCCCGAGCAGATGCACGTCGTCGTCGACTTCGCCCACCGGCACACCGGGCCGCTGCACGCGCACGTGTCGGAGCAGCAGGCCGAGAATGAGGCGTGCGTCGAGGTCTACTCGGCGACGCCCGTCCAGGTGCTGCACGACCACGGCGCGCTGGGCCCGCGCTCGACCGCCGTCCACGCCACCCACCTGTCCGACGTGGACGTGGCGCTGCTCGGCGGCTCCACCACCCACGTGTGCATGTGTCCCACCACCGAACGCGACCTCGCCGACGGCGTCGGCCCCGCCCGCCGGCTCCTGGAGGCCGGAGCGCCCATCACGCTGGGCACCGACAGCCAGGCGGTCATCGACCTGTTCGAAGAGGCCAGGGCGGTGGAGATGGACGAGCGGCTGGTCACCGGCGAGCGCGGGCACTGGCCCGCCGCGCAGCTCCTGCACGCCGCGACCGCCACCGGGCAGGCGTCGCTGGGCTTCCCCGACGCCGGGTGCCTGGTGGCCGGGGCCTGGGCCGACCTCGTCTCCGTCCGGCTCGACTCGGTCCGTACGGCCGGCGCGACCAAGGCGTCGGCGGTGGAGTCCGTGGTGTTCGCCGGCACCTCGGCCGACGTGCACTCGGTGGTCGCCGGGGGGCGGCGGATCGTGGAGGACGGGCGGCACGTGCTCGGCGACGTCGGGGCGCTGCTGCGCGACGCGCTCGCCCCGCTGCACCGGTGAGGTTTGCGCCGTTCGCGGGGTGGCGAGGATCAGGTGACGTGGGGCCGAGCGGCATGACATCAGTCGTTTTCACGGGGATCGGGCTGCTGTACACGGCAGACCCCGAGCGAGAGGAGATCGAGGACGCCGCGCTGGTCGTGGACGACGGCCTGGTCCGGTGGATCGGCCGTTCCGCCGACGCCCCGCCCGCCGACGAGCGGGTCGACGTGGAGGGGCGCGCCGTCATCCCGGGATTCGTGGACAGCCACGCGCACCTGGTCTTCGCCGGCGACCGCACCGAGGAGTTCGCCGCGCGGATGGCCGGACGGCCCTACACCGCGGGCGGCATCCGCTCGACCGTCGCCGCCACCCGCCGGGCCACCATCCCCGAACTCGTGTCCACCACCGCGCTGCTGGTCTCGGAGATGGTCATGCAGGGCGCGACGACGTTCGAGATCAAGAGCGGCTACGGCCTCACCGTGGAGGACGAGCGCCGCAGCCTGGAGATCGCGTGCCAGTTCACCGAGGAGACCACGTTCCTCGGAGCGCACGTCGTCCCGCCTGAGACGACCGCCGACGACTACGTCCGGCTCGTGACCGGCCCGATGCTGGAGGCGTGCGCGCCCTACGCCAAATGGGTGGACGTGTTCTGCGAGCGCGGCGCGTTCGGCGAGGAGCACAGCAGGGAGGTGCTCGCGGCGGGCCGCAAGGCCGGGTTGCGGCTCAGGGTGCACGCCAACCAGCTCGGACCGGGGCCGGGGGTGCGGCTGGCCTGCGAGATGGGGGCGGCCTCGGCCGACCACTGCACCCATCTCACCGATGCCGACGTGGACGCGCTCGCCGCGACCGGGGTGGTCGCCACCCTGCTGCCGGGCGCGGAGTTCTCCACCCGGTCGCCCTATCCGGACGCGCGGCGGCTGCTCGACGCGGGCGTCACGGTGGCCCTGGCGACCGACTGCAACCCGGGCTCCTCGTTCACCACTTCGATGCCGTTCTGCGTCGCCCTGGCCGTGCGCGAGATGGGCATGACGCCGCTGGAGGCCGTACGGGCGGCCACTCGCGGCGGCGCGCGGGCGCTGTGGCGCACCGACGTCGGCACCCTGGGCGTCGGCTCGCGCGCGGACCTCGTCATCCTGGAGGCGCCGTCGTACGTCCACCTCGCGTACCGGCCGGGAGTGCCGCTGGTGGCGCAGGTGTGGCGGACGGGGCGCCGCCTCGTTTAGACCCTCATAACCTGGGTAATCGCACTCTTTTCCGGCCTCGCATCCTCCTTGGGGAGGAAAACGAAACCATTCCCGGGTCGTATCCACATGGGGAATCTTTGCCATGGACCGGCCGTTGTGCGGGGCAGGAGCTGAAAACCGGGGGCCGTGCCGAGCGGGGCGGACACGTCCGGTTTGTCGGCTCACATATTGCATATCGCGGCGGCGGAACGAGGTGCCATCGGATGGCGACGGGGAATCGGACGCAGGAACAGCACGTCTCTGACCGGGATCTGCTGGGGACGTATCTGGCCGAGATCGGCCGTGTCCCGCTGCTGACCGCGGAGCAGGAGGTCGAGCTGGCCAAGCGCATCGAGGCGGGGCTGTTCGCCGAGCAGTTGCTCGACAGCGGGCGGCGCGAGCCGAAGATCGCGGACGCGGCCGACGAGGAGCTGGAGCGCATCGCGATCTCGGGGCGGCGGGCGAAGGACGAGTTCATCCAGGCCAACCTGCGTCTCGTGGTGGCGGTCGCGCGGAAGTATTCCGGCCGGGGGATGCCGCTTATCGACCTGGTGCAGGAGGGAAATCTCGGGCTGGTCCGCGCCGTGGAGAAATTCGACTACCGGCGGGGGTACAAGTTCTCGACGTACGCCACCTGGTGGATCCGGCAGTCGGTGGGCCGCTCGATTCACGAGCAGGCGCGGCCGGTGCGGCTGCCCACCCACGCGGGTGAGCAGATGACGCGGCTCATGCGGGTGCGCAGGGACATGCTCGCGGAGTCCGACGCCGAGCCGACCGACGCCGACCTCGCCGAGGTGCTCGACCTGCCCGTCGAGCGGGTGCAGGAGCTGCGCCGCTGGGCCTCCGACCCGGTCTCCCTCCAGCTCGGCGTCGGCGACGAGGACGAGACCGAGCTCGGTGACATGATCGCCGACGAGACCTGGGCGGACCCCGAGCAGCAGGCCATGGCCACGCTGGAGAAGGAGCGCCTGGAGCAGTGGCTGACCGGCCTGGAGGGCCAGATGCGGGAGATGCTGCGCTGGCGTTACGGCCTGGTGGACGGTCGCGAGCACACCCTCACCGAGGTGGGGGAGCGCTACGGCATCGGCCGTGACCGCGCCAGGCGCATCGAGCGCGACGCATTGGTGCGGCTGCGCAAGATGGCCAGCGCCGCGTAGCCGGCGGCCCGCCCTCGGCCAAGTGACGAAGGCGGGTGTCCGCAGTCGTCCGTGCGCGTTGCAGCGAGGGGGCGCCCCGTCCGCCGGGCCGCCGCTACTCGGGTTCGCCGTCGAGCCGTAGCGCGTGAGCGTTTCGGACGCACCAGTCGGAGAAGGTGCGGGGGCGGCGGCCAAGCAGGTGGCGCACGGTGTCGGTGCGGACTCCGGTCGTGTCCGCGCGCATGACCGCCGCGGCTTCGAGGACCGCGTCGGCAAGGGGCTTCGGCGCGCCGTTGGGGTAGCGGGACCGGACGATCTCCTCGGGGGTGGCGGCCGTACGGACCTCTATGCGGCGGCCGATGGTGGCGGCGATGATCTGGACCTGCTCGGCGATGGTGAGCGTCTCGTCGCCGGTGAGGGTATAGGTCTGGCCTTCATGGCCGTTCTCGGTAAGCACGAGGGCGGCGACGGCTGCGATGTCGGCCGGATCGATCGGCGCGGCCCGGCCCGGCCCGATCGCATCGAGGACGACCCCCTCCTCCCTGATGGACGGTCCCCATTCCAGGGCATTGGTCATGAAGCCGCCAGGACGCAGGATCGTGGCGGGTATGCCGGATGCCCGCAGCAGTTGCTCGCGTTCGTGGTGCCAGCGGCCCATGGCGGGCACCGGATCTCCGAAGACCCAGATCGACGACAACAGCACGATGTGACGCACTCCGGAGTCGCGTGCGGCGGTGACGGCGTTCACGGCCTGGTCCACGCCGATGCCCGGGGTGAGCAGGAAGAGCCGGTCGATGCCGTGGAAGGCGGGGGTGAGCGTCGAGGGCTCGTCCAGGTCGCCGAGCACGCGCTCGGCGCTTGCGGGCAAGTCGGCCGCCCGGGCAGGGTCGCGGACGAGGATGCGAAACTCCGCGTTCCTCGCGTCCAGCTCGCGGACCAGCGCGCGCCCGATTCTGCCGGTGGCTCCGGTGACCAGTAACATGGCACTCCTAATCGTTTGCCGTCTAGCGATTACTGTGCGACGGAACGTTAGCCGGTAAATGATTAGCCGTCAATCGATCTGTCGTCCGGAGGTGGCGGTGGCAGAGTTCCTCGACCTGCACAGCAAAACGACGAAGGCGCTGCGTGCGCTGGCCGAGACGGCCATGCGCCGCCATGGCCTGCATCAGGGGCAGGATCACCTGCTGGCGGCCCTGTGGGAGCGCGACGGCAGCACACCCGGTGAGATCGCGGCCGCGTTGCACGTCACCACGCCCACCGTCGTCAAGATGGCCACCCGGATGAGCGCCGTCGGCCTGCTCGTCCGCCGCCGCGACGAACATGACAACAGGCTCGTGCGGCTCTGGCTGACCGACGCGGGCCGAGCGCTTCGGGGGCCGGTCGAGGCCGAGCGCCGCAGCCTGGAAGAGAAGATCACCGCCGGTCTCACCGAGACCGAGCTCCGCCAGCTGACGACCGCGCTGGCCAAGATCTACGATTCGGCCCGAGACCTACTGTGATCAGGGCGTTCGGAATCCGGGACGGCGGTCCGGCCGGGGCCGGTGGCGGCGTCTCATCGGTCTCCGCCGCGGCGTCGAACGTGGACGGGCACGGATAGAACGCACCCTCGGCCACTTCGCGGCCGGTCGCATCGAACGGAGCGGAAGGCCGACGACGCGCACCCGTTTCGGGTGCGCGTTTTGTCGTTCCCGGCATGTTCGAAACCGGCCCGAAACACGGTGGCGGCGAGTTTCACACATGTGAAACACGCATGGTCGTGGGCTGAAACGGCGGAAGAACACGCTGTCGCCAACGTCAGTGCACCAGCCGGCCAAGGTCGCCCGGGAGGAAGTCACTGCGGGAGAGATAACCGGCCACACGCCAAATTGTAAGGAGGGCCGCGTCGGTGAAGATCGATACCGGCACCACCGCCTGGATGATCACAGCCACCGCTCTGGTGCTGCTGATGACGCCTGGGCTCGCGTTCTTCTACGGGGGCATGACCAGGGCGAAGAGCGTCCTGAACATGATGATGATGTCGCTCGTCAGCATCATCACCGTCACCATCGCCTGGGTCTTGTACGGCCACTCGCTGGCCTTTGACGCCTTCGGGGACGGGGACAACGTCGTCAACAAGCTCATCGGCGGCGGGGACGCCCTGGGTCTGCAGAGCCTGGTCGACACGGCCACCAAGGACGACGGCACCGGTATGCCGAGCCTGGTGTTCTCGGCCTTCCAGCTCACCTTCGCCATCATCACCGTGGCCCTCATCAGTGGCGCGATCGCCGACCGGGCGAAATTCGGCGCGTGGGTCGTCTTCGGCCTCGCCTGGGCGACGCTCGTCTACTTCCCCGTGGCCCACTGGGTCTGGGGCGGCGGCTGGCTGGCCGGCCTCGGCATCGAGGACTTCGCCGGAGGCACCGTCGTCCACGTGAACGCGGGCGCCGCCGGACTCGCGCTCGCGCTGGTGCTGGGCAAGCGGACCGGGTGGCGCAAGGACCCGATGCGCCCGCACAACCTGACCCTGGTGCTGCTCGGCGTCGGTCTGCTGTGGTTCGGCTGGTTCGGTTTCAACGCGGGCTCCGAGCTCGCCGTCGACGGCACCGCCGGTCTCGCGTTCATGAACACCCAGGTCGCCACGGCGGCCGCGGCCGGCGCCTGGATCCTCGTGGAGAAGCTGCGCGACGGCCACTCCACCACCCTCGGCGTCGCCTCCGGCGCCGTCGCCGGCCTCGTCGCCATCACCCCCGCCTGTGGCTTCGTCGACCCGTGGGCGGCGCTCTTGCTCGGCCTCGTCGCCGGCGCGGTCTGCGCGTACGCGGTGGGCCTGAAGTACCGCCTCGGCTTCGACGACTCGCTCGACGTGGTCGGCGTCCACCTGGTCGGCGGCGCGATCGGCGCGGTCTCGCTCGGCATCATCGCCCGCTACCCCTTCGCGGACGGCCAGAACGAGGGCCTCATCTACGGCGGCCCGATCTCCCAGCTCGGTGTGCAGATCCTCGGTCCTGTCGCGGTCGGCCTCTACTCCTTCATCATGGCGTATGTCATCGGAAAGATCATCGACAAGACGATGGGCTTCCGGATCAACCAGGAGGACGAGGTGACCGGCATCGACATCACCACGCACGCCGAGACCGGGTACGACCTCGGCACCGTCCACTCCTCTGGAGTGGCCTCCGTCAACGGGCCCGTGCCCGCGCCTGCGAAGAAGGTCGACGCATGAAACTCATCACCGCAGTCATCAAGCCGTTCAAACTGGACGACGTGAAGGCCGCCCTGGAGCAGTTCGGCATCAAGGGCATGACGGTCTCGGAGGCCAGCGGCTACGGCCGGCAGCGCGGCCACACCGAGGTCTACCGCGGCGCCGAGTACCAGGTCGACCTGGTGCCCAAGGTCCGGGTCGAGGTCCTCGCCGAGGAGGACGACGCCGAGGACGTCATCGACGTCATCGTCAAGGCGGCCCAGACCGGCAAGATCGGCGACGGCAAGGTCTGGTCGGTCCCCGTGGACACGGTCGTCCGGGTCCGCACCGGGGAGCGCGGGCCGGAGGCGCTGTAACCGGATGATGAGAGGGGAGGCGCGCTCGTTCGCCGCGGTCCGCAAGGACCGGGCCGCGGACATCGACAGATGGCTCACCGATCTGTTCCGCACGGCGGCCACACGGCCGTACGCGCGGGAGGGGGGATCGGGAGGGAAGGGCGGCCTCCTCGACGAGCGCGGCCCCGCCGCCTCCCCCGGGGCCGGCCCCAGTGGTATCGGGCAGGGCGGGGCCGGCCTCAACGGGATCGGCGGGGTCGCCTTGGTCGCGGTCGGCAGCCTGGGGCGGGGCGAGCTCGCCCCGGGCAGCGACCTCGACATGGTCCTGCTGCACAACGGCCGCGACGATGTGGCGAGGATTGCCGACCGCATCTGGTACCCCATCTGGGACTCCGGGATCGGCCTGGACCACTCGGTCCGTACGGTGGACGAGGCGGTGAAGGTCGCGAGGGAGGACCTCAAGGCAGTGCTGGGCCTGATCCAGGCGCGGCATGTGGTCGGGGACCCCGAGCTGACCAGGGCCGTGCGGGAGGCCGTGCTCGCCGAGTGGCGGGCGGACTCCCGGCGCAGGCTGGCCGAGCTGCGCGCGTCGGCCGACAAGCGCGCCGAGTCCGGCGGCGAGCTGGCCTTCCTGCTCGAACCCGACCTCAAGGACGCCAGAGGCGGCCTGCGCGACGTGCAGGCGATGCAGGCCGTGGCCGCCGCATGGGTCGCCTCGGCGCCCGGCCCGCGGGTCCGCGAGGCCTACGAACTGCTGCTGGACATCAGGCACGGGCTGCACCTCGTCACCGCGCGCGGTACCGACCGCCTGGTGCTCCAGGAGCAGGACGCGGTCGCCGGCACGCTGGGCCTGCTGGACGCCGAGGCGTTGATGCGCCGCCTGGCCGAGGCGGGCCGGACCGTCTCCCACGCCTTCGACGCCACCTGGCGGACGGTCGACCGGCTGCTCACCGGTCCCGCGCCCCGGGGCCGCAGGCCGCTCGCCGACGGTGTCGTGGAGCACGGCGGCGAGGTCGTGCTGGCCCGCGGCGCCAACCCGCGCACCGACCCCACGCTCGTGCTGCGCGCGGCCGCGGCCGCCGCCGAGGCCGGGCTGCCGCTCGCGCCCGCGACGGTCTCCATGCTCGCCGCCCAGTCGCCGCCGCTGCCCGTGCCGTGGCCCCCGGAGGCGCGCGGCGCGCTGGTCGCGCTGCTCGGCGCGGGGCGCGCGGCCGTACCGGTCTGGGAGGAGCTCGACCAGGCCGGCGTGCTCGTGAAGCTCATCCCCGACTGGGAGCGCGTACGGCACCGCCCCCAGCGCAACCCCGTCCACCGCTACACCGTGGACCGGCACCTCATCGAGACCGCGGCCGGGGCCGCGGCCTTCACCCGGGAGGTGTCCCGCCCCGACCTGCTGCTGATCTCGGCGCTCCTGCACGACGTCGGCAAGGGCTGGCCGGGCGACCACTCCACCACGGGCGAGATCGTCGCCAGGGACATCGGCGCCCGCATGGGCCTGCCCCCGGCCGACGTGGAGATTCTCGCGACCGTGGTGCGGCACCATCTGCTGCTGCCGGAGACCGCCACCCGGCGGGACCTGGACGACCCGGTCACCATCTCCAGGGTCGCGGAGGCCGTCGGGTCCAGGGAGGTGCTCGAACTGCTGTCCGCGCTGGCGGTGGCCGACGGCAACGCCACCGGCCCGGCCGCGTGGAACTCCTGGAAGGCGTCCCTGGTCTCCGAACTGGTCCGGCGGGTGCGGTCGGTGCTGTCCGGCGCGCCGCCGGCGCCCGCGCCGGCCCTTTCCCCCGAGCAGACGGCGCTCGCCCGGCACGGCGGCGGCGCGGTGCGCGTGAACGGAAGCGCGGTCACCGTGGTCGCGCCCGACCGGCCGGGTCTGCTGTGGCGGGCGGCCGGGGTGCTCGCGGCGCACCGCATGGCGGTCCGCTCCGCCTCCGCCGCGTCCGCAGGGTCGACGGCCGTCATCGAGTTCGTGGTCGTCCCCGAGTACGGCACGCCGCCCGACCCCGCGACGCTGGAGGCCGACCTGCGCCTCGTCCTGGCCGGACGACTCGACATCGAGCAGCGCCTGGCACGGCGGGCGAGGTCGATGCGGCCGTCCCGGGTGCCGGTGGCGCCGCCCCGGGTCACCCTGGTGGACGACGCGTCCCTCACCGCGAGCGTGGTGGAGGTGCGGGCGCACGACAGGCCCGGCCTGCTGTGGCGGATCGGCCGCGCGTTCGGCGAGTGCGGCCTTGACGTACGGGCCGCGCGGGTGGAGACGCTGGGCGCGGAAGCGGTGGACGTCTTCTATGTGGCGGATCGCACGGGCCGCCCCCTCCTCGATGAGCAGCAGCGCATCCAGGTGCGAGAGCACGTGCTCGCGGCCCTCAGATAAGGGGTAACGATCCTCACCTCTTGGTAACAATTGGGACGCTTGGGCAGGGGTAGGGCCGCTCACCATCGTGACCTTGTGGTCGAATTGTCCCCGCTTATACAGCTGTGTCACTTCATGCTGTCCAGACGCGTGAAGGCAGGCCGAACGATGGCGGGGCCGGTGAGCATGGAGCAGTCGAAAACCGATAACCGCAGGCGGCGGAGTCGTCTCTCGCCGCGCAACTGGCGAGTGCCAACACGTCTGACCGCGCTGATCGTCGCCCCGACGATCGTGGCCGTCCTCCTCGGCGGCATCCGTGTCGTGGGTTCGATCGACAGCCTGACGGCCTACCAGCGGACCAGGTCGGCGGCGGAATACTCGGTGCACCTGCGGGACCTGGCCGAGCAACTGGCTCTCGAACGCGACCTGTTCGTCTGGGGCGGCAACAGCAGGCGCGCGTTCAACGTCGACGGGGAGACCGAGGTCACCCGCACCCAGCAGCGCGCCGCGGTCGACCCGCTGATCCAGCAGGTGAAGGCCGACCTCAACGACCTCGACACCGACTACGGCACGCGTGCGGTGGAACAGGCGCAGCAGCTCTCGAGCCGCCTTTCGAGCCTCAAGGGCATCCGCGAGAACGGCGCGCCGGAGGACTACAGCGCCCTGATCGCCAACGTTCTGCGCCTGCAGGACGAACTGGGCAACAACGATGACAACCCCGCGATCGTGGGCAACGTCCGCGCTCTCAACGCTCTCGCCCACGCCAAGGAGGAGGCGGCGCTGCAGCGCGCCACCCTCACCCGTGAGCTGCTGGAGCGCAACCAGACCTTCACCACGTTCGAGCTGCAGGACTTCCTGGCCTCCCAGTCGCGTCAGCAGAGCTACCTGGCGACGTACTACACCGAGGCCCCGGCGGCCGAGGCGAGCCGCCTGGTCACCCTCTTCGGCGACAAGGACGTGGTCAACGGCGAGCTGACCAAGTCGTGGGCGCTCACGCTCGGCCTGCACAACCAGTCCCTCAACCGCTACCAGGGCAGGGACCGGACGGCTCAGCAGTGGTTCCAGGACAGCACGAGAGCGATCGAGCAGATGGCGGCCGTCGAGGGCCGCGTGTCCGGTCTGGTGCAGAGCCGCGCCCGCGACCTTCAGTCGGCCGAGCAGCGCAACGCCCTCATCGCCGGTGGCCTGATCCTCGCGCTCCTCGTGCTCGTGCTCGTCACGACCGTGCTCATCGCGCGGTCGATGGTCCGGCCGCTGCGCCGCCTGCGGGCGGAGGCGCTCGACATCGCCGGCCGGAGGCTGCCGGAGATCGTGCGGCAGATGCGCGAGTCCGAGGAGACCGGACGCGAGTCCCAGGTGCAGCCGATCGCGGTCGACAGCACCGACGAGATCGGCGAGGTGGCGCAGGCCTTCGACGAGGTCCACACCCAGGCCGTGCGCCTGGCCGCGGAGGAGTCCCGCCTGCGCACCAACGTCAACGCGATGTTCGTGAACCTCTCCCGCCGTACGCAGACGCTGGTGGAGCGGCAGATCTCGCTGATCGACGGCCTGGAGCGGGGCGAGGAGGACGGCCGGCGCCTGGCCGACCTGTTCAAGCTGGACCACCTGGCCACGCGCATGCGCCGCAACAGTGAGAACCTCCTGGTCCTCGCCGGTCACGAGCCGCCGCGGAAACGGAGCCAGCCCGCCCGGCTGGTCGACGTGGTCCGCGCCTCGCTGTCGGAGGTCGAGGACTACGAGCGGGTCGTCGTCCGGATTCCCCGGACGATCGCGATCGCCGGGCACGCCGCGAACGACGTCGTCCACCTGCTGGCGGAGCTGGTCGAGAACGCCATCGCCTTCTCGCCGCGCAACACCAAGGTCGTCGTCTCCAGCAGCCCCGTCGAGGGCGGCGCCGTGATGCTCGGCGTCACCGACGCGGGTATCGGCATGTCGCCCGAGGAGCTCGTGGAGATCAACCGCCGCCTCGCGGAACCGCCCACGATCGACGTCTCGGTGTCGCGCCGGATGGGCCTGTTCGTGGTCGGCCGCCTCGCGTTGCGTCACGGCATCCGGGTGCAGCTGCGCCGGGGTGACGGCGCGGGAGTCATCGCGATGGTGCTGTTCCCCGTCCAGCTCATCTCCAACGCGGACCAGCCCGTGGTGCCGCGTCCCTCCGTCCCGGCCGAGCAGACGGCGGCCGGACTGCCGGCCCGGCAGGCGTTCGCCGAGCCGGACCCGCTCGCTCCCACGCCGGGAGGCGGTTCGTTCGAACCCTGGAACTCCGGCAACGACGCGGCGGGCGGCGGCCTCGGGGCCCGCAGGTCCTCGGCGGCCAGTGGACACGCTCCGGGCGGGAACGGGTTCGGCGGCACCGGCACGGGCGGCACCGGCACGGGCGGGTTCGCCCCGTTCGGCGCGCCGACGGCGGATGCGCCGCCCACGCCCGCGGATCACCCGTACGGGGAAGGCGCGTTCACCGAGCAGTCGGGGCCGCATTCGGTGCCGGGCCTGCCCGGGAGGGCGCCGGACGGCGACCCCCGCCGGCCGGCGTTCGGTGAGCGGTCCGAGCCGTCGTGGCCGTCGCTGCCCACCGGACCGACGGGACTCCCGCAGCGGGGCGGCTCTCCGGGACCCTCGGCGTTCTCTCCGTCGGACACGGGCTCCTCGTGGGACACCGGCTCCTCGTCGGACACGGGCTCCTTGTCGGACGCGGGCTCCTTGTCGGACACCGGGCCGACTGCGTTCACGGCATCTCCGTCCAGCACCGGTCCGACCGCGTTCTCCCCGTCCAACACCGCACCGACGGCGTTCTCTCCGTCGGACACCGGCTCCTCGTCCAACACCGGGCCGACCGCGTTCTCCCCGCCGAGCACCGGCTCCTCGTCGGACACGGGGCCGACGGCGTTCATGCCGTCTCTGTCCGGCACCGGGCCGGCCGCCTTCGCCGGCGCCACGCCGCCCGCGGGAACCGCCGGGGAGCCGGGGTCGTCGGCCGGGCCGCTGCCGTCGGTGGAGGAGTCGCCGCTGGAGCAGGGTGAGGAGTTCCTGCCGATCTTCGCCTCGGTCGAGTCGGCGTGGTTCCGGCGTCCCTCGGACACCGGGCCGCAGTCCGCGCCCTCGACGCGGACCGGCGCGGAGCCGGACGCGGGGAAGGCCGGCGAGAAGCCCGGCGAGAGCACCGGAGAGATCGCGAGGGTGCCGCGCTCCGCCGCCACCTCCGCCACCGCCTCCGCGACCGCCTCCGGACCCGTCTCCGCCCCCCAGGCGCAGAGCGGAGGTCCCGGCGGGTGGCGATCCCGGGCCGACGGCGGCTTCCATGCCGCGGCGAGCGCCCGGGACCCCCTGCTGGGCGGCGTGACCGCGGCGGGCTTGCCGAAGCGCACGCCGAAGGCCAATCTGGTTCCCGGCTCGGTGGGCGCGGACGGCCCTGCCTCCGCCGCCCCGCGCCCCCCGGTCTCGGCCGAGGCGGTGCGCAACCGCCTGTCCAGCTTCCAGCAGGGTGTAAGGCGAGGCCGGGCCCAGACGGCCGGAGGCTTCGCCGAAGGGTCGGGTCAAGAGGAGGAGGGCTCGTGACTGAGCTGAGCGTGGATGCACGCAGGTTCGACTGGCTGATCACCGAGTTCGTCGGCAGCACGCCTGGCGTGGCGCACGCGGTGGTGGTGTCGTCGGACGGCCTGCGGCTGGCCCAATCGGACGGCTTTCCCCCCGACCGCGCCGACCAGCTCGCGGCGGTCGCCGCAGGCCTGCTCAGCCTCACCGCCGGCGCCGCGCGGGTGTTCGAGGGGGGCACGGTGTCGCAGACCGTCGTCGAGATGCAGCGGGGACTGCTGCTCGTGATGGCGATCAGCGACGGCTCCTGCCTGGCCGTGCTCGCCGCGCCTGACTGCGACATGGGCCTGGTGGCCTACCAGATGACCCTGCTCGTGGAGCGGGCGGGACAGGTGCTCACTCCGGCGCTGCGTGCCGAGTTGCAGACGTCGCGGCGATGATCAGAGGAGAGGGCGATGCGCGATCGTGACGGGTCAGAGGACGAGCCTCTGTTCCGTCCGTACGCCGTCACCGGTGGCCGATCCGAGCCGCGTTACCACATGGCGATGGAAACCCTCGTATCATCGGTGACCTTGAAGAGCAATGACTATGCCCTGCTCAGTCCAGAGCAGGAATCGATCATGATGCTATGTCGTTCTGTACGATCGGTCGCGGAGATCTCGGCACTGCTCCGGGTCCCGCTAGGCGTGGCCCGTGTGCTGATCGCCGACATGGCCGACGAGGGTCTGGTCCGCCTGCACATGCCGCAGCTGAACCAGGGACAGCCAGACCTTAACCTGCTCGAAAGGGTGCTCAGTGGACTACGCAGGCTCTAGCCGTGGTCTTACCTCGACGAAGATCGTCGTGGCGGGTGGGTTCGGCGTCGGGAAGACGACCTTCGTCGGTGCCGTCTCCGAGATCCTGCCGCTGACGACCGAGGCCGTGATGACCGACGCCAGTGCGGGCATCGACGACCTCGGGCTCACACCGAACAAGACGACCACGACGGTCGCCATGGACTTCGGCCGGCTCTCGCTCGACCAGGACCTCATCCTCTACCTGTTCGGCACGCCGGGTCAGCACCGCTTCTGGTTCATGTGGGACGACCTCGTCCGCGGTGCCATCGGCGCGGTCGTGCTCGTCGACAGCCGCAGGCTCGCCGACTGCTTCCCGGCCATCGACTACTTCGAGGAGGCGCAGCTTCCCTTCCTGGTCGCGATGAACGGCTGGGAGGGGCAGTTCCTCCACTCGGAGGAGGAGGTTCGTGAGGCGCTGTCGCTGGCTCCGCACGTCCCGGTCGTCCGTACGGACGCGCGCTCGCGGGAGGCCGTCAAGTCCACGCTCATCAGCCTGGTCGAGTACGTGCTGACCGTGCGGGCCGCGTACGGCAGACAGTACTGAGCTTGGGAAACGTCGTGTTCCCGACAGGCCGCGCCCCGCAGACGGGGACGGCGAGGGCGGCACCCCGGAGGGTGCCGCCCTCGCGGCGTCCGGCCGACGGCGATCCGCGCCTCCGAAGGTCCGATCACCGAGATCCCCGCCTACCCGGCGGGGCACAATTCGGTATTGATGCTGACCCGATATTTAACGAAATAACGTCATGTACATGCCTGTCTAGGCTATTTGTGCACGGGTGTTCGGTTGGCCTCCCTGGTGTCGGTGTGCTGCAATTACCCTCGCCTGCAGGACGTCTCCCACGTCACGCCAGCCACATCCGTGCTGAGACATTCCCCCCTGTGCGCACATACGGCGAGAGGTTGCAAAGCCTGTGAGGACACAAGACCCCCGGACCGACGAGAGCCCCGGGACCGGGGTTCCGGCTGAGCAGGAGCCCGACGAGGGGAGTCGATTTCTCCTGCGCAACTGGCGCGTGCGCTCCCGGCTTGTGGCGCTGATCCTCATCCCGACGCTGGCGGCGCTGCTGCTGGGCGGCCTGCGTGTCGTCACCTCGGTCAACACGGCGTCCGAGTACCAGCAGATCAGCGACCTGGCGCGGCTCGTGGACAAGGTCGCGGGCCTCACCCACGAGCTGCAGTCGGAACGCGACCGCGCCGCCTGGAACGCGACGCTCGGCCACCCGGCGAAGGCGACCGCCGCGGTCAAGGCGCAGACCCTTCTCACCAACAAGGCGGCCACCGCCGTCCGGGACCTGGCGAACGAGGTCAGGACGAAGGTGAGCAGCCGCGCCTCCGACGAGATCGACCACATCCTCGGCAAGCTCGACGGCGTGGAGGTCCTGCGGAGCCAGGCCATGCAGGGGAACCTGCAACCCAGCGCGGTGCTCGACCAGTACACCCTCGTCATCGAGACGCTGATGGCCGTGCAGGACGAGCTGGCCAAGAGCACCCAGGACGACCGGCTCGCCGCCTCGTCCGTCACGCTGGCTGCGCTCGCCCGCGCGAAGGAGAACGACTCCCTGCAGCGCGGCCTGCTGACCACGGTGCTGCCCAACGCCCGCTTCGAGCAGGCCCAGCTGCAGAACTTCCTCGGTGCCGTGTCCGCCGAGGAGAGCGAGCTGCGCGCCTTCCGCAGGAGCGCCACCGCCGGCGAGCGCGCCGACTACGACAACACCGTCACCGGCGGCAAGGTCGACCAGGCGGAGTTCATCCGCACGCTGGTGCTCGACCGTGCCAACGCGGGCTTCCCGCTCAAGGGCTTTGACCAGTCGGTGCGCGACGACACCCGCCTCTGGTACGACGCGATGTCGCAGCCCATCAACCGGATGCGCACCGTCGAGGCCAAGCTGACCTCCTCCATCGTGGCGCGCAGCCAGTCGCTCAAGGACAACGAGCAGCAGCGGGCCATCATCGTGGCCGTCGCCGTCGCCCTCCTGCTGATCGCGGTTCTGCTCGTCACCACCGGTGTCGCCCGCTCGCTCGTACGCCCGCTGCGGCGGCTGCGCAGCGAGGCGCTGGAGATCGCCGGCAGCCGCCTCCCCGACACGGTCCAGAAGCTGCGGGAGGCCGGCGACGCCGCCGAGGTCCCGCCCATCACCCCGATGCGGGTGGTCGGCCGCGACGAGATCGGCGAAGTCGCGCGGGCCTTCGACGAGGTCCACCGTGAGGCCATCCGGCTGGCGGGTGACGAGGCCCGGCTGCGCAGCAACGTCAACGCGATGTTCGTGAACCTGTCGCGGCGCACGCAGACGCTGGTGGAACGCCAGCTGTCCCTCATCGACGGACTGGAGCAGGGCGAGCAGGACGAGCAGCGGCTCGGGAACCTGTTCAAGCTCGACCACCTGGCGACCCGCATGCGCCGCAACAGTGAGAACCTCCTGGTTCTCGCCGGGCAGGAGCCCGCACGCCGCTGGGGCCAGCCGGTGGCCATCGTCGACGTCGTGCGCGCCTCGCTGTCGGAGGTCGAGAACTACGAGCGCGTCGACCTCCAGGTGCAGGGCGGAGCGTCGGTCGTCGGTCAGTCGGTCAACGACGTCGTCCACCTCGTGGCCGAGCTGGTGGAGAACGCCATCTCCTTCTCGCCCCGCGACACCAAGGTCACGGTGTCGAGCAACCGCATCGACGGCGGCGGCCTGATCATCTCCGTCAGCGACCAGGGCATCGGCATGACCCCCGAGGAGCTGGCCCAGACCAACTACCGGCTCGCCAACCCGCCGGTCGTGGACGTCTCGGTGTCCCGCCGCATGGGCCTGTTCGTGGTCGGCCGCCTGGCGCTGCGTCACGGCATCCGCGTGCAGCTGCGCCAGCAGGACACCGGTGGCCTGACGGCCATGGTGCTGCTGCCCGAGGCGCTGCTGGCCAACGCCGGCCCGGCATTCCCCGGCGTGCCGGGGATGCCGCAGCCCGAGCTGACCAGCCCCATGCAGGCGGTCGGAACCGGGCCGCAGTTCGGCGCCGCCATGTTC
Source organism: Microbispora bryophytorum (assembly GCF_006874465.1). Lineage (GTDB taxonomy): Bacteria > Actinomycetota > Actinomycetes > Streptosporangiales > Streptosporangiaceae > Microbispora > Microbispora bryophytorum. Next base: position 2,080 of record NZ_VIRL01000007.1, on the reverse strand, counting down.
GGCAACGCGCCCGCCCTCGCCAGCCCGACGCCGTTCGAGAACCCGCCGCGCACCCCGGTGTTCGGCGCGGACGCGCCCGGTGTCGGCGCCCCCGGCGCGGACCCCTTCGAGCGCGGGCCCTTCGAGTCCTTCCCGCGGGAGACCGTCGGCTTCGACCCCGACCCGTTCGCCCGCAACCCCTTCGAGCCGCCGCAGGACCGTGGCGCCGACGGCGACCCGTTCGCGCGCAACCCGTTCGAGACGGGCGGTGCGGGGCGGCCGGGCGAGTCCGATCCCTTCGCCCGCAACCCCTTCGACACCGGCGGCTTCGGTCAGGGCGGGCAGCCCGACCCGTTCTCCCGCAGCCCGTTCGAGTCCGGACCGTTCGACCGGGCGGCCTTCGACAAGACGCCGTTCGACAAGGCGCCGTCCGAGCAGACCTCGTCGGAGCGAGACCCGTTCGAGACCACGAACTTCGACTCAGGACCGTTCGAGTCCAGCCCCTTCGACACCAACCCCTTCAGCCGGGGTCACGTCGGCGAGGCTCCCGTGGACACGCCCTGGCCCGGCCACCTGCCCCCGCCGGGAGGCGGCTCCTGGCCCGGCACTCCGCAGGACACCGGCGCCGGCTGGCCCGGACGCACCGGACACGGCGCCTTCGAAGGCGACGACAACACCGGCCCGCTGCCGGTGGTGCGGACCTCGCCGCTGGAGTCGGAGGAGGAGTTCCTGCCGATCTTCGCCGCGGTCGAGTCGGACTGGTTCAAGAAGGTCGACGTTCCGGCGGAGAAGAGCGACTCGGACGACGAGGTCGATGCGGACACCAGGACCTGGTCGTCCCCGGCGGACGTCGGCTGGCAGGCGGCCAAGGCGGCCAGTGAGCCGGCCCTGGGCGGGGTCACCTCGTCCGGCCTGCCCAAGCGGGTGCCCAAGGCCAACCTGGTGCCCGGCTCGGCGACGGCTTCCACCCCTTCCGCGGAACCCGCCGCGGCAGCGGCGGCCACCCCGCCGCCGCCCCCGCCCGTGCTCTCGCCCGAGCGGGTGCGCAACAGGCTCTCCAGCTTCCAGCAGGGCATCCGGCAGGGCCGGGCGGTCGCCCGCGGGGAGGCCGGAGAGGACCAGGGATATCCCGGGGCGGCGGCCCTGGGCACGCCCGATGCCCAGGACAGTGAGAAGGAGGACTGATGAGGGAAATGAGCCAGGCCGCGCGCGGCATCAACTGGTTGATCACGGACTTCGTGAACAACGTGCCGGGTGTGGCGCACACCGTGGTGGTGTCGGCGGACGGGTTGCCTCTGGCGTTCTCGGACGGGTTTCCCAAGGACCGGGCGGATCAGCTGGCGGCGGTTGCGGCCGGGTTGATCAGTCTGACGCAGGGTGCCTCGCGGGTGTTCGAGGGTGGCCCGGTGACGCAGACGGTCGTGGAGATGCAGCGGGGGTTGTTGCTGATCATGTCGATCAGTGACGGGTCCTGTCTGGCGGTGCTGGCGGCGGCGGATTCCGATCTGGGTCTGGTGGCCTATCAGATGACGTTGCTGGTGGAGCGGGCGGGCCAGGTGCTGACCCCCGCGGTCCGCGCCGAGCTCCAGTCGTCTCATCCGCGGTGACGGAAGCCCCCGCGAAGTGAGGCACGCGGTGGAGGACAGATCGGGGAAGACGCCCTGAGCGGGCGGCCGGGACGGCCGCCGGCTTCCGGTGCGCGAGCGGAAAGGTCAGGAGGACGCTGTGGCAGGCGGCGGCTGGAACAACGAGGCCTATCCGCCGGTGGACGACTCCCACCGGCAGTACGGCGGCATGAACCCCCCGCCGACGCCGGCGCCCACGGAGCAGAGCTCCCTGGTGCGGCCGTACGCCGTCACCGGCGGGCGTACGGCACCGCGGCTCCAGCTCGCCATGGAGGCACTCGTGTCCTCCGCCACGGTGATGCACCAGGACCTTTCCATGCTCACCCCGGAACGCCAGGCGATCAGCACGCTGTGCCGTCAGGTGCGGTCGGTGGCCGAGGTGTCGGCGTTGCTGCGGATTCCGCTGGGTGTGGTTCGCGTGGTGATCGCGGACATGGCGGCGGAGGGGCTGGTGCATGTGCATCAGCCGCAGTTGG
>NZ_VIRL01000079.1 GCF_006874465.1 Microbispora bryophytorum | reverse complement strand
CTTGGACCGGAATCGGGGCGGGGCGATCTTCGGTCCCTTGCGCTTGCCCGAGATCGAGGCGAAGAAGTTCCGGTAGGCGGTATCAGATCGGCCAGCGCCTGCTGCAACACCACGGCCGACACCTCGCAAAGCCAGGCGCGTTCCGGGGTCTTCTTCGCCTGCGTGATGACCCGCTTGGACAGCTCCCCGTCCGAGACGCACGGCAACCCGGCCGCGTGGGCTTCCTGCCGTGCGCGCAGCCCGTCGTTGAACACCGTCCGCGCGCACCCGAACGCCCGGGCCAGCGCTTGACGCTGGCCCGGGGTCGGGTAGAGGCGGAAGGTGTACCGGAGCTGCACAGATCAATTGTGCATGAGCGTCGCGGAAGCGCGCCGCCAGTTCGCGGACGTGCTCAACGATGCAGCTGTACGCGGCCGGATCACGTACATCACCAACCGGGGACAGAGAATCGCCGCCGTCGTGCCAGTACCGATCGCCGAAACCGCCGAGCAAGCACAGGACGAACACTGACAGAGATGATGTAGGTGAGCACCTCCCGGCAGGGTCTGACTCAAACTCTGACTGACTTCGGGTCTTCAACGGGATGTGTCGGCCTTGGCCGGGAGATGCTCGTGTGCACTCACCGGACGTGGC
>NZ_VIRL01000078.1 GCF_006874465.1 Microbispora bryophytorum | reverse complement strand
GTCGGAGGGGGTGGCGTCCAGGAAGGGGTGGGTGCGGACGTGGGTGACGATCTCGGAGTCGGACAGGCTCTCGAAACTGCCGTCCAGGCTGCCGAGGAAGAGGTCGGCACGGATGTGGTCGACGGGGCGGCGGTCTCCCGCGCGTTTGCAGGCGCGGGCCAGCTCGTCGATGCGCTCGCAGCCGGCCACCGCCCGATCAAGCGGCAGATCCAGCCCTGAGACCGTCGCGGTGCCCTCCTCGGTGCGCGTCCCGACCACGCGGCGCCTGCGCACCGCCTCCCGGTAGCGCTTCTCCGCCCAATCAGGGTCGATGGCCAGCACCAGACGCTGGATATGCTCGATCAGCTGTCCCACCGTCCAGGCCGGGGCCCGGCTGATCAGCCGCTCACAGACCCAGACGGCCTGGGCGTCGGTCAAACCGCCCGTCCAGCGGATGAAGGCCGCCGCCCGCGGCTCGTCCAGCTCTCCCGCCAGCATGGCCTCGCCGAGAACCGGAAGCCGGCGGTGCAGGTTCCACGCCAGATCGAACGCCGAGTCCGCCCGGCGGCGCGACCACACCAGCGCCGCCCGCGCCTCATCGGGAGCGAACTCATCGGGCACGTGCAGGCGGACCACGCTGTCGCCGGTGAACTGCTCGCGCAG
>NZ_VIRL01000077.1 GCF_006874465.1 Microbispora bryophytorum | reverse complement strand
CGATCAGCCGGCCGGCCCCGCCCCCCATAAATGGAGCGATGATCACGTGAAAATCACCCGGACCACCCAGATACTCGCCGCCTCCGTCCTCGGCCTCACCCTCGCCGGCGCCGGCCTGGCCGGCCCCGCCGCGGCCGACGACGACCCCACCGGCGGCATCGACGTCTCGGTCAAGATCGAGCCCACCACCACCCCCGGCCAGATCTCCATGACCGTCGCCGACAACGACGGCGTGTCCCTGCAGGAGAACGGCTCCGACGCCACCGCCCGCCAGTTCGTCGGCACCCTGCCCACCGTCACGGTCACCGACACCCGCCAGCCCGAAGACATCCCCGCCGGGGAGTTCTGGGCCGTCGTCGGCCAGTCCAGCCAGTTCGTCGCAGCCGACGACCCGGCCAAGACCATCGGCCCGGAGTACCTGGGCTGGAAGCCGCGCCTGCTCAGCCAGTCCACCACCGGCGCCGTGGCGGCTGGTGAGCCGGTCTCCAGCGTCATCGGCGACGGCACCGGAGCCCCCGAGGTCGGCCTGGAGGGCCAGGAACTGCTGGTCTCCACCGCCAACTCCGCCGACGAGATCGGCACCTCCCAGGTCAACGCCGACCTCGCCCTGCGCACCTCCACCGACGTCGCCGCCGGTGAATACCACTCCACCCTGAC
>NZ_VIRL01000076.1 GCF_006874465.1 Microbispora bryophytorum | reverse complement strand
ACCTGCTGCAGGCGCACAAGAAGATCGACGCGATCTGGAACCACGACGACGACCAGGGCATCGGCGTGATGGCGGCGATCAAGGAGGCCGGTCGCGACGAGTTCTTCATGGTCGGCGGTGCGGGTTCGGCCAACGCGATGCGTGACATCCAGGCCGACAGCGGCGTGCTGAAGGCGACGGTCACCTACCCCGCGACGATGGCCGCTTCGGCGATCAAGATCGCCCGGCTCATCGCCCAGGGCAAGGGCATGAGCGACCTGCTGGAGCAGGAGGTGCCGCAGTCGATCACACTGTCCTCGGAGACCGTCAGCAAGGACAACGTGGACAAGTACCTGCCAATCGGGTTCGAGTCGTGAGACCGGTCGTCGGGATCGGCATGGTCGGGTACGCGTTCATGGGCCGTACCCACTCCCAGGCGTGGCGCAGCGTGGACGCGTTCTTCGACCTGCCGGTCAAACCCGCGATGGTGGCCGTGGCCGGCAGGTCCGCCGAGGCGACCGCGCAGGCCGCAGAGAAGCTGGGCTGGGCCAACGCGGAGACCGACTGGAAGCGGCTCGTCGAGCGTGACGACGTGCAGATCGTCGACATCTGCACACCGGGCGACAGCCACGCCGAGATCGCCATCGCGGCGCTGGCGGCGGGCAAGCACGTCCTGTGCGAGAAGCCGCTGGCCAACACCGTGGCCGAGGCCGAGGCCATGGCCGCGGCGGCGAAGGAGGCGG
>NZ_VIRL01000075.1 GCF_006874465.1 Microbispora bryophytorum | reverse complement strand
AGGTCAAGGGTGTAGAGCTGCTTGTCCTTCAGCGTCTCGGGCACCTCACCCTTGACGATCTTCTGCGACAGGCCCTCCACCACGGCGGTCTTCCCCACACCGGGCTCACCCACCAACACCGGGTTGTTCTTCGTCCGGCGGGACAACACCTGCATGACCCGCTCGATCTCCTTGTCCCGGCCGATCACCGGGTCGAGCTTGCCCTCCCGCGCGGCCTGCGTCAGGTTACGCCCGAACTGATCCAGCACAAGAGACGTCGACGGCGCCGACTCCTGCGGCCCACCCGCAGCCGCCGGCTCCTTGCCCTGATACCCGTGCAGCAACTGAATGACCTGCTGACGCACCCTGTTCAGATCAGCGCCCAGCTTCACCAGCACCTGCGCCGCGACACCCTCACCCTCCCGGATCAACCCCAGAAGAATGTGCTCGGTGCCGATGTAGTTGTGCCCGAGCTGCAACGCCTCGCGCAGCGACAGCTCAAGAACCTTCTTGGCCCGCGGCGTGAAGGGGATGTGTCCCGACGGCGCCGACTGCCCCTGACCGATGATCTCCTCGACCTGCTGGCGCACCCCCTCGAGACTGATCCCAAGGCTCTCCAGAGCCTTGGCCGCCACACCCTCACCCTCATGGATCAAGCCAAGAAGAATGTGCTCAGTACCGATGTAGTTGTGGTTGAGCATCCGAGCCTCTTCCTGGGCCAGGACGACAACCCGCCGCGCACGGTCGGTGAACCTCTCGAACATCT
>NZ_VIRL01000074.1 GCF_006874465.1 Microbispora bryophytorum | reverse complement strand
GTTTCGGCAACAACCCGACGAACCTCAACATGTACCTCTACGTGCCCGACAGAGTCGCGGCACGCCCGGCACTGCTGGTCCTGGTCCACTACTGCGGCGGATCAGCCGGCGCGATCTTCAACGGCAACGGCCACGACTACGTCACCGCCGCCGACCGATACGGCTACATCATCGTCGTCCCCGAAGCCACCCGCAGCGAGAAATGCTTCGACGTGTCCACCCCGGCCGCACTGCGGCGCGACGGCGGCAGCGACTCCACCGGCATCATGGCGATGGTCTCCTACACCCGCCAGCGCTACAACGTCGACCCCTCCCGCATCGTGGTCAGCGGCTTCTCCTCCGGCGCGATGATGACCAACGTCCTGGCCGCCGAGTACCCCGACGTGTTCTCCGCCGCCTCGGCCTTCTCCGGCGTACCCGCCGGATGCTTCGCCACCACCAACGGCTCACTGTGGAACAGCCAGTGCTCCGGCGGACAACTCATCAAAACCGCCCAGCAGTGGGGCGACCAGGCCCGCGCCATGTACTCCGGCTACACCGGCCGCTACCCCCGCATCCAACTGTGGCACGGCACCACCGACACCACCCTCGCCTACCCCAACTACGGCGAGGAGATCAAGCAGTGGACCAACCTCAACGGCCTGAGCCAGACCCCCGCCTTCACCGACCACCCACAGTCGTCATGGACCCGCACCCGCTACGGCAACACCTCCACCCAGGCCACCGTCGAAGGCATCAGCATCTCCGGCGT
>NZ_VIRL01000073.1 GCF_006874465.1 Microbispora bryophytorum | reverse complement strand
ACCTGCTGCAGGCGCACAAGAAGATCGACGCGATCTGGAACCACGACGACGACCAGGGCATCGGCGTGATGGCGGCGATCAAGGAGGCCGGTCGCGACGAGTTCTTCATGGTCGGCGGTGCGGGTTCTGCCAACGCGATGCGTGACATCCAGGCCGACAGCGGCGTGCTGAAGGCGACGGTCACCTACCCCGCGACGATGGCCGGCTCGGCGATCAAGATCGCCCGGCTCATCGCCCAGGGCAAGGGCATGAGCGACCTGCTGGAGCAGGAGGTGCCGCAGTCGATCACACTGTCCTCGGAGACCATCAGCAAGGACAACGTGGACAAGTATCTGCCGTTCGGCTTCGAATCCTGATTCGGGGGATGATCTAGTGACAGAAAGCAGGCCGACGCTCGGTGTCGGCATGGTGGGGTACGCGTTCATGGGACGCGTGCACTCGCAGGCATGGCGGAACGTCGCCTCGGTTTTCGACCTGCCGGTAAGGCCCGCCATGGCGGCCCTGTCCGGCCGGTCGCCCGGTGCCACGGCCGAAGCCGCGGACAAGCTCGGCTGGGCGGCGGTGGAGACCGACTGGAAGCGGCTCGTCGAGCGTGACGACGTGCAGATCGTCGACATCTGCACGCCGGGCGACAGCCACGCCGAGATCGCCATCGCGGCGCTGGCGGCGGGCAAGCACGTCCTGTGCGAGAAGCCGCTGGCCAACACCGTGGCCGAGGCCGAGGCCATGGCCGCGGCGGCGAAGGAGGCGG
>NZ_VIRL01000072.1 GCF_006874465.1 Microbispora bryophytorum | reverse complement strand
GTCTTGGTCTGGTCGGGGTTGTTGCGGACCAGGTCACCGTGGCTGATGTCGTTGGTCCAGGTGGCGCCGCTGTTGGCCTTGCCGGCGAAGGGGTTGCTCTCGCTCGTGGCGTTCGCCGACCACGATCCGTCCAGGCTGTTGGCCGTGTACGAGCGGAAGTAGCGGCCCTGCGAGCCGATCGACTCCACGAGCATGAGGTACTTGGTCTGGCCCTGGAGCTTGTAGACCTCGACCCCCTCGAACAGGTTGTTCGTGGAGTCGCTCATGATCTGCGTGTAGTTCGAGCCGAAGCTGCCCGGGAAGTTGCCGATGGGCATGCTCTGCCGGTAGATCTTGCCGTTGTCCCCGGCGAAGAACAGGTACATGTTCTGGCCGTCGCCGATGAGCGTCTGGTCGATCGGGCCGGTGCCGGAGCCGGAGATGCTCGCGGTGGACAGGGTCTGCGCCCCGGACCAGCCGTTGGGGTTGGTCGGGTCGCTGGAGGTGCGGTAGGAGAAGGCGGTCCCGCCCCACTGGTAGGCGAGCACCCAGATGTTCTTGGGCGCGAAGTAGAACAGCGTCGGCGCGACCGTGCCGGAGTTCATCTTGGTCTGGGTGGCCGAGGCCATGTCGGACCAGTTCGTGAAGGGGCTGAAGGCCATCGAGCCCCAGCTCGACCCGGTGTCGTGCGTCGTCGCGTAGACGAGGTGCTTGCCGTTGTAGACGACGTTGGTGAAGTCCTTGAGCGAGGCCCAGCCCGACTTCGGGCTCGCCAGCGCGCCGGTCGAGCTCCAGCGGTACGACGACGG
>NZ_VIRL01000071.1 GCF_006874465.1 Microbispora bryophytorum | reverse complement strand
TCACACCCGCCTCGCTCACGCCTGGCCCACCCGCTGCCGCTGACGGCCCAGACCCTCGATCTCCAGCTCCACCACATCCCCCTCCCGCAGATACGCCTGCGGGCCACGCCCCAGCGCCACACCCGCCGGAGTGCCGGTGTTCACCACATCACCCGCCTCCAGCACCATGAACTGGCTCAAATACCAGATCACATGATGCACCCCGAAAATCTGATTCTTCGTATCCCCGTCCTGCCGCAACTCCCCGTTGACCCACAACCGCAACCCCAGCGCCTGCGGATCCCCCACCTCATCAGCCGTCACCAGCCACGGACCCAGCGGATTGAACGTCTCACACGACTTGCCCTTGTCCCACTGGCCCCCACGCTCATTCTGAAACTCCCGCTCAGAGACGTCATTGGCCACCGCATACCCCGCGATCACCCCCGCCGCCTCCGCCGGCGACGACAGATACCGCGCCGTACCCCCCAGCACCACCGCCAGCTCGACCTCATAGTCGGTCTTCACACTGCCCCGCGGCACCAGCACCCCGTCATCCGGCCCCACCACCGTGTTGGACGCCTTCATGAACACCACCGGCTCAGCCGGGATCGCCGCCCCCGTCTCCTCCGCATGATCGGAATAGTTCAACCCGATACACACGACCTTTCCCGGCCGCGCCACCGGCGCGCCCACCCGCTCGAACGGCCCCGCCTCCGGCAGCCGCCCCTCCGCCAGAGCCGACCGCACCCGTTCCACACCGCCCCCCGCAAGGAACGCACCATCGATGTCGGCCGTCAACGACGACACGTCCAACACCCGCCCGTCAGGCGCGAGCACGCACGGCCGCTCCGCACCCACCGGACCCACCCGCAACAGCTTCACGA
>NZ_VIRL01000070.1 GCF_006874465.1 Microbispora bryophytorum | reverse complement strand
AGCGGCCGCTATTTCGGTACGGCGATCAGCTCGAGCAGGCTGGGTGACTCGAACTACACGACGATCGCGAATCGTGAGTTCAACATGGTCACGGCCGAGAACGAGATGAAGATCGACGCGACTGAGCCGAACCAGGGCCAGTTCAACTTCAACAACGCCGACCGGATCTACAACTGGGCGGTGCAGAACGGCAAGCAGGTGCGCGGGCACACGCTGGCCTGGCACTCCCAGCAGCCGGGCTGGATGCAGTCCCTCAGCGGCAGCGCACTGCGCCAGGCGATGATCAACCACATCAACGGCGTCATGGCCCATTACAAGGGCAAGATCCCCTACTGGGACGTGGTCAACGAGGCCTTCGACGACAGCAACGGCGGGCGGCGCGACTCCAACCTGCAGCGCACCGGCAACGACTGGATCGAGGTCGCCTTCCGCACCGCGCGGGCCGCCGACCCGGCCGCCAAGCTCTGCTACAACGACTACAACATCGACAACTGGACCTGGGCCAAGACCCAGGGCGTCTACAACATGGTCAAGGACTTCAAGTCCCGCGGCGTGCCCATCGACTGCGTCGGCCTGCAGGGCCACTTCAACAGCGGCAGCGCCTACAACAGCAACTACCGCACCACGCTGCAGAGCTTCGCCGCGCTGGGCGTCGACGTGGCGATCACCGAGCTGGACGTCGAGGGCGCCTCGTCCACGACCTACGCCAACATCGTCAACGACTGCCTCGCGGTCGCCCGCTGCGTCGGCATCACCGTGTGGGGCGTGCGCGACAGCGACTCCTGGCGCTCCAGCCAGACCCCGCTGCTGTTCGACGGCAACGGCAACAAGAAGGCCGCCTACACCTCGGTCCTCAACGCCCTCAAC
>NZ_VIRL01000006.1 GCF_006874465.1 Microbispora bryophytorum | reverse complement strand
AGCACGCCGCCAGCGTTCGTCCTGAGCCAGGATCAAACTCTCCAAACAATGCTTGAAAAGTAATCCCCAGCAGACACCCCCCGGCTAAGGAAGGATGCCGTCAAAGGAATCCGTCACCGACACCGAAATGCCGCTATGACGGGGTCATGCATGATTCATGCACTGGCTTTTAGCACACTGTTGAGTTCTCAAGAAACGGACGCGACCACCATCACCCGAAACCCTTTAACAGGTCCCGCACTCCGGGGCGTTTCACCGTTTGTTTTTCTTTTGTCCTGCTGGTCTTAATTCTTCCCGACCGGCTCTTCCGTGTCAAATCCGCCCCACCGGGACCCAATTTGACCCGAAACCCGCCAACCGACAGGAATTCGACCACCCCGTTTCCGGGGCAACCCCTCTAACTTACCCGAACCCCCAGCCCGACGCAAAACCACCGAACCAAGAAGATCGAAAAGCACGAGAAGCCACCGGCAACAAGCCCGCACACGCAAGACAACCACCGAAGTGATCGAAGAGAAGTGCGCCGAACCGCGCCGACACCAGAAGATTACCAGGGTCCGGCACCGCCATGACCCGATTGGAGAACAACGCCGCCTCAGTGCGGGCTATTCCCGTGAGGCCGTCCCGGCTCCAGGCGTCTGGCCGTCGGACACACCAGCCCGTGTCCGGTGTTCCCGCAGGTCACGGACCGAAGCCCGCTCAGTCTCCGGTACGCGGCAAAACGGGAGGGCGAGCGGGGACAACCAGATCCGTCTCTCAGGCATCTACTTAGCGCCGCGGCGATCAGCCGGCACGGCGCAGACGATCGGGGAGGAACGACGTGAGGGACGACAGCCGCGCATGGCCGGCGTCCCCGCGCTCCGCGACGGCTCCATATGGCCGTCGTTGTCCCACGCAACCGAACGTCAAGCCGCTCGCAATCGCCCCGCGCTACGAAGACGATGCGGAAGTCCCCTTACGGCGCCAACCCGGCCGCCCGGACTTCCGTCGCTGGAGGTGGCCATCATCATGCGGTCGGAGTTCGACGACATCCGCGCCCACATCACCGCCGAGCCGCCGCGGCCGAGCGAGTTGCTCGAGCTCGCGCACTCACTGCTCGACGACCTGGAGCAGCTGCGAACCCGCGAGGCGATCCTGCGCTCGCACTACCTCGCTCTGCTGACCGCCGCTCGCGCCACCATGGCCGCGGACGCCGCCGGGCACCCGGCACCGCTCACCTTCCTGCAACACGAGCTGGCCGAGCACGGGCAGCTTCCCGACGGTGAGCAGGCGCAGCGGATCCTGTCGGACGCCGTGGCCGCGCAGTCCATGCTGGCCCACCTCGACGAGCCCGCGGGACCCCGGCGGACCCGTGTCGCCCGCGCCCCCCTGTGCGGCGGAGTCAGCCGCAGTCTGCGGGGCTGAGCGGCTCAGCCCGCGGGGATGAGCTCGTGCACGAAGACGACGTTGGGGTAGGCCGGGTTGTCGGTGTACCCCTGGACGTTACCGAGGTAGGCCCGCTGGTAGTTGGACACCCACGGCACCGCCACCACGGCCTCCTCATCGATGAGCCTCTTCTGGAGTTCGACGTACGCCCTCTCCGCGGTGGGACGGTCGTTCGTCAGCAGTGACGGCAGCCGATCGATCTTCGAGTCGACGTCCTTGTCCTTGAGGTAGGTGAGGTTGAAGGACACCGGCTCCGCGCTGTGGAAGACGTTGAGGAACCACGAGTACGCGTCGGCGTAGTCGGGCCACCAGTACATGACGAGGATGTCCTGACGCTTGGCCAGGTCGGCGGACTTGCCCTGGTCCCACTGCTGGGTCCACTGCATCGCCTTCGCGTCGAGCTGCACGTTCAGCTCGGCGAGCGCGCTCCTGAGCTTGCGTACGAGTAGTTCCTCGTCGTCGTCCCCCTGCGCGTACGTCAGTGTCAGGCGCAGGGGCCTGCCGCCCGGACCGTACCCCGCCTCGTTCAGCAGCGCGGTGGCTCCGGTCAGGTCCTGCTTCGGGGTGAGACCGGTCTCGTGCCCGAGCAGGCCCTCGGGCACGAGACCGGAGGCGGGCGCCCCGGCTCCCTTGAGCGCGGTGATCAGGCCGTCGTAGTCGATGGCCTTCTGCACCGCCTTGCGCAGCCGTACGTCCGCCAGCGGGCCCGAGGCGGTGTTGAACAGCACGAGCATGTTCTGGAAGGACGGCACCTGGAGGGTGCGCACGCCCGCGGTCATGCGGGCCCGCCGGAACAGCGCGGGGTTCAGCCGTTGCACGAAGCTCGCCTCGCCGCGCAGCAGCAGCTGGTAGGCCCTGTCGAGGTTGGGCGTCACGCGGAACTCGATGTTCCGGTAGTGCGGGCCCTCCCATCCGCCCCAGTAGCGGTCGAAGGCGCGCAGCACCAGTTCCTTCTCACGGCCCTTCTTCCAGCTCGCCACCGTGTACGGTCCCGAGCCCGCGTCCCGGCCGGCCTGGAACCACTTCTTGAGGTCGCCCGTGCCCGCCGCCTTAGTGTCGTAGATGTACGCGGCGTAGTCGGCGGAGGCGATCAGGTCGAGCGGTGCGGCGTACTTGAGGCGGAACTCCACGGTGAGCGGATCCTTGACCGTGATCTGCTGGACCGAGTCCCAGACGTAGGCCGCGCCGGCGCCCATCCGCTTGGTGCGCTCGATGGACGCCTTGACGGCGGAGCCGTCCACCGGCCGTCCAGTGTGGAAGACCATGCCGGAACGCAGGGTGAACGTCCAGACCTTGCCGTCGGACGAGGCCTGCCAGCGCTCGGCCAGGCGTGGCGCGGCTCTGCGCGTCCGGGGGTTGTACATCGTCAGCGAGTCGTAGATGTTCTGCATCGACATGATCTCGTTGGAATACGAGCTCGCGGGGTCCCAGTCGGTGACGATGTTGAGATTCGACAGGTAGACGAAGGTGGAGTCCTTCGCCGAGGGAAGGTTCGCGGCCGACGTCGACGGAACCTCACCCCCGCCGCAGCCCGCGAGGGCCAGCACGGCCATCACTCCCAGCACGAGTAAACGGCGCATGCGTGCGGGTCCTTTCCGTGTCTACCATGATCGACGCTACTGCAAGATCACGATCAGACACGATATTTCCGGCTAATCGATCACAGGCCCCTCATGCGACCCACCTCGCTGCTACTCTCTATTCCTGTCGCAAAAAGGTTTTATGTGAGGCTTGTCCCTCACTGGGCGAGGTGCCATGAGTCCGCGCAGGCGTGACCGGCCGATCAGGTCCCGGCTCATCGGCCTGCTGCTCGTACCGCTCTTCTCGCTGATCGCCCTGTGGGCGGTCACCGCGGGCGTCGCGATCGGCGACAGCCTGAGCCTGCGCACCTACAACACGCTGTGGTCCACGCTCCGGCGGCCCGCCGACTCCCTCATCGTCGACATGCAGGCCGAACGCCTGACCACGGCCCGATACCTCGCCTCGCAGCGGACGGACGACCGCGACATCATGGTCCTGCAGCGCCAGCGGACCGACAGGACCAGAGACAAGCTCCGCACGCTGGCCCTTTCCGCCGACTCCCGCTCGGCCACCACTCCGGCCATGCGTACGCAGGTCGACGAGATGCTGGCGGGACTCGGCCGGATCGACGAGATCCGGGCGGAGATCGACGAGGGGCTCTCCGAGCGCCTGCGTGCCATCGAGACCTACAACCTGGTCAGCGACTCGATCTACCGCATGCACTACAGCCTGGCGCTGATCGACGACATCCCGATCTACCAGCAGTCCCGCGTGGTGATCTCGCTCGGGTACGCCAAGGAGTTGCTGACCCGGGAGCAGGCGCTGGAGGCCGCCGCCGGCGCGTCCGGCCTCACCGACGAGGAACGCAAGCTGTTCACCCAGCTCGTGGGCAACCGCCGGTTCCTCATCGACCAGGCGCTGCCCGAGCTGGACGCCGGCCTGCGGCAGCTCCACGTCAACCTGATCACCACTCCGCTCTACCAGCGCCTGCGGCTGCAGGAAGAGCAGATCATCGAGGCCCCCAGGCTCTCGGCCCGTACGCAGCGGGTGTGGCAGTCGACCTCCGACGACCTGGCGGAGTCGTTCCAGAAGGCGCAGACCGAGGCGGCGGCGCTGCTCGCCGAGCGCGCGGCGCCGATCGCCGACTCGATCCTGCGCCGGGCCGTGCTGGTCGGGGGCTTCGGTCTCCTCGCGGTCGTCGCCTCGATCCTGATCTCACTGCGCGTCGGCGGACGCCTGGCCCGCGAGCTGGCCGACCTGCGGGAGGCCGCGCTCGACCTCGCGAACAAGCGGCTGCCGGGCGTGCTGGTCAAGCTCAAGAGGGGCGACGACGTCGACCTGGCCACCGAGGCGCCCCCGCTGCAGACCGAGGGCGGAACCGCCGAGATCCAGGACGTGGGCCGCGCCTTCTCGACCGTGCAGGAGACCGCGGTGGAGGCCGCCATCGGGCAGGCCCGCCTGCAGCGGGGGGTCAGCCAGGTCTTCCTCAACCTGGCGCGGCGCAGCCAGACGCTGCTGCACCGGCAGCGGACCCAGTTGCACGGCATGCAGCGCCACGCGACCGACCCGGACATGCTGGAGGAGCTGTTCCGGCTCGACCACCTCACGACCCGCATGCGCCGCCACGCCGAGGGCCTGATCATCCTGTCGGGCAACGCCCCCGGCCGTGCCTGGCGCAAGCCCATCCCGATGTACGACGTCGTACGCGGGGCCGCGGCCGAGGTGGAGGACTACGCGCGGGTGAACGTGCTGCCGATGGAGGACCACGGGCTCGACGGCGCCGCGGTGGCCGACGTCATCCACCTCATCGCCGAACTGATCGAGAACGCCACGGTCTTCTCGCCGCCGCACACCACGGTGTCGGTGCGCGGCGAGATCGTCGGCATGGGGTTCGCGGTCGAGATCGAGGACCGCGGGCTCGGTATGACCAACGAGCGGCTCGCCGAGCTGAACGAGCGTCTGGCCAACCCGCCGGAGTTCGACCTCGCGGACACCGACCGCATGGGGCTGTTCGTCGTCGCGCGCCTGGCCACACGGCGGGACATCCGCGTGACCCTGCGGCCCTCGCCCTACGGAGGAACGACCGCCATCGTGCTGATCCCATCCGTGCTCATGGTTGGCCCAAAGGATCCCGATCTCGCCCGTCTCGCCGCGGGAGAGGTCACCCCGGAGGACATCATCCTCGCCTCGCTGCAACGGGGACCGCAGGAGAACGAGAACACCGGCGAGGAGGACCGAAAGTGACGGAACGCATGCACGACCAGTGGTTGGACGAGGAGGCCGGGCCGGTCGTGCCGGCCTACGCGCTGACCCGCGGACGCGTGCGGCCATCCAGCCAGGACATCGACCTCGTCGCCATCGTCACCGCGACCGGTGGGCCCACGCCGGTGAGCCTCGGTCCCGAGCAGTGGATGATCCTCAGCCTGTGCGCCCGCCCGGCGTCGCTGGCGGACATCGCCGCGGCGATCGACCTGCCGCTCGGCGTCGTACGGGTGCTGGTGGGCGACCTCCACGAGCAGGGTCTCCTGCAGGTGCGCCCACCGGCCAACGTCGCGCGCTTCCCCACCCCCGGCATCCTGACCGAGGTGATCAGCGGCCTTCGCGCGCTGTGACCCTCCTTCGCCTACCGGCGACGGATCACAGCGCGTGCGGGTAGTGCCGTGCGGCGTGCTCGGGCGTGATGTAGCCCTCCCGCAGGTCGGCGCGCACGGCCTCGGGGTCGCGCTCGGCGGCCGGGCCGTACCCGCCTCCCGAGCCGGTGCGCAGGTGCACGACCGCGCCCTTGGGCAGGAAGATCCGCGTCTTCAGCGAGAAGTCCTCGGCGTGCCCGTCGGGATACTCCACCGTGAGCCGGTTGGGCCGTCCGGACAGGCCGCCCTCCAGTCCCCAGGGCTCCAGCGCGGTCCGGGCCAGGCCCGCGGTGAGGTACTGGTCCTCCAGGATGCGGAAGGACAGGTCGAGCCCCAGGCCGCCGCGGTGGCGGCCGGGGCCGCCGGAGTCCTCGGCCAGGGCGAGCCGCTCGATCCTCCAGGGGTTGCGCGCCTCCCACACCTCCGCGGGAGTGAAGCGGGTGGCCGACTCCGAGATGTACATGAGCGCGCTCGCGCCGTCGGCCGACGGTGAGGCGCCCTGGCCCACGGGATGCGGCGCGCCGTCCGCCCACGGCTCTCCGGTCGCCTCGCGGTTGCCCCACCACACCAGGGCGTTGATGTCCCCGCCGCTGGCGGCCGGCACCGATTCCGGCACGGCCTCGGCCAGCGCCCTGATGATCAGCTCGATGGCGTGGTCGGAGGGGATGCCGTACATGAAACAGGGCGCGGGCCGTACCGGGTGGAACAGCGAACCGAGCCGGGTGACCAGCTCCAGCGGGCGGAAGTGGCCCTCGTTGGGCTGCTCGCCGGCTCCGGCGAGGAAGGCCACCGCGATCCGGACGGCCGCCACGGTGGACGGCAGCGGGCAGTTGACAGGCCCGCCGACCTGGTCGGGGCAGCCGGTCAGGTCGACGGTCACCGACGACCCGTCCACGACGACCCGGACGCCGAACGGGATCGGCGTGCCGTTCACGCCGTCGGAGTCGATGACGCTGGAGGCCTCGTAGACGCCGTCGGGCAGGCGCTCGAACCAGCCGCGCACCAGCGCCTCACCGTGGGCGTACATGCGGGCGACGCAGCGGCGGAAGGTGTCCAGGCCGTGCCGACGCACCAGCGCGCCGAGGGCCTCCGCCCCGGTCCGCGCCCCGGCCACCATCGCGTTGATGTCCCCGATGACCATCTCCGGCATCCGGCTGTTGGCCAGGATCATCCGGTAGACGTCGCTGACCAGCCGCCCGGCGTCGTACAGCTTGACCCCGGGGAAGATCGTGCCCTCCTGGTGGACGTCGACCGTGTCCGTGCAGTAGGGGTCCTTGCCGCCGATGTCGAGCCAGTGGGCCTTGATCACCGAGTACGCGACCAGCGTGTCGTCGTGGAAGATCGGCACCACCATCGCCGCGTCCTGGGGGTGGGAGCCGGTGCCGTACGGATCGTTGTAGAGGATGACGTCGCCGGGGCTGAGGGTGGCGGGGCCGCCGACGCCCTCGACGGCCTCCCGCACGCAGAAGCCGAGGGTGCCCATGAACGCCGGCAGCGTCGGGGCCTGCGCCAGCATGCACATGTCGGCGTCGTAGAAGGCGACGGCGAAGTCCAGCGCCTCGTAGATGATCGGTGAGAACGCGGTGCGGATCAGCGACTGCTTCATCTGGTCGGCGGCCGCGTTGAGGCCCTGCCGGATGATCTCAGTGGTGACGGGGTCGGCGCCGTCGCCCAGCCCGGGGTGGACCTCCGCGTATCGGGTGCGGACGATGGTCATGCGCGGTCCTTCCGTGTGATCATGAGACAGCCGCTCTCGTGCGCGTCCACCGCGAATCCGGCGTCCACGTAGGTGGTCGCGGTCGGCTCCACCACCAGCAGCGGGCCCTCGGTCACGCCGTCCAGGTCCTCCCGCCGCACGACCGGGGCCTGGGTCCAGGCGCCCCGGCGGAACGACCACAGCCGCGTCGTCCCCCGCCCGCCCAAACCGGACGGCGGGGCCGGCACCATCGGGCGGTCCGCGTCGAGGACCACCCTGGCGGTCGCCCGTACGGTGACGATCTCAAGGGGGTCGGGCAGGGTGTGGCCGAAGGCCCGGTGGTAGGCCTCGGAGAACCGGGCGGACACGGCCGCCAGGTCGTCCTCCCCGAGCCGCACCGGGATGGTCAGCGTGTGCTCCTGCCCCCGGTGGCGCAGGTCGAGGTCCACCTCGCGTACGGCCCCCGGCTGCGCGAGCCGTTCGAACAGCGTCCGCGTCACCTGGTCGACCAGTGGCAGCGCCTCGTCGTCCAGAGGACGCACCATCGTGCGGGCGGCCGACCGCACGATGTCGGCCTGCACCAGGCCGACGGCGGAGAAGTTGCCCGCGTTGGGCGGCACGACCACGGTGTCCACGTCGAGCTCGTCGGCGAGCAGGCAGCCGAACACCGGCCCGGCGCCGCCGAAGGCGACCACGGCCGTGCCGCGCGGGTCCACGCCCCGCTCCACCGTCACGCCGCGCACGGCCTGGGCCATGTGCGCGGCGGCGATCCTGACCACGCCCACCGCGACCGCGTCCACGCCGTCGATGCCGGTCGGGCCCGCGAGCGGCGCCAGCGCGCGGGACGCCGCGTCCTCGGACAGTTCGATGCCGCCGGAGATGTGGCCGCGGGGGATCATGCCGAGGTGCAGGGCGGCGTCGGTCACCGTGGGCTCGGTCCCGCCGCGCTGGTAGCAGGCGGGCCCGGGGTCGGCGCCCGCGCTGCGCGGGCCGACGCGCAGCAGGCCGCCCGCGTCGGCGTACGCCACGGAGCCGCCGCCCGCGCCCACCGACCGCACGTCCACCCAGGGACTCTGCAGCGGCAGGCCGACGACCTCGCCCTGGTAGAGCAGCGGCAGCCGCCCGTCCTCGATGAGCGCGGTGTCGAAGCTGGTGCCGCCGACGTCGGCGGCGACGGCCGTGCCGATGCCGAGGGAGGGGCCGAGCGAGGCGGCCAGGCGGGCGGTGGCGGCGGCCCCGGCCACCGGGCCGGACAGGATCGTCTCGAACGGCCGGGCCGCGGCCTCGGCCAGCGCCAGCGCGCCACCGCCGGACCGGGTCACGAGCAGCTCGCCGGCGAAACCCCTCGCCCGCAGCTCGCGGTCGAGGTTGTGCAGGTAGGGGCCCATGCGGTGGCGGACGAAGGCGTCCACGACCGTGGTGCAGGTGCGCTCGTACTCCCGGTACTCCCCCGAGACCTCGTGCGACAGCGAGACCGGCCCGGCGAACCCGGCCTGCCTGAGCAGCTCGGCCGCCCGTGCCTCGTGTGCGGGGTTGGCGTAGGAGTTGACGAGCACGATCGCGACGGCGTCCACGCCCTCGGCCGCGAACGCCTCGGCGGCCCGCCGCACGTCCTCCGGCTCCAGGGCACATGCGACCGAGCCGTCTGCGGCCACCCGCTCGGTCACCTCCAGGCGCAGCCGCCGGGGCACGAGCGGTGGCGGCGGGGTCCAGAACAGGTCGTAGGGGTCGTCGCGGTCGCCCCGGCGGATCTCCAGCACGTCGCGGAACCCGGCCGTGGTGATCAGGCCGACGGTCGCGCCCCGCCTTTCGAGCAGCGCGTTCAGCCCCACCGTGGTGCCGTGCACGAAGTGGCGGCAGCGGGCGAGCAGATCCGCCGGCACCGCCGCGTCGACCGCGGCGAGGACCCCGCGTTCCGGCGCGGACGGCGTGGTGGGCTGTTTGGCGACCCTGATCTCGCCGGTCGCGGCGTCGTGCAGGACGAGGTCGGTGAAGGTCCCACCGACGTCCACTCCGATGACCGTTGTCATGCCTGGCAACGTAGATGCGACCGCGCACCGCGTCGATGTGTCCTCACGACGACGAGATCGTCGTTGTTGTCTCCGGGAGACAGTCGTGGTCGAGCACCACGTGACAGGCGAGCTGGAGCGCGAAGCGGGTCTGCGGGTCGGACAGGTCGGCGTCGAGCGCCTCGGCGATGCGCCTGATCCGGTGGGCGACCGCGTTGGGATGCAGGCTGAGCAGCTCGGCCGCCCTGGTGCGAGAGCCCCAGCTGTCCAGGTAGGCCTTCAACGTGGGCACCGCCTGGGCGCTGAGCACCCCGAGGTGTTCCAGCGGGGCGAGCATGTCGCGGGCGGCCACCAGAGCGCTGTCGCTGCCGCTCAGCTCCGCGAGGAGCGCGTGGACCCCGAGCCGGTCGAACCGCACGACCTCCCCGGCCGCGGCGCGTGCGGCGGCCGCCCGCGCCTGCGACGCCGTACGGCGCAGCCCGTCCGGCCCCGCCTGGCAGGTGCCGACCCCTGCCCCCGCGATCGGCGGCCACGACGCTGCCGGTCCCGATGCCGACGGACCCGATGCCGACGGACCCGATGCCGACGGACCCGACGCTGACGGACGCGGTGCCCGCGGCACGTGGGGCACACCGGTGCCGTCGAGCGTCGTCCGCTCGTCGGCGGTGAGGAGCACGAGCACGCCGTCCTGCCACCGGGTGACCAGCGGCGGCGCCGACAGCTCGGCCGCATAGCCGAGCCCCTCGTCGTGAAGCCGCCCGTCGTGATGCCCGTCGTCGCGATGCCCGTCGTCGTGAAGCCGCTCGTCGCGAAGTCCCAGTCCGCTGGGCAGTGCGGCGGCGGTCCCGCGCGCCTCGCGGAGCACCGGATCCGCCGCCCCGGGGGCCGCCCCGCCGCCGGGGTCGCGCAGGAAGACCGCCACGTGCCAGCCGTCCACCGGCACGCCCTCGTGCCGGGCACGGCGGGCGGCGGTCCGGGTGTCCTTGGCGCCGAGCAGGGCCAGCAGCGCGCGCTCGCGCGCCGCCTCCGCCTCCCGCGCGGCCGCCCGCACCCGGCCGAGCGTGGTCGCGACGACCTGGGCCACGATCGCCGCCGCCGGGTCCTCGCCCTCCCAGCACACGTAGCCGTCCGGCCGGCCCCCGACCCGGATCACGGTCGCGTTGGCCGCCGGGTCGGCGAGGTCGGCGACCACGTACGCGACCCCGACAGAGGCGGACGCCGCGCGCAGGATGTCGTCCTCGCCCGCGCCCTCCATCGCTCCGAGGCCGTCGATCGCCTCACGCGTACGGCGCAGCAGCAGCCCGGGATCGGCGCGCACGGCCGCGCTGAGGCCGAGCACGGTGTCCGACAGCGAGTGATCGGAGGCCCCGGCGAGCAGCGCGACCCGCTCCCGTCTGGCCAGCTCCACCGTCTCCGGCGTGGTGCCCGAGGGGCCGGGCAGCACGATCCCGGCCAGGCCGCCGCGTCCGGCCAGCCGCAGCGCGTCGAGCACGTCGCACGACCGCATGGCGTGGCGGGACAGGATCGCCAGCGCGCCCGGGGCCGCCGTGGCCAGTTCGCGCATCTCGTCGACGAGGACGACGCTGCCGACCTCCCGTGCGTCCCAGGGCCCGGCGACGAGCGTCAGCCTGCGGCCCGTGGGCGTCCTGAGCAGGTCACTGACGCGGCGCATCGGGGGTCTCACCTCCGTGGGGGACGCGCGGAGCCGAGGAGGCCGGGGTGTGCAGCACCTCCTCCGCGCGGTGACATGCCACTTTACGCCCCTCGACCTCGCGCGCCTGCGGCGTCGCCTCCCGGCAGCGGTCCACCGCGAGAGGGCAGCGCAGCCGGAACGGGCACCCCGTCGCCGCCGCGGCCGCCTCGGTCCGCCCGGCGGCGCGCGGCGGCTCGCCGCCGAGGCGCGGCACCGCGTCGCGCAGCGCCCGGGTGTACGGGTGGGCCGGCCGGGTGAGCAGTTCCCTGGTCGGGCCGGACTCGACGACCCGCCCGGCGAACAGCACCGACGACGTACGGCACAGCCGGCCCACGACGCCGAGGTTGTGCGTGATGAGCAGGTAGCCGAGCCCGTGTTCGGCGGCCAGCCTCTCCAGCAGGTCGAGGATCCTGGCCTGCACGGTGACGTCGAGCGCGCTGGTGGGCTCGTCGAGCACCAGCAGCCGGGGCTCCACGGCCAGGGCGCGGGCGATGGCCACCCGCTGCCGCTGGCCGCCGGACATCTCGTGCGGCCTGCGGGCGGCGAGCGCGGGGTCGAGCCCCACGTCGGCGAGGAGCGCGGCGACCCGGTCCCGCCGCTCGGCCCCGGACATGCGGTGGTGGGTGGTCAGGGCCTCGGTGATCGACGCCCCGGCCGTCATGCGGGGGTCGAGCGCCTCGCTGCCGTCCTGGAAGACCGGCTGCACGGCCCGGCGGAACTCGGCCCGGCCGGCCCTGCCGAGCCGGGCCAGGTCGCCGGCGCCGTACCGGACGACGCCGGAGCGCGGGCGCATGAGGCCGAGCAGGGCGCGGGCGAGCGTGGTCTTGCCCGAGCCGCTCTCCCCGATCAGGCCCACCCCTCCCTCGTCCACGGCGAGCGTCACGTCGTGGACCACCGCCGTCGCGCCGTACGCGAGGGTGACCCCCTCGGCGGCGAGCAGAGTCATGGGCCCTCCCCCTCGTGGAGATCAGCAGGTTCGGGTGGTGCGGGCACCGCTTCCGGCAGTTCGGGCACGGCGGCGATCAGTTCGCGGGTGTAGGGATCGCTCGGCCGGGCGAACACCTCGGCGGCGGAGCCGCTCTCCACCACGGCGCCGTCGCGCATCACCACGACCCGGTCGGCGATCGTGGAGACCAGCGCGAGGTCGTGGGAGACCAGCAGCACGGCGAGGCCGCGCTCGTCACGCAGCCGGCGCAGCACCGCGACCACCTCGGCCTGCACGGTCACGTCCAGCGCGCTGGTCGGCTCGTCGGCCAGCACGACCTGCGCGCCGAGCGCGAGGGCCAGCGCGATGGCGAACCGCTGGGCCTGGCCGCCGGACACCTGGTGGGGGTAGCGGCGCAGGATCTCGGGGTCGAGCAGCACCGCGCGGACCCCCTCCTCCGCCCGCTCCCGCGCGTCCGCGCCCTTGACGCCGTGCCGGGCGAGCGCGCGGCTCATGAGCGTGCCCAGGCGCATGGTGGGGTTGAGCGCGGCCTGCGGGCTCTGCATCACCAGGGCGGCCCGCGAGCCGCGGATCTCCCGCAGCCGCGCCGGGCTCGCCGTGAGCACGTCCACGTCGCCGACCATGATCCGGCCGCGGACGTCCGCGCCGTGGACGAGGCCGAGCGTGCTGAGCAGCGTGGTCGTCTTGCCCGACCCGCTCTCGCCGACGAGCGCCACGCACTCCCCCGCGGCCACGTCGAGCTCGGGAACCGACGCGATCACCCGGTCGCCGATCCTCACGACGAGGTCTCTCACGCTGATCAAATTCATCGCGACAGCCTCGCCCTCAGCCCCTCGCCGAGCACGTTGAACGAGAACGCGGTGACCAGGATGGCGAGGCCGGGGAAGGTCACCACCCACCAGTCGGTGGTGAACAGCGACTGGCCCTGCTGGACCATCAGCCCCCACTCCGAGGTCGGCTCGTGGGCGCCGAGCCCGAGGTACGACAGCGCGGCCGCGGTGAGGATGACCCCGCCGCCGTCCAGCGACAGCTGGACCAGCACCGGCGTGAGCGAGTTCGGCAGCACGTGCCGCAGCACGATGAGCGGGGCGGGCACGCCCAGGCAGCGCGCGGAGTCGACGAAGCCCCGGGTGGCCACGGACGCGGCGACCGACGCCGTGAGCCGGGCGTACCACGGCCACCACGTCACCGCGATCGCCACGATCACGGTGGTCACGCTCGGCTGCAGCACCACGGCGAGCGCCAGCGACAGCAGCAGCGCGGGGAAGGCGAGGAAGATGTCGGTCACCCGCATGATCACGTCGCGTGCCCAGCCGCCGGCGTATCCGGCGACCACTCCCAGCACGACGCCGGCGACGCCGCTGACGGCCAGCACCGCGACGGCGATCAGCAGCGAGGTGCGGGCGCCGAACAGGACCCGGCTGAACACGTCGCGGCCGACCTGGTCGGTGCCGAACCAGTGGGCGCCGCTCGGCGGCAGCAGCGCCTCCAGGGGGTGCGTGGCCGAACCGCCGTCCCCCGGGTAGGGGGCGATCCACGGCGCGAGCAGCGCCGCCAGCACGACGACGCCCAGCAGCACGGCCCCAGCCACCGCGAGGCGGTCCACCCCGGCCAGGCGCCGCAGCGGCGTACGGCGGAGCGTGGTCAGGGCCGGAGCGGTCATCGGGCCCTCACCCTCGGGTCGACCACGCCCTGGAGGAGGTCCACGGCGAGGTTGGCGACGACGTACAGCACGGCGACCAGCAGCGTGACCCCGGCGATGGCCGGGGTGTCGAGCGAGCGGATCGAGTCGGCGGCGTACCGTCCGAGGCCCGGCCAGTTGAACACTGCCTCCACGAGGAAGCCGTTCACGATCGAGTACGCGAAGACGAGCGCGATCAGCGACAGCACCGGGTTCAGCGCGGGCCGCAGGGCGAACCGGGTGAGCACCGCGGTCTCGCCGAAGCCGAGCGCGCGCTCCAGCCGGGCGTGGTCGCGCGCCGACTCGTCGATGAGGGCGGCCCTGGTCATCTGGGCCACCACCCCGGCCGGGTACGCCGCGATCACCAGGGCGGGGAGCACCAGGTGCGCCAGCGTGCTCGTGAGGATCGGCCAGTTGCCGGTGATCAGCGCGTCCACGGCCGTGATGTTGGTGAAGAGGTGCAGGGGGCTGGTCCGGTCGAGCGACGCGTCGTACTCCCCGGCGACGGGCAGCCAGCCGAGCCCGCTGGCGAAGACCGTCTGCAGGGCCAGCGCCAGCCAGAACACCGGCACCGACACGGCCAGCATCGACGACAGCCGCACCGACAGGTCGGGCAGGCGGCCCTTGTAGCGGGCGGCGGCGATCCCCAGCGGGATGCCCACGACCAGGGCGATGATCAGCGCCGCGCCCACGAGTTCCAGGGAGGCCGGGAACGCCTGCAGGAGGTCGTCGCGCACGGGCTGCCGGGTGTGCAGGCTGGTCCCCCAGTCACCGCCGAGCAGGTCGCGCACGTAGTTCCACAACTGCACCGGCAGCGGGTCGTCCAGGCCGAACCGCTGCCGGGCCTGGGCGAGCTCGGCCGCCGTCGCCTTCGGCCCGGCGTAGGCCACGGCCGGGTCACCCGGCACCAGGCGCATGATGGCGAACGTGAGGACGATCACGCCCGCCACGACCAGGACGGCCTGGCCGAGGCGGCGGATCAGGTACCTCGGCATGATCAGGCGCCGGGCTTCAGGTCGTAGACGAACACCACGTTGGGGTAGGCCGGGTTGTCCACGTACCCCTGGATCGACTTGGCGTAGGCCCGCTGGTAGTTCTGCACGTACGGCACGGCCACCGCCGCCTGCTCATTGATGATCGTGTTCTGGAGGTCGGCGTACGCCTTCTCCGCCGCCGCCTTGTCGGTCGCGGTGAGCGCGGGCAGCTCGTCGATCTCCTTGTCGATCGCCGCGTCCTTCAGGTAGGAGAGGTTGAACTGCACGTCCTTCTCACCGTGGAAGACGTTGATGAACCAGGAGTAGGCGTCGGCGTAGTCGGGGAACCAGTACATAACGAAGATGTCCTGGCGCTTCGACGGGTCCTTCGCCTTGCCCTGGTCCCACTGCGTGGTCCACTGCAGCGGCTTGGCCGACAGCTTCACGTTCAGCTTGTCGAGCGCCGAGGAGAGCAGCGTGACCAGCAGTTCCTGGTCGGCGTCGCCCTGGGCGTAGGTCAGCGTCAGGTCGAGCTGCTTGCCGCCGGGGCCGTACCCGGCCTCCTTGAGCAGCGCCTCGGCGCCCGCGAGGTCCTGCTTGGGCGTGCTGCCGGGGATGTTGCCGAGCAGGCCCTCGGGGACCAGGCCGCTGGCGGCCACGCCCGCACCCTTCATCGCCGCCACGAGGCCGTCGTAGTCGATCGCCTTCTGCAGGGCCTGCCGGAGCTTCACGTCCTCAAGCGGGCCGGCGGCCGTGTTGAACAGCACGAGCAGGTTCTGGAACGACGGCGTCTGCGAGGTCTGCACCGTGTCCGTGCTCCCCGCCTGGGCGAACAGCTGCGCGTTGAGCCGCTGGACGAACGACACCTCGCCGCGCTGCAGCAACTGCCAGGCGGTGGTCAGCTCGGGCGTGACCCGGTAGGCGATCTTCTTGTAGTGCTGGCCGTCCCAGCCGCCCCAGTAGCCGTCGAACGCCTTGAGCGTGAGCTCGGTCTCCTTGCCCTTCTGCCAGCTGTCGATCGTGTACGGGCCGGAACCCGCGTCGTGGCCCTCGCCGAACCACTTCTTCAGATCGCCGGAGGCAGCCGTGGTGTCGTAGACGTACGACGCGTAGCCGGCCGAGGCGATCAGGTCGAGCGGCGCGGGGTACTTGAGCGTGAACTCGAGCGTCGTGGCGTCCTTGGCCTCGATCTTCTTGACCGCGCCCCAGATGTACGCCGCGCCCTGCCCCTCCTTCATCGTGCGCTCGATCGCCGCCTTGGCCGCCGCGGCGTCCACCGGCTTGCCGGTGTGGAACTTCGCGCCCTCGCGCAGTTTGAACGTCCACTGCTTGCCGTCGGACGAGGAGGTCCACGAGGCGGCCAGCCGCGGCTCGGCCTTCTTGGCCTGCGGGTTGTACCGGGTCAGCGACTCGTAGATGTTCTCCATCGCGATGTTCTCGTTGGAATACGAGCTCGCGGGGTCCCAGTCGGTGACGACGTCCAGGTTGGGGACGTACACGAACGTGTTGTCGGCCGTGCCTCCGGCCGAGCCCGCCGAGGAGCCGGGCTGCGGACCGGAGTCGGCGGCGCCGCGGACCTGCCCGCCCGAGCAGGCCGCGGCGGTGACGGTCACGGCGGCCACGGCCCCCGCGGCGAGAAGACGCTTGTGCCAGCGCATGTGAGGGAGTTCCTTTCCTATCCGGCCTGCCGGGCGAGGGGGCCGGCGGCCTTGACGTGCAGGCGCACCGCGGGCTCAGGAAGGTAGCTGAGAGGGATCTCGCTGAGCTCGACGATCTGAACGGTTGCGGGGTCGGCCCCGGCGGCGACGGCCCGTGCGGCCGCCTCCTCCTTGGCGTTGTCGATCAATCTAGCCCTGGAGCTCCCGCTTCCAGAAGCAGGCACGATCGTTTCGAGCCTGCCGCTGGCGAGGGCGATGGCCGCGCCCACGGCATTGGCCACCTCGGCGTGCGCCGGGCGGATCACCTCACGGGCCCCCGGCACCTGATCGGCCAGCAGGAACGCGCCGCCGCCGACCGCCACGAGCGGCCGGTCGGCGCGCCCGAGCGCGACCCGGTCCACCGCGTCCGCGACGGCCTCGTCGGCCGCCCGCACGGCCCGGGCCAGCCGCTCGTGCCACTCCTCGGGGACCGGACGGGTGCCCACCGTTCCCCGCCCGGCCGCCACCGCGGCGTCGGTCATGGTGGGGGTGGAGCCACCGAAGACGAGTGCCTCCGTGCCGATCCGGTAGCCCACCGAACGCGGCTCCGCCCCGATGATCGTGCCGCCGCCGAGCGCGATGGACAGGATGTCGGGCATCCGGAAGTTGGTCACGACCCCGCCGATCTCGACCGCCGCGGCCGACTCCCGGGGGAAGCCGCCGACGAGCACGCCGAGGTCGGTCGAGGTGCCGCCGACGTCGGCCACGATCGCGTCCGTGACGCCCGACAGGTACGCCGCGCCGCGCAGCGAGTTGGCCGGACCCGAGCCGATGGTCAGCACCGGGTAGCGCGCCGCGTAGTCGACGGCCATCAGCGTGCCGTCGTTCTGCGCGAAGTAGGTCTCGACCTCCAGGCCCCGCGCGTCGAGGGCCTCGCGCAGCGCGACGGTGACGTCGCGGGCCACGCCGTACAGGGCGGCGTTGAGCACGGTCGCGTTCTCGCGCTCCAGCAGGCCGAGCGAGCCGATCTCGTGGCTGAGACTCACGGGCACGTCGCCGATCTCAGCGCGGATGATCTCGGCGACCCGGTTCTCCTGATCGGCGCTCGCCGGGCTGAACACCCCGGCGACGGCGATCGCGTCGGCGGGCGTGGTCGCGACGAACTTCCTGACCGCGTCCACGTCGAGAGGCGCGATCTCGCGCCCGTCGACGAAATGCCCGCCCCGCACGATCGCGGTTCCCGCCGCGACGGTGTCGCGCAGGTCGTCGGGCCACTCGCTGAGCGGCGGCACGGAGGTGGTCGCCGGGGCGCCGAGCCGCAGCACGGCCACCCTGCCGAGAGCGCGTCGCTCCAGGATGGCGTTGGTGGCGTGGGTGGTGCCGAGCATCACCCGCTTCACCAGCTTTTCCAGGCCCGGCTCGGGCAGCCCGGCGAGGACCGCGTCGAGCACCGCACGCAGGCCCCCGGTCACGTCGGGGCTGGTGGGCCGCTTGGCTGTGGCGAGGACCCGGTCGTCGTCGTCCAGCACCACCGCGTCGGTGTTGGTCCCGCCCACGTCGATGCCGACCCGAAGCGTCCCACTCATGCGATCTTCTCCACCGGCAGGTAGTCCATGTCGTAGCCGAACGCCCGCGGGCCCGCCGTCTCCAGGCCCTTCGGCGTGCGCCACAGGGGGTCGCAGGGCCAGGCGAGCACGGTCACCCGCTGGCCGTACCGCAGCCCCTCGGTCGGGATCGCCGTCGCCGTCTGGCTGTCGACCACGGTGATCAGGTCGGGCACCATGGCCCTGACGCGCCCGTCCTCGACGGCGACGAGGTTCTCGTTCTGGATCTCCAGGGTCAGCGTCCTGTCCCGGTCGTCGCCGGTGCCCTCGACCGTCGCCGTGCCCCGGACGAACCCGCCGGTGGTCCTGCGCTCCAGGTCGGTCAGCTTGCCGGTGATCAGCCGTACGGCGCCGAGCTCCTCGGTCAGCGCGGCCAGCGGGTCCGCGGCGCCCTCGGTCGCCCGGCCGACCGCGATCGCCCGGCTCACCGTGCCCTCGATCACCGCGCCCGCGCACTCGCGCGCGGTCAGCACGTAGTCGGCCATCAGGGCGCTCGACCCCGCCGCCACGCAGACGGCCCGCGCGATCTGCTCCGCCCACAGGCCGTCGACCGGACGGATCGTCACGACGTTGCCGACGACGTCGGTCATGACCACGAGGTTGGCCGGGATCCCGGCCACGTACATCGAGACCATCTGGACCTCGGGGAAGGCCCGGCCCATCGCGTCGGCGTCGAGCAGCGGCAGCCCGAGCCTGGCCGCCCAGGCCACCGGGGCGACGCCGTTGCCGCCGCCGATCTCCGAGGACATGACCGCGGCGGGCCGGCGGCCGAAGATCCGTTCGATCTCCTCGGCGATCCTGACCGGCTCGTCCGTGCCGTGGACCATCTCGTTGCTGACGGTCGGCGCGCCGATTCCTGACAGGGGCAGCACGAGGGCGTCGTCGGGTAACTCGTCCAGGCTGACCAGCGGCACCTCTCCGTACTCACGTATCGCGCGCCGGGCGGCGATGGCGCCGGGGCGGACGTCCCCGCCGCCGCCGGTGCCGAGCACGGCGCAGCCGCGAGCCAGCGCTGCGACGTCCTCCAGTGTGATGCGAGCCTGCATGCGGGGAGCCTTCACCACCGGACGGTCCGGCCTCAATGTCACTGTGCGACATCTATCGGGCAATTGTTGTCGCCCCACGACAAGGCCGGAAAGGCGGTGCTCAGCGCAGCGGGTCGAACTCCCGCAGGGCGGCGGGCTGCTTGCCGGTGGTGATCTGTTCGGCGAGGAGCCGTCCGGTGGCCGGGCCGTGGGCCAGGCCCCACATGCCGTGCCCTCCGCCCACGTAGACGCCCGGGGCGTCGGTCGCGCCGATCAGGGGTCGCCCGTCCGGCGTGACCGGCCGGGGACCGACCCAGACGTCGGTGCGGTCCTCCCAGCGCACGCCCCGCAGCAGGGGGCGGGCCGAGGCGATGATCGCCTTCAGCCGGGCCTCGACCGCCGGAGCGTCCGGGTCGCGGAACTCCATCGTGCCCGCGACGCGCAGCCCACCCTGGTAGGGCGTGCACGCCACCCGTACGTCCGGCAGGTAGATCGGCCCGGGGACGGGGTGGTCCACCGGCACGGTGAACGAGTAGCCGCGGCCGGCCTGCACGGGGACGCGCACGCCCCAGCGGCCCGCCAGCCGGGACAGCCAGGCGCCGGTGGCCAGCACCACCGCGTCGGCGGTCAGGACGGCGCCGTCCCGGCCCACGACGACGACCTTCCCGGCGCCGGTGCGCACGTCGGCGACCTCGTGCTTCTCGATCGCGGCCCCCCGGGCGACGACGGCCTCGCCCAGCGCGTGGACGAAGCGGCCCGGGTCGACGTAGCGCTGCCCGTCGATCCGCACGCCCGCGGTCAGTGCCTCGGAGGCGAGCGGCATGGCCTCGGCCAGTCGCCGTGCGTCCAGCGCGGTGTGATCGACCGGCTGCCCGGCCTCGGCCATTCTGCGCAGCTCGTGGAGCAGGCCCTGGGCCTGACGCGGCGTCCGGAAGCCCGCGGTGATCGGCGCGTCCTCGACCGGGGCGGCCACGCCGTCGGCGGCGAGCACCTCGTAGGCCTCGATGCACTCGTCGTTGAGCGGCAGGTTGGCGCGCACGGCCCGGGTCCACGACGACCATCGGCAGTTGGCGGCGAAACGGGTGAGGAACGCCCACAGTCCCGGATCGACGGTCGCCGGGACGTGCAGCGGCGCGGCTGGGTTGAACAGCGAGCGCAGGCCGTACCGCAGCACGGAGGGCTCGTTCAGCGGGATGGCCAGGCCGGGCGCGATCCAGCCCGCGTTGCCCCAGGACGCGCCGGCGGCCACGCCCCGGCGGTCGACCACGGTGACCTCCACACCGCGCTCCTGAAGGAACCACGCGGTGGACAGGCCCACGATCCCCGCGCCCACCACGATGACCGACCGCGGCCAGTCGTCAACGCGTCCGGACATGCCCTACCTCCACACCAGGCGACTGTTTACCTGGTCAGCATCGCCCGCGCGGGGCCGCGCAGCGTTGTAGTGGCCGCACAATCGCGGCGCCCCTGTTGTGGATTCCGGACAACCCTTTATTCGTCCTCGGCCGCCAGAGTGATGAGCATGGCGAGGCGCTTGCGCGGATCGTCCAGATCCAGCGGGGTCACCTCGCTCATCCTGCGCAGGCGGTTGCGGACCGTGTTGGCGTGCACGCCGAGCCGTTCGGCGGCGACCGCGAGATCGCCCTGCGCCTCCAGCCACGCCCGCAACGTCGCCACGTAGTGGGTGTCGTGCTGCCCGTCGTGCCGGCGCAGCGCGCTCACCGGGCCACGTGCGGGGACGCGGCCCGCGCGCGCCGCGGCGCGCAGCCGGTGCAGCAGGATGTCGTCCCAGGACTCGTCGTACGCGGGCGGCCCGCCGGCGGGCACGGCGTGGGAGGTCTCGTGCACGGGCACGGCGTTGGAGGTCTCGTGCAGCGCCAGGCACTCCTCCGCCTCCCGGCGGCTCGCCGGCAGCTCCGCCGCCTGGGCCGCCGCACCGATCCCGGCCGCGACGCGCACCCGCGGCGGCAGCCCCGCCCCCAGCGCGGCCACCCATTCCCGTGCCGCCGCCGCCCCCGCGTCCGGCAGGATCGTGTAGAGCGTGTCGCCGAGCAGCGTGCTCCTCCCGGGCCTGGACCAGCCGAAACCGGTGGTGGCCCGCTCGAAGGCCAGCAGGAGCATCGCGTGCGGTTCCTCGGAGGTGTGCGTGCGCACCGCGACGACCCGCATCCGCGCCTCCGCCAGTCCCAGGCGGCTGACCACGGTCGCCGCGTCGGCGGTGCCCTCCAGCAGCCGGACGACCAGGTCGGACTCCACCTGCCGCTCCAGGTCCGCGCTCGCCCGGGAGCGCAGCAGATGCAACGCCACGGCGCGCGCGCCGTTGGCCAGCGCGGTGTGCCGCGTCCCGGTCAGGGGGTTGCCGCACGTCACCCACACCGACCCGAGCAGCTCCCGCCCGGCCCGCACCGCCACGGCCATCCGCCCGGTCATCCCGTGCGACGGGTCCGGCTCGACGAAGACCGGCTCGTCCGTCGCCGCCAGGCGGGCGAACACTCCCCGCGCCCGGAACGTCTCCCGCAGCCGCTCCGGAACCTGCCGCACCAGGATCGTCTCCAGCCGGGCCGGGTCGCCCGCCTGCTGCGAGCGGGAGTACGCCAGCACCCGCGAGAGCGGGTCCTCGATGGTCACGGCGCCGCCGACGGCGTCGGCCAGGTTGTCGGCCAGCGCGAACAGGTCCGTGGGCCCCCGCCCCGACTCGGTCTCCCGCCCTTCCAGCACCAGTCCGTAGACCACGCCGACGAGGTGGCTCCACGAGACGGCGGGGTCGACGAGCATCACCGCCACGTCGTGGCTCTCGCCGGCCACGGTCGCCTCGCGCGCCGTCTCGGCGCCCGCCCGCACCAGGACCACCGTGGCCTGCGCCGCGACCGCCCAGCGCACCGCCTCGGTCACCGACCCGGCGCCCACGGCCACGAGCACGTCACCGGTGACCCGGCCGTCGGTGGCGTCCGGCATCGCCACGCTGCGCAACCGCGCCGAGCGCCTCTCGGGCCGCCCGCACAGCCGTACGCCGTACGCGCCCAGCACGTTGACCAGGCGATCCAACGTGATCATGCGCTACTCCCGCCCGAGGCCGACGGCTGTGCCCGTATCGGCCGCGCTGGACTGGATCTGGGCTGGACTGGATCTGGGCCGGACCGGCCCTGGGAAAGGACGAAGGCCCGGTCTCCGTTTCCGGAGGCCGGGCCTTCGTTTCTTGGTAGCGGGGACAGGATTTGAACCTGCGACCTCTGGGTTATGAGCCCAGCGAGCTACCGAGCTGCTCCACCCCGCGTCGTTGTGTTCACAACCCTACCCGCCCCGCGCACAAGTGCCAAATCGGTTCCGCCCGCGGGCCGGCCGGCGGACGGGCCGCCGGCCACGCCGAGGCATACGACGGCACCACATCCTCGGCCCGGAAGGACTCCTGCCGCACTCCTCGTGATGATCGATCGACGCGGGTGCGCCGCCCCGCGAGCAACAAGATCCAGGCGCCCGTCCGGATCGAGACGCAGGCGCCCCCCAGGAGCACAACCGGCCCAAGGAGCACAACCAGTCAGAATCGCCGTGTCGATTCGAGGGGTCGGCTACCGGCATCACAGCAAAAAGAAACCCCCGGACCTGTGGGTCCGGGGGTTCCCGATGTCCTGCGACATCTTCTGGTAGCGGGGACAGGATTTGAACCTGCGACCTCTGGGTTATGAGCCCAGCGAGCTACCGAGCTGCTCCACCCCGCGTCGGCTCTACGAGACTATCCCGGCACCGGCCGGAAGGCAAACCGGAGCCCCGCGCCGTGGGGCGCGGGGCTCCGGAAGGGCTCAGCCGCTCGGTGCGGGGCTGGGAGTCGCACCGGCCGGTGGACTCCCGCTCGCACTCGGGCCGGCGCTCACACTCGCGCTCGGGGCCGGGGACGCCGTCGAGGCGGGCGTCCCGCCCTTGAGCTTGCCCAGGTCGTCCAGCGCCTTCTTCAGCGAGGTCTGCGCGTCGCCGTACGCCTTCCAGTCGGGCGGGATCGACGACAGCGCCTTCTGCGAAGCGTCGTACGCCTGCTGGGCCCGGTCGAGGGCCGACGTCAGCGCCGAGGAGCTCTCCGGCGGAGTGACCTGACCAGGTGGCTGGTTCGCCGTCTGGTCGGGTGTCTGATCCGGCGGCGTGGCCACGGTGCCGCCGAACACCTGCTCCAGGGCGTTGCTGAGCGTGGGGCCGAAGCCGACCTTCTCGCCGTACAGCACGAGCACCCGGCGGAGGGTCGGATACTTGCCCGAGGTCTCCGCGCGCGGCTGGATGTAGACCGGCTCCACGTACAGCAGGCCGCCGCCGAAGGGCAGCGTGAGCAGGTTGCCGTACAGCACGTCGGTGCCGCCGCCGCGCAGCAGGTTGAGCTCGGTCGACACCGAGGTGTTCGACTCGAACAGGTTCTGCGCCTGTGGCGGACCCTGGATGGCGGTCGTGCTCGGCAACTGGAGGATCTCCAGTGGCGGGTTCGGCGTGGCTGCCGTCGCGTCGACCGCCATGAACGCCGCCATGTTCTGCCGCTGGTTGGGCACGAACGTGGTGGTCAGCGAGAAGCGCTCGGTCTCGCTGCCCGGCATCTTCATGGTCACGTAGTACGGCGGCTGCTTGCTCTTGCCGGTCGCCGGGTCCTCCGGGACCTTCCAGAAGTCCTGGCCGCTGAAGAACGCGTTGGCGTCGGTGACGTGGTAGGAGGTGAGGATCTCCCGCTGCGCCTTGAACAGGTCGGCCGGGTAGCGCAGGTGGGCGCGCAGTCCCTGGCTGATCTGCGAGGCCGGCTTGACGACCCCGCCGAAGGCCTTCTCCCAGGTCCTGAGCACCGGGTCGGCCTCGTCCCAGGCGTACAGGGTCACCGTGCCGTCGTAGGCGTCCACGGTCGCCTTCACCGAGTTGCGGATGTAGTTGACCTCGTCCCTGGGCACCTGCGGCACGCCGAGGCGGCTCGACTGCACGTCGGTGGTCAGCGACTCCAGGCTCTTACGCTCGGAGTAGGGGTAGGAGTCGGAGGTCGTGTACGCGTCCACGATCCACACGATGCGCCCGTCCACCACGGCCGGGTACGGATCGCGGTCCAGCGTGAGGAACGGCGCGACCTGCTGGATGCGCTGCACCGGCTCGCGGTTGTAGAGGATGCGGGACTCGTCGTTGATGCTCGAGTTCAGCAGCAGCTTGGTCTCGCCGTACTTCACCGTGTAGAGCAGGCGGCGGAAGAAGTTCCCGATCGAGACGCCACCCTTGCCCTCGTAGGTGCTGTTCACCTGGCCGGTGGTGTTCTGCTGCTCGGCGCCCGCCTGTCCCTGCTGGGGGTAGTCCAGCTCGATCGGCCTGGCCGACTTCGGCCCTCCGACGATCGAGTAGTCGGGCGAGTTCTCACCGAAGTAGACGCGGGGCTCGTAGTCGCCGAGGTCGCCGACCGGCGGGATGTCGCGCTCGCTGAACTCCGGCAGGCCGCTGCTGTCCACCTTGTTGCCGGGCGCGGCGACGAAGCCGAAACCGTGCGTGTAGACCAGGTGGTCGTTGATCCAGTTGCGCTGCCCGTCCGGCGGGCGGGCGATCTCGCGGACCGCCACCACCGTGTCGCGCGGCTTGCCGTCGACGGGATACCTGTCGATGTCGAGCTGCTCGGGGAACTGGTAGTAGCCGCGGATCTGCTGCTTCTGCTGGAACGTCGGCGACAGCAGGCTCGGGTCGAGCAGGCGCATGCCGGGGATGGCCGACGCCTCGGTCTGCAGCACGGAGGCGTCGGCGTCGGTCTTGGCGCTGTACTCCGTGACCTTCGCCGTATCGACTCCGTAGGCTTTTCGGGTCGCGTCGATGTTGCGCTGGATGTACGCCTGCTCCTTGCTCTGCTGGTTCGGCTTGACCTGGAACTGCTCGACCAGCGAGGGATACACGGTGCCGATCAGTACGGCCGACAGCACGAGCAGCCCGAACGCCACGCCCGGGAACATCCCGCCCGGACGGATGACGCCGGCGAAGAAGATCAGCGCGCAGATGAGGGAGATGACCGCGAGGATCCCCTTGGCCGGGAGCACCGCGTGCACGTCGGTGTACGACGCGCCGAAGGTCTTGCCGCGATCGGAGAAGACCAGGCTGTACCTGTCGAGCCAGTAGGCCGCGGCCTTGAGCAGGACGAACACGCCGAGCAGCACCGACAGGTGCCCCCGGGCGGCCCGGGTGGCGTGCACCCCGCCGGGCGAGGAGATCCGGAACCCGCCGTACAGGTAGTGCACGACCGTGGCCGCGATGATCGACAGCACCACGGCGGTGAACAGGAAGTTCAGCAGCATCCGCAGGAACGGCATCGTGAACACGAAGAACGACAGGTCGAGGCCGAACTGCGCGTCCTTCTCGTTGAAGGGCGTGCGGTTCACGAACTGCAGCCAGGTCCTCCACAACCCCGCTGTGGAGGAGCCGGTGAACAGGCCGAGGACGCCCATGCCGACCAGGAAGACCAGCCTCCGGTGCGGGTCCATCGCGACGCGGTAGCGGTCGGCGCCCTGCGGCGCCCCGAACATCCCCGGCCCGAACATCGGGCGGGTGCGGTGCGCGAGCACCATGTTGCCGCCGACGATGGCGATCATCACGGCGGCGCCCACGATGAACAGCACCGCCTGGGTGAGCAGCATCGTGGAGAACACCGAGGAGAAGTTCACCGAGTCGTACCAGAGGTAGTCGGTGTAGATCCCCGAGAAGACGAGCAGTAATACGACGATCGCCACGACGGCGATCAGCACGGGTATCAGAAGGCGCGGCCGTCGGGGCAAGCGCACCGCCCGTCCGGCTCCGGGGCTCCGGAAGCTCACGCTCAACCCCTTGTCTCAGATTGGCAGGGCCATGATTGTCAGAGGGCAATGGTCCGTGCTAGGAAACCTACACTGCGACCGGCGTGGTCGTGGTAACAGATTTGATCGTTCTCGTGACACCCCGCGTCAAGACGGGCAGGTCACGGCCCCGCGCCCCCGGCGTACGCTCAGCCGGCCGGGCAGGCGGGGGCCTCGCCCTTGTTGTGATCGCGCAGGGCGTCGATCGCCTTGATCGCGCCGTCCAGCGTCTCGACCCGCACCAGGCGCAGCCCGGCGGGCGCGGCCTTGACGGCGTCGGCACAGTTGTCGGCGGGCGTGAGGAAGACCGTCGCGCCCGCCCTGCGGGCGCCGACCATCTTCTGCTCGATGCCGCCGATCGGGCCGACCTGACCGGCCGGGTCGATCGTCCCGGTGCCCGCGACCGACATGCCTCCGGTGAGCGCACCCGGCGTCAGCTTGTCGTAGATGCCCAGCGAGAACATCAGGCCCGCACTCGGCCCGCCGACCTCGCCGACGCTGATGCCGACCGTGAACGGGAACCGGTAACCCGAACGCATCTGCACGCCGACCTTGGCCTTGCCGTCGTTACCCGCCACGGTGCCGACCTGCACCTGCGTCGAGGTGCCGGCGCGCCTGACCGTGAACGTCACCTGCTCGCCGGGCTTGCGGCCCTGCACGGACGCCGCGACGGACTCGAGCTCGCCCACCGTCGTGCCGTCCACCGCCGTGATCTCGTCGCCCGGCTTGAGCTTCCCGTCGGCCGGCGCCCCCTTGTCGGTCTCGGCGACCGTGACCACCTTCTCGATCGGGATCTTGAGGGCGTTCAGCGCGGCGGCGGTGGCCGACTGCTGCGAGTCGGTCATCTCCTGCGTGTTCTGCTCCTCGACCTGCTGCGCCGAGGTGGACTTCGGGAACAGCGTCTCCTCCGGCACCACGGCGACCGTCGGGTCGAGCCAGCCGCGCAGCGCGGTGAGCAGATCGAGACGGTTGTCGGGCCCGCCCTGGTAGGCGACGGTGACCAGGCTCAGCCTGCCCTGCGTGGGATAGCTCTCATGGCCCGAAATCGTGATGACCGGTTTGCCCTTGACGTCCCCGATGGTGTTCTCCGTGGGGCCGGGGCTCAGCACGACGTACGGCACCGGCAGCATGGCGCCGATCACGGCCAACGCGAGCGCGAGGAAACCCGCGACCAGCAGGGTCAGAGCGCGTCGGGACATGGACGAACTCTATGCGTTCCGGGCTCCGGGTATTTCGCGGGTGTTAATCGCAGGCACCGACCCATTCGGCGTCTCCGTCGGCGAACACCTGGTGCTTCCAGATGGGCACCTCGTGCTTGAGGTCGTCGATCAGCCTGCGGCAGGCCTCGAACGCCTCGCCGCGGTGGGGGCAGGCCGCCGCCACGACGACGGCGATCTCCCCCAGGCGCAGGTCGCCCACCCGGTGGACGGCCGCCAGCGCCGTCGCCTGGTGGTCGGCCGCCACCTTCTCCGCGACCCTGCGCAGGTGCTCCTCGGCGGACGGGTGCGCCGAGTACGACAGGAGTGTCACCGGCCTGCCGCCGTCCTGCTCGCGCACGGTGCCGACGAAGACCGCCGTGCCCCCGGCGGCATGGTCCTCCACCGCGCCCAGCACCTCGTCCACGGACAACGAGGTGTCGCGGATGCCCAGCAATCGGATGACGTCCACGTTCCCGAGGGTAATGCCTGAGCCGATCAGGTGCGGCGCTTGCGGCGGGCGGCGCGGACGATCGCGGCCGTGCCGATGACTGCGACGGTCGCGCCGGCGGCGGTGATCGTGGCCTCCTTGCCCGACAGGCGGCGGCCGACGACCGCGTGCCTGCCCTCGCACAGTTCGAGCAGTTCCCGCAGCACGGCCTCGTTGGTCCAGGTCGGCTTCCAGCCCGCCTCCCGCAGCGCCACGCCGTCGACCACCCAGGGATAGACCACGTAGTGCAGGTCGGTCGCCGCGGTCGGCGTGATGCCGAGCCGGTGCAGCCGCTGCGCCGTGCCGAACGTCACACCGGCCGGCAGCTCGAACCGCTTCAGGCCGGAGATCTCCTCCACCTGCTCCATCTCCAGCCAGCCCTCGGAGCCGACCGCCACGACTCCGCCGACCCTGCCCAGGGCGGCGGCCTCCAGCGCGGACACCAGGTCGTCGACGTGGCAGAACTGCCAGCGCGGCAGGCAGCCCTTCACCACGAGCAGCCGGGGCGCCTCGAAGTGGCGGGTGATGACGGTGTCGACGCCCGGCCCGACCAGGGCGGCGGGCCGCAGCACGGTCACCTCCAGGCCGGGATGCGCCCGCAGCGACCGCCGTACCAGCGCCTCGATCTCCAGGTGGTCGCCCACCAGGCCGGTGTCGGGCTCGGCCGCGACCGGGGCGTCCTCGGGCAGGGGCACCGGGTTGTCGGCGGCGGCGCCGTAGACCATCGCGCTCGTCACCAGCACGACCCGCCGCACCCGGGCCGCGGCGCAGGCCGTGAGCACGGTCTGGGCGGCGCGCAGGTTGTAGCGGCGGCGCTCGGTGTGATCGCTGTCGAGCGACTCGTCCGTGCCCAGATGCACCAGGACGTCCACATCTGAGATTCGGTTCGCCAAGAGCGGATCACGAATGTCGAGGACCCGCCAGGTGACGTCCGGGACGTCGCCGCGCTGCTCGTCGATGGCCACCACGCGGCGGAAATCCGCAGACGAGGCCACTTTCGCGAGGAACGCCCGGCCGAGACCGGAGGCGGCGCCGGTGACGGCGACGACGGGGGGACGCAGGCGTTTCGAGGTAGGCACGAGGTCCTCACTTTGCACTGATCCGCCCCACGGCGGATAACGTGGCGGATGTGGACTCCTCCATCCTGCACGAGGTGGCGCGGTGACTGACCTGCCAGGTCGCGAAAACGACCCCAACGACAATCCGTTCGCCATGTTCGGCAGCCCGGAGCAGATCGCCGCGGCCATGCGGCAGTTCGCCGACATGCTGTCCGCCTCACCGGAGGCCGGGCCCGTCAACTGGGACATGGCGAAGAACATCGCACGGCACGCCGTGGTCGCCGAGGGTGATCCGAGCGTCATGGAGGGCGAGCGACGTCAGATCGTCGAGGCCCTCAATCTGGCCGACCTGTGGCTCAACGAGGTGACCACGCTGCCGAGCGGCGTGACCACCCCGCAGGCCTGGAGCCGGTCGGAGTGGATCGAGAAGACGGTCCCGGTCTGGAAACAGTTGTGCGATCCCGTCGCCGCCCAGATGGTGGAGACCATGGGCGGCACCCTCGGCGGGGCGGGACTGCCGCCCGAGGCGCAGGCCATGGCCGGGCCGCTCATGGGCATGCTCAGGCAGATGGGCAGCATGATGGTCGGCCAGCAGATCGGCCAGGCGCTCGGCTCGCTCGCCCGTGAGGTGGTCGGCTCCTCCGACATCGGCCTGCCCCTGTCGGACACCGCCGCTCTGCTGCCCGGAGGCGTCGCCGCCTTCAGCAGCGGCCTGGAGACGCCCTCGGACGAGATCCGTCTCTACCTCGCGCTGCGCGAGGCGGCGCACCACCGGCTCTTCCAGCACGTGCCGTGGCTGCGGGCGCACCTGCTCGGCACGGTCGAGGAGTACGCCCAGGGGATCACGGTGGACGTGACGGCCTTGCAGGACAAGCTCCAGGGGCTCGACCTCAGCGACCCCGAGCGCATCCAGGAGGTCCTGGGCGGCGGCGAGCTGCTCAAGCCCGAGGAGACCGAGCGGCAGAAGGCCGCGCTCACCCGGCTGGAGACCGCGCTCGCGCTGGTCGAAGGCTGGGTGGCCACGGTGGTCGACTCCGCCGCCGAGGGCAAGCTCCCGTCCGCCGCGGCGCTGGCCGAGACCGTGCGGCGCCGCCGCGCCACGGGCGGCCCGGCCGAGCGGACCTTCGCCACACTGGTCGGCCTTGAGCTGCGCCCGAGACGGCTGCGTGAGGCGGCCGCCCTGTGGCGGGCCCTGGGCGACGAGCGCGGAGTCGAGGGCAGGGACGCCGTCTGGGGACACCCGGACCTGATGCCCACCGCGGACGACCTGGACAACCCCGAGACGTTCGTGAAGGGCGAGGCCGAGTTCGACCTGTCGGCGCTGGAAGAGCCCAAGGAGCCCGGCTCCGACGGGGAGAGCGGCGAGTAGCACCGGCCGCAGGACTCCGGCCGCGAGGCTCGCCGGCTGTCGGTAGGCTGCGCCGGTGAGTCTGCATCGTGACGCGCAAGCCGTACTGGCCGGATGGGTCGCGCCCACCCCCGAGGAGGAGCGGCTCCGCGAGGAGTTCCTGACGCACCTGCACGGCCACGAGGACGCGATGTGGCGCGAGTGCGCTCCCGGCCATCTCACGGCGACGACGGCCGTCCTGTCGCACGACGGCGAGCGGGTGCTGCTGACCCTGCACCCCAAGGCCGGGATGTGGCTGCCCATGGGCGGGCACTGCGAGACGTCCGACACCACGCTCGCGCAGGTCGCCCTGCGCGAGGCCGCCGAGGAGTCGGGCATCCCCGGGCTCACCCTGCTGGGCGGGCCGCTCGCCCTCGACCGGCACAAGGTCTGGTGCCACCCCCCGCACAGCTGGCATCTCGACGTCGAGTACGGCGCGGTCGCGCCGCCGGGGGCCGAGGCGGTGATCAGCGACGAGTCCCTCGACCTGCGCTGGTTCCCGGTGGAGGAGATCCCGGAGCTGAGCGACGAGGCCACCCGGCGGCTCGCCCGCCGCGCCCGGTCGCTCTGCCGCGCCTGACTCCCCGTACGGCCGGGCCCGGCCGCGACGGGTCTCCCCGCTCGGACATCCCGCATGCGCCGGGACCTCAAGCTCTGCCGCCCGGGACTCGGGGCGATCGACCATGTGAGCGACAACGACACGGTCACGCCCCACGTCCAACAGGAGACAGACCATGGACATCCGCGCCACCTCCCGCGTCGCCGCCGCGGTCTCACTGATCGTCGGGCCATTGGCCCTCGCCATCCCGATCGGGTTCACCGACGAGGACGCCCCGATCGCGGCCCAGCTCCAGGACTACGCGAACCACCCCACTCTCGCGATGCTGTCGAACATCGTCATCCTCCCCTTGATGGCGATAATTCCCGCGGTTGTCTATGCCGCCCGGCTGGCACGCCGTGGTGCGCCGAACCTGGCCTTCGTCGGCGGTGGACTGGCGGCGCTCGGCTGGCTCGCCGGCTTCACGACCATCGGCGCGACACAGATCGCGCTCTATCAGGGCTCCAGGCTCGCCGACCAGGCGGGCGCGGCGGCACTGATCGACAAGGTGAACGGCGATCCGATTTACGGCACGCTCGTGGGCGTCTTCGTCCTCGGACACGCGATCGGCATGATCGTCCTTGGCATCGGGCTGTGGCGCTCACGTTCGGTCGCGCTCTGGGTCGCCGCGCTGTTCATCGCCTATCCGGTCGGACACCTCGTCGGACACGCGATCAGCCCGGTCATCGACACGCTCTCCGGCGTTCTCCTGCTGATCAGCGGCGTGGCGATCGCAGCGAAGATCCTGCGCACCTCGAACCAGCAGTGGGACCTGCCGGCGGGCGAAGGCGTCGCCCCGGCCGAGTCCGTCGCCGAGGTGGCGGCGTAGCCCGCGCGGTGGCGTGATGATCTCCCCCGAAGCCACCCCCACCGAGGCGCACGGCGCTCGCGATCAGGCCGGCCTGATCGCGAGTCGTGCCACCGCTTCACTC
This sequence comes from Microbispora bryophytorum, assembly GCF_006874465.1. Classification (GTDB taxonomy): domain Bacteria; phylum Actinomycetota; class Actinomycetes; order Streptosporangiales; family Streptosporangiaceae; genus Microbispora; species Microbispora bryophytorum. The sequence continues at coordinate 296,821 of NZ_VIRL01000006.1, read as the reverse complement.
AGCGGTAGGCCAACGCCCCGGGACACTTTTCGACGGTCCGCCTCCGGCGCACAATCAACGCTGATGCCTTCGAAGCTCAGATTTGCCGTCTCGGCCGCGGTGACGCTGGCCGTGCTCTTCGCCGCCATGGGCGTGTCGTTGATCGGAACCGGTCACCTGAGCTGGCTGTCCAGCCTGATTTCGGTAACCGCGGTGGTGTACCTGGCGGTCGCTTTCGTCGGCGCGGCGATACTGCGGACGCAGCCGCGCAGCCGGACCGGCTGGATCTTCCTCATCTCCGGCACGGCGGCGCCGATCGGCACCGGGCTCAATGCCGCCGCCGATGCCGGGGCGCACATCGGCAGGATCGACGCCGCATCGTGGATTCACCTGGTGCAGACTCCGTTCGCCGTTCTCAGCGTGCCCTTGATGGCGACCTTCGGCATCCTGCTCTTCCCCGACCGCCGCCTGGACACGCGGCGTCGACGAGTGCTCGGGCGGGTCTACGCCGTCGAGCTTCTCGTGCTTCTGGTGTGGGGGCTGCTCTCGCCGGACCCGATCGACCTGCCAGGGATCTACAACCCCATCGCAGTGCCGGGCGCCGACGCGCTGGTGATCAGCATCCTTCTCCTCGGACCGCTCAGCCTGCCGGCGTGTATGTCGCTGTTACGCTTCGCCCGGCGCGACACCGGCCCGTACACACCTGCCCTGCGTACGGCCGCTCGGGTTTCGTTCGTCGTGCCTGCCTCGTATATCGCGTGTGTCATCGCGGGATTCACCTCCGGAGACACGGCGCCCATCGCAGTCCTGGAGAACTGCGCGGCGATCGCGGTCGGAGTCGAGGCCTGGATCGGCATCGTCAGGCACGGACTGTTGAATACCCGCGTGGTGCTCAATCGGGCACTGGTGTATGGGTTTGTGAGCTTGGCGCTCGTCGCGGTCTACCTCATCGTGGTCGTTTCACTCGGCCTGTTCTTCGGCGGTCTCATGCCGCAGATCGTTGCCGCGATCATGGCCGCCCTGGTGGTGTTGCCACTGCGTGACCTGGTGCAACGCCGGATAAATCAGCTTGTTTACGGGCTTCGAGACAATCCGGCGGCCGCGTTCGCCCGGCTCGGCGACCGGCTGGACGCGGCCGGGGCGCCCGAAGAAATCCTCCCGGCCGCCGTTCGCACGGTGGCCGAGGCTCTTCGGCTCCCGTACGTGGCGATCGAAGTAGGCGGCGAGGTTCTGTGCCGTCACGGCCGGGCGCTGCCCGGCGAGACGGAGGCGTTGCCACTGCCCTTCGCCGGCGAGACGATCGGACATCTGGTGTTGCAGACCCGCAGCACCGGCGACTTCTCGGCGGACGAACGACGGCTGCTGTCGGACCTGACGAAGCAGGTGGCCGTCGCGGCCCGAGCGGTGGTGCTGACCCACGCGCTGCAGTCCTCGCGGCAGCGGCTGGTGACGACACGTGAAGAGGAGAGGCGGCGGCTGCGCCGCGACCTGCACGACGGCCTCGGTCCCACGCTCGCCGGCATCGCGCTGGGCATCGACACAGTGCGCCGGGCGACGCCACCGGACGGGTCGGTCGCGAAGCCACCGAGTCGGCGGTCGACGACATCCGCCGCCTCGTCTATGACCTACGCCCTCCGATCCTCGACGAGCTGGGCCTTGCCGGAGCCGTACGGGAACAGGCGGTGCGGCTGAGCGTGGCGAGCATCGATATTCCCGAGACACTTCCGTCGCTGCCCGCCGCGGTGGAGGTGGCGGCGTACCGCATCGCCGTCGAGGCCCTGACCAACGCGGCGCGCCACGCGCCGGGAGCGCCGGTGTCGGTCCAGCTCGCGGTGAACAGCCGCCTTGAGCTGTCGATCGCGGACGGCGGCGCCGGTCTGCCGGACGGATATCGCGCCGGCGTCGGACTCAACTCCATGCGGGAACGGGCCGCGGAGCTCGGCGGCTTGTGTGTGGTGAGCCGGCGCGAGCCGTGCGGAACGATCGTGCGCGCCGAGTTCCCGCTGTTCGAGGAGGTGCTGTGACGCTGCGAGTCGTCGTAGCGGATGACCATCCGCTGTTCCGGGAGGGGCTGCGGTCGCTCATCTCCGACTCGGCCGAGACCGAGCTGGCCGGGGTTGCCGCCGACGGGGAGGAGGCCGTCGCCGTCACGCTCGAGCAGCGCCCCGACGTGGTCGTCATGGACCTGCGGATGCCCGGTCTCAACGGTGTCGACGCGACCCGCAAGATAGTCGCCGCGCTGCCCGATGTCGCCGTGCTCGTGTTGACCATGGTGGAAGAGGACGCGTCGATATTCGCGGCGATGCGCGCGGGCGCACGGGGCTATGTCCTCAAGGGCGCCGAACCCGAGACCATCCTGCGCTCGATCCTCGTCGTCGCGGCAGGTGAGGTGATCTTCGGTTCCGCGATCGCGTCGCGCCTGACCCAGTTCTTCGCGGTCGGCGGCGGCACCGCCATGACGCCGTTCCCCAACCTCACCAGCCGTGAGCGCGACATCCTCACGCTCATGGCGACAGGCGCGAACAACAGGACGATCGCGGTGCGCGTCGGAGTGACCGAGAAAACGGTGCGCAACAATGTGTCGAACATCTTCGCCAAACTGCAGGTCGCCGACCGGGCGGCGGCGGTGGCCCGGGCGCGCGACGCCGGGTTGGGTTCGTTGCCGCGGTAGCGCGGGTCCCCGGCCCCTTCCGGCCTGGTCGCACGGCGGGTTCGGCCGGCTCGGCTACGGTCGAGTTCATGACCGAGGTCGACGTGGGTGGCGAGATCGTCTCTCCCCCGCGCCGCCGGCTCCGGGTCTCCCCGCTTTCGGCGTGGATCGCGGCGGCGCCGTTCGCGCTCTGGGCGGCGGCCCGGCTCGCCGGGGCCGACGGCGCCGCTCACCTCTGGGGAGTGGGCGTCGCGCTGATGACGGCCACGCCGTACGTCGCGGCCGCGTCGCTTCTGGCGGTGCTGATCGCGCTGGCCGCCCGCCGCGCGGCCGTGATCGCGGTGGCGGTGGCCGCGTCGGCCATCCTGGCGGCGGTGGTGCTGCCCCGCGCGGCCGGCTCGGCCCCCACGGCCACCGGGCCGTCGCTGCGGATCCTCACGGTCAACCTCCGCTTCGGCGCGGGCGACGCCGCGACCGTGGTGGACCTCGTACGCAGGCTGGAACCGGACGTGCTCAGCACCCAGGAGCTCACCCCCGAGGCCGTCGGGGCGCTGGACGCGGCGGGCGTGGCGAGACTGCTGCCGTACCGGCACCTGGAGGACGGGCCCGGCCCCTCGGGCAGCGGGATCTACGCCCGTCATCCCCTGATCGGGGCGCCCGACTTCGCGCCCGAGGGCGGCCACAACATGCCGAGGGCCCGGCTCACCCTGCCGTCCGGGCCGCCCGTGGAGATCGTCGACGTGCACACCCTCGCCCCGCGGAACGGTCATGACGTGGTCCAGTGGGCCGCTGAGCTGGCGGCGCTCCCGGCCGCGTCGCCCGGCGTCGTACGCGTTCTGGCCGGCGACTTCAACGCGAACCTCGATCACGCGGACCTGCGCGCGGTGCTCGGGCGGGGCTACGCGGACGCGGCCGACGCGACCGGCGACGGTCTCACCACCACCTGGCCGGCCAACAGGCGCTACCCGCCGCTGATCACCATCGATCACGTGCTGTACGACCGGCGGGCGGCGGCGGTGAGCACAAGCGTTCATAACGTCCCGGGTAGCGACCACCGGGCGTTGTTCGCCGAGCTTCGCCTGCCCCGGAGCCGGGGACCCCTGCGCCCGTGACCCCTGCGCCGTGTGACCCTGCGAGCAGGGCTCAGGTCAGCAGAGCGCGGGTGTTGTCCCAGCCCTCAAGGCCGGGGTCGAGGCGGGCCACGTCCTGCGGTTTCCTGAGCCGGTGCCAGCCGGGACCGGTGGCGACCATGCGGGGACCCGGCGCCCTGCGGCGCAGCGCCGCGACGACGTCGGGCTCGTCGAAGTCGGGCGCGGCCCACTCGGGGACCGGCAGGCGCGCCGCCACGGCGACGGCGCCGCCGCCCTCGGCCGGGCAGACCGCGAGGTGCGCCCGCCCGAGCTCCCGGAAGAGCTTCCCGATCAGCAGCGGCGGCAGATCGGGGGCGTCGGCGCTGACGATCACGCCCTCCTCCTCCGGAGGCAGCGCGGCGAAGGCGTCGGCGGGCGAGGCGATCGACAGGACGGGCGTGCCCGGCCAGGCGATGTCCTCGAGCCCCGGCACGCCGGCCGACAGGATCACCGGGCGCACGAGTTCGAGCCCTGCGACCATCTCGTAGGTGTCCTCGGCCATCGCCGTCAGGAACTCGGCCCGGTCCACGCCGGGCGGAGCCGCCTGCGCCATATCAGGCGTGACCAGCACCGCGGCGATCCGGGTCAACACTCCTCCGGGGAGCCGTTGGCGGCCATCGAGAAGCCCTCCAGGAAGCCCCTGGCACGTTCCGCCCGAGGGTAGCGCTCCACGAGGGCCCAGAACCGCGGGCCGTGACTCGGCACGAGCAGGTGGACGAGCTCGTGCATGATGACATAGTCGACGACCCAGGCCGGCATGCCCCGCAGGCGGGCCGACAGCCTGATCGTGCCCTGGTCGGGGGTGCACGAGCCCCACCTGTGGAGCTGGTTCTCCACCCAGCGCACACTGGCCGGCTCGGCCTTTCCGTCCAGGTAGCGCGCCGACAGCTCCGCCGCCCGCTCGAGCAGGTCGTCGTCGCTCGGGCGTCTTCGCTGCTCCTTGGCCGCAAGGCGGTCAAGCATGCGGCGTACCCATTGCTCCTCGTCGGTCGTGCTCAAACCAGCCGGAAGCAACACGATGGTCTTGTCTCCATCGCGGTACGCGGAAACGGTTCGCCGCCGTCGTGCGCTCCGACGAACCTCGACTGTCTCGGGGGGCACATATGAAAGGTAGCCGACACGCGCCGAATTCCACAGGGGGTGGTACACGTTCTCCCTGGTCAATCGGGCGAACGTGACCTTGCGGGCGTGAAAACTACGGGGTTGCGGATATTCACCGACCACGATCACCCCGGTAATTATCCACAGCCCCGCTGGTTCCGACGCCGGGCATTCCCTGCGTATGGCAAGGTCTGGCCATTATGAGACCTCGCCTCAAGCCCGTGCTGCGCCGGGTCGAACGAGACGGCCGCACGCTGCAGTTCGGCGTCCATCCGCTGCGGGCCGTCGTGCTCACCGGCGTCGAGCCGCCCGTACGCCGCCTGATCTACGGCCTGGACGGCACCCGCACCCTCGGGCAGGCGGTGGCCGGCAGCGGTCTCGACGAGGCCTCCGCCCGGGAGGTGGTCGCCCGGCTCGCCGCGCACGGCCTCATCGAGGACGCCGCGGTCCGGCCGGAACCCCTCGCCGATCTGCCGATGGCCGAGCGCGACCGCCTCCGCCCCGATCTGGACAGGCTGTCGCTGACCTCCGCCGACGGCGGCATGGGCGCCCTATCGGCGCGCAGGGCCGCCCGGGTCCGCGTGTACGGCGCCGGCCGGGTCGGCGCCCGGATAGTCACCCTGCTCGCCGCGGCCGGAGTGGGCCACATCTGCGTGGTCGATCCCGGCACGGCCACCGCGGGCGACGTGGCCCCCGGCGGGCTCGGCCGCGCGGAGGCCGGGATGACCCGCGAGGAGGCCGCCGTGCTCGCGGCCCGGCGGATCTTCCCCGCCGTCAACGCCTGGCCCGGACGGGCCGCCTCCCGCCTGTCCGACGGCGGGCTGCGCCCCGACCTCGTGATCCTCGCGCCCGCCGACCCCCTCGACGCAACGCTGGTCCACGAGATCGTCGCCGAGGGTGTGGCGCACCTGCTGGTCTGCGCCTTCGAGGGACACGGCTCGGTGGGGCCCTTCGTCGTCCCGGGGTTCACCCCCTGCCTGCACTGCCTCGATCTCACCCGGCGCGACCGGGACCCTTCCTGGCCGCTCGTGGGCGCCCGGCTCGGGGGTTATCCGGCGGGCGAGATCGCCTGCGACGTGGTGCTGTCCTGCCTGGTCGCCGCGCAGGCGGCCGGTCAGGCTCTGGACTATCTCGACGAGGGACGCGTGCCCGACGGCCTGCTGGAAGTGTCGCCCGGATGGCGCTGGCGGCACCGGGCCTGCGCGCCGCATCCCGACTGCGGCTGCATCCGGAGCGACCCGATCGGCGCCTCGGTCGCGCCGCGCGCTCCCGGCCAGGCGGCGTGACCCTGCCTCGCGAACGGCGCGCCGGCACCGGCCGGCCCCGGCCGACACCGGCCGACACAGGGAGGTCGCCGATCACCGCGGCGGGACGCGCTCCGCTCCGGGCGGCGCCGATCGCCTGCCTGTCACGCCTCTCAGCGGCGACGCTCCCGTCTCAGCGGTGGCCGTGTGACCAATCTCATAGACGGCCTATTCCCCCGGAGGGCTCGCCACCGCCGGAGCCCGAGCGGTCACTCGATCGGAAATTGTGGTCGAAAGCACCCTTCATCGCCGACAATGGGTGATGTGAGTGACCTTCCCCACCGTGCCGTGACCCGCTCGGCAAAGCTCGCGACACTCCCTCTCGGGTTCGCCGGCCGCACCGCGCTCGGACTGGGCAGGCGAATCGGTGGCGCCTCCGCGGAGCTCGTCGCCCAGGAGATCCAGCAGCGCACGGCCGACCAGGTCTTCAAGGTGCTCGGCGAGCTCAAGGGCGGGGCCATGAAGCTCGGGCAGGCCCTGTCGATCTTCGAAGCCGCGCTGCCGCCCGAGATCGCCGGGCCGTACCGGGCGACGCTGACCCGCCTGCAGGACGCCGCGCCGCCGCTTCCGGCCGCCACCGTCCACCGGGTCCTGACCGAGCAGCTGGGCGACGACTGGCGGGAGAACTTCCTGGAGTTCGACGACCGGCCGAGCGCCGCGGCGTCCATCGGGCAGGTGCACCGCGCCGTGTGGCACGACGGCCGCCCGGTCGCCGTGAAGATCCAGTATCCGGGGGCGGGCAAGGCCCTGATCTCCGACTTCAACCAGCTCGCCCGGCTCGGCAAGCTCTTCGGCGCGCTGCTGCCCGGTCTGGACATCAAGTCAGTGCTGGCGGAGCTGAAGGAGCGGGTGTCCGAGGAGCTCGACTACCTCAAGGAGGCCGAGGCCCAGCACGCGTTCGCCGAGGAGTTCCGCGACGACCCGGACTTCCACGTGCCCGCCGTGATCGCGGCCAACGAGCAGATCCTCGTCTCCGAGTGGATGACGGGCACCCCGCTCTCCAGGATCATCGCCGACGGCACACAGGAGGAGCGCAACCACGCCGGCCTGCTGCTCGTCCGCTTCCTGTTCTGCTCCCCGGCCCGGGTCGGGATGCTGCACGCCGACCCCCACCCCGGCAACTTCTGGCTGACGGAGGACGGGCGGCTCGGCGTGCTGGACTTCGGGGCGGTCAACCGCATGCCCGACGGCTACCCCGTCGCCTTCGGCAGGCTCACACGCATCTTCAACCAGGGCGACATGGACGCGGTCGTACGCGGGCTGCGCGCGGAGGGGTTCATCCGCCCGCACATCGAGGTCGACGTCGACGCCCTGCGGGCCTTCCTCGCGCCGTACGTCGAGCCGACCCGGGTCGAGGAGTTCGCCTTCAGCAGGGAGTGGCTGCGGGAGCAGGCGGCGACCGTGGCCGATCTGCGGCCGAACAACGTGGTCCGCCAGCTCAACCTGCCCGCGTCGTACGTGCTGGTCCACCGCGTGCACGCGGCCGGCGTCGGCGTGCTGTGCCAGCTCGGCGCCACCGCCCGCTTCCGCGACGAGGCGGTGCGCTGGGTTCCCGGCTTCGCCGACGAGACGGGCGAGTCGGAAGACAGCGCGCTCGCCCTGACCTGAGCCGGCCCGCCGCGAACTGCCGGCGGACTATCGGCGCGGGCTACCGGCCGCCGCCCCTGCTCTCGACCGTCCGGAGATTCTGGTTGATGACGCAGCGGTTGATCCCTCTCTTGCAGTTGCCGTTGAGGGTGTTGGTGAAGACGCTGACGCTCGACACCTGCTGGACGCCCACGAACGTGACGGCGCTGTTGGCCGCGGGGGCGTTCACGTTGCGCCGGCCCGCCGATATCTGCTTCGGCGGGCTTTTGATCGTGGGCGAGTTCGAGGTGTTGGTGCCCCCGGTGACCTGGGTCGCTCCACCGCCGTGCCCGTTGCCGTGACCGCTGCCATGGCGGGCCACCCGGAACGCCCCGGGAATCGCCGCGGCCTCGGCCCCCGGCACGACCGAACCCCACAGTCCGATGACGAGCGCGGCGACGGCGAGCCGTCGCACAGCCGCCACGAGATCAAGCGCGCCTGACGCCCGGTCGCCCATCCAAGTCCCACCCACCGCTCGCGCATCGCTTCAGCGCCGCCCGTGGCCCGCAAACCCCGGCGGCGCCCGGCTCATACCCCGTGATCCTCTCCGGCTCCCGCGACAGGCGATCTTCTGTGCGTTCGGTGATCTCCTTTTTACGAGCACAGCCATACGAGACCGGCCACACGAGAACGGCCTTCACGAGAACGCCCACACGAGAACGGCCGAAGGCCCGGGCCGTTCACCGGGCCCGGGCCTTCGTCATCGGATCACACCATTGGTGGCGCGTCAGGCTCGCGTCACATTCGCGCCAGCGCGGAAGACAGCCGCCGGGACGCGCGCTCGGCCTGCCGGCGTGCCCTCTGCACGCTCCTGATCCGGCCGGCCAGCCGCTCCTCAGCCGCCTCTCGGTGGAGGGTTCGTATTCGCTCATGCGCCAGTTCTTGATGCAGATACAGGGCGGTGATCGGGGAGATGCTCATCTGGATCGGTTCCTTCCGGAATTGCTGTGGTTGCTGGTCAGGCAGCGACGGGGGACTTGCGCGGGCGCCCGCGGGGGCGCTTGCGGGGCACGACGACCCCCCGCAGGATGAGCTCCCCGCCCCAGACGCCCCACGGCTCCTCGCGCTCCAGCGCGCGGGCCAGGCAGGCCTTCTGGATCGGGCAGCCGCCGCAGAGCGCCTTGGCGAACTCCACGTCCTCGGGGGACTCGGCGAACCACAGGTCGGGCTCGGTACGGCAGGGGATCTCGGCTTCGATCAGGTCCATGACCGGGGCCGCCATCTGCGTCACCTCTTCGAATGGATTGGTCTGGGTGTCCTCGTTGCGGGGTGTGGATTCGTGGCCGACAAACAAGAAGGCCGCGGATCCTGGTGTGGATCCGCGGCCTGGAGGTGGAGACCGGTCAGGGTATGACTGGTTCTCTCCAGGCGTGGTGCGGACCCTGCGCACCGCCGCGAGCGGCGGTGCGGATCTGCTCATCACTCATCGGCCGGTTCACATAAACCGGGCGGTGAGCGGGGTTGCCGTGGCGGGCCGTACGGGCGAGCACGCCGAAGGCGGCCGAGCCCGCGACTCCGGTGACCAGAGCCTGGGCAGGAGCGGCCTCGTCACGCCGCAGTTTGCGCGTCGGCGTGACAGTGGCGGCCGGGCATGCGGAGGCGAGCCACAGCGTGCGGGACGTCGTCATGTTCCTCACTGGACTCACCTCCATCTCAATTCGCTCGCGCCGGACCCGAGCGTCCGGCTGACTTGTCCAAGACCCTAAACCGCCGCAGCAGGGCGGGCAACCTATTTTCTACCTGCGATTTTCACGACTTCGTGACATCGGGATGCAACGCGGGCGACACCCGGATGAGGCACTCCTGGACCACGGAAACGACGAGTTCGCCGGCGGCGGTGAACATCTGCCCGCGGGCGAGCCCGCGCGCCTCCCCCGACCAGGGCGACTCCTGGGCGTACAGCAGCCATTCGTCGGCCCGGAAGGGCCGGTGGAACCACATCGCGTGGTCCAGTGACGCGCCGGACACCGCCGAGGACCCCCAGGCGAGCCCGTGGGCCAGCAGCACGGTGTCCACCAGCGTGAAGTCGCTGGCGTAGGCCGCGAGCACGACGTGCAGCAGCGGGTCGTCGGGCAGGTCGGCGTCGTACCGGAACCAGACGTTGTTCTCGGGGGTGACCAGGGCGGGGTCGTGGGCGGCCTCCCACGTCAGCGCGTTCACATATCGCGCGTCCACCGGGCGCGGCTTGGCCAGCAGCTCGCGCCAGCCCGGCTCCTCGCCCACGACGTCGAACATCCGCTCCTGGAAGGTCGGCAGGGTCTCGGGGTCCGGCACCCGCGGCATGCGCGCGGCCTGGTGGCTCACCCCCGGCTCCTGGACGTGGAACGACGCCGACATCGAGAAGATCGCCTTGCCGTGCTGGATGGCCGTGATGCGCCGGGTGGTGAACGACCGCCCGTCGCGCACCCGATCGACGTTGTAGACGATCGGGACGGCCGGGTCCCCCGGCCGGATGAAGTAGGCGTGCAGCGAGTGGACCATGCGGTCGGACGGCACCGTACGGCCGGCCGCCACGAGCGCCTGCGCCGCCACCTGGCCGCCGAAGACCCGCTGGAAGCGCTCCTCCGGGCTGCGCCCCCGGAAGATGTCGAGCTCGATCGGTTCGAGGTCGAGCAGGTCCAGCAGCTCCTTCAGGGCCGAGTTCACGGGGGCCTCCAGCGCACGCGGATATTACTCGTCGGTAACACTATCGGCGCCGCGGCAGAGCTCGATGACCACGTCGCCGTACCGCTCAAGTTTGACGCGTCCGATTCCCGCGATCGCGAGCAGGGCCTCCTCGGAGGTGGGCACCCGCTCGGCGATGGCCTGGAGGGTGACGTCCGTGAAGACGACGTACGCCGGCACCTTGGCCTCCTTCGCCGCCGTCGTCCGCCACGCCTTGAGCCGTTCGAGCAGGGCCTCGTCGTAGTCCGCCGGGCAGGTCGCGCAGCGGCCCAGCTTCTGCTCGGCCGCGGCCGAGAGCGTCTTGCCGCAGATCCGGCAGTGCAGCGGCACCGCCGACCGCTTCGCCCGCCCTCCCACGCCTCCCGGCCGCTCGGCCCGGGCCGCGCTCGCCGTACGCGGAGACAGCCCGTCGAGGAAGCGCGACGGCCTGCGGGCGCGGCGGCCTCCCGGCGAGCGGGCGAGCGCCCACGACATGTGCAGGTGCTCGCGGGCCCGGGTGATCCCGACGTACAGCAGCCGCCGCTCCTCCTCGACCTGGTCCGGCGTCTCCGCGTAGACGATCGGGACCATGCCGTCGGTGAGGCCGACGAGGAAGACGGCGTCCCATTCCAGGCCCTTGGCGGCGTGCAGGGAGGCGAGCGTCACGCCCTCGACCGGCGGCGCGTGCTGCTCCATCGCCCTGCGCTCCAGCTCGCCGACGAACCTCGGCAGGTCGGCGCCCTCGGTCGCCATGTCCTCGGCCAGATCGGCGAGCGCCTTGAGCGACTCCCACTTCTCCCTGGCCTTGCCGCCTCCGGGCGGCTCCGCGGTCAGCCCGATGCCCGAGAGGATCGCGTGCACGGCGGGCGCGAGCGGCTCGTCGGCCGACGACCGGGCCGCGCCGCGCAGCAGCACCACGGCCTGGCGCACCTCGGGGCGCTCGAAGAACCGCTCCGCCCCGCGCAGCAGGTAGGGCACGCCGGCGTCGGTGAACGCCTGCTCGTACGCCTCCGACTGGGCGTTGATGCGGAACAGCACCGCGATCTCGCGGGTGGGCACGCCGTCCGCCATGAGCTTCTTGACCGTGAGCGCGACGCCGAGCGCCTCGGCCTGCTCGTCGTCGTACTCGGTGAAGACCGGCTCGGGTCCGTCGGGTCGCTGGGCGGTCAGTTCCAGCCGGTGGGGCGAGCGCGCCATGACGCGGTTGGCCAGCGTGACCACCTGCGGGGTCGAGCGGTAGTCGCGCACCAGCCGGATCACGGCCGCCGAGGGATGCTCGACGGCGAAGTTGGTCAGGTAGTGGGGCGTCGCGCCGGTGAACGAGTAGATGGTCTGGTTGGGGTCGCCCACCACGCACACGTCGTCGCGCCCGCCCAGCCAGGTGTCGAGCAGCAGCTTCTGCAGCGGGTTGACGTCCTGGAACTCGTCGACCACGAAGTAGCGGTACTGCTGGCGGATCTGCCCCGCGACCTCCTGGTGCTCGGTCATCACGGCCGCCGTGAGCTCCAGGATCGTCTCGAAGTCGATCAGGTTGCGCTGGCGGCGCAGGCTCTCGTACCCCTCGTACAGCCGCGCCACCTCCTCGGGCGCGATCGGCGGGGGGCGGCGGGCCTTGACCGCCGCGGCGGGGTAGTCCTCCGGGCCGATCTGGGTGACCTTCGCCCATTCGATCTCGCTCGCGACGTCGCGCAGCTCACCGCGGTCGGGGTTCCTGCGCAGGCGCCTGGCCGCCTCCACGAGCAGCGGCAGCTTCGACTCGACCACCTGCGGCGGGTCGCCGCCGATCACTCGCGGCCAGAAGTAGCTGAGCTGGCGCAGGGCCGCCGCGTGGAACGTGCGGGCCTGCACGCCGGGCGCCCCGAGACCGCGCAGCCGCTGCTTCAGCTCGGCCGCCGCGCGGGTCGTGAAGGTCACGGCGAGCACACCCTGCGGCTCGACCACCCCGGTCTGCACGGCGTACGCGATGCGGTGCGTGATGGCGCGGGTCTTGCCGGTCCCCGCCCCGGCGAGCACGCACACCGGTCCGCGCACCGCCTGGGCGACCTCGCGCTGCTCGGGATCCAGACCGTCGAGGACGTCCAAGGAACGGCTCCCAACATGCGTTGCGGACGTTGTTACTGGCATCATCCTTCCAGCAGCCGACCGGGCGTGTCCCGGCGACCGGTCGGCGCACGACGCGACATCGGGGAGGAACACGCCGTGGCCACCGCGGTCCGAACTGCTTTAGGCATGGGCGCCGCCGCCCTCACCGCCCTCATGATCGCCCCGCCGGACGCCCAGGCGGCCGTCTCGGCGGGCGCCCCCGTCCACCGCCCCTCCGCTTCTCCGGCGCCGTCCGCGGCCCCCTCGGCCGCGCCCTCGGCCTCGTCCCCGGCCTCCGCGAGGACGTCGCCCCCGCCGTCATCTCCGGCCTCGCCCTCGCCGTCCCTCACGCCGTCCGACGCGCTGATCCGCACCTACGCGTACGGCTCGCACGCGCGCCAGACCATGGACGTGTGGTGGCACACCGCCGGACCGCGGCGCCCGGCCGTCTTCGTCATCCACGGCGGCTGGTGGTCGGCGGGCGACAAGAAGGACATGACGTCGATCAGCCGCGGCTACTTCCAGCTCGGCTACACCGTCGTGAACCTCGACTACCGGCTGACGGGCGATGCGGCCTGGCCGGCGCAGCGCACCGACGTGCTGTCCGCCGTCAGCGCCCTGCGCAGGCACGCGGCGTTCTTCCACACCGACCCCAACCGCTACGTCCTGGTCGGGTTCTCCGCCGGCGGCCATCTCGCCGCCGCCGTCGGCGCCTACGGCGACGGCCGGCCGGGGCTGCGCGGCGTCGTCGGGATCTCCCCGCCCGTCTCGCCGCTGTCGGCGTTCGCCGACGGCAGCGCGTTCGGCAGCAAGGAACAGCAGAAACTGCGCAAGGCGGCCATCAAGCTGGCCGGCGGCTGCACGCCCGCCAAGTGCCCGCGCATCTGGTCGAGCATGGAGGTGCCGTTCCACGCCTCGGCCGGCGACCCGCCGATGCTCGCCCTCCACTCCTCCGAGGAGTTCGTCCCGCCGTACCAGAGCGAGATGCTCGCGGAGTCGCTGGCGAGCGTCGGGGTCCGGATGACCGTCAGGACGATGGCCGGCACCCAGCACAGCTCCTCGCTGTACCGGGAGCCGGGGGTCACCGAGACCGTCCAGGCCTGGATCACCGCCCGGCTGGGGCGCGTCGCCGAATAGCCGGGAACACGCGGGGCGTTCGCGATGTTGCCATGACTGCTCTCGGCAACAGTGATGCGCACGGAAGGGACGACAGATGGCGCTGACGGTTTACACCACGAGTTGGTGCGGCCCCTGCAAGCGGCTGAAGAGCCAGCTCACCCGGGAGGGCATCGTCTTCAGCGAGGTCGACATCGAGCGCCACCCGGACGCCGCGGATTTCGTCGCGAGCGTGAACAACGGCAACCAGGTAGTCCCCACCGTGGTCGCCGACTGCCACACCATGACCAACCCCTCGGTCGCCGAGGTGAGGCGGCACCTCGAAGGCGCCTGCTGATTCACCAGCCGGTGTCGGGGATCGGCGCTCCGTACCAGGTCTCGATCAGCCGCCGGGCGATCGAGACCTGGCCGGGCAGCACCAGGTCGCCCGAGCGCACCTGGGCCTCCAGCTCCTCCCGGGACAGCCAGCGCGCCTCGGCGATCTCCTCCAGGTCGGGACGCAGGTCGGTGGTGACGGCGCGGGCGAAGAAGCCGAGCATCAGGCTGCGCGGGAACGGCCACGGCTGGCTGCCGAGATACCGCGGCGTGGCGACGGCGACGCCCACCTCCTCCAGGACCTCGCGGACCACCGCGTGCTCCAGCGACTCCCCCGGCTCGACGAACCCGGCGAGCACCGACATACGGCCCGGCGGCCACTCCGGGCCGCGCGCGAGCAGGATCCGGCCCTCGTCGTCGTGCACCAGCATGATCACCGCGGGGTCGACCCGCGGGAAGTGCTGACTGCCGTCGCGGGGGCACACCCGCGTGTGACCCGACGCGGTGACATCCGTGGGGCCGCCGCACCTCGGGCAGTACGCGTGACTCGCGTGCCACGCCTCCAGGGCCACCGCGTAGACGAGGAGCCCGGCGTCGCGGTCGTCCAGCAGCACCGCGGCCTCCCGCAGGCCCACCGCGTCCCCGGCGCCCTGGAGGGGCTCGGGCAGCGGGGCGTTGACCGCGAAGTAGGGCACGCCATCCTCGTCCACGCCCAGCAGGTAACGCGTGCCCTCCGGCGCCTCGGCCGGCGACGTGAGCACCAGGGCCGCGCCGTCGGTGAAGCGGCGCACCAGCGTGCGGCCGTCGTGGATGAGGAAGACTCTCGTCTTCTCCGCCTCCCACGCCTTCCGCAGCCATTCCTCGTCGCCGCGCAGGGCCGCCGATCTGTCGATTGCGCTCCTCGACAGGAGCAGGGGGCCGAGCAGTCCTTCGGGGATTTCCACGCCGTCATCCTTCCACTGCCGCCGCCCCGGCAATCTTCCCGCCCTTGTCCGTGTCCTGGTCAAAAGGTCGACGTCCCCGGCTAGGATGCATTCACTTAGGTTAGCCTTACCTATGGAGGGCCGGTGCGGCTGTACCTCTCCACGCTCAACCCGACCGACTCGGTGACCGGGGGGTTCCTCCCCGCCGCGGCCGCGCTGGGCTGGGACGTGACGATACTCACCGACCAGCCTGATCGGTATCCGGGGTACGACGTCGTGGCGGCGGACGTCCATGACCCCAGGGCGGTGATCGACGCGGTGGCCGCCCACCACCGGCCCGATGTGATCTTCTCCAACTCCGACCACCTCCAGGCCGCCACCGCGCTCGCCGCCGGGTATTTCGGCCTGCCGGGCAAGGACTGGCGGGCCTGTGTCACCGCCAAGAACAAGGCGCTCACCCGCCGCGCCCTCGCCGCCGTCGAACCCGTCAGGTCCGTACGGCTGCCGCCCGGCGGAGGGGTGCCGCAGGGCCTGCCGTACCCGGTCGTGATCAAGCCCGCGCTGGGTGTGGCCAGCGAGGACGTCGTGCTGGTGGACGGCCCGGACGCGCTGGCCGCCGCCGTCGCGGCGATCAGGGAGCGGCGGCCGGAGGAGGTCCTGGTCGCGGAGGAGTTCCTCGACGGGCCGGTCCGCACGCTGGAGACGCTCGGCGACGGCACAGCCCGGGAAGTCGCCGGCGGGTTCGCCACCACGCTCGGCCCGCTGCCGCGCTTCGTGGAGGAGCGCCTGGACTGGCGGCCTCCGGACCCGGACCACCTGGCCCACCTGGGCGCCGCGCTCGATGCGGCGGGAGTCGGCTTCGGGGTGTGCCACACCGAGTATGCCGTGACCCCGGACGGTCCCCGCGTCATCGAGATCAACTATCGGCTGATCGGCGACAACTGCGACTTCCTGCTGGCGGACCTGCTCGGTGTGCCCCTGCACCAGTGGATCCTGCGCGTCCACGCGGGCGAGCCGGTGTCCTCGTTCGACCTGGGCGGCCTTCGCGCGGCGTACGGATCCGTGGTGAGCCTCGTCGCCGAGCGGTCCGGCACGGTCACCGCCGCGCCGCCGGACCTGTCCCCGCCGGACCCGTCCCCCGCGGAGCCGGCGGGCGGCGTGCGGCTGTGGCACCGGGCACTGCGCCGGATCGGAGATCATGTCGAGGTGACGGGCACCAACCGCGACTATCTCGGCCTGCTCCGCGCCGTCGGCCCGGACGCCGCCGTCGTCGACGCCGCGGTCGACACCTTCAGGAAGGAGCACCCTTGGGTGCTCGCATGATCCCTGCGCGCGACCACCGGGGGGCGACGGGCGGGGAGCACTACCTGGCCGCGCGGGTGCTGAACGCCCTGCTGCGGGAGGACTACGCCGGGATCTCCGCCAGGGTCACCCACGACAAGGACGGGGTCGCGATCGTCCTCGCCTCGGGGCGGCGGGTCGGGCTCACGGCGGGCCACCCGTTCCAGGACTTCGCCACGGCCCCGCACGAGCGTCCGCGCCTGGCGGAGGTGCTGGAGACGCTGGAGGCCGTCGCCCACCCCGCCGACGCCGAGGGGGTCGCCGCCTTCGAACGGGAGTGCCACGAGACGCTCGCGGCCCTGGAGGCCCACCACCGGATGCGCGGCGAGGTGGCGCGGCGGCTGCGCGGGCGCCACGGCCTCATCCGCTACGAGTCGCTGGCCGCCGCGGTGGACCATCCGCTCTATCCGACGGCCAGGTGCCGCCTCGGGGTCTCCCCCGCCGACCTGGCGGCCTACGCCCCGGAGTTCGCCCCCGAGTTCCGCATGCGGTGGGCCGCGGCGCCGCGCGAGCGGGTGACGCTCTCCCGTCCTGATCTCCCGGGGTGGTGGCCCGCGCCCGGCGACGTCGGGCTGCCGCCCGGTCTCGCCCGCACCCACGTGCTCTTCCCCGTCCACCCGCTCACGGAGCCGCAGGTGGCCGGGCTGCCCGGGCTGGTCGCGGGTCCGCAGCCGTACGCGACCGTGCGGCCGACCCTGTCGACCCGGACGGTGGAGGTCCGCGAACGCGTCCATCTCAAGGTGCCGCTCCCGGTCAGCACACTGGGCCTGCGCAACCGCCGGTCGATCAAACCGGGCACGTTGCGGGACGGAGCGCTGGCCGAGTCGCTGCTGCGCGAGATCCTGGCGCGCGAGCCCGGCCTGCGCGTCCGCCTCGCCGACGAGCAGACCTTCGGGCACGCGGAGCACGAATACCTGGGCTGGCTCGTCCGCGACCTGCCCGAAGGGGAGATCGTGCCGGTCGCCGCCCTGCTCGCGCCGCTCGCCCAGCCGCCGGAGGGGGGCTCCGGCGGACGGCTCGTCCTGCACGAGGTGGCCGACCGCCACCACGGCGGCGACGCGGAGGCGCTGCTGCGCGACTACCTCTCGGCGCTGCTCGCGTGGAACGTCACGCTGTTCGTCCGGTACGGCGTCGCACTGGAGGCCCACCAGCAGAACCTCGCGCTGGTGTTCGGCGACGGGCCCATGCGGCTGCTGGTCAAGGACAACGACGGGCTGCTGGCCTCGCCCCGGCGGCTGCACGCGGCGGGGATCGAGACGCCCGGCTTCGGCGACGAGCGCATGCTGACCGACGACCCCTACGCGCTCGCCGACGTCTTCGTGACGATCACCCTGCATCTGGCCGCCATGGCCGTGGCCCACGGCGCGCTGCCCGGCTCCGCCGCCACGCTCGTCGGACGGGCTCTGACGGCCGCGCTCGAACCGTACGGGGACGACCCGATGGCCCGGCTGCTGCGGGCCCGCACGCTGGAGGCCGCCCGTCTCACCGGCAAGTCGATGGTCGTCGCCGGGACGCTCGTGGCCAAGGACCGCACCGGGGCCCGGGACGTCAACAAGTTCTACGGCACGACCGGCCCCAACTACCTGAGGGGTGCCTGAGCCATGGACCGTCTGCTCCTCGACTCGCACGCCCCTGACCGGCACGCGGCCCCGGCCGAGGAGGCGGCGCTCGGGGCGCTGCTGCGCTGCTGGCTGCGTGAGGTCGGCGGTCCCCGTGGGCACGTGCACGCCGCCGGGCCGCACCTGACGCTCCGCGTGGCCGGGACGCCGGTGCGCGTCCGCGTCAGCGGCGGCATCGCGCTGCGCTTCGACGGCCCGCCCGAGCATCTGACGGACGGGCGGTGGCGGACCCTCGGCCTGCTTTCGCTCGTCGCACTGGTGGAGCGGGAGCTGGACGGCGGCAACGAGGAGTTCGCCGCCCAGGTGCGGGCCGGGCGGGAGGCGGTCGCGGCGATCCTGGCCGCCCGCGCGCGAGCCGTACCACCCGCCGATCCGTGGCTCGCCTCCGAGCAGGCCCTCGTGGCCGGGCACCCGTTCCACCCCGCTCCCAAGGCGCGCTCGGGCGACGGCTGGCTGGACTACGCGCCGGAGGCGCACGCGCGGTTCGCGCCGCGCCTGCTCGGGGTGCGCGCCGACCTGGTGGCCCAGGAGGGCGACACGACGGCGCTCGACGCGTTCGGGGACGCGCCGGCGGGATACGTCCCGCTGCCCGCCCATCCCTGGCAGCTCGACCTGCTGACCGCCGACCTGCGCGGGCCGCTCGCGGACGGGCGGCTGGTCGACCTCGGGACCGGCCCTCGCGCGGTCGTGCCCACGTCCTCGGTCCGGACCGTCTACGACCCTGGCACCGGCATGTGCCTGAAGTTCAGCCTGAACGTGCGGATCACCAACTGCGTGCGCAAGAACGCGTGGTACGAGCTGTCCGGCGCGGTCGAGCTGACCCGGCGGCTCACCCCCGTCTTCGAACGGCTGGCCCGCCGCTTCCCCGGCACGCGGTGGTTGCCGGAGCCCGGCTACCGCTCGGCCGCGCTCGGCACCCGGCTGCTGGAAGGGCTCGGGGTGATCGTCCGTACCGGCCCGTGGGCGGTGTGCGGACCGGGGACCACGCCGGTTCTCGCCGGCGCCCTGGCCGCCGGCTCGCAAGGGGTTCCCGAGGCCGTCCTGGCCCGCCGGGCGGCCGACCCCGTGGCGTGGTGGGGGGCGTACGTCGAGCGCGTGGCGTTCCCTGTGCTCGACGCCTTCTTCCGGCACGGGGTCGTGCTCGAAGCGCACGTGCAGAACGTGCTCGTCGGGTTCGACGCCGCCGGGTGGCCGGTCGAGGCGGTCTTCCGCGACCTGGAGGGCACCAAGCTGGTCTCCGGCCGGCACGACCTGGCCGGCGTGCCGGTCGAGGTGGCGGCCCCTCTTTCGTACGACGCCGCGCGGGGCTGGAACCGGGTCGCCTACTGCCTGTTCGTCAACCACCTGGCGGAGGTGGCCGCGACCGTGGCCGGCCCAGCCGGGGGCGTCCTGCGCGCGTTGTGGGCGGTCGCCCGGAAGTCCCTGGAGCGCTACGTCGCGGACCACACCGTCGACACCGCCGAGCCACTGACGCGGCTGCTGGCCGGGGCGCCGCTGCCGGCCAAGGCCAACCTGGGCGTGCGCTGGGCGAAGGCCGCCGACCGGGCCGCCGGATACGTCCCCGTCCCGAACCCGCTCGGGTTCGCGGAAGGAGAGCACCGATGAGCATCGAGGTCCCGGCGGGTGTCCGGAAGGTCGCCGAGTCTCTGGACGACGTCCCCGCCTATGTCTACGACCTGGCCGGGCTCGACCGCCACGCGGCCGCCGTACGGGCCGCCCTGGCGGGGACGGAGATCTGCTACGCCGTCAAGGCCAACCCCGATCCGGAGGTGCTGCGGGCGCTCGCGCCGCACGTGGACGGCTTCGAGGTCTCCTCCGGCGGCGAGTTCGCCCACGTCAGGGAGGTGCTGCCGGAGGCCGCGCTGAGCTTCGGCGGGCCGGGGAAGACCGCGGCGGAGCTGGCCCTCGCCCCCTCGGCACACCGCTGGCATGTCGAGAGCCCGGCCGAGTTGCGGCGGATGCGCGAACCCGCGGACGTGCTGCTGCGGGTCAACCTCGACGTGAACGTCACCGGCGCGGCCCTCGCGATGGGCGGCGGCGCCACGCCGTTCGGCATGGACCCCGGCGGAGTCGCCGAGTGCCTGGCCCTGCTCGGGTCCTCACCGGTGCGGCTGCGTGGCGTCCACGCGCACCTCGCGAGCGGCCTGGCCGCCCCCGATCTGCTCACGCTCGCCGAGGCCGTCCTGGCCTACGGCAGGAGCCTCGGCCTGCGCGAGTTCAACCTGGGCGGCGGCATGGCCGTCTCCTACACCCGCCCGGAGGAACGGTTCGACTGGGCGGCGTACGGCGCGGGCCTGCGGGCGCTGGCCCGGCCGGGCGAGACGCTGCGCGTGGAGCCGGGACGCGCCCTGACGGCCTACTGCGGGTGGTATCTCACCACCGTGCTCGACGTGAAGCGCGTCCACGGGGAGCGCTTCGCCGTCCTGTCCGGCGGCACCCACCACCTGCGGACCCCGGTGACGAAGGGACACGACCAGCCGTTCGCCGTGCTGCCGGGGGGCGGGGAGGGCGAGGACGGGCCGGTGACCCTGGTGGGGCGGCTCTGCACGCCCAAGGACGTCTTCGCCCGCCGCGTCACCGCCTCACTCGCCGTCGGCGACGTCGTTGCCTTCGCCATGGCCGGCGCGTACGCCTGGAACATCTCGCACCACGACTTCCTCATGCACCCGAAGCCCGCGTTCCACTACCTGAGGTGACGGGCTACCAGGACAGCGTGAGTCTGCCGTCGAGGACCTTGGCGGAGTTGGCGAGGCGGGCCTGGTTGAGCGACCTGATGACGTGGAGCCGGGCGCGGCTCTGGCCGATGATCCGGTTCTCGGCCTCGACGTACACCTTGCGACGTACGTCGGAGTAGCCGGTCTCCTCCCGGCATCCCGCGTCCGCGACCGCGGTGTCGATCTCGGCCCGCGTGCCACGCGGCTTGGGGGTGTGGCCGATCGAGTCGTCGTTGACGGTCGCCGCCCAGCGCCGGTCGCCGACGGCGTGGACGGTGCTCCGGTAGTCGAAGCCCTCCGACCGCATGCAGTCGCTCCACTCGCGCTCGGCCGCCGCGATCCGCGGGTCCTTCACGGCGAGGTCGGCCGCGCTGTCGACGTAACGCGGGACCTCGTCGTCGTCGAACCTCTTGCCGGCATCGGCCGGGGTCACGCCCCCCGCTCCCCGGTTCAGCAGGGCGTCCGCCTTGGCCATACAGCCTCCGGGCGGCACCGTACGCCCGTGGTACCGCCGGACCTTCCCGTACAGCACATAGAACTCGTCGTCGGTGACGGAGTACGACGGAATGCCGGTCATCTCATCCGGGTTCCGCCCCTTCCCCAGATATCCGGATTCGGCGGCTTGGCCGGGATCGAGCCATCCGAGGAGATCGACATTACGCAGGTCGGTCACCGGTTCGACGGCGGGAAACCGGAAATCGAGCCCCACATGGCGCATGCATTCCTCCATCAGCATGAACCGGGCGCGTATCACCTGGGCGCGATCCTTCACCCCGAGACTGTAGGCGTCCAAGGGAAGGGCGAGATCCGGAGGATTCGCCGCTGCCGACGCCGAACACCCGGCCACCGCCGCGACGCAGACCGCCGCCATCGCCATCCGCACAACCGACATAGGCCATTAATAGCCGATCATGGACCGGTGCGTCTGCGAAAGAAACAATCGCTCTTTCGGGAAAAGTCAGATACCGCAGTAGGACATTTGCGGCGGGTACGTCGCCCATGACCGATTCGCGGAGCCGATTTTCCTCTCCCAGGTAGGACTTTCCTTCACCTCGTTCTCTCTTTCGACGAATCTCCCTCCCCTCACTCCAATGTTACTTTCCGTGGCGACCCGGAAACCTTCCGTACCATTACATGGAGGAGCAGGAGAGGATGGCGCCATGGCCCTCACGAAGCCGACCAAACGCGGCAGGCACGATCGCCCCGCCCCGCGCACGCAGGACGACCCCGTCCCGGACGATCTCGTCTCCGACGAGCACGAGCCCCCAGACGCCGGGCAGCCTGAAGAGCCCCAGAAGCTCCCTGACGAGGTGCTGCACCTGTGCATGCAACTCAACGACGCCGGTTATCGGGCGGAAATTCGTCTCGGGCAGGTCGTCGTGAGCCCGTGGATGGGTGAGGAGAGCAACGAGATCATCGACCGGGTCTCGAAGCTCCTGCTTCCCTTGGGGATGGCGAAGGGCTGGCGCTTCTTCTGCAACTGGGCGGTCCACATCCCGCCGATGCTCGACCATCGGCTACCCGACCTGCTCGTCCTGCCGATGAAAGCCGAGCGGCTCGATCGGATGCGGGTGCACGGGCACAGCGTCCTGCTGGCCGTGGAGGTGTGCTCTCCGGGCAACCACGAGGTCGATTGGAAGGAGAAGCCGCTCGACTACGCGCGGGCGGGCGTACCGCTCTATCTGATCGTGGACCCCGTGGCGTCTCCGCGCAGAGTGACGCTGATGAGCGATCCCCTCGCCGACCTGGAGCCCTTCGACTACCACCGGCAGGCGTACCGGCAGATCGTCACCGCCGAAGAGGGCGAGGTCCTGGAACTACCCGAACCATTCGGGATCAAGATCGAGACGAGCGTGCTCTTCGACCAGGTGGTCAGTCCTCCGGAACCCGCTGAATGAACGCGGTGAGGCCGTCCGCGTCGAGGAGGTCCACGGGGCGGACGGTCTCGTTCGAGCGAACGTAGTGGAAGGCCGCGCCGACCCTCTCCAGCGGCACCCCGGCCAGTGCGGCCCAGGCCACCCGGTAGGCCGCGAGCTGCACCGACGCGGTCTCGGCGGCCCTGCCCTGCGGCCGTTCACCGGTCTTCCAGTCGATCACCACGTAGCCGTCGCCCTCGCGGAAGACCGCGTCCATCCGGCCGCGCAGCAGGCGGTCGCCGATCATGGTCTCGAACGGGATCTCCAGGTCGACCGGCTCACGCCCGGCCCACTCGCTCTCCTCGAACCGCTCCTGCAACTCGGCGAGCTGGACCTCCGTCTCCGACAGCTCGTCGGCGGCGCCGGGCAGCTCCAGGTCGTCGATCAGGCGCTGCTGGCCCCAGCGCGACTCCAGCCAGCGGTGGAAGGTGGTGCCCCTTCGGGCCAGCGGCGCGGGCCTGCGCGGCACCGGCCGGCGCACCTGCCGAGCGAACGCCGCGGGGTCCTGCGCCAGCGTGACCAGTGACGACACCGACAGCCGCGACGGCAGCTCCACGACCGCCCCGGCCCGCCGGCGGTTCGTCTCCCGCTCGCGCAGCAGCAGGTCGGTGTCGCGCGCCCAGGCCCGCATCCGCTCCAGCTCCCAGTCCCGGACAAGCGCGTGGTCACCGGCCGCCGCGGGCGGGGCATCGCCCATCATCGCCTCCTCGACGAGGCGGGCGCCGTCGAGGATCGCGTCGTTCACCGTGACGGCCGGCCAGTCGGCCACCGGCGGCTCGGCGAGCAGCGGATTGTCCGAGCTGTCCGGATCCTCGGACCACCGCACGACCCGGGCGCCCGCCTCGCGGATTTCCCGCAGGAAGTCCGACGGCTCCAGCGGCCGGGACGAGGTGCCCCAGCGGTAGCCGGAGGCGATCAGCAGGTAGTGCGCCCTCGTGACGGCGACGTACGCCAGCCGCCGCTCCTCC
This sequence comes from Microbispora bryophytorum, assembly GCF_006874465.1. Classification (GTDB taxonomy): domain Bacteria; phylum Actinomycetota; class Actinomycetes; order Streptosporangiales; family Streptosporangiaceae; genus Microbispora; species Microbispora bryophytorum. Next base: position 273,394 of record NZ_VIRL01000006.1, on the reverse strand, counting down.
GTCAGGTCGCGGTCGCGGCAGCGCTCGTCGAAGGCGCCCAGCGCCTCCCGGTCCAGCCCGGCCAACTCGGGCAGGTCCGCGCTGTCCCCCCGCAGCGGGTACGGCAGCTTGCGCGGGTTCTCCGTCCACCGCGAGTTGGTGACCGGAGTCGCGGGGAACATACTGCCCTTGATCAGCCCGCCCTTCTGGGAGGTGAGCTGCGACAGGCCCGGCACCACCACGACCGGCCACTCCAGTCCCTTGGACGCGTGGACGGTCATCAGCTTGACGGTGTTGCTGTCGCCGACCCGCCCGGCCTCCAGCCCGAACTCCTCGCTCTCCGCCGCCTTGAGGTACGCCAGGAACGCGCCGAGCGTCGGATCCTCCGAGTCTCCGGCGAACCGGGACGCGGCGTCGAGGAAGGCGTCGAGGTCGGCTCGGGCGGCCAGCGGGCTGCCTCCCCTGGCGGCGACCTCCACGTCGAGGCCGAGCCGGCGTTCGATCTCGCTGATCAGGTCGGGCAGCGGCTGCCCGGCATGGGCGCGCAACTGGCGCAGCTCGCGGGCGGCGGCGGGCAGCCGCAGCCGCGCGAGCGGGGAGAACCGCTCCAGCCAGTCGGGCCGGTCGGGCAACTCGTCGAGCGCGTCGATCAGGCTGCCGCGCTCCTCGGCGAGGTCGGCGACGACCTGGTCGAGCGGGTCCTCCGGGCGCGGCCCACCCCTGGCCGCCCTGATCTCCTTGTTGAGCTCCCGGGCCAGGTCGCCGAGCACCTTCAGGTCGGCGGGGCCGATCCGCCGGCGCGGCCCGGCGAGCAGCCGGACCAGCGCGTCCCCCGCGGTCGGGTCGTACAGGGCCCGCAGGGTCGCCACGATGTCGGCCACCTCGGGCACGGTGAGCAGCCCGCCGAGGCCCACGACCTCCACGGGGACCCCCCGGGCCTCCAGGGCCCGGCGCAGGGCCGGGAACTGCGACCGCTTGCGGGCGAGGATCGCGACGTCCTGCGGCTGCAGGGCGGGGCCGCGCTTGGTCCGCTCGCCCTCGCCCCAGGGCAGGCCGTCCGGGGCGTCCTCGCCGTGCAGCATCCCGGCCAGGCCCTCGGCGATCCACTCCGCCTCGTCCTCGGCCGTCTCGTGGAAGGCGCACAGCACCCGCCCCCGGCCCGCCCGGTTGCCGCCCGGCACCAGCACCGGCACCTCACGGGCCTCCCGGCGCAGGGGCACCTGGATCCGGGCCGCGACGGCGAGCACGTGCTCGCCGTTGCGGAAGCTGACCGACAGCCGCCGCACCTGCGCGGGGTCTGCGGACGCCGCCGGGAAGTCGCTGGGAAACCGGGACAGGTTGCCCGCCGACGCGCCGCGCCAACCGTAGATCGACTGGCAGGGGTCGCCGACCGCGGTGACCGGGTGGCCCCCGCCGTACAGCGAACGCAGCAGCACGAGCTGGGCGTGGCTGGTGTCCTGATACTCGTCGAGCAGCACGACCGAGAACCGGGCCCGCTCGGACGCGCCGACCTCCGGGTGCCGTGAGGCGATCCGCGCGGCCAGTGCCATCTGGTCGCCGTAGTCGATGACCTCCCGGCCGCGCTTGAGCCGTTCGTACGCCTCGACCATCGGCAGCAGTTGCTCACGGATGGCCTGGGTCTCCACCGGCTTTCGCTGGTCCTTGACGATGCGCCCGGTGAGCGAGGCCAGGCGCTCGCGCAGCCAGTCGCCGACCTCGCGGACGTCCGCCGGCTCGCGCAGGTGCTCAGCCAGCTCCCCGGCCAGGTCCAGCACGGCGGCGGTGACGCTGGGCGGGGACAGGTCCACCCGGTCCATCGGCCCGTCGTACTGGCCTACCACCCGGGCCGCCATCTGCCAGGCGACGGCGGGCGTGACCAGCCGCATGGTGGGCTCCAGCCCCTCGCGCAGCGCGTGGTCGGTCACCAGCCGCGCGGCGTACGCGTGATAGGTGGAGACCGTCGGCTCCGAGTCGAGCAGCTCCGGCTCGACCAGCCCGGCCTCCGCCAACCCGGCCAGCCGGCGGCGCACCCGCTCGGCCAGCTCGGCGGCGGCCTTGCGGGTGAAGGTGAGGCCGAGGATCTGCTCGGGCCTGGCCAGGCCGTTGGCGACCAGCCAGACCACCCGCCCGGCCATCGTCTCGCTCTTGCCGGATCCGGCCCCCGCCACCACCACCATCGGCTCCAGCGGCGCCTCGATGACGGCCGCCTGCTCGGGGGTGGGCGGAAGGATCCCGAGCCGGCCCGCCAGCTCATCCGGCGTCAGCACACCTGTCCTCCGTTGTCGTTCACCGGGCAGGCGATCTTGGCGGCACAGGTGCGGCAGCCGTCGTTGACCGTGGCGACGAACACGCCCGCGGACATGCCGGTCGCCACCGTCTTGACCAGATTCTCCGCCCAGTCGGGCTCGGAGTCGTCGCCGAGCGCCCGCTGCGCCTGCTCCCTGGCGTCGGCCGACTGGCCCGCCGCCTTGCCCAGGTGCAGCAGGGACGCACCGCCCGGCTGGATGAGGCCGTGCCGCTCGAACGCCCCGAGCGTCGTGGCGAGCTGGTACACCCCGAGCTGCGGATGCCGGTCGATCTCGGTGTCCTTGGGCCTGCCGCTGCCGGTCTTGATGTCGATGATCACGGCCCGGCCCGCCTCGTCCCGCTCGACCCGGTCCACCCGGCCGGTGATCTGGATGTCGTGCCCCGGCACCCGTACGGTGAACGCCTCCTCCACCGCGACCAGGTCACGCGGTTTGTCCTTCTGCCAGCGGACGAACTTGTCGACCATCTGCTCGGCGACGCGGCGCTGCTTGCGGTTGAACCACAGCCCGCCGAAGTCGAACTGGTCCCAGATGTCGTCGAGCCGCTCGACGTAGTCGGTGCCGTCCTCGGTCGCCATCGCGGCGATCGCATGGACGACCGTGCCGAGGCTCTGGGTGACGTTCGACGTCCCGGCCCCGACCGCGTTCTCCAGCATCCAGCGCAGCCCGCATTTGGTGAAACTCTCCACCGACGACGGCGAGATCTGCACGATGTCGTCGGGCCAGCCGAGCGGCCGGTCGTCGGAGATCGGGGTCAGCGCGTACCACTCTCCGGGGTTGGCGCCGGGCACCCCGGCCCGGGCCAGCCTGGCGAGGTGCGCGGCGGCCTCGCGGCGCAGCGCCTCGGGCCTGCTCGTGTCGCACACCGCCGCGCGCAGGTCCGCGACCAGCGCGGACATGCTGAGCCACCGCGCCCGGTCGTCCACGGTCGCCGCCCCCACGCCGCCGGGCAGCAGCTCGGTGAGGAACCGTGAGGGCCGCTCGTCGGTGTCCTCGCCGCCCACGGCGGTGACGACGAGCTTCCTGCGGGCGCGGGTGGCCGCGACGTAGAACAACCGCCGCTCCTCGGCGAGGAGCTTGGACGCCAGCGCGGCCGTCGCGGCCTGCGTGGTGTCCAGCGCCGAGCCGCCCGCGAACTCCACTCCGCCCGCCAGGTCCACCAGCGCCTCGGTGCCGAGGAGCGAGCCGCGCAGGCGCAGGTCGGGCCACAGGCCCTCCTGAACGCCGGCGACCACCACCACGTCCCACTCCAGGCCCTTGGACCGGTGCGCGGTCAGGATCCGTACGGCGTCGCCCTCGGGGGCGGACTCGGCCAGCGAGTCGCCGGCGATCTCCTGGGAGGTCAGGTCGTCGAGGAACACCGCGACCCCGGCCTTGGGCAGCCGGTCGGTGAAGCGGGCCACGTGGTCGAACAGGGCGACGACGGCGTCGAGGTCGCGGTCGGCCTGGGCGCCCCGGGCCCCGCCCGCGAGGCTGGCCTCCGTCCAGCGCTCCGCGAGCCCGCTGGCCTGCCAGATCTCCCACAGCGTCTCCTCGGCGCCCTGGCCGTGCTGTACGGCCTCGCTGGCGGTCGCGATGAGCCGCGCGAGGCGTTCGGCCGACGCCGCGACATGCGGCTCGACGCCGCCCAGCTCCCGGGCGTCGCGCAGCGCCGCGACCAGCAGCTCGTCCGACGAGCGCGGGGTGAAGGGCAGCGCCGGCCGGCCTGCCTCCTCCGCGGCGGCGGCCTCAGCGGCGACCGCCTCGTGCTCGGCGATCCGCAGGGCGCGGCGCAGCCGGCGCACGCCGATCATGTCGGTGCCGCCGAGCGGACCGGTCAGCAGCTCCTCGGCGGTCGCCACGTCGAGCGTGGCGGGCGTGGCCGCGATCCGCAGCAGCGTGATCAGCGGCCGGACGCCGGGCTCCTGCACCAGCGGGAGCTCGTCGCCCGCGACCACGACGGGCACCCCCGCGGTGACCAGCGCCCGCCGCAGCAGCGGCACGTGCCGGACGGCGCTGCGCACCAGCACCGCCATGCGCGACCACGGCACCCCGTCGAGCAGGTGCGCCCGGCGCAGCGTGTCGGCGACCACCGCGGCCTCCTGGGTGGCGCTGTCGGCCAGCAGGACCTTCACCTCGCCCGGATCGGCCTCCCCGACCGGGATCAGGTCGCGGTGGCCGCCGGTCCTGTTGTCGTGCCTGTACTCGTGCCTGCTTACCGGGCCCGGCACGGCCGGCAGGCGGTAGGCGACGCGCCGGGAGGCCTCCAGCAGGGCCGGCCCGCTGCGGCGGCACACCCGCAGCGCGACCACCGGGGCGTCCCGCCCGTCCCGGGCCGGGAACCGCTCGGGGAACCGCAGGATGCCCTGCACGTCGGCGCCGCGGAAGCCGTAGATGGACTGGTCGGGGTCGCCGACGGCGATCAGGTCGCGGCCGTCTCCGGCGAGCTGCCGGAGCAGGAACTCCTGCGCCGGGTCGGTGTCCTGGTATTCGTCGACGAGCACCAGGTCGTAGGCGTCCCGCTCACGCCGCCGCACCTCGCCGTCGGCCAGCAGGCCGGCCGCCTCGCGGATCAGCTCCGAGTAGTCCAGCGCGGGCACCGGATCGAGGTCGAACCGGTCCTGGTAGCGGTAGGAGAACAGCCCTGCGGCCTCCCAGTCGGGCCTGCCGTGCTCGTGGCCCAGCTGCACCAGCGCGTCGCCGTACAGGCCGCGCTCGGCCGCACGCGACAGGAAGTCGCGCAGCTCCTCGGCGAACCCCCGGGTCTTGAGCAGCTCGCGCATGTCCGGAGGCCAGTGCCGCGCGCCGTCCTCCAGCTCGCCGTGCAACAGCCGCCGGACCTCCAGCAGCTGCTCGGGACCGGTGAGCAGGCGCGGCGGCGGCTCACCGGCCAGCACCGCCTCACGGCGCAGCAGCGCGTACGCGTAGCTGTGGAAGGTGAGCGCCAGCGGGGTCCTGGTGGTCCTGCGCATCCGGGCGGTGATCCGCTCGCGCAGCTCACCGGCCGCCTTGCGGCTGAAGGTGAGGACGAGCACCCGCTCGGGGTCAACGCCGCGGCGCTCGACCCGGTCGACGACGGTCTCCACGATCGTGGTCGTCTTGCCCGTGCCCGGCCCGGCGAGCACGAGCAGGGGCCCGCTCTCGTGCTCGACGACGGCACGCTGATGTTCGTCCAGCACGGGAGCCGCGCGATGCCCCACGCCCCCGCGACGCACCAGCCGGTAGTTCTGACCACTCACAACACAGCATTCCACCAGATCACCGAGGCAGATCGTGCCCGAATGCCCACTCCGTGTCCTAGTAGGGCGGATCAGCCGGCCGCCGCCTCCTGTACGCCGGGTTCGCGGGCCTCGCGAAGCCGGGCCAGTACGCGGCCGGTCGGGGAGGCCGGATCGGCGGTGTACATGACGACCAGCAGTTCGGGGTCCCCGGGCAGGGCCAGGGTCTCGTACGCGAAGTCCAGATCACCGAGCTCCGGGTGGTGCAGCAGCTTGACGCCGAAGGTCTTCTCGGCGACCTGGTGCTCCTCCCACAGCCGGGCGAAATCGGGGTCGGCGGACAGGTCGGCGACGAGTGGGCCCAGCAGCGGATCGTCTGGATGCCTCCCGGCGTACAGGCGCAGGTAGGAGATGGCCTCGGCGGCCACGGCCGCCCAGTCGCGGTAGAGCGAGCGCGCCGCCGGCGTCAGGAACGTCAGACGGGCCAGATTGCGCTCACCCGGCGGCACGGCCGAGAACCCGTTGATCCGTTCGGCGAGGGCGTTCCAGGCGAGCACGTCCATCCGTGGCCCCATGACGCACGCCGGGACGGAGTCGGCCGCGTCCAGGAGCATCCGCACCCCGGGCCGGACGTGCGCGAGGGGAGCCCGCCGATCGCCCGGCGGCCGGAGGAGGCGGCGCAGGTGCGCCCGCTCGGTGCCGTCCAGGCGCAGCACCCGGGCGACCGCGTCGAGCACCTCGTCGGAGACGTTGCCGACGCGCTCCTGCTCCAGGCGGATGTAGTACTCCGCGCTCATGCCCGCGAGCAGCGCGACCTCCTCGCGCCGCAGCCCGCTGACCCGCCGGCGCCCGTATGCCGGGAGCCCCGCGTCCTCGGGTCTGATCCGGGCCCGGCGAGAGCGCAGGAACCGTCCCAGATCACCGTTCATGGAGCACAAGCCTAGTACCGCCGTTACCAGTACCAGGCGTGAGCTGGGTAAACCCGGCCGACCCCGCCACAGTGACTCTCGTCGAACCCGCGAACTCAAAGGAGTCACGATGAGCTACGAGAGCCTGGGCGGACGCGTCGCCGTCGTCACCGGGGCCGCCAGCGGCATGGGAGAGGCGACGGCGCGGCTGCTGGCCGCCTCCGGCGCGAAGGTCGCGCTGCTCGCCCGGCGCGCCGACCGGCTGGAGGACCTGGTCCGGAAGATCGCCGCGGACGGCGGCACCGCGGTGGCCGTGACCGCCGACGTAACCCGGGACGACAGCGTGGCCGCCGCCGTGGACCGGATCCACGCCGCGCTCGGGCCTGTGGACCTGGTGGTCAACGCCGCGGGCATGATGCTGCCCAACGCCATCGACGACGGCCGCATCGACGAGTGGACGCGGATGCTCGACACGAACGTCGCGGGCGCCCTGCGGATCACACGGGCCTTCACGGCCGACCTGCTCGCGGCGGCGGCGGAGGGCCGGACGGCCGACCTCGTCAACATCTCGTCGATCGGCTCCCACGTCCTCTTCCCCGGCTATGCCGTCTACGGGGCCACCAAGGCCGCCCTCACCCACCTGTCCGCGAACCTGCGCACGGAGTTCGGCCCGCGCGGCGTGCGGGTGACCAACATCGAGCCGGGCCTGACGGCGACAGAGCTGGGCGACCACGTCGACAGCCCGGAGATCGGCGCGCAACTGGCCGGAATGTTCGAGGTCATCACGCCCATGACCGCCGAGGAGATCGCCGACCTGATCGCGTACGCGGTCAGCCGGGCCAGGCACGTCAACCTCCGTCAGGTCGTCGTGCTGCCGACGAACCAGGCCTGAGCGGTCGGCAGCGGAGGCGTCACTCGCGAGATCCCGAGACGACCCGGGTGCCGCCGAGCAGGTCGTAAGGCGTCCTGGTCGAGGGCAGGAAGAGGGCGCCCAACCAGGCGAACATGATGACGTAGACGATGATCGTCAGCACCATCAGAGACTCGGACGGGTTCCGGGCCGTGGTGGCGAAGCCGTACGCGACGGTGTGCCCCAGCTCCCACGGTAGAGCGATCTTGGCGGTGTTGCGCAGCAGCGCCCGCCCGAAACCGACCGGCCGCCCGGAGCGGGCGTCGACGACGATCAGGCCCCTGGCCCTTTTACCGGGGGTGGCCTGGAAGCGGCCGGACTCGCGCCAGGCACACCACAGGGTCACCGGCGCGATCAGGAAGAGGAACGAGATGAGGTTCCACAGGCCGACCGGCAGTCGCAGTCCCGCCGAGTAGAGGGCCACGCCGACCGGGACCAGGAGCAGCGGAAGGACGAGGATCCGCAACCAGTCGATCAGCCAGGCCGCGATGCGATGCCAAGCCGGTGCGCGGTTTCCCCCGTTGATCGATGATGTAGTCGGCATGGCGTCCTCGATCCCGGCACGACAGCACGCTCTCGGCCAGGATCAGGACGTGAAGACGTGGTCGATGACCCGCGCGGTGGCCTTGCCGTTGTCATGCGGCGCGTAGGTCCGCGTGAAGGCCGCGTAGCGGTCGGACAGCTTGGCGGTCACGGCGTCGATGTTGCGCAGGGCCTCGACGACCTCGGGTGAGGTCTCCAGGCGCGGCCCCGGGCGCTGGGACTCCAGATCGAGGTACAGCCCGCGGGACGAGCGATACTTGGCCAGGTCCGGCGTGAACAGCACGACCGGCCGCCCGGTCGCCACGAAGTCGAACATGACCGACGAGTAGTCGGTGACGAGCACGTCGGCGATCAGCAGCAGATCGGCCGTGTCGGGGTAGGTCGTCACGTCGATCGCGAAGCCGTCCTGCGCGTTCACGTGGGGGAAGGCCTGCATCATGTGACCGCGGACCAGCACCACGTGGTCGGCGCCGAGTGCCCGCTTCGCATCCGCGAGGTCGAGCTTGACCGTGGCGTTCCTTCGGTCGTAGTCGCGGTAGGTCGGCGCGTACAGGACGACCCGCTTGCCCTCGGGGATGCCGATCCGGCGCCGGATCTCCGCCGCCAGCGCGTCGCGGTCGCCGGAGACGAGGACGTCGTTGCGCGGGTAGCCCGACTCCAGGATCTCGCCCTCGTAACCGAAGGCATTGCGCAGGACGGACGACGCCCACGGGCTCTGCGACAGCAGCAGGTCCCAGCCGCGGACCTCCACGGCCTGGCGGTGCCACACCGGGGGCCGGGGCTCGCGCTTCATGTGGGCCTGGTCGCGGCCGATGTGCTTGACCGGCGTGCCGTGCCAGGTCTGCACGCACACCTGGTCCTCACGGGTGCGGAACCACTGGGGCATGAAGCCGTTGGACACGATGTAGCGGGCGCGGGCCAGCGCCTCGTAGTGCTCCCGGCTGCCCTCGCGGACGACCGTGGGCGCCACGCCGTCGCCGAGGCCCAGCTCGCGCGAGCCCGGCGGGACGAACGCGCCGTCCCTGACGACCCAGATGTGCTCGCCCTCGTCGCCGCGCCGCACCCGCTCCTCGTAGACGGCACGCGGGTTGTCGGAGTAGGCGCGGCCGTCGAAGGAGACGTAGACGGTGGCCTCGCGCAGCGGGCGGGCGCGCTCGGCCGGGTAGAAGGTGCGGCTGAGCGCCCACACGCCGGCCGCGCTCCGCTCGTCGCCGGGCCGGTCCTCGGCCGCCACCAGCACCGGCACGTCGTAACGGGTGGCGACGAACCGGTAGACCCGGCCGCCGATGAGCCGGGGGCTCTCGTCCAGCGCGTCGAGGCCGGCGTGGTCGAACCGGACGGGCACCATGGCGGGGCCGTACCTGCCGGGCGGGGCCACCGAGACGTTCCAGGTGCCCTCGGCCAGCGGCACGGCCGACCCCAGGCGCGACATCGCGCCGGGCGACAGCCGCACGGTGAAGCGCTCGCCGTCGCGCTCCAGCGGCACGCGGATGCTGAGCCCGCCCCGGTGCCGCAGCACGAGGTCGCGCGGGCCCTGGTCGGGGTCGGGGTAGCGGCCGATGAGCGTGATCGACTCGTCGTGCCACTCGGCCGAGGTGATCACGGGCAGGATCTTGTGACCGGAGATGACGACTCGGTCGCGCCGGTCGCCCTGCACCGTGACCTCGCGCTCGCCGAGCAGGAGGCGGGTCTCCTCCGCGCCCTCCAGCATGACGGCCGCGGCGGGGTCTCCCTTGGGCTCGACCCACAGCCGCCGGGACTCCGCGTTGAGCAGTGTGCCGACCCCGAGCGACAGCGAGAAGCGGCTGCCGCCCTCGACCGGGGCGAAGTCGGCCGACATGCGGTGACCGCCGACGCGGGCCTTGCCCTTGGTCACGGCCCGGCCCGGCAGGAAGCCGGTGAGCTCGATGTTGTCGCCGTTCAGCCGGACACCGGTGAGCTGGGCGCGGGTCGGCTGGAAGACCACCTGCAGCGCCTTGTCGGAGGTCCACACGGGCCGCACCCACCAGCGCGGGCGCACCTGCAGGCCGGCCGGGCGCTCGGTGCGGCCGACCACCGGACCGCGCAGCACGCCCTTGGCGCGGGCGGCGCGGCTCCAGATCACGATCTCGGCCCGCCAGGTGGTGGTGTCCTGGACGACGTGGCGGCGGCGCAGCACCCGCTTGGTGCCGCGCACCAGGGCCCGCACTCCGGAGCGCCAGCGCAGGGCGAACGGATGCAGCTCGGCCGTGAAGCCCGCCCAGTCGTAGTTGCATCCGGGCTCGCGGGCCGCGTGGGTGGCCTCGGGGCGGTAGGTCCTGCGGGTCTTCATCGTGACCGGGGGCAGCCAGCGGGGGCCGCGCAGCACGACGGTGGCGCGGTTGAACCGCCCGCTGCGGACCGACAGGCCCGCGATGTAGGCGTGCCCGGTCACTTTCAGGCGGTTGCCCACCCAGGTGATGTCGTCGATCTGCGTGACCGGCACGAGGTCGGCCGCCCGCAGGCGCAGCAGCGAGGGGTCGCCGACCTCCACCGGCAGGTCGGCGTACCACCGCAGGCCGCGCCGCACCCGGCGGGAGGGCTCGGCCGCGGCGGCGGCGAGCTTGGCCAGCGCGTCGCCCTCGGCGAGCTCGCCCGGGTCCTGCGTCTCGATCAGGTGACAGGCGACCCGGCGCCCGACCGGCAGCTCCCGCTTGACCTTGGGATCGACCTCCGCGAGGTAGGGCCGGAGCGCGTCGATGGTCTGGCGGCGGCGGGCGGGCCCGCGCTTGGCTGCGGCGTCGAGGCGCAGACCCAGGGGACCGACGATCGCCTCACGGTCGACCTCCCGGCGCTGCGTGGGGCTGAGCCCCTCCGCGCGCACGAGCGCGACCAGCGCGTCGATCGGCTCGCCTCGGTCGTAAAGCTCCTGGACAGCCCGCAGTCGTTCGGCGACGGCGTCGCTCGTGGGTGCGGGTGTCATTCGGGAGGCACCACCCTTCGCAGACCTGTGTTCAGAAAATGGTAATGCCCTCAGAACACTGCCAGACCTGACTCGCGAAAGCCTGTGGATTTCCTGTGAATCAGCGGGTGACACCCCTGTGGCACCGGGTGACGAGAGGCACTACGCCGGGCGGAAGAACGCCGATCGGACCGCCCGGGGCGCGGCGTGTCAGCCCCCGAGTCAGACCGGGAACGGACAACGACGATCATGGCGACGGCCGGTTCCGGCCGTCCCAGCGGGCCGCACGCATGTCCGCCCGCACGCCGCGGAACGGGGTGCCCTCCTCGCGCCACCGGGCCAGGCATTCGGCTTCCAGACCGGGCGCGGGGGTGCCGTCGGCGCGGATCACCCGCCACCACGGCACGGCGCCGCCCCACAGCGACATCACGCGGCCGACCTGCCGCGGGCCCCCCTCGCCGAGATACTCGGCGACGTCTCCGTACGACATCACCATGCCGGGCGGGATCCGCTCGACCAGGTCGAGCACCCGCTCCGCGTAGGGCGGTGGCTGACCGCGGCCGTCCCTCAAGCGCTCCACTCGGTCGGCCCGGCCGCGATGATCTCTTCGAGCTTGCCGAACTCGTAGGTGGACGATCCGTTGATCTGCTCCACGACGCCGTTCCTGAGTCCGTACGCCTCGCCATCCTCACCCACGAGCCGGGCCCCCATGAGATCGGTGAGAAGTGCCAGCTGGGCGACCTGCCAGTCGGACCCGGGCTGGCCGAAGAGCCGTCCCGACCAGATCGCGATCTGGTGCACGGAGTCGCCGTGGCGTGCGACGATCTCGCCCGCCTCGTGCGACCCGCGCAGCTCGAATCCGGCCGTCGCCGAGACGCTCGCGAGTTCGGCGTAGGCGAGTGGTGCATCCCGCTCTACGCGCAGCTCGTACCCCATGAGCCGGGACCCTAGCGAAATTTGACCTGGCTTTGTCACCGGAAACACGAACATCGGGAAGACCGCGTCCGAAATGCTGCAGAACGGCGGCCAACATGTGATCACCGGCGGCGCCGGGTCATCGGCGACACCGGGTCATCGGCGACGCAGCGCGACGGCCGCGGCGCAGAAACCGCCGAATCCGAGGGCGACGGCGATGCCGTAGATCCAGAGCCTAACCGGATCCGGCCCAGGGCGTGCGGGCCCCTGCGACCCCGGGCCCTTGCCGAAATGCGCGTCGTCCCGCATCGAGGACGCGTGGCCATATCCGGTCAGCTCCGCGGCCTTTCGCAGGGCGGCCGCCGCGTCCACGACACCGAATCCGACTTTGTCGTCATAACCCGCGGACGGATGAGGGCGGGAGGTCGCTGTCAAAGCACGCGACACCAATTCCGGCGACAAATCCGGATATTTAGCCTTTATTAGTGCGATGGCACCCGCGACGAGCGCGCTGGCCACACCGGTCCCCGACACGGCTCCCCGGCGGCCCCCGGCGAGGGTGACGGGCACGTGGTCCCCCGGCGCGGCGACCAGGACCGAGAGGTTGTCGCTGCTGCCCGGCGTCTTCGCGCCCTTGCGGTCGACGGCGGCGACGCCCACCACCCCGGGGTAGCCCGCGGGGAACGCCCAGTAGGAGGTGCCGTTCTCGCGGGCGTACGGTGACCGGCCGGCGTCCCCCACGGCCGCGACGACCACCACACCCCTCGCCAGCGCGAAGGAGATGGCATCCCGCTCCACGCGGTCCACGGCGTACGCGGGGACGGGCAGGCAGATGACCTTGGCGCCCCGGCCGGTCGCGTAGCGGATGCCGCGAGCGAGCGGGCTGTCCTGCGTCTCCGCGGGTGTCTGTCCCGCCGGGCCCCCAGGTTCGCCGGGTACGCCGGCCTCGCCGGGACGGCTCCGGACCACGGTGAGGGACAGCACCCGGGCCTCCGGCGCGATCCCGGACGTCCCTCCGCCGCGCCCGCTCCCGGCGATCGCCGAGGCCAGCGCGGTCACGTCGTCGCCCGGCCGCATCGTGTCGTCGCCGAACATCGCGCCCGTCAGGTCCGGCCCGCGCTCGACCCGGCCGCTCAACTCGGGCACGGCGTCGTCGGGCCGCCCGCTCCCGAGCAGGGCGACGGTCACGCCCGCGCCCCTGCTGACCTTCCAGGCGGCGGCGGCGTTGACGGCGTCGAGCGCCCACCGCGAGTCCTCGCCGCCGGGTGCCGGCGCCGCCGCGACCGCGGGTCCGGTCCCCAGGAGGACGGCCGTGAGCGCCGCACAGAGGAAGGCCGGCCTCAGCACACGTTCCCCTGGGTGCAGCGAGGCACGTCGGGGGGCTCTCCAAGGGCGCGCGCGATGCGCCCGGCCACGGTCTCGGCCACGGGCCACATCTCGCTGTTCACCTGTTCCTCCAGTGGGACGGACTCACGAGTCCTTCCGTCGGTGTACCCCACAGCGGAGAAGACGATGTACGGCCCGGCGCCCACCCATCCCGTGCGCTGGCGCTGGGCCGCGCCGAAGGTGTCGGTGACCGTGCCGGGGAAAGCCACGGGCCGTACGCCCACCCGGTCGTCCACGGGCAGTTCGCCCGCCGCGTCGGCGCGGGCCTGCTCGCTCGGCAGCACGGCGACGCCCACGGTGACGGCGAACGTCGAGGTCTGGTCGACGTAGGTGGCGCGCAGCACGGCCTGGCAGCCGTGCCCCCGCAGCACCGACGCCACCGGCGCGTCGGCCGCCTCGGCGCATGCCGCCTCGGGGGCGATGCCCACCCTGCGCGCGTACTGCTGGGCGCGGCCGAGCGCCGTGTACGGAAGCTCCTCGGGGAAGACCATGCCGGCGGGCCACGCACGCCACCGCCGGGCCACGTCCTCGGCCACGTAGCGGGCGCGCTCGGCCTCGGTCAGCGGCCTGGACCTGTTCTCCTGGATCAGCCCGACCGACCCGAGCAGCACGTTCACCGCGGCGACGGCGAGAACGACGCCCATGATCGTCAGATAGAGCGAGCGGAAGCGGATGCCGCGCTCGAGTTCGGCCCGCTCCCTGGCCGCCCGGGCGGCGGCGGCCCGTCCCCTCGACGCCGTCCAGGGACGCGCGCGGGCGCGGCGGGCGGACGCGCCGAGCGGCAGCGCCCGCGGATCCACCCGCCGGAGGCCGGACGGCGTCCGCGCCGTCTGCGGGATGCGGGGCTGCTCGGGCGGCATACCTCGATGCTACGTCGGCAGGCCTGTCGGCCAAGGAGCCGGCGGCAGCGCGTCGTCTTCCTCCCGCTGCCGTCTGCGTGCCCGCCGGGTGAGGAGCAGCAGGACGGCCACGCCCGCGCCGGACCCGGCGAAGGCGCCGAGCGCGATGGCTCCGTCGAGGAGGATCGCCCCCGTGTCGCGCCGTACGACCACGATCGGGTCCTGGTCGCCCGCGGCCGGGCGGACGGCACGCGAGGGGCTCTGCACGCCCGCCCCCGACGCCGTGGCGCGGTGGCGGGCGAGGGTGGCCGCGACGCTCAGCGCCCGGTAGGCGTTGACCACGCCGAACCCGGTGCCGGTGTTGTACGGCCCCTTCGTGGCCGGCGACGACGTGAGCGCCTGCGCGACGAGGGCGGGCGACATGCGGGGATACCGCGACTTGATCAGCGCGGCGACGCCGGAGACGAGCGCGGTCGCCTGCGAGGTCCCCCGGCCGACCCAGTACTCGTCGCCGGGACCGGCCCCCAGGACGTCGACGCCCGGCGCGGCCACCATCACCGAGGAGTTCCGGTTGGAGAACGAGGCCCGCCTCAGTGTGGACGTGACGGCCGCGACCGAGATCACGCCGGGGATCGCCGCCGGGTAGGAGTACGGCGCGGTCCGCTTGCCCGCGCCCTCGTTGCCCGCCGCGGCGACGAGGACGACGCCCTTGGAGATCGCGTATCTGATGGCCGTGCGCTCGTCCTTCGTCGGCATGTCCTTCGACAGCGACAGGTTGATGACCTCGGCGCCGTGGTCCACGGCGTACCGGATGCCCTTGGCGACCACGGCCTCGTACCGCGCGTCGGAGTTGAACGTGCGGAACCCTGGCTCCTCGTCCTCCAGGATCACCCGCACGGACAGCACCCTGGCCTGCGGCGCGATGCCGATGATGCCGTCCGCGCCGCCGGGACCGTGTCCGTGCCCGGCGATGAGCGAGGCCATGTACGTGCCGTGCAGGCGCACCGGCTGCACCCCGCGCGGGTTGGCCCCGGCCGTGAAGTCCCTCCCGGTGACGACCGATCCCGCGAGGTCGTGGTGATCGGGATCGACACCCGAGTCGAGCACCGCGACGGTCACGCCCCTGCCTTTCGTGAGCCGCCAGGCGTTGTCGACGTCGAGCGTGCGCAGCACGTCCTGCTGGCTGAGCCGCACGTCGTCGGCCCTGGCCGGGCCGGGGACGAGGAACGCGCCGCCCGACAGGACGAGCGCGGCGGCGGACGCCGCGAGAGCCCCGCGGCGCAGCGCGGTCAGCACCGCCACTCCTTGGCGGTGCAGTCCGGGGACGCCGGAGCGGTGAGGGTCGCGCCGACCTCCTCCGCCAGGTCCTCGGTGAACGAGAACATGGTCTCCCGCTGCTCCCCGAGCGCACGGGCCGGGCGGCCGTCGACCTGGCCCGCCGTCGCCATCACGAGGTACGGCCCCGCCGTACGCAGCGTCAGCGACTGGCGCCCGCTCGCGGTGAAGCGGTCGGTCACGGTGCCGGGAAACGCGAGGGCGCGCAGCCCGGGGGCGGCCGACCCGCCGCCGGGGAAGATGGGGATGGCCGAGCGCGCCCTGAGCGCGTCGGGGAAGGCCGCCACGCCGATCGTCACCACGACGCCCTGCAGGGCGTCGAGATAGGTGGCCCGCAGGACCGCCCGGCAGCCGGCCGCCGTCATCTGGCCGGCGATGGCCGTGTCGACGGCGCCGCGGCAGTCGGTGCGCGAGGAGATGCCCACCCGCCGCGCCAGTTCACGCCCGCCCTGCTCGCTCGTGTAGACCAGGGTGGCGGGGAAGATCCGGCCGGTCGGCCAGCGCTCCCACCGCAGCGCCGTCTCGGCCGCCTGCGCCTCACGCAGCTCCGCCGCGCTCGGGCCTCTCGTCAGCTCGGCGACGGCGGCGCTGGCCGCGATCCCGCCGACGATCGCGCAGACGAGGGTGATCGCGGAGGCCACGGCCACGGCCGGCCAGGTCCGCGTCTCGCCCACTGCGCCTCCGTTCCCGCCGCGGCCTCCCTCCTTCAGTGACCTTAACGCGACCTACCGCCCGCCATCCCCACAAATGCCCCCGGAAAGTACTTGACGCTATGGAAAGTGGAAAGTACTTTCCGAAGCGGAAAGAGCATTGGGAGGAGACCCTATGAACCCCGAGGAAGCGGCGCGGAGCCTGGCGACGATCCGGCAGACGCAGGCGAAGGCGATGAGATCCCTACCCTGGCTGCCCACGTGGTTCATCGCGGGCATCGGCCTGCTCGTGACCGGAATCCTCTGCGTCAGCGAGCCCGGCACGCCGATCCCGATGGCCGTGGGCGGCGGGATCCTGCTCTGCGCGGCGCTGGGCGCCCTGATCGCGGTCTTCGTCAAGACGCGGCCGATGACCGTCAACGAGCCCGCGGCCAGACGGGCCTTCTCGGCCGTCTACCTGCCCTGGCTCTTCGGCGGCCTCGTGCTGTGCTGGGTGGTGTCGTTCGCCCTCCAGGCCGCGGACGTGCCGTACGGGATGGCCTGCGGCGGCGTCGCCATGACCGCGTACTTCGCCCTCGGCAGCCGGGCGATCTCCCGCCGCATCGCCCGCCGGGTGGCCCGCCGGTTCGAAGAGGCCCGGTGATGGAGCTCGATCCGGTCATCCACGCGCCGGCCCGGCTGCAGATCGTCTCGCTGCTCGCGGCGGCCGACGAGGCGGAGTTCGGGTTCGTCCGCGACACCGTCGGCGTCAGCGACTCCGTCCTGTCAAAGCACGGCAGCGCGCTGGAGGCCGCCGGATACGTCGCCGTACGCAAGGGCTACGTGGGCAAGCGGCCCAAGACGTGGTTCAAGCTCACCGGCAAGGGGCGCGCGGCGTTCACCGCGTACGTCGAGAACCTGCAGCGCATCGTCGCGCCCAGCGGCCTCAGCGTGGTGCCGGACGAACGCGTTCAGCCTGTGGACGACCAGCCTGTGGACGACCAGCGTGTGGACGACGACGGCCGCCGCCTCGTCGTGAGGCGGCGGCCGTCGTCGGTTCCGCGTCAGTAGGTCGGCAGGCTGGGGTCGACCGTCTTGATCCAGCTCAGCACGCCGCCACCCACGTGGACGGCGTCGGAGAAGCCGGCGTTCTTGAGGACCGCGAGCACCTCGGCCGAGCGGGCGCCCGACTTGCAGTGCAGCACGATCTTCTTGTCCTGCGGCAGCGTCTCCAGGGCCGAGCCGTTGAGGAACTCGCCCTTGGGGATCAGCACCGCGCCCGGGATGTTGACGATCTCGTACTCGTTCGGCTCGCGGACATCGATGATCATGATGTCCTCGCCTCGCTCGCGCATCGCCTCAAGCTCGGCCGCGGTGATCGTGCTGCCCGCGGCGGCCTGCTGCGCCTCGTCGGAGAGCGTGCCGCAGAACGCCTCGTAGTCGATCAGCTCGGTGATCGAGGGGTTCTTGCCGCACAGCGGGCACTCGGGGTCCTTGCGGACCTTGACGTCGCGGTACTTCATCTCGAGCGCGTCGTAGATCATCAGGCGGCCGACGAGCGGCTCGCCGATGCCGGTGATGACCTTGATGGCCTCGTTCACCTGGATGGAGCCGATGGACGCGCACAGCACGCCGAGCACACCACCCTCGGCGCAGCTCGGGACCATGCCCGGCGGCGGGGGCTCAGGGTAGAGGCAGCGGTAGCACGGGCCGTGCTCGGCCCAGAAGACGCTCGCCTGGCCGTCGAACCGGTAGATGGACCCCCACACGTACGGCTTGCCGAGCAGCACGGCCGCGTCGTTGACCATGTAACGGGTGGCGAAGTTGTCCGTGCCGTCCACGATGAGGTCGTAGCCGGAGAAGATGTCCATCACGTTGTCGGTCGTGAGAGCGACGTTGTGGATGATGACGTTGACCAGCGGGTTGATCTCGCGCACGCTCGCGGCGGCCGACTCGGCCTTGAGGCGGCCCACGTCCGACTGCCCGTGGATCACCTGGCGCTGCAGGTTCGACTCGTCCACGACGTCGAAGTCGACGATGCCGAGCGTCCCGACCCCGGCCGCGGCCAGATACAGCAGCGCGGGGGAGCCCAGACCGCCCGCGCCCACGCACAGCACCTTGGCGTTCTTGAGGCGTTTCTGACCCGCCATGCCGACGTCGGGGATGATCAGATGGCGCGAGTAGCGGCGCACCTCGTCAACCGTCAGCTCTGCTGCCGGCTCTACCAGCGGTGGCAACGACACAGTCCCACTCCTGCTCTCCGTGTCCCGTTTTCGTGCCAATGGTCGCGCTCGGCTCCATGGGCCCAACACAAGCTCTTCTCACAACTTAACCGGGGTGGCCCCGCATTCCCCAATCAAGGCATTCCCCACTCACGCCGTTCGGCGCAGGGGCGTCCTCGTGTAGGCGAGCAGGCGGCGCGCCTCCCGGGCCACGAGCTCGGGGTATTCCATCTGTGCCACGTGACCGGCGTGCGGAAGGGTGACCAGGCGCACGTCGCGGAAGACCCGTCCGGCCCGGTGCGCCATGCGGGCGTGGACCAGCCGGTCGCGCAGGCCGTACACGACGAGGGTGGGCGCGCGGACCCGCTCGGCCTGCCGCCAGAGGTTGTCCGGGCCAACGCGGAAGTACTCGCGCACGATCGCACGGGCGCAGCCGACCATGGCCGCCCCCGCGTGCGGCAGGGCGTCGCGGTGGCGCAGCTCCTCTATCGCCTCGTGCAACCGCTCCGGGTGGACCCGCCCGGAGTCGGCGTAACACATGCTGAACGTCGCCTGGGCGCGCCGCTCCGGCGGCAGCGCGCCGAGCCAGCGGACGGCCAGCTCGCCCAGGCGCGGGGTGGCCGACATGGCGATCCTGGCGGGGCCGTACCTCGGCAGCAGGTCGGGCAGCGCCGGCGAGACCAGCGTCAGCGACCTGACGAGGTCGGGCCGCGTGGCCGCGACCCGCACCGAGACCGCGCCGCCCATGGAATTGCCGAAGAGGTGGACCGGCCCCTCCCCCAGGGCCTCGACGACCCGGACCAGCGCCCTGGCGTGTGCCGGAACCGAGTAGTCGCCGTCCGCGGGCTCCGGGGAGTGCCCCGCCCCCGGCAGGTCGACGGCGACCCCCCGCACCTCGTCGGAGAGCTCGCCCATCAGGTCGGTCCAGTTGGTCGCCGAACCCGCCAGGCCGTGCACGAATACGGCGGTCTCGGGCGGGCCCTTCGGAGTCGTCCGCACATGGATGCGCGCGTCACCCATGTCGATGAGCTGGCCGGGCCACGGTGGAATCGGCTCGACACCCACGCGTCCTCCCCTGTTCGCCTCGTGCTTGTCGACCATAACCCTGCCTGTAGGTCACCCCGGGGGGCACTCCCACTACCCGGGGGACGCGGGATCGATCATCCGGGTTCGCCCCGATCAGCGAGAGCGACATAGGGGCAATATCGCCCTCATTCGGACATTTCGAAATGCGGATACGAATCACATTTCGGACCAAAGCGATCCTATCGGTGTTAACGATGCCAATAAAGCGATAAGTGAATGGCAAAAGCCGCCGACCGCCGTTTGTCACTCGTACGGTGAGGAAAACAAGACAATGCAGGGATGATCCACCAAGGGTCATCAGTAAGGGCATTTTCCGAACGACTTGGAAAAGGCCGGAGTGTCGGGGCAACAATCCTTCAAGGAGGACATGAAATGCCCAAGTTCAACAACCTGGTCGGGATCCTCGCGATCAGCGCCGCGCTCACCGGTGGTGCCGTGGCCCTGGGTACCGCTGTCGCCGCCACCAGCGCGAGCGCCGCGACCGTCATGGGCGGCTACGTGGGCGGCGGTGGCTACCCCTACGCGAACTACAACCGCAACCGCAATGCGCAGCACCAGAAGAACAAGGGTGCGAACGCCAACAAGAACAAGAACAAGAACAAGACGAAGCAGTGGCAGCACGAGCGGCAGAACCAGGGCCAGAACCAGTTCCTGCTGCGTGACTTCACGCTCGTCCTCACGCCGTTCCAGAAGACGGACACCGACGCGCGGGCGCTTCCGTACAACTGGCAGTACGGAAACACGCAGTCGTACCCGTACACCCGTACGAACAGCTACAGCGACCAGTTCAACAACCCGCGTCAGGACCAGGACTCCCTGGCCCAGCCGAAGACGAACACGGCCACCGAGGTCAACCCGCGCGTGAAGAAGAAGGACATCGACGCGGACATCGACGTGGACGTGGAGAAGGAGAAGAACAAGGGCCACTACGGCGGCTACGACCGCGGCTACGACCGCGGCGACGAGCCCGTGATCGTGCCCTGACGGGATCCGCACGAGCGGCCCATGAGCGGCCTCGGTTAACGTCCCGGCCACTGCGGGTGACGCGGCAGCCGACGGCCACCCGTACTCGTGACCGGCGGCCTTAGCTGCGCCGGAACCGCGAGCGACGGGAGACACGCGCGAGCGCGGAGCGGCGGGCACTCCGCACGCGGAACGGACGGCGATCGGATGGCCGTGAGACACGGCTCCGGAGCCGCCCGCGTCCGCCGCTCCGTCCACGGGCGAACGAGCAGTCGAGAGAGCAGTCGAGAGAGCAGGGCACCGGCGGCGTTTTCGAGGAGAGGACCACCGGTGCCGGGCGAACGCATCGCGCCGCGTCACACACGACGGCGCCGAACCCACTACCACCCGCCCTGGTCCCTCACGGGACCGGGCCGGGGTTGCGATATTCAGAGGAGAAACACCCAGATGTCCGTGTTGAAGAACATCGCCGGGGCCCTCGCCCTCGGCACCGCGCTGAGCGGCGCGGCCATCGTGCTCGGCGGCGCCACCGCCGGCACGGCCAGCGCAGCAACCGTCATGGGCGGGTACATTCCCGCTCCGTCCGGCGGTGTCCGCTACGTCCGGCCGAGCTACAACCGCAACTACAACACCAACCGGCAGGCCCAGGGGCAGAAGGGCCGTAACAAGAACAAGAACAAGAACAAGAACAAGAACCACGAGTGGCAGCACGCTCGTCAGTCGGAGAACCAGAGCCAGTTCCTGCTGCGTGACTTCACGCTCGTTCTCACGCCGTTCCAGAAGTCGTCGAACGGCTCCGCCGCGGTTCCGTACAACTCGCAGTGGTCGCAGAACTCCACGCTTCCGTACACCAGCACGAGCGACTACAACCAGCTGCACAACCGGCCGTGGCAGGACCAGTCCGCGCAGGCCGACCCGCGCACGAACACGGCCACCCAGGTCAACCCGGAGGCCAAGACCAAGGATGTCGACCTCGACGTCGACGCCGACATCGAGAAGAACGACGGAAAGCACCGGAGGGGTAACTACCCCCGGCCGTCGTACGACGCCATTCCCTGATTCGCAGCGTCCGCAGCGCGGCCGCGCTGACCGGTCACACTGACCGGCCACGCTGAGCCTCGGGCCGCCAGGCCCGGGTGCCGGATGAATGTGCCCGTGCTCGCCGGGGCGTAGAGATACGCCCCTCGCGAGCACGGGCACTCGTCGTCTCCCTCCACCGCGGCCGCCTCGGCCGCCTCGGCCGCCGCGGTCGCCTCGGTCACCGCGGTCGCCTCGGTCACCTGGGTCACCGCGGTCACTGTTCGCCGCGCCCACCCGGGTTCATCATCGAGGTCCCGGCTCCCCGGCCGCCACCTCCGGGTGTGGCCCCGACCCCGGCCCGCGCGGGCGAAGCCCTCAGTCGCGTTCTCCGGGATTCCCGCAGGCCACCACCGCCCAGGCCGGCTCGCCCTCCGCAGCCCCTTCCGGAGCCCCACTCCACGTCACCTCGAACGCGCCGCGCGAGACCCGGCCGCTCCGCGGTGTCCCCCGGCCGCTCCGCGGTGTCCGCCGGCCGCTCTCTGCGTTCCCCGGCCTCCGCTGTATTCCCGGCCTCTGCTCGGCCTCTGCTGTGCGCCCCGGCCGGACGGGCTTGTGCCCGCGCCGTCACCTCCACCCGACGGCACGACCGCCGCTGACGCTCTGCGGCGCCTTCAGCCCGCGAGACCTCTCACATTCAAATCGGACATTATGGGACAAGTCACCCTTTATGACTCTAAGTATCGCCATAAAGTCCTAATTGCTGATCAAAAGCGACAGGGCGGCGTTTGTCGGGATCGCCCGCCGGACATCAACGTATCGCAGGAACCCGGCCCACAGGGGCCACAGAGATATTTCTCTCGAATCTCCAGTGAGAAATATCGGAGGATGCGGGGAATTCCAATTCTTTCAAGGGGGACAGCAATGCCTAAGTTCAAGAACGTTCTCGCCGGACTCGCACTCGGCACCGCGATCGCAGGGGGCGCGATCGCCATGAGCGCCACAGCCGCGAGCGCCAGCGGTGGAGACGGTTTCTTCGGTATGGGTGGCATGCCCTGCAACAACAACAACTTCGTTCCCTTCAACTGTAACAACAACAACGACTGCAACAACAACAACAACTGCAACAACAACAACTGGTGCAACAACAACCAGAACAACAACTGGTGCAACAACCAGAACTTCTGGAACCAGAGCGCGTTCTCCGACAACCTCGACAGCGACTCCAACTTCGCCATCGTCGGCCCCTGCGCCACGATCGCCTTCAGCGACAAGACCAACCGCGACAGCAACTTCTTCAACAACAGCTGGTTCAACAACAACTGCTGGAACAACCAGAACAACAACTGGTGCAACAACAACAACAACAACAACTTCTGCAACTGAGAAAGGCGGGGCCGGCGACGGCCCGTGAGACGACCGCGCCGCTCCGAAATCCTGGCAGGTGAAGGGATGACGGAAACGGCCGGCCGCACCGTCCTCCACCGCCTTGACAGGAGAACGGCGCCCTGAGGCGCAGTCACGTTCCTGCGGCGTCGAAAGCTCCGTGAGCACTCCACGCCCCGGGAACGGCCGTTCGATCCAGCAGAGACAAGGGCTCCGGCGAGACTCTCGCCGGAGCCCTGACTTTTTCCCCGTACGGCCGGCTCAGGCACGGAGCCCGAAGCGACGGATTCGTGTGCGGGTTCCGGACAGCACGGAGGCCCCCGGGACACACCCGCTCCCGGCCCGCCCAAGCGGCCGCGGCCACACGGCAGCGGCGATGCGACAGAGGCAGCGACAGTGACAGCGACAGTGACAGTGACAGCGGCAGACGGCACCCGCAACGCCGTAGGCGCTCAGGCCTGCCGCCTTCGTTTCCGTCTCACGGCCGAGCGTCGACGCGTGAACACCCTCGCCGGAATCGGTCAATAGGGACATTTCTCTCTCAATACCTCTAAGTCAGCTCATAAGACTCTAACTAGTGATCAAAAGGCTTAGATCGCCGTTTGTCAGGCCGTCGCGCTGGAAATCATGACAGCACAGGAAGTTAGGGCTCAATTAAGGGCCCGAAGGACATTTCTCTCAGAAATTCCTAAACAAATTCAGGGATACTGAATCCTGTCAAGGGGGACACGCATGTCCAAGCTCCACCAGATCATCGCCGGTGTCGCACTCAGCACCGCCGCCATCGGCGGTGCGCTCGCCCTGGGCGCCGGCGCCGCCGGCGCCGCGTCGGGGACCAGCGATGTCGACCGTCCCATCGCCCGGGACGGCCTGGCCAACGGCGTCGACGACAGCACGGGCGGCATCGCCCAGGGCAACAGGGGTATCGGCGAGCGCGGTGATCGGGAGAACGTCTTCCCCGTCTTCTTCAACCCGAACAACAACAACAACAACGAACGGAACGACCGCAACCAGAACCTCAACCAGAACAACGACAACAACTGGTGGAACAACCAGAGCTTCTGGAACCAGGGGGCGTTCGCCGACCGGCGCGACGACTTCTCTGGCTTCGGCCTCGTCGCCAAGGACGTCGCGATCGGCTTCCAGGACAAGACGAACAAGGACAACACCTGGTTCAACAACAACTGGTGGAACAACAACAACTGGAACAACAACAACGACGACAACTGGTGGAACAACAACAACAACGACCGCGTGAACTGAGAAGGCAGGTCCAGCGGCTCCTGCGAGACGATCGCGCCGTTCTGAGAAGGTGACGGATCCGGAGAACCTCCCATGAGGCCTCCGACCCCGGCACACGAACCGGCGCCGTTGAGTGCAGAGACACGTTCCCCGATCAACCGGCCGCTCGCTCACGAGCGACGGCCACCGAAACGGGAACGGCCGTCAATCCTTCTACAGTGACAACCAAGGGCTCCGGCGGGAAGGTTCCGCCGGAGCCCTGCTCTTTTCCCCTGCCGCGGTCATCGCCGCCGCCTGCTTCCCCCCGCGGCCTTCCCTCCTCGACCTTCCTTCCGCGGCCTTCCTTCCGCGGCCTTCCCCTCCGCGACCTTTCCCCGCCCCCGCCCCGGTCCACGGCCGCGGCCGCTCCCCGATCCCGTGCGGCGCGAGCCGGATGAAGTACGGGCGACGGCCCGCTCCCCGCACCCGCCCCACCGCATTGCAAATACGGGCACCCCGGCACCCCCGCTCGCCGACTGTCGGAACGCGGCCGCATCAGGGGTGCAAATCGTACCTATCACTACATAAGGCGCATTATCCATCGAATCAAGCCTATACGCAGCTAATCATTAATCAAAAGCAGCAGACATCAGTTTGTCGGACCGCCCGGCAGGAAATCACCCTAGCGTCGGAAGCAAGGCTCAATAAGAGCCAGGAAGGAATTCCTGTCCGCTGTACGCGGCCGGGAAATGCCGACAGACACAGGGCAATTCGAAATTGAATCCTGTCAGGGAGGAACCATAATGCCCAACCTCAAGAAGATCTTCGCAGGGCTCGCGCTCAGCACCGCCGTCGTCGGCGGGGCCGTCGCCATGGGCGCCACGGCCGCCAGCGCCGACGACAACCCCTTCGGGAAGAACGACGACCGCCCCGTCCTCTTCAAGAAGAACGTTGACCGCCCCATCGCCAAGGACGGCGCGGCCAACGGCGTCGACGACAGCACGGGCGGCATCGCCCAGGACAACAGGAAGGGAGAGGACTTCTTCCCGGGCGCGTCGTTCCCGAACAACAACAACGACCGTGAGCGCAACGACCGCGACCACAACATCAACGACCGCAACCAGAACAACATGTGGGACACCAACAACTGGTGGGGTCAGAACCTCTACAAGGATGACAAGGCCGGCCACGACGCCTTCGGCCTGGTCGCCAAGGATGTCGCCTTCGGCTTCCAGGAGAAGGACGACCGTTCCTTCAACTGGCTCAACAACAACTGGTGGGCGGACCAGAACTGGTGGGACCACAACAACAACGACTGGTGGAACCGCAACGACCGCGAGCACGTCAACAACGGCAACAACAACCGCAACAACGACGTGTGATCCGCGGGGCGTGACGCCTCGCGGGACACAGCGCCGTCCGGTCAGGTGGACGGGAGTCGGTGGGCGGGACCACCCACCGGTTCCTCTTCGCCACCGGCCGGAACGACGGCGCCGGTGAGTGCAGCCAGGCGTTTCCAGCGCATCCGCGCACAGAGCGACGGGATGCCTGGAAGCGCCTTCCACCGGACGGCATGAGACAAGGGCTCCGGCGAGATCCTCGCCGGAGCCCTGACCTTTTCGGCGCCCGATCCGGCCCCGTGACCGCCTCGCACACCGTCCTGAGCGAGCCGGCTCCCATAGGCCGAAGCGAAGGAGAACAGGGGGTTGACGAACACCGCGACGGGGAAGCGACGCCTGCCCTACCCCGGATCCCGCACGGACACATCAGGCATGAACGTCGATCAGGTCAGCGGTCGTCCAACGCCGGCCACCGCACCACAACACGAGCCCAAATTCCCTCCGGCCCAGTTTGCCGGCAGGCCGCATCGGTAATGAAGACGCCACGGGCGATGACCGGACATACAGGACATCGCACGGACATTTCCGACAGTTACTGGGAATGTCGCACTCGGGCACTCCATCCTTCGAGGAGGACCTCAATGCCCAAATTCCGGAACGTCATCACCGGCCTGGCGATCAGCACGGTAATGACCGGCGGCGCGCTCGCACTGGGCGCCACCACGGCCCACGCAGCCACCCCTGGCACCCCGACCATCAGCAGCAACTGGGGCCACGGCTCGGGCCACTGCGGACGTCGCGGACGCGGCTGCCGTAACACGGCTGTCAACCGCAACGACTTCCGCTTCTTCAAGTTCGAGAAGGAGAAGAAGGTCAACCGGAAGAACACGGCCTTCGCGTCCGGTGACGCCGTCATCGAGATCGACGGCGACGACGACGACTGACACTGACGGGTGACACCCAGTCGTACGGGGCCGTCGGCGCGACGCTGCGGTGTCCGGGCCCGCCCTGATCATGCCTCCGCCACCTTCGTGGCGATCGGGCGGCGGTGACCGGGCGGCCGAGAGCTTACGGCCCTGTACGGATCGCCTACTTCCACACCATGAAGAAAGCCCCGGCGGCAATGCCCGCCGGGGCTCCTCTTGAAGAGACCTGAACAGCCCGGCAGGATCAGGCGGAGCGGCGGGTCTTCCGCTTCTTCGGCGCCTTCTCCTCGCCCGCGCCGTCCGGCCCGGCCTTTCCGGCGGCGGCACCGGAGGCGGCCTTGGCCTTGGCGGCTCTGCCGGGCGACTTGGCCGCGGCGGGACCCTGACGCTCCCGCTTCGCCGCCTCGACACTGGCCCGCAGCGCGGCCATGAGGTCGACGGCCGGCCCGGCCTCGGCGGGGGTCTCGGGGGCGACGACCTCCTTGCCCGCCACCTTGGCCTCGATGACCTCCTGCAGCGCCTCCCGGTAGGCGTCCTTGTACTCCGTGGGATCGAAGTCCGCCACCATCGTGTCGATGAGGGACTCGGCCATCTTCAGTTCCTGGGGCCGTACGTCGACGTCCTCCTCCAGGAACCCGAAGTCGGCCTCGCGGATCTCGTCCGGCCAGAGCATGGTCTCCAGCACGAAGACGCCGTCGCGGACCCGGAGCGCGGCCAGCGACTCGCGCTGTCGCAGGGCGACCTTCACGACCGCCACCTGTCCCGACCGCTCCAGAGCGTCCCGCAACAGCACGTACGGCTTGGCGCCCTGCCCGTCCGGCTCCAGGTAGTAGGACTTGGCGAAGTAGATCGGGTCGATCTGGTCCGCGGGGGTGAACTGCAGCACGTCGATCCTGCGGGAGGAGGTCAGCGGCAGGTCGGCGAAGTCCTCGTCGGTCAGCACGACCATCTCGCCGGTCGCGAGCTCGTACCCCTTGGCGATGTCGGAGTAGGGGACCTCTTCGCCGTCGACGGAGCAGACCCTCTTGTATTTGATCCTTCCGCCGTCCTCCCGGTGCACCTGGTGGAACGTGACGTCCTTCTGCTCGGTCGCCGAGTAGAGCTTCACCGGGATGGTGACAAGACCGAACGAGATCGCGCCTTTCCAGATGCTGCGCATAACCACATTCTCGTCTCTGTGTTCGAACAACGCTATGGTGGATTCAAGGGAGTTACCTCATGGGCAGGTACCCACTATGGCGGTGCCGTATCCGATCGAGCCGATGCTCGCCGTCCCGCGGCATGCGGCTCGTGCGCGCCGGTGAGATCCCCGCGGAGGCGCGGCGGGAGGAGCGACGATGACGGATAAGGTGCGGGTGAAGGTGGAGGGCCGCCTCCTTGTCCTGACCAACCTGGACAAGGGCCTTTATCCCGACGCCGCCTTCACCAAGGCCGAGGTGATCGACTACTACACCCGGATCGCACCGGTCCTGCTGCCCCATCTGAAGGGGCGCCCGCTCACGGTCAAGCGTTATCCCGACGGCGTCGACGGCCAGTTCTTCTTCGAGAAGAACGTCCCCGGGCACACACCCGACTGGGTCCGTACGGTGACCCTGCCCGCGCCCGGCAGCACCAAGAACCGCGAAGAAATCGACTTCGCGGTCGTGGACGACCTGCCGACCCTGGTCTACTACGCCAACCTGGCCGCCCTGGAGATCCACGTGCCCATGTGGCGGGTGGCCAAGGACGGCGAGCCGCAACCGCCCGACACCCTCGTCTTCGACCTCGACCCCGGCGCCCCCGCCACGATCGTCGACTGCTGCCGGGTCGCCGTCCTCCTCCGGCAGGCCCTGGCCGACGACGGCCTGGACAGCCGCCCCAAGACCAGCGGCCAGAAGGGCATGCAGCTCTACGTCCCCTGGGATCGCGGCCCGGACACCTCCGGCTACGCGAAGGCGCTCGCCCGGCGGATGCAGGCCGAGCATCCGTTCGTGACGAGCGTGATGGCGAAGAAGGAGCGGCCGGGCAAGGTTTTCATCGACTGGAGCCAGAACAACCCGGCCAAGACGACGGTCGCGCCCTATTCGCTGCGCGCCGCCGGACGGCCGAACGTGTCCACTCCCCTGCTGTGGGAAGAGGTCGAGGCGTGCGGCAGCCCCGGCCATCTGGTGTTCACCGCACCTGACGTGCTGCGGCGCGTGGCGGAACACGGCGACCTGTTCCTGCCCCTCACCGCTTAGCCCGGCTGCTTAGTTCCGCCGCCACCCTGGCCGTAGTGTTGGACCTGTCGCAGCCGACCTTCGAACGGAAGGACAAGCAGATGCCCGAGATGGACCCCCTCGACGACGTGGTCGAGGAGATCTCGATCGAGGCGCCGGAGGCCGACGCGGTCGAGCAGCACCAGCTCCTCCAGGTCACCGACGACAGGCGCTGGCCCGAGCACGTTCCGTTCGAGGCCGATCCGGCCGACGTGGCCGAGCAGGAGCGCACGGTCGACCTCGACGACGACGACTATCGCTGATCCGGATTACCGACACGTAGGATGAGGCCCCGGGGCGGGAGCCCCCGATGCGCATCTTGCAAGGAGACTGCCGTGACCGCTACCCCGGACGCCAGGCCCCGGGGCACCCGGCTACCCCGGATGGCCCGCCGCCGCCAGTTGCTGAGCGCGGCACAGGAAGTGTTCGTGGAGAACGGCTACCACGCGGCGGCGATGGACGAGATCGCCGAGCGTGCCGGCGTGAGCAAGCCGGTGCTCTACCAGCACTTTCCGGGCAAGCTGGAGCTGTACCTCGCGCTGCTCGATCTGCACGTCGACGACATGGTGACCCGGTGCCGCCAGGCGCTGGAGTCCACGACCGACAACAAGCAGCGGGTGCAGGCCGCCATCGGCGCCTTCTTCGACTTCGTCTCCAGCCAGGGCGAGGCGTT
This sequence comes from Microbispora bryophytorum, assembly GCF_006874465.1. Taxonomy (GTDB): domain Bacteria; phylum Actinomycetota; class Actinomycetes; order Streptosporangiales; family Streptosporangiaceae; genus Microbispora; species Microbispora bryophytorum. The sequence continues at coordinate 244,456 of NZ_VIRL01000006.1, read as the reverse complement.
CCGGCTCGTCTTCGAGTCCGACCTGCGCAACGTCGCGCCCGTACGGCAGCGGATGGAGCGTTCGCTGCACGAGAGCGCCGAGGCGATCAGCCGGGTGATCCAGGAGGACACCGGCTGCTCCAGCGACGAGGCACACCTGCTCGGCGTGGGCCTGGTCGGCATGGCCGAGGTGAGCGCGCGCTACTGGCTGAGCAGCCACGGCTCGATCCCCAAGGAGGCGGCGACCCAGCTGATGGCGCGTCTGGCCTGGCGCGGCATCAGCGGTTTCCCGCGCACCGGCTGACCGGAATCGTGTTCGCTTCACGCGATCACCGTGCTGACCGCGCCCCGAGGCGACGACGATGGACAGGGAACAGCCCTCCTGAAAGGGGAGCCCGATGGAAATAAAGATCGGCGTGCAGTCGGTGCACCGTGAGCTTGTCGTGGAGACCGACCTGTCGGCCGAGCAGATCGAGGAGGAACTCCGCAAGGCGCTCGCCTCCACCAAGGGCGTCTTCTCACTCACCGACACCAAGGGCCGCCGAGTGGTCGTCCCCGTGGACTCGCTCGGCTTCGTCGAGATCGGCGAGGACGAGTCACGCCCCGTAGGTTTCGGCGGCACGCTCTAGCGCGCCTCCGCGACCGCGCCGGCTTGCCGGCGGCGCGCGCCCACCACGCGCGCCGCCCCGGCGGCTGACCGTGATCGGCGCGGGGTCAGGTGCGTCCGTACCCGCATCCGCGGGGGCGGCGGGTCAGATCCGCGTGATGGGGATCCCGCCTCCCGCTGATCGTCGGACAGCCCGCGCTTCCTCTCCGCAATACCGCACGCGGAGTCCAGGTGTTCGGCCTGCATCTCGTCAAGGAACTGCCGTAGCGGCGCGAGGCCCTCATGCTCGCACCGTACATCCGTTTGGCACGTGCGCGACCCATGAACGCCGCACCGGCCGGCGCCCGGGGCGGGCTTCCGGCCCGCCCGATCACCGCCGCTTCGGGATTCGGCCAGGTCAGCGGGGATGGCGGGCGCGAGGCGCCGCATCGACGACCCCGCCCCAAGCCGTGAAGATCACGGGCCGGGCGTGAGGCCGAGGGCGGCCATCCGCTTGCCGTGCTCCTCGGTCAGCCGGGCGAACATCCGCCCGATCTCCGCCAGGTTCTCGCCCTCCTCGCCCACCAGCAGGGCGGCGAGCTGCGGCCGGACGGCGGCGAGCCGCTGCCCCTGGCTCAGCGCCTCGCCGACCATGCGGCGCGCCCACAGCGCGAGACGGCCGCACAGCCGCGGGTCGGCGTCCAGCGCGGCGCGCACCCGCTCCACCGCGAACTCCGCACGGCTCTCGCCGGCCAGCACCTCGTCCACCAGGGCGCTGATCGAGGCAGTGGTGTTGCGCGCCGCCTCGCGGTAGAAGTCGCCCGCGATCCCCACGCCGACATAGGCCTTGATGAGCGCCTCGTGCCAGTCCTTCGGCCTGGTCTGGGCGTGCCAGGCGTCGATCGCCTCCACGAAGGGGGCCATCGCCTCCTCCGGATCGACGCCGAGCGAGGCCAGCCGGTCCCGCAGCACCCGGAAGTGCCCGTATTCGGCGGCGGCCACGTCCCCGAGGGCGGCCCTGTCGTTCAGCGTCGGAGCCAGCAGGGCGGCGTCCTCGGCCAGCCGGAGGAAGGCGGTGAGCTCGGCGTACGCGAGGACACCGAGCAGGTCCACAGTGCCGGGAGAGGAATCACTCATGGGTGCAGCGTACGGCTCCCGCGCCGCCCCGCCGATGCCGCGCGCGCCACCCGGTTCCCGGCGGTTTCCCCTCCGACACAGCAAGAGCTTTTAGCGAGAAGACGCAGAAATCGGTTCCGTGTTGTGGTATCGAGTAGACTGCTTCGTGGAAGTGCGACCGCACTGTGTCGATCACCACATCGATCCCTGTGTCGATCCGGGGCCAGCCCCGGACCCCCAGGAACCACTGGATGCAGCGGTCGCTGATTCACGACGAGGGCGCGACGTTCCGCGAGGACCCGAACCGGGAAGGCTCTGCCGGTCGGATGTCCCGGAGGGCCGCCTTCGCACTGATTGAGGCAGGCCACGCTGACAACGACGTTCCGAGACCTGGGAGTCATCCCGGAGATCGCCGATGCGCTCGAGACCGAGGGCATCACTTCACCATTCCCGATTCAGGAGATGGCGCTCCCGCTGGCGCTGGCCGGCCAGGACGTCATCGGACAGGCGCGCACGGGCACCGGCAAGACCTATGCCTTCGGCGTCGCCATGCTCCAGCTCGTCGGCAAACCGAGGAAGAACCGCAAGAAGCCCCGCGGTCTGGTCCTCGTGCCGACCCGCGAGCTGGCCCTCCAGGTGACCGAGGATCTGGTCCTCGCCGCCGGGAAGCTGGGTTCGCGCATCCTCACCGTGTACGGCGGGCGCGCGTACGAGCCGCAGATCGAGGCGCTCAAGAACGGCGTCGACGTGATCGTCGGAACGCCGGGACGACTGCTCGACCTGGTCAAGCAGAAGCACCTCGACCTCGGCCAGATCACCATGCTCGTCCTCGACGAGGCCGACCGCATGCTCGATCTCGGCTTCCTCCCGGACATCGAGCGGATCATCAAGCTGGTGCCCGAGGAACGGCAGACCATGCTGTTCTCCGCCACCATGCCCGGTGAGATCGTGAACCTGTCCCGCCGCTACCTCACCCGGCCGACCCGGGTCCGGGCGGAGAGCGGCACGGCCGACGCCGAGACGACCGCGCTGACGACGCAGCACGTCTACCGCACGCACCGCATGGACAAGATCGAGATCGTGGCCCGCCTCATGCAGAGCAAGGGCGCCGGGCTCACGATGGTCTTCTGCGAGACCAAGCGTGCCTGCGACATGGTCGCCGAGCAGCTCAAGGACAAGGGCTTCGCGGTGGCGGCCGTCCACGGCGACCTCGGCCAGGGCCAGCGCGAACAGGCGCTGCGGGCGTTCCGCAACGGCAAGATCAGCGTGCTGGTGGCGACCGACGTCGCGGCGCGCGGCATCGACATCGACGACGTCACCCACGTCGTCAACTACGACTGCCCGCAGGACGAGAAGACCTACGTCCACCGGATCGGCCGCACGGGCCGGGCGGGCCGTACGGGCGTCGCCGTGACCTTCGTCGAGTGGACCGAGCTGGCCCGCTGGAAGGTCATCAACAACGCCCTCTCGCTGGACTTCTCTGAGCCCGTCGAGACCTATTCGAGCTCCCCGCACCTGTACGCCGACCTCGACATCCCCGAGGGGACCAAGGGTGTGCTGCCGCGCGCCCAGCGCTCCCGGGCGGGCTTGGAGGCCGAGGAGATCGAGGACCTCGGGGAGACCGGGCGCACCCGCACCCGCGGCAAGTCCGGTCGCGGCGATCGGGAGGAGCGCCGGGAGGAGCGCCGGGAGCGCCCCGCCCGCACCCGCGAGCGGCGGCGGACCCGTGGGGGCCGCTTGGACGCCGAGGCGCCCTCGGAGCAGACAGAGGCGCCGGCTCCGCCAGAGGCCTCCGTGGAGGCTCCCGTGGAGGCCCCTGTGAAGGCTCCCGTCGAGACTCCTGCCGAGGTCGCTGTGGATGTCACCGTGGAGACCGCTGTGGAGACCGTGCCCGGGCGCCGTGGGCGCAGGGGCGCGAACGCGGCGGCCCTGACCGGCGCGCTGGCCGATGCCGGAGGGCCCGTACGGCCCGGCAAGGACGGCCCGGCTGACGACGCGGACAAGCACGCCGAGGCGGGTGACGGGCCGGAGCCGGAGACGGCGGCGACCCGCAGGACCACCCGCCGCAGGACCCGTGCCGCCGACCCGGCGCCCGCGGTCGAGGCACAGGTGGAGGAGCACCCGGCCCGGCGCCGCAGGACCCGCGCCGCCGACGCGGTCGACGCGGTCGACCAGGCACTACCGGTAGAGGAGCAGGCCGTGGAAGCGCCCGTGAGCGAGGTCGCCGACGAGCCCGCCGAGTGGCCGGCCCCGCAGCCGGAGCCGGACCGGATCGTCCCGTCCAGTCCGTTCATGATCGTCTTCAGGTCTCCCGACCTCGCGACCGACGACGACGATCTCGCGCCGTCCGCCGCGAGCGAGCGTGCCCAGCAGCGGCGCCGTCCGACCCGGCCGCGTCCACGCCGTACGGGGTGACGGGCCGGCACAGGCCCGCTCGGCGATGAGCACCACGCAGGGGCAGGGAGGGGCACCGGGCAACCGGCGCTCTCCCTGCCCCCGTTCTTTGAGGGCCGCTTCGCCCCGCAGTGGGTATGACCTGGACAGGAGGCATGCGCAATGACCATCCGCAACCCTCGTAGTCCCTTCGGCAGTGTCGCCGGGATCTTTCCTGGGTATCGTGATGCCACGTGAGTGAGCGAGCCTTCAGCAGACGGTCCAGGACGTGGGGCCGGTCCGACCCATCGGTCCCCCGGATCCGGGGTGAGGTGGAGGAGGCCTCGTGAGCACGCCACGGTTCCTGACCCTTCCTCCGGGTGTCAGCAGTGAGCAGATCGAGACGCCGCTGGGCTCGTTCGCGGCCCTCGAAGCGCTTCCGGTCAGCGGTGTCCCCGAGCGCTGGCCCGCCCTTCTCGTCCCCGGTTTCACGGGGTCGAAGGAGGACTTCATCGCCGTGCTGCAGACGCTCGCCCAGGCCGGCCGCAGGGTGATCGCGGTCGACATGCGCGGGCAGTTCGAGACGCCGGGCCCGGACGATCCGTCGGCGTACTCGTGCGCGGCCCTCGGCGCGGACATCGGCGCGATCGCCGCGGCGGTCGGCCAGGGTGAGCCCGTCCACCTGCTGGGACACTCGTTCGGCGGCCTGGTCGCCCGGGAGACGGCGCTGAACGGCGCCTCCAAGCTCGCCTCGCTCACGCTCATGAGCTCGGGGCCCGCGGGCATCGTCGGGCCGCGGGAGCGGATGGGCCGGGTCATGCTGGCCGAGCTTCCGGAATACGGCCTCGACTACATGTGGTCGAACCGGATGGAGCCCGACGCGCTGGCGGCGGGCGTCCCCGACGACATCGTCGCGTTCCTGCGCAAGCGGCTGCTCGCCAACCACCCCACCGGTCTCGTGTCGATGGCACACGAGGTCCTGGGCGCTCCCGACCGCTGCGCGGAGCTGGCCGGGTGCGGGCTCGACCTCCTGGTCCTGTACGGCGAGCACGACGACGGCTGGCCGCCGCTGCTGCAGGCCGAGATGGCCCGCAGGCTCGACGCGGAGTGCGTCGTGGTGCCCGGGGCGCTCCACTCGCCGGCCGTCGAGGCCCCCGAGACCACCGCGGCGGCCCTGACCCGGTTCTGGAACGCGGCGGAGAGCCGGCTGCTCCAGCACCAGCACGGGTGACCGGGTCGCCATGCCCACGACAGGCGGCCTGACCGCCCAGCCTCCGGAGTCCATGACGTGGCTGGTCCACGTCGACCGGACCATGTGGGTGGGCGGCGTACGCGGCCTGATGCTGCAGGCCCTGCATCCGCTGGCGATGCGGGGCGTGTGGCAGAACTCCAATTTCCGGGAGGACCCCTTCGGCCGGCTCCGCCGCACGGCGGACTTCGTGGGCCGGGTGACGTACGGCAGCCCCGAGGAGGCCGAGGAGATCGGCAGGCGGGTGCGCGCGATCCACCGGGCCCTGCGCATCCGCGACCCCGACACGGGCCGGACCCACCGGGTGGACGAGCCCGAGCTGCTGCTGTGGGTCCACTGCGCGGAGGTGATGTCCTACCTGGAGGTCGTCCGCCGCGCGGGCGTCCCGATCAGCGACCGGCAGGCCGACCAGTACCTCGCGGAGCAGCGGCGCAGCGCCACGTACGTCGGGCTCCACCCCGACGACGTGCCCGGCTCGGTCGGCGAGATGAACGACTACTTCGCCCGGATGCGGCCGGCCCTGCGGGTCATCCCCGAGTCGGCCGCCGCCGTGCGGTTCCTGCTCTGGCCGCGCCTGCCGGAGACCATGCGCGTGCTGTCCCCGGCCAAGCCGGTCTACTTCCCGTTCGGCGCGCTGTGCTACTACACGCTGCCGGACTGGGCCCGCCGCCTGTACGGCACGCTTCCCGAGGTGCCCCAGATCGCGGTCACGGCGGCGCTGCGGGCCTTCCGCCTGACCATGAACACGATTCCCGACTTCATGCACCAGCAGGTGCTTGACGAGGGCACCAGAGCGATGCTGCAGGCCTCGCGCGAACGCCTGGGCTCCGCCGGATACGACGTCGGCAAGGGCCTCAGGGCGCTGGTCGATCCTCGCCGCCGTCCCGGCCCTGCGCCGGGCTGAGGCCGGAAGAGCCGGGCGTCTCGGCCAGGCCGTCCCAGGGGAGCCGGTCGGGCGAGACCGCCCGCCCCTCGGGGCAGTGGCGGCGGAAGTCGCACCAGGAGCAGATGGGGCCCGGTTCCGGCGGGAACAGCCGGTCGATCTCGGGCGGCACCTCGGGCGCCCCCGCACCGGCCTCCCGTCTCGGCGCCGGAACGGCGCCCTTGGCACGGCCCGCCCCCGAGTTCCCGGCCCATTCGCGGTAGGAGTCGTCGGCGCCGGCCGCCTCCGTCGCGATGTCCTCGGCCCGGCTCAGGTGCCGGGCGAGCGACTGGTCGGTGTGCTCCCACTCCGCGACCGTCCCGGTGGGCAGGTGGTGCAGCTCCACCCGGTGGCAGGCCCGGCGCATCATGCGGGACGAGGCGATCGCGTAGACGGCCAGCGCGATCGACGAACGGGCGTCGTCGGAGCCCGGCGGGCGGCGGCCGGTCTTGTAGTCGACCACGACCAGCTCGTCACCGCGCCGGTCGAGCCGGTCCACCCGGCCCGAGACGGCGATGACCGACGTACGCGTGGCGACCGTGCGCTCGACGCCCACCGGCTCGTCACCGGGGTCGAGCGTGGCGACGTAGGCGGAGACCATCTCGCGGGCCCGGTCCCGCCACGCGGCCGACTGCTCCTCGTCCCTGAACCCCTCGCGGATCCAGCCGTTGGTGAGCAGCACGGCCGCCATGACCGGCGTACGCCGGTCGTACGGCTCCCGCCACCACGCGGCCAGCGCGTTGTGAACGGAGGCCCCCACGCTGTTGTGCGCCCACGGGGGCCCCTTCTGCGGAGCGGGCCGGTCGAGATAGGTGAAGCGGTAGCGACGCCGGCAGTCGAGCCAGGTGTTCAGGCGCGATGGAGTGCACGTGTAGAGCCGCCTCGGCATGCCGTCGAGGCCGAGCTGCTCCACGGCGCTACTCGTCGAGGTTCAGCTTGATGCCGGACGCCCCGGTGCCGTCCACGAGGGGCGGCTCAGACTCGGCCTCCTGGGCGCCGGTCAGCGACCCCGACAGCCAGCGGTCGAACTCCGGCTCCAGGTCGCCGATCCTGCCCTCCTCGCCGTGCGCGGGCAGCACCCTCGTCTCGTGCGGCAGCGTGAACAGCCTCTCGCCGATCGAGGTGAGCTGGTCGGCGAGCGCGGGATACTCCCCGCCGAGCTTGCCGGGGCCGTCCATGAGCAGGGTCTTGCCGGTGAAGACCGCGCCGAGGCCCTCGCAGTAGAGCGAGACGCCGCCCGGCGTGACACCCGGCGTGGAGAGCACCTCCAGCTCGACGTCGGCCACGGAGAACAGCCCCTCGTCCTCCATGTCGATGTCGGGCCAGGTCTCCTCCCAGGTCTGCCGCCACAGGCGCTTGTCCTTGACGTGGACCGCGATCGCGGCCTCGTCCCTGGCCGCCACCTCGATCGCGGCGCCCACGTGGTCGGGCAGGCCGTGGGTGCAGATGACGGCGAGGACCTCGCGCTCGCCGACCTTCTCCAGGATCTTGTCGGCGTCCCGCGCCGGGTCGATGACGATCACCTCGTCGTCGTCACCCACGATCCAGGTGTTGTTCTCGACCTTGTGCTCGTCGCCTTCGATGTCCACCAGGCCCGAGCTCACCACTCGTTCGATGCGCGCTGTCACGGCTCAGAACCTTACTATCCCTCGCGCTTCGGACCCGCCGTACTAGACATCCCCGTCGAGGCGCGGCGAGAAGGCCCCGAAGGGCAGGTCGAGCGCCTGGTCCTGGTCGCGCAGGTCACGCAGCGACAGGTGGGCCAGCGCGATGAAGCACCCGGCCTCGACCGGCCAGGCGACCGTCCACAACCAGTTGCCGAGAGCCTCGCCCACGTAGACGGCCCGGTCTCCCGGCACCGCCCGCCCCGCGCACCACAGCGCCGTCGGATGGCCGCGTGCGTCGATCTTGGCGTGCGGCGGCCCGGCGTCGAAGCCCGCCCCCGGGTCCGGGCCCGGCAGCCCGGCGTACGCGGCGCCGAGACCGATGCCGGGCTCCTCTGCGATGAGCAGCATGTCGGCGGGACCGTGGGTGACCGACGGGCCGGCGAGGGCGACGACGCTCGCCCTCGTGCCGCTGCGCTCGTCACCCACCTCGCCGAAGCCCGTCACCAGCCATCCGGAGGGCAGCGGCCACGGGAGCCAGACAGGCACCCTGGCCGCCTCGCACAGGGCCTCCAGAGCGGCCAGAGAGGGCCGCCGGGGAGGCTGGAAGGGCAGGACGTCCCCGTGGGCGGCGCATCGCCAGGAACTCGACCAGACGTTCGGTTCGTGTAGCGACCCGAAGCACCGCGGACATGTTGGCGCGGTTCTCACAAATATTCACGGTGCTTCCGTGATGTCCGTACGTCAAGAGCCTGCCCGTTATCTAGTCGTAATCTTGGTGATGTGCGGTGCATCCGATGTGTGGGCGCGATCATCACCGACGCCGAGGGGCGTCTGCTGCTCGTGCGGCGGGGCCGCCCTCCCGGCGAGGGGCTGTGGTCGCTGCCCGGCGGCAGAGTCGAGCCCGGCGAGACCGACGAGCAGGCGCTGCGCCGCGAACTGCGCGAGGAGACCGGCCTCGACGTCACCGTCGTGCGGCTCGCCGGGACCGTGCTGCGGCCCGCCCCCGGCGGCGCGACCTTCGAGATCCACGACTACGTGGCGACCGCCTCGGGCGTGCCGGTCGCCGGCGACGACGCCGCCGATGCCCGCTGGTGCGCGCCGTCCGACCTCCCGCGGCTCCCGCTGACCGACGGCCTCGCCGGCGCCCTCGCCGAATGGGGGGTCGTCTCCGGGATCATCGCTCCGTGACGGTGCTGCGCCATATCGTCAAATGATCGTCAGCGTATCCGGCGGCGTATCCGGCGTCGGAGCCGGTCGACCTGCCGATGGCCACGACCCGGTCGCCGGAGACCGCCACCGCCCCGAGCCACTGCGTCCCCTGGCCGCCGAGGCCGTCCTGGGTGAGCGTCTGGCGCGACCACTCCACCCCGTCCTCGGACACCCAGGCGGCGCTGTCGGCCTCGCCGCCCTCCGCGGGCGACCGGTGCGACCCGACGGCGACCAGTCCCCGCCCGGTCGCGGTCAGGTCGAGGACCGAGGCGGCGGCATCGGCGGGCAGCGTGCCGTACTCCCAGCTCGCGCCGTCGTCGGTGGACACCGCGGAGAACGGGCGGGGACCGTCCTCGGTCATCGCGGTGCCCGCGACCACCACGCCGGCCTCGGTCGCGACCACGTGGCGCAGCCCGGCCGAGGTGGTGTCCGGCGGCAGGACCCGGCCGCGTGCGTTCCAGTTGAGCCCGTCGGTGGAGACCCAGACCACCCCCGTCTCCCGGTCCGCGGTGCCCGACCCGCCGACCGCCACGAACTCCTCGGACGTCGCCGTGACGTCGTAGATGCGCACCCCCGCCCCTCCGGCCGGCATGCTACCCGGGGCGGAACGGGTGAACCGCTTGAGGCCGGGGCTGAACCACAGGGCGGGCAGCGTCCCCGTGGCGGACCTGTCCTCCCCCGCCAGGACGTAGCCCTTCGGCCCGGCGGCCACCACCGCGGGCGCGAGCAGGAAATGGCCCGCGGGCACCTCGATCGCGGGACCGGGCCGCCAGCTCTTCCCGTCGGCCGAGGTGACCAGCAGCGGCCGGGTCACCGCCGGGTCGGTCGTCGTGCTGCCGACGGCGAGCCATCCCCTCGGGCCGTGCACCACGCCGCTGAGCGCCTGGCGCCCCGGTCCGCCCAGCAGGTCGGGGAACGCCGCGTCCTCCCAGTTGGCCCCGTTGTTGCCGCTCGTCCAGATCGCGGCGTCGCCGTTGGCCGCGCCCACGGCCACGAACGTGCCACCGGAGGCGGCGACGTCGGCGGTGTCCCTGGCCAGCCGGTTGAGCCCGGCGATGTCCTTGAGCGGCACGGTGTGCGCCGCCTCGCCCTTCCCCGCGGTGATCAGCACAGGAAGGTTCTCCACGTCGCCGGGCCCGCGCTTGTCGCCGCCCGCCACGAGGACGCCGGCGTCGGTGACGGCCAGCCCGCGCAGCGTCCCCGGGATCGCGCCGAGGTCGGCGCTCCTGGTCCACTCGCGCCCGTCCTGGCTGGTGTAGACGGCGTACCGTTCCCACTCCGACTCGGCCACCGCCGCGACGCCCGCCGCAGAGGCGGCCAGGCCGCGCACGCCCGTCCCCTCCGCGCCGAGCGGCCCTATCGTGCCGCACTGCGTCCAGTCGGCGCCCTCCGGCGAGCAGTAGACCCGGACCTCGCCGCCGTCCGACTTCTGCCGGGTGGGCACGAGCACGAAGCCCTTCTTGGTCACGGCCAGCGCGCCGGGCTCCGCCCGCACGTCCGCCAGGGCCGCGGCCGTGCGCAGCCAGGTGCGGCCGCCGTCGTCGGAGCGCAGGACGACCGAGATGGACTCGCCCGACCCCGGATCGGCGAGCGCCACCACCCGGTCGCCCCGGGCGGCCACCGCCCGCATCGCCCTGACCTTGTCGGGGGTGCCGATCTGGTCGGTGTCCACCCTGGTCCAGCCGACGCCGTCGGGCGACACCCAGGCGACCGGGCCCGCCGTGCCGTCCCGCAGGGTCGTGGCGCCCACGGCGAGGAAGCCGGTCGCGGTCCGCGCCACGTCGGTGATCCTGTCCTGGCTCCAGAACGCGGCCAGCCGGGCGGGGTCCACCGCGGTCCAGGACCGGCCGTCGGAGGAGACCCACATGCCACGGGCGGCCGGGCCCGCGGAGCCGGGCGCGTCGGTGCCGACGGCGAGCCAGCGGCCGTCGCCGCCCGCGACCCTGCCGACCGCCCCGGGCGCGGACTCGTACCCGGGGGCGTCGGCGACCCGGCCCGTCTGCCAGTGCGCACCGCCGTCGGCGGACACGAGGAACAGCGGCCGGGCGAGCGGGCTCGTCGTGTCGCTGCCCGCCGCCACCACCGTCGCGCCCGCCGCGGCGAACGCGGTGAGCACCTGGCTGGAGCCGTTGCCCGGCAGTCCGGGCGCCGAGAACGCCGCGTCGCCCGACTGGCCGTCTCCGGCGGCGAGGCGCAGCCCGGTCGTGGACGGGCCGCCGGCCCACCTGACGACGGCCACGCCCAGCACGGCGGCCGCGACGAGGACCACGGCGATCACCGCCGGGGCGACCATCCGCGGCAGGTGCGGATGGAACCGCCGGACCGGCAGCACCCGCCTGTGGCGGCGTCCGCCGCTCCCTCGTGGCGGGCCGACGGCCACGAGCGCGTCGGGACGGGCCGGGCGGCCCCCCGGCGGACGCCCGATGCGCTCGACCGGCTCGACCGGCTCGACCGGCTCGACCGGCGGGTCGTCGTGCTCGGGCTCGACCGGGATCTCGGGGCTCATGCGGATGCCGGAGAGCTCTCCCAGCCCGTGACGGGAGGCGGGCTCGGGCGGCATGTGCGCCCACGCGTTCTCCCCCCGCTCGCCGGGGTCGTGCTGATCGGGATTGTGCTGATCGGGGTTGTGCTCACGCAACGGTCCCGATGCGGGGGTGACGATCTCGGGGGCGTCGGGCCCGTCCGGGTTCTCACGGGGGATCTGGGCACGCCGCCGCCGTGGCGGGCCCGAGGCGACCAGCTTGTCCGGCCGGTTCACGATCCGGCGGCGCCGGCCCTCCTCCTGCGCTCTGGGCTCCTGCGCCGCCTCCCCCGACGACCTGGCACCCTCGCCATGCCAGGTCGTGGGGGCGCCGGCCCGGCCGGGCGGGCCCGTCGCGCCGGCGTCGCCGGGATCCTCGGGATCTCGCCCGCCGGAGCGGCTGTGACGCGGTTCCCCTGTCCCGGACGGCCCTGTTCCGGACGGCCCTGTTGCGTACGGCGCCGCATAGGGCCTGCGGCCGGTCCTGGGCCCGCGGTCGCGCCGTGCTTGCGGTTCCGGCCCGTCGCCCGCGTCCGCTCCGGGACGCGGGGCCCAGATGTCGCCGCGTAAGTCCCGGCCGGATAAGTCCTGGCCGGATAAGTCCGCATCGCCGATCGTGCGGTGCGGCCGGGTGTCCTCGTCGTCCCCCGGCGCCGTGTCGTCCGGTGCCGCGTGGTCCGGTGCCGTGTCGTCCGGTGCCGCGTCCTCGGGAATCGGGGCCGCGAACGGAGGCATCGCCCACGGGGACGGGCCTGGCGGCCGGTGGTGCAGCTCCGGCGGGGGCACGGAGGAGGGTTCGCCGGCGTCGCGCCGGCGGTCACGGTCGTGGGGGCCTGAGACCACGCTCAGTACCTCCTCCCGGAGAGGTCAATCCGGACCGTTCCACCTGTCGTACGGCAAAGCGATCACAGTGATACCCCATCACGAATCCAGAGCAACACGGGAAGAGCGTGCGGGCCATACCTCTCTAGTGAGATTTATCGGGAGACCGTCTGAATTGCCCACTTTCGGGCGATTATCAGCACGCCGATGCCGAAAACCGCGAACTGGACGGCCGATCCGATCAGCGACTCCCAGGGCACCTCGCCCTGTTCCATCGCGCTTCCCATGTCCCCCGAAGCCGCGACGACTCCGAACGCCACAATGTTGTTGGTCGCGTGCAGGGCGATCGGCGCCTCCAGCCCGCCGGTGCGGACCGCCAGCCACCCCATGAGCATGCCGAACGCGAAGACGTAGACGATTCCCCAGCCCGTGTAGCCGTGCGAGGCGGCGAAGGCCGCCGCGCCCACCAGGATCGCCGGCCACGGATTGCGCAGGTATGCCCCGAACCCCTGGATGATCCACCCGCGGTAGGCGTACTCCTCGGCCGCCGACTGGAACGGCACCAGCAGCAGGACCACGATGATGGCCGGGAGGAACTCCCCCCAGCCCGCCCAGCGGAATCCGGGATCCACCCCGGCGGACAGCAGAGTCATCGCCTCGATCACCTGGCCGAGCACGACCGCCACCAGCGCGACCAGCAGGCAGGCCCCCAGCCACCGCCACCGCAGCCGCAGGGCCACCGACGACAGCGACCCCGGCGGTCTTCGTTGGAGCAGCCACGCCGCGCCGAGCACCAGCGGCAGCAGCAGAGCGATGACCCCCAGCTGGAACCCGAGGTCGAGGACGGGATCGGCGAACAGCCGGGTCCCCGTCCGCACCATGGGCACGCCGGTGACGAGCGAGATCACGAAGGCCACCAGGCCGACGAAGATCGAGAGCACCAGGAAGACCGCGATGATCGCCGCCGTGCCGAGGATCGGCCGCCACCAGCGGTGCGACGCCGTACGGGCCAGGCGGTCGTAACGGGTGCCGGTCGGGGGCGGGACGACCCAGCGGGCCCGCGGGGGCGGCCCCCACGGATAAGGTCCCGCGTACGGGCCCCCGTACGGGCCTGAAGACGACCACTGTGGCTGGGCCGCGGCGGGTGGCGGCGGCTGCGGCGGACCGGCCGGCCAGGCGGTCCCGCCCGCGTACGGCCCGGGCGCCAGGTAGGGACCGGGCAGCTGGTTCGGGCCGGCGGCCTGATCCGGGCCCGGCTGTGGTTCGTTCATATGTCCATTCTTCGCGTGCCGCGGGTGATCAGCTGGGCGGGGTGAAGGAGCCGGACCGGGTAAGGCCGGCGGCGCGGCCCTTCGCCGCCACCACCAGTGCCATCTTCCGCGACGCCTCGTCGATCATCTCGTTGCCCAGCATGACCGCGCCCCGCTTCTCGACCGTCGTGTAGTACTCGTACGCGTCGAGGATGAGCTCGGCGTGGTCGTAGTCCTCCTGCGACGGCGAGAACACCTCGTTGGCCGCCTCCACCTGCGACGGGTGGAGCACCCACTTGCCGTCGAACCCGAGGGCGGCCGACCGCATGGCGACCCGGCGGAAGCCCTCCAGATCGCGGATCTGCAGGTATGGCCCGTCGACCGCCTGGAGTCCGTGCGCACGGGCGGCCATCAGGATGCGCATGAGGATGTAGTGGTAGGCGTCGCCCTCGCCGTACCCGGGGGGCTGCTCGCCCACCACGAGCGTCCGCATGCCGATCGAGGCCATGAAGTCGGCCGGGCCGAAGACCAGCGTCTCCAGCCGGGGCGAGGAGGCGGCGATGTCGTCCACGTTGACGAGACCCCGGGCGTCCTCGATCTGCGCCTCGATGCCGATGCCGCCCTCGGGCAGGCCGGTGGCCCGCTCTATCTGGCCGAGAAGGGTGTCGAGCCAGGCGACGTGGGAGGCGTCCGCGGCCTTCGGCAGCATGAGGCAGTCGAGCCGGTCGCCGGCGCCTTCGACGACCTCGATGACGTCCCGGTAGGTCCATCGGGTGGTGAGGTCGTTGACCCGCACGACGACCGTCTTCCCCGTCCAGTCGCCCTCCCTGAGCGCGGCGACGACGTTGCGGCGCGCCTCGTCCTTCGCGCCGGGCGCGACGGAGTCCTCCAGGTCCAGGAAGACCTCGTCGGCCGCGAGACCCTGGGCCTTTTCCAGGAAACGCGGGTTGCTGCCCGGCACCGCCAGGCACGAACGTCGAGCGCGCATGGGCACACCGTAGCGTGGTCAATAGGCTGGGAGGCATGAACCTCCCGGTGATCGAAGAGGGCGCGAAGAAGTCCGGCGTGTTGTGGCTCGCCCTGCCCTCCGGGGTCCGGCTGGCCTGGCACGTGTGGCACGACGGCGCGCTCTACGTGGTGGCCGGCGGAGGGGAGCAGTCGCTGCCCGGGCTGGCCGAGCTCGCGGCCGGGCGGAGCGAGATCGAGGTCGTGCTCCGCAGCAAGGACAACGGCGCCGAACTCGTCCGTTTCCCGGCCGTCGCCGAGGTGGTGGACCAGGCGGCCGCCCCCGAGGCCGTGGCCGCGCTGGCCAAGGAGCGCCTGAACGCCCGCGACGCCGCGGGTCTGACCGCCCGCTGGGCCGAGGGGTCCACCGTCGTACGGCTCACCCCCGCACCTGATCTACCCGGCACCTGAGCCTCACACGCGTACGGTCTCGGCCACCTCGGCGGTGTGCTGCTCCGAGCCGAGCCGTACGGTGGCGGTCTGGGCCAGCAGAGCCCCGGCGAGCACGATCACGCCACCGGCGATCTGGGCGGCTCCCAGCCGCTCCCCGAGCAGCACCCAGGCGACCACCGCGCCCGCGATGACCTCCATCGAGGCGACCGTCGCCCCGACCGCGGCCGACAGCCGCCGGACGGCCGTGACCCCGGTCGCGTACGCGATCACGGTGGCCACCACGACCAGCACGACGCCGGCCGCGGCGACCGGCACCGTGTGACCGGAGACCTCGACGGCGCGGGTGAACGCCGGCCAGTCGATGTTCCAGGGCCGGGAGAGGGGCAGCAGGACGACCGCCGAGCCGAGCATGGCCCAGCCGATCAGGCCCAGCGTGTCCACGTCGTCCCCGAACGAATCGCTCATCAGGAAATATCCGGCGCAGCAGGCGGCGGCGACAAGGGCGAGCAGCAGTCCGAGCGCGTCGAGGCGCAGCCCCTCCCAGACCTGCACGACGATCGCCAGCCCGGCGACCGCGATCAGCGCCCCCAGGTAGGCCGAGCGCGGCAGCCGCAGCCGCCGGACGAACCGCACCCACAGGACCACCATCACCGGAGAGGTGTACTCGATCAGCAGCGCCACACCGACCGGCAGACGGGTGATGGCCACGAAGTAGAGGGCCTGCACGGCGGCCACGGCGATCGCGGCGTACGCCGCGAAGAACAGCAGGCGGTCGCGGGGGATGCGCAGCGCGCGCGGCCTGACGACGGCCAGGACCGCCAGCAGGAGCACGCCGGCCCCCGCCATGCGGACCCACACGGCCTCCAGCGGCGTGAGCCCCGCCGCGCCGAGGATCTTCGCCATCGGTCCGGAGAACCCGAAACAGAAGGCCGAGACGGTCGCGATCGCCAGGCTGACAGCCCTCATCGTCACCTGCCCATGTAATTACCAATAATCGGCTTTGATCCTGTCATAACCCGGAGCCGTCCGCATCCGTGCGTAACCTGGCAGAGTGGATCGGATCTTCGTGGCGCGCCTGGCGGGACTGGCGGTCTTCGACCCGGCCGGCGACCAGATCGGCCGGATCCGGGACGTCGTCGTCTCGCTGCGTGGACCGATGCTCCCCCGGGTGCACGGCTTCGTCGTCGAGGTCCAGCCACGCCGGCGGGTCTTCCTGCCGATCACCAGGATCACCAGCATCGAGGCCCGCGCGCTCATCTTCACCGGCAAGCTCAACATGCGCAGGTTCGAGTGCCGGGACGCCGAGACGCTCGCCATCGGGGAGATGCTCGACCGCACCGTCACGTACAAGGGCGAGCGGGTGACCGTACAGGACTTGGCCATGGAGCAGCCGAGGCCGTCCGACTGGCTCATCACGAAGGTCGCGGTACGCCGCGGGACGCGGCGCAGGGGCGAGACGCTGATCGTCGACTGGGACGAGATCACCGGCTTCGCGGGGATCCAGAAGGACCAGGGCGCGGCCAACCTGCTCGCCGCCTTCGAGGCGCTGCGCCCGGCCGACCTGGCGAACATGCTGCACGAGCTGCCGACCAAGCGGATGGCCGAGGTCGCCGCCGCACTGGACGACGACCGGCTCGCCGACGTGCTGGAGGAGCTGCCCGAGCGCGACCAGGTGCTCGTGCTGAGCCGGCTGCACCGGGAGCGCGCCGCCGACGTGCTGGAGGAGATGAGCCCCGACGACGCCGCCGACCTGCTGCAGGAACTGCCCGCCGAGCAGGCCGAGGGGCTGCTGCGGCTCATGGTGCCCGAAGAGGCCGCGCCGGTCCGGCGGTTGCTGACCTACGGCGAGTTCACCGCCGGCGGCATGATGACGACCGAGCCGGTCGTCCTCCCGCCGACCTCCACCGTGGCCGAGGCCCTGGCGCACATCCGTCAGGAGGAGCGTCCCCCCGCCGTCGCCGCCCAGGTGTACGTGACCCGCCCGCCGGGCGAGACGCCGACCGGGCGCTTCCTGGGGGTGGCGCACTTCCAGCGGCTGCTCAGGGAGCCTCCGTCGACGCTGCTCGGCAGCGTGATAGACATCACCGTGGACCCGATCAGGCCCGAGCTGACGGTCCACGAGGTGGCGTCGTACCTCGCGACGTACAACCTGGTCGCGGTCCCCGTCGTGGACGAGCTGGGCCGCCTGCTCGGCGCGGTGACCGTCGACGACGTGCTCGACCACATGCTCCCGGAGGACTGGCGGGAACGCCCATGACAGAACGCCCATGACAGAACGCCTCGACCAGCCGCGCGAGCTGACCTACCGCCTGCGGCTCTACTACGACCCCGAGGCGTTCGGCGAGTTCTCGGAGCGGTTCGCGCGCTTCCTCGGCACGGCACGGTTCATCGTCTACATGACCGTGTTCGTCGGGGTGTGGCTGCTGTGGAACGTGTTCGCGCCGTACAAGTTCGATCCCTACCCGTTCATCTTCCTGACCCTGATGCTCTCGCTCCAGGCGTCGTACGCCGCGCCGCTGATCCTGCTGGCGCAGAACCGGCAGGCCGACCGCGACCGCATCCAGTACGAGCAGGACAGGATGACGGCCGAGCGCGACCAGGCCGAGATCGAGTACCTCACCCGGGAGATCGCCGGACTGCGCATAACGCTCGGCGAGGTGGCCACACGCGACTACATCCGCTCGGAGCTCCAGCGTCTGCAGGACGAGTTGACCGCGGATCCGCCTAGATCGCGTGGGGCGGGTTCGGAGGATGCCCGCTGAGTCCATAGCATGGATTCATGGCACCATCCCCTGAACTGGTCATGGCCGCGCTGGCTACGGTGAACGACCCGGAGATCCGCCGGCCGATCACCGAGCTCGGCATGGTCAAGAACGTCGACATCTCCCCCGACGGGGTGGTGCGCGTTGGCGTGCTCCTGACCGTCGCCGGCTGCCCCCTGAAGGACACCATCACCCGAGACGTCACCGGAGCCGTGTCCCGGATCGACGGCGTGTCCCGCGTCCACGTGGACATGGACGTCATGAGTCCCGAGCAACGCAAGGAACTGCAGACGAAGCTGCGCGGCGACCGCGGGCCGGAGAAGGAGATCCCCTTCGCCAAGCCCGGCTCGCTGACCCGCGTGTTCGCCGTCGCGAGCGGCAAGGGCGGCGTCGGCAAGTCGTCCGTCACGGTGAACCTCGCCGCCGCGATGGCCTCCCAAGGCCTGAAGGTCGGCGTCGTGGACGCCGACATCTACGGCCACTCGGTGCCGCGCATGCTCGGCGTGAGCGAGCGGCCCACCAAGGTCGAGGACATGATCATGCCGCCGGTGGCGCATGACATCAAGGTCATCTCGGTCGGCATGTTCAAGCCCGAGGGCAACACGCCGGTGGTGTGGCGCGGCCCGATGCTCGACCGCGCGCTGTACCAGTTCCTCACCGACGTCTACTGGGGCGACCTCGACGTCCTGCTGATGGACCTGCCGCCGGGCACCGGCGACATCGCGATCTCGGTCGCCCAGCGCATGCCCACGGCCGAGATCCTGGTCGTGACGACCCCGCAGCAGGCCGCCGCCGAAGTGGCCGAGCGGGCCGGGTCGATCGCCGCCCAGACCCACCAGCAGATCGCGGGCGTTATCGAGAACATGGCGTGGCTGCCCTGTCCGCACTGCGACGAACGCATCTCCGTTTTCGGCGAGGGCGGCGGCCAGACCGTGGCCGACGCGCTGACCCGCACGCTGGGCGCGCGCGTGCCGCTGCTCGGCCAGGTGCCGATCGACATGCGGCTGCGTGAGGGGGGCGACGAGGGCAAGCCGCTCGTGCTGACCGACCCCGACGCCCCGGCGGCCGCCGAGCTGCGCAGGATCGCGGCCGACCTCGGCAAGAAGTCGACCAGCCTCAAGGGCCTGAAGCTCGACATCTCACCGGTCAAGCACTAGGGAGTGCCCGGCACGACCCAGAGCGGGTCAGGTCGCCTCGTTGTCGTACGGCGGGATCTCCCCCACGCCCAGCTCCGGCGTGGGGGCGGCGACCGGCTCGGCCGTCGTGTCCGGGCTGTTGTTCCAGTCGTTCTCGATGTCCTCGAGCAGGTGCTTGCGCACGAAGTTCTTGGGGTTGAGATCGGCCGGGTCGAAGTTGGCGAACTCGGGCCCCATGTTGGCCTGCAGGTCCGCCTTCGCGTTGTTGGCCATCTGCCGGAGCTGCCGCAGCGTGCGGCCCGCCTGCGAGGCCGCCTGAGGCAGCTTCTCCGGTCCGAAGACGAGCAGGGCGATCACCACCAGCGCCAGGGCCTCCCCCCAGCCGAGTCCGAACATGGCGATCTCCTCCTGCACGTGTGACGCTGAACTCAGACTAATGCCCGCGCCCCGAGCTGTGGACAGGGGACGCCCTCCTTCATGAGGGCCGCGCGCTGGGGGCGGGAGCCGCGCCGACCGTGACCGTGGCCGTCCGCACCTCGCCGTCGTGCCGGAACCTGATCCGCACCTGGTCGCCGGGGGCCTTGCTGCGGATGGTGACGATCAGCTCCCGGCTGTCGCTCACGGCCTGGCCGTCGACCTCCAGGATGACGTCTCCCGCGTGCAGGCCCGCCTTCGCGGCCGGGCCCCCCGGCGTGACCGGCACGGTGCCGCCCTCGGTCTGGGTGGCGATCCGCACCCCCTGGCCCTGGTAGCTCTGGTCGATCGTGATGCCGATCCTGGAGGTGCGGGCCGTTCCCGTGGTGATGAGCTCCTTCGCGATGCGGCGCGCCTGGTTCACGGGGATCGCGAAGCCGAGGCCGATGCTGCCGGACTGCTCGCCGAGCAGGGACCCGCCGACGGTGGCGATCGCCGAGTTCACCCCGATCACCTCGCCCGCGGCGTTGACCAGGGGGCCGCCCGAGTTGCCGGGGTTGATGGCGGCGTCCGTCTGGATCGCGTTGATGAGCGCGTAGTCGGACCCGGTGCTGCCGCCCGCCTCGACGGGCCGGTTGAGCGAGCTGACGATGCCGGTGGTGACCGTGCCGGACAGGCCGAGGGGCGAGCCGACCGCGATGACGGGGTCGCCGACGACCACGCCGTCGGAGTTGCCGAGGGGCAGCTCCGGCGCCCTGACGGTCCCGTCCGGCTTGACGATCGCGATGTCGGAGTTGGGGTCGCGGCCGACGACGCGCGCCCCCGAGGAGGTGCGGTCGTTGTAGCGGATGCGGATCTGCCCGGCCTGTCCCGCGACGGCCACGACGTGGTTGTTCGTGATGATGTAGCCGCCCTTGATGACGAAGCCCGACCCGGTGCCGGCCTCGCTGTTGCCCTTGACCTCCAGCGAGACCACGCTGGGCAGGACCTTGGCGGCCACCCCGGCCACCGACTCGGGCGGCCGGGCCGTGGGCTGCTTCGACGGGGTGCTCAGCGCGTATCCGGGGTCGATGCCGGAGGAGGGACGCGTCAGCAGGAACGTGCCCCAGCTCGCCAGCCCGCCCGCCACGAGCGCGATGACCACGGCCAGGGCGGCGAACAGCGCGATGTTCGGGCCGCGCGGCTCCCGCTGCGGCACGACGGGATACAACGGCGGCGGAGCCCATCCGGGGCCCATGCCGTACGCGTCGGTGGAGGGCGGAGGGCCGTCCGCAGGGCCCTGCGGCTCCTCGCCCGCGGGAAGGAACTCGGGCCGGTCCGACGCGCCGTACGGACGCGTTTCGTCGGTCATCGCGGCAGTCACTCCTCGCACACGGCGTCATCCGCTGAGCAGCCGCGGTAACGAGGAACGCGGCACACGTCGGCTGTGGTGTCCGATCGTATGCCGATTCCCCGAATCAGCGCGAAAGCCCCCCGGTGACGCTGGGTGACGGGGTGGGCGACACGCTCACCACGGGCGCCCTGTTCTGGGCGGGATGCTGTACGAACATCTGGCCGGGTGTCGGGTTCGGGGTGGCCGTGGATCCCCCGGCCATGAGCATGGTGCCGAGGGCGACGGCGGCGCCGGCCATTCCCACGGCGACGTATCCCGCTCGTCTGGCCCTACCGGGCCGCCCCGGCCTCGATCGTCCCTCGTCCCGGCCCCGGGGCCGGTTGTCCATGGGCCCGGCGGCGTGCATGCCGGGCAGTCGCCCGGTGCCGAAGGCCGGATGGTCGGGAAAGGGCCGCATCCGCGGCGGCAACGGCCCTCCAGGCTCCGCCATGCGCAGCAGCGACATGGTGAGGTCCGCCGGCATGGCGGGCGGATCCATGGACCGCAGGCGGGACTTCAGCGCGCGCATCGCGTCGACCTCCGCGCGACAGTCCGCGCAGAAGGTCAGGTGCGCGAGCGCGCGTTCCCGCTCGTTGTGACTGAGTTCGCCGTCGATGAGCGCGGAGACGCGCTCGTCAAGATGACTCACAGTCCCTCCCTGCTGATTGAAGGGGGGGTTTGATCGCCGTTCCGGTTCGCGGAGGGCGCCCGGTGGTCGAGTGCCTCCCGCAGTTGGGCGCGCCCGCGGTGGATGCGGCTGCGCACCGTGCCGAGTTTCACGCCGAGTGTCGCGGCGATCTCCTCGTAGGACAGTCCCTCGATGTCGCACAGCACCACGGCCGCCCGGAACTCCGGAGCCAGGGCGTCGAGCGCGGCCTGGATGTCGGGCTCCAGGTGTGCGTCGTCGTACGCCTGCGCCGGGGACGGCTCGCGGCCGCGCAGCCGCTCCGCGGCGTCGTCCGCCAGCCCCTCGAAGCGGATGCGCTGCCTGCGCCGCGCCATGTCGAGGAAGAGGTTCGTCGTGATCCGGTGCAGCCACCCCTCGAACGTGCCCGGGGTGTAGCTCGACAGGGACCGGAAGACCCGGACGAAGACTTCCTGAGTGAGGTCCTCGGCGTCGTGGACGTTACCCGTGAGCCGATAGGCCAGCCGGTAGACCCGAGCGGAATGAGTTCGGACGACCTCCTCCCAGGTGGGAGGCGTCCAGTCGGACACCGAAGTCTCCGCCTGGTGGTCGTGCTCGTCCACCGGCATTCCTCTCTGCAGGATCGTCGCTACAGCCATAGTGCCTGGTTTCGCCCCTTCCTGCGCACCGCGAGCCGAGCGGTCTCGAACAAAGACCGTTCAAAGCGTGCAACGTCCCCGTTGTGGCGTGAGTTCCCGTTCCGGTCCGACTCCCCTAGGCTGCGTCCAAGATGAAGCAGGGGAGGGAGAGGCCGATGGCGACACCGGCCAGCCTGGAGTACGCGGAGGAGTTCGTCCCGGAGGACGACATCCTGCGGACCGCACGCCGGCGTGGCATCGAGGTCGGGGCGCGCCCGATCCTGCCCGGGTGCGGAGCGGCGCTCTGCTTCCTCGCCACCGTGGTGAACGCGCGCTCGGTGGTGGAGGTCGGCACCGGATGCGGGGTCTCCGGCCTGTGGCTGCTGCGCGGCATGCGCCCGGACGGCACGCTCACGAGCGTGGACGTGGAGCCGGAACATCAGCGCATGGCTCGGCAGACGTTCGCGGAGGCGGGGTTCTCCGGCAGCCGCATCCGCCTGATCGGCGGCCGCGCGCTCGACGTCCTTCCCCGCCTCGCCGACGGCGGCTACGACATGGTCTTCTGCGACGCGGCCAAGCAGGAGTACATCGACTACCTCAACGAGTCGGTACGGCTCCTGCGCCGGGGCGGGGTCGTCGTCTTCGCCGACGCCTTCTGCGACGACCAGGTGGCCGACCCCACCCGGCGCGACCCGGACACGGTCGCGATCCGGGAGCTGGGCAAGCTCGCGAGGAACGACGAACGGCTGCGTCCCCTGATGCTGCCGCTCGGCTCCGGGCTGCTGGCCGCCGTCAGACTCGACTGACCGGCGCCCGCCGCGGGACCGCTCCGCCTCTCAGGTCGTCGTGCGGGCCCGTGAAGCGGTGGTGAGGTAGCGCAGGAGCAGGCGGACACCGAAGCCGGTGCCGCCCTTGGTGATCTCGCCCTCGTCGGAGGCGGCCCGCGCGGGCCCCGCGATGTCCAGGTGCGCCCAGGGCCGCCCGCCGGTGAACTCCCGCAGGAACAGGGCGGCGGCGATCGACCCCGCCGCGCCCGACATCCTCCTGTCGACGTTGGCCAGGTCGGCCACGTCGGAGTCGAGCATCGCGCGGTAGTCCTCGACGAGCGGCATCCGCCACAGCCGCTCCCCGCCCGCCTCTCCGGCGGCCACCAGGTCCGCGGCCAGCGACTCGTCGGTGGCGTAGAGCGCGCCCAGGTTCACGCCGAGCGCTACCTTGGCCGCGCCGGTCAGCGTGGCGACGTCGATCACGACGTCCGGGTCCAGTTCGGCGTGGGCGTACGCCAGCGCGTCGGCCAGCACGAGACGGCCCTCCGCGTCGGTGTTCAGCACCTCCACCGTGCGCCCGCCGTACTGGGTGATGACGTCCCCGGGCCGCTGCGCCGAGCCGGAGATGGAGTTCTCCGCGCACGCCACGAGCCCGGTGACCCGCACCGGCGCATCGAAGGCCGCCAGCGCGCTCATCGCGGCGATGACGGCGGCCCCGCCCGCCATGTCGGTCTTCATCGCCTTCATGCCCTCGGTGGGCTTCAGGGAAAGGCCGCCGGTGTCGAACGTGATGCCCTTGCCGACGAGCACCACGTGGGCGCGCGGGTTGTCCGGCGTGTAGGAGAGCTGGACCAGGCACGGCGGGCTGATCGACCCCTGGCCGACCGCCCGGATGCCGCCGAACTCGCCGAGCTCGGACTCCTCCCACACGCGTACGTCGAGCCCGGAGCCGGCGGCGACCGCCTTGGCCTGCTCGGCGAGCCAGGCGGGCGTCTTCACGGAGGAGGGGGTGTTGACGAGGTCACGGGCGAGCGCTGCGGCCCGCGCGACCGCCTCGCCGCGCTTCAGGTCCCGCTCGTCCCCGCCGACGAAGACGATCTCCCCGACCGGCTTCGAGCGGCCGTTGCCCACGGTGAACGCGTACGCCGCGAGCAGCGCGCCCTCGGCCAGGGCGGCCACATCCCCCTCGGACGGGACGACGACCGACAGGGACGCCCTGCCCTTGGCCCGCCTCGCGACGGCCGCCCCGGCCTTGCGCAGCGCGGCGGCCGAGCCGTCGCCGACGCCGTAGAACAGGACGCGCCGCACGCCGCCGCCGTCCCGGACGGTGGGCACCTCCACGACCTCGCCGGGCTCCCCCTTGGCCTCGTAGTGCGCCAGCAGCGCGTCCACCGGCACGGGAGACTCCAGCCAGGGCGCCGGGGCAGGGGCCGTCGGTCCGGGGCCGAAAGGCACGGCCACCAGGTCGGCGTCCGGCGCGGGCCCGGCACCATAAGCGCCGTGAGTGCCCTGAGCGCCGTGCGCGCTCTGGGGGCTCTGAGCGCCGTGAGCGCGGTGAGCGCTGTGAGCATCGGCGAGGACCGGCGTGGTCTCGATGGGCACGTCCACCTCCAACAGGGCGGCCCCGGGGCGGGATCTCCCGCCGCCAGGGCCGTGAATCGAACAGGTCGGCCGACGGATCAGCCGACCACCTTCTTGAGCGCGTCACCGAGGGCGCCGGCCTCGTCCGCGGACAGCTCCACGACGAGTCGGCCGCCACCTTCGAGAGGGACCCGCATGACGATGCCCCGTCCTTCCTTGGTGACCTCCAGCGGACCGTCACCGGTCCGTGGCTTCATCGCCGCCATGCGTGTATCCCTTCCCGCGTTGTCGGCCGCCCCAGAGGGTAACCGGCGTATTCACGTTTCTGTGATGTTCTATTATCCCGCCTCCGAGCTCAAAAAGGTAACGGCCCGGCTCCGGTCAGTGGATCAATGCGACGGGGCACGCGTTGTGGGCGGACCGGACGTGACCCCACACTGGGTGGGGTGAACGCCCGAGCCGCGCTTTTCGACCTCTTTGGGGACCACCTTCGCACTCGTGGCAGCCGTGCCTCGGTGGCCGCGCTCGTGAGGCTGCTCTCGCCGCTCGACATCGCGGCGCCGGCGGTCAGGACCGCGATATCGCGCATGGTCAGGCAGGGCTGGCTCGACCCCGTACGGCTACCGCAGGGGCCCGGGTACGCGGTCACGCCGAAGTGCGAGCGCAGACTCGACGAGACGGCGGTCCGCGTCTACCGGCGGGGCGCCGCGCCGTGGAGCGGCCGCTGGCACGTCCTGGTGCTCGAACCGGTCAGGGACCGGGCACGGCGCGAACGGCTGCGTGCCGACCTCGCCTTCCTCGGGTACGCCCCGCTGTCGGAGACGACCTGGATCGGCCCGCGTCCCTCGCCCGAGCTCGACGCGCTGCGGGTCCCCGGCCACCGGTTCGACGCCGCGTACGAGGGCGACCCGCGGGACCTGCTCGCGCGCGCGTGGGACCTGGACGGCATCGGCAGCGCGTATGAGGATTGGCTGGCCAGCGCCGCGGACCTGGTGGGCTCGCTGCCGGAGGACGCCCCGGACGACCGGGTGTTCGCGATCCGCAGCAGATTGGTGCACGGCTGGCGCAACTTCCTGTTCCGCGACCCCGGGCTGCCCGCCGAGCTGCTGCCGCCGGGCTGGCCGGGGGAGAAGGCCCGCACCTTCTTCGAGCAGGAGGCCGCCCGGCTGCTGCCCGCCGCCGCCGCGTTTGTCGAGCGCAATCTGACGACCTGAATGGAGCCGCCCGAGATGACCGTGACGTATGACGTCGACGAAGCCGTCGCCACGATCACGCTGAACCGCCCCGACGCGATGAACTCGCTGACCGTCGCGATGAAGACCGCCCTGCTCACGGCCGTGCGACGCGCCGCCGGCGACGCGTCGGTGCGGGCCGTGCTCCTGACCGGCGCGGGCCGGGCCTTCTGCGCGGGACAGGACCTGCGCGAGCACGCCGACAACCTCGACCGGGGCCTCGGCCTGGCCAACACCGTGCGCGAGCACTACAACCCGGTCGTGCTGGCCGTCGCCTCGATGGGCAAGCCCGTCGTGGCCGCCGTGAACGGGGTGGCCGCGGGGGCGGGGGCCTCGCTGGCGTTCGCGTGCGACTTCCGCGTCGCCGCCGAAACCGCGAAGTTCTCCATGGCCTTCACCGGGATCGGGCTCGCGCCCGACTCCGGCGCGTCGTGGACCCTCCAGCGGCTCGTCGGTCCCGCGCGCGCCCGGGAGATGCTGCTGCTCGGCGACGTCGTGAACGCGACCAGGGCCTTGGAGCTCGGCCTGGTCGGGCAGGTGGTCCCGGCCGACCGGCTGGCGTCAGCCGCCCGCGACCTCGCCGTACGGCTCGCGCAGGGGCCCACCCGGGCGTACGCCGCGACCAAGGCGGCGCTGGACCACGCGGCGGCGTCCTCCCTCGCCGAGGCGCTGGAGCGGGAGGCGGAGCTTCAGGACGAGTGCGCGGCCACCGCCGACCACGCGGCGGCGACCAAGGCGTTCCTCAACAAGGAGAGGCCCCGCTTCGAAGGCCGGTAGGCGCTTCGGCGACCTGCGCGGTGACGGCCTCACGGACGTGGCAGTCGGCCACGTGGTCGTTGACCAGGCCGATGGCCTGCATCAGGGCGTACGCCGTGGTGGGGCCGACGAAGCGGAAGCCGTGCTTCTTGAGCTCCTTGGCTAGCGCCGTGGAAC
Organism: Microbispora bryophytorum; assembly: GCF_006874465.1. Lineage (GTDB taxonomy): Bacteria > Actinomycetota > Actinomycetes > Streptosporangiales > Streptosporangiaceae > Microbispora > Microbispora bryophytorum. The sequence goes on along the minus strand of NZ_VIRL01000006.1, from coordinate 217,964 downwards.
CGGCGGTGCGGGCCGGGATGTCGGCGAGAGTGGCCGGGACCCTGCCGGGCTCCTCGGCGTACTTCCACACCAGCGCCGACAGACCGCCCGGTGTCTCAAGGGCGGCGCGGGCGTTCGCGACGGTCGCCTCGATCTTGGCGCGGTTGCGTACGATGCCCGCGTCGCCGAGCAGCCGCTCCACGTCGCCTTCGTCGAAGACCGCCACCGCCGGGATCGAGAACCCGGCGAACGCCTTCCGGAAGTTCTCGCGTTTGCGCAGGATCGTCAGCCACGACAGACCGGACTGGAACGCCTCCAGGGTGACCCGCTCGAAGACGAGATCGTCGCCGTGGACCGGACGGCCCCACTCCTCGTCGTGGTAGGCGACGTAGTCGGGCGTCGTGCCCGCCCAGCCGCAGCGGACCAGCCCGTCGTATCCGGTCATCGCACCGTCACCATGCCTCTTCCGCGTCGGCGAGGTCGCCGTCCCGGCCCTCGCGGGCCGCCCCCGTGGGCACTTCCGGCTCACGCCCGGCGTCCTCAGCCTGCTTCGGTTCCGCCTTTTCGGACGGTTCGGCGGTTTCGGCCCGCTTCGTCTCCTCGCGGGCCTGCAGCCGCGCGTACGATAACTCGCTCACGCGCTGCTCCAGCACCGCGATGCGGGTGTCGCGCTCCCCGAGCGCGACCGAGACGCGGTGCAGCGTCTCGTCCACCGCCTGGGTGCTGTAACCCACGAGACCGATCGGAAGCTGAAGCGCGATCAGGTCGGCGGGGGCCATCTGGCCGGCCGCGGGCAGTTCGAGCGGCGGGACGTCAGGGGGGAACTCCGCCATCTCGCCGCCGTGCCCAAGCGAGACCATGACCACGCAGGCGATCACAACGAGTCCGGCGATGACGAGTACGACCAGCACATACGAATCGTGCCACAACTCTTCTCCGTGCGAGCATGGAAGCATGACGCACGTGATCGGGCCCGGCGACGAGATCGAGTCCGGCTGGATCGAGGCCGCCTCGCTGCCGGAGGCGTCCGCGCTGGCCCGGGCCGGACACACCGTCGTGGTGACGCTCCCGGGCGAGGAGACCGAGGCGATCGCGGCCGCCGCGGCCTACGCCTGGGTGGGCGCGAGCGTCTTCCGGACATCCCACGACGTGCGGCAGGCCCTCGACATGACCGAGGCCCTGCTGGGCCGCCGGCCCCCCGCCCTGACCCGGCGCGGCCTGGCCTGAGGGCCTTCTAGCCCTCGCCGAGCTCCCCGACCGAGGGGCTGAGCAGGTGCGTGGGCTGCTCCAGCAGGTCGAGCGCCTCCTCCACCGTGGTCGCCCAGGAGATCGCGTCGAACACGTTGGGCCGCGTGAAGCCCTGCTCGTACATGCCGTCGACCAGGTCGCGCAGCGGCCCGTACAGCCCCCACGGGTCGAGGACGACCAGCGGCCGCTCGTGCATGCCCAGCACCCGGGAGGTCCAGATCTCGAACAGTTCCTCCATGGTGCCGATGCCGCCCGGAAGCACGAGGAACGCGTCGGACCTGGCGTCCATGATTCCTTTGCGCTCGCGCATGTCGGCGGTGACGATCAGCTCGTCGGAGTCGGTGTCGGCGATCTCGATGTCGACGAGGGCCTGGGGGATCACCCCGACCGTGTGGCCGCCGCCGTCGCGGACGGCTCGGGCGACCTCGCCCATGCAGGAGACGATGGCGCCTCCGCTCACGAGGCCGTGGCCGCGCAGGGCCAGCCCGGCGCCCACCTCCCGGGCGAGGTCGATGTACTTACGGTCGATCTTCTGACTGGACGAGCAGTACACACAGACGAACACGTGGCAACCCTACTGAGTGGCGGAGCGCCGGTCGGCCTCGACGATGAGGCGCACGGCCTCGTCGGGGTCGTCGGTGAGCGAGACCAGCCCGACGTCCTGCGGCGAGATCTTCCCGCCGGCCAGCAGCGTGTCGCGGATCCAGTCGATCAGCGGCGACCAGAACGAGACACCCATCATGATCACCGGGAACGAGGTGACCTTCCGCGTCTGCACCAGGGTCAGCGCCTCGAACAGCTCGTCGAGCGTTCCGAACCCGCCGGGCAGGGCCAGGAACCCGCTGGCGTACTTGACGAACATCGTCTTGCGGACGAAGAAGTAGCGGAACTCGACGCCGAGGTCCACGTAGTCGTTGAGGCGCTGTTCGTGCGGCAGCTCGATACCGAGGCCGACCGAAACTCCGCCGGCTTCGAGCGCGCCCTTGTTCGCCGCCTCCATCACCCCGGGGCCGCCGCCGGTGATCACCGCGTAGCCCGCCTTGGCGAGCGCCGCACCGACCTTCACCCCGAGTTCGTAGTCGGGGCTGTCGGGGTCGGTGCGGGCCGAGCCGAAGACGGTCACCGCCGGAGGAAGGTCGGCGAGGGCGCCGAAGCCCTCGACGAACTCCGACTGGATGCGCAGGACTCGCCAGGGATCCTCGTGCAGCCAGCCGGTGGGGCCGCGACGGTCGAGCAGGCGCTGGTCGTGGGTGGATTCGGGGACGAGTCCGCCGCGGACCAGCGACGGACCCTGCCGGCGTTCGGGTCGGGTGTGGTTCATGACGGTCACGCTAACGGTAGGGATCGGGAACGGTGCAACACGCTCGCACTGCCCGGGATGGACCGGCCGAGGCCGCTCCCGGAAGAATCTTGAAAAGATCCTCGGAGGTACGGAACCCGTCGTCGCCGAGGCTCCGTCTAAGCAACGAGGGTGCTGCTCGGGACGAAAGTGGCTTTCCCCGCCAAATGGCCGGCGAGGAAAGCCACTTTCTTCTATGTAGGGACTATTCCGCCAGCCAGGCCGTCATCCGGCGCTCGCTCCCGGCGATCTTGGCCAGGCTCACGTTCTCCCCCGCCGTGTGGGCGATGTCGGGGTTGCCCGGGCCGCAGTTGACCGCGGGCATCCCGAGGGCCGAGAACCGCGCGACGTCGGTCCAGCCGAGCTTGGCCCGGGGCGTGCCGCCGATCGCGGCGGCGAACGCCGCGGCGACGGGGTGGGTCAGCCCCGGCCGCGCCCCCGGCACTCCGTCGGTGAGCCGCACGTCGAAGCCGTCGAAGACCTCCTGGACGTGGGCGAACGCCTCCTCCAGCGTACGGTCGGGGGCGAAGCGGTAGTTCACGGTCACGACGCACTCGTCCGGGATCACGTTCCCGGCCACCCCGCCGCGTACGCCCACCGCGTTGAGCCCCTCGCGGAACCGGAGGCCGTCCACCACCGGGCGCCGCGCCTCGTAGCGGCCGAGGGTCTCCAGGACCGGCGCGATGCCGTGGATGGCGTTGACGCCCTCCCACGACCGGGCGCTGTGCGCGCGCACGCCCTTCACCGTGATCTCGGCGCGCAGCGTGCCCTGGCAGCCGCCCTCGATCAGCCCGTCGGTCGGCTCCATCACGACCGCGAAGTCACCCGTGATCCATTCGGGATGGGTGCGGGTGAGCCGCAGCAAACCGCTCCGCTCGGCCTCGATCTCCTCGCAGTCGTAGAAGACGAAGGTCAGGTCGCGGTTAGGCTCGGTCAGCAGGCAGAGCTTGAGCTGGACGGCCACGCCGCTCTTCATGTCGGACGTCCCGCAGCCGTACAGCACGCCGTCCTCGACCCTGCTGGGCAGGTTGCCGGCCACCGGGACCGTGTCGATGTGGCCGGCGATCACCACGCGCTCGGCCCGGCCGAGGTCGGTCCGCGCCACCACCGCGTCGCCGTCCCGCAGCACCGTCAGGTGCGGCAGCGGATCGAGCGCCTCCTCGACGGCGTCGGCCAGCGCCTTCTCCGCGCCGCTCACCGATTCGATGTCCACCAGTTGCGCCGTCAGCGCGCCCACGTCCTGGGCAAGGTCAAGCCGCATGCCATCCGACCCTAATCCACGGGTTCACGCGACCTGCACGGTGGCGACGGGCTTGGTGGTCTTGCGCCAGCCGTCGTGGCCGCTGGCGGCCGTCCAGGTGACGCCCTCGAAGCGCACCTGGCGCAGGCCGTACTTCTGCGCGTGGGTGACGTACCAGGCGGCGACCAGCCAGCCGCGCTTGGGCGCGTCGTCCGTGCCGAGGGCACGCACGAGCTGCTTGCGCGCGGTCTCGGTCTGCGGCTCGACCGGCTTGTCGGACGGCGGGTACCAGCAGTGCACGGCCTGGGGCACACGCCCGGCGAACGCCGCCGAAAGGATCTTGGCGTTGTACTCGTGCTCGGCGTAGGCCGAGCCGTCGGCGGAGCGCTGCACGGCCTGGGCCGCCTCGTGCAGCGGCAGGGTCCGGTAATGCTTGACCTTCTCCAGGGCGGCGAAGAACTTCCGCGCCGCGTAGACCGGGTCCTGCAACTGCTCGGCCGTCCCCCAGCCCTGCGAGGGCCGCTGCTGGAAGACGCCCACCGAGTCGCGGTCGCCGTAGGGCAGGTTGGCCAGCTTGGACTCCTGGATCGCCGTGACGTAGGCGATCTGGAGGGCGCGCTCGGGCAGCTTGCGCCGCGCCGCGACGGCGGCGATGGTCGCGGCCATCTGGGCCTGCTCGATGTCGAGGTCAAGCGTCCCGTCAGAGGTTTTGATCATGCAGTGTTCGCCCAGCGCGAACGGCTGGGTCCGCTTCAGCAGGTGATAGGCGCCGTAGAAAATGGCCGCGCCCAGCAGGACGACGATGACCATGACGGTCACGACAGGTTTGGTAAGGCGCCGTTCCACAAGCAGAACCTACCCGTGTGATCAGGGAAGCCGATCCACCCGAATGGAACCCGGAGTGAGCGGCCGCGCGTAGGAGGCCTCCCACTGCCCGCCCTGCACGCGCTGGAACGACAGCAGGCGGCCGTCACCCCGATAGTCGGCGAAGTCGAGCAGGCCGCGCTCGGGCAGCCCGGTGGTCCCTTCGGAGCGGAATGCGGCCGTGCCGCGCTCGATTGGATAGAACTCCAGCCCGTCCACGATCAGCATGTGCCTGGCCGGCACCATGCCCTGGGCCGGCACGTCGGTCCACAACAGGACCTCCAGGTGAAGGGGCTCGCCCTCCTCGCCCGGCCGTTCCTCGACCGACAGCCAGTTGTAGCGCCGGGCGCCCTCGTCCAGCAGATACTCCGTCCACTTCTCGCCCTGCATCGTGCAGTGCAGGGCGCCGACGGCCCGGTAGCGGGCGGCCTCCACGTAGACGGTGTCCCCCACCCTGATCGTGCGCGGGTCGAAGAAGTCGGGATCGGCCTCGGGATCACGCGCCGGCGACTCCCCCGGAGCGGCGGGCGGCGTGCGGACCGGCTCACGCGCACGCGCGCGCCGGGCCGCGGCGATCGCGCCCAGCACGACGACGACCGTGGCGAGGCCCAGCACGATCACGATCGCTGTCGTCATGGCGGGCGATCCTACTGGAGGCGGCTCACCGCCGCATCGACGCGCTCGTCCGTGGCGGTGATGGCGATGCGGACGTGGCCGCGCCCGGCGCCGCCGTAGAACTCACCCGGCGCGACGAGGATGCCTCTCTCGGCCAGGGCACGCACCTGGTCCCAGCAGCCGGTGCCGTCGGTGGCCCACAGGTAGAGCCCGGCGGCCGAGTGCTCGACCCGCCAGCCGGCCCGCTCCAGCGCGGGCCGCAGCACCGCCCTGCGCCGGGCGTACCGCTCCCGCTGCTCGTCGGCGTGGGCGTCGTCGTCGAGCACGGCCGCCGTCGCGGCCTGGACCGGGGCGGGCATCATCATGCCGGCGTGCTTGCGCACCTCCAGCAGCCGCCGTACGAGCCGGGGGTCGCCGGCGACGAAGCCGGCGCGGTATCCGGCGAAGTTCGACCGCTTCGACAGCGAGTGGACCGCGAGCAGGTTCTCGTGGGAGCCCTCGCACACGTCCGGATGGAGGACGGAGACCGGGTGCTCCTCCCAGCCCAGCTCGATGTAGCACTCGTCGGACGCGACGACCGCGCCGCGCTCGCGCGCCCACGCGACGACCTTGCGCAGGTGCTCGGCGGGCAGGACGCGCCCGGTGGGGTTGGACGGCGAGTTCACCCAGACGAGGGGCACCCGCTCGGGGCCCAGCGCGAGGAGCCCGTCGGTCGCGTAGGGCTCGGCCCCGGCCAGCCTCGCCCCCACGTCGTACGTGGGATAGGCGAGCTCGGGGAAGACCACGCGCTCGCCGGGCCGCACGCCGAGCAGCGTCGGCAGCCAGGCCACCAGCTCCTTGGAGCCGATGGTCGGCAGCACGTCGGCGGGGTCGACCGTGACTCCGTGCCGCCGCCGCAGCCAGCCCGCGGCCGCCTCACGCAGCCGCGGCGTGCCGTACGTCAGGGGATAGCCGGGGCTGTCGGCGGCGGCGGCGAGCGCCTCGCGAGCGACCGGGGGCACCGGGTCGACCGGCGTGCCGACCGACAGGTCGACCATCCCGCCGGGATGCGCCCGCGCCAGGTCCTGATAGGGCACGAGCCGATCCCATGGGAAGTCCGGCAACGCAAGCAAAGAAAATCCCCCAGTCGTCACGGACGGCGCCGGTCAGGCGTCGGTCAGTGGTCCTCGCCCTGCGGCGGGAGCGCCGCGACGAGCGGGTGGTCCTTGTTGATCTTTCCGACCTTCGAGGCGCCGCCGGGCGAGCCCAGCTCCTCGAAGAAGTCGACGTTGGCCTTGTAGAAGTCCTTCCACTGCTCGGGAAGGTCATCCTCATAGAAGATCGCCTCTACGGGGCACACCGGCTCGCACGCACCGCAGTCCACGCACTCGTCGGGGTGGATGTAGAGCATGCGTTCGCCCTCGTAGATGCAATCGACGGGGCACTCCTCGATGCACGCCTTGTCCAGGACGTCCACGCAAGGCTGCGCGATGACGTACGTCACCTCGGGCTCCTTCTGGGTTGCACGGCTCGACCGCGGGTTGCTAGCCCCTAGTATTGCGGTGCCTGCCGACTAGCCGGAACAGGAGGGGGGCAATCGTCGTGGCCCCTCGGCTCGGAGCCCGTCTCGTGATCGCCATCAGCCCCGCCGACGTGGGCAAACGGGTGACGACGCGGCGCAGGGCGCCCGGCGGGCACCGGGACGCCGTCGGCGTGTTGGAATCCTGGCGCGACGGAGTGCTCACCGTGCGCAAGAGGGACGGAAGCCTCGTGGAGATCGCCGAGGACACTCTGGCCGCGGCCAAGGTCGTGCCGCCCGCGCCGCCCGCCCGGTAATCCCCGCACCTGGTGCGGACGCCGACTCGGTAATACCTCAGCGTGCCGAGGCGAACGACCACCGTCGCGCGGGGAGCATACGCGGCGTGACCATACGTGCCTGCGCCGTGACGATCTCCTCGGCGGTCGTCCTCCTCTTCGCGGCCTCCGCGTGCTCGAAGCCGTCGTCGCCGTCCTCGCCGGACAAGCCGCTGCCGCCCCTGAACCCCCGGGCCGACAGCCTGGAGTCCGGGTTCGGCACCATGGACAGGCTCGTCGAGGCGGCCAAGAAGGAGGGCGCGCTCACGGTCGTGGGCCTGCCGGGCGGCTGGGTCGGTTACAAGGAGATCCTCGCCCGCTTCTCCGACAAGTACGGCATCAAGGTGACCTCGATCGTGCCGGAGGCGAGCAGCAAGCAGGAGATCGACACCGCGGCCCGCCTGAAGGGGACGAACCAGGCGCCGGACGTGTTCGACCTCGCCCTGGAGGTCGCGGTCGCCAACGCCAAGCTGTTCGCGCCCTACCGCGTGACCGGCTGGGCGGACATCCCCGATGAGGCCAAGGAGCAGCGAGGACGCTGGTTCGCCGCCTACGGCGGATACATGTCGATCGGCTACGACCCGAGGAAGGTCCCCGCCCCCGCGTCGTACGGCGCGCTGGTCAGGCCGGGGACGATCGTGGCCCTGCCGGGCGACCCGCGGCAGACGGCCTCCGCGTTCGGCGCCGTGATGGCCGCCTCGCTCGGCAGCGGACTGCCGGACGCGGCGCGGGGCGTGGACCTGTTCGCGCGGCTGAAGAAGGGCGGCATGCTCGGCCGGCCCGACCAGGCGGCCGCGGTGGTGGACTGGGACTACATGAACGCGGCGCGGGCCGCCTCCGGCCAGGGCGCGGCGTCCTGGCGGGTGACGATCCCGAAGAACGAGGTGTTCGCCTCCTACTACATGCAGGCCATCAGCGCCGACGCGCCGCACCCGGCCGCCGCCCGGCTGTGGGAGGAGTTCCTGCTGTCCGACGAGGGCCAGAACCTCTTCCTCAAGGCGTACGCGCGCCCCGCCCGGATGGAGGCCATGGAGATGCGCGACACGCTGGACGCGGACGCCGCCGCCAGGCTGCCGGAGGCGTCCGGCGACCCGGTGATCCTGAACATCCCCGAGCAGGATCAGGCCAAGTCATACGTGACCGCGCACTGGGGCCGGATGGTCGGCTGAGTCCCCCGATCGTCCCCCGATCGTCCCCCGATCTCGCGGGGGCGGCGGAAGCCGTAAAGTGTGTCGTTATCACAGCAGTCTCACAAGTCGGCATGAGATTGCGGCAATCCCGGCACCGGGCACCACGTGTCAGAATGCGAGCCGATCTTGAGGTACGAAACTCCCAGTCTCACCCGATGGAACGCTCGCGCCTACGACAGCTCCTTCGGCTACGTCTCGGCTCAGGGCGCGCCGCTGGTGGAACTGCTCGACCCGCGCCCTGGTGAGCGCGTGCTCGACCTCGGGTGCGGCACCGGCGTGCTCACCGCCGACATCGCCAGGCGCGGCGCCCACGTGCTGGGCATCGACGGCTCCCACTCCATGATCGAGCAGGCCATCGCGCACCATCCCGGCCTCGACTTCACCGTGGGCGACGGTTACGACTTCACCGTCGCCCAGAGGTACGACGCGGTCTTCTCGAACGCCGCGCTGCACTGGATGAGCCGCGACCCCGACGCCGTGATCGACTGCGTGCGGGAGGCGCTGCGGCCCGGCGGCCGGTTCGTCGCCGAGATGGGCGGCGCGGGCAACTGCGCGACCCTGACCTCCGCCGTGCTCACCGCCTGGCGCGAGTACGGCCTGCCCGAGCCCGAGCTGCCGTGGTATTTCCCCAGCCCCGGTGAGTACGCCCACCGCCTGGAGAAGGGCGGGTTCACGGTCCGGCTGCTGGAGTACTTCGACCGTCCCACCCCGCTCGACGAGTGCCCCAACGGCGCGGCCGACTGGGTCCGGACGTTCGCCGGCTCGCTGCTCGACCGGGTCCCCCCGGCGGCCGTGGAGCCGCTGCTGCGCCGGGTCAACGAACTGGCCGCCCCCGCGCTGCGCAGGGAGACCGGCTGGATGGCCGACTACGTCCGCCTCCGTTTCGCCGCAGAACGTCACTGACATCTCCACCACGACGGGGCAATTTGCCAGACTATGGACTGGTCTTCGTGAGTGATGGGGAACGCATGAACTTCTGCCTGAGTGACCTCGTGCCACCGCTGCGCTGGAGTGACGCTGCCCGCATCACGGCCCTGGCCGACCGGCCCGGCCTGCCGGACGCCTGGTGGCGGACGCTGCCCCTGCACAGGGTGCTCGCCGTCCTGGACGCCGAGGCGCTGGGCGACCTGCTCACCGAGCTCGCGGTCGACCACTGGCCGGCGGCGGCCGTCGGCGACGTGCTGCCCGCGCTGCACGTGCTGGACCCCGACGACGCCGACGACCCCCAGGTCGCGATCGCGCTCGACCGGGCGGGGTCGTGGCCCGGCCTGCTCGCGCTGTCCGGCCGGGAACTGGCCGACCAGCCGTTCATCAGGGCCCGCCCCGTGCTGACCGCTCTGTTCAGCGCCGTGTTCTTACGGATGTCCCCGGAGGGGGCCCGGCAGGTCTCCGCGCCGATCTCCGTGCCGGTCGAGGATCCCCCGGACGAACAGGCAGCGGAGGAAGAGGTGCCGGAGCAGGACCCGGACATCCCCGAGTTGATCGACGCGGCGTTCGGCGACCTCGACGACCAGACCTGGATGGTGGCGCAGAACCGGGTCTTCGCCGGCGAGCCGTCCGATCCCGAGCAGCTGGCCAGGCTGCTCGCCGTCCCTCCCGACGTCATCCACGACCTCGATGCGGCCCTGCGCGACCGGCTGTCCCGCTGGCTCGCGCTTCCGGAGGCGAAGCCGTACAACGAGCATCTGGCCTGGCTCACCGACACCTTCGGAGTCGCGGTCCCCGAGCAGCGGTTCGTCACGGCGGCCGAGTGGCACGAGCGCGAACTGCGCTCGCTGGAGCTGCCCGCCTGGCGGTTCGTGCTCGCCACGCTCCCCGGATACCGCCTCTCCGGCGACTGGATCGTGGCCGGCGACATCGAGGAACTGCGGGAGAGCACGCGGAGCCTGATCGCCTCGGCCGAGCGCCCGCCGACCGTTCCCCAGGCGCTGGAGATGATCGGCTCTCTCGGCGTCCGTCCCGACGTCGCCAGGCAATGGCTGGAGAGCGTGCCGCAACTGCGCGCTCAGAAGGCGTCCCAGGTCGACCCCGACCGGCAGCAGGACCGGCAGCAGGGCGGGCAGCAGGGCGGGCTCAAGGACGTCGCGCTGACCCGGCGGTGCTTCCGGCAGCCGGACGGCCGGTGGTGGCTCAGGGTCGACGTCTCCGGCGACCACCTCCACGGCAGCGAGGTGCCGCTGCCGAGCGGGTTCGCGGCGTACGTCCATCTGGCGCCGGGCGAGGACCGCACGGTGCGCAGCGCGGCCGGGGAGGTCGGCCTGTCCTGGCACGCGCGGCCGGTCCTGGGCTCCCTCCAGCGGATTCTCGGCGAGGTCTCGGCCGAGGAGGGCAGCCACATCTTCCTGACCCTGTCCGAGGAGGGCATGCTGCGCGTACGGCACCTGCCGGCGGCGAACGGCGGCGACCAGACGAGCCGCGCGCTGCGCCTGGTGGGCTACACCGCGCCGAGCGGCACGACCGAGCAGGCCGCGCGGGTGATCGCGGCGCGCGTCGGCCTCACCGCACCCGCCGGACGGCCCGAACTCCTCGCGCGGCTGCGAGAACGCGGGGACCGCGACCTGCTGACCCTGCTGGGATAGCCGATGCCCCGGCTCGCGATCTCCCCGGAGTTCCTGCGCGGGCTCGGCGCGCTCACCCGCCCGGTCCGCCGCGACGTCGCCGTCGCGGTGCGCCGGTTCCTGCTGAACGCGTCCGCCGCGCCGCACCCCGAGAGGGTGCGCAACTGCCGCGATCCCCGCGTCGCCACGCTGCGGCTCGCCGACCGCCACCGGGGGGTGGTGGTGCGGCAGGAGGACGTCTACTGGCTGCTCACCGTGCTGCCGGACGCCGAGGCGTGGGCGTACGCGCAGCGGCACAGATTCGGTGTCAACACGGCCGTCGGGATCGTCGAGATCTGGGACGCCGAGGCTCTGGAGCGGATCGAGCCGGCTCTGCGCCGCGCGTCGAGGACCGGCGGCCGGCCGCTGTTCGAGAACTGGTGCGACTCCGATCTGCTGAACGTCGGCGTCGACGCCCAGCTGCTGCCGCTGCTGCGGCTGATGACGTCGGAGTCGCATCTCGCGGCCGTGGAGCCGCTGCTCCCGCACAGCCAGTACGCGCCACTCGCCGCGCTCGCCCGCGGCGGCTCGCTCACGGCGGCCTGGCGCGAGCTGGACGCCTGCCGCTCCCGCGTCGCCGACGAGATCGACCCCGAGGACCTCCTGACGGCGCTGCGGCGCAGCCCCGACCGGGCCGCGTTCACCGCCGACGCCGCTGAGCTCGAACGCGTCCTCATGCTGCCGGGCTGGTGCACGTTCCTCTATCCGCCGCAGCACACGTACGCCAACTGGCCGGCGTACGAGCAGCCGGTGCTGATCACCGGGGGCGCGGGCACGGGGAAGACGGTCGCCGCGCTGCACCGGGCGGCCCTGCTGGCCCGCGCGGCCACCGGCCCGGTGCTGCTGGTGACGTTCTCCCAGAGCCTCGCGACCGAGCTGTCCGCGCGGCTCGACATGATCATCGATGACGAGGTGGTCCGCAAGCGCGTCGAGGTGGGCAACGTCGACAGGATGGCGCATCGCATCGTCGCCGAGGCGGAGGGCCGCGCCCCCGCCCTCGTCTCCTCCGACGACCTGGCCGGGCTGTGGCAGGAGGCCGCCGTCGGGCGCTTCGGCAGCGCGTTCCTGCTGCGCGAGTGGGAGCAGGTGATCCTCGCGCAGGACCTGCGGACGCTGGAGGAGTATCAGTCCGCCGCCCGGCCCGGCCGCGGCGTCCGGCTCGACGCCGAGGCCAGGACGACGGTGTGGGAGGCCGTCCAGCAGGTCGTACGGCACCTGCGCGAGTCCGGCCGGCGCACCCTGCTCCAGCTCGCCTCGGAGGCGGCGGGCCTGCTCGGGCGGGCCGTGGGCGACCTGCTGGGCGACGAGGCGCCGGGGCGGGAGCCGTACCGGCACATCGTGGTGGACGAGGCGCAGGACCTGCACCCGGCCCAGTGGCGGCTGCTGCGGGCGGCGGTCCCCGCCGCCCCGAACGACCTGTTCATCGTGGGAGACCCGCACCAGCGCATGTTCGACACGCGGGTCGCGCTGGCGGACGTCGGCATCCCCGCCCGTCAGTTCCGTCTGAAGATCTCCCACCGGCTGCCCGCCGAGATCCTCTCGTGGGGAGTGCGCCTGCGCGGCGGCGGTCCGGCCGACGGCCTGGTCGCGGGCAACGCCGCGATGTACGGCTACCGCGCGCTGGACTACGGCGCGCGTCCGATGGTGCGCGGGTACGTGGACGCGGAGGCGGAGATCGCCGGGCTCGTCTCCACCGTGGCCGAGTGGCTTGAGGAAGGGGTGCCGACCGCCGAGATCGCGGTGGCCGCGCGTACCTCGGACCTCCTGCGTACCGCCCGCACCGCACTACGCGAAGCGGGCATCACGGTCAAAGTCACCTCCCTTCATGGCATGAAAGGGCTGGAATTCCGCCGGGTGGCCGTGATAGGCGTGGCTGACGGAATCGTGCCGGCGCCGGACGCGCTGACCCCGGCCGACGAGGACCCGACGGCCCGGGCGCACGATCTGCAACGCGAACGGGGGCTGCTCTACGTGGCGTGCACGCGGGCGGGAGAGCTGCTCTACGTGTCCTATTCGGGGCGCGCCAGTCCCTTCATCCCGGCCTGACGTCCGATCCCCTAGTCTGAACTGCGGATATATTCCCCTTGCCGGTTGGACCTGCATGAACCTCAGCCTTAGCGACATCGTGCCTCCGCTGCGCTGGACCGCGCCCAGCCAGGTAGAGCCGATCGCGAGCGACCCCGGTCTTCCCGACGCGTGGTGGCAGGCGCTTCCCCTCGGCCGGGCCTGCGCGGCGGTGGGAACCGGCCAGGTCGCCTCCCGGCTCGCCGACCTCACCACCGCCTGCTGGGCGCACCTGGTCCTCGGCGACATCCTCCCGCTGCTGAGGTTCACCCACCCGGAGGAGAGCCTCCAGACGCCCGGCCCCCGGGAGAGCGTCCGCGACCTCTACGTCGAAGTGATCGACAAGCTGCTGGCCACGGAGCCTGTGGAGGAGCAGGCCGGGGCGCCGGTCCCGCCGGCCCTTCCCGACCGGCCGATGCCCGAGGTCATCGACGAGATCTTCGCCCGGCTCGACGACCGTCAGCGGGCCATCGCGCGTGACCGGCTCTACTTCGACACATCGCTGCACCCCGGCCAGGCCCAGCGGGCCACGTTGGACGAGCTGGCCCAGCGCTTCTCGGTCACCCGCGAGCGGATCCGGCAGATCGAGCGCGACCTGCGCGACCACGTGGCGGGCTGGCTGAACGGCCCGTCCGCCGCGCCGCTGAACGCCCACCTGTCCTGGCTGCGCACCCGGCTGGGCTCGGCCGTTCCCGCCGACGACCTCGCCGCCGCCGTGCCCTGGCACCGCACCGAGCTGATCACGCTCGCGATCCCCGCCTGGCGGTTCGTCCGTACGCTGCTGACCGGGTACGAGCAGGTGGACGGCTGGATGATCGCAGGCGGCGCGGACGAGCTCAGGGACAAGACACGGCAACTGTTCGCCGACGGCCCCCGGCCGCTGGAGGAGGCGGTCTCCCTCGTCGCCCAGCTCGGCATCCGGGAGGACGTCGCCGACCGCTGGCTGGCGTCGGTGCCGCACCTGCGGCTCATGGACGGCCACGTCGTCCCCTGGCCGCGCAGCATGGGCGACAAGGCGGAGGCCGTGCTGACGGTCGCCCACGCCCCGCTCACCCCCGAGGACATCCAGGGGCGCATCGGCGAGGACTACAGCCTCGTCGGCATCCGCAACCAGCTCGCCGCGGACGAGCGGTTCATCCGGCTCGACCGCAGCAAGTACGGCCTGCGGAGCTGGGGCGGCGACGAGTACCTCGGCATCCGGGAGATGATCATTCGGGAGATCGAGCGCGCGGGCGGCGAGGCGTCCGTGAGCACGGTCGTGGACAACCTGACCTCCCACTACGACGTGAGCGAGAGCTCCATCAGGGCGTACGCCGGAGGGCCCGGGTTCGAGCGGACCCAGCGCGGCTACATCAGGGTGGCCGGCCAGGACCAGGCCGAGCCGTACCAGCCGCGACGGGACGTCTCGATGACCCGCCGCTGCTTCCGCAGCAGGGACGGCCGCTGGTGGCACCGCGTCGACGTGAACGCCGAGCACCTGCGCGGCTCGGGCTCCCCGCTGCCGACCGGCTTCGCCGCGCACCTCGGCATGGCGCCCGGCGGGCAGCTCACCGCCTCCACGGCGTCGGGCGAGGTGGTGATCAGCTGGCACAACCAGCCGACCATCGGCTCGATCAGGCACGTTCTCGCGGAGTACAACGCGTCTGAGGGCGACCATGTCTTCCTCACGGTCTCCGACGGCGGGGAGCTGCTGACCCGCTTCCTGCCGGCGGCGGGGGCCGGGCTGCCCGCGATCAATCACGCGCTGCACCTGATCGGGTACACCGCCCCGGTGGCGTCGGAGGCCGAGGGCCTGCGTCTCATCGGCGCCCGCATCGGCCTGCCCGAGGGGTCCGTCCGCGAGGACGTCCTCGACCGCCTGCGCGAGCGCGGCGACCGCGACATCATCCGTTTTCTGCCCTGATTCCGGCCCGGATTTCGGCGCTGATTACGGCGCTGATTACGGCGCTGATTACGGCGCAGGGGCCGGGGCGGGGATGTCGGGGGGAGCACGTAGGCTCGGAGCATGTTGCGGCTCCAAGACACCCTGACCCGGCAGATCGTGCCCGTCGCCCCGGCCGGTTCGCGGGTTCTGCGGATGTACACCTGCGCCGCGCACGGGCCCGCCGGCCTCGCCGACCTGCGCGCCGCCCTGCTCGCCGACCTGGTCCGCCGCATCGCCGAACGCTCCAATCTGCGGGTGCTCGCCTGCCGCAATGTCTCCGATCTCGTTCACCGGGACGGCGGCGATGGTGGTGGTGACGCCGGCGATGCCCGGGACCCTCGGGGCCCTCGTGGCGGGAACGGCGCGTCTCTCGACGCCGACATGCTCGCGCTCAACATGCGCGCCCCCGAGCACTCCCCCAGGACCAGCGAGACGATGGGCCTGGTGATCGAACTCATCGGGCGGCTCATCGAGCGCGGTCACGCCTACGCCACCCCGGAGGGGGCGGTGTTCTTCGACGCGGCGTCCTTCCCCACGTACGGCGAGATCTCCGGCAAGCCGGGCTCCGCGCCCGACTGGCCCCTCTGGGAGCCGGCGGCGGAGCCCTCAAGGGATTCGGCCGCCGGCGACGCCGGAGCGGTCTGGGACGCGCCCTGGGGCCGCGGTCTCCCCGGCCGCGACCTGGAGTGCTCCGCCACGCCGCTGCGGTTCCTCGGCCCCCGCTTCGACCTGTACGTGGGCGGGGCCGACCTGTGCTTTCCTCACCACGAGAGGGCGCGGGCCCAGTCGAACGCCGCCACCGGTCAGGAGGCCGCCGCCCACTGGGCGCATTCTGGTCGCCTGCTGTTCGAGGGCCGCCCGGCCGGCGCCGGTCACGTCGTGCCACTGTCCGGCTTCGTCGACGCCGGTCTCGATCCCCTCGCCGTACGACTGGCCCTGCTGGAGCACCACTACCGGCGACCGATCGACCTCAGCTGGGATGATCTTCGTGCCGCCGACGAGGAGTTGCGGCGGCTTCGGCGGCGGGTGGCCGAATGGGCGGAGTTGCCGAGCCGCCCGATCGACGACGCCCACTCAGGGCGCGTCCAGCGGGCGCTGGAGGACGACCTCGACACGCCCGAAGCCCTACGCCTGCTGCGCGACCTGGAGGCCGACGAGTCGGTCGCGCCGGGGTCCAAGTTCGAGACCTTCCTCCACTTCGACCACGTGCTCGCCCTCGGCCTGCCCGCCGACATCGGCCGTATCTAGTGCGCTGTCCACCGTCGTTCACCGGGGTGGAGGGAGCGGAGCGGGCTTCGCGAGGACCGGAGGTTCCTTCCGGCGCAATGATCGACCCGGCCAAGATTTGTGGACACTCCCCTAGCGGGCACTTCTCACGCGTGCAGGGACCGGCCGGCCGATCCGCTTCGCGCACCTGACCGAACCGACCACCGGCCGCCCTCTCGTCGCCCGAACGGGCCACCACCGGCCCCCCTCTCATCGCCCGAACGAGCCCACCACCGGCCTCCTTCGCGCGTACTGACAGCTGGCCCGGCAGCGGATTCGCCTGCCGCCCAGAGTGAGGGCCGAAGTCACGTCAGCGCCTGGCCTGTTGGACGGCCTCGGCAGTCGCCTCCGCTCCTTTCCTGCGAGCTCGGCCGTCCAGCTCGGTATCCGCGCCCGTAACCCGCAGACCGTTAAACGCGGCTGCGAGAGGAGCACCCCGGACAGCCGACCCCTTCCGGGCCTCAAGCACGCGAGAACAACCGGCGACTCAACCTGATGCTCCAACTATTCGCTTCTGTCGGTTGCTCAGAGTGACGAGCAGGTGGAAGAATTCATACAAGAGTTCGAATCGAGTGAGGAGGCTGCGGTGGATCTGTTAGATCCGGATTCTGGCCACCGTCGTCGTTCGAACGATGCCGACAGAGAGTGGTGGGATCGGCTGAGCGCCGATTCCCCTCTGTGGTCGTCGGAAGGTTCGCTCGCCCGCGAGCACTTTCCGATCGCCGACCCCCAGCCGGCGCGGCACGCGAGCCACACCAAGGCTGACACCAGCACCAAGAGCACCGGCAGCAGTGCCAGCAGCACCGACAGCGGGCTCACCGACGGTGAGGGCGTCGACGACGCGACCAGTGCCACGAGCGGCGACAGCGCCGACAGCGCTGGTGCCCGTGCCGGTGCCGGGAGCGCCCGTGGTGCAGGCGATGGCCGGAGTGCCGGTGGTGCCGGAGCCGGGAGGGCCGGTGGTTGTGGTGCCGGTCCCGGTCAGGGCAAGGGCCGGTCGTCGTGGGTGCTCGTGAGTTCGTTGCGCGAGTCGGCGCAGGCGTTGGCGCTGATGCCGTTGCCGGACGATGCGGACATCTGCGTGGCCGAGGCTGAGGATTTGCTGTTCGCGCGGGATCGGATCACGTGCGCGTTGGCGGATCGGGTGGGGCAGGTGCATCGGGCGGGGCAGGCCAAACAGCATGGGCATGCCTCCACCCGCAGCTGGCTGCGCACCGCCGCCGGGATGAGCGTGGCCGGAGCGGGCCGTCTGCTGACCTTGGCGGTGGAGCTGGCCCGCCTACCGAGGGTGCGGGAGAAGTTCGCCGCCGGGAACCTGTCGGCGGGGGTGGTGGAGGCGATCTGCACCGCCACCGCGCGGTTGAGCGATGAGCACGCGGGGCTGGCCGAGCCGATTTTGCTGGAGCTGGCGGGCAAGGCGGGGCCGGCGGAGGTGGCCAAAGCCGGGCGTTACTTGCGGGCGGTGCTGGACCCTGATGGTGAGGAGCGGGACGAGCGGGCCGATTACGGGCGGCGGTTTTTGCGGGTCCGCCCCACTGCGGGCGGTGGGTTGGAGGGGGAGTTTTATCTGCCGCGTGAGGCGGCGGCCCGGTTGCGGGCGCTGCTGGATGCTTATGCCAAGCCGGGCGCGGAGGGCGATGATCGGCCGCTGCGGGTCCGCCAGGCGGATGCGTTCATCGCGTTGATGGAGCAGAAGATCGTCGCTGAGCTCCTGGTCCTGGTCAACGCCGAATCCCTCCCCACCGACCCCCAACCCGACCACCCCGAAGACCCCGCCCCCGAACCCGACCACCCTGAAGACGCCCAGGACGCCCAGAGTGCCGAGGACGCGCAGGTCGGCGAGAGCGCTGAGGACGACGGCCGGGACGCCCAGGGTGCGGACAACGCTGAGGACGCGCAGGTCGGCGAGAAGGCCGAGAACGCCGAGAACGGTGAGGGCACCGAGGGCGCGCAGGGTGACGAGGGTGCCGGCGACGGCCAGGACGCCCAGGATGCCGAGGGCGCGGCCACTGCCGAGGATGGCGACAGTGAGGACACCGACGTCTCCGGCGGCAGCGGAAGCGTTGACGGGCCCTGCCCGGTGGAAGACGGCGACGTCGAAGACGCCATCCCCACCGACGACCCCGGCAACCTCAGCGACGACGACCCCGGCGACGCGGACCCCAGCGATGTGGGCGACGCGGGCATGACCGGTGCTGCCGCACCTGCTCAGGGTGAGGGCCCCCACCGGCCACGTGACCCCGGCACCGCCGAAGCCGAGACAGCAGCCGCTCCGGCAGCCGATGCCGATGCCGGGGCAGCCACCGACGCCGCCGCCGGGAGCACCAACCTTGACCTCGCGTCTGCCGAGGACGACGACACCGCACCACCCAGGGGCGCAGACCGCGACCATGCCGCGGCCCACGCTGAAACAGACCCCGAGCGTGCACCAGCATGGCCTGCCTACGGCGGAAGCACGCCCCCACACACAGCTCCGCCACACGCAGCGCCACCACACGCAGCGCCACCACATGCGGTGCGTCCCCGCGCGGCGCATTCTCGCGCGGCGGAATGGCCGGATCCTCCTCCCGAGGACGCCGCTGCGCATCACGCCCACGCCGGGCATCGGCCTGCGGGGGACTGCAGGCATGCGCAGGGCACGCCTGAGAACCAGAGCGACATGCGCTGTGAGCAGCGCCGCCACGAGCCGGACCGCCGTTGTGAGCCCGGCTTCGATGAGCCAGGCAGTGATGAGCAGGGCCGGGATCAGCCGGGCTGGGCGCAGCAGGACGCGGCAGATGGGCAGAGCGCGTGCGGGTGCGGCGGCGAGGCCCGGTGCTCCTGCACGTCGGGGACAACGGGAACAGCACCGGGCGCAGTGCCGGAAGCACCGCCGGGCGCGCCGAGGCCAGGGACACCCCCGGGGACGCCAACGGGGACAGCGCCCGGAACAGCGCCGGGGACACCACCGGGCGAGCCACTGGGAACAGCACCGGGGAGGCCAGCGGGAGCAGCGCCGGGTGAGACGCTGCTCGGGGCGGTGCCGGGAGCTCTGCTGGGCACCGCGCCGGGGTTGTTGCTGGCGACCGGGCAGATGCTGCCCCTCGCCAGCGTGCATCGCCTGGCCCGCACCTCCGCGCTGGTGCGGCTGGTGATGGACGCCGAGGGGCAGGTGCTGGACATGGGCCGCAAGGTCCGCCTGGCCACCCCCGCCCAACGACGGGCCGTCTACGCCCGCTACGCCACCTGCTGGATCGACGGCTGCCCGCTGCCCGCCACCATGTGCCAGATCGACCACGCCGACAACTGGAGCACCGGCGGCCTGACCGACCTGAAACTCCTCGGCCCGGCCTGCCAGTTCCACAACCGCGACCGCTACCAACACCCCGACCGCTACACCCGCCACAAGACCGGCACCGACCGCTGGACCTTCACCTACCACCCGGCCCGGGCCCGGCGGCTATGGGAGTGAGAGAGCCGCCGGGTGGCGGCACCGGCAGCAGCCGGAAAGCTCAGACGTCGAGGCGCTGGTCGCTGACGAGGATGCCGTCCTCGTCGCTGTAGAGCCATGCACCCGGGGGGAAGGACACGTCGCCGAAGTTCACCGGGACGTCGATCTCCCCCAGGCCGGTCTTGGCGCTCTTGCGCGGGTTGACGCCGAGCGCCTTGATACCAAGGTCGAGCCTGGTCAGGGCTGCCGTGTCCCTTACCGCGCCGTTGATCACCACGCCCGCCCAGCGGTTCTCCACCGCCGAGGTCGCAATCATGTCGCCGAGCAGCGCCGTACGCAGCGATCCGCCGCCGTCGGCCACCAGCACCCGGCCCTCGCCCGGTGTCGCGAGCACCTGCTTGACGAGCGCGTTGTCCTCCAGGCAGCGGACCGTGGCGATCTGGCCGGAGAATCGCGTCCGTGAGCCGTACGAGCGGAACTGTGTGACACAACTGCGCAGCGCGTCACCGTGGGCGTCGTAGAGATCGGCGGTCGCGAAGCTCATGGCCGCACGGTGCCAGGGCCCGCGCGATCGTTGCCGCCGAACGGAAACTCCGGGGTTTGTCCTTCCGTAAATGCCCTGATTATGCGAGCGAAGCCCACTGGGAAAAGAATGCAGATGTGCCCTATGTTTCGCGTTTCCGCCCGCTTCCGCTCGCCGTGCTCGCCGCTGTCGCGCTCAGTGGGTGCCAGGCGAGCGGAACCGCCGCCGCAGTGGGCACCACTCTCACCGCGTCGCCCGTGCCGGACGGCGGGCAGGCGGCTCAGAAGGCGGTACGGACGGTCGAGAACGCGGTGTTCCCCCTGGACGCGTTCGAGCCGACACCCGAACAGCGAGCCCGGCTCGTCAACGCCGTACGCCATTCGGTGGCCCTGTGCACGAATAGGTTCGGAATGAAGGGATACGACGACACTCCGTTGCCACCGCAGCGCGACACGACGCCGAGAGCCCGCCGTTACCTGTTCGTCGATCCTGCCCTGGCCGCCCGTTATGGGTACGCCGTGCCGTTGCAGCCTCCCTCGCAGCAGCAGAAACCGCCAAGATCCACGAGAGCGGGCACGGGCCTGACCCCGATCGAAGAGCAGGCCGTCCTGAACGGACAGGGGCCGAAGACGGTCAGAGGCATCCGCGTGCCGGAGGGTGGCTGCATCGGGGCGGCGAACCGGCGCGTGATGAAAGGGGTCCCGCCCGACGCGGAGTGGCTGGTCGTCCGGCTGGGCATGCAGGCGTACGACAAGGCGCTCGCTGATCCCCGGGTGAAAGCGGTGAACACGGCGTGGAGCGCCTGCATGAAGAGGGCCGGCTACACCTACCCAACGCCCGTCAAGGCGTGGGAGGACCCGCGCTGGCGGAAACCGGGTGACACGCGGGAGGAGGCCACCGCGGCGGCGGACATGCGCTGCAAGCTGCAGGTGGACTATCTGATCGTGCGGCTGACGAGTGAGATCGATGCCCAGCGGACGATCGCAGACAGACACGGCCCCGAACTCCGGGCGTTCCGGCGGCAACTGCGGACGCGGCTGGCCAACGCCGCGGCGATGCTCGGAGAGCGGCCCTAGCCACGGCCGGAGCCACAGCCGGAGCCGCTCTCCCGCAAGCGCCATCCCGGCCGGCCCGTCAGGGGAGGGTACGGCTCTCGCCGACGGCGAGGTCCCACAGGTCGGCGGGGTCGAGGCCGCGCGACTCCCATACGGCGCGGGCCTCGCGCACGGGCTCCAGCAGCGGCTCGCCCGACAGCACGAACGTGCCCCAGTGCATGGTGGCCATCCGCCGCGCGCCCACGTCGAGGCAGCCCTGCACGGCCTGGGCGGGGTCGACGTGGGAGACCTTCATGAACCAGCGCGGCTCGTAGGCGCCGACCGGCATGAGAGCGAGGTCGATGCCCGGGTAACGCTCGCCGATCTGGGCGAACCGCTCTCCGTAGGCCGTGTCACCGGCGAAGTAGACCCGGCGCTCGCGTGAGGTGAGCACCCATCCGCCCCACAGGGTGCGGCAGGTGTCCCAGAGCGTACGGCGGCTCCAGTGGTGCGCCGGGACGAAGTCGAACGTCACGTCGCCGAGGCGGGCCGACTCCCACCAGTCCAGTTCGGTCACGTCGCGGAAGCCGCGCCGCCGGAACCACCCGCCGAGCTTGGCGGGTACGAAGACGGCCGTGTCCTTCGGCAGGCGGCGGATCGTCGGCGCGTCCAGGTGGTCGTAGTGGTTGTGGCTGATCACGATCGCGTCGACCTCGGGCAGGTCGGACCAGGCGACGCCGGGAGGGGTCAGCCGCTGGCGCACACCGGGGATCTTGCGGGACCACACCGGATCGGTCAGCACGGTCAGCCCGCCGATCTGGAGAACGAACGTCGCGTGGCCGACCCAGGTCACCACGGTCTCGGTCGCGGCGGCGCGGGGCAGGCCGACACGGTGGACGGGAATCTGGTCGCTGTCACCGATGTCGGGCCGCAGTTGCCCGTGCCACATGACACTGGTGACCTCGCGGAAGTCCGGGAGAGGGGCGGTCAGCCTGTCGGCGAAGCTGGACGGCCATCGGCGGGGTGTGGCAGGCGGAACAATCGGCGCACTCGGCGCTTTCGGAACGGGAGAAACGGGAATTTCTGTGGCTTCAGGGCTTTCCGGGTGAATCGTCTGCGACATGGGGAACTCCCTTCCGCTCTCCATGATCCCCGCGGAGCCGAAATTATTCCTCCTGCGACCGGTGGATTCCCTTCATGTTTCCTCCGCCTTCAGGTGGAATGTGACCTCCTTCGCCTTCTCCTCCACCAGGGATGCACGAGGGGATAACCACCGTCACCCAAACCGGCCATCCGTTCGAAAAGGTTCCACGAGGCCGGATGACCGCAGACGGCGTACGAGACGGCCGAGGCGAGCACGTACAGCACGAGCATGGGCAGGCCGACGCAGAACGCGTACTGGGTGGCGTGGCGCGACTCGTGGTCGAGCAGGCAGCCGGTGAGGTAGCCCTCCCTGTGCTTGGTCAGGATCACGTTGCCCACCGTGAACGCCCCGGCGACGGGGAACGGGATGCGGTAGCCGTGCGCGTAGACGAGGCCGCGCTCCCCCCTGTGGGTGCGGGCTCCGCCGATCCGCGCGATCAGCAGCCCGAGGGGCGTGGAGAGGTTGACGTAGTTGATGACCTGCCGGACCCGGTGCGACCGCCGCATGTCCCCAGGATCGGCGAGGGTCTGCGCCTATACAAGCAGGCAAGCACGGGCGAGCACAGGCAGGCTTAGGCCCGGCTGTACGAGGTGAGCAGCCACGAGTTCGTGGACCGGGTGACCACCACGGCGGCCGCCACGGCGACGGCGCCGCCGTACAGGTACCAGTAGCCGGCCGAATTGCCTGCGATGGCGAGGTCGCCGGCCTGCTGCGGCGTGGCCAGTAGGTACGAGACGAGGAGCCAGCCGACGGCGGGGACGAGCGCGCCCAGCCTTCCGCCCATCAGTCTGCCCATCGCGTACGGCACGGCGAACAGGGCGGCCAGCCAGGCGATCGCGGCGACCGGCACCTGCCCGGCGTACCACGCGTGCTGGAAGCCCCCTACGACGCCGAGCACCACGCCCAGCAGGAAGAGCATGCCGTACGCCGCACCGGTCACGGCCCCGGCCAGCGGGCCGGGAACGTCATCGCTCTCGACGGCGACCTGCGTCTCCTGGGTCATACCGCCCAACTTAGCCGATGTCGGCGAACAGGTCGGTCTCCCGGTTGTACGGCTCGCCCAGGCCGCCGACCTCGGGCGGAGCGCCGATGCCGGGCCGCCCGGCAACCCCCGCACGCAGGATGAAGTGCTCGACCCCGAGTGCCTGCTGGCCGACGTTGTTGGACAGCGCGAACCACGGGGCGTCCACGTCGATCTGCGTCGCGTGCGCCCGCATCGCGTCGAGCTTGGCCTCCACGTAGGGCCGCGCGTCGATCTCCGTCGTCACGTCCTCGTCGGCGCATCCCGGCATGTCGTCGATCGACTCGGGCACCAAGAAGTCGACGCCGGCCTCGCGCATGGTCTCGATGGTCCACCGCAGCACCGATCTGGGCATGGCGGTGAGGTAGAACTTGGCGATCCGCCACGGCTCCCCGCCGGGGAACGCGGGGTCGGCGGCCAGCTCGAAGGCCCGCCAGGCGACGCGGTGCGCCTGGATGTGGTCGGGATGGCCGTAGAAGCCGTTCTCGTCGTAGGTGACGAGGACCTGGGGCCTGACCTCGCGGATCACCGCGACCAGCTCGCCCGCGGCCTCGTCGAGGTCGGCCCGCCAGAAGCAGCCGGGGCGGTCGTTGGTCGCCGCGCCCATCATGCCCGAGTCGCGCCAGCGGCCGGCCCCGCCCAGGAACCGGTGATCGGTGACGCCGAGCGCCTTGCACGCCGAGGCCAGCTCGCCGATGCGGTACTGACCGAGGCTGTCGTCCCTGTCGGCGGCGTGGTGGGCGAGCTCCGCCGGGATGACCTCGCCCTCCTCCCCCAGGGTGCAGGTCACGAGCGTCACGTGCGCGCCCTCGGCGGCGTACTTGGCCATGGTCGCCCCGGTGCCGATCGTCTCGTCGTCGGGGTGGGCGTGCACGAGCAGCAGGCGACGGTCAGTCATGCGTCCGAGGGTAGTGCCCTCGTGCTGGCAGTATGAGGAGCTATGACGGAGAGCTTCCCGCGGTTGCATGCCAGGACCCGGCGGTTCACCCTCGGGGTGCCGCGCAACTTCACGATCTCCCCTGACGGCGGTCGGGTGACCTTCCTCAGGACGCGGTCGGGCACCGATCCGGTGACCTGCCTGTGGGAGCTGGACGTCGCGTCCGGAGCCGAGCGGCTCGTCGTCGATCCCCTCGCGCTGGGGGCCGCCGACGAGGACCTGCCGCCGGAGGAGCGCGCCCGCCGCGAGCGGTCGCGGGAGTCGGCGGGCGGCGTGGTGGCGTACGCCACGGACCGTGCGGTCCGGCAGGCCGTCTTCGCGCTGTCGGGCGAGCTCTACCTGGCCGGTCTCGCCTCGGGCGAGGTGCGGCGGCTCCCGGCGGCCGGGCCGGTCATCGACCCCCGGCTCGACCCCACCGGCGCGCGGGTCGCGTACGTCACGGGCGGCGCCCTGCACGTGCTGGACATCTCCACCGGCACGGACACCGGCGCGGAAACACTACTTGCCGAGCCGGAGAACGACCTGGTCACCTACGGCCTCGCGGAGTTCATCGCGGCCGAGGAGATGGAGCGGATGCGCGGCTACTGGTGGTCGCCCTCCGGCGACCGCCTGCTCGTCGCCCGGGTGGACGAGTCTCCGGTGCCGCTGTGGCACATCGCCGACCCGGCCAACCCCGATCGTCAGCCCGTCCCGCAGCGCTATCCCGCCGCCGGCACGGCCAACGCCGAGGTCACGCTGCACGTCATCGGCCTGGACGGCGCGCGTACGGCGGTGCCGTTCGAGCAGGAGTACCTGGTGACGGCGGCCTGGGACGCGCACGGCCTCGCCATCGTCACGCTCGCACGCGACCAGCGGACCATGCGCCTGCTGTCGGCCGACCCGGACACGGGCGAGACGACGCTCCTGCGCGAGGACACCGACCCGGCCTGGGTGGACATCGTCGCCGGCGTCCCGGCCCGCCTGTCCGACGGGACGCTCGTGTGGGTGGCCGACGCCGACGGCGGCCACCGCCTCGTGGTCGGCGACGAGCCGGTCACGCCGCCGTCCCTGCAGGTGCGCGCGGTGCTCGACGTCGACGGCGACACCGTGCTCTTCCAGGCGAGCGGCGAGCCCACCGAGATCCATCTGTGGACCTACTCCGCGGGCATCGTCAGCGCCGTCACGACAGAGCCGGGCATCCACTCCGGCCGCCGGGCGGGCGGCGTGACGCTCGTCGCCCGGCAGAGCCTCGACAGCGAAGGCATGGCGGTGACCGTCGGGTCGGCGTCGATCAATAACCTGGCCGAGCGCCCGGGTCTGGAGCCGCGGGTGTCGCTCGTCCGGGCGGGTTCGCGCGACCTGTCCACGGCGATCCTGCTGCCCTCGTGGCACGTGCCCGGTTCGGGTCCGCTGCCCGTCCTGATGGACCCGTACGGCGGCCCGCACGCCCAGCGCGTGCTGTCGGCCCGGCGGATGTTCCTGGAGTCCCAGTGGTGGGCCGAGCAGGGCTTCGCCGTGATCGTGGCCGACGGGCGGGGCACGCCGGGGCGCGGCCCGGCCTTCGAGCGCGAGATGCTGCACGACTTCACGATCTCGCTGCAGGACCAGGTGGACGCCCTCCAGGGCGCGGCGGCCCTGCACCCGGACGACCTCGACCTGTCCCGGGTGGCGATCCGGGGCTGGTCGTTCGGCGGCTACCTCGCCGCGCTCGCCGTGCTGCGCCGCCCGGACGTGTTCCATGCCGCGGTCGCCGGGGCGCCGGTCACCGACTGGCGCCTGTACGACACCTGCTACACCGAGCGCTACCTCGGCCACCCGGACGAGGGGCACTACGAGCGCTCCTCCCTTCTCGGTGACGCCGAGAAGCTGGAGCGCCCGCTGCTGCTGATCCACGGCCTGGCCGACGACAACGTGGTCGCCGCGCACACGCTGCGGCTGTCGTCGGCCCTGCTCGCGGCCGGCCGCGCGCACACCGTGCTCCCCCTGTCGGGCGTCACCCACATGACGCCGCAGGAGGTCGTCGCCGAGAACCTGCTGCTCCTGCAGCTCGACTTCCTCAAGAAGTCGCTCGGCCTGAGCTGAGTCAGCGGGCGGTGCCGTGCCAGCTGTCCCACAGCGCGGCATAGGCACCGCCCGCGGCCACCAGGTCGTCGTGGGAGCCCAGCTCGCTGATCCGGCCGTCCTCGACCACGGCCACCCGGTCGGCGTCGTGCGCGGTGTACAGCCGGTGCGCGATGGCGATGACCGTACGGCCCTCCAGAACGGCCGCGAGCGACCGCTCAAGGTGGCGGGCGGCCCGCGGATCGATCAGCGACGTGGCCTCGTCGAGGACGAGCGTGTGCGGGTCGGCCAGCACCAGCCGGGCGAGCGCGAGCTGCTGCGCCTGGGCCGGGGAGATCGCCGTGCCGCCCGAGCCCACCGCCGTGTCCAGGTCCTCGCCGGATCCATTGCCCAGGGCCGCCACCCACTCCCAGGCGTCCACGGCCTCCAGCGCGCGGCGCACCTCGGCGTCCGAGGCATCGGGCCTGGCGATCAGGAGGTTGTCGCGCAGCGTCCCCCGGAACACGTGGTGCTCCTGGGTGACCAGGGCGACGTGCCCGCGCAGCTCGTCGAGCGGCAGCTCGACCAGCGGCACCCCGCCGACCGTGACCGACCCGCTCCCCGGCCCGTGCACCCCGGCGATGAGACGGCCCAGCGTCGACTTGCCCGCCCCCGAGGGCCCGACCATGGCCAGGCGCTCCCCCGGTCGTACGTCGAGGTCGATGCCGTGCAGCACGTCGCGGCCCTCGCGGTAGGCGTACCGCACGCCGCTGACCTTCAGCTCCTCCCCCACCGGCCGGGTGTCGCCGGTGACCCGGTCGTCGGGCACGTCGGCCACGCCCAGCAGCCGGGCCATCGAGGCCCCGCCGACCTGGAGCTCGTCCACCCACGACAGCAGCCGGTCGAGCGGGTCGATGAGCTGCTGCACGTAGAGCGTGGCGGTCGTCACCTGGGCCACCGTCACCCAGCCCTCGATGGACAGCAGCCCGCCGATGAGCAGGGTCGCCACGACCGGGATCACGTAGCCGAACTCCACGGCCGGAAACCACACCATGCGCAGGCCCAGGGTGTACCGCTCGGCGGCGAACGACCGCGCGATGTCCCGGTCCGTACGGTCCCGGCGGCGGCCCTCCAGCCCCAGCGCCTCGATCGTGCGCGCGCCCTCGACGGTCTCGGCCAGGCCCTCGGTCATGTCGGCGTACGCCGCGTTCTCCCGCAGGTAGCCGTCCCTGGCGCGGTTGAGGTACCACCGGGTGGCGCCCCACAGCAGCGGCACGGCGACCAGCGACGGCACCGCCATCACCGGCCCGACGAGGATCACCGCGCCGACGACGAAGACGCCGGTCACGATCGCGATCAGCGTCTCGGGCACGGCGTGCCGCACGCTCCGGGACAGCGCGTCCACGTCCCTGGACGTGCGGGTGATGAGGTCGCCGGAACCGGCCCGCTCGACCGTCGAGAGCGGCAGCGCCAGCACCCGGCCGACGAAGTCCTCCCTCAGCTCGGCCAGCACCTTCTCGCCCAGCCGCGACGACGCGTACACGGCGAACCTGACCAGCACGGCCTGCGCGGCCACGAAGGCCCCGATGGCCAGGGCGACGGCGTCCACGCGCAGGTCGGTCCGGCCCTTGGCCAGGCCCTCCACCAGGTCGCCGAGCATGCGGGGCGCGACGAGCCCGGCGGCCGCCGCCAGCGCGTGCAGGGCCAGCGCGAGGCCCAGCTGGCGGGGGTACTTCAGCGTCAGCCGCCGTGCGTAGGCGCGCACCTGCGCCCTGTCGGCGACCGGCAGGATCTCCCGGGCCATGCTCAGTCCTCCCCTCGCGTCAGCTCGCGTGTGACGGTGGCCCGGTAGGCGGGCTCGGTCTCCAGCAGCGCCCGGTGGGTGCCCTCGGCCCGCACCACGCCGCCCTCGACGTACAGCACGTGGTCGGCCCGGTCGAGCACGAGCGGGCTGGTCGTGCAGACCAGGGTCGCGCGGCCGGCCCGCGCCTTGCCCAGCCGTTCGGCGACGCGTGCCTCCGTGTGCGCGTCGACGGCGCTGGTGGGCTCGACCAGGATCAGGATCTCCGGGTCGGCGATCAGCGCCCGGGCCAGCCGCAGCCGCTGCTGCTGGCCGCCGGAGAACTCCCGGCCCGACTCGGCCACGTACGCGTCCAGGCCCTCGGGCAGCGCCGCCACGATGTCCTCGGCGCACGCGGCGTACAGCGCCTGGCGGACGTCCTCGTCTCCGGCCGTGCCCCGCACGTCGAGCTCGTCGCGCAGCCGTCCGCTGAACAGCCGCGCGCCGTTGTCGGCCACCAGGATGTGCCGCCTGGCCTCGGCGAGCGGCAGGTCCGCCAGCGGCGCGCCGCCGACGGTGACGTCGCCGGGGGCGAACCTGCCCAGGCGGTCGGCGATGGCGAGTGCGTCCTGCGGCGCGGCCGCCGCGAGCGCCGTGAGCCGGCCGGGCCGGACCTCGGCCCTCGACCCGCCGTCGCGCAGCGTGCCCTCGCCCGTGAAGAAGCGGCCGCCGCCGCCCGCGATCTCGGGCTCCAGCGACAGGATGCGGCAGACGCGGCGCGCCGCCACGTGCCCTTTGGTCAGCTTGTCCGCGGCCTCGGTCAGCGTACGCAAAGGCGCGATCAGGAAGACCGCGTAGCCGTAGAACGCGACGAGCTGACCGGGCGTGATGCGGCCGTCGAGCGCGAAGTGCGCGCCGAGCCAGGTCACACACGCGATCAGCACGCCGGGCAGCAGGATCTGCGCGCCCTCCAGCAGGGACTCCACCGAGGCCACCCGCACACCCGCCTGCCGTACGCGCTGCGATTCCTCGCGGTAGCGCGCGGCGAAGACCTGTTCGCCGCCGACGCCGCGCAGCACCCGCAGGCCGGCCACGATGTCGGCGGCCCGGGTGGCCAGGTCGCCCTGCAGGTCGCGTTGCTCGTGCTGGCGCCGGTGCAGCGGCTTGAGCAAAGGACCCACCGCGGCCGCCATCAGCGGCACTCCGACCAGCACGACCAGGCCCAGCGGAACCGAGGTGGCGAGGAGGATCACGGTCACCGCGACGATGGCGACGGCCGCGCCGGTCCCGCGCAGGAGGATGTCCATGGCGTTGCCGATGTGCGCGATGTCGGAGTTGCCCACGCTGACGACCTCGCCCGTCGACAGGCGTTTCGGCAGCGTCGCCCCGAGCCTGGCCGCCTGCCGTACGGTCACCTGCACGGTGCGGTAGGCCGCCGACAGCCAGGCGAAGACGGCGAAGCGGTGGCGCATGACACCGGCGACCGCCTGGACCACGCCGAGACCGAGCACCACCGCCGACCATCTGAGCAGCGTGCCCGCGTCCCGCGCGGCCATCGCGTCGATCGCCTTGCCCAGGGCCGCCGGCACGAGCGCCTGCCCCAGCCACCACAGCACCGCCAGGCCGGCTCCGATCAGCATCGGGGCGGCCTGGCTGCGCGCCACCCACCACAGGTAGCGCAGCGGCCCGCGGGCGTCGGGAGTGCCGGGGTCGGCCACAGGAAGAGAGCGCATGGTCGTTCCAGCGTCGCAAAAACGCAGGTCGAGGGGCAAACCGTTTTCCTCGGCGTCAACCATGGTTGACACAAGGGCGATGTCAACCTATGTTGACGACATGAGCGATACGGCACAACTGGCGAGCGACGCCGGCAGCCGCGATCCAGCCGTCGGCCTGCGGGCCGTACGGGCGCTGCGGCTCCTGGTGGAACGGCTCGAAGCGCTGCAGGTCGACAACGCCCGCACCGCGGGGTGGTCGTGGCAGGACATCGCGCTCCTGCTCGGGGTGTCCCGGCAGGCGGTGCACAAGAAGTACGCGGGCGGACGAGGACTGCTGAGACGGGAGAAGTAGATGCTTGAGAGGTTCACCGAAGACACCCGGCAGGTCGTCGTACACGCCGAGGAGCAGGCCAGGGAACTCCGGCACGGGCAGGTGGGCACCGAGCACCTGCTGCTCGGCCTGCTGAGCCGCCCGGAGACGCTGTCCGCCCGGCTCCTCGCGGCGCGGGGCGTCGATCACGCGCGGGTGCGGGCGGAGGTCGTCCGGATCGTCGGCAACGCGACGGGCGGGGACATCGACGCCGAGGCTCTGGAGACGATCGGCATCGACCTGTCGGCCGTCCGGGAGAAGATCGAGGAGGTCTTCGGCGTCGGCGCTCTCGACCGGGACCCGCGCCGCGGCCGTCGGGGCGGTCTCCTCAGCGGGCGCCGGGCCCCGTTCAGCCCCCGGGCCAGGAAGACGCTCGAACTCGCGCTGCGCGAGGCCATCGCGCTCAAGAGCAAGGACATCCGCGACGGGCACATCCTCCTCGGCGTCATCCGGGAGGGCGAGGGCCTCGGCGTCCGCATCCTGACCGACGCCGCGGTCGACCTGTCCGAGCTCCGGGCGGAGATCAGGAGCGGCCTGTGACCGGCGTCAGTCGTCCAGGGTTTCCAGGGCGTCCGCGAGGGTCTCGTAGATGGGGAACGCCGCGTGCAGCCCGGTCACCGTGAGGATCCTGCGGAAGACGCCCCGAACGCCGGCGAGCTTCATGAACCCGCCCGCCTCCACGGCACGGTCGTGCGCCTCCAGCAGAAGCCGCAGGCCCATGGAGTCGCAGAAGGTCAGCTCGGAGGCGTCCACGACCAGCCGGGTGCCGCCCTCCTCCGACAACTTGCCGAACACGGTGCTCAGCCGCTCGCCGGAGATCACGTCCAGCTCACCGGTCAGAGTGACGAGAGTGTGCGTCGCCTCATGGCTCACCGTGACGCCAAGTCTCGTCGTCATCGCCTGTCCTCATCCCGAAAGATCTTCCTCTTTGGAGATCTACAGAGAAGTTACACCCCTACTTACCCCGCCAGGCGGAAGGAGGCAAGGAGGACGGTACGGCAGGGGCCGGCAGCGCTCAGCGGTCGCCGGCGGTCTCGTACAACCCGCCGGGATCAGAGCCCGAGCCGGGGTCGGAGCCCGAGCCGGGGTCGCCGCCGGACCGGGAGTGGCGCGGCCCGGCGTCCGCCGCGAGGCGGAGCGCCTCGGCGACCGACGGGTGCTGTTCGAACACGTTGCGCAGACCGGTGATCGTCAGCACCCGGCGCAGCACGCCCTGCACGCCGCTCAGGATCAACCGGACGTTCATGGCCTGGCCGCGCTGCAACGCGGAGATCAGCTCGCTCAGCCCGCGCGAGTCGCAGAACTCCAGCTCGGCGACGTCGATCACGAGGACGGACGTCCCCGGCGACTCCCAGACCCGGTCCAACTCGCCGTGGAGCAGGTGAACGGTGCCGGCGTCCAGATCGCCTTCCACACGCACGACGACGGCCGCGCCGTGGACTGCGGACGCGACCTTCAAGGTCGAACGTGGACCTGACACGGGCATGCTCACTCCCTCGCCTGCGGGGACACGGCAGGCGCGTTACGCCAACGCAAATCACACGTTACCCGGGAGGAGGCGTGATTATGTTTCCGGCGGCGACGACACGGCCGGCGTGATGCGTGCGCCGGCCGTGCGTTCGCTCGGATACTACTTGTCGCGTGACTACTTCGAGGCGGCCTTGAGGTAGTCGGCGTTCATCTGAGCGATCGTGTCGAGCGGGATGCCCTTGGGGCACACCGCCGTGCACTCGCCGGTGTTGGTGCAGCCGCCGAAGCCCTCGGCGTCCATCTGCTCGACCATCGCCCTGGCCCGCGACTCGCGCTCCGGCTGGCCCTGCGGCAGCAGGCTCAGGTGCGTGATCTTCGCCGCGGTGAACAGCGAGGCCGAGCCGTTCGGGCAGGCCGCGACACACGCGCCGCAGCCGATGCAGGTGGCGGCGTCGAAGGCGGCGTCGGCGGCGGCCTTCGGCACCGGGACGGAGTGCGCCTCCGGGGCGGACCCGGCGGGAACGGAGATGAAGCCGCCCGCCTGGATGATCCGGTCGAACGCCGACCTGTCCACGACGAGGTCCTTGACCACCGGGAACGCCGCGGCCCGCCACGGCTCGATGGTGACGACGTCGCCGTCCTTGAAGTGCCGCATGTGCAGCTGGCAGGTCGTGGTGAGCTTCTGCTCGCCGTGCGCGACGCCGTTGATGACCATGCCGCACATGCCGCAGATGCCCTCGCGGCAGTCGTGGTCGAAGGCGACCGGGTCGTCGCCCTCCAGGATCAGCCGCTCGTTGAGGACGTCGAGCATTTCCAGGAACGACATGTCCGGAGAGACGTCTTCGACCCGGTAGGTCACCATCCGTCCCTTGTCCGACGAGCCGTTCTGCCGCCAGATCTTGAGGGTCAGGTTCACTTGTAGCTCCGCTGGGTCATCTTGACGTACTCGTAGTTCAGCTCTTCCTTGTGCAGGACCGGGCCCTCCGGGGTCCACTCCCACGCGGCGACGTAGGCGAAGTTCTCGTCGTCGCGCAGCGCCTCGCCGTCCGCGTCCTGCGACTCGGCCCGGAAGTGACCGCCGCACGACTCCGTACGGTGCAGGGCGTCGATGCACATCAGCTCGGCGAGCTCGAAGAAGTCGGCCACCCGGCCGGCGCGTTCGAGCGCCTGGTTGAGCCCCTCGGGGTCGCCCGGCACCTTGACGTTGTTCCAGAACTCCTCGCGCAGCTCGGGAATGCGCTCCAGCGCCTTGCGCAGCGACTCCTCGGTGCGCTCCATGCCGCAGTAGTCCCACATGATCCGGCCGAGCTCCCGATGGTAGGAGTCGGCGGTGCGGTTGCCGTTCACGGACAGGAGCTTGTCGATCTTGTCCTGCACGGCCTTCCTGGCCTCCGCGACGTCGCCCTCCTCGACCGGTCCGAACGTGCCGGCTCCGGCGAGGTAGTCGCCGATCGTCGTGGGCAGCACGAAGTAGCCGTCCGCGAGGCCCTGCATGAGGGCGGAGGCGCCCAGGCGGTTCGCGCCGTGGTCGGAGAAGTTGGCCTCGCCGACCACGAACAGCCCGGGGATGGTCGACTGCAGGTCGTAGTCCACCCACAGCCCGCCCATCGTGTAGTGGACGGCCGGGTAGATGCGCATCGGCACCTCGTACGGGTTCTCGCCGGTGATGCGCTCGTACATCTCGAAGAGGTTGCCGTACTTCTTCTCGACGGCCTCCCGGCCCATCCGCCTGATGGCGTCGGCGAAGTCGAGGTAGACGCCGAGCCCGCCGGGACCGACGCCGCGGCCCTCGTCGCAGACGTTCTTGGCGGCGCGGCTGGCGATGTCACGCGGCACGAGGTTGCCGAACGCCGGGTAGATGCGCTCCAGGTAGTAGTCGCGCTCGTCCTCGGGGATGTCGCCGGGAGCCCGGCCGTCGCCCTTGCGCTTCGGCACCCACACCCGGCCGTCGTTGCGCAGCGACTCCGACATCAGCGTCAGCTTCGACTGGTGGTCGCCGCTCTGCGGGATGCAGGTCGGGTGGATCTGCGTGTAGCAGGGGTTGCCGAAGTGGGCGCCCTTCTTGTGCGCCCGCCAGATCGCCGTGGTGTTGCAGCCCTTGGCGTTGGTGGACAGGTAGAACACGTTGCCGTAGCCGCCGCTGGCGAGCACGACCGCGTCCGCGAGGTGGGTCTCGATCTCGCCGGTGACCATGTCGCGGACCACGACGCCCCGGGCCCGGCCGCCGCTGACGATGAGCTCCAGCATCTCGTGACGGGTGTGGACCTCCACGTTCCCCGCCGCGACCTGCCGCTCCAGCGCCTGGTAGGCGCCGAGCAGGAGCTGCTGGCCCGTCTGGCCGCGGGCGTAGAAGGTGCGCGACACCTGGGTGCCGCCGAACGACCGGGTGTCGAGCAGGCCGCCGTACTCACGGGCGAACGGCACGCCCTGCGCCACGGCCTGGTCGATGATGTTCACGCTGACCTGGGCGAGGCGGTAGACGTTCGACTCGCGGGCGCGGTAGTCGCCGCCCTTCACGGTGTCGTAGAACAGCCGGTAGACGCTGTCGCCGTCGCCGCGGTAGTTCTTGGCGGCGTTGATGCCGCCCTGCGCGGCGATGGAGTGGGCCCGCCGGGGCGAGTCCTGGTAGCAGAACGACTTGACCTTGTATCCCAGCTCGCCGAGCGTGGCCGCGGCGGAGCCGCCGGCCAGGCCGGTGCCGACGACGATGACGGTCAGCTTGCGCTTGTTGACCGGGTTGACCAGCTTGGCCGAGAAACGGCGCTTGTCCCAGCGCTCCTCGATGGGCCCCTCCGGTGCCTTGGTGTCCCGGATGGGCTCGCCCACCCGGTACATCCCCGGGAGGCTCACGTGCTCCTCCTGCTGCTGGGCGCGGCGGCGGAACTTCACTTGACCACTCCGATCAGAATGCAGACGGGCGCGGCGACGAACCCGAGCACCAGCACCGCGGAGACCGCGACGGCGGTCTTCTGCAGCAAGCCGCGGACGCGGGGGCGGCGGGTCAGGCCGAGCGACTGGAACGCGCTCCACAGGCCGTGGCGCAGGTGCAGGCCGATCATCACCATGGCGACGAGGTAGAACAGCGCCACCCACCAGCGGTCGGGCTGGAAGCCGGCGATCATGCGGTCGTACGGCGTGGCGTCGCCACCCTTGGGGTTCACGGTGCCGAAGGTCATGTCCAGCAGGTGCCAGACCACGAACAGCACGATGATCACGCCGCCGTACCGCATGGTCTGCGCGGCATACCCGTTGGCCTGCGACTTCCGCTTGGCCGCGTACTTCACGGGCCGCGCCTTGGCCGCCCGGCGGGCGAGCGACACCGCCGCCCACATGTGCAGCACGACGCAGACCACGAGCACGATCTCGGTGATCGTCAACAGAGTCCGGTTCGGCAGCGCGGGCGAGCCCACGGTGCGCAACCAGTCGGCATAGTGGTTGAAGGAGTCGGCACCCAAGAAGATCTTGAGGTTGCCCAGCATGTGGCCGATCAAAAAGAGCACGAGAACCGCGCCGGTGACGGCCATGACGGCCTTCCTGCCGGCCGAGGTGCCGAGCAGACCGCGCCGGGCGGGCGTACGCGGCGCGGGCCCCGCGGGCTTGCGAGGTGCGTTGTGCGTGGGAACCGGAGCGGTCGCCGACCCGCGATCCACGGATGCGGAGTCCACAGAATGGTCAACAGTGGCTGTCACGAATCCACACGCTAGGTTTGCCACTTTCAGACGTCCAAGTCATGGCAGGCCTGGTTTCGATAGCCCGCGGCTATGCGCTCTGTCCCACGCGGTTTCCCAGAGCCGAAGGTCCCGTGGGGGTGCGACCAATCTCACACCTTGTCCCCACGACGGGGGCGCATCGAGCCGGCTTCGGCGATAGCCGTAGCCTATTGATGTGCAGCTCCAGCAACTGGCCTACTTCCTGGCCGTGGCCGAGACGCGGCACTTCACCCAGGCCGCGGAACGGATGCGCGTCGCCCAGCCATCGCTGAGCAAGCAGATCAAGAGTCTCGAGACCGAGCTGGGGGCTCCCCTGTTCAGCCGGGCCCGGGGCAACGTCACGCTCACCGCGGCGGGTGAGGCGCTGCTCCCGCTCGCGCGCCGGATGCTCGCCGACGCGGACACCGCGCGGCGCGAGGTCGCCGAGCTCGCCGGGCTGCGGCGGGGGCGGGTGCGCCTCGGCGCGACCCCCTCGCTGTGCGCCGGGCTGCTGG
The DNA here is from genome assembly GCF_006874465.1 of Microbispora bryophytorum. GTDB lineage: Bacteria > Actinomycetota > Actinomycetes > Streptosporangiales > Streptosporangiaceae > Microbispora > Microbispora bryophytorum. Next base: position 182,158 of record NZ_VIRL01000006.1, on the reverse strand, counting down.
CCGACGCGCTGGCCCGCTTCCACCGCGACTACCCGGGCGTGGAGCTGAAGGTCGAGGAGGGCGGGTCCCGCGACCTCGTCCGCGACCTCGCCCGGGGCCAGCTCGACCTGGCCCTGATCATCCTGCCGCTGCAGAGCAGCGACCCGTCCCTCGTGACCCGGGAGATCCTGAGCGAGAACCTCGTCGTGGCCTCCGCGTCGGCGCCGGGGCGCAGGTCGTACATGCGGATCGAGGACCTGCGCGGGCGGCCCATGGTCATGTTCCGCAGGGGCTACGACGTGCGCGAGGCGACGCTGGCGGCCTGCCGGCAGGCGGGGTTCGAGCCGCGCTTCTCGGTGGAGGGCGGGGAGATGGACGCGGTGCTGCGGTTCGTCGAGGCGGGGCTGGGCATCGCCGTGGTGCCCTCGATGGTGCTGGAGAACCGCCCGGCGCTGACGGGCACGCCGTTGCTGCCCGGGCTGCGCCGTACGGTGGCCCTCGCCCACCGCAAGGACGTGGAGCCGACCCGGGCGGCGCAGGCCTTCCGCGGGACGCTGTTGTCGTTCCTCGGCGAGGCCGCGCGTGAGGGAACCCTTCCCCAGGGAATAGAGGCGCTCGTTGACGAGTGAGCCCCGACCGAGCGGTCCCCAGACGATAGGTTCTGTCCACAGATGCTGCACAACGATGATGCTGCTGACGCTGACGAGAGGCGTTCGTGACCCCGGTCTCCCCTGATCTGCCCGATCCGCTCACCCTCCTGCTGGTCGAGGACGACGCCGGTGACGCGTTTCTCGTCGAGGAGTTGCTGGCGGGCGCCGAGAGGCCGCCGAAGATCACCTGGGCGCGGACGCTGGCCGAGGGACGCGCGCGGCTCACCGACGACGTGCAGTGCGTGCTCGTCGACCTCTCCCTTCCGGACGCGTCCGGGCTCGAGGCGCTGCAGCAGGTCCTCGCCATGGCCCCGGACACGGCGGTGCTCGTCCTCACGGGGCTCGGCGACGCGCACGTCGGCATCGAGGCGGTCGCCGCCGGAGCACAGGATTTCCTGGTCAAACAGGACATCGACGCCCGGCTGCTGATCCGTGCCATCCGCTACGCCATCGAGCGCAAGCGCGCCGACCTCGCCATGCGCGAACTCCTGCAGGAACGCATCGTCAGCAAGGAGAACTCCCGGCTCGAACGCGGCCTGCTGCCCGTCCCCCTGCTCGATCCCCAGCTCCTCCATCACCAGACCCGCTACCTGCCCGGACGTACGGGCGGGCTGCTGGCCGGCGACTTCTGGGACACCGTGCAGACGCCCGACGGGGCGGTGCACGTGCTGATCGGCGACGTGTGCGGGCACGGGCCCGACGAGGCCGCCCTCGGCACGGCGCTCCGCATCGCCTGGCGCACGCTCGTGCTGGCCGGGCAGACCGGCAACGACGTGCTGCGCACGCTCGACACGCTGCTGCGGCACGAGCGCAAGTCGCCGGAGATCTTCACCACGATGTGCACCGCGACCATCGCCCCCGACCTGACCACCGCCCGCCTGCACGTGATCGGTCACCCGCCGCCGCTGCTGCTGCGCGACGGCGTGCTCGGCGTGGTCACCGAGACGCCGTCCGGCCCGCCACTCGGGATCTTCCGGGACATCGTGTGGACGCCCATCGACGTCGCCCTGGGCGAGCGGTGGTCGCTGCTGCTCTACACCGACGGACTGATCGAGGCGACGGTCGGCGAGAACCGCGACCTGCTCGGCACCGAGGGGCTCGCGAACCTGATCCGCGCCCAGGCGGGAATCGACCTCGACCGCATCATCGCCAGTCTCGACGGCGCCATGCACGACGACGTCGCGGCCGTCCTCGTCTCCCGCGGCCATGACAAGCAGGACGTACGGGAGAGCAGGGCATGAGCGCGCCGGAGCCCACGGGAAAGCCGCAGTCGGCGCCGGACCCGCTGCCCCCGCTGACGCCGTCCGCGCGGGGCGCGCGCCTGCCGGTCAGCCGGTGGTTCGTGCTCGCCGGAGCGGGCGTCCTGCTCATCTTCGTGATCGCGGTCAGCGCCATCCTGCTCGCGCTCATCACGACGCAGGAGGCCCGGCGGACCCTCGTGGACGCGGTCGACCCCGCCGCCCTGCAGACGCTGCGCGTCGCCCGGGCCGTGCAGACACAGGAGGGCGCGATCCGCGGGTACGGGCTCACCGGCGAGCGGCAGTACCTCGACACCTACCACCGGGGGATCGCCGAGGAGCGCTCGGCGACCGACGAGATCGCCAGGCTCGCCCCGCAGTTACCCCAGGGATACGGCGTACGCCGCCAGATCCGCGAGATCACCGACGCCACGGGCGCGTGGCGGCGCGACTACGCCGAGCCCGTGGTCGCGCGGACCGACGAGAGCGGTCCTGGCCGGCTCACCGACCTGGCCAAGGACAACCTCCAGCGCTTCTCGGCGGTCAGGAGCGCGCTCGACACGCAGCAGGCACTGCTGGGACGGCTGCACGACACCGCCAGAGATCGGCTCTACTCCGGCTGGAACACCATTTATGCGGCGGTCGCCGCGCTGGTCTGCGCGATGGTGCTGGCGATCGTGTTCTGCGCGCTGATCGTGCGCCGGGCGGTCACCGGCCCTGTCGCGCGGCTGACCCGGCAGGTCCGGGCGGTGGCGGCGGGCGACTTCGACCACGAGCTCGGGGTCGAGCGGCCGGCCGAGCTGTGGGAGCTGTCGGGGCACATCGACGGAATGCGCCACCGGATCATGACCGAGTGGCAGTCGTCCGTCGAGGCCCGCCGGCAGATCGCCGAGCAGGCCGAGGAGCTCAAGCGGTCCAACCGCGAGCTGGAGCAGTTCGCCTACGTGGCCAGCCACGACCTGCAGGAGCCGCTGCGCAAGGTGGCGAGCTTCACCCAGATGCTGGAGCAGCGCTACGCCGACCGGCTCGACGACCGCGCCCGGCAGTACATCGCCTTCGCGGTCGACGGCGCCCACCGCATGCAGTTGCTCATCAACGACCTGCTCGACTTCTCGCGGGTGGGCCGGGTCGGCGACGAGCGGGAGGAGCTGGACACCGGCGACGCGCTGGCCCATGCCCTGCGCAACCTCGACACCCGGCTTTCGGAGACCGGCGCGACCGTCACCCACGACGACATGCCCAAGGTCGTCGGCAACCGCACGCTGCTGACCCAGCTCTTCCAGAACCTCGTCGGCAACGCGCTCAAGTTCCGCTCCGAGGAGCCGCCCCGCGTCCACGTCGGCGTACGGCGGGACGGCGACGTGTGGGAGTTCAGCTGCTCGGACAACGGGATCGGCGTCGAGCCGAAGTACGCCGACCGCATCTTCCTGATCTTCCAGCGTCTGCACCCGAGGGACGTCTATCCCGGGACGGGCATCGGACTGGCCCTGTGCCGCAAGATCGTCGAATATCATGGCGGCCGGATCTGGCTCGACACGAGCGAGGGCACCGGAGCCACGTTCCGCTGGACCCTGCCGGCCTTGGGAGACCCTGATGAGTGAACGCCGATGAGTGAGCGCCGATGAGTGAGTTCCGCCCGATCGAGGTCCTCCTGGTCGAGGACGACCCGGGCGACGTCCTGCTCTGCCAGGAGGCGTTCTCCTACAACAAGGTCGGCAACAACCTCCACGTGGTCAACGACGGCGAGCAGGCGCTGGCCTTCCTGCGCTCGGAGGGGAAGTACGACTCGGTGCCCCGGCCCGATCTGGTGCTGCTCGACCTCAACCTGCCGCGCGTGAACGGTTTCGAGGTGCTGGAGGAGGTCAAGAAGGACCCCTCGCTGCGGAGCATCCCCGTTGTGATCCTCACCACGTCGGAGGCCGAGCAGGATATCCTGCGGGGATACAACCTGCACGCTAACGCGTACATCACAAAACCCGTAGATTTCGACCAGTTCACCCGGGTAGTACGGCAGATCGACGAGTTCTTCGTGACCGTGGTCAAACTGCCGGGGAAGTGACCGAGATCACAGAGGGGAGGAGTGACCCTCCTCACACTTCGTGATGTGCTCGTCGTAATGTGTGCCCCACCAATAACGCGCACGGCCTGAGCAGTACGGCGCGGTCGCTCCGGCGTGCGCGGAGTCAGTGAGGGTGGAAGGTCTCCGATGACCCAGACAACGGCCGAGAGCGCGGCAAGGAAACAACGCGCCCAGATCAGGGTGCGCACTCTAAGAACCGACCGATGGTGGCTGGCTCCGGCGTTCACGTTCGCCGGACTCCTGTTGTTCTTGATTTACGGATTTTGGGCGATCTTCGACAAGAGCTACTTCGTCGATCCGTACATTGCGCCCTTCTCGTCGCCGTGTCTGGCGACGTCCTGCCCCGAGGGGGCCCGGCTGTTCGGGCTCGCCCCGTTCGGCGACTGGTACACGTTGCCGCCCGGGATACTGATCCTCGGCCTGCCGGGCGGTTTCCGGCTCACCTGCTACTACTACCGCAAGGCCTACTACCGGTCGTTCTGGCTGTCGCCGCCGGCGTGCGCCGTGGCCGAGCCGCACGGGAAGTACACCGGTGAGACGCGTCTGCCGCTGATCCTGCAGAACATCCACCGCTACTTCTTCTACCTGGCCATCGTCATCGGCCTGATCCTGACGTACGACGCGGTGCTCGCGCTGGTGCACAAGCCCGCCGGGCTGGGCAGCTGGATCCTGCTCGTGAACGCGGCCCTGATTCTCTGCTACACGTTCGGCTGCCACTCGTGCCGTCACATCACCGCCGGGCGCCTGACCCACTTCTCCAGGCACCCGCTGCGCTACAAGGCGTGGACCCTGGTCTCGAAGCTCAACGCCAGGCACCAGAAGTTCGCCTGGGCCTCGCTGTTCTCGGTCATGATCGCCGACCTGTACGTGCGGCTCGTCGCCATGGGCGTCATCAACTTCCCGTTCGCATAAGGATTTTCAAGTGGAGCGTCACGAATACGACGTCGTCGTCATCGGGGCCGGTGGAGCGGGCCTCCGCGCGGCGATCGAGGCGCGGCAGCAGGGCAAGCGGACGGCGATCGTCTGCAAGTCGCTGTTCGGCAAGGCCCACACGGTCATGGCCGAGGGCGGCGCCGCCGCCGCGATGGGCAACGTCAACAGCAGCGACAACTGGATGGTGCACTTCCGCGACACCATGCGCGGAGGCAAGTTCCTCAACAACTGGCGCATGGCGGAGCTGCACGCCAAGGAGGCCCCGGACCGGGTCTGGGAGCTGGAGGCCTGGGGCGCGCTGTTCGACCGCACCAAGGACGGCAAGATCAGCCAGCGCAACTTCGGCGGCCACGAGTACCCGCGCCTCGCCCACGTCGGCGACCGCACCGGCCTGGAGCTGATCCGCACCCTCCAGCAGCGCGTCGTCGCCCTGCAGCAGGAGGACGAGAAGCTGCACGGCGACCCCGAGGCGTACATCAAGGTCTTCGCCGAGTGCACGATCACCCGGCTGCTGAAGGATGGGGACGCGATCTCCGGGGCCTTCGGCTACTGGCGGGAGACGGGCGACTTCATCCTCTTCGACGCCCCCGCCGTGGTGCTGGCCACCGGCGGCATCGGCAAGTCGTACGTCGTCACGTCGAACTCCTGGGAGTACACCGGTGACGGTCACGCGCTGGCCCTGCTCGCCGGCGCGAAGCTCATCAACATGGAGTTCATCCAGTTCCACCCGACCGGCATGGTCTGGCCCCCGTCGGTGCGCGGCATCCTGGTGACCGAGTCGGTGCGCGGCGACGGCGGCGTCCTGCGCAACTCCGAGGGCCGCCGCTTCATGTTCGACTACATCCCGGACGTGTTCAAGGACAAGTACGCCACGACCGAGGAGGAGGCGGACCGCTGGTACGACGACCAGGCCAACAACCGCCGTCCGCCGGAGCTGCTGCCCCGTGACGAGGTGGCCAGGGCGATCAACGCCGAGGTGAAGGCCGGGCGCGGGTCACCGCAGGGCGGCGTGTTCCTCGACGTGTCCACCCGCCTGCCCGCCGCTGAAATCACCAGGCGGCTGCCGTCGATGCACCACCAGTTCAAGGAGCTGGCGGACGTCGACATCACCAAGGAGCCCATGCAGGTCGGCCCGACCTGCCACTACATCATGGGCGGCGTCGAGGTGGACGCCGACACCGGCGCGGCGTCGGTCCCGGGCCTGTTCGCGGCCGGCGAGGTCTCCGGCGGCATGCACGGCTCCAACCGCCTCGGCGGCAACTCGCTGTCCGACCTGCTGGTGTTCGGCCGCCGGGCCGGCGCGGGAGCCGCGGGATACGTGGACGGGCTGGCCAAGCGGCCGTCCGTGACCGGCGTCGAGGAGGCCAAGGCCGAGGCCCTGGCCCCGCTGGAGCGGACCGGCGGGGAGAACCCGTACGAGGTCCACCACGAGCTGCAGCGCACGATGAACGACCTGGTCGGCATCATCCGCAAGTCCGAGGAGATCAGCGAGGCCCTCCAGGTCGTCGAGAAGCTCAAGGAGCGGGCCAAGAACGCCGCCTCCTCGGGCAGCAGGATCTACAACCCCGGCTGGCACCTCGCGCTCGACCTGCGCAACATGCTGCTGGTCAGCGAGTGCGTGGCGAAGGCCGCGCTGCTGCGGGAGGAGAGCCGCGGCGGTCACACCCGCGACGACTTCCCCGGCATGTCGGCCGGCTGGCGGCGCAAGCTGCTGGTCTGCTCCGCGAAGCCGGACGGCACGTCCGTCACGGTCGAGGAGAGGGCCCAGCCGTCCATGCGGGGCGACCTCATCGGTCTGTTCGAGCGCTCCGAGCTGGAGAAGTACCTCACCGAGGAAGAGCTGGCGGAATACGACGCCGCGGTCAAGGAGTCGTGATGGGATACAAGGCGAAGTTCCGCATCTGGCGCGGCGAGGGCGGCGAGGGCCGCCTGGAGGACTTCACCGTCGAGGTGAACGAGGGCGAGGTCGTCCTCGACGTCATCCACCGGCTCCAGGCCACGCAGACCCCCGACCTCGCGGTCCGCTGGAACTGCAAGGCCGGCAAGTGCGGCTCGTGCTCGATGGAGATCAACGGCAGGCCCCGGCTGGGCTGCATGACCCGGATGTCCACCTTCGAGGAGAGCGAGACCATCACGGTCACGCCGCTGCGGACGTTCCCGGTCATCAAGGACCTGGTGACGGACGTGTCGTTCAACTACCAGAAGGCCCGCGAGGTCCCGTCGTTCACGCCGCCCGCGGACGTGAAGCCGGGCGAGTACCGCATGCAGCAGGTCGACGTCGAGCGCTCGCAGGAGTTCCGCAAGTGCATCGAATGCTTCATGTGCCAGAACGTCTGCCACGTGATCCGCGACCATGAGGAGAACAAGCCGAACTTCTCCGGCCCGCGGTACTTCATCCGGATCGCGGAGCTCGACATGCACCCGTACGACGTGGCGGAGCGCAAGGAGCCGGCGCAGGAGGAGCACGGCCTCGGCTACTGCAACATCACCAAGTGCTGCACCGAGGTCTGCCCCGAGCACATCAAGATCACCGACAACGCGATCATCCCGATGAAGGAACGCGTCGTCGACCGGAAGTACGACCCGCTGGTCTGGCTGGGCTCGAAGATCTTCAAGCGTCAGCGCTGAGCCTCTGACAGCTGAGTACCCGACAAAGGCGCCGATCGGTCCGTCCGATCGGCGCCTTTCTGTTCGTCAGCGCTGGGTGGTCGGGTCCTCGCCCTGGGGCGGCTGCGGAAGATGGCCGGGCCGGGTGGCCTCGCTCCATACCCCGGCCTGGGCCTCACCGACCGCCTGGCTCCAGGGATCGGCCGCGCCCTGGGGCGCCGGGGCCTGGCCCGGGTACTGCTGGGCCTGCGCCTGCTGCTGCGCCTGCAGCTGGGCGGGGTCGGCCACCGGATACCCGTACGGCTGGGCGTAGCCGTACGGCACCGGGTAGCCGTAGGGCTGCTGCGGATAGCCCACGGTGTAGGGCTGGACGGGCACGAAACCCATCATCGGGGCGTAGCCGGGGGTCGCCGCCGGGTAGGCCGCCGCCTCGGGAGCCGGCGTCCGCGCCGCGGCCGGGCCGCCCCGCCGCACCGCGGCGGCGTGCGCCATCCTGCGCAGCCGGCCTTCGAAGATCAGCCAGGCGATCAGCGCGATGCCCACGAGCACCCCGGCGGGGATGGCGAGCCGGTGGGCCAGCGTCGGTTTGTCGTACTCGGGAGACGCGTTGCGGATCTCGATCGGCACCGTCTCGGGATCGGGCTGCTCGAACGTCACGCCCGTGCTGGGGGTCTGCTGCGCCGTGTCCGGCGTCGGCTCGGCCGACGCGGGGGGCAGGCTCACCTGCCCGTCGTCCGCCGGGCTCGGGGTCGGACTCGGGATGGACATGTCAGACGGCGTGGGGAACGTCTGCGTCGACTGCGGCGGGTTCTGCTCCGAGGTGGCCGCGGGGGGAGCGGTCGTCGTCGTGACCGGCTTGGGGGTCTTGGTCTTGGTCTGCGTCGGCGTCGGCGTGATGGTGACGGTCTTGGTCACCACCGGCTCGGCCGTGGGGCTCGCGTTCGCCGAGGCGGTGGCCGGCGGCGTCTGGGTGACGGTGACCGTGACCACGGCACACTGGGGGTCCACAGCGGGGTCGCACGGCTCCACCGGATCGGCGTTGGCGCCGATCACCGGACCCACGGCCACGATCGCCAGCGTGGCGATGGCCACCGAGGCGACAGCCGAGGACGCGGCTCTCATGTACACGCGTCCAATCACCGTTCGCCTCCTGTCGGCCCGGCTTCGAGGTCAGGACCGATTGTAGTTCGGTAAAAGCAGGAGCAAAGCCGGATCTTGCGAACGATTCGGCGACTATGCCCCTTGACCTGGCAGCAGCTTCTCGATCGCGGCGACGACCGGCAGATCCGCCGGAAGCCAGGGGACGTCGTACAACTCGTGCGGCTCCAGCCAGCGCAGCGCGAGATGCTCCAGTGGGCGGGGCACGCCCGTGACGACGGTGGCGAGCCACACGTGCATCAGAAAGCCGTTGTCCAGCGGCCAGTCCCCGCCGACGCGGCGTCCGAGGACGACCTGGACCCCGAGCTCCTCGGCGCACTCGCGCACCAGCGCCGCATGCTCGTCCTCCCCCGGGTCGACCTTCCCGCCGGGGAACTCCCAGCCGCCGCGCAGCGCCGGGGGTCCGGACCGCTGGGCGGCCAGGAGGCGGCCGCCCTCGACGATCGCGGCCCCGACGACGAGCCGCGTGCCCGTCACGTCTGCGCCCGCTTCAGTTGCGCGACGACGGTCTCGTTCTCCAGCGGCCGGGTGAAACCGACGATGTTGGGCCGGTCGCGGTACGTCGAGATTTTGATGGGCCCGCACAGCGTGCAGCGTGCCTCGATCATCTTGCCGGGCGACACGACCATCCCGACATGCCCCGGACTGTCCTTGGCCGTGCCCGGACCGGCGTTGAAGAAGACGAGGTCGCCGGGCTGTTCCCGGCCCTCCTCGATCTTCGCGCCGAAGGGCCACTGGCCGAAGGTCGTGCGGGGAATGGTCAGCCCCGCGTTGCGGTAGGCCATGTAGATGATCCCCGAGCAGTCGAAGGCGTCGGGGCCCGTGCCACCCCACCGGTACGGCTTGCCCCGCTGCGCCAGAGCGTACTCGATGATCTTGCGTACGACCTCGTCGGGGGCGCTGTCGACGTAGCCGGAGTCGCAGGCCGGGTCGGCCTCGGCCGGCACCGCGATGTCCCCGGTCGCCGCGTAACGCTTGGCGATCTCCAGCACCTGGTCGACGTACCAGGTGGCCCGGTTGTAGACGAAGATCGCCCTTCTGAGGTCGTCGGGCGCGCCGTTGCGCTTGAGCATCTTGGCCGCGCCGAGGATGGCGTCCGCGGGGTTGTAGACGTCGCCGTAGCCGTCCCCGTCGCCGTCGGAGGCGTAGCCGTTGACGCCCGGCTCGATCCGCATCTTGGCCTGGCCGCCCCAGGTGCTGATGAGGAACTGCATCGGCCCCGCGGCCCCCGCGTAGTTGGTGCCGCTGCGCACCCCCGGCAGCGTCGAGCGGCCGTGGTTGGTCTCCCGCTTGCCGATGGCGGCCAGCACGTTCCACTGCACGCCGATCTGCTTGCCGACCTTCTTGTAGAGCTCCAGGTAGTCGTCCGGGATGTCCCCCTCGGCCGTCTGCGAGACGTCGGCCGCGGCCTCCCCCGTGGCCGCCTCGGCGCAGTTCTCGGCGGCGCCGCCGCCGAAGAGGATCGACGGGCTGGGGGTCATCAGGATGATCGAGCCGAACAGCGTGGCCGGAACGATCACGATGAGGACCACGGCGATCGTCCGCCAGTCCCGCCCCGCCGACGCGAGCCTGCGTACGACGCGCGTCGAGGCGCCGGACGAAGTGAAGCGCGGCGGGGCGGTCACGGCGAGCTGTCCCCGTCCTGACCGGCGTCGGCCAGCTGCAGGTCGTACACCCGCCAGTCGGTCCCCGCCTTGATCACGGTCACCGCGAACTGCTCGGGCACGTCCTTCTGGCCGTTCCTGTCGGTCACGTGACGAACCGAGTCGACGACGAACACCACCTGGGCGGCCGTCATGTCGCGGATCGTCGCCACCTTCGCCGACCCCTTGGAGGTCACCTGGTCGGTCTCGTTCTGCTCCACCACCGCGGGATCGGTGACGGTCCTGGTGAGCTGGCCGGCGAACTCGTCGGTCGCGAACCGCTTCAGCCGGTCGGCCCGCGCCGCCGGCTCCTCGCCGGGGGAGAAGGTGCCGTACGCCTCGGTGAACCGGCGCGCCAGGTCGGCCGCCGCGCCGATCTCCTCCTTCGACAGCGGCAGGTACGCGTACACGTCGAAGGCGCCGGGGGTCGTGGCCACCGGGCTGGGCTCCCGGACGGCGGCCGTCGCCCGCGGGGTGGCCACGACGGACTGCTCCCTCGTCTGCTCGTCGCTCCCGGCGGAGGAGCTCGACGGCGGGCTCATCGTGAGGTAGACGCCGACGGCGGCGAGCACCACGACGGCCACCGCGAAGGCGAGGCCCTTCCCCCGGTCACTGTTTCGGCTTCTCATGACAGCGCGGAGATTCCCGTCAGTCGCCGGAGTCGCGGTCGGCGGGCTTGGCCCAGAACGGGGTGGGCGCGTCGCCGCCGCGGCGCGTGCCCTCTCCCCTGCTCGGCAGCCAGAGCGGAGGCGGCTCCGAACGCGGACGGCTGGACGACGAGCCGCCGGACGACCCGGAGTCACGCGGCGGGGCGGGCCGGGAACGGCCGCCGTCGCCCCGCCGGGACGATCCGCCGAACAGGCCACCGGACGAACCACCCGAAGAGCCACCTGAAGAACCACGGGACGACCTGTTCGAGGACCCGCCGGAGGAGCCGCGCGAACCGCCGAAGAACCCGCCCGAGCTGCCGCCCGAGCTCCCACCGGAGCTTCCGCCGGACGGCCTGGGGGACGACGGCCGGGAGGCCCAGCCGCCGGACCTGCCGCTGAACCAGCCGCCGCCGGAACCGCCGCCCCCGGACACGCGGCCGCGGGACGGCGCTCCGGACGATGCGGCAGCCGGCGCGGCGGACGATGCCGCGGACGGCGCGGGCACGGCCGAAGCGCCGGTGACCCGCTGCGGCGGGCCCGCCGGGCTCCCCGACGACGCCGCGGCGGACGCGACCTGGGCCGGCGAGGGCGAGCCAGGGCCGGACGGCGTGGACGCCCGTACGGGTCCGGCCGGCCGCACCCCCGACAGGTTGAGCGGCGGGGCCGATCCGGGACGTGACGCGGTGACCCCGGCCTTGCGGCGGCCGGCCCCCTGCGCGTCGGCGTCGAGCGGCGCGGGTTGGGCCCCCGCACGCGCTCCGGCCTGGGCCGGCACGCCGCCCGCGCCCTCCTCGCCGCGCACGCGGCCCTGTGCCACCCCCGCCGCGGCGGCCGCCGTGCCCGCGCCCGTCGCCATCGCGGCCGCGCTGATGACCGGCTCGGCCTTGCGCAGGCCCCACCGGGCCGCCCGGGCCGCCGCGACCGGCGGCAGCGCGTTGGCCGCGCGCGACAGGGTCGGCGCGCTGGCGGCCTCGCCGAGCATCCGGGTGGTGAGCGTGTGCCCGTCCATCGAGGCGAACAGGTGCTGGAACGGCCGTCTGTAGAAGAAGACCGCGATCGTCAGCAGCGCCATGAACAGGATCTGCATGCCCCAGGGCAGGCTGGTCGAAATGATCAGCGCGTAGCCGTACACGAGGATGCCCAGCACCAGGGCCAGCACCGCCTGGCGCAGCAGGGTGCCGACCAGCATCTCCACCCAGCGCATGGCGATGATGCGGCCGGAGCCCGGATGCACGCCGATCAGCAGGAAGACCGGCCCGAGCATCAGCAGCAGCAGGAAACCGACCTTCAGGACGAGCAGCGACACCGCGACGAGGAAGATGAGCAGACCCGCGACCATCGCCGCGATGAACGCGCCGATCGAGATGCCCAGGCGGCTGGTCCAGTCCTTGCCCTGGAACAGGAAGTACGCCGGGGTGCTCTGCATCGGCTTGGCGACCTCCTCCTCGAACCGCTGCTGGTGGGAGTCGGAGGCCGGTGTCTGATCGGCGGCCTGCTCGGCGGCGTCGATGGCCTGGAGGTTGAGCAGCTTGGCGCCCAGACCCTTCACGAGACCGGCGTCGGGGTCGGCCGTGCCGAACTCACCCATCAGCCACGGCTTGCAGACCAGGACCGACCACAGCGCGTCCGCGTTCTGCTCCACGCCGGGCGTGCCCTGGCGGCCGTAGCCGCCCGCGGTGGGCGCGCTCGGCACCTCGCCCGGCGCGGTCTCCTTCATCGGCAGGCAGGACGCGCCGCCCGCCCCCGGCAGCCCGGAGAACGCCGAGTTCACGATCTCGCCGGTCTTGTCGGTCACGGTCTTGCCGAGGCCGGTGAAGTCACCCGGCCGGCTGAAGAACCAGATGGCGACCGTGACGGCGAGGACCATCCAGATGACGCCCTCGGTGGTCGTCGTCGCGCGCTTGCGGATCAGTCCGTACCACGCCAGCCAGATCGCGCCGAGGATGACGATCGGCCGCAGGTACGGCCAGTACATCGCGTTGGCGAGGTTGGTGACGACCTCGTCGGCGACGTCCTTGATGGGCTGCAGCGGGCCCTCGGTGGCCGCCGCCTGGTAGGTGCTGATCGTCAGCCGGTCGACGGCCTTGGCCCACGAGAAGACCGTGTTGGCCCACGCGTTGCCGAGCACGGCCGTGACGTCGGAACACCCGAGGTCGTAGGTGTGCCAGAACTGGCCGGCCATGCCGTACCGCTCGTAGTTGGTCACCGGCGGCTTCGGCGCCTGCTCGGTGTTCTGGCCCGCGGTCGCGGTCACGTCCGCGGCCGGCGGCTGGACCAGCCCGTCGACGCCGCCGCCCACGATCTCCGGGGCGAGGGCCGGCGACAGGTCACACGGCCCGACCGCGCTCGCCGTATCCGACGGGAAGATCAGCGGCAGCGTCACGAACGCCGCGAACGCGACGAACAGCAGCGCCAGAGTCCGGCGTATCCTCCTGCCGCGTCTGGCACCCTCCTTGGCGCGGCCCCTCGGACCGTTCCTGCGCACGCTCACGATCGCACCTCCTGCGCGACCCCCGACCGACCGGAGCCCCCATCAAGAAGATCATGCACGTTCTCGTTTGGTTTGTCGTGTGTCGGATTGGTGTCAAGCCAGCGCAGCAGTTCCTCCGAGATAAGGTCCACCCCGATACGGCCGGCCCGGCCGTCCAGATCCCGGAAGACGCACTCCCCGTTGCCCAGGGAGCGCAGCACCGCCTTGTGCTCCTCCGACGGATCCACGCCGAGGAGCTCCATCACGTGCCCGACCTCCACGCGTTCCGTCGAACGGAACGCGAAGACCGACGACAGACAGTTGGTCACCTGCTCGTTGAGCAGGTCACCGGCGTTCTGCGATACCAGGACGAGCGCCGTGTTGCGCGAGCGGCCCATCCGGGAGACCTCCGGCACGAGCTTGGCGCCCTCGGGGGTGGACGTGATCGCCCACGCCTCGTCGAGGAAGATCGCCTTCGGCGTGCGCCGGTCGAGCCCGTTCATCAGGCGGCGCGCGAACTGCGACACCAGATAGAGCAGCGCGACCGACAGCCGCTGCTCGTAGGAGTAGTCGTCCCTGACCGTCATTACATCGGGCAGCGTGAGGCCGCCCAGCGTGAACACGGTCGTCCAGCCCTCGGTGTCGATCTGCTCGCCGCCCGAGGCGTCGAAGCACAGCCTGGCCAGGTGCATCTCCGACATCGACCGCAGCACGGCGCCGAGGTTCTTGGACGCCGGGTCGGTGGACTGCTCCAGGTGGTCCACCACCTTGCCCAGCGAGGGGTCGGGCTCGTTGGAGACCGCGGCGACCGCCTGGATCATGGCGGACTCGCGCTCCTCCGACATCCTCGGCAGCAGCAGCCGCAGGGTCTCGGTCGCCATCGTCTTCTTCGTCGCGATGTCGTCGCCGAACGAGAACGGATCGAGCAGGCCCGGCGCGGCCGACCCCAGCGGGATGATCCTGGCCTTGCGGCCCCGGTTGCGCAGCAGCCGTACGAGCGACTCGGCGTCGCCCTTGGGGTCGATGACCGCGATCGTGACGCCGCGCAGCGCCATCTGGTAGATCAGCAGCAGCGCGAGCGTGGTCTTGCCGCCGCCCGGCTCTCCGGTGATGGCGATGGCGGTCGGGCGGTTGCGCGCCGCCGCGACGAGCGGGTCGAAGTGCACGATGCTGCGCGCCCGCCCCAGCGTCTCCCCGACGTACGGCCCGATCCATCCGGCGTTCGACTCGTCCACCCGGTCGCCGAGCTCGACGGTCGCGGTGGCCATGCCGCCCGCGATCGTGCGCAGCGGCTGCCGCTGGGCGTACGCGTTGACCCGCAGCCGCTCCCCCGGCAGGGCCTCGCAGAACAGCGAGAACTGGTCGCCGGTGGAGTTGACGACGTCGATGCCGAGGTCGCGGTAGTGCTCCACGACGGCCTCGACCCGCTGGACGCACATCTCCTCGGTCGGCGCGCTGACGCTCAGCCGATGCCAGCCGTACACGAACGGCAGCCGTTCCTTGGTGATGCCGTGCTCCAGCATGCGGGCGGCGTCGATCTGCTCGGCCAGCGCGAGCGGCGCCTCCGCGCCCGCCTCACGGATGTGGATGTCCATGTCGCGGGCGTGGGCCAGCTTGCGCGCCACATCCTTGCTCGCCCTGACCGGGGGGATCAGCCGCATCCGGCTGGAAATCTCCACCGGGAACGGCAACTGGTCGGCGAAGTGCAGCCACGGCTCGCCGTCGGGGAACGGCATGAGATCGGGGAACCGGGCGAACGACAGGTGCGCGGTGTAGGAGTCTCCGGCCGGCTGCTCGATCCTCAGCAGGGACCGGCCGTTGTGGATCTGCCCCTCGACCAGCGCCTCGATCTCGCCCTTGCCCCACCTGCGGCGCGGCGTGGCCGAGGCCAGCGGCTCGCCGAGGCCGCCCGCCGCCGCGTGCTGGAACAGCCAGGCGATCTCCGAAGAGGTGGCGTGGCGGGCGTACAACGCGCTGGAGGCCAGGGCCCGGCCGAGCCGCTCGGCGGCCTCGGTCCACCGGGTGATCTCCTTGTCCGGCACGTGGTCGTCCTCGATGCCGAGGGCCTTCTCGCTGCGCTGGTAGAAGCCGAAGAGCTGGGCCAGCACGCCGGTGCCGAGCTGTGCGCCGCGCGGCCCGAGCCGTACGCCGAGGTAGATCTCCTTGCTCCAGAAGTCCTTGGCCCAGACGTGGCGGTACATCTCCTCCAGGTACTCCCGCCAGCCCTGGCCCTCGTCGGAGGTCGAGTTGAGCGCCATCGCCCACTCCGCCGCCGGGTAGGCCCGGTGCGCGATCCGCAGGTGCACCTCGGCGTCCGGCATCCTGATCGCCGCCAGCGCGATCGTGACGTTGGTGGCCAGCGCCTCGCGCTCCTCGGGGGTGAGGAACTCGTAGCTCACCGTCGGCAGCCGGAAGTAGGCCCACGCCGCCGAGTCGGTGAGGAGAACGCGATCGTCGAAGTAACGCACCGCGAGGCGACTGCGCGCCCTGCTCATCGACCTCTCACCAGCTTCCTCGCTCGCCCCTCATCTGGCCACCTCCTGCTTGGCCTGGACAGCCGCCAGGCCGCTCACGATCACTCCCGCAAGCGCAACGTACGCCCTGCGGCCGCCCATTCGGAGGTGATTGACGTCGACCGGTCCCGGCCGCCCGGGGGCCAGCTCGTCCTCCCAGGGCACCCGGACGATCGCCCGGCAGCGGCCGCTGGCCACCGCCTCGGCCTGCTCCACGTCGGGGAGGCTGCGACGGCTCACGCCGTTGATCACCATCACGGCGCGGCGTCGCAGGTCGGAGCAGCCGTGCCCGTCGAGCCACTCGTAGGTCATCGCCACCGCCTCGGAGGCGTCCTCGCTCGCGGGGGCGACCAGCACGAGCTGGTCGGCGTACGGCAGGAGCCGGGCCGCCAGCGCAGCCGCGGGGTCGATCACGGTAAGCCGGTAGTGCCGGTCGAGCGCGGCGAGGGTCCTGCGCCAGTCGGCCAGGAACGCGCGTTCCGCCAGGCGCTGCGTCACCCGGTCGTCGGTGTCCGCCCCGACGACCTCCAGTCCTGATTCGCAGCGCGTGGTGTACGCCCGCATGCCGAGGTAGCCGGTCACCTCTTCCGCGCTCTCGATCAGCGAGCTCAGCGTCTCGGGGGATTCGGCGGCGATCCTCGTCGTGAGCGTGTCCTCTCCGGTGTTCGCGTCGAGCGCGAGCACACGGTCATCGCGGTGACGGGCCAGCGTGTGGCCCAGCATTAACGCCGTGGTGGTCTGCCCGGCGCCCCCCGTGCAGCCGAGCACCATGATCCGCCTGCTCGTGGTGAGCGGGATGCGGGTCCGGGCCTCGTCGACCTCCATGCCGTCCGTACGGCTGCCGCCCACGACGACCTGCGCCAGGCGCCGCCAGCCGCCCGAGGTGTCGCGCCCGACCACGGCCTCGACGCGGCGCAGCCGCGGCGGCTCCTCGTGCGCCGGCCTGCCGGGGACTGCCGTTCCCGGAGCGGGCAGCGACGGCCGGGCCGGACCGGCCGGGCCGGTCGCGCGGGGCCCCGAGGGCACGGCTCGGATCGACACTCCCGCCGGACCGGCCGGGGGCGGCGTCACGTCCCCCTTGCCCCTGGCGCTCTCGTACGGCCTGGACCCGGGCGCATGCGTCCCCTCGCGCGCGGGATACGCGGCAAGGGGCGCAACAGGGTGGATGGCGGGGTGCGGGGCAGGGGGCTCAGCAGGGTGCGGGGCAGGGGACGCAGCGGAAGCGGCGTCGTCCGGCACCTCCTGCGGCGCGCGGGACGGCCTGATCCAGGTGGGCGTGTCCTGCGCGGAAGCATCGGAAGCTGCGGGGGCGACCGAGGCGGGGGTGACCGAGGCGGTGGCCGCCGGTGCGTGCTCGGTGGTGACGTCCGTCGCGGCCCGTCCGGCGCGTCCGGCCCGTGCGTCCTCGTCCGGCTCCGTGTCCTCCGAGGCCGCCCAGGCCGCCGGCTCGTCCCCTGTGCCGCCCGGCAGGCGGGGGCGCACGAGCCTCGGCGGGCGGCCCTTGCGATGCTGCTCAAGGGCCGCGGCGTCCCGCTGCGCCGTGTTCTCCCGGTCCACGTCGTCGGCGGGCTCCCCGGGCGCGGACTCCGCCTCGGACCCCTGCGGCGCCCCTGCGTTCTCCGTGGTGCCTGCGTTCTCCGTGGTGCCTGCGTTCTCTGCGGTGTCTGCGCTCTCCCCGCCGGGCTCGGCGTCGCGCGCACGCTCGTCGCGAGGACGCTCCTCGTGCGCGGGCTCTACCGTGGTCGGATCGATGGAGGAGACGACATCGGACGGCCGTACGGCGTGGGGTTCGGCCGAAGCGGCGAGCCGGCGCAGGCGGCGCAGCGTCTCGGTGCCGATGGGCGGGACCGCGGCATCCTCCGAAGCCTCGGAGGGAGCGGCCGGGGGCTCCTGCCGCACAGGGACCTGCACCGGGACCTGCACAGGGCTCTCATGGCTCTTCTCGTGGGCGTCATGTCCCCCGCTGTGTCCCTCGCCGTGTCCCTCGTGCGGCTCGTGTTCGCGATCCGGGCCGGTGCCGAGACCGGTCTGCGGCTCCGCCGCGTGCGCGGGCGGCAGCGACAGTGCGAGCGGTGCGGGCGGTGCCGGCGGCGCGGGCGCTGCCGGCGGTTCCGCGAGGCGGAAGACACGCTCACCGGTGGCGCCGGCCCGGGCGGCGGCACCGCTGCGGGAGGCAGTGGCGGGGGGTGTGTCGGTGAGCGGTGCGGTGACCGGTGCGGCGGCCGCCGCCGCGGCCGCCACGGCCGGGCGTACGACTCGCGAGGGGTCCACCTGGTGCGCGCCCACCCGCGCGGCGGCGGGCGAGACCGCCCGTGCGCCGGTCCTGGAGACCTTCGGGACGGGCACCTTGACCGAGACCGCGCGGCGCGCCCTGCGCGTCGCTCTGGCGTGCGCCGCCGCGGCCGGTGGCGTGGTCCGCCAGACACGCGCCGTCAAGGCGACCTCGTCCGGCTCGTCGAACGGGGCCATGCGGCACCATGTCCGCGGCTCGCTCATGTAGCGGAGCTGCGACTGGAGCAGTTCGGTGAGGCGCTTGCTCTCGATGACGGGACGGGTGGAGAGCCAGGTGAGCACGCCCGGAGGAACGAGGTAGATGACGTGCCAGGGTGCCGCGAACGGCAGTCCGATCAGGTAGAGGAAGACCCACCACGGCACGGAGACACCCACGAACACACCGATCCAGACGACCGGAAGCGGCATTGGCAGTCGTAGGTCGTACAGCTTGTACAGCCGCTTCTCAATACGCCAGATATTGGTATATGTGGGCAGATCCACCCCGAACCTCCTCTCCGCCCGATCACTTGATGCCAAGTGCGCCCGCGATCGCCTTCGCCGTCACCTCGATGATGTTGGGAACGTAGAAGATCACGCCGATCGCGATCGCCAGGATGATGAACTGCACGAACCTGGTGATCTCGCGGGTGAAGAGGAAGAAGATCGCCACGACGGAGACGACCGCGAGGAAGAGCGGAGCGAAGAACTTTCGGAGGAAGTCGGCGAGACCTTCGGTGTTGATGCCCGTCGTCGGCGCCGGTGACGGCGCGGCAAGATCAAGGACGTGGTCCGCGATGGTCTTCAGTATCAACTCTCGCCCTCCCGGGGGTATGGATCAGCGATGTCTTTGCCGGGCATGCGCTACCCCACGGACCGGTTCGCACCTTGGATGTCCCTGACGAACCACTTGCCGCCCTGCTTTTCAATCGTTAACTGGTAGGCCTGCTCAAGACCGGCGGGCTGCGCCGCCGGATCCTGCGACGGGCTCGCCACCGCCGTCGACTGTCCGGACGCCACCGCCCACACGACCACCGCCGTGACCTTCCTGCTGTCGGCGCCGTCCGGCGGCACCACGACGTCCTTCAGTTCGGCGAGGGTGAACTCCCCGTTGAACCCGTTGACGGTCACCCCGCTCGCGACGTAGCGCTGCAGGTCCACTTGGTTGCCCGCGGCGTACGCCTTGAAGAAGCCTTCGAGCTGGGGACGCAGTTCGGCTTCGGTGGCGGAGTCGCGGTCGGGGTCCGGGAGCTGCGGCAGGCCCGCCGGGCCCGGGGCGGGCAGCAGAGCCGGCTGGGCCGAGACCACGAACCCGCCGTTGTCGTAATAGACCGGCACGGACAGCAGACCGCGGCTGCCCCCCGACTGGTACGTCACGGTCACCCGGGCGTTGTGGTCGTCGATCAGGTCGATCCCGGCGAACTGGAAGGCCCCCGCCGACATCCGCCCGTACCCGTTCCAGCCGAACTGCTCGTCGGCGCCTTCCGGCAGGAACGACTTCAGCCGTTCCGCGCGCTGCTGGGGGGTGGCCGCGTCGTAGTTGAGGTAGACCGCCGCGAACTGGTTGGCGAAGGCCGCCGCCTGCGTCGCCGGGAATCCGGAGGTGACCGTGCCGGTCGGCGTCGTGGTGGGCTGATCGTCTCCCGCCAGCCGTTCCAACGGGGCGCGTATGCCGTTGACCAGGATGACGACGATCAGTGCCCAGAGGATGACCCGCCCGGTCCAGACGAGCCAGCGGCCTCCACCGCCACTCCAGCCTCTGCGGCGGGGGGCAGTGCCGTGCGCGGCGCTCGTCGCCTCGAAGCCTTCCAATGGGTACGGGTCAGGGTCGCCAGCGATCCGCGGATCCTGCTGGACGTCTGACCTGCGAGCCATCACGCCTCCGCTCGCGCCGATCCCTCCGGCTGGCGCGGTTTCCTCTTGCTCTCGATCCGGTTAACCGCATTGATGTATTCACCCTAGCGGTCTCACCAATTCTTCCAGGTAAGCCACGCCCATGGTGCAAGCATCGCCGCGACCGAGCAAACCAGGTCTACATCCCGCAGAGGCGCCCCACATCTATCCACTCCGTGGAAAAGCACGTTACGCCTGGCCAGCGGGGGCATCGATTACCTAACCGCCACCTATTGCTGTCTTCGCAGCTCGCAGGCATAACGAAAGCGACCGTGCACGCCACGACGGCCCCGCGCGGAGCGGAGCCGTCGTGCCGCGAACTACGCCCGCGCCCTCACTGGCACTCCCCCGAGGAGGACGACTCGGAGGAGGACGAGAAGGACGACTCAGTCGACGCCGGCGGGATGCCCTCCGGCGGGGCGCTCTCCGGACCCGAGATCTCGGGCGGGACGTTCTCCGGAGCACTGCCCAGAGCGCTGCCCGGAGCGCTCTCCGGCAGCGAGGAGGTCTGCGACTCGCCCGCCGACGACTGTGACTGTGACGGTGACTGTGACTGCGACTGGGACTGCTCCTGCTCCGACACCTGCTGCTGCGCGCGCTGGGACATCTGCTCGATGCGCTGCTGCGCGCCCGCGGCCTCCTGCATGATCTGCTGGCTGGCGCTGCTCGCCTCGTCCCGGATGCTCTGCCGGACCTCCTCCGCCGTCTGCTCCATCGACGCGCCCATGCCCGGGAACGCCTCGCTCCGCAGAATCGAACCGCTGGGCAGACTCGAACCGGCGTACTGCGCGGCGGACCACTGCGCCGGGAACTGCGCGACAGTGATCGTCGGCGCGCCGATCGACACCGTCCCGGCCACGGGTGCGGACTCGGTCACCAGCAGCGGCTCGCTGACGGTGGTGGTGTACGACGTCGCCCGCACCGAACCGCCGGGCTCGATCGTGGCCGCGGAGGCGGTGCCGCCGAGCAGCGCGATTCCGCCGGCCGTGAGCGTCGAGGCGAAAATCGCCGCGAGAGCCAGCTGTCTGGATTTCCGATGCATGGTTCCCCCTTGGGCCCGATCGGGCCTCACCAGGTCAGGTCACCTGGGCTTTTCCCGGTGCCCGATTTCGGCCGCCTTCCCGTCCGCCGTGCCGTATGACGGCACTGATGAGATTGTCGCGAAAAGGGATTCGAACGGCGATTATGCGCCAAACGGCCTCATTTCGATGCTTCACCGAGCCTCATGAATGCGTCTAGGGCAGTTGGCCCAAGCGTTTCCGCCGGACATGGAGGATCTGACCAGAGGGAGAGGTGTGGCGGGTGATGCCGCTCACGCCATGACCACCGCTTTTGCGCGAACCGGCCGTCTCAGGGCCGTTCGAGATCGTAGGCGACGTCCGCCACGCGGACCGTCCTCACCAGCGGATCCTCGATGATCTTGCGCAGCTCCCCGATCGTGACCAACGAGTCCACGTAGGCGTAGACCAGGCCGTCGTCGGCGGCTTTGCGCAGCCGCGCCAGGCTCAGATCGAAGTCGTGCAGGTTGTCGTCGTCGTAGTCCTTGAGGATGCCGACCCAACGGACCCGCACACGAGCGCCCAGTGCTCGCGATACAGCTCCTCGATGATGGCGCCCTCCGCGTCTTCGTGTCTGTCACAACAGACCAGACGCGATCGGGGCGGAAATGGTCACCCGCCTCTTCCGCGACCGAGAAAATACCTTGTGGTCCGCCAGGCCGAGCAGGAAGGGTGCGGAGGTGGCCACACCTCTGCACGAGCACCTGGTACGGCAGGCGACGGCGGCCGACGCCGCTGTCGTCGCCGGGTTGCTGGACGCCTTCAACCGCGAGTTCGACACGCCGTCGCCGGGACCGCACGTGCTCACCGCGCGCCTGCGCCGAATGATCCCCGGGGACCACCTCGTCGTGCTTCTCACCGGGGAACCGGCCGTCGGCGTCGCGGTTCTGTCCTTCCGGCCCAACGTCTGGCAGGAAGGTCCGGCCGCGATCCTGGACGAGCTGTACGTGCGGCCCGGCATGCGCGGACAGCGGTTCGGCCTCGCCCTGCTGGAAGCGGCGTGCCGCCTCGCGCGGGAACGCGGCGCGGAGACGCTCGAAATCAACGTCGACGGCGAGGACACCGACGCCCGCCGCTTCTATGAGGCGCACGGCTTCGCGAACAGCGAGCCCGGGGCGCCCGAACCGATGTTCTACTACTACCGCGACCTCGTCTGAGAACGGCCGGACGAAGGTCCGCCGATCGTCAGCGGCAACCTCGACGGCTCGCGTTCCAACAATCTCTGCCATAACCGAGCGCAACCGAACGTACGCGCACGCCTGAAACTTTCATGGCAGGCGACGGCCGGCACGCACGTTTCCGCTGCCCGCCAGTTCAGCCGTGTTCACACGCCATCTTTCCCGTCTGACCATGTCTTGACATGCCCCAACTGCTCTGACATTTTCAAACGGCTTTCAACAGAAAACATGACGGACGGTATCGAGCCAGCGTGCTGGGGCCAACCGCTCTGGATCCGGCAGGGCCGGTGAACCGCCCGTCACTCATCCCCCCACGGGCACTCCGGAGGTCCGGCATGCGCAGACGTCGACCAGTCGGCGACAGAAAATGGGTCCGCATCCTGATGGCCACGGTCGCAGCGGCCGTGACCGGCGCCGGCGCCGTCGTGGTCACCGCGCCGGCGGCCCAGGCGGCCACGACGACCATCACGGTGAACGGCGGCTCGACGGGACGCACGTTCGACGGGGTGGGGGCGATCAGCGGCGGCGGCGGCAACTCCCGGCTGCTCATCGACTACCCGGAGACGCAGCGCTCCCAGATCCTGGACTACCTCTTCAAGCCCGGGTACGGCGCGGCGGTGCAGTTGCTGAAACTGGAGATCGGCGGTGACGCCAACTCCACCGACGGCTCCGAGCCCAGCATCCAGCACACCCGCGGTGACATCAACTGCAACGTCGGCTACGAGTTCTGGCTGGGCGAGCAGGCGGTGGCGCGCAACCCGAACATCAAGCTGATCGCGCTGCCGTGGACCGCGCCGGGCTGGATCGGCGGCGGGAACTTCTGGTCCCAGGACATGATCGACTACGACATCTCCTGGCTCAACTGCGCCAAGCAGCACGGCCTGACGGTCAGCTACATCGGCGGATGGAACGAGCGCGGGCACAACAAGACCTGGTACAAGAACCTCCGGTCGGCCCTCGACTCCAACGGCTACGGCAACGTGCAGATCGTCGGGGACGACAGCTTCGGCCTGTCGACCGCGGACGACATGCTGAGCGACCCGGCGTTCAAGGCCGCGGTCGGCGTGGTCGGGTCGCACTACCTGTGCGGCTACCTGGGCGACGCCACCTCGTGTCCCTCCAGCGCGAACGCCGTGGCCACCGGCAAGCCGATCTGGAACAGCGAGTTCGGATCGCAGGACTACATCAGCGGCTCGGCCCCCTACATCCGCAGCGTCACCCGCGGATACCTCGACGGCCAGATGACGGGCTTCGTCAACTGGCCGCTGGTGGCCGCGCTCTACCCGAACCTGCCCTTCAACACCACCGCCCTGGCGGTCGCCAACTCGCCGTGGTCGGGCGCCTACCAGCTGGGCCGCAGCCTGTGGGCGAACGCCCAGGTCGCCCAGTTCACCCAGCCGGGCTGGCGCTTCCTCACCGGCTCCGCGAGCGGATACCTCGGCGGGAACCGGAGCAACGGCAGCTACATCTCCCTGAAGTCCACGAACAACACCGACTACTCGACCATCTACGAGACCAGCACGTCGACGAGCACGCAGACCGTGAACGTCAACGTGACAGGCGGGCTGAGCACCGGGACCGTGCACGTGTGGTCCACCAACCTCGGCTCGAACAACCCCGCCGACTGGTTCGTCAGGCAGCCGGACATCACCCCCAGCAACGGCTCCTACTCGCTCACCATGCAGCCGAACCGGATCTACTCGCTGACCACGACCACCGGCCAGGGCAAGGGCACGGCGGCCGGACCGGCGAGTGCGCCGCTGTCTCTGCCGTACTCCGACGACTTCGACGCCTACGCCTCCCGCACCGAGGCCAAGTACTTCTCCGACATGCAGGGATCCTTCGAGGTCCGGCCCTGCGCCGGCGGCCGGTCCGGTCAGTGCCTGCAGCAGGTGACCCCCGTGCGTCCGATCGAGTGGCAGGACGACAGCGACGCCTTCGGCCTGGTCGGCGACCCGTCCTGGAGCAACTACAAGGTCAGCGTGGACGTCAACTTCCAGCAGGGCGGCACCATCACGCTGCTCGGGCGGGCGAACACGCAGTCACGCCCGCAGAGCCACCAGGCCGCCTACCAGTTGCGGCTGAACAACTCCGGCGCCTGGTCGATCGCCAAGAGCACCACGTCCGGCACGGTGAGCACCCTCACCTCGGGCTCCCGGAGCTCGCTCGGGACCAACACCTGGCACACGATCTCGCTCAGCTTCTCGGGCAACCAGATCAGCGCCACCCTCGACGGCGCCGCGCTCGGCTCGGTGACCGACAACTCCTACTTCACCGGACAGGTCGGGCTCGGAGTGGTCGGATACCAGACCGACATGTTCGACAACCTCTCCATCACCCCGATCGGCGGCGGAAACGGCGGCACCAGCGTCGGCCCCATCAGGGGCCAGGCCTCCGGCCGCTGCGTCGACGTCCCCAGCCAGTCCCAGACCAACGGCACCCAGGTCGCGCTCTGGGACTGCAACAGCGGCGCCAACCAGACCTGGACCCTCACGCCGTCCAAGCAGCTGATGGTCTACGGCACCAAGTGCCTGGACGCCTACGGACAGGGCACGGCGGACGGGACCCGGGTCGACATCTACGACTGCAACGGCGGCACCAACCAGCAGTGGACGCTCAACTCCGACGGCACGATCGTCGGAGTCGGCTCGAACAAGTGCCTGGACGCCTATGGCGGCGGCACCGCCAACGGCACGCAGCTGGTGATCTGGACGTGCAACGGCGGCGCGAACCAGAGGTGGTCGCGCAGCTGAGCCGACGATGACACCGGCCGGCCGGGTCGGCGCCGCAGCCCGCGGCGCCGATCCGGCCGGCCGTTCCGTCGTCCGCCGGAGCGGAGGTGACCGGCAGGTTCAGACGTTGAAACGGAACTCCACGACGTCGCCGTCGCGCATCACGTAGTCCTTGCCCTCGATGCGGGCCTTGCCCGCCGCCCTGGCCGCGGTCATCGAGCCCGCCTCCACCAGGTCGCCGAACGAGATGACCTCGGCCTTGATGAACCCGCGCTGGAAGTCGGTGTGGATGACCCCGGCGGCCTCGGGGGCGGTCGCGCCCTTGCGGATCGTCCAGGCCCGGGCCTCCTTGGGCCCGGCCGTCAGGTAGGTCTGCAGGCCGAGCGTCTCGAAGCCGACCCGGGCGAGCTGGGCGAGGCCCGACTCCTCCTGGCCGACGGACTGCAGCAGCTCCAGCGCCTCGTCGTCGGGCAGCTCCACCAGCTCAGACTCGATCTTGGCGTCGAGGAACACGGCCTCCGCCGGCTCCACGAGCGCCGAGAGCTTGGCCCGCAGGTCGGCGTCGGTCAGCTCGTCGGCGTCGAGGTTGAAGACGTACAGGAACGGCTTGGCCGTGAGAAGGTGCAGCTCGCGCAGGTCGGCGAGGTCGATCCCGGCCGCCTTGCCCCCGGCGTACAGGGTCGTGCCGGTGTCGAGCAGCTTCGCCGCGGCCTCGGCGGCCTCCAGGAGGACCTTGCGGTCCTTGTTGGTGCGCGCCTCCTTCTGCAGGCGGGGCAGCGCCTTCTCGATCGTCTGCAGGTCGGCGAGGATCAGCTCGGTGTTGATCGTCTCGATGTCGCGCCCCGGTGCCACCTCGCCGTCCACGTGGGTGACGTCGGGGTCGGAGAAGACCCGGATGACCTGGCAGATCGCGTCGGTCTCACGGATGTTGGCGAGGAACTGGTTGCCCCTTCCCTGGCCCTCCGACGCGCCCTTGACCAGGCCCGCGATGTCGACGAACTCGACCTTGGCCGGGAGGACGCGCGCCGAGTTGTAGATCTCCGCCAGCTTGTCCAGACGGGAGTCCGGCACGCCGACGATGCCCACGTTCGGCTCGATCGTGGCGAACGGGTAGTTGGCCGCCAGGGCGTTCCCGCTCTTGGTCAGGGCGTTGAAAAGAGTGGACTTGCCGACGTTGGGCAGGCCGACGATGCCGATGCTCAGGCTCACGTACCACGAGTTTAGGGGCCTCGGAGGGTGCGCCGGACATCGACGGCCTCGGCCCGCTCCCAGGCGCGCCTCCCTGTTTGGCACGCCAATGCCTGAAATCATCCAGACCGTGGATGTCGTGGCTCTCGCACTGGGACTGGTGATCGGCGTCGTGGTGGGTGCGGCCCTGGCCGGGATGCGGACCGCGGGCCGTGCCGCGCAGGCGGCCGCCAGGGTGGCCGAGGCCGAGGCGCGGACGCGGGCGGCCGAGGACAAGGTCGCCTACGTGGAAAACCAGCTCACCGAGCGGTTCCAGGCCATCTCCGCACACTCCCTCGACGTGGCCAACCTGCGTTTCCTCGAACTCGCCGAAAACCGGCTGAACACCACGAGGGCCGAGGCGGCCGGCGACCTCGACCAGCGCAGGCAGGCGGTCGAGAACCTGGTCGCGCCGCTGCGCGAGACGCTCGCCAAGGTGGAGAGCCAGCTCAGGGAGAGCGAGTCGGGCACCCGCGCCGCCCGCGCCGAGCTGAGCAAGCAGATGGAGTTCGTACGGGAGAGCTCCGATCGGCTCAAGGCCCAGACGGACGCGCTGGTGCGGGCGCTCCAGCGGCCGGAGGCCCGGGGACGGTGGGGTGAGCTGCAGCTGCGCCGGGTGGCGGAGATCGCCGGCATGGCCCGGTTCTGCGACTTCGACGAGCAGGTGAGCGCCGTCACCCGCGACGGCGTGGTCCGGCCCGACATGGTCGTACGGCTCAGCGGCGGCAAGAACGTCATCGTGGACGCGAAGGTCTCGCTCGCGGCCTACCTGGAGGCGGCCGAGGCCACCGACCCCGAGTTCGCCTCGGCCCGGCTGGACGCCCACGCGCGGCACGTGCGCGAGCACGTGGACCGGTTAGCCGCCAAGTCCTACTGGCAGGCCTTCAACCCGTCGCCCGAGTTCGTGGTCCTGTTCATCCCCGGCGAGGCGTTCCTCGCGCCGGCGTTGGAGCGCGACCCGGGGCTGCTGGAGCACGCGATGCGCAGGCGCGTCCACATCGCCACTCCCACGACGCTCGTCACGATGCTCCGCACCGCGCAGTACGCCTGGCAGCAGACCGCGGTCAGTGAGAACGCCAAGGCCGTCTTCGATCTGGGCAAGGAACTGTACGAGCGGCTCGGCGGCCTCGGACGGCACGTGGACGGCCTGGGCAAGGCGCTCACGAGAGCGGTCACCGCCTACAACCAGACGGTCGGCTCGCTGGAGAGCAGGGTCCTGGTCAGCGCGCGGAGAATGAACGACCTCGGTCTGGTGGACTACTCCCTCGACGCCCCGTCGGCGGTGGAGGAGGTCCCCCGGCCGGTCGCCATCCCCGAGCTCGAAGGTGAAGAGCGGGTAAGCCCCCCTCCCCCGCATCGTCAGAACGGTAAATTGACGCGAGACTTGTCGTAAGGGGGCCCGATGACAGGCACCGGTCGAGCGGGGGTGCGGCTGACCGCTCGGGGGGCGATCGTCATGCTCTTCGTGATCACTCTGGTGGGCATGCCGTTCCTGCCCGGGCCCGCGTTCGTGGCAGGTTGCATCGCGGCGGTCCTGCTGGTGCGTCCCCGGGACCTGCTGCCGCTGGTGGTGACGCCTCCGCTGGTCTTCTTCGTCGCGGCGCTGCTGGTGGAGCTCATGCGGGCGCTCAGCTCGGGTTCGATGCTCCAGACGTTCGGGCTCGGGATGTTCACCGCGTTGTCGTCCGGCGCGCCGTGGCTGTTCCTCGGGTCCGCGCTGGCGCTGGGCGTCGGGTGGGTGCGCGGCCTGCCCGACAGCCTGAGGGAGCTGCGGGGCGCGCCCGCGCCCACACCGACGCCGGCCTCCCGCTCACGCCGTGGCCGCGTCCGCACGTTCGACCCGGAGCCGGAGGGCTACTTCGAGCCGCGGGTGTACGGCAAGGCCGCCGACGAGTGAACCGCCGGACCGGCCGCTAGACCCTTGCGTTAGACCGTGCGCCAGACCTGTGCGCCAGACCTGTGCGCTAGAGGGTGCGCAGGTCCTTGCGCAGTTCGTGGGGCAGGGCGAACCGCATGCTCTCCTCCACCGACTCGACCTCCTCCACATCGGTGAAACCGTGGCCGGCCAGCTTGGCGAGCACTCCCCGCACGAGTTCCTCCGGAACGGAGGCGCCGCTGGTCAGGCCGACGGTGCGCACGCCCTCCAGCCACTCGTCCCGTACGAACGAGGCGTCGTCCACCAGGTAGGACGCGGCGGCGCCGTAGTCCTTGGCGACCTCGACCAGTCGCTTGGAGTTGGAGGAGTTGGTCGAGCCGACGACGATGACCAGGTCCGACTCGGCGGCGATCTGCTTGACGGCGGTCTGCCTGTTGGAGGTGGCGTAGCAGATGTCGTCGCTCGGCGGGTCGATGAGGTTGGGGAACCGCGTCCGCAGCCGGGCGACCGTCTCGGTGGTCTCGTCGACCGACAGGGTCGTCTGGGAGAGCCAGACCACCCTCTCCGGGTCCCGTACGGACACGCCCTCGACGCCGTCGAGCCCGTCCACGAGCTGGATGTGCTCGGGCGCCTCGCCCGCGGTGCCCTCGACCTCCTCGTGCCCCTCGTGCCCGATGAGCAGGATGTCGTAGTCCTTGGCCGCGAACCTCTTGGCCTCGTTGTGCACCTTGGTCACCAGCGGGCACGTCGCGTCGATCGTCCGGAGACTGCGGCCCGCGGCCTCCTCGTGCACGGCGGGCGCGACGCCGTGGGCGGAGAAGACGACGATGGCGCCCTCGGGGACCTCCTCGGTCTCCTCGACGAAAACGGCGCCGCGCTCCTCCAGCGTCTTCACGACGTGGGTGTTGTGCACGATCTGCTTGCGCACGTAGATTGGCGCGCCATACTGCTCCAGCGCCCGTTCGACCGCCTGCACCGCACGGTCGACACCCGCGCAGTAACCGCGGGGCTTGGCGACCAGGACACGACGGGTCGCTGAGGTCTGCACGTCCATGTTCCTATGCTATGTGGAACGCGCGCCGCCTCTTGACCCTGGTCTTGCAAGACTGGGTGTACCAGATACGTATCTCCCCGGGAGCAGAAATGTCCGTCCTTAGAGCAATAACGACAGTGCTACAGACCGCTCTGAACGGGGTCGGACAGGCGCTGCTGGCCGGCGACAAGTTCAAGACCAGCGTCAAGGAGCGCTTCGCCGGTGGCGAGGCGCAGGACGGCGAACGCCCCGAGACCGCCGAGACCCCGCGGACCGGGGAGGCCACCGGGCAAGCCACAGGGCAAGCCACCGCGCAGACCGCCGAGCAGGCCGCCGGGGAGCGGCCCGCGCGCCGGGAGCCCGTCATCTTCGCCCCCCGCCCGAGCAAGACCGACAGGCCTGAGCAGGCCGAGAAGCCTGAGCAGGCTCAGCAGGCCGAGAAGGCCGAGGCGGCGCCCGCCGAGGCCCCGACCGCTGAGACCCTGACCGCCGAGGCCCCGACCGCCGAGACCGCCGCGCCTGCGGAGCCTGTGGAGGCCGCGGCCGAGCCGAAGCCCGAGGCCGCCCCCGCCGCCGAGACCGCCCCTGCCGAGGCCGACACGCTCGACCTGCCCGCCGCACCCGTCGAGGCCGAGGCCCCGGCCGTCGCCGAGGTCCCGGACGCGACCGCCGCCCCCAAGAAGCCGCGCACGCGCCGCAAGGCCACCGCCGCAACCGCCGAGACGGCCGCAACCGCTGAGACCGCCGGAACCTCGGAGGCAACGGAAGAGGCCCCGCCCGCCGAGGCCAAGAAGCCGCGCACGCGCCGTAAGGCCACGGCCGAAGCCCCCGAGGGCGCCGAGGCCACGACCGGCACCGAGGCCGGGAGCAGCGCCGAAAGCACGACCACCGCCGCGCCGAAGGCCACCAGGACCCGCAAGAAGCCCGCCGCCGCGAAGACGCCGGAGAAGGCGCCGGAGAAGGCGCCGGAGAGCCCTGCCGAGGCGCCGGCGGAGCAGCCCGTCGCGGCAGCCGCCGAGACGGCGGAGCCGCTGCCGGGCTACGCGAACCTCTCCGTGGCGTCGCTGCGGGCGCGGATGCGTGGCACGTCGGCCGAGCAGGTGCAGGCGCTGCTGGACTACGAGCAGGCGCACCTGAACCGCCCCGAAGTCGTCCGGATGTTCCAGAACCGGATGTCCAAGCTCCAGTCCGAGGCCTGATCGCGGGCCGCGCCCGCCCGGCCGTACGCGGGACGGGCACGTGAGGCGTCCTCCGCCTGGTCGCCTGTGGAATGTCGGCAGGTACGGCTAGCCTGCAGGTGCGACCGGATCAGGCGAGGCGAGGAGGGCATTTGAGCGCGAAGACGTCCCCGGAGGCGCCGCTGCCGATCAGGTCGGTGCTGCAGATGGTCGCCCAGTGGATCGGCAAGCTGGGCACCGTCTGGGTCGAAGGGCAGATCACCGAGCTGACCGCCCGGGGCGGCACCGTCTTCCTGACGCTGCGCGATCCCGTGGCCAACGTCTCGGCCCGGATCACCTGCGCGCGGGCGGTCTACGAGGCCAGCGTGCCGCGTCCCGTCGACGGCGCGCGCGTCGTGATGCACGTCAAGCCGGACTTTTGGGTCAACAAGGGTTCGTTCGCGTTCACGGCCCTGGAGATCCGTCCGGTCGGCATCGGCGAGCTGCTGGCCCGGCTGGAACGGCTCCGCCAGGTGCTCGCGGGCGAGGGCCTGTTCAACGTCGACAGGAAGAGACGGCTGCCGTTCCTGCCGGGCACCGTCGGGCTCGTCTGCGGGCGTGACTCGGCGGCCGAGCGTGACGTGCTGGAGAACTCCCGCCGCCGCTGGCCCGCCGTCCGTTTCAAGGTGGAGCAGGTCGCCGTCCAGGGGTCGTACGCCGTGGGCGAGGTGACCGAGGCGCTGCGCAGGCTCGACGCCGACCGCGAGGTCGACGTGATCATCATCGCCAGGGGCGGCGGCTCCCTTGAGGATCTGCTGCCGTTCTCCGACGAGTCGCTGGTGCGGGCCGTCGCTGCCTGCCGTACGCCGGTGGTGAGCGCGATCGGCCACGAGCAGGACAGCCCGCTGCTCGATCTCGTGGCCGACGTGCGCGCCTCGACCCCGACGGACGCGGCCAAGAAGGTCGTGCCCGACGTGGGCGAGCAGCTCACGCTCGTCCATCAGCTCAGAGACCGGGGTCGCCGGGTGCTGCGGGGCTGGGTCGAGCGTGAGATGTCCTGGCTGGAGTCCGTGCGCTCCCGGCCGTCGCTCGCCGATCCCGTCCGGGAGCTCGACCGGCGGGCCGAGCAGGTCGACGCGCTGCGCGAGCGGTCCAGGCGCTGCCTTTCGGCGTCCCTGGACCGCTCGGCCGACTCGCTGGAACATCTCGGGGCCCGGCTCGTGGCCCTTTCCCCCGCGGCGACCCTGGAGCGGGGTTACGCCATCGCGCAGCGTCCTTCCGGAGAGGTCGTCCGCCTGGCCGGGGACGTCAAACCGGGTGACGAGCTCACGATCCGCTTCTCCGACGACCGCGTGACGGTGACCGCCCAGGACGCGTGACCCGGGCCGCGTGACCCGGGTCGTGGGCCGCGGGCCGCGGCGGGTCAGATCGCGAGACGCACGTCGTAGTCGCCGAGCCAGGCGTTGATCTGCAGGATGCCCTCCAGCGACGTCCGGGCGCCCTGCAGGCTGACCGCGCCCATGGGCTGGTCGAGCATGGTGCGCACCTTGTCCGCGTCCACCAGGCAGCCGATGGCCGAGTCTCCGGCGAGCACGCGGGTCACCTCGGCACGCAGCGCGCGCTCGTACGCCGGGTCCTGCGTCGAGGGGTACGGCACCTTGCGGCGCTCGACCACCGACCGGGGCAGCACGTCGGCCGTCGCCGCGCGCAGCAGGCTCTTCTCGTGCCCGTCGAAGGTCTTCATGGCCCAGGGCGCGTTGAAGACGTACTCGACCAGGCGGTGGTCGCAGAACGGCACCCGGACCTCCAGGCCGACGGCCATGCTCATGCGGTCCTTGCGGTCGAGCAGGATCTGGACGAACCGGGTCAGGTGCAGGTAGCTGATCTCCCGCATCCGCTGCTGCAGCCCGGTCTCCCCCGGCACCCGGGGCACCTCGGCCAGCGCCCGCTGGTAGCTGTCCGCGCGGTAGGCGGGGATGTCGAGCTTGCGCAGCAGTTCCTCGTTCAGGAACTCGCCCCGGGTGGACAGGCCCGCCTGGCCCCGCATGGCGAGCCACGGGAAGGTGCCGGAGTTGACCGCCTCGGGATCGTGGAACCACCGGTAGCCGCCGAACACCTCGTCGGCGGACTCCCCCGACAGCGCCACCGTCGAGTGTCCCCTGATCGCCTTGAAGAGCAGGTAGAGCGAGGTGTCCATGTCGCCGATGCCGAGCGGGAGGTCCCTCGCCCGCAGGACGGCCGCACGCACTGCGGGGTCCATGAGGTCGGCCGAGTCCAGCACGATGTCCGTGTGGTCGGAGCCGACGTGCCGCACGACGTCGTGGACGTACGGCGTGTCCGGGGTGTCGCGCATGTCGTCGGCCTGGAAGTTCTCGCTGTAGCCGGCGAAGTCGACCGAGAACGAGCGCACCCCTCCCTCGTCGGCCAGCGCGCGGGCCGCGAGCGCGGTGACCGCGCTGGAGTCGAGCCCGCCGGACAGCAGCGTGCACAGCGGCACGTCGGAGATGAGCTGCCGTTCGATGATGTCGTCGAGCAGCTCCCGCACGGTCCTGATGGTGGTCTGCAGGTCGTCGGTGTGCTCGCGGGCCTCCAGCTGCCAGTAGCGGCGCTTGCTCAGACCCTCGCGCCGCACCTTCACCACCTGGCCGGGACGCACCTCGTGCATCCCCCGGAAGACGCCGTTCTCGGGCGTCTTGACGAAGGCCAGGATCTCGCGCAGGCCGTCGGCGTCGATCACCCGCTCGGCGAGCGGGTTGACCAGGATGGCCTTGGGCTCGGAGCCGAACAGCACCCCGCCCCGCGTCGGGTAGTAGTACAGGGGCTTGATTCCCATGCGGTCGCGTACGAGCAGCAGTTCCTCGCGGCGCGCGTCCCAGATGGCGAAGGCGTACATGCCGTTGAGGCGGGAGACGAAGTCCTCGCCCCATTCGAGGTAGGCCTCCAGGACGACCTCGGTGTCGCTCTGGGTCCGGAACCGGCGCCCGCGCCGGGTGAGCTCGGCGCGCAGTTCCCTGAAGTTGTAGACCTCGCCGCTGTAGGTGAGCGCGGCCACGTCGTCGCCACCGGCGTCGGCGACCATCGGCTGGCGCCCGCCCTCGATGTCGATGATGGCCAGCCGCCGGTGGCCGAACGCGGCGTGCGGAGCGAGCCACATCCCCTCGGCGTCAGGGCCGCGGCACACCATCGTGTCCGTCATGGCCTGCACGGTCTCCCGCTCGCCACGAAGATCGCGCCCGTAGTCCACCCAGCCGCTGATTCCACACATAAGGATGACCCCCCGATCATCGCCCCCGAATATGGTTAGTACCTCTAAGTAACGGACAAAGCCTCAGTTTTATGCCCAAACAGGACACGCCTAAGAGGCCGCAGAGTGTCGGTTCCGGCCTCTAAGGTGGGGACGTGGCTGAGGACAGGCAGACCCCGCGGGGCAAGAAGACCCCGCCGGACAGGCAGGCCCCGCCGGACGGGCAGACCCCGTCGTACGAGCAGGCCCGCGAGGAGCTGACCGACGTGGTGCGTCGTCTGGAGACAGGCGGGCTCACGCTGGAGCAGTCGATAGAGCTGTGGGAGCGGGGAGAGCGGCTGGCGGCGATCTGCGAGGAGTGGCTCCAGGGCGCCCGCGCGAAGCTGGCGGCCGCGATGGCCCAGCGCCAGGAGCCCCAGCCGAACGGCCCCGAGGAGGCGCCCTTCTGACACCCGGCAGGCGGCCAGGCGTGCCAGAGGGCGGCGAGCTGCCGGGTGGCCAGCGGGACCGCACGGACCGTCAACGCACGGGCCGTCAGCGCACGGGTCGTCAGACGCCGGGCCGCCGCGCGTCGACCTCGATCTCGATCTTCATGCGGGGGTCGGCCAGACCGCACTCCATCATCGTGGCCGCCGGCCGCACGTCGCCGAAGCGGCGGCGCAGGATCGGCCAGCACGGCTCGAAGTCGGCCCGGTCGGGCAGCAGGTAGCGCACCCGCACCACGTCGGCGAAGCCGCACCCCGCCTCGGCCAGCGCGGCCTCGATGGTGCGCAGACACTGCTCGGCCTGCTCCACCACGTTCTCCGAGATCGTCATGGTGGTGTAGTCGAAACCGGTCGTCCCGGAAACGTGCACCCGGTCACCGTCCACCACGGCCCGGGCATAGCCGATCTGCTCCTCGAACGTCGAACCGCCGAGGATCGCGCGTCGCTCCGTCATGCGCCGAACGCTAGGCCGACGCCCATCGATACGTCTAATACATCTTCCGGCATGGCCTGATATCTCTGTGCGTATGGACCGCCCCGAACTCCCCCTGGCGCAGTTGCACGCCTTCGTCGTGCTCGCCGAGGAGCTGCACTTCGGCCACGCCGCCGCGCGCCTGGGCATCGCCCAGCCGCCGCTCAGCCAGCAGATCCGCCGCCTGGAGGACAAGGTGGGTCACGCGCTGTTCACCCGCGAGCCGGGACGTGTCGCCCTGACCGGGGCGGGCCGCGAACTGCTGCCCGCCGCCCGGCGCGCCTTCACCGATCTCGCCGACGGGCTGGCCGCCGCGCGGGCCGTCGGCAGTGGCAGGACCGGGCGCCTGCGGATCGGCTTCGCCGCCTCCCTCGCCCTGACCGTCCTGCCCGGTCTGCTTCGCGGCTTCCGGGAGCGTTTCCCCGGTGTCCGCCTGGACATCCGCGAGATGACCACGGCGCCGCAGATCGCCGCCCTGCGCGACAAGGCCATCGACGTCGGCCTGCTGCGCGAGCCCCCTGCTGACGACGCCGACGGGGCGGGACTCGCCTTCAGGACGGTGCTCACCGAGCCCTTCGTGGCCGTGCTGCCGTCCGCCCATCCGCTGGCCGCCCTGCGGACCGTACGGCTCGTGCGGCTGGCGGACGAGCCGTTCGTGCTCCTGCCCCGTGACGCCGGCCCGCGACTCCACGACCAGATCATCGGCCTGTGTGAGGCCGCGGGTTTCACCCCCCGGGTCACGCAGCGCGCGGTGGAGTGGCAGACCGCGTGCGCACTCGTGGAGACCGGCCTGGGCGTCTGTCTGGCCCCGGCGAGCATCCGGCGCATCCGGCTCAAGGGCGTCGCCTTCCGCGCGATCGAGCCCAACGCACGCACCCGGGTCGCCGTCGGCTGGCGCGCGGACGACCCGAGCCCCCTGGTCGCGCACCTGCTGGAGACCGTCGGCCGCGATCCGGACTCAGCCCGATGACGGCATCGGCGAGGGCTTGGGCTGCGGCGCGAGAGTCCGGGCGAGGGCGGTCAGCTCGTCCCAGCCGGCCGTTCCGGTGACGACCACCGCGTGGTCGGGGAAGACCCGGACCAGAGTCCGCTGGTTCTTGTCCTGGCGGAACCGCTCCTCCCAGGTCACGCCGTCGATCTGGCGGCTCCCGCCGGGCTTGTCGGTGTTGGCCATGCGGTTGACGAAGTCCGCGGCCGGCCTCTCGTCGCTCTGGGCGAGCATGGCGTGCTGCCGCTTGGCGGTCGCGAACCCCAGCCGCCACGTCACGGCGTCGTTCTTCTGGGTCAGCGACGAGCTGTTGGGCACCCAATCGGGCAGCACCCGGCTCGGGGCGACGACATCGTACGGCGCCGCACGCGCCGTGTTGACCTTGTCGATCGAGAAGTCCACCCGCGGGATGTGCTCGGTGCGGCTCTGCGGCGTGATGAGCAGGAACACTCCGACGGCGGCGAGGCAGACGAAGAGCGCGAACGCGTAGCCGTAGAAGCCCTGGGTGAATCGTCCCACGTGATCCGAGATTAGTCGGTGGAGCGGGCGGTGGCCGTACCGGCCGTCACCGGTGCCGAATATCGCCGATGATGCGAAGAGCGTCCTCGGCCATCTTCCGGGCCTGCTCCGGGTCGTCGGACAGCGTGACCTCCTGCACGACGGCCGCCAGGGCGCCGGTGACGACGACGACCAGGGCGTCCTCGTGCTCGAACAGCGCGGCGGTGCGCCGGGCCCACTGGCGGAGGCGGTCGCGCATGATGACCTCGAACCCGGGCGGGGCGTCGCCGCGCAGGAAGAGCGCGGCGAGATCGCGCTCGGCGAGGCAGCCCTCCAGGTAGGCCCGCGCGGCGGCGAGGAACTGGGGCATCGGGTCGGTCTCGCCCTCCGCCCGGGCATCCTGCACGGCCTGCCGGGTGCGCTGGGTCTGCCGCTTCTGGAACTCCTCGAACAGCGTCAGGTAGAGATCGGCCTTGCCGGAGAAGTGGTGGTACAGGCTGCCGACGCTGGCGCCGGCCCTGGCCACGACGTCGGTGACGCCCGCCTCGGCGAAGCCGCTCGTGATGAACGTCTCCTTGGCGGCGTTCAGGAGAGCTCCCCGGGTCGCCGCGCCGCGCTCCGACGTACGCGTCGTCACTGGTCGTTCGGTGTCGCCGCTCATGCGGCGACGATATCTCCGACCCGTCCGTTCCGGGGGTCCACGCTCACAAATGGCCTCCCACCTGGTCCAACAGGTTCAGACCAATCGGACAAGAACGGCTTCTCGAACTACGATCCCTAAAAGGGCGCCTACCTAAAAGGGGACCAATGGCTGATCACGTACCGGCCGCTCTGGCGACGGGGGAACGCGCACCCGACCGCAACCTGGCCCTGGAA
This sequence comes from Microbispora bryophytorum, assembly GCF_006874465.1. Lineage (GTDB taxonomy): Bacteria > Actinomycetota > Actinomycetes > Streptosporangiales > Streptosporangiaceae > Microbispora > Microbispora bryophytorum. Next base: position 145,249 of record NZ_VIRL01000006.1, on the reverse strand, counting down.
CTGGTCAGGGTGACCGAGGCGGCGGCGATGGCGGCCGCGCGCTGGGTGGGACGCGGCGACAAGAACGGGGCGGACGGCGCCGCCGTGAACGCCATGCGCCAACTGATCAACACGGTCTCGATGAAGGGCGTCGTGGTGATCGGCGAGGGCGAGAAGGACAACGCCCCGATGCTCTACAACGGCGAGGAGGTCGGCGACGGGACCGGCCCCGGATGCGACGTGGCCGTGGACCCGATCGACGGCACCCGGCTGTGCGCTCTCGGCATGAACAACGCGATCTCCGTGATCGCGGTCGGCGAGCGGGGCTCGATGTACGACCCGTCCGCGGTCTTCTACATGGAGAAGCTCGTCACGGGCCCGCAGGCGGCCGACCATGTGGATATCAACGCCCCGGTGGCCGACAACGTCCGCGCCGTGGCGCGGGCCAAGGGCGCCAAGCCGTCCGACGTCACCGTGGTGATCCTCGACCGGCCCCGGCACGAGCGGATCGTCAAGGAGATCCGGGAGACGGGCGCCCGGATCCGTTTCATCACCGACGGCGACGTGGCCGGCGCGATCATGGCGGCGCGCAACGGCACCGGTGTCGATCTGATGCTCGGCATCGGCGGCACGCCCGAGGGCATCGTCGCCGCCTGCGCGCTCAAGTGCATGGGCGGCGTCATCCAGGGCAGGCTCTGGCCGCGAGACGAGGAGGAGCGCCTCAAGGCCCTCGACGCCGGGCTCGACCTCGGCCAGGTGCTCACCATCGACGACCTCGTACGCTCCGACGACGTGTTCTTCGCCGCGACCGGCATCACCGACGGCGAACTGATGCACGGCGTGCGGTTCCAGGGCGGGGCGGCGGTCACGCACTCCCTTGTCATGCGGGGACGGTCGGGCACGATCCGCAAGATCGAGAGCGAGCATCAGCTCTGGAAGCTCGGCGCCTACAGCGCCATCAACTTCGACACGGCGGTGTAGCGACGATCAGACCGCTGTCTAGCGCCCGAACAGGCGGCGGCGGGGTCGCTTCGGCGAGCGGGCGACGACCTTGCCGCCGAAGACGAACCCGGCGAGCTCGATGACGGGCGCGTCCGGCGCGAAGCCGGTCGCGCCCGGCGGGAGCCGCACCTCGTTCCTGAGCGACCGGACGCGGGCGTCGGGGGCGGTCACGATCCGCACGCCCTCGGGAACCGTGAGGTTGACCGTGCCGGCCATGACGGCGAGCTGCACCACCACGTGCCGCGACTGGAGCAGCGCCTCGCACAGGTCCATCGTGACCGTGCCGCCCAGGGACGTCACCGGCACCTCGGAGGGCACGACCCACCGGCCGCCGCGGGTCTCCGTACGGAAGAAGGCGGTGACGGGACGGCTGTCCACCCGGAAGGGCTGGCTCTCGGGCGGCAGCAGGTCCACGGTCAGCTCGGCCAGCTCGCCGAGGGTACGCGCGGCCCAGACGCGCTCCACGCGTTCCTCGTGCTCCAGCGGCGTGAGCCGCCCGTCGGTGACGGCGTCCACGAGCACCGTGACGATGCGCTCCCGATCGGCGTCCGAGGCCCGCAGTGAGGAGGGGTCGGGCGTGTCCGGGGTGCGCGGCGAGAGGAAGGCGGAGATCCACTTCACGGCTGAGGACTCGCTGCTGCTCACACCATCGAGAGTAGGCGCTCCACGCGCGTCGGTCACCATACGACGCGGCGCCCCGCGTCGAACGCGGAATTGACCGGGGACTTCGTGGCCGCTTAGCGTGAGGAGGTGGTCGCGGGGGCGGTGACACGACAGGTCGGCAATCTTCCTGCCGACTTGACGAGTTTCGTCGGCCGCAGGCGTGAGCTGGCCGAGATCAGGCGGCTGCTTTCGGCCTCGCGCCTGGTGACGCTCACGGGCGTGGGCGGTGTCGGCAAGACCCGGCTGGCCCTGCGGGCGGCCGCCGAGCAGCGCCGCGCGTTCGACAGCGTCTGGCTGGTGGACCTCAGCACCGTCACCGATCCCGCGCTCGTCGCGGAGACGGTGACGGCGACCATGGGCGTGCGGGACGAGTCGGCGCCCTGCCCGATGGACGCGCTGGAGCAGGTGCTGTCCTCACAGCGGACCCTGCTCGTGCTGGACAACTGCGAGCACCTGCGTGACGCCTGTGCCGTGCTCGCCGACCGGCTCCTGCGCGCGGCTCCCGAGCTGCGCATCCTCGCGACGAGCCGACAGTCTCTCGGCATCACGGGCGAGCACCAGATGAAGATCTGCCCGCTGCCCGTCCCGGAGCCCGACCGGCCGCTCAGCCGCAGGTCACTGGAGCTGTACGACGGCATCAGTCTGCTGACGGAGCGGGCGGCGGCGGTCCTGCCCGGCTTCACCGTCACGGAGGACAACCAGGAGGCCGTCGTCGAGCTGTGCCGCCAGCTCGACGGCATCCCCCTGGCCATCGAGCTCGCCGCGGTGCGGCTGCGGGTCCTGTCGGTGAACGCGCTTGTCGAGCGCCTGCGCGACCGCTACCGCATGCTCACCGGGGGCAGCAGTGCGGCGGTGCCGCGTCAGCAGACCCTGCACGCGCTGGTCGACTGGAGCTTCCAGTTGCTGCCCGGCGCCGAGCGGACGCTGTGGACCCGGATGTCGATCTTCCCCTCTCACTTCGACCTCGACGCCGTCGAGGCGGTGTGCACCGGCGGCGGCATCGAACGGGACGACGTGCTCGACCTGCTCGACGCGCTGCTGGACAAGTCGCTGCTGCTGCGCGAGGAGCTCTCCGGCACGGTCCGCTACCGCATGCTCGACACCCTGCGCGAGTTCGGCCGCAAGCGGCTCGGCGGGCCGGAGCGCCGGTCGCTCCAGCGCAGGCACCGGGATCACTATCTCCTGCTGGCGCGGCAGGCCGCCGCCGAGTGGTTCGGCCCCCACCAGTTCCTCTGGTCCAGGCGGCTCGATCTGGAGCAGGCGCACCTGCGCGCCGCGATGGACTTCTGCCTGCAGGAGCCCTGCGAGACGGAGGCCGGGCTGCTGATGGCCCTCTGCCTGACCGACCCCTGCTGGCTGGCCAACGCGTACTACAACGAGGGCCGCCACTGGCTGGACCGCATGCTGTGGGCGGCGCCCGAGCCCACCGTCCTGCGGGCGCTGGCGCTGTGCGCCGACGCGGAGCTGGTCTTCACACAGGGCGACACCGACAGGGGCCGGCACCTGCTGGCCGAGAGCCGGGCGCTCGCCGAGAGGCTGGGCGACCCGGGAGCCCTCGCCCAGACGTCCCTGATCGCCGGGATGGCGGAGCACTACTGCGGCGACTACGCCAAGGCGACCCCGCTGCTGGAACGGGCGGTCGTGGAGGAGGAGGCCGTCGGCAACCTGAGCGGCCTGCTGATCGCCCTCATCACGCTGGCGGCCAGCGTCGGCTACCTCGGCGACCGGCCCCGCGCCACGGAGTTGTTCGAGCGCGCTCTCGCGCTGACCGAGGCCCACGGCGAGTGCTCCGGCCGGGCCTGGGTGCACACGATCTTCGCCATCCATCTGTGGCAGGGCGGGGAGAACGCCCGCGCGCTGGAGATGGCACGCGGATCCCTCCTGCTCGCCCGGGACCTGGGCGACCGGATGAACATCGCGACGAATCTGGAGGTGATCGCCTGGGTGGAGACGTGCGAAGGCCGTCACCCCTGCGCCGCCCGGCTGCTCGCGGTATCGGAGGAGATCGGCCGTTCTGTGGGCATGGCGCCGTGCCGCGACAAGCGGTTCGCCGAGTTCCACGAGCGGTGCCTCGCCAGTCTCCGTGCGAGCCTGGGCGACCGGGCCCTGAGCCGCGAGCTCCGCAGGGGCAACCGGCTGACGACGGACGAGGCGATCGAGGAGGCACTCGGCGAGCGGGCCGAGGGCGGGCCCGCGCACGCGGACGAGGCGGTCGCGGAGGCCTGGCCCACGCCGCCCGGTGGCCCCGCGACGGCGGTCTCGGCGGTCGAGCCGTCCCCTCTCACCCGGCGTGAGCAGGAGATCGCCGAGCTGATCGCCCAGGGACGGAGCAACAAGGAGATCGCCTCCGCCCTCGTCATCTCGCAGCGCACCGTGGAGGGCCACGTCGAGCACACCCTGGACAAACTCGGTTTCGCCTCCCGGGCCCAGATCGCCGCCTGGATGGCCGCACGCCAGGCGGGTGGCCGGTCCTGACCGGCTCACCCCATTGACCGGGCGGGTGGCGGCTCCTACGCTGGCGAAAACTTGAACCCCCCTCATGTTCGTGGAGGCCCACGATGCCCCTGGAGGACGCGGCGCCAGTAGAGAACGCGGCGCCCACTTCTCGTGACCGGCAGGCGCGGCTCGCCACGTTCGCGGTGTTCTTCGTCCAGGGCCTCACCTTCGCCACGCTGCTCACCCAGGTGGCGGCGCTGCAGAAGAAGCACGGCCTGTCGGACGGCGAGCTGACCATCCTGCTCCTCGTCGTCCCGCTCATCGCGGGGGCCGGAAGCGCGCTCGCCGGCGCCGCCGCGTCCCGGTGGGGCAGCCGCCTGATCCTGCGCCTGGTGCAGCCGCTCGCCTGCGCCGCCGTCGTGCTCGCGGGCCTCGCCCCCAACGTCCCCATGCTGGTGGCGGCCAACGTCCTGTTCGGCCTCGGCCTGGGCGGGGTGGACGCGGGCATGAACATGCAGGGCGTCGCGGTCGAGCGCGAGTACGGCCGGGCGGTGCTCACCGGGTTCCACGCGCTGTGGAGCGTGGCGGCGGTCGTCGGGTCGCTGTGGGCCTCCGCGGCGGCCACGCTCGGGCTCGGCCTTCCCGTCACGTTCGCGGTCGCCCTCGTCCCGGCCGCCGCCGTCGCCGTTTTCTCCTCGCTCTGGCTCTACCGGCCGGAGGAGGAGCACCGCGCAGCCGCGGTCCGGGCCGAGGGCGCGGGTGCGGGCGCGGGCAGGCCGGCCGGGGTCGCGTGGCGCCCGATCATCCCTCTCTGCCTCGCGATGGCGTTCCTCTACGTGGGCGACTCGTCGGTCTCCAACTTCGGGACCGTCTTCATGGACAAGGTCCTGCACGCTTCGGCGACCGTGATCCCACTGGCCCTCGGGGCCTACCAGCTCACGACGTTCCTGGTGCGCGTCGGCGGCGACCTGGCGGTGCGCAGGTGGGGCCCGGCGGCCATCGTGCGCGCGGGGGGCGCCGTCGCGACGCTGGGCTTCGTCGCGGTCGTGGCCGCCCCGACCGTGCCGCTGGCGATCGCGGGCTTCGCCCTCACCGGGATCGGCCTGTCCGTCGTCGCCCCTCAGTCGTTCTCGGCGGCCGGCCGCCTCGACCCCGCGGGCACGGGCGTGGCGATCGCCCGGGTCAACATGTTCAACTACGTGGGGTTCATCGTCGGAGCCGCGCTCGTCGGCGGCCTCGCGGACGCCTCCGGCTTCCGCGTCGCGTTCGCCGCGCCGCTCGTCCTCGCCGCCGCGATCATCCTGCTCGCGCGCGGCTTCCAGCCGCGTACGGCCGATCCGGCCACCGCGACCACCGTCGTCACCCCCTGACGTCCCTGCCGGCCTTCCCCGCCAGAACGCGTACGGCCTCGGCGACGCGGTGAGCGGGCAGGCGGGCGAAGCCGAGCACCAGCCCCGGCGATCCGTGGGCCGACGTCACGGTCTCCGCGGACAGGCCCGCGGCGCGGGCGGCCTCGACCAGGCCGGACAGGTCACCCGTCCCCTCGGCGTACAGGTGCAGGCCGGCCGAGATGCCGCGGACGGTCATCCAGGGCAGATCCTCGGCCAGTGCGTCAACGAGGGCGTCCCTGCGCCGCCGATACTCCCGGCGCATTCTGCGCAGATGCCGGTCGTAGCCCCCGCCGTCGATGAGGTGGGCGAGCACGTACTGGTCGACGACCGGCGAGCCGAGGTCGAGCTCCCCGCGCGCGAGCCGTACGGCACGGGCGACGCGCGGGGGCGCCGCGATCCAGCCGAGCCGCAGCCCCGGGGCGAGGGCCTTGCTCACGCTGCCGGCGAGCACGACCCGGTCGGGCGCGAGGCCCTGCAGGCACCCGACGGGGTCGCGGTCGAAGCGCAACTCCGCGTCGTAGTCGTCCTCAAGCACGAGGGCGCCCGTGCGGGCCGCCCAGTCGACCAGCGCGGCGCGGCGGGCCGGGGACAGGACGACGCCGGTCGGGTACTGGTGCGCGGGAGTGACCACCACGGCGTCGGCGTCGCCCGGCAGGCCCTCGACGACGATCCCCTCGCCGTCGACGGGCACGGGGACGACGTCCGCCCCGGCCCGGCGGAACAGCGGAAGCTGACGCGCGCTCGTCGGGTCCTCGGCGGCCAGGACGATGCGGCGGCCCCGGTCCCGCACCAGGGCCTGGACGACGAGGCTGAGCCCCTGAGCCACCCCGGTCACGACCACGACGTCGTCCGGTGACACGTCGGCCGCGCGCACCCTGCCGAGGTACGCGGCGAGTTCGCGGCGCAGGGCCGGCACACCGCCGGGGTCGCCGTAGTCGAGCGCGTCGTTGGGCAGCGTGGCCAGGACGTGACGGACGGCGGCGAGCCATGCCTGCCGGGGGAACAGGCCGAGGTCCGGCGACGTGGGCCGATGGCCGTAGTGGGGCCAGGAGCCCTCCCGCTCGTCCCCGGGGCGCCCGGGGGCGGGCTGCCGCCCGGCCCCCGCCGCGACCCTTGCGGCGACCCTCGTGCCCGCGCCCGTCCTGGATTCGAGCAGCCCCTCGGCCACAAGCTGCTCGTACGCCTCGACCACCACGCCGCGCGACAGGCCGAGATCGCGGGCGAGGTCGCGGGTCGCGGGCAGGCGGGCCCCGGGAACGAGCCGCCCGGACCGGACGGCCTCGCGCACCTCGCGGGCGATCTGCCCGGCGAGCCCGCCCGCGGCCCTGTCGACCACGAGATGAAGATCGGCCATTGGCCCACTCTAACGGCGGGTGATTGGACCATGTGCCAGGACCAAACCCTTCCTAGCATCACCTGGCATGAACAGTCATGCGGCCGGAGCGGCGGGTGCGATGTTCCTCGTGGGGACGCTGGCGGCGGTCTCCGGCGTCATCGCGGACTATCCGGTCTACGGGGGTCAGGCGCTCCGCTACGCGCTCGCCGCCGTGATCCTGCTCGCCGTCGCCCGAGGGCGCGGCCTCGGCCTCGTACGGCTCCGGCCACGGCAATGGGCACTGCTCGCCGCGCTGTCGGTGACGGGGCTCGTGCTGTTCAACGTCTGCGTGATCGAGGCGGCCCGTGCGGCCGGGCCCGCGCTGCCCGGCATCGTCCTCGGCACCGTGCCGCTGGCGCTCGCCCTGGTCGGCCCGATCCTCACGGGTGCCCGGCCGTCCCCGCGCGTCGTGGCCGCGGGCCTGGTGGTGGCCGCCGGAGCCACGCTGGCGACCGGCGCCGGCAGCGGCAACCCGGCCGGGCTGCTGTGGTCCCTGGGCGCCCTGGTCTGCGAGCTCTGCTTCTCGCTACTGGCGCTGCCGCTGCTGCCGCTGATCGGTCCCGTCAGGCTGTCGGCCTGGACGTCCGCGCTGGCGGTGCCGTTCCTGCTGGTCGCCGGAGTCGCCCTGGACGGTCGTCACGTGCTGCGCGCGCCGACCGCCGCGGAGGCGGGCGGCCTCGCCTACCTCGCCCTGGTGGTGACGACCGTGGCGTTCTTCCTGTGGTACCGCTCGCTGCCCCACCTGGGCGCCGACCGTGCCGGGCTGTTCGCCGGGATGATCCCCGTCGGCGCGCTCGCCACGGCCGCCCTTGTGGGGGTTGCCACCCCCTCCGCCGCCGACCTGGCGGGAGCGGCCCTCGTGATCAGCGGGATCGCCCTCGGGCTCCGCTCGCCCTCACCCCGCCTGCCCGCTCGGCAGGGCGCTCGCCTGGCCGCTCGCCTGGCCGCTCGTCAGGGTGCTCGGCCGGCCGGGGCTCCTCGCGGGGCCTCGCTCGCATCCCGGAAGGGGACCACCAGGTGATGTCGCCTTCCTTGACCTGCCGCAGCACGACCGTGAGCAGCGACACCGCCAGGCCCACGAGAATGCCGAGCGCGAAAATGACCATTACCCATACTTCGCCGTCCATGTCCCCTCCCCTCTCTGCCTTCTGTCCTAATTATCCCTCTTTGCGGTCGAATATTCAGTTTTAAGTTATCCAAAAGCTACGCACGGCCCGGGCATGATGACCACCCCCCGCGCGCCGTACGCTGTGCAAAGACCATGGGCGGTCCGCGCGGCGGGCGCGCCCGACCGGGCAGACCACGAGGAACCGAGGACGATGCCGGAGTTCGACTACACCGACCTGCTCCCGCTTGGACCGGACGAGACGGAGTACCGCCTGATCACCAGCGAGGGGGTGCGGGTCACCGAGGCCGCCGGGCGCAGGTTCCTGGAGGTCGAGCCGGAGGCCCTGCGGCTGCTCACCGAGACCGCGATCCACGACATCTCGCACTACCTGCGGGCATCCCACCTGGCCCAGCTTCGCAAGATCGTCGATGATCCTGAGTCGAGTGGCAACGACCGCTTCGTCGCCCTCGACCTGCTCAAGAACGCGAGCATCTCGGCCGGCGGCGTGCTGCCGATGTGTCAGGACACCGGCACCGCGATCGTCATGGGCAAGCGCGGCCGGCACGTGCTGACCGACGGGCACGACGCCGAGCATCTCAGCCGGGGCGTCTACGACGCCTACACCAGGCTCAACCTGCGCTACTCGCAGATGGCGCCGCTGACGATGTGGGACGAGAAGAACACCGGCTCCAACCTGCCGGCCCAGATCGAGCTGTACGCCGAGGACCCGAACGGCCACCCGGACGAGTACAAGTTCCTGTTCATGGCCAAGGGCGGCGGCTCGGCCAACAAGTCGTTCCTCTACCAGGAGACCAAGGCGGTGCTCAACGAGAAGCGGATGCTCGCCTTCCTGGAGGAGAAGATCCGCTCGCTCGGCACCGCCGCATGCCCGCCGTACCACCTGGCGATCGTCGTGGGCGGCACCAGCGCGGAGTACGCCCTGAAGACGGCGAAGTACGCCTCGGCCCGCTACCTCGACTCCATTCCCACCGAGGGCTCGCCGAGCGGGCACGGCTTCCGCGACCTGGAGATGGAGAAGAAGGTCTTCGAGCTGACCCAGAAGCTGGGCATCGGCGCGCAGTTCGGCGGCAAGTACTTCTGCCACGACGTGCGCGTCATCCGGCTGCCCAGGCACGGCGCGTCCTGCCCGGTCGCCATCGCGGTGAGCTGCAGCGCGGACCGGCAGGCGCTGGCCAAGATCACGCCGGAGGGCGTCTTCCTCGAACAGCTGGAGACCGACCCCGCCCGCTTCCTGCCCGACACCACCGACGAGCACCTCGGCGGCGACGTGGTCAGCGTCGACCTCAACCGCCCGATGCCGGAGATCCTCGCCGAGCTGGGCAGGTATCCGGTGAAGACCCGGCTGTCGCTCACCGGTCCCCTCGTCGTGGCCCGCGACATCGCCCACGCGAAGATCGCCGAGCGGCTCGACGCCGGCGAGGACATGCCGCAGTACATGAAGGACCACGCCGTCTACTACGCCGGCCCGGCCAAGACCCCCGAGGGCTACGCGTCCGGATCCTTCGGCCCCACCACCGCCGGGCGGATGGACTCCTACGTCGAGCGCTTCCAGGCGGCGGGCGGCTCGATGGTGATGCTGGCCAAGGGCAACCGGTCGAAGCAGGTCACCGAGGCGTGCCAGAAGCACGGCGGTTTCTACCTCGGCTCGATCGGCGGCCCCGCCGCCCGGCTGGCCCAGGACTGCATCAAGAAGGTGGAGGTCCTGGAATATCCGGAGCTGGGCATGGAGGCCGTCTGGAAGATCGAGGTGGTGGACTTCCCGGCCTTCATCGTGGTCGACGACAAGGGCGACGACTTCTTCGACTCGCGGCAACAGGACGGCGGGGCCACCTTCGTGGGCATCCCCGCACGAAAGTCCGTGTAGATCAAAACCGTCAAGGCGAAACCGGCGCATGGCCGGGATTCAGGCGTTTACACGGCCGGTCCCGTCCTTACCACCGGGCGCCGCTGATCTGCAGAGAGGTTGTCAGGAACTTTGACAGAAGATCTCAACAATTTCCCGGCATGGTCTCTACAGGTCGCACTACACAAATCGGTAAGCTGCCACCCATGCGTGCCCCGTCCGGATACCTGCTAGCCGCGCGCTATCGGCTCATCGAGCCGGTCGGGCGCGGCGGGATGGGCACTGTGTGGCGCGCGCATGACGAGCTGCTCGACCGCGAAGTGGCTGTCAAGGAGGTGCGGCTCCCCCTGGTCCTCGACGAGGACCTGCGGGCGGAGTTGTGCGCGCGCACCGAACGCGAGGGCCGGGCGACCGCCATGGTCGCCCACCCCGCGGTCATCACGGTCTTCGACGTCATCACCGAGGACGACCGGCCCTGGATCGTGATGGAGCTGCTCAGGGCGCGCTCGCTGGAGGAGGTCATCCGCCAGGAGGGCCCGCTGCCACCGCGCCGGGTGGCCGACATCGGCCGGCAGGTGCTCGGCGCGCTGCGCGCCGTCCACGCCAAGGGCATCCTGCACCGGGACGTGAAGCCCAGCAACGTGCTGGTGACCGACGACGACCGGACGGTGCTGACCGACTTCGGGCTGGCCGCCCTGGAGGGCGACGCCTCCATCACACAGGCCGGGATCGTCCTCGGCTCCGCCGGCTACATCGCTCCGGAACGCGTCCTCGGCGACAAGGCGAGCCCGGCGGCCGACCTGTGGTCGCTGGGCGCCACCCTCTACACCGCCGTCGAGGGCCGCGGCCTGCACGGCCGCCGCACGGCGGCGGCCGCGCTCGCGGCGCTGACCAGCGGCGCTCCGATCCCCATGGACAAGGCGGGTCCGCTCGCCCCGGTCCTTCGCGGCCTGCTCAAGATCGACCCCGCGGTCAGGCTCGACGGCGTGCGCGCGGCGCACGCGCTGTCCAGGATCGCCGCCGGAGGCATGGCCGAGGACCCGTTCACGTCCCCGTCCCGGGGCGGCCGGCCCACGCCGCCGCCCACGGCCTCGCAGCCCACCGCGCCCGAACCCCGCAAGCCGCCGCAGCGCGGCCAGCGGGGACAGCACCGGGCCGACTCGCGGCCCACACCCAAGGTGACCCCGCGCGACCGCGACTCCGGGCCCCACCGCCAGCAGGGGCCGTACGGACATGGCCAGCCCCAGGCGTACGACCCGTACGTCCCGGCGCGGTACGACCTGTACGGCTCGCACGGGCAGTCCGGACAGTATGGACAGTTCGGCCAGAGCGGTCAGCTGCGGCACAGCCCACACAGCGGGCCATACAGTGGGCCGTACAGCGGATCCCACAGCGGGCCGCACAGCAGCTTCTTCAGCGGCCCGCACCAGCAGCCGGGGCAGTCCGGGCAGCCGGGGCAGTCCGGCCACCACCACGGCTATCCGCGCGACTTCGACTACGCGCGGGAGACGCCGGCCGTGCCGTCCCAGCGGCGGCGGCCGAGCGAGGGCCTGCACCGCAAGCCGCCGGAGCCCGCTCTTCACCAGGTCGCGCGCATCCCCGTGATGCGGCACGTGGCAAAGATGATCAAGATGCTGCTCCCGCGCCGGTATTGGCCGAGAATCTTCATCAAGTGACCAGAAAGCGATTTCCAAGCTGGAATCGCTATCTTTCTATATATGCCGGAACAGCACCCTCGGCCGCTCGCCGACCGCTACGAGCTGCGCACCCGCATCGGCCGGGGAACCATGGGCACCGTCTGGCGGGCGTACGACCGGTCGCTGGGCCGCGAGATCGCGGTCAAGGAGATTCGCCAGGACCCCTCGCTCAGCCCCCGGCAACGCCAGGAGCTGCGCGAACGCATGATGCGCGAGGGCCGCATGGCGGCGCGCGTCAGCCATCCCTCCGTCGCCACCATCCACGACGTGATCGTGTCCGACGGCATCCCGTGGATCGTCATGGAGCTCGTCGAAGGCCGCTCGCTGGAACAGGTGATCGACGAGGAGGGGCCGCTGCCGCCGCGCCTGGTCGCGGAGATCGGCTACGACCTGCTCGGCGCGCTGCGGGCGGCCCACGCCCGGGACATCCTGCACCGCGACGTCAAACCGGCGAACGTGCTGCTGACCGAGACGGGCAGAGTGGTGCTGACCGACTTCGGCATCGCCAAGGCGCTGGGCGACCACGCGCTCACCCAGACCGGCATGGTGATCGGCTCGCCGGGATACACCGCTCCGGAGCGGGCCCGGGGCGAATACACCGGCCCCGAGTCCGACCTGTGGTCGCTCGGCGCGACGCTGTACTTCGCCGTCGAGGGGCGACCGGCCTATGAGCGCTCGACCGTCGGCGAGACGCTGGCCGCGTTGATGACGGAGGAGGCCGACCCGCCCACCCAGGCCGGGCCGTTGCGGCAGGTCCTGGACGGGCTCCTGGTGAAGGACCACACCGCGCGCCTCACGCCGGAGCGCGCCGCCGCGATGCTACGCCTGATCGCCGACACCCCCACGGGCTCCATTCCCGTGGTGCCCCCGGCACCGGCGCCGCCCCCACCCCCGCCCGCCCCGGCTCCTGGAGGGAACATGGCCGGACGGAACATGGCCGGAGACGACGAGGACGACGCGAACCGCACCATGATCGTCCCCCGCCCCGCGGGCGGCCTCCGCCTGCCGTCCCCGCCCCCTGGTGGCTCCCGGAACGGCGCTCCAGGCCGGCCCGAGCACGTCTCCGAAGCCGCGGACAGGCACAGCACCACGGTGCCCGGCAGACTGCCCGGACGGGGACCGGCGGCGCCCCCGCCACCCGGCCCCGTCGCCGGCGACCGTCCCCCGCCCGTCATGCCGGGGCCTCCGGCCGCCCCGCCGCACCCCGGTGCCCCACCGCACCCCGCCGCCCCACCTCACCCCGGCTCCCTCCCGCCCGGCGACCACGTGCCGGGAAGGCCGCCCAGCCTGGGCACCGACCTGTTCGCGATGCGCGACCCGGCCGGTCCGGACGCCAAGACGCAGGTCCGGGTGCTCGTGACGATGGGAATCGCGCTCGTCGGCGTCCTCGCGCTGATCCTCCTGGCTGTCTTCATCTTCGCCAAATGAGGGATCAGCTACGCCGATGCCGACCGCCTGCCCGGACAGGAGAGCAAGGTCGCGAAGGCCCTCGCCGGCGCCCTGATCGAGGGCGGTGGCCGATGCTCACCGTTCAGATGGCGCGCAACCGGGCAGGAACGTGCCGTAGGAAGACCCTGAAGGACTGAGGCATGGACGAATTCCGCATCGAGCACGACTCCATGGGCGAGGTCCGGGTGCCCGCCCGTGCCAAGTGGCGGGCCCAGACGCAGCGGGCGGTGGAGAACTTCCCGGTGTCCGGCCGGGGGCTTGAGCCGGCCCACATCGCGGCGCTCGCCAGGATCAAGGCCGCCTGCGCGAAGGTCAACGCCGAGTACGGCGTGATCGACAAGGACATGGCGCAGGCGATCCAGGAGGCCGCGAGCGAGGTGGCCGACGGCGGATGGGACGAGCAGTTCCCCGTGGACGTGTTCCAGACCGGGTCGGGCACCTCGTCCAACATGAACATGAACGAGGTCGTGGCCACGCTCGCCCAGGAGCGGCTCGGGCAGCCCGTCCATCCCAACGACCACGTCAACGCCGCCCAGTCGTCCAACGACGTCTTCCCGTCCTCCATCCACGTCGCGGCGACGTTCGCCGTGGTGCACGAGCTGACGCCCGCGCTGGAGCACCTGGCGACCGCGCTGGAGGAGAAGGCGACCGAGTTCGCCGACGTGGTGAAGTCGGGCCGCACCCATCTGATGGACGCGACGCCGGTCACGCTCGGCCAGGAGTTCGGCGGCTACTCCACCCAGGTCGAGCTGGCGCTCGAACGGCTTCAGGCGGCGCTGCCACGCCTGGCCGAGCTGCCGCTGGGCGGGACGGCCGTGGGCACCGGCGTGAACGTGCCGGGTCCCGCCTGGGCGCAGGCCGTGATCGCCGAGCTGAGCCGGACGACCGGCCTGCCGTTCACCGAGGCCAGGGACCACTTCGAGGCACAGGGCGCGCGTGACGGCCTGGTCGAGCTGTCGGGCATGCTCAAAGTGATCGCCGTCTCACTCAACAAGATCGCCAACGACCTGCGCTGGATGGGGTCGGGGCCGCGCGCGGGGCTGGGTGAGATCAACCTGCCCGACCTGCAGCCGGGTTCCTCGATCATGCCGGGGAAGGTCAACCCGGTGATCCCGGAGGCCGTCACGATGGTGGCCGCGCAGGTCGTGGGCAACGACGCCGCGATCACGATGGCCGGGGCCTCCGGGTCGTTCGAGCTCAACGTGATGCTGCCGGTGATGGCCCGCAACGTGCTGGAGTCGATCCGGCTGCTGGCCAACGTGTCGCGGCTGCTCGCCGACCGGTGCGTCGGCGGGATCACCGCCAACGTGGAGCGCCTGCGCGAGTACGCCGAGTCGTCGCCCTCGATCGTCACCCCGCTCAACCGATACGTGGGGTACGAGGAGGCCGCCAGGATCGCCAAACAGGCGCTGAAGGAGCGCAAGACGATCCGGGAGGTCGTCATCGAGCGCGGCCACGTGGCGAGCGGGGCGCTGACCGAGGAGCAGCTCGACCAGGCGCTGGACGTGCTGTCCATGGCCCGCCCCACATAGGACGGCGGGCATCTATGTCTCCGGCCGCCATGTGCCGGTGAGGGCGTGGTTCCTATCGTGAGGCAGCATGAGCCTTGAAGGGCGTCTTGAAGGGCGCACGGCCCTCGTCACCGGCGCGGGGAGCGGCATCGGACGGGCGTGTGCCCGGCGCCTGGCCGCCGAGGGCGCGCACGTCGTCGTCGCCGACATCAACGCCGAGGCCGCGGGCACGGTGGCGGCCGAGATCGGCGGCACGCCGGTGGCCGTCGACCTGTCCGATCCGGATTTCCTGGTGACCTGGCGGGGCCGGCTCCCGTCCTCGCCGGACACCCGCCTCCAGGCCGACATCGTGGTCAACAACGCGGGCTTCCAGCACGTCGCCCCGATCGAGGACTTCCCACCCGAGATCTTCAGCAGGATCATGCGGGTGATGGTCGAGGCGCCGTTCCTGCTCGTGCGGGACGTGCTGCCCGGCATGTACGAGCGCGGCTGGGGCCGCGTCGTCAACATCTCCTCGGTGCACGGCCTGCGCGCCTCGCCGTTCAAGGCGGCCTACGTGACGGCCAAGCACGCGCTGGAGGGCCTGTCGAAGGTGATCGCCCTCGAAGGCGCGCCGCACGGCGTGACCTCCAACTGCGTCAACCCCGCCTACGTCCGGACGCCGCTGGTGGAGAACCAGATCGCCGACCAGGCGCGCACCCACGGGATCAGCGAGGACGAGGTGGTGGAGCAGATCATGCTCGCCCCCGCGGCGGTCAAGCGGCTGATCGAGCCGGACGAGGTGGCCGAGATGGTCGCCTACCTGTGCGGCCCGCGGGGATCGTTCGTCACCGGCGTCTCGATCCCCATCGACGGAGGATGGAGCGCGCGCTGACTCCGAAGGCCACGAGAAAGACGGACGG
Source organism: Microbispora bryophytorum (assembly GCF_006874465.1). GTDB lineage: Bacteria > Actinomycetota > Actinomycetes > Streptosporangiales > Streptosporangiaceae > Microbispora > Microbispora bryophytorum. The sequence continues at coordinate 129,872 of NZ_VIRL01000006.1, read as the reverse complement.
CGCGTACGCGTACCTCGACCTGCTCGCCCGGGAGGCGTCCGCGGTCGAGTTCGAGGGGCCGATCCTGCAGGCCAGGGCGGCCGGGGCCGACTCGGCGACGCTGGAGGAGCTGGAGCGGGCCAAGGTCGCGGCGCTGCAGGTGCGGGCCGTGCTGCGCCGGCGGGCCAAGCGGGAGGCGGAGCTGTCGGCGCTGTTCGACACCGCCAGCGACCTGGCCGGGCTGCGCGACCTCGACGCGGTACTCGAGGCCATCGTGCACCGGGCCAGGCAGTTGCTCGCGACCGACATCGCGTACATGACGCTGAACGACCCCGAGCGCGGCGACACCTACATGCGGGTGACCGACGGGTCGATCTCGGCCAGCTTCCGGCGGCTGCGGCTGCCCATGGGCGCCGGGCTGGGCGGGCTGGTGGCGCAGAGCGGCACGCCGTACAACACGGCGGACTACTTCGCCGACCCCAGGTTCCGGCACACGAACACGATCGACGTGGCCGTCCACGAGGAGGGCCTGGTGGCGATCCTCGGCGTGCCGCTGCGGCTCGGCACGCAGGTCATCGGCGTGCTGTTCGCGGCCAACCGCAGCGCCAGGCCGTTCGCGCAGGAGGAGGTGGCGCTGCTGTGCTCGCTGGCGGCGCACGCCGCCGTGGCCATCGACACCGCCCGGCTGCTGCAGGAGACCCGGGCCGCGCTGACCGAGCTGAGCGAGGCGAACACGCTGATCAGGGCGCACAGCGAGTCGATCGAGCGGGCCGCCGACGCGCACGACCGGATGACCGGCCTCGTGCTGCGCGGCGGCCTGCGTGGAGGCGGGGTCGAGGACGTCGCCGCCGTCGTCACCGAGGTGCTGGGCGGCCGCCTGACCGTGCTGGACGACGAGGGCCGCCCCCTTGTGGGCGAGTCCGGCGACCTGGACACGGGGGTCTTCGACGCCGCCCAGTCCTCGCGGGCGCTGGGCCGCACGGTCAAGCGGGGGGACGCGTACGTCGCGTCCGTGGACGTCGGTGCGGCGCCGCTGTGCACGCTGGTCCTGCGGACCGACGACCCGGTGTCCGACACCGACCAGCGGATCCTGGAGCGTGCCGCGATCGTCACGGCGCTGCTGCTGCTGTTTCGCCGGAGCGTGGCCGAGGCGGAGGGGCGGGTGCGCGGCGAGCTGCTCGACGACCTGGTCTCCCGCCCCGAGCTGCGCGGGCTGGACGACCGGGCGCGGCGGCTCGGCGTCGATCTCGACGCGCCGCACGTGCTGGTCGTGGCGCGGCACGACGGGCAGCGGGAGCGCGCCGCCTTCTGGGCGTCGTCGCAGGCGACGCTGGCGCACGGCCTGGCCACCGCCCGGGGCGACGAGGTCGTGCTGCTGCTGCCCGGCGACCGGCCCGGCGCGCTGGCCCGGCGCGTCGCGGCCGAGCTGAGCGCATCGCTCGGCCGCCCCGCGACGGCGGGGGCCGCGCCGGCCTCCGGACCCGCCTCCGGGCCGGTGGCTGCGGTGGCGTCCGCCTACTCCGAGGCCAGGCGATGCGCCGGGGCGCTGGTGGCCCTGGGCCGTACGGGGGACGGCGCGAGCGCCGAGGAGCTGGGCTTCGTCGGCCTGCTCGTGGGCGAACGGCGCGAGGTGTCCGGCTTCCTGTCCGGCGCCATCGGGCCGGTGCTCGACTATGACGCGCGCCGGGGAACCGCCCTGGTCAAGACGCTGAACGCCTACTTCGGCACGGGCGGCTCGCTGTCGCGCACGGCCGAGGCCCTGCACATCCACGTCAACACGGTGACCCAGCGGCTCGACCGCGTGGGGCAGTTGCTCGGCGAAGACTGGCAGGAGCCCGGGCGCGCCCTGGAGATCCAGCTCGCCCTGCGGCTGCACCGGCTGCGCACCCACATGCCGGACACCTGAGGTGTGTGGCGGCACCCCATAGGAGTGACCTCGGTCACTGCATACCGTTGCGGAACCCCCCATCGGAGGAGTTCCCATGGCAAACACTCCACCTGCCCGGATCGGAAAGGTCGTCGGGGCCAGCCTGATCGGCACCACCATCGAGTGGTACGACTTCTTCCTGTACGGCTCGGCCGCCGCCCTGGTGTTCAACAAGCTGTTCTTCCCCACCGAGGACGAGCTGACCGGCACGCTGCTGGCGTTCCTCACCTACGCCGTCGGCTTCGTCGCCCGTCCCCTCGGCGGCCTGGTCTTCGGCCACTACGGCGACCGGCTCGGCCGCAAGCGGCTGCTGGTCGTCAGCCTGCTCATGATGGGCGGCGCGACGTTCCTGATCGGCCTGCTGCCGACGTACGCCACCCTCGGCGCCGGCGCGCCGCTGCTGCTGACCGTGCTCCGCCTGGTGCAGGGGTTCGCCCTCGGCGGCGAGTGGGGCGGCGCGGTGCTGCTGGTCTCCGAGCACGGCGACCCCCGCCACCGCGGCTTCTGGGCGTCCTGGCCGCAGGCCGGCGCTCCCGGCGGCAACCTGATCGCCACCGGCGTGCTGGCGCTGCTGGCCGCGGTGCAGCCCGACGACGCCTTCCTCGCCTGGGGCTGGCGGATCGCGTTCCTGCTGTCCGGGGTGCTCGTGCTGATCGGCCTGTGGATCAGGCTGACGGTCGCCGAGTCGCCGCTGTTCCAGGAGGCGCTGGAGCGGCAGGAGCCCGCGCCGAAGGCCCCCATCGCCGGCGTGCTGCGCCACCACTGGCGTGACGTCCTGGTGGCGATGGGCGCCCGGATGGCGGAGAACGTCTCCTACTACGTGATCACCGCGTTCGTCCTCGTGTACGGCACGACCGCGGCGGGACTGCCCAAGGGCACCGTGCTCAACGCCGTGCTGATCGGCTCGGCGTTCCACTTCGTCACGATCCCGCTGTGGGGCGCGCTGTCGGACCGGATCGGCCGCAGGCCCGTCTACCTTCTCGGCGCTGCCGGCGTCGGCCTGTGGGCCTTCGCGTTCTTCCCGCTGATCGACACGGGGAACTTCGCCCTGGTCACCGTGGCGGTGACGGTCGGCCTGCTGCTCCACGGCGCGATGTACGGCCCGCAGGCGGCGTTCTTCTCCGAGCTGTTCGCCACCCGGATGCGCTACTCGGGTGTGTCGATCGGCTACCAGCTCGCCTCGATCGCGGCCGGCGGCGTGGCCCCGCTGATCGCCGTCGCGCTGCTCGACGCGTACGGGTCGAGCGTGCCGATCTCCGTCTACGTGGTGGCGGCGGCGATCCTCACGGTGATCGCGGTGATCGCCTCCAGAGAGACCCGCGACCGCGACCTGTCGGCCATCGAGCCGACCTCGGGCGCCACCCGGGCCGCCGCGATCGTGAAGGAGGCCTGATGAGGGCTCTCGCCGTCCTCGCGCTGGCGCTCCCCCTGGCCGTCGCCGCCCCAGCACAGGCCAGCACAGCACAGGCCAGCACAGTACAGGCCGGCACAGCACAGGCGGGCACGTGCCCGAAGGTGACCGTGCCGGGCGCGCAGAAGCAGGTGGCCGCCTGCCTCGACGACCTCACCACCAGGGGCACGCAGGCCTCCGGCCACACCGACCCGTCGGACTGGTCGGGCCTCAACTCCCCCGGAGCCGTGAACCCCGGCGGCGTGCCCGGCCTGCAGATCGACGGCTACTTCCCCGACACCTCCACCGGGAACACCAACCACGGCTGGAACCACGACGCGCAGTTCGTCATCCGGCTGCCCCAGCACTGGAACGGCGGCCTTGTCGTCGCCGGGTCGCCCGGCAACCGGGAGACCTACGCCAACGACTTCACGATCTCCGACTGGGCGCTGGCCAAGGGCTACGCGTACGCCGCGACCGACAAGGGCAACACCGGCGCCGAGTTCTACCGCGACGGCGTACGGCCCGGCGACGCGGTGGCCGAGTGGAACCGCCGGGTCAGCGAGCTGGCGGTCGCCGCCAAGACGGTCGTCCGGCAGCGGTACGGCAGGCCGGCCCGCACGACGATCGCGGCCGGTCAGTCCAACGGCGGCTACCTGGTCCGCTGGCAGATCGAGAACCGTCCCGACCTGTTCGACGGCGGCGTCGACTGGGAGGGCACGCTCTTCACCGCCGACGGACCCAACCTGCTGACGGTCCTGCCGCCCGCGCTGCGCGCGTACGCGAAGGGCGACACGGCCGGGGTCGCGGCGGCGGGCTTCGCGCCGGAGTCCGACTTCCTGTGGCCGTTCCACTACCAGTACTACTGGGATCTCACCCAGCGCCTCTACCGCGAGGAGTTCGACCCCGGCTACGACGGCGACGCCGAGGCGGGCACGCCGTTCTGCGCCTCCGGCACGCCCGGCTGCGACACCGACTACGACTACGCCTCCAGGCCCGCGGCGGTGAAGCAGGCGGTCGCGCGCGTGAGCCTCAGCGGGAAGATCAAGCGGCCGCTGGTCATCGTCCACGGCACCCTGGACACGCTGCTGCCGATCCGCGAGGATTCCGACGTCTACGCCACGATGATCGCCGACCGGCACCGCGACCGGCTGCTGCGCTACTACCGCGTCGAGGGCGGCAACCACGTCGACAGCCTCTACCCGGCCTTCCCCGACCGGCTGCGGCCCCTGCTGCCCTGCTTCCGCAGCGCGTTCACCGCGCTGGAGGCGTGGATCGCCACGGGCACGCCGCCGCCGCCGAACGCCACTCTGCCTCGCCCGGCCACGGGCGACCTCGAGAACACCTGCACCTTGGGAGCAACACCATGACCCTGCCCATATCCGCCGAGCGTGTCAGCACTCCCCGTCTGACCCTCAACGTCCTGTCGGTGCCCGGCTCGGCGGGCGACGCGGTGGTGTTCGTGCACGGCAACGTCTCCTCCAGCGCGTTCTGGCACGCGACGATGATCGCGATCGCGGCCGAGGGGTTCCGGCCGTACGCGCTCGACCTGCGCGGCTTCGGCGACTCCGACCCCGAGCCGGTGGACGCGAGCCGGGGCGTGCGCGACTACTCCGACGACCTGCTCGCGCTGCTCGATCACCCGTCGTTCGAAGATCTCGGGCCCGTGCACCTGGTGGGCTGGAGCCTCGGCGGCGGAGTCGTCATGCAGGCCATGCGCGACCGGCCCGCGGCCGTCCGCAGCGCCACGCTGGTCAACCCCGTCTCGCCGTACGGCTTCGGCGGCACCACGGGCCCGGACGGCGTGCTCACCGGCCCCGACGGCGTTGGCTCCGGCGGCGGCGCGGCCAACCCCGAGTTCGTGGCGGCGCTCCGGGCGGGCGACCGGTCGGCCGACTCCCCCGTCTCGCCACGGACCGTGCTGCGCGCCACGTACGTCGCCGCCGGAACCGACCTGGGCGAGGAGGAGGACGCGTTCGTGCAGTCGATGCTGTCCACCCGGATCGGCGAGGACCACTACCCGGGCGACTTCCTCCCCTCGGGGGCCTGGCCGGGCGTGGCCCCCGGCAAGCGGGGCGTGCTCAACACGATCGCGCCGACGAACTTCCGGATCGACGACCTGCACGAGATCGACCCGAAGCCGCCCATCCTGTGGATCAGGGGCGACCAGGACATGATCGTCTCGGACACGTCGCTGTTCGACCTCGCGCACCTGGGGGCGATCGGCGCCGTACCCGGCTGGGACGGCACGCCCGCCCAGCCCATGGTGACCCAGACGCGGACCGCGCTGGACCGCTACGGCGCCTATCGGGAGGTCGTCGTCGCGGGCGCCGGCCACGGCCCGCACCTCGACAGGCCGGCGGAGTTCCGCGCGGCGCTGCTCTCGCACCTGCGCGGATAACCAGCGCGATCCGGAGGTCAGCGGCGCTCGCGCAGGACGCGGACGACGATGCGCCGCAGCAGTGAGGGGGCCTGCGGCGACGCCCCGGCGGGCAGGAGGCGCACCTGCCCGCCGCGGCGCACCGTCAGCCCGAACAGCAGGTCCACGTCCTTCTGGTCGACCCGGAGCGCGGGCCGCCAGGATCCCGGGCCGAGGCAGTCGTCCTCGCCCATCCGGCTCACCGGCACCCGCGCGACGAGCTGCCCGGCCACCCGGCCGGGTATCCCCGGCTCGACCAGCGCGGGCACGACCATGCTGCGGCCGCGCCCGTCCTGCTCGCGCAGCACCAGCTCGGCCGGCGGCCCGCCGCTCGGCGGCACGTACGGCACGGGCACGACGACGAAGACGTGCCCCTCCTGCCTGGCCACGGTGGCCCGGGACGAGACCAGTGCGATCGACTCGGGAAACGACTTGGGCTCCACGCAGACGCCCAGCTCGCCGCGCTCGGACCAGCACGGCACGACGAGCCGCCTGGGCTCTCCGGCGAGCGCGCCCGCGCAGCTCATCGGCAGGGCGGGCCGGGCCACCCGGGTGCGGCCCGCGCGGATGCCCCGCATGCGCACGTGGACCTCCCACAGCCCGGCGGGCAGCGGCCGTCCGAGGGCCGCCGCGCCGGCGTCGAGGCGGGCCTGGCCGCTCACCCACACGCGCGCCTGGTCCCCGAGTGCCGCGCGGCCCACCGAGCAGGTGACCGGCAGGGAGTGGATCACGCCGGTCTCCACGTGGCGGACGCAGACCTCCACACGGGCCCTGCGCACCGCGTCGGTCACGTCGGCGCTCTCGTCGTCGAGCAGGCCGTCGAGCGGGCCCTCGGCCCCGGGTGGCGGGGTCCACAGCAGCCGGTCGCCCCGCTGCCGCAGCCACAGCGGGGCGCCCCCGGCCCGCAGGATCTCCACGCTCAGGTCGAGCTGCAGCACGCCCTGGTCCCAGCGCAGCTCCCGCAGGTCCGCGCTGAGCCTGGTGCCCCGGGACGCCTCCGCGAGCGCGATCAGCCCGTCGATGCGGTCCAGGCGCAGCAGCGCCGTACGGGCGCGCAGGTGTGCCGGCAGGTGAGCGTCGAGCGCGGCGGGAAAGCGGTCGAGGGTGAAGCGGCGCAGGAAGGAGAACAGGATCATCCGTTCGTCCGGTTCGGCCGCGAGGAACCGCGCGCCCGCGAGACGGCGCAGCCCTAGCGTCCGATACCAGTGGGCCTGGATGCGCTCACGCTGCGAGCCCGGCTCGGTGTAGGCGTCCACGACATCGAAGATCCCGTTGAGGCCGTCGAAGAGCGCCTCGGCGTCCGGCGTCTCCTCCTCCGCCGTGCCCGGGGAAGCCGGGCCCAGGTGGCAGCAGATCTCGTCGGCCAGCACGGCGATCACCTTCGCGGTGAGGTACGCCCTGGTCACGAACGCCTGCTCCGACAGCGGCCGGTCGGCGAAACGGAGCTGGCAGGTCTCCAGGAAGTCGCGGCTGAACAGCTTGTGCGCCGTCGGCAGCGCGAGGAGGTGGTCGCGCAGCACGTCGGCCCGGTCCCGGTCGCGGGCGAAGGCGGCCGGCGGCGGTCCCTGGTCGGCGATCCTGCCGATCAGCACGTCCGCGTCGGTCTCCACGGCTCTGTCGTACATCCGCTCCAGCGCGTGCGGCTCAAGCCTGTCGTACTGGCCGAGCAGGTAGACGTACTCGCCGCGGGCCACGGACAGGCCGACGTTGCGCCCGCGTGCGGGCGAGCCGCTGTGGTCGAGGTGCAGGACCCGCACGTTGTCGCGCTGCTCGGCGATCGCGTCGAGCCGCCTGCGGGTCCCGTCCGTCGACCCGTCGTCGGCGAACACGACCTCGTACTCGTCCGGCGGCAGCGACTGCTCCAGCACCGAACGCACGCACGCGCCGAAGGCGTCGTTCGACAGCCCGGGGTTGGACACGGGCATAACCACGCTGACCTTCACACCCATGACGCCAAGGGTGCAGTGCGACCCCCGCCGTACGCGCGGGCTTGCCGAAAGGTCGAGAAACCCTGACCAGAGTTTCGCGGATCAGACGCCGCGAACTAGTACCAGCCGGTGGACTGGGAGTGCCCCCAGGCGCCGCAGGGCGTCTTGTAGCGGCCGGCGATGTAGCCGAGCCCCCACTTGATCTGGGTGGCGGGGTTGGTCTGCCAGTCGGAGCCCGCGCTCGCCATCTTGCTGCCGGGCAGCGACTGGGGGATTCCGTAGGCGCCGCTGTAGCGGTTCATGGCCCGCTCGTTCCAGTGGCTCTCCCTGTCCCACAGCTTCTCCAGGCAGCCCCACTCGCCGCCCCAGCCGCGCGCCTCGGCCATCTGCTTGCCGAGCGCCTTGTTGCTGCCGGGGTCCGGGGTGGAGCCGGGCGGGAAGGCGGCGGGGTTGAAGCCGCCACCGCCGGGGGCCTTCTCGGCGATCTCGACCGGGTCGAGACCCTTCTTCCGATCGTCGCGGGTGCTCTGCAGCCTGTCCTTGCGCAGCGCCTGGACCGCCTGTTCCTTGAGGATGTCGGTCTCGGGGTCGGGCGCGTTCGGGTCGAGGGCGAGGAAGCTGTCCGGGCCCAGCACCTGCTTGGGCGCGTTGCCGTGCTCGACCGAGGTGCGGATCACGAAGGCCGTCCCACCCGCGAGCACGGCCACGCTGACCGAGAGGATCGCGATCCGCGCGGGCGTCAGCCGGCCCGGCCGGGTGCGGCCGTCAGCCCCCCGCCGGGGCCGGGGGGCGCGGGGGCGATCCTTCAACTGCTGACCAGAGCTCACGGCTTATGAGCTTGCCCTGTGGTGGGGGGTGCTCCGCAACCGAATCGTGGTACCTGTTTGGTGACTTCTTGACCCGACCGCCGATCACATGGACTTTCCCCAACAATGTGATTTTAGTCACACTTTACGCCACAGGGAGGGGCGTGGGTGCCCGGTACCAGCCTGCTCCCGCTTTTTGATGATGGGGTGCGAACGAGGTCACGGGACTGAGACAAATAGGGGAATTGGTGAGGTCCGCCCCATAATGACCGGGTGGCAGGCATCCTCCTGGTCGAAGACGACCCCTCGGTCCGCGCCGGACTCGAGCTCGCGCTCACCCGGCAGGGCCACTCGGTGACCGCGTACGCCACCGGCGAGGAGGCTCTCGACCACGTGCGCTCCCGCCGTCCCGAGATCGCGATCCTCGACGTCATGCTGCCCGGCATCGACGGGGTCGAGGTGTGCCGCCGCATCCGCAGGCTCGGCCCGTTGCCGATCATCCTGCTCACGGCCAGGGGCGACGACCTCGACGTGGTGGTGGGGCTGGAGGCCGGCGCGGACGACTACGTCGTGAAACCGGTCGAGCCGCGGGTCCTGGACGCCCGTATCCGCGCCATCCTGCGCCGCCTGGAGTCGGCCACGCCCGACCGCCTCACCTTCGGCGATCTCGTGATCGACCGCGGAGCCCTCAAGGTGAGCCTCGCGGGCAAGGAGATCCACCTCACCCCGACCGAGCTGCGCCTGCTGCTCGAACTGGTCCGCCACCCCGGTCAGGTGCTCAACCGCCGCTACCTCCTGCGCGCCGTCTGGGACCACACGCACGTGGCGGACTCGCGGCTGGTCGACGCGTGCGTGCAGCGCATCAGGGCCAAGATCGAACCGGCGCCCGCCGACCCCGTCTACATCCACACCGTGCGCGGCTTCGGGTACCGCTTCAGCCCGCCATGACCTGGGTGCCCACCGGGCTGCGGGCCCGGCTGGTGATCACCTTCCTGCTGGTGGCGGTCACCGCGTCCGCCATGGTGGCGGGCCTGGGATATCAGATCATCCGCCGGGGGCTCCTGGAGCACGCGGAGCGGGGCGCGGTCGCCGACGTGCGCGAGACGCTGTCCAGGATCACGCTGCCGATCGGCGCGAGCGACGTGGTCTGGCCGAGCGACACCACCGTCACCGACGAGGACCTCGGCGGGGTGGTGCAGGCGCTCGAGGCCCCGGAGCGGACCGTCATCGTGACCTACGGCGACCACCAGAGCTCCAACGCCGGCGCCAGGTTCACCATGACCGACGTGCCCGACCAGCTTCGCTGGCAGGCGGCCCGGCGGCTGGTCCACCAGAGGGTGCTGCTCAGGGACCGTCCGTGGCTGATCGTCGCCACGCAGATCCAGCGGGCCGCCCGCGACGGCGTGCTGCGCCCGACGGGCCTGACGGCCTACGTCTTCGTGCCGCTGTCGGAGGAGCAGGCCGTGCTGTCCCGCCTCAAGGCCGCCCTCGCGCAGGCCGGAGGCATCACGCTCGTCCTGGCGGTGACCCTGGCCCTGCTGTCGGCCCGGCGGGTGCTGCTGCCCGTACGGCGGCTGGGCGCCGCCGCCCGCGCCCTCGGCGCCGGTGAGCTGCAGGTCCGCCTCCCCGTACGGGGCAGGGACGAGCTGGCGGAGCTGACCGCGACGTTCAACGAGACGGCGGCGGCGCTGGAGGACACCGTCTCGGAGCTGCGGACGATGGAGTCGATGTCGCGGCGGTTCGTCGCGGACGTCTCCCACGAGCTGCGCACGCCGCTGACCGCGATGACCGCGGTGACGGACATGCTGTCGGAGGACGCCGAGGACCTTCCGGACGACGCCGGGGAGGCCGTGCGGATCGTCGTCCGTGAGATCGACAGGCTGCGGGTGCTGGTCGAGCACCTCATCGAGATCAGCCGGTTCGACGCCGGCGCCGCCACCCTCCGCCGGGAGACCGTCGACGTGGGCGACGCGCTGGCCGACTGCCTGGAGATGCGGGGCTGGGCCGACCGGGTGAAGCTCACCGTGCCCGTCGGGCTCACCTTCTCCCTGGACGCACGGAGGTTCGACGTGATCGTGGCCAACCTCGTCGGCAACGCCCTCAACCACGGCGCGCCCCCCGTGGTGGTGAGCGCGCGGGTCGCGGTCGGCGGCGAGAATCACGGAGCGCTCGAAGTGACCGTCCGCGACCACGGGAGCGGCATCCCGGAGGAGGTCCTCCCCCACGTCTTCGACCGCTTCTACAAGGCGGGCACCGACCGGGCCAGGAGCGTGGGCAGCGGTCTCGGCCTGGCCATCGCCAAGGCCAACGCCGAACTGCACGGCGGTTCGATCACGGCCGAGCGCTGCGACCCCGGCACCCTCTTCCGCGTCTGGATCCCGAAACAATGAACAGGAGACGGATCAGGCACGCGGCCGCGGCCCTGCTCGCGGGGCTGCTCATGGCGCCGGCGGCCTGCGGGGTCGCACCGAGCCGGGTGATCGACGCCGGTCCCGCGCCGGTCATCAGCGGCACCCCCACCCTGGTCACGATCTACCTGCTGCAGGACGGCCGGCTGCGGCCCACCCGGGTCGCGGCGCGCTCGCCGCACGTCAACGACGCGCTGGACGCGCTGTTCGCGGCCAGCGGGCGGACGTCGAACCGGCTGTCGACCGCGCTGACCGGGCTCACCCTGGCCCAGGTGCAGCTCGTCAGGTACGCCCCGGACGCGGGCAGCCGCAACGACCCCGACAACACCCTCAGCCTGCGCGTACGGCTGTTCGTGAGCGGCTGGAAGATCACCAGGACCGCCATGGCCCAGATCACCTGCACGGCACGGCTGCGCCCGGAGATCTGGGCCGTGGAGATCGCTCACGCCACTCCCGACAGGAACGGACCCCTGAAGGTCCACACCTGCCGGGAGTTCTGGGATCTGGCCCCCAAGGACGGCCATCTCCCCCCGTGACGTGATCGGTCAGAGCGTGATGTCCTCCAGCATCTCGGTCACCAGGGCGGCGATCGGCGACCGCTCGGACCTGGTCAGCGTGATGTGGGCGAACAGCGGGTGGCCCTTGAGCTTCTCCACCACGGCGACGACGCCGTCGTGCCGGCCCACCCGCAGGTTGTCGCGCTGGGCGATGTCGTGGGTGAGCACGACCCGCGAGTTGGCGCCGATGCGGGACAGCACGGTCAGCAGCACCCCGCGCTCCAGCGACTGCGCCTCGTCCACGATCACGAAGGCGTCGTGGAGGGAACGGCCGCGGATGTGGGTCAGCGGCAGGACCTCCAGCATCCCCCGGTCGATGACCTCCTCGATCACCTCGGGGGACGTCACCGCGCCCAGCGTGTCGTAGACCGCCTGGGCCCACGGGCCCATCTTGTCGTTCTCCGAGCCGGGCAGGTAGCCGAGCTCCTGGCCGCCCACGGCGTACAGCGGGCGGAAGACAATGATCTTGCGATGCTGGCGGCGCTCCAGCACCGCCTCCAGGCCCGCGCACAGCGCCAGCGCGGACTTGCCGGTGCCGGCCCGCCCGCCCATCGAGACGATGCCGACGTCGGGATCCATCAGCAGGTCGAGCGCGATCCGCTGCTCCGCCGACCGGCCGTGCAGCCCGAAGACCTCACGGTCGCCCCTCACCAGACGTACCGACTTGTCCGGCAGGACGCGGCCGAGCGCGGAGCCGCGGCTCGACAGCAGCCGCAGGCCGGTGTGGCACGGCAGGTCGCGCGCCTCGTCGATGTCGGCCGTGCCGGACTCGAAGAGGGCGTCCATCTCCTCCGTGGTGACCTGGAGCTCCGCCATGCCGGTCCAGCCGGACTCGACCACCATGCCGGCGCGGTACTCCTCCGCGCTGAGGCCGATGGACGCCGCCTTGACCCGCATCGGAAGGTCCTTCGACACCAGCACCACGTCCTTGCCCTCCGCCGCGAGGTTCTGCGCGACGGTGAGGATGCGGGTGTCGTTGTCGCCCAGGCGGAAGCCCGCCGGGAGGCAGGACGGATCACTATGGTTCAGCTCGACCCGGATGTTCCCGTCGCCGATCGGCATGGGCTCATCCAGCCGTCCGTACCGCACTCTGAGGTCATCGAGGAAGCGCAGAGCCTCCCGGGCGAAGTAGCCGAGCTCGGGGTGGTGGCGCTTGGCCTCCAGTTCCGTGATGACGACGATCGGGACGACGACCTCGTGCTCGGCGAAGCGGCTCATCGCCGCCGGGTCGGCGAGCAGGACGGACGTGTCCAGAACGTAGGTGCGGGATGTGGACGGGTTGCTCGAGGACACTGCCACGCGTTCTCCCCCGGGCGCCTGAGGTGGGCGCCCTGCCTTGACTGGTGGTGAACGGACCGGGCCCGTGACCTGCGAGAGCAGACCGGGGCTCCGGCCCTCCTCGCATGGTGGTCGCGCAAGGACGGGCCCTCTCCCGAGGTGGTGGCCGCCGATCCCCTCGACGGCCGCTCAGCTACCACGTTACGTAACGAATCTCCCCAGCCCAATAGGTTTACGCAGGCGGAAAGACGCTGTTCACGTACCGTCTCAGGAGCCGTACCGACGGTGTCGTGCGGCGTACGAGCGGAGCGCCCGCAGGAAGTCGACTCTGCGGAAGTCGGGCCAGTAGGCCTCGCAGAAGTAGAACTCGGAGTGGGCGCTCTGCCAGAGCAGGAATCCAGAGAGTCGCTGCTCTCCCGAGGTCCGGATGACGAGATCCGGATCGGGCAGGCCGCGCGTGTAGAGATGCTCCGCGATGTGCTCGACGTCGAGGACCTCGACGAGGTCCTCGATACTCGCGCCCTTGCTGGCGTGCTCCTGGAGGAGGGAGCGCACCGCATCAGCGATCTCACGCCTTCCTCCATACCCAACGGCAACGTTCACAATCAGGCCGGGACGATGCGATGTGGTTTCTTTTGCATGTTTGAGGACACGAGCCGTGTGATCGGGCAGAAGGTCGAGCGAGCCCATGGGGTTGATGTGCCATCCCTGGTCCACGAGATCCTGCACGAGGTTCTCGATCACCTGGAGCAGCGGTCCGAGCTCGGCCTTGTCCCTGGAGAGGTTGTCGGTGGAGAGCAGCCACAGCGTCACGTACTCGACCCCGGCCTCGCGGCACCACACCAGCAGCTCGGAGATCTTGTCGGCGCCCTTCTGGTGACCCCGGCTGACGTCCCGCAGGCCCATGGCCCGCGCCCATCTGCGGTTGCCGTCCACGATGATGCCGACGTGGCGGGGAATCTGGTCGGACGACAGCGTCCGTTCGAGCCTGCGCTCGTACAGCTTGTACACAAGATCGCGCATGCTCATGCCGCCTTCTCACCTGCCGGCGCACAGATCGGCACTTCGCGACAAGCGCTGTGTTTGTCGATTCGCTCACTGCGCTCGCTCATGCGACCCTCTTCCTCGCGCTGGTGGGGCTCGATCACCAATTATCGCGGGCGAACCGGCATGCCCTGCCCTCCTCGGGCTTTCCTGAGCACGGCCGGAGTAACCCGCTTCGCGCGGTCGGAGGGCCCACGGGCCCGCGGCCGGTGGGCCTGGACGGCGTGCCGGCCGGGGGTCGAAGCCGGCCGGCTCAGCCGAGCCGTTGGACGAGGGCGCGGTACTCGTCCCACAGCTCCTTCGGCATGTGGTCGCCGAAGGTCTCGAAGTGGGGCGGGATCAGCTCGGCCTCCTCGCGCCACACTTCGGGATCGACGCTGAGCAGGAGCTCCATGTCCTCGGGCGTGATGTCGAGGCCCTCGGTGTCGAGCGAGGCCGGCAGGTTGCCGATCGGCGTGGGCACGGCGTCCGCCACGCCGTTCAGCCGGTCGACGATCCACTTGAGCACCCGGCTGTTCTCGCCGAAGCCCGGCCACAGGAAGCGCCCGTTCGCGTCCTTGCGGAACCAGTTCACGTAGTAGATCCTGGGCAGCTTCTCCGGGTCGGTCATCGTCCCGACCTCGATCCAGTGCGCGAAGTAGTCGCCCATGTTGTAGCCGCAGAACGGCAGCATCGCGAACGGGTCGCGGCGCAGCTCGCCGACCTTGCCCTCGGCCGCCGCGGTCTTCTCCGAGGCCACGTTGGCGCCCAGGAAGACGCCGTGCCGCCAGCTCAGCGACTCGGTCACCAGCGGCACCGCGGTCGCCCTGCGGCCGCCGAACAGGATGGCCGAGATCGGCACTCCGGCCGGGTCCTGCCACTCGCCCGCGATCGTCGGGCACTGCTCGGCCGGAGTGGTGAACCGGGCGTTCGGGTGGGCGGCGGGCTCGCCGGACTTCGGTGTCCAGTCACGGCCCTTCCAGTCGGTGAGGTGCGCGGGCGGCTCGTCCGTGAGGCCCTCCCACCAGACGTCCCCGTCGTCGGTCAGCGCGACGTTCGTGAAGATGCTGTTGCCCCACAGCGTCTTGATGGCGTTGGCGTTCGTGGACTCGCCGGTCCCGGGCGCGACGCCGAAGAAGCCGGCCTCCGGGTTGATCGCGTACAGCCGGCCGTCCGGGCCGAAGCGCATCCAGGCGATGTCGTCGCCGATCGTCTCGACCTTCCAGCCCGGGATCGTGGGCTGGAGCATGGCGAGGTTCGTCTTGCCGCACGCCGACGGGAAGGCCGCCGCGACGTACCTCGCCTCGCCCTGCGGCGGAGTGAGCTTGAGAATCAGCATGTGCTCGGCCAGCCAGCCCTCGTCGCGGGCCATCGCGCTGGCGATCCGCAGCGCGTAGCACTTCTTGCCCAGCAGCGCGTTGCCGCCGTAGCCCGAGCCGTACGACCAGATCTCACGGGTCTCCGGGAAGTGGCTGATGTACTTGGTCCGGCTGCACGGCCACGGCACGTCGGCCTGGCCCGGCTCCAGGGGCGCGCCCACCGAGTGGACCGCCTTGACGAAGTCGCCGTCCTCGTGGTCGCGCTTGCTGCGGCCCTCGTTGGCTCGCGCCTCGCTCTCTCGGGCCTTTCGCGCCGCTCCGTCCTCGTGGTCGCGCTTGCTGCGGCCCTCGTTGGCTCGTGCCTCGCTCTCTCGGGCCTTTCGCGCCGCTCCGCGCTCCTCGATGAGGCGCAGCGCCGCCTCTCCCATCCTGGTCATGATCCGCATCGACACCACGACGTACGGCGAGTCGGTGATCTCGACGCCGAGCTGTGAGATGGTCCCGCCCAGGGGGCCCATGCAGAACGGCACGACGTACATCGTCCGGCCCCGCATGCAGCCCTCGAACAGGGTGGCGAACGTGCGGCGCATCTCGTCGGGCGCGATCCAGTTGTTGGTCGGCCCGGCGTCCTCCTCACGCTCCGAGCAGATGAACGTGCGGTCCTCCACGCGCGCGACGTCGCTGGGGTCCGAGGCCGCGTAGAAGCTGTTGGGGCGCTTGACCAGCCGCTTGAGGGTGCCCTGTTCGACCAGGAGGTTGGTCAGGCGCGTCCATTCGGCCTCGGAGCCGTCGCACCATTCGACCCGGTCCGGCTGGGTCAGCTCCGCGATCCGCCTCACCCAGTCCGCCAGATCGCCGTGGGTGGTGGGCGTCGGTACCTCTACTGAAATGGACACGGGGGCCGCTCCTTAATCTCTCAGGGCCAGAGCATCATCAGCGGAGAATGGCCGCCGAATCCAATTGGAGTAGACCACCGTGTTTCCACTCCTGCATATCGGCGCCATTCTTTACATCACGGCCCTGAAGAGCATCAGCGCAGGCAGCGGCCGTGATGTTGTGGGACCTTACCCACCCTGGCCCTGTTGAAAAAACGTGCTCCTTCCCCTTACCCGCCTGACCGGCCTTACACATTGGTATAGGCCAATTCGAATGGTCCAGACCTCTCGGCGAATTGGTTCAGTCCAATCCTCCGGGACCCTCCGCCCTGATCCGGTCCACGTGCTGGAGGGCGTCGCGCAGGTCAGCGAGCCACGTGTCGGTGTGTTTGCCGACGAGCCTGACGCACCAGGCCAGCGCGTCGCTTCGGCTGCGTGCGACACCGGCGGCGACCAGGGTGTCGAGGACCTGCCGTTCCGGCTGACGCAGCCGGGTCATGACGGGGACGGAAAGAGTGGTGAACATCACTGTCTCGTCACCGACGACGACGCCCCAGGAGACCTTGCGGCGGAAGCGGTGCTCGGCCTCTCCGGCGATGTCGATCCTGCGCTCGCGCGTCTCCTCACGGAACCGCTCGACGTACCCGTCCATCGCCGCGGCGCGCTCCGCGTCGGGGAGCCCTTCGGCCACCGACAACGGCGGGAGCGTGCCCAGCACGGTGATCTCCTCGCGGTCCACCACGATCTTGGGGGACCCGGCGAACCAGTTCTCCGGCAGCCGGCCGGTGAACCAGGCGCTCAACTGTTCTTCTGCAGACATGTAATCAAGATTACATCGCTACGGCCAACGGTCCTAGATTGACAGGAGCTACTTTTTGATAGTTACTTTCAAAATATGGCTACTTTCACTTCTCGGTGGTGGGCGCTCGGCGCCCTCGTGCTGAGCGCCCTGGTCATCGGCATGGACGCGACGGCGCTCAACGTGGCGCTGCCGACGCTCGCGGCCGATCTCCACGCCACTACCGGCGACCTGCAGTGGATCGTCGACGCGTACATGGTTCCGTTCGCCGCGCTGATGCTCCCGGCAGGTGCGATCGGAGACCGCTTCGGCCGCAGGCGCCTACTGCTGGCCGGCCTGGTGGCCTTCGGGATCGCGTCGGTGTTCGCGACGTTCGCGACGAGCACGGGCACCCTGGTCGCGGCCCGCGCGCTCATGGGCGCGGGCGGCGCGGTGATCATGCCGCTGTCGACATCGATCCTGCCGGTGATCTTCGGCGCGCGGGAGCGGGGCCGCGCGATCGCCGTCTTCACCGCCGCCATGGCCCTCGGCCTGCCCCTCGGTCCCATCGTGGGCGGCTACCTGCTCGACCACTTCTGGTGGGGATCGATATTCCTCGTCAACATCCCCGTGATCGTCGTGGCGGCGGTGGCGGCGACCGTGTTCATTCCCGAGTCGCGTGACCCGGCCGCGCCCCGTACCGACGTCCCCGGCGCGCTGCTGTCGGTGACGGGCCTGGCGGCGCTGGTGTACGGCGTCATCGAGGCGCCGGCCCGCGGATGGGGCGACGTTCGCGTCCTCGCCGGCCTGGCGGCCGGGGTGGTGCTGCTGGCGGTGCTCGTCCGCGTCGAGGCCCGCACCCGGCGGCCGATGCTGGACCTCGGCCTGTTCCGAAGCCGGGTCTTCGTGTGGGGCGCCGTCGGCGCGGCGTTCGTGAGCCTCGGCATGTCGGGCGTGTTGTTCGTCGTCCCCCAGCACCTGCAGGCCGTGCTCGGCCACGACGCATTCGGCACCGGCCTACGGATGATCCCCATGGTGGCCGGGCTCATGCTCGGCGGTCTCGCCGGAGAGCGGCTCACCGCCCGCCTCGGACTGCGCCTGGTGATGCCGGCGGGCCTGGTCGTGCTCGCCGCCGGTTTCGGCCTGGGCGCGATGACCTCGATGTCCTCCGGCTACGGGTTCGTCGCGGCGTGGCTGGCCGTCCTCGGCGCGGGCGTGGGCCTGGCCATGGTCCCCGCCATGGACGGCGTGCTCGCCACGCTGCCGGAGGAGCGTTCAGGCGCCGGCTCGGCGACCCTGCAAACCGTACGTCAGGTCGGCGGCGCGCTGGGCGTGGCCGCCCTCGGCAGCGTTCTGTCCGCGGCGTACGCCTCCGGACTGCCGGAGGGGAGCCCGGAGGCGGCGGGCGACTCGATCGCGGCGGCGGCGGTCCTGGCCGCGCGTACGGGAGACGCCGCGCTCCTGTACGCCGCCAGGGAGGCGTTCCTGAGTGGCATGGACCTGGTCCTGCTGGTGTGCGGTGCCGCGTCGGCGCTGGCCGCCGTCCTGGTGGCGGCCTTCCTACCGGGGAGTACGGCCGAGGGCGGAAAGACGGCAGAATCGGGGCATGAGCTCACCACAGCGCGCTGACCGGACCCCGCACTCCTCCGATCGCGTTGTCACGAGCCTGCGCGAGCGCAAGAAGGCCAAGACCCGCAGGACCATCCAGGAGGAGGCCCTGCGGCTGTTCGCCGAGCAGGGGTACGAGGCCACGACGGTCGAGCAGATCGCGGAGGCGGCGGAGGTCTCCCCCAGCACGTTCTTCCGCTACTTCCCCACGAAGGAGGACGTGGTCACCCAGGACGACTACGACCCGATCCTCATGGAGGCGATCAAGGCCCAGCCGCCGGACCTGCCCCCGCTGGCCGCGCTGCGCGCCGCGTTCCGCACCGCCTTCGAGTCGATCGGGGCCGAGGAGCTCGATCAGGCCCTGGCCCGGACCAGGCTGTCCGCCTCCGTGCCCGCACTGCGGGCCCGGACCGTGGAGGGACTGTTCGCCACGATCGACACGCTCGCGGGCGCGGTGGCCGAGCGGGCGGGCCGCGACCCCCGCAGCCCCGCCGTACGGACGCTCGCCGGCGCGGTCATGGGGGTCCTGCTCCCGGCGTTGTTCACGTGGGTGGAGCAGGACGGCAGGACGCCGCTGCCCGTGCTGCTCGACGAGGCCCTCGGCTACCTGGAGGCCGGGCTGCCGATCTAGCCCGTCTGGTCCGCCTTGGCTGCCCGGTCTACCTGGTCTGGCACGACCCGTAGAACGATCTTGCCCTGGATGTGCCCGCGCTCGGCCCGTTCATGGGCTCCGGCGGCCTCGGCGAGCGGGAAGACGGAGTCCAGCCCGACGCGCAGCCGGCCCTCTTCGAGCAGGCGTCCCAGCTCGGCCATCTGCTTTCCGTCCGAGTGGACCTGGCCGGACCGGAAGGTGATGCCCAGCTCGGCCGCGCGCTCCCGGTGGTACTCGCCGTAGAAGACCGGACTGATCACGCCGCCGGGCCGCAGCACCCGCAGGTACCGATGGGCGTCCTCCCCGCCCACGGCGTCGATGAGCACGTCCACGTCCCGCACCTCGTCCTCCGCACGGGTGGTCGTGTAGTCGACGAACTCGTCCACCCCCAGCTCCCGCAGGAACGTCTCGTGCCGTCCTGAGGCGACCCCGATGACGTACGCGCCCCGCGCCTTGGCGAGCTGCACCGCGAAGTGGCCGACCCCGCCGGCGGCGCCGTTGACCAGCACCCTGCGTCCCTCGTCGAGCTTGATGTGGTCGAAGACGAACTGGTAGGCGGTGAGCCCCGCCATCGGCACGGCGGCCGCCTCGACGTGGCTGAGCGAGGCGGGCTTGCGGGCCAGGTGGGACGCGGGTGAGGTGGTGTACTCGGCGTACCCCCTTCCCCCGTGCTCCTCGGCGGGAAAACGCACGAGCCCGAAGACCTCGTCGCCCTCCTGCCACTCGCCGACGCCGCGGCCGACGGCCACGACCACGCCGGAGATGTCCGATCCCGGCGTGTACGGCAGCGGAAACGTGGGCCGCATCTTCTCCGGAAGGTTCGAAAAACCCCTGCGGACGTACCAGTCGGGCGGGTTCATCCCGGCCGCGTGGACCTGGACGAGCACGTCCCCGGGACCGGGCTCGGGGCGGGGAACCTCCTCCACCGCCAGAACCCCCGGCTCCCCGGTCCTGTGCATGCGGACGGCCTTCATCGTGGGCATCGGTCCTCCTTGACGACTACCGGACGACTACGATTCGGAGCGATGCTCCAGATAATAAGCGGAGCGGTGCTCCACATGTCAAGTGCAAGGATCTACCCATGACGGGCCGACAGCAGCGCGCGGACGCGCAGCGCAACTACGAGCGCATCCTGGAGGTCGCCAGGACAGTGGTGGAAGAGCAGGGGACACAGGCGTCCCTGCGCGACATCTCGCGCCGCGCCGAGGTGGGCATGGGCACGCTCTACCGGCACTTTCCCACCAGAGACGACCTGCTGGAGGCCTTGCTCCGGCAGCGGTTCGACCGGCTGACGGCCCGGGCCGAGGAGCTGGAGGGCACGGACGACTCCCACGAGGCGCTACGGCAGTGGCTGCGGGAGTTCCTCAGCGGCGCGAGCACCTACCGCGGCCTGACCACCTCGATGATGACGACGATCGGCGACGAGGACTCCCCCCTGCACGCCTCGTGCTCCGCCATGCGAGAGGCCGCCGGACGGCTGGTCGAACGGGCCCAGGACGACGCCCACATCCGGCCCGACGTCGACGGGATGGACGTGTTCGCGCTCGTCAGCGCCGTCGGCTGGGTCGCCGAGCAGGGCCCGCTCGTCGCCGAGCGCCGAGAGCACCTGTTCTCACTCGTCATGGACGGGCTGGTCGCCGGCGCGGTCAGCGGACGCGCGCGGAGATCTGCGGACTGACCCGGACGACCCCGGCGAGGTTCTTGGTGTAGACGTTCGCGATCTTCACGACGTCGCCGGTGTGCGGGGCGTGCAGCATCTTCCCGTTGCCCCAGTAGATGGCGACGTGTGAGATGTAGCCGGGGTTGGTCGGGTCGTTGCGCCAGAACAGCAGGTCGCCCGGCTGCGCCTGCGACAGCGGCACCTGCGGCCCGGTGGCCCACTGCTGCGAGGTCACACGCGGCATGCGCACGCCCGCCTGCGCGTAGGCCCACTGCACGAGCCCGGAGCAGTCGAAGGTGTCGGGCCCCTCGGCGCCCCACACGTACGGCCGGCCCAGCTTGCCGACGGCCGCCGTGAGCGCGACCTTGAGCTGATCCGCCGACATGAACGCGGTCTGCGGCCACACCGTGCGTCCCTTGGGCGTCACCACCACCGGGTTGATCGTGGCGACCTGGCTGCCCTTGGGCAGGATCTTCAGCAGCCTGAGGCGGAGCTTACGGGAGTCGACCTTCGGCGCGCTCACGACCAGCGCGTTGCCGTCCGGGATGCCGAGCGCCGTCGCCGTGCCCTTGGAGACGATCGCCGCGATCGAGCCCATGCCCACCGTGGCGTACGCGCCGATGCGCAGGCGCCTGGCGCCGCTGTGGACCTGCGAGCCCAGCTGCACGCCGCCGTCATTGCCGAGTTCGAAGGAGACCGCCATGTCGCCCGCGGCGATGTTGCGCCACAGCTCGTCGGAGGATGCGGTCACCTTCGGCGTGTACGACCGGAAGGTGGACGGGTCGACGCCCATCGTCGGCACCCGCTTGCCGTCCACGGCCACGTCGGCCGCTCCGGTCACCTCGGCGGCGGTCACGCCGGTCACCTTGCGCACCTTCTCCACCACCTCGGGGAGAAGGGGCCGGTCGGCCACCACGAACAGGTGCGGGCGGATCAACCGCTCCAGCGGAGCCACCGGCTGCTGCGTCACCGTCTGGGCGGCCGGGGCCTGGCGCCCCGGCGCCGGGGCGGACAGCTCGCGGGCCTGCCGGGTCGCCGCCACGTAGCCGTTGCCCGCGCGCCGCTGCGACAGGGCCGTGGCCACGCCCGAGTTCTTGGACTGCGGCCCGGACTCGCCGAGCACGAGCACGTCGACAGTCAGCACGGTGACGAGCGCCACGGCGATCAGGGGAACCGTCCTGCGCAGACGCCCCGGGCGGGGCAGACGGGGGCGGTAGGCGAGATCCTGCCGTGCCTCGGACACGGCTCTCGCGAACTTCCGGCCTAAACGGGCGGACGGACGCGCTCGGTGGTCGAGCACGCTCTCACCCCTCCCGCGGCGAATAGTCCGGTCCACGACGAGACTGCCGCACGGCCGGGAATACCGCAAACCATTCCGGAATTCCCGGCCGGGACGAAAAGGGCGAGACCGAGCTAGTTGCCGATGTACGGAACGGCCTCAAGGATCTCGACGGTGTTCTGCCTGCCGTTGGGCAGCGTGTACGTCGCCTTCTCCCCGATCTTCTTGCCGTTGATCGCGGAGCCGAGGGGGGAGTTCGGCGAGTAGACGTCGATGGGCGCGCCGCTCTCCTCGCGGGAGGCCAGCAGGAAGGTGACCTCCTCGTCGTCGCCGGCGAAGCGGACCGTCACCGTCATGCCGGGACCCACGATGCCCTCGGCGCGGGGGGCCTCACCGACCCTGGCGCTGTCCAGGATCTGCCGGAGGTGGAAGATGCGGGCCTCCATCTTGCCCTGCTCGTCCTTGGCGGCGTGGTAGCCGCCGTTCTCCCTGAGGTCACCCTCTTCCCGGGCGGCCTCGATCTTCTTGGCGATGTCCGTGCGACCCGGGCCCGAAAGGTACTCGTACTCCTCCTTGAGGCGGTCGTACGCCTCTTGCGTCAGCCAGGTGACGTTGTCGTTCTGGGAGACGGCCACGGGCTCTCCTTGTTTCCGTAAGTGACTCGAAAGGCTGTCAAGTTAACGCCTTCGAACGCTTCCCCAAAGATTCCACTATACGAGATCGCAGTAGTCGACATGTACTGCTGTGGCCTGGGAACTCGTCCTCAGCCGTTCGGTGAACTCGAGGTCCGACCGGCCCTTGGGAATGTCGACCTCACGGCTGCCGACCTCCAGGTGCTGGGTGTCGAGTGCCTGGATCCGGCACATCGCCGCCCGGTCGGCGGGCTTGTGGACCGTGAAGGTGATGGCGGCGGAGTCCGCCGCGCTCGCGTCGAAGGTGATCACGTCGGCGCTCACCGAGGGGTTCCCGTTCGCGCGGAGCATGACATAGCCCCAGCCGCCCGCTATCACCGCCACGATCAGCGCGATGACGATGTATCCCGCCAGCCTGGCGGGCCGCGCCGGGCGGGGCGCGAAGTCGTCCGGCGTGCCGAGCACCGGGCGTGTCCCCTGGCCGCCGGCGTCATCGGTGGGCATCGCGGAATCTCCCTGAGGATTGTCGGTGTTGTGCGAGACGATCGTCCGCACAAGTCGACCGTGTCGGCGACGCGGACCATACCGGGTCCGAAACGCACGGTCCCTTAGAAGCTAACCTCTTTCCGTAGCCATAGAACACCTGAGGAGAGACGTGAGTGCACCGTTGAGGCTGATGGCCGTGCACGCGCACCCAGACGACGAGTCGAGCAAGGGCGCCGCCACGATGGCCCGCTACGTCGCGGAGGGCGCGGAGGTGCTCGTCGTCACATGTACGGGTGGTGAACGCGGCTCGATCCTCAACCCAAAGATGGACCGGCCGGACATTCTGGAGAACATGGGCGAGGTGCGCCGCCTGGAGATGGAGAAGGCGCGCCAGATCCTCGGCGTCCAGCAGCGTTTCCTCGGCTTCGTCGACTCCGGCCTGCCGGAGGACGAGAACGAGCCGCTGCCCGAGGGGTGCTTCGCACTGCAGTCGCTCGATGCGGCGTCGGCGCCGCTCGTCGCCGCCGTCCGGGAGTTCCGCCCGCATGTGATCCTCACCTACGACGACAACGGCGGCTATCCGCATCCGGACCACATCATGACCAACCGGGTGTCGGTGGAGGCCTTCGAGGCGGCGGGCGACCCCGACCGCTACCCCGGCACGGGTGAGCCGTGGCAGCCGCTGAAGCTCTACTACCACATGGGCTTCACCCGGGAGCGCTTCGAGGCGCTGCACCACGTCATGACCGAGCGTGGCATGGGCTCGCCGTACGCCGACTGGATCGCGCGGTGGGAGGACCGGCCGCAGAAGTGGGAGGTCACCACGAGGGTCCCGTGCGCGGAGTACTTCGAGATCCGCGATCTCGCGCTACTCGCGCACGCCACCCAGGTCGACCCGGACGGGTTCTGGTTCGTCTGCCCGCGTCAGCTGCAGGAGGAGATCTGGCCGACCGAGGACTACCACCTCGCGCGGTCGCTCGTCGACGTCACGCTGCCGGAGGACGACCTGTTCGCGGGGATCGCCGCCGGGGTCACCCCTGCCTGCTCGTAAGCTGAAAGCGTGGATGCAACCAGCTACGGGCCGGGTCTTCTGAGCTTCATCATCGTCGCCGCGATCGGTCTGGCCCTGTTCTTCCTGCTGAAGAACATGAACAAGCAGATGAGAAAGATCCAGGTGCCGCACGACCATCACGAGGACGAGCGGCACGGGAACGGGCCCGAGGCGTGAGCGCGGACGCCCGGGTCGTCGACAACCCCGCCGCCTCGCGTTACGAGATCCTCGTCGACGGCGTGGTCGCCGGGTTCGCGCAGTACCGGTTGCGGGACGGCTCGATGATCCTCCCGCACACCGAGGTGCGCGACGAGTTCGAGGGCCGCGGCCTGGGCGGCAGGCTGGTGGGCGGGGCTCTCGACGGAGCGCGGGCGGCCGGCCTGCGGGTCGTGCCGTTGTGCTCGTTCGTGGCCTACTACATCCGGCGGCATCCGGAATACCGCGATCTGGTGGACGACGACTACCGCGACCTGGTCGACACGCCCGGCTGATCCTCAGCCGGGCGGTCTGGCCTTCCGGCGGGGAGCTCAGCCGGGAGCTCGATCGGGCGGTCGGAAGCTCAGTCGGGAGCGCAGGCGGGCAGCCGGGAGCTCAGTCGGGTAGCGCGGTGCCCGAGGACCAGGCGCGCTCCAGTGCCTTGGGCAGGCCCCACCAGCCCAGCGGGGTCAGCACCTCGGCCCGGTCGACGATGCCGAGGTGCGCCCACAGCGGCGTCACGGCCGTGAACAGCATCTCCGTCGCCTCCAGGTCCTCCGGCTCGTCGGGGTCGGTGTCGACGTCCTCGGAGTCGGCGATGAACCGGGCGATCCGCTCGGGCGACGCGAGCACGCCCGGGCCGTACCGGACCAGGGTGATCACCGACGCGAGCCAGTCGGCGTGGTGGATGGCGCACAACGAGGCCAGTATCGAGTCCTCGTGGCTGAGCTCGCCCTCCATGTCGAAGAACCGGGCGGCGTCCTCCTCGTCGGGAAGGTCGGAGATCGGCGCGGCGATCCCGGCGGCGACGGTGAGCCACAGGTCCTCGTCCCGTTCGGGCAGCCCGCCGTCCTCCAGCCCGGCGCAGGCGCGCAGCACGTTGCCCGGATAGCCGGGCCGGGTCAACGTCACGCGCAGCCGCCGGGCGGCCGCGCGGAGAGCGTCCGCCGGAAAGGGCGGCTCCGGCAGGTCGTCGAGCACCCGCCGCAACTCGCTCAGCGCGTACGCCTCCTCCTCGTCCCAGGCGGCGTACAGCTCCTGGTCCTGCTCGTCGTTGACCACGACGTTGGGCACCCTGCCGTCCGGCAGCGCGGTGCCGAGCCAGCGCTCCTGGAGCTCCTCGTAGGCGTGCCGGGCGTCGGAGTCCCCGGCGGCCAGCGCGTCCGCGTCGATCTCCCCGGCCGCCAGCCGCTCCTCCAGGAACTCGACCAGCCGCTCGTACATCTCGGTGGCCACCGGGCCGCGCTCGCTCTCCTCAGGCCACAGGAAGTAGCTGCGGGTGAGCATGATCGGCTCGGTCCCGCTGGACTCCAGCCAGCGCTGCACGTCGCCGACCGTCGCCACGCCGGATTCGATGTTCATCAGCACGGCTTTCGCCGACTCCCAGAACCTGGGCGACAGCGGGTTGCCCGCCGCGAGCAGTTGCCGCCGCAGGTCGGGTAGGGCGACCAGGGCCTGTCCGGACGGCACGGCCAGCAGCACCCGCGCGACGTCGCGCCGCGTCATGACGGCCGCGGGGCGTCCCGAGTGCCTGATAGCGAAGTCCAGATCCAAGCCCACGTCCTGTGAGCCTACGCCGGGACGGGCCGGAACACATCCCCGCGGTTCCCCACGAGTTTCCCCGGACTTGGCGGCTCGCCCCGGGCCGGGGCGGGTCCGCGGGCGGAAGGTGCGGCGGTAGTTGTCCGGAGACACGCCGACCGTGCGTCCCGGTGGACTGGTTCCTGTGGGGCGAGGAGGCGTGCGCGAAGGCGCGCGGGCGCGACGTCCCCCTGCTGATCAGCGTGGGCTGTTCGGCGTGCCACTGGTGCCAATGATTGACGCGAGTGACCTCGGAGCCCGTCCGCTGCGCCGTACCCTGGTCGGGAGCGACGAAAGGCGGTGTCGACGAGCGCTCAGCCCGTCCACAAGCATTCGGCCGAACGGCCGCGTGTGCCCCGGACCATCGGTGCGATTTCGAACGCGCTGCGGGGCGCCCGTCGGGCGCAGTTCTTCGCGGAGTTGTTGGAAGCTCAGCAGGGGCCGGAACTCGACGGCGTACTGACGGCCTGGTGGGGGCGGGCGATGCTTGACACCGATCCCCATCGTGACCGCGTCCATGCCGCCGCCGAGGCGGGCACGCTGCCCACCACCACGATGGACGCCATCGCCCGCCGCAGGCAGGAGCGCACCACCTCGTGAGTGGTGACAAGGGGTTCGGCATCGCCGAGTACCGCATCAGCCGGAAGGATCGCCACGTCATCCTTACCCGCATCGTTCTCTTCTGACGATCTGTGAAAGGCTCGTCATATGAACCGGCTGGGTGACGAGACCTCTCCCTACCTCCTGCAACACGCGGACAACCCGGTGGACTGGTTCCCCTGGGGCGAGGAGGCGTTCGCGGAGGCGCGCGGGCGCGACGTCCCCCTGCTGATCAGCGTGGGCTATTCGGCGTGTCACTGGTGTCACGTCATGGCGCACGAGTCGTTCGAGGACGAGGCCACCGCGCGGCTGATGAACGAGTTGTTCGTCAACGTCAAGGTGGACCGCGAGGAGCGGCCCGACGTGGACGCCGTCTACATGGGCGCGGTCCAGGCGATGACCGGGCAGGGCGGCTGGCCGATGACGGTCTTCGCCACCCCCGGCGGGCACCCGTTCTACGCCGGCACCTACTTCCCCCGGCCGCACTTCCAGCGAGTGCTGCACGCCGTCTCGCAGGCCTGGGGGCAGGACCGGGAAGGCGTCCTGGCCCAGGGGGAGAAGGTGGTGGAGGCGCTCGTCGAGCGCACCGGGGCGCCCTCGGGCCCGCTGCCCACCGCCGAGACCCTCGACCTCGCCGTACGGAACCTCGCGGAGAGCTTCGACGAGCAGCGGGGCGGATTCGGCGGTTCGCCCAAGTTCCCGCCGTCCATGGTCCTGGAGTTCCTGCTGCGGCACGGCACCCGCGACGCCATGACCATGGCGGAGACGACCATGGAGGCGATGGCCAGGGGCGGCATGTACGACCAGCTCGGCGGGGGCTTCGCCCGCTATTCGGTCGACGCCGGCTGGGTGGTGCCGCACTTCGAGAAGATGCTCTACGACAACGCCCTGCTGCTGCGGGTCTACGCCCACTGGTGGCGCGCGACCGGCTCGGTCCTGGCCAAGCGGGTGGTCCTGGAGACCGCCGAATGGCTGCTGCGGGAGATGCGCACGCCCGAGGGCGGGTTCGCCTCCGCCCTCGACGCCGACAGTGAGGGACCGGACGGCGCTCACTGCGAGGGCCTGTTCTACGTCTGGACGCCCGACCAGCTCCGCGAGGTCCTCGGGGAGGACGACGCCGCCTGGGCCGCATCGGTGTTCGAGGTGACCGGCACCTTCGAGCACGGCACGTCGGTGCTCCAGCTTCTCACCGACCCCGACGACCCGGCGCGGTTCGACCGGGTCCGTACGGCCCTGCGCGCCGCGCGGGAGCTGCGGCCACGGCCGGGCCGGGACGACAAGGTCGTGGCCTCCTGGAACGGGCTCGTCATCGCCGCCCTGGCCGAGGCGGGCGCGCTGTTCGAGCGGCCGGACCTGCTCGACGCCGCACGCGAGACGGCCGAGCTGCTCGACGACCTGCACACGGTGAGCCGCGGCCCGGCCCGGCTGCTGCGCACCTCCCGTGACGGCCGGGCGGGGGCCAACGCGGGCATGCTGGAGGACTACGCCAACACGGCCGAGGGCTTCCTCGCCCTCTATGGCGTCACCGGCGAGAGCCGGTGGTTCCATCGCGCCGCAGACCTGCTGGAAACCGTCCTGACGCGGTTCCCCGACGAGTCGGGGGGGTTCTACGACGCCCCCGACGACGGCGAGCGGCTGTTCCAGCGGCCTCAGGACCCGGCCGACAACGCGACGCCCTCGGGGCAGTTCGCGGCGGCGGGGGCGCTGCTGTCGTACGCCGCGCTCACCGGTTCGGCCCGGCACCGGGAGGCGGCCGAGGCGGCGCTGGGCACGGTCTCCGCGATGGCGGAGCGGTACGCCCGGTTCGCCGGGTGGGGTCTCGCGGTGGCGGAGGCGGCGCTGCGCGGCCCTGTCGAGGTGGCGATCGTCGGCCCGGCCGACGACGCCCGCACCCGCGCGCTGCACACGGCGGCCCTCATGTCCGGCACGCCGGGGCTGGTCGTCGCGCTGGGCACGGGACACGCCGGCACAGGACCCGCCGGCACGGGACACGCCGCCACCGGACAAGCAGGCACACGACCTGCCGGCGCAGGACCCGCCGGCAGCGTGCCGGGGGACCTGCCGGCGAACGTGCCGGTGGACGTGCCGCTGCTGGAGGGGCGGGGAATGGTCGACGGCTCGCCCGCGGCCTACGTGTGCCGGCGGTTCACCTGCCGGGCGCCGGTCACCACGCCCGCCGAGCTGCGCGCCGAACTGGCCCGATAGAAGCGACACGGCACAAGCGGCCCGCTAGAAGCGACGCCGCGGAAGCGACACGGCACAAGCGACACCGCGCAAGCGAGTGCCCGCCCGGGCCGTCAGCGGCCGGGATCCTGGGCGATCGGGAGCTGCGGTCCGGGGAGCTGCGCGATCGGACCGCTCTGACCGCCCTGACCACCCTGGCCCGTCTGGCTGTTCTGGCCCGTCTGACCGGCCCGCCTGGTGCCCGGGTCGGTCTGGCCGGCCCGCCTGACACCCGTGCCGGTGGCGTCCGCGTCGGATCCGGTGGTCCCCGTTCCCGTGCCGGCCCGGGTGGCGGGATCCGCGGCACGCGTATCGCGGGCACGGCCCGTGCCGGTCAGCTCATTCGGGCCGCTCGGGCCGCTCGGGCCGCTCGGGCCATTCGGGCCATTCGGGCCATTCGGGCCGGTCGCACCGCTGATGCCGTTCGCGCCGCCTCTCGGGCCGGCCTCGCCGTCCTGGCCGGTGGCGCCCTGCTGCTCCTCGTCCGTCTCTGGGGGCGAACCGGGCGCGCCGGGCCCGCCGGGGCCGGGCATCGTCGCCCCGTCACCCGGTTCGTACGGCATGGGCGACCCGTCGGGCCCCGACGGATACGCCGTGGGAGCCCCGCTCTGCTGGGGCATGGCCATGCCGTAGGTGTCCCAGTAGTAGGGGTTCCACGTGACCGGGTCGGGGAACTCCCGGACCGGCCTGCCCTCCATGGCGGTGCTCATGAAGGTCTTCCAGATCTCGGCGGGCAGCGCGCCGCCGTACAACTCGCCGTAACCGGGGACGGTCACCGGCTTGTTGTCGTCGCGGAACATGTTGACCGCGACGGCCAGCTGGGGGACGTAGCCGGAGAACCAGACGGCCGCCGACTCGTCGGTGGTGCCGGTCTTGCCCGCCACCGGGCGGTCCCACAGCCGTGCGGCCGTGCCGGTGCCGCTGCGCACCACCTGCTCCAGCGCGTACGTCGTGTCGGCGGCGGTGTTCTCGCTGAAGGCCCGAACGCCGGATGGGGCGAACTTCCGGGTGAGTCCGGTGCTGTCGGTGACCGCCCGGATCACATGGGGCTCATGGTGGATGCCGCCGGCGGCGAAGGTGGCGAACCCGGATGCCTGCTGCACGGCGCTCACCGACGCCACGCCGAGGGGCAACGTGGCGGCGCTCTGGTGAGGGGCGAGCTGCGCCGCGGGAATCCCGGCGGCCCGCGCCGCGGCGACGACCTTGTCGAGGCCGATGCGCTGCCCGAGGTTCACGAAGGCCGTGTTCACCGAGAACTGCGTCGCCTGGAGCAGGGTGATCGCCTGCCCGTACGACTTGCCGCCTGAGTTGGGGATGTCGGCGGAACCGATGCGGATGGGTGAGTTGCCGTAGACCAGCGTGTCGAGCCCGTATCCGGCTTCGAGCGCGGCGGCCAGCGTGTAGGGCTTGAAGGTCGAGCCGGCCTGGACCTTGGCGGAGAAGGCGTTGTCGTACTGGTTGGTCGCGTAACGACCGCCGTAGAAGGCGACGACCTCGCCGGTCGCGGGATCGACGGCCGCCAGGCCGGTGCGGACCTTCTTGGGGGTGTCGTCCGGCAGGACCGACTTGACCGCCTGCTGGGCCTGCGCCATCAGCTTCTTGTCGAACGTCGTGGTGACCTTCAGGCCGCCGTGGTTGATGTCCTCGTCGGTGTAGCCGAGCCGGTTCAGCTCGGCACGCACCTGCGCCAGCATGTAGCCGTTCTGGCCGCCGAGGGACAGCGGCGCCCGCTGCTTGGCGAGTGTGGGGAACACCTGGGCGCCGGCCTGTTCACGGGTGATCGCGCCGGTCTCGCGCATGCCCTGGATCACCGACGTCCACCTTGCCTTCGCCGCGTCGAGCGCGGCCCCCGCCGGGTTGGCGAAACGGGTGGGCTGCTGGATCACGGCGGCGAGGTAGGCGCCCTCGGCCGCCGTCAGGTTCTGCACGTCCTTGTCGAAGTAGGCCCGGGCGGCGGCCTGGATGCCGTAAGCCCCCCGGCCGAAGTAGATGGTGTTGAGGTAGCGCTCCAGCACCCAGTCTTTCGGCTTGGAACGATCCACCTTCAGCGCGATCATGATCTCCTTGAGCTTGCGCCCGATGGAGCGTTCCTGGCCGAGGCCGCTGTAGTAGTTGCGGACCATCTGCTGAGTGATCGTCGAGCCGCCCTGGAGCTGGCGACCGGTGACCGTCGACCACACGGCGCGGGCCGTACCGGACAGGGAGACGCCCTGGTCCTGATAGAACGTCCGGTTCTCCGCCGCGATGACCGCGCTTCTGACGACCTGGGGGACCTGGGTGAGCGGCACGGTCTTCCGGTTGACGCCCTCTGTGGCGAGGACCGTCCTGCCGTCGCGGTAGTAGATCACCGAGCCCTGGGCCGTCGCCAGTTCCTGGGTGCTGTCCGGGATGGGGGTCAGCGCCCACACCACGGCGAGGAACACGACAAGCCCGACGATCCCGGTGGCCAGGCTCGCGAGAAGGACACGCGGCAGCCGCCTTCGCCGGCGAGGCTTCGGCGCGCCGCCGTCCCCGCCGCCTCCTCCCCCGTCCGGGCCGCGGAGGGGCGGCCGCGGATCCGCGGCGCCCTCCCCGATCGGGCCCTCCTCGGCGCTGTCCACGTTGTGCCCCCCGATCCGTGACCCCCGATAGGTCCGATACCCCCCGCTACGCCCATTTGTGGCCCCTGAGCTGGGCGGATGGAACCACGGTAAACGATGGCCATCGATGGTCCGGCACTTCCCGCGACGTCTGTGGAAAAGCCTGCCCCAGGCAAAGGACACTGGGGAAAACCGCGTCAGCCCCCGGC
Organism: Microbispora bryophytorum; assembly: GCF_006874465.1. Lineage (GTDB taxonomy): Bacteria > Actinomycetota > Actinomycetes > Streptosporangiales > Streptosporangiaceae > Microbispora > Microbispora bryophytorum. The sequence continues at coordinate 98,430 of NZ_VIRL01000006.1, read as the reverse complement.
CGCGCGAACGAGCGGAAGAGTCCGGTACCGCACCAGCGTGTCGAGCGCGATCACCGACTCGGTCCGCACGACACCCTGCACGTCCACGATCAGATCGATGACGCGCTGGAGGTCGGCGTTGCTGCGCGCGACCACACGGCAGAGCATGTCTCCCCCGCCGGTGATCGTGTGGACCTCCAGGACCTCGGGGATGAGCGCGAGTTGGTCGGCCACCGGCACGTGCCCCGCGACCTGCCTGATGTGCAACGTCACGAACGCCGTCACGTCGAAGCCGAGCGCGGCCGGATCGATGTCCGGGCCGTGGCCGGTGATGACTCCCTTCTCTGTCATGCGGTCGAGCCGGGCCTGCACCGTCCCCCGGGCGACGTTCAGCCTGCGGGAGCACTCGAGCACGCCGATCCTGGGCTCGGCGGCCAGCAGGGCGACGAGCTGTGCGTCGAGGTGGTCAATCGTCATAACGATTTCCCCTTGCATGAGGCGATAACTGTGCACATTGTTCACCAAAACAACTCGCTGTTGCGCAAATTGGCCACATCACCGGACAGTTGGCGTATGAACGATGTCTTCCCGGTTCACGGCATGGACGCGGTGGTCTTCGCGGTCGGCAACGCGAAGCAGGCCGCCCACTACTACTCGACCGCCTTCGGGATGCGCCTGGTGGCCTACCGGGGGCCGGAGACAGGCAGCCGCGACGAGGTGGCGTACGTCCTCGTGTCGGGCTCGGCCCGGTTCGAGCTGCGCGGAGCCGTACGCGCGGGAACGCCGCTCGCGCGCCACGTGGCCGAGCACGGTGACGGCGTCGTCGACCTCGCACTGGACGTGCCGGACGTGGAGGCGGCATACCGCCACGCACTGGACAGCGGGGCCCGGGGGCTGGAGGAGCCCCACGTGGTCGAGGACGACCACGGCAAGGTCGTGGTCGCGGCCATCGCGGCCTACGGCGAGACCCGGCACACGCTGATCGACCGCGCCAACTACGCCGGGCCCTACCTGCCGGGGTACGTCGCGGCCGAGCCCATCGTCGCGCCGCCCGCGGTGAAGAACGGCCGGCTCTTCCAGGCGATCGACCACTGCGTCGGCAACGTCGAGCGCATGGAGGAATGGGTCGAGTTCTACGAGAAGGTCATGGGCTTCACCAAGATGGCGGAGTTCATCGGCGACGACATCGCCACCGAATACTCGGCGCTGATGTCCAAGGTCGTCGCGGACGGCACCCGCAAGGTCAAGTTCCCGCTGAACGAGCCCGCCGAGGGCAAGAAGAAGTCCCAGATCGAGGAGTTCCTGGAGTTCTACGGCGGCCCCGGCGTGCAGCACATCGCGCTGGCCACCAACGACATCGTCACGACGGTCGACGCCATGCGCGAGGCGGGCGTCGAGTTCCTCGAGACGCCCGGCTCCTACTACGACGACCCGGAGCTGCGCTCCCGCATCGGCGAGGTCCGCGTGCCGGTCGAGGAGCTGAAGAAGCGCCGCATCCTCGTGGACCGCGACGAGGACGGCTACCTCCTGCAGATCTTCACCAAGCCGGTGGTGGACCGCCCGACGGTCTTCTTCGAGCTCATCGAGCGTCACGGCTCCCTCGGCTTCGGCAAGGGCAACTTCAAGGCGCTCTTCGAGGCCATCGAGCGCGAGCAGGAACGCCGCGGCACCCTCTGACACCTCTCGCACCTCTGGCACCCGTCTGGCACCCGTCTGGCACCCCTCTGGCACCCGCTGACGCACCCTTTGCGCGCGCCCGGCTTTGACCGAAGGGCGGCGGGGTGACCATTCAGCCATGGGAACACCGCCGCCTCCGGGAAGCCCGTACGAGGAACCGAGGATTCCCTGGACGCCCCCGCCCTTCGGGCAGACGGCGCCGCGGCTCGCCGGCCGCTGGCGCCGCCTGTTCGCCGGGATCGTGGACGCCGTGCTCGTCGCGCTCGTCACCTCGCCGCTCACCTGGGACAACTGGAGGGTCGTGTACGACAGCACGACCGGGGCGATGGCGCGGGTCCCCGTCGGCAACGGCCTTCTCCTCGGAGTGATCGCGTTCCTCTACTACTGGCTGCTCCAGTCGTTCTGGAACGGCCAGACGGTGGGCAAGAGGCTGTTCGGCATGCGCGTCGTGCGGGAGACCGGGGAGCCGGCCGGTCCCGGGCCGATCGCGGTGCGGCAGGCGGTGGAGATCGTGCTGGGCTGGCTGTGCTGCCTCGGGCTGGTGAACCTCGCGTGGATCCTGTTCGACCGCAGGAAGCAGGCCCTGCACGACAAGGCGGCCCGCACGCTCGTCGTCGACGCCTGAGACCTGGCCGTCCGGGGACGCCCCAGACCCCCGCGACCCCACAACCCCCACGACCCCCATGAGCAGGGCAAACACCCGAAGTCACTACCCGGACCACACCGCGGCCTCCCGTAGAGTTGCCAGACATATGTCCACGCATCGTCTTCCTCCGTTCCCAGGGCCGACCACCGCATCGACCACCGCGCCGACCACGACGCCGACCACGACGCCGACCACGACGCGGGCCGGCGTACGGGCCGGCAGATCGGTCTCCGCCCTGATCTGTGCCGTGGCCGTGGGGGCCGCGACGGCCTGCGCGCCGTCCGAGGGCGCGGTCGTCGCGCCGTCCCAGGCGGCGGCGGTCGCCCCGGTGACACCGGGCGCGTCGAAGAGCACCACGGGCGCCCCGGGGATCGGCGACCCGGACTTCCCCGACGACGGCAACGGCGGCTACGACGTCCAGCACTACGACCTGCGCCTGTCGTACGACCCGGCGTCCAGGAAGCTCGCGGGCAGCGCCACGATCGAGGCCAAGGCCGCACAGGACCTGACGTCGTTCGACCTCGACCTGCACGGGCTCACGGTGAGCCGGGTGACGGTGGACGGCGGGGCGGCCTCGTTCGACCGCAGCAAGGACGAGCTCGTGATCGAGCCGGGCAAGCGGATCTCGAACGGCCACCGGTTCGCGGTCACGGTCGACTACGCGGGCGTGCCCGAACCGATGCACGACTCCGCCAACCTCGGCGAATACGGCTTCATCTCCACCGCGGACGGCGCGTTCGTGACATGTGAGCCGAACGGCGCGAAGACCTGGTTCCCGTCGAACGACCACCCGTCGGACAAGGCGACCTACGACTTCCGGATCACCGTTCCCGAGGGGCTGACCGCGATCGCCAACGGCGAGATGACGGGGACGCCGCAGACCAAGGCGGGCAGGACGACCTTCGCCTGGCGGGAGAAGCACCCGATGGCGAGCTACCTCGCCACGATGACGACCGGCAAGTTCCAGGTCCGCACCGGCACGAGCGACAAGGGCCTGCCGATCTACGTCGCCGTCGCGGACTCCTTCCGCGGTTCGCTCGACCAACTCCTCACGCAGACGGGGAAGATCACCGACTACTGGTCGACCGTGTTCGGGCCGTACCCCTTCTCCTCCACGGGCGGCGTGATCGACGACTACGCGGCGGGATACGCGCTGGAGAACCAGACCAAGCCCATCTACGGCGGCTTCTCCCCCGAGCCCGCGATCATCGCGCACGAGCTCGCGCACCAGTGGTTCGGCGACAGCCTGACCATCACGCGCTGGCGCGACCTGTGGCTGAACGAGGGCTTCGCGACGTACGCCGAATGGCTGTGGGCGGAGCACACCGGCCAGGGCACCGCCGATTCGGCCTTCAAACGCCTGTACGCGAACGCGGCGGACCCGATGTGGGCCTACCCTCCGGGCGCCGCCCGCGCCGACGACCTGTTCGGCGCGGCCGTCTACAACCGCGGCGCGATGACGCTGCACGCCCTGCGCCGGGAGATCGGCGACGACAAGTTCTTCCCGCTGATCAGGGCGTGGACCGACGCCCACAGGTACGGCAACGTCACGACACAGGAGTTCATCGCGCTGGCCGAGCGGATCTCGGGCAAGAACCTCAAGGGGCTGTTCGACGCCTGGCTGTTCCAGCCGAGGCGTCCCGCCCCGCTCGCCGGACCCTGACCCGCGCCACGCGGGTCAGGAGAACAGCAACTTGTAGCCGTCCCCCCGCAGCGCGCTCAGCACCTCGTCGCAGTGCGCGGGGCCGCGGGTCTCCAGTTGCAGCAGGACCTCGGCCTCCTCCAGATGCAGCCGGGAGCCGAACCGCTCGTGCACCACGTCGAGCACGTTGGCGCCGAGGTCGGCCAGCCGGGCCAGCAGCGCGGCCAGCGCCCCGGGACGGTCGGTCAGCCGGATGCGGAAGGCGAGGTAGCGGCCCGCCGCCGCCAGGCCGTGCCGCAACACCCTGGCCAGCAGCAGCGGGTCGATGTTGCCGCCCGACAGCACGACGACCACCGGCGGCTCGAACGCGTGCGGCTGGTCGAGCAGCGCCGCGACCCCCGCCACCCCGGCCGGCTCCGCCAGCAGCTTCGAGCGTTCGAGGCACAGCAGCAGGGCCCGCGACAGCGACTCCTCCGAGACCGTCACGACACTGTCGACCAGATAGTGGATGAGCTCGAACGGCAGGTCGCCCGGCCGCCCGACCGCGATGCCGTCCGCCATCGTCGATGTGGGCTCGACCATGACGGGCCGGCCCGCGGCCAGCGAGTCGGGATAGGCCGCGGCCCGCTCGGCCTGCACGCCCACCACCTTGATCCCGGGACGCTGGGACTTCACGGCGAGCGCGACCCCCGCCGCCAGACCGCCGCCGCCGATGGGCAGCACGATCGTGGCCGTGCCGGGAAGCTGCTCAAGGATCTCCAGGCCGACCGTGCCCTGCCCGGCGATCACGTCGGGGTGGTCGAACGGATGGATGAACACCGCGCCGGTCCGGTCGGCGTGCTCCTTGGCCACCCGCAGGGCCTGGTCGACCGTGTGCCCCGCGAAGACCACGTCCGCGCCGTACGCCCGGGTGGCCTCCACCTTGGGCAGCGGCGCGCCCTCGGGCATGTAGACGGTCGACTTCGCCCCGACGAGCGACGAGCCCAGCGCCACGCCCTGCGCGTGGTTGCCCGCGCTGGCCGCCACCACACCCCTGGCCCGCTCCTCCTCGCTCAGCCGCGCGATCCGCACGTACGCCCCCCGGACCTTGAACGACCCGGCCCGTTGGAGGTTCTCGCATTTGAGGTGCACCGGGCCGCCGACGATCTCGGACAGCATCCGTGAGTGCAGGACCGGCGTCAGCGCCGCCACTTCCGACAGCAACTCGCGCGCGGCGACGACGTCCTCGTACGTCACCTGTGGGACAGCCATGGGCCAATCATCACAGGTCCCGGCAGGCGACACGCCTTCAGAGGCCGGGGCGCCAGTATCTGTCTCCCTCGATCACAAGGGCGGCGGCGCCGACGAGACCGGCGTCCTGACCGAGCGCGGCGGGCACGACCCGCACCCGCCCGGCGAATTCCATCCGGGTGTGCTCCCGCAAGGCCTCCTCCAGGGGCCCGAACAGCAGATCGCCCGCCTGGCTGAGCCCGCCGCCGACGGTCACGAGATCGAGGTCGCACAGGTTGACGGCCGAGGCGATCGCGACGCCGAGGGCACGCCCGGCCCTGGCCATCGCGGCCAGCGCGATCGCGTCGCCCGCCGCGGCGTCGGCGGCCAGCCTGCGCGCGGTGGCCGTCCCCTCCTCCCGGTAGAGGTCCCCTTCGGTGGCGGCGTCGCCCGGAGACCAGCCCTGGGCGAGCGCCCAGGCGGCGAGGCCGGGGCCACGGGCGATCGCCTCCAGGCAGCCGTTGCCGCCGCAGCCGCAGGGCGGGCCCTCGGGGTCGACCACGACATGGCCGATGTGACCCGCGTTGCCGGTCCCGCCGTCGATGAGCCTGCCGCCGAGGATCAGCCCGCCGCCGACGCCCGTCGACACGACCATCCCCAGCATGGCCGCGCTCCCCCGCCCGGCGCCGCACCAGTGCTCGGCGACGGCCAGGCAGACGGCGTCGTTGTGGATGCGGACCGGGACGCCGGGAAAGCGGGCGGCCAGCCTCCCGCGCAGCGGGAAACCGCGCCAGCCGCCCATGTTGAGCGGAGAGACCTCCCCCTCTGGCCAGGTCATCGGGCCGCCGCAGCCGACGCCCACGCCGGCGAGGGCGGCGGGCACGTCCAGCCGGTCGAGCAGGCTGGTCAGCGTCCGCCACAGCGTCTCGGCGTCGCCGCCCTGCGGGGTGGCGGCCCGCTCGGCGGTCACGACCTGCCCGTCCGGCTCCACCAGGCCCGCCGCGAACTTCGTGCCGCCGATGTCGACGGCCAACGTGAGGTCGCTCACGCACCCGCTCCCGTGCCGGTGGACAGGCCCGTGCCGCTGGAGAATCCGGTGCCGCTGGAGAAGACGAGCAGCGACGCGGTGAAGCCGTGGACGTGGTTGTGCCCGCTGACCGGCCCGACCTCGCCCGCGGCGAAGAACCCCGCCACCCCGATCGGCCCCAGCGTCTCGCGTACGGCGAGCGCGTCGTGGTCTGCCGAGTCGAACATGCCCGAGCCCCGGCCGTTGCAGGAGAACAGCAGGGCCCCCTCGACCCGGCCGGAGTGCTGCTGCAGATGGGCGTCGAGCAGTTCGTAGAGGTCCTCGTCGGCGGTCTCGGCATCCCTGACCTGGAACCGGACCGTCCTGCCGATCTCGATCACGTCGCCGACGGCCACCGCCTCGCGTTCGGGATCGATGCCGATGACCCCGCGGATCAGGAAGTCGCCGCGCTCGTGGCGCTCGGCGTACTCGTCCATGGCGATGCCGATCTGTAAACCGGTGGCCACCAGGTCGCGGTCCTCCTCGTCGAGAGCGCTGACGATGTCCTCCAGGCGGGCCAGGGCGGGCTGGCCGGCGAGCTCCAGCAGCACGTTGTCCTCGGCCCGGGTGACGACCATGGACGGTCCGATGGGCCGGCAGCCCTGGCTCACGACCGTGCCGATGTTCACCGCACCGCCGATGACCACTCCGATCGCGCCGGAGTCGTGGACCTCTCCGTTGGCGAACAGCCGCACGGAACCACGGCCCTTGAGCCCGTTGGCGAGGCCGCCGACGATCGGCAGGTTGCCCAGCACCTCGTGCGAGTGCTCGATGAACGCGTCGGTGGGGAAGGTGTAGGGGTCGGCGAGCAGGATCGCCGCCCGGTCGTCGGACACGCGTTCGGGCAGCCCCACGACCACGAACCGGTCCTCCGTCCTGAGCGTCTCCAGGGCGAAGGTGTCGATCCTGGCGCCGCCGAGGGAGGCCGCCCACGCGCTCACGGCAGGGGTCAGCTCCACGCCCTGGCCGTGGCCGATGACGCCGGTCGCGCTGCAGCCGATCACGTCGGCGCCGGACGCGACGGACATCGCCCGCCGGCCCGCCCGGTCCACGTCGTCGGGATCGTCCCCACAGATGAAGAAGCACACCAGGTCCGGCGGACCCGACAGGCCGGCCAACGCCTGGCGTACGGCCGTCTCGGCCGCTTCCACCAGGTTTGCGCCCACGGCGAGACCGTCGGCGAAGCGGCTCGTCAATACCGCCATGTCTCGCCCTCTCTTCCTCCGCGACTGTTTCCTTGGGCCGATTCTCCCCACTGACAGGAGGTCAACGCGCGGGCCGCCCGGCCAATTGGGCCGGGCCGCCGGCAGCCGCGTCTCTCAAACCGGGCTGCAGGATCGTCTGATGGGGACGTAGGCTCGACTCCGTGCACAAATCGCCCACGCCTGCCCCCAGCACTCTGCGTGAACTGCGCGAGAGTGGACACCGGCACCGCACGGTCAAGGCCGAGATCAGGGAGAACCTCCTGGCCCGGCTGCGGGCCGGTGAGAACCGGTTCCCCGGCATCGTCGGATTCGACGACACCGTCCTGCCCCACCTGGAGAGGGCGCTGATCGCCGGTCACGACCTCGTGCTCCTCGGCGAGCGCGGCCAGGGCAAGACCCGCCTGATCCGCACCGTCACCGGCCTGCTCGACGAGTGGTCGCCCGTGGTCGAGGGCTGTGAGATCAACGACCATCCGTACGCGCCGGTCTGCGCCCGGTGCCGGCGGCTGGCCGGCGACACCGGCGACGATCTGCCGGTTGCCTGGAAGCACCGCGAGGACCGGTACGGCGAGAAGCTGGCCACGCCGGACACCTCGGTCGGCGACCTGATCGGCGACGTCGACCCCATCAAGATCGCCGAGGGCCGCACGCTCGGCGACCCCGAGACGGTCCACTACGGCCTGGTCCCCCGCACCAACCGGGGCGTCTTCTCCGTCAACGAGCTGCCCGACCTGGCCGAGCGCATCCAGGTGGCGCTGCTCAACGTGCTGGAGGAGCGCGACATCCAGGTCCGCGGCTACAATCTGCGCCTCCCCCTCGACATCCTGCTGATCGCCAGCGCGAACCCCGAGGACTACACCAACCGCGGCCGGATCATCACTCCGCTCAAGGACCGCTTCGGCGCGGAGATCCGCACCCACTACCCCCGCACGGTCGAGGACGAGCTGGTCCTGATCCGCCAGGAGGCCGACCTCGACGCCCTCGGCGCGGACCTGCCCGACCACCTGGTGGAGGTGATCGCCAGGTTCACCCGTCTGGTCCGCGAGTCCACCGCCGTCGACTCCCGCTCGGGCGTGTCGGCCCGCTTCTCGATCGCCGCCGCCGAGACCGCCGCCGCCTCCGCCGTACGGCGGGCCGCGCTGACCGGGGAGGAGCGGCCCGTCACGCGGGTGTGCGACCTGCCCGGCGTGGTCCACACGCTGCGCGGCAAGGTCGAGTTCGAGGTCAGCGAGGAGGGGCGGGAGATCGACGTGCTCGCCCACCTGCTGCGCCGCGCGACGGCCGAGACCTTCCGCGCCTCGCTCGGCGGCGCCGACCTCGCGCCGCTGCTCGACAGGTTCGGCGAGGGCGCGCAGGTCGAGTCCGGCGAGCTGGTGGCGGCTCACGAGCTGCTGCGCAGGATCGGCCGCGTCGAGGGCCTGTCGAAGATCATGGCGCGGCTCGGCATGGGCGAGGGCGACGAGTCGCCCGGCCACGCCGCCGCGGCCCTGGAGTTCACGTTGGAGGGGCTCTACCTGATGCGCAGGCTGTCCAAGGACGAGACCGACGGCACCGCGGTGTACCGGACGTGACCCGGCCATGAGCTACTTCTACCGGGAGTACCACGACGGGCCGGATCCGCTGGCTCCCCCCTACGACGTGCGTTCGGCGCTGGACGGTATGGGCGACGCCGTCCTGTCCGGCTCGACACCGCTCGACGCGCTGCGCGACCTGCTCAGGCGAGGGCTCCCCGGCGCTCCCGACCGTCGCGGCCTCGACGACCTGCTCCGCCAGGTACGGCGGCGCCGCCGCGAGCTGCGGGACAACACCCGGCTCGACGGCACGCTGGAACGCGCGCGCGCCCTGCTCGACAAGGCGATCGGCCAGGAGCGGGCCGAACTGTTCCCCGATCCCTACGATGACGCCCGCTTCCGGGAGTCGGCGCTGGACGCGCTGCCCTCGGACGCGGCGCGGGCGGTCCAGGAGCTGGCCGGCTACGACTGGCGCTCGGCCGCCGCGCGGCAGACGTTCGAGGAGCTGCGCGACCTGCTGCGCCGGGAGGTCCTCGACAGCCGGTTCCGCGGCATGCGCGACGCGCTGGCCAACCCCGACCCGGCCGCCATGGAGCGGGTCAGGCAGATGATGTCGGACCTCAACGACATGCTGGACCGTGACGCCCGGGGCGAGCACACCCAGGAGGACTTCGACCAGTTCATACAGAAATACGGGGACATGTTCCCCGAGAACCCGCGGAACCTCGACGAGCTGGTCGACCAGCTCGCCCGCCGCGCCGCCGCCGCGCAGCGGCTGCTCGCCTCGCTCACCCCGGAGCAGCGCGAGGAGCTGGCCGGGCTGATCAACCACACGCTGGAGCAGGCGGGCCTGGCCGAGCAGATGCGCCGGCTCGGCGACGCCCTCTCCGCCCGCCGCCCCGACCTCGCCTGGGGCGCACCCGAACGGGTGTCCGGCGAGCAGCCGATGGGCATGGGCGACGCCGTGACGGCCCTGCAGGAGCTGGCCGACCTCGGCGACCTGGAGACCGCGCTGCGCCAGGACTACCCCGGCGCCCGGCTCGACGACATCGACGAGGCCGCCGTCAGGCGGGCGCTCGGCCGCTCGGCCGTGGACGACCTGGAGGCCCTGCGGCAGGTCGAGCGCGAGCTGGAGGCCCAGGGCTACCTGCGCCGCAACCGCGGCAAGCTGGAGCTCACGCCCAAGGCCGTACGCCGGCTCGGGGAGACCGCCCTGCGCCGGGTCTTCGCCTCGCTCGACTCGGGCCGCCGCGGCGACCACGACCAGCGCGACGCGGGCACGGCCGGGGAGCCGACCGGATCGACCCGTCTGTGGCGCTTCGGCGACGAGCAGCCCATCGACGTCGTACGCACGGTCGTGAACGGCGTACAGCGGGGCGGGGGCGCGCCGGTGCGCCTGTCGGTGGACGACTTCGAGGTCGTGGAGACCGAGCGGCGCTCGGCCGCGGCCGTGTGCCTGCTGGTCGACCTATCCTACTCGATGGCCTTGCGCGGCACCTGGGCGGCGGCCAAACAGACCGCGCTCGCCCTGCAGGCGCTGGTGGCCTCGAAGTTCCCGCAGGACGCGGTGCAGATCATCGGGTTCTCGAACTACGCCCGGGTGCTGCGGCCCGACGAGCTGGCCGGGCTCGAATGGGACATGGTCCAGGGCACCAACCTGCACCACGCGCTGCTGATCGCGGGCCGGCACCTCGACCGGCACCCGGACTTCGAGCCGGTGGTCCTGGTGGTGACCGACGGCGAGCCGACGGCGCACCTGATGCGTGACGGCGTGCCGCGCTTCGAGTGGCCGCCGTCGCAGGAGACGTTGACGCTGACGCTCGCCGAGGTCGACAAGATGACCCGGCGGCGCGCGACGATCAACGTCTTCATGCTGGCCGCCGACGACCGGCTGCGGGAGTTCGTGGACGAGGTCGCCCGGCGCAACGGCGGCCGCGTCTTCTCCGCCAGCGCCGACCGCCTCGGCGAGTACGTCGTCAGCGACTTCCTGCGCGCCCGCCGCACCCGCTGAGCGCCCGAGCCATGAGCCGGCTGGCCGGTAGCCGGTGCGATCACGGCCCGGTCGGCGCTCAGTCGCGGCCCCGGATCGCGACCCGTCGCCTTTACCGGACGTCGGGAAGTGGTTCATCGCCTGCCATGTCGGGCATTGCTAAACACATCGGCGTGATTCGGGGGCGCGTTCCCAGGCGACGGATGGTGACCGGACGAGCTGCGGAAGGCGGGCGCGAGCGGGGAGCCGGCGGCCGTGGCTCCCGGAGACCGGTACCGGGACATCGATAATCGATTGCCGACCGGGTTGCAATCGGCGGACGATAGACAGGCATCCTCTGTTCGCGCTGGTCGTTCCACATGCCCGTGGAAGGAGCGCTCCCATGTTCGCAGCGGTAGGTCTCGTCGTTCTCATGATCCTCACCGGAGTGCTGTACGAAATGGCGGTCCACAACCGCCCCCGTCGCCGGAAGTAGCTCCTGGACGCCCCGGCGTCCGGCGCGCCCGAGACGGGGGCGGCCGGGCGGCTGCGGGGCGATCAGCCCAGGCGATAGCCTCTGCCCATGTCGCCTCTCGACCATTTCCTGCTGTGGCTGCACATAGGATTCGCGATCTTCGCGCTCGGTCCGCTCACGGCGGTCACGAGCGTCACGCCGCGCTACATCCGGGCCCGGGAGGTCGCGGTGCTGCGGTATCTGCACCGCGCCACCCGGCTGTTCGGCCTGCTCACGATCGGGGTCTTCCTGTTCGGCCTGCTGCTGGGCCGCAGCGCTCTCGGCGCGCCCTACCTGTCGGTGTCGATGACGCTGTTCGTCGTGGCGGCCGTACTGCTGGTGATCGTCGAGCGTGACCAGCGCACGGCCATCGCGGCGCTGTCCAGCGAGTCGCCGGACGACGACGCCAAGGTGCAGACCGGTCGGATCGCCGCGCTGGGCGGCATCAGCGCCCTGATCTGGCTCGTCATCCTGTTCCTGATGGTCTTCTTCAACCCCTGAGAAAGATTCCCGCTTTCCCCTGAATGTCCGGTAGAACGTCTTTGGCCGGAAACGGGGGAAAGAGGAGCGGGTGCACCTTACGACGCAACGCCGGGCGGCGTGGGCGCTGGTCGCCCTCGCCGTCGGGGCGTTCACCTACGTCACCGCCGAGGTCCTCCCCATCGGGCTGCTCACGGTCATGGCGAACGATCTGAACCGATCACCGTCCGAGACGGGCCTGCTGGTCACGGGGTACGCCGCGGTCGTGGTGCTGGCGTCGCTGCCGCTCACCCGGCTGACCCAGCGGGTGCCGCGGCGCAGGTTGCTCACCGTCACGCTCGGCGTGTTCGTCGTGGGAATGCTGCTGACCGCCGTGGCGCCGAACTATCCGACGCTGCTGGCCGCCCGGCTGCTGGTCGGGGCCACCCAGGCGCTGTTCTGGTCGGTCGCGACCCCGGCCGCGGCGGCGATGTTCCCCCCGGAGATCCGGGGGCGCGCGATCGCCCGGATGTCGATCGGCAGTTCCCTCGGGCCCGTCCTCGGCGTCCCGGCGGGCACCTGGCTCGGCCAGCAGGTCGGCTGGCGGACCGCGTTCGCCCTGGCCGCCGCCGTCGGCCTGGTCACCTGCGTGACCGTGGCGACGCTCATGCCCGGCCGCCGCCAGACAGGCGCAGGCTCCACTGGTCACGAACCCGGACGCGGCGCGACCCCGGACGCCCGCCGCTACGCGCTGCTCATCGGCGCCACCGTCATCGGCGTGGGCGGCTACCTCACCGCGTACACCTACATCACGCCGTTCCTGCTGGACTTCGGCGGCTTCGCCCCGGCCGCGCTCAGCCCGCTGCTCCTCGCGTCCGGGATCTCCGGGGTCGCGGGGACCATCGTGGTCGGCCGGCTGCTCGACAGCCGGCCAAGGGCCGCCCTCGTCGGGCCGCTGGCCCTCATCACGTGCGCGCTGCTCGCCCTGTACGTCTTCGGCTCCCTGCACCCGGTGGCGGTGGTGGCCCTCTGCGTGACGGGCATGTCGTTCAGCGCGCTGGCGGCGGCCATCGCGAGCCGCGCGCTGCAGGTGGCCCCGGGCAGCACCGACATCGCCTCGGCCGGCAGCGGCTCGGCCTTCAACGTCGGCATCGCGGGCGGGTCGCTGCTCGGCGGCGCACTCATCGACCACTCGGGGGTTCGGAGCGTGACCGTCGCGGGCGCCGTCCTGACCGCCGCGGCGCTCGCCGCCCTGCTGTGCGAACGGTGGGTGGCTCCCGCCCGCGCCTCCGCGCCGGAGCCTGCGGCCCCGACGCGGAGCGGGCGCTAGACAGAGCGCGGAACGGGCGCGGAACAGGCGCCGAACAGGCGTCAGGCGGTCGTCAGCCGAGGGCCTCGGAAAGGTCGGCCAGCAGGTCGTCGACGGTCTCGATGCCGACCGACAGGCGGACCAGGTCGGCCGGGACCTCCAGCGGCGACCCGGCGGCCGACGCGTGGGTCATCCGGCCCGGGTGCTCGATCAGCGACTCGACGCCGCCGAGCGACTCCCCGAGCGTGAACAGCTTGGCGCGGTTGCAGATCTCGACGGCCGCCTCCTCGCCGCCCTCGACGCGGAACGACACCATCCCGCCGAAGCGGCGCATCTGCTTGGCCGCGATCTCGTGGCCGGGGTGCTCGGGCAGGCCCGGGTAGAGGACCTGGACGACCTTCGGGTGCGACAGCAGCAGGTCGACCACGCGCTCGGCGTTGTCGCAGTGCCGGTCCATCCGCACGCCCAGCGTCTTGAGGCCGCGCAGGGTGAGCCAGGCGTCGAACGGCCCGGCCACCGCGCCCATAGCGTTCTGGTGGTAGGCCAGCCGCTCGCCGAGGTCCGCCGACCGCGTCACCAGCGCGCCGCCGACCACGTCGGAGTGGCCGCCGACGTACTTGGTCGTCGAGTGGACCGCGACGTCCGCGCCCAGGCTGAGCGGCTGCTGCAGGTAGGGCGAGGCGAAGGTGTTGTCCACCACGAGCACCGCGCCGCCGTCGTGGGCGACGTCCGCCAGCGCGGCGATGTCGGCGACGTTCAACAGGGGGTTCGTGGGCGTCTCCACCCAGATCGCCTTGGTGTCCGGCCGTACGGCGGCGCGCACCGCGTCGAGGTCGCCGAGCGGCACCGGGTCGAAGGAGACCCCCCACTCCCGGAGCACCCGGGAGAACAGCCGGTAGGTGCCGCCGTACGCGTCGTCGGGGATCACCACGTGGTCGCCGGGCTTGCAGACGGTGCGCAGCAGCGTGTCCTCGGCGGCGAGTCCCGACGCGAAGGCCAGCCCGCGCGCACCGCCCTCCACGGCGGCCAGCGCCTCCTCAAGGGCGGTTCTGGTCGGGTTGGCTGACCGGCTGTACTCGTATCCCGCCCGCAGGCCGCCCACGCCGTCCTGCTTGTAGGTGGAAACGGCGTATATAGGAGGAACGACGGCACCCGTGTGCGGGTCCGCCTCCTGACCCGCGTGGATGGCCAGCGTCTCAAAACCTTGGTTCATAAAGCCGAGCCTACCCTCCCCCCGTGATCTTGCAGTTTGTTGCAAAGAGAGCCGTGAACTGCGCAAACGTCTTCCGTGATCTTGTACTTATTCTCAGCCTCACCGCATGACCTGCCCGGACACGCTCCGTGATCTTGCATTTGCAAGATCACGGACGCTCGCTGCGCAGGCCAGACGGGGTGCGCTCGATTTTCTGCCTGATCACGGAGGGCGTACGCCCTGGTCAAGCCATGCCTCTGCGACAAACTACAAGATCACGCGGAGGGGGTGGGAGGGGTGGGTTAGTGGTTGGCGAGGAAGGCCAGCAGGTCCTGGCGGGTGACCATGCCCACCGGCCTGCCGTCGTCGAGGACCACGGCGGCGTCGGCCTTCTCCAGCACCTCGACCGCCCGGGCCACCGGCTCACCTGACCCGATCATGGGCAGGGGGGCGGACATGTGGCCGCCGATCTCGTCGTCGGACCGCATCCGGCCGCGGTAGAGACCCTCCAGCAGATCGCGCTCCACGATCGAGCCGATGACCTCGGCCGCCATGACCGGCGGCTCCTCCTTCATGACCGGAAGCTGGGAGACGTTGTACTCCCGCATGATCGAGATCGCCGTGCCGACGGACTCGTGCGGATGGACGTGGACGAACTCGGGCAGGCCCGGCGTCTTGCGCCCCAGCACGTCGCCGACCAGGCCCTCCTCGCTCGTCGTGGTGAGGAAGCCGTAGTCGGCCATCCACTCGTCGTTGAAGATCTTCGACAGGTAGCCGCGGCCGCCGTCCGGCAGCAGCACGACCACGACGTCGTCCGGCCCGGCCGCCTGGGCCACCCGGACCGCCGCCACCACGGCCATGCCGCACGAGCCGCCGACGAGCAGCGCCTCCTCGCGGGCGAGCCTGCGCGTCATGCCGAACGAGTCCTTGTCGGAGACCGCGATGATCTCGTCGCAGATCGTGGTGTCGTACGTCGCGGGCCAGATGTCCTCGCCCACGCCCTCCACCAGGTAGGGACGGCCGGTGCCGCCGGAGTAGACGGAACCGACGGGGTCCGCGCCGATGATCTTCACCCGCCCGCCGGAGACCTCCTTGAGGTACTTGCCGGTGCCGCTGATCGTCCCGCCGGTGCCGATGCCGGCGACGAAGTGCGTGATCCTGCCCTCGGTCTGCTCCCAGATCTCCGGGCCGGTGGAGTGGTAGTGGCTCGCCGGGTTCTCGGGGTTGGAGTACTGGTCGGGCTTCCAGGCGTTCGGGGTGTCGCGGGCCAGCCGGTCGGACACCGAGTAGTACGAGTCGGGGTGGTCGGGCGAGACGGCTGTCGGGCAGACGACGACCTCCGCGCCGTACGCCCGCAGCACGTTGATCTTGTCCTGGGCGACCTTGTCCGGGCAGACGAACAGGCAGCGGTAGCCCTTCTCCTGAGCCACGATGGCCAGGCCCACGCCGGTGTTGCCGGAGGTCGGCTCGACGATCGTGCCGCCCGGCTTGAGCTCGCCGCTCCGCTCGGCCGCCTCGATCATCCGCACCGCGATGCGGTCCTTCACCGAGCCGCCGGGGTTGAAGTACTCCCCCTTGGCCAGGACCTGGGCGGACGCGCCCGCCGTGACCTTGCGCAGCCGGACGAGCGGAGTGTCGCCCATCAGCTCCACCAGCGAGTCGTGTACGCGCACCGCGATGACCACCTTGTTTGCCGAAGCTTGTCAGCCTGCCGTCAGCCGGGATTCCGATAGGGGTGGCCGGAACTCGGCTAGTTTCTTCTTCAAACCGTACCGTGAGCAGGAGGAGGGCGGGTGATCTGGACGTCCGGCGCGGTGCGCGCCGCGCGGCGCATCGCCACCGCCGCCGCCGTCGGCGGAGGCGGGCTGACGGCCCTGGGAGCGGTCACGTACGGCCTGCTGGTGGCCGAGGCCATGGTGGCCCGGCGCATCGTCGGGCAGCCGCACGGCCTCGACGGCCCGCAGGCCGACGGCGTGTACGGCGCCTTCCCCGGGGAGCCGATCCGCATGGTCGTCCTCGGCGACTCCCTGTCCGTCGGCCTCGGCTTGACCCGCCCCGAGGACACTCCGGCCGTCCGCATCGCGTACGGCCTCGCGGCGGTGGCCGAGCGCCCGGTGCGGCTCACCGTCGCCGGTCAGTCGGGCGCGGCGTCGGTGGACCTCGGCGCCCAGGTGGACCGCGCGCTGGAGGCCCGGCCGGAGATCGCGCTCGTGTTCGTGGGGGCCAACGACGTGACCACGGCCACCCTGCCGGCCCGCGCCGTGCGGCACCTGCAGAAGGCGGTGCGCCGGCTGCGCGAGGCCGGTGCGGAGGTGGTCGTGGGGACCTGCCCCGACCTGGGCACCGTACGCCCGATCGCGCAACCGCTGCGATGGGTCACACGGCGCTGGTCGCGGCAGCTCGCCGCGGCCCAGACGGTCGCCGTCGTCGAGGCGGGCGGCCGCACCGTGGCGTTCGCCGACCTGCTCGGACCCGAGTTCGACGCGAACCCTGCCGAGATGTTCGGACCTGATCGTTTTCATCCATCTGCCCGAGGTTACCTACAGGCCGCGTACGCAGTGCTACCTTCTGTATGCGCTGCGTTGGGGTTGTGGCCCGAGCCGGAACCCGTGCGCGTCGAAGGATCGCAATACCTCTTGGCCGCAATGGCCGTGGAGGAACCCGGCACCGAGGTCACCGCGACCCGTGTCGCCGGCCGGGCGGTCGGCCCCCATGGACGGTGGGCGGCGCTGCTCCGCCGGAGACCCGGGCCGCTTCCGAACGCCTAGGGCCGGTCACCTCCTGCGGCCGGGCCATCACCCCCTGTAGGAGCGAAATGATCCGGCCCCAGCTGAACCACGTGAAACCCGCTCTGGCACTCGCCGCGACCGCCCTGCTGACCGGGGGCGCCCTCACCGGCTGCTCCGGCGACGACGAGGCCGCCAAGGACAACCCGGCCTGGCAGAACACGCAGGTGAACGCGGTCAGCCGGGCCACTACGGGAGGCGGCGTCGCGACGACCACCTCCATGCGGCCCGACGGCTCCCTGGAGACCGTCGCCCTCGACCTCGCCACCGGCCGCCGGCTGTGGGCGCACCCCGCGACGATGGCGGGCCGGCTCCCCGGCATGGGGGTGCAGGCTCCGGCGACCGTGGAGACCGGCGGCGGACAGGCCGTGGTGATCGCGCTCGACCCCGCCGCGGCCGGCCACAAGGGCGCCGCCCTGGTCGCCAGGGACGCCCGCACCGGGCAGCAGAAGTGGACCAGGCCCGTTCGGTCCACCTTCGGCCCGCAGCGCTGCGGGCCGTATGTCTGCGTCTCCGAGGACACCGCGCTCTCGTCCGCCCGCGTCGTGGTCCTCGACCCCCGCAACGGCGCCATGAAGTGGCGCCTGGCCGGCATCGCGGAGGTCGAATGGTCCGACGCGTCCAAGGTCGTCCTGCTCAGGCTCGCCGCCCACCCGGTGCTGGAGGCCCGCGCGATCAAGGACGGCAAGACCATCTGGCAGCTGCCGATCGAGCAGGCCCTCGGCCCCGACGTCGACCTGAGCGGGGGCTGGTCCTTCGGCGCGACGGGCGACAAGATCATCGGTTACGTCGCTCCGTACACCAACCCGCAGACGAAGGAGACCTCGACGTTCGGCCTGTTCTCCGCGCGTCTCGCCGACGGCGCCGTCGACTGGATGCGGCCGTCCGTCGTCCGCGTCTACCCCAGCGGCAACCCCGCGTTCGCGCCGGTGGTCCGGCCGGTCGACGAGCAGGGCCAGTACGGCGGGTTCGCCCGGCTCGACGCCGAAACCGGACGGGTTCTGGGGCAGATCACGCCCACCCAGGTCCCGGGGTCCGGCTGGTGGCTGGCCTTCCCGCCCGAGATGAACAAACTCGGCTTCCTCAAGCGCGACGCGCCCGGCTCGGTCTTCGACCTCGGCACCGGCGAACCGACCCCGGTGAGCGGCGCGACCGGCTGGTCGTTCTGCGTGACCGACCCCAAGCCGCTGCCGCTGCGCGGCATGATCTCCGGGTTCTACTCGATCGCGGCGCTGTGCGAGTTCGACCTGGCCACGGGCAAGCGCAAGGACTCCTCCTCCGCGCCGCCCTCCTGGTTCACCGGCAGCCAGAACGGCTGGCGCCTGTGGCGCGACGAGAAGGGCGGCCTCCACGCCGTCAACGACCGCACCGCCACAACCCCCGGCATGTACGGCTGATTCACCGGCTTGTGCAGTAGTACAAAATTCTGTTGAGTGGGGCCCGGGACGTGGCGGGCGGCGTACCGAGGGGTAACCTCCGGGAAGGAGGCCCCCCGAAACCCTGAGTGGAGGGGCACGAGATCAGGCAGGAGAGTCACATGCCCGAGGCAGTCATCGTGGCGACCACGCGGTCGCCGATCGGCCGCGCCTTCAAGGGGTCGCTCAAGGACATCCGCCCGGACGACCTCACCGTGCAGATGGTCCGCGCCGCGCTGGCGAAGGTGCCGCAGCTCGATCCGAAAGACGTTGACGACCTCATGCTGGGCTGCGGGCTCCCCGGCGGCGAGCAGGGCCACAACCTGGGACGTGTGGTCGCGGTGATGCTCGGGCTCGACACGGTGCCGGGCACCACGGTGACCCGCTACTGCTCCTCTTCGCTCCAGACGACCCGGATGGCGTTCCACGCCATCAAGGCGGGCGAGGGCGACGTGTTCATCTCGGCGGGTGTCGAGACCGTCTCCCGCTTCGTGAACGGCAGCTCCGACATGCCCCAGGCGCAGAACCCGCTGTTCGACGAGGCGAAGGCGCGGACGGAGGAGACCGCGAAGGAGGGGGCGCCGGTGTGGCACGACCCGCGCGAGGACGGCGCGCTGCCGGACGTCTACGTCGCCATGGGCCAGACGGCCGAGAACGTCGCGGCCCTGAGGGGCGTCTCGCGGCGTGAACAGGACGAGTTCGGCGTGCGCTCGCAGAACCTCGCCGAGAAGGCCATCGCCAACGGCTTCTGGGAGAGCGACATCACCCCGGTGACGCTTCCCGACGGCACCGTGGTGAGCAAGGACGACGGCCCCAGGGCCGGCACGACGTACGAGGCGGTCTCGCAGCTCAAGCCGGTCTTCCGTCCGGACGGCACGGTGACGGCGGGCAACTGCTGCCCGCTGAACGACGGCGCCGCCGCGGTGGTCGTCATGAGCGACACCAAGGCCGCCGAGCTGGGCATCACGCCGCTCGCCCGGATCGTGTCGACCGGCGTCACCGGCCTGTCCCCCGAGATCATGGGACTGGGCCCGGTCGAGGCGTCGCGGCAGGCCCTCGCCCGCGCGGGCATGTCGATCGGCGACGTCGACCTGGTCGAGATCAACGAGGCGTTCGCGGCCCAGGTGATCCCCTCCTACCAGGAGCTGGGCATCGACATCGAGCGGCTCAACGTGAACGGAGGCGCGATCGCGGTGGGCCACCCCTTCGGCATGACCGGCGCCCGCATCACCTCCACGCTGGTCAACAGCCTCCGGTTCCACGACAAGCCGATCGGGCTGGAGACGATGTGCGTCGGCGGCGGCCAGGGCATGGCGATGGTCCTGGAGCGGCTGTCCTGAGCGACGGGCTTCGTGCCGGTCCCGGCCAGGGCCGGGACCGGCACGGACTCAGCCGTGGTGGTCGGGGCCCGCGCGCGTGGGCTCGACCCGGATGATCACTCGCTTGTCCCGGATCATCACGGCGCGGTAGTCGTCCCAGTCCGGGTGCTCGCCGCTGATGTCGCGGTAGTACTGCACCAGGTGCTCCATCGCGTCCGGCAGCGAGACGACGTGCGCGGTGCCCTCGATCTGCATCCATTCGCCGTAGAAGGCGTCGGTCATCACCGTGAGCACGACCTGGGGGTTGTGCCGCAGGTTGCGGGTCTTGACGGCCGTCTCGCGGCTGCTGATGACGATGTAGCCGTCCTTGTCGCAGCCGACGGTCACCGGGGAGGTCTGCGGCCGGCCGTCCGCATAGCGGGTCACCATGACCGCTCGGTGGTTGCTCCTGACGAACTCACGCGCCTTGTCGAGATCCATAGAACAATGATGCGCCCGCACCGGACCGGTGCGGGCGCCTCAGTGCCCCTGGGCGGGAAACCTCCGTACGGAACGTGGGACGGCTGTTGCCGGTGTGCGCGGGACGTCACTGCCCCTTCCCGCGCCTCGGTCTAGAAGCGACGGCGCCGTTCGTGTTCGAGGACGATGGCGGCGGCGTAGCCGTGGCTCAGCCCGTGCTCGTCAGCGAGCCAGTTGGCTCGCTCGTCGCAGCGTAGGAACGACGGGCCGTTGTCGATGGCTTCGAACCACTCTGGGAGGTCGCGTCCGGTTATGGACGGGACGCGGGCGATCAGCTTGGTCTGGGTCTCCGGTGAGTGGTTCAACGACATGGGCACCTCCACGGAAAAGGCTGCTTTGTGTCACAGTGCATCACCGGTCCGCGCTTGACAAGCCCTCTGTGGCATTGATTTGTTACAGGATGTTGATCAAAAGTTGCAGCGCCGATCACCAGATCCTGATATAGCACAACAAAGGGGCACCGTTCCCGGAGGAACGGCGCCCCTTCTGGTCGTACGGCTAGTCGTTGCTCGTGAAGTAGCTGATGAAGCGGAGGATCTCCAGGTAGAGCCAGACGAGGCTCAGGGTCAGACCGAACGCCATCAGCCACGAGTAGCGCTCCGGCACGCCGGCCCGCGCCCCCTGCTCGATCTCGCTGAAGTCGAGCAGCAGGAAGAAGCAGCCGAGCAGGATCATGCCGACGCTGAAGATCCAGCCGATGGGACTGTCGGTGCGCAGGCCCAGGCCGCCGGTGACGAAGATGCCCGCGATCCAGTTGATCAGCATCAGGCCGACCGCGCCGAACGCGGCGGCGATCACGAACTTGGCGAACTTCGGCGTCGGCCGGAAGATCTTCAGCGCGTACACGGCGAGCGTGCCGCCAAACGCGACCATCGTGCCGAGCACGGCCTGCAGGACGATGCCGTTGTAGACGTTTTCGTACATGTGGCTCAGCACGCCGATCGCGATGCCGTAGCACACGGAGTACCCGAGGATCAGCGCGGGGTTCGTGCTCTGCTTGAACGACACGATGAGCCCGAGGATCAGGCCCACGATCATCGCCGGCGCCGCCAGCCCCCAGCCGACGTTGAAGTACCAGGCCAGGGCCGCCGACACGACGAGCGTGCCGAGGGTCATGGCGCTCCGCACCACGACGTCGTCGATGGTCATGGTCCGCGCCCCGGGGGGAGCGTACGACGGCGTGGCATACATCTGGTTCAGCTGCTGCACGCTGGGCGTAGGACCGGCCCACGCCTGCCGACCAGCCGCCCCGCGCCGACTGAATATGGGGTTCTTGCTCTCCATTCGCTTCCTCCAGGACGCGACTCACTGATCAGCCGCTGCGCGGCCTAGTGGGGATGGTGCCCGAGGAGTGGTGCCCCCACAAGGGGAAGCGCCACTCCACCACAGTGGCAACGATCAGACTTTCCGGTGAGTTCCCGCCGGTCCGCACGGATGAGATCGACCGGCGACGGCCGTGCGATAAAACTTGAACAATTCCTTTACTTGAGGTCTTCAAGTTTAGTGTTAGCGTGGTGCGAAGCCGAGAAGCAGCGACCTGACCAGGCAGAACGCGTCGATCACTCCGCCTGCCGTTGCGAGCCTCATCCCAATCAGACAGGCGTGGCAAGCCGCCCGGAGGCCGTATGACGACCGAGGAGCGGGCCGCCGCCGCCAGTTCCGCTCGGCAGGGAACGCCATCGCGAGGAGGACGGCGATGAAGGTCAGCGGCCCATCGTTACTGCGAAGGTTCCGGCCTCCCTCCATCCGGGGACGCATCACCGTCCTCGTCACGGCGCTCGCCACCCTGCTGCTGATCCCCACCGGGATCCTGGGCAGCATTGTCGCCCGGCAGGCGTTCTCGACCGCGGTCTGGCTCGACGCACGGCAGGAGGCCGCGCTCACGGCCGCCGCGTGGCGTTCGGGCCATTTCCACCACTTGATCACCCCGCAGGTGACCGGAGTCGACCTGGTCCAGGTGGTGGCCCCGAACCGGCGGGTGCTCGCCGCCTCGCCCGCCGCCCAGGGATTGCCCCCGCTGAGCTCCTTCTGGCCGTCGGAGGAGGATCCGATGCAGGACGTGCAGGCCTGCGCGCACGACGGGATCGGCTGCCTGCATCTGTCGGCGCTCCGGGTGATGCCGGGGCCCGACTCCCCCGTCGTGTACGCGGGACGCCCCATCGACGGCTTCACCCCTGTCGCGATGTTCGATCTACTTTTCACCGTGGAGGTCTCCGTGCTTGTGTTGCTCACCGCCTGGGCAGCCTGGAAGATCGCCGGACGCACCCTGCGCCCGGTCGAGGCGATCCGAAGCGACCTGGCCGCCGTCAACGTGAACGACCTGGACACCCGGGTGCCCGTACCGGCCGGGGACGACGAGATCGCCCGGCTCGCCCGCACCGTGAACAGCACGCTTGCCCGCATCGAACAGGCGAAGCTCACCACCGAGCGGGCACTGCGGCGGCAGCGCGAGTTCGCCGCGGACGCGTCCCACGAACTGCGGACTCCGCTCGCCGGCCTGCGCACGCAACTGGAGGAGGCGCAGCTTCACCCCGACGAGACCGACCTGCGGTCGCTGCTCAAGGACGCGCTGCTCGACGTGGAGCGGCTGGAAACGATCATCGACGACCTGCTCCTGCTGGCCAAGGTGGGCGCGACGGCCCCGGACCGCAAGCCGGTGGACATGTCCGCGCTGGTCAGGGATGAGGTCGCCCGCCGGAGCGACCGGATTCCGGTGCGCCTTCAACTGGAGGACGGCGTCAGGATGCACGCCGCGCCGCTCCACCTCGCCCGGCTGCTCACCAACCTGCTCGACAACGCGCAGCGGCACGCCCGGAGCGTGGCCGAGGTCGGGCTTCGGCGCGCCGACGGCTTCGTCGAGTTGTGGGTCAGCGACGACGGTCCCGGCGTCCCGGTCGGCGAACGGGAGCGGGTCTTCGAACGGTTCACCAGGTCGGACACGGCGCGCAGCCGGGGCCGCGGGGGCGCCGGGCTCGGCCTGGCCATCGCCCGGGACATCGCCCGCGCCCACTGCGGCAGCCTGGTGGCCTCCGAGTCGCCGTACGGCGGCGCCATGTTCGTGCTGCGCCTGCCGGTCTCCGGTTGTCCCCCGACCGCCGACGCCGCGCCCACGCCGGCCGCGATCCCCGGCGCAGCCGACGCGTACGACGAGCCGTCGCAGGTGGAGAACACCCCGGTGCCGGCGAACGAGCGACGCGCCTGACTGCGGTCAGAGTCGGGCGAACCAGTCGCGGACAGCGCGCCGCCCGCCCCCGCCGAGCGCCGCCATCAGGGCGTACCGCGCCTTCACCGGAGCCAGCCCCCGGGCCCCGATGGCGCCGACCTTCGCGGCCAGCCCCAAGGCCGGTGGCAGGTCCTCCAGCGTGACCGGCCGGGTGCGGCACCGCGAGGCGACCACCACGGGGATGTCCCACTCCGCCAGCTCACTGAGCGTCGCGTACAGGGTGATCGGGATGTTTCCGGCGCCGGTGCCCTCCAGCACGACGCCCCTGGCTCCGGCGTCCACGACGGCCGTGACGAGCACGGGGTCCATCTCCGGATACGTCTTGATCAGCGCGACGTTCGTCTCCGGCTCTCCCCGCGCCGCCGGGGGCCTCGGCGGCGGCGTCCCCGTCATCTCGGCCCTGCCGTCCGCGACCCGGCCGAGGATCGGCGCGGGGGCGGAGGAGAGCGCCGCCACGCCCGTCGCGTCGGCCATCGTGACCCATCGGGCCGCGTGCAGTTCGTCGTTCACACAGACCACCGCGCCGGCGCCGCGAAGAGCGGGGTCGGCGGCGGCGACCAGGGACGACGCGAGGTTGCGCGGGCCGTCGCTCGACAGCTCGTCCAGCCCGCGTACGGCGCCGGTCAGCACGATGCCGCCGCGGAGAGCGGCGGGCCCGGCCAACAGGTCCGTGAGGAAGGCCGTCTCCTCGATCGTGTCCAGGCCGTGGGTGACGACCACCCCGTCGAACCCCTCGTCGAGCAGGGCCGTCCGGACGCGCCTGGCCAGCCGCAGCATCGTGGAGGGCGAGGTGTCCCAGCTCGGCTCGGCCTGCACGTCCTCGGTCACGACCTTCACACCGAGATCGCCGGGTACGGCCGCCAGCAGGTCGGCGGCCGTCGCGAGCCCCGGGCGGCCGGTGTGACGGGCGTACGCCATGATGTCGCCCGTCGCCACGAGCAGCACGCGTCCGGTCACGAGGCGTCGTCCCCGGCGGGCGCGTCCACTCCGGCGTGCCGCTCCAGCCGCTCGATGCGCCGCAGGAGCGGAGCGATCTCCTGACGGACGACCGCCGCCACGACTTGTGCGGCGGTCTGCGCGGCGGTTTGGGAGGTGGCCGGGGAGGCCGCCTGAGGGCCGGTCCCGGATCCGGAGGCGTCCTGCGCCTGAGCCCGGAGGTGGACGTAGCCGGCGAGCGCCGCGGCGACCGCACGCCGCGTGAGGCGCGGCTCGGCGCCCCGATCCCGCAGCACCTGCCCGCCGATCCCGTCCGGCTCGGCGACCAGGCCGAGCAGCAGGTGCTCGCACCCGATGTAGTTGTGCCCCAGCGCATGGGCCTCGGTGACCGCGAGCTCGAGGGCGTTGGCCGCGTGCGCGTCGAACCGGCGGGGACCGTCGTCCCGCGTTCCCTCGTCCGCCGGCTGCTCCCGGTCTGCCGCTGCGGCGCGTGCGGACGGGCGGCGGCTCGCGAGGTCGCGCTCGACCAGAGTGGGCTTGACCTCCATGGCACGCAGGACGTGCAGGGCGAGGTTCTGCCCTTCGTCCAGCATCGCGGCGAGCAGGTGCTCGGTGCCGATGCCGGCGGCGTTCTCGGCCCGGGCCCGGTCCAGTGCCAGCCGGAAGACGGCGCGGGTCCTGGGCGTGAAGTGCGACAGGCGGGGGTCGTCGATCTCGAAATCGCCGAGGATGCTCTCGCGGATGGCGCTCACCCGGCGGACCGCCTGCTCAAGCGCCCGCTGGCAGATCGCGGACACCGGAAGCGCCGCTTCCCTGACCGCCTCCGCGAGATCATCCGGCAGGTACACGTTGATCTTAGGCATGCATCATTCATACCCCCAATGGGGTTATGCGTCTACCCCCATGTCCGATCGCGACCTCAGGGGAGCGTGACGTACTTGCCGACGAACTCCCGGACCTCCGGGATGTCCAGGCGGTAGTCGACGTTGGTCGTCTCGCAGGCGTCGTCCACTCCGCTGATCGTCGTGGCCACGAGCAGGTTCGAGTCGGGACCTCCGAGGAAGTTGGGGCCGCCCGAGTCGCCGTAGCAGGTCCCGCCCTCCCTTCGCGAGGGGTCCGGCGCCAGGTCGAGCCACCTGCTGCCGAGACGCTTGAAGGAGATGGCGGTCTGGCTGCGCGTGTCGGTGTAGTGGTAGCGCCATCCGTGCCGCTTCTTCGTGGGCTCCACCGAGCCGTAGCCGACCGGGGTGAAACGCGCGGTCGTCAGACTGCCGTCGGCCTTGAGCCGGTCGAGCAGGCCCGCGGAAGGCAGCCTGGCCGGCCTGATTCCGGTGACAGGCTCGGAGAAGACCACGACCGCCAAGTCATAGGCGTCGCCCTTGTATCGCAGGTCGGGCACGTAGTGACCGGTGTAGAGCTTCGCCCCGGACTCGTAGTGGCTGGCGAAGGAGACCCGGGCGGTCTTCTGGCCCTTGCTCCCGCAGTGGGCGGCCGTGAGGAAGACGGTCGGCGAGATGAGGGTGCCGGTGCAGTACGCCCACGTGCCGTCGCTTTCCGGCTTGTCGCCGACGAGGGCTCCCACTTCCGGGTGTTCGGTCGTATCGACCGAACCATGGGTGATGGCCCACGCAGGCGAGGCGAGACCTGCCACCAAACCCGAGAGAATCATGACAAAAGGGACAAAACGCATGCACGAATGTATCCGAGCATGGGCTACGCCTGGCAAACGTGACGGAAAGATCTACCGGCGGCCGCGGCGGCGCGGTCGGCCCGCGACGGCACCGTACGCCGCCCGCGTGGGCGGCGTGATCGCGCAAGGGAACTCGTAACCCCGCCTGAACGTCGCCCGGTGACGCCGATCCTCTCGGAGCGGCCCGACCCGCCGGTGGCCTGGATCACGCAGGTCACCGGCTCTTTCGTACTGAGAGGCTCTGGTGCCCCCGGTGGGACTCGAACCCACACCACAGCCCTTTTAAGGGGTCTCGCTACCTCGTCTCGGCGCACTCTCTGAGCTGGCACAACCGCCATCCGGTGCGCCTCTTGCTGTCACTCCGGGCACGCATGGGGCACAGCCACGCACTGCCGACCTCTCCGGCCGGGCTCACTCGTCCGTGACGGCGGCTTCCGTGTCGGCTGTGCCCGGTAGGACCGATATCGCTGGGGTCTCGCGCCAAGGGTGCTGACCTCCAGGCGAGACCCACCACCCAGCGGCAGCGGGCCGGGGACGGAGTGCCAGGGCCGGCCTCGCGTGTACATCGCCTGGTCACCGTTCCTCGGTCATTTGAGTACCGACGAGCGACGTGACAAGCCTGCTCTGGCACCTTCAGCCCTCGACCACTCCCACCTCGCTACACACACCCCTCCCGGGAGCGGAACACAACCGAGCTCGGGTTGTCTCCGCTCCCCCAGCAGCAAAAGGCCCGTCAGGTGAATCACCTGACGGGCTTCGTCGTGGTGAGGCTATGGGGATTTGACCCCCAGACCCCTTCGATGCGAACGCGGGTTGCGCTTCCGCCTGCGATTCTGCGGCTGCCGTTCCGTGTCGTTCATTTCGCGGGCGGTCTCTACTGGTGCGCCGTGAGACGGTCCGTGATCAGGCTGTTCGCTGATTTTTCGCTGACTCCTGCGCCACCGGCCCGGTCTTCCCTCCGCACGCGGCGACCGCTCGACTCGCCGCAACACCGAGGGCGCCGACACCAGACCAACAATCTGAAGGATCTCGGTAGTCGGCACTTTGAGGCCGATGAGCGCGACGGCCAACAGGGCAGTGACGACCGTGTCCCACGGAGAACCGCCCCCAAGGGGTACTCTCATAGGGAATCACTCCTCTCATGCGTGATTCGACGCCGCTCCCGGGGCTCCGGCCCGCGAAGATCGCGAGCCCGGGAGACGGCATTGCATGAGGGAGATTAGCCGGAGCGCTGGACGAGCGCTACCGGGCAAAAACAACCTATGTTACATCCATCTAGCGCGACTGTCCAGGTACTTAACAGCCGGTACGGGCACTTAGTCGCCCAGGTCATTCCCCTGTTGATCTACAATTCCCCTGGTCACAGCAGGTGAAGAACCTCATCCAAAAGCGTGCGTGTAGCCATAACCAAACGGTATGGCAGCCCCTCGCAGCAGTGGTGCCGCCGCCCTGATCACCTCGTACGCCGTCGACCCACCGCGGAGCGGCAGCGGGCCGGGGACGGAGGGGCAAGGCCGGCCTCGCGTGTACGTCAACATGGTCGCGGTTCCTCAGTCATCGGACGCCATCGGTCACGGCCGGCCTTGAGCCGGAGGAGCCGGTCTGCTGGGCTTGCCTGGGTCGATGGCGGGCGAGGTAATCAGGCTCCCCAGCCACCCACCAACTCCGGCTTCCGCGCGCCGATCACCTCGGGGCCGGAGATCCCCCGCCGGAGGCAAAGAAGGACCTCACCCCGCTACGGCGCGTCCGTCTGGTAGTGGCGGTTGGTGTCGTGCTCGTCCTGGTGGTCACGCTCCCCGCGGGCGTCATGCGTCTGCCTGGGATCGGGCGCGGCTGGCGTCGGCGCGGACGGGACCGGCCCGAAGAGGCCGCACGCCCGGCCGCGTCCGGACGCGCCGCGCCACCGCCGCCCGGCACGGGCGGCGGCTTGAACCCGTAGGGCAACTTGTAACCACGCCCGGCCGTCATCGGGCGGTACAACTGCGTTCATGGATCCGCTGAAGCTGCAAGAGGCGCTGGATGAGGTCTTTGACCAAGCTCTGCTCGAACACGGCTTCGTCAACTACACACGCGACTACCAGCTCGTGATCCGCCCAATGGTCGATCCCAGAAACGGAACCGGGATCGAGCCAACAACGCTGCGCTACCTGTTCCGCTACTGCCTGCAGGCCAACTGCGTCACAACCGTGCCAGCCCACGTCTGGCGCAAGTCCCTCGATGACCGGCTTACCACCTACGAAACCGGGGTCAACCTCGACGGATACGTCTGGGGAGTCAACTGGCAAGACGCTCTACCCCGGGGGCATGCTCGTCGCCGACTCACCAGCCGCCCGGGATTGGGCCACGGGTTGCCCCGGGTTGTGCTGCGGCCACTCTGCCACCGCCGGGCGAGGGTCCGCAGGCGTGCGGGGTTCGTGTCGCCATCCCCCACAGCGTGAAAGCGGGTTGACGATTGATCGGCCACCGATCACTTTTGGGGGAAGGGGTGTCCTCCCGCATCGGCCCGCCGGTAATGAAGCGATGCTCCTGCACACCATCGGTCCACTGCGCGCAGGTCCTGACGTTCGTCGTGTCGCCGACGCGATACGTGGACTCCGTGTTCGGTCCGCAAGGAGGACGCCATGTCGCGACGAAGCACCTTGTTCCTCGGCCCGTTATCCACCATCCTCGCGCTGCTGCTGATGATCGCGCTGCCGCAACCCGCCCAGGCGTACACGCAAAGGGTTCGGGTCACGGTGGCGCGGTCCACCCTCGCCGTCGCCGGGTCCTACTGCGTCCAGGCCACGGCAGGTATCGACCACCTTACGCCGGGCGTCTGGTCCGCGAACCAGGCGTGGGGGACCGCCTACGCACTTGAGGCGGACTGCGTCACCCCGAAGGTCATGAGAGCCAGGATCGGCCTGGAGGTCCAGAGGTGGAATGGGAGCGAGTGGCATTACTGCATTGGACTCCTTGGGGACAATGGCTGGCATGAGGGAACAACGGGCACGGACGCCTGGGGCCCCACCGGGCCCAGCTCACAGTTCACCTACTACATCGGCGCAACGTATCCAGATGGCTCGACTGCATATTGTGGTGGGCCTGGCTTTTACCGGGCAGAGGTGCACGCACAGGTCTCCGTCTGGGACCCCTTCGCCGCCCGCTACATCTGGACCGGCGGCACACTCTTTTCGGGCGACGAGTGGGTGGGGTGAGCCCTCGGCCCGGCGCGTGTGGCCTCGCGGATCATGAAAGGGCTTCGTCCTTGCACCCACTTTTGCCGTGGAAGTCTGCCAAGTCGGTCCCGCCAGGTGGACAAGCGCGTCGTCGTCAATCCGGCCCAGGCCCGGAACCTCCTGGAGGCGGTTCGCGCCCAGAAACCGAGCGGGCCGCGGCTGGTCGCGTTCTTCGCCGTCATGTACTATGCCGGGCTTCGGCCCGAGGAGGCGGTCAACCTCTTCAAGCGCAACCTCCTGATCCCCGACGAAGGATGGGGGGAGCTGATCGTGGAGGAGGCCAGTCCCGCGCCTGGAGCCGCCTGGTCGAACAGCGGGCAGCGACGCGTAGTCGTAGACAGCCGGACTGAGTAGATCAGCCGGTGGCCTGGATGACGCAGGTCACCGGCTCTTTCGTGCTGAGAGGCTCTGGTGCCCCCGGTGGGACTCGAACCCACACCACAGCCCTTTTAAGGGGCTTGCCTCTGCCATTGGGCTACGGGGGCGCCGCGATCATATGTCACGGATCACTCCTCTGTAAGCAAGTTACGTCTTACGCGGCTTGTCCCCCTTTCCACAGCGCGTGAACGGTACCCCCGGGAGCCACTCGGTCAAGGTCCTGGAGACCGTCGCACCTTCCCCACCGTCCACCACACCAGCATGTCAGAGCGCAGGAACACGCACACGGCCCGGCGGTGTGCGCCGCCGGGCCGTGTGCGCGTCCTGAGGTCGCCCCGCGCTTCCTGCGCGCCGGGCGGGTCAGCGCTTGACGCCGCTCTTCGCGGCCGCCCTGAACTCGTCGCGCGGGTGCTCGATCTCGCCCAGGGAAATCGTCTCCCGCTTGAAGAACAGCGACAGCGTCCAGTCCATCACCACGCGGACCTTCCGGTTGACCGTGGGAACCCGCGACAGGTGATAGGTGCGGTGCATGAACCAGGCCGGGAAGCCACGCAGCTTCACGCCGTACACGTTCGCGACGCCCCGGTAGAGGCCCAGCCCGGCGACCGACCCGGCGTACTTGTGCCGGTAGTCCTGCAGCTGCTCCCCGCGCAGGTACGCGGTGATGTTGTCGCCGAGGACCTTCGCCTGCCGTACGGCGTGCTGGGCGTTGGGCGCGCAGTACTGACCGGGGTTGGTCACGTCGGGGACACCGGCGATGTCACCGGCGGCGAAGGCGCCCTTGACACCCGCGACGGTCAGGCGCGTCGTGGTCTTGATCCGGCCGCGCTCGTCGAGCGGCAGGTCGGTGGAGTTGACGATCGGGCTCGCCTTGACTCCGGCGGTCCAGACGATCGTGGCCGACTCGAACTCGTCGCCGTCCGAGGTCTTGACCAGGCCGCCCTCGCACGACTGGAGGAACGTCTCCATCTTGAGCTCGATGCCGCGCTCGCGCAGCTGCTCGGCGGTCCACTCGCCCATCTCGGGGCCGACCTCGGGCAGGATGCGGTTGGACGCCTCGATCAGGACCCAGCGCAGGTCCTTCTTGTCGATGCCCGGGTAGTACGTGACGGCGTCCTCGGTCATGTCCTCAAGCTCGGCGAGGGCCTCGATGCCGGCGAAGCCGCCACCGACCACGACGAAGGTCAGCGCGCGGCGGCGCACGTCCTCGTCCTCGCTCGACTCGGCCCGGTCGAGGAGGGCCAGGACCCGGTTGCGCAGCGCGATGGCCTCGCCGACGGTCTTGAAGCCGATGGCCGCGTCCTCCAGGCCGGGGATCGGCAGCGTACGCGAGATCGAGCCGGCCGCCATGACGACGACGTCGTACTCGATCTCGCGGGACTGGCCGGCGGCGGGCTCGAAGGTCAGCGTGCGGGCCTCGTGGTGCACCTTGGAGACCTTGCCGTTGAGGATGCGCACCTTGGGCAGCACCCGGCGCAGCGGGGCCACGACGTGGCGCGGCGAGATGTTGCCGGCGGCCGCCTCGGGGAGGAACGGCTGGTAGGTCATGTACGACTGCGGGTCGATGAGCGTGATCCGCACGCTGCCGTCGCGCAGCTCACGGCGGAGCGTGCGCTGGAGACGAAGAGCCGAGTAAAGGCCCACGTATCCACCGCCGACGATGACGACGTGCTTCCAGTTGCGGTCTGCCACGATGCCCTCCTCGCTTGTGAAAGCATTCACAAGCCTACGTCACGAGTCGGCAACCGCACCAATCCCCTAGCACCAAAGGTGTAGTGATTTTCCCCACTCCGGCATGTCCTGGAGACATTTCTCCGGAAAATTCGTCCAATCTTCCCTGAGTGATCGGCTTCAGTCTTGTGAAACGATTCACAAGGTCGCGGTCCCCAGTGCGGCGGCGCGGGCGAAGACCGCGTCGAGCATGTCCGCGGTGACCCGGCCGGTGAAGGTGTTCTGCTGACTCGGGTGGTAACAGCCGATGAGCGTGACCGGAGCCGCGCCGTAGGAGAGGGGCACCTCCACCGCGTGGCCGAACGGCGGCCTGCGGGACGGCAGCGTGAACCCGGCCTTGCGCAGCGCGGGCCACGCCGCCTGCCAGGCGAAGCCGCCGAGCGCCACGATCACCCGGGTCGTGCCGGCCACGAGCGCGAGCTCCCTCGCGAGCCAGGGAAAACAGGTGTCGCGCTCCTCCGGGGTCGGCTTGTTGGCGGGCGGGGCGCACCGCACCGCCGCCATCATCCGGGCCCCGACCAGCCGCTGACCGTCGCCCGCGTGGACGCTGGTCTCCTGCGCGGCGAGGCCGGTGCGGTACAGCGACGCGAACAGCCAGTCGCCGCTGCGATCGCCGGTGAAGATCCGGCCGGTCCGGTTGCCGCCGTGCGCGGCGGGCGCCAGCCCCACGATGAGCGTGTGCGGCGCCTCGTCGCCCCATCCCGCGATCGGCCGGCCCCAGTAGGTCTCGTCCGCGAACGCCCTCCGTTTGACGTCGGCGACCTCCTCCCTCCACTCGACGAGACGCGGGCAGGCGCGGCACACCGACTGTCTGGCGGTCAGTTCGGGCAGTGTGCGGCCCTCGGCGGCCAGTTCGGCCACCTCGTGGGCGTCGTGGGCGACGGGGGTGTCCGGGCGCGCGGGGTCGTCCGGCCAGCCGGAACCGGGAGGAACGGAGCTCATGACACCGATCGTGCCAGGTCGGAAAATGTGTGTTCGCCAGAAGCCGGCTCTGGCGACGCCTGCCGGTGTCACAAAGAGGTCATGCCGAGAAAGATGCCGATCTTTTCCGTCGCGCCGCGGATGGGTACGTACGGCCCGTGTCCACCGACTCATTCCCCCCGCTGTACGGCCCGGCCTTCGACGCCGACCCCTACCCCGCCTACGACTGGCTGCGCCGGAACGCCCCGGTGACCCGCGTGCCGCTGCCCGGCTGCGAGGCGTGGCTGGTCACGCGGTACGAGGACGCCGTGACCGCGCTGACCCATCCCGCCCTCGCCAAGGACCCGGCGGCCGGCTCGCCCGAGTGGCGGGCCGCCTCTCTCGGCCTGCCCCTGGATCATCGGCCCGGGCTCGCCCGCCACATGATCAACGCTGACGGAGCCGACCACGCGCGGCTGCGGCGGCTCGTGAGCGCGGCCTTCACGCCTCGGCGGATGGCGGGGCTGCGGACGCGGGCGCTGGAGGTGACCGACGCGCTGCTCGACCGCCTCGACGGCCCCGAGGCGGATCTGGTCGCCGACCTCGCCTATCCGCTGCCGATCACGATCATCTGCGACCTGCTCGGCGTGCCCGAGGAGGACCGGGCCACCTTCCACCACCACGCCTCCGTCATCGACTCGGCGGCGGCGTCCGAGGTGGAGGAGATCGCCCGCGCCACGGACGCCCTGGAGATCTTCCTGGCCGACCTGGTCGAGCTCAAGCGTTCCCGGCCCGGCAACGACCTGCTCACCGACCTCGTCCGGCGGTCCAACCAGGGCGAGATCGACAAGGACGAGCTGACCTCGACCGCGTTCCTGCTGCTGATCGCCGGCCACGAGACGACCGTGGCGCTGATCGGCAACGGCCTGCTCGCGCTGCTGCGGCATCCCGGCCAGGCGGCGGCCCTGCGCGCCGACCTCTCCCTGCTGCCGGACTTCATCGACGAGATGCTGCGTTACGACGGTCCCGTACGGAACGCCACCTGGCGCTTTCCCACCGAGCCCGTGGTCGTCGGCGGCCAGGAGATGCTGCCCGGGGAGCCCATCCTCGTCTCACTGCTGGCGGCCAACCGGGACCCGGCGGCGTTCACCGACCCGGACGCGTTCTCCCCCGGCCGGGTCGGCGAGCCGCACCTCGCCTTCGGCCGGGGGCCTCATTACTGCGTCGGCGCGGCCCTGGCCAGGGTGGAGGGAGAGGCCGCGATCGGCCGGGTGCTCGAACGGTTCCCCGATCTGGCCCTCGCCGCCGACCCCACCGAGCTGAGCTGGTGGCCCAGCGCCATCATGCGCGGCCTGTTCTCCCTGCCCGTCCGCCTGCGCGGCTGACACCCGGCCCGCCTCCGCCCCTATACAAAGAGGTGGACCGGGCCGTCCTCCACCCGGCCCGGCTCCGCGGTTCCCCCTACCGCTCTCGACGGGCCGGCGTGGCGGAGGGCGACGGTGAGGCGGAAGGCGTGGTGGCGGCGGAGGGCGTCGTGGAGGCCGTCGCATCCGTCGCGTCCGTCGGTGTCGGCGTGGCGTCCGTGGGCACCGGCATGGCGGGTGCAGGCGTGGCGGGTGCGGGCATGCCGGGCACACAGGTCGCCTCCGCTCTGCGGGCGGCGGGGCCGGCGCGGTCCTCCACGGGCCGCAGCGGCAGCGGGTAGGCGTTGCGCATCGGCGGCTCCCCGTCGCAGGGAATGGCGAGCTCCTGGCCGAATCCCTGCTCCAGCGTGATCGGGTTGCCGTCCTGATCGTAGAGCCGGACGTTGCGCAGCGGTGTCCCGTCCTCCGCGTACGGGAAGATGTTGGAGACGTCCCCGCCCAGCGAGGACACCCTCTCCACCCGCATGCCCGGTGCGTACGCGCCTGGCCGGGGGCCGTAGTCGAAGGCCACCTCGCGCGACGACGTGCTCGGGACGTCGGCCATCGCCGTGATCACGAGGACCGCGGCCACCAGATTAGCTCCGAGCAGCAGCGCCCGGCCCCAGCGTGACCCCCCTGTCCGGCCTCGCCGGCCCAACCACACCGACCCCCAGACGACCGCGAGGGTGAACACCCAGGCGGCGATGTCGCCGGGGATCAGCCCGGGGGCGCTGATCGGCGCGAGCACGGCCAGCGCGATCGCGTAGCCCCGCAGCACCCACCACGCGGGGCGCAGCTCGGGGGCGAAGACGGCGGCCTGACGGTAGGGCGGGAGCACGAGCAGCCGCGTGTGAACGCGCCGGACGGCTCCGCTCATGCGCTCGCGCAGCCGCCCGCCCAGGGAGGAGCCGCCGCCCGGCGGCCGCCCGCCGTAGGCGGCCCGCAACTCGGCCGCGTACGCCTCGGGGCTGCCGAGGCGTTCCTCCAGCGACATGCCCGGCTCGGCGGCGACCTCGGCGAGATGCTCATCCAGGTCCTCCAGCAGCGCGTCTCTGTCGTGGGCAGGCAGATCGGCGAGCGCCTCCCGTACGGCGGCGGCGTAGTTCTGGGGCGTCATGGGGGGATTCATCCCGGATCGACCTCCTTGAGCAGGTCGTTCATGGTGGCGGCGAAGGAGGTCCAGGTCTTCGCCGAGGTCTGGAGGAGCGAACGGCCCACGTCGTTCAGGCCGTAGTACTTGCGGTGCGGTCCCTCGTCGGAGGCGACCACGTAGGACGTGAGCGCTCCGGCCTTGAACAGCCGCCGCAGCGTTCCGTACACCGAGGCGTCGCCGACGTCCTCGAGCCCCGCCTCACGCAGTCGGCGTACGACGTCGTATCCGTAACTGTCGCGCTCGGCGAGCACCGCGAGGACCGCCAGGTCGAGGACTCCCTTGAGGAGCTGGCTACTGTCCACGCGTCGCACAGTACTACGCATTGCGCAGTAGAGCCAAGATTTTGAGGTGCTCCACGCGGCCTTCATGCGATCCGGACGACGTACGTTCCGCGGCCGTCGGCGCTCGAGACGAGCGCCGAGCCCGTCGCACCCTGAGGTCCGGGTTCTCGTGAGGCCCCGGCTCGCGTCAGGCGAGGGACCAGGCGATGCCGTCGAGGATGTCGTGCTCGCTGACCACGACCTCGGAGAAGCCGTAGCGGCGGACGATGCGGTCCAGGATGAGCGCGCCCGCGCCGATGACGTCCACCCGGCCCGGATGCATGACCGGGATGGCCGCCCGCTCGTCGTGCGTCATGCGCAGCAGCCGCGCGGACACCTCGTGGACCCGCTCGGCGGGGATACGCGAGTGATGGATGCGCGCGGGGTCGTAGGCGGGCAGATCGAGCGCGATCCCGGCGACCGTGGTGACCGAGCCCGCCAGGCCGACCAGCGTCCGCGCCGTGCGCACGGGAACGCTCTCCTCGACCCGGTCCATGGCCGCCTCGATGTCGGCGACGGCCGCCTCCACCGTCGTCGCGCTCGGCGGGTCGTCGCGCAGGTGACGCTCGGTCAGCCGTACGCAGCCGATGTCCACCGACAGCGCGCCCTCGACCGACCGGGAACCGACGACGAACTCGGTCGAACCGCCCCCGATGTCCACCACCAGACAGGGGGTCTCGGCCTCGGCGCCCGCGCGGGCCAGGCCCCGGGTCGCGCCGGTGAAGGACAGCCGCGCCTCCTCGTCACCGGTCACCACCTCGGGCTCCACGCCGAAGACGTCCCGTACGCCGGAGACGAAGTCGGCCCGGTTGGCGGCGTCGCGGGTCGCCGACGTGGCGACCACGCGGACCGGAACGGGACCGTCCGGGGCATGCTCCCTGATCAGCTTGGCGTAGCCGCGCATGGCCGTGAACGTCCGCTCCAGGGCCTCCGGTGCGAGCCGGCCCGTACGGTCGACGTCCTGGCCGAGCCTGACGATCTCCATCCGCCGTTCGACGTCGGTGAGTTCGTCGCCAGAGATGTCCGCGATGAGAAGGCGGACCGAGTTGGTCCCGCAATCGATGGCCGCGACCCGCTTCGTCTTCACGCTCATCCCCTCCGGCCTCCGGTCGGCTCCCCGCGCCACGACGGCGCTTTCGTTTCGGTTCCGCGCCCGGCCTATGGCTGCTGTTCGGAATTGTCCACGACCACGCAGGGGCCGCCGGCCCACCAGTCGGGCAGCGCGTCGAGGGCCTCCCGGCCGAACGGGTTGACCCCGGGCGCGGCCAACTCGTGGGCGACCAGCGCGTGCAGGCACTTGACCCGGCCCGGCATGCCGCCGGCGGTCTGCATGTCGCGCGGCAGCGGCTCCAGGTCCTCCTCGCCGGCCGCGCGGTCGCGGCGGGCGACGTAGTCCTCGTGGGCCGCCTGGTAGGCCGCGGCCAGCTCGGGGTCCTCGGCGAGCCGGGCCTGCATGCTCTTCATCAGGCCGGACGACTCCAGCGTGCCGATCGCCGAGGCGGCTTTCGGGCAGGTCAGGTAGAACAGCGTGGGGAACGGCGCGCCGTCGGGCAGCCGGGGCGCGGTCTCCAGCACGTCGGGAAGGCCGCAGGGGCACCGGTGGGCGACGGCCCGCACCCCGCGCGGCTGCCGCCCGAGCTGCGCCCGCGCCGCCGCCAGGTCAGCGGGGTCCACACGGCCCGCGTGACCCACGTGGTCCGCCTGGTCGTCCGCCACGTCGATCTCCTCGCCCTTCACGCTCTCCGCCACGTTGTTTCCGACGAGGTCCGCGGTCCTCATCCCGCCGGCGCCGATGCGGGCGCCGGTGCCGGCGCCGATGCGGACGCCGACGCCGTCGGTGTGGGGCTCTGCCCTGCCGCGGGTGCGGCGGGCCGCCCCTTGTCGGCCGCCTCGAACGACCGCCAGACGGTGACGTACCAGGCGGGCCGCTCCGGCGGCTTCGTCCCCGCCTTGGCGGCGGCGGTCCCGGATGTCTCCTCGTCGATCACCTGGTAGCAGTCCGCGCCCGGCTCGCAGTAGAACAGCCGCTCCTTGGCCAGGCGCTTGATGTAGTCCGGATCCTCCAGCCGCCGGCGCCGCTGCTCCAGGTTCTGGAGCTTGCGCAGCGCGTTCGCCTGCTGCGCCTCCAGCTGGGCGATCTGCCGGCGCTGGGCGACGTACTCCCGCACGGGGTAGGCCAGGCTCATGGCGATGGCGCACACGACGACCGCGAGGATCGCCGCGCGCCCGGTGAGCTGCGGCCGCTTCGCCGCCACGAAACCACCCCTCCCGGTCGGTCAGCGCAAGGCCCGATCAACGGCCACACTAACCGCCCGTCCCGGCCGTACACGCCCGGATGGGCACGGCGTCGCCGCGCCCATCCCTCCACCCAGCGCCACAGCAGGCGCCACAGCAGACGTCCGGAACGTGTCCAGCCGGGCTGCTCCGCATGCCGCCGGCCGACCCGAGGCTAGCCCTGGAAGCGCGGGAAAGCCGCGCGACCGGCGTACCGCGCCGCGTCGTCGAGCAGCTCCTCGATGCGCAGGAGCTGGTTGTACTTGGCGACCCGGTCCGAACGGGCCGGGGCGCCGGTCTTGATCTGGCCGCAGTTGGTGGCCACGGCGAGGTCGGCGATCGTGGTGTCCTCGGTCTCGCCGGAGCGGTGGCTCATCATGCAGCGGTAGCCGCTGCGGTGGGCCAGGTCGACCGCGTCGAGGGTCTCCGACAGCGTGCCGATCTGGTTCACCTTCACCAGCAGCGCGTTGGCGGTGCCCTCGGCGATGCCGCGGCCGAGCCGCTCGGGGTTGGTGACGAACAGGTCGTCACCCACGAGCTGGACCTTGGCGCCGAGCGACGTGGTGATGGCCTTCCAGCCCTCCCAGTCCTCCTCGTTCAGCGGGTCCTCGATGGAGACCAGCGGGTAGGAGCGGACCAGGTCCTCGTAGAAGGAGATCAGCTCGGTGGCCGACACTCCCTTGCCGTCGATCGTGTAGACGCCGTCGTTGTGGAACTCGCTGGCCGCGACGTCGAGCGCGAGCGCGATGTCCTGGCCCGGCGTGTAACCGGCCTTCTCGATCGCGACCAGGATCAGGTCGAGCGCGTCGCGGTTCGACGGCAGGTTCGGCGCGAAGCCGCCCTCGTCGCCCAGGCCGGTCGCGTAGCCCTTCTCCTTCAGCACGCCCTTGAGCGTGTGGTAGGTCTCCGCACCCATGCGCAGCGCCTCGGAGAACGTCTCGGCGCCGATCGGCGCGATCATGAACTCCTGGATGTCCACGTTGGTGTCGGCGTGCGCACCGCCGTTCAGGATGTTCATCATCGGCACGGGCAGGATGTGCGCGTTCGGCCCGCCGACGTAGCGGAACAGGGGCAGGTCGGCGCTGTCGGCGGCGGCCTTGGCGACGGCCAGCGAGATGCCGAGGAGCGCGTTGGCACCGAGACGGGCCTTGTTGGGCGTGCCGTCCAGGTCGATCATCGTCTGGTCGATGAGACGCTGATCTTCGGCGTCGAACCCGATGAGCTCGTCGGCGATCTCGTCGGTCACGCCGAGGACGGCCTTCTCGACACCCTTGCCGAGATAGCGCTTCTTGTCCCCGTCGCGCAGCTCGACGGCCTCGAACTGACCGGTGGAGGCACCACTCGGAACGGCGGCACGGCCGGTGCTGTAGTCGTCCAGCAGTACCTCGACTTCGACCGTGGGGTTCCCACGGGAGTCGAGGATCTCGCGGGCGGTGATGGCCTCGATGGCAGCCACGAACGCTCCTAGCAAAATGGCGGGCGGTTTGCCACCCGAGCCTATCGGTCCCTACTACCCGGTACGGCGCAGGGGCACCCGTTCACGGCGTGTCCGCGGCGTCCTCCCACTGCTGCACGCGCCGCCGGTATTCCCTGGCCGCCGCCCTCAGCTCGGCCTCGGGGTCGAGCCCCGCGTCCTGGGTCTCCCGTACGAGCGCGAACAGGCGGGCGCCGGCGGTCGGGGCGAGGTCGCCCGCGAGAGCGGCGGGCGCGCCGGCCCGGCCGGCCCGGCGCAGGAGCTGGGCGGCCAGGGAGATCGCCGGCTGGCCCATCGGCACGCCGCCGAGCACCGAGGCGGTCTCCCCCTTGGCGGCCCGCTCGGCCGCCTTGATCGTCTCCCAGTTGTCGCCGACCTCATCGGCGCCGGAGACCTCGACCTCCGCGAAGACGTGCGGATGCCGGCGGACCAGCTTCTCCACGATCCCGGCGGCGACGTCGTCGATGTCGAAGCCGTCCCCGGCCGTCCCCTCCGGGCCCGTCCCCTCCGGGCCCGTCCGTTCCTGGGCGAGCCGGGCGTGGAACATCACCTGGAGCAGCAGGTCGCCGAGCTCCTCGCGCAGCGGCGGGCCGTAGGCGCCCTCGTGGATGGTCTCCAGCACCTCGTAGGCCTCTTCGACCAGGTAGGGCACGAGCGACTCGTGGGTCTGCTTGCGGTCCCACGGGCACTCGCGGCGCAGCCGGTCCATGACCTGGACGAGGTCGAGCAGCCGGGCGCCGGGCAGGTCGTAGGAGCCGGGGACGACCTCGATCTCCGGCGGCTCGTCCAGGGAGATCGCGGCGTGGCCGACCGCGCGCATGAAGTCCTCGTCGCCGTCCTGCGCGGCCAGCCACACCACCGTCCCCGTACGGCTCTCGCGGGCGAGCGCGCCGGGGTCGGGGGTCACGACCTCGACCCGTACGCCGGCCTCGTCGAGATAGGGCAGGTAGGGGTGGTCCGGGGTGCCGGTGAGCACCCGCCCTCGGGAGAGGGCCTGCCACGCCGCGGGCGCGAGCAGGCCCGGAGCGACCCGGGGCGAGGTGGTCACCACGATCAACGCCATGGCCTCAGCCTAACGAGCCGCCCGCGCGTGATCTTGCAAAAGGTCGCAGCCTACCCTGCCGACCTGCGCCACCTTGCTTTGTGATCTTGCATAGAATTCGGCCGCACCCTCGCCGCCAGGCACGACCCAATCCGTGACCTTGCAATTGCAAGATCACGGATCGGATCAGGCCAGGTCGGCGGCCGCACTGCACGGAAAGTGCATGATCACGAAAGGTGAAGGCCCAGGTCACGCCGGAACGTGCGACAAACTGCAAGATCACGGCCGTTGTTGGGGGTTAGCCCGCTTGGGGGGTGTCGGGCGCACCCCCGGCGGCCGGGGCGCCCTCGCCCGCCGGGGCCTCGGCCGCCGGGGCCCCGGCGGCCGGGGCCTCGCCCGCCGAGCCGAAGCGGTCGTCGGCGACGAAGCCCTGCTGGGGGTCGAACTTGCCGTAGCGCGGGCTGTATCTCACCGGCACGGTCGAGTCGGCCTCCTGGATGACCTTCTGGATGGCGGCCTGCTGGCTCTCCTGGTCCTGACCGGCGCCGGACTGCTGCGCCAGCTTGTTGCGGACGACGACGGCCCGGACGAAGCCACGGCCCTCGTCCAGCGGGATCCCGTTGGACAGCAGCACCTTGTTGAACTGGTCCCAGCCGCCCTGAGCCACGGCGATGTCGTCGACCTCCCGGTCGGTGGCCGTGACGCCCTTGCTCCGGCCGAGCTCCTGGAACTGCCTGCTCGTGGTCATGTTGAGCAGGACCGTCTGCGGCAGCGAGAAGGACAGCTGGAGCTGCCCCTCGGGGATCTTGTTGGCGGCAAGGTCGGCGCGCAGCGCGCGGACCTCGTCGTTCAGCTCACTGGAGGTGATGCGCTCCTTGCCGACAATGGCCGCGGAACCCGCCTGCACGGGGCCGCCGCACGCGGTCACGGCGATCCCCGTCGCCGCCAGCGCCACGGCGACGCGCACTCGATACGACTTCACGGACGATCCTCCCGAACGACACCGGCCACGCATATGTTGACAATTTCGCGGGTCACTGTACCCGCATCGGCTCCAGGAACAGGGCCTCGACCAGGTCCCCACACCATTTCAGCAGGTCGAGGTCGCGTAGCGGCTGACCGCCGATCGGTTTGGTCTTGGGCACCGGCACGAGCAGGGTGCTCGTCGCCTGCTTCCAGATGGAGCGGGGGTAGAGCCGCTGCAGCCGCACCTGCTGGGAGTCTCTCAGCTCCACGGGCGCGAACCTGATCTGCTGGCCCTGCAGCGTCACGTCGGTCAGCCCCGCCTTGCGGGCCCTGATCCGGAAACGCGCCACCTCCAGCAGGTTGTCCACCTCCTGCGGCGGCCTGCCGTACCGGTCGGTGAGCTCGTCGCGGACGGCCGTGATGTCGTCCTCCGAGCCGATCGCCGCGATCCGCTTGTACGCCTCCAGGCGCAGCCGCTCCGAGGTGACGTAGTCGTGCGGCACGTGGGCGTTGATCGGCAGCTCGACCCTGACATCGGGCCGCTCCTCCACCTTCGTCTCACCCGCGAGCTTGGACTTCTGCTCCTGGACGGCCTCGGCCATCATGCGGACGTACAGGTCGAAGCCGACACCGGCGATGTGGCCCGACTGCTCGGCCCCGAGGATGTTGCCGGCGCCGCGGATCTCCAGGTCCTTCATGGCGACGTACATGCCGGCGCCCATCTCGGTGTGCTGGGCGATCGTGGCGAGCCGCTCGTGCGCGGTCTCGGTCAGCGGCGACTCGGGCGGGTAGAGGAAGTAGGCGTAGCCGCGCTCGCGGCCCCGGCCGACCCGGCCGCGCAGCTGGTGGAGCTGCGACAGTCCGTAGTTGTCCGCGCGGTCCACGATGAGCGTGTTGGCGTTGGGCACGTCCAGGCCGGACTCGACGATCGTGGTGGAGACGAGCACGTCGAAGTTGCGCTCCCAGAAGTCCACCATGATCTTTTCGAGCTGGCTCTCGTTCATCTGCCCGTGGGCGACGGCGATCCGCGCCTCCGGCACCAGCTCGTGCAGCCGCGCGGCCACCTTGTCGATCGTGCGGACCCGGTTGTGGACGAAGAACACCTGCCCGTCGCGCATCAGCTCGCGCCGCACCGCCGCCGCGATCTGCTTCTCGTCGTACGGCCCGACGAACGTGAGGATCGGGTGCCGTTCCTCCGGCGGCGTGAGGATCGTCGACATCTCGCGGATGCCGGTGAGGCCCATCTCCAGCGTCCGCGGGATCGGCGTCGCCGACATGGCGAGCACGTCCACCTGCGTGCGCATGTGCTTCATGGCCTCTTTGTGCTCGACGCCGAACCGCTGCTCCTCGTCCACGATGATCAGACCGAGGTCCTTGAACTTCACCTCGGGCGACAGCAGCCGGTGCGTGCCGATGACCAGGTCGACCGCGCCCGTGCGCAGGCCCTCCAGGGTCTCCCGCACCTCGGAGTCGGTCTGGAACCGGGAGACCGGCTTCACGGCGACGGGGAAGCTGGCGAAGCGCTCGCCGAACGTCGACAGGTGCTGCTGCACGAGCAGCGTCGTCGGCACCAGCACGGCGACCTGCTTGCCGTCCTGCACCGCCTTGAACGCCGCCCGCACCGCGATCTCGGTCTTGCCGTAGCCGACGTCGCCGCAGATCAGGCGGTCCATCGGGACGGCCCGCTCCATGTCGCGCTTGACCTCGTCGATCGCTTCGAGCTGGTCGCCCGTCTCGGCGTACGGGAAGGCGTCCTCCATCTCCCGCTGCCAGGGGCTGTCGGACGCGAACGCGTGGCCGGGCGAGGCCATCCGGGCCGAGTAGAGCCGGATCAGCTCGCCCGCGATCTCCCTGACCGCCTTCTTCGCCCTGGTCTTGGCCTTGGCCCAGTCGGCCCCGCCCATGCGGTTGAGCGTGGGCGCCTCGCCGCCGACATAACGCGTGACCTCGTCGAGCTGGTCGGTCGGCACGTAGAGCCGGTCGCCCCTGGCGTACTCGATCACGAGGTATTCGCGGGTCGCGCCCTGGATCGTGCGCTGCACCATCTCGACGTAGCGGCCCACGCCGTGCTGCTCGTGCACCACGTGGTCGCCGACCTTGAGCTGAAGGGGGTCGACCATGTTGCGGCGGCGCGACGGCAGCCGCCGCATGTCCTTGGTGGACGCCTTCTGGCCGACGAGGTCGAGGTGGGTCACCACGGCGACGTCCGGCGTGACGAAGCCGTGGTCGACGCGGCCCGTCGTGACCTGCACGACGTCCTTCGGCGGCAAACCGTCGAGGGACGGCACCAGCCGCGCCGCCACGTCCACGCCCTTGAGCAGCTCGACCATGCGCTCGGCCGGGCCGTGCCCCTCGCTCAGCAGCACGACGGCCTTGCCCGTGCCCATCCAGCCCTTGATGTCGGCGAGCGCCCGCTGCGTGTCGCCCCGGTAGGCCTCGACGTCCTGCGCGTCCAGCTCCACGCCCTCGCCGAAGGGGGCGATGCTCCACCACTGCTGGCCCAGCTCGCCGGCGTGCTCGCGCACCTCCTCCAGCGTGCGGAAGGCGGCCGCCTCCAGGTCGATCGGGGCCTCGCCGCCCGCCGCCGCGGCGATCCAGGACGCCTCCATGAACTCCTGGCTGGTGTGGACCAGCTCGACGGCCCGGCCGCGGATCCGCTCGGGGTCGCAGACGAACACGGCCGACCGGATCGGCAGGTGGTCGAGCAGCAGGTCCATCGCCCCGGCGAGCACGGGCGCGAACGCCTCCATGCCCTCCACCGGCACACCCTCGGCGAGCTGGTCGAGCACTTCCTTCAGCGCCGGGTGCTCCTCCCCCAGCTCGCGGGCGCGCCGCCGTACGTCGTCGGTGAGCAGCAACTCGCGGCAGGGCGCGGCGAAAAGCCCGTCCTGGGCGACCTCCAGCGAGCGCTGGTCGGCCACCTTGAACCAGCGGATCTCCTCGATCGTGTCGCCCCAGAACTCCAGCCGCAGCGGGTGCTCCTCGGTGGGCGGGAACACGTCGAGCAGGCCGCCGCGCACGGCCACCTCGCCGCGCTTCTCCACCATGTCCACCCGGTGGTAGCCGTTCTCCACCAGCCGGGCCACCACGTCGTCCAGGTCGGCGTCGTCGCCCGCGCGCAGCCGCACGGGCGACAGGTCGCCGAGCCCGGCCACGATGGGCTGGAGCAGCGAGCGGATCGGGGCCACCACGATGCGCAGCGGGCCCGCCGCGGGGTCGCCCTCG
Organism: Microbispora bryophytorum; assembly: GCF_006874465.1. GTDB lineage: Bacteria > Actinomycetota > Actinomycetes > Streptosporangiales > Streptosporangiaceae > Microbispora > Microbispora bryophytorum. The sequence goes on along the minus strand of NZ_VIRL01000006.1, from coordinate 54,083 downwards.
ATCGGGTGCGCGAGCCGCCGCAGCACGGCCAGGCGCTGGCCGACCGTGTCGCTGCGCGGCGACAGGCGCTCGTGCGGCAGCGTCTCCCAGGCGGGGAAGACGGCCACCAGGTTCTCGTCCACCAGGCTCGTGAGCGCGGCGGCGAGATCCTCCGCCTCGCGCCCGGTCGCCGTGACGGCCAGCACCGGCCGTACGCGGGACAGCGCGGCCACGGCGAACGGCCGCAGCGCGGGCGGCGCCACCAACTCGGCGCCGGGGTGGGCGGTCTGCCCGGCCGCGTCGAGCGCGGCGGCCAGCCTGGGTTCGGCGGATACGAGGTCGAGCAGTCCGGAAAGAGACATTGATGCCTTCAAAGAGCCCCGTGACAAAGACAGCCGGCGTGCGGAAGCGACCCCGTTCATCCGGCCGATCCCCCCTGGTGAAGGAGATCCGCGAGACGCTCCCAACCGGGCCGCGGGTACCAAGGCTACGCCCTGTCCCCTCGCCTCGCTCCGCTCGCTCCTCGGCCGGGACATGATGGGTGACGGCAAATGCGCAACTGTGGGTCGTCAAGTGATTACCCTCAGTGGCATGACAGAGGTTCGTTTGTCGTCCGCGGATCAGGACGACGTGTTCAGCCAGCGGATCCGCGAGCAGTGGACCGACCAGCTCGGACGGCGGCTCGACATCCTGATCGCCGGATGCGGCCGGGGCGGCGCCCTCGACGTGGGGCGCTACGAGCCGAGGGTGACGGGGGTGGACGAGGATCTGCCGCCCCTGCGCGCCCACACCGCCAATCGCGGCGATCTGGAGGCGTCCTACCTGGGCGACCTTCGGCTCGTGCCGATCCCGCCGCGCTCCTTCGACGTCGTCTACGTGTCGTTCCTCCTCGAACGCATCCGCCACGCCGAGCTCGTGCTCGACCGGCTCGTGGCGGGGCTGCGCCCCGGCGGGCTGCTGCTGCTGAAGATGCGCGACCGCAAGTCGGCGTACGGCTTCTGCGACCGGGTGACGCCCCGCCGGCTGCGCCGGGCGCTGTGGCGCACGCTCGCCCCGGCCGGGTCCGTGGGGCCGCTTCCGGCGATGTACGAGCCGCTGGCCTCCCGCGAGGGCATCCAGGCGTACTGCCTGATGCGCGGGCTCATGATCGCCGAGGACTACTCGGCGGTGAGCGGCCCGGCCCGGCGGGGTCCGCACGGCGGCCTGGTCTCCGTGGTCTGCCGGGCCGTGGCCGCGCTCTCGCGAGGCAGGCTCAACGGGACCGAGGACGAGATCACCATGGTGATCCGCCGCCCGCAGAACCACTTCGCCCGCCTCATCTGAGCCGCTACCTGAGCGTCAGGACCGGCTGCCACGCCTCGGGCTTCAGGCTGTTCTTCCGGTAGACCGAGAGCTGGACCATGTCCTTGCCGTCGACGCCCACCAGGACCAGGCCGTTGTGGAACTCGCTTCCGCACGTGCCCGCGCAGCCCAGCGCGACCAGGCGGCGGTCGTCGGCCCAGGCGCGCAGCTGGAGCACCTGCTGACGGCCCACGACCGTGCCCGTCGACAGCTCGGTGACCTTGGTGGGCATGCCGTCCCGGCCCGCGAGCAGCGTGCCGTCGGGCGACACGCCCGCCTGCGACTCGGTCAGGACGTAGCCGTCGGGCGCGTCGTGCGGTCTGCCGCCGAGGTCGTAGAAGGCGTCCGGCCGCTTCCAGATGTTGCTGGCCTCGCGGACCAGCGTGCCGTCGTCGCTCCAGCGGAAGTCGCGCCGCACGTTGCTGTTCTCGGTCAGGCAGGGATCGACGGCGTGGAAGCCCCCCGCCGTCGCGGTGGCCACGTCGACGACGTAGAAGCCGGTGCGACTGGTGGAGATCATCTGGGGGGGCTGCCGGAGATTGCCGGGCGTCGCCGCGACCCGGGCCGGGCACCGCCGCTCGCCGACGGACGTCATGTCCAGGTCGGGGGACTCGTCGTAGGTGGTGGCCAGCAGGCGCGTGCCGTCGGGCGACCAGGCGACGCCGCCCACGGGGTGGTCCACCGACACCCACGCCCGCACCTGCCGCGTCTCCATGTCGAAGACGCCGATCCTCCGCACGGGCAGGTCCTTCTCCAGGACCGCCGCCCAGCGCAGGCCGGGGGCGACCTCGGCCCAGCCCCACTCCGTCTTCTCGTAGCTCCCCGTCACCTGGTCGAGCAGATACCACGTACGGTCCAGCACCTTGCGCCCGGCGACCGTACGCGACCGCCACGTGTAGTAGGCGGAGACGGCCACTCTGCCCGCCGCGATCATCGTCTTCGGCGGGGAGTTCTCCGTGTCGGCGAGCACGTCCTGCGCGGGGGTCGTCTGCCGGTACGGCTGGACGGGTACCACCACCGGCGCGCCGCCGGTGCCCACCGGCGGCGCGAAGCGGGGAGCCACGACCAGCGGCACGAGCAGGGCCACGGCCGCCACGACGGCCGCGCACGAGACCGCCCCTGCGAATCTCGTCAGGCGCAGCCGCGACCGGCGGCGCAGTGCGCGGTCGGCGAGGTCGGCGGGCACGTGAACCTCCCGCGACCACTCCTCCAGCGTCTGCTTCAGCATCCGGGGCGTCATGAGATCACCTCACTCAGGCGCAGATCGGCGAGTTCCGGCGCGGTCGTCCGCAGCCGGGCGAGGGACCGGTGCGCGGTGCTGCGCACGGTCCCGACGGAGCAGCCGAGGACCCGGGCCACCTCGTCCTCGGGCAGGTCTTCGAGATAGCGCAGCACGAGCACGGCGCGCTGACGGGGCGTCAGCCGGGCGAGCGCCTTGCGCAGGATCATCCGCAGCTCGGCCTCGTGGGTGCCCGTGCGGCCGGCCGGGTGCTCCGGCACGTCGGCCACGCTGGTCTCCCGCTGCCGCCACGCCAGCCGCCACCAGCTGATCTGCTGCCGGTACATGACCTGCCGCACGTACGCCTCGGGCTCGTCGAGCCGCCCCCACCGCGTGACGACCTTGGCCAGGGCGGTCTGCACCAGATCCTCGGCCGAGTGCTGGTCCCCTCCGGTCAGCAGATAGGCCAGCCGCATCAGCGCCGGCGCGCGAGCCGACACGAATTCGCGGAATCGTCGCTCTTCTGCGGCGTCCACGAGCACCTCCTCGGATTAGTGTCTGCCTGTAGACGCCCTGAGCACCGGCACGCTATGCGTGCGGTAGCCAGTAGGGTGCGTATCCGACCCACCGAGCGGCGAAGAATCGAGCGGAAACGGAAGCCATGACCGAGTGGACGCCCGACGCGCGTGAGCTGGCCGACCTGGAGCTGCTGCTGTCCGGCGCGTACGCGCCGCTGGCCGGCTTTCTCACCTCGGCCGAGGTGGAGAGCGTGGTCGAGCGTGGGCGGCTGCCCGGAGGGGCGTCCTGGCCCGACCCGATCACGATCGCGCTCCCGGACGAGTTCGGGCCCGGCGACCGGGTGACGCTCAGGGATCCCGAGGGCGCGGCGGTCGCGGTGCTGACCGTCGTGGAGCGGGACGGCCACCATGCCGCCGGGCCGGTCGAGGCGCTCGACGCCCCCGTGTACGGCCCGTTCTCCCGGCTGCGCCGCACCCCGGAGGAGGTCCGCAAGGACCTGCCGGACGGAGAGGTCCTCGCGGTGACGATGCGCGGGCCGCTCGACGGCGCCGCGCTCGACGACGTGGCGGCGACCGCCGAGGAACTGGACGCCACCGTGCTCCTCATGCCCCTCGTCTTCGGCGAGAGCGGCCCTGCCCTGGTGCGCGCCGCGCTCAAGGCGGCCGAGCGGCTCCGGGGGGCGACGGTGGTCGCGGTGCCGCTCGCGCCGCGCGAGGACACCGAGATCGACCTCGAACTCCGCGAGCACGTGGCCCGCAACTACGGCGCCACCGAGCACTACGCCGGTCCCGCGCCGATCACCATCCCCGGGCCGCCGCACAAGCGGGGGCTCGTGGTGTTCTTCACCGGCCTGTCCGGCTCGGGCAAGTCGACGATCGCCCGGGGCCTGCGCGACGCCCTGCTCGAACGTGGCGGCCGCACGGTCACCTACCTGGACGGCGACGTCGTGCGGCGGATGCTGTCGGCGGGGCTCACGTTCTCGCGCGAGGACCGCGACCGCAACATCCGCAGGATCGGCTTCGTGGCCGCCGAGGTCGCCCGCCACGGCGGCCTGGCGATCTGCGCGCCCATCGCGCCGTACGCCGAGACGCGGGACGAGGTGCGGGCGATGGTCGAGGAGGTCGGCGGCGACCTCCTGCTCGTCCACGTGGCCACGCCGCTGGAGGAGTGCGAGCGCCGCGACCGCAAGGGCCTGTACGCCAAGGCGCGCGCCGGGCTGATCCCGGAGTTCACCGGGATCTCCGACCCGTACGAGGAGCCGGATGACGCCGACCTCGTCCTCGACACCACGGACATGACGATCGACCGCGCGGTCGGCGCCGTGCTGAACCTCGTCACCGCGGGCGGCTGGGTCCGCTGAGGCGTCAGCCGCAGGCTCAGGAGGGCGGCACCGGCGTCGACGTGAAGCGCGGCAGCCGCGCGAGCTCCGAGAACGCCCGGGTGGCGCCCGGCGTGGTGTCGAACCTGGTGTCGCCCCGGGGCGCCAGCGGCGAATCGAAGTAGACCAGCGCCTTGATCTGGGGATAGTCCCCGATCTGGCGCCGGACCGACTCGAAGAAGTCGCGCTTGAACGTGGGCGCCGCGCGCCGCTCGAAGGCGCCCCACTCGGCGACCATGATCGGCTTGGCCGGGAACCTGGCCTGCATCCACCGGTAGAACCCGGGCCAGCCCGGCGCGTCGGGCCGGGTCTTGTCGACCAGCCCGGCGAAGTCGCTCACCCGGTCGTCCGCGTACGGGTCGAAGGCCACCCAGTCGACCACGTCGTCGCCGGGGTAGAGCCTGCCGAACCACGGCTTGGCCGCCCAGTTGGGCGCGCCCATGTAGGTCATCACGGTCACCGCGTTGCGCACCCCCTGTTGCCGCAGGCGGGCCACCACATGGCGGTACATCGCGACGTAGTCGGCGGGCGAGTAGCCCCCGGCCTCGCGCACGTCGTTTTCCGGCTCGTGGTGGATCGTGAGGAAGAACCGGCCGGGGAAGGTGCGCCGGATGTGCTCGGCGAGCCTGTCGACACGCTTGTCCACCACGCCCCGCGCGACCTCGGCCCAGGTGTGGTCGAGTGCCGGCTTCCAGTTCACCAGCAGCAGGCGGGGCCCCTTGGCGATCTCCCGCTCCTCGGCGGTCGGGAAGAGCTCTCCGCCCCGGTGGTAGACGTGCACGATGTCGGCCCGGCGGCCCATGCGCCGTTCGGCCATGTCCACGGCGCGGATCGGGCCGCGTCCGGAGAAGACGTCGGGCGCGATCCCCCACCACGCCCCGCACGTCGGGATGAGCTTGTCCGTGACCGCGCAGGCGACCGGCCTCGTCCCGGCGCCGCCGCCCGGCACCCGCCCGCTCGTGGCGGTGCCCGTGCAGGCCGTCGTGCACGCCCCCGCCACCAGTACGGCCAAGCCGGCGATGAGTCTCATCGCGCCCCCTTCCTCGGCAGACCACGCAATGAACGGATGGGCAAACACCATCCCATCAATCCCCGTGGCTTCGGGGGCCGTTTCCCCATATCACGAGTACGGATATTTCCGTTTTCATCGGCTAATTGAGCGGCCATCGCCTGACGCGAATTCGGCAATAGCCGGGGGTGAAACTCCGTGGCGGCTTATAGTTCGAGACCGGATCCCGCCGGACCGCCGCCGGGACCGCGAACGCGTCCGGCCGCTCCTCCTCATCCGGGGGGCGCCGGTGGCCCCACCGCCGGCCGCCGCCGCGTGACGAACCGAGGGCACGGGGAGTTCGATGAGCCTGCCGCCGCACAGCCGCGACCTTTCTGAATACGGCTCTGTGCTCAGGCGCAGGCGCCTGGTCGCCGCCGTCTGCCTGCTCGCCGGAGTGGGCGGCGGGGCCGCGGCGCTCGCGCTGACCCCCGAGCGCTACACCGCGATCGCCCAGGTGCAGGTAGTGCCGACCGGCGCCCAGGAACAGTTCAACGCGCCGAACTCCCGGCAACGGGAAACGCTCAACCTCGACACCGAATCCCAGATCGCCCGATCGGCGGTCGTCGCCACCCTGGCCGCCGCGATTCTGAAATATCCGGATCCGGAGGAATTGCGGGAGCATGTGACGATCGACGTTCCTCCCAATTCCGCCATTCTCTCCATTTCTTACTCGGCGTCGGATCCCCGGGCCGCGGCCGCGGGGGCCCAGGCGTACGCGGAGGCGTATCTGCGCAACCGCGCCCGCGCCGCCGAGGACGCGATCGACGGCCAGCTGAAGCTGATCTCCGCGCGGCTGCGCGAGGTCGAGAACGATCTCGACAAGGCCGCCGCGACCGGGGCGGCGACCACAGACCCCGCCCAGACCGCCCAGACGACCACTCAGACCACCCAGGCCACCCAGACCGCGACCGCCCGGACCGCGGCGGGGCCGGGAACGACCAGGCGGAAGACCGTGCTCGCCCGGCAGGTGTCGGACCTCACGCTGCGCTACGACGCGCTCAAGACCGTCGCGGTGACGCCGGGCACGGTGATCAGCCCCGCCACGCCGCCCGCGCGGCCGGCCTACCCGAGCCCGCCGCTCTTCCTCGGCAGCGGCCTGTTCCTCGGCGTACTCGCCGCGGCGGGGGCCGCGTTCGGCCGCGACCGGCTGGACACCCGCATCCGCGCCTGCGCGGACGTCGAACGGCTGTGCGGCCTGCCGCTGCTCGCCGAGCTTCCGGCCAGGCCGGATTCGGGGTTCCTCGACGAGATGGCCGCCGCCGTCGCCACCTCGCTGGGCGGCGGGCCCCACCGGCTGCTCCTCGAAGGCGTGGGGACAGGAGGCCGGGACGGCGGCGGGCGGGCGAGAAACCGGGACGGCGGGCGGGCGGGGAGCCTCGACGGCATCCGGATACAGGGCACGGCTCGGCAGCTCGCCAAGGGCCTGGGCTCCGCGCTGGCGCATCTGGTGCCGGTGACGGTCGTGACCGGCCGGTCCGCCCATCCCGACGCCGCCCTGCTGCTGGTCGCCCTGCGCCGGACGACCTCCCCAGAGGTCAACCGGGCCGTACGGCAACTGGGCCGGCAGGGCGCCCGCGTGCTCGGCGCCGTCGCCGTGCCGCCGGGGTTCGTCGCGCCCGTCCCCGAGACGGCGGAGTGGGGCGCGTGACCGTCCCCGCCCCCCGCACCGTCCCCCTCACCGCCCTGCCTCCGGCGGCCCGGCCCCGGCACCGGCGCCGTCCCGCGCGGACGGCGTGGCCGATCGCGGCGTTCCTGCTCGGTTATCCGCTCTGGTGGGCGCTCGGCCTGGGCGGGCTGTCGGTGGTGGTGCTGGCCGTGCCGATGGTGGTGGCGCTGTGGCGCAGGCGGCCGCTCCGCGCACCGAAGGGCTTCGGCCTGTGGGCGCTGCTGCTGGCGGGCTACCTGGTCAGCGCGCTCACGCTCGCCGAGACGCCGGACGGCACGTACGGCGAGCTCGCCGCCGGCCGGGTCGTCGGCTACCTGATGCGGCTGGCCGTCTACGTCTCCCTCCTGATCATGGTGCTCTACCTGGGCAACCTCACCCATGACGAGCTGCCGCAGCGCACCTTGGTCAGGTGGCTCGGCGTGCTGTTCCTGACGGCCGTCGCGGGCGGGCTGCTCGGCGTGTTCGCGCCCGGCTTCGCGTTCACCTCGCCGCTGGAGATGGCGCTGCCGTCCTCGATCGGCGGCAACCCGTTCGTCGCCAACCTGATCCACCCGACGGCCGCCCAGATGCAGCACGTGCTCGGGCACGCCGCGCCGCGTCCGGAGGCGCCGTTCGAGTGGGCCAACGCCTGGGGCAGCGACGTCTCGGTGCTCGTGATCTGGTTCGTGGTCGGCTGGTGGACCTACGGCGGGCCGTACCGCCGCGCGGCGGCCGTGCTCGCGCTCGCCGTCGCCGCCGTCCCGATCGTCTACTCGCTCAACCGCGGCCTGTGGATCGGGCTGGGGGTCTCGGCGGCGTACCTGGTGATCCGGGGCGCCCGGCCCCTCCTCGCCGGAGCGGTCGCGGCCGTCGCCGCGGCGGCGTTCCTGCTGTCGCCGCTGAGCACGATCGTCGCGCAACGGCTGGACAACCCGCACAGCAACGGCATCCGCGCGTTCACGGTCGCGGCCACCGTCCGGGTCGCGGCCACCTCGCCGATCATCGGATACGGCAACACGCGCAACGCGTACGGCAGCCATCGCACGGTCACGACGGGCCGCAGCTCGTGGTGCGTGGAGTGCGGCCATCCCCCGCTCGGCAGCGACGGGCAGCTGTGGCTGCTGATGATCAGCCAGGGCTTCGCGGGGGCCCTGCTGTATGTCGCCTTCTTCGCCGGCGCGGTGCGGCGCTACTGGGCCGACCGGACGCCGATCGGCAGGGCGGGGACGCTCGTGATGATCCTCGTGCTGCTCTACATGGTCGTCTACGACGGGCTGATCAGCGCCCTGACCCTGTACCTGATCTCCTTCGCCCTGCTGTGGCGCAACGCCGGCGGAGCATCCGACCTCGGGGAGGCGCGATGAGGGACGCGAGCGATCGTCTCCACTACCTGGACGAGGTGATGGACCTGCTGTTCCCCCCTTCGCCGCCCGATGCCCGGCCCGGCGCCCAACCCGATGCGCGGCCCGGTGCCCGGCCCCGTGCACGCAGCGTGCTGCCGCACCGCCTGGTCCCCCGGCGGGTCGTCCCGCGCGCGTGGTGGCACACCCCGCTGGGGCGCGGCCTGCCCGTCTCCGGCGGGGCCGACACGATCGAGACGCACCTGAGCGACGTCCTCGGCCGCCGGATGCGGGTCGTCGTCCACGTCAGGCCCGCCCGCCGCGCCAACCGCAAACCGATCCTGGAGGCGTACGACGGGTCGGGGCTCGCGGGGTTCGTGAAGATCGGCGACTCGCCGCGGGCCAGGCGGCTGGTGCGATACGAGAGCGAGGTGCTGCGCATGCTCGCCGGACAGCCGCTGAAGGTCGTCGTGCCGCCCGACGTGCTGTATCACGGCAGGTGGCGGGGCCTTGAGGTGCTGATGCTGTCGCCGTTGCCCGTGACCTCCCTCCGCGTGGGTTCCCGCCGCGTGCCCGCCCGGCTGCTCACCTCGGCCGCGCGGGAGATCGCCGCCATCCGCCCGTACGACGAGGAGGCGGGCTCCGAGGAGCAGACCGGGGAGACCGCGGCCTGGCACGGCGACTTCACCCCCTGGAACGTCGCCGCCGGTGTGGACGGGCGGCTGCTCGTGTGGGACTGGGAGCGGTTCGCCGTGGGCGTGCCGCCCGGCTTCGACGCCCTGCACCACTTCTTCCACCGGGCGCTGCGCCGGATGCCGCCCCCGGTCGCCGCCCGCTCCTGTCTCGCCCAGGCGGGCGGGCTCCTCGAACCGTTCGGCGTCGACGTGGCCCAGGCACGCCGTACGGCGGCCCACTACCTGGTCGCCCTGGCCGAGCGGCACCGCCGCGACGGCCAGGAGCCGCTCGGGCCGCCCGCCGTCTGGCTGAACCCTCTGGTCGATCACCTGGAGTTCCTGCTTTGAGCTCAACGCTGAAACACCCCGCGCTGAAACTCCCCGCGCTGAAACAGTCGGCGCTGAAGCAGTCGGCGCACGCCGTCTCGCTCGCCGCCGGGAGGGCGACCAGCGCGGGCCGGGTGCTGCCGTCGTTCCTGATCATCGGGGCGCAGCGGTGCGGCACCACCTCGCTGTACCGCTCCCTGTCCCGGCACCCTCTGGTCATGAAGCCGGTGCTGCGCAAGGGCGTCCACTACTTCGACATGGCCTACGAGCGGGGCCTGCCCTGGTATCGCGCCCACTTCCCGCTGACGTCCAGGGCGCAGGCGCTCCGCTTCCGGTGGGGGCACGCCCCTCAGGCGTTCGAGTCGGCCCCCTACTACCTGTTCCATCCCCTGGCGGGGGCCCGCATCGCCGCGGACCTTCCCGGCGTCAAGCTGATCGTCCTGGTCCGGGACCCGGTCGAGCGGGCCTGCTCCGCCCACGCCCACGAGCTGGCGCGGGGATTCGAGACCGAGCCGGCCTTCGAGCGCGCCCTCGCGCTGGAGCCGGAGCGCCTCGCCGGCGAGGCCGAACGGCTGCGGACCGTCCCCGGATACGCGAGCCACGCGCACCGGCACCACGCCTATCTGGCCCGGGGGCGGTACGCCGAGCAACTGGCCCGGCTGGAACCGCTCGTGGGGCGCGACCGGATCCTGGTCCTCGACAGCGGACTGCTGTTCCGCGACCCCCGCGCCGCGTACGACCGGGTGCTGGAATTCCTGGGACTGCCCCGGCTCGGCGGCGTGGAGTTCGAGCGGCACAACGCCCGGCCGCGGGAGGCCATGCCCGCATCGGTGCACCGGCGGCTCCGCGACCACTTCGAGCCGTGGGACGCGCTGCTCGTCCCGTGGCTCGGAGCGGTGCCCTCGTGGCGGCGCTGACCGGACCCCCCGCTCTTTTCCGGCATGGGCTCGCCGGCCTGGCCACGGCGGGCGCCACGGCGGGCGGGCAGTTCGCGCTCGTGCTGGTGGTGACGCGGTCGCTCACCCCGGCCGCCGCCGGGGCGTTCTTCACGGCCACCGCGCTGTGCCTGATGCTCGCGGGCGTCGTCCGCCTCGACACCGGCAACGGCCTCGTCCACGCCCTGGCCCGCAACCGGTCCGTCGACGGCGCCGGCCGGGATGGGGGGCGGCGGCTCGTCCGCGGGATCCTGGCGCCGGTGGCCGCGCTCGCGTCCGTGACGGGCGCCGGTGTGGTCGTGGCCGCCGGGCCGCTGGCCGGACTCACCGGCGTGCCCGGCGGCGTCTGGGTCGTGCTCGCCGTCGCCCTGCCGTTCGTCGCCCTGTCGGACGTGCTGATCTGCGCCACCCGCGGCCTCGGCACCATGCGGCCGACGCTGCTGCTCGCCGGGGCCGTCCAGCCGCTCGGGCAGCTCGCCCTCGTCACCGCGGCCGTGCTCGCCGGGGCCCCGCCGCCGATGCTGGCCGCCGCCTGGGCGCTTCCCTCCGTGGCCGGCGCGGCGCTGGCCGCCGTGCGGCTGCGCGGGCTCGGGCCGTACGACGTGGGGGAGGTGGGCGCCTTCTGGCGGCACACCACCCCGCGGTCGGCCGCGGCGGCCGTGCAGTCGGTGTTCCAGCGGCTCGACGTGGTAATCGTCGCACTGCTCGCGGGTCCCGCCGCCGCAGCCGTCTACACGGCGGCGACCCGGTTCAAGGTGCTGGGGCAGCTCGCCGGTCAGGGGCTCGCCCAGGCCGCGCAGGCGCGGCTGGTCAGGGCCCTGGCCGAGGGTGACCTGGATGGCGCCCGCGCGCTGTATCGGACCACCACCAGGTGGCTGGTCGTGCTCACCTGGCCGCTCTGGCTGGGATACGCGGCGCTCGCGCCGTGGCTGCTTCCGCTGTTCGGGCCCGCCTACGCCGGCGGCGGCGCGATAGCGCTCGTCCTTTCCGCCACGATGATGGTCGCGACCGCCTGCGGCATGGTCGACGTCGTGCTCGTCGCGGGCGGGCGCACGGCGGCCAGCCTGGCCAACGTGGCGACGGCCGTCGCCGTGACGATCACCCTGGATGTGCTGCTCGTCCCCGCGCACGGCGCGCTGGGGGCGGTGCTGGGCTGGTCGGGCGGCGTGCTCGTGAAGAACCTGCTGCCCGCCGTGCAGGTCCACCGCCGCTACGGCCTCCTCCCCTTCGGCGGAGGCCGCTCGGTTGATGTCGCGAAGGCAGCTGGCGGTGCGGGTACGGCCGGGGCGGCGACTGGGGCTGGGGCGGCGGCCGACGGTGCGGGTACGGCGGGCGGTGCCGGGGCGTCCGGGGCGGCGAGGGCGACCTCATGACCGCGGAGCCGCCCGTGCTGGTCACCGGCCTGCCGCGCAGCGGCACGAGTTGGGTGGGCCGGATGCTCACGGCGAGCGGGCGGCTGGTCTACGTCAACGAACCGCTGAACCCGCAGCGCCCGCCGGGCCGCTCCCCCGGTGTGCTCGACGCGTCGGTGACCCACCGCTTCCAGTACATCTGCCCCGGCAACGAGACGCCGTGGCTGGCGGCGTTCTCCCGCACGGTCGCGCTGCGCTACAACTGGCTGGCCGAGATCCGCCGCAACCACGGGCCGGGCGACCTCGCGCGGATGGCCAAGTACGGCACGGCGTTCACCACGGGCCGCCTGCTGGCCAGGCGGGCGCTGCTCGACGATCCGTTCGCGCTCCTGTCCGCCGAGTGGTTCGCCGGCCGCCTCGGGTGCCGGGTGGTCGTCGTGGTCCGCGATCCCGTGTCGTTCGCCGGAAGCTGGCGGCGGCTCGGCTGGAGGGTGGACGTGCGCGAACTGCTCGGCCAGCCCCTCCTGCTGCGCGACCACCCGTACGTGGCCGAGCTCGGAGCGCTCGCCGGGAACCGCGACGTGGTCACCGGAGCGGCCATGGTGTGGAAGGTGGCGCGGCGGGTCACCGACACGGTGGCCCGGCGCGCCGCCGGCATCAAGGTCGTGCGGTATGAGGATCTGTGCGCCGCGCCCCTCGACGGCTTCCGCGACCTGTACGACTGGTGCGGCCTGCCCTGGACCGGTCGCGCCGCCCGCCGGATCACCGCCGCCTGCACGTCCTCACGCTCTGGATCTCGCCCCGCCTTCGCCTGGACCGGCCTGTCCCGTACGGCCTACCGCCCGATGGACTCCCGGCGGGCGCTCACCGTGGTCTCCCTCCCCTATGAGGACGCCGCCCGCGTACGGGCCCTGACCACCGATTCCACCGCATTCGGCGCACCGCCTCGTCTCGCCGCCGTTCCGCCCGGTTCCTGAAATTCCGGGACTCACGGCCCGGTGGCCAGGTCGGCCAGGTTCTCCTGCTCGACGATCACGCGGCAGAGCTCGCCCAGGTCGTCCCCGTCCACAGTCCGATGAGCACCGGCCTCCTCAGCGGCGAGACTGAACGGACGGTTGCGGCCGGCCCACCATCGCCCGACATCGGAACGCCACACATGCCAAGGGGTCACCGCCCGCACGATGTGGCGAAGGTGTCACCGCTGGGGCCGAGCCGGCACGACCCGCCGGGGTGCAGACTTACGCGTATCCCAACGTGTGCTCGCCAATCGGCGCTCTGTCAGCGTGAGCAGGTCGAAGACCTCACTCGCCAGATACCCACGGGTGTTTCTCTCGACCTGTTTGGGGTTCAGGATGCCAGCGCCGGCGAGCTCCTCCAACGCCTGCCGAGCGGCGGGGTGCGTGACCGAAAGCAGGCGCTGCACGGTACGAGCGGTGACGACGGGAGCCGCAGGCAGAAGGTCGAGCAGGCGCGCGACCGCCGAGTCGGATCGAGCGACCGGCCGCAGCCCTCGCGACTCACGGAACCGGCGATGGCGTTCCAGCCAGTCCTCGTGCACCTGCGTCAACTCGTCGGCGAACTTCTCCGCCTGCTCCACCGCCGTCCTCGTCGCCGTGACGAACAGACTCAGCCAGGTCTCGACCGCCTCCTGAGCTTCGGACGAACCGGGCTCTCCGGAGTAGCGGTATGCCATGAGACCGGCGACGTACTCGTCCGAGCGGGTGAGCAGAACCAGGCTGATCGGAAGGATGGCGCTGGGCGTCAGGCCTCGCCGGGTGAGAACCGTGTGGATGAGCGCGCGTCCCACTCTTCCGTTGCCATCGGTGAAGGGATGAATGGTCTCGAACTGAGCATGGATCAAGGCCGCCTGGATAAGCGCCGCGTGTTCCGCGCCGTTGAGGTACGTCGCGAGATCGTCCATCAGCGAGGGAACGTGCTCTGGCGGCGGCGGAACGAACTCCGCGTCCAGCGGATGCCAGTCACCGCCCCCGACCCAGTTCTGCACCTGTCGCAACCCGTGGTGTCGCTCCTCCGGAAGGAGCACCTGATGAAGGGCGACGATGTCTGAAGTGGACACGGACTCGGCTGTCACCAGATCGGTGACCGCCTGCCGCAAGGCCGTCACGTTGTTGGCCACGAGCCGTGCCGTCGCGGTGAACCCTTTGGACACTCCGTCGTCGTACCCCGCGAGTTCGGCGAGAGCGACCTGCTGGGGAGATGCCTGGAGACCCTCGATCCGCGAGGAAGCGATCGCCTCGGACCGGAGAAGAAACCGGGCGAGACCGTCGATGCCGAAACCTGCCGGATGGGCGACAAGCCGCCGCACCATGCCCTCGACGACGGAGACCTCCCGGGCTATGTCGGGCGACACGATAAGGAGGCGACCTACCAGGCGATCCGGCAGATACGGGCGGTAGACACCGCCGCGCCTGTCACGCCTACTCGGGGCATCCCATGCGGTCGGCCACGACGCCTCCTGAAAACCGGCCATGCCGGTTATCCTTTCACGCCGCATCCCTCGATGAAAGGATAATCACTATCCTTTCACGCCCGAGGTCGCGGTGAAAGGATACGGACCGGGGCGTACTCACTAGCCGAGGGTGGTGTCGCCGAGGGAGGCGAGGAGGGAGCGCAGGGCGGCGGCGAGGTGGTCGCGCTCCCGGGGGTCCAGCGACGCCAGCAGGCGCGCCTCGTTCGCGACGTGCGGCTCCAGCACCTCGTCCACCAGCGCGAGACCGCGCTCGGTGAGCCGCACCAGGACCGACCGCCGGTCGCCGGAGTCCGGGATCCGCTCGACCAGTCCCCTGGCCGCCATGCGGTCGATGCGGTTGGTGATCGCACCGGAGGTCACCATCGCCGCCTTGTTCAGCGCTCCCGCCGTCAGCTCGTACGGAGGACCGGACCGCCGCAACGTGGCCAGGACGTCGAACTCCCAGCGCTCCAGGCCGTGCGGGGCGAAGAACTCCTTCAGCTCCCGGTCGAGCAGCCGCGACAGCCGGCTGATCCGGCCCATGATCCCCATCGGCCAGACGTCCAGGTCGGGCCGTTCGCGCGCCCACTGCGTCATCAGCAGATCGACGGCATCGTTCATCGCGACCCCTGAACACTAAGTATCTCAACGTTGAGTAGTTTGACGTCTACGCGAATCTCATGCTGTTATTTCAACGTTGAGATTATCAACGAGGAGCAATCTTCATGAGCCTGTCCGCCGCATCCCGGCCCGGTTCTGCCGGAACGCTGGCCCTCACCGCGCTCACGCCGCTCGCCTGGGGCTCGACGTACGCCGTGACCACGGAGTTCCTGCCGCCCGACCGCCCGATGTTCACCGCCGTGATGAGAGCGCTGCCCGCCGGGCTTGTGCTGCTGGGCATCGGCCGGGTCCTGCCCCACGGCATGTGGATCTGGCGGGCCGCGGTGCTCGGCGTGTTGAACATCGGGGCGTTCTTCCCGCTGCTGTTCCTGGCGGCGTACCGGCTGCCCGGCGGCGTCGCGGCCGTGCTCGGCGCGATCGGGCCGCTGTTCGCGCTCGTCTTCGCCGCCCTGTTGCTCGCCGAGCGTCCGACCGCACGCAAGGTGCTCGCCGGGCTCCTCGGACTGCTCGGGGTCGGGCTGGTCGTCCTGCGTGCCGAGGCACGGCTCGACATGGTCGGCGTGCTCGCCGGGCTGGCCGGGGCCGCGTCGATGTCCGCCGGGACCGTGCTGACCAAGCGCTGGGGCCGTCCCGAGGGGGTCGGCGCCCTCGCCCTCACCGGATGGCAGCTCACCGCGGGCGGGCTGCTGCTCGTCCCGGTCGCTCTGCTGATCGAGGGCGCGCCGCCGGCGCTCAGCGGCGAGAACCTGCTCGGCTACGCCTATCTGGGCATCGTCGGCACCGCCCTCGGCTACTGGATCTGGTTCCGCGGCATCTCCCGGCTCCCCGCGACGTCCGTCGCCTTCCTCGCCCTGCTCAGTCCGGTCTCCGCGGCCGTTATCGGCTGGGCCGCGCTCGGGCAGGCCCTCAGCCCGATCCAACTGCTCGGCATGGTCCTCGCCCTCGGCGGCACCCTCCTCGGTCAGGCCCCGGCCGGGCCCTCCCGGCGCGACTCCGCCCCGCCCGCGCCCGTACGGCCCGCGGCTCCGACGGCCAGCCCGTCTCGCTGACACGAACGAGCCCATACGCGGAGCGACCAGCGGGCCGTGGGAGGATTTTCCCGGCCGTGCCACGCGCGAAGACGTGCCCGTGCCCATTCGCGAAGCGTGCCCGTGCGCGAACGGTGCCCGTGCGCGAACCGTGGCTTATTCGCGAACCGTGCCGATGCGCGAGGCGTGGCTTATTCGCGAAGCGTGCCGACGCGCGAGGCGTGCCACGCGTAAACAGGACGACCGGAGGACGAGCGCGATGCGCGACGAGAAGATCAGCGATTTCCTGTCCCGCCTCGCCGATCGGGTGCCCGCGCCGGGCGGAGGCGCCACCGCGGCCCTGCACGCCGCGCAGGCCGCGGCCCTGCTGGGCATGGTCGCGCGTTACACCACCGGCGAGAATTACGCCGAGCACGCGGCCGTGATCGAACGGATCACCGGCGAGACCGACGAACTGCGATCGAGCGCCCTACGCCTGGCCGAGGACGACGCGGCGGCGTTCACTGCGGTCACCGAGGCGTACAAGCTGCCCAAGGACACCGACGAGGCGAAGGCCGCCCGCTCGGCCGCCATCGCCGAGGCGCTGGTGGGGGCAGGCAAGGTCCCTGCCGAGGTGGTCGCCGTCGCGAGGAGAGCCATCGGCGTCGCCGAAGAACTACTGCCCATCGGCAACCGCAACGTCGTCTCCGACATCGCCGCCGCCACCGAGGCCGCACGGGCGGCGGCGACCACCGCCCGGGTGAACATCGAGATCAACCTCGGGGGAATCAAGGACGAGCGGGTCCGCGCCGAACTGGCCGCCGAGGCGGCCGGCGTGGACGAGGTCGCCGCACGGGCCGAACGCGTCACCGCCGCCGTCCGCGAGGAGATCGCGAAGTGAGCGCCCGCGTCCTGTCCGGCAAGGAGCTCGCGGCGTCGATCCGGGCCGGGGCCGCCGAGCGGGCCGCCGCGCTCGCCGCGGCCGGCGCGCCGCCGAAGCTCGCCGTCGTCGTCGCCACGGCCGACGAGTCCAGCGCCTGGTATGTCCGCTCGATCGCCCGCGCCGCCGAGAAGGCCGGCATCACCTGTGACATCGTCGACCTCGGCGCGCAGGCCGCCCCCGGTTCGATCCGCGACAGGCTGGCGGCGCTGAGCGACGACGACACCGTGCACGGGATCATCCTCCAGACCCCGCTGCCGCAGGGGGCGAAGCTGGAGGATCTGGCCGGCGCGATCGCGTTCGAGAAGGACGTCGACGGCGCCAACCCCCTGTCGCTGGGCCGCCTGGCCGCGGGGCTGCCCGCCTTCGCCCCGGCGACCGCCGAGGCCGTCGTGGCGATCCTCGACCACCACGAGATCGACCTGGCCGGCAGCCGCGTCGCCGTGGTCGGCCGGTCCACCGTGGTCGGCAAACCCGCCGCCCATCTCCTGCTGGACAGGAACGCCACCGTCACGGTCTGCCACTCCCGTACGCGGGACCTGGCCGCCGTCACCTCCGCGGCCGACGTGGTCGTGGCCGCGGTCGGCCGCGCCGGGCTGATCACGGCCGAGCACGTGCGGGCCGGGGCGGTGGTCGTGGACGTCGGCACCAACCCCACCGAGGACGGCGGCCTGGTCGGCGACGTCGACGCGGTCGCGGTCGCGGGCAAGGCCGGGGCGCTCACGCCCGTGCCCGGCGGGGTCGGCCCGGTCACCACCGCGCTGCTGCTGCGGCACACCGTAGACGCCGCCGTGCAGGCCGCCGACCGCGGCTGAGCTCGCCTCTCTGGCCTCGTGTCGTCGCCGTGCTCGTCCGGCTGCGGAACACCGCCGGACCTCCCGTACGGGAGGCGTCGTGGCGCTACCGCACTTGGTCGCGGCGCCGGGTGAGGTGGGCGGTCTCCGCGGTGTTGCCGGCCAGTTCGATGGCTCTGTCGTAGGCCGCGCGTGACTCCCGGCTGCGGCCCAGCCGGCGTAGCAGGTCGGCGCGGGTGGCGTGGTAGGCGTGATAGCCGGCCAACGCCTCGGCGAGGCGGTCGACGATGGCCAGTGCCACCTCCGGGCCGTCGAGCTCGGCGACCGCGATGGCCCGGTTGAGGGTGACGATCGGCGAGGGGTCGAGGCGGACGAGCTGGTCGTAGAGGGCGAGGACCTGCGACCAGTCGGTGTCGCGGATGTCGCGGGCGGAGGTGTGCACGGCGTTGATCGCCGCGAGAATCTGGTAGCGACCCGGAGCCACCCCGGCGGCGGCAGCGGCGAGGCGCTCGCGCACCAGCCCGTGACCCTCGGCGATCAGTTCCGCGTCCCAGGCCCCTCGGTCCTGCTCGGTCAGAGGGACCAGTTCGCCGCCGGCCGAGACCCGGGCGGGGCGGCGAGCCTCGGTCAGGAGCATCAGCGCCAGCAGCCCCGCCACCTCACCGTCGTCCGGCAGGAGGACACGGATCAGGCGGGCGAGCCGGATCGCCTCGGCGGTCAGCTCGTGCCGTACGGGATCGGTGCCGGGGCCGGTGGCCAGGTAGCCCTCGTTGAAGACGAGGAACAGGACGGCGAGGACGCCGGAGACGCGCGCCGGGAGATCCTCGGCCGACGGCACCCGATAGGGGATGCGCGCCGCCTTGATCTTGGCCTTCGCGCGGGTGATCCGCTGCCCCATGGCGCTCTCGGCCACAAGGAAGGCGCGGGCGATCTCGGGCATGGTCAGGCCGGCGACCATGCGCAGCGTCAGCGCCACGCGGGTCTCCATCGCCAGTGCCGGGTGGCAGCAGGTGAAGATCAGCCGGAGCCGGTCGTCGTCGATGGCGCCGACAGGCTCGGGCGGGTCGTCGTCATAGACCATCTGAGCCTCCTTGTGCTTGTCGTCGCGCTTGATCTCGCGCCGGATCCGGTCGATGGCTCTGTGGTTGGCCGTGGTGGTCAGCCAGGCGCCCGGGTTGGGGGGCACGCCGTCGGCCGGCCACCGCTGGACGGCGGTCGCGAACGCCTCGGCGGCCGCCTCCTCGGCGATGTCGAGGTCCCCGAAGCGCCTGGTCAGGGAGGCGACCACTCGTGCCCATTCCTCATGGTGGGCCTTGGTGATCGCCTCGTGGGCGTCGATCCCGTTCACAGGAACGGCCGCACCTCGACTTTCCGGTTGCAGGCCTTCGACCCCTCGGCCGCCAGCTTGAGCGCCGCGTCGAGGTCGGCTGCCTCGATGATCCAGAAGCCGGCGAGATACTCCTTCGACTCCAGGAAGGGCCCGTCGGTGACCATCGCCTCCCCGCCCCGGTTGTCGATGACGGTGGCCGTGCTGGGCGAGGCGAGGCCACCGGCGAAGACCCAGTGGCCCTCGGCCCGGAGCCTGTCGTTGAACACGTCGATCGCCGCGTCCTCCTCCGGGGTGGCGAGGCCGGCCTGGTCGTGGATCACGGAAATCAGGTACCGCATCTGAAAATCATCTCCTGTGGCGTCGAGACGGGGTTGTCCAGACGGGCTGTCGAGGCAGGGGTGTCGAGCAGGGGGTGCAGGGGGGTACCGGTCGGGGACTTCACGCTGTCGCATACTGCGGGCGCCCGGCCGGCCGGTAGACCTGGATCGTCACGCCCTTGGAGTCGACGCGCGACTGGACCAGGTCGAGCGCAAGATCCGGGCCGGCGTCCGGGAACAGCCGCGCGCCCTGGCCGACAACGACGGGAACGACGATCAGGGTCATCTCGTCGACCAGGTCGTTCTCCAGCAGCCACCGGGTCAGGGTGCCGCTGCCGTGCACCTGCAGCTCACCGCCCGGCGTGGCCTTCAGGTCCGCGATGGCGGCCGCGACGTCTCCGGACAGGACGGTCGTATCCGACCACGCCGGATCTGTGAGCGTGGTCGACGCCACGTACTTGGGCCGTGTGTTCAACGCTTCCACAACGCCCTCCCAGCCAGGGGCATCCTGGACCGTCATGGTCCCCCACGAGCCGGCGAACAGCTCGTAGGTCCGCCGGCCGAGCAGGAACGCGTCGGCGCGCTGGTAGGTCTGGTTGATGAACGCGTGGGTCTCGTCGTCGCCCCTGCCCAGGGCCCATCCGCCGCGCTCGAATCCGTTCCTGCGGTCCTCGTCCGACGCGCCGCCGTTTCCCTGCACCACTCCATCGACGGTGACCTGAGTGATGGTAGTCAGCTTCATGATCGCGGTTCCTTCGCCTTGGCGCCGCCGCTCGTGGGCGGCCTCACCCCTGCTACGAACACCACCGCCCCGATCCGACACCGGCTCCCGGATTTCTTCGAAGAATATTTCGCCGACCACGTGCGACAGGCGTGACAGCGATCGCCCGCGACGGCCGCGGCTCGCCCATCCGCTACATTTCGCTCTGCTGCCGCAAGAACGGACTCTCCATGAACATCGTCCTGTGGGTCATCGCCGGCCTGCTCACCCTCGCGTTCCTCGTCGCCGGGGTGATGAAACTCGCCCAGCCGAAGGACCGGCTGGCGGTGTCCGGCATGACCTGGACCGAGGACTTCTCCGCAGGCACGATCAAGGGCCTCGGCGCTCTTGAGGTGTTGATCGCCTTCGGCCTCGTCCTGCCCGCCGTCACGGGCATCGCCCCGGTGCTGACGCCACTCGCCGCGCTCGGCATCGCCCTGATCATGGCCGGAGCGGCCGTCGTTCACGCCCGTCGCGCGGAATCCCAGGTCATCGTCGTCAACCTGGTGCTCCTGGTGCTGGCCGCCGTCGTCGCCTGGGGCCGCTTCGGCCCGTACGCCTTCTGAGCCCTGCTTTCGAGCCCCTGCTTGCGAGCCCCTGCTTCCTGACGTCCGCTTCCTAATGTCTGCTTCGCGACCCGAAGGCCCTGCGCAGCAGGGCGCCCGACAGGAGGCGGAGGGCGAAGGGGAGGTCGTCGACCAGATAGCGGCGGGCGAGCCGCTGGGGCTCGCTGATCAGGCGGAACAGCCATTCGAGCCCGTGGTCGCCCATCCAGCCCGGGGCCCGGCGCACCGAACCGGCGGCGAACGCGATGGCCGCGCCGCATCCCACGAACCAGGCGCCCGGCAGATCGGCCCGCAGTTGCGCGACGAGCCGGTCCTGCCGGGGAAACCCCAGACCCACGAAGACCAGGGACGGCCGCGCGGCGACGAGCCGTCCCCGCACCTCCGCCAGCGCCGCCGGGCTGGTCTCGAACCCGTACGGCGGAGCGTGGACGCCCTCCACGTTCAGACCCGGATGCCGCCCGCACAGCGCGTCCCGCGCCGCCTCGGCGACGCCGGGCGGTCCCCCGACCAGGTAGACGGGCACTCCGCGGGCCGCCGCGGCCGCGCTCAGCGACCAGATCAGGTCGGCTCCCGTCACCCGTTCCGGCAGCGGACGCCCGAGCAGGCGCGACGCCCAGACCAGCGGCATGCCGTCGGCCACGGCGAGTTCGGCCGCGTCGATCAGCGCGCGCAGAGAGGGGTCGCGGGCGGCGGCCCGGCAGATGTCCACGTTCGGCGTGACCAGGTGCCCGCCCGTGCCGCGCTCCAGCGCGGCCATCACCCGAGCGACCACCTGCGCGTGGGTGAGCGGGTCGAGCAGCACTCCGCCCACGCGAACCGTGTCCGCGCCAACCCTGCCCACGCCGACCCTGCCCACGCCGACCCTGTCCACCTGAACCCTTTTTGCCGGTGGGCGGGCTCCCCGTGCCGCGGCCATCTGGGCATGGGCCGCCTCGGACCACGGCCACACCGGCGTCGCCGGGTTCACGGCCGCCGTGGGCATGGGCGCGGGCTCGGCCATCAGATGCCGTGGCCGTGACGGTGGAGGGCGTGCAGCACAGCGCGCGGGCTGACCAGCCCTCCGGCGACGGCCAGCGCCACCGCCGCCCTCGGCTCACCCGGCCGGGCGGAGAAGGCGCGCAGCGACCAGCGGGCGGCCTCCCGCCGCCGGCCGAGGGCCGCGTGGCAGAAGGCGAGCTGCCCGTAGACGCGGGCCGCGCCACGCGGTTCCGCCGCCAGCCCGGGATGCCGGGCGAGCATCCACTCCAGCCCGGCGATCCGGTCGGCCCAGCGCCCCACGTAGTGCGAAGAACCCCAGCGCACGCGCACGAGCGGCCGGTCGACGTGGACGATCGGATGCCGCCAGGCGGCCCGCAGCGCGAGGTCCCAGTCTTCGTTCTGACCGGACGGCGCGCTCTCGTCCACCCACGTCCAGCCCCGGCGGAACAGGAACGTCGAGGAGTGCACCATCATCATGCGCGAGCGGGTGAGGTGCCGGTGGGTCACCCGGCCGGTGCCGGCCAGCCGCGGCACCCTGCGGTCGCCGTACTCGACCTCGACGGCGCAACTCACGAAGCCGGCGTCGGGCTCCTCGGCCAGCGCGGCGACCTGGGCGGCCAGCTTGCCGGGCAGCCAGAGGTCGTCGTCGTCGCAGAAGGCGACGAGATCCGTGCCGAGCACCGAGATTCCGGTGTTGCGCGCGCCCGGCAGGCCGGCGGCCCGCCGGTTGCCCAGCACCCGGACGCTCCGGACCGCTTCCTGGGCCCCCGAAACCGCCCCCGAAACCGCCCCCGATCCCGCCCCCGATCCCGCCTCTGATCCGGCCTCCGCATCGGCGACGCCGGACACCTGGGAGGCCACGAGGGAGGCGGGCACACCGTCGGCCACGACCACCACCTCGACGGGGCCGGCGTACTCCTGGGCGAGCACCCCGGTCAGCGCGGCTCGCAGCGGGCCGGGCCGGTCGCCCCGGGTGGGGACGACCACGCCGACGGACGGCATCATCGCCGGGCTCCCGGGCGGTAGGCGAGGCGATAGCCGTAGAAGAGAAGAAGGGGGAGGGTGATCGCGGTGACCAGCCACCGCTGCGACCAGGGCAGCGGCGCCGGCCGGTGGCGTATCTCGATCGGTCCCACCGAGAAGCGCATCGGGTTGCCGGAGACGGTGTGCGCGACGCCGAGCAGCGCTTCGCGGTCGTCCAGGAAGGCGAGATCGCCGGCGGGAAGCCCGAGCCGCGTGGCCAGGCGCCCCAGCGTCGCGCGCGGGTCGCGCACCAGGTCCTCGTGACGCACCCGGACGACCTGCACGCCCTTGCGGCGCAGCACCTCGAAGGCCAGGTTCTGGGCCAGCCAGTGGACGGCGGTGCGCACGGGCGTCCAGCGGGTCATCGGCCGCCCGTCCTCGGGCCTGCGCACCTTGCGCCGCCACGACGCGGCCACCGCCCGCGGATCGCGCACCACCTGGACGACCCGCATGTCCATGATCGATGCAAGGCAGTACGCCAGGGAGGCGTGCTTGCTGGAGTCGACGACGACCCGGGCGTCGGCCACCTCCGCCGCCGCCGCGTAGATGCGGGCGTACGACCGGACGTATTCGGCCAGTTCGGCCTCACGGGTCGCGAGTCCGAGCGCGAGGACGGGCACGCGGCGGGTCCGGTCGACGCGGGCGCGCAGGCCGGGCAACCACCCCGCCTGGCTCTGCCGCCACTGTCCGAACGCGCGGGCGCCCACCTTCGCCCAGAACGGGCACTGCGAGAACCGCTGCCCGCAGCCGCAGGGCTCGTCCGCGCGTACGCCGCGGTCCCACAGGTGGACGACCTCGCCGAGCGGCGCCACGCCGGGCACCTCACCGAGGAGGCGTTCGAGCAGAGTGCTACCGCTGCGTCCCAGGCCGCCCACGAAGATCACCGGCTGAGCGTCGGCCACGTGTCCTCCATGGATGGATGCGAAACGCGACGACAGTAGCGCGGAGAGTAATCGGGCGACTCTCAATCGCCAAAGGATCTACGAGCCCTCCACCTGCGGCAGAACGGGACGACCGGAGGCAGATGAAGCCTCAGGAGGAGCGCAGTTCGACGCAGCACTCCCCCGGCCGCGGCACCAGGACGGCCTGCACCCTGGTGGCCTCCAGGCCGGTGAGCATGCCGTCGAGGAAGGCGTGGTTGACCCCGCAGACCAGCTCGGGGGCTCGCGCCGCCAGCGGGTGGAACGGGCAGTTGTGCAGCCGCACGCAGGTGGGAGACTCGCGGCCGGGCTCGAAGCCATGCCGCGCGAGCAGACTTTCGAGCAGGGTGAGGGCGCGCTCCGCGCCGAGCCGGCCGGGCTTGGCCCGGGCGCGCTCCGCGGCGCCGATCTCTTCTCCGTGCCGACCGGCCACCCGCGCCGCCGCCTGGCGGGCACTTTCGCCCTCGCCCTCCGCGAGGACGGCGTCCACGAGGATGTCGGCCAGCACCTCGTGCCGGCGTTCGGGGATCGTGACGCGGATGTCGGTCTCGGTGGGTTCGTAGACCTTCGGGGTGCGGCCGACCCTGCGGATGCCGCCGACCGCCTCATAGCGGGCACGCAGCAGGCCGGCGTCGACCAGCTTGTCCAGGTGGAAGGCGGCCAGCTTGCGGGAGATTCCGACCGAGGCGGCGGCCTCGTCCCGGGTCACCGGGCGGCGCGCCCTGCGGATGTAGGCGTACATCCCCTGCCGCAGCGCGTCGTCCAGCGCGGCCACCGCACTGATCCCGGGATCCGTCGTCATCCTGACACGATAACGCCTGCCAGCGCGGTCGAAAACAGTGACCCCTCGATGTACGCCTACTCCTTGACCGCACAGTCGAATAAGACCAACATTGTTTGGCGTAATACGTCGAACGCGGAGGTCCGGATGACCGGTGAGCTACACGACGCGAAACGACCGGTGAGCGCGGCGCTGGCCGGGCCGTACGGCCATCCGTTCCACCCCATGCTGGTCGCGGTGCCCATCGGAGCGTGGGTGGCGAGCATGGTCTTCGACGTGGCGTCCCGATTCGCTCCCGGTCCGGGATTCCTCGCCGAGGGCTCGAAGTGGCTGATCGCCCTCGGGGTGCTCGGTGCGCTGGCCGCCGCGATGGCCGGGTTCCTGGACCTGTTCGCCATCCCTGCGGGCACCCTGGCGTTCCGCACGGGTCTGCTCCACATGGGGTTGAACCTCGTGATCACCACCGCGTACGCCGCCGGCTTCCTGTGGCGCCAGGCGGGCACGGCGTCCGACACAGGGACCGGCACAGGGACCGGCACAGGGGCGGACACGGCGGCCGGCGCAATGGCCAACGCGGCGGTCGGCGCGGCGGCGGGCCCGGTCGCGCTCGGCCCGCTGCTGCTGTCGGCGGGCAGCCTGGCGCTGCTCGTGGTCTCCGGCTACCTGGGCGGCAAGCTCGCCTACCGCTACGGCGTGCGGGTGGCCGACGAGACCACCCAAGCCGACGGTTTCCGGCGCTGACCTCACCCCACCATCGCAGAAGGAGAATTCATCATGGGTATCGCGGCACTGGTCACATGGCTGCTCACCGCGGTGGGCGGTTTCGTGATGCTGGGCATCTGGATCGCCAGAGGCGGCCCGCGTGCCGGCCGTCTCTCACCAGGGCTCGTCTTCGGTCACTTCGCGCTGGCCGTCGCCGGGCTGATCGTGTGGATCGTCTATCTGTTCGCCGGCAGCGCGGCCCTGGCGTGGGTGGCGCTGGTCCTGCTGGTCCCGGTCGCGCTGCTGGGCTTCGCGATGTTCGCGCGGTGGATCCCCGCCTACCGCGCCCGTACGGCGGTGGCGGGCGGCCCCGGCGCCACCGGCACGGCGGGAGCGCCCGAGCGGCACTTCCCGGTCGCGATCGTGGCCGGGCACGGTCTGCTCGCAGTGGCGACCGTGGTGCTGGTGCTGCTGACCGCGCTCGGCGTGAGCGGTGGCTGAGGTGCGCTCCCTGCGGGTGATCGCCGAGCCACGCGACGGTGTGGACCTGGCCGCCGCCGAGCGCGCGGCCGGCCAGTTCCTGGAGGCCCTGGGCATCTCGACCGATTCCGAGAGCCTGCGGGAGACTCCGGCGCGGATGGCAAAGGCGTACGCCGAGCTGTTCACCCCACGCCCGTTCGACCTGACCACCTTCCCCAACGAGGAGGGCTACGACGAGCTCGTGCTGGCCCGCGCGATCCCGGTCCGCTCGGTCTGCGAGCACCACCTGCTGCCCTTCGCCGGAGTCGCCCATGTCGGCTACCTTCCCGGCGACCGCATTCTCGGGCTGTCGAAGCTGGCCCGCGTCGTCGAGCACTTCGCCCGCCGGCCGCAGGTGCAGGAACGGCTCACCAAACAGGTGGCCGACTGGCTCGCCGACCGGTTGCGACCCGCGGGGGTCGGCGTCGTGATCGAGGCCGAGCACACCTGCATGACCCTGCGGGGAGTGCGGGCCGTCGGCTCGACCACCGTGACCTCGACACTGCTGGGCATATTGCGGAAAGACGCCCGATCCCGTCAGGAGTTCTTCGCCCTCACCGGCACCCGCACCTGAGCAAGGAGACCATCGTCGTGACACAGCAGAGGTTCGTGATCGTCGGAGCCGGTCTGGCCGGCGCCAAGGCCGCCGAGGCCCTGCGCGAGCAGGGATTCGACGGGCGGGTCACGCTCATCGGCGCCGAGCCGCACCACCCCTATGAGCGGCCCCCGCTGTCCAAGGGCTATCTGACGGGCAAGACCGACCGCGCCGGAGTCTTCGTCCACGAGGAAGGCTGGTACGCCGACCACGACGTCGAGCTGCGGCTCGGCGTCGCCGCCTCCGGCCTCGACCGCGGCGCCCACCGCGTCGAACTGGCCGACGGCGGCGCGATCGAATACGACAGGTTGCTGCTGGCCACCGGTGCCCGCCCGCGAAGGCCGCCGATCCCCGGCGCGGCGGCGCCCCACGTGCGCTACCTGCGCCGGATCGAGGACTGCGAGTCGCTCAAGGACGTCCTCGGGAGCGTGTCCCGGCTGGCGGTGATCGGGGCCGGCTGGATCGGGCTGGAGGTCACCGCCGCCGCCCGGCAGGCCGGCGTCGCGGTCACGGTGCTGGAGACGGCGCGGCTGCCGCTGCTACGCGCGCTCGGGCCCGAGGCGGCCCAGATCTTCGCCGACCTGCACCGCGACCAGGGCGTCGATCTCCGGCTCGGGGTCACCGTCAGCGAGATCACGCCCTCGGGCGTACGTCTGGGCGACGGCGCCGAGATCGATGCCGACGCCGTCCTCGTCGGTGTCGGCGCCGAACCCGACGTAGACCTCGCCGTGCGCGCCGGGCTGCCCGTGGACAACGGCATCGTGGTGGACGCGGCCCTGCGGACCGGCGACCCGGACATCGTCGCCGCCGGGGACGTCGCCAACGCCTACCACCCGCTGCTGGGCACGCGCGTACGGGTCGAACACTGGGCCAACGCGCTCAAACAGCCCAAGGTCGCCGCCGCCACCATGCTGGGCCGGGAGGCGGTCTACGAGGAGCTTCCCTACTTCTACACCGACCAGTACGACCTCGGCATGGAGTACGTCGGCCACGTCGAGCCCGGCGGCTACGACCAGGTCGTCTTCCGGGGCGACGTCGCGGCCGGGGAGTTCATCGCCTTCTGGCTCAGCGGCGATCGCGTCCTGGCCGGCATGAACGTCAACGTCTGGGACGTCGTCGAGCCGATCAAGAGGTTGATCCGCTCCGGAACACCCGTCACGCCCCAGGCGCTGGCCGACACCGGCCGGCCGCTGGAGACCCTCGCCACCCCGTAGAGCGGCATGGCCCGCATGCGCCCAGTAGACAGGGGCCTGCGAGGCGGGCGCGGAAAACACGGAGGCGAACACAGCGGAAAACACAGGGCAGCGCTCCGGCTCATGGGCGCGCTGCCCGTTGTGTCTTCCTCTGTCTTCCTCAGTGCGCGTCGACGATCATCCCGGCGGCGACAGTGCCGTTGGTGGCCTCGTCGATCAGGATGAAGCCGCCGGTGAGGCGGTTGCGGGCGTAGTCGTCCACGAACAACGGCTGGGTCGTCCGCAGCGACACCCGGCCGATCTCGTTGAGGCCCAGAGCGGTGGCCGACTCGTCCCGGTGCAGGGTGTTGACGTCGAGCCGGTAGTGCAGGTCCCGCACGAGAGCCCGGGCCGTACGGGTGGTGTGCTTGATGATCAGCTTGGAGCGCTGCTGGAGCTTCAGGCCGTCGGCCATCCAGCAGATCATCGCGTCGATCTCCTGGGCGGCCTGCGGCTGGTTGTTCGGCCGGCAGATCATGTCGCCCCGGGAGATGTCGATGTCGTCGCCCAGGCGCAGCGTGACCGACATCGGCGCGAACGCCTCCTCCACCGGGCCCTCGAAGGTGTCGATCCCGGTGATCGTCGTGGTCAGGCCGGACGGCAGGTGCAGCACCTCGTCGCCCGGCTTGAGCACGCCGCCCGCGACCTGCCCGGCGTATCCCCGGTAGTCGTGCAGCTCCGGGCTGGTCGCGCTGTGCGGACGGATGACGTACTGCACGGGGAAGCGCACGTCGACCAGGTTGCGGTCGGAGGCGATGTGCACGTTCTCCAGGTGGTGCAGCAGCGAGGAGCCGTCGTACCACGGCATGTTCTCCGAGCGGGAGACCACGTTGTCGCCGTGCAGCGCTGAGATCGGGATGAACGTGAGGTCGGACGCGTTCAGCTTGCTGGCGAACGCGGTGAACTCCTCGCGGATCTCCTCGAACCGGGCCTCGGAGTAGTCGACGAGGTCCATCTTGTTGACCGCCAGCACCAGGTGCGGCACCCGCAGCAGCGTGGTCAGGAACGCGTGCCGCCGCGACTGCTCCAGCACTCCCTTGCGCGCGTCGATCAGGATGATCGCCAGGTCGGCGGTGGAGGCGCCAGTGACCATGTTCCGGGTGTACTGGATGTGCCCGGGAGTGTCGGCGATGATGAACTTCCGCTTGGGCGTGGCGAAGTAGCGGTAGGCCACGTCGATCGTGATGCCCTGCTCGCGCTCGGCCCGCAGGCCGTCGGTGAGCAGCGACAGGTCGGTGTACTCCGTGCCCCGGTCGCGGGAGGTGCGCTCGACCGCTTCGAGCTGGTCCTCGAAGATCGCCTTGGAGTCGAACAGCAGGCGTCCGATCAGCGTCGACTTGCCGTCGTCGACGCTGCCCGCCGTCGCGAAACGAAGGATGTCCATCAGAAGTAGCCTTCCTTCTTGCGATCTTCCATGGCGGCCTCGGAAGCCCGGTCGTCGGCGCGGGTGGCGCCGCGCTCGGTGATCCGGGTGACGGCGATCTCGTCGATGATCTCGTCGATCGTGGTCGCGGTCGAGGCGACCGCACCGGTGCAGGTCATGTCGCCGACCGTGCGGTAGCGGACGACGGCGTCGAACGTGGGCTCGTCGTCGCCCCGCTGGACCACCTCGGAGTCGGACAGCAGCATGCCGTCGCGCTCGAAGACCCTGCGCGTGTGGGAGAAGTAGATGGACGGGATCTCGATGCCCTCGCGCCGGATGTAGTGCCACACGTCCAGCTCGGTCCAGTTCGACAGCGGGAACACGCGGATGTGCTCACCCCTGCTGATCTTGGTGTTGTAGAGGTTCCACAGCTCGGGACGCTGGTTCTTCGGGTCCCACTGGCCGAACTCGTCGCGGAAGGAGAACACCCGCTCCTTGGCCCGGGCCTTCTCCTCGTCGCGCCTGGCCCCGCCGAAGACCGCGTCGAACTCGTGCTCCTCGATGGCGTCCAGCAGCGTCGTGGTCTGCAGCCGGTTGCGGGAGGCCCGCCGCCCGGTCTGCTCGACCACCCGCCCGGCGTCGATCGACTCCTGAACCGACGCGACCACCAGCCGCGCACCCAGCTCGGCGACCCGCCGGTCGCGGAACTCGATGACCTCGGAGAAGTTGTGCCCGGTGTCCACGTGCATCAGGGGGAAGGGGATCGGCGCCGGCCAGAAGGCCTTCTCGGCGACCCGCAGCATGACGATGGAGTCCTTGCCGCCGGAGAAGAGCAGACACGGGCGCTCGAACTCTGCCGCGACCTCACGCATGATGTGGATCGCCTCGGCCTCGAGTATGTCGAGTTGTGACGTGGTGTAGTCACGCTGAAGCATGGGGACTTCCTTCACGGAGTCTGGCGATGCAGGTCACGGATTCCGGCGAGCAACGTTGGCGCCAGATCCGGTAGGGAGACCAGGATATCCGGCAGCCAGGGGTCCCCCTGGTTATACGTCAGGGGTGAGCCGTCGATCCTGCTCGCGTGAGCCCCCGCCGCGACCGCCACCGCGACCGGCGCGGCAGAGTCCCACTCGTACTGGCCCCCGGCGTGCACGTATGCCTCGACCTCTCCGGTGAGGACCGCGGCGATCTTGGCGCCGGCCGAGCCGATGGGCACGAGTTCCCCGCCGTGGCGGGCGGCCAGCTCACGGACGAACTCGGGCGGACGGGTGCGGCTGACCGCGATGCGGAACGGCTCGCGCACCTTCTCCGGCAGCTCAGGCGGCGCCGCCGTCGTGAGCGTGCGGCCCTGTGCTGGTTTTTGGGCCGATCCCGGCCAGGCGGGCAGAGCGACCGCACCGGCCCTGAGGGCGCCGCGTTCCCACAGCGCCACGTGGACGGCCCAGTCGGCGCGGCCCTCCTCGGAGAACTCACGGGTGCCGTCGAGAGGGTCGACGATCCAGACGCGCTCGGCCGACAGCCGCCGGGGGTCCATCCGCTCCTCGCGGGTCGCCTCCTCCGACAGCACGGCGTCGTCCGGCCGCAGCCGCCTCAGGGCGTCCATGAGGAACTCGTGGGACGCGCGGTCCCCGGCATCCTTCAGCGCCCGGCCGTCCTCGAACCCGAGACGGGCGCGCAGCTCAAGGAGCCGCTCCCCCGCCTCCGTCGCCAGCTCACCGGCGAGGGAATGGTCGTCCCGCATCGTCATTATCAGTACGCTCCCGCCCCGCCTGCGACCGCAGACCACGTCTTCCATAAGATCTGCAGATCCAGCATGAGAGACCAGTTCTCGACATAACGTAGGTCCAACCGTACCGATTCCTCCCAGGAGAGGTCGGACCGGCCGTTGACCTGCCAGAGCCCGGTCATCCCGGGCCGCACCACGAGCCTGCGGCGCACGTCGTCGCCGTACCGCGCGACCTCCTCGGGCAGCGGCGGGCGCGGTCCGACGAGCGACATGTCGCCCCGAAGCACGTTGAAGAGCTGCGGCAGCTCGTCGAGCGAGTAACGCCGCAGCGCGGCGCCGAGCGGGGTCACCCGCGGATCCCTGCGCACCTTGAACAGCACGCCGTCGGCGTCGCTGACCAGCTCGACCTTGCGGGCCTCCGCGTCCCTGCGCATCGTGCGGAACTTCAGGATCGTGAACTCCACGCCGTCCCTGCCCACCCGCCGCTGGCGGAACAGGACGGGCCCCGGGCCGCTCGCCCGTACGGCCACGGCGACGGCGGCCAGCAGCGGGGCGAGCACGACCAGCGCGGCGGCGGCGACCAGCCGGTCGAACACGCCCTTGACCAGCCGGCGTCCTCCCGTCAGCTCGGGATGCTCCACGTGCAGCAGTGGGAGCCCGGCGATGGGGCGGATCGCGATCCGCGGACCGGCCACCTCCATCAGCGCGGGCGCCACCACGAGGTCGGTGCGCGTCCGCTCCAGCCGCCAGGCCAGCCTGCGCAGCGCCGTGCCGTCCAGCTCGGGGCAGGCGAGCACCGCCACCGTGTCCGCCCGGACCTGCTCGACCACCAGCGGCACGTCGGTGAAGTCGCCCAGCACCGGCACGTCCGCGATCCATCCGGCGGCGCCGGTGGGCACGCAGGCGGCCACCACCTCCATCCCGTGGTAGCGCTCCCTGCGGAAGGTGGCGACCAGCTCGGCGACCGCCGTCCGATGGCCCACCGCCACGACCCTGCGCATGCAGCCCCCGCCCCTGGCCCGTCTGCGGTGCAGCCGCTGCCGCAGGCCGTATCTCGCCGCGAGGGTGAGCACGGTGGCGAGCGGCAGCGCGATCAGCACGTAGCCGCGGGCGATCCCGGTCTTCGACGCGTACGCCGCGATCGTGACACCGGCGATCAACGTGAAGCCGCCGCGCGCGACCCGGCGGAACTCCTCGGCCCCCACGCCGATCAGGCGCGGCTCGTACGCCCGGCTCAGGACCAGGATCACCGCCCAGACGGCGGGCAGCGCGGCGCTCGCAATCACGTAGGGCATCACGTACGGAGTAACCTCGCCGAACCGGATCACCACCGCGGTGACCCCCGCGAGAAGGGCGCCCACGATGTCGCAGACGGCCGCGGTGAGCCGATACCGGACCGCCCACTCGGGAGGCCGCGGCATCGGATGGGCCGGCGAGTCCCGGAACGTGCCGACGGCAACCGAGGACGTGTCACCGTCCAGCACCATCGCCCCCCGTGATCCTGCCAATACCGACAGTGATGGAATGCTAGCGGCCTCACCCCGGCGTCTCAGGGAGATTCGTTGAAAGCCGAAACGTACATATCGGTTGATGTCGAGGCTGATGGCCCGATTCCGGGGCCGTACTCGATGGTCAGCTTCGGCATGACCGTGGCCGGCCGGATGACCGGGCGGCGGTTCGAGCGGACCGATCCGGAGTCCCAGACGTTCTACGCGGAGTTACGGCCGATCAGCGACGACTGGGTGGCGGAGGCGCTGGCGGTGAGCGGCCTCGACCGGGCGACGCTGCAGCGTGAGGGACGCGACCCGGCCGAGGCGATGACGGAGGCGGCGGCCTGGGTGCGTGAGGTGTGCGGCGACGACCTGCCGGTGCTCGCGGCCTTCCCGCTGTCGTACGACTGGATGTGGATGTACTGGTACTTCCTCCGATTCACCGGGCAGTCGCCCTTCGGCCACTCCCGATGCATCGACATCAAGACGCTGTACGCCGCCAAGGCCGTGGTGCCGGTGGCCTGGGCGACCAAGCGCCAGATGCCGCGCGAGGTGCGGGCGCGGCGCCCGCACACCCACAACGCGCTCGACGACGCCATCGAGCAGGCCGAGTTGCTGCAGAACCTCATGCTCTGGCCGGGCGCGGCGCGGCGCGGGCGCGACGCGAGCGACGTCGGCGGGACGGCCGCGCCGGACCTCGGCGGGACGGCCTCGTCCGATCTCGGCGGGACGGATTCACCCGACCTCGGCGGGACGGCGTCGCCGGACCTCAGCGGGGCGGCTTCGCCGGATTGAGGTCGGCGGTGTGGAAGCGGTTCTGCGTCGCCTCCAGACCGGCGGTCATCAGCGACTCCACCATGTCGGCCGCCCGGTCCACGAGGAACGGCAGGTCCTTGCGCTCGGCCGTGGCGAAGTCGCGCAGCACGAACGTCGCCGGGTCCATGCGGCCCGGCGGGCGGCCGATGCCGAACCTGATGCGCGGGTACTCGCGGGTGCCCAGCGACTTCGTGATCGACTTCAGGCCGTTGTGGCCGTTGTCCCCGCCGCCGGTCTTCGCGCGCAGCGCGCCGTACGGGATGTCCAGCTCGTCGTGGATCACGACGACCCGGTCGGGGGTGGCCTTGTAGAAGTCGGCCAGCGCCTTCACCGGGCCGCCCGACAGGTTCATGAACGACAGCGGCTTGGCCAGCACGACCGGGAGCGCGGCCAGGCGGCCCTCGACGATCTCGGCCCGCGACCTGTGCGCCTTGAACCGCCCGCCCATCCGGGCAGCCAGCTCGTCGAGCACCATGAAGCCCGCGTTGTGCCGGTTTCCGGCGTACTCCGGCCCGGGGTTGCCCAGGCCCACCACCAGCCACCGCTGCGCGGACGTGTCGGACACCGCTGTCTCCTCCGCTGTCTTTCCCCACAAGGAAGAGTCCTCCACAGGACACCTGTGGAGGACTCTCTCACGAACGGGGGTCCTACTCGGCGGCGCTGTCGCCCTCGGCGCCCTCGGCGCCCTCGGGCAGCTCGGCGGTCGGGGCGCCGATCACCTGCAGCACCAGAGCCTCGGGGTCGCCCGCCAGCGTGGTGCCGCTCGGCAGGTTCAGGTCGCTCGCGTGCACCACGAAGCCGGCGTCCTTGCCGTCCACGTCGACCTCGACGCCGGTCGGGATGTGGGTCGCCTCGGTCTCGACCGAGATCGTGACCAGCTGCTGCTCGACGATGGCGCTGCCGATCGTGTCGCCGGTGACGGTGACCGGGATCTCGACGGTGACCTTCTCGCCGCGCTTGACCAGCAGCAGGTCGACGTGCTCCAGGAAGCCCTTGATCGGGTCGCGCTGGACGCCCTTGGGCAGCGCGATCTCGTCCACGCCCTCGCCCTCCAGGCGGATGAGCACGTTCGGCGTGCGCAGCGCGAGCAGCAGCTCGTGGCCGGGGAGGGTCAGGTGCTTGGTCTCGGTGCCGTGGCCGTAGAGAACGGCGGGGACCTTGTTCCCCCGGCGGATCTTGCGGGCGGCGCCCTTGCCGAACTCGTTACGAAGCTCGGCGGCGATACGTACCTCGGACACGGCGCATCTCCTAGGGATGAGTCGATCGGCGGATTGGCGCGCTCCCCCTCACCCGCCCTAGCGGAAGGCGTTACGAGCGCAACCCCCACAGCCTACCGTTCGCCGCGCCGGAGGCACGCCATCAGTCGTGCCGGAGGCGCGCCGTACGCCCTGCCGGAGGCGCGCCATACGCCCAGCCGGAGGCACGCCAGCAGTCCGGCCGGAGGCGTCATGAGCGCTTCCCGCGTCGCTCGCCGGGGCGCTGACATCCGCGACATCCGCCGGGTCGCGCCGTTACACTGGCCGCGTGATTCGTACGTTGTGTCAGGGCTGGTGGCGCTCCACGTAGGAGCGGCCATCTCACACGCGTACGACCGGGCCGTTCGGATGGACGGCCCTTTTTCGTGCTCCCTGGACGAGGGGCCGCCGTCGGAACGGCGGACCACTTGCCAGGGGAGAACACATGACCACGATCCTCGACACCACTCCGGACGACGACGAGCTCGGCCTACCGGCCGCCCGGCGCCGCAGCGCCGCGCTGGAAAGACAGATCCATGAGCGGCCCGGACGCTTCCGCGCACTGACCGGGGACCGCCCGACCGGCCGGCTGCACCTGGGGCACTATTTCGGCACCCTGCACAACCGCGTCCGCCTTCAGAACCTGGGCGTGGACATGATGGTGCTGATCGCGGACTACCAGGTCCTGACCGACCGCGACGTCGCCGACCGGCTCGCGGAGCATGTGGAGGACCTGACGCTCGACTACCTGGCCGTGGGCATCGACCCGGACCGGGCCACCGTTTTCACTCACAGCGCGGTCCCCGCGCTGAACCAGTTGCTGCTGCCGTTCCTCAGCCTGGTCTCCGTCTCGGAGCTGGGGCGCAACCCCACGGTCAAGGACGAGATCGCCCACTCGCGTCAGTCGGCGGTCAGCGGGCTGATGTTCACCTATCCGGTCCACCAGGCCGCCGACATCCTGTTCTGCAAGGCAGGCCTCGTGCCCGTCGGTCAGGACCAGTTGCCTCATCTGGAGGTCGCCCGCACCGTCGCGCGCCGCTTCAACAGCCGCTACGGCCCGGTCTTCCCCGAGCCGGAGGCTCTGCTGTCCGCGGCCCCGCTGCTGCTCGGCACCGACGGAGGCAAGATGAGCAAGAGCCGGGGCAACGCCATCACCCTGGCGGCGACCGCCGACGAGACCGCCCGGATGATCCGCGGCGCCAAGACCGACGCGGACCGCGATATCACCTATGACCCGGCGGCCCGGCCCGAGGTCTCCAGCCTGGTCCTTCTGGCCGCGCTGTGCCTAAACCGCGACCCGCACGAGGTGGCCGGGGAGATCGGCGGCCGGGGAGCGGCAGGGTTGAAGGGCCTCGTCACCGACGCGGTCAACGACCGCTTCGCGCCCATCCGGGCGCGGCGCGCCGAGCTGGCCCAGGACCGCGCCCACATCCGGCGGGTGCTTCGCGACGGCAACGAGTGGGCCAACGCCATCGCCGACGACACCCTCAAAGAGGTGCGGGAGGCCATGAAGGCCTTCTACTGAAGGACGCGCGCGGGCCCCCGGGCGGCCGTCCGGCCGGACCGGGGGCCCGCACCGCTCAGCTGTCGCCCTCGAAGAGGCTGGTGACCGAGCCGTCGGTGAAGACCTCGGTGATCGCCCGGGCGATCAGCGGGGCGATCGACAGGACCGTGAGGCTGTCGAACCTCTTCTCCTCCGGGATGGGCAGCGTGTTGGTCACGACCACCTCGGAGATGCGGGAGTTCTTCAGACGATCCACGGCCGGGTCGGAGAAGATGGCGTGCGTGGCGGCCACGATGACGTCGGTCGCGCCGTGCTCGTACAGCGCGTCGGCCGCCTTGCAGATCGAGCCGCCCGTGTCGATCATGTCGTCGATCAGCACACAGGTCCTGCCGCGCACCTTGCCGACCACCTCGTGCACCTTCACCTGGTTGGCCACGTCGAGGTCGCGCCGCTTGTGGATGAACGCCACGGGCGTGCCCAGGCTGTCGGACCAGCGCTCGGCCAGCCGTACGCGGCCGGTGTCGGGAGAGACGATCGTGGTGGTGGCGGGGTCGAGCTTGCCGCGCAGGTAGTTGATCAGGACCGGCAGCGCGAACAGGTGGTCCACCGGGCCGTCGAAGAAGCCCTGGATCTGCGAGGTGTGCAGGTCGATGGACATCATCCGGTCGGCACCCGCCTGCTTGAACAGGTCGGCCATCAGCCTGGCGGTGATCGGCTCGCGGCCGCGGCCCTTCTTGTCCTGCCGGCTGTAGCCGTAGAACGGCATGATCACGGTCACCCGTTTGGCGGAGGCCCGCTTGAGAGCGTCCACCATGATCAGCTGTTCCATGATCCACTGGTTGATCGGCGCGGTGTGACTCTGCATGACGAAGGCGTCGCAGCCGCGTACGGACTCCAGGTAGCGCACGTAGATCTCACCGTTGGCGAAGTCGCGCAGCGCCGTCGGCGTGATCTCGACGCCGAGGGCGTTCGCGACCTCGTCGGCCAGTTCGGGGTGGGACCGGCCGGAGAAGAACATGAGGTTCCGCTCACCGGTCGTCTTCTTGCCGCTCATGCCGCGCTCCTCGCGTGTCGAGCCTGTTCGCCGTA
The DNA here is from genome assembly GCF_006874465.1 of Microbispora bryophytorum. Lineage (GTDB taxonomy): Bacteria > Actinomycetota > Actinomycetes > Streptosporangiales > Streptosporangiaceae > Microbispora > Microbispora bryophytorum. The sequence continues at coordinate 17,545 of NZ_VIRL01000006.1, read as the reverse complement.
CCGGACCTGGTTTTTCTGAGGCCGGGCCGGCCATAACGCCGCTCCCTCGCCTCGCCCGGGGCCCGCAAACCCCTTCGCCCGGTCGATGTGGTCGGTCACGGTGTCCTCCTGGCCTGGCCCTTCGGCGCTACGCGGTCAGACCGCGCCTCGTACTCTTACCTGTCCCCGTACGGCCCCCGAGGGAGGCGGCCGCAGGTGGTCCTGATCGCCGGCCCTGGTCACCGGCCCCGATCACCAGCGCCGATCATCGGCCCTGGTCCCCGGCGGCGTCTCCGCCGTTCGCCGCGGCCGTGTCGCGCGCTTCGATCGCCCGCACGGCCGCCTCCGCCGACTTGGTGCCGGCGCGGCGGCGCGTCACCCAGCCCTCGACGTTGCGCTGTTTGCCGCGGGCGACCGCCATCGCCCCGGGTGGCACGTCGGACGTGATCACGGATCCGGCGGCCGTGTACGCTCCGTCCCCGATCGTGACCGGGGCGACGAGCATGTTGTCGCTGCCCACGCGCACGTGGTCGCCCACGACCGTGTGGTGCTTGGAGACGCCGTCGTAATTGACGAAGACGCAGGCGGCGCCGATGTTCGAGCCGACCCCGATGGTCGCGTCGCCGACGTAGGTCAGGTGCGGCACCTTGGAGCCCTCGCCGATCCGGGCGTTCTTGGTCTCGACGAACGCGCCGATCTTGCCCTTGCCGCCGAGCACGGTGCCGGGGCGCAGGTAGGAGAAGGGGCCCACGACGGCGCCGGGGCCGATCTCCGCGCCGTCGGAGACGGTGTTGCGCACGACGGCCTCCTCGCCGACGACCGTGTCGGTCAGCGTGCTGCCCGGCCCGACCTCGGCTCCCGCCCCGATCCTGGTGGCGCCCTTGAGCTGGGTGCCGGGGTGGATCACGGCGTCGGGCTCCATCTCGACCCCGGCGTCGACCCAGGTGCTGGCCGGGTCGACGACGGTCACGCCGGCGCGCATGTGCGCCTGGAGGATGCGGTCGTTGAGCACGCGCCGGACGAAGGCGAGCTGGACGCGGTCGTTGACGCCCTCGACCTCGGCGTGGTCGGCGGCCACGTGCGCGCCCACCCGGTGGCCGTGCTCGCGGAGGATGGCCAGCACGTCGGTCAGGTACTCCTCGCCCTGGGCGTTGGCCGCGCCGATCCGCTTCAGGCCGTCGGCCAGGAGCGCGCCGTCGAAGGCGTACACACCCGAGTTCATCTCGGCGATCGCGCGCTGCTCGGGGGTCGCGTCCTTCTCCTCGACGATCTCCAGCACCGCGCCGTCCTCGGCACGCACGATCCGGCCGTAGCCGGTCGGGTCGGGGACGACGGCGGTCAGCACCGTGACGGCGTTGCCGTCGGCGGCGTGCCGTTCGAGCAGGGCCGCCAGGGTCTCGGTGCGCAGCAGAGGCGTGTCGCCGTACGTCACCAGGACGGTGCCGTCGATCGGGCCCTCGGCTTCGAGCGCGGTGCGCACGGCGTGGCCGGTGCCGTTCTGCTTGTCCTGGACGACCGTGCGGGCGTCCGCGGAGCTCGTCGCGAGATGGGCGCCGACCTGCTCGCGCGCATGCCCGATGACCACGATCAGCCGCTCGGGCGACAGGCCCCGCGCGGCGGTGAGCATGTGGTCGACGAGCGCGCGGCCGCAGACCTCGTGAAGGACCTTGGGGGTTTTCGATTTCATCCGGGTGCCCTCGCCGGCGGCGAGGACGATCACGGCTGCCGGGCGCGGCACACTCACGGACTGAGGCTCCCTCGGCGTCGCGGCTTACTACACGGATCAAGACTGTACAAATCGGGCGCGGCTTCCACGCGTCCACTACCCAGGAACCGCATGGTCACCCGCTCGACAAGGTGAGCTTACCTGCCGTGCCCCGGAAGGGAACCAGCCCCCCTGGGGCTCGAACGGCCGAACGAACAGGCTCCCGGGGGAGGATTCGAACCTCCGTTGACAGAACCAAAATCTGTAGTCTTGCCCCTAGACGACCCGGGATGGGCGTAAAGTGCCGATTTTGCCGGATTCCGACCGCCGCCGGAGTCCGCACTCAGGATACAGAGCCGTCCCCCTGGCGCGCGCCCCAAAAGTTCAGCGCATCGTCGGCCCATCCTGTTATGACCGCCCCGTACGACCAGCCCGTACGACCGCCCTGCACGACCGGCCCGTACGAGCGCCCGTCGCCGGGCACGTTCGCGGGTCGATGCGGCCGTCACCACCCGCCCGCCTGACACGCCCGCACATGGCTCCGCGGCACGGCGAAGCCGGATGTTACCGGGTGGGCATTCAGGGCAGAGCGCCGTCGACGCCGCGGCATCGGCGACGCGGCCGGAAGCGAGCATGAGGCACTACCAGATGGCCGACCGTTGGTGCAAGGCGTGGATTCGCCACCAGATGCGGCCCGGAGCGTCACCTTCCACACATTCGCTCTTAGGGATTCCTAACTTACGATGGCGTAGGTTACGGTTGCGTAGCCAAGAAGTTCTTCCTATCTCGTGAGGTAGCCCATGACCATCCTGACCGAACGTCCCTCACCACAGCCGAAGCCGGACTTCGAACCGCAGGGCAAGAGCAAAGCCGACCTGGTCGTCTTCGCACTCGTCGTCGGTCTTCCGGTCGTCGCGGTCATCGCCGTCGTGCCGTTCACCTGGGGATGGGGCCTGGGCTGGACGGACATCGCAATCGCGGCCGTGTTCTACGTCATCTCCGGCTTGGGGGTCACGGTCGGGTTCCACCGCTATTTCACCCACGGCTCCTTCAAGGCCAACCGGCCCCTGAAGATCGCCCTCGGGATCGCCGGCAGCCTCTCGCTGGAGATGTCGGTGCTGGACTGGGTCGCCGCCCACCGCAAGCACCACAAGTTCTCCGACAAGGAGGGCGACCCGCACTCGCCGTGGCGGTTCGGGCCCGGCTTCAAGTCGATGTGCAAGGGCCTGCTGTACGCGCACGTGGGCTGGCTCTTCGAGGTTGAGCGCGTCAACCGCGCAAAGTACGCCCCGGACCTGCTGAAGGACCCGGACATCATGAAGCTGCACCGGTGGTTCCCGACGATCGCGATCACGTCCCTGCTTCTCCCGGCTGTCCTGGGCGGCCTCATCACCTGGTCGTGGCAGGGCGCGCTGACCGCCTTCTTCTGGGGCACGCTGATGCGGATCGGGCTGCTGCACCACGTGACCTGGTCGATCAACTCCATCTGCCACGTGTTCGGCGAGGAAGTGTTCGAGTCGCGCGACAAGTCCCGCAACGTCTGGTGGCTGGCCATTCCCTCGTTCGGCGAGTCGTGGCACAACCTGCACCACTCCGACCCCACCTGCGCCCGGCACGGCGCGCTCAAGGGCCAGATCGACCTCAGCGCGGGTCTCATCCGCTGGTTCGAGAAGGCCGGCTGGGCCCACGACGTGCGCTGGCCGACCCCCGAGCGGCTGGCGGCGAAGCGACTTGGCTGACGACTCAGTCAGCGCTGTCGGCAGGGCCGCTCTACGGAACGCGGCGGCCCTGTCCCTGGCACCGGCCTCCCCCGGATCGGCGCCCTCTTCTGCGGCGGCGCCCGTCACCTCCGCTCTTCCGGCACCCGCCCGGACCGGCACTCGTACGGCCCCCGCCTCCGCGGTGGCCGTACCGGCGCGTCGGGCGGCTTCTCCCCGGAAAACGGCAACCGGTCCGAGCCGGGTTCGGGCCGCCGGACCCACCATGATGGAACCCGTGAGCGAGTCCTCTCGATCCCGCAGACGCATGACCGGCGCGGAACGGCGCGAACAGCTGATCCAGGTCGGCCGGACCCTGTTCGCGGACAAGGGCTTCGACGGCACCTCGGTCGAGGAGATCGCGGCCAGCGCCATGGTGTCCAAGCCCGTGGTGTACGAGCACTTCGGCGGCAAGGAGGGCATCTACGCCGTCGTCATCGACAGGGAGATGCAGCGCCTGCTCAGCCTGGTCACCCAGGCGCTGTCGGCCTCGCACGCCCGCATCAAGCTGGAGCGGGCCGCGCTCGCCCTCCTTCAGTACATCGAGGAGAGCAGCGAGGGCTTCCGGATCCTGGTCCGCGACTCCCACGCCGCCTCGGGCACGGGCACCTTCGCCAGCCTGATCAGCGACATCGCCAGCCAGGTGGAGGACGTGCTGGCGGACGAGTTCAAGGAGCGGGGCTACGACCCCAAGCTCGCGCCGATGTACGCCCAGATGCTCGTGGGGATGACCGCGCTCACCGGCCAGTGGTGGCTCGAGGTGCGCAAGCCGCGCCGCGAGGAGGTCGCCGCCCACCTGGTGAACCTGTCCTGGAACGGCCTGACCGGTCTGGATTTCAATCCCGCGCTCACGGCCGCGACACGCGGCCTGGTCCTGTCCCCTCCCACGGAGACCCGTACGGCGAGACCCGGTGAGCGCGAGTCGAAGGACCAGGAGAAGCTCCGCCGCGAGCAGGAGAAGGTACGCGAGCGAGAGCAGCGCGAACGCGCCAAGCAGCTCGAACGCCAGCAGCGTGAGCTGGAGAAGGCCCAGGAGCGCGAGCAGCGCGAGCGCGCCAAGGAGCTCGAACGGCAGATGAAGGAGCAGGACAAGCTCCGCCGCGAGCAGGAGAAGGCGCAGGAGCGCGAGCAGCGCGAGCGGGCCAAGGAACTGGAACGCCTGCAGCGCGAGCGGGCGAAGGGACTCGACCGGCACTAGCGCGGGGAGATCCGACCGTCCCGGCGGCGGCTCGTGGAGCTTGCCGTAACACCGCGGAAAGCCGCTCGCGGCGGCGGTCGTGACGCTCGAAGGCGGTCGGCGACGCGCGGGGGGCATCAGGGAGAACGCGGCCTGACGGAACCGGCCCGACAGAACCGGCCCGACAGAACCGGCCCGACAGAACCGGCCCGACAGAACCGGCCTGACAGAACGGGCCTGACGCTTTCGTTGCGGTGAAGTTAACATTCCGTTCAACGACTTAGGGCATATTTCGTTATATGTCCGCCCAAAGCTCCCCCGCCCATGAGCCGGAAGAGGCCGACCTCCCCGCGCGCACCCCGCTGCCCAACGAGCGATTCCTCAACCGCGAGGAGAGCTGGCTCCATTTCAACGAGCGCGTCCTGGAGCTGGCGGAGGACTCCTCGGTGCCGCTGCTCGAACGCGTCCGGTTCCTCGCCATCTTCGCGAGCAACCTGGACGAGTTCTTCCGCGTACGGGTGGCCGGGCTCAAACGGCGGATGGCGACCGGCCTGCTGCTCCGGACGACGGGCGGGCTGAAGCCGAGCGAGGCGCTGTCGCGGATCGCGACGGTCGCCGACGAGCTCGCACGCAGGCACGCGGCGGTCTTCCACGATCTCATCTGCCCTGAGCTCGCCCAGGAGGGCATCGCGATCGTCCGCTGGGACGACCTCGCCGGGGACGAGCGGACGGCGCTGCGCAAGCTCTTCCGTGAACGGATCCGGCCGGTCCTGACACCGCTGGCCGTCGATCCCGCACACCCGTTCCCGTACATCTCGGGTCTTTCGCTGAACCTGGCCGTGACCGTGCGCAACCCGGAGGACGGCCACACGGTTTTCGCGCGGGTGAAGGTCCCCTCGAAGCTCCCGCGGTTCGTGACGGCCTCGCCGAACCGGTTCGTCCCGCTGGAGGACGTGATCGCGGCCCACCTGGGCGAGCTGTTCAAGGGCATGCAGATCGTGCAGCACCACGTCTTCCGGGTGACCAGGAACGAGGACCTGGAGGTCGACGAGGACGTCACCGAGAACCTCATGAAGGCGCTGGAGCGTGAGCTGCTGCGCCGCCGGTTCGGACCGCCCGTGCGGCTGGAGGTCGAGGACACCATCACCCCCCAGGTGCTGGAACTGCTCGTGGACGAGCTCGGCGTGTCCGACGACGAGATCTACCGCCTGCCCGGGCCGCTCGACCTGACCGGGCTGCACGCCATCGCCGACCTCGACCGTCCCGAGCTGCACTACCGGCCGTTCGTCCCGGCGGAGGCGATCAGCGCCGAGGACGATCTGTTCGCCGTCCTGCGCGAGCGCGACATCCTCCTCCACCACCCGTACGACTCGTTCGCGACGAGCGTGCAGCGGTTCGTGGAGGAGGCGGCGGCCGACCCGGACGTGCTGGCGATCAAGCAGACCCTCTATCGCACCAGCGGCGACTCGCCGATCGTGGACGCGCTGATCGACGCGGCCGAGGCGGGCAAGCAGGTCGTGGTCGTGGTGGAGATCAAGGCGAGGTTCGACGAGCACGCGAACATCTCCTGGGCGCGGAAGCTGGAGACGGCCGGGTGCCACGTGGTCTACGGCGTGCTCGGTCTGAAGACGCACTGCAAGCTGTCGATGGTGGTCCGCCAGGAGGCGAGCGGCGAACTGCGGCGCTACTGCCACATCGGCACCGGCAACTACAACCCGAAGACGGCCCGGCAGTATGAGGACTTCGGCCTGCTCACCGCCGACCCGCAGGTGGGCGAGGACGTCACCGACCTGTTCATCCACCTGACCGGCTACTCCCATCAGTCCGAGTATCGCCGGCTGCTGGTCGCGCCCGACTCGCTGCGCCAGGGCCTGCTCGCCCGGATCGAGCAGGAGATCGCGCACCGCGGGGCGGGCCGCGCCGCCCGGATCCGGATCAAGACCAACTCGATCGTGGACGAGCCGATCATCGACGCGCTGTATCGCGCCTCGCAGGCGGGGGTGCCGGTGGACCTGTGGGTTCGCGGCATCTGCTCGCTCCGCCCGGGTGTGCCCGGCCTGTCGGAGAACATCCGCGTACGCAGCGTGCTCGGCCGCTTCCTCGAACACTCCCGGGTGTACGAGTTCGGCGGAGGGCTGCGGCCGGAGATCTGGATCGGCAGCGCCGACCTGATGCGCCGCAACCTGGACCGGCGGGTCGAGGCGCTGGTCAAGGTCACCAGCCCGCAGCAGCGCAGGTATCTGTCCGATCTGCTCGACCTGGCGTTCCTGGACACCACCACCGCCTGGACGCTGCACTCCGGCGGCAGGTGGCTGCTTCACCGGGGCGAGGTCGATCTCCAGCACCACCTGATCGCCGGGAGGCGCTGGCGGACGGTGAACGACGTGACGGAGTGACGGCCGAGGGCATGGTCAGGGGTATGGCCAAAGGCATGATCAGGGCGGCCGGGGCGGTCGTCTGGCGGGGGAACGAGGCCGACCCGGAGGTCGTCCTCGTGCACCGGCCGGCGTACGACGACTGGAGCCTGCCCAAGGGGAAGCTCAGACGCGGCGAGCACGTGATCGCGGGGGCCCTGCGCGAGGTGCGGGAGGAGACCGGCCTGCGGGTCGTGCTCGGCCGCGCGCTCCCGCCCGTGCACTACATGCACGACGGCCGGCTCAAGCGGGTGGACTACTGGCTCGCCCACGCTCTCGACGAGCCGACTGCGGCCGACGGCGACCAGATGGCGGCCGATGGCGACGAGGTCGACGAGGTGGTGTGGCTGCCGGTCGAGGAGGCCCGGAGACGCCTCACCTACGCCTGGGATCGCAGCCTGCTGCGCGCCACCGGCGCCGCTCCCCTCCTCACCACGCCGCTGATCCTGGTGCGGCACGCGCTGGCGGGCTCCCGGCGGGAATGGAGGGGCGACGACGACCGGCGCCCGCTGGACGAGCGCGGCCGCGCCCAGGCCGAGGTCCTGGCCACGGTGCTGGGGGCCTACCGCCCGTCCGTCCTGGTCAGCTCGCACAGCAGGCGCTGCACCCAGACGCTCAGGCCGTACGCCGATCGGCACGGGCTGGAGATTCGCGAGGAGAGGGCGCTGTCGGAGAGCGGCTACGACCCGCGCGAAGCGGAACGAACCGTGCGCGGTCTGCTGGCCGCGCACGAGCCCGCGGTGTTGTGCAGCCACGGCAAGGTCCTGCCCGAACTGCTGGGCATGGCCGGCGAGGCGCTGCGCGGGGTGCGGACCGCCGACCGCACCCTCGCCAAGGGCGGCTTCGCCGTACTCCACCGGGCGGTGGACCGCGCGGGCGCCGTCGTCGACGACGACGACGCAGCCGAGCACGTGCTAAGCCTCGAGCGCTACACCACCTACCCCCCCCCCCCCGCGTGATCTTGTAGTTTGTCGCACGGACCGCCACTGACCTGGCGAAGAACACTCCGTGATCTTGCAGTTGTCGGCACCGGACATGGGCCGACCAGGGACTACAGAGTTCCCGATCTTGCACTTTGTCGGCGGCTGCAAGATCACGAAGAGAGATTGAGCAGGTCAAGTCATGACGGCTTGATCGTTTGCAAGATCACCCGGGAAGACCGTGCAGGTCACCGGCCATGCGTGCGACAAACTACAAGATCACGCGGTTAGGTGGGGTGGTCAGGGGAGGCGGGACCAGACGGCGGGGAACTCGTCCAGAGCCCGGGCCGCCTCGGCGCTCTCGATGCCCGCCAGCGCGCCGTAGGTGAGGGTGTCCTCCCCCGCCTGCCGGGCCCTTTCGGCCTCCTCCAGCAGCACGCTCTGGGCGACTATGCCGTCCCGGTGCCGTCCGAGCACCTCCTGCACCTGCTTGGCGCGCTCGGCCGCGCCGGACATGCCGACGGCCTCCGCCGTGTATCGGGCGCGCTTGGCGGCCTTGCGCACGTCGTGCATGGCCGTCTCCCGTTCCGCTCCCTCCTCCATGCCCTGCGCCGCCTCGCAGGCGTCGATCACCCGCCGCCAGTTCCTGTCCACGATCTTCGGCAGGGCCTTGTCCGCCTTCTTGGCCGCCGCGGCCGTCAGCGGCGGGTCGGCGGCCAGCGCGTCGAGGGCGTCGAGCAGCGCGAAGTAACGGTCCTCGCTGAGCGCACGCCGGATGCGCTCGTACGCGTCGTGCTCCCTGGCCCGCAGGTCGTCGCCCAGCCTGCGGCGCGCGCCGGCGGTGACGAAGCGGGGGTCGAGACCGTCGAGACGAGTGGCGAAGCGGGCCCCGATGACCTCCAGGTCACGGGCTTCGCCCAGCACCTCACCGAGCCACCTGAGCTCCTCCTGAAGGTTCTCGGTGCCGGCGACGATCCGCTTGAACGCCTTGAGCGCGCTGCGCAGGCGGCGGCAGGCGACCCGGGCCTTGTGGACCGCGTCCTCCTCGGCCAGCCGTACGTGCGGGTCTCCTGCGGTCAGCGCGTCGGCGTTGGCGCGGAGGTAGGCGACGACGGCCTCTCCTGCCGAGCCGGGCTCGGGCCGGGTCCTCGGCGACGGCGCGGGTATGCGGTCTCCCAGCACCCGCGCGAGTTTGCTCGCGCTGTCCGCGGGAGCGGCGCCCGCCTTGCGCAGCCGCTTGGCCACCTTCGTGAGCAGGTCGCGCTCGCCCTCCTTGAGCTCGGCCTCGACCTCGCGCCAGCGCCGCACCACCGGCTCGTCCCCGAGCACCGTGCCCTTCACCCGATCGTCGGCGATCTCCACGAGCACCGTGCCGCCAGGACCGAGCAGCCGGGTGATTCCCCGGCGGGTCTCCAGCTGGGCCACCGGCGCGAGCGGGGCACCCCGCGTGTACGCGAGGACGAGGCTCGCCATCTCGGCGGGCACCACCGTGGCGCTGCGGGTGAGCGGCCGGGTGATCTCCTGGCGGGCGCCCTTGGCCTTGGGCAGCTTGAGATGCCAGCCCTCGTCGTCTCCGCCGCGCCGCCGGCGCAGGGTGACGCCCCGGGCCGCCAGCCGCAGGTCGGGGGTGTCGAAGTAGACCGCGGTCAGCCGGTGGGACAGCGGCTCGGACACCCCCTCACACCCCGGCACTCCGCCGAGGTCGGGCAGGGCGAAGCCCTCCGGAACGTCGAACTTGTCCTCGATCTCCAGCGCCACTGTTCCCCCCGAGTGTCGCGCTTCGCGGTCATACTGCCACGCGAAGGTGAACGGATCTCACAGGTGCGCGGCCACGAAGATCCGCCGGAACGGGAACGGCGTGCCGTACGGCCTGGGCGGGTAGGCGGCGCGCAGGACCCGCGCGCAGTCGGCGAGGAAGTCGGCGTGGCGCTCGGTCGGCAGCCGGTCGAGCATGGGCCGCAGGGCCGTGCCCTTGATCCAGCCGAGCACCGCGTCCTCGCCCGGCAGCACATGCACGTAGGTCGTCTCCCACGCGTCCACCGTGAAGCCGAGGCCGGCGAGCAGGTCCACGTAGTCGGCGGGTTCCCCGACCGGCGCGCCCCGCGGCACGTCGCCCAGCTCCTCCCGCCAGGTCGTACGGCACAGCTCGCGCACGACGGCGTGACTGGGCGCGTCGAAGTTGCCGGGCACCTGGAAGGCGAGCCAGCCGCCCTCGGTCAGGTGACTTCTCCACCGGCGCAGCAGGTCGGGGTGTTCCGGGATCCACTGCAGGAGCGCGTTCGAGAGGATCACGTCGACCGGGCGCGGCGGGCGCCAGTCGCGGACGTCGGCCACCTCGAACGCCGGCCCGGGCGGCGCCTTGGCGATCATCGCGGGCGAGGAGTCGACGCCGTGCACACGGGCACCGGGCCATCGATCGCACAGGGTCGCCGTGAGCTCCCCGGTGCCGCAGCCGAGATCGACGACGTACTCGGGCGATCTGGCGCCGACCCGAGCCACGAGCTCGTGGAAGGGACGTCCGCGCTCGGCCGCGTACCGCTCGTAGACCTCCGGGTCCCAGATGTCCGCACCCATGCCGATCCCTCCTTTATCTTGACGTCGAGATAAATCGATATCGCGGGAGATATCTCGATGTCAAGAGAAGCTAGACTCGGCCCATGACCTTCCAGAGGCCCGTCGAGGACGAGGTGGACCGGCTGGTCGCGGCCTGGAAGCAGGAGCGCCCGGACCTGGATGTGACACCTCTCGAGGTGCTGAGCCGGGTCTCCCGATTGAGCCGGCACCTGGAGCGCGCGCGCCGCGCGGCCTTCGCGTCGCATGACATGGAGTCGTGGGAGTTCGACGTGCTGACGGCCCTGCGCCGGGCGGGCGAGCCGTACGAGCTGAGCCCGGGGGCGCTGCTGCGCGCCACCCTGGTGACCTCGGGCACGATGACGAACCGCATCGACAGGCTGGCCGCCGCCGGGCTGGTAATCCGGCGCCCCGACCCGGAAGACCGGCGCGGCGTGCTGGTAAGGCTGACCCCCGCCGGGGTGCACCGCGTGGACGCCGCCTTCGCCGACCTGCTGCGACGTGAGCGCGAACTGCTCGCGGGTCTCGAACAACACGAACAGCAGGCTCTCGCCGCCCTGCTGCGCACCCTTCTGGTCCCCTTCGACGCCCCCGACGCGGCCACCCACTGATCCTGCGGAGCCGCGGTCACCCCGTTCTACCGGCAAAAGAGGCCACGCTCGACGGCCGTCGCCACCGAGGCGCGAACGGGCCGCCGGGCCTTGGCGGGATTTAAGACCGGCGGATGCCCATCAGAGCCAAGACCTGCCCATGTTTGCCCTTTGGCGCTTATGCCGCTTTCGACAGCGCATTGGACGTTGCGTCAGCGCGCTATTGACTCATTCCCTCTCGGCATAGATATGGCCATATCGGTGTGAGTTTGGTCACAACAATTTCTTGGACCGATCCAGTCCCAATCACGGCCGGAGGCGGGCGAACGGTCTGTGATCAGCAGAGACGGGACCCATGCCGTCAGGGCGACGCCGCCACCCCGCGGAGGCCACGACCCTTCGGACATGGAGCGGAAACTCAGAAATGTCTGTCATCAGGGTCTTTATCGTTATAGCTTCCCATCGTTCCTTCACTGACGCATGGGGCGCAAGTGACGCCTCACGACAGACCAGGGAGATCCACTTGAAACGCACTCTCGCTCTCGGCGGCGTCGCGGCCGGCCTGCTGGCCTCCGCTGCGATCGCGGCCCCGGCTCACGCCGACTCGGTTCCGTCCGTCAACCTGGCCAAGACCAACCTCGCCGCGAAGGAAGTCGCCGCGTTCTGGTTCGGTCAGGCGCGGGCCAACCTGATCAACGCCACGCCGTACACCGCGGAGACCAAGGTCGCCGCCAAGCACGTGTCGACCGGCGGCGCCTCCGCGGACAGCAAGGCCGGCGTTGTCGGGTCCAGCGGCGACCAGAAGGCCGCCACCGGCACCACGAAGAACGTGAACCTGCCCAAGACCACGGGCAAGGTGTTCTTCATCGGCGCCGACAACAGGCCGCACTGGTGCTCGGCGACCGCCGTGCAGTCGCAGTACAAGAACCTGGTGGCGACCGCGGGTCACTGCGTGTACGACACCAAGTCCAACGCGACCACCCTCGACCGGTGGGTCTTCATCCCCGGTTACTACGAGGGCAAGACCCCGTGGGGCATCTACGTCGGCAAGACCGCTTACACGCACTACGACTACAGCGTGTACGAGGACGGCGACCGCGACTACGCGTTCGTCACGGTCTACAACGGCGTCCAGGTCACGGACGTGAGCTACGACCACGGCCGCGACGACCACCACGGCCGTAACGACCACCACGGGCGCGACGACCACGGCAACCACCGTGGCGGACGAGGCCACGACGAGCACAGCTCGCACGTGGGGCCCGTCTCCGTCCGGCAGTTCCAGGCCCTGAACCGGGGCAGGAGCCTCACCGGCAACGGCCCCTGGGCCAAGGGCACCGGCGTCCAGACTCACGAGATCAGCGAGTACGCCTACCACAGCCACTCGGACTCGTACGTCAGCCGTGACGGCAAGACCCTCTACTTCCGCACGAAGGTCTGGGACCGCGACGACCACGGTCACGGCGGTCACGGTCACGGCATGCCCGCTTCTGCTGGCGCGGCCCTCTTCAAGGCACCCCCCGGTGGAGCTGGCGGACCTGCCGGCCCCGGTGGACCTGGCGGACCTGGCGGCAACGGTGGACCTGGTGGAGCTGGTGGACCGGGCGGCCCCGGTGGACCTGGCTCCCACCCCAGCCCGAGCCCGTCGCCGAGCCCCTCGCCGAGCCCCTCGCCGTCGGCCTCCCCGTCCCCGTCTCCTTCGCCGAGGCCGACCCACACGGGCAAGCCGAAGCCGAAGTACAAGTACTACGCCCGGACGTTCTGGGCGCAGAGCCGCGACGACCACAGGGCGCACGGCACGCTGAAGATCACCCTGAAGGACGTCGGCGCCCTCGGGTCCAACGTCGGTGGTCAGGGTCTGGCCTACAACCAGAAGATCGGCACCGCCGTCTTCGAGTTCGGTTACCCGAGCGGGTCGCACCCGGACGGCAACTACGCCTTCACCGGCAAGACCCTCAAGTGGGCCTACGGCAAGACCTTCAAGGCGAGCGCCGCGGCCGTCAAGGGCGAGGAGCTCGTGGGTCTCAAGTCCTCCTTCACGGGCGAGGGCGCCATCGGCTCGTCCTGGCTGTACCGCTACAGCAGCGCCAAGCGGCTCGGCTACCTCAACGGTGTGACCATCGGTGTCTCCGACACCGACGGGAACGGCCGCATCGACACCAGCATCTCGCCGTACTTCGACGGTGAGACGCTGGCCGTCTACAAGACCGCCGCGGCCAACTGGTCCGGCAAGATCGTCTGAGTCTTCGGCTCCTGACGTTCAGGAGGGCCCGGCTGTCCGCAGCCGGGCCCTTTCCTTTTGCCCGATCACGCCAGCCCCGTGCCGATCCGCGCGACGAGAGCGGGCAGCACCGGACTCGCCTCGACGCACCGGCCGCGGTCCGGTCCCGGTGGGCCGGTCGGACGTCGCCGGCCGTCCGCCCGGCGACCCTGATGCCGCTGTGGGACCGCTGGTCCCTGCCGCCCTCGGGCCGCGGGTACGGGAACGCGCCGGCCTGACCCCGCGCGTACGGCCGTCACGATCGACGTCATGATTCAGGCCCCTGGCGTCCACCTTCAACCAACCGCCGTGACCACCGGCACCAAGGCCCGGGGGACCACTCAACGGAACACTCCCAGCCGGCCACAGCGGCCTGGATGGGCCCGTCTCCGGGCAGGGGCCGCCCATCCAGGCCGCCGTGGAGTGAGCGGACGGCGTGCAGGCGTCAACGGCTTCCCACGCCGTGCTGTCCATGCCGTGCTGTCCACGCCGACCTGCCCGCGCGATGGCCCCCGCGCCACCGCGATCCGGGCAGCCGATCGTCAAACCGAGTTCGCGGGATACGGCGTGCGGACTTACCTCGCACACGGGCATTACGGAACGCACGTCTGCGGGGGTCGGGGCCGCCCTTGCCGACGCCGCCGATACGGCCCAGCGGAAACCACCCGCATAAAGCGCGGCCGGGTCTCGGTAAGTTCAATCGATCAGAACCATTACCACTTACTGCACAGCAAAGCCGAATGTGGAGAGCATTCAACGAAACGAGGGGAGAAACCGTCGAGAAAACAGGCGACAAGTCAGGACCGCCGAGTTTACGGAGCTTCCCCACCGACCCTCTGAGTCGCACCGCATTATGGAAAGAAAGACATCCGGGCGGCTCTCGCCTTTCTTCTCCGCACGAAGACTCGCAGGTGCGGGAAGTCATCGAGGGCGGCCGGCCCAGGAAAGCCGGACATCAACGACAGAGCATTTAACCTGCGCAAACACCGCCGACCTTCGGGCGAAGCGCCTCCGTCGAGCTCACACGGCGCCCGTGTCTCACCTTCTCGGCGGCTGGCGCACAATCGCCGCCGTCATACTGGGCAAAATCCCCGTGATCGTGATTTGCGCCACCCCGAAACGCCTGTCCAGCTATACAGAGAATGCGCATCGAAAGCGGTACGGCGATTCCAGACGGGGCACTGCCGACATTCCGCGCACCCCTCTTCGGCCGCCCCGGAGGGCCAGGCGGATATCAGATATCCGATCAGCTGGCTTACCGCATGGTAACCGCCCGTTCCGGGAGGACCCAGGAACCCTTCAGCAAGGCTCTCACCGCACCGCGGTCGCCGCGTCGCGACAACGCTCGGGGTCTCGCGGAACCGGAGCCGGCCGAGGCGAGGCCCGGTGGCCCCGAGGCGGTCGCGCCATGGTCAATGGCGGATCGACGTGCCCATTCATACTTCCTCCTGATCGTGCACTCGCGTTCCCTGGAGGGGTTACACGGACCACGGTCCAGGCGAACGAGCACATTCCGACGCGATCCTCCGGGCATCCGGTTTCGCGCAAACCTGTGAGTTGCATCACACTTTCCGGTGGTCGATCCGGTGCGGAGCGTCACATGCATCGCCTCATACGGTTCATGATCAGCCCCTTTTCAGGTTTCGTTCAGGAAGCGGCCTAAGGCATCGGGGTTGGCGGCAATGAACGAACCGACCAATTCCACTTACGTCACTCCAATTGGTCGTATAGCTTTCTCCCCGTTCCTCACTGACGGATGGGGCGCAAGTGACGCCTCACGACAGACCAGGAGAATCTAATGAAGCGCACTCTCGCTCTGGGTGGTGTCGCGGCCGGCCTGCTGGCCTCCGCTGCGATCGCCGCCCCGGCTCACGCCGACTCGGTTCCGGCCGTGAACCTGGCCAAGACCAACCTCGCGGCCCAGCAGGTCGCGGCGTTCTGGTACGGCCAGGCCAAGGCCAACCTGATCAACGCGACCCCGTACGCGGTGGAGACCACGGTTTCCGCCAAGCACGTGTCGACCGGCGGTGTGTCGGCCAGCGACAAGGCCGGCGTCGTGGGCTCCAGCGGCGACCAGAAGGCCGCCACCGGCACCCTGAAGAACGTCAACCTGCCGAAGACCACCGGCAAGGTGTTCTTCATCGGCGCCGACAACGAGCCGCACTGGTGCTCGGCCACCTCGGTCCAGGGCCAGTACAAGAACCTGGTGGCGACCGCGGGTCACTGCGTCTACGACACCAAGTCCAACGCCGCGACCCTCGACAAGTGGGTCTTCATCCCCGGCTACTACGAGGGCAAGACCCCCTGGGGCATCTACGTCGGCAAGACCGCTTACACGCACTACGACTACAGCGTGTACGAGGACGGCGACCGCGACTACGCGTTCGTCACGGTCTACAACGGCGTGCTGCCGACCGAGGTTCGGGGCACCGGCCACGGCTTCTACGGCGTCTACGAGGACTACTTCAAGGCCTCCAAGGTCAAGAAGGCCATCGAGGCAAAGAAGGAGACCGGCTGGTCGGACCTGAAGATCGAGCCCCTCGTCGACCTCAAGAGCCCGACCGGCAAGGGCAAGCTGGGCGACCGGCGGAACTTCGGTTCGCAGTGGGTCCAGGTCGACCAGGCCACGATCGACAAGTCGGTCGCGGACGGCGAGCTCGGCGACAAGGCCCCCGAGACCTTCCCCGCCGGCACCGGTGTCAAGGTCGACCCCAGCAACAAGGGTGAGTTCGACGCTGCCTTCGCCGCTGCTCCGCAGGGCAAGAAGGGCGAAACCAGCCAGGACCACAAGAACGCCTATGCCTGGAGCGCGGACGGCAAGACCCTCTTCCTCAAGCGCAACGGCATGACCTACACCAAGCGCACGTTCTTCGTCAACTACGACGTTGACTACAAGCTCGGTGGCAAGAAGCTGTCGATCGCTCTCAAGGACGTCGGCACGCTGGGCTCGAACGTCGGTGGTCAGGGTCTGGCCTACAACCAGAAGATCGGCACGGGCGTCTTCGAGTTCGGTTACCCGAGCGGGTCGCACCCGGACGGCAACTACGCCTTCTCCGGCAAGACCCAGAAGTGGGCCTACGGCAAGACCTTCAAGGCGGCCGCTTCGTCGATCAAGGCCCAGGAGCTGGTGGGCATCAAGTCCTCCTTCACCGGCGAGGGCTCCATCGGTTCCGCGTGGCTCTACCGCTACAGCAACGCCAAGCGGCTCGGCTACCTCAACGGTGTGACCATCGCGGTCTCCGACACCGACGGTAACAACCGCATCGACACCAACGTCTCCCCGTACTTCGACGGTGAGACGCTGGCCGTCTACAAGACCGCTGCCGCCAACTGGTCCGGCAAGATCGTCTGATCTTCCCCCCGGTAAAGCAGAGTCAAGGAAAGGGCCCGGCCTCCAGCCGGGCCCTTTTCCGTTGCTCCACCCCCGGCACATCGCGCCTTTGCGCAGCGTGTGATCGAGCGGCGGTCCGGCAGGTGGATCACTGTCAACGGGTGACGATCAATCGACACGCGGGGTGCCGATTGCCGTCGCGTCGGGGAACTTTCTCGGGACCGGCCGCCCCGCAGCGCCCACCCCGTGACCGCGTGACGGGGCTACCCCTATCTCCGGTTTCCCTTTAGAACCGTGATTTACATCACAGCAGTGCCCGACTCGGCGCAGCGCGGAGAGCGGCGGACGCCCGTGCGTCACCTTTTGCGATCAGCCAAAACGGCTCCGCCCTGCTCTGATCCGCCCCTTCCCAGTAGGGCACTCGCCTCCAGGACCACGGTCACGAGTCCACTTACGGCACCCCATTTCCTCCTATAGCTTTCTCCCCGTTCCTCACTGACGGATGGGGCGCAAGCGACGCCTCACGACAGACCAGGAGAAATCTAATGAAGCGCACTCTCGCTCTGGGTGGTGTCGCGGCCGGCCTGCTGGCCTCCGCGGCGATCGCCGCCCCGGCTCACGCCGACTCGATTCCGGCCGTGAACCTGGCCAACACCAACCTCGCGGCCCAGCAGGTCGCGTCGTTCTGGTTCGGTCAGGCCAAGGCCAACCTGATCAACGCCACGCCGTACACCGCGGAGACCACGGTTTCCGCCAAGCACGTGTCGACCGGCGGCGCCTCCGCCGACGACAAGGCCGGCGTGGTGGGTTCCAGCGGTGACCAGAAGGCCGCCACCGGCAC
>NZ_VIRL01000069.1 GCF_006874465.1 Microbispora bryophytorum | reverse complement strand
CAAGCGCGTCCACCTGGTCGACATGCACAGCAAGCTGACCACCGGCGACCTGATCGACGGCATCCACCCCACCGCCAACGGCTACGACAAGATGGCCGCCGCCTGGTACGCGGCGCTCCAGTCGGTCTCCGGCAGCATCGGCCAGCCCGGCGGCACCCCCAGCGCGACGCCGACCGCCTCCACGAACGCGATCCGGGGGGTGGCGTCGGGCCGCTGCCTGGACGTCACCGGCGTCTCGCAGACCAACGGCACGCAGGTGCAGATCTGGGACTGCAACGGCCAGAGCAACCAGCAGTGGACGACCACCAGCGCCGGCGAGCTGCGGGTCTACGGCAACAAGTGCCTCGACGTCAACGGTGCGAGCACCGCCGATGGCGCCAGCGTGATCATCTGGGACTGCAACGGCCAGGCCAACCAGCAGTGGCGCCTCAACTCCGACGGCAGCATCACGGCGGTCGGCGCGAACAAGTGCCTGGACGCGCCCAACTACTCGACCGCCAACGGCGTCAAGCTGCAAATCTGGTCCTGCAACGGCCAGACCAACCAGCGCTGGACCCGCGTCTGACGATGAGGCTCCTGCCGTGGTCGCCTTCCCCGAAGGCGGCCACGGCCGCGTCCACCACGGAGTATGCCGGACGGCTCACTCCCCCGACTCATGAGGAAACAGCGTGAAACGAAGGCTCACCGCCATACTGGCGGCCGTTGCCCTGCCTCTGGTGGTGGCGGGCATGTTTCTCGGGGTCCGGCCCGCGGCGGCGGCATCGCTGACCCGGGTGACCAGTTTCGGCAACAACCCGACGAACCTCAACATGTACCTCTACGTGCCCGACAGAGTCGCGGCACGCCCGGCACTGCTGGTCCTGGTCCACTACTGCGGCGGATCAGCCGGCGCGATCTTCAACGGCAA
>NZ_VIRL01000068.1 GCF_006874465.1 Microbispora bryophytorum | reverse complement strand
TGCACGGACCGTCGGCGACGACCTGACCCCGCTCGACCCGATCCCCCTCGGCCACGATCGGCTTCTGGTTGAAACAGGTGCCCTGGTTCGACCGCTTGAACTTCGCCACCCGATACGTCGTCCGCGTGCCGTCGTCGTTCATCACCGTGATGTAGTCGGCCGAGACCTCCTCCACCACACCGGCCTTCTCCGCCGTGATCACATCACCGGCATCGGTCGCCGCGCGATACTCCATCCCCGTGCCCACCAGCGGAGCCTCGCTCTTCAGCAAAGGCACCGACTGACGCTGCATGTTCGAACCCATCAACGCCCGGTTGGCGTCGTCGTGCTCCAGGAACGGAATCATCGCCGTCGCCACCGAAACCATCTGACGCGGCGACACGTCGATGTAGTCGACCTCCTCGGCACGGGCGAGTTCGGTCTCACCGCCCTTGGTCCGCACCAGGACCCGAGGCTCGGCGAACGAGCCGTCTGGATTGAGGGCCGTGTTGGCCTGCGCCTTGACGAACCGGTCCTCCTCGTCCGCGGTCAGGTAGTCGATCTCGTCGGTCACCTTGCCGTCGACGACCCTGCGATAGGGCGTCTCGACGAAGCCGAAGGCGTTGACCCGCCCATAGGACGCCAGCGAGCCGATCAGGCCGATGTTCGGGCCTTCCGGCGACTCGATCGGGCACATCCGGCCGTAGTGCGACGGGTGCACGTCGCGGACCTCGAAGCCGGCCCGCTCACGCGACAGACCACCGGGACCCAGCGCGTTCAGGCGTCGTTTCTGGGTCAGCGCGGCCAGCGGGTTGATGTGGTCCATGAACTGCGACAGCTGCGAGGTGCCGAAGAACTCCTTGATCGACGCCACGACCGGGCGGATGTTGATCAGGGTCTGCGGCGTGATCGCCTCGACGTCCTGCGTCGTCATGCGCTCGCGCA
>NZ_VIRL01000067.1 GCF_006874465.1 Microbispora bryophytorum | reverse complement strand
TGCACGGACCGTCGGCGACGACCTGACCCCGCTCGACCCGATCCCCCTCGGCCACGATCGGCTTCTGGTTGAAACAGGTGCCCTGGTTCGACCGCTTGAACTTCGCCACCCGATACGTCGTCCGCGTACCGTCGTCGTTCATCACCGTGATGTAGTCGGCCGAGACCTCCTCCACCACACCGGCCTTCTCCGCCGTGATCACATCACCGGCATCGGTCGCCGCGCGATACTCCATCCCCGTACCGACCAGCGGAGCCTCGCTCTTCAGCAAAGGCACCGACTGACGCTGCATGTTCGAACCCATCAACGCCCGGTTGGCGTCGTCATGCTCCAGGAACGGAATCATCGCCGTCGCCACCGACACCATCTGACGCGGCGACACGTCCATGTAGTCGACCTCGGACGGGTGGACGGCCTCGAACTCGCCGCCCTTCCGGCGGGCGAGCACGCGGGTCTCGGCGAAGGTGCCGTCGGCGTTCAGGCCAGTGTTGGCCTGCGCGACGACGTGCCGGTCCTCCTCGTCCGCGGTCAGGTAGTCGATCTGCTCGGTGACCCGGCCGTCGACGACCCTGCGGTAGGGCGTCTCGACGAAGCCGAACGAGTTGACCCGCCCGTAGGAGGACAGCGAGCCGATCAGGCCGATGTTCGGGCCTTCCGGCGTCTCGATCGGGCACATCCGGCCGTAGTGGGACGGGTGCACGTCGCGGACCTCGAAGCCGGCCCGCTCACGCGACAGACCACCCGGGCCGAGGGCGGACAGACGCCGCTTGTGCGTCAGGCCGGCCAGCGGGTTGGTCTGGTCCATGAACTGCGACAGCTGCGAGGTGCCGAAGAACTCCTTGATCGACGCCACGACCGGGCGGATGTTGATCAGGGTCTGCGGCGTGATCGCCTCGACGTCCTGCGTCGTCATGCGCTCGCGCA
>NZ_VIRL01000066.1 GCF_006874465.1 Microbispora bryophytorum | reverse complement strand
GACCACGTTGACGATCTTGCGGGTGGCGTCGTAGGAGGCGAAGCCGTCCAGCCCGGTCTGGGTGGACGGCGTGGTGGTGACCATGCGGCCGGCCATGTCGCCGTACCACTTGTAGAGCCACCAGGTGCCGGTGGGCTGGCTGTTGTTGACGACAAGCCCGTTCATGGTGCCGTATTCGTACCAGAACGCCCTGTGTGCCGTCTCGACACCGGCACGCTCGAACTTGGCGACATAGCTGGCGATCCGGCCCGGGACGTCCACTTCGCTCGGCGCGGCGTACTCGTTGATAGAGATGCGGCGGGGGCTGATGCCGAGCGAGGACTCCAGCGCGCGGTAGTCGGCGATGTGCGCGGCGATGGTGCTGGGGTCGCCGCCCAGCTCGTGCCAGCAGATGACGTCGGGCAGCGTGCCCGCGGCCTTGGCGCTGCTCAGGAACGACGACAACCAGGAATGGTTGTAGTAGGAGATGCTCGGGCCGACGATCGGCGTCGTGGTGTCCAGCGCCCGCACGGCCCGGAAGGTGCGCGTCCAGCCGTCGTTGAAGGACCCGGCGGCGGAGGTGTTCCACGTCCCGTCGGGCTCGTTCCACAGCTCCCAGCCGATGACGTTGGTCACCGAGGTCGCGTTGCGGCGGGCGGCGACCATCGTGTTCACCTTGGCCAGCCAGTCGGTCCAGCTCACCCACTGGTAGGGGAAGTTCGGGTAGATGTCCGGCATCCGGACGTACTCCCCGGCCCCCACCCGGGTGGCCTGCGGGGCCACCAGCAGCGAGTCACCGCCGGGCGGCTGGCCGTTGGGCCGCTGCCCCACGCCCGGGGCGGGCTGCGTCAGCGAGTTGACCTTCAGCGGCAGCAGCGCGGAGTCGGCCGGGCGGCTGTTTTCCGCCAGGCCGTACAGGCCGCCGGCCGCGACGTGCGTGACCGGCCGGAA
>NZ_VIRL01000065.1 GCF_006874465.1 Microbispora bryophytorum | reverse complement strand
TGTTCTGACCATGGACGTTGGTGACAGCGGTGGAGGATCGGCGACACGCTGTCGATGACCTTGAAAAGGGTGAGGGCCTTCTGGCGTGGTGTGAGTCGACCAAGATTCACATCGCCCGGAGGCCCTCATGCCCCACCGTAATGCCCCGCTGACCGAAACCGGCAGACTCCGGCTCGCGCGTTGCATCGTCGAGGACGGCTGGAGCATTCGCCGCGCGGCCGAACGCTTCCAGGTCTCCCACACCACCGCCGCCCGCTGGGCCCGCCGCTATCGACAGCTGGGCCCAGCCGGCATGGCCGACCGGTCGTCCCGGCCGCGCCGCAGCCCGGCCCGTACCGCCCAGCGAACCGAACGGCGCATCTGCAAGCTCCGCGTCACCCATCGGCTCGGACCCGCCCGAATCGCCGCCCGCTTGGGCCTGGCCCCCTCCACCGTGCACCGGGTACTGGTCCGCTACGGCATGCCACCCCTGACCCACCTGGACCGGGCCACCGGTGCACCCGTCCGCCGCTACGAGCGTGACCGCCCGGGCGAACTGGTCCACATCGACGTCAAGAAGCTGGGCAACATCCCCGACGGTGGCGGCCACCGCGTCCTGGGCCGCGCCGCCGGCCGGCGCAACCGCCAGGCCACCCCCACCACCTCACGCAACGCCCACGGCAACCCCCGCCTGGGCCACGGCTTCCTGCACACGGCACTGGACGACCACACCCGCCTGGCCTACACCGAGATCCTGGCCGATGAGACCAAGGAAACCGCCACCGCATTCCTCCTGCGCGCCCAGACCTGGTTCGCGGCCCGCACCATCGTCATCGAACGCGTACTGACCGATAACGGCAGCTGTTACCGCTCCCGACTATGGGGCGAAACCTGCGCCCAGCTGGGCATCACCCACAAGCGGACCCGCCCCTACCGGCCCCAGACCAACGGCAAGGTCGAACGCTTCCACCGCACCCTGGCCGACGAATGGGCCTACGCCCGCCCGTACGCCTCAGAAGCCGAACGCCGCGCCGCCCTTGACCCCTGGCTACACATGTACAACCATCACCGCGGACACACCGCGCTGAAAGGCCAGCCACCCATCAGCCGCGTCACCAACCTCCCAGGGCAGTACA
>NZ_VIRL01000064.1 GCF_006874465.1 Microbispora bryophytorum | reverse complement strand
ACGGTCACCCCGGCCTCCGTCCCGCACTGCGTGAGCAGCTTCACCCAGTCGGAGGAGTCGTCGAACTGCGGGTAGGGGTCCCAGATCGTGTAGGTCCCGCCCCCGGCGGCCTGGCTCGCGCCCGCCGTGGCGCTGTCGGTGCCGTCACTCCCGGACGACCCGGAGCACGCGGTGAGACCACCGGCGACGGCGAGGACCACCAGGGCCAGGCCGGCGGCGCGCCGGCCCCTGTCGAGGCTTTCCATATCGTTCTTCCTTTCGACGGCCGGCGTCCGGCCGCTTGTCGTCTCGTTCACCGGCGCGGGTCCGCACGGTCAGGGTGCGAACCCGCGCTGTGGCTCAGGTGAGCTGGATGTAGTCCAGCTCGGCATAGCCGGTCCCGCCGTCGAAGTAGGGGGACCCCTTGGCCAGGCGGATCACGTTGTAGCCCGCCCGCAGGTTCACGGTGGTGCTGACCGTGGCGCCGAACTGACCCCAGGCGGCGGTGGGCGGATAGCTGACCGTCGTCCAGGCGCCGCCGTTGTACGCCAGCCCCTGCGTGGCGGTGGCCCCGGTGGCGTTGGCGTAGCCGATGGTCATGGTGTACGCCCGGGCGGTGGGCACGTTCACCACGAAGTCGACGTAGCTGTCGGTGCTGTGATCACCATTGCTGTTGTCGATGCGCCCGACGTAGCCGCCCTCGGACGCGCTGGAGCCGCTCAGCCGCTGGGCGCGGAAGACCGACGCGTTCTCCGCCTCGTAGCGCTGCTGGTAAGACGGCACCCCGCCGGTCGGCTGGATCACCAGGTTGTAGGCGCTGGTCGCCGACATGTTCGCCACCGGGACGCTGATCTGCTCGTTGCTCACCGCGTACGTGCTCGTGGAGATGGTCGTGGGCGCGGTCACGGCGGTGAACCGGCCGTTCGAGGGGGTCGACTGCAGGGTCACCCGGACCGAGGAGCCCAGCGCGCCGATGCCGGTGACGCGGACGGTGTTGGTGCCCGACTCGTTGCCCAGGACCACGTTGACGATCTTGCGGGTGGCGTCGTAGGAGGCGAAGCCGTCCAGCCCGGTCTGGGTGGACGGCGTGGTGGTGACCATGCGGCCGGCCATGTCGCCGTACCACTTGTAGAGCCACCAGGTG
>NZ_VIRL01000063.1 GCF_006874465.1 Microbispora bryophytorum | reverse complement strand
ACAACCCGGTGTTGGTGGGTGAGCCCGGTGTGGGGAAGACCGCCGTGGTGGAGGGCCTGTCGCAGAAGATCGTCAAGGGTGAGGTGCCCGAGACGCTGAAGGACAAGCAGCTCTACACCCTTGACCTCGGCGCGCTGGTGGCCGGTTCCCGTTACCGCGGTGACTTCGAAGAGCGTCTGAAGAAGGTCGTCAAGGAGATCCGTACCCGCGGCGACATCATCTTGTTCATCGACGAGTTGCACACGCTGGTCGGCGCGGGCGCCGCCGAGGGCGCCATCGACGCCGCGAGCATCCTGAAGCCCCCTCTCGCGAGGGGCGAGCTCCAGACGATCGGCGCGACGACCCTGGACGAGTATCGCAAGCACGTCGAGAAGGACGCGGCTCTGGAGCGCCGGTTCCAGCCGATCCAGGTGGCCGAGCCGTCGCTGTCGCACACGATCGAGATCCTCAAGGGTCTGCGGGACCGGTATGAGGCGCACCACCGGGTGTCGATCACGGATGGCGCTCTGGTGGCGGCGGCGACGCTGGCGGATCGGTACATCAGTGACCGGTTCCTGCCGGACAAGGCGATCGACCTGATCGACGAGGCCGGTTCGCGGATGCGGATCCGCCGGATGACGGCGCCGCCGGACCTGCGCGAGTACGACGAGAAGATCGCGAATGTGCGGCGGGAGAAGGAGTCCGCGATCGACGCGCAGGACTTCGAGAAGGCCGCGGCGCTGCGGGATCAGGAAAAGCAGTTGCAGCTCAAGCGGGAGCGGCGGGAGAAGGAGTGGAAGGCCGGCGACATGGACGTCGTGGCCGAGGTGACCGAGGAGCTCATCGCCGAGGTCCTGGCCATCGCCACCGGTATCCCGGTGTTCAAGCTGACCGAGGAGGAGTCCCAGCGGCTGCTGCGGATGGAAGACGAGCTGCACAAGCGGATCATCGGCCAGGACGACGCCATCAAGGGGCTGTCGCGGGCGATCCGCCGGACCAGGGCCGGGTTGAAGGACCCGCGCCGTCCGGGTGGGTCGTTCGTATTCGCCGGCCCGTCGGGTGTGGGGAAGACCGAGCTGTCCAAGGCGCTGGCGGAGTTCCTGTTCGGCGACGAAGACGCGCTGATCATGCTGGACATGTCGGAGTTCATGGAGAAGCACACCGTCTCGC
>NZ_VIRL01000062.1 GCF_006874465.1 Microbispora bryophytorum | reverse complement strand
ACAACCCGGTGTTGGTGGGTGAGCCCGGTGTGGGGAAGACCGCCGTGGTGGAGGGCCTGTCGCAGAAGATCGTCAAGGGTGAGGTGCCCGAGACGCTGAAGGACAAGCAGCTCTACACCCTTGACCTGGGCGCGCTGGTGGCCGGTTCCCGTTACCGCGGTGACTTCGAAGAGCGTCTGAAGAAGGTGCTCAAGGAGATCCGTACCCGCGGCGACATCATCTTGTTCATCGACGAGTTGCACACGCTGGTCGGCGCGGGCGCCGCCGAGGGCGCCATCGACGCCGCGAGCATCCTCAAGCCGATGCTGGCCCGCGGTGAGCTGCAGACCATCGGTGCCACCACGCTCGACGAGTACCGCAAGCACCTGGAGAAGGACGCGGCTCTGGAGCGCCGGTTCCAGCCGATCCAGGTGGCCGAGCCGTCGCTGTCGCACACGATCGAGATCCTCAAGGGTCTGCGGGACCGGTACGAGGCGCACCACCGGGTGTCCATCACCGATGGCGCTCTGGTGGCGGCGGCGACGCTGGCGGATCGGTACATCAGCGACCGGTTCCTGCCGGACAAGGCGATCGACCTGATCGACGAGGCCGGTTCGCGGATGCGGATCCGCCGGATGACCGCGCCGCCGGACCTGCGCGAGTACGACGAGAAGATCGCGAATGTGCGGCGGGAGAAGGAGTCCGCGATCGACGCGCAGGACTTCGAGAAGGCCGCGGCACTGCGGGACCAGGAAAAGCAGCTGCAGCTCAAGCGGGAGCGGCGGGAGAAGGAGTGGAAGGCCGGCGACATGGACGTCGTGGCCGAGGTGACCGAGGAGCTCATCGCCGAGGTCCTGGCCACCGCCACCGGCATCCCGGTGTTCAAGCTGACCGAGGAGGAGTCCCAGCGGCTGCTCCGGATGGAAGACGAGCTGCACAAGCGGATCATCGGCCAGGACGACGCCATCAAGGGGCTGTCGCGGTCGATCCGCCGCACCCGCGCCGGGTTGAAGGACCCGCGCCGTCCGGGTGGGTCGTTCATCTTCGCCGGCCCGTCGGGTGTGGGGAAGACCGAGCTGTCCAAGGCGCTGGCGGAGTTCCTGTTCGGCGACGAAGACGCGCTGATCATGCTGGACATGTCGGAGTTCATGGAGAAGCACACCGTCTCGC
>NZ_VIRL01000061.1 GCF_006874465.1 Microbispora bryophytorum | reverse complement strand
GCTCAGTCGCGTCGATCTTCATCTCGTTCTCGGCCGTGACCATGTTGAACTCACGATTCGCGATCGTCGTGTAGTTCGAGTCACCCAGCCTGCTCGAGCTGATCGCCGTACCGAAATAGCGGCCGCTCTGCGCGGCCGCGGCGCCCAGAGTGCTCGCCGCCGCGTCGGCGGGAACCGACACCGCCACGGCGGTGACCGCGCTGAGAACGCCGAGCGCGCCGGCGAGCAGCACCCGGCCGCGGCGCGGGCGCCGGAGCCGATCTGACGGGGTGGCGTTTGTATCCATGCCTGAGCCTCCACAACTGAATCACGGAAAGCGGACATCCGCGGGAGCGATACCGCGTCCCGTTGCGGGGACGCACGCCACGAGGGAGCCGCGGACGGCGCCCCCTGCCCCTTCACCACCGACCTGACAGGGGAGACCGCCTCGGGGACTCAGTCTGGAAATCTCGCCGAAATGTGTCAAGACTCCTTTGAAACTTTCGGTGACCTTGGTTGCCGGACAGGCCCGACAGGCGCTCCGATGAGCGCTCCTGCCTCCGAAAACAGGGCGGTCACCTTGGCATGCGAGCGGAGTTGCCGATGAAACTTTCAGTGCCATACCGGGCTCGATCGAGGTCCGGTGGGTGCCGATATCTCCTGATGAGTGACGTCCGGCGCACACCGTGGCGTGGAACGAGGTGCGCCGCCCCCTTGACGGCACCTCCCCGCTTCGTATTTGCTCCGCGCACCACCACCGGCCGATCCCCCTGGGAGAGGAGCAGTCGACTCATCCAGTGGATGTTAACGCTAACAAGGCCGCTGTCGAGTGCTGTGGACTCCGGCCTCGCCGCCTGACGGGGCCCTCCCATGGGAACCGCATCGCGACACCTGAGCCTCGGCCGTTGATGGTAACGCTCACATATCGGTGCCGCCTCGGAGAGAGGCCGAACACGTGCGGCATCCGCGTCATCTCACAACGGAAGGACATGGCGTGAAACGAAGGCTCACCGCCATACTGGCGGCCGTTGCCCTGCCTCTGGTGGTGGCGGGCATGTTTCTCGGGGTCCGGCCCGCGGCGGCGGCATCGCTGACCCGGGTGACCGGTTTCGGCAACAACCCGACGAACCTCAACATGTACCTCTACGTGCCCGACAGAGTCGCGGCACGCCCGGCACTGCTGGTCCTGGTCCACTACTGCGGCGGATCAGCCGGCGCGATCTTCAACGGCAA
>NZ_VIRL01000060.1 GCF_006874465.1 Microbispora bryophytorum | reverse complement strand
CAAGCGCGTCCACCTGGTCGACATGCACAGCAAGCTGACCACCGGCGACCTGATCGACGGCATCCACCCCACCGCCAACGGCTACGACAAGATGGCCGCCGCCTGGTACGCGGCGCTCCAGTCGGTCCCCGGCAGCATCGGGCAGGGCCCCGGCACCAGTCCCAGCCCGTCACCCAGTCCCTCGCCCAGCCCGTCACGCAGCCCGTCACCCAGTCCTTCGGCCAGCCCGTCGGCCAGCCCGTCGCCTGGCGGCGCGGGGTGCTCGGCCACGTACGCGATCGCCGGGCAGTGGGACGGCGGCTTCCAGGCGACGGTGACCGTGACCGCGGGCAGCTCGGCCATCTCCTCCTGGACGGTCGGCTGGCAGTTCGGCAACGGCCAGACGGTCACCCAGTCGTGGAGCACCGAGATCAGCGCCGGCGGCGCCCAGGTCACCGCCCGCAACGCCGGCTACAACGGTGCGCTCGGCGCGGGCGCGAGCACCCAGTTCGGATTCCTCGGCACCTGGAACGGCGCCAACGGCGTCCCCACGCTGACCTGCACCGCGGGCTGAGTCCGCCAAGCCCACCGCGTTCGCGCTCCCTATCCCCCTGGAGATTCTCGTGCGCTTCACTCGACATCGGCGCTGGCTCGCGGCCGGGATGGCCGCGGCGCTGAGCGTCCTCGGAATCGTGACCGCCGGCTCCGCCCGCGCCGCCGCCGGCTGCCGGGTCACCTACACCGTGACCAACCAGTGGCAGGGCGGCTTCGGCACCAACGTGGACGTGGTCAACCTGGGTGACCCGGTCAACGGCTGGAGCCTGACCTGGTCGTTCCAGGCCGGGCAGACGATCAGCCAACTGTGGAACGGCAGCTACACGCAGTCGGGCTCCCAGGTCACCGTGACCAACGCCTCCTACAACGGCGCCATCCCGACCGGCGGCAGCACGTCGTTCGGCTTCAACGGCGCCTGGACCTCGTCCAATCCGGTGCCGGCGAGCTTCGCACTGAACGGCACCACCTGCAGTGGAACCGTGACCAGCCCCAGCCCCAGTCCCAGTGCCAGTCCGAGTGCCAGTCCCAGCGCGAGCCCGAGTGCCAGCCCCTCGGCGTCCCCGTCTCCGAGTCCCTCCCCCAGCCCGTCGCCGTCGGCGAGTCCGACGAACGGGCCGTGGCCGCCGTCGTCGAGCTATTCCAACCCCGTGTTGTGGGAGGACCTGGCCGACATCGACGTCTTCCGCGTGGACGACACCTACTACTACTCGGCCTCCACGATGCACTACTCGCCCGGCGCGCC
>NZ_VIRL01000005.1 GCF_006874465.1 Microbispora bryophytorum | reverse complement strand
CAGGGCCGTGAGCAGGAGCAACAGCATCGTCACCGCTGTGGTGTAGCGCGCCTGCAGCGAGTGCAGAGACGGCATCG
This sequence comes from Microbispora bryophytorum, assembly GCF_006874465.1. Lineage (GTDB taxonomy): Bacteria > Actinomycetota > Actinomycetes > Streptosporangiales > Streptosporangiaceae > Microbispora > Microbispora bryophytorum. The sequence goes on along the minus strand of NZ_VIRL01000005.1, from coordinate 369,886 downwards.
GTCTCACCATTCTCCTGCCGCACCCGTGGACGGCCGGCACCTTCGAGGAAGACTTGGACGATTCCGTCCACTTTGATGCTATTTGCCCGATTCTGTCAAGCGGGTGCACATGTCCTGACGTGGCCTTTCACCTGGCCCAACGCCATGTCGAGGGCGACCATGAGGGGCCGTTCGCCCTGCATGGTCTCGGCGAGCAGGTAGCCGCCCTGCAGGGCGGCGATGACCGCGACGGAGAGTTCCCGGGGATCCGCGCCGGGGTCGAGCTCGCCGCTTTCCCGCATCCGGGTGAGACCGTCCGCGAGTAATCCCTGCCACCTGGCGAAGACGGCAGCGAGAGACTGGCGGGCGTCGTCGCAGCGGCAGGCGAGCTCGTTGGCCAGTGCGCCGATGGGGCATCTGTAGGGTTCGCTTCGGCCGTAACCCTGCGACTAAGGGCGGCCTGCCCCCAGGGCACGGGGCGCCGCGAGGCGAGCTCAATTCTCAAGCGCTCACATGCTCACTCTTCAGCGGGAGTACCGCCCGCGGATCCGCCACGGATGCCAGGGGCGGCCCGTACTTTGCATCGGAGAACGCTCCCTATGGCGGCCAAACCGGCCGAGAGACTCGTGCATCCGGTGCCGGTGCGACCCACAGCGAGGAATGAGGGTCTCAGTCACGGCGGCCCATCAAGAATCTCCGCCGCGTCCTCGACGGCGGCATGGCATCCCTCGGTCATGTGCACCCCGGCGGTGTTCAGGATGACCTCGTCCACGCCCGCCCGCTCGTATTCGCCCAAGGCCGCTCCTATCCGCTGCGGGGTGCCGAAGAGGAAGATCCCGTCCTCGACGATCCGGTGCGCGCCGGACACCGGATCGTACGGATTAACATCGCAGCCGGCTTGGCGCGGCTCCGTACCAGAGGCTGGTGCGTTCGCAGGTCGATGTCAGCGGCGTGTGTAGGAAGTTCGCGACCGAGACGGCCCCCGGCCAGGGCGCCGGAATCTCCGCCATGTTTCCGGGCCATCGCCGGTCAGTCCGGGAACGGCGTGCCGGCGCCCCCGGTGAGGTGCTGGTACACCTCCCAGGCGTTGCGCTCGACAAAGTTGTGCAGCAGCGTGCCGTCCTCGGCGACGGCCCACACGGCGGTCCCGGTCATGCGGATCGGCTCCTGCCTCGGTGGCGTGCCGAGGACGCCGTTGTTCCCGCCGGTGAGGATCCACCGTGAGCAGACCCGGCTGCCGTCCTCGTTCTGGAACGTCTCGACGGTTTCCAGGCGCATATCGGTGATCTTCGATTGGAAGGCCACGACCCATTCCTTGAACGCCTGGCGGGAGACGACGTCCACGCCGCCCGTCGTGATGACGAAGTCCTCGGCGACGAACCGGTCGATCGCCTCCACGTCGTACGGCGGGTTCCACACCGTCCGCCAGAAGTCGTGCACGATCTCCACGGAGTTTCTGCGCCTCATCCCCGGTCGCCCCCATTCGCCGTGCCGTCCCTTTCGGGTGTCGATACCCCAGGTGGTCGGGGCATACCGGCGGCCAGGGCGGCGAACTCGGCGACGAGCGGGTCGCGGCGGCCCGACACCCAGGCGAGGGCCACCTCGTTGGGCGGGATGTCGAGGATGGGGACGTAGACGACGTCGGGCCGCTGGTAGTACATGGCCGTCGACTCCGGGAGGATGCTGATCCCCCGGCCGGTGGTCACGAGTTCGAGCTTCTCCTCCACGGTGCGCTCCGCCGTACCGGCCGGGACCTGGCGCGGCTCGCGCATCTCCGGGGCGACGCGGCTCCACTCCGGCACGGCGTCCGGATGCTGGAGCAGATGCTCGTCGGCGAGGTCGGCGATGCGCAGTGACTCCTCGCCGGCGAGCACCAGTTCGGCGTCGGCGACCAGCTGCTCCCCGGCCGCCGTCAGCGCGGTCCGGCGCTTGTCGCGGGTGAACAGCGGCAGCCCGGCGCGGTCGCCACCACCGGTGTGGGGCCGGCACCGCGCTCGAAAGGGGCCGTCCCCGGAGCGCGGAGCGGGTGAGCCTCCCGGCCCTGACGTCAGGGAGCGCGTCGCGCCGCTCCCGCCAGGTGTGATGCCATGGGTGGCGTGGAATTGCGGGAACTGCGGGTGTTCGTCGTGGTGGCCGAGGAGGGTGGCATGTCGGCCGCGGCGCGCCGGCTGCACATCAGCCAGCCCGCGCTGTCGCAGACTGTCGGCATGCTGGAGCGCCGGCTGGGGGTGAAACTGCTGGTCCGCAGCAGCGCGGGAGTGCGGCTCACCGAAGAGGGGGTGACCCTGCTCGCAGAGGCGCGAGCCGTACTCGCCCGGCACGACCGGGCACTGCGGACGATGGCCGCGTACACGAGCGGGGACGGCGGGGTCCTGCGGGTGGGGATTCCCCTTGAGCTGCCGTCCGACCTGCTCGGACCGGCGCTGGACCGGCTTGCGGTGGCCCATCCCGGCACCCGTACGCAGGCTCGCCACCTGTCCACGGCAGCGCAGCTGGCCGCGCTGCAGGCCGGCGAGCTCGACGTGGGCCTGCTCCGGGAGCGCCCCGCCGGGCACGAGTTCGACGCGATGCTCGTGGCCAGGGAGAAGCTCGGCGTGCTCCTCGCCGCCGAGCAGGCCGCCGAGCTGCGCGGTCCCGGCGGCATCCGCTTGGATGCGCTCACCGGGCTGGAATGGGTGGGCTTCCCGCGCTCGGGCAGCCCTGCCTGGTTCGACGAGCTGACCGCGATCCTGCGCAGCCACGGCCTGGATCTCGGTCCCGCCGCCCCCGAGGGTCAGGAGCTGATCGCGGAGGTCAAGCTCGCCGCCGTGAGCGCGGGCAGGGCTTTCGCACTGGCACCGCCGAGGTGGCCGCAGCCGCTCCCTCCGGCCGTCGCGTGGTCGGCCCTGGTCGGCCACCCGCTGATCCGGCGCACCTGGGCGGTGTGGCCGGCGACCGCGCGCCGCCGCGACCTTGCCGACTTCGTCGCGGGCTTCCGTGAACCGGGTGACGACCAGCCGAGATGACCGTCGCGGCCACACAGAGCCACATAGAGACCGCGCAGAGACCGCACGAGCCCGGCCAGGGACCCGCGCAGGGGATCGAGCGCGCTGATAACCGGAGGCACCAGTGGCATCCGGGCGCGCGCCCGCCCGGATGCCGGCTCGGCTCGGCGACGGAAGATTGGGCGACGGGCTTCACACACGTGAGCGGCCTCCCTCGGCGGAGGCCGGGCGCCCGGCGCTCGTTCGGTGGGATACGTTCTGACTGGACGCCGGAACGGCGAGCGCCACGGCCAGGCAAGACGAGGAGATCAGGCACATTGCCCGACACGCACGACCGCGGGGACACTCGTGGAAAGGCCCCGGCCGACTCCGGCGGTGCACGGACCGGTCTGCGGGCCGACTGCGCGAACTGCTTCGGGCTGTGCTGTGTCGCGCTGCCCTTCGCCGCCTCGGCCGACTTCGCGATCAGCAAGGACGCCGGGCGGCCGTGCCCCAACCTGCGGGACGACTTCCGCTGCGGCATCCATTCACGTCTGCGGGACAGCGGCTTTCCCGGCTGCACCGTTTACGACTGCTTCGGCGCGGGGCAGAAGGTCTCGCAGGTCACCTTTGGTCGCAGCTGGCGCGACGAGCCGCGGACCGCGGCACGGATGTTCGAGGTCTTCCCCGTCGTACGGCACCTGCACGAGCTGCTGTGGTACCTGGACGAGGCGATGTCCCTGCCGGAGACCCGCCCGATCCACGCCGAGCTGCGCGGCGCGTTCGAGGAGACCGAACGCCTGACCATGGGCACTCCCGACGACCTGCTGGGCGTGGACGTCGCCGCCCACCGCGAGAAGGTCAACGTGCTGCTGCTGCGGACGAGCGAGCTGGTGCGGGCGTCGGCCGGGGGCCGTGCCGCCGATCGTGCCGCGGATCGTGCCGCCGACCGCAGAGGAGCCGACCTCATCGGCGCCCGGCTCAGGAAGGCGGACCTGCGCGGAGCCAACCTGAGGGGCGCCTACCTCATCGGCGCGGATCTGCGCGGGGCCGATCTGCGCGGCGCGGATCTCATCGGGGCGGATCTGCGCGGGGCCGACCTCGGCGGCGCCGACCTCACGGGGAGCGTCTTCCTCACCCAGGCCCAGGTGAACGCGGCCAGGGGAGACGACGCCACGAAGCTGCCCCCGGCCCTCACCCGTCCGGCGCACTGGTCGGGCCCGCAGGCCGGCCCGGCCTCCGCGGCGGGCCGGGCCTCCACCCGCAGCCCGCGCCCCCGCCGCGGCCGCGGATAGTCCGCGAAGCTGCCGGAAGTCCTGAGGTCTTCCGGCCCCGGGATTCAGGCGAACGCGGTGCGGTGATCGTTCGCCCAGGTGGAGAACGTACGAGCCGGACGACCGAGCACGCGTTCCACGTCCTTGGTGACTATGGCGTTGCCCCCCTGTGCGACCATCCTGGAGCCGTTGACCGCGATCTCGGCGAAGGCGGGATCGACGCCGGCGGCGAGCATCCGCTCCTTGTAGACCTCCAGCGGCACGTCGGTGGCCGTGATGCGGCGTCCGATGACCTCGCCCAGGATCGCGGCCTGGTCGGGGACGCTCAACAGTTCCGGCCCGGTCAGCGTGAGGACGCTGCCCGCCTGATCGTCGGACGTCAATGCCCGCACGGCGGCTTCGGCGACGTCACGAGGGTCGACGAGGCCCTGCCTGCCGGTCCCCGTCGTGTTCGGTATCGGCTTTCCACGGCGGAGCTGACCGGCCCAGCGCAGCGCGTTGGAAGCGAAGCTGGACGGGCGCAGTATCGTCCATCGCAGGCCGCTCGCGCGTATGGCCCGCTCTCCCGGCAGATGCCAGTCCCCGACCTTGACCTCGGTGTTCTGGCCCGTGCCGATGGCCGACACCTTCACCACCTTGCCGACCCCGGCGGCACACGCGGCGGCCAGCATCGCCTCATCATGCTCGGCCAGCCGCGGCCCTGGGGCACTGAGCAGGAAAAGCGATTCCGCCTTGTCCGCCGCCCGCGCAAGGGAGCCCGGCTCGCCGAAGTCGCCCCGCACGACCTCCACGCCCGGTGGCGGCGTGATCGCCGCCGGGTCCCTGGTCATCGCCCGCACCCGCTCACCCATGGCCGCAAGCAACCGGACCGTCTCACTGCCGATGGTGCCCGTCGCACCTGTCACAAGAATCATGGTCACCCACCGTGTCAGCCCAGGTGCCGTGATCCATAGGAACTTTCGGCATGGTCACAGTGCCGAGCGCCGCTGGGTAACGTGAGGCCGTGCCTCTCGAACTCCCGATGGCCGTGCCGGGCCCGTTGCGGTGGCTGGTCAGCGAGATCACCTCCATAAGGGCCTGCGCGCCGTATGAGCGGACGCCGCTCGTCCACGTTCCCGACGCCGACACCTCGCTGATCTTCCGGACGACATGGGCGCGGCGCAGCGCTTTGCTGGTGGCCGGGCCGCGCACCCGCGCCTCCTACCATGCGGGCAAGGACTTGCCGGTCTGCCTCAGGTTCAGGCTGCGCCCAGGCGCCGCCCGGCTCCTGCTCGGAGTCCCGATGACCGAGCTGGTCGACCGGGTCGTCGACCTGGAGGAGTTGTGGGATGGCGCAGCGGGGCTGACCGCCGAGCCGGCCCGGCCGGGAGACGACGTGAGGCGCGTCCTGCAGCGTCTTCAGGCGGCGTTGCCGGCCCGGATCACCGGCCGGTCCAGTGCGGACCTGGCCCGCGGCGAGCTGGTGCGCGCCACCGCGCAAGCCCTGCGCGACCAGGCGGGGCAGCAGCGCGAGCCCATCGCCGTCATCGCCCGGCGGCTGGCCGTCAGTGAGCGTCATCTGCGTGATCTGGTCCGCGACGGCATCGGCGTGCCGCCCAAGCGCTTCGAGCGCATCGAACGCGTGCGCCGGGTGCTTGCCGGCGGCAGGGCCCACACCGCGTGCTGGGCGCAGCTCGCCGCGACCGCCGGTTTCTACGACCAGTCCCACATGGCCGCCGAGTTCCGCACCCTGATGGGCGTGCCTCCGGCCGCCTTCTTCGCGGGCCGTCTCCCCTCCCTGCAGCACTGCTGACCGGCTCACGACCGGTTCGGCTCGGCCCCGAGAGCGCCCCCGAGAGCGGCGGCGAGGTCGTCCAGGTGCGCGGCCACCGGGCCGAGCGTCAGCACGCCGCTGCCCGCCCCGGCCAGCTCCCCGGCCGCGGGCAGCAGCGCGGCGTGGGCGCGTTCCATCGTCGTGCGGTCCCCGAGGGTGAGGGCCGCCCGGGCGGTGAGGCACCACAGGGCCTCCGTCAGCAGGTCGCGCGGCGGTTCCGGGAGCGCGCGCAGCGCTGCGGCCGCCTCGGCGCGACGGCCGCGCGCCAGCAGCACCACGGGCCGGGCCCACGGCGCGTACGGCCCCCAATCGGCAGGTTCGACGTCGGGCGGGTGCTGCCCGTGCCGCAGGCGCAGGCACAGCAACGCGAGCGGCAGCAGGCCGTGCTCCATCCCGGGCATGCCGGCGCCGTCCAGCCGGGCGGCGGCGTCGCGGTAGGCGGCCTCGGCCTCCTCCGCCGTCGCCCGGCCGGTCGCGTCGAGGCGCAGCGCCCGATACCACGCGGTGAACACCCCCACGAGGGGCCGCTCGTGCCGTACGGCCAGGCGCTCGGCCTCGGCGGCGTGGGCGTCGGCGGCCGTGAAGTCCGCGAGCGCCGACCTGGCCTGCATCCGGATGAGATGCCCGAGCACCTCGAAGGTGACCAGGCCGTGCCGGGCGGACAGATCCACCAGGTCGGCGCCGATCTCGTCGCGGCGGGCGGCCAGGCCCGTCCGCTCGAAGGTCTGCATGAACAGGCCGCTCAGCGCGAACGCCAGCAGCGCGGGGTCGTTCAGGCGGCGGGCGATCTCCTCGGCCTGCCGCGCCGCCCGCGGCCCGTCGCCGAAGCGGTCGCCGCGCGACTCCAGCGCGATCGTGGCCAGCAGGCGGGCCCGGGCCGCCTCGTGATCGGAGGGCAGCGTGGCCAACGTGGCCAGGGCGGCCAGCGTGCGACCGGCCGCCGCGACGATGCGCGCCGCCTGCCCGGGGTCGTCGGACCGGGTCCAGATGGCCGGGACGTCGAAGGCGCCGATCACCCTGGCGGTCAGCTCCGCGTCGCCGAGCTCCTCGGCCGCCTCGACGGCGGCCATACGGTGCTCGCGCGCCGCCCGCAGGCCGCCGCCCCCGGTCACGGCGAGGTCGCGCAGCAGTCCTGCGGTCGACTCAAGGCGGGCCCGCGCCCCGGAGGCGACCGTGCGGTCGTACGCGGCGGTCACCTCGGCCCACACCCGTTCGGCCGTGCCGCGCACCGAGGAGCCGAGGTGGGAGGATTCGAGGTGATCGGCCTGGCGCAGGATGTCGGTCTCCAGGCGGCGCAGCCCCGGGCCCGGGTCCACTCCCAGCTCGTCCACCAGCAGTGCCCGCGCCCGGCGCAGCACGGCGAGCGCGTCGCCCTGCCGCCCGCTGCGGTACAGCGCGAGCGCGAGCAGCCGCCAGGCCTCCTCTCGCCAGGGGTGCCCGGCCGCGTGCGCGTCCAGGTCGGGCACCGCCTCGGCCGCCCGGCCCAGGGCCAGTCGCATCCGGGCGTGACGCTCGACCGCGTGCAACCGGAGCTCGGCCAGGCGGGAGCGCTCGGCGCGGGCCCAGTCCTGGTCGGCGAACTCCGCGTAGGCGGGGCCGCGCCACCACCCCAGCGCCTGCTCCAGCCGTCCGAGCCCGTCTTCGGGGGACAGATCCGCGGCCACCGCGTGCTCGAAGCGCCAGGCGTCCACCGCGTCGGCGCCGGCCCGCAGGGCGTACCCCGGTCCCTCGGTGACCAGCAGCCGTGCGGGGGTGCGGGGCGGCCGGTCGGGTTCCAGCGCGCGGCGCAGCGCCGCCACGAACGTCCGCACGGCCCCGACCGCGCCCGCCGGCGGTTCGTCCCACAGGTCGTCGACCAGGCGGGTGACCGGGACGACGCGGCCGCGGGCGACGATCAGCCGGGCCAGCACCGCCCGGTGCCGCGGCCCCTTCAGGGCGATCGCGCAGCCGGCGCCGTCCCAGGCCGTCACCGGCCCCAGCACTCCGAACGCGATCCCCACCTGCGGCCCCCTCCAGGTCACGGCACCTGTCACGGCACCTGTCACGGTAGCGCGCTGACCGGATGCTCATTCAGGCCCGGCAGCCTGGGGGCATCTGATCCCGCACAGAAAGGGGGGCGCGTCATGGCGCCTGTCCTTCCCGATTTCGACTACCTTCGCGTGCCGGTCGCCGACGGTGTGTCGCTGAACGCGGCCGTCGCCGGGGCGGGGAGCCCCATCGTGCTGCTGCACGGCTTCCCCCAGACCCACCTGATGTGGCGGCACGTCGCCGCCGACCTGGCCGCCGGTCACACCGTGATCTGTCCCGACCTGCGCGGGTACGGCGCCAGCGACAAACCGGCCGAGGCCGGTCGCGAGACCTATTCCAAGCGCACGATGGCCGCCGACGTCGTCGCCCTGGCGCGGGCGCTGGGACATGAACGGTTCGCGCTGGCCGGGCACGACCGCGGCGCGCTGGTCGCCTTCCGCGCCGGGCTCGACCACCCGGCTTCGATCAGCCACCTGGCGTGCCTCGACGTGCTGCCCACGCTGGACATGTGGGAGGTGATGCACGGCGCGGGCGCCGCCGTCGGATTCCACCTGTACCTGATGGCCCAGCCGCCCGGCCTGCCCGAGCGGATGATCGGCGCGAGCGCGGACGCCTTCTTCGGCCACTTCCTCGACGTCTGGACCCTCGACCGCGAGGCGATCCCCGCCGGCGTACGCGCCGCCTACCTGGACGCCTGCCGTACGGCGGTGCCCTCGATCGTGGCGGACTACCGCGCGTCGGCGGGGATCGACGCCGACCACGACCGGGCGGACCGGGAGGCGGGAAACCGGCTGCGGATGCCGGTGACCGTGCTCCAGCAGGACTGGGGGGCCGCCCTCGGGTACGACGCGGGGGCGCTGTGGGGCGCCTGGGCCCCCGACCTGGTGCACACGACGGTCAAATGCGGGCACTTCATGGCCGAGGAGGACCCGGCTGGCGTCGCCGGGGCCCTGCGCGCCCTCCTCACCCGCTGATCGGCGGCGCGGGTGCGCCCGCGCCGCCGGTCCGGCGAGGGTCAGCAGGCGACGTCGGCGGGCGGGAGCGTCCCGATGACGAGGAAGGCGTCGACCCGGCCGTTGAGGCAGGCGTCGCCGAAGGCGGGGTAGGGCGCGTGGGTGTGCGCGTCGATGGTGACCATGCGCGAGCCCCGGATGCCCGCCGCCACGGCGCGGCCGTTGGCCACCGGCGCGGCCACGTCCCGCAGCGCGGCGGTCACCAGGACCCCGGGCGCCCGGCCGGCCGGCAGCCGCACCGGCTCGTCCGCGATCCTGGGCCAGAAGGCGCACGGCGTGATGTTGGCGTTGGCCGGGCCGAACAGCGGATAGCGCGCGCTGTAGGAGGCGAGATCACGCTGGTAGTCGCGGAGATCACGCGGCCAGGGGCCGTCCCCGCACCGGTAGGCCATGTTGGTCGCCGTGTGGTTGTCGGCCGGGACGCCGGGCACCCCCGGGGGCGGCAGCGGGCGGACGGGGAACGGCACGTAGGGCTCCCGCCCGGCGGCGACGTCGGCGAACGCCGCGGCGACCAGCCCGAAGGAGCGCTCGTCGTAGATGCCCGCAACGAGCAACGTCCCCAGCTCGCCCGACGTCCAGGCGTGACCCGCGACGACGATCGGAGCCGTCGCGGCGCGCCGGATCAGCCCCGCGACGGCGTCGGTGACCTCCCGCGCCGTGCCGCCGAGGCCGTACTCGGCGTCGCGCTCGGCCGTCCAGGCGGCGAAGGCGCCCGTCCCGGCCTCGAACGCCGGGGTGCGGTCCAGCTCGTACGGCCGCCACGCGTCGTCCGGGTTGACGGGGCTGTCCAGCACGAACCTGTCCACCCTGCCGGGGAACAGGGCGGCATAGACCGCCCCGAGCATCCCCGCGTACGACCCGCCGAGGTAGGAGATCTTCTCCTCGCCGAGCGCGGCCCGGATGACGTCCATGTCCCTGGCGGCGTTCGCCGTGGTGGCGTGCGGCAGGGCCCACCCGGAGGCGCGCACGCAGTCCCGCGCGTACGCGCGGGCCTCGGCCGCGTCGGCGGGGAGGCTTCCGGGGCCGGCGGTGCGGACCCGGTAGCCGCCGGGCTCCTCCACGGCCTGGCCGCAGCCGATGGGCGTGCTCCGCTCGACGAACCGGATGTCGAAGCCGATCAGGTCGTAGCGCGCCCGCACCTCGGGGGACAGCAGGGGTGCCAGGCTCGACGGCAGCGGCACGCCCGGCCCGCCGGGGCCACCTCCGGTGGTGAGCAGCACGCCGCGGCGCCGCGCCGGGTCGGTCGCGGGCAGCCGCGAGATCGCGATCGTGATCGTCCGGCCGCGGGGACGGCGGTGGTCGAGCGGCACGGTGACCTCCGCGCAGCGCAGGGCGGGGTCGTCGACCCCGGCGCAGTCGCCCCAGCGCAGGGGCCGCGCCGGATGCCGGTGCGGCCCCTGCCACGGATGCTGCTGCGCCTCCTGCGGGGGATCCTGCTGCGGATTCCGATTCGATGAGAGGGCCGCCGTGTTCACCGCGCCTGCCGCCGGGTGCGCCGGCGAGAGCAGCACGATCGATGCAGCGACGGCCACGATCCGCGCCGCGCCTGCCCAGTACGTCATGCGACCCACACTGATCAACGGGAGCCGCGCGCGCCACCGGCCGGCCTCCGTGCGCCGCTCGGCGGGGGAGCACGCGCTGCTCCGGGGCGCGGCCCCCACGCCCGCGCGTGAAACTTTCCCGGCCTGCCCTCGCTTGATGCGACAGCTTCGACCGGGTTGACAAGGGGCGGATGAATCCAACACCCTTTCACTATTCAAATAGTGAAAGGGTGGTGCCGCTTGATCGAGTTCAACCTGGACCGCGGCTCGGGGGTCTCGACATACCTGCAGCTCGTTCACCAGGTAAAACAGGCGCTCCGGCTCGGTACGCTGCGGCCGGGCGACCAGCTGCCGACCGCCCGCGAGGTGGTCGAGAGCCTGGCCATCAACCCCAACACCGTGCTCAAGGCATACCGGGAGCTGGAGCGCGAGGGGCTGGTCGAGGGGCGGCCGGGGATGGGGACCTTCGTCCGGCAGGGCATCGCGGGGGCGACGCTCGCCGAGCACACGCGGCTGCGGCGCGGTCTGGAGGCATGGGTGCGCGAGGCCCGCGCGGCCGGGCTGGATCAGGAGGACCTCCGAGCGCTGTTCGCCGTGGTCCTGAGCGACGCCGCGAAGGAGGGCGTGGCATGAGACCGGCGATGGAGGCGACCGGGCTGGGGGTCCGCTACCGCCGCACGTGGGTGTTGCGCGACTGCTCGCTGTCGGTGCCCGCGGGACGCGTGGCGGCGCTCGTCGGGCCCAACGGCGCGGGCAAGACGACGTTGATGCACGCGGCCGTCGGGCTGCTGAAGCCCGCGCTGGGAAGCGTCCGCGTGGCCGGCGAGGTGGCATTCGTGGCACAGGACAAGCCGCTGTACGAAAGCTTCACCGTCGCGCAGATGCTCGCCTTCGGCCGCCGCATGAACACCCGCTGGGACGCCGCCGTCGCCGCCGACCGGCTGGCCGGGCTGGGCATTGCGCTGGAGCGGAAGGTGAGCGGGCTGTCGGGCGGGCAGCGGGCGCAGGTGGCGGTCACGCTGGCGCTGGCCAGCCGGCCCGATCTGCTCGTGCTGGACGAACCGCTGGCCAACCTCGACCCCCTCGCGCGTCACGACGTGATGCGCTCGATCATGGCGGAGGTGGCCGGGCGGGAGCTGACCGTGCTGCTGTCCTCGCACGTCGTCTCCGACCTTGAGGAGACATGCGACTGGCTGGTGGTGCTGAACGGGGGCCGGCTGCAGGTCAGCGGTGACATCGAGGAACTGCTCGACGGGCATCTCGTGCTCACCGGGCCGGACGGGGTGCCGGCGGCGGGGACGCGGGTGGTGAGCGCGAGCCGCACCGGCAGGCAGGTCAGCATGCTGGTCAGGGGCGCGCCCCCGCTCGATCCGCGCTGGCGGGCGCGGCGCCCTGGGCTGGAGGAGCTCGTCATGGGCTACCTGCGCAGCCCCGAGTCGGCGGTGCTGCCGCATCTGGCGGGGGTGGACGCGTGATCTGGGTGACGTGGCGCCAGCACCGGCCGCAGATCTTCGTGACAGCGGCCTTCCTGGCGCTGCTGGGGGCGCTGCTGCTGGGGTCGGCGGTGGAGGCGAGCTGGTACGTGAGCGCACACGCCCGGCCCGGCTGCCCGGAGCCCGCCCTGTCGTGCGGCGACCTGGCGGCGGCGCTGGCGCGGCGCTACGACGCGGTCTACTCGGTGTTCGGCTGGATGCCGCTGGTGGCGCCGGCGTTGATCGGGGCGTTCTGGGGTGCGCCGCTGCTCGGCCGCGAGTACGAGCGCGGCACCCACCGCCTGGCCTGGACCCAGGCCGTGCCCGTGTGGCGGTGGCTGGCGGTCAAGCTGTCGGTCCTGGGCGGGGCGGTCGTGGCGGGTGGGCTGCTGCTGTCGCTCATGGTGAGCCTGTGGCGTCCGGTGTTCAGGTCGGGGGGCGACTCCACGTTCGGCAACATCGGCGTGTTCAACATGGTCGGGGTGGAGCCGGCGGCGTGGTGGTTGTACGCGTTCGCACTGGGCACCGCGGCGGGCGCCCTGTTCCGGCGTACGCTGCCCGCGATGGCGCTGGTCGTGATCGGGGTGACGGTGACGATGTTCACCCTGTTCCGGCTGAGCGACCACTACGCCGAGCCGGCCCGTGTCGAGCTGTCCGGCACCGTGGTGCTGGACGACCGCGACGCCCGGCTGGTGAGAGCCGCCTGGGTGGAGCCGTCCGGGAGGGAGATCGCCGAGCCGCCGGACAGCGGCTGCGCACGCCGCGTGGACGTGGGGCAGAGCGGCAAGAACGCGGAGGCGTGGCAGGCGTGCCTGTTCGGCAAGGGCTACCGGTACGCGGTGTACTACCAGCCGCCGTCCAGGTTCTGGCGCTTCCAGTGGACCGAGGCGGGGATCCTGGCGCTCGCGTCGGCGGCCCTCGGCGGCCTGGCCGTGCGCCGCACTCTCCGCCGCCCCGGCTGACAGGCGAGGTCCGTCCGATCACCCGGCGGGAGTGAAGCGGGACAGGTCGTAGATGCCGAGCGCCTTCTCGATGTCGGCGACCTGGCCGACCACGCCTTCGAAGCCGCGCGGCCCGAAACGCCGGTGCTCTACGTCCTCGAAGAGCTCGGCCAGGCGGAGGAACTCCTTGGCGGGCACGACCTCACGGAATGCGGGAAACACCACCGTGTCCTCCCGCGCCTCGTGCGGCTCGTACATGCGGACGAACGCCGCCATGTCGGCGACCAGGGTGTGGGCGGCCCCGGCCCCCGTCGCGTGCCGGGTGGCGGTGAGGATGCGCCCGGTCAGCGCGCGTCCTCGGCGGTGTTGCAGCAGCAGGACCGAGACGGTGCCGGTGAGCCTGCCGGCCTCGCACAGCCGGGGGAAGACGTACTTCTCCTCCAGATGCTCGTGGTAGTCCTCGATGAAGCCGCGGATGATGCGGGCGGCGGCGTTCAGCGGCTGCGCGGGCGTCCGCTCGCCGGCCTCGATCCGCCGGATGCCCTCCCGGTAGACGAGCAGGATCCGCTTCAGCACGCCGTGCTCGCGCATGAGGTCCTCGGGCGGAGTCACCTCCGCCTCCTGCTCAGGCACGGCCGCCGCCGCGGGGACCGCGACGGTCACCGCACCGGCGAGGGCCGCGGCGGACAGGCCGAGCAGGTCGCGGCGGCGCACCGCCGGTGAATCACGATCGTCCACGCCGTCTCCGTCCCTCGCCCGGTCGTCGGGTGCCGCCCGCGCGCTCGCGTGCGATCGGAGACTCCCCGGCGCGGCCGGACGCCATGCGGCGGCGCGGGTAAACGCTTCGCCTGGCGCCGGTGGTGGGAGCGCCGGAGGTGACCGGCCCGGCCCGCCGAGGTCAGGACCGGTCGGCGGGCTGGAACAGCTCGACGAGATTGCCGGCGGGGTCGGGGAGCAGGATCTGCCGGCCGCCGGGGCCGGTGACCACCTCGCCGTGGAAGGACAGTCCCGCGGCGTGGAGCCGGCCGATCTCGGCGTCCAGGTCGTCGACGACCAGCAGGATGCGGTTGCGGCCCGCGCCGGCGGCCTCGGGGGGTGTGGCGCGGGCACCGGAGCTGGCGGGCCCGGACAGCAGCAGCCGCAGCGGCCCGCGCACCACGTCGGCGAAGGCGGGTCCGGCGCCGCTGTTCAGGGTGAAGCCGAGATGGGTGGTGTAGAAGCCGACGGCCGCCCGGACGTCGTCGACGAGGTAGCGGACGCTGGCGTAGTGGCCGGTCACGGTCATGAGTGAGCCTCCGGAGTATGAGCCAGGACGGGCAGTAGGTAACGGATGCGCGTGTCGATGTCGGCCGCCGCTCGGACGAGCGCGGCATGGACGTCCTGCTCCGACCGGCCCGCCGCAGCCGGATCGGGGGTGCTCCAGTGGATCCGCCGAACGTGGTCGCCGAACTCGGGGCAGACTTCGCGGACCTTGTCGCACAGCGTGATGACGTAATCGAACCGGTGGCCGCGCAGCGTGTCCAGGTGGCGGGGCCGCCGGTCGGCGATGTCGATGCCGTACTGCTCGCGCAGCACGCGTACGGCGTGCGGGTGCATCCGAGCCGCGGGCCGGCTGCCGGCGCTGGTCACGGTCACGCGACCGGCGGTGTGATGGCGCAGCAGGGCTTCGGCGATCGGTGAGCGGGCGCTGTTTCCCGTGCAGGCGAACAGCACCGAGAGGCGGGGCCACCGCGACGGAGGCTCCGGCGGCTCCGAAACGCCCCGCAGGTCGGGATGCAGGGCCGGATGCAGGGCGGCCCCGGCGCCGGCCAGGGCCTGCGCGCAGCGGTCCAGGTCGAGCCGGTAATAGCTGTCGCGGCCGTCGCGGCTGCTGCGGGTCGCGGTGACCAGGCCGCCGTCGCGCAGCAGCCGCAGATGATAGGAGACCAGATTCTGCGGCGCCTCGACCAGCGTCATCAGCTCACGGACCCGCAGGTCGCCTGCGGCGAGCTCGGTCAGCAGCCGCCAGCGCAGCGCGTGGCCGGCCAGCCGCACGAACGCCGGAAGGGCTTGATCGGACGACGCCATGAGCCGGACAATACATCAAATCGATTTGATGAAACAGCGTTTGATGGAACACTGCCGACGAGGCGGATTCCCGGCCTCGTGGCGGTGAGCCTGACGGCTCGAAGTGGAGGAGTGATCGTGGGGGAGAGCGTCGCGGTGGGGTCGATTCGTGAACTGTTGCGGGGGCTTGCGGTCTTCGACACCGAACTTCCGGGGTTCGACGCCGACGCCGCGCCGTCCGACCCGGTCGCCCTGTTCGTGGAGTGGCTGACCGCGGCGGTCGAGGCCGGGGTGCGTGAACCGCATGCGATGTCGCTGGCGACCGCCGACAGCCGCGGACGGCCATCCTCCCGCGTGCTGATCTGCAAGGATCTCGCGGCGGACGGCACCTGGTATTTCGCGACGGGCGCGGGCAGCCGCAAGGGACGGGAGCTGGCCGTCACTCCGTACGCCGCTCTGTGCTTCCACTGGCCCGAGCAGGGCCGTCAGATCCGGGTGCGGGGCACGGCCGTCCCGGAGGACGCCGAGCGCGGCGCCGCCGACTTCCTCGCCCGTTCCCCCGGCGCGCGTGCCGACGCGCTGACCGGCCGCCAGTCACAGGTCCTTGACCACCCGGCCGACCTCGACGCCGCCCTCCGCGCGGCCCACGCCAGGATCGAGGCCGACCCCGGGGTGGTCGCGCCGGAATGGACCGTGTACGGCGTGCACGCCGAAGAAGTCGAGTTCTGGCAGGCCGACCGCGACCGCCGGCACACCCGCCTGCGGTACACGCGCGAGGAGACCTCCTGGGCGCGGCACCGCCTGTGGCCCTGAGACAAACCACCGTGAGCGGACATCAATGGAGGTCGCCATGGGCACACCGGCCCGGGCAGGGGAGGGGCCGCTGGAGCGCCGGCTGGGCCTGACCGACGCCGTGGTCATCGGGCTGGGCTCGATGATCGGCGCGGGGATCTTCGCCGCGCTGGCGCCGGCGGCGAAAGCGGCCGGGTCCGGGCTGCTGCTCGGGCTGGCCGCCGCGGCGGTGGTCGCCTACTGCAACGCGACCTCCTCGGCCCGGCTGGCCGCGCGCTACCCCGCCTCCGGCGGCACCTACGTGTACGGCCGGGAGCGGCTGGGGGAGTTCTGGGGCTACCTGGCGGGGTGGGCGTTCGTGGTCGGCAAGATCGCCTCCTGTGCGGCGATGGCGCTGACCGTCGGCTCCTACGTGTGGCCGGAGCAGGCCCACGCGGTGGCGGCGGCGGCCGTGGTGGCGCTGACCGCGGTCAACTACGTGGGAATCCACAAGAGCGCCTGGCTCACCCGGGTCATCGTCGGGGTGGTCCTCGCGGTGCTGGCCGCCGTGGTGGTCGCCGGTCTGACCTCCGGCGCCGCGGACCCGGCACGGCTGGACGTCGGCTCCGACGCCACCGCCGGAGGGGTGCTGCAGGCGGCGGGTCTGCTGTTCTTCGCCTTCGCCGGTTACGCCCGCATCGCCACCCTCGGCGAGGAGGTGCGCGACCCGGCGCGGACCATCCCCCGCGCGATTCCGCTCGCACTCGGGCTCACCCTGGTCGTCTACGCGGCGGTCGCGGTGTCCGCGCTCGCCGTGCTGGGCAGTGCGGCGCTGGGTGACGCCGTCGCGCCCCTGGCCGCCGTCGTGCGGGAGGCCGGGCATCCCGGCCTGGCCCCGGTCGTACGGGCGGGCGCCGCGCTCGCCGCGACCGGCTCGCTGCTCGCGCTGATCCTCGGGGTGTCCCGCACCACGCTGGCCATGGCCCGCGACCGGCACCTGCCGCACGCGCTCGCCGCCGTCCATCCGCGCTTCAAGGTGCCCCACCGCGCCGAGCTGGCCGTCGGCGCGGTCGTGGCGATCCTGGCCGCGACCGCGGACCTGCGCGGCGCGATCGGGTTCTCCTCCTTCGGCGTGCTGGTCTACTACGCCCTCGCCAACGCCGCCGCGTGGACCCTCAGCCCCGATGAGGGACGGCCGCCGCTTGCCGTGCCCGCCGTCGGTCTGGCCGGGTGCCTGGTCCTGGCCTTCTCCCTGCCGCTGTCGTCGGTGGTCTCCGGGGCCGCCGTACTGGCGGCCGGCGCCGCCGTCTACGCCCTGCGCCGGGCCGTCACCTGACGAGCGGCGCTTGAGACTCGCGGGCCGTTACCATGAGCGGATGCGACCCGAAGCCTCAAGTCAGGTGAACCGCAGGGCGCTACGCCCGGTCGATCTGGCGCGGGAGGCGGGGGTCTCCACCCAGCAGATCCGCAACTACGCCGACGCGGGAATCCTCCCGCCCGCCGAGCGGACGGCCGCCGGCTACCGCAGGTTCGACACGCGGCACCGCGAGGCCCTGCTCGCCTACCGGGCGCTGGCCAAGGGGTACGGGTGGGAGGCCGCCCGTTCGATCATGCTGGCCGTGCACGACGGCGACCTCATGGGCGCGCTCGCCCTCGTGGACGCCTGCCATGCCGCGCTGCATCAGCAGCGGCTCGCCCTGCGGGCGACGGGGGAGGCGCTCGAAGCGGTCGCCGGGCAGGATCCCGGTGGCCCGGCCGCGCCGCAGTCCGCTCTGCGGATCGGGGAGGTGGCCGCCCTCCTCGGCGTACGCACCTCGGCGTTGCGGGTGTGGGAGGCCTCCGGGCTGCTGACGCCGCAGCGCGAGCCCGGCACCGGCTACCGGTGGTACGGCCCGGCCGAGGTCCGCGACGCCCGGATGATCCACATGCTCCGCCAGGGGCGATATCCGCTCGCGCGGATCGGGGACGTGCTCGACGGCCTGCGCCGCACCGGCAGCACCGAGGCGCTGCGCGCCGCCCTGTCCGAGCGCGGCGCCGCCCTCGCCGCCACGGCCATCGCGATGCTCGAAGGATCGGCCCGCCTGCACGACTATGTCGCCGGCGCACGCCGACAGGCCTGATTCGTTGATCCTTATGGCCTCTTAACAACTAGACTCCTAAAGTACTAGGAACCTAGTTGAATAGAGGTTCCAATGATCGAGTTCTACCTGGACGGCCGGTCCGGTCTCTCGCCGTACCTGCAGCTCGTCCAGCAGGTGCGGCACGCGCTGCGGCTGGGCCTGCTGGATGAAGGCGATCAGCTTCCGACCGTCAAGGACGTGGTGGCGCGGCTGGCGATCAACCCGAACACGGTGCTCAAGGCCTATCGGGAGCTCGAACACGAGGGGCTGGTGGCCGCCCGGCCGGGGGTCGGGACGTTCGTGACCAGGACGCTGACGGACGCCTCACTGGCCGCGCACGGCCGGCTGCGGCAGGACCTGCGCCGATGGCTGACCAAGGCCCGCCTGGCCGGCCTCGACGACGAGAGCATCGAGGCGCTGTTCATGACCACCTTCCGGACCGCCTCCCAGGAGGGCATCGCGTGAGCCCCGTCTTACAGGCCCGGGACCTGGCCAAGAAGTACGGCAAGCGGTGGGCGCTGCGCGACTGCACCATCGACATCCCGGCCGGCCACGTCGTCGGGCTGGTGGGCCCCAACGGCGCGGGCAAGACCACCCTGCTCAAGCTGGCCGCCGGCCAGCTGACGCCGACCTCGGGAACCATCACCGTGCTGGGCGGCCGTCCTGTGGGGGACCCGGCGCAGCTGGCCAGGATCGGATTCGTCGCCCAGGACACTCCGGTCTACGCGGGGCTGAGCGTCGCCGACCATCTGCGCCTGGGCGCCCGGCTCAATCCCGGCTGGGACGCGACGCTCGCGCGAGAACGCGTCGAACGGCTCGGCCTCGATCCCCGGCACCGGGCGGGGAAGCTGTCGGGCGGGCAGCGCGCCCAGCTCGCCCTCACCCTGGGCCTGGCCAAACGGCCCGAGCTGCTGATCCTGGACGAGCCGGTCGCCGCGCTCGACCCGCTGGCCCGGCGCGAGTTCCTGCAGGGCCTGATGGAGGCCGTCGCCGAGCACGAGCTCAGCGTGGTGCTCTCCTCCCACCTGGTCTCCGACCTGGAGCGGACCTGCGACTACCTGATCGTGCTGGTCGGCTCGCACGTGCGGGTGGCGGGGGAGGTCGAGGAACTGCTGGCCACCCACCACCGGCTCACCGGCCCGCGCCGCGACCCCGACCGCCTGCCCTCCGATCAGCATGTCGTCTCCGCCAGCCACACCGACCGGCAGAGCACGCTCATCGTCCGCACCGACGCCCCCATCCACGACCCCGCCTGGCGCGTCAGCCAGGTCACCCTGGAAGACCTCGTCCTGGCCTACATGGAGGCACCCGCCCCCACGCACCTGCGACCGGCCCTGGAGGTGCAGCGATGATCTGGCTGACCTGGCGCCAGTTCCGTGTCGCGGCCGGGGCGACGGCCGCCGCGCTCGTCGTGCTCACCGTCGCCCTGGCGCTGACCGGGCCGGGACTGGCCTCCGGCTACTCCGCCGGGATCACCGCCTGCACCAGGGACGGCGACTGCGCACGCTTCTTCGACCGGTTCTTCGACGACTACCAGACACCGTTCCTGGCCGTGACCGTCATCGTGCTGATCCTGCCGGCCCTGCTCGGTCTCTTCTGGGGGGCGCCGCTGGTCAGCCGCGAACTGGAGGCCGGCACGCACCTGCTGGTGTGGAGCCAGAGCATCACCCGCGCCCGCTGGCTGGCCGTCAAGCTCACGGTCGTCGGCGGGGCCGCCGTGGCCGCCGCCGGAGTGTGCAGTCTCGTGGTGACCTGGTGGTCGGCCCCTCTGGACAAGTCCGCCGCGCCGGGCTTCACGCTGATGGATCCCCTGGTGTTCGGCGCGCGTGGCGTCGTCCCCATGGCCTACGCGGCGTTCGCGTTCGTGCTCGGCGTGACCACGGGGCTGATCGTCAGGCGCACCCTGCCCGCCATGGCCCTCACCCTGGCCGTCTTCGCGGCGGTTCAGATCGTCATGCCGTTGACGGTCCGCCCCCACCTTCTCCCTCCGGTCGCCTCATCCTTCGCGCTCGGCCCGGAGAACGTGGACGCGTTCAACAAGTCCAGCGACGAGGAGTTTCCGCAGGTGATCCTGGATTGGGCGATACCCGGGCACACGGGCGCCTGGGTGCTGTCCAGCCGCCTCACCGATCCGTCCGGACGCGTGGCCGGCGGCGACGGCGCCCCCGTCACCGTTCGCGTGTCCATGACGTCCGGACCGTGCGCGCCGTCCCAGCAGGCCCAGGATCCGGGCCGGGGCTTCGACGCCTGCATCGCCGAGATCAACCGGCTGGGCTACCGGCAACGGGCGACCTACCAGCCGTTCGAGCGTTTCTGGCCGTTCCAGTGGATCGAGACCGGGATCTACGTTCTCCTCACCGCCGGCCTCGCCGGTCTCTGTTTCCGGTGGATCCGCGGGCGCCTGTCATGACCGCCAAGTCTGTGACGGCCGGGCTCGTGCTCTTCCTGGCGGCGGCCTGCACCGCGACACCGCCGCGGACCCAGCCCGCCGCGACGACCACCGGCGGATCGCCCGTCTGCGCCGAACCCCAGGGAAATCCCCCCCCGGAGACGCCCACCACGATCGACGTCGTCGAGCAGGCGTACTTCTGCATCCTCGCCAACTACTACGGCAGGGCCACGCTGGACACCCGCGCACTGCTGACCGCGGGATTCGCCGCCTTCACCCGGGAGCTCAACCGCGGCGGACGCGACCTGCCCGAGGCGACGATGCCGGCGTTGACCGGTGACCGCCACGCCGACTGGGCGGCGTTCGAGGCGGCGTGGCGGCGCGTCGCCGGCCGACTGCCGGACGACGCCGAACTCCAGAGCAGGCTGGCCGCCGCCACCCTGCAGGCCATCGTGACCGGCCTGGGTGACGACCACGCCCGCTGGGCGCACGGCGCCAAGCGGCCACCGGACTCCTATGACGGCGACCAGTACGGCCTGGGCCTGCGCGCCAACGTCGGCCCCCAGGTGAGCGCCGACCCGGGGACCGCCCTGCCCCCGCTGTTCGTCACCGCCGTGCTGGGCGGACCGGCGAAGGAGGCCGGGCTGCGCCCCGGCGACGTCATCGAGTCGATCAACGGATCGGCGCCCTTCGTCGACGGAGCGGTCACCCCGGCCGCCGTCGCCGCGCTGTACCCGCGATATCCCGAAGCCAGAGCGGTCCGGCTCCAGATCCTGCGGCAGGAAACCGGCCGGCGCCGGACCGTGACACTGAAGCCGGAGCTGTTCCAGCCCGATCCGGCCACCCTGCAAGTGGTGACGACGAAGCTGCTAGGCGACGGCATCGCCTACGTACGGTTCAGCGGCTTCGCACCCGACGTCGCGAACCGGACCCTCAGGGCGATCTCCAGGATGAGGACCGGCCACACGCTGACCGGCCTCGTGCTCGACCTGCGCGGCAACGGCGGCGGCAGCCCCGACGAGGCGAACCGGCTGCTGGGCGCGTTCGCCCACGGCAAGGTCACCGCGTACCAGTGCGCGGCTTCCTTGAGCACCGGGGACGGCGCGTGCGACCCCATGCGGACCGACGACAGCGTGCCGCTGCTCGGCCTGCCGCTGGTGGTGCTCATCGACCGCGGTTGCGCCTCGGCCTGCGAGCACTTCAGCTCCGCCGTCAAGGACCTGCGTCTCGGGCAGCTGGTCGGGACGCGGACCGCGGGCGCCGTCTCTGGCCCTGCGCGGCCGTATCTCCTCGGGGACAACACCACCCTGACGCTCCCGTCGACCCACCACCTGGCGCCCGGCCGCGAGGTGATCGACCGGGTCGGCGTGGCGCCCGACCACCACGTGCCGCTGACCCCGCGGGACGCCGCCGCCGATCGCGACCCCGCCCTCGATAAGGCCCTCAACCTGCTGCACACGTGACCGGCGCGGCGTGAGCACGCCCCGCACGAAAGGACGGACCGCTTCATGAGTCATGCCGTGAAAGACCTGGCGGTCGCCGGGCTGGTCGTCCTCGCCGCGGCCTCCTGCGCCGCACCGGCCCCGCCCAGGTCCGTCGCCGCCACCGCTCCGCCGGCCACACCCACCGGCGCCGCGGCCCTGCCCGCGCCCACCGGCACCCGTCCGGTCGGCGCGACCACCCTGTATGTGAAGGACACCTCCCGCACCGACCCGTGGGTGCCCGACGGGAAGGTCAGGGAGCTCATGGTGACCGTGTGGTATCCGGCTCAGGCGGGAGAGGGGCGGCGGGCCCCCTACATGACCGCCAAGGAGTCCGAGCTCACGCTGAAGGGTAAGGAGGTGACCGGTGTGCCGTACGACGTGCTGAGCCGCACCCGCACCAACGCCGTCGAAGACGCGAAACCGGCCGGGCGCACGGGCGGCCTGCCCCTGGTGGTGCTGTCACCGGGGTTCACCATGCCCCGGAGCACGCTCACCGCCCTGGGCGAGGAACTGGCCAGCAGGGGATATGTGGTGGCCGGCGTCGACCACACCTACGAGAACTACGCCACGACGTTCCCGGACGGGCGGGTCGCCGAGTGCGTCGCCTGCGACAGCGACACCGACCCCGGCTTCGGCGCGAAGGTGGCCGATGTCCGCGCGGCAGACGTCTCCTTCGTGCTCGACCAGCTGACCGGCCCACACGCGAAGTGGGAGGGCTCCCCCCTGATCGACCCGTCCGAGATCGCGATGGCCGGCCACTCGATCGGCGGGGCCGGCTCCGTGGCCGCCATGATGAAGGACTCGCGGGTGCGCGCCGGGATCGACATGGACGGCACCACCTACGCCCGGATCCCGAAGAGCGGGCTGTCGCGGCCGTTCCTGTTCCTGGGATCGGCCGGACACCAGCCCGGAGGCCGCGACAACTCCTGGGACCGCGACTGGAAGCTCCTGACCGGATGGAAACGCTGGCTCGTCCTGCCCGGCGCGGACTACCAGTCCTTCACCGACGTGCCGCTCCTGGCGGGCGCTGTCGGCGTCGCCGTCCCGGACGGCCTGTCCCCGGCCCGCTCCGTGGAGATCACCCGCGCGTACGTCCGCGCCTTCCTCGACCGGCACCTGCGTCACGAGCCGCAGCCCCTGCTGGACGAGCCGTCTGCGCGCTACCCCGAGGTGCGGTTCTGCACCCCGGGCGCGACGTGCCGGTAGCGCCGGCCGACCGGTGGAGCCTGAGCACAGCCCGAGCCTGAGCACAGCCCGAGCCTGAGCACAGCCCGAGCCTGAGTACAGCCCGAGCCTGAGTACAGCCCGAGCCGGCCCGAGCTCACGACCGCCGCCGGAACGGGGCGAGCGTGGCCCGCACGAGGTCGGCGGCACCCCAGTCGGGGTCGAACTGGGCGATCACGGCCAGATGCTGGCGTAGCTGGAGGATCGGCATGCGTTCGCGCCAGCCGCGGTCGAGCCCGGTCAGCTCCGCGTACAGATCGAAGAACACGTGCGCCTCGGGCGGCGGCGCCGTCGTCCACACGTGGGCCAGGTCGACCTCGGCCCACATGTACGACACGGCCGGGTCGATCAGCGCGGGCCGCCCGCCGGGGGTGGCCATGACGTTCAGCGCCCACAGGTCGCCGTGCGTCAGGCACGCGGGCCTGACCGGCAGCAGCTCGGGCAGACGGTCGCACAGCCGCTCCAGCGCCGCCCGGTCCGCGGCGCCGAGCGCCTCCTGGACGCGAGGCTCGCCGAGCCAGCGCAGCAGACGGTGCTGGGCGAAGAACGCGAACCCGTCGTCATCCCAGGTGTTGACCTGCCGGCGACGGCCCAGCCAGTTGTCCCGGTGCCACCCGAAGCGGGGGGAGCGCGTGCTGGTGTGCAGGTGCGCGAGCGCATGCGCGAACCGCTCCCAGAAGGCCTCGGTGTCCGGCCGGGGCCGCAGCGCCGACAGCACGAGCAGGTCGCGGCCCGCGAGGACGATCTCGGGCGTGGCGACGCCGCCCGCCTCGCGCAGCGCGGTCAGCCCCTCGGCCTCCGCGGCGAAGACGTCGTCCGACGGCGGCTCGCCGGACGACTTGACGAGCCCCCCGACGAACCCCCCGACGAACCCCTTGACGAACCCCTTGACGAACCCCTTGACGAACACCGTCGTGCCGTCACCGCGGCGGGCGAGCCCCGCGGTCGCGGCGAGGCCTCCGGCGGCCGGCTCGACCGCGACGACGTCGGTCAGGCCGGCCGCATGCAGGCGTTCCAGCAGGAAGGACGTCACGTCTGTCATGGGCACACTCCTCCGCTCCCCGAGGGCCCGGACAAGGGCGCCCGGAGCCGATCAACCGGTTGTCCCGCCTCCGTGGCCCGCTCGGCGACCGGAGCCTCGCCTGGTTCCGATCACGGCGGTCGCGTCGAGTTCCTCGTCGTACGTCAGACGCGCGGCGAGCCCCGCGCGGGCGACGGCGTCGGCGGTCTCCGGGGCCTGGGCCTCGCTCGTCTCCACCAGCAGATGACCGCCCGGCGCGAGCCAGACGTCCGCCCCGGCGACGACCCGCCGCACGACGTCGAGCCCGTCGGCGCCGCCGTCGAGCGCGACCTGCGGCTCGTGCACGCGCGCCTCCGCCGGCAACAGCCCGATCGCGCCGGTGGGCACGTACGGCGGGCTTGCGACGAGCACGTCCACCCGGCCCCTCAGGGCGGCGGGCAGGGCGGCGTACAGGTCTCCCTCGTACACCGTGCCGCCGGCCGGGGTGAGGTTGCGGCGGGCGCAGCGCACGGCGGCGGGGTCGACGTCCACGGCGTGCAACTCGACCGGGCCCGCGGTGGCGGCCAGCGCCGCGCCCATCGCCCCCGAGCCGCAGCACAGGTCGACGACGACGGCTCCCGGCCGGGCCAGTGCGGCGGCCTGGCGGACCAGGAACTCGGTGCGCGGCCGGGGCACGAAGACCCCCGGATCGACGGCCAGCCGAAGCCCGCAGAACTCGGCCCACCCGATGACGTGTTCCAGCGGCAGGCCGCCGGCGCGCCGGTCCACCATGTCGTCGAGTTCGGCGGGGGTACGCGCGGCGGAGACCAGCAGGCGGGCCTCGTCCTCGGCGAACACGCATCCGGCGGCCCGCAACCGGGCCACGACCGAGGGAAGAGCAGGGGAGAAGGACAGTGACAAGGGAGAGCCTTTCGGAGTGCCGAGGGCGCTCCCGCGGTCGTCTGTCTCTACGCGACCGTACGCATGGGGAGAAGGGAGCACCCTACCTGATCAGCGGTGATGGGGCCCACCTCCTCGTGTCGTCGCTGTGACCGGCACCCTACCGCACCGGACGGGCCATAACACGGCCGGGCCCTACCGCGGCCCGCGCCAACTTGCGGTTACCGCGTTGCGGCGGCCAGTGCCGCGCGGATGGCGTCCTCGCCGGCCGGCTGGCCCTTCTGGTTCGAGAACGGTCCGTACGGTGTCCCCCACACCGGCGTGCCCGTCGCCTGCTGCCAGCTATCGGCCAGTGGTCCCGCGTCCACGACGCTGTACCCGATGGATTCGATGAATTCGGTCACCGCCGCCTTCGCCGGCGCGGAGTCCCCGGCGATCGGTAGGTACGAGCGGTCGGCCGCCTCCGCCGGGCGGGCGAGTGACAGCAGGTGCTTGAAGAAGATGTTGTTGAACGCTTTCACGACCATGGCGTCCGGGATGTACCCCAGCAGCAGTTCGCTCGAGGTGAGTGACTTGCTGTCGAGCTCCGGGATGTGCCCGTCACGTTCGGGGCCGTAGTTGCACGTGTCGATGACCGTCTTCCCGGCCAGTGGCGCGGCGGGCAAGTTGGGGAAGGCCTTTACCGGCACCGTGACCACGACGATGTCACCGGCCGCCGCGGCCTCCCCGCTCGGCGCCGCGGACGCCCGCGGCCCCAGTTCTGCGACCGTGTCCGCGAGCGTTTCGGGACCGCGCGAGTTGCTGAGCACGATCCGGTGCCCGGCCTCGATGGCGAGCCGCGCGATGGTACTGCCGATGGATCCGCTTCCGATGAATCCCACAGTCGTCATATTCTTAGCGTCCCTCCAGAAGAGCGGAACCTTGTCATTTGCCGGGCTCGTCGCGATTCGGGTCCCTGCCGTCAGCTGGCGGGGAAGTAATGGCCGTTGTCCAAGCCGGCGAGCAGGCCGGGCTGAGCGGGTTCCCAGCCGAGGGTCCGGCGGGTGATGAGGTTGGACGCCGGGTAGCTCTGCGTGACGATGTTCGCGAGGAACCCGAAGTATCCCGGCAGCACCAGTTCGTCCACGGGAACGCTCACGGCGGGCAGGCCCAGACGGCTGCCGATGGCCTCGGCGATCTCCCGGAACGGGATGCCCCCGTCGTCGACCGCGTGCCAGTATCTGCCGGCCGGGCCCTTCTCCAGCGCCAGGCGGAACAAGGAGGCGACATCGCGGATGTGCACGGCGTTCCACAGGTTCGCGCCGTCTCCGGGGTAGCCGATGAAGCCCTTCTCCTTCGCGAGCGCGATCAGCTGCACGAGGAAGCCGGCACGATCGGTCGTGCTGTGCGCGATGTTGGCGATCCGCACGACCGAAGACCGCACGCCCTGCTCGGCGAGGCCGATCACGGTGGTTTCCACGACGTTACGAGCCCGCAGGGTGCCCTTGTGCTCATCGCCACTGGGAAGGGCCGGGTCCTCCTCGGTGGCCGTCCGGCCCAGGAATCCCTGCCCGGGCGAGCCGATGCTCCCCGCCGCGACCAGCGGCTTTCCGGTTCCCGCCAGTGCCTCGCCGTAGGCGAGCATGATCGGGAGCTCGGCGGCGGCCACGGCGTGGATCCCGCCGGAGAAAAGCAGGTCTTGCCGGTGCGCGACGTGGATGACGCCGTCGGAGTCCGCAGCCGCTTCCTTGAGGTCGTCGAGATCCCCGAGGTCGCCGCGACGCACCTTCGCGCCGAGCGCGGACAGCGCCGCCGCGGCAGTGTCCGACCGGGCCAGGCCGGTGACCTCGTGCCCGGCGGCGATGAGCTCGGGGATGATGTACGAACCGGAATGGCCGGTCCCGCCAGTGACGAAAACGCGCATGCTACTGGTCCTTGTTGGTTGATGTGGCGTGAGAAGTGGTGGTGCGGGCGCGCTCAGGCAGAAGTGTTGACGCCGAGGGTGAATTCGAAGCTTCCCGCGCCGTAGCGGCCCAGGCCTGTCATCAGGCGGGCCCAGCGGTCACGTCCGCCCGGGCCGAGCGACGGACGGGGACCACGTGACCACGCCGGTGTGCCAGCCACATGAGCACGACGGTGGCCACCACGCCGAAACCCACGGCGTACACACTGCCCTCCGGTCCGAAGTCGCCGCCCGTGACCAGCGCGGGACCCGACATCGTCGCGTCCAGCAGGCCCTGCGGGGTGTTGCTGCCGGACACCTTGGTGCTGAAGATGGCGCTCGCGGCAATGTTCCAGCCGAAGTGCAGACCGATCGGCACCCACAGCTTGCGGGTGGCGATGTACGCGGCGGTCAGCATCCCGCCTGCCTCGATGGCGATGGCGATGGCGCCCCACAGGGTGGCGTTCGCGTTGAGCAGGTGGATCAGGCCGAACAGCGAGCCGGTCAGCACGAGCGCGATCCAGGTTCCGGTCCAGTGCTCGACGTTCCGGAACAGGACACCGCGGAAGACCAGCTCCTCGGTCACGGCGGCACCCGCCATGATGCCGAGCAGGCCGACGGCGCTCGCCGGCGTGCCCAGGCCGTTGATCGTGTAGTCGCCTAAGAAGGCGATGTTCGCGATGACCGCCCCGAACAGCGCGATGCCGAGCAGCGTGCCCCAGCTGATCCCCGCGCCTGCTCCCTTCAGCGACACCTCGACGGGAGCCCGGTGCTCGGTGCGCCGCACCACCCAGCCGTAGACCAGGACCGCGACGACGGCCGTCAGCAGGCCGACGACGAGCGCCAGCCAGGGGGTGTCCTTCACCGCCGCGGTGCCCAGACTGCCGAGGATCCAGACCGCCACAACCGCCAAGAGCTGCCATATCAGACGCACGATGACTCCTTCGTGAGAATCCGCGGCGGGAGCGCCGCGGGCCACTGGCAGGGGTGCGCTCAGCCGGGGAGGTCGACGCGGAGGGCGACGTCGAAGGTCCCCGCGCCGTTGCGGGCCAGGCCCATCAGCAGCGGCCCGACCCCTTCCAGCCAGCGGGCCATCTCCAGGCCGCCCACATCGAGCGGGCGCAGTCCGAGGCTCTCGATGAACGCCGACACGTCGGCCTTGGCCCGCGCGTCGTCTCCGGCGAAGAACACGTCCAACGCACGCCCCTGGGCCAGCACGTGGCCGAAGACCGTGTTGAACGCCTTCACGACGTGCGCGCTCGCCGGGACCGCCTTGGCGATCTCCTGCGCACCGGACGTGCCGTCAGGGATGACGAGCCCGGTGGCGTCGGCGTTGAACGTGTTGGAGATGTCGATGATGAACTTGCCGGCCAGTGCGTCCCCGTACTGGGCGACGACCGGCACGGCGCTGGCGTATGGCACGGCCAGGACGACGATGTCGCCAACCGGGACGGCGCCGAATGTCCCGACCGTGGCCCCGCCGCCGAGCGCGGCGGCCAGGTCCTTGGCCTTGGCCGCGTCGCGGCCGATGAGCTCGACGGCGTGGCCGCCCTCGATCGCGCGGGCGGCAATGGCGCGGCCCATACCCCCCAGGCCGATGATGCTGACGCTGCTCATGGAGTGCCTGCTTTCCGGAGCTGGATAAGACGCCATGCCCACCCGTCGTTGTCAACGGCTGAGGCATCGACGCCCCCCATTTGGTTAACGTGTGAACCAAAGGTACGTGGCACTTGGTTACCATGTCAACCAGACGGTAATGTGACGTGCGTGACCGAGCCGCGGTGGTTGGACGAGCGAGAACAGCTGGCCTGGCGCAGCTTGATGAAGATGCAGGACGGGCTGTCGGAGTTCATCGAGCGGCAGCTGCGTAACCGGTGCGGGCTGTCCGGCGCTGACTACCAGGTCCTGGCTCATCTTTCTGAGGCGCCCGAAGGCCGGCTGAGGTCGTTCGAACTCGGCCGGTTGCTGCGCTGGGAGAAGAGCCGCCTGTCTCAGCACCTGGGCCGGATGCAAAATCGCGGCCTGGTGTCCCGCGAGCGGTGCCACGCCGACCAACGGGGGGCGGTAGTCGCCATCACTCCCCGGGGCAGCGAGCTGATCAAGGTCGCGGCTCCGCAGCACGTGGCCGACGTCCGCGACGTGCTCATCGATCATCTCACCGCGGAAGAGATGGCGATGCTCGTCACCATCGGCGACAAAGTACGCGAACGGCTGGCGGCGCTGGAACACAAGCACTGACACCCGATCCCGGACCTCATCGCTCACGAACTGCGTGCGTGTCAGACCGCTGCCTACGGAAAACCGCGAGCGCCGGCACGGCTGTTCCTGCGGCCATTGCTCCTCGTTCTCCCAGGCTTGATGGTCTCCATCGATCCCGGTACGAGACAGTTCACCGCTCCGCTCCTACTGGCGGGCCTTGCTCTGCCCCTGGTGGCGCCGACCCGAGTGGGGGCCTACTCGCGGCGCAGGGGCGGGCGGCGGGCCCAGGTGGCCCAGCGCCACAGCCACTCCAGCGGGCCCTGCCGGTAGCGGCGCAGCCACAGCGTGGACCACGCCCACTGCACGGCGAGGACGACGCCGGCGATCAGGGGCACGGCCGGGGCCGGCCAGGTGTGCGGCGGGCCGTCGAGGGCGCGGCCCGCCGCCAGCACGAGGACCGTCGCGGACAGGTAGTTGGTCAGCGCCATCCGCCCGAGCGGCGCGAACACGGCCCGCAGCACCGGCCGCAGCGGGGTCCTGAGCACGACCAGCAGGGCGCAGACGTACACCCCGGCGATCAGCAGTCCGGCCCCGGCCAGCGAGATGCCGAAGCCGCGGTCGGCCGAGTCGAACCGGGTCTGGAGCCAGAGCACGGGCGCCGCGGCGGCCGCCAGGACCAGCCCGAGCGTGGCCGGCACCCGCGCCGACTGCTCCAGCCGGTCGATCACGCCGTACCGCACCAGTGCCGAGCCCAGCAGGAACAGCCCGGCGATCAGGGCGAACCGGTCGCCTCCGACGAGCAGCGACACCGCGACGAACGCGGGCGCGAGGGCGGCGACGGCCAGGCGGGGCAGCCAGGTCGAGGGCAGCAGCACCAGCAGGCCGATGACGGCGTAGGTGCTGAGGATGTCGCCGTGCCACAGCAGCACGAAATGCGCCACGCCGAGCGCGAGCAGCGCCAGGAGCCGGCGCAGCAGGACCACGCGCGGGTTAGCGGCGCGGGCGGCCGCGGAGTCCAGCAGCAGCGAGAAGCCGACGCCGAAGAGCAGGGAGAAGATCGGGAAGAAACGCTGCTCGACGAGCAGGCCCAGCCAGGCGGCCTCACTACCCCCGGGACCGGACGGCTCGATGAACGCGCCGGTCGCGGCGATCGGCTGGACGTTGGCGAGCAGGATCCCGCACAAGGCGAATCCGCGCACGACGTCGAGCGCGGCGATGCGGGGGCGGCCCGCCGAGGTGGTGGCGTGGCCGGCCTCGCCGGGCCGGAGGCGCACGGCGGGGGAGGCGGAGTTCTCACGATGCATGGGGCCTCATCCTGCGGGCGGCGGCCCCCTGCCGTTATCGGCCGGAAGCATGGTTCGCGCCGCCCGCGACCGTACTTCCGGCCGGTTCCGCGGGCCGGACTCAGCGTGCCGGACTCAGCGTGCCGGGCCCCGGCCGGCTTACCGCGCCGTCTGCTCCGCCAACTGCTCCGCCGTCTGCTCCAGCCGGTTCCGGTAGCTCTCCCACCACTCCTGATCGCCGGAGGGCAGGTTGAGGTTGCCGTCCCGCAGCCCGGCCTCCCCGTCGATGAGCTCCCTGACGATGTCGGCGTGGCCGGCGTGCCGGTTGGTCTCGGCGATCACGTGCACCAGGATCTGGTGCAGCGTCACCTCGCTCCGCTCGTCCGGCCACCACCGCACGTGGCCGGGCGCGTCGAGCGCCAGCGTGTCGATCGTGCCGTCCGCATGCTGCCAGACACGGTGGTACAGCCCGACGATGTCGTCGCGCGACTCATCCGCTGTGGCCCACATGTCCGCGTTGTCCTCGGCGTCGTCCTCCGTCCACGGCAGCGGTTCGCCGAACGGCCGCCCGAAGGTCTCGCCGAAGTAGCCCGCCTCCACCCCCGCGAGGTGTTTGACGAGCCCCAGGAGGTTGGTGCCGGTGGGGGTGAGCGGGCGGCGGACCTCATACTCGGACAGCCCGTCGAGCTTCCACAGCAGCGCGTCGCGGGCGGCCTGCAGATAGCGGTGCAGATCATTCTTCGGTTGTGGTGCGATCATCCGCGCAGTCTCCCAGCCGGCGCCTGCCGCACGCATCGGAGTTTTCCGGCGGGGGCGTCGAGCCGCGCGACGATGGGAACGATCGCGGGCGTCGCGACCTGCCGGACACGGCCGGGAGCGGTGGTCTCCTGCCACGCGGAACGCCCCGCCCCCGGCGGGCGCCGGGGGCGGGGCGTGGCGGAGCCGGGTCAGCAGACGATGAAGATGCTCTTCCACCCGACCGGAGTCCTCTGCTCCGCGTTCCTGTCGGCGGCGAGCGTGAAATGGGCCACGCCCTGTGCGTCGGGCTGGTTGTACATCCGGCCGCTCTGGCCGTCGCCGTACCACCGGTACGAGCCGTGGAAGGGGATGTTGGACATGCCGCAGCGGTCGATGACCACCGACCTGCCGCTGAAGCCGGGCCCCTCATAGGCGACGTACTGGGAGGCGTAGGCGGCGCCGGCGCTGATCGCGATCGTCGCGGCCGTCAGGGCGGGGACGAGGACGAACCTTTTCATGACGCTCCTAAGGCAGGCCGAGTTCTGCTTTCAGTAATCGGATAGTAACGCAGAGTGCTCGACCCGTCACCCCACGTACCCGAGGGGCTGCCTAGGGATCCTAGGAGGATACATAATGAATTGCCGCTAAAACCGGGTGCCGGTAGGTTCGTGCCTATGAGGCCAATTGCCGAGCGCGAGATCCGCGCCTCGTTCGTCAACTGCACCAAGGGTGAGGCCAAGCGCCTTGCCGTACCGAGGGACCTGGATGTGCGGCCCTGGGACGACCTGGACTTCCTGGGCTGGCAGGATCTCTCCTCTCCGGGCCGTGCGTACCTGGTCGCCGAGCAGGGTGACCGTCTGGTGGGGGTGGCGCTCCGCCGGGCCACCTCCAATGCCGGGCACGTACGACGCAGCATGTGCTCGCTCTGCCTGACCACCCACACCGGCGACGGCGTGTCGCTGATGACCGCCCGCCGCACCGGTGGCGGCGGCAACTCCGTTGGCGCCTACATCTGCACCGACCTGGCCTGCTCCCTGTATCTGCGGGGCAAGAAGGACGTCGGGCCCGGCGGGCGGATGCCCGAATCGCTCACGCTCGAAGAGAAGATCGGCAGGACCGCGGTCAACGTGAGCGAGTTCCTCCAGAGGGTGACCGTCTGACCGGTGCTCCCGCACGCGAGGCCTCCTGCGCACGCCGAGGCGGCAGGGCTCGGCAGGGTGCGGCGGTGGAGGGTCACCCCGGCGTGATGATCAGCTTGCCCCGCTTGGCCGTGCCGTTCCGTTCGAGCTCGGTGAGGGCGGGGATGGCTTGCGAGAGCGGGACGGTGCGGGCGATCGGTAGCCGCAGTGATCCCTGGCCGGCGGCTCGCGCGACCTCTTCGAGGTCTTCGGTGACCGGTTGGGCGATCAGAACGTGGAACGGCCCGGGCAGGACACTTCTTGCGAGGTTCGACGGGGTGGGCAGGACGCTGACGATGCGGCCCCCGGGCTTGAGCATCGTCCGCGCGGCTTTCACCGGGAGCGTGCCGGCGGTGATGAGGACGAGGTCGAACCGCCGTGCGAGCGAGGCGGGGTCGAAGCCGAAGCCGACGGCCGGGTCGACACCGAGGTCGCGCGCCTCGGACCGGGCGTTGTCGCGGCAGCTACCCGCGACCGTGGCCTGGTGGGCGAGGGCGATCTGCACGGCGGAGCGGCCGACTCCGCCGAGGCAGCTGTGCACGAACACGGCCTCGCCCGGCTGCAGCCTTCCCTTCGTGATCAGGGCCTGCAGGGCGGTGATCCCGACCGTCGGGACAGCGGCGGCGTCCTCGAACGAGAGGTTCTCGGGCTTGTTGACGACGCCCTTCTCCTGAGCGACGACCACGTCGGCGAACGCGCCCGCGGACTTGATCGGCGTCCCGCCGAGCACTTCGTCGCCGATGTGGAGCCGGGTGACGCCGTCGCCGACCGCCTCGACGACGCCCGCGAAGTCATAACCCATCGCGCGCGGGAAGCGCCGACCGGTCACGTGCTTCATGCGGCCGGCGCGGATCCCGAAGTCCATCGGGTTGACCGCGGCTGCGCGCACCCGGACAAGGACCTCGCCGGCGCCGAGCGGCGCCGGCTCGAAGGCTTCGAGCCGCATGACCTCCGGCCCGCCGTACTGGTGGTACTGGATGCGCTTCATCGCTTCCATGGGGGACTCCTCGCAGAACGAGTGACGGGACTTGGTTCCATCACCGTAGCATGTGATGGAACCAAGTCCCGTACACTGTGTTCATGGCACGCTGGGAACCGAACGCAGCAGAACGGCTCGCGCACGCCGCCCTCGACCTGTTCGCCGAGCGGGGCTACGAGAACACGACCGTGATCGACATCGCGCAGCGCGCGGGGCTGGCGAAGACCACCTTCTTCCGGCACTTCCAGGACAAGAGGGAGGTGCTCTTCGGCGGCGGCTCGATGAACGAACTGCTCGTCGAGGCGATAGCCGCAGCCCCGGCGACCGCCGCCCCGCTTGAGGCGGTCGCTCATGCGCTGGACGCGGCCGGCAGAGAGGTCTTCACGCCCGAACGCCGCGAATTCATCACCCGCAGACAGGCGGTGATCGCCGCCAACCCCGAACTGCAGGAACGCGAAGCGCTGAAGAACCTCGCCCTCATCGCGTCAATGATCGACGCGCTCGAACGGCGCGGCGTTCCCGGCCTGACCGCTCGGGTGGCCGCGGAGCTCGGCGCACTCGCCTCCACGATCGCCTACGAACGCTGGAGCCAGACGACGGCCGGGGACGACTTCGGCAAGGTCGCGCGACAGGCGCTCGACGACGTGCAGGCGTCTACGGCCTTTTGCTGACACGGCGACTGCCGCCGGACGACAGCCTGAACCAGCCGTTCGTCCTGTTGTGCATCGGGGGGTGTTTCATGACCATCAAGCTGGTGCTGCCGCGGGCTCAACAGTGCTTCGACAGCGACATGCTCTTGATCAGCGGGTACAGGCTCGGGTCGAACTGACCTTTGGCCAGCCACCGGTACTCCTGCCAGGCAACGGGCAGGTTCTTGACGAACTTGGTGCTGTTGCTGCCGGCCACCCGTATGTCGGCGAGGATAGCGCCATTCGCGTCCTTGAGGTGCGCCCACATCAGCCAGGCGTCGTCACCTGAAAAGCTGTCGACCGTGCCGTCGAACTGCGCCGTGCCGTTCGGATAAAGCGTCCACTTCGCGCCGATGTACATGTTGCAGTGGCCCGCTGTCGAGCCTTTCCAGGTGAACGACTTGGAGGCCGTAGACGCGCCGGCCGAGCCGTTTGAGGCGCCTTTGGCCACCCGGCCGGCCGCGGCGGCGTTGTCGGCACGCACCTGCTGGCGGACGGTGGGGGTGACGCAGACGTCGTCGCCGGAGAACGCCTCACGCCAGACGTATCCCCGGGCGCAGGTGTGCGGGCCATACGCGCCGGAGACCCAGCGGGAGGCCTTCATCTGGTTGTCTCGCGCGGTTTGGTCCCGGACCGCGGGGGTGACGCAGACGTGGTCGGTGGGGCGGGCCCCGCGCCAGACATAGCCCTGAACGCAGGTATCCGGGGCGGCGGCCGACATCGTGGCAACGGACGCCGCGGCAGCGGAGGCCGAGGTGGCGGGAACGGCGACGGCCAGGCCGGTGACGGCGAGAGCGAGCAGGGTGCGCTTCATCTTCTTCTCCTGAGGCGAGTGCTTTCCCGGTCCGTTCCTTGGCACCCGGGGCTTCGTGGACTCAGTAAAGAAGGGGCCGCCTGCACGATCATTGAT
The DNA here is from genome assembly GCF_006874465.1 of Microbispora bryophytorum. Taxonomy (GTDB): domain Bacteria; phylum Actinomycetota; class Actinomycetes; order Streptosporangiales; family Streptosporangiaceae; genus Microbispora; species Microbispora bryophytorum. The sequence continues at coordinate 335,031 of NZ_VIRL01000005.1, read as the reverse complement.
TTTCGCTTGACCAACCGCCGCAAGCCGTCTGAAAGTCGTTCAAGTCGCCTCGCGCCGGGACGGGGAAACGGGGCTCGTCCGGCTACCGAGACCTACTTTTCGGCTGGTGTCTGAGCTAGGACACCAGGGCCTGTCGGCAAGCCCGTCCAGGCCGCCGGTGCTCTAGCCGAGGCCGACTACCTCCGCATCCGGCCGGCAGAACGCGCTGGCGGCGGCGCTGCCGGCCGGATCGGGGCAGGGAGCGGATGCGATCACGACTCGGTGTTCACTCGCGCTGATCCATCCGCGGCGGAATGATGACGTTATGTCACCGCGTGGAGCGAGGTGGGCCGGTGGGGTCAGGGTCGGGCAGGGAACTCGTCGTCATGTGAAAGGCCCGTCGCTATCTCTGCTCCGGGGTCAGGACGCGTCGGGTCCGGTCCCCGGTCCAGGCCGCTTCGAGGATCGCGTTCAGGCTGGCGATGTCGGTCGGGCCTGGATGGTTCTGGACCAGGCGGGTGACGCCACTGGCCATCTCCGCGAAGCGCGGGAGGTCGGCGCGTGCCACGCCGATGTCCGCCAAGGTGGCAGGGATGCCGATGTCGGCAAGGAGCCGGTCGAGCCAGGTGAGGAACATATCTGCGGCCTCGGCATCCGAGGCGTCGGTCACGTCGAGCCCGCACACCCCGGCGAGGATGGCCAACCGGTCGGCGATGGCATCCTTGGCCGCGTCCAGCGCGTAGGGCAGCAGCATGCCGACGCCCAGGCCGTGCGGCGTGTGGGTGGCTGCGCCGATGGGGTACTGGAGGGCGTGCGGAGCCGCGGTGCCCGCGTGGGAGAACGCGAGCCCGGCGAGCATGGACCCATAGGACATGTCCGCGCGCGCCTCCTTGTCACCTCCGTCCCTGACGACATGGGGCAGGCTGCGGGCGATCCGCTCCGCGGCCAGGAGCGCGTAGTGATCGGTGATCGAGTTGCGGCCGAGGAAGACCTGCTCCACCGGGTCGCGCGGTCCGTGAGGCCGGGGCCGCGCGGTGTAGCTCTCCACCGCGTGACAGAACGCGTCGATCCCGGAGTGGGCAGTGACGGTCGCAGGGCAGGAGTAGGTGAGCTCGGGGTCGACGATGGCGAAGTCGGGCACGATGTGGACGCTGGAGACCCCCACCTTCAGCTCGCGGTCCGGGTCGGTCAACACCGAGACGGGCGTGAGCTCGGAGCCGGTGCCTGACGTCGTCGGGACCGCGACGAGAGGAATCGTCGGCCCCGGCACCTTCGACTCGCCGTAGAAGTCGCGCGGCGTCCCACCGTGGCGCCGGATGACGCCGACGATTTTGGCGAGGTCGATCACCGTGCCGCCCCCGATGGCGAGGATCACGTCGGCGTCCACCTCTGCGGCGACCGCGACGGCCAGGTCGACATCGGAGAGTGGCACGTCCGGAGTCGCGTCGGCGAACACCCCGACGACTGCGACCTTCTCCCGCACGGCGGCCACGATCCCGGCCACGCTCGGCTGTCCGAGAAGAACCCGGTCGGTCACGATGAGGACTCGCGAGCCGCACTCGGCCACCACTCGTGGGATGTTCTGCGCGACCCCTTCGCCCACTATCAGCTGGCGTGGTCCGCGGACGGTCTCAAGCATGTCAGTGCCTCTCTGGAACGTCGGCGGTGATTTGCGGGGCGGACGTCCGGGTCACCTGCGAGACCGGGACGGCGTCGGCGGCGTCCCCGGGTGCCGGCGGATTCGTGCCGGCCATGGCCCGGGGCCCGCCCCACGGGTGGAGGCCGGTCAGGTCATGCGTGCACAGGGCGCGGTGACCCTCGGCGGGCACCCGGAGCAGCAGACCGGTCACGGTAGGTCGATCGCCGCGTAGGTGACGTCGAGGTACTCAAGGATGCCCTCGTGCGACCCCTCCTTGCCGATCCCGGACTGCTTCACGCCTCCGAACGGAGCCGACGGGTCCGAGATCAGACCCCGGTTGATGCCGACCATCCCCGTCTCCAGCCCCTCGGCGAACCGGAGCGCCCGCTGGAGGTCACGGGTGAAGACGTATCCGACCAGGCCGTGCTCGGTGTCGTTGGCCTTCGCCAGTACCTCGTCGTCGGACGTGAACGAGATGATCGGCGCCACCGGGCCGAAGATCTCCTCCTCCAGGATCGGCGCGTCTTCGGGCACGTCGACGAGGACCGTAGGCGGGTAGAAGTGGCCCGGCCCATCCGGACGCTCGCCGCCCACCAGGACACGGGCGCCGCGATCGACCGCGTCGGTGACGAGCTCGTCGATCTTGTCGACCGAGGCCTCGTCGATCAACGCCCCGACGTCCACGCCGTCATCGAGACCATGGCCCACCGAGAGCGCGCCCATCCGCTCGGCGAAGCGCGCCGTGAACTCCTCGCGCACCGGCTCCTCGACGTAGATTCGGTTGGCCGCGATGCAGGACTCCCCGATGTTGCGCATCTTGGCCACCATGGCGCCGTCGATCGCGACGTCCAGGTCCGCGTCGGCACACACGATCAAGGCCGCGTTGCCGCCCAGTTCCATGGAGGTGCGCAGCACGTTGTCCGCCGCCTGCCGGAGCAGCACGCGCCCGACCTCGGTCGACCCGGTGAACGAAAGCTTGCGGGTCCGGCGGTCGGCCAGCAGCGCTGAGACCACCTCGCCGGAACGCTTGGTCGTCACGACGTTGACGACGCCCGGGGGAACGCCGACCTCCTCCATGATGCGGGCCAGCAACAGCATGGTGAGTGGTGTCTGGGCTGCCGGCTTGGTGATCGTCGTGCAACCCGCCGCCAGCGCGGGAGCGATCTTGCGGGCGCCCATGGCCAACGGAAAGTTCCAGGGCGTCACGAAGACGCACGGTCCGACCGGCTTCGGCACGGTGAGGATGCGATATCCACCGGCGGGAGCGGTGTTGTAACGCCCCTCGATGCGCACCGCCTCCTCGGCGAACCAACGGAAGAACTCGGCGCCGTAGGCCACCTCTCCCCGAGCCTCGGCGAGCGGCTTGCCCATCTCGAGCGTTATCAGCCGGGCGACCTCCTCGGATCGCTCGGTCAGTGCCCGGTACGTCGCCCTCAACAGCTCTGACCGCTTTCGCGGCGGGGTCGCCGCCCACTCCGCCATTGCCTTGTCCGCCGCGTCCAGAGCGGCGAGCCCGTCGACGACGCCGGCGTCCGCCACCTCGGCGATGGTCTTGCCGGTGGCCGGGTCCTCGACGGCGAAGGTGGCTCCGCCGGCGGCGTCGCGCCAGGCGTCGCCGATCCGGAGCCGCCGGTGCTCAGGGGCCAGGACGTTCATCGGGTCACTCATTACGTCGCCTCCTGTGATGTTCTTGGTGATGTCCAGCGTGACCTCGGCGATCGCGCCACGCGCGTTGACGAACGGGTCACACGACCTCGTCGGTGCCGAGGTCGCCGAGCGGGTCGAACGTCGCCTCGGCCCTGGCCGCAGGGCGGCGCCCCGCGCCACCGATCGCCTTGCCGGGCCATGGCTGCTTCAGCGTCGTCAGGCCGTGCTCACCGGTGACGGTCCGCCGAGGCTCGATGGCCACATGCGGGCGCATGTCGACGTCGCCGCCCCGCGCGGCTACCTCCCGGCCTCGGCCAGCGCCAGCCCGGTGCTCGCATCGAACAGGTGCACACGGTCCAGGTCGACCGTGACATGCAGCCGCTCGCCCGGCGTACCGGTGATGGTGGGTCGTGCCTTGACCTTGAGGATCTCCGTCCCCACTCGGACGTCGACCACCGTCCGGTCACCGAGCGGCTCAAGGCCGTAGAGCTCACCCGGCAACGACGCGTCCCCGCGCTGCTCGACGGACAGGTCCTCTGCGCGCAGGCCCAGCAGCAGCGGCCGGCCGTCTTCAGCCGTGGTCCAGCGGGGCCGCGGCAGCGTCCAGCCTTCCGCCCCGACCAGACGATCTCCCTCGGCGTGGCAGGGGAGGAGGCTGATTGCCGGGCTCCCCACGAAGCCCGCGACCCACTGGTTGGCGGGACGCTCGTACACCTCGGTCGGCGTTCCGACCTGTTGCACCGTCCCCTCCTTGAGGACCGCGACCTGGTCGGCCATGGACAGGGCCTCGACCTGGTCGTTGGTCACGTAGACGAAGGTTCCCCCGAGGCTCCGGTGGATGCGGGTGAGCTCGGTGCGCATCTCGACGCGGAGCTTGAGGTCGAGGTTCGTCAGCGGCTCGTCCATGAGAAACGCGCGCGGGCGACGGACCAGCGCCCGGGCCAGGGCGACACGCTGCATCTCGCCGCCCGACATCTGCGCGGGACGACGCTGCAGCAGACGTTCGATGTGCAGCAGGCTCGACATCTGCTCGACGGCGGCGGCGATCTCGCTCGAAGAACAGCGCCGTGCCCGCAGCGGCGAAGCGATGTTCTCGTACGCCGTGAGTCGCGGGTAGAGGGCGTAGCTCTGGAAGACCATGGCCAGGTCGCGTGCGGCCGGGGGGTCGGCGGTCGCGTCCCTCCCGTCCAGATGCACCGACCCGGCGTCAAGCTTCTCAAGGCCGGCGATCGCTCGCAGGGTCGTCGTCTTGCCTGCCCCGGAGGGCCCGAGCACGACGAAGAACGAACCGTCCGGCACGTCCAGCGTCACCCCGTCCAGGGCCTGGACTTTGCCGAAGGACTTGCGCAGCCCCTGCACTGCCACGGTTCCCATCAGGCCACCAGCTCTTCCGTGCTCACGTCGTAGACCGGCGGGGGCCCGCCGGTGTGCCGCAGCCCGACCGGTGCGTCAGCGGCGAAACGGACAGTCGGCGGCATCCGGACCCGCACGTCGCGCTGGCCGCCGTGGTCGACCACGTAGATGATTTCGTCGCCCAGCCACTCCGCCGAGACCACGCGTGCCGGGACCGAATGTTCCGCCCCTTGTTCTGTGACTTCCAGCGCCTCCGGCCGGACGCCTGCGACCAGGCGACGGTCGCGCGGCAGCCCTGGCGGTGGCGTGAGGACCAGTCCGCCCTGACTGCGCAGCTTCCCGTCGGCCACCTCGACCTCGATCAGGTTCATCGGCGGGGAGCCGATGAACGCGGCGCAGAAAAGACTCGCCGGACGGTCGTAGACCTCCAGCGGCGTGCCGATCTGCTCGACGCGGCCCTTGTTGAGGATGGCGATTCTGTGGCCGAGCGACATCGCCTCGACCTGGTCGTGGGTGACGTAGACCATCGTCGTCCCCAGTTGCCCCTGGAGGTGCTTGATCTCCGTGCGCATGTCCGCCCTCAGCTCCGCGTCCAGGTTGGTGAGGGGTTCGTCCATGAGGAACGCGCGCGGTCGTCGCACCAGGGCGCGGGCAAGCGCGACGCGCTGCTGCTCCCCGCCGGACAGCCGGTGCGGTCGCCGGTCCAGGAGCGGACCAAGCCGCATCAGCCGGGCGGCCTCGTCGACCCGCTCGTGCACCTCCGACTTGGGCAGTCCCTCGGCCCGCAGCGGGAACGCCAGGTTGTCGCGGGTTCTCAGATGCGGGTAGAGAGCGTAGAACTGGAACACCATGGCGATGTCGCGCTCGGCGGGCGGCAGGTCGTTGACCAGCGTTTCGCCGATGCGGATGTCGCCCGTCGTCTGCCTCTCCAGGCCGGCTATGGCCCGCAGCGTGGTCGTCTTGCCGCAACCCGAAGGGCCGAGCATCACGAACAGCTCGCCGTCGCCGATGGACAGGTCCACGTGCTCGACCGCGACCGTGCCGTCCGGGTAGCGCTTGTGCAGGGCGGTCACCTCGATGCCCGCCATCAGCGTCGCACCGCCCCGAGCGTCACACCGGCGACGAGGTGCTTGCGCACCAGGTAGGCGAAGATGAGCACCGGTAGGGCGAACACCAGGGAGGCGGCGGCCACGAGACCCCAGTCCACAGTGGTTCCGCCGATGAGGCCGGCGATGGCGGGTGGGGCCGTCCGCACGCCGTCGCTGGAGGTGAGGAAGATGGCGAACACGAACTCGTTCCACGAGAAGATTAGTGCGAAGACCGCCGTCGCGGCGATCCCGGGCAGGAGCAGGGGAAGGGTAAATCGCCAGAACGCCTGCAAGCGGGTGTAGCCGTCGAGCATGGCGGCATCCTCGTACTCCGCGGGCACCTCGTCGACGAACCCCTTCATCATCCAGATCGTGAACGGGACGTTGAACGCGGCGTAGATGAGGATCAGGCCGAGCTTGCTGTCGATGAGCCCGACTTGGCGGTACATGAGGAAGATCGGGATCACGACCACCACAGGCGGCATGAAACGGGTGGACAGGATGAAGAACAGCTGGTCCTTCTTGGCCTTCACGGAGAAGCGTGAGTAGGCCCAGGCCGCCGGGACTCCCAGCACGGTGGCGAGCACCGTGGAGACCCCGGCGACCAGGACGGAGTTGAGGAACGAGACGGACAAGGCCGAGCGACCGCCGCCGGAGGCGACGAACACGTCCTTGAAATGGTCCAAGGTGACCTTGAAGTCGAAGAACTTGGCCGGGATGGCGTAGACATCCCGGTTCTCCTTGATGGACGTCTCGATCATCCACAGCACCGGAAAGAGCATCACGACGGCCAGCACGGCCAGCAGCGCGACCTCCAGCACGGTGCGGCCCAGGCCGCCACGGCGGCGCGCGGAGCGCGTGCGATCCGGCGCAGGACCTGTGGCCACGGCCTCGTCGACGGAGACGGCCATCAGTCCTCCTTGAGCTTGTTGAGGTAGCGCAGGTAGAGCTGCGTGAGGACCATGACGATGAGGACCATGAGGATCCCGTACGCCGAGGCGGTTCCGGTGTTGAAGCCCAGGAACGCGACCTTGTAGACGTGGAACGACAGCGTCTCCGTGGAGACCCCCGGACCTCCGCTGGTGAGGATGTAGACGAGGTCGAACAGCCGGAAGGCCTCGATGGCCCTGAACAACACGGCGATGAGGAGCAGCGGCCACACCAGCGGAAGAGTGATGGTGCGGAACCGGAACCACTCGGACGCCCGGTCGATCGAGGCGGCCTCGTACAAGTACTTGGGGACCGCGGTAAGGCCGGCGAGTGCGATGAGCATGATGAACGGCGTCCACTGCCACGTGTCGACCACGATCAGGGAGAACAACGCCGTCTGCTGCCGGGTGAGCCACTCCACCTGCCCCAGGCCGAGCGAGCCGAGCATGCTGTTGATCACGCCGAACTGCGCGTCGAGCATGAATCGCCAGAACAGTCCGACCACGACCGGCGACAGCATCATCGGAACCAGGAACAGAGTGGTCAGCAGTCCTCGCCCGTGCGTACGCCGTGAGATCAGGTAGGCGATGGAGAAACCGAGCACGGTCTGCAGGGCGACCGCGCCGACCACGTAGATCAGCGTCGTCAAGGCCCTCAGGTGGACCTGCGCCGAAGCCAGGATGGCGGTGTAGTTGCCGAACCAGACGAAATTGGCGGGCCCCCCGCGGGTGGCCGAGTAGTCGGTGAAAGACAGGTACAACGCCCATAGCAACGGGAAGACCGACATCGCCAGCAACAGCAGCAACGCGGGGGAGATGAAGACCACCGCGAGCCAGCGGTCGCTCAAGTGGCGGGACCGGCCCGGAGCAGGCGGCGTCGCGGACGCCACCTGCCCGGGGCGGTCGGTCGTCAGAGGGGCGGGGTCACTCACAGTCCGCCGCCGCCCTTGCGGCCGCTGGAGTCGAGCACGCTCTGCTGCTCCTTGGCGATGTCGTCGAGCGCGTCCTTCGGCTGCTTCGCGCCGTTGAGAGCCGCGTTGACGTTGGTGTTCTCAATGTCGATGAGGCGCGCGTACTCGGGGACGTTCCACATGTCCCGCATCCGCGGAACCGAGTCGGCGTACACCTTGTTGAACGGTCCGGCATTGAGGAACTCGGGCGACTCCAGGGCGTCCGTACGCGCCGGCACGCCGCCGGCCGCGGCCCACTTCTTCTGGATGTCAGCCTGCTCGAACCACTTCATGAAGTTCAGAGCCTCCGCCTGCTTCTCCTTGGAGGAGTAGGCCGACACGTGCATCCCCATGCCGCCGAGAGGCACCAGGTTCGTCTTCTGGCTCGGCAGGGTGGCGAATCCCAGCTTGCTGAGGATTTCCTCCCGCGTGGAGCCGAGCGTCGACTGCTTCGGGTCGAGCAGGCCGCCGCTCGCGGCGATCCAGTTGAACGCGATGCATGCCTTGCCCTGGGCGACCGCCGCGTTCACCTCGTCGATGAACCAGTTGCCGGAGCCCTTGGCGGTCAGCGGCTTCATCTTGTTGACCAGGACGTCCATCGCCTCCTGGCCCGCCGCGTCGTTGATGACGCCATCGATCTTGCGCGCCTTGGAGTCCCAGAGGTTGCCGCCGTAGAGGCCGTTGACCGTGTTGTAGGTCACGGCCGCGGCGTCGGAGCCGTTGGCCTGGTGGAAGGCCAGCCCGCTGATGCCGGGGTTGTCGGCCTGGCACTTCTCGGCGGCTGAGATCATCTCGTCCCAGGTCTGCGGTGCCTTGTCGCCGATCAGATCCTTGCGGTAGATCATCGTCCAGGTGTCACCGAGCAGCGGCAGTCCGTACAGGCTGGCGTTTTCGTCGCGCTTCCCGGTCTCCGCCTGGGGGAACTGGCCGTAGGCCGCCAGGAGGTACGGGTTGTAGGCGTTGACGTCGATGTTCTTCTTGACGAAGTCGGTGATGTCGAGGATGTTGCCGTTCGTCACGGCCTCGCCGATGTGCTGCGAGTCCAGGACCGGAATGTCGAAGTCGGTCTTGTGCGCTGCGAACTGGGTGAACATCGCGTCGTGCCAGTTCGCGTTCGGCACGGTGTTGACCTTGATGGTCACATTCGGCCGCTCCTTGGTGTACTCCGCGTTCGCGAAGGTTTCCAGGGCGTGGGCGGGGGGCCAGTCGAACCAGATGAAGCTGAGGGTCAGCGGGTCCTTGGTGAGCTCCGGGATGGTCGCCGGCGCCTTGGGGGCGCTCGCACTCGCGCCGTCGTCCTGGCCGCCGCAGGCCGCCATGGTCGTGGCCACCAACATGGCCGCCGTCGCCAGTTGCGCCGTTCTACGGGGAACGGACAGTCGTCCGCTTCGCCTTAAATACCGCATCTTCTTGCCTGCTTTCTGGGTGGTGACCTCTGGACCCTTGCTGCGTGCTTCGCCGAGCAGTTGCTGGGGGGGTGTTCAGGCGTGTTGCCGGCTGTCGCAGGGGCTGACCCGCAGACCGGCGTCACGAGTACGCCGCGACGTAATGGCGCTTCAAGCAGTCGAGAGGTCCTTCGGCCCTTGTGCGGCCCGGTGGCGAACCGAGTAGGACGTCGAGCGTGCTCATAGGAGCTCCAACTGATCGAAGAGGAGCGATGGCGGAAGGTTCCGCGATGGGTGCAGGATGGCTGGCATCCGCCACCTTTCCTATACGATCCGGGTGGGGGCGTCAACATCCCGCAGCGTTGCGACGGACGTCAACAGGTTTCTGAAAACACCAGAAAGGACCTCACGTCACGATGGACGACGAAACGATGATCGCGCGGCGCCGTGGGGTCATGACGGGCGGAACGCCGCCGCGAAGATCTCGCGGCCGGCTTGCCGACGAGGTGTACGACACGCTGCTCGGACAGCTGATGTCGCTACGGATCGAGCCTGGCTCCCGCGTCACGATCGACGTCCTGGCGCGAGAGCTGGGGGTCTCGCAGACGCCGATCCGAGACGCTCTGAACCGCATGGAGGCCGAGGGCCTGGTCGTGCGGGTGCCCCATGCCGGCTATCGCATTCCCCCCCAGATCACCCGTCAGCGATTCGAGGACATGCTTGAGGTCCGCCTGCTCCTCGAGCCGGCAGCGGCGCGCAGATCCGCAGAACGCGCATCGTTGAAGCAGGTGGCCGGTCTGCGACGGATGCTGGAGGAGATGGCGGAGCTGGAGGGGGGCAACGGGCTCATGGCCTATGGCGCCTTCGGGCTACGCGACGCCGCTTTTCACGATCTCGTCGCCCTGAGCGCGGAGAACCAGGTCATCCGCGAAACGCTCGCTCGCCTGCACACGCACGTGCACCTGTTCCGGCTTCTCCACGACACCCAGGTCACCCACTTGGCCATGGCCGAGCACGAAGAGGTTCTGGCCGCGGTCGCCGCACGTGACCCCGACGCCGCCGCCTACGCCATGCGCCGGCACATCCTGCTGTCCGGCGAGCGGTTCCGGCGATTGTTCGACGAAGTCAAGGACGCGGACGGAATCGCGTAAAGGCTTGACGAGCGGGCCGAGCCAGGGAATGCTAACGCAATCGGATCGGATCGGATTGGATCCACCTCACCCGCCCGAGATGCGAGGAGAAGTAGGTGCCTAGAGCACTGCTCCTTACCGGCGATGCCGCCGAGGAGCTCGACACCATGTATCCGTACTATCGCGTGCAGGAGGGCGGCTGGGACGTTGACGTCTCGTCACTGACGATGCGTGACGTTCAGCTGGTCATCCACGAGTTCGACCCCAACTCCGACGCCTACGTGGAGAAGAACGGTCGAAAGCTGCCGGTCGACGTGCCCTGGGCCGAGGTCGACGTCGAGCGCTATGACGCCCTCATCATCCCCGGGGGCCGTGCCCCCGAGTGGATCCGGGTCAACGCCGACGTCAGGCGCATCACCGAGCACTTCTTCGCGCGCAACCTCCCGATCGCGCTGGTGTGCCACGGCGCGCAGGTGCCGGCTGTGTACGGGCTGCTGAAGGGTCGAAAGACGGCGTGCTTCCCCCCCATCACCGGTGACATGGAGAACGCGGGCGCGACGGTCATCGACGCTCCCGACGTGGTGGACGGCAACCTCGTCTCCTGCCGGGGCTGGCCCGACATGCCGCAGTTCGGCAGGGCGATGATGGAGGTCTTCTCGAAGTCCATCGGCTCCGCATCGGCATGAGCACACCTGACCTGTCCCGGTGACGGCACTTCGGACCGTCACAGTCGACGGCTCTCCCGTCCACGTCCTGGAGAGCGGCACCGGGCCCGCAGTGCTCATGCTGCACGGCTCCGGACCCGGTACGACCGGATCCGGAGCCTGGGCGACGACGGCACAGGCGCTGGGCACGTCCTGGCACCTGGTGGCTCCTGACCAGGCGGGGTTCGGCAGTACACCGATACCGTCGGGCTCGAGGGGTGGGCTCCGGCTGTGGACGGAGCAGGCCGCGGGCCTGATGGACGCTCTCGGTTTCGAGCACTACGCCGTGGTGGGCCACTCCATGGGCGGCGCCGTGGCGCTGGCGCTGGCGGCCGCGCGTCCCCAGCAGGTCACCCGTGTCGTGGCGGTCTCGACGATGGGTGCCCCCGGGGCGCCCCTGTCCGCCGATCTCGACGCGGTCTGGGCCGCCCCCGCCGGCCCGCTCGGGGCACGAGACATGTTGAGTCGCCTCGTCCTCGACCAAGCGCTCGTGACCGAGTCGGCCGTCGCCGCCCGTGCGGCCGCGATGCGAGCGGGGGCGGACGCATACGCGACGTTGTTCCCTCCGCCCAGGGCACGTTGGGCCGAGGACCTCACCCTCTCGGCGCAGACGCTGGCAGGGGTCCGCGCGCCCGTGCTGCTCGTCCACGGCGCCGAGGACCGAGTCACCCCGCTCGGGACGTCGGCCCTGCCCCTGCTCGAACACCTGGCCGATGTCCGTCTGCACGTCTTCGGCCGATGCGGGCACGTGCCGCCGCTTGAGCACCCGCACGACTTCAGGCGACTCCTGTCGTGCTTCCTCGGCCGGGAAGGAGGTCACTGATCGCTGCGACAGGTCCGCAGCCCGTGCTCAAGCAGATCGGCATGAAGCAGGCGTGATCCCCCCCACGCGCGTGCCGGAAGGCGCGAGCGTATCGGTGTGAGGTGATTCGGCCGATCGTGCCGACACCCTCATCTGCCCGGCATCTGCCCGATCAGCCTCGGTGACGGCACCGAGGCTGCTCGGCTCGCACCACGTCCGGCCGCGCCGGGCGGGTGCTCCCTCCGCCCGGCGCGTCGTGCGCGTCCTCCGGCTCCGCGAGCCGCGGCGTCCGCCGTGTGCCCACGGCGGACGCCGCGGCCCGGAACCCTCCTGTCATGCCCGGATCGGCCAGGTCAGACGGTGGTGATCGTCCACTGGTTGTTGGTGTTGCCGTTGGGTGTCCACATGCCGACGGCGGAGCCGGCGGTGGTGTAGCCCATGCCGTCGAGGGACGTGCCGGTGCCGCGGTTGACGATCTGGTAGCGGCCGTTGCCGAGGTCGTTCAGGCGCCACTGCTGGTTGTTGCCGCCGTTCCAGGCCGACTGCCGGGCGTTGGCGCCGTTGGCGGTGTTGCCCCAGCTGTCGGCGACCATGCCGTTGGTGCGGTTGACGATCCGGTACCAGCCGCCGCCCAGGTCGACCAGCTGCCACTGCAGGTTCGTGCTGCCGTCCCAGTTCCACTGCTTCAGGTTCGACCCCGACGCCACGTTGCCGCCGCTGTCCAGCGCCAGGCCGGTGGTGGCGTTGGCGATCCGCACGTAGCCGGTGGGGGTGCTGCCGCCGCCGGACCCGGTCAGGCGATAGGTGCGGCCGGCCTGGCCGGGCAGCGCGATGACGTCGGCCTCGGGTTTGGTGACGGTGACGGCGCCGCCGGTCTCGGCGTCGACCACCTGGTAGGTGCCGCTGAAGATCCGGTTGCGCACGTTGACCGTGCCGGTGCGGTCGAACTTGACGAGGATCTCGGTGTTCCCATTGGAGCTCCACGTCGCGTCCACGGTGTAGCCGCCGCGCCCTCGCAGGCCCTGCACCTTCCCGCTCGGCCAGGCCGACGGCAGCGCGGGCAGCACGTTCAGCTCGCCGGTGTGGCTCTGCAGCAGCATCTCGGCGATGCCGGACGTCGCGCCGAAGTTGCCGTCGATCTGGAACGGCGGGTGCAGGTCGAACATGTTCGGCGCGAGCCGGTCGGTCCTCACCAGCAGGCCGATGAGGCTGCGCGCCTTGTTGCCCTCCTCCATCCGCGCCCAGTAGTTGATCTTCCAGGCGAGGGACCAGCCGGTGCCGTCGTCGCCGCGTAGTTCGAGGGTCCGCCGCGCGGCGTTGTAGAGGGTGGGGGTGCCCCGCTTGGTGATCTGGTTGCTGGGGTGCAGGCCGTACAGGTGGGAGATGTGGCGGTGGTTCTGCTCGGTCTCCACCCAGTCGTACAGCCACTCCTGGATGTTGCCGCGCGAGCCGACCTTCATCGGAGGAAGCCGGTCCCGGGCGGCCAGGACCTGGCTCCGGAAGCTCGCGTCGGTGCCGAGGACCTCGCTGGCCTTGGCGCAGCCGTTGAACAGGTCGCGCAGGATCTGGTTGTCCATCGTCGGGCCGGCGCACACGCTGACACCCGAGTGGTGGGGAAGCTCGGGGGAGTTCGACGGGTTCGTGACCAGGTAGCCCAGGCTCGGCTCCTGCACCAGGGTCTCCAGGAAGAACTGCGCCGCGCCCTTCATCGCCGGGTAGTTCTGCCGGAGGAACTCGACGTCGCCGGTGAACAGGTAGTGGTCCCAGATCATGGTGGACAGCCAGGCGCCGCCGGTCTGCCACATGCCCCAGAGCGCGCCGTCGACGACCGAGCTGCCCCGCCACGCGTCGGTGTTGTGGTGGGTCACCCAGCCGCCGGCGTTGTACTGCACCCGGGCGGTGCGGGCGCCGGTGACCGTGAGGTCGTTGATCATCCGGAACACCGGCTCGTAGCACTCCGACAGGTTCGTCGTGTCGGCCGGCCAGTAGTTCATCGGGAGGTTCGCGTTGAGGGTGTACTTGGAATCCCATGACGGGCTGAGGGAGTCGTTCCAGATGCCCTGCAGGTTGGCCGGCTGGCTCCCCGGCCGCGAGGAGGAGATCAGCAGGTAGCGGCCGAACTGGAACAGCAGCACCGAGAACTGCGGGTCGTTGGTGTTCGCGTGCTGCGCGATCCGCACGTCGGTCGGCTGGTCGGCCGCCGAGGTGCGGCCGAGGTCGAGCGTGGTGCGCCCGAACAGCCGCTGGTAGTCGGCGACGTGCCTGGAGCGCAGGTCGTCGTAGGTCCTGCCGTTGGCGGCGTTGAGGTACCCCCGCGCGATGCCCTGGTAGTCACCGCTGGTGTCCTTGTAGTTCACGTAGCTGGAGCCGATAGAGATCAGCACGGTAACGCTGTTGGCGTTCCGCACCTGCAGGGTGCCGCCGGAGCTGCTGACGCTGCCGCCGTCGGCGACGGCCTTGGCCAGCGCCAGGAACCTCACCTTGCCGGACAGGCCCCGCTGGTCGCCGGAGACGCCGTCGAGCGCCACCGTCGTGCCGTCCGGGCTGGAGCGCGTGGTCCGCTGGGGGCTGTCGAACGTCGCGGAGAACGTGATCGAGCCGCCCCTGTCGGCGGTGAGGCGGATGGCGATCACCTGATCCGGCGCGCTCGCGAGCACCTCACGCTTGTACCGCACGCCGTTCTGCAGGTACGACGTGGTCGTGGTGGCCGTGGTCAGGTCCAGGACACGGCTGTACTCCGAGACTCCGCTGCTGCTGCCGAAGGTGAGCCGCAGGTTGCCGACGGTCTGGTACGCCAGCTGGGCCGAGGGGTTGCCCAGCATGTTCTGGTCGATGAGGCTCTGGGCCTGGCTCCACTGGTTCTGGAAGACCAGCTGCCGGATCTGGCCGAGAGCTCCCGCGCCCCTCGTGTTGCTCTGGTCGTACGGGCCACCGGCCCAGACGGTGTCCTCGTTGAGCTGCAGCCGCTCGGTGTCGACGTTGCCGAACACCATCGCGCCCAGCCGGCCGTTGCCGATCGGCAGCGCGCGCAGCCAGTCGGTGCCGGCGCTCTCGTCGTACCAGAGGGCCAGGTCGTTCGCGGCGCTCACCTCGGAAGGGGTCGCCGCCGCGGCCCGGGCGACCGCCGTCCACTGGAACGGCGCCAGCGCGGCTCCGGCTCCGGCCGCGCCGAATCGCAGCACTTGCCGTCGGGTGAAATCAGACAATTCAGTTCTCCAAGTCCACGGGGGGTACGGACACTCAGAATCGTTTCGGCCGGGAGCTCCGCTCCGGCGAGACGCAGCGGGTGCCAGGGGGATGACCTGCGACCCGAAGGCCCTGAGCAGGGCCCTGAGCGAGGTGGCGGTGAGGACGGGTGTTCTCCGGCAGGGTCTCCCACCGCCATGAGAGGCCCTGCCCGGAGTCATTGGGACATCGATCGGCACAACGTGCCGGGATCGGTTACGGGCTGGTGCAGGTGAGCGAGGGGGTCGACGGCGTACCGGTGGCGAGGAACCCGAAGGTGGCCGAGCCGGACGCCGGGATCGAGCCGTTGTAGGAGGCGTTCTTCACCGTCACCGCGGAACCGCTCGTGCTCAGCGTGCCGTTCCACAGCTGGCTGATCGTCTGGCCGCCGCCGAGCGTCCACCTGACGGTCCAGCCGTTGACC
This sequence comes from Microbispora bryophytorum, assembly GCF_006874465.1. Taxonomy (GTDB): domain Bacteria; phylum Actinomycetota; class Actinomycetes; order Streptosporangiales; family Streptosporangiaceae; genus Microbispora; species Microbispora bryophytorum. Next base: position 319,776 of record NZ_VIRL01000005.1, on the reverse strand, counting down.
GCCGTGCCGCCCGCCGTGACCGTGACCATCGCCTGGTAGCCGCCGGGCCACGAGTTCATCGTGCGGTACTCGGCCACGCAGGCGCCCGGCGGCGGGAGCGACGGACTGGCGGACGGCGACGGGGACGGAGATGGGGACGGAGATGGGGACGGAGATGGGGACGGTGACGGGGAGGGAGAGGGCGACGGCGAGCGCGACGGGGTGGACGAGGGGGAGGCGCTCGGCGACGGCGACGATCCGCCCGGCGGCACGTACGGGCATTTGTCGCGGTACATCGAGATGCCGGTGGAGTCCGCCAGCGGGCACAGGAACTGGGTGTACCGGGTGTCGTTGTCCACCCAGATCTTCAGCCAGGGGATCAGCACCCGCATCTCGGTCGTGTTGGCCCGCGTCGCGAACAGGTGGTCCACCCCGGTGATCTCCACCCACGCGCTCGGCGTCGTGGCAGGCAACGTGCTGTACAGCCCGTTGAGATACGACTGCGTGACCGTCGTGTCCCGCTGCCCGGAGATGAACATCGTCGGCACCCGGTCGCTGTACAGGTCGTAGTTGCCCACGGGGGAGCCGGGCGCGAGCCCGACCCCGGCCTTGAGGGAGGGCCGCCGGAGCAGCGCGCTGAGGACTCCCGCGCCGCCCGCCGAGTGGCCGACGACCGACAACCGGTTCGGGTCGACCCGGTCGCGCACCGGACTGCGCTGGGTGAGGTAGTCCAGCGCGGCGAGCAGCTCGGTCCCGCGGGCGTCCGCGCTGTCGGTGCGGCTGTTGGTCTCGATGCCGATCACGACGAAGCCGAACGAGGCGAGCCAGGGGCCCATCCAGGCCTCTTCGTCGGCGAACAGGGCGGAGTAGCCCGGCACGATCGCGACCCCGCCGAACGTCCCCTGGCTGGTGTCGGTCGGATAGTAGACGACTCCGCCGCCGAAGCCGTTGCCGGCCGGCACGCTGGTCTGGGCGGTCGCGAAGGTCCCCCTGGTGGCCGCGACGCTCGCCACGGTCGGGTTCGGCCCGCGCTGGAAGGGGTTGTCCGCGGCCGAGGCCGGCCGGGTCACGATGGCCGCCGAGAACAGCCCGAGGACGGCCACCGCCGCCGCCATCGTCCGGCCAACCGTCCGGCCCATTGTCCGGCCAATCGCCCGGCCCATCGCACGCCGGAGCGACCGGCTCCGCGATCCGGGGCCGGACGCGGACGGGTCCGCGGGGGGCCACCGGGTCTCCGGCGGCGGAACGGCGGGTGCGCTCATGCCTGAGCCTCCATGACTGCGACCAGAAAAAGGGGGAAACGCGCGGCATCAAGCGATGGACGCCGTGCTCCCGTACAAGGGAGCGCACACCACGAGGGCGTCGCGAACGGCGGGCCTCCGCCCCGCGCACCACCACCGGACAGCGGGAGACCGTCTCGGGGCTCAGTGTGGAAACCTCGCCGAAATGTGTCAAGAGCAGGGGGCCGCCGCGAAAGGCGGAGCCGCGTAAATCACCTCGTGATCCCGGAACCGCCGTGGCCGGTGCGCGCTCCGGTGGCGCAGTCATCGGATGAACGTTTCAACCGGTCGCCGCCGCCGGCGAAGCCGGACAGTTCCCTGATGCGGCAGTTGGGGTGCCTCCGCACCCTCCCGCGTTCGCGTCCGGAAGCACCGCGCCACTTGACACCGTGCCCTCTTCTCGGCTTTGCTCCGCTCCACCACCACCGGTCGATCTGTCGAAGTGGAGGAGGACGATGGCGACTTCAGATTGTTAACGCTAACAATCATCCGAGGTGCACGGCTGCCAACCATCCGAGGGGTCAAGAGGCACCCGCTCGCGGTCACGGCCGAAGCCGTACTCGTCCGTGCGCAGGCCGGCGGCGACGCGCCGCTCGGACTCGCGGACGGTCGGCTCGTCGGCGACGGGCGAACCCGCCCGCTCCGAAGGCGGCGCGCATCCGGTTGAGGTGGTCACAGGCGGGCTCGCGGACAGGCGCGAGCGCCTTCAGCCCCCCAGTTTGCCCCCGGCGACCACGTCGATCGCGATCCGGTAGAAGCTGGAGATCGAGTCGCCGCCCTCCGTACCGTTGCGGAACTGCTTGCGCACCTTCGCGAAAGGGTAGGCCAGGCAGCCGTTCGGGAAACGCACGCCCCAGCCGTTCTCGTCGCTGTAGTGCCAGGCGCCGCCGGCCGCCGCGATCAGGCAGGCGCCCAGGAACGAGCCCAGCACGCCGGTCAGGCCCTCCACGTTGTCGGGGTCGAACCCGGGACGCTCGCGCTGGCGGTCGATGAAGCCCTCGACCCAGGCGACGGACTCCTCGTTCAGGCCGAAGGGCACGTCGCTGAGCGGGCCGAGCCTCTCCATCGCGAACGCCACGTTGGCCTCGATCTTCTCCATGCTCATCCGGGCATCGTGGCACGCGGCCGAATGCCCGATCATCAGGATTTCCACGGACGACGGGGCGAACCGGTCGCCCGCCTCACCCAGTGGGCCTTCGCGGCGGGCTACACCGTCACTTCCAGGGTGGCCCGCGGGGTGCCGGTCATCGCGGTCAAGGCCAACGCCGTCGTGCCTTGCGAGGCCCCCCTGACGCCGTCGGTCATCCCGGCCCGCTCGTGCCGGGGGAGGCGGACCGCCGCAGCCGGGTCGTGTCGCGTACGGCGGGGGAGAGCACCGGCCGGCAGCAGCTCACCGAGGCCGACATCGTCGTGTCCGGCGGTCGCGGTCTGGGCGGAGCCGAGCAGTTCGCCCGGGTCGAGCGGCTCGCGGACGCGCTGGGCGGGGACTGCTCGGTGTCTCTCCCCGGCTGCCGTTCTTCGTGTATGGCGTGACGGTCGCCATCGCGACCGTCGCGCTGGCCCGGGCCGCGCTGGTCACACCGCCGCCGCCCCCCGCGGGGAGCGCCCGGCCGGGCATCTCGCTGGCGCGGGCGCTGTGGAGCCGGCAGAGCCCTGAAGCGCTCGACTGCGTATGGAGTTGCAACTTCTTCGTTGTCAGTCTCCGGGACGAGTCTCCTGCGCGGCGGCGAACCGCCGGAGCGCGTCGAGGGCCGACAGGCCATAGACGTCCTCGACCGCGTCGGCCAGTAGATGGCACATCCGGAATCTGTCGAGCGGGGTCAGGCCCATCCGGGTGAGGTGCAGGTAGGTGTAGTTGAGCAGCACCCGGTAGCGCAGAAAGCCTGGGTCGGCGAAGACCGCCTCGTGGTAGGCCGGGCTGTCGAAGATCAGGCGCTGGAGCTCGTTCGGCTCGCGCCGAGGCACCGGCAGGTCGCCGAGCCTGGCCTCGAACGCCTCGCCCGGCTTGGTCGTCGGCTGGACCAGCCGGCCGTCGTCGATCAGGGCGCCCGCCCGGCCGCGGTACCGCTCCAGTAGCGCCGCCCACTCCCGCACGAACGGCGCGGACGGGACGGACGGGGCGGACGGGTCATCGAGCGCGGCGACCACGTCCCGCACTCGCGACGTCAGCGCCTCGCGCCGCTCACGGAAGTCGCGCTCGAAGGCGGCCCGGGTGGCCTCGGGGTCGGCCGCCCAGGTGATGTACCCCTCCGCGTGCATCCGGTAGGACAGGTAGCTGCGGGTGATGGGGTGCGAGGTGTGCGCGACGGTCAGCATGAGGCTCATCGCCAGGCCCAGTTTGCTGTCATCGCCCCCGCGCACATGGTCGAGCATGGCGAACAGCAGCGGCGTGCTGTCGGTGTAGAACGAGGTGAGCAGGTCGACCGCCTCGTCGCTGCCGAGGACGTGCCGCCGGGAGTCGTACGGCGCGTCCCGGATGGAGTTGTCGGGCGGCCACGGGGTGAGTGGCCCGTGCTCCTGCTCGCGCACGGCGAGCAGGCGGTGCCGCGTCAGACTCTCGTCCGGGTCGAGCACGGTCGTGGAGGGATGCTCGTGCAGGTAAGCCCCGACGACCTGGTCGACGCGCGGGCGCACGACCTCCTCCCACAGCCGGGACGTCGCCTTGACGTTGATCCGCACGTGGGGGCCCTGCCGCCAGTGCCGCAGCACGTACGCCGCCTCCACCTGGCCGCGCAGTCCTTCCAACAGGGGGCGTACGGCGTCGAGCAGCAGCCCGTCCTTGTCGGGGGCGTGGTAATAGACGTGGACGCAGTGCCAGATCGGGGCGTCCTGCGTGAGCGTGCCGGTCAGGGGGACCACCTCCTGGAGCCGGCCAGGCCGGCGAGGTCGGTGAGGGCGCGGGCGACGAGGAAGGACAAGTGATGCTCGGTTCCCGCGCGCAGCCCCAGCCGGTTGTGGAACAGATGGGCGCATCGCAGCAGGATCAGCGGCACCGTGCGGCGCTCGGGCGGCACGGCGGTCGCGAGGAAGGCGTGCGGCGAGCCCGAGTCGGACGGCCTGCACCTGCCTGCGGCGTGCAGCGCGTCGAGGTCGTCGCGCAGGGCGCGCACCGACGACGCCCACGTGCCGAGCAGGCCGCCGTCGGAGCCATGCGGATCACCGCGGTTCGGCAGATCCCACAGCGCGCGGGTCTGGGCGAGCAGGGCGTCGCCGCGGCGCAGCCAGTCGTTCTCCCCGCCGGGGATCTCGGGCCGCCGGTCCGCCTCCCGGATGGTCTCCGCGAACGCGCGCACGGCGGTGAGCAGGTCGGGCTCGCAGGCCGCCAGCGCGATGGTGAGCGCGGCGAGCCCGATGGCGGCGCGCTGCTCCATCGGCGCTCCCGCTCTCAGCACGTCGAGCGCGAGCGTGCTCGACACCGTGAAGTGCCGCTCGGCGGCCTCGACGCAGGCCGCGTCACCGTAGGCCGTGTGCTCGGGCCGGTAGGCGACGAACTCCACCGAGTCGGCGGGGCGCAGCCGGTCGTCGTACCGCTCGCGCCGCTCGCCCCGGGCGACGGCCGCCGCGAACGCGCGGTACGCCTCCAGGTCGACCGGGGGAGAGGGGTGCGCGGCGAAGTGGGCCGCTGCCCGCTCGCGCACGAGGCGGTGAACGCGGGAGACCCGCGACGGGTCCGGAACCTCCAGCCGCAGCCGCACATGCTGGCCGCCCTCCCAGTAGCGGAGGAAGAAGTGGCCACGCGCCGTCCCGTTCGAAGTCAGCTCCCGGACGGCCGGGTCCACGACACCGGTGACCAGGGCGTCGAGGTCGCCGAAGTGGAACAGGTGGGCGCTGACCCAGCGGCCTCCGGCCTGCTCGGCGGCATCCGTCCGTGTCGCCGTCATCCGACCGGCCTCGCCGACAGCTGGACGACGTACTCGGTGACCCGTCTCCCGGTGCCGTACAGGGGGGCGTCGGCCGGGTCGGGCAGGGCCTCCTCCAGCACCACGAGTGATCCGGGATCGCGGAGCGAGCGCACGAACCCGGCCAGCAGCAGCATGTCGGCGACATCGACGTACATCGGCTTGCGGTCCTTGCTCAGCAGCCCGACCAGGAGGCCGTCCCCGAGGCCGACCACCCGGGCGAAGAAGCGGCGGGGAACGCCGTGCATCGCCAGCCACCCGGCGAGCCGCGGCAGGTAGGCGGCCTCGCTTTCGCCCTTGTCGGGCACGGGAAAGTCGCCTGCCCGCAGCCGCCAGGCCGCACGGGCGAGCGTCACCCGCCCGACGTCCATCCGCGGCCACCGCTCCACTTCGCCCTCCGCCGGCACGTCGCCGCGGGTGCGGAAGACCCAGCCCGGCACCATGGCCGTGGACGGCTCGCCGAAGGCCCGTACGAGGAACTGCAGCCACGGCGGCAGCCAGTGCTGGGCGGTCATCCCCAGATGGACCGGCCGGACGGTGCGGCCCTGTCGGTCGAGCAGCGCCAGCCGGTCGCGCCCGGCGTCGTAACCGACCGCGAGGTGCGCGGGCGCGAGGGGCGGCAGGTCGGCGTCCCCCGGCGCGAAGGGGTAGTCGAGGGCGAGGTCGGCCGTCGCGGGGCGCACGTTGAGCCCGCCGCCCACGAGTCCCCGGCACTCCGCCACCAGCACGTCACCCTGGTCGGCCCGCAGCTCCTCGGCGGGCGGGACCTCCCCTCCGGCCAGCGCGACCAGCCGGTGCAGCCGCGACAGCCCCCGGCCATACCCGGCGGAGACCGAGTTGACGACGGCGCGCACCCCGTCCGGCCCGTCGGGTACGGCCTGCAGGTAACAGCAGATTGACCCGGGCGGCTGGACGAAGCGCGGCCACGAGGCGGCCAGATCGACCAGGCGGGCAGCGGCGGCCTGGACCGTCGCCTCCCGCGCCGAGGGTCCTGCCCCCATCAGCTCCCAGAACCCCCGCCGCAGCTCGGACAGCTCGCGCAGGCCCAGCGGGGGCTCCTCCCCGGGCACCGCGCGGGGGGCCGCGACAGGGTTGCGCAGCATTCCGCGCAGCAGCGCGCCGCCCGCCCCCGGGGCTCCGGAGTGAATCTGGCGGTAGAGGTCCAGGGCGGAGATCCGGGCTCCGGGGCCGTGCAGGTCGAGGAAGAAAGCGGTGGCCGCGATCTTGACGGGCAGGTCGGGGTCGAACAGGCCCAGCAGGCGGCGTACGGCGTCGAGGTCGTCGAACACGTGCCGCCACGCCGTCGCGTTCAGCCGTCCCGCGACGCCGGGGATGACGGCGCTGTGCCAGAGCAGGTTCTTGTCGGGCAGCGACGGCCCGGCCGGCAGCACCTCCTCCAGCGCCTCGCGCGCTACGGCGGCGGGGTCTGCGGTCTCCTCGTGCGGCATGCGGGGCGAGGAGTGACCGGCGGCCTCCCGCAGCGCTTCGGCGATCCGGACGACCGCCGCCGCGCGCGGCGCCGCCGCCGGGCCCTCAGCGAGCCAGGACGCCAGCCGGCCCACCGGATCGGCCGCCTGCTCGTCGTACGGCGGGACCAGCTCCAGCAGCCCCGCGTCGACCAGCGGCTCGATCCCTGGCGCCTCGGTGAGGGTGGGGAAGGGATGCGCTCGGACCCAGTCGAGGGCCCGGCGCACAGCGGGGCCGGCGGCCACGCTCGTCAATGACTCGTCGGCGCCGGGACCGAGGAACCAGATCCGGCTCCCGTCGTCGGCCGCCGACGGGTTGACCCGCAGCCGCGCCCGCTCGCGCACGGCCCGGTGCCGCGTGAACGCCGACCACAGCGGGCGCAGAACCGCCCGGTCGAGCTCCGCGACGACCTGCCAGGACGGCTCGCCGCCGCTTCGCACCGCGGGCCCGCCCGCCGTCCACCGGCCGAGGCCGCTGAAGGTGAACGTGGCGTACGGGCTGGTCTTGACCGTCGCCCTGGCGACGTACCTGGCCAGCCGCAGCAGCTCCTGCCGGCCCGGCGGGCTGTCCGCCGGACCCGCGAGCCACGCCTCGAGGCGTGCGGCCAGCACGGGGCTGCCCAGAGCGAGTCCGCGCCGGAAGGCGGGGCCCGCCACCGCCTCGCGCAGCAGGGCCGTCTTCTCCCGAGTCTCCTCCGCCAGCAGGGCGGGCAGTGCGGCCCGCAGCGTGTCGGCGTGGTCCCTGCGTACGGTCCACTGCCTGATCCGCTCGGCCAGGTCCTGGGGGAGAGTGGCCATCACCTCGGCGGAGATGGCTCGGCCGGACGGCCGGCGCCCGGTGAACACCGCGCGCCGCAGGGCGACCAGCCCCGCCCTGCGAGAGCCCGCCCCTGTTTCGCCGATCACGTCGTGCAGCGGGCCGGACAGGTCGGCGCCCTCCCGCCGCAGCCACGCCGAGACGTCCGCGAGCTCATCCACGACCGCCCAGGTGCGGGTGCAGCGCAGCCGGTCGAGCCCTGCCAGGGGCAGGCCCGCGACGCGTACCGCGAAGATCGGCGACACGGCATAATCTCGACCGGCGAGCCGTGCGGGACCGCCGCCCTCGGTGACGGGGGCGGCATGCGCTGAATGCGTCAAAGGAACGCGCTCCTCGTGTGGGTCGCCGGGGGCCGAGGGCGCCCGTGCCGTGGGCGCCCTCGGCCCTGCTGCTCGTCTCACCGGCGGCCCCGCGGGGTCACCGGTCCTGATCGCTGCCCGGGGCTCGCGGCCCGGACGCCGCGGGGCTTACGCCTCGGGAGCCCAGCAGCTGGTGGCCGACAGGTAGGAGGAGCAGTAGCCGGCGGCGGAGGAGGCGCCTGTCTCGACCGCGCCGTGGCCCTCCGCCACGATGGAGTCGGCGGACAGCACGTCGATGGAATCGACGTCGAGGCCGCGCAGGTCGAGCTTCAGGCTCTCGTTGGACATGTGCGTCTCCTTTTTAGGTCACTGCTTGCCGTACTGTTTTCCGCTTGCCGTACGAGGCCGTGCGCCGGAGGGCACGGCGTCATCCTGTGGTGGGCCTCACCTCCTCGTGTGAGTCGGCCGGGATCCCGCGGGCCACGAGGGGCCCGCTGGTCAGGGGCGTGCCCATCGCCAGGAAGGACAGGCTCCGCAGCGGAGTTCCGGCGATCCCGAGCACCTCGTCGGTCGTGTCGTTCGCGCCGTCGGAGTGGATGCGCGCGGCCAGGCCGAGGGCAGCGGCGGTCAGCGCCGCCCGCTGGGCGGCCAGGCCCGCCTCGGCCTGCTGAAGGCGGTACCAGCGGTCACCGAAAAGGCCGGCGCCCGCCAGGGGATCGCCTACCGGGACGAGCACGGCGGCCGCTCCCCGCAGGGCGGCCCGGGTGTTGCCCAGCAGGCGTCCGGCCACCACCGCGGGCATCGGGTCCTGGCCGGCGGCCTCGTGCAGCATCCGCCGGTCGTGGTCATACCAGTACGCGCCGCGGGGTAGCCCGTGCACACGAAGGGCCAGCAGGCACAGGACGGTCGCCGCGAGTCCCGTCCCGGCCGCGGGTAGGTCGGCGGGGTAACCACCGCCCGCGGCCGCCAGGATGGCGCCGAGCTCGCCCGCCCGAAGGGGGACCGGGCGGTAACCGGCCGGCGGGGACGCGCGGCGCGGCACCCCCGCCGCCAGGCACACCCCAGGCGCCGGCTCCGGGACGGGGATGGCCGGGCCGACCCCCGGGGGAGGGGCGGGCCGCAGCCGGGTGGAGGAAGACGAGGACGCGCCGCCGCCGGCCGTGCTTGCCCGGTGCAGAGTGGCGGCGGGGCCGTCGGGCATCGGCAGGGGGAGCGGCATGCTCTCCCCGGCCGCCGGTCGCCGTGTGCTCCCGCCGCGGGGGGTCCGCGGGACTTCCCGGTTGACGAGAGAGCCGTGTGCTCGGGGCAGCGTGAACGTGAGCACGGCCATCGCGGCCTCCCGCGCGCCGTCAAGCCCCACTAGGCGGTCGACCTCCTCGTCCGAGAATCGCAGGTGCGCCCGGCCGGCCACGCGCAGCCGTCCGGCGACGGCGAGCGCTTGGGCGATGAGCACACCGGTCTCCTGGCAGATCAGGCGGTAGCCGAAGTCGCCGTACTTGAACATCGACCGCCAGAACACCGCCGACAGCACGAGCGTGACGTCCGGGTCCGGCGCGTCCGCGACCAGGCCGGTGAGAGCCGGGGTGTGGTCGCCCTCCCGCACGCGTTCCAGCGCGTGGTGGACCGAGTCGTAGTGGTACAAGGCGGCGGGCAGGCCGGGAACGCGGCGCTCCCCGGCCGCGACGTACGCCTCGATCGGGTAGAGCCCGCCCCCCGACGGCGCCGGGCGGCCGAGGAGGAACACGGGCGGCTCCCCCAGGGGGTCGCCGAGGTCGTCCATCGGGTGATACCAGACCACCCTGGCCAGGCCGAGCAGCTCCCGCAGCAGCTCGCCGACCAGGCCGAGGGCGGTGCCGTCCCGGGTGGCCCAGGGCAGGACGACGCGCTCGGCCCCCGGGTAGCGCTTGTGCCGGGTCGGTGCGTTGGCCCAGTCGATGGACAGCGGGCCCCGGTCACGCATCGCGGCCAGGTAGCGGCGCGTGGCGTCACCGGACGCGCTCGTCGCCGTGATGCCGTGCATCCGGTCTGCCTCGCTTCCTTCGTCGGTGCCGATGGGGCGCGTCATGGGAAGGGATGGGGGTGCGGGTTGAGGTCCTCGGGCCGCAGGTCGTCGTCCCGGTAGCCGAGCAGTCGGGGCAGGGACAGCAGTCGCGGCAGGCCGTGGACACGCCGGTACCGGTGCCCGAACGTCATCGGCATCGCCCCCGGCACGATGACCTTCGCACCGGCGAAGCCGCCCGCCCGGGCCTCGGGAGAGGTGATGTCGACGGCGATCACGTCGAGGCCGCTCGCCAGGTAGCGCCCGGCCAGCTCGGCGAGGTCCGCGGTGAGGTCGTCGTGCTCCGGCCAGCCGAGCCGGGCCGTGACCTCCGCCACCGTCAGGGCGGGCCCGTCGACCGGCAGGAAGCCCAGCCGCCCGAACGCCTCCGGGTGACCGTAGAGCAGAGGATGGTGCTCCAGGAGCCGCACCTCGCCGGGGTCGGCCGCCAGCCTGGCCGCCTCCGCCGGGTCGTAGCGCTCGATGTGCCCCACCAGCATCGGGCCGAGGTCGTCGAGCGCCCGGCGCAGCGCACGCTCGGGCATCAAATCGGCGGCGGTTCCGCACAGCGCCCGCGGCCGATCCGGTCGCCCCGTCGCCTCGACGGCCATCACCCAGAACACCGGCACTCGCTGCTCCAGCATGGCGGCGAACGCGTACACGTCGTAGCCCAGCCGATCCCGTACGCGCTGGGCGATCATGGGGATGCGCCGGTCGTGCGCCGACGCCAGGTCGACGCGGGGGATGGGCATCCGGGCGTACCACGTGGTGAGGAACGCGTCCCGCTCGGCCACCTCGAGCAGGCCGTGAAGGATCGCCTCGGCGGGGTGCCCGCCGAGGGCGCACCCGTTGGAGCACTCGTAGGCGAACCCGAGGTCCCCCGCCGGCCGAGGGCCGAAGTACGCGTAGCTCTCCGGCACCAGAACCGGCTCGTCCCGCTGGAACGAGTACGCCCACACCCACGACGTGGGCAGCTCCGGCCGGAAGCGGGTGAACCAGAAGTCGGGCTGGTCGTACCAGTCGTCGGGGTAGAGGCCAAGTGTCTTCGGGTCGAGGGCACGGTCGGCGACGTCGGCGTACGCGGCGCGCACGACGGTCCGCCGCCCGCGCGGATGGATGCCGGCGATCCGCTCCAGTGCCTCGGCGACCGCGGTCGCCCGCGCCGAGGCGAAGTCGTCGCTGCGCCCGTACCCGTGGTGGCTTTCGTGCGCGGTCCGCGCCGGGCTGAGCCGGGCGACCGCCATGGCGCTGCCGCCGCGCTCCTCCGCGACCAAGGCCTGCACGATTCCGGTCTCGGCGTCGACGAACCGCCGTTCCAGCTCCCCGGCCCTGCCGCTGATGGCGCCGACCCTGAACGCCCCCGGATGCGGTTTGGGCGCCGGCGCGGGGACGTAGCGGCCGGCGTCGGGCCCGTCGTCGGGTCGGGCGCCGCAGTCCGGGCAGAGCGGGTCGGGCAGGAACAGATGACGGCGCACCGTGCCGGTCGGCACGTGGACCCTGAGCAGCGCGCCCGTGGTCCGCGCGGACATGGGGTCGCGCCACAGCCGGTCCACCTCGTCGGCCACCAGCGCCGCGACCGCTTTCGCGACGATCGGTGTGAGGAGGGCGCAGGGCCGGGTGTCCAGCTCCGCACCGTACCGCTCACGCAGCGCGTCACGCCCCAGCGCGTCGGGCCGGTTGCCCCTGCGCCGCCGCTCGACGCAGCTCGGGCAGCCCGGCAGCGGCGGGCGCGCCGCCGGGCCGACCAGCACCCAGCCGGCGTCGACCCGGACCGGCAGCCACGGCACACCCTGCTCGGCCGCGCGGCGCGCCACAGAGGGATAGGGCCGGACGTCGTCGGCGTCGCTCGCGACGACGATCGTCCCGCCGCCCGGACCGGCGGGTCCCGGAGCCGTGACGGCCGCGCGGATCGCGGCGCGCAGCCTGCCGGTCCCCAGCACGGTCACGAGGGCCGGTGACTCGGCGAGCGCGCTCGCCGGCGCGCTCTCAGCCCTCAAGGAGCACGACCTGTGTGACGTAGGGGAGCAGCCGCGAAGCCTCGGGATCGCCGCCGAGCGGCACCGCGACCGGCACCCTGCCGGTCGCGCGCAACGCGCCCGCCATCAACCGCACGGCCTCCGCGGGGTCCCCTGCGGGCGCCCAGAGGGGACGGGCCCCGGCGTAGGCGCTCTGCCCTTCGGCCCGGGACTGCCAGCGCAGCAGCAGCCGTTCGAGGCCGTCCCGCAGCGCGGCCGGTGCAGTGGCCGCGGCCGACACCAGGACCGGCCCGCCGGGAACGGTGAAAGACAGAGCGGGTACGCCGAGGACGGACGTGTGGTCGCGCACATCCGGTCGCTCGCCGGCCAGCGCGAGCTGCCGCGCCGGCCCATCGGCAGTGAGATCCACCGGTAGGCCCGCTTCCGCCGTAGGGTCCTGCCGCAGGCGCGCGGCCAGCAGGGTTTCGCAGTGGGTCCGCAGCCCGGCGGCGACCGCCTCGGCCCAGCTCAGTCCTGCCCCCGCGCCGTCGGAGACCTGGAGCGCCCCGGCCCCGGCGAGGTGTAGGGCGGCCACAGGCACAGAGCGCGGCCGGCCGCCCGGCAGCTCGACGCCCCATAGGACGTCCTCCCCACCGGCGCGAGCGGCCGGCCCGGCGGCGAGGACGCCGTAGGTGGTGAGCGCGGCGAGCAGGCAGCGTAGCCGCGCCGTCCGCCGGTCCTCGCCCCACCCGACGACCCGAGGAGGCGGTGTCCAGCGCGGCAGCGCCCCGAACGGGTCGGAGACGGTCGCCAGGCAGACAGACACCGGGGCCTGCGCCAGTCCCCGCTCGTCCAGCATGCCGAGGAGGCCCAGCCGGGAGTCGACCGCTTCCGCCGCCCGGTCGAGCAGTTCCCCCGCGTCGACCGAGGCGCCCGACGCCGGCGACCGCACCGCGTCCCGCACCGCGTCCCGCACCGCGTCCCGCACCGCATCGGCGCGCGGGGCGGCCGCACGGGCGCCCGCGCGGGGATGGGGGACGAACCGGTGCGGGACGGTGTCGAGGTTGCGCAGATCGACTCGGGTGAGCTGGAGCTTCTGGCTCGTGCCGACGGCGTCGAGGCCGGTCAGATGGGAGAAACAGGCCAGGGCCAGCATGGAGGCCACCACCGCGGGCACCGGGCCCACCAGCCAGTCCTCGCCTGAGTGGGGCGGGGTCACGGCGGGCATGGCGGCCAGCCGGTACCAGCCCGACTCGGCAGCCGTCATCGAGGGCCTGCCGACCTGGCCGAGCCACACCTCCGCGGGGCGGACGAGGGCCTGCCCCAGGACGACTTCGGCCGCCTCGCAGGCGCGGGCGCTCGTCACGAGGGTGTCGATGTCGGTGCCGACCTGGAGGACGACGTCCGCGTCCCGGGTGAGGGCGCGGGGGTGGTCCTCGGCGGAAACGGCGTGTATCTCCTGCCCCGGATCGCGGCGGGCGCGGTCCGCGGCCTGGGCGACCGCCTCCGTGTCGGGGCATATCACGGTGATCCGTTGCCAGCCCGCCCCGGCGCACGCCTCCAGGAGCGCCACCAGCAGTGGACCGTCGCCCGCGAGGACCAGCCGGGAGCGGCGGAGCCGCTCGAACCGCCACTCGGGGGAGTCGAGTACGTAGCCGATGAAGGCGATCTCCTCCGCGTACGTGCGCCGCTCGGCCTCGGTCAGGCCGTGGGGCCGCGCCTGCCGCGCATCGACGACGAACCGCTGCTCCGCCAGCCGGCGCACCAGGCCCTCGACCATGTCGCGCTTGTCGTCCGGCAACTGCGCGGTCAGCTCCGCCAAGCTGTGCCGCCCGGTGAGCACCGGAGCCAGCCTGCTGAGCCAGGCGTACGCCTGGCGGCCCCGCAGCGTGCACGATCCGTAGTCGCTGTGGACGTACACCCCCTCTGGGCATTCGACGAACCGAACGTCGTCCCGCAATCGCGGCCGCATCGCCGTATCGGCGTGTGGGAGCGCTCCCATAGGCTCGATATTAAGATCGAATGACATTTAAGTAAAGTATGCGGCAATCTTTTTTGCACATCCGTTTCCATGTAAAATCCCCAGTTTCCAAATTCGCCACGTCTCGGGCAATGACCGGAAACATGATCAAAGAGGCATCCGGTAGAAGGTCTTCTCGCACAGGCCGACCTCACGGTGGCGATCAGACGGTCGATCGTCATTTTCGAGCGCGGCGGGGTCTGGCTGTCAGGCACCACCAGCCGATGCCGCAGATGAGAGGCCGTTTCCACGTACATGAACGGCGGTCGGGGCTAACCGGTGGCGGGCTGCCCCGCCCGGCGATGCAGCCAGGTGTGCAGCGGGTCGCGGGCGCCATCGCGGGTGACCAGTGGTGCCGTGGTCAGCTCGAAGCCCGCCGATCGGGCGACCGCCGCGCTGGCGCTGTTGCCCGGCGGGATGCGCAGGATCACGCGGGTGGCGTCCAGGGTGTCGTAGGCCCAGGTGGTGATCAGCTGGACGGCTCGGACGGCCAGGTGCCGGCGGCGGTGCGCGGCGCCGACGGCGTAGGCCAGCTCCACCTCCCGGCCGGCGCCGGTGGGGAACAGCAGGATCTCGCCGAGCGGCTGGTGGCCGTCGGTGGTGATGGCGAGCTGGAGCCGGGCGCCGTGCGCGCGCCGCCGGCGGGCCTGATCGAGGTAGGCGCGGGCGGCCGTCTGGTCGAAGGGGGCCCGGAGCGGGGTCCACCGGTCGACGGCCTGGTCGTCGAACAGTTCGGTCATGGCGGGCACGTCGCCGTCGTCCCATTCGCGCAGGATGAGACCTGAGCCGGTGAGCTGGAGGTGCGCTGGGACGGTGATGCCGCCGGGCGTTGTGGTCATGGCGCAGATCAGCTTTCTGTGCGGCTGGCGGCGACGGCGCGGCGCCAGGCGGCGTCGCGAAGCAGACGCAACCCGTTGAGGCCGACGATGACGGTGGAGCCTTCGTGCCCGGCCACGCCCAGTGGCAGCGGCAGGTCGCCGAACAGGTCCCAGGCCACCAGCACGGCGATGAAGGTGGTGGCGATGACGAGGTTGGCCATCACCAGGCGGCGGGCCCGGCGGGCGAGCGCGATCACCGCCGGGACGGCCGCCAGCTCGTCGCGGGTGATGACCGCATCAGCGGTGTCCAGAGCCAGGTCCGATCCGGCGCGGCCCATCGCGATGCCGACGTGGGCGGTGGCCAGCGCGGGGGCGTCGTTGACGCCGTCGCCGACCAGCGCCACCTGTGCGCCGCCGGCCTGCAGCTCGCGCACCGCGGTCACCTTGCCGGCTGGCAGCAGGTCCGCGCGGACCTCGGCGATGCCCGCTTGGGCGGCCAGGCGCTCGGCGGCGCGGGCGTTGTCGCCGGTCAGCAGTACCGGTCGGGCCCCGGTCAAGTCGGTCAGCTGCGCGACCGCCTCGGCGGCGCCGGGGCGCATCCGGTCGGCCAGCGCGAGCACCCCGGCCAGGGCGCCGTCGACGCGGACGACGACGGCGGTGTGCCCGCTGTCCTCCAAGCCGGCCACCACCACTGCCGCGGCGGCGGTGTCCTGTCTGCGGTCGCCGTGGAGCAGCTGGGCGGGGCTTCCCACCTCGACGAGGTGGGCCTGCACGCGGGCTCGCACCCCGCGCCCGGGCTCGGAGCCGAACTCCTCGGCGGGCGCCGGCATCAGACCGCGGTCGCGCGCGGCCCGCACCACCGCGCGCCCCAGCGGGTGCTCGCTGCCCTGCTCGGCCGCGGCCGCCAGGGCCAGCAGCCGGACCTCGGACACCTCGGCGCCGGGCAGCGCGTGCACGCCGGTCAGGTGCGGGCGGCCCTCGGTCAGCGTGCCGGTCTTGTCGAAGGCCACCTGGGTGATGTCGGCCAGGTGTTCCATCACCACCGCCGACTTGACGAGCACTCCGTTCCGGCCGGCGGTGGCGATCGCGGCCAGGAGCGGCGGCATGGTGGCCAGCACCACCGCACATGGCGAGGCCACGATCATGAAGGTCATCGCGCGCAGCAGGCTGTGGTGCACGCTCGCGCCCCACAGCAGCGGCAGCGTGAACAGCGCCAGCGTGGCGGCGACCATGACCACCGAGTAGCGCTGCTCGACCTTCTCGATGAACAGCTGCGTGAGCGCCTTGGTGGCGCTGGCCTGCTCCACCATGGCCACAATCCGGGCGATCACGGTCTCACCCGCCGCGCGGGTCACCCGCACCCGCAGCACGCCGGTGCCGTTGACCGTCCCGGCGAAGACCTCGTCGCCGGCCTGCTTGTCCACCGGCAGGCTCTCTCCGGTGATGGATGCCTGATCGACCGGGCCGGCCCCCGACAGCACCCGGCCGTCGGCGCCGACGCGTTCCCCGGGCCGGACCAGGATCACCTCGCCGACCTGCAGCACCGCCGCGTCGACGATGTCCTCCCGGGCGTGGTCTCCGGCCCCGGTCAGGCGGGTGGCCTGCTCGGGCGTCAGATCCAGCAAGCCGCGCACCGAGTCGGCGGTGCGTTTGGTGGCCACCGCCTCCAGGGCGCCGGAGGTGGCGAAGATGACGATCAGCAGCGCGCCGTCGAAGACCTGCCCGATCGCCGCGCCGCCGATCGCCGCGACAACCATCAGCAGATCCACATCCAGCGTCCGCTCGCGCAGCGCCCGCAGCCCTGCGAGGCCCGGCTCCCAGCCGCCGGCCGCGTAGCAGGCCAGATACAGGCTCCACCACAGCCACGGCGGCGCCCCGGCCAGATGGGAGATGCCGCCGGCGGCGAACATCACGGTGGCGGCCGCCGCCCAGCGCACCTCCGGCAGCGACCACGCCCCGGACCGCCACCACGCGCCGGCGGCCGGGGGTGATGCGGCGGTCGCCGGCCGGGGATCGGCGGTTGTCAGTTCGGTTATCACCGCGCCATCGTACATGCGCACTCACGCAGATACGCAAGTAAGAAGGTGGTGGGTAGGATGGGGGTATGCACACGTCGCTGCCGGACTTCGACATGCCGAACGAGGAACAGGTGCACCTGGCCGCCGAGTCGTTCCGGCTGCTGTCCGACCCCACCCGCATTAAGATCCTTTGGGCGCTGCTGCAGGGCGAGTCCAACGTCGCCTGCCTGGCCGAACTCGCCGACGCCGCGCCCACCGCGGTTAGCCAGCACCTGGCCAAACTCCGCCTGGCCGGCCTGGTCAAAGGCCGCCGCGAGGGCACCTTCGTTTACTACAGCGCGGCCGACGAGCACGTCCGCCGACTGCTGACCCAGGGCATCTACCACGCCGACCACATCGACCGGCAGGACACCGACCGCGCGGCCGGCCTTGCCACGGTCGACGGGCCCGCTGCCGGGTAGTCGCAGCAGCTCCCGGGTGTCCGGGGCGTCAAGCCTGGCGAGCGCGTCCCATCGCTCGTCGCCGCGATCGAAGAGTTGGGCATCGCGAACGCCACCGGGCCACAAGGTCATGCGGGCACTCAGAGCAGACGGCTTGATGTTCCAGAGCTCGGATGCGGCACGAACCAGACGTGCGTCGAGGACATGCGCCGACGCTATCCGGCCCTCACCCTGGCCGAGGTTGGCATGGGCCCTTCCCGTGTTGCGTCACGTCCGCCATGTACCGGGCTCATGCATGAGGAGCCCCCGGGGGTGAATCGCCGGGGGTATACGCGTGGGATCAGCTGGCGAAGCCGAAGATGGCGGCGAGCATGCCTCGTACGTCGGCGAGCCGCGCCTCAGGCAGGTCGCCCACTTTCTCCTTCAGCCGGCCGCTGTGCACGGTTGCGATGCGGTCGACCATCGCCGCCCGGCCTCCACCGACGTCGATGGAGAACGCCGTCAACGCGCTGGCCATGTCGGCGGCTTCGACGTATGCGGTGAGCACGTTGTCGCCGTAGAGGGTGTGGTAGAAGTCGCCGGATACGACGAGACGTACCTCTTCGCGGTCGCCGAGCTGGACCGTCCAGAGTTCCCCGAACCGGTGGCTCACGCGGCGGCCCCGCCCTGCTTGTCCTTCAGATGGGCACGGATGTCGTCGTGCAGAGCGGCCTCGTCGGCCTCCTGGGCGGCGATCGCGGGGGAGCCGTAATACGCGGCGCGCGCGGACTGGTCGTGGGATGCGGCGAGCTCGCGCAGGATGCCCCGTTCGATGACGGCCGACACGCTGAGCCCGTTCGCCTCCGCGTGCGCCCGCGCCTTCTCCAAAATCCAGGGGGCGATGCTGATTGAGGTCTTATCCTTCGCCATACCCAGAGTGTAGCCATCATGTATTACCTAGGGTAGGGAAGCCGAAGAATGCGGTCGGTCCCAGCTGCTTCTTTAATACTTTTTTGACGAACGGGTGCCGCACCTGCCCTAGATGTACGCCGGTTGAGGCGCTGTGGCCCTGGCCGCTCAGCTCAGGTCGGACATGTCGAGTACGAAACGGTAGCGGACATCGTTGCGGCGGAGGCGGTCGAGGGCCTCGTTGACCTGCGACGAGGGGAGCAGTTCGATCTCGGCGGTGACGCCTTTGTCGGCGCAGAAATCCAGCATGGCGGCGGTTGCGGGACGGCCGCCGCTGCCTGCGGAGGTAAGTTTCTTGCGCCCCACGAGCAGGTCCATGGTCTCCACCGTGAGGGGTCCGAGATGCCCAATGTGGCTGAGGGTGCCGTCCAAGGCGACCAGTCGCAGGTACGGGCTGAGGTCGTGCGAGGTGGAGATGGTGTCGATGACAATATCGAACCCGTCTCGGGCCGAGTCCAGCTGTTCCGGATCTGTGGACACGATGAAGCCGTGGGCGCCGAGCCGGCGTGCGTCGTCTGCTTTGTCGGGTGAGCGGCTGATGACCGATGCGGTAGCGCCGAGCGCCACTGCCATCTTGACCGCGAGATGCCCCAGGCCGCCCAGCCCCGCCACGGCGACGCGGCTGCCGGGACCCACGCCCAGCGCGTGCAGGGGTTCCCAGACTGTGACGCCGGCGCAGAGCAGGGGAGCGGCGGCCGCCGGGTCCAGACCGGGGGGAAGCGGGTAGGCGAACCGGTCGCGGACGACGTACTCGCGGGAGAATCCCCCCAGGGTGGTCGATCCGTCCTGCCGGTCGGTGCCGCCGTAGGTCAGGGTCGGGAAGGCGTGACAGAAATTCTCCTGACCGGCCCGACACATGGGGCACTCGCCACATGAATCGACGATGTTGCCGACCGCGACCCGGTCGCCGACGCGAAAGCGGGTGACCGCGGGCCCGGTCTCGGTCACCACGCCGGTGAACTCGTGACCCGGCACCAACGGATGCTCGGCCGCGCCGTCGTGGTCGCGCAGCGCGTGCAGGTCGGTGTGGCAGACGCCGCAGTAGTCGATCCGCACAGCGAGATCGTCGGGGCGCAGGTCGCGCCGCTCCAGCGGGGCCCGACGCAGCGCCGCCGCCGGGCCGTCCGCCCGCCATCCGATCGTGGTACGCACAACAACTCTCCTTAAACAGACTGTTCGGTCTATTAGAAGAGTACGCGCCATCCACCATCGCAACAAACCAACCGTTCTGTCTGGTAGCGTCGCGGCATGGTGGACCAACCCGTGACCTCGCGCGGAGCCGCGACCTACCAGCGCATTCTCGACGTGGCTACCCGGGAGTTCGCCGAGCATGGCATCGCCGGGGCCCGCATCGAGCGGATCGTGTCCGCCGCGCGCACCAACAAGGCCCAGCTCTACGCCTACTTCGGCAACAAGGACAAGCTCTTCGACACGATCTTCTTCGGCTCGCTGGAGCGGATCGTGAACGTCGTCCCAATCGACGCCGCCGACCTTGCGGACTGGGCCGTACGCCTCTACGACGAGTATCTCCGCCGCCCCGACCTCATCCGGCTGGCCACTTGGGCGCGACTGGAGCGCCGGCCAACCGGCCACCTCGTGGAGGACCACGATCGCCTCGGCGATCACAAGCTGCGTGTCATCGCCGAAGCCCAAGCCGCTGGGCGAGTGCGCCAGGGAGACCCGTTCGACGTGATGGCCATGGTCATCGCCATGTCCATGGCCTGGTCACCGGTCAGCAACGTCTATGCGGCGACTGCCCAGGAGCCCTCAGACGTACACGAACGGCGCCGCACCCTGCTCCACGAATGTGTTCGGCGCGCGGTTGCGCCCAAGTGACGCCAGCGGACGGCCTCGCCCCTCGCCGAGATCGCGGCAGGCGTCAGGCCTTGAGTAGTTGCTCGCTCAGCTCCCAGAGCCGCCGCGCCGACTCCGGATTGATGGCGTGCGGCACGACGTTGGACGAGACGATTCCCTCGGGGCCGAAGGTGACGGGCTTCGGATCGTGATCCAGCGGCGAGATGTCGTTGTTCCTCAGGTAGACACCGCCGATCTCGGCGAGCAGTGGGCTGGTCGCGGCGAACACGATGGTGCTGGCCCCCTGCTGCGGCGTCTTCTTCTCACGGTCGGGGTCGATGATCGGCCGGCCGGACTCGTCGATGAGTCCCATGGCCAGGTTGACGGCCCGCGCTTGGTCCTCGGGCATCGAGCTTCCCAGGTTGGTGCCAACGATGATGCCGGGGTGTACGGCATAGCCGCGGATTCCCTCTCCGGCCCATCGGCGGTCCAGCTCGACGGCGAACAGCACGTTGGCGGTCTTGGACTGAGCGTAGGCGAGGCCGCCGTCGTAGCCGGTGGTGAAGTGCGGGTCGTCCCAGCGGATGTCGGAGATCCGCTGGGCGCCGGACGTCACGTTGACAACCCGGGCGCCATGGGCGGCGCGCAGCGCGGGCAGCAGGGCCAGTGTCAGCTGGAAGTGGCCGAGATGGTTGGTCGCGAAGTGAGATTCGTACCCGCGCGTGTCTCGGACCAGGGGGCCGCCCATGATGCCGGCCCCGTTGATCAAGATGTGAAGTGGACTGCCGGAGTCGAGGTAGCGGGCAGCGAAGGCGTCGATCGACGCAGGGTCGAGCAGGTCCAGCCGGCCGATCTCCACGCGCTCGATGCCGGCCAGCTCAGGCCCGGCACGGTCTGGGTTGCGCGAGCCCACCGTGACGGATGCGCCGGCCTTGCTGAGCGCACGGGTGGCCTCCCGGCCCAGCCCGACGTGGCCCGCGGTGACGACGACGTTCGTGCCGGACAGGTCGATGCCTTCGAGAACTTCGTCAGCCGTCGATGCCGCGGTGAAGCCGGATCCAATGGGGTGCTGCTTATGTGTCATGCCAGCAGTCTGCGTACGGCTGCTCAAACTCTGAATAGTTGTCCGTTCGCTTTTTTTGCGCGATAGTACGGAAATGGTCGCTGATCCCCTGTCGGAAGTGTTCGACGTCGTCAAGATCCGCGGCCTGGTGTCAGGCGGTTTCGCGGTGCGGGGCCCTTGGGTGGCGCGCGCGCCCATCGAGGACCCGCTGAAGCTCATCGCGATGGTGTACGGCCGGTCCCGGCTGATCGCTGACGGCAGCGACAGGCCGATCGAGTTGGAAGCGGGCGACGTCGCCATCCTGAACAACCGGTCGTGGCTGGAGCAGGAGGGCGGCATAGGCGACGAACCACGCCGCGAGATCAAGCCCGAGGAGAACTTCGCCCGACTCGTCGGTGCCGACCGCGGCACCGACGACGTCGTCATCGGAGTCGCAGTCGACATCAACCCGGCAGGTCGGGCGCTGATGCTGCAGGCGCTTCCGCCGCTCGGCCACGTCCGGGCCTTGGCTGCCACGGCGAGGAACCTGCGCGGCACGCTCGACCGGCTGTTCGACGAGGTGACCGGGAACCGGCTGGGCTCGGCGTTCGCGATTCGGCAGTACGGTCAGCTCCTGCTGCTCAATGTGCTGCGCGCCTACGTCGACCAGGCCCAGCTACCCCCGGGATGGCTACAACTGCTGACCGACGAACGGTTGCGTCCAGCACTCAGCCTCATGCACGCCCAGCCTGGAAGGCACTGGAGCTTGGAGGAGTTGGCGCGGACTGTGGCAATGTCGCGGACGTCGTTCGCCGTACGCTTCCGGGCTGTGGCGGGCGTACCGCCGCTGACCTACCTCAACCGCTGGCGGATGCTGCTGGCGCAACGCGCTCTTCGTGACGGCGATGTCCGCGTCGGGTCACTGGCGGCCGAACTGGGCTACGCGTCGGAAAGCGCGTTCAGCACCGCGTTCAAACGGGAGGTAGGGGTGTCACCGCTGCGTTACCGATACCGGGTCCGCGATGAAGTGACGCACGCACCAAGTCGGTAGAGGTACTACCTGCTTGACCGGAACCTCTCTGCCTGCTGCTGCAACAGGGGCGCAGCCGGAATATGACACAAAGACACCGCGGAGCCTGACGGCTGGTCGTTAGGTGGCCGTCGTCGTGTTGGCTCCCCGTAATCTCTTCAAGGCAGCGTGCAGTTCCTCCTTGCCCTGCTCCAGTGCGTCCGCCGCGGTCGGCGGTTTGCCCACCAGGCGGCAGTACTCGCTGCGCCGGGGCGACCACTGCTCCGGCGTGTACAGGTAGGTGGCCGGGTCGGCGTAGCGACGCGAGCCGGGCACGAAGACGTCCCCCGAGCGCAGCCCGTCCCGCAGGCACAAGATCTCGCACAGTTCCCAGTAATGGCGGTAGGCGGTGTCCTCCTCGGACTTGCGGGCCTTGGCGAGGTAGTCGGCGTATTTTGACGGTCGGCTTCCCTGCAGGCACCTTGGCCGCCGAGCCGGTTCATCTCCTTCACAACGACCACAGCTTCCATCAGCTCGCCCGTGCCCGGCCCCTGGAAGTCGCTCGTGGCCAGCACGTTCGGGGTGAAATGGCGCAGATAGGTGTGGCGCGCTCGACCAGCGCCTCGTCGGTCTTGGACTTCACCCGCGACTCCGAGCGGACACGGCCTGGTCGAACAGGGCCACCACCTCCTCGAGCTGGTCGACCGTGGCCTGGGCGACGAACGCCAGCATGATCGGAACTTACGCTCTTGCGCCGCTCCAGCCCCTGGTTGGTCGAGCGGCGTGCGACCTGCGCCGGGAACCGGCGGCGCTCGTTCGGCAGCACCGACACATCCATCTGGTGCGCGTCGATCGCGGGCAACCAGGTCAGCTTGTCAATCGCGGTCTTCACCGACCTCGCCGCGGCGTCCCGGGCCGGGGTGAACAGCCACTCCAGCCGGGTCATCCCCGGTCCCGCATCCACGACCAGCATCCGTTCCAGGTCGGCGCGGATTTCGGCTGTCAGCAGGTGCCCCACGTCGCCCACCTAACCGAAGGTCACGGGCAGGCCGTCGACGTCCTGCCCGTTGTAGGCCAGGTAGGCCCTGGACAGCAGTTCTTTCTCGGCACTCACGACGGTCCCCTGGTCCTCGAATTGCCGGCCCGGCTCGTCGGTGGCTGCCGTCACAGGCTCAGCAGCAGGTCCCGGACCGCGGCGGGCTGGGACAGGAACGGGTGGTGGCCGGCCTCGAGTTCGACGACGTTGCCGGCCCGGCGAGCGAACTCGCGCTGTAACCGCGGCGGGGTTCCCCGGTCCTGGCCGCAGATGAGGTACGTCGAGGGCACCTGCTGCCATGCGGCCGCCCCGACCAACTGTCCGGTCACCTGCACGCTTTGCCGGGCGAGGTGGTCCGCCGCCTGCGCCTGGACCACGGGGTCGCAGTCCTGAAGGAACGTGTCCACGAGCAGCTCGGGGCGAACCCCGAAGGTGCCGGCGTCGGGGTCGACGTCGAGGAACGGGGCGGGGCCGCCGTCCCCGAACTCCGACAGGCTCTGCCCCACCTCGGGCAGGTAGCTGGAGACCAGCAGCAGGTGGCGTACCGACCCGATTCCCGCTGCAGCTTCCGCGGTGATGATGCCGCCGTAGCTGTGGGCGACCACGACGGTCGGCTCGTCGCTTTCCTGCAGCACCTGCCGCACCGCGGCAACATCCTCGGACAGCCCCGGACCGTCAGCGCCGCCGGGCAGGCCCGCCTCGCCGCAACTCGGCAGCGCCGGGGCCACGCTCGGCACCCCTCGCTCCTGCAGCAGCTCGGCGGTGCGGTGCCACCACCACGACCCGTCCCGCACGCAGGCCCCATGCACGAACACGACCCTCATCGCTACCTCCACGTCTGCCTTGACTGCTTTAGACCAACGGTAGACGTAATAGTCGTTACGTGAAATTGTGGGGTTGTGGGCAGACGACCGGAACCGCATATCAAGGAGAGGCTGCTCGATGCCTGCGCTGATCACGTCCTCGCGCATGGCCTCCCCGACCGGCTCGAGCCGCTGGCCACCGCCACCGGCACCTCAGCCCGGATGCTGATTTATCACTTCGGCACCCGCGACGCCCTGCTGCGGGCCGTCCACGGGCGCGCGAGGCAACGTCAGCTCGACACATTCGGCGACCTCCTGCGGGTGCGACCCGACGAGCCGTACACGGCCACCCTGTATCGCGCCTGGACCTCCATCACCGGCCCGGACGGGCAGCCGTACCTGCGGATGTTCGGTCAGCTGCGCGAGAGCGCGGAGCAGAAGTTGTGGCCCAACTTCCGGCGCACCGCGACGACCGACTGGCTCGGCCCGCTCGAGGACGGCCTGCGCAGCATCGGTCGCCCGGATCTCGCGACGCTCGTTCTCGCCGTCATCCGTGGTCTCCTCATGGACCTCGATGCCACCGGCGACACCACCCGCACCGACCAGGCCTTCCACGACTTCCTCGGCGCAGTCGAGCACCTGTCCAGCGACGGAAACGAAGCGACCCGGGCGGTATCCGACTTGCCGATGTGAATGAGCACCACCGGTAGACGGCGTCCAGCGGCCGGTTCCGCCACTTGGGCATGCCGTCCCGCCCAACCTGGGCTCGTGTTGAACCCGCCGGAGACGGGGGAGACCGCTCGGTTCGATAGCTTGCGGGAATTACCCTTCTCACAAGCTATCCGAGTGGCATCGGCGCGCAACGGATCTTCTTTTCTGTTTTCTATTTCCAGAAATTCGATAAATCGCTACGCTGGGCCTCCGTGAAGACCTCCGTGACCGTCACCGCGTGCAAGCACTGCGGTGCGCCCATCGAGCAGCCGGCCCGGCGGGGCAGGCCGCGGGAGTACTGCCCGGACGGCGACTGCCAGGCGGCGGCCAAGAGGGAGCGGGAGCTCCGCCGCGCCACACCGGGCCTGGAGGGCGCGCTGGCGCGCGTGGAGGACCTGTACGAACGCATGGAGAAAGGCCTGGCGGCGGCGATCGAGCCGCTGGCGCAGGTGCTCGCCCAGGAGCTGAGCCCGGCAGGGGTCGAGGCGAAGCTGAGCGCGATCCAGGCGGAGGCGCACACGAGTGTCGCCATCGCCCGCGCCGAGCGCGAGCAGGCGCTGGAGCAGGTACGGCTGGCGCGCGAGGCCGCCGAGGAGGCCAGGCGGGAGGCGGAGGAGGCCCGCCGCCGGACGGAGGAGGCCTACGCCGAGCGGGACAACGCCTTCGCCGACGCGGAGACCGCCCGCGAGCAGGCCCTGGCCGCGCTCCGGGAGGCGGCGAGCACGGAACGCCGGGCCAGGCAGGAGGCCGACCAGGCCGTGCACCGGGCCGAGACCGCCGAGGCCGCCCGCGAGCAGGCCGTACGGGAACTGGCCGACCGGGTGGACCAGGCCGCGGCCGAGGTCCGCCTGACCCGGGAGCAGGCCGAGCAGGCCGTTCAGGAACGCGACGCGGCGCAAGCCGACGCGCGGACGGCGCGGACGGAGGCGGAGCTGGCCCGCCGCGCGCATCGCGAGGCCGAGCAGTCCAGCGCCGCCGCGCTGGCCCGCGCGCAGGCGGCCGAGGCCGAACGCGACCGCGCGGTCGCGCGGGCGGAGGCCGAACGCGACCGGGCCGTGGCGCAGGCCCACGACGAGCGTGACCGGGTGCTGGCCAGGGCCGAGGCGGCGGAGGCGGCCCGCGAGCAGGTCGTCGCGGAGGCCGCCAGGCTGCGCGCGGAGGGGGCGCAGGCCGAGGCGCGCGCCGGCGCGGCGGACGCGGAGGCCGCTCGGGCGGAGCAGGACGCCCGGGCCGCCACGGCGGAGCGGGAGCGGATCCAGGCGGAGCTGTCGCTGGAGCGGGCCCGGCTGGCCGACCTGCGCGCGCAGCTCGACGTGGCCAGGGCCGAGGCGGCCCAGCTGCGCGAACGCGCGGTCGCCGCGGAGCTGCGGCTGCGACCGGAGGCTCCCGAGCTCCCGCCCGGCCCGTGACGACGCCCCGTCGCCTGCCCTGTGGCCTGCTCCGTCGTCTGCTCCGTCACCTGCTTCGGCCGCCTGCTTCGCGCTACGCCGACGCCTTGACGGCCGAGCCCGCCGCGGCCGGCTGCCGCGTGACGCGGCGGCGCCGGG
This sequence comes from Microbispora bryophytorum, assembly GCF_006874465.1. Classification (GTDB taxonomy): domain Bacteria; phylum Actinomycetota; class Actinomycetes; order Streptosporangiales; family Streptosporangiaceae; genus Microbispora; species Microbispora bryophytorum. Next base: position 293,857 of record NZ_VIRL01000005.1, on the reverse strand, counting down.
TGGGCAGCCCGAGCGTCGGGTTGGCGACGCCCCAGGCGGCGCCCTTGCAGACCAGCTCCTTGTAGACGGCGGCCGGCCATCCGGTCAGGACCGCCCGGACGGCGCGGTCGTCGGCGGTGACGTACTGGATCAAGCCCTCCTTCCGGCCCAGCGAGATGCACTGGTTGAAGTAGCGGATCGGCGCGTTCGGGAGCTTCCCGCCGGTCAGGCGCGCCGCGATCGCGTCGGCGGCCTGCCAGGCGGCCGGGGTTCCCGAGGCGCACGACATGCGCAGCGGCTTGTTCCCGGGGCCCATCGCCATGGCGGCGTCGCCGATGGCGTACACGTCCGGGTGGGAGACCGAGCGCATGGTCCCGTCGACCACGATCTGGCCGGTGCCGGTGACCTCCAGACTCGTGGCCTTGGCGATCGGATGGACCGCGAAGCCGGTGGTCCACACGGTGACCGCGGCGGGGACGGCCGTGCCGTCGGCGGTGAGCACGCGCTCGGCCTCGACGCCGGTGACGGTGGTGTGCTCGTGCACGGTGATCCCGAGCGTGCCCAAGACCTTCCGCAGGTGCTCACGGCCCTTGGGCGACAGCCAGTCGCCGAGTCCGCCGTCGGTGACGACGGAGGCGTGGAGGTCCGGCCGGGCTTCGGCGATTTCGGTGGCGCACTCCAGCCCGGTGAGGCCGCCGCCGACGACGACCACGGTCTGCCCGGCGTCGAGGCGGGTCAGGCGCTCGCGCAGCCGGAGTGCTCCGGGCCGGCCGGCGATCTCGTAGGCGTGCTCGGCCGCCCCGGGGACGGCCTGGGAGTTCCAGCCGCTGCCGAGGGCGTAGACGAGCGTGTCATAGGCGAGTTCTTCGGCGCCGGACCCGGGCGCGGTCACATCGGCGCCGTTCGCGTCGGCGTCGGTGACGGTTACGGTCTTGCGGTCGACGTCGACGCGGGTGACCTTCGCGAGCCTCAGTTCGACGCCGGTGCCCGCGAACATCTCGCTGAACGGCCGGGGCCTGAGGTCCTGGCCGGTCGCCAGCTGGTGCATGCGGACGCGTTCGACGAAATCGGGCTCGGCGTTGACGAGGGTGATGGCGACGTCCTCGCGGCGGAGCCGCTTGGCCAGGCGCCCGGCGGCGATGGCTCCGGTGTATCCGCCTCCGAGGACGATGATGCGGTGCTGCATGCCCATGCTCCTGTCTTGCGCGTTTTGCCTCTTGAACCGGGCGGCGCGCCGTTTCCTGACAGGAACGCGGTGTGAAGCACCTCACACTGCGAAGGGGTTCCCAGGGGTGGGTGGCTCAGCCGCGTGCCGCGGCCTCGATCGCCTGCTTCATCTCCCGTGCGCCGTGCTCGACGCGAATGCGGACCTCGGTGGCGCGCGTGTGCGGCAGCACGTTGGTGGTCCAGATCAGCCGGCCCGCTTCGTCGCCCTCCGGGCGAACTTCGAATGAGGCGTGGTGGTGCTCGAGCGGAGGTCTCGCGCCGTCAACAACCGAATAGGCCAAGCAGCGGGAATCGTCATCGATCGCGACGATCAGCTCGCGGATGACGTGCCCGTCAGGGAAGGTCAGGAACCGCTGGTCGCCTTCCAGCCGGGTTTTCGTGACACGGCCCGGCAGCAGGCGCTCGTGTACGGCTCCGACGTCGCGCAGCACATCCCAGATGTGCTCAGGGGACGCGTCGATGACGATCTCGTGGCGGATGGAGGCCATGAGGTGGGGGACTCCTCTCGGGATGGGGCGGTTCCTCGGCGGCAGGCAGGGGACGCCACCCGTGGCCGGCGTCTTCTTCGGCGCGCGGTGCGACGGGTCTGTTCCTGAGCGGCCGTGATCACGGCTGCTGTCCGGTCTGGCGCAGACGGTCGGCGAGGCGATGCTGGTTGGCGGCCAGCCGCAGGCACAGGTCGCGCAGAACGACCAGCTCTTCAGGGGCGAAGCCGTGGAACATCGCCCGCATGGCAAGCTGCGACGGTTTGCGGAACGCCTTCATCCACGCCCGCCCGGCAGGTGTGATCTCGGCCAGAACCGAACGCCGGTCCTTCGGGTCGGGGACCCGGCGGACCAGCCCGTCGTGCTCCAGCGTGTCGACCAAGCCGGTGGCGTTGCGGGAGCTGACCCCAGCGGTCCGGGCCAGCTCGCCGATGCTGATGCCGTGCTCGCTGCCGTTGAGGCGGATCAGCAGGTCGAGCGCGCCCGCGCTGGCCCCTCGTCCCTGGGAGCCGTGGGCCCGCATGCGCTCGACCGCAAGGTTGGCGGTGCGGACGGCGGCACCCGCCTCGAAGGTGAGCAGATCGTTGTCGGTGTCGGTGAACTGGGTCATCGCGGCCCTGACCCGGGGATCGTAGAGGAGGCCGTCAGAGTCGCTTTCGTAGGTATTTACGTCCTTCATTATGTGGCACGACATTAGTACGTGCTTCCAGATTTGCCAATCCGCGCGTGACGTTCACGCTCACTCAACGCGCCGGCTCGCGTAGGTGCGCGGGCCGCAGCGGCCGCTTTACTCCTCGGACCACCTGAGCAGCGGCTCCCCGTGGTCGGCGGCCGCCCACTGCGCGGTCGCGCGTTCGAGCTTGTCGGGATTGACCTGGCTGCGGACCGCGGAGATGCCTCCGGCGGTGACCTCCAGGCACATGACCCCGACGACCCGGCCGTCCACGACGACCACGACGGCGGGCTCGCCGTTGGCGGTCCAGATGTAGACCTCGGGCGAACCGCCGACCAGGGCGCGCTTGACCTCGGCCGGTTTGAACAGGCCTCGCAGGAACTTCGCGACCGCGACGGCGCCCTGGAACGCCTTGGCACGGGCCGGGATCTTCCCGCCGCCGTCGCCGACCGCGACGGCGTCCTCGGTGAGCAGGCGTACGAGCGACTCGATCCGGCCGGTGGTCGCGGCCGTGAGGAACTCCTCGACGATGCGCCGGGCGGCGGCCTCGTCGGTCGCGGTGCGGGCCTTGCCGTCGGAGACGTGCTTCTTGGCGCGGTGGAAGATCTGCTGGCTGGCGGCCTCGGTGATGTCGAGGATCTCGGCGATCTCCCGGTGCGGGTAGTCGAAGGCCTCTCGCAGCACGTACACCGCCCGCTCGTTGGGCGACAGGCGCTCCATGAGTGTGAGGACCGCGTACGAGACCGATTCGCGCTGCTCGGCGGTGTCGGCCGGGCCGAGCAGCGGGTCCCCGGCGAGCAGCGGCTCGGGGAGCCACTGGCCCACGTAGGTCTCGCGGCGCGCCCGCGCGGAGGTGAGCTGGTTGAGGCACAGGTTGGTGAGGACCTTCGTCAGCCAGGCCTCGGGGACCTCGATGTGGTCGACGTCGGTGGCCTGCCAGCGCAGGAACGTCTCCTGCACGGCGTCCTCGGCCTCACCTGCGGAGCCGAGAAGGCGGTAGGCGATGGCCTGCAGGCGCGGCCTGGAGGCCTCGAACCGGTCGACGTCGTCCACGGTCAAGGGCATGACCCGATCCTAGATCGGGCGGCATGCACCGTCGCCGGCCGTCGGGTTTGAGCGGTATCGCTCGGTGGCGAGGGGGAGACGCAGGACGAAGCGGGCTCCGCCGTGGTGTTCGGCGGCATACAGCCGGCCACCGTGCTCCTGGGCGATCTCCCGGGCGATGGACAGGCCGAGCCCCGACCCGCCGGGATCCCGCACGCGGGCCTCCTCCCGGCGGTAGCGGCGCTCGAAAACGCGTTCGCGGTCCTCCGGCGGGATGCCCAGCCCGTCGTCGAGGACCTCGAGGACGGCGTCGGGAGGGTCGGCGGTGACCACTACCTCGATCTTGGTGTGGGCGTGCCGCTCGGCGTTGGTCAGCAGATTGCCCAGCAGGCGGGCCAGGCGGATAACCGAGGCGCGTACGCACACGTGCGGATCGAGGCGGCTGAGGACGGGGGTGCCCGGAGTGCGGCGATCGAGCTCCTCGCCGACGAACACGGCGAGTTCGATCAGACGCTCACTCTCGCGCGTCTCGCTGTTCACCCGGGCGAGGGCGAGCAGGTCGGTCACGATGTCGTTGAGCCGTTCTGCGTCCCGCACCAGCTTGCGCAAGATTGTCTGCAGGTCGATGCCGGGATCGGACAGCGCGACCTGCAACTCGGTGAGCAGGCCCGCGATGGGGTTGCGCAGGTCATGTGAGGCGTCCTGGACCAGCCGCCGCTGCCGTTCGATGGCCTCGCTCAGGGCGGAGGTCGTCTCGCACTGCTCCCGATGCGCCCGCCTGAGCTGGTCGTTGAGGGTCTGTAGCTGCAGGGCCAGGGAGTCCTGTTCGCAGGCCGCGCCAGAGCGCCGCAGTGCGCGGACGAAGTCGGTGACCTCCTCACAGATGAGGAGGATGCACCGCACTTCGCCGTGCGAGCCGAGCACGGGCGTGTTGACCGTGCTCCAGTACCGCTCCTCGAACACGCCGGGCCGGTCCGCCATCTCGACGTCGTACCTCTGCAGAGGCATGAAGTCCCGGCGGCGGGTGGTCATCACCTGCTCCAGGGACGTTCGCAGCATCTGCGCACCCTGTTGCTCGGAGTCCTCCGGCGCGGCGGGGTTGGGCGGGAAGACGTCGAAGAGGTCGCGGCCCAGCAGGTCCTCCCGGCGGTGCCCGCTCACCTCCAGGAAGGCGTCGTTCACGGCGACGATGACGAGGGTGGGCGTCAGCACCGCCGACAGGGCCGGGCCGGTCCTGAACACCACCTCATAGTCGATCTCTGACCTCATGACCACGGGGCCTTCCCAAACCTCGTCCTCCGGTCTAGGCAGTCGGGCATGCGAGGCCGCTCACCCGCGGCCGTACCGCGTCCCATTCCCGCGAGAGCCCGGGTCAACGGGGTACGCCCCCGGCCGGGCGACGGAAAAAGAGATGAACGCGCCCGAGACCATCACGCCGAGCGTTCGTCGGTCGCGCCTCATCGGGCCGGGCGACGGGCCGGCCGTGCGACGGCGACGGCCGCCGCGGCGCAGACCACGGCCGGCGCGATCAGCGCGTACGCCGCGCCGTGGTGTCCCTGATCGGGAACGCCGACGGTCACGAACGCGCCCGTCACGGCGACGCCGATCGTGGCGCCGCACTGCCGGGCCGCGTTGAGCAGCCCACCGGCCAGGCCGGCGGCGCCTTCGGGAGCCGAGGTCACGACCAGGGTGGCCAGGGCGGGCAGCGCGGACGAGACACCGAGGCCGGTGGCCACCAGCCCGGTCAGCAGGAGCGGGTAGGAGGCGCCCGCCCAGACGGCCGCGCCGAACGCGACACCGCCCGCCGTGAGCAGGCCGAGCCCTGCCAGCACCGGCGGCCGTGGCCCGGACCTGGCGACGATTCTGCCGGTCAGCAGCGGGTTGACCGCGAAGGGCAGCGTCATGGGCAGCAGCGCCGCCCCGATCTGCCCCGGCGTCAGGCCCAGCGCCTGCTGGAAGAGCAGCGGCAGCACGAACAGCACCCCGCTCATCGCGAAGTTGACCGCCGCCCCCGCCAGCAGTGCGCCGGGGACGCCGGGCCTCCGCAGCACGGCGGGCGCCAGGACCGGCATGTGGCCGTGCCGCTCGCGTACGGCGAAGGCGCACACCGCCACGGCCGTGGCGCCCGCCGACCATGCGGCGTGGACGAAGGAGTGGGCGCCGAGCGCGATCAGCGTGTCGGTGAGCAGCGCCACGGCCGCGCAGGCCAGGATCTGGGCGGCCCAGTCGATACGCCGGTCGCCGCGCGGGCAGCGTACGGCGGCTCCGGCCGTGAGCGCGAGGGTGACGGCGGCGAGCGGGGCGTTGATCAGGAAGATCGCCCGCCAGCCCGCCAGGTCGGTCAGCGCCCCGCCGGCCACCGGACCGGCCACGAGCGCGGCACCGCTGGTCGCCGCCCAGACGGCGACGGCCTTGGCCCGCTCGGCGGGCACCGGGTACAACCGGGCGATCATCGCCATCGATGCGGGTACGCAGCCCGCCGCGGCCAGGCCGAGCAGCGCCCGCAGGCCGACGAGCGCCCACAGCGACGGCGCGAACGCGCTCAGCAGGCTGCCGAGGCCGAAGGCGGCTACGGCCGCCTGGAACACGCGGTGCGCGCCGTACCGGTCGGCCACCGACCCGGCCGTCAGCAGCGCGGCGCCGAACACGAGGGTGTAGCCGGTCACGGTCCACTGCAGCCCCGCGACGCCCGCGCCGCCGAAGGACCGGGCGAGGTCGGGCTCGGCCACCGACAGGACGGTGGTGTCGAGCAGCACCATGAAATAGCCGAGCGCGATCCCGGTCAGCGCGCGGGCCCGGGCGGGCGCCGCCGGGGGAGCGGCGGAAGAAGTCGACGTCACAAGGATCTCCAGGAGGTAGACGAACTGGGGGTCACTGTGGCGTCGGACGCCAAAGGGCTCCACCGCCCGGGCCGCAGGCGGCGTTCGGAATAACCGAACGCTCCCGGCCTGTTCGGTGCGGCATGGAACTGCGGCAGTTGCGCACCTTCGAGGCGGTTGTGGCACACCGGACGGTCACCGACGCCGCCGTCGCCCTGGATCTCGCGCCGTCGTCGGTGTCGGAGCAGATCAGGACCCTGGAACGGGACCTCGGAGTCGCACTGTTCGAGCGGGGTCCGCGGGGGATGCGCTTGACCGCGGCGGGCGAGCGCCTGCGCGGCTGGGCGCGCCGGCTGCTCGACCAGGCCGACCAGGCCCGGCGCGACGTTCAGGAGACCCGCCTGGTGCTGCGGCTCGGCGCCCTGGAGACGATTGCGGTCGTGCACGTGCCCGCGGTCCTGGCCCGGCTGGCCGAGCGCCGTCCCGACCTCGTGGTGGAGGTGCGGTCGGACGGCGCCCGCGACCGTCTCATGGACGCGGTCGCCGCCGCGGACCTCGACGCGGCGCTGCTGCTCGACACCGGGAACGATCTGGGCGGGCTCGGCTTCGGCGCGCCGGCCGCGCCGCTGGCCTTCCTCGATCTCGGTCCTGTGCCGCTCGCGCTTGTCGCCGCGCCGGACCATCCGCTGGCCGGCGCGTCCCGCCTGCGCAAGGAGGACCTGTACGGCCGGCGGCTGCTGGTCAACGTGCCCGCGTGCTCGTTTTGGCTGGCGGGGGAGCGCCTGCTGGGCGACCGGGTGGAGCGGGTGCGGGCGGGCGGCGTGCCCGTCATGCGGGCGTGGGCGGAGCGCGGCCTCGGGATGACGCTGCTGCCGTGGTTCGCGGTCGCCGACGGGGTCGCCGCCGGCGCCCTCGCCCGGCTCGCGTTCGACGTCCCCGGCCTGAGCCTGCGCCTGGTGTGGAGGGCCGACCGCGAGGCGCTCCCGGGCCTGCGCGAGATGCTGTACGCGAGCGCCGCCTCCGAGGCGGCCGGTCTCCCTTCACCGGCCGATCAGGGGGTCGCCTCGCGGTGAGGGCAGGTGGAGAATCGAGCCCGGCCTCGTTCCTGCTCCCTTGAAGGTGTCGGGTAGCGGCGGTCAGCGGACCGGTGGCGTGGAGACGCGGGTCAGCCCGTCGTCCAGCGACGGAGTTTCTCGGGGTTGCGTACTACCCAGATGCGCCTGATCCGGTCGCCCGCGACGTCGAAGGCGTACACCGTCACGGTGACGCCGTCTTGCTGAGCCACCAGGCCCGGCTGACCGTTGACCGTACGTTCCAGGAACGTCATGGCGCCGGTCCTCCTGCGGGCGATCTCGATCCAGGCGTGCGCGATCTGCTCGCCGCCTTCGATGGGGCGCAGGAAGGTGACGGCGAGGCCGCCGCCGTCGGCGATCGCCGTGGCGTCGGGGTCGAGCAGGCCGATGAGGGCGTCGATGTCCTTGGCCTCCCACGCCTGCTTGAAGTCCCTGACGATGCCGGCCCGATGGGCCGCCGGAGTCGCGGAAGGCTGCGAGGCCCGGATGCGGCGGCGGGCCGAGGAGGCCAGCTGACGGCACGCGGCCGGGGTGCGGCCGACGATCTCGGCCACTTCGGCGAACGAGTGGCAGAAGACGTCGTGCAGGATGAACGCGACGCGCTCGGCCGGGGTCATCGAGTCGAGCACGACCAGGAAGGCCAGGTTGACCGACTCGTCCAGGGTGACCCGGTCGGCCGGGTCGACAGTGGCGCCGCCCGGCCGGCCGGTGCTCCGCTCCGTACGTTCGGGGAGCGGCTCGGGGATCCACTCGCCCACGTAGGTCTCTCGCCGGGCCCGGGCGGAGCCGAGCAGGTTGAGGCAGATACGACCGGCGACCGTCGTCAGCCAGGCGCCGGGAGATCGGATGGCGTCCTGCTGCTGCGGCGACATGGCATACCAGCGGGCGTAGGTCTCCTGGACGGCGTCCTCGGCCTCGGCCAGGGAGCCCAGGAGCCGGTAGGCGATGTTGATCAGTTGGCCCCGCTCGCTCGTGATCGCGTCCAGGCCGGGATCGGGCCGGCCGTGTCCCGGCCGGGATTGGGTGGTCATGGTGCCGACGGCTCCCTCGGTCGCGTCTTCCCTCACCGGTTCGACAAGGCGGCGCACCGGAATGTGAGGCCGGTGCGCCGCCTCACATTCCAGGGGGCTGTGTTGTCGGACCGCTGAGACGAACACACGTCATCCAGCGAACAGGAAGTTCAGACATCATGACTACCTCGATGCCGGCGGCGCCCTTCGCCGACCCGGCGCCCGCGCCGCGCCTGGAGCGGGCGGCCGCTGCGCTCACCGCGCATGGGTTCACCGTCGAGATCCTCGACGACGCCGCCGCCGCGCGCACCCGCGTCAAAGAGCTGATACCCGAGGGCGCCAGCGTCTTCACCGGCGCCAGCGAGACCCTACGCCTGTCCGGCATCGATGAGGACATCAACGGCAGCGGGCGATACGCGTCCGTCAAGGCACGCAGCACGACCATGGACCGGGCCACCCAATTGGGCGAGATCTGGCGGATGATCGCCTGCCCGGACGTCGTCGTGGGCAGCGTCGCCGCGGTCACCGAGACCGGATCCCTTGTGGCCGCCTCGGCCAGCGGAAGCCAGCTGGCGGGCTACTCGGGCGCCGCGGCCCGCGCGATCTGGATCGTCGGGGCGCAGAAGGTGGTGCCCGACCTGGGCACCGCGCTGCGGCGCGTCGAAGACCACTGCCTTCCGCTGGAGAACGAGCGCGCCATGAAGGCCTACGGGCAGCCCAGTGCCCTCAACCGCCTGCTCATCCTCAACGCGGAACCTCACCCCGGGCGCGGCACCGTCCTGCTGCTCCGCGAAGCCATCGGCTACTGAACCATGGTGGCGGCCGGGTCGCCGAGCACCTGAGTGATCTCCGCATGCCATGGGCCGCACGCGGACGTTCGGGTCCGTCTGATGGGGTGGCGTCGGGGCGAGCCGCGGTGAGCCGGCCGCGCCGCAGGTCAGGAGGCAGGTGCACGTCGCCCGGCACGCCGGATTGTCGGTGGCAGGACGTACGCTTCTCGCGTGAGCAGCAAACCCGCCCCGGCACAGTACCTGCGTGATCTCGCGCTGCTGCGCCGAGTCCGCGACCGGATCGACCGGGAGTACGCCCAGCCGCTGGACGTCGAGGCGCTCGCCCGGGGCGTGAACGTGTCCGCCGGGCACCTCAGCCGCCAGTTCCGCCTCGCCTACGGGGAGTCGCCGTACAGCTATCTGATGACGCGGCGGATCGAGCGCGCGATGGCGCTGCTGCGCCGTGGCGACATGAGCGTCACCGAGGTCTGTTTCGCGGTCGGCTGTTCGTCGCTGGGCACCTTCAGCACCCGCTTCACCGAACTGGTCGGTGTGCCCCCCAGCACCTACCGGCGCCAGGCGGCGAGCGGGACGGCCGGGATGCCGCCGTGCCTGGCGAAACAGGTGACCAGGCCCGTCAGGAATCGAGAAGCGCGCGCCACCGAGCCGCAGCTAGCGTGACTGCCATGGACGTCACCATTCACTCGGCCTTCCTCCCGCACGACGACCCCGACGCGGCGCTGGCCTTCTACCGCGACGTCCTCGGGTTCGAGGTCCGGGGCGACGCCGGTTACCGCGGGATGCGCTGGATCACCGTCGGCCCCGTCAACCAGCCCGGCACGTCCATCGTCCTCTACCCGCCGGGCGGCAACCCCGGCATCACCGACGACGAGCGCCGAACCATCGCCGAGATGATGGCCAAGGGCACCTACGCCATGATCACACTGTCCGCCGAGGACCTCGACGGCCTCTTCGAGCGGCTGGCGGCCCACGGCGCCGAGGTGGTGCAGGAGCCGATCGAGCAGCCGTACGGGGTCCGCGACTGCGCCTTCCGCGATCCCGCCGGCAACCTGATCCGGATCAACGAGCTGCGCTGACCGGCCGCGCCGCCGGGTCCGCGTCCCCCACGCCGGCACGAGAACCAGACGGAGAACCACACGTACCGCTCGAAGCTGCTTGGATCGAGCCTGGCGACGCCGACGGAGACCGCTGAGGCGGCCCCCGCCTGAACACATGGAGAACACGATAAGCATGACCACCAGGACGGATGCGCAGTCCCCCGCGCTGCACGTTGCCGACACCCACGATCTGATCCGCGTCTACGGCGCGCGCGAGAACAACCTCAAGGACGTCAGCATCGAGATCCCCAAGCGCCGGCTGACGGTGTTCACCGGTGTCTCGGGTTCGGGCAAGAGCTCACTGGTGTTCAGTACGATCGCCGCCGAATCGCAGCGGCTGATCAACGAGACCTACTCCGCGTTCGTGCAGGGTTTCATGCCGACGCTGGCACGGCCCGAGGTCGACGTGCTCGACGGGCTGACGACCGCGATCGTCGTCGACCAGGAGCGGATGGGCCCCAACCCCCGCTCCACGGTCGGCACCGTCACCGACGCCAACGCGATGCTGCGCATCCTGTTCAGCAGGCTCGGCCGGCCCCACATCGGCTCGCCCCAGGCGTTCTCCTTCAATGTGGCCTCGATCAGCGGAGCGGGCGCGGTCAAGTTCGAGCGCGGCGGCAAGACCGTGAAGGAGCGGCGCGAGTTCACCGTCACCGGCGGCATGTGCCCGCGCTGCGAGGGCCTGGGCCGGACCTCCGACATCGACCTGTCCCAGCTGTACGACGACTCCAAGTCGCTCAACGAGGGCGCGCTCACGATCCCCGGCTACAGCGTCGACGGCTGGTACGGCCGCATCTTCGGCGGCTCCGGTTTCTTCGACCCGGACAAGCCGATCCGTGACTTCACCACGACCGAGCTCCACGACCTGCTCTACAAGGAGCCGACCAAGATCAAGGTCGACAACATCAACCTCACCTACGAGGGCCTGATCCCACGCATCCAGAAGTCGATGCTGTCCAAGGACAAGGAGGCGTTGCAGCCGCACGTCCGGGCGTTCGTGGAGCGGGCGGTCGCGTTCACGACCTGCCCCGAGTGCGGCGGCACCCGGCTCAGCGAGGCCGCCCGGTCGTCGAAGATCAAGCAGATCAGCATCGCCGACGCCTGCGCGATGCAGATCAGCGACCTGGCCGACTGGGTGCGCGGCCTCGACGAGCCGTCGATCGCGCCGCTGGTCACCACGTTGCGGCAGCTCCTCGACTCGTTCGTGGAGATCGGGCTGGGATACCTGTCCCTCGACCGTGCGTCGGGCACGCTGTCCGGCGGCGAGGCGCAGCGCGTCAAGATGATCCGCCACCTCGGCTCCTCGCTCACCGACGTCACCTACGTCTTCGACGAGCCCACGACGGGCCTGCACCCTCATGACATCCAGCGGATGAACGACCTGCTGCTGCGGCTGCGGGACAAGGGCAACACGGTGCTGGTGGTGGAGCACAAGCCGGAGATGATCGCGATCGCCGACCACGTCGTGGACCTCGGCCCCGGCGCCGGCACGGCGGGCGGCACGGTCTGCTTCGAGGGCACCGTCGAGGGGCTGCGGGCCAGCGGAACGATCACCGGCCGCCATTTCGACGACCGGGCCGCACTCAAGGAGAGCGTGCGCACGCCCACCGGCACGCTGGAGATCCGCGGCGCGACGGCGAACAACCTGCGCGACGTCGGTGTCGACATCCCGCTCGGGGTGCTCGTCGTCGTCACCGGAGTCGCCGGGTCGGGCAAGAGCTCGCTCATCCACGGTTCGGTCCCCGGCGGCGCCGGTGTGGTGTCGGTCGACCAGGGCGGCATCCGCGGCTCGCGGCGCAGCAACCCGGCGACGTACACCGGACTGCTCGACCCGATCCGCAAGGCGTTCGCGAAGGCCAACGGGGTGAAGCCGGCGCTGTTCAGCGCCAACTCCGAGGGCGCCTGCCCCGCCTGCAACGGCGCCGGCGTCATCTACACCGACCTGGCGATGATGGCGGGGGTCTCCACCACCTGCGAGGAGTGCGAGGGGAAGCGGTTCCAGGCGGCGGTGCTGGAGCACAAGCTCGGCGGGCGCGACATCAGCGAGGTGCTCGCGATGCCGGTGGCCGAGGCCCAGGAGTTCTTCGGCTCCGGCGAGGCGCGCACGCCCGCCGCGCGCGCCGTCCTCGACCGCCTCGCCGACGTCGGGCTCGGCTACCTCACCCTCGGCCAGCCGCTCACCACGCTGTCCGGCGGCGAGCGGCAGCGGCTCAAGCTGGCCACCCACATGGCCGACAAGGGCGGCGTCTACGTCCTCGACGAGCCGACCGCCGGCCTCCACCTGGCCGACGTCGAGCAACTGCTCGGGCTGCTGGACCGGCTGGTCGACTCCGGCAAGTCGGTCATCGTGATCGAGCACCACCAGGCGGTCATGGCACACGCCGACTGGATCATCGATCTGGGTCCCGGCGCCGGTCACGACGGCGGCCGCATCGTCTTCGAAGGCACGCCGGCCGACCTCGTCGCCGCCCGCTCCACCCTCACCGGCCAGCACCTCGCGGCCTACGTCGGCGCCTGACCCGGGCCGTTGAGGCTTACTGGGGCGACAGCGCCGGAGCCGGGTCGATCTGACTACTGGTCGGTGGGGAGGTGGCTCAGGGCGTGTTCGAGGTCGGGGTGGGTGGGGAGGGTGTAGCGGCGGGTGGTGTCGAGTCGGGCGTGGCCGAGGATTTCGGCGACGACGGCGATGTCGACGCCGGCGCGGAGCAGGTTGGTGGCCAGGGTGTGGCGGAGGGTGTGGGCGGACAGGGCGGGGGCGCCGGCTTCGTCGACGATGTCGGCGTCGGTGGCGAGTTCGTCCATAAGGTGGTCGACGGCGCGGGTGGTGAGGCGCCGGCCGCGGCGGTTGAGGAAGAGCGCGGGGGTGTGGGCGCCGGGCCAGGTGGCGCGTTCGGCGCGCCATTGGGCGATGGAGGCGCGGGCGGTGGTGTCCAGGAGCGGGATCTCGCGTGAGGTCTCGCCGTTGCCGAAGCGGACGACGACCTTGCCTTGGCGGGCGGACAGGGGGACGTCGGTGTCGTCCAGGGCGGCGAGTTCGGCGATGCGCAGGCCGGAGTAGAACAGCAGCCGGCCGATGGCGCGGTCGCGGGCCAGGGGCCGTCGTCCGACAGCGCGGAGGAATCGTTTTTGCTGACGGGCGTCCAGGGCGCGGGGGGCCATTTTGGGGGCGTCGTCACGGCGCACCGCGGCGGGGCCGAGGCCGAGCTGGGTGAAGAAGTGGTCCAGGGCGGTGAGGTGGGCGTTGACGGTGTTGGCTTTGCGGCCGAGGACGGTCTTCATGTGGGTTTTGTAGCTGCGGACAGCGAAGTCGCGGTCGTGGGTGTCGGTGAGCGGGTCGCCGTCCAGGTCGCTGGCCTCCAGCCAGGTGAGGAAGGCGCGGACCCGGGAGTCGTAGGCGCGTCGGGTGTCGCCGTCCAGCGGCGCCCGCTGCAGCGCGGTGGCGTAGGCGGCGTGGACCGCGGTGAACGCGCCGGGTGTCGCCTGGTGCCGTCGTCCCACTCGAATCCCCTCGCGATATCGGAAGTCGTTGCCTGGGTCTGAGTGGGGCCCAGGACGGCGACATGAGAAGTAGGCTCTCAATCCTACTTCTGATATCACAAAATATCGGAATTTTGGTGCTAGGGTGAGAATGTCCGGTAATGACGGCATCCCGCCCTTGAGGCGGACTCGCCACACCGGCTTACCCCCGGAAAGGGGGATGACATGCCGATCCTGCGATGGTCCCGCATCTCAGAGGGGCTCACCCCAGTGTCCAGCGCCCGGTCGCGTCCGATGCCGGTCTCGCGCGCCGGCGCGGTGCCGCTGACCGAGGGGCGTAAACCGACCGCGGCGGTGGCCGCGTTGTGGGTGTTCGTCCTGGTGCCGTTCGCGGCACTGGCCGCAGCCATTCCGGTGGCCTGGGAGTGGGGGCTCAGCTGGACCGACGTGGCGATCGCCGCCACGGCTTACGTCCTGACCGGGCTCGGCGTCACGGTGGGCTTTCACCGCTATCTCACGCACGGTGCTTTCAAAGCCCGGCGGTGGCTCCGGATCGGCCTGGCCGTGGCGGGGACGCTGGCGGTGCAGGGCTCGGTCATCGGGTGGGTGGCCGACCACCGGCGCCATCACGCCTTCGCCGACCATGACGGCGATCCGCACTCACCCTGGCGCTACGGCTGCAGCGTGCGCGGCCTGGCCAAAGGGCTGCTGTTCGCGCATGTCGGCTGGATGCTCGGGCGTGATCGCACCAACCCGGAGCATTTCGCCAAGGACCTGCTCAACGACGGCGACATTCGTCGCGTGGATCGGCTGTTCGGGCCGTTGGTCGCGGCCTCTCTGCTGCTGCCACCCGTGATCGGCCTGCTGGCCACCGGCACCTGGCGGGGCGCGGTGACCGCGTTCTTCTGGGGCTCGCTGGTGCGGATCGCGCTGCTGCACCACGTCACCTGGTCGATCAACTCCATCTGCCACGTCTTCGGCGAGCGGCCGCTGAAGACCCGGGCCGGGGACCGGGCCGCGAACTTCTGGCCGCTGGCGATCGTGTCGTTCGGCGAGAGCTGGCACAACGGCCACCACGCCGACCCCACCTGCGCCCGCCACGGCGTGCTGCCGGGGCAGATCGACATCTCCGCCCGGCTGATCCGGCTGCTGGAAAGGTTCGGCTGGGTCCGTGACGTACGCTGGCCGACCCCGGCGCGCCTGGCTGCACGACGCCGCGAGCCTTCCTCATGACCGGTCCTGAGCAGGTACGGCTCAGCTTGGATCCCGACCTGCAACGCCGGGGCGCGGTGGACGGCGCATGGTGGCCCGCCAGCTACGACGCCGGCGCGGAACTGCCCGCCCTGATCGCCGCCATCGACCAGCACCTGGAGCGGCGGGTCCTGCGCGTGGGCCTGCACATCGATACCTGGGACAACATCCCGCGCCGCATCGCCGCCCCCGGACGCCAGGTCAAAGTGGGCTGGTTCCGCACCATCGACGCCCACGTGGTCACCCTGATCACCTGGGGGATGGAATACCTCAACCTGCTCGTCATCCCGCCCGAGACCACACCCGCCGCCGCCGGTAAGGCGCTCACCATGGCCACCCGGTGCCGGGGCCGTACCCGTCCCGGTGACATCCTCGCCGCCGCAGACCACGACAGCCCCGCCGAGGGCCCCGCCGAGCAGGAGCTGAGCCTGGCCGGCTGGGACAACGAAGGCGGGCACACCCGGCACGACGCCGTGCCCTGACCAACCGATGGGACGAGGCGAGGCAGGGCACCCGCTTTCGTTCCGCGGTGGACGTCCCGGGTCTCCCACGCGTGCTCATACGTCGCCCACCCCAGTCTCGTGGCCGTACGGCGCTTGGCCCACCAGTTCCAGGGCCTTCGTATGCAGGCGGAAGAAACGGTTCCAGCTCGCCGGGCGACGGCTCCGTGTGAACCGTCCGTAGCGGGCCTCCCGCTCACGCCGAAGCCGACGGGACGGGCCGAACTGGAAAGGGGTCAAGCATGGTCAAGGGTTCCGCCGGTCCGCGCGTGCCGCCGTTACTGGCCACGGTCGCGGCCTGGTGCTGGCGTCTGATCGGCATCGCAATCGTGCTGTTCGCGGTGGTGTGGCTCGTCGCGTTCCTGCGGCTGGTGATGGTGCCGCTGGCCGCCGCGCTGCTGCTCACCGCCCTGCTTCATCCGATCTGCGGCTGGCTACGCCGGCGGGGGCTGCCGAGCCTGGCCGCCGCCTGGGTGACGCTGCTGGGCGGGCTCGTGGTGCTCACCGCGGTGGGCGTCCTCATCGGAACCCAGGCCAACGCGCAGTTCCCCACCCTGCTGGCCCAAGTGCAGCACACCGCTCGTGAGGTCCAGAACTGGCTGGTGACTGGACCGCTGAACCTGAGGCAGGCTCAGCTGGATCAGATGGTGCAGTCGCTGCTGGACCAGGTGCAGACCCGGCGCGAGGATATCGGGAAAAGCCTGGTGAAGAGCGCCACCGTCGCCGCCGAAGTGCTGGCCGGCGCCATCCTCATGCTCTTCATGACGTTCTTCTTGCTCAAGGACGGCGATCGCATCTGGGCCTGGCTGATCCGCGGATTCGCACAGGCGACCACCCGCGTGGATGCGGCCGGCCAGGCCGCCTGGCGAACCCTGTCGCAGTACATGGTGGGCACCACGATCGTGGCCGCGATCCATTCGGTCGTGATGGCCATCGTGCTAACCGTGATGGGCGTCCCGCTGGTGGTGCCCCTCATCGCGCTGATCTTCCTGGCCAGCTACCTGCCGATCATCGGCATCGTGATCGCCGGCGGCCTGGCCGTCCTGGTCACACTCGGCACCAAGGGCGTGGTCTTCGCGCTCGTCCTGCTCGGCATCCTCGTCCTGGAACAGCAGTTGGAGAACCACGTGCTGCAACCGCTCATCGTCGGCCGGCTGGTCCACTTCCATCCGCTCGCCGTCATCGTCGCTCTGGCGGTCGGCGGCATCGTGGCCGGGATCGCCGGAGCCGCCCTGGCCGTACCACTCGCCGCGGTGCTCTACCGGGCCTGGCCGGAGCTACGCCGTACCTCGCCCGCGGAAAGCCCCGCGTCCACCGAGTGAACCGGAGCTACGCCGTACCTCGCCCACGGAAAGCCCCGCGTCCACCGAGTGAACCAGCCCCCTCTACCGGAGACCTCACCGCTTGCCGGGGCACGACACGTCGTCAGACGGTGGGGGCGGACCATTCCACCAGCGGCGGGCGCACCGCCGCGCACAGCGGGTGACCGCGCGAATCGGTCAGCCCCAGCCGGGCCACCAGCAGGTCGTTGTCCACTGCGGCATCCAGCACGGCCGCGGGGATGCCGTCGAACGCCAGCTTCGCCCGCCGGAACATCGCGAACACCCCGGCGTCGTCGACCGTGCCCCACGACAGATACACGAACCGGCCGCCCGGCCTGCCCTGCACAAATGGGCCCCGGAGATCCCATTCGGTCTCCCTGCGGGTCGCGGTCGCGTTCAGCTCCCAGACCGCCGAGGAAGCGTCTCCCGGGTGCAGGCCGAGCAGTTCGTCACGGCGGTCGCGCCACTGCACGCCGACATAGATGTTGCTGTAGCCGGGGAAACCCGGTGTCTGCCCGCATTCCCGCCCGGGCAGGTTGGATGCCTCGATACGGATCAGCACACCAGCATCATTCCCCAGTCTCGGTGCGGCAGGGGCATCAAGTGCAGTGGCTCGAACTCGTCCAGACAGATCGCTCTGGCTGCGGGCGCGCCGAGTGTGACGGCTGGATCCCGCTGGCCGCGCACTCACCGGCGCGAGTTGCGGCGAGGCTGGACGGGCTGGACCACGCTCGCACGCGTGGCCCCCAGACGGGGTGCGGCTCCCCGGTAGCGCCGGCCCGGACGAGGTGCGCACGGCTCACGGGCGGGCGTCGTCCTGCAGGCGGCGCTCCCGCTTCCCTCGGGCGAGTTCGGTGCCCAGGGCGTCCAGTCGCTGGTTCCAGAAGCGGCGGAAGTGGTCGAGCCAGGTGTCGACCTCGCGCAGCGGCGCGGGGTCGACGGCGTACAGGCGCCGGGTGCCCTCGGCCCGGACCGTCGCGAAGCCGCTCTCCCTCAGCACGCGCAGGTGCTGTGACACCCCGGGCTGGGAGATTCCGAACTCCTCCTGCACGATGGAGCCGATCTCCCCGGCGGAGCGCTCGCCCTCGGCGAGCAGTTCCAGGATCCGGCGGCGCACCGGATCGCCGAGGACGTCGAACGCGTGCATGCCGCCAGGCTCGCAGCTCACGACCGCACAGGTCAATGTGATCAAGGCCCGGCGCCCTCGGCGGGGACGGCGAAGCGCGCCGGGATCACCGGCGCGCTTCGGGCGTCGCCTGTCAGGAGGAGGCGGAGGTGTCCCCGGGATACACCGGGTAGCCGTATCCGGCCACCTGCCAGGTAGGACGGGTACGGGCCTCGACGGCGCCGCCGTCGCCGGTGTTGCCCTCGATCGTCTGGATAGTGCCGTCGTCGTTGTCCTTGACGACGAACCCCACGTGCTCGATGTCGTCGATGTCCTTGCTGCCGTTCCAGTTGAAGAACACCACCGCGCCCGGCTTGGGGGTGTGGCCCCAGCGGCCGTGTTCGGCGAACCAGCGCGCGTGCTCCACGGTGTAGGCGTCGGAGCCCATGACCGGAGCGATGCCGAGCTGCTGTCCCACCCACGAGACGAACATGTCGCACCAGGCCGCGTTGAGGTAGCCCTTCAGTGTGCCGCCGTCGCGGGCGAGGGTCTCGCGGGCGCGGGGCGTGGACATGTACCACTCCTGGAACTTGGTCCCGCCGCCCTTGGCGTTCTCACTGATCCCGATCTGGCTCCTGGCCAGGGTCAGCACGTCGGCCGCGCTGACCATGGGCAGCGTGGAGGCGATCTCGGACGTGGACTTCGCGACCGCCGGGCCCTTGCCGGTGGCCGGGTTGTCCGCGTGCGCGGCCGGTGAGGCGATCAGCACGGCCGAGGCGAGGACCCCGCCCGCGAGGGCAGCGCGAAGACAGGTGTTGACGACGTGCATGGTGGGGCGTACTCCCTTGCTTCCATGCCGCCTACCGGGTTAGCTGACGGGTTCGGGCTGGAAGTCGCCCTACGGCACGTATGCCGATTCACCCCAGGAGAGGTGGGTCCCCGGCTCCGCGCGGACGCGGACTCGGCGGCCGGGCGACCGGCCGGGATCGGCCGGTCGCGTCGGTCTGAGGAGGGCTTCTTGACCATTGAGATGAGCAAGTGCCCCCGAGTTGCCTAAAACGTAATAGACCAGGTCAAACCGGTCAAGTTAGAACAACCCAGATTTTACCGGGCAGTAGGCAGCAGACCTCGCACTTGGGGGTAAAGGGCCCGCCGGTGATCACCGGCGGCAGGAGGATCCGGGCTCACCGGGCAGGCGTACGGTCACCGCCAGGCCGCCCTCCGGCCGGGCGAGCGCCTCCACCTCGCCGCCGTGCGCCACGGCGATGGCCCGGACGATGGACAGGCCCAGCCCCGACCCTCGGGCGGAGCGGACGCGGTCGCCGCCGAGCCGGCGGAACGGCTCGAACAGGTCGTCCACCTCGTATGGCGGGACCAGGGGCCCGGTGTTCTCCACCGTCACGCTCACCCCGGCCTCCTCCTCCCGCAACCGGACCCAGACCTCGCCGTCCCGCACGTTGTACTTGATCGCGTTTTCCAGCAGGTTGACCAGGCAGCGTTCGAGGAACAGCGGGTCGCCGTGCGCGACCGCCGGGCTCAGGTCCTCGTGGACGACCACCTTCCTGCGGCGCGGCTGCAGGTCGATCTGCTCCATCGCCGTACGGACGACCTGCCGCAGGTCGACCGGCTTGCGGGCCGTCGGCTCCTGCTCCGACTGCGCCAGCATGAGCAGGCCCTCGATCAGCCGCTCGTACCTCGCGTTGGTGCCGAGCAGCGCGCGGGCCAGCGCCTTGAGGTCCTCCGACGCCGCCGGTTCCTCCAGCGACACCTCCAGGACCGTACGGTTGACCGCCAGCGGGGTGCGCAGCTCGTGGGAGGCGTTGGCGATGAACCGGCGCTGCGCGTCGAACACGCGGTGCAGCCGGTCGAGCATCGCGTCGAAGGTGTCGGCGAGCCGCTTGATCTCGTCCTGCGGCCCGCGCAGCCCGATCCGCTCGTGCAGCGTGCTCTCCGACAGCCGCTGCGCGGTCTCGGTCACCCGGTCCAGCGGGCGCAGCGCGCGGTCGGCCACCAGGTAGCCCAGCACCACCGCGACGGCCCCCACCAGGATCATGACGATCATCGACGACCTGAGCACGTCGCTCAGCGCGTCGGCCGCCCCCTGCTCGACGTTGGTGCGCACCCGCTGCGCGAGCACGTCGCTGTCGGGCAACTTGCCCCCCAGCACGGCACTGGGGGCACCGGTCACCTTCGACGCCACCGCCACCACGAACCGCTGGTTGAGCGCCCGCGCGGTCAGCAGCTGGGTGAACCACAGCAGCACCGACCCCGCCAGGAAGAACAACCCGCCGTACAGCAGGGTGAGCCGCATGCGCAGGCCGAGCCTGCGCCACGAGGACAGGACGCGGGTCACAGCCGATACCCCCGGCCCGGCACGTTCTCGATCACCGCGGGCTCGCCCAGCTTGCGGCGCAGCGAGGTGATCGTGACGCGCAGCACGCCCGTGCCGGCGTCGGCGTGCTCGTCCCACACGTTCGCGCGCAGCAGGGCCGAGGTCACCAGCCCTCCGCCGGCGCGCATGAGCTCGTGCAGCACGTCGAACTCCTTGCGGCCCAGCGCCACCTGCCGCCCGTCGCGCAGCACCGTACGGCGGGCGGGGTCGAGCCGGATCCCGGCCCGCTCCAGCACGGGCGGCACCGCCCGGGGCGAGCGCCGGGCCAGGGCCCGGATCCGGGCCACCAGCTCGGCGAAGGCGAACGGCTTGACCAGGTAGTCGTCGGCGCCCAGGGACAGGCCCCCGACCCGGTCACGCACCCGCCCGGCCGCCGTCAGCATGAGGATGCGGCTCGCTCCACTGGCCGTGACCAGCTCCCGGCACACCTCGTCGCCGTGCACCTCGGGCAGGTCGCGGTCGAGCACGACCACGTCGTAGTCGACGTAGGCGGCCAGCTCAAGCGCCTCCTGACCGTCGTAGGCCACGTCCACCGCGATCGCGTGCAGCCGCAGCCCCCGTGCCAGGGCCTCGGCCAGCTGTTCCTCGTCCTCGACCACGAGCACCCGCATCCCCACCAACCTCCCACTCGGCTCCGAGAGTGGCGCAGGCGGTGTTAGCCGCGGATAAGCCGGGCTCGCTTATCCGCGTTTAGCACCGCCTCCGCTGAAGTTGGGCCCCGTCCCGGGCGGACGCCCCGGACGAGAAGGAGCGACAGAGGAGGAACGACCCATGCGCTTACGACCACTACGGGCCCTGGGCCCGGCACTGGGGCTCACCGTGGGGCTCGCACTGGCACTGGCCGGCTGCGGCGCGGCCCCCGCGGACGACGGGATCGCCAGCGCTGGCGGCGCCACGTCAGGCGGCGGCGCCACGGCCGGGCCGTCGGCGTCGGCCCCGGTGGACCGCCAGGAGGCCCAGCTCAAGTTCGCCCAGTGCATGCGCGAGCACGGCGTGGACATCCCCGACCCCGGCCCGGACGGCCGCGTCCGCATCATCGGCAAGAAGGGCGACGAGGCCTTAATGGAGAAGGCCATGCAGGCCTGCCGGCACTTCATGAAGGACGCGGTCGGCGACAAGCTCGGCGGCGACGACCCCCAGGCGCGCGACCGGATGGTGAAGTTCGCCCAGTGCATGCGCGAGCACGGCATCGACATGCCCGACCCGGCCCCCGGCCAGGGCATCCAGGTCAAGATCAAGCGGGGCCAGGAGAAGGCGATGGAGGAGGCGCAGAAGGCCTGCGAGGAGCTCGCACCCGGGAGGAAGCCGTGAGGAAGAGCCTGGTGATCGCGGGCGCCGGTGTCCTCGCCCTGGCCGCCGCGGGAACCGCCGTCGCCGTGGCGGGCGGCGACGGCGCGGGCGCGGCCGAGTCGTCCCCGCCTCCCGTCCCCGCCACCGCGTCGATCGCGCGTCAGGACCTGGTTGACACCAAGACCGTGGAGGGGGCGCTGACCTACTCCGGCGAGCGGCAGGTCAGCACCGACGCCGCCGGCACCGTGACCTGGGCGCCCGCCGAGGGCGCACTCGTCCGGCGCGGCCGCCCGCTGCTCAGGGTCGACCGCAGGCCGGTGGTCCTCATGTACGGATCGCTGCCGATGTACCGCCCGCTGCGGCAGGGCGTCGACGACGGCCCGGACGTCGAGCAGCTCGAACGCAACCTCAAGGTCCTCGGCCACGGCGACGACCTGACCGTGGACGACCACTTCAGCTACGCCACCTATCTGGCCGTCAAGGAGTGGCAGGACGACGCCGGGCTCCCCGAGACCGGGCAGGTGGACGCCTCCCAGGTGGTCTTCCTGCCGGCCGCCGCCCGGGTGACCGACGCCAAGGTCGAGGTGGGCGACAGGACCGCCCCCGGACGTCCGGCCCTCACCGTGTCGGGCGTACGGCGGCTGGTGCACGTGGACCTGTCCACCGACGACCAGTCGCTGGCCAGGAAGGGCGCGAAGGTCACCGTGGAACTGCCGGGCGGCGAGCGGATCACCGGGAAGATCACCTCGGTCGGCACGGTGGCCGAGGCCGTCCCCTCCGGGCAGAGACAGGACGAGGGCAGCACCATCGACGTCGACATCACCCTGAGCAAGACCCCGAAGACCCGCCTCGACAAGGCCCCGGTCGAGGTGGAGCTGGTCAGCGAGCGGCGCGAGAACGTGCTGGCCGTCCCCGTGGAGGCGCTGCTGGCCCTGCGCGAGGGCGGCTTCGGCGTCGAGGTGGTCGAGGGCGCCTCCACCCGCCTGGTCCCGGTCGACCTCGGCGCCTTCGGCAGCGGCATGGTCGAGATCACCGGCGCCGGGCTCGCCGAGGGCATGAAGGTCGGGGTGCCCGCCACATGAGCGTCCCGCAGCCCGAGCGGCCCTACGTGGTGGAGCTGCGCGAGGTGACCAAGGAGTACGGCGGCGGCGTGCGGGCACTGCGCGGGGTGAGCCTGCTGGTCGAACGCGGCGAACTGGTCGCCATCGCCGGGCCGTCCGGCTCCGGCAAGTCGACCCTGCTGCACCTCATCGGGACCCTGGACCGGCCCACCACGGGGACCGTGCGGATCGCCGGGCACGACGTGGCCGGGCTTTCCGACCGTGAGCTGTCCGCGCTGCGCGCCCGCCACCTGGGCTTCGTCTTCCAGCAGTTCCACCTCGCGCCCGGGGTGAGCGCGCTGGACAACGTCGCCGACGGCCTGCTCTACAGCGGCACGCCGCTGCGGGCGCGGCGGGACCGCGCTGCCGCCGCGCTGGAGCGGGTGGGCCTCGGTCACCGGCTGGGCCACCGCCCCAACCAGCTGTCGGGCGGGGAGCAGCAGCGGGTGGCGGTGGCCCGCGCCGTGGCGGGCGACCCGCCGCTGCTGCTGGCCGACGAGCCGACCGGCAACCTGGACTCGGCGGCGGGCGGCGAGGTGCTGGGGGTCCTGCGCGACCTGCACGCCGCCGGCACCACGATCGCGGTCATCACCCACGACCCCGAGATCGCCGAGTGGTGCCCTCGTCAGGTGCGCGTACGCGACGGCCGCGTCGTCGCCGACGCCGGCGCGGGCACCGGACGACGCCCTCCCGGACCCAATCCGAAGCGCACCCCCGAACCGGCGCCGGACGCCGGAACAGCGGGAGCGGCGAAGGGAGCACCACGATGACCCGTCAGCGACCGGCCCCCGCCAGGCTCGGGCCGTCCGACGTCCTGCGGACCGGCGCGGCCGGGCTGCGCACCCGCCCCGCGCGGGTGGTCCTGTCCGCGCTCGGGATCGCCATCGGCATCGCCACCATGATCGCGGTGCTCGGCATCTCATCCTCCTCCCGCGAGCAGCTGCTGCGCCAGCTCGACCGGCTCGGCACCAATCTGCTCACCGTCGCGCCCGGGCAGACGATGTTCGGCGAGGAGGCCAAGCTGCCCGTCGAGGCGCTCGGCATGGTCCGGCGCATCGGGCCGGTCCGCACGGCCTCGGCCACCGGCACGGTCGACACCACGATCCGGCGCACCGACCGCATCCCGAAGGCCGTGACCGGCGGCATCGCCGTCCAGGCCGCGACCGCCGACCTGCTCACCACCCTGGAGGGCCGGGTCGTCACGGGCGCCTGGCTGAACGCCGCAACCGAGGCGCGGCCCGCCGTCGTGCTGGGCGCCAAGGCCGCCGAACGGCTCGGCATCTCCAGGACCGGCGTACAGGTCTGGATGGGCGAACGGTGGTTCACCGTCGTCGGCGTCCTCGGCCCGATGCCGCTCGCCCCGGAGATCGAGCGCTCGGCGCTCGTCGGGTTCCCGGCCGCCGAGAAGTACCTGGCCTTCGACGGCCACCCGACGACCGTCTACGAGCGGTCCGCCGAGGAGTCGGTGGAGGCCGTACGGGCCGTGCTGCCGCGCACGGTCAACCCGGAGAACCCGGAGGAGGTCACGGTCAGCAGGCCCTCCGACGCGCTGGCGGCCCGGGCGGCGGCCGCGAGCGCGTTCACCAACCTGCTGCTCGGGCTCGGCGCGGTCGCGCTGCTGGTCGGCGGGGTCGGCGTGGCCAACACGATGGTGATCTCGGTGCTGGAGCGGCGCAAGGAGATCGGCCTGCGCCGCTCGCTGGGTGCCACCCGCGGGCAGGTGCGCCTGCAGTTCCTCGCCGAGTCGCTGCTGCTGTCGGCGCTCGGCGGGATCGCGGGGGCGGTGCTGGGCGGCCTGGCCACCGCCGGCTACGCGCTGTCGCGCGACTGGCCGCCGGTGGTCCCGGCCTGGGCGTTCGCGGGCGCCGTCGGCGCGACGCTCGTCATCGGCACCCTCGCCGGTCTCTACCCGGCGATGCGCGCGGCCCGCCTGTCGCCGACGGTCGCGCTGGCCACCACCTGAGGGGTCTACCTCCAGCCGGCCGGGTCGACGCCGCCCGGCACCGGGGCCGCCGGGTCGTACGGCTCACGCGTGAAGATGAAGGTGTTGAGGTCGAGGTGGGTCACCCCGCCGGGGGAGCGGACCACCCGCAGGGTCTCCCCGGCGTAGTAGCCGTCGAGCCCCACCCAGGTGCCCTCGGCCCGGGGGGCGAACCGGGAGGCGCGGCCCTGCCCGCTCACCGGGGTCAGCGAAAGGCCGCGCTGCGGCAGCACCCGCAGCACGTACGGCGTCGGCCCCCAGTACCACGGCCCGGTCAGCGCCAGCAGGTCCTCGTCCACCGGGGAGGGCGACCACTCGGCCGGCAGCGGCGGCTCGTGCTCGGCAAGGATGTCCAGCAGGGCGGTGTCGATGTTGCGCACGCCCGAGGTGGTGTTGGCCATCCACAGCACGGCCACGCGGTCGGCGGGGTCGGCCCACACGGTGGCGAGGAAGCCGGGCATCGACCCGGTGTGGCCGGCCAGCCGGCGCGGGCCGCCGGGCCCGATGTGCCGGGTGAGCTGGAGGCCGAGCCCGTAGCCGCGGATCCAGGCGTCGCCGTCCTCCACGACGGCCGGCTCGCGCATCTCGGCGACCGTGGCCGGGCGCAGCACCTCGCCGGTGTCGCCGCCGATGAAGGCCGCCCACCGGGCCAGGTCGGCGGCCGTGGACCACATCTGCCCGGCGGGGGCCATGGCGCCGTGGTCGTTCTCCGGCTCGGGCAGCAGCGCGTCGGCCCAGGGGTGCACCGCATACCCGGTGGCGTGCGGTGCACGGGGGCGCGGTGTGGTGTCGCGCATACCGAGCGGCTCCAGGACCTCCTCGCGTACGACCTCCTCCCACGGCGCCGACCGCTTACGCGCGACCAGCTCGCCGAGCAGCGCGAACCCGAGGTTGGAGTAGTGGTAGCGGCGGCCGGGCCGGTGCCGGGCGGACTCGGTGCCGAGCGCGGCGATCAGGTCGCCCACCGGCACACCCGGGGTGCGCTCCCACCACTGGCCGGGCGACTCGGCGGTCAATCCGCCGCTGTGGGACAGCAACTGGGCGACGGTGACGTCGCCCAGCGGTGTGCCGGGCACGTGCTTGTCCAGGGGGTCGAGCAGGTCGAGCCGGCCCTCGTCGCGCAGCCGCATGACGACGGTCGCCACGAGGGTCTTGGTGATGGACCCGATGCGGTACTGGGTGTCCCGGGTGGGCGGCTCACCGCCGACCCGGCCGCGCGCCCCGAACCAGGCGATCTCGCCGCCCCGCACGATCGCCGCCACCATCGATGGCACCCGTGCCTCCGCCTGCTCGGCCGCCAGCCTGCGCAGCAGCGCGCGGGCCGTCCCCTCCAGCACCATTCCGGTCGTCCCCTCTCCGTGATCCGCACCAGGCTAGCGTCCCGCCGTCCACGCGGCCCGGTAGTCGGCCCAGGGCGCGCATCGTCTCGGGAAGGCGGAGCGGGCTCTCATCCGCTCAGCCAACGACTGATCTCGGCGCCGATCCGCGCCTTCACCTCGGCGGGTGCGAAGCTGCCCTCGACCGAGGCGCGGGCCAGGGTCGCCAGTTCCGCGTCGCTGCACCCGAAGATCTCCCGCGCGCGCTGGAACTCCGCCGCCAGCGACGTCTCCCCGTCCGTGTTCAGGGTGACCGTCAGACCGGCCTCGACCAGGCGCGGCAGCGGGTGCTCCGCCAGCGAGGGGACCAGCCCGAGCAGGACGTTCGATGAGGGGCAGACCTCCAGCGGCACGCGGCGTCCGCGCAGTTCGGCCACCAGGTCCGGATCCTCCAGGACGCGGATGCCATGGCCGATCCGCTCCGCGTGCCCCACCGTCAACGCCTCCCAGACGCTGGCCGGGCCCGCCGTCTCCCCGGCGTGGTGCACCAGGTGCAGCCCCGCCTCGCGGGCGGCCTGGAACACCTCGGCGAACGGCGCCGCCGGGTAGGCCTCGTCTCCCGCCAGGCCGATGGCGATCACCTGCGGGTGCCGGGTGGCCAGCGTGAGACTGCGCCACAACCGGTCGGCGGGACGTCGGCGGGAGTGGTCCACGATCACCCGGGTCTGGATGCCGTACCGCTCCGCGCCGGCGGCGAGTCCCTCCAGCACGGCCTCCAGCGGCATGTCCGGATCGCCGAGACGCTCGCCGTGAGCCGCCGCGGTGAAGGTGACCTCCGCGTAACGAACGCCTTGGGCGGCCTCGTCCTGGCAGAACTCCTCGGCGATCCGGCGGAAGTGCCCGTGGTCGCGCAGCAGCGCGCGCACCCTGGCGCGTTGGTCGGCGAACTCCCTGAAATCGGTGAACGGCCGGTCCTGGACCGGCGGCTCGCCTCCCAGCTCGCGGATCGTGGCGGGACGGACGGTGCTTTCCAGGTGGGTGTGCAGGTGAGCCTTGGGCAGCAGGCGGAGATCTCTCACTGGCAGAACCCTAGGCAGTCGGCGTCCGCGCCACGACGGGATTACGACGCGCGAAGGTGCCGGCGCCCTCGCCTCCCCGATGCCCGAACCGCCGCTCATCACCGAGACCCGCCGGCCCTTAAGCGCCATGACGGCCACCTCATCGGAGATCGCGGGCGTGGTCCGGCGACCCGTCCACGTCATCGTCCCAGGAGGAACGGCAGGGCCCGTTCGGCCACGACCGGGCCCGTTTTCGGTTCCGTGGGCGACAGATGGTTCAGTCCGTCGATGGTGTCGAGGGTCGCGTCGGGAAGGGTGTCGCGGAGCATGGCGAACTCCGCTCGGTGTTCGGGCTTGGAGCGGCCGCCGACGAGGAGCAGCACCGGGGCGGTGACGTCCGCGAACTCGGCGAGCCGGCCATACTGGGCGGCGAGCTGCTCGTGCTCGGAAAGGCAGGCTCCCAGCAGGGGCCGCATCCGCTGCCAGGCCGGCCCGCGGAAGGCGATGCGGAAGACCATGCGCAGATACCAGTGCGGCAGCTTGCTCATGAAGTCCGGCGCGCCGCCGGAGCCTTGGATGAAGTGGATGAACGCGCCGTAGTGGTCGCCGGCGGCCAGCCGTTCCCGGAAGGGGGCCATCCAGGCGGTGGGGACGGGGGAGCAGGGCACTCCGGGCTCGTAGATCGCGATGCGGTCGAACAGCGGGAAGGATCGTGCGGTCTCCAGGACGACCAGTCCGCCGTAGCTGTGGCCGAAGGCCAGGCGCGCCCCGGTGGCGGCCTGAACGGCGCGCAGGTCCTCCACTTCCCTGGCCAGGCAGTAGCCGGGTCCCTGGGGGTCGCTGGCGCCGCGTCCGCGCCGGTCGACGACGTGCACCGTGAAGGAGCGGGCCAGCGTGGCGGCCGGCGGCAGGTAGTCGTCGGAGGTCCGCAGAGTTCCGCCGATCACGATGAGGTCGGGGCCCGTGCCCAGCGTCTGGTAGCCGATCGCCGTGCCGTCGGCGGAGCCGGCCGTGCCTCGGCGTAAGGGCGGGGTGTCGATGGTCCTGCTCACTTGCCCGCCTCCCGCTCCAGCCGGTCGAACGTCGCCAGCAGCCGCGCGGTGTGCTCGGCGTACTCGGCGTACGGCACGCCGCTGTGGGCGACGACCATGGCCAGCCGCTCTTCGAACTCCTGCCGGATCGAGGTCACCCGCCGCTTTCCCTCGTCGGTGAGGCTCAGCCGCCGGCGGTTCCCCCCGGCGGGGTCGGGCTGGACGTCGAGAAGACCGTCGGCGGCCAGGACGGTCGTCATGCGGCTCACCGACGGCTCGGTCACGCCGAGGTATTCGGCGAGGGTCCGCTGCGTCGAGGCTCCCAGCTCTCCCACCAGGGTCAGCGCCAGGAACCGGCTGTAGGAGATGCCGTGCTCCGCCCGCAGGATCCGGTCGGCGGCCCGGTCCAGCCGGGCGGTGAGCACATGCAGGTTGAGGCTGAGGTTCTGCTCCATGCGATTAACTTAACATGCTAACTTGCTTAAGGCAACATGTAGGCATGCGTGCACGGACAGTGACTGCTAACTGCGACCCGGTGACGTGCGAGATCGATTTCTCGTCGGTCACACTGGGTCGATGGAATACGTCGGCCGGGTGCCCGCACCCCCGCTCGACCGGTTCATCGACGACATCTACTGCCTGACCGGAGTGCCGCGACACCGCCGGATGAACGTGCCGCCGATGCCGTCGGCACACCTGTTCGTCAACCTGGGCGAGCCCGCCCGCCTGTGGGATTCCGACCCCTCGGTGCCGCCGGCGATGCTCACCGATGGATGGTTCATGGGCGTCTGGACCAGGCGTTTCCTCTTCGAGTTCCCCGCACGGGTGCGGCTCGTCGGCACAAGCTCGAGGAGAACCAGTGGGCACAGTCACCATGCACAACGCGGTGTCGGTGGACGGCTTCATCGCCGACGAGAACGACGACGTCGGGCCACTCCACGACTGGTATTTCAACGGGGACACCCCGATCCGCCAAGGCGGCGACCAGCAGTACGACCATTCCGGAACCGGTAGCGACTTCATGCTCTCGCGGGCATCGGCGGAGTACGTCCGGCCGATATGGGAGTCGATCGGCGTGATCGTGATGGGCCGCCACCTGTTCGACCAGGTGAACGGCTGGGAGGGCCGGCCGCCCGCGGGCGACCACGTGATCGTGGTGTCTCACCGGCCCAGGCCCGACGGCTGGCACCCGGAGGCGTCGTACCACTTCGTCGACGACGTGACGGCTGCGATCGACAAGGCGCAGGAGCTCGCCGGGGAGCGAATCGTCAGCGTGAACGCCGGCGACGTGGGCGGCCAGATCCTCGCGGCCGGTCTCGTGGACGAGGTGGCGATGGACGTGGTGCCCGTGGTGTTTGGATCGGGCAAACGCTACTTCGGCGGCATCGACGGGCCGCATCCGCTGGAGGAGCCCCATGTGGTCGTCCAGGGCGACGGAGTGCTGCACCTGAGGTTCAAGGTGCGCCGCTAGCCGCGTCCCAGGCGGGGTGCACCCGGATCTCGATGTCGTCGCACGCCGTCTCCGGCGCCGGCTCGGCACTGACGCGGACCCGTATCGGACGGCCGGTGCCGGCCTCGACGAACGACAGGGGCGGGCGGCCGTCCTGCAGGTGCCTGTCGCCCCACTGAATCAGCGACAGGAACACCGGCAGCAGGTCCTCGCCGGCCTCCGTCAGCCGGTATTCGTCGCGGGCCCGGTTCCCCGGCTCCCGATAGGCGACGGGCGCGACGATGCCCGCGGCCTTCAGCTGTCTGAGCGCGCGCGACACCGCGGGCGCCGAGGCCCCGACCCGGGTCACGAAGTCGTCGAACCGCGTTGTGCCGTAGAAGCATTCGCGGACCACCAGGAACACCGTCTTGGTGCTGAGCAGGTCCAGCACCCGCCCGGCCGAGCATCCGTCGCCGATGGACCACGCGTCCCGGTCGCTCAGCCGTTCCTCGAACTTCATCGCCACCCCGGCATTGTAGCTAACGCTTGCGTTAGTCAGCAGGGTGTGATGCAATCTCGCTAACGAAGTCGTTACTCAGGGGGACGTCATGGTCGCGGTGGCGGGCAGGGTGGTTGTGGTGACGGGGGGCCGGCGTGGACTCGGCGCGGCGCTGGTCGACGAGGTGCTGGCACGCGGGGCGCGAAAGGTGTACTCGACCGCGCGCTCGGCGTACGTCGACGACCGTCCAGGCGTCGTCGCCGCCGAACTGGAGGTCCGCTCGGCGGCGTCGGTCGCCGCCCTCGCGGAGATCGCCACCGACGCCGAGATCGTGTTCAACAACGCCGGGATCCTGCTGCCCGCCCCACTGCTGACGGGCGACTTCGAGGACGTCACCGTGACGTTCGACGTCAACGTCTTCGGACCGCTGCGGATGGCGCGGGCCTTCGCACCGATCCTGGGCGCGAACGGCGGAGGCGCGCTCGTCGACATGCACTCCGTGCTGTCCTGGCTGGCCGGCAGCGGCGCCTACGGAGCGTCCAAGGCGGCGGCGTGGTCGCTCACGAACTCGCTCCGGATCGAACTGGCGCGCCAGAACACCCAGGTCGTCGGTGTGCACGCGGGCTTCATCGACACCGACATGGTCTCCGCCCTCGAACTGCCGAAGGCCGATCCGGCCGACGTGGCCGCGCGGATCGTCGACGGCCTGGAGTCCGGGGCCGCGGAAGTGCTCGCCGACGACGTCACGGTCGCCGCCAAGGCGGCGCTGCCGGGCCCCGTGGAGAACCTGACCTTCTCGACCGCCCGCTGAGACCGCATCTGCGCACTCAAGGAGTACCGAACCGCCATGCCACTGTGGACCATTCATCACACGCCCGGGATCTTCACCGACACGGAGAAGCACCGGCTCGCCTCCCGTATCGCCGACCACTACGAACAGATCGGGCTGCCCCGGTTCTACGTGATCACGCTGTTCCACCAGACCCGGCCCGAGGACTTCTACGTCGGCGGGGAGCCCACCCCGGCCGGTGTCCGCATCGCCATCGACCACATCGCGCGCAGCAACCCCGATCGGGAGAGCCGGCGCCGGACCGCCCAGTGGATCAAGGGCATGCTGCAGCCCTTCCTCGAACGGCACGCAGGGCTGCACTGGGAGTTCCACGTCGACGAGACCAGCGAAGACCTCTGGATGATCAACGGGATCGCGCCGCCTCCGGCGGGCTCCGACGCCGAGAAGCACTGGGCCGCGAGCAACTCGGCGTCCCCTTACTGACCGCGCCGCCGGTGCGTCACCCCGGCCGGTGGGCGACCGCGCGCCCCCCGCCGGTGACGAGGCGGTTAAGGGGGCGCGCGGTGCGCTTGTCAGGGATTCAGCGGGATTCGATCCGGCCCAGCGGGTCGCCGGCCTCCGCCAACGCGGCACGCGCCGCCGGCCAGGCGGAATCGTCGAGACCGAGCGCGGTGCGGAGGTAGGCCCACGTGAGCCGCCGGATCAGGGCGACCCGCCCGGGGTTCTCGTCCGTCGTCTCCGTGACGTTGTATCCGGAGATGCCGCCGAGCGAGTGTTCCGCCCCGAAGACAGTGAGCAGGCTCTTGCCGCCCGGGCTCAGGACGTACGCGTCGGTGAACCAGTCCGGCCCCCGGACCGACAGCAGGGACTGGTCGCGGTCTCCCGCGACGATGAGGGCCGGTGTGGTCATCTCCGCGAAGCCCGGGTTCATGAAGGGGAAGTGCTCGGCGGCGAACGGAGTCAGGTCCGCTCCGCCCGCGCCGGGGACGGCGAGCAGCACACCCGCCTTGATCCGCGGGTCGGACAGGTCCTCTCCCGGCTCGCCCTTGGGATCGAGGACGCGCGCGCCCAGGAGCATGCTCGCCGTCTGGGCGCCCCAGGAGTGCCCGGCCACGGCGACGCGGCCTCGGTCGAGCCGCCCGCCGAGGCCGGGAACGGCGGCTTCGATGAGCTCCAGCCCGTCGAGGACGCGCTTCAGGTCCTCGACGCGCAACCGCCAGATCAGCGGCGTACGGGGGTCGTCGGGAGAAAGGTTCAGCGTCCGCGAGTCGAGATGGGTGGGCTGGATCACCGCGAATCCGTGGGCGGTCCAGAAGTCGGCCAGCGGGCCGTAGCCGTCCATCGACTCCCCGAAGCCGTGCGAGAAGACGATGACCGGCAGTTCGCTCCCGGTCGCCGGCGCGGACACGCGTACGCGCAGATCCTCGCCACGGCCGGGGGCCGGCAGCACCACCGGCTTCACCGAGACGACCGCGGTGGGCGCGCCGACGGCCATGTCCGTGGTCGCCGTGCCTGTGTGGCTCATGGGTGGGTTTTCCTCTCAGTTGTTTCGTGAGGTGATGAGTTCGTCGGCCACCCACCGGGCGACGCCGGCGGGGTAGGGCGACGGCAGTCCGAGGACGATGTGCCGGAAGCCGGCGTCGATCGCCTCGCCGATCGCGTCCCGGGTGGGGCCGGGCCGGTCGTAGGAGACGGGCAGGTGGATCGAGCGGGTGATGGAGGCGGGGTCGCGGCCGATCTCGGCGCAGTAGCGGTCGAGCAGCGCGCTGCGGCCGACGACGTCGTCGATGTCGCCGCCGGGGATGTTCCACAGGTCGGCGTGTTCGGCGGCCACGCGCAGCGTCGGGGACGAGCGTCCGCCGATGAGGATCGGCGGATGGGGGCGCTGGACGGGTTTGGGGTTGCAGAACGCACCGGTGAGCCGGACGTGGGCGCCGTCGAAGTCGAACGGTTCGGTCTCGGTCCACAACCGCCGGATCACCGTACAGGCTTCGGCGAGGCTCTCCACGGCGTGCGCGGCGTCGTGGAAGGGCAGGCCGTGTGCGTCGTACTCACGCCGGGCCAGAGGGTGGCCGGGGCGTGAGCCGGCGCCGATGCCGAAGTCGAGCCGTCCGCCGCAGATGTCGTCGACGGTCGCGGCGATCTTGGCGAGCATCGCGGGCGGCCGGAACCGGTTGCTGGTCACCAGCACGCCGAGCCGCAGTCGGCGGGTCTGCGCGGCGAGGGCCGCGAGCAGCGTCCAGCCTTCGTAGGCCGGCCCGTCCGGGTCGCCGCCGATCGGCATGAGGTGGTCGAACAGCCACGCGTGCTCGATCTGCGGGATCGCGTCCGCCTCGCGCCAGACCCGCAGGACGTCCTGGTAGGTGACCTGCTGCGGGGCGGTCATGATCCCGAAAGTGGGGTGGAGGGAATGCGGCATCGGATCGGTCCTTTCGGCACCGGCGGCACCGGAGTGGGGCGCGCCGCCGTCGTTCATCTGGGAGGGATACGCGGGGGCGACGCGCATGGCTTGGTCGCCGGCCCGCCGCTCTGGCATGATGAGCAAGCGGGACCGCGTTCCGTTTTGACGATACGAAACAGTGTCCCGTTTAGCAAGCCGGGCAACGGAGGGAGCCGCGCGATGAACGACAGCGACCGGGGCGCGGAGCGGGCGGCCCGGCCCAAACGGGCGGACGCACAGCGCAACGAGAAGACCCTGCTCGACGCGGCCGCCGCGGTCTTCGTCGCCTCAGGTGTGGACGCGCCCGTACGCGACATCGCGGCCAAGGCCGGTGTCGGGACGGCGACGATCTACCGCCACTTCCCGACGCGAGCCGATCTCATCATCGCCGTGTACCGGCACCAGGTCGAAGCCTGCGCCGAGGCCGGACCGGCCCTGCTGGAGGCCGGCGCGACGCCGTACGCCGCGCTGGAGCGCTGGATCGGCCTCTTCGTCGACTTCCTGGTCACCAAGCACGGGCTGGCCGCCGTGCTGCGCTCCGACGACGCCGGTTTCGACGCCCTGCACGCCTACTTCCTCGACCGCCTCGTGCCCGTGTGCGCCCGGCTGCTCGACGCCGCGGCCGCCGCCGGCGAGATCCGCTCCGACATCCCGGCCATCCAGCTCATGCGCGGCGTGGGGAATCTCTGCATCGGCGCCGAGCACGACCCGCACTACGACGCACGACGGCTGGCCGGACTGCTCATCGCAGGGCTGCGCCTGCCGCGCTGACCGCCCGGACGCCGGGCGCGGGTCCGTCCCCGGCGGCGCGGGTTCCGGTCGGGCGGGTCCCGCCGTTTGGGAGACAATGCGACCCATGACGAATCCTCCCGGAGGCGCCGCGGGCAGGCCGCCCGGCGTGCAGCTCGACGCCGTGCTGGAGCGGATCACCTACGCCAACGAGGAGACCGGCTACACGATCGCCAGGGTCGCCACCGAACGGTCCGGCACCGAGTTGCTGACCGTCGTCGGCCCACTGCTCGGGGCGCAGGTGGGCGAGTCGCTGCGGCTCACCGGCCGCTGGGGCTCCCACCCCAGGTACGGCAGGCAGTTCGAGGTGTGGTCGTACTCCACCGTCCTGCCGGCGACGATCCAGGGCATCCAGCGCTACCTCGGCTCCGGGCTGATCAAGGGCATCGGCCCGAAGATGGCCGAGCGGATCGTGGACCACTTCGGCACCGACACGCTGCGGGTGATCGAGGAGGAGCCCAAGCGCCTGGTCGAGGTCCCCGGTCTCGGGCCCAAGCGGACCAAGATGATCGCGGCCGCCTGGGAGGAACAGAAGATCATCAAAGAGGTGATGATCTTCCTGCAGGGCGTCGGGGTGTCCACCTCCATCGCCGTGCGCATCTTCAAGCAGTACGGCGAGGACTCCATCGACGTGGTCCGCAAGGAGCCCTACCGGCTCGCCGACGACGTGTGGGGCATCGGGTTCAAGACCGCCGACACCATCGCGCAGGCCGTGGGCATCCCGCACGACAGCCCCGAGCGGGTCAAGGCCGGCCTGCGCTACACGCTGTCGCAGGCCGCCGACGACGGCCACTGCTTCCTGCCCGCCCCCAACCTGGTCGCCGACGCCGTCAAGATCCTGGAGGTGCCGCCCGACCTGACCTCGGCGTGCCTGGAGGAGCTGATCGCCGAGGAGGGCGTGGTCCGCGAGGAGGTCCCGGCCAGGGGCAACGGGGAGCGGGACGGGGACGACGGCGAGAGCACCGTCCCCGCGATCTACCTCGTCCCCTTCCACCGCGCCGAGCTGTCGCTGGCCGGCACGCTGCGCACCCTGCTGACCTCCGGCCACGACCGGCTCGGGGCGTTCGAGGACGTGGACTGGCCGGCCGCCTTCGACTGGCTGCGCGGCCGGACCGGCGCCGACCTCGCCCCCGAGCAGGCCCAGGCCGTACGGCTCGCACTGACGGAGAAGGTCGCCGTCCTGACCGGCGGCCCCGGCTGCGGCAAGAGCTTCACCGTGCGCTCGGTGGTGACCCTCGCCCGCGCGAAACGGGCCAAGGTCATCCTGGCCGCCCCGACCGGCCGGGCGGCCAAGCGGCTGGCGGAGCTGACCGGGCACGAGGCCACCACCGTGCACCGGCTGCTCCAGCTGCGCCCCGGCGGGGACGCGACCTTCGACCGCGACAACCCCCTCGACGCCGACCTGGTCGTGGTGGACGAGGCGTCCATGCTCGACCTGCTGCTGGCCAACAAGCTCGCCAAGGCGGTCGCCCCGGGCGCGCACCTGCTGTTCGTCGGCGACGTCGACCAGCTTCCCTCGGTCGGCGCCGGAGAGGTGCTGCGCGACCTGCTGGCCGCCCCCGGCATCCCCCGGGTGCGCCTGACGCAGATCTTCCGCCAGGCGCAGGAGTCCGGCGTGGTCGTCAACGCCCACCGCGTCAACACCGGCCAGCACCCCCTGGTCCGGGATTTCCCCGACTTCTTCCTGTTCCCCTGCGAGGAACCCGAGGAGATCGCCGCCCTGACCGTGGACGTGGTCGCCCGCCGCATTCCCGGCAAATTCGGGCTCAACCCCCGCAGGGACGTTCAGGTGCTGGCGCCCATGCACCGCGGCCCTGCCGGTGCGGGCGCGCTCAACACCGCCCTGCAGGAGGCGCTGACCCCCGCCCGCGAGGGCATGCCGGAGCGCCGGTACGGCGGGCGGGTCTTCCGCGTCGGCGACAAGGTCACCCAGCTGCGCAACAACTACGACAAGGGCGCGGCCGGGGTGTTCAACGGCACCGTCGGCGTCGTCACCGCCATCGCCCCCGAGGAGAGCAAGCTGACCGTGCTGACCGACGAGGACGAGAACGTCGACTACTCCTTCGACGAGCTCGACGAACTCGCCCACGCCTACGCGGTCAGCATCCACCGCTCCCAGGGCAGCGAGTATCCGGCCGTGGTCATCCCGCTGTCCACCAGCGCCTGGATGATGCTGCAGCGCAACCTGCTCTACACCGCCATCACCCGGGCCAAGAAGCTCGTGGTCATCGTCGGGTCGCGGCGGGCGCTCGGCCAGGCCGTACGCACGCGGGGGGCGGGCCGCCGCCACACGGGGCTGACCCACCGCCTCCGCGTGCCCTGATCTTTCGTGCCCTGATCTTTCGTGCCCTGGCCGGCGCGCCCGCCCCTGCCGTCGGTCGTCAGTACACCGAGGTGTAGGTCACGAACGACGCCTGGTTGACCCTGGTGGTGGCGTTGTAGCAGGCGACGTCACGGACAACGGCGGTCGAGCCCGAGGTCGTCCACAAGGTGAGCAGGTTGCAGAACCCCGGACCGGGGCCGTACGCCGTGACCTGCACGTCGTTGGGCAACGCCCCGACCTTGGGGAAGGTCACGAGGCGCAGGCCGGTCCCGGCCGACTGGATCGTGTTGACCGCGCCGGGGTAGTTGAAGTTGATAGCGGGGGGCACCGGCGCGTACGGCCCGGGGTTGGCCGGGGTGTTGTCGAAGGTGTAGGCGAACAGCTTCGGCGGCGCGAACGCACCGGTGATGGCCCGCTCGCGCTGGTAGGTGAGGGTCCAGCCGGTGTCGAGCGGGTTGACGGTGGCGTCGTGGCACAGCACCTGGATCTTCTGCCCGGACGTCGCCCAGCTCCAGGCGCCCACCTTGCACCGCGCCGGCTGCCCGGAGTCGACCGCGGTGACCTGGATGTTCCCCGCCTGCACGGACGAGCCGAGACCGGGCAGCCAGACGGTCCAGTCACCGGTGGCGTTGTGGAAGACGGAGTTCACCCCGAGCGAGGAGTTGTAGTCGGAGCCGATGGAGCTGCCGTTCCAGAAGACGTAGCCGAACGCCTGCGCCGCGGAGAACAGCGCCCCGCTGCTGCTTGCGAAGACGATGGAGAACAGCGCCTTGGCCGGGCCGCCGCCGTACCGGTAGCAGCGCACCGCCACCATCTCGTCCGTGCCGACCTGGCCCCACTTCTCGATCTGGCACCACTCGGCCGACTGCGAGATCGCGGTCACGTGCGCGATCCCGCCGCCCTGGGGGATCCCGATCTGCGGGAACCGCACGAAGTACTCCCCGGGGACGCCGGGCGTGACGGAGACCGCACCGGATGTCCAGCTGCCCGCCTGGTAGGACAGGTTCGGCACGCCGGAGCTGGTGTCGACGTAGGCGAACCCCCACGCGTCGGGAACCGCCGCGTTCGCGGTCCCCGACCCGGCGACGGCGCCGGCGGCGACCATCGCGAACAGTAGAAGTAACCGAGTGAACACGTTGCGTAACAGGCGCATGCCGTCCTCCATCGCGGTGGTGCCCAGTGGGCGTACGAGATTCCGACGCCGGATGCCCGGCGAGTGGTGCCCGGTCGTGGAGCGGTGGAACGTTCTAGAAGGGCGCGGGGATCACGATCAACCCTCCTGCCCTGTGATAACCCGCGGGCCGATCTTTGAGAAGACCCAAAGGCCCATACGCCGCACAGCGCACATTTAGGCGTGAAACGTTCATCTTTCGACGGTTGCCGAAGGATCACGGCCCTAGCCTGCCGGGGAGGCGACGAGCACCACAGAAAGGGGGGAAGGGGGCGGCCTCCACGGCTCCCGGCCACCGATGACAGTAGATCCACCCGCCGTACCGGAACGGCGGCTCATCCGGCACGTGGACGTGCGGTCCGTGCTCGCCGATCCCCGTTTTCTGGTGCCCGCCGCCCCCGCCGCGCGACCGGGAACGGGAATGGCCTGGCTGCTGGGAGCGGTGAGCAGGTTCAGCAACGGCGCCGAGCACGGCCGCCGCCGCGCCCGCGTGACGGGGATGCTCGGCGCCCTCGACCCCGTACGGCTGCGCCGGGAGGCGTTCGATCGGACCGGCGCCGAACTGGCGGGCGGCGCCCGTGTGGACGTGATGGCAAGGATCGCCCGCCGCGTCCCCGTCGGCGTCCTCGCCACGCGGCTCGGCGTCCCGGAGGACCGGCGGGAGGAGGTGGTCGCCGCGGTGACCACCATGGCCGCCGCCTACCACCTCCCGCCCGCCGCGGGTGCGGCGCCCGCGGGGGATGCGGCGGTGGGCGTGCTCGCGGCGGCGCTCGGCGACGGGGAGAAACCCGAGCCCGGCCTGCTGGCCGCGGTGGCGGGGGCGCTGATCCAGGCCTGCGACGCCACCGCGGGCCTGGTGGGCAACACCCTCGTCGCCGTGGCCCGCCTGCCCGCCGGCCCGCCCTCCGGCTGGTCCGCTGACTTGTCCGCCGGCTGGTCCGCGCGGTGGCCGGTCGAGGCGCTGCTCGCCGAGACCCTGCGGTGGGACCCGCCCGTACGGCTCACGCGCCGGGTGGCGGCCGAGGATGCCGCGGCCGGGGGAGTGCGTGTGCCCGCGGGGGCCGTCCTCCTGCTGGACCTGGCGGCGGCCAACCGGGACCCCGACGTCTTCCCCGACCCCGGCCGTTTCGACCCCGGCCGTTTCCTGCCGGGCCGTTTCGACCCGGCCTGTTTCGACCCGGCCTGTTTCGAGCCGGGCGGCGGGGGCGGTGGGCATCTGGGTTTCGGCAGCGGGATCAGGCCCTGCCCGGGGGAGCGGACCGCGCTCGCCCTGGCGGCGGGCGTCGTCGAGGCCGCGCTGGCGCACCGCCTCGCCGGCCCCCCGAATCCGCACGAGCAGGTTCCGTACGAGCAGGTTCCGTACGAACCGTCGCCGAACCTGCGTGTGCCCGCCCGCCTCTACCTGGAGGGCGCCACCACCACGGAAGGACCCCGATGACCACCCACGCCGAGACGTTCCGGGCTCTGCATCATGCACCGCGTCCCCTGGTGCTGCCCAACGCCTGGGACCACGCCTCGGCGGCCGTTCTGGCCGCCGCCGGGTTCGCCGCGATCGGGACCACGAGCCTCGGCGTCGCCGCGGCGGCGGGCAAACCCGACGCGACCGGCGACACCGCGGCGGAGACGCTGGCGCTGGCCCGGCGGCTGGCCGGGCTGCCGTGCCCGGTGTCGGTGGACATCGAGGGCGGCTTCGCGCAGACGCCGGAGGGGGTGGCCGAGATCGCCGCCGAACTCGCCGCCCTCGGCGTGGCCGGCGTCAACATCGAGGACGGCCGGCCGGCCGGGACGCTGGCGGACCTCGCCGAGCGGTGCGAGACGATCGCGGCGGTCAAGTCGCGGGCGCCGCGGTTGTTCGTCAACGCCCGCACCGACACCTACTGGCTGGGGGCCGGCGGCCTGGAGGTGACCATCGCCAGGCTGCGGGCCTTCGCCGAGGCCGGGGCCGACGGGGTGTTCGTCCCCGGGGTCGCCGCCGACGACGACGTGCGGGCACTGGTGGACGCGGGCGATCTACCGCTCAACGTGCTGTTCCTGCCCGGCCGCCACACGGTCGACGGCCTGGCCGCGCTCGGCGTCCGCCGGATCAGCACCGGGTCGCTGCTGCTGCGGGCCGCCCTGCACGCGGTGACCGAGACCGCCCGGGCGGTCGCCGCGGGCGGGCAGATGCCCACGGGCCTTCCGTCGTACGCGGATGTGCAGGCCCTCGCCGCAGCGGGTGCTGACTCGCCACTTGATCAGTCTTGACGTGCACCTTACCGTCTACAGAGACGCGTCCACCGAAGAAGCGACCGAAATGTGACCTGAGCCCTGGAGAAAATGCCAACATAGGAGGCAACCCCGCATAAGGTCTTATGGTGCCCTTCGCGCTCATGGGGGAGTAGTTGTGCTGAGCACTGGAAGTCGTTCGAGGTGGCCGATCGCCGCAGTCGCCGTGGCGCTGACCGCGGCTCTGTCGGCATGCTCCGGCGGGGCGGGCACGCCGGGCACGCCGGGTGCGGCGGGCGGAGACTCCGGCGACACCGCGCCCGCCGTCCCCGCCCCGAAGATCGCGATCAGCCCGGCGACGGGCAGCGCGAAGGTGCGCCCCGACAAGACCGTGGTCGTCACGGCCGCCGACGGCGAGCTGGAGGAGGTCGTCGTCCAGGCGGGCGACGAGGCGGTCGAGGGTGAGTTCGACTCCACCCACACCAAGTGGACCTCCAAGGAGCCGCTCAAGCCCTCGGCCAAGTACACGGTGTCGGCCAAGGCCACCGGCAAGGGCGGCCCGGCGACCGCGACCAGCCGCTTCACCACGCTCAAGCCCAAGGTCGGGCTGGAGGTCGTGGACGTCACGCCCGGCATCAAGGGGGAGACCGTCGGCGTCGGCATGCCGATCATGGTGCGGTTCAACGCGCCGGTGCAGGACAAGGCCGCCGTGGAGCAGGCCCTCGAGGTGGACGCGGAGAAGCCGGTCAAGGGCGCGTGGCGGTGGATCGACGACCAGTACGTCATCTACCGGACGTCCAAATACTGGCCCGCGCACCAGAAGGTGAAGTTCACCGCGCACCTGACCGGCGTGAAGGCCGGGCCGGACACCTACGGCCTCGAGGACCACACGACGACCATCAAGATCGGTGCGGCCTGGATCAGCTCGGTCAGCACCAAGAGCCACATGATGGTGGTCCGGCGCGACGGCAAGGTCGTGCAGACCATGAAGATCAGCGCCGGAATGGCGACCACCCGCGAGTACACCACCACCACGGGCATCCACCTGACCATGGAACGCGGTAACCCCGTCACCATGATCTCCCCCGGCAAGAAGGAAGGCGACCCCGGCTACTACAAGGAGGTCGTCAACCACGCCGTGCGGATCTCCAACAGCGGCGAGTACGTCCACAGCGCACCCTGGTCGGTCGGCTCGCAGGGCCGGGCCAACGTGAGCCACGGGTGTGTCAACGCCAGCCCCTCCCAGGCCAAGTGGTTCTACGACAACTTCCACCGGGGCGACGTCGTCAAGATCGTCGGCACCAGCCGGATCCTGGAGTGGAACAACGGCTGGGGCTTCTGGCAGATGCCGTTCAGCAAGTGGCAGCAGGGCAGCGCGCTGGAATCGTGATTCCTCGATCAAATCGAGGAAATGCGAACTATCGGTGGGGGAGCTGTAGCCTGGGTTCATGGAGGAGACTGCGATCTCACCGGATCCCGGGCTGGTCGACGCGTTGCGCGCGCTGTCGAACCCGGTGCGGTTGCAGATGCTGATGTGGCTGCGTGAGCCGGAGCGTCACTTCCCGCTGGAGGAGGCGATCGCCGATCCGGCCGAAGTCGGCGTGTGCGTGAGCCACATCCAGGCCAGGGCGGGACTCGCACAGTCGACGGTGTCGGCATACATGGCCGAGCTGCAACGGGCGGGCCTGGTGAAGGCCACACGGGTGGGCAAGTGGACCCACTACAAGCGCGACGATCAGCGCATCGCCCAGCTCTTCGCCATCTTGATGGAGACGCTCTAGAACCGCGACGCCGCACGACGAGGGACTCCGCATCGCACCA
The DNA here is from genome assembly GCF_006874465.1 of Microbispora bryophytorum. Classification (GTDB taxonomy): domain Bacteria; phylum Actinomycetota; class Actinomycetes; order Streptosporangiales; family Streptosporangiaceae; genus Microbispora; species Microbispora bryophytorum. The sequence continues at coordinate 252,369 of NZ_VIRL01000005.1, read as the reverse complement.
CATATCGATAATCTGCGATACTTCGATATGTACTGGGTGTGGAGACGAGCGTGAGGAGATCATCGATGGGCGACCTCGACGGCCTGGATCTGGGCAGGTTCGGGATCTACACCTTCGACTTCGAGCACCAACCGGCCGCGCGGATGCGCGAGTCGGTGCAGGAACTGGAGGACCGGGGATGGCCCGCGTTCTGGATCCCGGAGCTGGCGGGGCGTGAGGCGTTCACGCACGCCGGTTACCTGCTCTCCTGCACGCGGCGGATCACCGTCGTCAACGGCATCGCGCAGATCTGGTCGCGCGAGGCCCCCAGGGCGTACGGCGCCGCGCTGCTCCTGGCCGACGCCTACCCCGGGCGGCACGTGCTGGGCCTGGGGTTCGGCGGCGTGCCGCGGCCGGGGATCACGCCGCTGGCGGCGATGGCCGGCTACCTCGACGAGATGGACGGGCTGACGACGCCCAACCCGCTGCCGCGGACGCCGATGCGCCGCATCCTCGCGGCGTACGGGCCCAAGATGCTCGAACTGGCCCGTGACCGCTCCGCCGGCGCGCTCACCTATCACGTCACCGTGGCGCACACCGCACAGGCGCGGGAGATTCTCGGGCCGGACGCGTTCCTGGGCGTCGAACACGCGGTGCTGTTCGAGTCCGACCCCGCCAGGGCCCGTGCGGCCGCGCGCGAGCACCTCCACCGTTACCTGAACACGCCGTACAACATCGCCAAGTTCCGGCGGCTGGGGTACGCCGATGAGGAGATCACGGGCGGCGGCAGCGACCGTCTCATCGACGACCTGGTGTTCTGGGGCGACCTCGACACCATCGTGGCCAAGCTCCGCGCGCACCTCGACGCGGGCGCCGACCACGTCGCGATCCAGGTCATCGGGATCGAGCCGGGGCGGTCCGCGCTGCCGTACTGGCGGATGCTCGGCGACGCGCTGCTGCCCTCTGCCGGTCCGGGAGACGCCGGCGTCCGATCCACCGAGTAAGGCGGGGGGCCTACTTGACGCCCCACTTCATGAGGGCGAACGCGCCCACGATCTTCAGCGCGACCAGCGCGATGACCACGCAGAACACGATCAGCGCGGGGCGGTGCTCGAAGTGCTTGCCCTCCTTGAGCGGAGGCCGCTTGGCGACGCGCTCGGCGATGCGCTCTTCGAGGGGTTTGCGGTGGAACATGAACGCAGACTACTACCCGCGTCGCCCGGTCCATCTGCTGATCGGAGGGCCGGAAAAAGGATTGGACGAGATCACGCCCGGGCTTGTAGCGTGCGGTCTACCGTGACACCGTCCGAGGAGGTGAGACCCATGAACGCTGCATCGACGTGGGTGCTCCCCCTTCCCGTCACGGCCGGGCGATTGACGTAGGTGTCGCCGGGAGTGCCTCGCCATCACGGCACTCCCGAAAGGCAACACCTATGCGTTCCCAGTTCACCGCCGAGCCGTCGTCGAGCGACATGGCCGATCGCGACTTCACCGTGGGCGAGGTCCCCGCAGTTGTCCGGGCACCCGCCACCGACGCCGATCGCGCACCCGTGTTCGACGTGATCATCGCCGGGTGCGGGCCGACCGGCGCGATGCTGGCCGCCGAACTACGGCTGCACGACATGCGGGTGCTCGTCGTGGAGAAGGAGACCGAGCCCAAGTCGTTCGTCCGCATCGTCGGTCTGCACATTCGCAGTATCGAGCTGATGGCGATGCGCGGACTGCTGGAGCGCGTTCTCCCGCATGCAAGACGGCGTCCGGCCGGCGGCTTCTTCGCCGCCATCGACAAACCCGCGCCCAAAGGGCTGGACTCCGCGCACGCCTATCTGCTGGGCATCCCGCAACCGGTGATCGAACGCCTGCTTGAGGAGCATGCGACCGAACTGGGCGCGCAGGTGCGGCGTGGTCGCGCGGTGACCGGTTTCGAGCAGGACGACGAGGGCGTGACCGTCGAGCTGGCCGACGGGGAACGGCTGCGTACGCGCTATCTCGTCGGCTGTGACGGCGCGCGCAGCACGGTGCGCAAACTGCTCGGCGTCGGCTTCCCCGGCGAGCCCTCCCGCACCGAGACGCTGATGGGCGAGATGGAAGTGGGTGCGCCGCAGGAGGAGATCACCGCCAAGGTGGCCGAGATCAACGAGACCCGCAAACCGTTCTGGCTCAGGCCCTTCGGCGGTGGGGTCTACAGCGTCGTCGTCCCCGCCGTGGGAGTCGTCGATCGCGCGGAACCGCCCACCCTCGAGGATTTCGAACACGCGCTGCGCGCCATCGCCGGAACGGATTTCGGCGTGCACTCCCCACGCTGGTTGTCCCGCTTCGGGGACGCCACCCGGCTGGCCGAACGGTATCGGGCCGGGCGGGTGCTGCTGGCCGGCGACGCGGCACACATCCATCCGCCCATCGGCGGGCAGGGCCTCAACCTCGGCGTTCAGGACGCGGTCAACCTCGGCTGGAAACTGGCCGCGCAGATCCGCGGCTGGGCGCCGGGCACACTGCTGGACACCTACCAGGCCGAACGCCGTCCGGTCGCCGAGGACGTGCTGGACAACACCCGCGCCCAGAGGGAACTGCTGTCCGCCGAACCGGGCCCGCAGGCCGTACGCAGGCTGCTCAGCGAACTGATGGACTTCGACGTGGTGAACCGCCATCTGATCGAGAAGATCACCGCGATCGGCATCCGCTACGACTTCGGCGACGGCCCCGACCTGCTCGGCCGCCGCCTGCGCGACATCGACGTGAAACAGGGCCGCCTCTACGATCTGCTGCATCGCGGCCGCGGCCTGCTGCTGGACCGCACCGGACGCCTGAGCGCCGGCGGCTGGTCGGACCGGATCGACTACCTCGCGGATCCCACCGCGGCGCTGGACGTCCCATGCGTCCTGCTACGCCCCGACGGCCACGTCGCCTGGATCGGCGACGATCAGCAGGATCTTGACGCCCACCTCTCCCACTGGTTCGGCACGCCCGCCGGCTGACCTCTCCCGGGCACCGGTCATCTCGCGTGTCCTGGCGGTCATGACGGCCTGCCGGCTGGATCGGCGGCGAGGACGCAGGCGACGGGCGGGTCGAGGTCGAGGGTCTCGACCCGCAGGCCGGTGAAGCCGGCCCGGGTGAGCAGGTCCTGAAGCTCTTGGGCGGCCCGGGCCGTGGTGTCCCGGGCCGTGGTGTCCCGGGCCGTGGTGTCCCGGGCAGCACGGTTCCTGGTGGCACTGTTCCGGGCAGCACTGTTCCGTGCGGCAGGAGGGCAGCGCGGCTGGCTGACGAGCGCGATGCGTCCCCCGGGCCGGAGCAGGCGGCGCAGCTCGCGAAGCCGCTCCACCGGGTCGGGCCAGAACCCCACGGAGTTGACCGCGAGGATCGCGTCGAGTGGATCGCCGAAGCTCGGCAGCCGCTCCACGGTGGCGTGCGCGAGGTGGACGCGGCCGGCGCGGATGGCGGCGGCGTTGCGACGGGCGGCCCGCCGGACCATGGTCTGCGAGTGGTCGACGCCGAAGACGTGGCCCCGGATGGCGCGGGCGGCGCACTCGGCGATGGCGATGCCGGGACCGAAGCCGACCTCGAGCACCCGGTCGGCAGGCTGCACGTCCAGCAGCGACACCGCCCAGATGTTGCGCTTCCGGTTGGAAGGGCGGTGGGCGAACATCCAGCCGTTCGCCCACCCGACGACGCCCCGGGGACGATGGGCCTGGCCCACCAGGTATCTGATCACGCGTTGCTTGAGAGACGCACCCGCTGTCCGCATGATCGCCAGTCAACGGCTTCAAGTACGCTTGAAGTCAATGGACGAGCGGTTGACGATCGGTGAGCTGGCGCGCCGCACGGGTGTGGCCACCTCCGCTCTGCGCTACTGGGAGGAGCTCGGCCTGCTGCCGGCGCCGGCCCGGGTCTCGGGCCAACGGCGTTATCCGCCGTCGGCGGTCGGGCTGGTCGGTGTGGTCTTGATGCTGCGGGATGTCGGTTTCACGCTGCGCGAGGTCAAGACGTTCGTCGCGTCCCGCTCGCCGGCCGGCGACGGCTGGCGGGAGCTGTACCACCGCAAGCTCGCCGAGCTGGATCAACGGATCGCCCGGGCTCAGGTGGCCCGCACCGCCATCGCCCACGGCTTGGCCTGCCCGCACGAGGACATCTTCGAGTGCTCCAACTTCGCGAGTGGGGTCGCGGCGATCCTGGAGGAGCGTTCTCTCGAAGAGGCTCACGAAGAGATCCACTCGCACTGACCTCGCCGCCGAGATCCGCCGAGATCCGCTGGGAGCGGCCCGTGCCCGCCGCCTCCGCGGTAGTGCGGCCCGAAGCCGCGCCGGTCAGCCGCCGAGCCCGAGCCGTACAGCCCGGGCGAGGGGGGTGGCGTCGCCGGGGGCCAGCGGCTCGGCCAGGAAGAGCGGGATCTGGGACATGAAGCGAGGCCGGGTGCCGCGGTGGGGCTGGGCGGCGTGGACAAGGTGCGGGTGGCACAGGTAGATGTCGCCGGGCAGTCCCGTCGCGCGGGTCTCGGGCCGATGCGCGGTCGCCTCGTCCAGCACCGGGCCGGAGGCGAAGAACTCCAGCCCCTGCGCGCCGTGCGGCTCCAGGACGCGGACGGTGTCGAGGTGGGAGCCGACCCTGATGCGGGTGGGCGCGTCGTCGGGACCGACCTCGGACAGCAACACCAGCACGAGCATCGTGTGGGACGCGAGGGCGTCGGTCCCCCAGGCGCCGGCCGGGCCGGGGTCGTTCTGGTCGATGTGCCAGCCGGTGTCCCCGGCGTCGGAGGGGTGGGGGAAGCGGACCGGCGTGTTGCCGATGGTGCCGCGCGGCACCCACCCGCCCTTGCCCGCGACGAGGTCCAGCGCCTCGGCAAGACGCGGGCCGCGCATCGCCTCCCCGAACGGGCCCTGCCCGGCGGGGTCGGGGGCGGCCCACACCACCGGCTGCGTCCAGTCCTCCGGCCGGTCGGGGGACAGGCCGATCTGCCGCCAGAGCAGATCCCTGATCCGATCCCCCGTCTCGCGCGGGAACGCCTCCTCCACCTTGAGGAAGCCCTCGGCGACGAAGCGGTCGAGGTCGGCGTCGGTGAAAACAGCCATGGCCGGACGCTAGCGAGCTCCGGCGCGGGGTGTCGATCGATTTATCCGGCCCCTCACCCGCCGAGCCCGGACGCCTCGCGGCGCGACGTTCTGCGGCGGGTGTGCCGTCGATGCAGGCGACCGGGTCAGGCCACCGGGTCGGTGCGAGGTGGCCTGCCGGCGTGATGAGGCGTTCGTCAGGTCACGGGCTGGTGCAGGTGACCGTGGGCGATGCCGGTGATCCGTTGGCGAGGAACCCGAACGTGGCGGAGGCGTTCGCGCCCAGCGAGCCGTTCCAGCTCACGTTCTTCACCGTCACCGCGGAACCGCTGACGCTCAAGGTGCCGTTCCAGAGCTGGCTGATCGTCTGCCCGCCGGCCAAGGTCCAGCGTGCCGTCCAACCGTTGATCCCCGAGGTCCCGGCGCGTACCGTCACCTCGCCCTGGAATCCGCCGGGCCACGAGTTGATCGTCGTGTAGGTGGCCGAGCACGCGCCGCCGACCGGCGATGGGCTCGCCGACGGCGAAGCCGAGGGGCTCGGGGACGGCGAAGCCGAGGGTGACGGGCTCGGGGACGGTGAGGCTGATGGCGAGGGGCTCGGGGACGGTGAAACCGAGGGGCTCGGGGACGTTCCCTTGTACTCCGCGACCACCTTGGCCAGGTTCGTTCCCGTCCCCCTCATGTAGGTCTGGTTGACCCACGAGGTGAAAGCGGTTTGGACGGCCGACGACGAGGTGCCCGACCACCGCTCCTCCTTGTCCTGGTCGAAGTAGACGACGTTCTTCAGGTCGGGGTAGCGGCCCGACTGCAGGACGGACGCCATGTCGTTGATCCACTGGGCCTTGTTGCCGCCATCCTCGCTGGAGCCGACCTCGCCGATCATGACCGGGCGCTTCGGGGCGACGGAGCGTGCCTTGGCGTAGGGGCTGGCGAACATCGAGTCGAAGCTCGTCCAGTAGTTGCCAGAGGGGTCCCAGGACGGGCCGAGGCCCCAGTTGTAGCCGTCGATGCCGACCCAGTCGACGTAGGCGTCACCGGGGTAGGACTGCCCGGGGTCGTTGAAGGAGGAGTTGGGGGTGGAGCTGTTGTTGAAGCACCACACCCACTGGACGTTGGTGGCGCCTGCGGCGACGACCAGGTCGTGCACCCGCCGGTAGGCGCTTATGTACAGAGCGGGGTTGCTGCCGTTGTTGACGATGCCCCAGGGGTACCAGTCGCCGTTGAACTCGTGTCCCCAGCGCACCATGATCGGCGCGCCGACCGATGCGAACTCCGCGCCGCGGGCCCTGATGTAGCTGTCCCATTTGCCGTTGACGATGTCCTGGAGGTGGATCTGGTTGGAGTCGCTCACGCTGAGAGTCGGGTTCCAGGGTTCCCAGGTGAAGTGCGTCATGACGCCCTGGTTCCACAGGGCCCTGGCCTCGGCCGCGTTGAAGGCGTTGCCGGTGGCCCAGCTGTCGAACCACTGCACGCTGGCCGGGGTGACCCCGTACCGGCTGACGGTTCCCGAGAGGATCTGGGAGGGGCTCGTCTCGCGGAACACCCCCAGGTACTTGGTTGAGGCGTCCGCGGTGGCGGCCTGCGGGGAGATGGTCAGCGCCGCGCACACGAGGAGACCGGCGATGAAGATGACCATAGTTCGGAGCCGCCCGAACTCGATCCGGTGTTTCATATGTCCTCCATGGATTGGACGCGATCCGAGCCGGTCACGCGGAGATCCGGGCGCTGAGGTCCATCGGCCTGCGCCACTCGCGCCGTCGGCTGCTCGTCGGCGCTTCGGGTCTGATCGGCGGGAGCGCGCGTGCCCAAATGGTGAAACAGAGGGCTGCACGGCGAACACCCCAGGCGAGTGGCGGCAACTGTTTCCGCAGGTGACCCGGATAATGGAATGAATGCTTCTGAAAGTTTCACGAAACACTCGTTCCTGGGCCGGCCTGCGGATGGCCGGTAAACCTGGGTCAGAGGAGGGGAGCGGTGCTGGAGCGCACCTCCAGCCGGGTCGCCAGCTCCACCCGGTCCTCGACCGGTGCTGCGCGGGAGGCCAGGGCCAGCACCATCTCGGCAGCGCTGGTCCCCATCTTCTGCAAGGGCTGACGCACGGTGGTCATCGGCGGGTCCGCCCACTGCGCGAGGGGCAGGTCGTCGAACCCGACGACGCTCAGGTCCTCGGGAACACGCAGCCCGGCCCGGTGGGCGGCCTGGTAGACCCCCAGAGCCTGCAGGTCGTTGGCGGCGAAGATCGCGGTCGGCGGATCCGCGAGCGCCAGCAACGCCTGGGCCTGCGTGCGGCCTCCCTCCACATACAGCGGGCCGGTGCGCACCAGGCCGGGATCGGCCGGGACGCCGGCCGAGTCCAGGGCGGCCCGGTAGCCGTCCAGGCGGGCCCGGCAGCACATCAGCGTGTCCGGCCCGTTGATCATGGCGATCCTGCGGTGGCCCAGCTCCAGCAGGTGGCGGGTGGCGGCCAGGCCGCCGTTCCAGTTGGTGGCCCCCACCGAGGGGACGCGGTGGTCGGGCTCGCCGCGGGGGTCCAGGGCGACCAGCGGAATGGAGCGGCTGGCCAGCCGGGCCCGCTGGCGTTCGCTGAGGTCGGCCGAGACCGCGATCACCCCGAGCGGGCGGCGGGCCAGCACCTGGTCGATCCAGCCCGAGTGCGGGGAGCGCCGACCGCGCATGTCGGTCAGGCCCAGGATCATGCCACGGTCCTGGACGACCTCGTCCATGCCCCGGATCAGCTCCAGCGCCCACAGGCTGTCGAGGGACTCGAAGACGACCTCCACCACCGCACTGGAGTCGACCGCGTCCGGCCGGCGCCGCCAGCCGTGCTCCTGCACCAGCTCCTCGACCTTGCGGCGGGTGCCGGCCGCCACACCGGGATGGCCGTTGATCACTTTGGAGACGGTCGGGGCGGACACGCCGGCCAGCTTCGCGATATGCGCCAGCGTGACCTCCGGGCGGGGACGCGGGGCCGCGTACGGGTCGTGGGGGGTAGCGGTCACCCCGAGATTCTACGAAGAATAGAAGCAGTCAAGAAAATTGCGGAATCATTCGCCAGAAATACCATTATGAGCAGCGCGAAAAGTCTTTCTCATGGGGTGTCCACGAATCTTGGCCGGTCACTGCGTCAGAAGGAACCTCGGGTCCTCGCGAAGCCCGCTCCGCTCCACTCCGGTGAACGTTCCTGACGAACGGCCCGGTGTCAGCGGCTTCACCGCTCAGAAATCCTCCGCCACGTCGTCAGTTCTGGCAGCCCCTCGCCACCCGCGGAAGGATTGACCACCATGACCGACGACAGACTGCTGGGCGACGACGAGGCCGCCTTCATCGCGGCGGCCCGCTCACGTGACGCAGCACGGTTCGCGCTCATCACGGAGCGCCACCGGCGTGAGCTGCAGGTGCACTGCTACCGGATGCTCGCGAACTACGAGGACGCCCAGGACATGACGCAGGAGACGTTCCTGCGGGCGTGGCACAAGCGGGAGTCGTTCAAGGGCCACGCTGCGCTGCGGACCTGGCTGTACCGGATCGCGACGAACGCCTGCCTCGACTTCCTGGACAAGCGCAACGACCGCACACCCGTGCCTGCCGAGCTGCCGGGCGCGGGCTCGGAAATGCGCTACCTGCAGCCCTACCCGGACCGGATGCTCCCGGAGGACCCACAGGAGTCGGTGGTGGCTCGGGAGACGATCGAGCTGGCGTTCATCGTCGCCGTCCAGCACCTGCCGCCGCGGCAGCGGGCGGTGTTCATCTTGCGCGACGTCCTCGGCTGGCCGGCGTCGAAGGCCGCCGACGCCCTCGAACTGACCGTCGCATCGGTGACCAGCGCACTGCAGCGGGCGCGCGTGACGATGCGCGACCAGCTGCCCGACCGCCGCCTCGACTGGCGGAGCCCTGCCACGCACGAGCTGTCGGATGACGAGCGCGGCGCGGTGAAGTCGTATATGGACGCCCATGAGCGCAACGACCTCGACGGGCTGATGGCCCTGCTGCGCGACGACCTGCGCTTCACGATGCTGCCCGAGCCGGGCACCTTGAGCGTCACGGCCAAGGACGCGGTGGACGGCTGGGTTTCCAATGGGCTCTTCCAGCGCGGTTACGACGACTGGCGCTGCATCGCCACGACGGTCAACCGCATGCCTGCCGCCGTGCTGTACCTCCGCACCCCCGACGACCCGGAATACCGGCTGTATAACATCGCGGTCCTGCACATCGTCGACGGGAAGCTCGCCGAGCTCACCGGATTCGACGCGACCGGCAAACCATGGCTGGGCCTGCCCCCGACACTGTCATCGAACAAAGGCCCCGTCGTCGACGAGTCCAGCGCAGGGGCCGCCGTCACCGAAGCCGCCGCCGAAGTCACCGCCGAATGAGCACCCCGGCCAGCGGGACACCGACGCGGCGACGCGAACACCACCGCCCCGCCGGCGTTGCCGGCGGGGCGTCTTCATGCCCGACGATCATCGTCAGGATCAACGACGCCGTCGCCTTCCTCTCTGGTGCTCACTTGGAACGCGAGGAAGGGCCTGGGGGAGGGTTCCCTCATCGCCGAGGGTCACGGTGAGCACGCCAGGAAGGATTTCGGCCCGGCCTCACGAGCCGGGCATCGGCTCGTGCTCATCGCCTCGTCTCGTATCGGGTCAGCACCACGCCGCCGGGAAATGCCCGCGTCTCGGCCAGGTGCAGGTTCACCCAGCTGTCCAGCGCGGTGAAGAACGGCGTGCCGCCGCCCACCAGGACCGGCATGGTGACCAGCGCGTACTCGTCGATCAGCCCGGCCCGCATGGCCGCCCCGGCGAGCGTGGCGCCGCCGATGTCCATTGGGCCGCCGTCCTCGGCCTTGAGCCGGGTGATCTCGGTGACCGCGTCGCCGGTGACCAGGCGGGTGTTCCAGTCGACCGTGCTGGTCGTCGAGGAGAACACCACCTTCGGCATGTCCCGCCAGCGGCGGGCGTACTCGATCTCCGCCGGTGTGGCGCCGGGCTGCTGGTCGGCGGTCGGCCAGTGGGAACTCATCGTCTCCCACAGTTTGCGCCCGTACAGCGCCAGGCCGGTCGCCCCCACCCGGTCGGACCACCACTGGAACAGCTCGTCGCTCGGTACGCTCCAGCCGAGGTCGTCGCCGGGCGCGGCGATGTAGCCGTCCAGGCTCAGGTTCATGCCGAAGATCAATTTCCGCATCGTGCCGGCCTCTCGTGAGTCGATCTCACACGTACAGACGGGCGCGGCGCGGAAACCTCATCGGTGCACGAGCTGCGTCCGCAGGTAGTCCTCGCGTTCCGGACTCAGCGCGGCGTACTCGGCGGGCTCGAGCACCACCGATTCGCCGAGCAGCCGCCCCATGCGAAGGTGAACCAGCCGGCCATCTCGTGGACCCCGACGACCTGGCGACCGTCAGCCCGCTGATCACGCGTACCCTACGCCGCTTCGGTGACCGGCACCTGGACCTCACCCCGCCCAAGGACGTCGTCGCCACCAGGTTGGACCTGGCCCCCGGAGCGCTGTTCCCGACCGCGCCGGTGTGACGCCCCGGCGGCCTGGCTAGGGTGAACGCATGACTGATGCGGCGGGAAGGGTCGAGCCGTCCGGGGTGTGGGCCACAGCCGTGGGCGTGGCCCGGGTGAGGGCGATGGAGACGGCACGCGAGCAGCCGCTGTTCCGGGACCCGCTGGCGCTGGCCTTCGCCACGGCCGGCGGGAGAGGCCCCGGGACGCCGCCGCCCCCGCGCGCGGACGAGGCGGCGCGGCGCCGCTGGCTCGGTGTGGCCCTCTCGATCGTCATCCGGACGAAGTTCCTGGACGACCTGCTGGACCGGGCGGTCGCGTCCGGCGTCCGGCAGGTCGTGCTGCTCGGAGCCGGGATGGACAGCAGGGCCTTCCGGCTGGACTGGCCTGCGGGGACCCGGCTGTTCGAGGTCGACACGGCCGAACCGCTGGGCTTCAAGGCCTCGGTGCTGCGTCAGGAGCGGGCCGTTCCGCGCTGCGAGCGGATCACCGTCCCGGTCGACCTGCGCGAGGACTGGCCCGGCGCCCTGGCCGCGGCCGGGCACGATCCGGCGCAGCCGACAGTGTGGATCGCCGAGGGACTGCTGATCTATCTGCCCAAGGACGCGGTGCAGTCGCTGCTCGAACGGGTGGGCGCGCTGTCCGCCGCAGGCAGCAGGATGGGCCTGACGCTGGGCCCGCGCGGTGTGGTCGAACGCTTCCGCGGGGACGCCGCTCCGGGATCGGCAGCGTCGATGTGGGTCTCGGAGATGCCGGAGGACCCGGTCGGCTGGCTGGACGGCCTCGGCTGGAAGGCGGAGACCTTCACCCTGCGTGAGCGCGCCGAGGCCTACGGCCGTCCGGTGCTCACCCCGCCGCAGCAGGACGAAGGCAGCGGCGGACTGGTCTCGGCGGTGCGCGCGGCGCACTGAGCACGACGAAGGCCGCCGCGTGTGGCGGGGCGCCGGCCTTCGACTGTCCGTCCCTGCTGTCACCGGCTGATGACGCCCCGCCCGGCTCACCAGGTCGTGCCGGCCTGCTCCCGGACCGCGCGGTTGATCCGGTTGAAGAAGTTGGTCATCGCGACGTTCAGGATGATCGCGGACAGCTGCCCGTCGTCGAAGTGGGCGGCGGCAGCCTCCCAGATCTCGTCGGTCACGCCCGGCGCGCCGTCCTGGATGCGGGTGGCGGCCTCGGTCAGCGCGAGCGCCGCCCGCTCCGCCTCGGTGAAGAAGGGCGTCTCGCGCCACGCCACCACGCTGTGCAGCCGCTCGTCGGTCTCTCCGTGCTTCTTCGCCGACGCGACCCCGGCGAACACGCACGGGCTGCAGCCGTTGATCTGGCTGGCGCGCAGGTGGACCAGCTCGAGGGCGCGCGGGTCGACGCCACCGGCGTGAATCGCCTTGTAGAGGTGCTGGACTGCCGTGATCACGTCGGGATTCGCCGGGCTCTTCATGCGTGCTTCCATCAGTGATGCTCCTTCATCGGTTACCTCGGCCCGTCCGGGCCCGTCATCCCGATGACGAAGCGCATTCGAGGAAGGTAACAAACATGTCCGACACCAGCCCGGCGGACCTGGTGGCCAAGACGTTCGAGGCCCAGCGCGACCGGCTGCGCGCGGTCGCCTACCGCATGCTCGGATCCCACGCCGACGCCGAGGACGTGGTCCAGGAGGCCTGGCTGCGGCTCTCCCGGCAGGACACGGCGGCCATCCACAACCTCGCCGGCTGGCTGACCACGGTGGTCGGCCGGATCAGCCTCGACGTCCTGCGATCGCGCCAGGCCCGCCCCGAGGCGTCCTACGACGACCGGCTGCCCGAGCTCGTCGTGACGGTCGACGACGGCCCCGCGCCGGAGGACGACGTGGCGCTCGCCGACTCGGTCGGGCTCGCGCTCCTCGTCGTCCTCGAGTCGCTCGGGCCGGGCGAGCGGCTGGCGTTCGTGCTGCACGACCTTTTCGCGGTGCCGTTCGACGAGATCGGCCAGATCCTCGGCAAATCCGCAGACGCCGCCAAAATGCTCGCCAGCCGCGCCCGCAGGAAGGTGCAGACGACAGAGCACCCGGCGCCCGCCGGACGGCAGCAGCGCGAGGTGGTCCAGGCCTTCCTGGCGGCGGCACACCGCGGCGACTTCGAGGGACTGCTGCGCGTGCTCGACCCCGAGGTGAAGCTGACCGCCGACACCCCCGGCGGCGTGGTCGTCGTACTCGGCGCCACCGAGGTCGCCACCGGCGCACAGAGCCGTGCAGCCGCCGGCGCGGCCGTGCGAGGCCGGGCGGTGCTCGTCGACGGCCTTCCCGGATTCGTGTCGTGGCGCGCGGACGGCACCCCGCTGTCGGTCATGGCGTTCACCATCGCCGACGGCCGGATCACCGGGATCACGGTCGTGACCGACCCGGCCAGGCTCGCGGTGATGGACCTGCCCGAGCCGGAGTGAGTCGCCGCCGAAATCGCCTGCGCGTCGCCGACGGCGGCCACGGTCTCGTGCCCGGCGTCGGCGAGCAGCCGCGTCAGCCCTTCGCGGAGCAGTACCGATCGATCGAATGCACCGCCGTCGGCGTGCGGATCTCGATCATCATCGACCACAGGCTCACGTTGCCCGACGCCGACGTGACGAAGGCCGGCAGGTCGAAGCCGTCGTCCTCGTCGGTCGGTGGTCGGTGGTCGGTGGCCGGTGGCCGGTGACCGGCGGTCGGTGTGGGCCGTACACGCCGGCCATGCCCCTACCGGGCTGTCAGACTCCGGAAGAAGTCCCGGATATCGGCGACCAGGAGATCCGGGGCCTGCAGCGAGGCGAAGTGCCCGCCACGGGGAAACCGCGACCAGTGGACGACGGTGTTCGACAGCTCGGCCAGCCCGCGGATCGCCCGGTCACCGAGGAAGTTCGCCACCCCCGTCGGCACCGGCGAGGGCGGGGGCCGCCGGCCCCACGCCTCCGACGCGGTCTCCAGGTACAGCCGCGCGGCCGATCCCGCCGTGGCGGTCAGCCAGAAGATCGTGACGTTGGTCAAGACAGTGTCGCGGTCGACGGGGGTTCGCTCGGTCCGGGTGGGATCCCAGTCCACGAACCACTCCAGGTTCCACGCCAGCTGGCCGGCCGGGGAGTCGTTGAGCGCGTACGCCAGGGTCTGCGGCCGGGTGGACATCTGGGTGGCGTAGCCGGAGTGGCCGTACCACCACGACTGGTTCCGCCTGGCCTGTTCGCGTTCGTCGCCGGACAGCGCGTCCAGCTCGCCGGGGTCGATCGGCGTCGAGGCGGTGGCCAGCGCGTTGACATGGACGCCGATCACGCGCTCCGGCGCGATCCGGCCGAGCTCGGGGGAGACGATGCTGCCGAAGTCGCCCCCCTGCGCGCCGAAACGCTCATACCCCAGGCGGCGCATGAGCTCGGCCCAGGCCCGGGCGACGCGGCCGGCCCCCCACCCGGTCTCGCGGGTCGGCCCGGAGAACGCGAAACCCGGCACCGAGGGCGCGACGACGTGGAAGGCGTCCGCCGGATTCCCGCCGTGCGCCCGGGGGTCGGTCAGCGGCCCGAGGATGTCCAGGAAGTCGTACACCGTGCTCGGCCAGCCGTGCGTGATGATCAGCGGGGTGGCGTCGGGCTCGGGGGAGCGTACGTGCAGGAAATGAATGTTCTGGCCATCGATCTCGGTGGTGAACTGCGGGACCTTGTTGAGGCGGGCCTCGTGCTCGCGCCAGTCGTAGCCGGTGCACCAGTGTTCGACCAGCCCCATGAGGTGGTCCTTGTTCACCCCGTAGGACCAGCCGACGCCGGGAAGCTCATCGGGCCAGCGGGTGCGGGCCAGACGGCCGGTCAGGTCGTCGAGGTCGGCCTGCGGGACGTCGACGCGAAACGGCTGTGGTGTGCTCATGGCGGCCAGCCTCCCGTCTGTTTAGGACAGTTGCCGTCCTACATGTCCATCAGCATGGACGGATGTCGGACACCCCGGCCCGCCTGCTCCGCATGCTGTCGTTGTACTCGCCCGGCACCTTCGCGGGCTGCCCGGCCGCTTCGCCGGTGCGGTGGCGCAGCGGTGACGGGGCTTGCGCCGCGACGGCTCCGGCGCATCCTCGTCCGCATTCTCGTCAGACGAGGGCGAGCTGGCGGGCGGGGGAGCGGCGCCGCCGCCACCGCCGGGCGTCCCTGCCGATGCCGTAGGTCTCGGCGAGGGCGCGCACCTGCTCGGCGATCCGCCGCCGATAGCCGTCCTCGGCGACCTGGCCCCTGCCGTACAGCGCCTGGTAGCGCGGCACGAGACCGGGATGCTCACGCTCCAGCCACCCCATGTACCACTCCCGGGCACCGGCGGGCAGGCGCAGCACGACGGGCGTCACGCTGACCGCGCCCGCCTCGGCCGCCCGCCGTACGGTCGCCAGCAGGTGATCGGTGGAGTCGGCGATGAGCGGCAGGATCGGCGCCATCAGCACACCGCAGGGAATGCCGGCCTCGTTCAGCGTCGCGCAGACCTCCAGGCGCCGCTGCGGGGTCGCGGCTCCCGGCTCGACGGCGCGTCGTAGCCGGTCGTCGACGAAGCCGACGGACACCAGGGCGCCGACCTGCGTCACCTTCGCGGCCTCGCGTAACAGGTCCAGATCACGCAGGACGAGCGGGCTCTTGGTGAGCACGGTGAACGGGTTGGCCGCGTCGGCGAGCGTCCGGATGACGCCGGGCATCAGGCGGTAGATCTCCTCGGCGGGCTGGTAGCAGTCGCCGGTGAGGCCCAGCGCGACCGGCTCGCCGCTCCAGCGGGGGGAGTCCAGCTCGCGCCGCAGGCGGCGGGCCAGGTCGGTCTTGACGACGATCTTCGTGGAGAAGTCGCAGCCGGGATCCAGGCCGAGGTAGCGGTGGCCGCGCCGGGCGGTGCAGTAGCCGCAGCCCGCCTCGCAGCCGCGATAGGGGCTCGCGCCCCACGTGAAAGGCAGCTCGGCGGCCTCGGGCACCCGCTCCAGCGCCGCGCGGGCCGGCACCTCATAGCAGGTGATGCCGTCGAAGACGCGGGTGACGGCCTGCCGCTCGATGCGCGGGCGGGCGGGCCCCTCACCGACGAGCGACTGCTGCACAGACGGTCCTCGCTGCCGCCCGGGCTGCTCAGGCTGCTCGGGCTGCTCGGGCTGCCTGGACTGCTCAGGCTGTCGCGCGGGCTGCTCAGGCTGCTCGGGCTGTCTCATGGAGTGTCCGGGCTGCTGCGCCGTCTGCTCGGGCTGCCGCGCCTGCTGCTGCCCGGACCGGCGCACCGTCTGCTGCTGCCCGCGGGGCCGCGCATCGGGCTGGTCCTCCGCGCAAGAAGTGGCGTCGCGACGCATGAGGTTCAGTAGAACACGCATTCGACCCTCGCGCCAAGTGTCCACGCCCGCGCGCGCCGCCCGCCTCCCGGCCTCCCGCGGTCGGCCCAGCGGTCGGCCCAGCGGTCGGCGCGGCGATCAGAGTTCGGCGGAGGCGGCGGCGTGACAAGCGCCGTACCCGTCGGCGCGGGCGACCACGCGGCCCGACCGCACCAGCACGGCCGCCTCGGTCCCGTCGCTCACGGCGGTCACCCCGGCCGCCGCCGCCACGGCTCCCTCGTCGTCGTGCACCACGCGCAGGCGCGGCCAGGCCGGCGCGGGCAACACCTGCCGCAGGCAGGCGCGCAGGTCGGCGAGGGTCAGCCGGGCGAGCGGCCCCAGCTCGCCGGCATCGCCGGTGACCAGGACCGCGGTGACCTCGCCGCCGGGTGGCATGGCCCGCACCGCTTCCTCCACGGCCTCAAGACGGTGCAGCCCGAGGACCGCCACCACGCCGTCACGCGCGAGCGGGACCGGCTCGCCCCGCACCGCGTCCACCGCGAGCGGCGGCGACCAGGGCTCGCGGGCGGGCCGCGCGCGGGGCACGAAGGGCAGGTGAGGAGGATCCCACCGGTCGCCGAGATCGAGGTCCGCCAACCCGGCGCACGCCGCGACGATGTCGAACGGCTCTACGAACCCGGGCGCCGCGTCGGCCATCTGGCTCACGCCGTGCAGTGTGGTCAGGGCCGTCTCCGCGACCCGCACCCGCCGCCGCGCGCGGGCGTGCCCGTCCAGTCGTTCGAGCGCGAGCCCGAGCACGATCGCGTTCAGCTTCATGAGCTGCGCGAACGGCTGGCGGATCCGCTGGTCGGCGAGCACCTCCGGCATGAGGTCCATGCCGAGCCTGGCCGGACCGTCGGTGGCCAGCGGAAGCCGGGAGACCCAGGCGCGGGCGAACGCGCCGAGCGCCTCGCGGGCCGTGGCCGCGGCGGGTGTCCCCAAATCAACCGTCCCGGCATCGTTCGTCTCGGCATCGGCCTCGCCGACGGGCGTTTCGCCGGACGCGGAGGAGGACCGCCGTAGGCCGTCCGGCTCGGCCTCCCGCTCGGCCAGGTCGGCCAGCACCGAGAAGTACAGGGCCCGCTTGCCCGGAAAGTTGGAGTAGACCGCGCCGCGGGTGAGCCCCGCCCGGTCGGCGATCGCGTCCACCTTGGCGTCGCGGAACCCCCGCTCGGTGAACTCGTCGCGGGCGGCGGTCAGCACCCTGGCCCGGTTGCGCGCCTGAAGCTCGGCCCTGGTGAGGCGTTCCATCCCTCTCCTCGTCCGCGTACGCCCGCTTGCCGTACGGCGGGACCCAAGATACCGTCGCCACTCAGATGATAAGACCATCTGGACTGAACATTTGGAGTTGCCTGTGACCCCCGTGCCCGAGGTGGACCTCACCGATCCCGAGGTCCTGCGCGACCCCTTCACCGCGTACGGACGGGCGCGCGAACGTGCGCCGCTCGCCCGGCTGCTGATTCCCGGCCTCGGCCCGATATGGGCTCTGGCCAGGCACGACGACGCGCGGTCGATGCTCGCCGACGCCCGTTTCGAGCTCACCGCCGACAGCTTCATGCGCCCGCAGGTCCCCGACGACTGCCTGCCGTACATGCGGACCATGAGCGAGATGAGCGGCCCCGAGCACGCGCGGCTGCGCCAGCTGGTCGCCCCGGCCTTCACCCCCCGGCGGGCCGCCGAGTTCCGGCCCCGGATCGAGGCCCTCGTCGAGGCGCTGCTCGACGACCTGCTCGACGACCTGCCCGCCCAGGCGGACGGCGGGCGGGTCGACCTGCTGCGGCACTTCGCCCGGCCACTGCCGATGGACGTCATCTGCGCGCTGGTCGGCATTCCCGAGCAGGACCGCCCGCGCTGGCGCGAATGGGGCGCCACCGTCGCCGCCGGGGCCGGCCAGGATTTCGCGCGGGCCATCCCGGGCATCATGGCGGGCGCCGCGGACGCCGTCGCCGCCGCTCGCGCCGGTCACTCCGGTCACTCCGACGAGCCCGGGGGAGTGCTGGGCGAGTTGGTGCGCGTCCAGGCCGAAAACGGGGACCGGCTGAGCGACACCGAGATCGTCACCCTGGTCTGGCACCTGGTCCTCGCCGGGCAGACCCCGACCAACCTCATCGCCAACGCCGTGGCCGCCCTGCTGTCCCACCCGGCCCAGCTCGCCGCCGTACGCGCCGATCCCGCGCTGATGCCGGGCGCCGTCGAGGAGCTCATCCGCTGGTGCGGCCCCACGCTGCTGGCGATTCCACGCCACGCCCGCCAAGACGTCGAACTGCACGGCGTGACCGTGCCCGAGGGTGCGAAGGTGACCGCCCTGATCGCCGCGGCCAACCGCGACCCGCGGGTGTTCGACGACCCCGACCGGCTGGAGGTGACCCGGGCCCCCGGCGCCGGCCACCTCGGGTTCGCCCACGGCCCGCACTTCTGCCTCGGCGCCTCCCTGGCCCGCGTGCAGACCCAGGTCGCGATCGCCGCGCTGCTGCGCCGCTTCCCCGGCCTGGCCCTGGCCGTCCCCGCCGACGAGCTGCGCGCCCCCGACCCCGGCACGTGGCGGCTGACCGCGCTGCCGGTGACCCTGTGAAACGCGGCCGATGACGCGGTGCTCGTCCTCCGGCCGGGCGCCCAGGAGCGGCCGGGCGCGGCAGGGAGTGGCAGGGAGTGGCAGGGCGCGGGGATGGTCCCCGTCTGCACGACCGGTCGACAAGCCTGGAGCGCCTGGTTGGCCGGCCCATGGCTTTGCGGGGCAACGCCACGTAAAATTGGGACAAGCGTACCGTTTTTATTGAAGAGGTTCCCATGGCCTGGCTCCTGCTCGTCGGCGCGATCGCCTCGGAGGTCCTGGCCACCTCCGCGCTCAAACTCAGCGACGGCCTGACCCGCTGGGGCTGGACCATCGTCGTCGCCGCCGGGTACATCGCCTCGTTCCTCCTGCTGGCCTGGGCGCTCAAGCTCCGCATGCCCGTCGGCATCGCGTACGCGGTGTGGGCGGGCACCGGGACCGCGGCGATCGCGCTGATCGGCGCCCTGTTCCTCGGCGAGCACATGAACCTCGTCAAGGCCGCCGGCATCGCGCTGATCATCGCCGGGGTCGCCGTGCTCAACCTCTCCGGCGCGCACTGACCGACCGGCACCGATCGTTTGACCCGGCGGCACACGCCCGCTAAGGGTGATCCGGACGGCTCCCCGCCCGGCGGCGGAGCCCCGACGATCCAGGGGAGGATCACGGCGTGCCCGATCAGGACCGGCCCGCACCCGTCCCGGCGGCGGCCCCCGCACGCGGCGTCGCCGTGCGGGCCGTCTCGCCCCAGTCGCGGCGCCCGCAGGAGCGCGCCGTACGCCGCAGGGAGGCGCTGCTGGACGCGGCCGTCGACCTGCTCGGCGACGGCGGCTTCGCGGCCGTGACGCACCGCGCCGTCGCCCGCCGGGCAGGACTGCCCCTCGCCGCCACCTCCTATTACTTCACCAGTCGCGACCAGTTGCTGGCCGAGGCGTTCGCCCTGCTGGTCGAGCGTGAACTCGCCCGCATGCGGACGACGGTGGACCACCTCGTGGGCCGTACGCCGCCGGCGGTCGCCGAGACCCTCACCGGCGTGTACGCCTCCGACCGGCTGCGCCAGCTCGGCCTGTGGGAGCTGTACCTCCAGGCCGGCCGCGACCCGGCGTTGCAGGCCATCGCCCGCGCCTGGACCGACGGCTGCGACGACGTCGTCGCCGCGGTGCTCGAATGCGCCGGTTACCCCTGCGGGCCCGGGGAGGTCCGCTTCGTCGCCGGTCTGCTGTCGGGACTGTGGGTGGAAGAGGTCGTGGAGGCCCGCCCCGACGGCGGGCAGCGGGCCCGGGAGGCGGTGGCCCGCGCGCTGGCCGCACTCGGACCGCCCGCTAGGGTCGGCCCATGATTTTCCATCTCGCGCTGGCCGCCGACTGGGACGCGGCCGTCATCACGGGCGAATACCGCGTCTCGACCCTCGGCCGGACCCTGGAGGAGGAAGGCTACATCCACGCCTCGGCCGACCCGGCCCAGGCGCGCGGCGTGGCAGGCCGCTACTACGGCCACGTCACCGAGCCCCTGGTGCTGCTGGAGATCGACGAGGACCGGCTCGGCTGCCCGGTCAGGCGAGAGGTGCCCGAGGGGGCGGACGAGGAGTTCCCCCACATCTACGGGCCGATCCCGGTGACCGCCGTCACGGCCGTCACGCCCTTCTCCCGCTGAGTGTCCGTTTCGTTCAAGACGACCGACCGGCCCGGCCCCTAGCGTGGTCGTCATGGCACCTTCGTTCGATCTCATCGGCCTGGTCGTGACCGACATGGCCGCCTCCCTGTCCTTCTACCGCCGGCTCGGGCTGGACATCCCGTCCTCCGCCGACACCGAGCCGCACGTGGAGGTGACCCTGCCCGGCGGGCTGCGCCTCGTATGGGACACCGCTGACGTCGTCCGTTCGTTCGACCCTGCCTGGTCGCCCGGCAGCGGCGGGCCGCGCATGGCGCTGGCCTTCCGCTGCGACGGCCCCGAGGAGGTCGACCGCCTGTACGCGGACCTGGTCGAGGCCGGATACGAGGGATACCTGCCGCCGTGGGACGCGTTCTGGGGGCAGCGCTACGCGGTGGTGCACGACCCGGACGGCAACGGCGTGGACCTGTTCGCCGCCCTGCCCACCGCCTGACGGGCCCCAGGTCAGCGGGTCACACGGGTCAGCGGGTCACACAGGCCAGCGGGCGGCGCAGCTCAGCGGATCAGCGCGCCGAGGGTCACGCCGGTCAGCGACCTCACCTCACGAGACAGGTGGGCCTGGTCGGCGTACCCGGCGACGGCGGCCACCGTGGCCGGCGGCGTGCCCCCGCGGGCCAGGTCCACCGCCCTGTTCATCCGCAGGATACGGCCGAGCGTCCGCGGCCCGTACCCGAACGCGTCCAGGCACCGGCGGTGCAGCCGCCGCTCGCCGATCCCCGTGTCGGCGGCGATCCGCGCGACCGGCCGGCCCGCGCGCACGCCCTCGACGACGCAGCCGACGAGAGCGGTGTCGACGGGGCGGTGCGTCGCGCCCAGGCGGCGCGCCGCCTCCTCCTCAAGCACCGCGCCCAGAACAGGGCCCAGAACAGGGCCCAGTGCAGGGCCCAGTGCAGGGCCCAGTGCAGGGCCGGCATCGGCGGCCTCGCCCGCCCGCTCCGTCAGCCGCCGCGCCTCGGCGCCCGGCCACAGGTCGTCCAGCGGCACCCTCAGGTCGCGCAGCTCGCGCGCCGGGACCCCGAAGACCGCCGGGCCGGTGCCCGGCCCGAAGCGAAGCCCCACGTAGCGGGCGCCGGGCCGGTCGGTCACCACGTGCGCGGCGGTGTCCGGGCCCGCCACCAGCAACGCGCCGTCCGCCCAGATCACGTCCATGCATCCGTCGGGCAGCACGCGCCGCTCGGCGGCCGCGGTGCCGGGGGAGGTGCTCCACCACAGCACCGCGTCCGGCACCCGCGACACCCTCTCCCGGTACATGGCCCGCATTATCCCGTGGGCGCGGCGATCAGCGGGGGTTGCCCGCCCGCAGCCAGCCGACGTAGTCGGTCACGGCCCGGTCGAGGTCCCACTCGGAGGCGTAGCCGGTGTCCTCCCGCAGCCGGGAGATGTCGAGACAGGCGTCCACGGCGGGCGCTCCCTGGGAGCGCCCGGGGAGCAGCGCGGGTGCCGCTCCCGGCACGGCCCTGCCGATGGCGGCGGCGACCTCCCGGTTGGCGACGGCCCGGCCGCCACCGACGTTGTAGGTGCGGTGGCGCAGCGTCGCCGTCGTCTGCAGGAGCGCGAGGGCCCGCCCGCAGTCGCGCGCGTAGCACATGTCGGCGGCGTCCTCCGCGTAGGAAGGCGCCGCCTCGCCTGGCACGCCGCCCTCGCCTGCGGCCTGGGTTTCCCCCGCGCGGGCGGTAGAGGAGACGCTCGCGCCGCCGGCCGCCATCGCATGCCGCGCGGCGGTGTGCACGAGCCGGGGAGCGGCGAAGAACGGCGAGGACGGCCTGCCCAGCGGGCCCCAGATCGCCCCGATCCGGGCGGCGACGACGTCCAGCCCGGAGGACGCGGCGGCGTCGGCGACCACTTCTGCGATCTTCTTGCCGGCGGGAATCGCATGCGGGCTCGCGACCGGCAACGGCGCGTCCTCGCGGAGGACCTGGTCCGTGACCCCCGCGTACACGCCGATCGTGCTCGCGACGACGACGCGGCCGACGCCCCACTCCCGCGCCGCGCGCAGCACGGCGAACAGCCCGGCGGCGTTGGCCGACAGCTCGTCCAGCGGCGCCGATGCGCCCATCCCCGCCGCCGCCAGGTGCACGATGCCGGTCACGCGGTGACGCCTGCCTGCCGCCAGGACGCTGCCGGGGTCGGTGCAGTCCATCGGCTCCACCACGGCCCGCCCCTCCCGCACCTCCCGTTCGCTCACCAGGGCCGGCGGAGGTCCCGCCGCCCGCTGGCCGAGCACGCAGCGTTCGCCGAGGTCGAGCAGGGCACGCACGGTGTGCGCGCCGATGAAGCCGCGTCCGCCCGTCACGAGGATCATGCGGATCCCTCCAAATCGATAGCAAGCTAATGATCAGCGTAGCGGCGGGATCATTAGCGCGCAAACGAATCGTAGGATGGCCAGGTGACCGAAGTGCTGAGGCTGCTCACGCGGGCCCAGAAGCTGTTGCGGGCGGCGGCGGACGAGGCGATGAGCCGCCACGGCGTGCGCGTGGGGCAGAACCTCGTGCTGGAGGTCCTGTGGGAGACCGACGGGCTGACACCCGGGGAGCTGGCGGCCCGCCTGCAGGTCACCACCCCGACCGTCGTCAACACCGCCACCCGGATGGAGGCGGCCGGACTGCTCGTGCGGCGCCGCGACCCGGCGGACGGCAGGCTCGTCCGGCTGCACCTGACCCCGAAGGCTCGCGCCGCGGAGCAACCGATCGCCGAGGCCAGGCGCCTGCTGGCCGAACATGCCACCGCGACCCTCACCGACGAGGAGCGGCGCCACCTGCACAGCGCACTGAAGAAGATCATCGAACGGATGACCGCATCCACCCCGCCCCCCGGCCCGGGCGAGGACGCGGAGTGAGGACCGCCCGCGCCCGCACTCCGCCAAGGCGCCGGGCGGCAGCGTCACAAACCTCTTCGCATCGGCGCTGATCATGAGGCGGGCGCCGGTCGCGGCCACCCGGGCCGCCGGCGAAGCGGGCGTCACCCCGCGCGAGCAGCCGAGGGATCGGCGTCACCCGCCGTCGACGCCCCTGGCCATGACGTATTTGCGCAGGCCAGGGGCGCGCGGGTGGAGTTCGTATTCGCCCGTGTCGCGGAATCCGAGCCGCCGGTAGACGCGTTCGGCGGAATCGTTGCCGGAGATCACCCACAGCTCTACCCGGGACCGCCCTGTCTCGCGCGCCCAGGCCACCACCTCCAGTGCCAGGCGCTCGGCGATCCGACCGCCTCTGGCCCGGGGACGCACCCACATGCCGAACAACTCGACGGCCCCGGCCCGGTCCGCCGGCACACGCTCCGCGGCCACGCCCACCGGCGCATGCGCGTCGAACGCGACCGCCTTGACACCGTCCTCGGTCCACGCGCGCCACCGCGCCTCGTCGTAGGCCCGCTCCTCTTCCAGGTCGCCGTGGAAGACGCCGGGCGCGTCGGCCAGCGCTGCCAGGTGCGCCAGTCCTCACCGCTGAGACGGCCTATGGCAACCGGGCTCATGCTCACGCCCCCTCGGAAGATCCTCCTTCTGTCATGGTCGATATCCGGTCCGGGCCGGACAACCGGGCCCGGACATAATCGATCCGTACGCCGAGAGGGGAGCAATGAGCATTCGCGTGGGTGGCGTGGTCATCGACGTCAACGACCTCGACGGGCTCGCCGCGTTCTGGAGCCGCCTGCTGGAGCGGGACATCACCCGTCGCGAGGACGACTGGATCAGTCTCGGTCCCGACCTGGCCCTGCAGCGGGTCTCCGAACCCAAGACCGCGAAGAATCGCGTCCACCTGGACCTGGTCACCGACGACTTCGCCGCCGCGGTCGCCCGCGCCACCGCGCTCGGGGCCACCCCGGTAGGGGAGATGCACGAGGATCTCTGGCAGGTCTGGCGAGATCCCGAAGGCAACGAGTTCTGCGTGTGCGTGTCCTGAGCGGGCCTGCCGCCGACCTGCCCGGGTGCTCCGGATCGGGAATGTGTGATCATGACTGGATGGACGTCCGCTTCCTTGGGATCGCTGAGCTGGCCGAGACCCCGTCCACAGCGGTCGTCGTCGACGTCATGCGTGCCTTCACCGTGGCCGCCTGGGCCTTCGCCCGGGGAGCGGAGAAGATCGTTCTCGCTGAATCGCTGGACGAGGCCCTGGCGCTCAAGGCTCGCCACCCGGATTGGGTGACGCTCAAGGACGGTCCGCCCGCGGCCGGGTTCGACACCGTCAACTCGCCGGGCCTGCTGCGGTCGGTCGACCTTGCCGGGCGGACCGTCGTGCAGAAGACCACGGCAGGGACGGTCGGCGCTCTTGCGGTCAAGGAGGCGTCGCTCGTGCTGTGCGCCGGCTTCGTGGTGGCGGAGGCAACGGCCCGGCTGTTACGGACACGCGAGTGCGGCAGTGTCACGTTCGTGGTCACCGGCGACGACGGCCGCGCCGAAGAAGATCTGGCATGCGCCCAATACATCGCCCAGCGGGCCACCGGGGCCAGGACGGATCCGACCGAGTTCCTCCGCCGTGCCGGCACCTCACGCGCCGCCGCCGAGTTGGCGCAGGGCGTACGTCAAGGAGCCCATGCCGATGACGTCGCGCTCTGTCTCGAACTCGACCGGTTCCCCTTCGCCATGGTGGCGGCCTTGGAGGAGCCGCTCATGGTCCTCCGCCCGTACGCCGTGCCCTCGCTGACCGGCGAGGCCTCGACCTGATCGCTGGTGAGGTCCGACCCTCGCCACCGCGCGGCGACGACGGCGAGGCGTCCGCGAAGTCCCGCGGCGAGTAGCCGCCGCTCGGCCACGCACGAGCTCACCGCGGCCGGACGTGCTCTCCTCGAGGCGGCCTCGCCCCAACCATGACCGGTCCGGGACTGCCCCGTCCGCGCCTACTGACGGCTCGGGAGCATCGCGAGCGCCTGCGACCGCTGGGCGACCAGATCGGCGTATGTGCCGTCGCGCTCGGCCCAGCGGTGCATCAGCACGCCCTTGACGAGGATCTCGCGCGGAGTGGGATCGGCCTGGAGCAGATCCATCACCTCGGTGGCGAACTCGGCGAGGTCGAGCGCGCGGGGGTTGAGCCGAGCCTGCTCGGGCGTGGTGGCGACAGCCGGGGGGACGAGCTCGGACACCTCGATGCCCGTGCCGTCCAGTTGCGCGCGCAGCGCCTCGGTGTAGGCGTGCACCGCGGCCTTCGACGCCGCGTACGTCGGCATGACCGGGAACGGCAGGAACCCGATACCCGAGGTGACCGTGATGACGGCGCCGGCGCCGCGCCCGACCAGGTGCGGGGTGAACGCGTCGATGACGCGGATGGTGCCCAAGAGGTTGGTGTCGATCATCTGCCGTGCGGCGCCGAAGTGCGCGGGATCGCGCAGGTCCTCGGGCATCCCGATCCCGGACATCGTCACGATCGTGTCGAGGCCCGGGTGGCTGCGGAGGATCGTGTCGCGGGCACGGCCGACGCTGTCCTGGTCGGTCACGTCGATGGGAACGGTGCCGAACCGCTCGGCTGCGAGCCGGTCGAGCAGGTCGGCTCGCCGGCCGCCCAGGACGACGGAGCTGCCGGCCGCGGCGAAGCGGCGAGCGAGCTCGAGACCGATTCCCGAGGTGGCGCCGGCGATGAAGACCGTGCGGTTGGTGATGTCCATTGATTGCTCCTGCTCAGGGCCGGCCCGTCCGCGGCAAAGCCGCTGGGCGCGCTCGTCGAAGTTCCGGATTGCGGTTCCTGCGCCGCGGTGTCTTCAGTGTTGATCCGCTCTCCGGCTGGAGGCAGTGCCCCCGTCTTCCGGGGTCCTGCCAGGGCCCCCTTGGCGCGGAAAGCCCGAAATACGATGGTGAACATGAGCGACGACACGCGTGCCAATCTGCTCGGCGGCTACCTGCGTGCCCGGCGGGCCCTGGTCACCCCGCAGCAGGCCGGGCTCGCGCCGGGCCCGAACCGCCGCGTTCCGGGGCTTCGCCGTGAAGAGGTCGCCATGCTCGCGGGCATCAGCGCCGACTACTACCTGCGGCTGGAGCGCGGCCGCGACAGGAACCCCTCAACGCAGGTGCTCGAATCGCTCGCGCGGGTCCTGCACCTCGACGAGCTCGAACAGGACTACCTTCTCGGCCTGGCCGCCGCACGCCCCAGGTCCCGGCCGCGCAGGAAACCCGAACGCGTCCCCGCGCGGTTGCACCAGCTCCTGGCGAGCGTGCAGGTTCCCGCCTTCGTGGAGGGCCGCGCGTTCGACGTGCTCGCCTCCAACCGACTCGCGGTCGCGCTCTCTCCGCGCCTCCAGCCCGGGTACAACCGTCTGCGGTCGCTGCTACTCGATCCCGAGGAGCAGGCGTTCCAGCAGGACTGGACACGCTCCGCGGAAGGATTCATCGCCGCCTTCAGGAAGTCCGCCGGGGACGACATCGACAACCCGCGCTTCGTGGAACTGGTCGGCGAGCTCGCCCTGTCGAGCGAGCGCTTCCGAACCCTCTGGGCGCGCCACGACATCCGCACCCTCGACGGCGGCACCACCACCGTGAACCATCCCGTCGTCGGCGAGCTGCGCCTGCACCGGGACAAGCTCCCCGTGGACGGCCTGCTCCTGGTGCTCTACTACGCCGATCAGGGCAGCGAGAGTGACGAGAAACTCCGCATCCTCGCCTCCATGGCCCGGACGGCACCCGCCCCGACGGGCGTCGGCTCACCTACGGTGACCTGAGCATCGGCTCGGCCCTCCCCACGCCACCCATCGCGCCGCTCGCGGCCCTGGCGTAGCGGCGGGCCAACTGCGCGAAAGCCTCCCTGAGCTCGGCCGGGCCGACGACCTCGATGCCGGCGTCGAACCTGCCGACGACGACGGCCACATCACCTCCGGGCGCCTCGCGCCGAGGGAAACGCGGCCCGGTGGGGGAGCGCGGGGTGATCCGATCGGCGCGGAAGGTGCGCCAGTCCTCGCGGTCGAGGTCCCAGGCGACCACATGCCAGCGCCCGCCCCAGGTGACCAGATGATGAGGCTCCACCCGGCGCGGCGGCGTCAGCACCCCGTCGTCGTCCGCCTCCTGCGGGGACGCGGCCGCGTAGTCGAAACGCAGCACCTCACCGGCGTGGACGGCGGCGCTGAGCGCCACGAGCACGCCGCCGTCGACCCGTACGTCCGGCCGCGTCGCGAGCCCCTCGACGGTGGTGACCTGGAGGGTGTCGATCCGGCGTCGCAGCCGCGCGGGCATGACCTGCCGGACGGTGTTCAGCGCACGCGCCGCGGCCTCCCCGATACCGGCGCCGGTTGTGGTGGCCGTTCAGAGGGCCACGGCGAGGGCGACGGCCTGGTCGTCGTCGAACAGCAGCGACGGTCAGTCACACAGGGTCCTGGACAGGCGCCGGGAGGCGAACCAGACCCCCGCCCCGGCCAGCACGACCAGGTAGGCCGCGTGCCCCAGCAGCCCCCACCCCAGCACCCCCATGCACAGGCCCCGCACCAGCTCCACCGCGTGGTAGAGCGGCGTGAGCTGGATCAGCACCTCGACCCCGACCGGGTAGCCCTGCACGGGGGAGAACGTCCCGGAGAACAGGAACAACGCGAACTGCCCGGTGCCCATCAGATCGAAGTCCTGCCACCCGCGCATCAGCGTGCTGACCGCCATGCCCAGCCCGCCGAAGGCCAGCCCCACCAGCACGGTCGCCGGAAACGCGGCCAGCGCCCAGCCGGGCTCCACCAGCCCCATCACCACCATCACGACCAGGAAGATCACGGTGTAGAGCGAACCCCGGACGATCGCCCACACCAGCTCGCCCACCGCGATCTCGATGGGCCGCACCGGCGTCGCCAGCACCGCCTCGAACGTCTTCATGTACTTCAACTTGAAGAAAAAATTGAACGTCGTCTCGGCCAGCGCCCCCGACATCGCCGACACCGCCAGCATCGCCGGCGCGACGAACGTCGCGTACGGCATGGTCCGCCCGTCCACCGTCAGCTCACCGATCAGCGCGCCGACACCGACACCGATCGACAGCAGATACAGCAACGGCTCGAAGAAGCCCGACAGCAGCACGATCCAGTACGACGGCCCGGAGCGCAGCGCCCCCACATTGCGGCCGATGACGGCGCCCACCCGGCCGGGGGAGACCCGGGACGCCACCAGCGTCGTCATCATCAGTCCTCCAGCTTCCGGCGGAACGCCCGCACCGCCAGGAAAAGACCCGCCACCGCCCACACCAGCAGGTAGCCGGCATGCACCGGAACCGGCCAGGCCGGGGCCCTGCCCAGCGTCGCCGCCCGGCACAGCTCCACCGCATGCCACATCGGCGAGGCGTACGCCAGCGGGCGCAACACCGCCGTGAGCTGCTCGACCGGGAAGAACACCCCCGAGAACAACGACGCAGGAAGCACCACGAGCCGAAACAGCAGCGAGAAATAACTGTCATGGTCGATCGTGGCGGCGAACGCCGTCACCGGCGCCGCCACCGACACCGTCAGCAACGCGCACACCAGCGGGGTGACCAGCGCCCACGGCGAATGCAGCCCGCCGAAGAACACCACCACGACCAGGAAGGCCACGACGGCGATCGTCACCCGGAAGACCAGGTAGAGCAGATGCCCCCGGACCATGTCCACCGGCTCCACCGGCGTGGCCCGCATCGCGTGATAGGCCCGGACCCACTTAAAGTCACCCAGCACCGAATAGGTCGACTCGCCCACCGCGATCTGGAACGCCGTCGACGCGAGCACGCCCGGCACGATCCACGACAGGTAATCGACCCCCTGCACCCTGCCGACATAACCCCCCACCCCGATGCCGATGCTCAGCAGGAACAGCACCGGCAGCACGAACGAGGAGAACACCGACGCCTGCCACAACCGCCGGTAGAGGGTCAGGTGCCGCTCCAGCACCGCGACCGTCGGATGAACCACCCGCGCCGCAGCCGTCTCGGTCCGCAGTGCCATCTCAGTCCACCAACGTCCGGCCCGTCAGATGGAGGAACACATCCTCCAGCGTCGACCGCCGCACCAGCACGCTCGACGGCTCCAACCCGCGCCGCTGGATCTCGGCCAGCGCGGCGTCGCCGTCGTCCACGTAGACCAGCACCCGATCGGGCAGCGGATCGACCCGCTTGCCCACCCCCTCCAGCGCCCCCGCGTACCGCGCCCCCGCCTCGGGCATGCCGGGGAAACGCACCTCGACCACCTCGGCCGTCGAGTAGGTCTCGATCAGCGACCTCGGCGACCCCTCCGCCACGATCCTGCCGCCGTCCATCACGACCAGCCGGTCGCACAACTGCTCCGCCTCGTCCATGTAATGCGTCGTCAGCACCAGCGTGGTGCCCCGCTGCTTGAGCCGGAACAACCGCTCCCACAACAGATGACGAGCCTGCGGGTCGAGCCCCGTCGTCGGCTCGTCGAGCAGCACGAGATCAGGCTCGTTCACCATCGCCCGCGCGATCGTCAGCCGCCGCTTCATGCCCCCCGACAGCGGCTCCACCTTCCCGCCCGCACGGTCGCGGAGCTGCACGAACTCCAGCAACTCGTCGGCCCGTCTGCGGCTCTCCGCCCGCGACAGCCCGAAATAGCGGGCGTAGGTCACCAGGTTCTCCCGCACCGTCAGATCGGGATCGAGGTTGTCGAGCTGAGGACACACCCCCAGACGCGCGCGGATCCTCGGCCCGTCGTGAACCGCGTCCATGCCCAGGATCCGCAGCTCCCCGGCGGTCGGCGTGGACACACACCCGATCATCCGCATGGTCGAGGACTTGCCGGCCCCGTTGGGCCCGAGGAACCCGAACGCCTCGCCCGGCGCCACATCGAGGTCGATCCCCGCGACGGCGGTGAACTCCCCGAAGCGTTTGACCAGGCCACGCGCGTAGATCAAAGGTTGACCAGCCACGATCCGAGACCCTAACCAACGGCCCCGACATTTCCGCAACAGGTTATCCGCGCCACCCCGACCGGCCCTGCCCCGCCTCCCCGGCGACCACCGCGAAGACGGTCACGCCGCACCTGATCCACCACGACCCGCCCCCAGCCCCGGCCCCGTATCCAGGCGCCCCCCGCGAGCCGTACGCTGACTGGCGTGAACACGTTCGAGCTGGGCACCGACGGCCCGCGAGTGATCCTCGTCGGCATCGACGGCTCGGATACCTCCCTGCGCGCCGCCGCGTACGCCTGGGGGCTCGCCCGCCGCCAGGGCTCGCACGTCGTCCTCGTCTACGTCACCAACCCCGGCGCGATCAGCACGATGATGCCGGCCGCGTCGGCCTCGGTCATCGAGGCGGGGGAGGAGGTCGCCACGGACTTGCGCGCACAGGTGGAGCACTTCGCCCAGACCACGCACTCACCCGTCGACTACACCTTCCGCACCGAATACGGCGATGCCGCCGGCGTCCTCGCCAAGATCGCCGACGAGATCAGGGCGGACGCGGTCGTGGTGGGAGCCTCCACCCAGGCCGGCCACCGCTTCATCGGCTCGGTCGCGCTCCGCCTGGTCCGCACCGGCCGCTGGCCGGTCACCGTCGTCCCCTGATCCACCGCACATCCACCGGGGCTCAGGCTCGGCGGCGGTCCGGGTCCGACACGTCCAGCGCCCGCAGGCCTTCCAGCACCCGCAGCAGCGTCGCCTCGTCCGGGCCGTCCGTCCGCGCGCCCACCGGATGCCGCCGCCCCCGCCGCGGCAGCGCCCCCGCCGACACCCCCGCCGATGCTGCGGCCGATGATCCTGCCGCTGCCGCTGCCGCCGGCCGCCCGCGCGGCCCGGAACCGGCGGCCGGAGCACCCGCCGCCCCCGGCGGACGCGACACCTCCACCGGCGCGATGGCCAGCTCACACCACACGATCTTGCCCCGATCCGGCGCCGAATAGTGGCCCCAGCGCAGGGCCAGGCTGCCGACCAGAACGAGCCCCCGGCCGGTCTCGCCCAGGTCGCCTTCCCCCTCGCCGTGCGGCACCGGCTCGCGGTCGCTGACGTCCCACACCTCGATGAACAGGCTGCGCCGCTCCGGCGCCACCCGGACCCGCAGCGCCACCGTACGCAGGGCCACCGGGAACATCGACGAGGCCATCGGCGGGCTGACCACGGCGTCCGTCGCCCGCACCGCGTTCGTCACCAGTTCGGAGACGACCAACTCCGCCGTCTCGGCCAGGTCCGCGAGCTCCCACCCCCGTAACTGGCACCGCACGAACGCGCGGGCCCGGTGCGGGGCGCTCGCGGCCGACCCGAACACCTTGTAGGCGATCCTGCGGCCCTCCTGTGAAGGGAAGGGAGAGATCAGCATCACACCGGCCGGGCCTCGGCGGACCGGCCGGCGAGAACCGGGACGGCCGGTCGGGGAATACACATGCCTCCGATCATCTGTCATGAACGGCTGAAAAGTGACGGGCTTGACGGCATTCGTCTGACTTTCTCCTCCCGCTCACCATTGGACAGCACCGCATGGACACCGCCGTACCTGACGGAAGATGTCAGGAAAACGCGGCACGCTGGACATATGAACGGACACGCCACCGGCGCCTTCGACATCACCAACTGGACCGAACTGGCCACCGAGGAGAAGGAAGGCACCACCTTCGGCCGCAACCACATCACCAAGGCCTTCCACGGCGACCTCGTCGGCACCAGCACCACCGAAATCCTCACCGTCGTCACCCCCGACGGGCCCGCCGCCTACGTCGGCGTCGAACACGTCGAAGGCATCCTCCACGGCCGCAAAGGCACCTTCGCACTCCAGCACAGCGCGGGCAGCCACAACGGCGAACAGTGGATGAAATGGCAGATCGTCCCCACCAGCGGCACCGGCGAACTGGCCGGCCTCACCGGCGAGGGCACCATCCGCGTGGACGACGGCCACCACTACCTCATCGACTACACCCTCCCCGAGGCCTAACCCGCCCCCATCCGGGTAGCCGCCGGTCCATGGTGAAATCCGCTGACCGGCGGCCCGCGGACGACCCCGCCGCCGCGCCTGCCACCCCCCGAACCCCGGTGCCCCGCGTCGCCGTCATCGCGCACCGCAAGAAAACCCTCGGCGGCGGCCTCGACGAGCTCCGCAAGCTCATCACCGGCTACGACGTCGACGACCTGCTCTGGTACGAGGTCCCCAAGAGCAAGAAGGCCCCCAAGAAGGTCCGCCAGGCCCTCAAAGAAGGCGCCGAGCTGTTCTTCCTCTGGGGCGGCGACGGCACCGTGCAACGCTGCATCGACGCCCTGGCCGGCAGCGACGCCACCGCCGCCATCGTCCCCGCGGGAACCGCCAACCTCCTCGCCCGCAACCTCGGCATCCCCGAAGACCTCCCCGAGGCCGTACGGATCGGCTTCGAGGGCCGCCGCGCCAAACTCGACCTCGGCAAGATCAACGGCGAGCACTTCGCCGTCATGGCAGGCGTCGGCTTCGACGCCGAGATGATCGCCGACGCCGACCGCGGCCTCAAGGACCGCCTCGGCCGCTTCGCCTACATCTGGACCGGCCTGCGCCACGTCGGCGGCGCCGTCACCCCCATGAAAATCAAAATCGACGACAACGACTGGTTCGAGGGCGACGCCAGTTGCGTGCTCATCGGCAACGTCGGCACCGTCACCGGCGGCATCGACGTCTTCGAAGACGCCCAATACGACGACGGCTGGCTCGAAGTCGGCGTCTCCACCGCGGAAGGCCCCATCCAATGGGCCCGCGCCCTCGGCCGCATGAGCGCCGGCAACGCCGAGAAATCCCCCTTCGTCCGCATCACCCGCGCCCGGAAGGTATCGGTCAAACTCCGCACCCCCATGGCGTACGAACTGGACGGGGGAGCCCGCGACCGGGTCAAGCGCATCACCGTCAAAGTCGTGCCCCAGGCCATCACCGTCTGCCTGCCCGGCACCACCACCTGACCCCACGAGTCCCCAACGCTCCGCGCCCGGCTCAAGGACGAACCCCACCATCCGAACCGGCCGGGCGCCCCGAACGGCGACACGCCACCCGGAGCGACCACGACGGCGACCGTGACACACATCACAACGCTCGCGCCGAACCCGGAGACCCGGCACAGTACCCACACACGATGGATAACACGGACCTCCGGCTGCTGCGACTGATCGCCACCGGTGACGAGCATGCCTTCGAACAGCTCTACACCCGGCACGCCCACGCCCTGCTCGCCTACGCCGAAGGACTGCTACGCGACCGCGGCGCCGCCGAAGAGGCCCTGCAGGAAACCTTCATCGCCGTCTGGCGCTCGGCCGGATCCTACGAAGGCCGCTCCACCGTCCGCACCTGGCTGTACGGCATCTGCCGCCGCCAAGCGCTCAAACGCATGAACGGCGGCCGCCCGGCCCCCCCGCCCCCTCGACGAAGCAGCCCACCTCCGATCCGCCGAACCCGACCCCGAAGTCGTGGCACTCGCCCGCGCCGACACCGCCGCCGTCGCCGCCGCACTCACCGCACTTCCCGCCACCCACCGGGAAGTCCTCACCCTCGCCCTGTCCGCCGGACTGTCCCACGCCGAGATCTCCCAGATCCTGGGCATCCCCGTCGGCACGGTCAAAAGCAGGCTGTTCACCGCCTGCGCCACCCAGGCCCGCGCATGGCACCGCACCGCCACCGCCGTACAGGACGACACCGCACGCGTCGCCCCACCGGCCCCGGACCTGTTCGCCGCCATCCGCCGCCGCCTGACGACCACCCCCAACCCGTCCGGCGCGCACCCCGTCCCCGCCTACGTCCTCCGCCGTCAGCCGCCCCGACGGCACCCGTTACCGTCTCGTCAGCCCCGCCCGGCCCGACCCCCGCGCCGTACCGGTCCAGCCCTCGCTTGAGGAGGGGTACGTCGCGCTCATGCACGCGGCCACGAGCGGCTGAACAGCGGGGGAGAGGGGCTGGATGGTCCGGCCGGATGACTCGGGTGTGTCCCGAGTCATCCGCAAATGATCATCTGTCGGCGCGACAGGGGGAGTGGCCCGTCACCGTTGAGCTCGTCGGGCCCGATGGCCTCCGCTGCCACACCCGCTGTCGGGGCAGCACGACCGGCTCGGTCCCGGGCCGCCCAATCCCGCGTACTGGAGCGCTGTGAGCCCGGCGTCGTCGTGATGCGGTGACGGGTCAGGATCGCGAGGAAGAGTACGCGGGATCGGGCGGCGGGAGGAGCGGCCGGAACAGCTTACTTGACATAATGTTCATTATCGAGCAACACAGAAAGGGGCCCGAAGGGCCCGCTCGACAGGGATTGTCCGATCGTCCGGCGGACCGCTCACCGGCCCGCCCGGCGGACTACGCCGTGCATGGATGACGCAGTCCACGGGCGACGGAGTGCACGGACTACACGGACTACGCGGTGCACGAATGACGCAGTGTACGGATAACGGCGTCCGGGCCGTCGCCGCGACGGGCTGCCGGCTGAGCTGTTCGGCCGCCCGCGACGGTGATCCTTTTCAGGGGCCGGAGTGCCCGAGCGGGACCCCGGGAGTCGCATTCTCGGCACCCGGGGTCCCGAGATGCTCCTTCCGACTGCCCGCCTCGCCGAACGGGAACGCTCTCGCCGAACGGGAACGCTCTCGCGTCTCTCCGCCGGGACGACAAAACCCCCACCATGGGCCAAAGACTCCGATTCTGGTTCATACCGGACAGAAGGTGAATTCTGTTCGGTTAGAAAGTGATGTCCGGTCTCTCTGTCGTTGGCCCCGCAACTGCTTGATCGGCTGCCGTACGCACCGCATAAGGGTGCCGTCACACGGGCGAGCACCTCGGCCATCCGCGGGCCGGTCGGCTCGCTCCGGCGATCTCGATCCTTCGGTCTGAACACAGCCGCCCGGAACGCCGCTCCCCCGCTTGCCGGCCGGTCAGGGAGTGACGACGCGGCCGTTCGAAGAACCGTAGTGACCCGAACTTAGGGATTTTGGCGCAGATGTGGTGTTGCCACATTTCTGCGGTGACGATAACGTCACACCGTGACTGCCGGGTCGGCCATGGGCCATAAGCGAGTGAGGCACCCGGCCACGGCGTGATGGCTGGGCGGGCGCGAGGCCCGCCGCATCTGCGACCTCCTGATTCGAAATTCTTCTTCCCGCGTATCGGCACGCCCCTCGGCGTCGGCGACATCTCCGCCGCGCCTCCCCTTTGCCGTGCGCGTTTCCTTCATTCCTTCGTGACCGCCGTCCCTCATTCGGCGACGCGGTCGATTCGCCATGCCCGAAACAAGAAAGCAGAGAATGCCGCACGACTTCAATCAGCAAATCATTCAGGAATTCCGCGCGAACCGCGGGAAAGTGGGCGGCCCCTTCCAGGGAGCCAGGCTGCTCCTCCTGACCACCACCGGCGCCCGCTCGGGAGTCCCCCACACCGTGCCCCTCGGCTACCTGGATGACGAGGGGGGCCGAATGCTCGTCATCGCCTCGGCCGGCGGATCGCCGCGCCACCCTGCCTGGTATCACAATGTGCGTGCCAACCCCTACGTCACCGTGGAGACGGGCGTCTTCACGATCGAGGCCGAGGCCGCTGTTGTGGAAGGCGCGGAGCGTGAGCGGCTCTTCGCCCGCGCCGTGGAGGCGGACTCCGGCTGGGCCGACTATCAAACGAGGTCCGGGCGCGTCCTGCCCGTCGTCGCGTTGACTCCGCGCTCCGGTTCCGAAGGGCACCGGCGCGCGGGACATCTGGACGTCACGCGGGTCCCCGCCACGTCTGACGACCGTGCGGCCGTGACGGCCTCGATCCGGGCTCTGGTCACCGGCCCTCCGGCGCTCGCCGCCGACGTGACGCCCGCGCTCCCCCATACCGGAGGCGTACCGGGACGGTGGGTCAGCGCGGCCGGCGGGTCGGCCACCGAGGACGGCGTCACGCTGTACGTGCACGGAGGCGGCTTCGAGCACACCCAGCCGACGTTGGAGCCCCTCATGGCCTGCCGCCTGTCCCAGGCGACCGGGCGTCCCGCGTTCAAGGTGGACCAGCGCCTGGCGCCCGCCCATCCGTACCCCGCCGCTTTGGACGACGTCGTGGCCGTCTATCGCAGCCTGCTCCAGCAGGGCGTTCCCGCCGATCGCGTCATCGTGTGCGGCGAGTCGTCGGGCGGCACGCTCGTCCTGTCGGCGCTGCTGGCGCTCAGGCAGGCGGGTGATCCCCTTCCCTGCGCGGCCGTCGCGATTTCCCCGCTGACCGACCTGACCCTGTCGAGCCGGTCTCTGGACTCGGGCGACGGCCGCGATGTGATCGACCGCCGTGTCGCCGAACACGTCACCGCCCAGTATCTGGCCGGGGCCCGCGCCGATCAGGCTCCGCAGTCTCCGCTCCACGGTGACCTGCACGGCCTGCCCCCGCTTCTGCTCGTGGCGGGGACCGCGGAGGTGCTGCTGGACGACACCCGTCGCTTCGCCGCAGCCGCCTCGGCCGCCGGTGTCGAGGTGACCCTCGACCTGTATGAGGGCATGCCGCACGCGTTTCACGCGAGCGTGATGGCACAGGACCCGCCCCCCATCGCCGTGACGTTCCTGCGCCGCCTCACCGGCTGGGTCGCTGGAACCCGGGCGGGGAGCACGAGGCTGCGCTGATCAGGCCATAGCGGCCCCTGACCGCCCGAGCAGAACAACCGGCTGGGCGCCCCGTCCCGGGACGGGGCGCCCGGAAATCGCGGCTGCTCGGGCGGTCACCTCGGGAACCCACGTCAGTCAAGGCCCCGGAGGCCGTCCATGCCACCACTCACGGTAGATTCCACGGAATATAGTGCAATGGAAGCTACTTACGGCGGGAGCACACCAATGAGCAAGGAACAGCGCGCCCAGATCGACGCGATGATGCGACAGCCGCGGCCCGATGGCCCCCGGTCGGTCGAGGCGATCCGAGCGGGGTTCAAGGCGCTGATGGCCCGGATGATCGTGCCTGACCGCATTCGCGTCACGCGGACGACGCTGGGCGACCGGCCCGCACTGCGTGTCGAGCCGGACGACGGGCGCCGCGCCGGAACGATCCTGTACTTCCACGGCGGCGGCTGGGTCTTCGGCTCTCCGGAGACCGCCCTGTCGCTGACGGGAAACCTGGTGGCCAAGACCGGCTTCGGGGCGTACTCGGTGGACTATCGGCTGGCCCCCGAGCATCCGTTCCCGGCCGCGATCGAAGACACCCTGGGCGCCTACCGGGCCCTCCTCGACAGCGGGGAAGATCCCTCGACGATCGCGTTCGCCGGCGACTCCGCGGGCGGCGGCCTCACCGTCACCACCTGCCTGGCCGCCCGCGACGTGGGTCTTCCGCTGCCCGCCGCCATCGTGGCCTTCTCCGCGGGCCTTGACGCCACCCGGACGGGCGAGAGCATGGATACCAAGGAGGGCATCGACCCGATCTTCACCCGCGAGGCCGTCGAACGCACCGGAGCCATGTACGTCGCCGGAGCCGACCCGCACCAGCCCCTGCTCAGCCCGGCCGTCCTCGCCGATCTGACCGGCTTTCCTCCGATGCTGCTCCAGGTGGGCACCAATGAGATCCTCCTGGACGACTCCACCCGCCTGGCCGCACGCGCCAGGGCGGCGGGAGTGGATGTCATCCTGGACGTCACCGCCGACGTGCCGCATGTGTTCCAGTCGTTCGCCGGTGTCCTGGACGAGGCGGACGAGGCGCTGGACCGCGCGGCCGTCTTCCTCGGTCAGCGCCTGCGCGCCGGGGGCGCGGCGCGCACGCCGGTGGAGTGGGACCGGCCACGGCCGTCCTCGAGCTGATCGGCACCGATCCCGGCGACTCCGCGTGATCAGCCGGCTGTGGCGGCGCTGACCCGTCGCCGCTCCGCGTACTCGGTGGGAGTTACATGATTACACTGCAATGGTTACCTTTTCTTCGGCAGTGCGACCTCTGGGGTGAAGATCATGATTGTCGAGTACATCCGCTACCGGATCGGCCGGGCGGACGCGGAGGAGTTCGAGGCCGCCTACGGACGTGCCGCGGCTTCCCTGGCGGCCGCGCCGCAGTGTGTGGACTACGAACTGTCCCGGTGCGTGGATGAGCCCGAGTGGTACGTGCTGCGCATCACGTGGACCTCGGCGGATGATCATCTGCAGGGTTTCCGCGGTGGCGAGCACTTCGCGGCGTTCTTCTCCGCGATCAAACCCTACGTCCAGCAGATCGAGGAGATGCGGCACTACGAGCGCACCGCCGTGCGCGGCGCCGGCTCCTCGGTCCCGAGCATGTACGACTGGGCGGGCGGCATCGAGGCGTTGGAGCGGCTCACCGAGACGTTCTACGAGCAGGTTCTCAAGGACGACCTGATCGGTCCCCTCTTCGCCCACATGGACCCGGGACATCCGAAGTACGTCGCGATGTGGCTGGCGGAGGTCTTCGGCGGGCCGTCCCGCTACACCCACGAGCGGGGCGGCTACCATCACATGCTGGTCCAGCATCTCGGCAAGGCCATCACCGAACCTCAGCGCCGCCGCTGGGTGAATCTCCTCATGGACGCCGCCGACGTGGTCGGCCTGCCGTCGGATCCCGAGTTCCGCGCCGCCTTCGCGAGCTACATCGAGTGGGGCACCCGCCTCGCGTTCGCCAACTCCCAGCCCGGCGCTCGCCCTCCCCAGCAGGCTCCCGTCCCCCGCTGGGGCTGGGGTGTGGCCCCGCCCTACTCCCCCACGTCCTGATCTGTCACGGCTGGCGGGGGTCGTCGATCCCCGCCGGTCGGCGGTTGGGCATCGTGGCGGTGGGTCAGCCGATCGGCATGCCGAGCTGGGCCAGCAGTTCCAGTTGGTCGAAGTAGAGGCGCATGCTGACGATCAGCCCGTTCTCGATGGCGCAGACATAGCAGCAGCGGAGATTCAGCGGGCGGCCTGTCGACGGGATGATCTTGCCGCCCGGTCCCAGGTAAGGCCCCTTGTGGGTGCCGATGAGCACCAGCTCGTCGACTGTCATGTCGTCGACGTCGAACGACTCCAAGACCACCGTGTGCACGTCGGGGAAGGCCGCCCAGAACTCCTCCAGGTAGGAGCCCAGTTCCTCACGGCCCTCGGCCATGCCTTCCGGGGTGAGGAACGCCCCGTCAGGGCTGACCGTGCCGAGCAGCGCGTCAATGTCATGCGCATTGAACGCGGCGTTGTATCTGTCGCGCACCCGGCGGGCTTCGCCCACGATGTCGGCCCTCCCTTATCCGGATGGATGCCCTCGGAACGCGACAAGGCGTCCCTGTCTTCGCAGTCTTTGCCGGGCTCTGTTCATAGCCATTGCCCGCCTGAGGCGTTTTCGTCCCGTACGGTGAAGCCGCCTTGGCCGTCGGAGGTCACCTCCGAGGGTCGCCGTGTCGATCCCGGCGCGTCCGCCCAGTGGTAGACCGGCTGCTTCCGCAGCGCGGCTACCCTGCAGCGCGGCTACCCTGCAGCGCGGCTACCCTGCAGCGCGGCTACCCTGCAGCGCGAACACTATGCAGCGCTGGAGCCCAGCACGCCGGGTCTCGTACGATCACGGCATGGCGGAGCTCGACCGGCGTCATCCCGAGGGGCCCGAACCGGATGGGCCGCTCCCCCACAATAGGGAGGACTTCGATGTCGCCGCGTACGTGCGGCGCGTCAGAGGTGGTCCCTGTTTCGTCTGCGCGGTGGTGGCGGGCGACCCCGGCTACGACTTCGAACAGGTCGTGTTCGAAGACGATCATCACATCGCTTTCCTCGACCGTTACCCCACGTTGCCGGGGAAGGTCCTGGTGGCGCCGAAAGCCCACGTCGAGCATGTGGTGCGGGACCTGGACGAGGAGGCGTACGTGCGGCTGATGCGGACGGTGCGCCGGGTCGCCCTGGCGGTCGAGGCGGTCGTCCCCTCGGAGCGTACGTATCTGCTGTCACTGGGCAGCGGGCAGGGCAACGCCCACCTGCACTGGCACATCGCGCCGCTGCCGCCTGGGACGTCGTACGAGCGGCAGCAGTTCCACGCGCTGATGACGGAGAACGGGCTGATCCCGTGGTCGCGGCGGCAGGCGGCCGATCTCGCGGAGAGGTTGCGCGCGGCGCTCGGCGGTCCGGCTGGACCGCGTGTCCCCGAAGAGCGCGAGGAGGTGCTGAC
This sequence comes from Microbispora bryophytorum, assembly GCF_006874465.1. GTDB lineage: Bacteria > Actinomycetota > Actinomycetes > Streptosporangiales > Streptosporangiaceae > Microbispora > Microbispora bryophytorum. The sequence goes on along the minus strand of NZ_VIRL01000005.1, from coordinate 212,430 downwards.
CGGGGGTGGGGTCAACCGTGTCGTGCGGGTCGGCGGCACGGTGCGCCGACCGGCCCGCCGGTGGACGCCGGCGGTGCATGCCCTGCTGGACCATCTGGCGGCGGCCGGGTTCGGTGGCGCGCCGCGAGCTCACGGGTGCGACGGCGAGGGCCGGGAGGTGCTGGATTTCCTCCCGGGTGAGGTGCCGGACTATCCCCTGCCGGCGTACGCGATGGCGGATGAGGCGCTGGCCGGCGCCGGGGCGTTGCTGCGGGACTACCACGACGCGACGGTGGGATTCGCGCCTGCGGAGGGCGCCGAGTGGTGCTTTCCGCCGCGTGCTCCGGCGGAGGTGGTCTGTCATGGTGACGTGGCGCCGTACAACTGCGTGTTCCGGGAGGGGCGGCCGGTGGCGTTCATCGACTTCGACACCGCGCATCCGGGGCCGCGGGTGTGGGATGTGGCGTATGCCGCCTACCGGTTCGTGCCGTTGCATGATCCCGGCCGTGACCGGAGCGCTCCAGAGGTGGAGGAGCAGGCGCGGCGGCTGCGGGTGTTCGCCGACGGCTACGGGCTCGGTGTGCGGGACCGGGAGGTGCTGACGCGGACGGCGCGGGCCCGGCTGGAGCATCTGGTCGTCCACATGCGTGCGGAGGCGGCGGCGGGTCACGAGGCGTTCGCCGCTCATGTCGCGGAGGGGCACGATCTGCTGTATCTCACCGACAGCGCGCATATCGCGCGTCATGAGGCGCTGTTCCTGGCGGCGCTTTCGTCGGAGGGGCGGGGCGGCAGGGTCGGGATGTCGGCGGGGTAGAGCGAGAGCAGCAGCCCGTACGGCTCGCCGTCGGGGGGCGGGGTGCGGCCGGGAGGGGGCAGGAGGTCGCGGAGCCGGGCGATGAGGGCGTGGGCTTCCTGCTGGGTGAGCCAGAGGTGGTTCAGCAGGGTGTGCTCGGCCTGGCCGGGCCGGGCGGGCAGCATCTCGGCGAGGGCGGCCCTGATGAGGAAGTCGGGGCCTGCCGCGGCCTCCTCGTGCAGCCGGAAGCCCCGGCTGACCAGGGCGAGGGTCTGCTCGGTGCCTCCGCGTACGTGCCGGGTGCCGGCGAGGCGGACGATGCCGGCGTCGCGCAGGACGCGGACGTGGTAGCCGACGGTGCCCTTGGCGGCCCCCAGCGCCGTGGTCAGCTCCCCGAGTGTCGCGGGGCGCTGGCGGAGCAGGTTGACGATGCGGTGACGGACGGGGTGGCCGAGAGCCTTGAACTGCGCGGGGGTGCGGAGCTCCAGGAGGTCGGGGTCGTGCGGGGGTGTGGCGGGGGGCTCCCCCGTCGTCGTCTCGTCGGTCACGGAGAAAAGTGTCGAGGATCGTCGATGCTTTGACAAACGGGTGAGGTGGCCAGCAGAATCGCCGGGTCGGAAGCGTCGAAAAGTCTCGACTCTTGATGTCTCAGTTGGAGGAAGCCGATGCCTCATTCGACGGCGTACGTCGTCACCGACAGGCCCGAGCGCTACATCAAGCAGCTCGTGTCGGACATGAATCACAAGGTGGAGGCCGTGCTCGGCGGCGACGGCCGGGCGGTGATCGAACTGGGGTCCGCGCGTTGCGTGCTGCGGCCCCGCCGCGGCGGATTCGAGATGATCGCGACCGCCGCCGGCGAGGAGCCGCTGGCCGGGGTGCGGGACGTCGTCACCCGTCACCTGCTGCGGTTCGCCGCCCAGGAGGAGCTCGTGGTCGACTGGTCGCCGCCGGTCGGGGGCGACGCGGCGTGGACCCTGTCCCCGGTCGTGGACGACTACCTGCTCACGCACTGCTCCCCCGCCGATGAGGTGCTGCGGGATCTGGTCGTCAGGACGCGGGAGGAGACGGCCGGCGCGGCCGGGATGCAGGTCTCCCACGACGAGGGCGCCCTACTGACGATGCTGGCGCGGATGTCGGGCGCCCGCCTGGCGGTGGAGGTGGGGGTGTTCACCGGTTATTCCTCGATCTGCATCGCCCGGGGGCTGCCCGCGGGCGGGCGGCTGCTGGCGTGCGACGTGAGCACGGAGTGGACGTCGATCGCCAGGAACTACTGGGAGCGCGCGGGCGTGGCCGACCGCATCGACCTGCGGATCGCGCCGGCGCTGGAGACGCTTCGGGCGCTTCCGGCCGAGCCGGTCATCGGTTTCGCCTTCATCGACGCCGACAAGGAGAGCTATCCGGACTACTACGAGGAGGTGGTCACGCGGCTGAGCCCCGGCGGCCTCGTCGTGGTCGACAACGTGTTCCAGGGTGGGCGGGTGTTCGACCCGGCCTTCCAGGGGGACGCGCAGGTGGCCGTACGCCGCCTGAACGAGACGATCGCGCGTGACGAGCGGGTCGAGTCGGTGATGCTGCCGGTGCGCGACGGCGTCACGATCGCCCGGCGGGTGGGCTGACCCGCAAGGGCTGGTGCGGGGGTTCAGTTGATCAGGCGGGCGAGGAATTCCTCGAAGGTCGTCGGGGTCGCGGTTTCGGCGTCACGCGACTGAGTCATGGCGATCCGGCGCTCGGCGACGTCGATGGTCATGGCGGTGGTGCCGTCTGCCATGTGCGGGGAGAATCCCGCCGCGAGGAGACCTTCGCGCAAGGTGGCGGCGTCGATCCGTTCATAGCGAGCCCCAGGTCGTCCGACCGCCTCGCCGATCGCGGCGGTGATCTCGTTGAGCGTGATCTCTCGGGGGCCCTGCAGTTCGAGTGCGCCGGCGCCGGCCTTGCGGCGCCCGGCGAGAAGATCGGCAGCGACGGCGCCGATGTCGGCCGTGGCGATGGCCGGGAGCGGAAGGTCCCCGGGAATGAGTCCGTGGGCGGTGCCGGTGGCCCGCACCTCCTCGATCATCGGCAGGGCGTTCTCCATGAACCACCCGGGCCGCAGGTGGGTCACCTCCACACCGGTCAGGGTGTCGAGCGCTTCTTCGAGTGGCCGCAGCCCCCACACCGGACCACGGGCACCGGCATGGTTCGCGGCCCAGCCGCTCAGACCGACGATCCGGGTGAGGCCGTCGAGCGCGTCGAGCGCCCGACGATAGGCGCTGATCACGCGCCGCTGGTGGGCGGGGAAGTCACTGCTGCCGGGGATGAGACCGGGTGCGATCATGACGAACGCCCCGTGGGCATCGGCGAAGGCCTCCCGGAGGCTGTGGGGGTCGTCGGTGCGTACTTCGGCCGCTTCGGCGCCGCGCTCCACGAATCGCCGGAGGCGGTCGCGGTCGCGGCCCAGCACCCGAACCTGGTGTCCAGCGGCGAGCAGCGCGTCGGCGACGGCGGAACCGGTGTTGCTGGCGGCGGATGAGACAACGATCATGAGTGTTCCTTGCGTGTGGGATCTGCGATGTGTTGGCGACCGGCGTGCGCGCAGGCCGGCGGTCGGCGGCGCGGACCCGGCCGGTCAGCCGGCGGCGCGGGCGCCGAGAAGTGCGAGCCGGTCGGCCGAGCGCGTGCCGGCCCCGGCGGCGCTGACGATCAGACGCTGCCCCGGATCGTCTGGCAGGCGGAGGATTTCCTCGTTCAGCTCCAGCTCGCCGACGAGAGGATGCCGATAGCGGCGAACGGTGTGCAGGCAGTCGCGTACCGGATGGTCGCGCCACAGGCGGGCGAAGTCGTCGCTGCCGGTGGCGAGCTCGGAGACGAGCCGGTGGAGGGCGAGGTCATCGGGCCGCTCCGCCGTGGCCAGCCGCAGGTAGGACGCGAGATCCTCGGCCTGGCGCTCCCAGTCGGCGAACAGATCGCGGGAATATGCGTCGAGGAAGACCCGCCGGGCCTGATTCGGTGCGTCAGGTGTCCCGATGGCGGCGATCTCGTCGGTCGTGAGGCACCACAGCGCGTATCCGAGCGGATTACCCGCGAGGATGTCGGTGCGCCGTCCGACGAGCACGACGGCGCCGAGGCTGCTGTCGACGAGATCACGGATGGGACCGCGTACGTGGTCCTCGTGGCCGGTCCCCCGCACGGGCGGGAGGGCCCGTGCCAGGCGGTAGAGGTGCGCGCGCTCGTCGGGTGACAGCTTCAGTGCCCGTGCGACGGCCTCCAGGATCGCATCCGAGACCTGATGGCTCTCGCCTCGCTCCAATCGGGTGTAGTACGTCGTGCTGAGCCCGGCCAGCTCGGCGAGCTCCTCCCGTCTGAGTCCCGGCACCCGCCGGCGGTCCCCGTAGGAGGGGGTGATGCCGAGCTCCTGTGGGGTCACCGCGGCACGACGTGCCCGGAGAAACTCACCGAGCTCCTCCGACGAGGACTTGCCGGTCATCACCCCTCCATCATGTCTCGTCGCCCGGGCGGCCTGGTCGCGCCGGGAACCGTTCTCAGGGCCGGTGGTCATGCGGGTTCCAGTGGACGATACGGCGCGGGCACCCACCGGGCCTCACCGTCACGGAATCGGATACGCCCGATGCCGGGGAAGGGAAGATGTGCGCCTCCGACCACCCACCCCCGCGTCCGAATCTCCTCCAGGACGCGCATGCGGGCGGCGCGGGCACCGGGCCGATCGCTGTCGATGTCCATCGCGACGTGCGGGGCCCGCAGCTGAACGGTGTGACTGTGCATGGTGTCACCCCACAACAGCAGCTGTTCCCCTTCACCGCTCACCAGGTAGCCGCTGTGGCCTGGGGTGTGGCCGTGGAGATCGACTGCGGTCACGCCCCGCACCGGCTGCTCACCGTAGGCGAAGGTGGAGAACCGGCCGCCGGCGCGATACGGCGTCAGAGCCTGCACGGCCCATCGGTGGATCTGTGCCTGCACGCCCTCGGCGTTCGCGGCTGCGGCGTCGTTCAACCAGTGCTGAGCGTCGAGTCTCGACAGATGCACGGTCGCGGACGGGAAGGCTGCCTCGCCGTCCGCGGTCACGAGACCGAAAGCGTGATCGGGATGCAGGTGCGTGATGAGTATGTCGTCGACCTGTTCCGGGCGGACTCCGGCGGCGCGGAGGTTCTCCAGCAGATGACCGGTGCCTGGTCCGACGGATGTGCCGGCGCCCGCATCGACCAGCACTGTGCGTCCGCCCGTCTGGAAGAGGAAGGTGTTCACGGCCGTCAGAAGGTCGCCGTCCGGTGGGAGGAATCCGTCAGCCAGGAGCTCGGTGATCCGCTCCGGCGACTCGCCGTGCATGTCGACGGCGAGGATGGGCAGCGCCCCGTCGTAGACGGTGGTCACTGTGATCGCACCGACGCTGGTGCGCGCGAATCCCGGAGCCTGGGCTGGAGCTGTCGCGGTCGAACTCATGACTTGAGTATTCGAGAGGCGGCTGTCGTGTGCCTGTCCATGTCGTGGTCAGGCACACGACCGCGGTATGGCGCTCGCCGGGAGGGGCTGACTGTTCCATGGGACGGGGCATACGATCATCACATGTTCGGCTTGGGCACGGTCGAGGTGTTGATCCTCGCCGTCATCGTGATCGCGCTGCTCGCTGTGGGATTCGCGGCCATGCGGGCCGGCGCCCGCCCGGACGGGCCACTGGCCTGGCGCAGCCCCGGGCTGCTGCCGCCGGTCTCGGCCGACCTGCAGCACCGGGTGCGGGACCTGTACGCCGAGGGCAAGAAGATCGAGGCGATCAAGGTGATCCGCGAGCAGACCGGGCTGGGGCTGAAGGAGGCCAAGGACCTGGCCGACGCCCTGGCCTCCGGGCGGCCGCTGCCGGTGGCGCCGGGGCACGCGCGGCCGGACCTGGCGTCGCGGGTGCGGGAGCTGAAGGCGGCCGGGCGCGGCGAGCAGGCGGTGTTCCTGGTGCGCGGCGAGACGGGCATGGGCCAGGCGGAGGCCGAGCGGTTCGTCGAGGCGATCGACGTCACCGACGCGGGGGGCGGCGGGGCGTAGGAGAGCGCCGCCGCGGCGTTCGCTGTCGGTGCGGCTCGGTACGGTGTCGATCATGCTGCCCGTACAGGTGAACAGGCTGACCGTGCAGGAGGCCGCCGACCGCTATGTGGAGCTGGTCCGGGCCAAGACGGTGACCGGTGCGCTGTCGCCCGCCACGGCCGAGGTCTACGCGCGGGACGTGGCCACGTTCGTTCGGCTGGCCGGGCCGGACCGGGTGCTGGACGACCTGACCGGTGAGGACGTGGACGCGGTGCTGCTGGCCTTCGCGCGCAAACCGGACGAGCGCAGGAAGATCAACGGCCGGGGGGAGGCCGCGGGGAAGAGCACGGGGAAGGAACCGGGGCAGAGCGCGGCGTCGCAGGCGAGGTTCCGCCGGTCGGTGTCGGCGTTGTTCCGGCACGCCACGTCGGCGGGCTGGGTGCATCTGGATCCGATGGCGGCCTCCTCGGTGCGGGCGCGGGAGCGGGGCGGGCTGCGGCCCGAGCGGCGGGCGCTGACACGGGAGCAGGCCGAGGGCCTGATCGAGGCCGCCGCCTCCCCCGGCGCGCCGCCCGCGGAGGCGACCGATTCCGGCTCGGGGCGGCGCAGGCGGGCCGACCAGCGTACGGAGGTGCGTGACGCGCTGGTGGTGCTGCTGCTGACCACGCTCGGCCCGCGGGTGTCGGAGCTGGTGCGGGCCAACGTGGAGGACTTCTACACCAACGACGGGGTGCGTTACTGGCGGATCTTCGGCAAGGGCGGGCGCACCCGGGACGTTCCGCTGCCCGATGTCGTCGCGGTGGCGCTCGATGCGTACCTGGCGGTGCGGGCGGGCGGCGACGGTGAGAAGGCGCTGTTGCTGTCGTGGCGGGGCAGGCGGCTGGCGCGGGGTGATGTGCAGGCCGTCATCGACCGGGTGCAGCGGCAGGTGGATCCGGGGCGGCGCCGGGAGGTGACCCCGCACGGGTTACGGCACACCACGGCGACGCACCTGCTGGCGGACGGCACCGACATGGACGCGGTACGGCGGGTGCTGGGCCACAGCGATCTGTCGACGCTCGGCCGCTACCGGGACGACCTTCCCGGGGAGCTGGAGGTGGCGATGGGGTCGCATCCGCTGCTGCGCCGCCGGCGCGGCCAGGCCGTGCAGGACGACGAGGCCGGGCCGGACACCTGACATGGGAGAGTCCACCGCGGGATTTCTGGAAAAGTTGTCGCGCCGGGTGTCGAGAATGCGGTGGCGGCTCCGTCCCAGGGGCAGGAGCGGCCACGACGGGCCGCGCGAAGAAGGAGAACCACCGTGAAATACCTGCTGCTGAAGCACTACCGAGGTGGCCCGGCCCCCGTCGTCGACTACGGGTCGCTGGACCAGTGGACGCCGGAGGAGGTCGACGCGCACATCCAGTTCATGCGCGACTTCGCGGCCCGCCTGGAAGAGACGGGCGAGTACGTCGGCGAACAGGCGCTGGCGCCCGGGGGCACGTTCGTGCGGTACGACGGCGAGGGGCGCCCACCTGTGACCGACGGTCCGTTCGCCGAGACCAAGGACCTCATCGCCGGCTGGATGATCATCGACGTGGACTCGTGGGATCGTGCGGTGCAGCTGGCCGGGGAGCTGTCCGCCGCCCCCGGGCCCCGCGGCGAGCCGATCCACGAGTGGCTCGAGGTCCGGCCGTTCCTCACCGAGCCGCCCACGGTCACCGAGTGAACGAGTCACTGCTGCGGGAGCTGGTGCCCGCGGTGATCGGCGTCCTCGTCCGGCGCGGAGCCGACTTCGCCTCGGCCGAGGACGCCGTGCAGGAGGCCCTGATCCGGGCGCTGGACACCTGGCCCGGCGACCCGCCGCGCGATCCGAGGGCCTGGCTCGTCGCGGCCGCCTGGCGCAGGTTCCTCGACGCGGCGCGGGCCGAGGCGTCGCGGCGGGGGCGGGAGCTGACCGTGGAGGCCGAACCTCCCGCCGGTCCCGCGCCCGCCGCCGACGACACGCTGCGGCTGTACTTCCTGTGCGCGCACCCCGCCCTGCCGCAGAGTTCGGCCGTCGCGCTGACGCTGCGCGCGGTCGGCGGCCTGACCACGCGGCAGATCGCGGCGGCCCACCTCGTTCCCGAGGCGACCATGGCGCAGCGGATCAGCCGGGCCAAGCGGCGGATCGCGGGGCTGCCGCTCGACCGGCCCGGCGATCTCGGGACGGTGCTGCGGGTCCTCTACCTCGTCTTCAACGAGGGGTACGGAGGAGACGTCGACCTGGCGGCCGAGGCGATCCGCCTGGTCCGCCAGCTCGTCACCTTGACCGGCGAGCCCGAGGTCGCCGGGCTGCTCGCGCTCATGCTGCTGCACCATGCGCGCCGCGCGTCCCGCACCGGCCCGGGAGGCCGCCTGGTGCCCCTCGCCGAGCAGGACCGATCGCGCTGGGACACCCGCCTGATCGCCGAGGGGGTGGCGATCCTGCAGGCGGCGCTGGCCCGCGACCGGCTGGGCGAATATCAGGCACAGGCCGCGATCGCCGCCCTGCACGCCGACGCCCGCAGCGCCTGCGAGACCGACTGGGTGCAGATCGTGGAGTGGTACGACGAGCTGCTGCTCCTCACCGGCAGCCCGGTGGTGCGGCTCAACCGCGCGGTGGCGGTCGGCGAGGCCGACGGACCGCATGCGGGCCTGGCGGCGCTGACCGGCGTGGACCCCGGCCTGCCCCGCTACGCCGCGGTGCGGGCCTACCTCCTCGAACGCGCCGGTGACCTTACGCAGGCCGCCGAGCTGTATGCCGAGGCCGCCCGCGCCGCCACCAGCGTGCCGGAACGCGACCACCTCACCCGAGAGGCCGCCCGGGTGCGGCAACTGCTGCGGCGCCCGGATCGGGGGCTTCGGTGAGGGCCGCCGGTGCCGTGCCGGGTCTACCGGCCGGCCGGGCGCCCGCGATATGCCACGGCCTGAAGTCCCTGCCCACCGAACAATGCTGTCGAACCATCCTGTCGAACTCATGCTGTACCGACACCTCAGGAGGCGACCTTCAGATGCGGTACCTGGTTTCCGTGATCGACGACAAGAGCAATCCCGGCAGCACGGACAGGCAGCCTGCCATCAGCGCGTTCAACGAACGACTGATCGCCGAGGGCTACTGGGTTTTCGCGGGCGGGCTCGCGGACACCGACGCGGCCACGGTGATCGACAACCGGGGCGAGCAGGCGGTGTTCAGCGACGGGCCTTTCGTGGAGTCGAAGGAGTACCTCGCCGGTGTCTGGGTGTGGGAGGCCCCCGATCTGGATGTGGCGCTCAAGCTCGCCGCCGAGGCGTCGAAGGTCTGCGATCGGAAGATCGAGGTGCGGCCGTTCCAGTGAGCGACGCCGAGGAGGCGATCACCCGGGCCCACCACGACGAGTGGGCGCGGGCGGTGGCCGCCCGGTCGCCGTCTGACCCCGCAAGGTACCGCCGGCCGGCCACCATCGGGCAACGATCGCGCCGTCAGGCCGCAAGGGGCGCACGGGCGTAATCGGTTGACCCTCACGTAACGGGAGGCCGCAGGCTTGGACCTCGGAAGGGAGGAGAGCCCATGGGCTACTCGGTCGGCCAGGCCGCCCGCTTCGCGGGGATCACGGTGCGCTCGCTGCACCACTACGACGCGATCGGGCTGCTGCGGCCCAGCGAGCGGTCGGCTGCCGGATACCGGCGCTACAGCGACCCGGACCTCGACCGGCTGCAGCAGGTGCTGTTCTACCGGGAGCTCGGGTTCTCCTTGGAGGAGATCGCCGTCATCCTCGACGATCCGGGCGTGGACCCGGTGACCCACCTGCGCCGCCAGCACGAGTTGCTGCGGCGCAGGATCGGGCGCCTGGAGGCGATGGCGGCGGCGGTCGAACGTGCGATGGAGGCCAGGAAGATGGGGATTTCCCTCACGCCGCAGGAGCGGTTCGAGGTGTTCGGCGACGTCGATCCCGAGCAGTACGCCGAAGAGGCGGAGGAACGCTGGGGCGGCAGCGACGCGTTCGAGCAGAGCCGCCGCCGGACGGCCCGCTACACCAAGGACGACTGGCGGGCCGTCACGGCGGAGGCCGGAGAGGTGCTGGAGGCGTTCGCGGCGGCTTTCGCCGAGGGGGCGCCCGCGGACGGCGAGCGGGCGATGGGCGTGGCCGAACGGCACCGCGCGCACATCACCCGCTGGTTCTACGACTGCACGTACGAGATCCACAAGGGTCTCGGGGAGATGTACGTGGCCGATCCGCGTTTCGCGGCGAACTACGAGCGGGTCGCCGAGGGGCTGAGCCGCTACGTGCGCGACGCGATCCACGCCAACGCGGCGCCGCACGCCTGACGGTAGAGCCGGCGCCTGCCGTCCCTGCGTTGGAACGACCAGGCCCGCCGGGTGTCTCTGGGGGCTTCACAGCCGGGAAACGCGTTGGAAACACGGCCCAGTCAAGATGGGGACTCGTGATCAGGGCCATTCTGTTCGACCTCGACGAGACCCTCTTCGATCATCGCCGGGCGGTCGCGCACGCCGCGACCCGCTGGACCGAGTCGGTCTGCCCCGGTCACGAGCTGCTGCCGGAGACACCCGCGCTGTGGCTCGACCTGGAGGACAAGCACGTGCCCGCGTGGCAGTCCGGGGAGTGCTCGCTGGCCGAGCAGCGGCGCCGGCGGCTGCGCGAGTTCTGCCGGCGGCTCGGGCTGCCCGAGCCGCCGGACCCGGACGCGGCCTTCGCCGGCTTCCTGACCCACTACGAGTCGGCCTGGGCCGCCTTCGCCGACGTGCCCGAGACGCTGGAGGCGCTGACGGCCCTCGACGACGCCCCCGTGCTAGGCGTGCTCACCAACGGGGTGGCCGTGCAGCAGGAGGCCAAGCTGCGCCGCATCGGGCTGATGGACCGCATGGAGGTGGTGCTGACGCCCGACACGCTCGGCGCGTTCAAGCCCGCCCCGCAGTGCTACCACGAGGCGGCGGCGAAGCTCGGCCTGCGCCCGCAGGAGGTGCTCATGGTCGGCGACAACCTCCTGCTCGACGCGGTCGCGCCCACCCGGGCGGGGATGCGCGGGGTGTGGCTCGACCGCTACCGCGCCGAGCCCGGCGCCTCCTCCCCCGCCGTGACGAGGATCACCACCCTGCGCGACCTGCCCGATGTGCTGGCCGCGCTGAGCCCGCGCCTGCTCGGCCCGTCCCGCGCCGCCTGAAGCGCGCCCCTGAACCGCGTCCCTGAACCGCCCAAGGCTCAGGCGCGAAGGTCAGGGGCGCGCCGTTGGTTCAGTCAGGCGCGTAGGCCGGTGGCGGCGACCCGGCGGCGGGCGAAGCCGAGCCGTTCGTAGACGACGACGGCCGCCCGGTTCCAGTCGTCCACCATCAGCGCCGCGCGGCCGTGCTCCGCGAGCAGCGCGGACGCCACGAACCTGCACACCCGCTCCCCCAGCCCCCGTCCCCGCGCCGGTTCGGCGGTCGCGACGCCGGCGAGCAGGCCCACCGTCGGCGCGGACCACGCGTCGGCCGCGACCGCCAGCAAGGCGCCCGACCCGCCGTCGCGGACGCCGGCCCAGCGGCGTACGCGCGGCAGGCCCGGCACGGCGTAGGAGCCGGGGTTGGCGGCGGCGAGCAGCGCTGCCACCTCCGGGGCGGCGGAGTCCGCCAGCCACGAGGCCGTCCCCTCCCGATACGCCCTCTCAGCGCCTATCACCTCTGGGCCTGTCACCTCTTGACGCGGCGCGAGCTTCTCGGTGCCCATCCAGGAGAAGCCGGCCGCCGGCTCCAGCTCCGGCACGGCCGCGACGACCTGTTCGATCAGCGCGGCGTCGCCGAGAGGCCGGTACGACGGCCCGGCCTCGGCCAGGGCGTGCCGCACAAGCGGGACGAGCCGGGCGGCCGTGCCCCCGGCTGTGCCCCGCACCACGAGGCGGTCGCGCCGGGACGCCGCGGGGCTGGCCACCGCCACCGCGTCCCCGTACGCCCAGGCGCGTACGCCGGGCCGCATGCCCTGCGCCGCCCACACCACGAGGTCGTCGTCGCCCGAGGCGGCGACGACCTCGGCCTCGCTGACCAGCTCACGCACGCGTGTCCCTAGAGGATCGCGCCCGGGACGTAGGCGGCGTCGCCGGGATGGCGTGCGGTGATCTCGCCGACCCGCGCGGTCACGGCCGTCACCTGGCCGGCGGCCGCGCCCGCGAAGGAGGCCCGGTCGGCCAGCAGCGCGTCGAGCTCGGCCCGGCCGAGCGGGAAACGCTCGTCGGCGGCCAGCCGGTCGAGCAGCTCGTTGCCCACGCCGCGCGACCGCATGGCCAGCGCCGATGCGACCGCGTGCTCCTTGATGATCTCGTGGGCGGTCTCGCGGCCGACCCCGGCCCGTACGGCCGCCATGAGCATCTTGGTCGTGGCGAGGAACGGCAGGTAGCGGCCCAGCTCGGCCTCGATGACCGCCGGGAACGCGCCGAACTCGTCCAGCACGGTCAGCATGGTCTCCACCAGGCCGTCGAAGGCGAAGAACGCGTCGGGCAGGGCGACCCGGCGCACCACCGAGCAGGACACGTCGCCCTCGTTCCACTGGTCGCCGGCGAGCTCCCCGCCCATCGAGGCGTACCCGCGCAGGATCACGGTGAGGCCGTTGACGCGCTCGCAGGAGCGGGTGTTCATCTTGTGCGGCATCGCCGACGAGCCGACCTGGCCTTCCTTGAAGCCCTCGGTGACCAGCTCGTGCCCGGCCATCAGGCGGATGGTCTTGGCCAGGGAGGACGGGGCGGCGGCCAGCTGCACCAGCGCGGTCAGCACGTCGTAGTCCAGCGAGCGGGGGTAGACCTGGCCGACGCTGGTGAAACGGCGGGCGAACCCCAGGTGCGCGGCGACGCGGTCCTCCAGCTCGGCCAGCCGCTCATCGCCGCCGAGCAGGTCGAGCATGTCCTGCGCGGTGCCGACCGGGCCCTTGATCCCGCGCAGCGGGTAGCGCTCCAGCAGGTCCTCCAGCCGCTCGTAGGCCACCAGCAGCTCGTCGGCGGCGGTCGCGAAGCGCTTGCCGAGCGTGGTCGCCTGCGCGGCGACGTTGTGCGAGCGCCCCGCCATGACGGTCGAGGAGTGCTCGGCGGCCAGGCGGCCCAGCCGGGCCAGCAGCGCCACGACCCTGGCGCGCACCAGCAGCAGGCTGTCGCGGATCTGCAACTGCTCGACGTTCTCGGTCAGGTCGCGGGAGGTCATGCCCTTGTGGACGTGCTCGTGCCCGGCCAGGGCGTTGAACTCCTCGATGCGGGCCTTCACGTCGTGCCGCGTGACCTTCTCCCGCTCGGCGATGGAGGCCAGGTCGACCTGCTCGGCCACCTTCTCGTAGTCGGCGATCGCCTGCTCGGGCACCTCGATCCCGAGGTCGGCCTGGGCCCTGAGCACAGCGATCCAGAGCCTGCGTTCCAGTACCACCTTGTGCTCGGGAGACCACAGACGGGCCAGCTCCGGCGAAGCGTAACGGGCGGCCAGGACATTCGGGATACGCGGCTTGGCATTCACGTTGGCCCAGTCTATTGAGCCCGTTCCCTCCCGTTGTCCGCAGGTGCCGGGCACGGCGGGCGCGGCGGGCACGGGTGAGGGGCGCAAGCCGCGGCGGGCACCGGCGCCGCCTCACCTGACGCCCTCACCCAACGCCCTCACCCGGCAGGCTCGGCCGCCCGGGACCGCGAACAGTCCTTCGCGAAGACTTCTTCACGAAGGACTGTTCGCGGTTCATCTCCGCGGCGGGCTCACTGCGGCTGGCTCACTTGGCCGGTTCGAGGGCCTCCTTGCCGTACACGGTCAGGTCACCGTCGCCGCCGCCCGATGCGGGCTGCTCCGGCGTACGGCGCATGCGCTCCTTCAGCCGCTCCACCATCGTGTAGAGGGTCGGCACCAGCACCAGTGTGAGCAGCGTCGAGGAGATCAGGCCGCCGATCACGACGATGGCCAGCGGCTGGGAGATGAAGCCGCCCGAACCGGTCACGCCCAGCGCCATCGGGGTGAGCGCGCAGATCGTCGCGATCGCGGTCATCAGGATCGGGCGAAGCCGTCGCCGGCCGCCCTCCATGACCGCCTCGACCACGCCCAGCCCCTGCTCGCGGTACTGGTTGATCAGGTCGATCAGCACGATCGCGTTGGTGACGACGATGCCGATCAGCATCAGCATGCCGATCAGCGCGGGCACGCCGAGCGCCGTGTCGGTGGCCAGCAGCAGCCCGATCGCGCCGGTCGCCGCGAACGGGACCGACACCAGCAGGATCAGCGGCTGCATCAGGCTGCGGAACGTCGCCACCATGATCATGAAGACGATCGCCACCGCGAGCAGCATGGCCAGCCCCAGGTCGGCGAACGCGTCCTGCTGCTGGGAGCTCGCACCGCCGATCTTGTACGTCACCCCGGCCGGCAGCGTCAGCGTCTTCAGCGTGTCGGTGACCTTGGTGGTGATCGCACCGAGGTCGGACGCCTCGGCGGTGCCCGACACCGTCGCGGTGCGGTCGCCGTCCTGGCGGGTGATCTGGGTCGGGCCGTCGGCCTGCACCACGTCGGCGACGTCGCCCAGCTTCACCATGCCCGTCGCCGTCGGAATCGCGAGCTTCCTGATCGCCGCGATGTCCTCGGGCGCATCACCGCCGGCGCGCAGGATCACGTCGCTGGAGCGGCCGTCGACGTCGATCGAGCCGACCGGCGCGCCGCGGAACGCCTGCGCGACCAGCTGCCCGATCCCGGCCTCGGTCAGGCCCCGGGCGGCGGCCTTCTCCCGGTCCACGTGCACCTCGACCCTCGGGACGCTGTCTTCGAGGTTGGAGGCGACGTCCCGCAGCCCGCCGATCTCGGCCATGGCGTCGCGCACCGTGGTGGCGGCCGTCTTCAGCGCGGCCTGGTCCGAGCCCTGCACGATGACCTGCACCTGGTTGGAGTTGAACCCGCCGCCGCCGCTGCCGCCGACCGTGATGTCGCCGATTCCCGTCAGGCCCTTCAGCCCGTCTCGCAGCCGGTCCTCCAGTGCGGACGTCTCCACGCCCTCCTTCAGCGTGATGGAGAACGACGCGTGGTCCGAGCCGCCGCCCACCCCGCCGAGGAAGCGGTTCCCGCCGCCGACCGTCACCTGGTAGGACTCCACGCCGCCGTCGGCCGCCAGCACCGTCTCGACCTTCTTGGCCGCCGCGTCGGTGGTCGCCAGGTCGGTCCCGGCCGGCATCCGCTGGCTGATCTGCGTGGTGTCGTTGCCCGAGTTGTCGAGGAAGTTCGTCTTGAGGTTGGGCGCCAGCGCCATCGTGGCGGCGAACACCACCACCCCGATCAGCAGCGTGACCAGCCGCCGCCGCGTCGCGAACCGCAGCACCGGCAGATAGATCCGCTGCAGCGGGCTGCGCAGCTCCTTGCGCTCGGCGTCCTCGCGCACGGCCTGCGCCTCCTGCGGCGTGAGCGCCGGCGCCTTGAGGAACCAGTAGGCCAGCACCGGGATGACGGTCAGCGCCACCAGCAGCGACGCCAGCAGCGCCACGGTCACCGTGATCGCGAACGGGCTGAACAGCTGCCCCACCATCCCGCCGACGAAGGCGATCGGCAGGAACACCGCGACCGTCGTGAGCGTCGAGGCGGTCACCGCGCCGGACACCTCGCGCACCGCGCCGAGGATCGCCCGCCGCTTCTCCTCGCCGTAGGCGAGATGGCGCTTGATGTTCTCCAGCACCACGATCGAGTCGTCGACCACCCGGCCCACGGCGATCGTCAGCGCCCCCAGCGTCAGCAGGTTCAGCGAGTAGTCGCCGATCCATAGCGCGATCAGCGCGATCACCACCGACAGCGGGATCGACACGGCCGTGACCAGGGTCGAGCGGACCGACAGCAGGAACACCAGGATCACGAGCACGGCGAACGCCAGGCCCAGCAGACCCTCGGTGGTGAGGTCCTCGATGGACCGCTCGACGTACGGCGCCTGGTCGAACACCACGGTCAGCTCGGCGCTGTCGCCGAGGGCGCGGGTCAGGTCCGGCAGGGCGTCGTTCACGTCGTGGGAGATCTGCACGGCGTTGCCGTCGGGCACCATCGTGATCGACACGCCGAGGCTCGGGGTGCCGTTGGTGCGGGTGAGCGTGGTCGCGGAGGTGTCCTCGACCTTGATGTCGGCCACGTCACCGAGCTTGACCGGCTTCGGCCGGGCCACGGGGGTCCGCGGCTGCGCCGCGCCCTGCCCGGCAGCAGTTCCCTGCCCGGCGGTCTGTCCTGTGGCCTGTCCTGCGCTCGCGCCGCCGCGCGCTCCGGCCGCGGCGCCCTGGCCCGCTGGCGTACCTTGGCCCGCGGCGGGGGCGGCGGGCGCGAGGTAGAGGTTCTCGAGGTCCTTGACCGTACGCACCGGGTCGCCGATCTGCACGGTCAGCGACTTGCCGTCCTCGCTGAGCGTGCCGGCGGGGATGGACACCCCGTTGGCGCGCAGCAGGTCGGGGATGGCCGCGGCCGACAACCCCCGCGCAGCGAGCCTGCCCTGCTCGGGGGTGATGACGACCTGTTCCTCACGGGCGCCGCTGACCGCGACGTCCCGGACTCCCTCGATCGACTGCAGCTCCGGCACCATGATCTTCTCGATCTTGTCGGCCATGGCGTGCTGGTCGCCGCCGTCGCCCACCGCGAGCGCCATCACCGGGATGTCGTCGGTGCTGCCCGCGACCACCTGCGGATCGACGTCGGCCGGAAGCTGCGTCTTGATCCGGCTCACGGCCTGCTGCATCTTTGCGATCATCTGGTCGATGTCGGTGCCGTACTCATAGGCCACCTGCACCTGGGCCATCCCCTCACGCGAGGTGGAGGTGATGTCGGTGACGCCGGCGATACCCTGGAACGCGCTCTCGATCGGTTTGGTGACCTGCTCCTCCACGATCTCAGGAGCGGCACCCGGATAACTCGCCACCGTGAACGCCGCCGGGAACTCCAGCGACGGGAAAAGCTGTTGCTTCAGCGAGGGGATCGCGAACAAGCCGAGACCCGCGAGCACCAGCGTGATCATGATCACGAGAGTGCGGTTGGCAAGGCTCAGCCTGGCCAAGGAGGTCATCCGAGCTCCTGACATCGGGGGAAAGTATTTGCCCAAGCCTAACACTTCGCATTGTCCGAACATTCCGCTGTCGTATTAACGGCTGGTAACCTCTTGACCCGAGAGGTGACAGTGAACGACAGCCCAGCCGAGTGCCGCGCCACAGCCGGCGCGGCGGCCGCCCCCCGCCCGCAGAACGACCCCGCCACCCTCAGGGAGGCCGGGGAGGACCCCGAGCGCGGGTGCCTCATCGCCCACCTCGCGGAGCTACAGCGCAGCGTGGGCCGCTTCTTCGCCCGCGACCGCTCGATGCCGCTGCTGGCCTCCACGCTCACCATGCAGCAACTCAAGGTCGTCATGTTCCTGTCGTTCGCCGGGCCCGCCTCCGGACAGGAACTCGCCCGCCACCTCGGCGTCGGCCTGGCCACCGTCACCGGCATCGTCGACCGCGTGGTCGCCCAGGGCCTGGCCGGCCGTCACGAAGACCCCCACGACCGCCGCGTACGCCGCGTCGAGCTCACCGAGGCCGGACGGCGGCTCACCAGCGAGATCATCGAAGCCGGCACCGGCGGCTACATCCGCCTCCTGCGGCGCCTCGACACCGAGACCCTGCGCACCATGGAGACGGTGATGCGCAAGATCGAGGACGTGATGCGCGAGATTCACGCCGAAGACGCTGAAGACGCCTGACCCGCCTGCCCGACCCGTCCGCCGGGCCCGCCCCGGCCTGCTGCTAGCTTCCGGCGATATGCCGATCTACATCGAGGAACTCTTCTCCCTCACCGGCCGGGTCGCCCTGGTCACCGGAGGCAGCTCCGGCATCGGATACGCCGTCGCCGAGGCACTCGGACGCGCCGGGGCGGCCGTGGTCCTGGTCGCCCGGCGGCGCAAGGAACTCGCCGAGGCCGTCGGCAGGCTCCACGGCCACGGCGTGCGCGCGGCCGCGATCAGCGCCGACCTCGGCGACCGCGCCGACGTCGCCCGCGTGTGCGAGGAGGCGGAGGACTTCTTCGGCGACATCGACATCCTCGTCAACGACGCCGCAAACAACATCCGAAAGCCCATGGCCGAGCTGACCGTCGACGACTACGACCAGACCATCGCCGTCAACCTGACCGCGCCGTTCCTGCTCGGGCAGCACTTCGGCCCGCGCATGGCCGGCCGGGGCCGGGGGCGGATCATCAACATCGGCTCCCAGCAGTCGATCAGCGCCTTCGGCGACAGCGGCGCCTACGGTGCGTCCAAGGCCGCCGTCTGCGGCCTGACCCGCTCGCAGGCCGAGGCGTGGTCGGCGCACGGGGTCACCAGCAACACGATCATTCCCGGCTTCATCCTGACCCCGCTGACCGCGGCCGCCCAAGCCGTCCCCGGACGGGTGGAGCAACTGGCCGCCCGGTCCATGAGCGGGCGCAACGGCGTCCCCGGCGACTTTCGCGGTGTGGCCGTCTTCCTCGCCTCCGACGCCTCGTCGTACGTCACCGGCCAGGCCATCTGCGTCGACGGCGGCTTCAGCGTCCACTAGAGGCGGCGCCGCTCGTCCGCGACCCGGCGGCTCCACGCGACAGCGCGGTCGAGCGTGTCCGGCTGATCCGGCGGTCGTACGCCGCGACACCACCGCGCCGATCGGTCCACCTGCGGGTTTCCGGCGCCGTGGACGACAGCTGATCACTGCTTGGCCCCGCGCCGCAGCTACGGAGTTCCGGGCCCGGGTATGAGGGGCACGTCCCGGCTGGAACCGGACGAGCGACAGCGAACCCCGGGGCAGGAACAGGAAGGCGCACACCGAGATGTCCCGCTCCCGCGCGCGCGACCCGCGCGACACCAAGGTCCCCGCGATGGGCCTCTCGATCCGGCGACTGGCCATGGCCGCGCTCGTGATCGCCGGGGCGGGGATCGCGGTCGCGCAGCCCGCGATCGCCCGCCTCGCCCCGCATCACCCGCGCGAGGGGCTCACCGCTCTCCGCAACCCCCGCCCGGGCGGAGGCGGCCAGATGATCAGAAGAGGGCGCGCGGGCGGCAATCAGACCATCAAAGGAGGGCGTGCGGGCGGCGGTCAGGGGCAGTCCGGCGCGGGCCGCTTCAATCAGAACCTGACCGGTGTCGTCAGCCCCACCTTCGTCCAGGGGAAGGCGCAGCAGGCCGTCACCGACCACGGCGTGTTCGAGGTGCAGTCCGCCTTCTGCGGATCCCAGCCGGACAACTGCTGGGTCGGGCAGAACCTGCCGGCCCGCCACGGGTCGTGACGCAACGGGACCACAACCGTGAGAGGCCTTCGGCGAGCACCCCCGGCTCGCCGCGGTCCGGGGCCCGCCGTCCGGCTCGCTCCCCCGCGCCGCCTGACGCCTGCGGCGCCAGCCCTCACCCCGGCAGAACGGTCATCGACTCGGCGGAGAGCGTGACCTCGACGGTGATGTACGGGTTGTCCAGCCGCGGGAGCTGAAGCCCGCGCGTGAACTCCTCCGCATCGTCCGGCATCACCTTCGGCTGAACGACGACCTTGATGTGGCCGGTCTCGTCATCCGGGCGCGCCGTCATCGTGGCAACCTCGGAACGGGATCGGAGCCAGGAGACGACCGTGTCCTGGGCCCGCCGGAGCTCCGCGGCCGAGAATCCCTTGCCCCCGATCAGGGTGACTTCCAAGGGGAGGGTCCGGGCCAGCTCGATCGCGCGAGCCGGGATGGGACCCTTGAAGCCGACGCGCAGCCCCCGCTGGTCGTCGACGTATCCGACGCCGGAGATCTCGTCGGGGAACTCCGCGTTGAGTTGATCGATCACCCGGCTGTTGGACGACTGTGAGCCGAAGCGGTCGATGGCCTCCGCATAGGAGATGCCCTCCGATTCGGCGATGGCCCCGAGGTCGACCAGCTCGGCGTAGGGAATGCCGTCGATCGCCACGCCCGGGTCGGTCACCGCAGGGTCGTAACCCTCGAAATCCGTCCGCCTGGGCGACGAGGTGGCAGCCACCCGGGTCGCGTACCGCTTGACCAGCTCCTCCAGGGGCCGGCCCGACGACGCCGCCTCTCGCTTGAGCCGCTCCAGAGTGGGCCGGTGCACTGTGGTCCTGTGCACTGTGGGCTGATCGGCCCGGGACAACACGATCGTCTCGGTCCCGGCCGCAGCGGACATCGGACCAGCACCAGACTGGCCGCAGGCGCACAACGACACGAGCACCGCGACGACGGCCAAACGCGATCTCTTCATACCTGAGGGACGCGCCACCGGCCTGGACGGTTCATCCAGTCACCCCGTCCAGTACGGCGAAGCCCGTTCGTCAGAGTGCGCCTCCCGGGACGGTTCCGTCGATCACCGCTGGCCTGCACGTGGACGGGCCGGTCACGGCATCACGACGAGTCGCCTGCCTTTGAGGTCGGTTCGCTGCCAGGCGGTCTCGATGTCGCTCAGCGGGACCTTCTCCATGTCGAAGGTGAGCTCGCCGGACCGCGTCCACGTCACAATCCGCTGGTACGCCTCCTCCATGGTCCGCGGGTCGAGTCCCTTGGCCGCGCCGTAGATCTCCACGCCGGAAGTACGCAGGCTCGACGCGGCGAGGGTGAGTTCGGCGCCGGCCGACTCGCCGATCTGGACCACGCGGGTCGGCTTGCCAAACGCGAACGACCGCGGCACCAGCGCGCGCAGCAGGATCTCGCTGGGCCTGCCCCACAGGTAGTCGAGGACGACGTCGTAGCCGTCCCCCCTGGCGTCGAGGTAGGCCTGCGCCAGCGCCTCGTCGGAGACCGCGGTGTTGATCACCGCGTCGGCCCCGATGGCCTGCACCTCGCGCAACTGGTCGTCGTCACGGCCGGTGGCGACGATCCGGCCGGCGCCCAGCAGCCGGGCCACCTTGACCGCGAGCCGCCCGGCAACCCCGGTGGCGCCCAGCACCAGCACCGTCTCCCCGGGAACGAACCCCGCGGCCGCCTTCATCGACATCGCGGTGACCGCCGAGGCCATCACGCTCGCCACGGCCGGGTCGACCCCCTCGGGGATCGGCACGTAGGAGCCCTGGGGCACCACGGTCTTCTCGGCGAGCGCGCCGTAGGGCAGGCGGATGCCGCCGAACCCGACGAGCGTGCCGTCCGGGAGGGCGCCGACGCAGTCGAAGGCAGGGATCACCGGGAACCGGCCGATGTACTTCTCACTGGCATAGTGCGTGCCGGCCGCGATCGCCTTGTCGACGTTCTCGACGGCGACCGCCTTGACGTCGATGATCACCTCTCCGTCGGCGGCCACCGGATCGGGGAAGTCCTCATAGCGCGGGATGCCGCCGGCCTCGTGGAGCACCGCTGCCTTCATCCCAGTTCCTGTCCGAACAGGCGGGCGATCCGCGTCTGCCACGCGGTCAGGACGCGAGGCGGACGGGCCGGAGAGTGGTTGAACCCGTGATGGTGCGAGCGGCGGTGCGTGAGGGAGTCCTGCCACCCCTGAGCGTGGCGGGCCTGGCCCTGGTGCCCGGCCGGCCGCCCAGCGTGCGCGGGAACACCTGGAGTGCGGTGGGTCGCGCGGTGCAGCAGGTCGCGGAGCGAGTGCCGGTGTCTCATCGTTGCCTCCTCTGGCACGCGTTTCTCTATCATCGATAGGGAACCCTATCACTGCTAGAGTGCGCAAGGGAGGTGCCGGAATTGGCTCTGGACAAGCGGCGGATCGTCACCGAGGCGGTCGCACTATTGGACGCGGAAGGCCTCGACGGCGTGACCACGCGCAAACTGGCCGCCCGGCTCGGCGTACAGTCGCCGACCCTTTACTGGCACTTCCCGAACAAGGCCGCGCTGGTCACCGCGATCGCCGAGGCGATTCTCGAGCAGCAGTTCCCCGAGCTGGAGCCGCCCGCGCCGGAGGAGCGCTGGCACGGATGGCTGATCGGTCTGGCCGGGCGGCTGCGCCGCGCGCTGCTGGCCCACCCGGACGGAGCCCGGATCATCGCGGTCTCCCAGCTGTCCCTCAAGATGGCCGCCATCTCCGAACTGGCGATGAGCACACTGGTCGGGCGGGGCATCGCCCTGCGGCAGGCTCGCCTGATCGTGTTGACGGTGCTGCGCTTCACCGTCGGCTACGTCCTGGAGGAACAGGCCGGCCGCCCCGACGCGGACGCCCTCGACGGCTTCGACATGGCCGCGTACGCCGCGGCGTACCCCACCGTGATGGCCGGCGTGACCGAGTACTTCCAGCCCGGCCATACCGTCGACGATCTGTTCCGCGACTGCCTGGAACAGATCATCCATGGTCCTGCGGCGCAGTCCGGCCCCACATCCTGACCGCCCGGCCCGGCACGCTGCGGCGTTCTGCGTGAAAGTTGCACGACCCGCCTAACTCCGCCGCAGCTCAGGGCCCCTCCGGGGGCCTTCCGCTTGACCGTTTCAGTACGTCCTGATCACGATCGCACGGGCAAGATCCTCCAGAAAAGGGACGTAATGAGCACCCTGCGCATCGCCAGGCCGGCCATCGCACTCCTCACGGGCGCAGCGGTGGCCGCCCAGGTCCTCACCGGCGTACCCGCCGCGACCGCCGACACCGCGCCCGTCAACGTCACCGTCAACACCCGCGCGGGCCTGGCCGCCGCGTCCGACACCGCCGTCGGCACCAACCACGCGATCTGGGACAGCAACCTCGGCACGAACGAGACCGCCGACCTCCTCAAGGCCGCCGGCGTGAAGATGCTGCGCTACCCGGGTGGGTCGTACAGCGACATCTACCACTGGAAGACCCACACCGCGCCCGGCGGCTACGTCGCCCCCGACACCGACTTCGACACCTTCATCAGCGGAGCCAAGCGCACCGGCGCCCAGCCGATCGTCATCGCCAACTACGGCACCGGCACCGCCCAGGAGGCCGCCGACTGGGTCGAGTACGCCAACGTCACCAAGAAGTACGGCGTGAAGTACTGGGAGATCGGCAACGAGAACTACGGCAACGGCCACTACGGCGCCGACTGGGAGGCCGACGACCACGCCGACAAGAGCCCGGCCGAGTACGCCAGGAACCTCGTGCAGTACTCCGACGCCATGAAGGCCGTCGACCCCACCATCAAGATCGGTGCGGTGCTCACCACCCCCGCCAACTGGCCCGACGGCATCGTCGCCGCCGGCGACCAGGCCACCTGGAACGACACCGTCCTGTCGATCGCCGCCTCGAAGATCGACTTCGTCATCCTGCACTGGTATCCCCCGTACAACGACGTGGCCGACGTCCTCACCAAGACCGCCCACATCCCCGACATGATCTACCTGGTCCGCAAGCAGATCGCCAAGCACGCCGGCGCCCGCGCCGGCGACATCGGCATCGCGGTCACCGAGATCAACAGCGGGATCGCGCCGAACACCCAGCCCGGCGCACTGTTCGCCGCCGACGCCTACGCCGGTTTCATGGAACAGGGCGTGTTCACCGTCGACTGGTGGAACGTCCACAACGGCGCCGGCACCATCAGCACCGTCGCCGGCCACACCGACTACGGCGACTTCGGCATGCTGTCCAGCGGCACCTGCTCAGGCGACACCTGCGAACCCCCGCTCAACACGCCCTTCGCCCCCTACCACGCGCTCACCATGGTCAGCGCGTTCGCCCGCCCCGGCGACCGGTTCGTCCGCGCGGCCACCGATGAGCCGCTGGTCGTCGCGCACGCCGCCCGCCGCCCCAACGGCGACCTCGCCGTCCTGCTGATCAACCGCGACCCGGACGGCGAACACCAGGTGGAGATCGGCTACGCCGGGTTCACTCCCGCCGCCGCGGCGCCCACCGTGCAGACCCTCACCAACGGCGCCACCTCGGTCAGCACCGGCCACGCCGGCACCGCCACCACCCAGACCCTCCCGCCGTACTCGCTGACCACGCTGGTGCTGCACCCGGCCAGCGCCACCACGGGCGCCCCCGCGGCCCCCGGACAGCCCACCGCGAGCGGCGTCACCGACAAGACCGCCACCATCTCCTGGCCCGCCGCCGCCCCCGGCGCGAGCCCCGTCGCCAAGTACGAGATCCACCGCCAGAACGGCGCCGTCACCGAACAACTCGGCGAGACCCCCGGCACCTCCTTCACGGTCCGCAACCTCGTCCCCGGCGCCCGCTACACGGTCAACGTCGTCGCCCGCGACACCGCCGGCCGCGTCTCCTGGGCCTCCGCGCCACTCACCTTCACCACCGGCACCCCCGACGAGAGCTCCTGCGCGGTACGCCTGACGGACACCAGCGACTGGGGCAACGGGTTCGTCGCCACCGTGGACGTCACCAACACCGGAACGGCCGCCGTCGACGGCTGGACGCTCCACTTCACCTGGCCCACCGGATGGCAGACCGTCAGCAGCGGATGGAGCGCCAACTGGACGCAGAACGGGACCGCGGTGAATGTCACCAGCACCCCGGACAACGGCAAGCTCGCACCCGGCGCGAGCACCTCCATCGGCTTCGTCGGCGCCTACAGCGGCCCCAACATCCTGCCGACCGCCTTCACCCTGAACGGCACCCCCTGCACCGCCCAATGAGCCGCACCCGATGATCCCGGGTTGACCTGGAGCGCGCCGCGACTCCCCCGCGTGGCGCGCGGCTCGTAACGCCGGCCCGCCGACCGGCACCGCCGCCGTCAGCCGGCGCGTTCGACAACGTTCGCGCCGGCCAAGCTCTGGAACGCTGAGGCCTATTGTTGAACGGCTGAATTACTTCGGCTGCGCTGGGTGTGTCGTCAAGACATGACGCGACCGTGGGGCAGCCGGTCCGCGGCCCGTCGGCTTGCCGGCCGGGAGAACGACGGCGGGGACGACCGCGGCGACGGCGATGCCGGCCGCCCACCAGAACGCGCCCTGGAATGCGCCGGTGGCGCCCTGGCCGAGGAGCGACTGCAGGACGACGGCCACGATCGCCGTACCGAACGAGGCGCCCACCTGCTGGACGATGCGGCTGTTCATGGTGGCGTGCGGGATGCCCGCCGGTTGGATGTCCTGGTAGGCGATGGACATCGGCGGGATCAGCACCGCACCGATCCCCAGACCGCGAACCAGCAGCACGGCTCCCAGCCACCACAGGCTCGTGTCCGGCCCGGCGAGCGCGAACGGGACGGTGGCGACGGCGGCGAGCAGGAAGCCGGCGATCGTCACGGCTCGCGCCCCGAACCGGTCGACCACCCTGCCGATCAGGAAGCGCGAGGCGAGCGCGCCCACGCCCTGCGGGATCATCAGCAGCCCGGCGTCCAGCACGCTGTCGCCCCGCAGCTGCTGGTAGTACAGCGGCAGCAGGAACATGCCCGCGTACATCGCCGCGCCGGCGGTGAACAGGACCGCGGACGCGCTGCCGAGCGAGCGCACGCGCAGCAGCCGCACGTCGACGATCGGCTCGCGCTCGCCGGGCCGGGAGGCCCAGGCGATGAACCCGCCCAGCAGGACGACCCCGGCCGACAGCGGCACCAGCACCCCGGCGTGGCCGATCCCGCCATGCTCCGACAGCTGCGAGAGGCCGAGCAGGATCCCCGTCAGCGCCGGCGCGAGCAGCACCAGGCCGATCCAGTCCAGGCGCCCGCGCCCGGCGGAGGAGCCGGGACGGTCGGCGGGCAGGAACCGCCACGCCAGCAGCAGCCCGGCGGCGATCACCGGCACGTTGACGAGGAACAGCCAGCGCCAGCTCAGCCAGTTGAGGATCACGCCGCCGATCACCGGGCCGAGGATCGGACCAAGCGCGATCGGCAGGCTGACGGCCGCCATCAGCCGGCTGCTGACACGTCCGCCCGCGGCTCTCACCGCGAGCGTCTGCATCAGCGGGAAGATCAGCCCGGCCGAGAAGCCCTGCAGCGCCCGGAACCCGATCAGGCCGGCGTCGTTCCACGCCGCCGCGCACAGCACCGAGGCGAGCATGAACAGCACCAGCGCGGTCATCCAGGCCCGCTTGCCGCCCCAGCGGCGTTCCGCCCACCCGGTGACCGGGATCGCGACGGCCATCGCCAGCAGGAAACCGGTGGTGACCCACTGGATCGTGTCGGCGGTCGAGTGCAGCTTCACCGCCAGCGTGTGGATCGCCAGCGTGACCATCGTCGAGTCGAGGATCGCCGCGATCCCGCCCACGATCAGCGCGGTCAGCGCGTTCTTCACCTGCGGCGACAGCTTCGCCTCGGTGGTCTCTGTCATCGCCCCGCCCTCAGATTAAGAGTGGAATCCATCTCTTATGAGAGTAGGGTGCCTTTGCTAGGGAATGCAAACCTTCCTTATGATGGGGTCGTGACCACATCTGGCACCGAGCCCGCTCGCCAGCGCCGACGCGGGCCCGAGCTTGTGGCCGCGTTGCTGGACGCGGCCTGGGACGAGCTGGTCGAGGCCGGCTTCGCGAAGCTGACCATGGAGTCCGTCGCGTCCCGGGCCGGCACCGGTATCGCCGTGCTCTACCGTCGCTGGGCCAACAAGGACCAGCTCGTGCTCGCCGCGCTGGAGCACTATCGCAACAGCCACCCGGTCGACCTCCCCGACACCGGCACGCTGCGCGGCGACCTCCTCGCCGCGCTGACCGGCATGGGCGAGGCACGCGCCGGCTTCTCCGCCATCGCCGCGGCCACCGCCTTCTCGGGGCTGCTGGCCGACACCGGGCTCACCCCCACCCAGGTGCGCGACAGGATCATCGGCGACCAGCGGCTTCCACGCGTTCGGGCCATCTACCAGCGTGCCCATGACCGCGGCGAGATCGACCTGGAACGGATCCCTCCCGCGGTGCTCGCCATGCCGTTCGACCTGGTGCGCCACGACCTGCTCATGGACCTCGAGCCCCTGAAGCCCGCCCGCATCCGATCGATCGTCGACGAGCTCTTCCTGCCCCTCGTTCTCAGCCACCACAATGGGCCGGGTCAGGCGGGAGCCGTCTGACCGCACCGCCACCTCACTCCGCGGCCCACAGGAGTCGGCGCATGAACATCGCAACCCCTTATCGCGCGCACGCCAGGCATGCCGGCCGATGAACCGGCCGGTGTGATTGCTCGACGTCGACGGCGTGATCAACGCCTCCCGGCCCGGCTGGGGAGGCGCCCCGCGCAGCGGCACCGCCTACTCCGGCAGCGACGCCTACCGCATACGGTGGGCACCGGCTCTGCTCGACCGCATCCGCGCTCTGCACCGGGCGGGCGGTGTCGAAATCCGCTGGTGCAGCACCTGGTGCGCCGACGCCGACCAGATGGAACGGCTCTTCGCTCTGCCCCGCCTGACCCGCGCCTGGTCCGAGCAACTGTCCAGCACCGCCGCCGCGACGGCCAAACTCGCCGCCGCACGGCAGGTCCTGGCGCACGGGCGGGGGCTCATCTGGACGGACGACGTCGAAGTGCCCACCAGCGGGCCGGTCCACGACGAACTGACAAAGGGCGGCCGGGCCCTGCTGATCGCGCCGTTACCCAGCAGAGGTCTGCAGCCCGAACACATGGACGCTATCGAGGACTTCGTCTCCACCTCGATGACCGAAGCTCCCCGCTCTGCCGCGGACGCCACCCTCGCGGCCGTGGCCCCCCTTACTGCGTGTCGCGCCTGGCGGACCGCTTGGCGATCTCGGTCTTGACGGTCTCGTGCAGCTCGTCCGACGCGAAACCGAGGTTGCGCAGGATCTGCGCGGACAGGCTCTCCTCGACGCGGATCAAGCCCAGCAGCGTGTGTTCCGTGCCGACCCAGTCGTGACCGAGATCGGCCGCCGCGCGCGATGCCTGCTCGATGGCCTCCTTGCTCTCCGGCCGGAACGCGATGTGACCCCGCAGCGCCTTCTGCCCGGCCGGCGGCATCGCTTCCTCGATCGCGTCACGGATACGTTGCTCCGACTCGGTCTTCGCCACCAGCACCTCGTACGCCAGGCCCCGCGGCTCGCCGAGCAGGCCGAGCAGGATGTGCTCGGTGCCGATGAAGTCGTGCTTGTGCGTCCGGGCGGCCTCCTGCGCCAGCACGATGCTGTGCCGGTTCAGGTCGGTGAACCGTTCGAACACGTTGGGCGCGTGGCGTTGCTGGGCGGCCTGTTTGGACACCCCGATGGCGTCGCCGACCTCGCTCCACGACGCGCCGGCCTGCCTGGCCTTGCGGACGTAGTGGTCGATGAGCTGGTCACCGAGGTCGGACAGGGTCTGGGCACGCAGATGCGCCCCGGGGTCCCGGAATACCGCGGCGCCGGCCAGAGCGGTCGGGGCCGGCGCCGCAGAGCAGGAATATCGAACCAGGCCAGGCACCGCCTAACATCACCGGAGGCGCGTGTCCGAGGCGGTTCCACGCGAGGACGTCGGCACGGTGATCGATCACGATCGCCGGTGTTCCAGGCATGGCGGCGAGCAGTCCACGCACTGAGGGACTCAGCTTGCTTCTACGGGCACGAGGACGAGTCGGGCGTCGCGGAGCAGCAAGGATCCGCAGATGTTCGTGCTCAGCCGGAGAGAGCTGCAACGCCGCGGCCAGCGCGTCGATGACAGCACCAGAAGCGCTGCCACTGACCCCCTGCTCCAGGCGCGTGTAGTAGCCGATACTGACCCCGGCAAGTTCGGCCAGCTCTTCCCTGCGCAGCCCCGGGACTCGCCGACGAGTAGCGCAGGGCTCGATACCCGCAGCGTCTGGTGTCAGGCGTTCGCGTCGGCTACGCAGAAAGCCGCCGAGATCGTTCGCTCCTTTGTTGACCACCAGCCCATCGTCGCGCCGATCGCCGATTTCTGCCTGCCCCAAACACGGATACCTTCGCGGACCTCCCGTGCGTTACGCGCTCCTCTCATAAACGGTCCTTATGTCGAGGTCTTCGCGGTGGTACGCCCCTCCAACCGGGCGCGTTACACACACACCTTCGACTACGGGCTCAGACGAAGTACCGGGCCTGCAGGCGGAACAACTCGGCGTAAAGCCCACCGGCCTCACTCAGCCTGTCGTGAGTGCCGACCTCGACGACCCGGCCGCCGTCCAGAACCACGATGAGATCAGCCGCCCGGGCGGTGGTGAAACGATGTGTGACGAGAATGGTCACCCCGCCCTCCAGGCGGCTCAAGTCGGAGTACCGCTGGAACAGCCACTCCTCGGCCCGTGCGTCGAGACTGGCGGAGGGCTCGTCCAGGACCCTCAGCAGCGGCGCCTGCCGCATCGCCGCCCGGGCGTTGGCCACCGTCTGCCACTGGCCCCCCGACAGCCCCTTGCCGTCCCACGATTCTCGCCCGAGCCGGGTCTCCAGGCCCTCGGGCAGCGAAGCGAGAAGCTTGTCGCCGCCGGCCGTCCGCAGCGCCTCGAGGATCCGCTCCGGGTCGTCGCGATGCTCGAGCCAGCCCAGTCCGATCGTGTCCTTCAGGGACATCTCGATGTGTACCGGATCCTGGAAGGCCGCAGTGATCCGGGCGCGCCAGTCCTCCGGCGCGAACTGCGTGAGATCGGCCCCGTCCACCAGGACGCGCCCCGCGCTCGGCCGGTAGAGACCGCTGAGCATCTTGACGAGCGTCGACTTCCCCGCGCCGTTCTCGCCGACCAGGGCCACCACGGCGCCGGCCGGGAGTTCGAGGTCGATGTCGTTCAGTGAAGGCTGATCGCGGTTCCAGTACTGGAAGCTGAGACCCTCCACCTTGATGCCGCCGTCCAGCCGGGCCGGCACCGTCACCGGCGTGCTCGGCACGACGGCCGCCCGCTCCACTGCGCCGTCCTCCACCACGTCGAGGAACGCCCGGGCTGCCCGAAGCGACTCCAGCGTCCAGAAGGTCAAGGTCAACGAGCTCTGCACCTGCCCAGTGATCTGGCTCGCGACGGCGATGGCCGCGACGACGAGGCCGAGCGAGGCGTCCCCGGCCAGGCCGGCCCTCACCATCAGGACGATTGCGGTCGCGTACGCCAGCACGAAGAACAGCCAAGCCAGCGCGACCGGCACCCGGGTCCGTCGATCGGTCCGGGCGATGTCCTGGCCTGCGGAGTCCCACTCCTCGCGGTGCCTGCGCCGCAGCTCGCTCGCCAGTCCGAAAAGGCGGGTCTCGCGCCCGGGTGCGGCCGTGGTGGCGAGCGTGAACAGATGACCGGCCAGCCGGGTCCGGGGCGTGGCGCACTGCACGGCCCGACCGCGCTTCTTGTCCGCCGCCTGGGTGGCCAGCACCGCGGGGACGGCGAAAAGCGGTAGTACGGCGAGGATGGGAACGACCGAGGCCATCAGGACGGCCGAGGCGATCAGGGCCAGCGCGGCTCCGGCCAGCCACAGCAGCCGGTCGAAGGCCGGCCCGATGTCGCCCCGCGCACCACGGACCGCCGCCGCCTTTTCCGAGCGGCTCGAACGCTCGTGGATCTCCAGCGTCGGCGTGGTGCCGACGACGTCGATGAATTGGCGCTCGACTTCGTTCTGGATCTCCTCCTGCAGGCGAAGGCGGGTGAAATAGCCGGCGATGAAGGTGCCCTGGGTGAGCATCACGAAGATCGCCACGCACAGCGCGAGTGTCACCGCACCGCTGATCGATTGCCGGCTCGCCACCTCGCTGAACAGTCCGAGCAGCACTGCGAGGCCGACCCCGGTGACCTGTTCGAGAATCGCCACCGCCACCACGAGCAAGGACCGGACCCAGTCGATGCGGGGTCCGGTCGTGAGAACAAAGCGCAGGGCGCTGATCAAGACGGTGTCTCCTCGAAACGCTTCGCCTGCAGGCGGAACAGCTCGGCGTACCGGCCGTCGGCGGTGATCAGATCCTCATGCGTGCCATCCTCGACGATCTGGCCGTTATCGAGCACGACCACCCGCTCCGCCTTGCGCACGGTCGCGAACCGATGCGAGATCGCGATGGTGGTGGCGCCCGCGGTGAGCTCGTGGAACGTGTCGTAGAGCTGGGCCTCGGCGCGGGCGTCAAGGCTCGCGGCCGGCTCGTCCATGATCAGCAGCCGTGCGCCGTGCCGCAGACCGAACAGTGCCCGGGCGATGGCGATGCGCTGCCACTCGCCGCCCGACGCGTCGACCCCGCCGTCGAAGCCACTGGACATCACCGTGTCCCAGCCCTTTGGGAGTCCCTCGATGATCTTCAGGAGCCCGGCCTGGCGCGCCACAGCCCGCAGGCCCTCCTCGTCGTCCGCATTGGCCAGGGAACCGAAGGCGATGTTGTCCCGCACAGTCAGCTCATAGCGGCCGAAGTCCTGGAAGACGGCGACCACCTGACGCTGCCAGCTCTGGCGATTGGCGTCCTCGATCGGGGTCGCACCGACGCGCACGCAACCCCCGCTCGGAGCGTCCAGGCCGGCGATGAGCCGGGCCAGTGTGGTCTTGCCGGCCCCGTTGAGACCGACGACGGCGAGCGACTGACCCGCGGGAATGGCGAGATCGATGCCGTGGAGCACCTCGCCGGAGGCGCCACCGTAGCGGAAGCGCAGATCCTCGCAGGAGATGGTCGCGACCGGCGCCGACCAGGGATCGGTGTCCGGCCCGACCGGCGTCGCCACGACCGGAAAAGCGAACGCCTCGGCGGCCGCCTTCGAGCCGAAGCCGATGCGGAGGTCGTCCTCGTCCGCCCGGAGCACCTGGAGGAGTGCCCGGACGGCAAGGCCGCCGAGCGCCAGATCACCCACCGTCGAACCTCCGGTTGCCGCCCGGTATCCCAGGTAGTAGAAAACCGAGGCGACCGTGACGCCAGTGACCACAACCACAATGACGACGAACAAGCGATGCTCACGCCGCCGTTGCCAGACCTCCATCATGTTCACGCGCCACTCCGCCTGGTAGGCATCGCGGAAAAAGGCCGCGAGGCCGAAGAGACGGACCTCCCGGGCCACACCCGGCGTGGTCGGCACGTCCCGCAAGTAGGACGTACGGCGCAGTTTCGTCGTCTGACTCACGGTCTCGATGACGGCGATCCGGTAGTTCCGGACCAGCCGGGAGTGGATCACGACGAAGACGGCGAAGACGATGAGCCCCAGCCCCCAGGTGACACGGGTAAGCAAAGCCGCGGAGCCGATGCTGCTCACCCACAGCGAGGCCCTGGTGGAGAAGCCGAAGATCGCTTCCCCGGGCGGCATGTCGATGGTCCCGTTGCCCCGGGCGCGCTCGATCCGGCCGAGGTAGGCCGGATCCTCGAGGTGGCCGATGGTCGCCGGCCCGGAGGCGGCCATCATCACTCGCTCGCTGAGCCGGCCGGTGACCCGGCGGCCGAGTGCCCGGCCCAGAGCCGTCCGCGCAGACTCGGTGATATGAGTGAGGAAGAACAGCACGACGATGAGGACGACCCAGCGATAGCACTCCCGCGCCGCCGGGGTGCCCAGCCCTTGGCCGATCGCCGAGGTGAGCCCGTCCACCAGCTCACCGATCCCAATGGTGATGCCGACCGGGGCCGCGCCGGCGAGGACGGCCAAGACCGCGGTCAGGGTGGTCAAGGCCGGTGCCACGGAGAAGGAGTATCCGACCAGGGCGGGCATCACCCACCTCGTCGCCGGAGACGGCAGGCGACTCGTACGCGCGGTCATGCCTGCCCCCCGCCTTGTTTGCTGGTTTTTCGCGGATATCGCGGCGATCTCTTTATTCTGCGACAAGCGGGCGCCTTTACAAAGTAGATCAGGATAGGAACTCAACAAGCAGACGGGCGACCTCGGCGGGGCGCTCCAGGCTCGGCAGGTGGCCGGCCCAGTCGAGATCGAGCAGCGTCGCATCCGGCAGCGCCTCCGCCATGTGACGCCCGCTCTCCCGGAAGTACGGCAGGTCGTGGCCGCCCGTGACCACCAGCGTGGACGCGGTGACCACCGTCAGATCGATCGGCTCCCTCCGCCGCTCAGGCAGCGGATCGGCGGCCAGTTGCACCTCGAACGCGTGCCGCTGCATCGCCGCCAGCCGCGCCCTGGTCGGCTCGTCCGCCTCGGGACCCAGCCACGTGCGGACGTTGAGGTCCACCGCTCCCCCGACGTCGCCCGCCTCGATCAGCCGGTCCTCCTCTCCCCCGAACGCCTCAAGGTCGGGGGTCGCCGGCAGGCCACAGCCCGCGTTCAGCAGCACGAGCCGCGAGACGAGATCGGGATGACCGGTCGCGAGCTCCAGCGCGACCCGCCCGCCGTACGACGATCCGACGAGTCCGACCCGGCGCAGCCCGAGCGCCGCGAGCAGATCCGCGACATCGCCGGCGTCCGAGTACGGCCCCTCGGACGTGCACGGCGTGTGCCCGTGTCCCCGGAAGTCGAGCCGGATGAGGCGGAACCGCTCCCCTAGCGGCTCCCACTGGGGATCCCACATGCCCGAGTCGGCGACGCCGGAGTGCAACAGGACGACGGGCTCACCGGAGCCCCGCTCCTCGTGCCAGACCGTCACCGGACCTCCAACCCGACGCGGACGCCGAGGGCGACCACGACGGCCCCCGGGGTGGGGAGGCTCTTGACCGGTTCGGGGGCTTCCGCGCGGCCGGCCACCGTGCGCTCTTCGATGGATACCTGGGTCACGTGGTTCAAAGGGACTTCTCCTGTTCGTGCTCGGCGGCGATGCGTTCGATGCCGGCCGGGGCGCGCCGCAGCCGCTCCACGTCGGCGTCGTCGAAGCGCTGCCGGATCACCCTGGCCAAGGCGGTTGTTGTCGTCATCGGCTGTTCACGGATGCCTCGTTCGATGTGATGATCGCATCTGGATCGGTGGAACGTTGCGGCGCCGCGGAGCCTTCCGCGGGCTTGGACCTCGCCAGCCACAGGCCGGTGAACACGGCGGTGGCCAATGTGATGGCGCCGGCCGCGACGAAGGCGCTGTCGATGCCTGCCTCGAAGGACGCGCCGCCGGACTGCCGGGTGCGGACGATGGCTCCGAGTACCGCCACGCCGAGCACCGCGCCGATCTGCCGGGTCGTGCTGCTGATGCCAGAGGCGAGGCCGCCTTCCTGCGGGCTGACCGCTTCGATGGCGGCGCCTGTCAGCGGGGACATGGTCAGGGCGAAGCCGATGCCGACGATTCCCAGCCGCCACCACACGTTCCCGTAGCCGGTGTCGGCGTGCACCATGCCGAGTGCCAGCAGTCCCAGGCCGGCCAGGGCCAGGCCGGTGGTGACCACGATTCGGAAGCCGTACCGGGCGGCGAGCCGGCCCGCGAACGGGCTGACGATCACCATGGCGAGGGAGGCGGGGAGGGTCTGCAGGCCGGCGCGCAGGATCGAGCTGCCCTGGACGTACACGAAGAACTGGGAGAAGAAGAACGACGAGCCCATGAGCGCGAACCCCACCACGATCATGGCGGTGTTGGACACGGTGAACAGCCGCTGCCGGAACAGCCGCAGCGGCAGCATCGGTGCCGAACAACGCGCTTCGACGGCGACGAAGGCGGCGAAGAGGATCACCGCGGCGGCGAAGCCGCCCAGGATCACCGGCGACGTCCAGCCGCGGGCACCACCCTCGATCAACCCGTAGGTCAGCGCCCCCACCGCCAGAACGGACAGCACCGTCCCCGGGACGTCGATTGCGGGGGCGCTCGGATTGCGGGCCTCTTCAAGGTGGCGCAGGCCGACCAGCAGAAGGATCACGCCGATGGGCAGGTTGACCAGGAAGATGGCGGACCAGCCGAAGGCATCTGTCAGCACGCCGCCGGCCACGGGGCCCGCGGCCAGGCCGATTCCGCTGAATCCGGCCCACAGCCCGATCGCCTTGATTCGTTCTCGCGGCACGGGATAGGCGGCGGCGAGCAGGGCCAGCGAGGCAGGGCTCAGCGCCGCGGCCCCGATGCCCTGCAGCACCCGGCCGGCGACCAGCCAGCCGACCGAGGGCGCGAGGCTGCACAGCACCGACGCGGCGGTGAACACCACCACGCCGGTCAGGTACACCCGCTTGCGGCCGAACCGGTCGGCGAAGATTCCGCCGGACAGCAGCAGCATGGCGACCAGCAGTACGTACGCGTCGACGATCCATTGCAGACCGGTCAGCTGAGTGTGCAGCCGGTGCTGCATATCGGGCAGCGCCGCTCCAACGATCGTGTTGTCGAGCAGGACCATGAATTGGCCTAGGCAGGTCACCGTGAGCAGCACGGCCCGGTTCGATCGACTGCCTACGGCCGCATGCGATGCGGTTATGGGGATTCCTCTCAATCGTGGAGTTGCGCCCGGCCACGGCTGACGCGGGTGGCGATACACCTGAGCGCTCTAAAGCAGTCAATGACTGCGTTAGGAGACCATAAGGTGGATTGCCATACAAACGCAAGTCGCGACTGCGTTAAGGTGATGGCATGGACGAGCGACAGCGGGCCCGACGGCCCGGCGGGCGCAGCGCCCGCGTCGGCGCGCAGGTGCACCAGGCCGTCACCGAGCTGATCAGAGAGCACGGCTACGGCAACTTCACCGTCGGCGAGGTCGCGGCCCGCGCGGGCGTCGCCGACAGCAGCATCTACCGCCGGTGGGGCAGCCTGGAAGCCCTGCTCACCGACGTGGCGCTCACCCGCCTCAACACGCGGTCGCCGATGCCCGACACCGGGAGCCTGGCCGGCGACCTGCGCACTTACGCGGCCAACGTGGCCCGCGAGATCACCGGACCCGACGGTCCGGCGGTGCTGCACCTGGCCGTCGCCCTGTCCGGCCACGGTCAGCAGGGCCGGCAGGCTGGTGACGACCTCCGCGCCGAACGCATGCGGCAACTGCAGTCCATGCTCGATCGCGCCCGCGAACGCGGCGAGCACGCCCCCGACGCGTTCGGCGTGCTCGACCACATCCTGGCCCCGATGTACATCCGCGTCTTGTTCGGCATGGGCCCGCTCACCCCGGACTACATCGACGGGCTGGTCGACCGGCTGCTGTGACCTCGGAAATCTCACATGCCCGAGTCGGCGACGCCGGAGCGCGACAGGACGACGGGCTCACGTACGGTGAGCGTGGTTCGGGGGCGAGGCCGGCCCGCACCGCAGTCAGCGGGCCAGGGGGATGACCCTGCGGAACTTGCCGCCGGCCGACTGCTCCGGCTGCTCCTCGGCGCGTTCCAACGCGACGTGCTCGGCCCTGTGTCCGGCCAGCAGGCGCGAGAGCTCCTCGCGCACGGTCCGCCACACGTGATCGGGATCGGCGCCGTCCGCCTGCTTCAGCCGCACCCGCAACGTGGCCGGCGCGCTCTGCACGACCTGGAACTGCGCGATGCCGGGGACGCGGTCCAGCAGCGTGCCGAACACCATGGGGGAGATGCGGACGTGCCCGCCGTCACCGGCGGGGAACTCGAGCATCTCCGCCGCGCGGCCCTGCACCTGGACGGCGGGCAGCGGACTGCCGCACGGGCAGGCGTCGGGCCGCACCAGGACGTTGTCGCCCAGGTCGTAGCGGAGGATCGGCTGGACCCGGTTGGCGAGATTACTCAGCAGGACGGTGTGCGAGGGCCGCCCCGGCGGGACGGGCCGGTGGTCGGCGTCGACCGGCTCCAGCACCGCCCAGTCGGTGTTGACGTGCAGCCAGTTGTGCGCGCAGCCGTAGGCGAGGAAGCCGCACTCGGTGGCGGCGTAGGCGGAGCGGACCTGGGCGTGGAACGCGGCGGCGATCCGGGCGCGGTTCTCCGCGGTGAGCGCCTCGCCGCCGGCGATAACCATCCCCGGGTGGATGCGCAGGCGGCCGGCCTCCTGCTCGCCGGCGAGCAGCCCGAGCATGCCGGAGAAGCCGGCGAGCGAGCTGGGGTTGTATCGGTTCAGCCCGGCGGCCAGTTCCGGCAGCGGCATGTGGATGGAGAACTCCCGCAGCATCCAGCCCAGCCGCGGGTGGTCGCGCCGGAACCGCGCGGCCCCGGCGACGGTGGAGAAGTGGCCGGGCGGCGCGGAGACGATGGCGGTGCGGCCGGCGCCGCGCATGAGGCGCACGAGGTCGCCGACCCCCAGCCCGGCTCGCGCGCGCCGCCCGACCGCGTTGCCCACGGCCACGCTCCGTTCGTCCTGCAGGAAGATGCCGCGCAGCCCGCTGGTGCCGGACGTGGTGGCCACGAGGTACCGCCCCTGGAAGCGCTCGCCCACGAGGGCGGGATCGGCGACGAACTCCCGGGCCTTGGCCAGCGTCACGTCCGGGTCGGTGACCCAGTCGTCGAAGCGCGCCATGAGCGCCTTCTTGCCGGTGACCGGGAGCCGCGCCGGGTCGTCGATCTCGTCGGGCAGCGCCCGGTACAGCTCGCGGTAGTAGGGCGAGTGGGCGCGGGCATAGGCCACAGCCTCGGCCAGGCGGGCCCGTTGCCGCCGCGCGATCCCCTCGGGGCCCTCGCGCAGCGCCCGCCGCGCGTCGCGGGCGAGGCTCCGTTCGTTCTCTGTCATGACGGGTCGCTCCCTTCTGCGGCGTCCGCGCGGACCGAGAGCAGGCCGCGCGCGGCGACGTCGAGGCCGTGCCGCGCGGCCTGCCACAGCTCGTCCTGCGACCGGCCGAGCTCGACGCTCGCCAGGCTCGCCTGCTGAACGGCGCCGATCAGGGAGCCGGTCATCGCGGCGGCGGTGATCGGATCCAACTGGTCCGGGAACGCCTTCAGCAGTTCGCCGGCCATCCTCCGCTGCAGGTCCAGCATCAGGTACAACCCCTTGGCCTGCAGCGCCGGCGTCGTCATCATCAGGCGGACCCCCGCCGACAGCTCCTCGGGCTCCTTGCGGGGCACCTCGGGGCGGCGCCGGGCGGCGTACTCCTGCACCGCCCTGGTCAGCAGCTCGCCCGGGCCCTCCTGCGGCCGCGGCGCCGCCAGCGCGCCGAGCAGCAGGTCGAAGATGTGCTCGGTGTCGGCGAACACGACCTCGTCCTTGGCGCGGAAGTAGTTGAAGAACGTCTTGGGGTCGACGTCCGCCGCCACGGCGATCTGCGCCACCGTGGTCTGCTCATATCCCTGCTCGGCGAACAGCCTCATCGCCGCGGCGACGATCCGCTGCCTGGTCAGCCGCTTCTTACGATCGCGGCGCGATTCCTCCATGCGCAAAACATACATCACATGGAAGTTTCCAGAGACTGGAGGATGTATCGAGCCGGCCGACGCGGCCGCGCGTTCACGAACCGCGATCGTGCTTTCTCACACAGCTACTTCGGGGCCGGGGACACCTTCGGGAGCGGAGGGCCATGCCGGACCGTCACCGCACCTCCAACGCGACGCGGACGCCGAGGGCGACCAGGACGGCCCCCGACACCTGTTCCAGACGACGCCGGACCGCGGGTCTGCCGAGCACGGCACCGGCGCGGCCGATCAGCCAGATCACCCCGACGTACCAGACGACGTCCACGGCCACCCAGATCCCGGCGAGCAGCGTCAGCGTCAGCGGAACGTGGGCGCCCTGGGGTACGAACTGCGGCAGGAACGACATCGCGAACACGGCGGCCTTGGGGTTGGCGCCGCACGTGGCGAGCCCGAGACCGTACGAGCGGCGCAAGCCGCCGCCCGTGGTCCGCGCCTCGCCCCCGTCGTACGGCACGGACGCGTCGAGGGGCACGGGCGCGCGCCTGGCCTTCCACAGCGACTGGACGCCCATCACGACCAGGAGCGCCGCGCCGACCGCCTTCATCGCGCCGTACGCCACCTCCGAGGCCAGGACCAGCGCGGACAGACCGAACACGGCGGCCATCGCCCACAGGAAGATGCCGGTTTCGTTGCCGAGGAGGGCGGCCGCTCCGGACGAGCGCCCGGCCCTGAGCGTCTGCCGCAGGATCACCGCGGTGCTGACACCCGGGATCATCGCGAGCAGGAGGCAGGAACCGACGAAAGCAAACCAAACCATATGCTCATCGTCCTGGCGGGAGTCCGAGCGCCACAACCGGATTCCCACCCGGCGCACCGCGCCGCCGTAGCCGGGCTGAGGCGGCCGGAAGGTGACGGGGCAGGAAGGGTTGTCCGTCCGCAGCGGACGATGCGAGGAACGGGGAGGCTCCGCTCCCCTCCACTCTCAACGTATAGCGGCCAGGGGGACTTGCGGCAAGACCCCGGTCGTGCCGCACAATCGTCGGCCGGAAGCAGCGCCGGCGGAAAACGGGGGATGCGAACGTGCGTATGGTGTCGTGGACTTACGGATCAGGGAGGCAGCGTTGCCCGTCATGGCCACCAGGCCGTCACGGCGGTCCGGGCGCCTTGGTGCGCGTAACGGTCGCAGCCGACCCAGATCGGAGCTGATAGCGTGAACCCGCTGCCCACCAGCGCGTTCGACCTTCCCGACCGCCTCGCCCACAAGGCCGATCCGAAGCTGATCGCCGCCGACGAGCGGCACTTCGCAGCCATCGCGGCCAGCCTCGACCAGTCGATCGCCGACCTGGCCGGCCGCCTCGACGCCGAGCTCAGGGCGCCCGGCGGCAGAGGCCGGCAGGCGATGGACCGGGACCTGGAGGTCCATCGGCTGACCGCGCGCCTGCGCGTGCTGCGTCGTTTCGGTCTGGATCTTTGTCTCGGGCACATGGTCGGCGAGGACGACCCCGAGCCCGTGTACATCGGACGGCTCGGCCTCGCCGACAGCGCGGGTCGCCGGCTGCTGCTCGACTGGCGCTCCCCCGCGGCCGAGCCGTTCTTCGGAGCCACCCACGCCAACCCGATGGGCCTGACGAGCCGCCGCAGGTATCGCTGGAGCCGCGGCCGGATCAGCGACTACTGGGACGAGGTGTTCACCCCGGACGGGTTCGAGGGGCACGCCGCGCTCGACGACCAGTCGGCTTTCATCGCCAGCCTCGGCAGCAGCCGGTCGCCACGGATGCGCGACGTGCTCGGCACCATCCAGGCCGACCAGGACGCCGTCATCCGCGCGGGGTCCCAGGGCGCTCTCGTGGTCGACGGCGGCCCGGGAACGGGGAAGACCGTCGTCGCGCTGCATCGCTCCGCCTATCTCCTCTACTCCGATCCCCGCCTCGGTCACCGCCGGGGCGGCGTGCTGTTCGTCGGCCCGCACCAGCCCTATCTGGCGTACGTCGCCGACGTCCTGCCCAGCCTCGGCGAGGAGGGCGTGCAGACCTGCACCCTGCGGGACCTCGTCCCCGAGGGTGCGGCGGCGGCGGTCGAGACCGACCCGGACGTGGCCCGGCTCAAATCGTCCGCGGATCTGGTGAAGGCGATCGAGCCGGCCGTCAGGTTCTACGAGAATCCGCCCGCCACGGGGATGACGGTCACGACCCCCTGGTCCGGCATCTGGCTGAGCGCCGAGGATTGGGCCGAGGCGTTCGAGGCACCCGACCCGGGCACTCCGCACAACGAGGCGCGCGACCAGATCTGGGCGGAGCTGCTCACCATCCTGGTGGACAAGTACGACGGCGACACGCCCGCCGACCTGCTCCGCAAGTCGCTGCTGCGCAACAGGGAACTGCTCACGACCTTCAACCGCGCCTGGCCGCTTATCGAACCGAACGATCTCGTCGGCGACCTCTGGTCCGTGCCCGCCTATCTGCGGTTGTGCGCGCCCTGGCTCAGCCCCGAGGAGATTCGGAAGCTGCAGCGCGCGGACGCCCACGCCTGGACGGTGTCCGACCTGCCGCTCCTGGACGCCGCGCGACAGCGGCTCGGCGACCCGCAGGCGTCACGGCGCAAGCGCCGGCGGGACGCCGCCCTCGCCGCCCAGCGCGAGCAGATGGCCCAGGTCGTCGAGAACCTGATCGAGGCCGACGACGACGGTGAAGGCCTCGTGACGCAGCTGAGCCGGGAGGACCTCCAGCGAAATCTGGTCGACGAGTCCGAGCTGCCCGCGCTCGACGCGGACACGCTCGCCGGTCCGTTCGCGCACGTCGTCGTTGACGAGGCTCAGGAGCTCACCGACGCGGAGTGGCAGATGCTGCTGCTGCGCTGCCCGTCCAGGAGCTTCACCATCGTGGGAGACCGCGCCCAGGCCAGGCACGGGTTCACCGAGTCGTGGCAGGAGCGGCTCAAGCGGGTCGGGCTCGACCGGATCGAGCTCGCGTCCCTGAGCATCAACTACCGGACGCCGGAAGAGGTCATGGCGGAGGCCGAGCCGGTCATCCGGGCCGCGCTCCCCGACGCCAACGTGCCGACCTCCATCCGCAGCGGCGGCGTCCCCGTCGTACACGGATCCGTTGCGGAGCTGAGCGGGATCCTCGGCACCTGGCTCGCCGAGCATGCCGAAGGGACCGCATGCGTCATCGGCGATCCCGCGTTCGAGGAGACCTCCCGCGTCCGGTCGCTGACCCCGGAGCTGTCGAAGGGGCTCGAGTTCGACCTGGTCGTCCTCATCGACCCCGAGAGGTTCGGCGAGGGCGTCCAAGGAGCGGTCGACCGCTATGTCGCCATGACCCGGGCGACCCAGCGACTCGTCATCCTCACCAGCTCCTGACCGCCGACCGGGGGCGACGGCCCTGTCCGGCTCGCGCGACGGCCTTATCCGGCTCGGGGCGGGGCCAGGCTCGGATCGCACGAGCCGGGCTCCTTCCTCCCCTCGCCGGAGGCGACCGCGAGGTCACCGGGTGCGCGGCGGCGCCCAGGCGCTGCCGCTGGCCGCCGTCACCAGGCGCCGTCACCAGGCGACGGGACCGAGGCGGTCGGTGAAGATCCCCGTCGGCCCGTCGGCGCCGATCATCGCGAGCCCGATGATCGAGTCCGTGCCCTCGGTGACCGTCAACTGACCGGTGTGATTGTTCATGTCGGTGGCGGCGAAGGTTCGGTTCGCGACCTCTCCGGGAGTGGTGGCGTTGAACTTGATCTTCGGAATGGCTTGGGCGTACCGGACGGTGACCATATTCAGCGCCGCTTTCGACGAGGTGTAGGCGAGCTCGTGCATCCTCGAGACGGGCTGCTCCGGATCGGTCACGACCGCGAAGGAACCACCGGCGCTGGACACCATCACCACCCGCGGATGGTCCGCCGCCTGCAGCAGGGGAAGGAACGCGTGCGTGACCCTGATCGGCCCGTACACGTTGGTTTCGTAGACGGAATGGATCTCGTCCACCGTCGCGTCCGCAGGCGGGACGACCCCTCCCGGCGCGCCGGCATTGTTGATCAGGACATCCAGCCGGTCGGTGTGCTCCCAGACGAGCCGTACGGCGCCGGCCACCGACTCGTCCGAGGTCACGTCCAGTGGGACCATGATCACGTTGACGCCATTGGCGGTCAGCTTGTCGGCGGCCGCCCGCCCCCGGCCCTCGTCACGCGAGCCGAGAAAGACCGTCCACCCCTCTTCCCCGAGCCGCCGGGCCGTCTCGAAACCGAGTCCCTTGTTGCCTCCGGTGATCAGCACTGAGGTCTGCTCCGAGTTCGTCATCCGTCCTCACCCCTTGGAGTCACATGCCGCGCGGATCGTCCGCGCGGCGTCCTGACGAACACGAGATGCCGCTGCCCCGCTCCCTGTGACGGCACGGTTGTGTGACATACGCCACCGGTCACCGCGGTCACACAGCCGCGAGCACCGGCATCTTGTGCGTGTGGCACAGTCGAGAGCGATCAGGCAGGAGCCGGTGATGAGCGGAGGACAGGTGGACGCAGCCAAGCCGCTTGTGTGCGGGGAACCCACGGACCCGGCCACGGACCCGGCCACGGACCCGGCCACCGGGGCGTTCGTCGACCACCGCAACCTCTTGTTCACCGTCGCCTACGAGATGCTCGGTTCGGCCGCCGACGCCGAGGACGTGCTGCAGGAGACCTGGCTCCGATGGGTGGGCGTCGATCTCGGCACGGTGCGGGATCGGCGTGCGTACCTGGTGCGGATCGTCACCCGCCAGGCGCTGATCCGGCTGCGTGCGCTGGGGCGGCGCAGGGAGTCCTACGTCGGCCCTTGGTTGCCCGAGCCGCTACTGACCGCGCCCGACGTGGCCGAGGACGTCGAACTCGCCGACAGCGTCTCGATGGCGATGCTGCTGGTGCTGGAGACGCTGTCGCCGACCGAGCGGGCGGTGTTCGTGCTGCGCGAGGTGTTCGACCTCGACTACGACGAGATCGCCGAAGCCGTCGGCAAAAGCCAGCCCGCGGTCCGCCAGATCGCCCACCGCGCACGCGCACACGTCGCCGCCCGACGCCCCCGCGACACCGTCTCCCCGAACCAGACCCGCGAGGCCCTCCATGCCTTCCAGCAGGCGGTGGAGACCGGCGACCTGCAGAGCCTGCTCGACATCCTCGCCCCCGACGTCGTCCTCCTGAGCGACGGCGGCGGCATCAAACACGCCCTGCTCCGGCCCGTCGTGGGGGCCGGCAAGGTGGCTCGTCTTCTGGCCGCCGGCCTGGACAGGTTCGGCACCGAGGTGTCGGTCGAGCCGGTGGGGGTCAACGGTCACCCGGGTCTTGTCATGCGGATCCACGGGGAGATCGACGGCGTCGTGGCGATGCGAATCGAGGGCGGCCTCGTCACCGGGGTCTACTTCGTCCGCAATCCCGACAAGTTGTCGCATGTGGAACGAGAGACCTCACTGAGCCGTTGAGCAGCGGAACGACCGGCAGTCCGGGCCGGTGCCGGCCGCTTAGCTTTCGCCTGCGGCGCCGGTCTCGCCTGCCGGGACTGGGCCGCCGCCCTCCGGGACCGCGCCGTACACGCGGGACAGGTCCGCGACCGCCTCGGCCATCAGTGCGCGGAGATCGGCCGGCTCCAGCACCTCGACGAGGGCGCCCATGCGCAGGAACAGCCACCGGGCGTGCGTGAGGGACTCGATCGGCAGCGTCAGCCGGGTCCAGCCGCCGGGCTCCGGCCGCCCGTCGGCCAGCGCCTTGTCGACCACCTCTCCCCCGAGGGTGTATCGGAGCAGATCCTCCGCGCCCGGCGCGAGCCGCACCACCGCCTCTGCCGTGTACATGCGTGAGGCGAACTCCGCGGCGAAGCCGCGCCAGAACGCGGCGAGATCGAAGTCCTGCGGCCGTTCGAAGCGCTCCGGCAGCACCTCGGCCTCGATGATCCGGCTCACCCGGTAGGTCCGCACCGTGCCCGAGCAGGCGGCGGCGAGATACCAGGAGCCACCCTTGAGAACCAGCCCGTAGGGATGCAGCAGCCGTTCCACCTCGGCCGGCCCCCACCGTCGGTAACGCAGCCGGAGGACGCGCTCCTCCCACACCGCCTCGGCGACCTCCGTGAGAAACGGCGCCTCGTCGGCGCCGCGATACCAGCCCGGCACGTCGAGGTGGAACCTCTCCCGCATCCTGGCCGCGTGGGAACGCGGCTCGGGCGGCAACGCGGCCAGCAGCTTCAGCTCCGCCGCCGCGGCGAAGTCGGCGAGCCCGAGTTCGGCGGCCGGGCCGGGCAGGCCGGCCAGGAACAGCGACGACGCCTCCTCCACGGTCAGCCCGTTCAGGCGGGTACGGTAGCCGTCGAGCAGCCGGTATCCGCCGAGCGGCCCGCGGTCGGCGTAGACGGGGACGCCGGCGGCCGACAGGGCTTCGACGTCCCTGTAGACGGTGCGGACCGACACCTCCAGCTCTTCGGCGATCTCTGGCGCGGTCATCCTGCCGCGGGTCTGCAGGAGGAGCAGCAGAGACAGCAACCGGCTCGCACGCATGTGACCCAGTGTGCCACCTTTACAAAGTAGATTTATTTGATTTCGCACATGTGCTGTGTTCAAATGCACACATGGAAAGTGCCGAT
The DNA here is from genome assembly GCF_006874465.1 of Microbispora bryophytorum. Taxonomy (GTDB): domain Bacteria; phylum Actinomycetota; class Actinomycetes; order Streptosporangiales; family Streptosporangiaceae; genus Microbispora; species Microbispora bryophytorum. The sequence continues at coordinate 168,349 of NZ_VIRL01000005.1, read as the reverse complement.
CGGATCCGGGCCATCATGAACGCGTTGCGTACGTGCGACAGCGTCTCCGTGGCCGAGCTGGCGCTGGCGTACGGCGTCTCGGAGATGACCATCCGGCGCGACCTTGACGAACTCGCCCAGCAAGGCGTGGTGCGCCGCGTTCGCGGCGGCGCCCTGAGCCTGCTGTTGCGCGGCGAGGAGCCGCCCTTCGGCGTGCGCGAAAGGGAGGCGATCGACGCGAAGCGCCGGATCGGCGCCGAGGTCGCCGCTCTGCTGGCCGACGGCGAGGCCGTGCTGCTCGACGGCGGCACGACCGCGCTCGAAGTCGCCAGAGCCCTGCGCGAGCGCCGCCTGACCGTCCTGCCGCTGGCGCTGCAGGCGGCGCAGGAGCTGGCAGGCGCACCCCGCATCCGCCTGGTCCTGCCCGGCGGCGAGGTGCGGCACGGGGAGATGAACTTCGTGGGGCCGCTCACCGAGATGTCGATCAAGGCCCTCCGGTTCGACACTGCGGTGATCGGCTGCTGCGGCCTGTCGGCCGAACACGGCCTGACCGCGCACGACCTGCCCGAGGTCGCCATCAAACAGGCGGCGATCGCCTCTGCCCGTCGCGTCGTCGTCGCGTGCGACTCGGGCAAGTTCACCCGTACGGCGTTCGGCGCGGTCTGCGGGCTCGACCGGCTCGACATGGTCGTCACCGACGAGAACATCCCTCGGGACCAGCACGACGCTCTCACCGCCGCCGGCGTCGCCGTACGCACCACCCCCGCCTCCGTTCCCGTCACCTGAGCATCGCTCTCCCCGCGAACCAGCGCCGCCCGCGTCGCCTCGCCTCACCCACGCCAGGCGGGCGACGCGAGGGGGAACACGGGAGAGCACGGGGAGAGCACGGGGAGAGCACGGGGAGAGCGCGCACACCTCTCCTGAGCGTTCGCACAGCTCGCCGACGACACCCGCGACGACATGTGCGGCGGACACCCGTGATAACCCCCGCGATGACCCCCCGTGACGACTCCCGTGATGACACCGACGAATCTTCCGGTACGAACCTCCCAGCGCCCGAGGAGCACACCATGGCCTTGTCCGCCCCCGCTCTCCCGGCACTCCTGCGCGCTCGCGTGGCCGTCTACGGACTGTTCCTGCTGGCCGGCATGGCCATCGGCACGTGGACGAGCAGGATCCCCGCCATCAAGGCGGACCTGCGGCTGAGCGACGGCGCGCTCAGCCTGGGGCTGCTCGGCATCGCGGCCGGCGCCATCACCGGCATGCAGGTCGTCGGCAGGTTGGTGGACCGCTACGGCAGCTACCGGATCATGCTGCCGATGGCCGTCGCCCAGGGCCTCGTCCTCGTGGTTCCCGCCTACATGCCGGGCCTGCCGGCGCTCGCGCTCTCCCTGTTCGCGTTCGGCGCGGTCAACGGCACGCTCGACGTCGCGATGAACGCCAACGCCGTGGTGGTGGAGCGGGCGTCCGGGAAATCGATGATGTCGTCCTTCCACGCGGTGTTCAGCGTCGGAGGGTTCGCCGGCGCCGCGGCCGGCGGCATGTTCGCCCACGCCGGAACGAGCCCCGGCGTCACCTTCGCCGCGATGGGTGCGGTGATCATGATCATCGCCCTGCTGAGCGCCCGCTGGGCGATGCGCGACGTCCCGGCCCGGGAGGCGGCGCGGGCGGGCTCCCCCGACGCCGGACCCGCGCGCCGGCGCGTCGGCGGCGGTGTGCTGCTCCTCGGCGTCCTCGCGTTCTGCTGCATGATCGGCGAAGGCGCCGCGGCCGACTGGGGGTCGGTCTACCTGCGCGACAGCCTCGGCTCCTCCCCCGGCTTCGCCGCGGCCGCGTACGCCGCGTTCTCGATCATGATGACGGCCGGCCGGTTCGCCGGGGACCGCCTCGCCGCCTGGCTGGGGCCGGTCACGCTGGTGCGCTGCTGCGGAGCTCTCGCCGGGGCCGGTCTCGCGGCCGGGATCGTCGCCGGCGATCCGGTCGCGGGGGTCGTCGGATTCGGCCTGTTCGGCGCGGGTCTGTCGTGCATCATCCCGCAGGTGTTCTCGGCGGCCGGTCATCGCGACCCCGCTCAGTCGGGCCGCGCGCTCGCCGCCGTGGCGAGCCTCGGCTACACCGGCTTCCTCGCCGGCCCCGTGCTCATCGGCGGCCTGGCCGAGGCAGTCACCCTTCCGCATGCGCTGCTGGTGCCCGCCGTGCTCGCGCTGTTCGTGGCCTTCACCGCTCCGGTGATGCGCTCGCGCCGTCCTGAGCCCGCGTCCGAACCCATGTCCGGACCCGCGTCCGGACGCCACTCCGAGCCCGCCCGCGACTGAGGCGCACGCCCTGCCCGGCCCACAGGCGAGGGTTGGATCGGGCGGGGCCGGGCAGTGGTGGGGCGTGGCCGTCACCAACGATCCCGAGGAGCCGATCCCCGCATACCGGCGGCTCGCGGCGATGCTCCGCGAGGAGATCGTCCACGGCCGGATCGAGCCCGATCGTCCCCTGCCGTCCGAGGAGCGCCTGACGCGCGAGCACGGGTTCGCCCCCGAGGACGTCCGCCGTGCCGTCGAGGTGCTCGGCGGTGAGGGCCTCGTTTACACGGTCGAGGGCCGGGGGGCGTACGTGTCCACCCGGGCGGAGGAGACGGGCGGCGGCTGAGCGGCCGGCCCGTCCCCCACCGGTACGGCGGCTATCCGGCCTGCGCGGACGAGCGGGGCTCGCGCCACATGGGGTACATGACCGGGCCGTCGGGCAGCCGGAGCAACTCGGGCATGTCGACGTAGCCGTGGCGGAGATAGAGCCGCCGGCTCGCCTCGCTGCTCGCCTCCAGGTAGGCCGGGATCCCTTCGGCGTCGAGCCTGCGGTGGTGCTCCTCCAGCAGCAGGCTGCCGAGGCCGCGGCCGGTCCTGCCCCGCTCCAGTGCGATGAACGCCAGGTAGTGGTGCGGCTGCTCGGGATGGAGCTTGCCCGCCACCTCCCCGAACAGGCGGTAGCGTTCGGCGTTGTCGCCCGCGAAGGACGCGATCGCCTCCTGCTCCCCGGCGATCTCGGGGAACGGCGCGGTGAACCAGACCGCCACGCCGGCCGGCTCGCCCGACTCGTGGATGCCGTAGACGTCGCCGTGCTCAAGCGCGTGCCCGGCCCACATCGTGAAGAACCGCCGCTGCATCGGCAGCCGGTCCTCCGCCCGCGGGATCAGCCACCTGGTGATCTCGTCGGTGTGGAAGGTCTCGGCGATGAGCCCGCCGGCCAGGGCCGCGTCCGTCATCCGGGTGATCTCGGCCGTCACTTGGCGCCCCCGTTGACGGCCTGGGCGCCCAGGCCGATGTTGGCGTAGACCTCGGGCCGGGTCGACTTCAGCACCCGCCCCCAGACGAGGCCGAGGACGATCGCGACGACGAAGATTCCGGGCAGGATCCAGCGGAGGATCGAGTCGGGCTCGACCCCGAGGACCGTGTCGAAGTTGATCAGCGTGAGGACGATGATCACGCAGAGCGCCAGGATCGCCAGGACGGGGGCGATGCGGGTGCGCCAGGCGGTCTCCCCTCGCGGATCACGGGCGAAGAACGCGATCACCGAGATCGAGGTGACGGTGAGCAGGGTCAGCAGCCCGAGACCGCCGAACGTGCCGAAGATGAAGAACATCTTGGTGACCGGGTCGAGGCCGGAGACCGCGTAGACGACGATCACGATCAGCCCGAGCACCGTCTGCAGCAGCGATCCGGAGATCGGAGCGGCGGTGCGGGCCGAGGTGCGGCCGAAGATCGAGGGCAGGACGTGCTCCCGGCCCAGGGCGAAGATGTAGCGGGCCGTGGTGTTGTGGAAGGCGATCATGCAGGCGATGCTGCTGGTCACGAACAGCACCGAGCCGATCGTCGAGACGGTGGAGCCCAGGTGGGCGGCGGCCTGGTTGAAGATGAGCTCGGTCCCCTGCTCCGAGGACGCCTTGACGATCCCGTCCGGCCCGGTCGGCACCGTCTGCGCCCAGGCGGAGACGGAGTACAGCACGGCGATGATCGCGATGCCCAGATAGGTGGCGATGGGCACGGTCCGGTGGCGGTCCTTGGACTCCTCGGCGAAGACCACCGACGACTCGATGCCGGCGAACCCCGCGACGACGGTGGCGAGCGCCGCGCCCACGCCGGGCACGAACAGGGCGCCGGGGGTGAAGCCCTCGAAGCTGATCCCTCCCGCGGCGGCGTGGGTCACGTCGCCGAGGTCGAACAGCAGCACGATGACGATCTCACTGACCAGCAGGACGGACAGGATCTTTCCGTTGACGTCCACCCGCAGCAGGCCGAGCACGCCGGTCAGCGCCCAGGCCACGAGCGCGATCACCCACCACGGGGGCGAGCTGCCGAACCAGTCCACGAGCAGCGGCTCGGCCGCGGATCCGATGATTCCGTACAGACCGAGCTGTAGCGCGTTGTAGGCGAGCAGCGCCACCCAGGCGGTCGCAACTCCCTGGGTCCGGCCGAGTCCCTGGGCGGCATAGGCGTAAAAGGCGCCCGCGTTCACCACGTGCCTGGCCATCGTCACGTATCCGACGGCGAACAACGCGAAAATAGCGCCCAGCATCAGGAATGCGAATGGGACACCGATGACGCCCGTCACGGTATAGGCCGTCGGGACAGAACCCGCGACGACCATCAGCGGCGCCGCCGCGGAGATGACGAAGAACACGATGGACGGCACGCCGAGCCGGTCTTCGGCCAGTGCGGCCGTGACGGCGCTGGGCCGTTGCTGTGTGAGGGACACCTGGAACTCCGTGTGAGGGGGGGTGGAGGTCACCGGCGGCTGATGACGGCCTGGCCGACGGCGACCTTGGTCTGGGTGATGAGGCTCCGCACGGGCATGGGGAGCGTGGCGGTCGTGGCGGACACGAACCGGGGATCGTGCTCGGACAGGACCCGCTGGGCGCAACCGGCCGCGACCAGGAGCCCCAGGAGAACGCAGTCCCGGTCCACCGGCGCCTTGCGCCGCTGGATGGCGAGATTCAGCCGGGCGAGCGGCCACGCGGCCCTGTTCATGTCCGCCGGGGCCGGGGGCTGCTGCTTCAGCAGGTGCCTGACCGGCGGCTTGAGCAGCTTCGCCGCGATCATCCTGGCGGTGACGTCGGCATAGAGCGTCCGGGCGAAGAACAGGAGCCACGTGCTGATCGGGTGGTGCGGTTCGGCGACGATGTGCCCGAGAACCGCACGGGTGAGCGGATCGCCGGCGATCTCCCCTGCTGTCGCGTAGAGGCGTTCCGGGTTCGACGCGATGTCGAGCGCCACGCGCTCGGCGAGCATCAGTTCACCGAGGACCCCGCCGGCCAGTGCCAGCCCCGTGAGCCGGGAATGAAGCAACGGATGGCCCGTCACATTGTCGTGCAGGACAAAGTACAGGTCATCGACAAGGGACGGGCTCGAAAGATCGCTTTCAGCCACGGTCGGCGATGATATAGGCGGAATGTTCCATCTGTCATCGCGCGAATTCACAACGAGGCGATCCGGGCGCGAAATACCAGAATTTCGGCAACCGAAACACACTTTCGGTTAATGCAATTACGGCCCGCTTCGCAGAGGGTCACACCGGGCGGCGGAAACCCGCGGCAGGCGCGCCCCGGCTTCGCGACAGGCGCCGGCGCGACCCCCGGGCGGGGCGGGACGCGGCGCCGCGTACGGGGCGTGGGCGGATGCCGGCGATCGGGCGCTCCACGCGCGCCCGCCCTCTGCCCGCTCCCTGCCCGCTCGCCGGGCCGCTCGCCGGGCCTTCGCCGGGCCGAGCCCGGTTTGTCCGTTTTGTGGGCGGGCATCGTCGGCCTATGACCATCCAGGACGACAGGGGCGCGACGGCCCTGGCCCGCGCACACGGGCTCTTCAACATCGCGGGCGGCCTGTGGCCGTTGCTGCACCCGCCGAGCTTCGAGAAGGTGTTCGGCGCGAAGACCGACCGCTGGCTGGAGCGCACCGTCGCCGGGTTGCTCGTGGGCATCGGATGGACGCAGATCCGGGCCGCGTCCGCTCCCGGCGGCGCCGACCACGCGCGCCGTCTCGGCATCGCCACGGCGGCTACGCTGCTCGCCGCCGACCTGGTCTACGTGCCTGCGGGCCGCATCCGGCCCACCTACCTTCTCGACGCGGCGGCCGAGGCGATGTGGCTGCGCGTCTGGCGGGCCCGCGCCGTACGGCCGGAGCCCGCATCCAGCCGGGCCGGTTCGGTGTTCGCCGCGGCGGCGGCGCTGGCCGCCGGATGCGCCACGGGCGGCGTGCTGGCCGCGCGGATGCTGCGGCGGCGAGCCGCGCCGGACGAGTCCGAGCTCACCCGGGCCCGCTACATCCGCCACCCCGCGGCACGGTGAGCGCGGTGAGCGCGGGTCTCCGACCACGACGGCAGGGAGGGACGGGGGCCGGGAGGAACGGCCGTGCCCTCATCCGGGCAGCGTCTCGCCGCCGATCGGGGCGAGGACCTCACCCGTGTAGTACGACGACAGCCGGTTGGCGGCGAAGAACACATACGAGGGAGCGATCTCGTCCGGGTCGGCCGGCCGGCCCATCGGCGCCTGACTGCCGAACTGGTCCACCTTCTCCTCGGGGAACGTGGCGGGAATCAGCGGCGTCCAGACCGGGCCGGGGGCCACGGCGTTGATCCTGATTCCCCGCTCGACCAGCACCTGGGCCATGGAGTAGGTGAACGCGTTGATCGCGCCCTTGGTCGCCGAGTAGTCGATCAGGGTCTTGTTGCCGCGCAGCCCGTTGATCGACGAGGTGTTGACGATCGAGCCGCCCTCGGGCATGTGCCGCAGCGCGGCCTTGGTCACCCGGAAGTAGCTGTGGATGTTCACCGCGAAGGTGCGCTCCCACTGCTCGTCCGGCAGCTCTTCCAATGACCGCACCGGGGACTGCGTGGCCACGTTGTTCACGAGCACGTCGATCCCGCCGAGCTCGCGGACCGTGCGTTCCACGACCTCCTCGCAGTGACGGGGATCGGCGAGGTCACCCGGCATGATCACGCAGCGGCGGCCCTCCTGCTCCACCAGCTTCCTGGTGTGCTCGGCGTCCTCGTGCTCGGTGAGGTAGGCGATCGCGACGTCCGCCCCTTCCTTGGCGAACGCCACGGCGACGGCCCGCCCGATGCCGGAGTCGCCGCCGGTGACGAGCGCCCGCTTGCCCGCCAGCAGGTCGCGTCCGGCGTAGTCGCGCATCTCGTCCCTGGGCTCGGGCGTCATCTCGCCCGTCCGGCCGGGGTAGGGCTGCGTCTGCGGTGGCGGCGTGGAGTTCGGCTGCTCAGACATGCACGTCGGGTACCCCTGCCCGTCCGGGGCAAACGGCCGGCGCGTCGCCCGGGAGCGATCGCCCGACGGATACACACTGTTACCTATCCATCACGCTTTAACGTCCTGAGAGGGGACATCGGGTATGACGTTGCCATGACACCCCGGTCGCGGATCGCTCCGCTCGACGTGGTCTGGAGAACGTGCGACGCCGTGCCCGAGTGCCTCGGCGTCGCTCACGAGCCGTACGGCAGATGCCTGGCGCACCTCACGCCGGCGCAGTCGGCCGAGTTCCTGCGGGGCCTGACGCCCGGCCAGGCCCTCGATCTGCGCGGCACCCTCGTGTCGGAGGACCTGCTCGCGCGGGTCCTTGACGGCGTGGAGCGCCACCTGGGCAGGGCGAGGTTCGACCGCGCGATCTTCACCGGCCCGGCCCGCTTCGGCGAGGTCGTCTTCGCCGGTGACGCGACCTTCGACCACGCGAAGTTCGACCACCTCGCCTCGTTCTACGGCGCCCGGTTCCTCCGCAACGTCTCCTTCCGCGAGGCCCGGTTCCTGCGCGAGTTCTCCCTGCACGACGCGCGGGTGTGCGGCCACGCGACCTTCGACCATGTCACGGTGCGCGGCGACGCCCTGTTCGGTGCGGCACAGTTCGGTGCGGCACAATTCGGCGCGCCCCGGTTGGGCGCCCCGCCGCCCAGGGGCACGGGGAACGCATCGTTCGGGAGAGCGGACAACGGCCTTCTCCCGGAGGCGTCATCCCAGAAGGCGTCGTTCCAAAGAGCGCAGTTCCACGGGTTCGCCGCGTTCGACGCGGCCGTCTTCCACGGGGACGCCTGCTTCCGCGGCGCCCGGTTCCACCGGGCCGTCTCCTTCCGCGGCTCGGACTGCGGGGCGAGCGCCGAGTTCCAGAGCGCACGCTTCGAGGGGGCGGCCTACCTCGGACCGATGCGGGTCGTGCGGCGCCTGTCGCTCGCGGGCGCACGGGCCTGCGCGCCGTTGCACATCGACACCGGCGGGTGCCGTGTGGTGCTGCGCGCGGCGGCCGTCCTCGGGCGGCTCGCCGCACGGCTGTCCGACGCCGAGGTCGACCTGCGGGACGCGAGGCTCGCCGGGCTGTCGGCCGTCACCCGGCGCACCGGCCGGCTGCGCGTGACCTCGCTCGACGGCCTCGACGCGGACGCGCTCACGCTGACCGGGGTGGACCTGCGGGCGTGCGGGCTCGACGGGCTGCGCCGTCCCGAGGGGCTGCGCCTGCGGGAGTGCGTGTTCGCCGCACCTCCGGGCGGGCTCGGGCTGCGCCTGGGATGGCCGCCCGTACGGTGGTGGAGCCGCCGCCGGGTCATCGCCGACGAGCACCTGTGGCGGGGATGGGCGGCGCACAGTCGTGCAGAGCACGGTGTCGATGAGCACGGTGTCGATGAGCACGGTGCCAGCGAACACGGTGCCCACGAGCACAGCACCGGCGAACACGGCGCCCGCAAGCGCGGTGCCGGTCCGGCCGGTGATCCAGCGCCCGACCCGGCGCGCCTGGCGGTTCTGTACGAGCGGCTGCGGCCGGGCGTCGACGACACCCGCGTGGCGGCCGACTTCGCGTTCGGCGCCATGGAGATGCGGCGGCTGGGCAGCCCCCGCGGTCGCGGCAGGCTGCTGCTGTCGCTGTACTGGCTCGCCTGCGGGTACGGCCTGCGCGCGGGGCGGGCCCTCGGATGGCTCGCGCTGGTGGCGGCCGTCGCCGCGGGCGCGGTGTGCTGGGCCGCCGGGGTGCGTCCGGAGGGCAAGCCCGCCGTCCATCGCCCCCGGGTCGCGGTCGTACGGCCCGCGGCGACGGCCTCCCGCCCGGCGCATGGGCTCGGGGGCTGACGACCAGGGGGGAAACAGGGGGGAAACAGGGGTGGAACACCGGGGGTGAAACAGGGGGAGCATCGAAGACTTCGATGCTGAGGAGCACAAGCGTTCACGATTCTTACGGCCGTTACCTCCTGTCGCCAGCATAAGCTCAATCGTTCGCAAAACAGGAGGTTCCATGACAAAGCGCCTATCTGTGGCCATAGTCGGCGCGCTGGTCGTGTCGGCGCTCGCCGGCGGCTGCGGGCGTTCGTCGTCGGGGACCGCCGCGGGCGAGAACGCGGCGGCGACGACGACGGGCAAGACCGCGAAGGACCTGGTTCCCGAGGACGTGCGCAAGGCGGGCACGCTGCGGGTCGCCACGTCGGAGGGCTACCCGCCCATGGAGATGTACAAGAAGGGCACCCAGGAGCTCACCGGTGTCGACCCCGGCCTCGGCGCCGCCATCGCGGCCAAGCTCGGACTGAAGTTCTCGATCACCAACGCGGCCTTCGACGGACTCATCCCCGGCCTCCAGGGCGGGCGCTGGGACATCGTGATGTCCTCGATGAGCGACACCGAGGAGCGGCGCGCGGCGGTCGACTTCGTCGACTACTTCAACGCCGGCGGCGCCATCATGGTGAAGAAGGGCAACCCGGAGGGCATCAAGAACCTCGAGGACCTGTGCGGCCGCACGGTGGTGCTGGCCAAGGGCAGCTCCAACCTCGCCATCGGCGAGAAGCAGAACGAGAAGTGCGCCACGAAGATGAAGATCATGCAGAGCGAGGACGCGCCCACCGGCCTGCTCTCGATCGACTCCGGGCGCGCGACGGCCACGATCGTGGACTATCCCGTCGCCGTCATGTACGCCAAGGACACCGGCAAGTACGACGTGCTGCCCGAGCAGTACGAGGCCGGCCCGTGGGGCATCGCGATCGACAAGCGCAAGACGGCGCTGCGCGACGCGGTCGCCAAGGCGATGGAGGAGCTCCAGGCCGACGGCGGCTACACCTCCGTCCTGGACGAGTACGGCGTGACGGCCAACGCCGTCGACGGCGTGCTGGTCAACACCCAGCCGTGGAAGTGACCGGGGAGAAGGCGGCCGGAGCCGAACTGCCGATCGAGGCCGTGCGTCCCGTACGGCCCGGCCGGTGGCTGGGGGCGGCCGTCGCCCTCCTCTTCCTCGTCTGGCTGGCCTACACGGTCATCGTCAACGAGAACCTGCACTGGGACGTCATCGTCGCCTACCTGACCGACGGCAGGATCCTCGGCGGTCTGTGGGTCACGATCCAGCTCACCGTGCTGTCCATGGCCATCGGCCTGGCGCTGGGCGTGCTGGCCGCCGTCATGCAGCTGTCGGACAACCCCGTGCTGCGCGGCACCTCCGCTCTCTACACGTGGTTCTTCCGCGGCACGCCGCTGCTGGTGCAGCTCATCTTCTGGTTCAACATCGGGCTGGTCTTCCCCACCTTCGCGATCGGCGTGCCGTTCGGCGGGCCCAAGCTGATCGAGTGGCAGGCGAACGCGGTCATCACGCCGTTCACCGCCGCGCTGCTCGGCCTGGCCATCAACGAGGGCGCGTACATGGCGGAGATCGTGCGTGCGGGCATCCGCTCGGTCGACCCGGGCCAGCGGGAGGCGGCCGAGTCGCTCGGCATGTCGCACCGGCAGGTGCTGCGCCGCGTGGTGCTGCCGCAGGCCATGCGGGTGATCATCCCGCCGACCGGCAACCAGTTCATCTCGATGCTGAAGACCACCTCGATGGTCTCCGTGATCGCCGGCGCCGAGCTGCTGACCGTGGCACAGCGCATCTACCTCGGCAACTTCGAGGTCATCGCGATGCTCGTGGTCGCCTCGATCTGGTACGTCGTGCTCACCACGATCGCCAGCGTCGGGCAGCACTTCGTCGAGAAGCGGTTCGAGCGCGGGCACGTGCGGCTGTCCTCCCGGGTGCGCCGCAACCTGTCTCCGCTGCCGTCGAAGGAGCCCCTGCCGGTCGAGTCGTCGAAGGAGCCCCCGTTGCCGAAGGAGCCCTCGTGAACGCGCAGGACCAGCCGATGGTGCGGATCCGTTCCGTCCGCAAGCGCTTCGGGTCGCTGGAGGTGCTCAAGGGCATCGACCTCGACGTCCCCGCCGGCGAGGTGGTGTGCGTCGTGGGCCCGTCGGGGTCGGGCAAGTCGACCCTGCTGCGCTGCGTCAACCGCCTGGAGAGCATCGACTCGGGCCGGATCTGGGTGAACGGCGAGCTGATGGGCTACGCCGAGCGCGACGGACGGCTGCACACGCTGCGTCCTCACGAGCTGTCCCGGCAGCGGCGCGGCATCGGCATGGTGTTCCAGCGCTTCCACCTTTTCCCGCACCGCACCGCGATCGAGAACGTGATGGAGGGGCCGGTCACCGTGCTGCGCACGTCCACCGCCCAGGCCAGGCGGCAGGCGCAGGAGCTGCTCGATCGGGTCGGCCTGGCCGACCGGGGGCACCACTACCCGGCTCAGCTGTCCGGCGGCCAGCAGCAGCGGGTGGCCATCGCCCGCAGCCTGGCGATGCGGCCCAGCCTGATGCTGTTCGACGAGCCGACCAGCGCGCTCGACCCCGAGCTCGTGCAGGAGGTGCTGGCCGTCATGCGGGACCTCGCGGCGACCGGCATGACCATGATGGTCGTCACCCACGAGATGAACTTCGCCCGCGAGGTCGGCGACCAGCTCGTGTTCATGGACGACGGCGTCATCGTCGAGCGCGGCGACCCCCGCGAGGTGCTCGCGGCGCCCCGCCACGAGCGGCTGCGCGCCTTCCTCGGGCAGGTCCAGTGAGCGGTTTCGATCTGCTCATCCGCGGCGGCCTGCTGGTGGACGGCACCGGCCGCCCCGGCAGGCCCGCCGACGTCGGGGTCGCCGCCGGGCGGCTGACCGTGCTGCCCCCGGGCGAGGCCCCGCGCACGGGCGCGGCCGAGGTGATCGACGCGCGCGGGCGCGTGGTCGCCCCCGGATTCGTCGACGTGCACACGCACTCCGACGGCGTCACGCTGCTCGGCCCGTCCGGCGGCCGCTCCGCGCTGGTGCGGGCGTCGGTCCTGCAGGGCGTGACCTCCGAGATCTGCGGCAACTGCGGGTCCAGTCTCTTCCCCGCGGCGCCGGAGCGGCTGGCCGCCATGCGGGCCGAGACGCGGATCACCTTCGGCGGCGACGTCGGCGCGTACGCCGACTTCGCGGGCTTCGCCGCCGCGCAGGCCGAAGTGCCCCGGGCCAACCATCTGGCGTCGCTCGTCGGCCACGGCACGCTCCGGGCGGGCGTGCTCGGCCCCGTGGACCGGCCCGCCCGCCCGGACGAGCTGCACACGATGTGCGCGCTGCTCGACGCCTCCCTGGCGCAGGGCGCGGCCGGGCTGTCCACCGGCCTGATCTACACCCCGGGCTCGTACGCGGGCACCGACGAGGTGGTGGCGCTGGCGGCGGTGGCCGCCCGGCACGGCAAGCCGTACGTCACCCACCTGCGCGATGAGATGTCGCGCGTCGAGGAGGCGCTGGAGGAGGCGATCGAGATCTCCCGGCGCAGCGGCGCGGCGCTGCACGTCTCGCACCACAAGACCGCGGGCCGGTACGCCTGGGGGCGCACCGAGCGCACGCTGCCGCGCATCGCCGCGCTGCGCGCCGAGGGCATGGACGTCACCTGCGACGTCTACCCCTACACGGCGGGCAGCACGGCATTGGCCGCCATGCTGCCGCCCTGGGCGAACGACGGCGGCGTTGGGGCGCTCACCGGGCGGCTCGGCGACCCCGCCCAGCGCGACCGGATGCGCCGCGCCATCGCGGAGGGCGTGCCCGGCTGGGAGAACACGGTCGGCAACGGCGGCTGGGACCGGATCTCGGTCGCGTGCGCGCCCCGCCACCCGCAGGCCGAGGGCAGGACCATCGCCGACCTCGCGGCGTCGGCGGGCGCCGACCCCCTCGACACGGCCGCCGAGCTGCTGCTGGCGGAGGCCGGCGAGGTGACGATCATCAGTCACTCGATGGTCGAGGAGGACGTGCGGCGGGTGCTGGCCGCGCCGTACGCGATGATCGGCTCCGACGGCGTGCCGAAGCCGGGCGGGCGCCCGCATCCGCGCTGGGCCGGGACGTTCCCCCGGGTGCTCGGCCGGTACGTCCGGGAGCTGGGGCTGCTGCGGCTGGAGGAGGCGGTGCACAAGATGACCGGGATGGCCGCGGCGCGCTTCGGGCTGACCGGGCGCGGCGTGGTCCGCGACGGCGCGCACGCCGACCTGGTGGTCTTCGACTACGCGACGGTGGCCGACCGGGCGACGTTCACCGAACCGCTGCTGCCGCCGGACGGGATCGACGCGGTCGTCGCGGCCGGTGAGGTCGTGGTGCGCGACGGCGAGGAGACCGGCGCCCGGCCGGGAAGGGTACTGGCCCTGTGAGGGGGACGACGTCATGAGCGGAAAGGCCGCCGGCGGCACGGACTGCGCGGACGGCCGCACGCCGGAAGCGGTGCGGCCGGAGAAGGCGCGGCTGCAGGAGGCGCGGCTGGAGGAGGCGCGGCTGGAGAAGGTGGCGGCCGCCTGTCCGGGCACGCTGGCCGTCTGCGTTCCCGGGGTGCTCGGCCTGAACGAGGACGTGGTGCTGCCGCTGGCCAGCACCGGCAAGGTGTTGCTGCTCGCGGCGCTCGCGCAGGACGTGGCGGCGGGCGTCGTTGACCCGGACGAGGGCGTGACGCTGCGCGACGAGGACTACGCGGGCGGGTCGGGCCTGCTGACGGGCCTGTCGGCCCGCGATTGGACGGCCGGCGACCTCGCGCTGCTCACCGCCGCCGTCAGCGACAACACCGCGACCAACGCGCTGCTGCGGCGGCTCGGGCTCGGCCGGGTGGACGCGGCCGCCGCCGCGCTCGGGCTGACCAGGACCCGGATCCACGACATGATCCGCGAGCCCCGGCTCCCGGAGCATCCGCCGGCCTTCGCCTCGGGCACGGCGCGCGAGCTGGCGGGCCTGATGCGGTCGCTGGCGCACGGGCGTGAACCGTGGCAGCGGCTGCTGCTCGGCTGGATGGCGCACAACACCGACCGTGCGCTGGTGCCCGCGCTGCTCCCGCACGAGCCCGAGGACCGCGACCCGCCGGAGATCCTGCCGTACGCCGCCGGAGTCTGGGTGGCGAACAAGACCGGCACGGACGCCGGGACGCGGGCCGAGGTGGGCGTCATGGCCGGGGCGCGGTGGGAGGGCTACGCCGTGCTCGCGCACGGACCCGCGGGCCGCGAGCACGCCCTGGTCCAGGCGATCCGCCAGGCCGGTCTCGCCATAGCGGAGACCGTCCTCCCGGCCGGGTGACGCGGGCCGTCGCGAGCGCCTCGGGTGACGCTGCCGCCGCTGTGACCCAGGCCACATGGAGTTCCTGTCAGCAATCGGGGCGCTGCTCCGCTCAATTCACCGGAAGCAGGTGAACCGACAGGAGCATCACATGAAGCACCGCATCGTCGTACTCGGCGCCGGTTATGCCGGAGCCTACGCGGCCGGGACCCTGGCCCGCCGCCTGTCCCCCGCGGACACCGAGATCACCGTCGTCAACGCCGTGCCGGACTTCGTCCAGCGAATGCGACTGCACCAGTTGGCGGCAGGCCGGCACGTCGACGCGCCGAGGCTCGCCGACGTCTTCGCGGGCACGGGGATACGGCTGCGCGTGGCCCGCGTCACCGTGGTCGACCCCGAGCGCCAGGTCGTCGCCGTGGCCGATGACGGCGGCGGCGGCGAGCTCGGCTACGACACGCTTGTGTACGCGCTCGGCAGCCGCGGCGCAGGCCACGCCGTTCCCGGCGCGGCGGAGCACGCCTTCGACGTCGCCGCCAGGCCCTCGGCGCTGCGCCTGCGCGAGCGCCTCGACGGCATGGTCGGCAGGGTCGGCATGGTCGGCCAGGCCAGGGGCGAAGGCGGGCGGGTGGTGGTCGTCGGCGACGGGTTGACGGGCATCGAGACCGCCACCGAGATCGCGGAAGCCCGGCCCGGTCTGTCGGTGACGCTGGTCGCCCGCGGCGAGCTCGGCGCCCGGCTCTCCGCCGGGGCCCGCAGCCACCTGCGCCAGGCCTGCGACCGGCTGGGCATCACCGTCCTGGAGCACACCATCGTCGAAGCCGTCGAGGCGACGCGGGTGCTGTGCGCCGACGGCACCGCCCTGGCGTCCGCCGCGACCGTGTGGGCGGCCGGGTTCGCGGTCAGCCCCATCGCCGCCGTCGCCGGGCTGGAGGTCACCGAGAGCGGTCAGATCGTCGTCGATCGCACCATGCGGTCGGTCTCGCACCCGAACGTCTACGCCGTCGGCGACAGCGCCTACGCCATCGGCGACAACGGCCGGCCGCTGCCGATGTCCTGCGCTTCGGCCGCTTGTATCGGCCGGCAGGCTGTCGAGGCGATCGTGGGACGCCTGACCGGCCGCGCGATCGCGAACACCAAGCTGATCTATACGCTGAACCACATCAGCCTCGGACGGCGAGACGGGATCCTGCAGATGATCGGCGACGAGGGACAGGCAAAACCGAAGTACCTCGGCGGCCGGAAGGTCGCGAGGGCCAAGGCGGGCATACTCGCGATGTCGCTGTGGGCCACTTCGCACCCCACCTTCGGCATGCCCGGCCGCAAGCGCCACCTGGCCGGCGGCCCGCGCACCCGCCCCACCTCGACCGTCGCGGACACGGCCGCACAGCAGGCCACGCACGCGACGCCCTGACCCCCCACCACACACAGCACCCGCCGGCTCAGCAGGTGCCGTCGATCGGATCGCCGCCCCCGTTCACTTCTGAAACACCCGCTGGAGGGTGATCCTCGTGGACAGCACCGAGACGGAGCGCTTCGACACCGGCCGGTTCGAGGCCGACCGGTTCGAGGCCGGCCGGAACCGGCTGGCCGCACTGGCCTACCGGCTCTTGGGCTCCGCCGCCGACGCCGAGGACGCCGTCCAGGATGCGTTCCTGCACTGGCAGGCCGCGGACCGGCAACGGATCAAGGTGCCGGAAGCATGGCTGACCAGAGTCGTCACCAACCTGTGCCTCGACCGGCTCCGGTCGGCGCGGGCCCGCCGCGAACGCGCCGCCGGCGCCTGGCTGCCCGAACCGCTCCTCGACGGCGACCCGATGCTCGGCCCGGCCGACTCGTTCGAGCAGCGCGAATCGGTCTCCCTCGCCGTGCTGACGCTCATGGAACGCCTGTCACCCCTCGAGCGAGCCGTCTACGTCCTGCGCGAAGCGTTCTCCCACAGCCACGCCGAGATCGCGGAGATCCTCGACATCACCGAGTCCGCGAGCCAGCAGCACCTCCACCGGGCCCGGCGCCGCATCACCGCCACCCGCCGCGGCGGCGAAGTCGACCCGGCGTCCGCCCGCAGGGTCGTCGAGGAATTCCTCGCCGCCGCCGCCTCGGGCCACACCGAACGGCTGGTGGCGCTGCTCACCGACGACGCGACCGCGGTCTCCGACGGCGCCGGCCAGGCCGAGAAGCTGCTGTGGTACGACACTCCGCAGCGCATCGCCGCCGTCGTGCGAGCCGGCTTCAAACCCACACCCGCGAAGCGGCGCGTCGCCGGCGGCACGCCCGCCATCCACTACGCGCTCGTCAACGGCGCCCCCGCCATTCTCTTCGTGATCGACGACCGGGTTGTCCTCGCCATGACGTTCGACATCACAGGCGGCAAGATCGCAAGCGTGCGCGGCATCGCCGCCCCCACCCTTCTCGTCCGCCTCACCGAAACCTGGCGGCAGCACGATCCGGACCCGCCGCTCATCAGCCAGTGGTGACCGGGTGCCGACCGCGCGGCCAGGCGCGGCGGCCGCGTTTCACAGAAGGTCGCCCGTGAACACGCGCCGCCCGGCGGCGCGGTGGACGGCGCCACCGCGATGCATATGACCAGGTCTGATGCCGATTCGCCGATACTGGTCGCCGATACTGGGGGAATGCTCAGCAGCCACCGCCTCAAGGTGCTCCTGGAGGTCTTCAGAACCGGGAGCATCGCCGGAGCCGCCAAATCCCTGCGGCTGTCGCCCTCCGCCGTCTCCCACCAGCTCGCCCGGCTGGAGGAGGAGGCGGGGGTCGGGCTGGTGGAGCGGGCCGCGCACAGCCTGCGGCTGACAGCCGCGGGTCACCGCCTGGCCGGGCGGGCCCAGGAGGTGCTCGACCTCATCGAATCTGCCGAGAAGGACCTGCTCGCGCAGGCGCGGGCGGACGCCGGTCAGCTGCGCATCGGGTTCTTCGCCTCGGCCGGCTACCGGCTGCTGCCGATGGCGTTGTCGTCCTTCACCGCGCGTCACCCGGGCGTCGAGCTCGATCTGGTGCTCGGGCAGCCGCACGAGCTGCTGCCCGACGTGGAACGCGGCGAGCTGGACGTGCTGGTCGTGTTCGAGCACGCGTTGGATCCCTGGAAGGCGCCGAAGGGTGTCGAGGTCGTCCACCTGTTCGACGAACCGCAGCTCCTGGTCATGCCGCTCGGTCATCCCGCGGGACACCGGTCCCGCGTACGGCTGACCGACCTGGCCGACGAGCCGTGGATCACCACGTTCGGCACCGAGACCCCGGTGTCGGTGCTGGAGCGGGCCGGCGCCCTGGAAGGGATGACGCCCACCATCCGCTGCCGCAGCGACCACTACGAGGTGACGCTCGGCCTGGTCCGGGCCGGGCTCGGCGTGGCCCTCGTGCCGAGCCTCGGCGTGCAGGGCGCGGCGGGCATCCAGGTGTGCCAGGTGGAGGGACCCAAGCTCTACCGCCGGGTGGGCGCCGCCCTGCGCCCGACCAATCCCAATCCCGCGCTGCGCGCGTTCGCCGACTACCTCAGGGACGCCTCGGCCCGCCTCAGCGTCACCCTCCGATAGGTTGAGCGGCCGCGGAGGTTCCAGCGGCCGCCCGGACGTCCGGAAACGGCGCCCGGCCCGCCGGAAGGCGGGCCGGGCGTTCGTCCGTCACCAGTTGCCGAGCCTGCGCGTGCTTCCCTCGCCCCGCTCGTGCCGGCGGTACACCTGCGCCATCGCCAGCGCGGCGGCTCCCAGCGCCAGGGTCACGAGGCCGATCGCGACGTTGTTCCAAATGGTCGTCGCCGTGGCCTCACGTCCCCCGCGCAGCACAAACGGCGAGACGATCGCCCACACGCCGAGCAGCGGGAGAAGCCACCCCATGCCGTAGGTGCGCCCGTAGGCGGACGCGAGGCCCAGCGCGAGGGCGCTGATCACGAGGCCGATGATCAGGTTGTTGACGGTCATGCCCCGGAATCCGAAGAACCCGATGATCCACGGCGAGAGGGCCAGATACAGGCCGGCCAGGAAGGCCAGCCCCTCCAACACCTGGGCGGGGGCCGTCGAGCCCGCCCGATCGTAGGTCTGGCGCAGTTCGCTGACGTCGGGATGACGTTCGAGGCCGGTGGGTCCAACCATGTCTGATTCCGCCTTTCCTGCCGCGTGCGTTTGCGCCGACAGCCATACCCCCTTAAATCCTCGCATTCTCGATTTTGATTAAAATTACCGTACTTATTCGACATTGTCGGTTAAATACGTTTCGGGCCTATCCAAGCCGACATGCGGCGGGCAGAGCCGGGGAGGGTACCGATAAGCCCGGAAGGGACGGCCCGCGACGAGACCGGAAACGGGGCGCTGGGGTCATGATCGCTGTTGTCCTGGCGGTGCTCGCCGCGGCGGCCAACGCCGTCGCGTCGGTGCTGCAGCGCCAGGCCGCCCGCGGCGCTCCGGCCGACGAGGCGTTCCGGCTCGGCCTGATCTGGGACCTCCTGCGGCGGCCCGCCTGGCTGGGCGGCATCGCCGCGCTCATCGCGGGCTTCCTGCTGCAGGCGGGCGCCCTGACCTCGGGAGGGCTCGCGCTCGTCCAGCCCCTGCTCGTCGCGGAGCTGCCGATCACGATGCTCGTGGCGGGCTGGATGTTCCGGGTTCGCGTCACCCCGCAGACGTGGCTCGCCGTCGGCTCGCTGACGGCAGGCCTGGCCGCATTCCTCGTGGCGGCCTCACCCACCCCCGGTCGCCGGCTTCCCGGCGTGCTGACCTGGGTGGTCTCCGCGGGCGTGACCGCCGGGCTCCTCGCCTGCTGTGTGGCCGTCGCCATCGCCAGCGGCGGACCCGCCCGCGCGGTGCTGCTCGGGGTCGCCGCGGGCCTCGGCTTCGCCTACACCGCCGTCCTCATGAAGCGCACGGTGGAGGAGCTGCCGGGGGGCGTGCGGACGCTCGCCGGCTCCTGGTCGCTGTGGGCCATGGTGGCCGCCGGTCTGTGCAGCCTGTTCCTGCTGCAGAACGCCCTGCACAGCGGTCCGCTCGTCGCCGTGCAGCCCGCGCTGACCGTGACCGACCCCGTGGCGAGCACGGCGTACGGCGTGGCGATGTTCGGCGAGGACATCCGCACCGGCCCGTGGGTGGTGCCCGAGCTGACGGGCATGGCCCTCATCCTGTACGGCAGCGTGCTGCTGTCGAGGTACGCGCCGCTCACGGAGCAGGCTCCCATGGCCGGGGTACGGCATCGCCGGGGAGCAGGAGGCCGGGGAGGAGAAGGGACTCGGCCGGCGCCGAGGTGAACAGCGCGGCCGCCCGCGCGGTGAGCGCGCCCCGCCCGGGCAGACCGGGTTCGAGCCGGTCGAGCGCCCGCAGCAGGTCCGCGCGGCGCCGCGCGTGCACGCTCACCCCGGCGCGGGCCATCGCGAGCACACCGTCCCTGCCGTGCCCCGCGATGGGCCGGTAGGTGACGACCGGCACTCCCGCCGCGAACGCCTCCCTGCAGGTCAGCCCGCCCGCGTTGTCCACCAGCGCGTAGGCGGAGGCGAGCAGGTCCGCCAGGTCGTCCCGCCAGCCGACGGCGGCCCCCGCGCCGGCGCGGCCGAGCAGGCGCCCGAGGCGGCGGCGCAGCCGCTCGTTGCGCCCGCACAGCACGACGGGCGCGTACCGGCCCGAGCGGGCCAGGAGCCGGGCGGTCGCCGCCACCCGGCCGACCCCCCAGGACCCGGCGCACACGAGCACGATCCGGTCGCCGTCCCGCAGGCCGATGCGGGCCCGGACCTCCGCCACCGCGGCGCCCGGAGCCGCGAACCGGGGACGGACGATGGGGGCGCAGCGGAAGGCCGGGCGACCGGCGGCGGCCGTCACGGCGAGGGCCGTGGCCGTGTCCGGGCACAGGTAGCGGTCGTTGCCGGGGTGCAGCCAGAGGCGGTGCACGGCGAAGTCGGTCAGCACGACCACGCTCGGCACGGCCAGCCGCCCCCGCGCCCGCAGGTGGCCGGCGGCCTGCGCGGCCACGTGGAAGACCGGCACCACCACGGAGGGCCGGACGCGGCGCACCACCCGGGCCAGCCCGGCCGCGGCCACGACCGTCAGAGGCGAGGTGGCGGGGGCTCGGGGGGAGACGAAGAAGACGCGGTAGACCAGCGCGTACAGCCACGGCGCCCGCAGCATGACCCCGCGATACCACCACCGCAGGAGCGCGCCCAGCCGCAGCGGCAGCAGGGCGAGCACGTCCACGACCTCCGCGCGCGCGCCGGAGGCGGCCAGGCGGCGGGCCAGCTCCTCGGCCACGGCGTCGTGGCCCGCTCCCATCGAGGCGCTGACGATCAAAGCCCTGTCCCTCATGACCCTCCTTTCCGGGTGGGGGGAGGCGTGACGGACACTGGAATGCGATGAGACCTCACGCGCTCGTCGTCGCCGGGCCGGCCCTGCTGGCCGCCCTGCTGCATGCCGGGCCGGGGGCCACCTGGCTGCCTCCGGTCCGCCGTCTGCTGCCGTCCCTCGCCGGCGAGGGCGACCCCGGGCACGTGGCGCTGACCTTCGACGACGGGCCCGACCCCCGGTCGACCCCGCTGTTCCTCGACGAGCTGGACCGGCTCGGCTGCCGGGCGACCTTCTTCCTCCTCGGCGAGATGCTCGACCGCCACCCCGAGGCCGGGCGGAGCATCGCGCGGGCCGGGCACGAGGTCGCCGTGCACGGCTGGCGGCACCACAACGCCCTGGTCACCCCGCCGGGCAGGGTCGCGGCGGAGATGGGCAGGGCCGCGAGCCTCGTCACCGCCGTCACCGGCGCACGCCCGTCGTGGTATCGCCCGCCGTACGGCGTGCTGAGCGCCGAGGCGCTGCTCGCGGCCCGGTGGCACGGCCTGCGGCCGGTGCTGTGGACGGCCTGGGGCGAGGACTGGACGGAACGGGCCACGCCCGGCTCGGTGCTGCGCACCCTGGAGCCCGGCCTGCGCGGCGGGGCGACGCTGCTGCTGCACGACTGCGACCACACCTCCGCCCCGGATTCCTGGCGCTCGGCACTGGGCGCGCTCGCCGGCGTGGTCGGCCGCTGCCGCGCCGCCGGGCTCCGTGTCGGACCGCTCGGCGCCCACGGCGTGGGTGTACCCGGCGGCGTGCGGCCGCACCGGCGCCCGGTCCCGGCAAGCTTTTACCTGCGGCCGGAAGCATAAACACCCGGAAAAAAGACCACTCGCTCTCGGCGTTATTCTCGACCACTCTTTTGCTCTTTTTTCCTGATATCGTCCGGCCGCGTGCGCCGATTTTCCCGCGGGCTTGCCCATGCAAAGGCGCCTGCCGGGCCGTCGGGTTTTGTGGTGAATTGCGATGGAGATTCTTCAGACATGTCCGCAGCGGACGTACGCGACGCCGCGCGCCGGGAAAACTTCCCGGTGGCCTCCCGCCTGCTTCCGCGCGCGTACCGCCGCGACCTGATGGCCCTGTACTGCTTCGCCCGCTACGTGGACGACGTCGGCGACGAGGCGGACCCGGCCGAGCGCCCCGCCCTGCTCGACGCGGTGGAGGCCGATCTCGGCCGCCTGTACGCCGGGGGGAGCCCGCGGCTGCCCGCCGTGGGCGCGCTGGCGCCGCTGGTCGCCGGGCGGGGCGTGCCGCGGACGCCCTTCCTCCACCTCGTCGAGGCCAACCGGCGCGACCAGGTGGTGCGGCGCTACGACACCTTCGGGCAGTTGCTGGCCTACTGCGAGCTGTCCGCCAATCCGGTCGGCCGGATCGTCCTGCACGTCTTCGGCGTGGCCACCCCGGAGCGGGCGCGGCTGTCGGACCGCATCTGCTCGGCGTTGCAGGTGATCGAGCACTGTCAGGACGTGGGTGAGGACCACGCCCGCGGCCGCGTCTACCTCCCCGGCGAGGACCTGCGCAGGTTCGGCTGCCGCGCGTCCGACCTGGACGCCTCGCGCACCTGCCCGCGGCTGCGCCGGGCCGTCGCGCTGCAGGCCCGCCGCGCCGCCACCCTGCTGGACGAGGGGATGCCGCTGCTGGAGACGCTGAGCGGGTTCGCCCGCACCGCGGTCGCCGGGTACGTCGCGGGCGGCCGCGCGGCGCTCGCGGCGCTGGAGCGAGGCCGGCACGACGTCCTCGGCGGGGCGGTCCGCGCGCGCCGCCGCACGGTGCTGAGCGAGTGGGTACGCGTGCTGAAGGAGGTGAACGGTGACGGTTCCCGGCGCGATTCCTGATCCCGTTCCCGATCACCCGCCCGGCCCCGCGCTGCACCCCGTCACGCCCGCGTCCGTACCGGTGCCGGTGCCGGTTCCGGTGGCCTACCGGTACTGCGAGCGCGTCGTCCGCACCCAGGCCCGCAACTTCGCCTACGGCATCCGCCTGCTCGCCCCGCCCAAGCGCCGCGCGCTCAGCGCGCTCTATGCCTTCGCCCGGCGGATCGACGACATCGGCGACGCGGCCGGGCCGGTGGACGCGCGGCTGGCGGCCCTTGAGGAGGCGCGGACGGGGCTGCGCGCTCCGCGGCCGGACCCCGCCGACCCCGTCCTGGTGGCCCTGCGCGACACCGCCGTGCGCTTCCCCGTCCCGCTGGAGGCGTTCGAGGAGCTCATCGACGGATGCGCCGACGACGTCGCGGGCGCGCGCTACCAGTCCTACGAGGACCTGGTCGGCTACTGCCGGGATGTAGCCGGGTCCATCGGGCGGCTGTCCCTCGGCGTGTTCGGCCTCGCCGACGGGGCGGCACGCGGGGACGGGGCGCTGCGGCGGGCCGCGCGGCTCGCGGACGCCCTGGGCGTGGCGCTCCAGCTCACCAACGTGCTCAGGGACCTGCGCGAGGACCGGTGCGCGGGCCGCGTGTATCTGCCCGCCGACGACCTGCGCAGGTTCGGCTGCACGCTCGATCTGGACGCGTCAGGGGCGTTCGCCGACCCGCCGGAGCGGCTGGCTCGGCTCATCCGGTACGAGGCCGGGCGGGCGCTCGGCTGGTACGCCGAGGGGATGAGCCTGATCCCGCTGCTCGACCGGCGCAGCGCGGCCTGCACCGCGGCGATGGCGGGCATCTACCGGCGCCTGCTCGCCCGCATCGCCGCCGACCCCGGCCGGGCGCTGGCCGGGCGCGTGTCGCTCACGCCGTGGGCGAAGGCGATGGAGGCGGCGCGGGCGATCAAGGGAGCGGCCCGATGAACGGCCAGCTGAACGGCCCGGAGAACGGCACGGAGAACGGCACGGCGCACGGCACGCGGAGCGCCGGGGAGGGCGCGGCCGTTCCGCCCGTGGCCGTGGTGGGCGGCGGCCTCGCCGGCATCACCGCGGCCCTCGCGCTCGCGGAGGCCGGATGGCCGGTGACCCTGTACGAGGCGAGGCCCCGGCTCGGCGGCGCCACCCACTCCTTCACCCGGGGCGGCCTGACGGCCGACAACGGGCAGCACGTCTTCCTGCGCTGCTGCACCGCCTACCGCGGGCTGCTGGACCGGCTCGGCGGCACCGGGCGGGTGCGCCTGCAGGAGCGCTTCGACGTACGCGTGCTCACCCCGCACGGCGGACGGGGACGGCTGCGCCGGGCCGCGCTGCCCGGGCCACTCCACCTGCTGCCCGCGCTCGCGGGCTACCGCCTGCTGTCCCCCGCCGACCGGCTGCGCGCGGCGCGCGGCGCGTTCGCGCTGCGCGGGCTCGACCCGGCGGAGCCCGCCCTCGACCGGGCCGCGCTCGGCGGCTGGCTGGCCGAAAACGGCCAGCGGGAGACCGTGCGGCGGGCGCTGTGGGATCTGTTCGCGGTGGCCGCGCTCAACATCCCGGCCGACGAGGCGGCGCTGGGCCCGGCGGCGATGGTCTTCAGGACGGCCCTGCTCGGCCGCGCCGACGCCGCCGACATCGGCGTGCCGTCCGTCCCCCTGGGCGACCTGCACGGCGGCGCCGCGCTGTCCGCGATCGCCCGGCTGGGCGGCGAGGTGCGGCTGGCGGCGAAGGTCGAGCGGGTGCTGCCGTGCCTGCCGGGCCTGAGCGGACCCTCGATCCTCGTGGGCGGCGCGCGCGTCGGCGCGTCGGCCGTCGTCGTCGCCACCCCGCACGGCCAGGCCGCGCGGCTCGTGCCGCCGGAGGCCGCGCCGGACCGGGATGCCTGGGCGGGCCTCGGGGCGAGCCCGATCGTCAACGTGCACGTCGTCTACGACCGGCCCGTCACCCGGCTGCCGTTCGCCGCCGTCGTCGGCTCGCCCGTGCAGTGGATCTTCGACAGGACCGCCTCCGGCGGGCTGACCCGGGGCCAGTACCTCACCGTCTCGGTGTCGGCGGCGCGGCACTGGATCGACGTGCCCACGGCCGTGATGCGGGAGGTGTTCCTGCCCGAGCTGGAGCGGCTGCTCCCGGCCGCGCGGGCGGCGCGGGTCGTGGACCTGTTCATCACCAGGGAGCGGCGGGCGACCTTCCGGCAGGTCCCGGGCAGCGGGGGGTTGCGCCCCGGCGCGGCCACCCGGTGGCCCGGACTGTTCCTCGCCGGCGCGTGGACCGACACGGGCTGGCCCGACACGATGGAGGGAGCCGTGCGCAGCGGACTCCACGCGGCCCGCCTCGCCAGGCGGCATCTCGAACGGGAGCTGGCTCGATGACCGGCGTCACCACCGGCGTCACCGCCGGAGTCGAAACGGGAGTCGAAACGGGAGTCGCCACGGGGGTCGCCACCGGCGCCGCCCGCGCCGCGACCGCCCTGAAGGCGGCCCGCGACCACCTGCTCGGCCTGCAGGCGCCCGAGGGCTGGTGGAAGGGCGAGCTCCAGACCAACGTGACCATGGACGCCGAGGACCTCCTGCTGCGCGAGTTCCTGGGCGTGCGGACCGACGAGGAGACCGCCGAGGCCGCCCGGTGGATCAGGTCGCAGCAGCGTGAGGACGGCAGCTGGGCCAACTTCCATGACGGGCCCGCCGATGTGTCCACCACGGTCGAGGCGTACGTCGCGCTGCGGCTCGCGGGCGACCCGCCCTCGGCTCCGCACATGCGCGCCGCGGCGGCGTGCGTGCGCGGAGCCGGCGGCGTCGAGTCGGCCCGGGTCTTCACCCGGATCTGGCTCGCCCTGTTCGGGCAGTGGCGGTGGGAGGACCTGCCGGTCATCCCCCCGGAGATCATGTTCCTGCCGCCGTGGTGCCCGCTGAACGTCTACGACTGGGCCTGCTGGGCGCGGCAGACCATCGTCCCGCTCACGATCGTGACCGCGCACCGGCCGGTCCGGCCGCTGCCGTTCGGCCTGCCCGAGCTGCGCACCGGAAGGCCCGTGCGGCGGGCGCCGCGCACCGGCTGGGACGCGGCGTTCGCGGCCCTCGACCGCGCCCTGCACCGGTATGAACGGCGCCCGGTCGCCGGGCTTCGCCGCGCCGCCCTGAGGCGGGCCGTCGAGTGGGTCATGGCCCGGCAGGAGGCCGACGGCTCATGGGGCGGCATCCAGCCTCCCTGGGTCTACTCGCTGATCGCGTTGCACCTGAGCGGGTACGGCATCGAGCACCCCGTCATGCGCTCCGGCCTGGCGGGGCTGGACAGGTTCACCATCAGGGAGGACGGCACGCGCAGGCTGGAGGCGTGCCAGTCGCCGGTCTGGGACACCGCGCTCGCGATGACCGCCCTCCTGGACGCCGGCCTGCCCCGCGACCATGCCGCGCTCACCCAGGCGGGCGAGTGGCTGCTGCGCGAGGAGATCCGAGGGCCGGGCGACTGGACGGTGCGGCGTCCCGGTCTCGCGCCGGGCGGATGGGCGTTCGAGTTCGACAACGACGGCTACCCCGACGTCGACGACACGGCCGAGGTGATCCTCGCGCTGCGCCGGTTGCGCCGGCCCGACGCCCGGCCGGCGCTGGAGCGGGGGCTGCGGTGGATGGCCGGGATGGTCTCCCGCGACGGCGGCTTCGCCGCCTTCGACGCCGACAACACCCGCGAGCTGTGCCTGCGGCTGCCGTTCTGCGACTTCGGCGCGGTCGTCGACCCGCCGTCGGCCGACGTGACCGCGCACGTGGTCGAGGCGCTCGCGGTCGAGGGCATGGCCCGCTCCCCCGTCGTACGGCGGGCCGTGGTGTGGCTGCTGCGGGCGCAGGAGGCCGACGGCTCGTGGTTCGGCCGCTGGGGGGCCAACCACGTGTACGGCACCGGCGCGGTGCTGCCCGCCCTCGTGGCGGCCGGGGTGCGGCCGGGAGCCCCCTGCGTGCGGCGGGCCGTCGCCTGGCTGCGGGCGCACCAGCATCCCAGCGGCGGCTGGGGCGAGGACATGCGCTCCTACCGCGACCCCGCCTGGATCGGGCGGGGCGAGCCGACCGCGTCCCAGACGGCCTGGGCCCTCATCGGCCTGCTCGCGGCCGGGGAGCGAGGGCCGTCCGTGGACAGGGGCGTGGCCTGGCTGGCCGACACCCAGCGCCCCGATGGCACCTGGGACGAGCCGCACTACACCGGGACGGGCTTCCCCGGCGACTTCTCCATCAACTACCACCTCTACCGCCTCGTCTTCCCGGTCAGCGCGCTCGGCCGCTACCTGCGCCTGCACGAGACGGCCGGACCGGAGGCCACACCATGACCGATCTGGGCGACGCCATGACCGATCTGATCGTGTGCACCGCGCTGGGAATGGAGGCCCGGGCCGTCGCTCGCGGCCTGCGGCCGGAGCTCGGGGGCGACCATCCGCGGATCCGGGTCGTGCGGGTCGGGATGGGCCCCGACCGGGCGGCGCGCGCCGCGGCCCTGCTCCCGCCCGCCGCCGCCCTCGCCGTCACCGGCTTCGGCGGCGCCGTCCACGACGGGCTGCGCCCCGGGGACGTGCTCGTCGCCACCGAGGTCCGCTCCGGCGACCGGGTCTGGCCGTGCCCGTCGGCCCCGCTGCTCGCCGGAGAGCTCCTCCGCGCCGGGCTGCCGGCCCGCACCGGCCCGCTCGTCACCTCCCCGCACGTCGTCACCGGCCGCGGGCGGCACGCGCTGGCCCGCGAGGGCGCCTGCGCCGTCGACATGGAAAGCGCCCCGCTGGCCGAGGCGGCGGGGGCCCGGCCGTTCGCGGCCGTGCGGGTCATCGTGGACACTCCCGACGCGCCCCTGCTGAACCTCGCCACGATGGGCGGCGCGGTCGCCGCGCGGCGCACGCTCGCCCGGATCGGCCCGGTGCTGGCGCGCTGGGCGGCGGCGGCGGGGCCGCGGCGGGTCCTGCTGGCCTCGCCCCGCTCGTTCTGCGCCGGGGTCGAGCGGGCCATCGAGATCGTGGAGCGCGCGCTGGACCGGTTCGGCGCGCCCGTGTACGTGCGCAAGCAGATCGTGCACAACATCCACGTCGTACGCGACCTGGAGCGGCGCGGCGCGGTGTTCGTCGACGACCTCGCCGAGGTGCCGGAAGGCGCGGTCACCGTCTTCTCCGCGCACGGGGTCGCGCCCGCCGTGCGGGAGGAGGCGGGGCGGCGCGGGCTGCGCGTCGTCGACGCGACGTGCCCGCTTGTCGCGAAGGTCCACGCGGAGGCCCGCAGGTTCGCCGCGCGGGGCGACCTCGTCGTGCTGATCGGCCACGCCGGGCACGAGGAGGTCGAGGGCGTGCTCGGGGAGGTGCCCGGCGCGGGCGTGCTGGTCGAGGACGAGGCCGGGGTGGCCGACGCGGCGCAGAACGTGCCGTGGGGGCGCGGGGTCGCCTACCTGACCCAGACCACGCTGGCGGCCGACGAGGCCGGGCGGGTCGCGGCGGCGATCCGGCGGCGCTTCCCGGACGCCGAGGGCCCGCGCGGCGACGACATCTGCTACGCGACGACCAACCGGCAGCACGCGGTGCGGGCCGTCGCCGCGCAGGCCGACCTGGTGCTGGTCGTCGGCTCGGCCAACTCCTCCAACGCCCTGCGCCTCACCGAGGTCGCCGCGCGACAGGCGCCGCTCGCCCGCCTGATCGACGATCCGGGCGACATCGCGCTCGATTGGCTGCGGGGGGCGCGGACGGTCGGGCTGACCGCCGGGGCGTCCACCCCCGGCGCGATGGTGGACGCCGTCGTGGCCGCCCTCGGCGGGCTCGGCCCGCTGGAGGTGGAGGAACGGCGGGTGACCGAGGAGAACGTCGAGTTCACATTGCCGAAGGAGGTGCGGCCCTGATGCCGATGCCCGTACGCCAGAGTCTGCGTGTCGGTGCGTACATCCTGGCCCAGCGGCTGCGCCGGCGGGAGAGATTTCCCCTGCTGGTGGAGCTTGAGCCGTTGTTCGCGTGCAACCTGAAGTGCGCGGGCTGCGGGAAGATCCAGCACCCGGCCGGGGTGCTGAAGCAGCGCATGCCGGTCGAGCAGGCGGTGGCCGCCGTCGAGGAGTGCGGCGCCCCGATGGTGTCGATCGCCGGCGGGGAACCGCTCATGCACCCCCAGATCGGGGAGATGGTCGAGGAACTGGTGGCCCGCAGGAAATACGTCTTCCTGTGCACCAACGCGCTGCTGATCCCGCGCAAGATCGAACGGTTCACGCCCTCGCCGTACTTCGCCTGGGCCGTGCACATCGACGGCCTGCGCGAGCGGCACGACGCGTCGGTGTGCAAGGAGGGGGTGTTCGACGAGGCGGTCGCGGCGGTGCGCGAGTGCCGGCGGCGCGGCTTCCGGGTCACCACCAACACCACGTTCTTCGCCGGGGACAGCCCGCGCACCGTGATCGAGGTGCTCGACTTCCTCAACGACGACCTGGGCGTCGACCAGATGATGATCTCGCCCGGGTACGCGTACGAGAAGGCGCCAGACCAGGACTGCTTCCTGGGGGTGCGGCAGACGCGGGAGATGTTTCGCGCCGCGTTCGCGGGCGGCAACCGCAAGCGCTGGCGGTTCAACCACTCGCCGCTGTTCCTCGACTTCCTGGAGGGGAAGGCCGACTTCCCCTGCACGGCCTGGGCGATCCCGTCCTACTCGGTGTTCGGCTGGCAGCGGCCCTGCTACCTGATGGCCGACGGGTACGCGCAGAGCTATCGGGAGCTGGTCGAGGAGACCGACTGGAGCTCCTACGGTCGGGGGCGGGACCCGCGCTGCGCCAACTGCATGGCGCACTGCGGCTACGAGCCGACGGCGGTCTTCGCCACCCTCGGCTCGCTGCGCGAGTCCCTGCGCGCGCTGCGCGGCGCCTGAGCCTCAGGGGCTGAATCTCAGGGGCTGAACTCAGGGCCGCCCGAAGCGGCGGGCGAGGGCGCGGAACGCTCCGGGCGCGGCCCCGTGCAGGCGGGCGGGCAGCCGCAGCCAGGCAGGCACGTACACCTCGGCGCGGTCGCGCTCGACGGCGGCCGCGATGGCCCGCGCCACCCGCTCCGGCGGGACGGGCGCCGGCCTGCGGCGCGTGTACGGCCTGCCGCGCCGGGCGAAGAACGCCGTGTCGACCACCCCGGGCACCACGGACGTCACGCCGACGCCGTTCCCGTTCCCGTCGACGGCGGGCAGCTCGTACCGCAGGCTCTCGGCGAAGGCCAGCAGGCCCGCCTTGGTCGCGGCGTACACCGCCTCCTCCCGCACGCCCACCGCGCCGGCGATCGAGGCGACGTAGACGAGGTGACCCCGGCCGCGCTCCAGCATCCCGGGCAGCAGCAGCCGGGTGAGCCGCACGTGCGCCGTCAGGTTGACCGCGATCATGCGTTCGGCCGTGCCGCCGGGCATCCGGGCGAGCGGCCCGCTCCAGCCCTCGCCCGCGCAGGCCACCAGCACGTCCACCGGTCCCGCGCGTACGGCGAGGTCGGCCGAGGGGTCGGACAGGTCGGCGGGCACGACCTGCCCGCCGGTCCTGGCGGCGACGCCGGCGAGCGCCTCCTGGTCGCGCCCGGACAGCACCAGACGCGCGCCGCGCGCCGACAGCTCCAGCGCCGTGGCCGCGCCGATGCCCGACGACGCCCCCGTGACGAGCACCCGCGCCCCCGCCAGCCGCATGCGCCCCACCCCCTCGCCCCGGGTCGTACCCCGTGGTTTCCCGCGACGGGGTCTCCCGCCACGGGATTTCCCGCGAAGTGGTTTCCGCGAACCGGTGGACCACCGACGGTATGACTGGGTAGCCTGCCAAGTATGACCAAGAAGATTACGATCTCTTTGCCGGACGAACTCGCCGACGAGGCGCAGGCGTCCGGCAACGCCTCGGCCTACATCGCCGCGGCGCTGCGGGAGCGGCGGCGCATCCAGGGCGACCTGGCCATCATGGCCGATTTATGGGGGCCGGGCTGGCAGGACGGGATCACCGATGACGACAGCGCCCGCGCGGCGCGCCTGATGACCGGCGGCGACGCCACGGCGGACGCCGCGTGAGCGACCCCGTCCCACCGGCCGGCGCCCTGTCCGGCCACGTGCTGGACCTCGACGCCGTGGTCCACCTGATCGAGGGCAAGAGCATGTACGGCAGGGCCGTCGTGCGGCAGTCCTCGGCGCACGGCGTCACCCTCCTCGTCCCCGCGCTCGCCGTCCAGGTGCTGTCGCTGGGCCCCATCCAGCCCCGGCTCGAACGCTTCCTGCGCATGTCGATGGTGGTTACCGGCGCGCTCTCCCCCGACGACGCCGTCGAAGGCGGGCCGTACGCGCAGGCGATCATGACGAGCCTGCGGCGCCACCGGCCGTCCGCCGCCGACGCGCTCCTGCCCGACGTCCTGGTGGCCGCCCACGCGGCCGTCCACGCCACCCGCCGCAGCTGGCGGATCATCACCGCCACTCCCTATCTGTACGAGGGCCTCGGCGTCCGCCTGGAGATCCTCCCCTAGACGAGCCCGCGCTCCTGACCATGACGGCGACTACGACGGCCGCCACGACGGCCGCGGCCCTGCCGCCGGCAGGAGGTACGCGCCGGGCGTGCCGGGGTACCAGCAGGGCATGGCCGCCCTTCCGGCGTACACGCCGATGATGGCCCGGCTCGGGCCGCTGCCCGAGCCCGAGGGCGGCTACGCGTACGAGATGAAGTGGGACGGCGTCCGCGCGCTCGGCTACGTCGAGGACGGCACACTGCGACTGGTCTCCCGCAACGCCAAGGACATCACCGCCGCCTATCCCGAACTCGCCGGCCTGGCCGGAGCCACGGGCGGGCACGCGGTGGTGCTCGACGGGGAGATCGTCGCCTTCGACCAGCAGGGCAGGCCGTCGTTCGAGGCGCTGCAGCCGCGCATGCACCAGCGCAACCCGCTGAAGATCAGGCAGCTCCTGGTCACCACGCCCGTGACCTACCTGCTGTTCGACGTGCTGCACGTCGATGCCGCGACCGCGATCACGATGACCTACACCGAGCGGCGCCGGCGCCTGGAGGACCTCGTCCACGCCGGCCGCCACTGGGCCGTCCCGCCCTGCTACGCCGACGGCGGCGAGCACGCGCTGGCCGACTCCCGGCGACTGGGGCTGGAGGGCGTCGTGGCCAAGCGGCTCGCCTCGCCCTACCACCCCGGCCGCCGCTCCCCCGACTGGGTGAAGGTCAAGAACGTCCGTACGCAGGAGGTCGTCGTCGGCGGGTGGCGGGCCGGGGAGGGCCGCCGGGCCGGCACGGTCGGCTCGCTGCTCGTGGGCGTCCACGACGACAGCGGCCGCCTGCGGTACGCCGGCAGCGTCGGCACCGGCTTCACCGACGAGGCGCTGCGGCGGCTGGGCGAGCGCCTGGCGCCGCTGCGCCGGGACACGCCCCCCTTCGGCGACATTCCCAGGGAGGAGGCCAGGGGCGGCCGGTGGGTGGACCCGGTCCTGGTCGGCGAGGTGCAGTTCGCCGAGTGGACGGGCGAGGGGCGGCTGCGCCACCCCTCCTGGCGGGGCCTGCGCGACGACAAGGAGCCCGGCGAGGTCGTCCGCGGGGAAGGATGAACGCCGCAGTCGCGGCACTCCGCCGGGCTGCCGGTCGGCCGGGCGGTCCCGCCCGAAGCCGCGGGCATTCACTCGGCCGTAGGGTTGGGCGGCATGGCGCTGCGACTTGTTCAGGTGAATTTCAAGGCTCGGGATGACGCGGCCCTCGGCCGGTTCTGGGCGGAGGCGCTGGGCTGGGGTGTTTTCAGCGAGGGACCCTGTGTGACAGGCGTTGGGCCCCTGGGTTTCGTCTGGCCGGACCCCGCCGCCGTCTGCGTCTGTGTCGTCACCGTCCCGGAGCCCGAAACGGTGAAGTACCGCGTGCACCTCGATCTCGCCACCACCTCCGCGGCCCATCAGGCGGAGCTGGTCGCGCGCCTGAAGGAGCTCGGTGCGACGCCCGCCGACGTGGGCCAGGGCGACGTGCCGTGGACGGTCCTGGCCGACCCGGAGGGCAACCTGTTCTGCGTGCTTGAGCCTCGGGAGATCTACCGGGACACCGGGCCGATCGCCACGGTGGTGGTCGACTGCGCGGACCCGCGGGCCGTGGCCCGGTTCTGGGGCCAGGCGACGGACTGGACCCTGCACGAGGTGACCGACGATCACGCGCGGCTGCGCTCGGCCACGGGTGTCGGGCCGTACCTGGAGTTCCTGCGCACCACGCCCGGGGAGAAGACCGTGTGGAACCGGGTCCATCTCGACCTGCTGCCCTACCCCGGTGACGACCAAGCGGCGGAGGTGGCCCGCCTGCGGACCCTCGGCGCGACGCCCGCCGACGTCGGCCAGGGCGATGTGTCGTGGATCGTCCTCGCCGACCCGGAGGGCAACGAGTTCTGCGTCCTCGCTCCAGCCTGACGCGAGCCTTCCCGGCCCGCACCGTGGGCACCGGTGAGGGCGACCGGCCGGGCCTCGGCGACACCGTCGAAGTTCCGGCCGGAAAACCGTTTGAGCCCTCCGCCCGTAGTCCCATAGGGTGCCGGCAGCCCGTCGCCGTGAGGACAGAGGACAAGACCGCGTGACCCCGCCTGCTCTTCAGATCTGACACCTTCTTCCGCCCACCTGTAGCCGACGCTCCCGTCGGTTCTGCCGGGCTGCCCTTGTGCGCCCGGTCATACGGCGTCTGAGGCCGCGCGTAATCGGCCTCGTGTCAGGTCTTGAGAGATCATGTCTTCACATCCTCATATCATGCTGCCCTGGGTCGTCCGCCGGACCACGCTGCCTCTGCTGTCGTTGCGGTGCGTGGACTGCGGGTCGCAGTCGGCCACCACCGGCGAGGGCAGGTTCCGCGTCAACGCCAACGGCAAGCTGCTGGACGTGTGGCTGCTGGTCCGCTGCGTGTCCTGTGATCGGACGAGCAAGCTCACCGTGCACGAGCGGGCGCCGGTCAGATCCCTCGATCCGGCCGAGCTCCACGGCTACCGCGTCAACGATCCGGAACTGGTGGCGTCCACGCTGCTGGATCCGCTGCTCGCCCGGCGGGGCCGCTTCACCCTGGACTGGACGGGGGCCTGGCGGCTGGACACCCCGTCCGCACGGCTCGACGACACGTGGCCGGTCCGGGTGGAGGTCGTCTTCGACGATCCGGTGCCGGTGCGCCCGGAACGGCTCATCGCGCACGGGCTCGGCCTCAGCAGGAACGAGGTACTGCGCCGGATCAAGTGCGACATTCCGCTGCGCCGTTCGACGAGCACCGGCTTCACCTTCACCGTGATGGCCGGAGACTAGCCGGGCGGGCCGGGCGGGCCACCCAGCCCGCCCGGCCTCAGCCGGCGCCTCGGCGCCGCCGGTCAGGCGTCCTCGTCACGCCTCCACGCGGCGGCGAGGACGACGGCGCCGACGACCGCGACGAGCAGGTTGGCGTAGATCTCATAGCCGGTCAGGAAGTCCAGGCGCGGGATGACCCGGCGGTTGAAGACGTTGAGTATCGCGCCCCAGAACGGCTGCACGGCCAGGTGGTCGATGGTCCCGCTGATGCCCGCGGCGACCAGGAACGCCCCGGCGAGCCGGATGACTTCACGCATGGCGCCGACGCTAGGGAACGGCGCACCCGCCGGGGATCGGGCGTCGGCATGCTCCCGTCCGGCGAAGGTCTCCGGCCGGGAGGCAGTCCGTCCGACCGAAGTCGGACGGCGCCCGACTTCGGTATGGTCTTCGCCGCTCGGCCGTGGGCGCGCCGCCTGGCAGGTCGTACGCTGCGGAGGTAATGGATCCCTCCGCCGCCCCCCGGCACCGGCGAAACCGGCGCGACTGGCTCGTGGACTCGGCGATGTTCGTCCTCGCCGTGGCCTTCACGCTTCTCACATCGGCGGACCGCCTCGACACCGCGCCGCTGCCGCCGGCGTGGCTGTTCCCCTTCGACCAGTTCGCAGGCGCGCTCGCCTGCGCCGCGTTGTGGCTGCGCCGCCGGTGGCCGGTCGGGCTCGCGGTGACGCTCGTCGCGCTGTCGGCCGTCTTCGAGATGGTCGCGGGCCCGATGCTGGCCGCGCTCTTCTCCGTCGGGGTCCACCGCCGCCCGCGTACCTCCGGGACGGTGTTCGCGCTCAGCGTGCTCGCCGCGGCCGTCTTCACATATCTGCGCCCCGACCCGGACCTACCGCCGCTCGCGATGCTGATGCTGGGCCTGGCCCTCCAGGGCGCGGCGGTCGGCTGGGGGCTGTTCGTCCACCACCGGCGGCGGCTGGTGCTGGCCCAGCGCGACCGCGCGGCCCGGATGGAGACCGAGGCGAGGCTGCGGGCCGAGCAGGTGCAACACCAGGTGCGCGAGGCGATCGCCCGTGAGATCCACGACGTGCTCGGCCACCGGCTGTCACTGCTGAGCGTGCACGCGGGGGCGCTGGAGTTCAATCCCGGCGCCGACCCCGCCGACGTCGCCCGCGCGGCACGGGTGATCAGGGAGAGCGCCCACCAGGCCCTGCAGGATCTGCGCGAGGTGATCGGCGTGCTGCGCGCCCCGACCGGCGAACCCTCCGCGCCCACGCGGCCCGGCCTGCCCACCCTCGCCGACCTGCGAAAACTCGTCGCGGAGTCGGGGCAGGCGGGCATGCCAGTCGAGCTGTGCGACGACCTCGGCGCGCGCGAGACGGTCCCGGACCGGACGGGCCACACGGCCTACCGCGTCGTGCAGGAGGCCCTGACCAACGCGCGCAAGTACGCGCCGGGCGCCGGTGTCCAGCTGCGGCTGGCGGGCGCGCCCGGCGAGGGCCTGACGGTCGAGGTGGTCAACGACGTCCCCGCCGCCGTCGCATCGGACGCCGCCGGCGGGGGCCACGGCCTCGCCGGCCTGGCCGAGCGTGTCACGCTGGCAGGGGGACGGCTGGAGCACGGGCCCGTGCGTCGCGACGGCGACGGGGGCCCGGGTGGCTGGCGCGTGCGGGCCTGGCTACCGTGGCCTGCATGATCGCGCCAGAAGCCGCGCCGATCGGCGTGCTCATCGCCGACGACGATCCCCTGGTCCGGGCCGGGCTCGTGATGATGCTCGGCGGCGCCCCGGACATCCGCGTCCTCGCCCAGGCCGGTGACGGCGCCGAGGTGCTGCCGCTGGCCGGCCGGCATCACCCCGACGTGGTGCTGATGGACATCCGGATGCCGGTGATGGACGGCCTGGCCGCCACCGAGGCGCTACGCGCCCGCGACGGCGCGCCCGAGGTGATCGTGCTGACCACCTTCGACGCCGACGAGCACGTGCTGCGCGCCCTGCGCGCGGGGGCCGCCGGGTTCCTGCTGAAGGACACCCCGCCGGGCGAGATCGTGGAGGCCGTCCGCCGGGTGGCCGCCGGCCATCCGGTCCTGTCCCCGGCGGTCACCCGGCGGCTCATCGCCCGGGTCGCCGAGGACGGACAGGACCGGCGCCGGGCCCGCGCCCGGGAGCGCCTGGCCCTGCTCAACGACCGGGAACGGGAGGTCGCGGTGTCGGTCGGCCAGGGCAGGCCGAACGCCCAGATCGGCGCCCTGCTGCACCTCAGCGTCCCCACCGTCAAGACGCACGTGTCGAGCATCCTCGCCAAGCTCGGCCTCAACAACCGCGTCCAGATCGCCCTGCTCGTCCACGACGCCGGGCTGCTCGACGACCCGCACGGCACCGGCGGCTGACGCGGCCGTCGTGGCGGCGCCGCTATGTCCCGGCCTGCCCGGCGGACCACAGGACGGTGACCTCTTCACCCAGCTCGGCCCGGACCCGCTGAAGGGTGCGCGGGCTGGGGTCGACCAGGCAACGCCGTGCCGCGGCCCGCAGCAGCGGCAGGTCGACGGCGCTGTCGGTGTAGGCGTGGGCCACCGGTATCGTGACGCCGATCTCCCGCAGCCGCTCCGGTTTGGCCGCGCCGTGGCAGCCGCGTACCGCCTTGAATGCGTGGCGGCCACGACGCAACTGCGCGGCGATCACCTCCACCCCGTCCAGGCCCAGACTCCGGCAGACGGCGGTGGCGAGCGGGTCGGCGCAGGCGGTGGCGACGACGACCCGATCACCGGCGTCCAGATGCGCCTGGAGCCGGTCCAGCGCCACGCTGATCCGGCGGGGCTCGGCGGTGTGCGCGACGGCGAACTCCTCCGCCAGGTCGAGGAAACGCTCCGGCGGCACCCCGGCCGTGGCCAGCCATATGAACCCCTGCGTCGCCCGCCGCCTGGTGGGCGGCAGGAGGAACAGCGGCACCAGCACCACCGCCGTGGTCAGGGCCACCGTCGCCCGTAACGGGCGCCGCAGCAGCAGCATGCGCAGGAAACGCGAGAACGAGTCGCCGCGTACGAGGGTGTCGTCGAGATCGAAGACGACGACGGGCCGTTCAGGGCGCGAAGCGGCGGAACGCGAAGCGGCGGGGCCGGTCATCGGTGCTCCCGGTTCTCCGGCAGGCCGAGCAGGCCGAGCAGGACCTCCAGGACCTCATGGGAGGACCGCGCCCCGGTGGCGCCGGGTAGCGCGTTCCAGATCCACAATTGCGCCAGCCCGTGCAGGGCCGCCCACAGCGCGCCGGTGACCTGCCGGTTGTCGGCCGCCGGGTTCCACCCCTCCGCCTGGCAGGCGCCCACCAGCGCAGCCAGGGTGTCGAACACCTCCAGGCTCGCCCCGGCCAGCTTCGGCTCCTGCGGATCGACGAGGTCGTGCCGGAACATCAGGGCGAACATGCCTGGCTGTTCGAGCGCGAACCCCACGTACTCGCTCGCGGCCGCCCGCAGTCGCTCGAAGGCGCCGGCCTGCGCGGGAAGGGCGCCGAGGACCCGTTCGCCCCGTGACGCCAGGTCGCCGAACCCCAGGGCCGCCACCGCCGACAACAGGGCCGCCCGCCCGGAGAAGTGCCGGAGCGGCGCGCTGTGCGACACCCCCGCCTCCCGTGCGATGGCACGCAGGGTGACGGTCCCGGGGTCGCCCTCGGCGACCATCCCCCTCGCCACCGCGATCAGATGATCGCGAAGGCCGATCTCCACGTCCATGTGGACAGTGTCTACACCACCGGTGTAGACACTGTCCACAAAGACTGCCTCGCGCTAGGCGACGCGGTACGGCTCGGCCACTCCGGCGCGCAGCGACAGGCCGTGGCCCGGCGCGTCCGATGGGCTTACGGCGCCTCCCGTGGGATCGGCCGCGCCATCGAACAGGTCGCCCTCGATGCGCACGTGGTCGTGGAACCACTCGATGTGGCGCAGGTTCGGCGTCGCGGCGGCGACCGGCGCGTGCAGGTTGGGCGCGCAGTGCGCCGACACCTCCAGCCCGTGCCCGGCGGCGATCGCCGCCGCGCCGGACCAGCCCGTGTAGCCGCCGCAGCGGGTCGCGTCGATCTGCAGGCAGTCGACCGCGCCCGCCGCGCACATGCGGGTGAAGTAGACGAGGTCGCCGCCGTACTCCCCGGCCGCGACGTCGGCGTCGGCCCGCTCGCGCACCAGGCGCAGCCCGGCCAGGTCGTCGGAGGACACCGGCTCCTCGAACCACCGCACGTCGTGGTCGCGCATGCGGCGTTCGATCCGCACGGCCTGCTTCGCGCCGTAGCCGCCGTTGGCGTCCACGTACAGCTCCGCGGCGTCCCCGACGACGCGGCGGGCGAGCGCCACGCGGTGCAGGTCGCGGGCGGGCGCGGCGCCCGCGGACTCCCCGATCTTGATCTTGACGCGGGGGATGCCCTGCTCGTGCGCCCAGTGCGCGAGCTGCGCCGTCGTGACGTCGTCGTCGTAGGTGGTGAACCCGCCCGAGCCGTACACGGGCACGGACCTCCTGGCCAGGCCGAACAGGCGGGCGAGCGGCACCCCGAGCAGCCGGGCCTTGAGGTCCCAGAGCGCGACGTCGACCGCGGAGATCGCATACCCGGCGACGCCCGTGCGGCCCGCGTTGCGCACCCGGCGGACCATCGCGGTCCACAGGCCCGGCACGTCCATGGGGTCGCCCCCTCGCACCACCGGCGCGAGCAGATCCGTGACGACCGCCGCGGCGGCGGCCGGCGCGTAGGTCCAGCCGAGCCCGGCCGCCTCCCCGGCGTCCGCGCGGACCACCACCATCGTGGTCGCGTCCCAGCTCAGCGTGCCGTCGGCCTCCGGGCGGTCGGTCGGCACGCGGTAGGCCGACACGTGGAGGTCCCTGATCACGAGGTCCCTGATCACGGCCGTCCCCCTACCCTGGCGTGCCCCCCGGACTCTGGATCGGAGGAAAGATTTTCCATGCGGTGAGTGTTCGGCTTCCCATTCCGGGGGCAGCGCGGCACGTATGACGGAAATCGCCGCAGAAGTACTCATCAGACGGCTCGCCGACTGGGGGGTCGACACCGTCTTCGGGCTCCCCGGTGACGGCATCAACGGCATCATGGAAGGGCTGCGCCGCCACACCGATCGTGTCCGCTTCGTGCTGGTGCATCACGAGGAGGCGGCCGCGTTCATGGCGGCCGCGCACGCCAAGGCCACCGGCCGCATCGGGGTGTGCCTGGCCACCTCGGGCCCCGGCGGGATCCACCTGCTCAACGGCCTGTACGACGCCAAGCTCGACCACCAGCCGGTGTTGGCCATCACGGGCATGCAGGAGACCAGCGTGCTGGGCACCGGCTACCAGCAGGAGGTCCACCTCGACCGGCTGTATGAGGACGTGGCGGAGTACAACCTCGTGGTGGACAACCCGGCCCAACTGCCGGGAGTGGTGGACATCGCCATCCGCACGGCGTACGCGCGGCGCGGGGTGGCCCACCTGTGCCTGCCCAACGACGTCCAGGTGGCCCCCGCCGACGCCGACCCCTACCAGCACGTCGCCCCCGCGCGGCCCCCCGCGACCGCCCCCATCTATCTGTCCCCGCCCGGCGTGCCGCGTCAGGAGGACCTGCGGGCCGCCGCCGAGGTGCTCAACGCGGCCCGGCGGCCCGCGATCCTGGCCGGGGCCGGCGCCCTGCACGCCCGCGAGGAGGTGCTGGCCATCGCCGAGGCGCTGGGCGCCCCCGTGATCAAGACGCTGCCCGGCAAGGCGGTCATCCCCGACGACTCGCCGTACGCGGTGGGCGGGATCGGCCTGCTCGGCACGAAGCCGGGCGAGGAGCTGGTCGAGGACTGCGACACCCTGCTGATGGTCGGCACCAACTTCCCCTACACCAAGCACCTGCCGGAGCCCGGCAGGGTCCGCGTCGTGCAGATCGACGCCGACCCCGCCCGCGCGGGCGTGCGCATGCCGACCGAGGTGCCGATGGTCGGCGACGCCAAGGAGGGGCTGGCCGCGCTGCTGCCGCTGCTGCATCGCGTCGACGACCGGGCGCACCTGGAGAAGTACCAGAAGGCCATGGCCGAATGGCGGAAGAACATGGCCGCGCTGGAGAACCCGGAGCGCGCCCCGATCGCCCCGCAGTACCTGATCGGCTGCGTGGACCGGGCCGCCTCCAACGACGCCATCCTCACCTGCGACTCCGGCACGATCGCGACCTGGGCGGCCCGGCACTGGACGATCCGCGGCGACCGGGAGTTCTACCTGTCGGGCAACCTCGCCACGATGGCCCCCGGCCTGCCGTACGCGATCGCGGCGCAGCTCGCCCACCCCGACCGGCAGGTGATCGCGTTCATCGGCGACGGCGGCTTCGCGATGCTGATGGCCGAGTTCCTCACCGCGGCCCGGCTCGGCCTGCCGATCACGGTGGTGGTGAACAACAACGACTCGCTCGGCCAGATCCTGTGGGAGCAGATGGTGCTGGGATATCCCGAGCACGGGGTCAGGTTCGGCGAGCCGTCCTCCGACTTCTCCGCCTGGGCCCGCTCCTGCGGCGGGTACGGCCGCAAGGTCACCGACCCCGCCGACGTGGACGAGGCCGTACGGCAGGCCCTCGCCCATCCTGGGCCGGCGCTGGTGGACGTGGACGTCGACCCGAACGAGCCGCCCATGCCGGGCAAGGTCGCCCGCGACCAGGCGGTCAAGTTCGCCGAGGCGTTCCTGAAGGGGCAGCCGCACAAGGCGGCCATCGCGACGACGCTGTTCAAGGACAAGATCTCTCAATTGGGGCGGTGACGCCATGACGGACCAGGTACTCGTTCCCGGGCCCGTGACCACCCGGCCGCGCGGGCCGTACGTGCGGCTGCGCGACCTGGAGCGGGACCTCGCCGCCCGGGTGGACGGCGAGGTCAGGTTCGATCCGGGCAGCCGGGGGGCCTACTCCACCGACGGATCGAACTACCGGCAGGTGCCGCTCGGGGTGGTGGTGCCGCGCTCGGTCGACGCGGCGGCCGAGGCGATCGCCGTCTGCCGGGAGCACGGCGCGCCCATCACCTCACGGGGCGGCGGGACGAGCCTGGGCGGTCAGACCTGCAACGCCGCCGTCGTCATCGACTGGTCCAAGTACTGCCACCGGCTGGTGTCGGTGGACGCCGCGGCCCGCACCTGCGTGGTCGAGCCCGGCATCGTGCTCGACGTGCTGAACCGGCTGCTGGCCGACACCGGCCTGACGTTCGGGCCGCGCCCGTCCACCCACTCCCAGTGCACGCTCGGCGGCATGATCGGCAACAACTCCTGCGGCTCGACCGCCCAGGCGTACGGCAAGACCGCCGACAACATCGCGCGGCTGGAGATCCTCACCTACGACGGCCAGCGGATGTGGGTGGGGCCGACCGGCGAGGAGGAGTTCGACCGGATCGTCGCCGAGGGCGGGCCGAGGGCGCGGATCTACCGCGAGCTGCGCGCGATCGTGGACGAGCACTCCGACGAGATCCGCCGCCGCTTCCCCGACATCCCCCGCCGGGTGTCGGGCTACAACCTCGACCAGCTCCTGCCCGAAGCCGGGTTCGACCTGGCCAGAGCGCTGGTCGGGTCGGAGGGCACGCTGGTCACCGTGCTGCGGGCCGAGCTGCGCCTGGTGCCCGCGCCCAAGGCCGAGTGCCTCGTCCTGCTCGGCTACCACGACATCGACGTGGCCGCCGACGCCGTGCCGCGCATCGCCCGCTACGGCCCGCTCCAGCTGGAGGGGGTGGACGACAAGCTCGTGGACTACGAGCGGCGCAAGCACATGCATCCCGACGCCCTCAAGCGGCTGCCGGAGGGCGGCGGCTGGCTGATGGTCTCCTTCGGCGCCGGCTCCCAGAAGGAGGCGGACGCCAAGGCGTGTGAACTGCTGAAAGAGCTGAAGGGCAGCGAGCACGCGCCGCACATCTCCTTCATCGACGACGCCAAGATTGAGAAGGAGCTGTGGGAGGTCCGCGAGTCCGGGCTCGGCGCCACCGCCCGCGTGCCCGGCATGCGCGAGACGTGGGAGGGCTTCGAAGACTCGGCCGTCCCGCCGGACAGACTCGGCGGCTACCTGCGCGACCTGCGCCGCCTGTTCGAGGAGTTCGGCTACGGCGACGCCTCCCTGTACGGCCACTTCGGGCAGGGCTGCGTGCACACCCGCATCCCGTTCGACCTGGTGACTGCCGAGGGGGTGGCGGCCTTCCGCGCCTTCCTCGAACGGGCCGCCGACCTTGTCATCTCCTACGGCGGCTCGCTGTCGGGCGAGCACGGCGACGGGCAGGCCAGGGGCGAGCTGCTGCCCAAGATGTTCGGCCCCGCGGTCATGACCGCCTTCGAGCGGGTCAAGGCCGTCTTCGATCCCGGTGACCGGATGAACCCGGGCAAGGTCGTCGCGCCGTACCGGCTGGACGAGAACCTGCGGCTCGGCCCCGAGTGGACGCCCGCCGACCCGGCCGTCCACTTCGGCTACCCCGACGATGAGGGCAGCTTCCAGCGGGCCGTCATGCGGTGCGTGGGGGTCGGCCAATGCCGCGAGCACACCGGCGGGGTGATGTGCCCGTCCTACCGGGCCACCGGCGAGGAGGAGCACTCCACCCGCGGGCGCTCCCGGCTGCTGTTCGAGATGCTGAACGGCCACGCCGACTCCGCGGTGCGGGACGGCTGGCGCTCCACCGCCGTGCACGACGCCCTCGACCTGTGCCTGGCCTGCAAGGGCTGCAAGCACGACTGCCCGATGCAGGTCGACATGGCGACGTACAAGGCCGAGTTCCTCGCCCACCACTACGCCCGCAGGATCAGGCCCATGGACCACTACGTCATGGGGTGGCTGCCGGTGTGGGCCCGCGTCGCCGCGCTGGCCCCCGGCGTGGTCAACGCGCTGGCGCACGCGCCCGTGCTGTCCGGGCTCGGCAAGCGCCTGGCGGGGCTCGAACCGGCCCGGCCGGTGCCGGAGTTCGCGCGGGTCCGCTTCAGCGACTGGTATCGGCGGCGCGGGACGCGCGGCGGGGGCGAGCGGGGGCCCGTGGTGCTGTGGCCGGACACCTTCACCGACAACCTCCACCCCCACATCGGCCGCGCCGCCGTCGAGGTGCTGGAGGCGGCGGGCTATCGCG
Source organism: Microbispora bryophytorum (assembly GCF_006874465.1). GTDB lineage: Bacteria > Actinomycetota > Actinomycetes > Streptosporangiales > Streptosporangiaceae > Microbispora > Microbispora bryophytorum. The sequence goes on along the minus strand of NZ_VIRL01000005.1, from coordinate 125,580 downwards.
TGCTGATCCCGCCGCGCACGCTGTGCTGCGGCCTGACGTGGATATCGACCGGCCAGCTCGGCGTTGCGCGCCGGGTGCTGCGCCGCACCGTGCGGACCCTCGCCCCGGCGTTGCGCCGCGGCATCCCGATCGTCGGGCTGGAGCCGAGTTGCACGGCGGTGTTCCGCGCCGACGCGCCCGAGATGTTCGCGCACGACCGGGACTTCGCCCGGCTGCGCGAGCAGACCAGGACCCTCGCTGAGCTGCTGAGCGCGACCGACGGGTGGGATCCGCCCCGGATCGACCGGGACGCCGTCGCCCAGCCGCACTGCCACCACCACTCGGTGCTCGGCTTCGAGACCGACCGGGCCCTGCTGTCGCGGGCCGGCGTGCGGGTGGAGGCGGTGGGCGGCTGCTGCGGCCTCGCCGGGAACTTCGGCTTCACCGCCGGTCACCTGGAGGTGTCGATGACCTGCGCGGAGCACGAGATCCTGCCGGCCATCCGCGCCGCCGACGCCCGCACGGTCGTCCTCGCCGACGGCTTCAGCTGCCGTACGCAGATCGAGCAGGCGGGGGTGGGACGCCAGGCGATCCACCTCGCGGAGTTGCTCGCGGCCGGGGTGCGCGGCACACCGCTGGGCGACCACCCCGAGTGGCGCGCCGCGCGCAGGCCCGGCCCGCCGCGGGTCCTGGGGACGCGATGAGCGCCGGAGCCCTGAATTCCGGAGCCCTGGATTCCGGAGCGTCGCACGAGACCGACCCCGCGCTGGAGGAGGACGCGTGGTCGGTCGAGGACGCCTCGCTCGCCCTGGTGGAGATGACCCTCAACGCGGTGGCCCGCGGCTCCGACCTGTCGGTCACCCAGTTACGGGTGCTGCTCGCGGTCGACCGGCACGGCCCGCTGAACCTGAGCGGGCTCGCCGCCCTGCTGGGCATGTCGGTCTCGGCCGCGGGCCGTCTGGTGGCCCGCCTGCACACCGCCGGGCTGCTGACGCGCCTGCTGTCCCCGCACAGCCGCCGTGAGGTCAGCATCGACGTCACCGAGACCGGCCGACGCTCGCTCGAACGCATCCGCGCGGCGCGGCGCGGGCAGATCGCCATCGCGCTGCGCCGTCTGCCCCCGGGCAGTCGCCGTACGCTCGCGCAGACCCTGCGCGAGCTCACCGCGGCGGCCGAGGCGGACACCCGCTAGCCCCGTTTTCCGCCCGACCTGTGACGTCTGGGGGCCGCCATGCGTGCCATCGTGATCGAGAGATTCGGCGGACCGGAGTGCCTGGTGTACCGGGAACTGCCGGAGCCCGAGCCCGCGGCGGGCCACGTCGTCATCGAGGTGAAGGCGTTCGGCCTCAACCATGCCGAGTTGCACATGCGCAGGGGCGAATGGGCCGAGGCCGCGCCGGTGAGCGGCATCGAGTGCGTCGGCCTCGTCCACGCCTGCCCCAGCGGCGAGTTCCCCATCGGAGCCAGGGTGGCCGCGCTGATGGGCGGCCTCGGCCGCACCGTCAACGGCAGCTACGCGGAGTACACCCGGGCGCCCGCGTCCAACGTGGCGCTCATCGACTCCGACCTGCCGTGGGCGGATCTCGCAGCGATCCCCGAGACGTACGCCACCGCCTGGACCTGCCTGTTCCGCAACCTGGAGATCAGCCGAGGGCAGACCCTGGTCGTCCGGGGCGGGACCTCCTCCTTCGGCCAGGCCGCGATCAACCTCGCGGTGGACGCCGGCGTGCGGGTCATCGCCACCACCCGCGACCCTGACCGGTTCCGTCTGCTGGAAGAGCTCGGCGCGGAGCGCGGCGAACTGGACAGACCCGATCTCGGCCGGCGGATACCCGAGGCCAAGCGCCTGGACGCCGTGCTCGACCTGGTGGGCAACAGCACCATCCTGGACTCCTTGGCGATGCTGCGCCGGGGCGGGCGCGCCTGCCTGGCCGGATGGCTGGGAGGCCTCGACCCGATCCCCGATTTCAACCCGCTGGCGCAGATGGCCAGTGGCGTCCATCTGACCTTCTTCGCCAGTTTCGTCTTCGGCACCCCGGGGTTTCCGTTGTCCGACGTGCCGCTGCACGCCATCGCCGACAAGGTGGCGGCCGGCCGCCTTCGGGGGAGACCGTCGCGGGTGTTCCGCTTCGAGGAGATCAGGGAGGCGCATCGCGTGATGGAGGCCGGGGAGGCGGGCGGCAAGATGGTGGTCGTCCTCTGAGATTCGAGCCGCGTTCCCCGGCGGGTGATCAGACCGGCGGTGTGGCCGCCCGCGTGGACGACCTAGCGGTCGCGGTCGGCGGCGAGGCGGGCCAGGGCCTCCAGACCCGCCGCCGGCCCCGGCGCCGGCTCCGCCGACCGCAGCGCCTCCAGCGCCTCGGACAGCAGGTCGTCGACCCTGGCGAGGCTCCACGCCCGTCCGCCCGCCTCGTCCACCAGCCGTGCCGCGCGTGCGAGGTCGGTCTGCGCGAGCGGGTGACGGTACAGCACGGCGAGCGCCCGCCCGGCCGACGTGCCCGACGTCAGCGCGGCGACGACCGGCAGGGACTTCTTCCGGTTGCGCAGGTCGGAGTGCACGGGTTTGCCGGTGACGGCCGGGTCGCCCCAGATGCCCAGCAGGTCGTCGACGATCTGGAACGCCAGCCCCACGCGCTCGCCGAACACCCTCAGGAAGGCCGTCTGCTCGGTGGTGGCGCCCCCCGAAAGACCGGCGGCCTGCAGCGCGCCGAGGGCGCAGGCGCAGCCGAACAGCGCGCCCGTCTTGCCCTCCGCCATGCGGAGGCACTCCCCCAGGCTCACGTCCCCGCGTTCCTCGAAGCCGAGGTCGGCGCTCTGGCCGTCCAGCAGCGACTGGACACAGCGGGCCAGCGTGCGCGCGCTGTCGGCGGGCCGGCCTCCCTCGGCGAGCACGGCGAAGGCCAGCGCCAGCAGGGAGTCGCCGGCCAGGATGGCCTCGGAGCGCCCGAAGACGTTCCACACCGTGGGACGGTGGCGGCGGACCGCGTCACCGTCCATCACGTCGTCGTGGACGAGGGAGAAGTTGTGCACCAGCTCGACCGCGACCGCGGCCGGCAGTGCCGTGTCCGGGTCTCCCCCGGCGCTTTCGGCCGCCAGGAGCGTGAACGCGGGCCGGAGGGCCTTTCCTCCGCCCGCCGGCGTCGGCCGCCCCCGCGCGTCCCACCATCCGAAGTGGTATCCCGCCACCCGGCGCATCGACGGAGGCAGGGTGCCGACCGCACGGCGCAGGGCGGGCTCCACGAGGTCGCGCGTCCGGGCGAGCACGTCCGCCGCGGTCCGCACTCCCTCTGCAACCGGTTCCGTCACGCTCCCACCACCTCGGGCTCGGTTGGACCCCACAGGCCGGCTGGACTTGTCGGCATACCCCGGCCGTCCTCTCACCACACGTGCTTCCCGCTCACCGCCGGGGCGCGCACATCCGCGAACTCAGCCCTCGTGGCCGGCACCCGCTCGCCATCTCCTAACGTGGTTCCCTATGCGGAAATGGGTGCAGGAGATGGGTCTCGGGCTCGCCGCGCTCGGGCGTCCGGCGTACATCACGCTCGGCCGGGACGAAGACCTCGGCGGCGACCGCGACGTGGCGGCGATGCGGGCGCGCACCTGGGAGGTGCTGGACGCCGCCCGGGCGGCGGGCGTGCGCTACTACGACACGGCCCGCTCCTACGGCCTGGCGGAGGAGTTCCTCGCGGGCTGGCTGGCCGACCGGGGCATCCGGCCCGGCGAGGTCGAGGCCGGGTCGAAGTGGGGGTACGAGTACGTCGGCGGCTGGCGCATGGACGCCGGCCGCCACGAGGAGAAGGACCTGTCGGCCGCGCGGCTGCGCCGCCAGCTCGGCGAGACCCGGGAGCTGCTCGGCGAGCATCTGTCGCTCTACCAGATCCATTCCGCCACGGTCGAAAGCGGGGTGCTCGACGACGAGGAGGTGCTCGGCGAGCTGCGCGCCCTGCGCGCCGAGGGCGTCGCCGTGGGCCTGTCCACCACCGGCCCCCGGCAGGCCGCGACGATCGACGAAGCGATCGCGACCGGGCTCTTCGACACCGTGCAGTCGACGTGGAACCTGCTGGAGCGCTCGGCCGGCGAGGCCCTGGCCCGGGCGCACGCGGCCGGCCTCGGCGTGATCGTCAAGGAGGGCGTGGCCAACGGCAGGCTGACCGCCCGCGGCGCGCCGCCGGCGCTGGTGCGCGCGGCACGCGAACGCGGCGTCACCCCCGACGCCCTGGCGCTGGCCGCCGTGCTCGCCCGCCCGTGGGCGGGGATCGTGCTGAGCGGCGCGGCCACGACCGCCCAGCTCGCCGAGAACCTGGCGGCGACCGCCGTCACCTGGGACGACGCGGCCGAGGAGGCGCTCGCCGAGCTGGCGGAGGACGCCGAGACCTACTGGGCCCGCCGCGCCGCCCTCCCCTGGAGCTGACTAGGCGCGGAGCTCACCGTCCGTGAGTTCCAGGACGCGGTCGGCCAGGCCGACGAGGCCCTCGTCGTGCGTGGCCACCAGCGCGGTGACGCCCTCGCCCCGGACGAGCACCCGGAGCAGCTCCATGATCTGGAGGGCGGTCCGGGAGTCGAGCTGACCGGTCGGCTCGTCGGCGAGCAGCAGGCGGGGCCGGTTGGCCAGGGCCCTGGCGATGGCCACGCGCTGCTGCTGGCCGCCCGACAGCTCGTAGGGCCGCTGCGCGGCCTGGCCGGACAGCCCGACCAGGGACAGCAGCACCTTCACCCGCTCGTCCCTGTCCTTGGCGGGCACCCGCGCCAGCCGCAGCGGCACGCCCACGTTCTCGGCGGCCGACAGCACCGGGATCAGCCGGAACGACTGGAAGACGAACCCGACGACGTCGCGGCGCAGCCGCAGCAGGCCCTCCTCGGGCAGCTCGGGCACCGGCTGCCCCGCTACCCGCACCCGCCCCGCGTCGGGCCGGTCCAGGCCGCCGACCAGGTTGAGCAGCGTCGTCTTGCCCGCGCCGGAACGGCCGCGGATCGCGACCAGCTCGCCGGGGTGCGCCTCGAAGGAGACCCCTCTCAGGGCGCGCACGCCCTTGGGGTAGGTCTTGCGCAGGTCCTCGACGACGACCAGCGGCTCACTCATTCGTCTCTTCCTCCGCGTCGTCCGCGTCCTCCGCGTCGCTGCCGGTGGCCGAGGGCCAGACCCCGATGTGGTCGCGTTCGAGCTCCAGGCGCACCCGGTGCTCCATGGACAGGGCGTCGATGAACTCCCTCGGCAGCTGCAGGCGCCCGGCCCGGTCCAGCACCGCGTACTCCTCGGCGACCACCCTCCCGTCGGAGGAGGTGCGGCGGAGCGTCTCGCTGGAGGTGCGGCCGTCCCGGATGCCGATGGTCCGGTCGACCTGCCGCGACACCATCGGGTCGTGCGTCACGACGACGGTCGTGACCCCGAGCTCGCGGTTGGCGTGGCGCAGCACGCCGAAGACCGTCTCGGCGCTGTCGCTGTCCAGCTCCCCGGTGGGCTCGTCGGTGAGCACCACCTCGGGCGCGTTGGCCAGAGCCACGGCGACGGCCACCCGCTGCTGCTCGCCGCCGGACATCTCCCCGGGCCGCCGGTCCGCACGGTCCGCCATCCCCGTCAGCTCCAGCAGCTCGTCCGTACGGGACGACCTGGCCCGCCGGGACGTGCCGCCCGCCAGCCTCATGGGGAGCATGACGTTCTCCCGCGCGGTGAGATACGGCAGCAGGTTGCGGGCGGTCTCCTGCCAGACGAAGCCGACGACCGAACGCCGGTAGCGGAGGCGGTCGCGCGGGGTCATGGACAGCAGGTCGATCCCGGCGACCCGGGCCAGCCCAGCCGTGGGCACGTCGAGCCCCGACAGGATGTTGAGCAGCGTCGACTTGCCCGATCCCGAGGCGCCGACGATCGCCACCAGCTCACCCCGGCCGATGAGCAGGTCGAGGCCCTGCAGGGCGACCACCTCGACCGCGGCCGACCCCTCGGTCTTGTAGATCCGCACGAGGTTGTCGCACAGGATGTGGGCGTCCGCGCCGAACGCGGGACCGCCCCGCGCGGCCCGGGCCTCCAGGTCAGCCAGCGTGTCCACGGCTTCCTCCCAGGTAGGCGCCCGCGAGGGCGACGGCGGCGACCCCGGCGGCCAGCGCGCCGGCCAGGGCAGCGGGCAGGATGGGCAGGGCCGCACCTGCGGCCAGGGCGCCGGGGCGCCCTCCCGCGTACGCCGACAGGTCGATGCCCGGCCCGAGCAGCGCGGGCATGGCGAGACCGGCCGCCAGCCCGGCGACGGCGGTCAGGACGAGCAGCGGGGCCGCCTCCAGGACGGTGATCAGCCCGGCCTGCCTGCGGGTGAGGCCGAGGGCGCGCAGCAGGCCGAGGTCCTCCGCCCGCCGGGCCGCGCCTCCGGTCAGGGCGATCGCGACGGCCGCCAGCGCGTACGCGGCCAGCGCCGCGGCGGCGACCCGCAGCGTGGCGGTCAGCGCCGCCGTCAGCGGCGTGCCGGTGATGTCGGCGAGCGCGCCCGCCACGGTCGTCATGCGCGCGCCGGACGGCAGCAGCGGCCTGACCGCGCCGGCGTCTCCCGCGATCAGCAGCGTGTTGGCGTGCTCGGGAGCCGCGGGGAGGACGATGAGAGCGCCGTCGCCCGCCCGCACCCCCGGCATCGCGTCGACGGTCCCCGCCGGGGTGACCGTCGTCCGCACGGGCCAGCCGATCTCGAAGCTCCGCATGGCGGACAGGTCGTGCGACACCAGCGCGCCCGTCGCCCGCGCCGGGCGGCCGGGCAGGCGCAGGGGGCTGCCCGCGACCAGCCGGCGGTAGGCGTCGAGGTCGACCGCGACGACCGTGGCCGGCCGCCCGCCGAAGCCCACCTCGGCGGTCGTCGTCCCGACGGCGGCCGGGACGACGGCCCTGACGCCCGGCGCGTGGACGATCCGCTCCAGCGTCTCCCGGGGGATGCCCTGCTCGCGCTCCACCCTGATCTCGGCGCCGGCCCGCTCCCACGCCGCCTGCCGCTGGGCGTCCTCCAGGCCCCCGGCGGCGACCATTCCGTACGCCGCCAGCGCGACGGCCGGCAGCAGCGTGAGCACCGGCAGCGCGGCTCCCGGCACGGCCCGGGCGGCGGCGAGCCCGAGGAACGGAACGGCGGCGGTGCGGCGGGCGGCGGCCCGGAAGGCCAGGTGGATCACGGCCGGGCCGCCGCGCAGCACCGCCAGCGCGGCGGCCAGCGTCAGCAGCACGGGGGCCGGCGCGAGGAACGCGTCGCCGGTGCCGAGGCCGCGTGTGCGCATCAGACGCAGGCTCGCCAGGGCGACGACGAGCACCAGGATCTCCATCACGATCCGGCGGGCCGCGCTTCCGGTCAGCCATCCTTGAGCCCGCCGTCGTGGGGAGTGGCGCCTCGGGGAGTGGCGCAGCGCGACGGCGGCGCAGGCGATCGCGACGGTCCCCGCCGCCAGCGCGGCGGGTCCCAGCCGCGCTGGCGCCGTCGTGGCGCCCGGCACGAGGCCCGCGGCCGCCTGGCCCGCCGCGGCCGCCGGCACCGCCGCGAGCGCGACCGCTCCCCCGCAGGCGAGCACGACCTGGGCCAGGGACGCGCCGCGTGCGCGCATCAGCAGCAGGGCGCCGTGCACCCGCCGCACGAGCAGCAGCACGGCCAGGGCCGTGGTGCCCAGGCACACGACGGCCAGCCCACTCAGGAACACGGTGATGAGCGCGCGTGTGACGGCCAGCCGGTCCAAGTACTCCCGCAGCATGCGGTCGAACCCGGTCGACAGGGTCAGTTCGAGGTCCTGCCTGTCCAGGCGGCGGCCGAACTCCTCCACGGCCGCGAGCACGGCCGCCGTGTCGCCCGCGGTGACGCGGTCCGGCACGGGGGTGACGAGCCATCGGAAGATCATGGGCAGTTCGGCGCCCGCGAGGCTGTCGCCGTCGGTGAGCGCGGTGACGATCAGGTCGTCCTCCGTGGCGAGCGGCACCCGGTTGTGGATGACATAGGTGAGGTCCGGCTCAAGGGCCCAGAACCGGTCGGCGGGACGCGCCGGCTCGAACAGGCCGGTGACCTTCGCGGTCAGCTCGCCGAGGCGGACCGTGTCACCTGTTCTGATCGACATCTCCGCGGCGGCGGCCGCGGGGACCGCCACCTCGAGACGAGTGCCCGAGCCGGGGCCCGGGGGGCCGCCCTCGACGTACCGCACCCGCCGGTCCGCCCCGGAGACCCATTTCAGCGTCAGGTATCGATGCGCCTGGCCGTTGATCAGCACCGGCAAGGCGGAGAAATCGAAGAGCGGGTCGGGATCGGCGACCTCCCGCAGCGCCGGGGGAAGCAGGGCGCGCCAGGCGGTGTCCGCCCCGGCCGCGTCGGCCGTCGTCCGCATGGGCCTCAGGTCGAAGCCCCGGGTGTGCCGGACCGTCAGCGAGGCCGTGCCGGGCGGGGCGGCGCCGATGAGCGACCTGGCCGCCGCGTCGAGGGAGGACTCGACCATCCGGGGCAGGGCCGAGACGACCAGGGCGGCGCCGAACACCAGCGCGGCCAGCAGTGCCGCCACTCCCCTGTGTACTCCTAGAAGCCTGTGTACTCCTAGAAGCCTGTGCACACCCAGCAGGCGGATCACGACGTCTCCCCCGCACGCAGCACGGCGGCCGGCTCACGGCGGTGCAGCGACCGCGCGAGCCCCGCCACGATCACGAGGAGCACCGCGAGGACCGCGACGGCGAGCGCCGCCACCTGTGGCCACGGAATGTGGAGCAGCACCGGCAGCCCGCCCCCGGTCGCGTATCCGGCGGTCACCATCGGCGGCACCACCGCGGCGGAGACGGCCATGGCGAGCGCCACCCCTCCGGCCAGCGACAGCCCGATCACGAACGACTGCTCGGCCGCGAGCAGGCCGAGCGTCTGCCGGAAGCTCACGCCGAGCGCGCCGAGCACGGCGAACTCGCCTCTGCGCTCGCGCGCCGAGACCGCCGCGTTGACCAGGAATCCCAGCACGGCGAACGCCAGCGCCGCCGCGAAGCCGAGCAGCAGCGCGCCCTGCAGACCCGCCGCCGTGGGGTCGTCCCTGTAGCCGGCGGTCAGCGTGGCCACGTCGACGACGTCCCTGCGCGCCAGCGCGGTGGCGGCACGCGTGGTGTCGTTCCCGTCGGCGGCCAGCCACCATTCCGTCACCGGCCAGTCCGCCCCCTTCGCGCCTTGTCCCCGCAGCGCCGACAGGTCGGCGAGCAGGGCCGGGGCGCCCTCCGGCGTGCCGGGCATCGCCGTGACGACGCCCACGACCCGGATCGGGATCGACGCCGTGCCGGCCGTGATCCGTACGGTGTCGGCCAGGCCGGGGGTCACCACGACCGGAAGCGGCTGTCCGGCGGACCCGGCGATCCGGGACATCAGCGTGGCCGGCGACAGCTCCGACAGGTCGGGGCGCAGCAGCAGGACCCGGCTCAGGTGCGCCGCGTCCGCGGCGATCAGGGTGGCGTCGGCGCCGTCCGCGACGACCCTGGCGCGGTGCGCGGGCACGGCCGCCGCGACCCCCGGCAGCGTGGTGAAGGTCCGCGCGTCGTCCCCGGGGAGGGCCGGGACGCGCAGGGCGGCGCCGGCGAGGTGCCGGGCCCGGTCCTCCTGGGCGCCGCGCCAGGTCGCGGCGGTGGTCAGGGACAGCACACCGATCGCCGTCGCCATCGTCAGCAGCAGCGCGGGGCCCGAATAGCGGGCCGGGCGCCGGCTCACCTGCCGGGCGGCCAGGGCCGGCCCGAACCCGGGGCGCCGCCGCGTCGCCCGCTCGGCGACCCTGGCGACGGCGGGCACCAGCCGCAGGGCGGCCATCCCGCCGCAGAGCAGGGCGAGCGCCGGTCCCGCCCCGACGAGCGGGTCGAGCCAGAGCTCGCCGCCGAGGCGCGTCGTCTCCGGCGCGTCCTGGCCGCGCAGGCGCCAGACGGCGAGCGCCGCCAGAACGAGCAGCGCCACGTCGGCCCCCGCCCGCTGGACCAGGCCCGGCCGGTCGGCGCGCCCGCGCGCCGCCTGCTCCTCGACGTACGTGCGGCGGGCGGCGAGCAGGGGCGGGGCGGCCAGCATGGCGGCGCAGGCGAGCGCGACCGCCGCCGCGACCGCGAACGTGGTCCCGTCGGGCGCGCGGGGCGGCTCCACGCCGGTGGCCTCGATCCAGGGGAAGGCGCTCATCGGCCGCAGGAGGACGGGCGCGAGGAACGGCGCCACGGGCGCGCAGGGTAGCGCGATCAGCAGCGCCTCCCCCGCCGCCATGGCGGCGAGCCGCGACGACCCGCCGCCCCTCGATCGCAGCAGAGCCGTCTCCATCCGGCGGTGCTCGGCGAGCAGCCGCGCGGTCAGCGCCAGCGCGTACGCGCTCAGCACCAGCAGTTGAAGCACCGGCACGAGCATGGTCGAGCGGGCGACCAGGGCGCCGCGGTCGAGCCGCAGCAGCGTGCCGGACAGCGTCTCGGTGACGGAGCACCGGGGGCAGCCGGCCCGTACGTCCGCCGAGACCGCGGCGACCGACGCCGAGAACGGCCGCAGCCGGTCGGGGGAAAGCCGGCGCAGATCGGGTTCGGCGAGCCAGCGGGCCGAGACGCCGGTCGCGAACCGCTCGAAGAAAGCGCCGGCCGGCACGACCAGGGGGCCGCGGGAGGTGAAGTCGCCGGTCTGCGTGCCGTAGCGCAGCAGCTCCTCCCCCTTCCAGCGCGGATCGTCGGGGTCTCGCAGCCGGAAGACGCCGGTGACGCGCACGCGGACGGGTTTGCCGTCCAGGCGTCCGACGACGGTGAACTCGTCGCCGGTGGCGACTCCCATCGCCCGGGCGGCCGGCTCAGAGAGCGCGACCGTCGTTCCCTCCGTGGGCCAGCGGCCACTCACCAGGTCCGCCTGGCCGTCCAGTCCCTCGTACGCGGCGAACCGGGTCAGGACGGGCCGGCCGCCGTGGTCCTCTTCCTTCAGCGCGTACGAGGCGGACTCGACGCGCACGGTGACCCGTACGGGCACCTCGCCGTGGGCGTGGGCGATCCCCGCGCGGACGGCCCGGTCGGCCCCGGCGAAGTCGCCGGCGGCGACGGAGGAGGTGACGACGGTGGCGGTGGCGGCGAGCGGAGCCGTGTCCAGGGCCCGCCGCACGCCGGCCTGGGTCGCCGACCCCGCGTGCAGCAGGAGAGCCGAGATCGCCGTGGTGGCGAGCATGATGGAGCCGAACGCGGCGGCCAGCAGCAGGGGCTCGGCCAGCGCGCGCCGGACCACCAGCGGCAGCCGTCCGCGCACCGTCCTCACCATCCGGGCCTCACCATCCGGACATCACCACGTGCATCCCGGCATCATGGCAAGCATGATCGAGGAGCACCAGCGTTCCGTTCATCTGAGGTGAGGGGAAACGGGCCGAGGAGGGCTGCATGCCTGCGGTGGGGCCGTTGCTCACGGGAGCCCGGCGGGTCGCGCCGTTCTGCGTGGCCCGGGTGCTCGACTTCGACCTGGACGGCCCCCGGCGCCGCGCGCGTGCCCCTGCGCTTCACGGCACCCTTCGCGGGCGTGTGGCGCGGCAGGGTGGACTACGAGCCCGGCGCGTACGACACGACCGTGCGGCTGACGCGCGTGTCGATGCAGGGCAACTGCGTGCACAACGGCACGATCTACCTCACCGTCCACGACACTCGCCGTGCCCGTTCTAGTCGAAGAACGAGCCGTTCTTCATGATCGCCACGCTGGAACGTACATAGAGGCACACTTGCGAAACATCCGGCACGAAGGTGTATGTTGACCACCGCAAGCGACGGACGTGGAGGAAGCCGGTGTGAATCCGGCGCGGTCCCGCCACTGTCACCGGGGAGCGACCCTCACCACGCCACTGCCCTGCACGGGCGGGAAGGCTGAGGGAAGCGCCGATCCGGGAGCCAGGATACTCCGGCCGTCGGACCTTCGACCGGGGGCGCGGACACCCCCAGGGGGGACATCCCATGGCCGGGATGCCCGGCGGTGGCCTGCTTGTCGCGGGCACCACCTCCGATGCCGGGAAGAGCGTGCTGGTGACCGGCCTGTGCCGGTGGCTGGCCCGCCGCGGCGTACGGGTCGCGCCGTTCAAGGCGCAGAACATGTCGCTGAACTCCTATGTCACGGCCGACGGCGCGGAGATCGGGCGGGCGCAGGCCGTGCAGGCGGCCGCCTGCGGGCTGGAGCCGACGGCCGACATGAACCCGATCCTGCTCAAGCCGGGCAGCGACCGCCGCAGCCAGATCGTCGTGCGCGGACGGCCGGTCGCGGACGTGGACGCCATGGAATACGGCGCGCGCCGCGACGAACTGCGCGCGATCGCCGTGGAGTCGTATCGGCGGCTGGCCGGCGAGTTCGACGTGGTGATCTGCGAGGGAGCGGGATCCCCCGCCGAGATCAACCTCCGGGCCGGGGACATCGCGAACATGGGCCTGGCCAGAGCCGTCGGGCTGCCGGTGATCGTCGTGGGTGACATCGACCGCGGTGGCGTCTTCGCGCACCTGTACGGCACGGTCGCGCTGCTCGACGCCGCCGACCAGGCGCATATTTCCGGATTCATCGTGAACAAGTTCCGGGGCGCGCGGGAGCTGCTCGCGCCGGGGCTGGACATGATCGAAGGACTGACCGGGCGCCGGGTCTACGGGGTCGTGCCGTGGCTCGACGGATTGTGGATGGACGTCGAGGACTCGCTGTCGCTCGACACCCGGCCCGCGCACGCGGCGAGCGCGCCCGTCGACGGCGCGTTGCGGGTGGCCGTCGTGCGGTATCCGCGCATCTCCAACTTCACCGACGTGGACGCGCTGGCCGCCGAGCCTGGAGTCACGGTCAGCTTCGTCACCTCACCGGCCGCCTGCGCCGACGCCGACCTGCTGGTTCTGCCGGGTTCGCGGGCCACGGTGCACGACCTGGCCTGGCTGCGCGACACCGGCATCGCCGACGCCGTCGTCCGCAGGACGGGTCCGGTGCTCGGGATCTGCGGCGGCTACCAGATGCTCGCCCGCACCATCACCGACCACGTGGAGTCCGGCGCGGGCACCCTGCCCGGCCTGGGGCTGCTCCCCGCCGACGTCACGTTCGCGCCGGACAAGACGCTCGGCCGGCCGGCCGGCGAGGGCTACGGGCATCCGGTACGCGCGTACGAGATCCACCACGGGGTCGTCACCCGCGACGGCGGCGAACCGTTCCTCGACGGGTGCCGCGCCGGAAACGTGTGGGGCACGACCTGGCACGGTGCGCTGGAGAACGACGGGTTCCGGCGAGCCTTCCTCGGGGAGGTGGCGCGGGCGGCGGGGCGGGAGTTCCGCGGTGATCCGTCGCTGTCGTTCGCGGGGCTGCGGGAGGCGCGGCTGGACGCGCTCGGCGACCTGGTCGAGGGCAACGTCGACACCGACGCACTGATCTCGCTCATCGGAAGCGGGCCCACGCCGGGCCTGCGGACCCTGCCACCCGGCACGGGCGGCACGGGCGGCGCGGGCGGCCCATGCTGATCATCCGCCAGGCGGGGACGCCGGGCACGCGGCGCGCCTGTTTCCCCACGCCGGAGGACGCCGACCCGTCGGGGCTGGCGCAGGCGGCCACGCCGGCCCTGCCCGAGGACGCGGTGGTCTTCGCCGCGCCCTGGCCCGCGGCCGTGGCGACCGCGCGGGCCGCGTCCGGGCGGGAGCCGGTCGTGGCCGGCGCGCTCGCCGAGGCCGACTACGGCACGTGGGCGGGCAGGCCGTTCGCGGAGATCGCGGAGACCGAGCCCGAGGGTCTCGCCGCCTGGCTGACCGACCCCGGCGCCGCCCCGCACGGCGGGGAGAGTCTCGCCGGGCTGGGCGCGCGGGTGGCCGTGTGGCTGGAGTCGGTACGGCCGGATGCCGCCCGCGTGGTCGCGGTCTGCGACGCCGGGCCCATCCGGGCCGCGCTCGCGCACGCGCTCGGCCTGACCGCGACGCGAGCCGCGTCCTTCGACATCGCTCCGCTGTCCCGCACCGAGCTGGCCGCCCGGCACGGCGGCTGGCGGATCGCCTACGTCAACCGGAAGGCCACCCTGTGAACCCCGCCTATCCGTTCAGCGCCGTCGTCGGACTCGCCGATCTGAAGCTGGCCCTGGTGCTCAACGCGGTCTCGTCCCGGGTCGGCGGCGTTCTCGTCCGCGGGGAGAAGGGGACCGCGAAGTCCACGATCGTGCGCGCCCTGGCGGCGCAGTTGCCGCGGGTGGCGGTGGTGGCGGGGTGCCGGTTCCACTGCGATCCAGGAGCGCCGGACCCCGGCTGCCCCGACGGGCCGCACGAGACCACCGCTGCCGGCGGGGCCGACGCGGCCGGAGCGCTGCGGGCGGCGTCCCTCGTCGAGCTTCCGGTGGGGGCGTCCGAGGATCGGCTGGTCGGTTCGCTCGATCTGGAGCGGGCGCTGACCGAGGGCGTGAAGGCGTTCGAGCCGGGGCTGCTCGCGGCGGCCCATCGCGGCGTGCTCTACGTGGACGAGGTCAACCTCCTGCACGACCACCTCGTGGACCTGCTGCTCGACGCGGCCGCTCTCGGGGTCTGCTACGTCGAGCGGGAGACCGTCTCGGTACGGCACGCCGCGCGGTTTCTGCTCGTGGGGACCATGAATCCGGAGGAGGGCGAGCTGCGGCCGCAGTTGCTCGACCGGTTCGGGCTGACCGTGGAGGTGCGCGCGACACGGGAGCCGGACGAGCGTGCCGAGGTCGTACGGCGGCGCTTCGCGTTTGACGCCGATCCTGAGGGGTTCGCCGCGCGATGGGCCGCGGAGGAGGCCGTCCTGGCCGCACGGATCGCGCGTGCCCGCGCCGCCCTCGGGTCGGTGCGGCTGCCCGACTCTCGCCTGCGGCAGATCACGGCCGTCTGCGCGGGGTTCGAGGTGGACGGGCTGCGAGCCGACCTCGTCACGGCGCACGCGGCGGTCGCGCACGCGGCGTGGCAGGGCCGGGACGTGGTGACCCGGGAGGACGTCCGGGTGGCGGCCCGGCTGGCACTGCCCCACCGGCGTCGCCGGGATCCGTTCGACGCGCCCGGCTTGGACGAGCGTCTTCTCGACGAGCTCCTGGACCAGACCGAGCCCGCCGCCCCCGACGACCCCGACAATCCCGAAAGCCCCGAGGATCCCGAAAGCCCCGGGGATCCCGACGACTCCGGCGGCTCCGGCGGCTCCGGCGGCTCGGACGGCTCGGGGGCCGGCGACGGCGCGCCCGCCGCCCCCGAAAGTGCTCCCGAAGGCGCCCCCGACGGCGCCCCCGACGGCGCCCCCGACGGCGCTCCCAAGGGCGGTGCCGAAGGCGCTCCCGACGGCGCTGCGGGCCCCTCCGAAGGGTCCGGCACCGGCACCGGCTCCGGCACCGGCTCCGGCGATCGCCCCCAAGACGTGGCGGCGGCCGGTGCTCCCTTCCGCGTTCCCGTGCTCAAGGTCGCCGGGGTCGGGGCGGGTGTGGCGGGGCGGCGGTCGAGCGGCCGGGGACGGCACGGCCGGACGATCGGCGCCCGCGTTCCGACCGGCGCCGGCCCCGCCGGCATCGACCTTCCCGCGACCCTCCTCGCCGCCGCCCCGCACCAGCTCCGCCGCGGCAGGCGCGGCCCCGGCCTGGTCCTCAGGCGGGACGACCTGCGCGAGCCCGTCCGCGAAGGCCGCGAAGGCAACCTCGTCCTGTTCGTCGTGGACGCCAGCGGCTCGATGGGCGCGCGCAGGCGGATGACGGCCGTCAAGACGGCGGTGCTGAGCCTGCTGCTGGACGCGTACCAGCGCAGGGACAAGATCGGCCTCGTCGTCTTCCGGGGCGCGGGCGCCACGGTCGCGCTCCCCCCGACCTCGTCGGTCGAAGCCGGCGCGGCCCGCCTCCGGGCGCTCCCGACCGGCGGCCGCACCCCGCTCGCCGAGGGCCTGGCCACCGCCGCCGAGGTGCTCCGCGTGGAACGGCTCCGCGACCCCGACCGCCGCCCCCTGCTGGTCGTCGTGACCGACGGACGCGCGACCTCCGGCGGCGACGTGACCCGCGCGGCCGCCGCGCTCGCCGGTGTGACCTCGGTGGTCGTGGACTGCGAGAGCGGCCCGGTCCGCCTGGGCATGGCGCAGGCGCTCGCCCTGCGACTGGGCGCGCGCGTGCTTCCGCTGGAGTCGCTCGGTGATCTCGTACGCGATCGAAGGAAGGCGGGCTGACATGCCGCAGGGCAAGCCGGAGAACGTACCCGACGACGGCCTGACGACCCGGCAGCGCCGGACGAGGCCGCTGCTGATGGTCCACACGGGCCCGGGGAAGGGCAAGTCGACGGCCGCGTTCGGGATGGCGCTGCGCGCCTGGAACCAGGGCTGGCCGATCGGCGTGTTCCAGTTCGTGAAGTCGGCCAAATGGCGGGTCGGCGAGGAGCGCGCGCTGACCGTGCTGGGCGCGAGCGGCGAGGGCGGCACGGTCGCCTGGCACAAGATGGGCGAGGGCTGGTCGTGGATCCAGCGGCCGGGCACCGAGGCCGACCACGCCGCCGACGCGCGTGAGGGCTGGGAGCAGATCAAGCGCGACCTCGCGGCGGAGACCTACCGCTTCTACGTGCTGGACGAGTTCACCTACCCGCTCAAGTGGGGATGGATCGACCTCGACGATGTGATCTCGGCGCTCGCCGGCCGGCCGGGTGCGCAGCATGTCGTCATCACCGGCCGCGACGCCCCGGCGGGGCTCGTCGAGGCCGCCGACCTCGTCACGGAGATGGGCAAGGTCCGCCACCCCATGGACGCCGGGCAGAAGGGTCAGAAGGGCATCGAGTGGTGACCGGCGTCCCGCGTCTCGTGGTCGCCGCCCCGGCCTCGGGGAGCGGCAAGACGACCGTGGCCACCGGGCTGATGGCGGCGCTGGCGGCGCGCGGGCTGCGCGTCGCGCCGTTCAAGGTGGGCCCCGACTACATCGACCCGGGGTATCACACGCTGGCCGCCGGGCGTCCCGGCCGCAACCTCGACCCCTGGCTGACCGGCGAGGACCAGGTGACGCCGCTGTTCCTGCACGGCTCCGCGGGCTGTGACATCGCGGTCGTCGAGGGCGTGATGGGGCTGTTCGACGGGCGCGGCGAGGGCGACTTCGCCTCGACCGCGCACGTGGCGCGGCTGCTCGGCGCGCCCGTGCTGCTCGTGGTGGACGCCGGGAAGCAGAGCAGGTCGGTGGCGGCGCTGGTGCACGGGTTCGCGACGTTCGACCCGCGGGTGCGGGTGGCGGGCGTGGTGCTGAACCGTCTCGGGTCGGCGCGCCACGAGGAGCTGTGCCGGGCCGCGCTGGAGGAGACCGGGGTCCCCGTGCTGGGTGCGGTCCGCCGCGACGACGCCGTGATGACGCCGTCGCGGCACCTCGGACTGGTCCCGGCGGCCGAGCGGCTGCCCGCCGCCGTGTCGGCGGTGGACCGGCTCGGCGCGCTCGTGGCGGACTCGTGCGATCTGGACGGTCTCGTACGCCTCGCCGCGACGGCGTCCCCGCTCACCGGGCAACCGTGGGACCCGTCGGACGGACGCGAACCCGGCGAACGGCGGGTGGTGGCGGTCGCGGGCGGCGCGGCGTTCACGTTCGGCTACGCCGAGCACGTGGAGATGCTGGCCGCCGCCGGGGCCGAGGTCGCCGTGTTCGATCCGGTGCGCGAGGAGTCTCTGCCCGAGGGCGCGTCCGCGCTGGTCGTCGGCGGCGGTTTCCCCGAGATGTACGCGGCGGAGCTGTCGGCCAACGAGCGGCTGCGCGCCGAGGTGGCCGCCTTCCCCGGCTCGGTGGCGGCCGAGTGCGCGGGCCTGCTCTATCTCTGCGAGGAGCTGGACGGCCGTCCGATGTGCGGGCGGGTGCCGGGCGTGGGGCGGATGACCGACCGGCTGACGTTGGGATACCGCGACGCCGTGGCCGTACGCGACACGCTGCTCACCCGGCAGGGCGAGCGGCTGCGCGGCCACGAGTTCCACCGGACCGTGATCACCGGCGGCGGGCAGCCCGTCTTCCGGTGGCGGGACGGGGCCGACGGGGCCGGCGACGCCCGGCTCACCGCGTCCTACCTGCACCTGCACTGGGCGGGCGCGCCACAGCTCGCGCGGCGGCTGCTGGCCTACGCCGAACCCTCTTCGAGGTCGCCCTCGATCGCGAGGTAGGCCTCGCGCACCCCGGCGAGCACATCGGGGTCGGGGTGCTCCCACATGCGCCGCTCGGCGGCCTCCAGCAGGCGCTGCGCGATGCCGTGCAGCGCCCACGGGTTGGACGCGGCCATGAACTCGCGGTTGACCGGGTCCAGCACGTACGCCGAGGCGAGCGTGTCGTACATCCAGTCGGCGACGACGCCGGTGGTGGCGTCGTACCCGAATAGGTAGTCCACCGTCGCGGCCAGCTCGAACGCGCCCTTGTAGCCGTGGCGGCGCATCGCGGCCAGCCAGTTGGGGTTGACGACCCGGGCGCGGAAGATCCGCGCGGTCTCCTCCGACAGCGTCCGGGTGCGGACGGCGTCGGGACGGGTGCTGTCGCCCACGTACGCGGCGGGCGCGCGGCCCGTCAGCGCGCGGACGGTCGCGATCATGCCACCGTGGTACTGGAAGTAGTCGTCGGAGTCGGCGATGTCGTGTTCGCGGGTGTCCACGTTCTTGGCCGCGACCGCGATCCGGCGGTAGGCGTTCTCCATGTCCTCGCGGGCGGGCGCGCCGTCGAGGTCGCGGCCGTAGGCGTAGCCGCCCCAGACGGCGTACACCTCGGCGAGGTCGGCGTCGTCGCGCCAGTTGCCGCTGTCCATGAGCGGCAGCAGGCCCGCGCCGTACGCGCCGGGACGCGACCCGAACACGCGCAGCGTCGCACGCCGGGTATCGCCGTGCGCGGCCCGGTCGGCGTCCACGTGGGCGCGCACGTAGTTGTCCTCGTGACTTTCCTCCAGCCCCGCGACGAGCCGGACGGCGTCGTCGAGCATGGCCACCACGTGCGGGAACGCGTCCCTGAAGAACCCGCTGATGCGCACCGTCACATCCACGCGCGGGCGGCCCAGCTCGGCCGGCGGCACCGGTTCGAGCGTGGTGACGCGCCGCGACGCCTCGTCCCAGACGGGCCGCACGCCGAGCAGCGCGAGCACTTCGGCGATGTCGTCGCCGGCGGTGCGCATGGCGCTGGTCCCCCACACCGACAGCCCGACCGAGCGCGGCCACTCGCCGGTCTCCGCGCGGTAGCGGGCCAGCAGGGAGTCCGCCATGGCCTGCCCGGTCTCCCAGGCGAGGCGGCTCGGCACGGCGCGCGGGTCGACGGAGTAGAAGTTGCGGCCGGTCGGCAGCACGTTGATCAGCCCGCGCAGCGGCGACCCGGACGGCCCGGCGGGCACATACCCCCCGGCGAGCGCGTGCAGCACGTGGTCGAGTTCGTCGGTGGTGCGCGCGAGGCGCGGCACCACCTCGGTCGCCGCGAACAACAGCACCCGCGCGACCGCCGGGTCGTCCGTGACATCGGCGACGGCGGCCGGGTCCCAGCCGCGTTCCTCCATGGCGGTGACGAGCGCGCGGGCCTCGGCCTCGACGCGGTCCACGACGCCGGTCGCGGCGCTGCCGTCCTCGGCCAGGCCGAGCGCCTCGCGCAGGCCGGGCAGGGTCTCGCGGCCGGCCCACATCTGGCGGGCGCGCAGCATGGCCAGCACGAGGTTCACCCGGGCCTCGCCGGTCGGGGCCGCGCCGAGGACGTGCAGGCCGTCGCGGATCTGGGCGTCCTTGACCTCGCAGAGCCAGCCGTCCACGTGCAGGATGAACTCGTCGAACTCGGCGTCGTGCGGGCGCTCGCTCAGGCCGAGGTCGTGGTCGAGGCGGGCGGCCTGGATGAGGGTCCAGATCTGCGCGCGGATCGCGGGCAGCTTCGCCGGGTCCATCGCCGCGATCGTCGCGTGCTCGTCGAGGAGCTGTTCCAGGCGGGCGATGTCGCCGTAGGTCTCGGCCCTGGCCATCGGCGGCACCAGGTGGTCCACGAGCACGGCGTGCGCCCGGCGCTTGGCCTGGGTGCCCTCGCCGGGGTCGTTGACCAGGAACGGGTAGACGAGCGGGAGGTCGCCGATCGCCGCGTCGGTGCCGCAGGACGCCGACAGGCCCGCCGCCTTGCCCGGCAGCCACTCCAGGTTGCCGTGCTTGCCGACGTGGACCATGGCGTGCGCGCCGAACCCTGTGCCTTCCCCAGCCGACAGCCACCGGTAGGCCGCCAGGTAGTGATGGCTCGGCGGCAGGTCGGGGTCGTGGTAGATCGCGATCGGGTTCTCCCCGAAGCCGCGCGGGGGCTGGACCATCACCACGACGTTCCCGCTGCGCAGCGCCGCGAGCACGATGTCGCCCTCGTGGACGAACAGCTCGCCGGGCGGTGCGCCCCAGTGGCGTTCCACGCCGGCGCGCAGGCCGGCGGGCAGCGTGTCGTACCAGGCGCGGTAGGTCGCGGCGGGGATGCGCACGGGGTTGGCCGCGAGCTGCTCCTCGGTGAGCCAGTCCTGGTCCTGGCCGCCCGCGGCGATGAGCGCGTGGATCAGCGCGTCGCCGTCCTGCGCGGCCTGACCGGGGAACCCGTCGCCGAGGTCGTAGCCCTCCTCGGCCAGGCGGGCCAGCAGCCTGACCGTGCTGGCCGGGGTGTCCAGGCCGACGGCGTTGCCGACCCGCGAGTTCTTCGTCGGATACGCCGACAGCATCACGACGAGCCTCTTGTCCCGCGGGGGCACGTGACGCAGCAGGCCGTGCCGGACGGCGATGCCCGCGACCCGGGCCGCGCGCTCGGGGTCGGGGACGTAGACGGTCAGGCCGTCGTCGTCGATCTCCTTGAACGAGAACGGCACCGTGATGATCCGCCCGTCGAACTCGGGGATCGCGACCTGTGAGGCGGCGTCCAGCGGCGACAGGCCGTCGTCGCCGGCCTCCCACTCGGCGCGGCCGGTCGTCAGGCACAGGCCCTGCAGGATGGGCACGTCGAGGCCGGCGAGCGCGCCGACGTCCCAGGCCGCGTCGTCCCCGCCCGCGGACGCGGTCGCGGGCCGCGAGCCGCCCGCCGCGAGCACGGTCACGACGAGGGCGTCCGCGCGGCGCAGCACGTCGAGCAGCTCGGGCTCGGCGGTGCGCAACGAGGAGCAGAAGACCGGCAGGGCCCGGCCGCCCGCGTCCTCGATGGCCTCGCACAGCGCGGTGACGAAGCCGGTGTTGCCCGCCATGTGGTGCGCCCGGTAGTAGAGCACGCCGATCACCGGGCCGTCGCCGGGCCGGGCGTCGCGTTCGAGTACGCCCCAGGTCGGGGTGGCGGCCGGGGCCGCGAAGCCGCGGCCGGTCAGCAGGACCGTGTCGGACAGGAACGCGTGCAGCTCGGCGAGGTTGGCGGGGCCGCCGTGCGCGAGATAGGCGTGCGCCTCGGCGCAGACGCCGCCGCTCACCCCGCCGCTCACCGTGGACAGCTCCATCAGCTCGGCGTCCGGGGCCTGCTCGCCGCCGAGGACGACCACCGGGCGCGGGCCGGCGAGCAGGGCGTCCAGCCCGTCCTCCCAGGCGCGCCGCCCGCCGAGCAGCCGGACGACCACGAGGCCGGCCCCCTCGACCAGGGCGGGCAGGTCGTCCACGGTGAGCCGGGCCGGGTTTCCCAGGCGGAACGCCGCCCCGCTGGCGCGCGCGCTCAGCAGATCGGTGTCCGAAGTGGACAGCAGCGCGATGAGCGGCTCGTCCGTGCGCATGGCAGGGTCCTCCCTCGGGGTCCTCGCCCCGGGTCGTGGCGGCACGACGGCAGGAGTCTCCTGGCTCCCGGATCGACGCTCACCCCGGCCTTCCCGTCTTCCGACAGTGGCCGTGTGGTGGGGTTCGCTCCCCGGTCACAGTGGCGGGACCGCGCCGGATTCACACCGGCTTCCTCCGCTTGCCATCGTTCACCGCAGACCTTACGGGACGGAGGCCTGATCGAAAAACTGGCGTTAGCATCCTGCTTGTGGTCATAGGTGGCATTTCCGGACGCGTGGCTCGGGACGCCTGCCCCGGCGCGCTCCAGGTGCACGCCGCCGCGGACGGGGCGCTGGCGCGCGTCCGCGTGCCCGGCGGCGCGCTGACCGCCGGCGCGCTGCGCGAGCTGGCCGCCTGCGCGGAAGAGCTGGGCAACGGCGTCATCGAGCTCACCTCACGCGCCAACGTCCAGGTGCGCGGGCTGGCCGACCCGGCCGCGTTCGCCGCGCGGACGGCCGCCGCCGGGCTGCTGCCCTCGGCGACCCACGAACGCGTGCGCAACATCGTCGCCTCACCCCTCAGCGGCCGGTCGGCCACGAGCGTCCTCGACGTCCGGCCGCTGGTGGCGGCGCTGGACGCGGGTCTGTGCGGGCGTCCCACGCTGGCCGATCTGCCCGGCCGGTTCCTGTTCGCGCTCGACGACGGCACCGGCGACGTCCTCGGGCTCGGCGCGGACGTGACGCTCGCCGCGCGGCCCGGCGGGGATGTGACACTCCTGCTCGCGGGCGAGCCGGTCGGCTCGGTGACCGCCGGCGACGCCGTCGCCGTCGCTCTCGCCGCCGCCGAGGTCTTCCAGTCGGTACGCGGGGACGCCTGGCGGGTGGCCGAGCTCCCCGACGGCCCCGCGACGATCGCCGCCCGCCTTCCCGGCCGCGCGCCCGTGGCCGTGACGGCCGCCGAACCGCGTAAGGGCGGCGTGTTCGCGCAGGTGGACGGGCGAATCGCGGTCGACGTGATCGTGCCGCTCGGCCGGCTCACCACCGCGCAGGCGGGCCTGCTCGCCGACCTGACCCCCGCCGAGGTGCGGCTGACGCCGTGGCGTACCGTCGTGCTGCCCGATCTCGCCCCCGAGGCGGCCGGGCCGGTGACCGCCGCGCTCACCGGAGCGGGTCTGGTGACCGATCCCGCCTCCCCGTACGCCCGGCTGTCGGCCTGCACCGGGCGGCCCGGCTGCGCGAAGGCCCTGGCCGACGTCCAGGCCGACGCGCTGCGCTGGGCGGAGACCGGTATGCCCGAGCTTCGCGCCGGCCCGATCCACTGGGCCGGGTGCGAGCGCCGCTGCGGGCGTCCGCGCGGGCGGGTCACCGATGTGGTCGCCACGCCCGGCGGCTACCGCGTGAGCCATTGAACGAACAGGGGTACCCGTGCCCGAGCACGACTACGTCCGCGACGGAGCGGAGATCTACCGGCGGTCGTTCGCGACCATCAGGGCCGAGGCCGACCTGACGGGCCTGCCCGCCGACGTGGCCAGGGTCGCGGTCCGCATGATCCACGCCTGCGGCATGACCGACCTGGTCGCCGACCTCGGCTACTCCCCCGCCGTGGTCGCGAAGGCGCGCGCCGCGCTGCTGGCGGGCGCGCCCGTGCTGTGCGACGCGCAGATGGTGGCCTCCGGCGTCACCAGGAAACGCCTGCCGGCCGCCAACGAGATCATCTGCACACTGAACGACCCCCGGGTGCCCGCGCTCGCCGAGCGGCTCGGCACCACACGCAGCGCCGCCGCCCTCGACCTGTGGCTCGACCGCCTCGACGGCGCGGTCGTGGCCGTCGGCAACGCCCCGACCGCGCTGTTCCGGCTGCTCGAACTGGTCGCGCAGGGCGCGGGACGGCCCGCCGCCGTGCTGGGCGTCCCGGTCGGCTTCATCGGCGCGGCCGAGTCCAAGCGCGCCCTCGCCGCGTCCGGCCTGGAGTTTCTGGTTGTCCACGGCCGCCGGGGCGGCAGTGCCATGACGGCGGCGGCGATCAACGCCATCGCCAGCGAGCAGGAGTGACGTGACGTGACAGGTACCCTCTACGGCGTCGGCCTCGGCCCCGGCGACCCCGAACTGATGACGGTCAAGGCCGCCCGCCTGATCGGCGCGGCCGACGTGATCGCCTACCACGCCGCCCGGCACGGCCGCAGCATCGCGCGCTCGATCGCCGCCCACCACATGCGCGACGGCCAGGTGGAGGAGCTGCTCCAGTATCCCCTGACGACCGAGACGACCGACCACCCCGGCGGCTACCAGGGCGCGCTCGACGACTTCTACGCCGACTGCGCGGCCCGGCTGGCCGCCCACCTGGACGCCGGGCGCGACGTCGTCGTCCTGTGCGAGGGCGACCCGCTCTTCTACGGCTCCTACATGCACATGCACAAGCGGCTGGCGCACCGCTACCCGGCCGAGGTCGTCCCCGGCGTCACGTCGATCGCGGGCGCGTCGGCCGTGCTCGGCCGCCCGCTGGTCGAACGCGACGAGACGCTGACGGTCCTGCCCGGGACCCTGCCCGCCGACGTGCTCGCGGAGAAACTGCGCGGCGCGGATTCCGCGGCGGTGCTCAAGCTGGGCCGCACCTTCGAGAAGGTGCGCGACGCCCTCGCCGAGGCGGGCCGTCTCGACGAGGCCTGGTACGTCGAACGCGCCACCACCGACGCCCAGCGCGTCGCCCCGCTCAAGGACGTGGAGCCCGGCCAGGCGCCGTACTTCTCGCTGGCGCTGATCCCGAGCCCGGCCCAGCTCACGTTCGTGCCGGAGACCGCGGAACGCACCGGTCCCGGCGAGGTCGCGGTCGTCGGCCTCGGCCCCGCCGGACGGCCCTGGCTGACCCCGGAGGCGCAGGAGGTCCTCGCCGGGGCCACCGACCTGGTCGGATACGGCCCCTACGTGGACCGCGTCGCGCCCAACCCGCGGCAGAACCGGCACCGCACCGACAACCGGGTCGAGGCCGAACGCGCGCGTCACGCGCTCGACCTCGCCGTCGCCGGGGCGCGGGTGGCGGTCGTGTCGTCGGGCGATCCGGGGGTGTTCGCGATGGCCGCCGCGGTGCTGGAGGCCGCCGCCGACCCGCGTTACGCGGACGTCCCGGTGCGGGTGGTGCCCGGTCTGACCGCCGCGCAGGCGGTGGCGAGCCGGGCCGGCGCGCCGCTCGGCCACGACTACTGCGTGCTGTCGCTGTCGGACCAGCTCAAGCCGTGGGAGGTGGTCGCGGGCCGGATCTCCGCCGCGGCCCGCGCCGACCTGGTGCTCGCGATCTACAACCCGGCGTCGAAGACCCGCACCTGGCAGGTCGCCGCGGCCCGTGACCTGCTGCTCGAACACCGCGACCCGGCCACGCCCGTGGTCGTCGGCCGCGATGTCGGCGGCGCGCAGGAGTCGGTCGCGGTCACGACGCTCGGCGACCTCGACCCGGCCACGATCGACATGCGCTGCCTGCTGATCATCGGCTCGTCCACCACCCGCGTCGTCGAACGCGCCGGCCGGGCGACCGTCTACACGCCGCGCCGCTATCCCGCGTGATCGCGAACCCAGGTGACGGCGTCGGCGACGTCCGTCACCTGGGTGACGCCGCCTGGCGCCGGTGGCCGGTCCACCATGACGACCGGCAGCCCGAGCTCGCGCGCCGCGACCAGCTTGGCGCGGGTCAGCTCACCGCCGCTGTCCTTGGTGACCAGCACGTCGAGCCGGTGCTCGCCGATCAGGGCGCGCTCCCCCGCCACCGTGTAGGGCCCCCGATCGAGGATCACGTGGACGTTCGCGGGCACCGGCGGCTCCGGCGGGTCCACCGACCTGGCCAGGAACCACAGCCCGGTCACCGGCGCGAAGACCGGCAGGCTGCGGCGGCCCGTGGTGAGGAACACCCGGCTGCCGAGGCCGGGCAGCGCGTCCGCCGCGGCCTTCAGCGACGGCACCCGCAGCCACGCGTCCTCCGGCCCCTGCGGCCAGCCGGGACGCCGCAGCCCGAGCAGCGGCACGCCGGTCGCCGCGCACGCGCGCGCCGCCGACTCGCTCATCGTCCGCGCGAACGGATGCGTGGCGTCCACCACGGCGCCGGGGGCGTGCTCGGCGAGCCACCGGGTGAGCCCCTCCGGGCCGCCGAAGCCGCCGGATATGACCTCGCCCACCGGCAGCCGGGGGTCGGCGACCCGCCCGGCCAGCGACGACACCACCCGCAGGCCGGGCAGGGCGGCCAGCCCGGCCGACAGCGCCCGCGCCTCCGCGGTGCCGCCGAGGATCAGGACGAGCACGCCCGATCCCGCTCGGCCGAGTAGAGGTGGCTGTCGCGGAACTTCTGCGCGGCGAGCGCCCGGCCCACCACGATGACGGCGGTCCGCTTGATCCCCGCCGCGACCACCCGGTCGGCGATGTCGTCCAGGGTGCCCCTGATGATCTCCTCGTCGTCCCGGCTCGCCCGCGCGACGACCGCCACCGGGCAGTCCGCGCCGTACGCGGGCAGCAGCTCGGCCACGACGGCGCCGATCCGCTGCACGGCGAGGTGCAGCACCATCGTGGCGCGGCTGGCCGACAGCGTCGCGAGGTCCTCGCCGGGCGGCATCTTGGTGGCGCGCGCCGACGTCCTGGTCAGGATGATCGTCTGGCTCACCTCGGGCACCGTGAGTTCCCGCCCCAGCGCCGCCGCGGCGGCGGCGAAGGCGGGCACGCCGGGGACCACCTCGTACGGCACACCGTGCGCGTCGAGCCTGCGCATCTGCTCGGCGACCGCGCTGAACAGCGAGGGATCGCCCGAGTGCAGGCGCGCCACGTCGAGCCCGGCTTCGTGCGCCGCAGTCATCTCCGCGATGATCTCGTCCAGGGTGAGGTCGGCGGTGTCGACGAGCCGCGCGCCGGGCGGGCAGTCGGCGAGCAGGTCGCGTGGCACGAGCGACCCCGCGTACAGGCAGACCGGGGCCGCCTGCAGGGCGCGCAGCCCGCGCACCGTGATGAGGTCGGCCGCGCCGGGTCCCGCACCGATGAATCGAACCGTCACTGCTCGCGCTCCTTCCGCGCCGTCCAAATGGTCACCGGCATCAGGGGACGCCACCCGGTGAAGCCGCCCACCGGGGAGGCACGCTGCACCGACACCCGCACGAGGTCCCCGCCGAGCCGGGCGCGCCACGTGGCGACAGCCGCCTCCGACTCCACGGTGACCGCGTTCGCCACCAGCCTTCCGCCGGGGGCGAGGGCGTCCCAGCAGGTCTCGACCACGCCGGCCCCCGTCACGCCGCCGCCCACGAAGACGGCCGCCGGGGCCGGCAGGCCGTGGAGCACGTCCGGCGCGGACCCGGTGACGACCCGCAGGCGCGGCACGCCCAGCGTGTCCGCGTTGCGCCTGACGCGGTCCGCCCGCACGGGGTCGCGCTCGACGGCGACCGCCCGGCACAAGGGATGGACGCGCAGCCACTCGATGGCCACGCTTCCCGAACCCGCGCCCACGTCCCACAGCAACTCGCCCGGCAGGGGCGCCAGCTTGGCCAGGGTGACCGCGCGCACCTCCTGCTTGGTCAGCTGACCGTCCGATTCGTACGCGCCGTCCGCGAGCCCGGACGCCCATCCCGGTGGCTCGGCGTCCGGGACGTCGGCGCAGGTCACCGCCACGATGTTCAGGGCCGGCATCGGCCCTGCGCCCGTCCAGTCGGCCGCCGTGCCGTCGTGACGCGACTCGGTCGCCGCGCCGAGATCGCCGAGGACGGTGACGCGGCTCGCCCCGTAGCCCCGTTCGGTCAGCAGGGCGGCGACCCGCGCGGGCGTGTCCGCGTCGGCGCTGAGGACGAGAACGCGGCGGCCCGGCGCGAGCGCGGCGGTCAGCGCGGCGAGCGGACGCCCGACCAGGCTGACGGTCTCGACGTCCTCGGCGGGCCAGCCGAGCCGCGCGCAGGCGAGCGTGACCGACGACACGTGCGGCAGCACGCGCAGCCGCTCGGGTCCGAGCAGCCGGGCCAGCGTCGCGCCGATCCCGAAGAACATGGGATCGCCGCTCGCCAGCACCACGACCGCGCGCCCCGCGTGCGCATCGAGCAGCCCCGGCAGCCCTTCGACCAGCGGCGACGGGTACGGCACCCGCTCGGGGGCCACCGACGCGGGCAGCAGCGCGAGCTGCCTGGCCGATCCGACCACGACGTCCGCGGCGACCAGCTCGGCGCGCGCGGTGTCGGTGAGACCGGCCCAGCCGTCCGCGCCGATCCCGACGACCGGCACCGGCCTCATCGAGCGGGCTTCCTGAGCAGGTAGGTGTCCATGACCCAGCCGTGCGCCTCCCGCGCCTGCGCCCTGAGCCGCCGGATCTCGCCCGCGACCTCGCGCACCGGCCCGGCGAGGAGGATCTCGTCCTCGGTCCCGACGTACGCGCCCCAGTAGACGTCCGCGTCGGCGGCCTCCGGCAGGTCGGCGAACGCGCATCCCGCGTCGAGCATCACCACGAGGTCGTCGGCGGCCTCGACGTCGGCGGGCAGGCGGCGGCCGGTCGTGATGTGCAGCGGCCTGGCGACCCTGGTCAGGCTGACGCGGTGCCGCGCGGCCAGCGCCGACACGCTGCTGATCCCCGGGATCACCTCGTAGTCGAACGGCTCCCCGCCCCTGGCGAGGACGTCCTCGACGATGGCGATCGTGCTGTCGTACAGGGCGGGGTCGCCCCAGACGAGGAACGCGCCGACGCCGTCCTCGGGCACCTCGTCGGCGATGAGCCGCGCGTAGACGCCGGCCCGGCGGGCCCGCCAGTCGGCCACCGCCTCCGCGTAGGCGCCGCTCGTCCGGTCGCGTTCCGGGTCGCGGGCCTCCACCGTCCGGTACGGCTCCCGCGCGTGGGCCGCGATCAGCTCGCGCCGCAGCCGCACCAGGCCGTCCTTCTCCGCACCCTTGTCGAGCAGGAAGAACACGTCCGCCGACGCGATCGCCGCGGCGGCCTGGAAGGTGAGGTGGGCTGGGTCCCCGGCTCCGATGCCGATGATGAGGACGCGCTTCATAGGTCACGAGTATGGACCACGGCTTGACGTACCTATGCCGACGGTGCACGCTCTAGAGGACAAATACAGACAGAGGCGACGGTGTGCAGGAACCTGGTGCGAATCCAGGACGGTCCCGCCACTGTGACCGGGGAGTGTCCCCGCTGGTGACCACGGCCGAGACGGCTGGAAGGTCGGGCGACACGATGACCCGGGAGTCAGGACACTGACCCGTTGTCCTCCATCACCGGGGCGAGCGACCCCGTGAGGAGAAGGCACATGGCTCAGCCGGCCATTCCCGTATCCCGGCCCCTGCCGGTCACCATCCCCGTACGCGAGATCCTGCCCTGGGCGATCTTCGCCGCCGTGGTCGGGCTCATCCTGGTCTACTTCGTCGGCGCGGAGCAGGGCGCCACCCACCTCATCAGCGGGCACACCGTGCACGAGTTCGTGCACGACGGCCGGCACCTTCTCGGCTTCCCCTGCCACTGAGGCCCGCCCGATGCCCACCATGCGCGCCCTGCTGGTGCGCGGCATGCTCGTCGGCCTCGCGGCCGCGCTGCTCGCCTACGTCGTGGCCTGGTTCGCCGGCGAACCCCAGGTCGCCGCGGCCATCTCCATCGAGGAGACCCGGGCCGCCGCGACCGGGGAGGCCGCCGAGCCCGAACTCGTCAGCCGGATCGTCCAGGAGACCGCCGGCCTCCTGACCGCCCTGCTCGTCTACGGCGCCGCACTCGGCGGTTTCTTCTCCATCGCGTACGCCTTCGCGCACGGCCGCCTCGGCGCCCTCGGCGCCCGCGCGACGGCCCTCGTCGTCGCGTCCGCCGGATTCGTCGCGGTGTACGTGACCCCCGTCCTGAAGTACCCGCCCAATCCCCCGGCCGTCGGCAACTCCGACACCATCGGCCGGCGGACCGCGCTGCACTTCACGATGATCCTGATCGCCCTGCTGGCCGCCGCGGTCGCGGCGTACGCGGGCCGCGCCCTGTCACCCCGGTTGGGCGGCTGGAACGCGACCCTCGCGGGCATCGCCGTCTACGCCGTCCTCGTGGGCGTCTCGTACGCCGTGCTGCCCCGGATCAACGAGGTTCCCGGCGACTTCCCCGCCGACACCCTCTGGTGGTTCAGGGTGTCGTCGTTCGGCGTCCAGTTCGTCCTGTGGGCCGCCATCGGACTGCTGTTCGGCGGCCTCACCGAGCGTTCCCTGCGCCAGGGCGCACGCGCCGGGGCGCGAGCGCATCCGGCCGCGACCGCCTGACTCCGCATCAGCCGAGGGCCTCCAGGAGAGAGGTGAGGGCCGGTCCGAGAGGGACGTCGAAGGTCATCAGCGCCTCGCCGTCGCCCCGGGTCGGCCCCTGGTTGATGATCGCGACGGGGATCGAGCGGGCGGCGGCGTGCCGGACGAATCGATACCCGGACATGACGGTCAGCGAGGATCCCAGGACGAGCAGCAGACCGGCCCGCTCGGTCAGCGCGTAGCACTCCTCGACCCGGGACGGCGGCACGTTCTCGCCGAAGAACACCACGTCGGGCTTGAGCACGCCGCCGCAGCCCCCGCAGTCCACCGTGCGGAACGTCTCGATCTCGTCCACGGCCAGGACGGCGTCGCCGTCGGGGTTGATCACCGCGTCGGTCACCTTCGTGCGGGCCAGCCAGCCGGAGTTGGCCACGCGCAGCCGCCGGTCCAGCCCGTGCCGCGACGTGCGGTGGCCGCAGGTCAGGCAGCGCACCCGATGCAGACTGCCGTGCAGTTCGACGACCTTCTGCGCGCCCGCCGCCTGGTGCAGGCCGTCCACGTTCTGCGTGATGATCCCGGCGACCAGGCCACGGCGCTCCAGCTCGGCGACCGCGCGATGCCCGGCGTTGGGCGAGGCGTCCACGATGTGACGCCACCCCAGATGGCTGCGCGCCCAGTAGCGCCTGCGAGCGGCGTCGCTGCTCACGAACGTCTGGTAGGTCATTGGCTCGGCCCTGCGCCTGCGGCCGGTCTCCCCCCGGTAGTCCGGGATCCCGGACTCGGTCGACAGGCCGGCCCCGCTGAGGACCACCACCTCTCCGTCGGCCACGAGATCGGCCAGCATGCCCCACCGCTCGGCAATCCCCGCATCACGCACCACAGTCACTCATCCATGGTGCCCGAAGCATCACACATGTCAGCCCCGCCCCTCCCCCAGCCGGACGTCGAAGATGATCTCGACCTCGTCACGCAGCTTGAGCGCCCCGAAGAACGCGGAGTAGGGGCGGATGCCCCACCCGGACTGCGTGACGATCGCCCGTCCCCGGGCCCGCCCTTCCGCCAGCGCACCGTCCACCACGGCCGGCCGCGTGACGCCCACGATCGTCAGTTCGCCCTCGACGCGGAACGCCTCGGGATCGCCCTCGACCCGGGTCGACCGGAACGTGACCAGAGGGTGCTGATCCGCCTTGAGGACCTTGTCACGCATGTTCTTCTCGATCTCGACGCGGTCGGAGTCGGTGAGCGGCTTGACTCCGCCCGTGCCCTCCCGGACCCGCATCGAGGCCGCCTCGGCCTCCACCGTCACCCGGCAGGCCGCCGGGTCGTCCGGCTCCACCACCGCCTCGCCCCGCCACCTGGTGACCTCGATGGTCAGATCGTGCCCGGCCTTGGCGCCCAGCCCCGCGCGGCCGGTGAGGACCAGGAGCCGGCCGGACCTCGGCCCCAGCGCGTACGTGCCCGCCTCGACGTCCATTTCGTGGGCATTCCCGCGGAACGGGCCGGAGATGTCGGCGCGGGATGACATCGTGGTGATCCAATCACCCGAAGGAGACGGATCATGAGTGAGCCCGAGACGTTCACCGTACGGCCCGTCGGCGTCGTACGGTCCGTGCTGACCGATCTCGCCGAGGCGCCGCGGCAGGGGCGCGAGGGGGCGCCGGACGCCTGGCTGGAGGTCGACCCGGCCTTCTCGCAGGCCCTCGACGGAGTGACGGCGGGCGACGAGGTGCTCGTCCTCACCTGGTTCCACCAGGCCGATCGCGAAACCCTGCGGGTCCACCCGCGCGGGGAGACGAGCAACCCGTTGACCGGCGTGTTCGCCACACGCTCCCCGGACCGCCCCAACCCGATCGGCCTGCACCGGGCCACGGTCCTGGAGGCCGACCCGGCCCGGGGTCTGCGCGTGCACCCGCTGGAGGCGATCGACGGCACCCCCGTCATCGACGTCAAGCCCGTGCTGGACGCGACCGAGCGCTGACGACCGTCCGAGCTCCTTTACGCTGTAGATCAGGAGATCGGCCCTTCCCGTCGCCCGGCGAAGCCGATGAATGCGATCGGCGTTTGCGAAATAGCGGGCATGCGGAATTCGACGACGCGGGATTTCGCGCCGATGCGACCCCATGACCGTCCGCCGTCCGGCTCCGCCCACGCGGCCCGGCACGCGAGCAATTACCGGTAATCGATCGGAAACTTTCGGACTCGAACTGCAATTTCGGGCCGAATTTTAGGTCCGCCGCTAACAGCCGTCAAGAGCGTCCACACAGCCGCCGGCTCCGCGCGCCCCGCGGGGGGTCTCCCTGACGACAGGGCGTTTACGCAGGCAGAGCCACCTCTACTCGGGCTCCCACCGGGCCTGGGCCGGCCGATTCGAGGGGCGCCCCCGTGAACGCGTCCGTCGCCGGGCCGCCGCGGCGCGGCACGCGGCCCTGCGGCCGGCGGGCGGGTTCCACCCCTCGGACCGGAGGAGCGGCCTGAAATTTTCGCCAATCCGGCCCGACGTATTGAGCCGGACTACCCGGCGTGCTATCACTATGGGTGTTCACCTCAAGTGCGATTCACGCAATTCCTCCCCCAATCATCAGTCGCAATTGTTAACGCTATCAATGATTGGCCGCACCGAGAGAGACTCGCACGCGAAGCCCTGTCGCGAGCCGCCGGCCCTGCCGCAAGGTCCCGAGATGCCGGTTCGGGCACCGAAAGCTCCCCCTGACAACCGAACCCCGGAGTAGCCATGCGTAGACATCTGATCGTGGCCTCACTACTCGTCGTTCCGCTGATCTGGCAGGCGCAGCCGGCGGCCGCGTCGGCGGTCGCCATCGACATCGACAACAGCGCCAAGTACCAGAAGATCGACGGGTTCGGCGTCTCCACTGCGTTCCGCCGCAATGAGCTGATCAAGGCTCTGCCGGAGGACAAGCAGCGGGAGATCCTCGACCTGTGGTTCAGCCGCGAGAAGGGTGCCGGGTTCAGCCTCCTGCGGCTCGGCATCGGATCGAGGCCGGCCGGCGTCCCGTACGACCAGATGGTCTCGATCCAGCCCGAAGACCCGGGCGGCCCGGCCGCGCCGCCCAAGTACGTCTGGGACGGCGACGACAACAGCCAGGTCTGGATGGCGAAGGCGGCCCGGAGATACGGGGTCGAGCGCTTCTTCGCCGACGCCTGGAGCGCCCCCGGCTACATGAAGGACAACGGCGACGCGAGGAACGGCGGCACGCTGCTGCCCGAGTGGCAGCAGGCCTACGCGAACTACCTCGTGCAGTACGCGAAGTTCTACGCGCAGGAAGGGATCAAGATCACCGACTTGGGCTTCACGAACGAGCCCGACTGGACGGCCCCCTACGAGTCCATGCGCTTCACTCCTGAGCAGGCCGCCCAGTTCGTCAAGGTGCTCGGCCCGGTGGCCTCGGCCGCGCACGTGAACCTGGTGTGCTGCGACTCGTTCGGCTGGGACCAGGCCAAGGCGTACACGGAGGCGATCGAGGCCGACCCCGAGGCCAGGCGGTGGGTGAAGGTCCACAGCGGGCACTCCTACGCCAGCCCTCCGACCTCCCCGCTGCCGACGGACCGGAACACCTGGATGTCGGAGTGGGGCCCCGGCGGCAGCACCTGGGACGAGAACTGGGACGACGGCAGCGGCCAGGACGGCATGACGGTCGCGCAGGCCGTCAACGACGCGCTCACGCTCGGCAACGCCTCCGCCTACATCTACTGGCTGGCGGTCTCAAGCGGCGCCACCAGGGCGTTCATCAGCGTCGACACCACGAACAAGACCTACCGGGTGTCCAAGCGGCTGTGGGCGATGGCCGCCTACAGCCGGTTCATCAGGCCTGGCGCGGTACGGCTCGGGGCGACGGCCTCGGACCCCGCGCTGAAGGTCTCCGCGTTCCGCAACGCCGACGGCTCCCGCGTGATCGAGATCCTCAACACGGGCACGAGCCCCGTCACCTGGGACAAGATCAAGGGGCACGGCCGGGCGAGGGCGTACGTGACCGACGAGAACAACGCGGTGGCCCCCATCGCCCTGCACGGCAAGAGCGTGACGGTCGCGCCGCGCGCCCTGACCACCGTCGTCCTGGGCTGACTCGTTCCGCACCGCTGAACGAGGGCCGCCGAACGAGGGCCGCGCCCGCGCTCCGGCGCCGGTGCGGCCCTCGGACGGTCCGGCGCCTTCAGTGCTCGCCGTCGCGGGGCCGTACGACCGCGACGGGGCAGTGCGCGCGGTGCAGCACGGCGTGACCGACCGAGCCGATCAGCGCGCCGCGCACGCCGCCCAGCCCCCGCGACCCGACGACCACGAGGTCGGCGACGAGCGAGGCGTCGGCCAGCGCCGGGACCGGGTGGCCGCAGACCGCCGACTCGACGAGCGGGACGTCCGGGTGCTTGTCGCGCCACGGCGCGAGCCGCAGCCGCGCCGCCCGGCGCTCGTTGTCGAACACCTCCTGGAGTGCCGTCCCGTAGCCGACCGCGAAGGGCGAGAACGTCGGCATCTCCCAGGCGTAGACCGCGTGCACCCGCCCGTGCCGCGTCCGGGCCTCCTCGAAGGCGAACTGCAGAGCCGCCTCCGAATGAGGTGATCCGTCGAAGCCGACCACGACCTCGTGGTAGTCGTCCCGGTGCGGTTTGCGCACTACCACGACAGGGACCTGCGCGTGACCGGCCAGGCCGAGGCCGACGGAGCCCAGGAGCAGGCCGGAGAAGCCGCCCATTCCCCGGCTGCCGACCACGAGGGCGTCGGCATCGGCCGACCGGGCGCGCAGGGTCTCGACGACCGTCCCCTCGACGAGCTCCGTGGTCGTCTCCAGGCCGGGGGCGATCTCGCGGGCGCGGGCGGCCGCCGCCGCGAGCACGCCCTCGCAGAACTCGCTGTAGGACTGGGCGAAGCCTTCGACGGCATGGAACGGGTATTCGTGCGCCCACGCCTCTCGCACGTGGACGATCCTCAGGGCGGCCCCCCGGCGCCGCGCGTCGTCCGCCGCCCACTCCAGCGCCGCCGTCGCCGGCTTCGATCCGTCGACGGCGGCCACGATCTGTCCGGCCATGTAATTCTCCTCCTGTGCTCGGCGGGCACGGGAACGCGCGGGGGTCGGCGCTCCCGGCCACCATCGCACCGTGTCCGCCGCCCACGCCGCAGCAGACGAAAGTCCTCAAGCACAGGGACTTCCGCCCGCCCCGGCGTGCTCTGACCCCGCTCAGGCCCTCGACAGCCTGATCACGTTCCAGGAGACCGGCGGCAGCACGATCCGGAGCGGATCGCTCCGGTGGCTCGTGTTGGGCCGGGGCGCCACCCGGTCGGGGTCGTCGGCGGAGTTACGGGCGTACACGTCCTCATGGGTGAGCGTCGTCGCCTCGACGATCCGCACGGCGCCTCCACCCGCGCCCAGCGGCCCCGCGTCGAGCTCCAGCTCCAGCGGCTCGGCCGTCGACCTGTTCACCACGAACAGCGTGGTGTCCGCCCCGTCCTGGGTGGCGACCGCGTGGAGCACGGGCACCTCGCCGAACTCGGCCGTCTCGTACGTCGGGCAGACGGGCTCGACCCGTACGACGTCGCCCCTGGCGTGCTGTGTCGCCTGCGCGAACGGGTGGAAGGTCGTCTGCCGCCAGGCCCGGCCGCCCGGCTCGGTCATGATGGGCGCGATCACGTTCACGAGCTGGGCCATGCAGGCCGCCGCGACCCGGTCGCTGTGCCGCAGCAGCGTGATGAGCAGGCTGCCGAAGGCCACGGCGTCGGCGAGGTGGTAGTGGTCCTCCAGGAGCGGCGGCGCGACCGGCCAGTCCTGCCGGGGCGCCGCCGCCTGGACGCGGCTCAGGTACCAGACGTTCCACTCGTCGAAGGACAGGGAGATCTTCTTCCGGGAGCCGAGCCTGGCCCCCACCTGGTCGGCCGTGGAGACGACCGTCGAGATGAAGTGCTCCATGTCGGTGGCGCAGGCCAGGAAACCGCCGAGGTCGCCGTCCTTCTCCTCGTAGTAGGCGTGGCAGGAGATGTGGTCGACCAGGTCGTAGGTCTCCTCCAGGACGGTCGCCTCCCAGGTGCCGAAGGTCGGCATGGAGGAGCCGGAGCTGCCGCAGGCCACCAGCTCGAGACCGGGGTCGACCATGCGCATGGCCCGGGCGGTCTCGGCGGCGAGCCTGCCGTACTCGTGGGCGGTCTTGTGCCCGATCTGCCAGGGGCCGTCCATCTCGTTGCCCAGGCACCACATGCGGATGTCGTGCGGCTCCTTGGCGCCGTTGGCGATCCGCAGGTCCGACAGCGCGGTGCCGGACGGGATGTTGCAGTATTCGAGCAGGTCCACGGCCTCCTGCACCCCGCGCGTGCCGAGGTTGACCGCCATCATCGGCTCAAGTCCGGCTATCCGGGTCCACCGGACGAACTCGTCGATCCCGATCTCGTTGGTCTCGGTGGTGTGCCAGGCGAGGTCGAGCCGCCGGGGGCGCCGATCACGCGGGCCGACGCCGTCCTCCCAGCGGTAGCCGGAGACGAAGTTGCCGCCGGGGTAGCGCACGGTGGTCACGCCGAGCTCGCGGGTGAGCGCGAGCACGTCGCCCCGGAACCCCTCCTCGTCCGCCGTGGGGTGGCCCGGCTCGTAGATGCCGGTGTAGACGCAGCGGCCGAGGTGCTCGACGAACGTGCCGAACGTGCGGCGCCGTACGGGGGCCACCCGGTGGGCGGGATCGATGGTCAGCTGTGCCTGGAGCACGAAGATCTCCTTCAACGGGCAGGGGTCTCGCGTGCCGATTGTTAGCGTTCGCATTGTCTCTGGTCAAGGTTTCGTTCTGGAAGACTCGACCGCTGACCCACCTCACTGTTATCGCTAACAGACCGCACATCCGCATCGCAGGCAGTGCGCCGGCGAATGCCCGGCATCCCTCCGGGCATGCTCTCAGTCAAGGAAACTCTCGGGGCGGGAGCGTGCATCGTGAACGGCGGCGTGACAGACGGCCGGGCGGGCCGTGCCAGGTGGGCGTCCGCCGTGCTGGCCGCGCTCAGCCTGCTGGCGGGCGCGTGCGGAGCCAGCCAGGGAGTCAGCCAGGGCACCGGCCGGCAGAGCGGCGCGGCGACCGTCCAGCGGAGCAGCCCGGTGGCCACCGCCCCCACTCCCTCCACCTCCACCCCCTCCTCCACCGGGGGTTCCCTTGTGGCGGGCCGCTACCAGCCGCTGTGGCCGTTCGCCGACGAGAAACAGGCGCGGGACTGGCAGGAGAGCTACCGCTCGGGCGGCCATCAGCCCTGGCATCTGGACGCGGAACGGACCGCGCTGTCCTTCACCCAGGGATTTCTGGGCTTCACCGGCGTCGACCAGGTGGTCAAGCGCACGGTGACCGGCGGGGACGCCCGCGTCTCCGTCGGCATCCGCGGCGAGGGCGGCGGACGGCCCGGCATCGCCGCCGTCATCCACCTGGTCAGGTTCGGCGCCGGGCCGGACGCGCCGTGGGAGGTGGTGGGCACCGACGACACCACCTTCTCCCTCACCACTCCCGGCTACGGCGCCGTCGTGTCCTCACCCGTCAGGGTGGGCGGCAGGATCACCGGAGTGGACGAGAGCATCCGGGTGGACGTGCGCGCGACCGGGAGCGCCCGCCCCCTCGGCGAACGCTGCTGCGTCGCGGCCGGAGGAGACGGCGTCCCCTGGTCCGCCACCGTGACCTTCCGCGCGGCCCCGGGCCGGACGCTCACCCTCGTCGCCAGCACCGGCGGCCACGTGGCGAAGGTCGAGCGCTTCGCCGTCACCGGCGTCCGGGTGGCCCGATAAGTCGCTCACTTCGCGTGAACGCCCTACTTCGCGTGGACGACGACGCTGCCGCGGGCCGCGTCACCGGCTCCGTTCTGGTAGACCACGTCGCCGGTCCTCTCGTCCCAGATCCGGACGGCGAAGCGGTCCACACCGTCCCCGTCGCGGGTGTCGCCGTCGCGGGCGACGACTTCGAAGCCGTACCGCCCGGCGCCGCCGATCGTCCCGATGCCGCGGTAGCGGACCTCCCCGCCCGAGACCACGAGCCAGTCGTACGCCGTGGACGTGAATTCCATGGGCCCGGACTGGAACGAGAAGGTGGTGCTCCCTGTCGGAGTGGCGTGGTCCTTCCCCGCCGCGTTCTTCGCGTACCTGGCCGTGAACTCGAAGGTGGCCATGCCGGTCAGCGCCGGATTGGCGCGGTAGGCGCGGGGAGGCGAGTCGATCCAGCCGCCGCCGGTGACGAAGCCGGCGTCCCGGTCGTACACGACCACCGGACGGCCGGTCGCCGAGGCGGTCGCGCCGTCGTCGTCGGCGAGGGCGACCGCGGGCTCGTGGACGCCCGGTTTCGCATAGGTGTGCCGGGCCGTGCACGTCCCGCCGGCGACCGCGCCGGGCCGGGTGGTCCCGTCCTTCCAGTCCACCGTGCAGGTGAGCTCGTCGTTCGCGCCCCGGTCGGCGACCGGGACCGAAAGGGTCACCCGCGTGCCCGCCTCGACCGGACCGGCGGGGGTGACGACGTCCCCGGCCTCGGGAACGGCGTTGGCGATGGTCACCCTGGCGCTGTCGCGGCTGCGGCCGGAGGTCAGCGTGACGGTGTAGGCCCCGTCGTCGCTGCAGGTGAAGGCGGTCTCGGCGGCGCCGGGATCCGCGAAGGAGCAGGTGGCGCCGGAGTCGACACCCTCGCCGGGCTCGTAGCTCCACTTGGCCGCGCCACTCGCCGACCCGGCCAGCCGGATCGGGGTCCCCTCGCTGCCCTTGACGTCCGGTCCGGCGTTCGCGACCGACACCGGGGCGACGCTCTCCAGCGTCGGCACGACCTTCTTGATCAGGCCGTTCTCGTCGAACTCCATCCGGTCGACGGTGGTCTCCCGGTGGGTGCCGTCGCCGCCGGGGATGGCGAAGCGGTGATAGGCGATGTACCAGTCGTCGGTCCCGGGCACCCGTACGACCGAGTTGTGACCCGTGCCCTTGATCCCGAGGGACGGGTCCTTCTGCAGGATCACGCCCCGCTTGGTCCACGGGCCGAGCGGCGAGGCGCCGGTGGCGTACGCGACCTGGTAGTTCTCGTCGCGCGTGTCGTTCTCCGACCACATGAAGTAGTAGATCCCGCCACGCTTGAAGACGAACGAGCCCTCGTTGTAGCCGCTCGGCTTGTACGTCTTCACCTTGGCGGGGTCGAACGACACCATGTCGTCGTTCAGCGGCACCTGGTAGGAGCCGCCGTTGCCCCAGTAGAGGTACGCCTGGCCGTCGTCGTCGACGAACACATCCGAGTCGATCATCTGGCCGCCGTAGGTCCCGGCCGCCACCAGCGGCTTGCCCAGGGCGTCCCGGAACGGCCCGGCCGGCGAGTCGGACACGGCGACGCCGAGGTGCTTGCCGGTGTTGCCGGTGGCCATGCCGCCGCTGAAGTAGAAGTAGTACGTGCCGTTCCGCTCGGCGATCGTCGGCGCCCAGGCGCTGTTGTCGGCCCAGGTCACGTCGGGCCCGAGGTCGAGGACGACGCCGTGGTCGGTCCAGTGGACCAGGTCCTTGGACGAGAACGCGTGGAACTGCGTGCCGCTCCAGCCGGCGAAGCCGTCGGTGGTCGGATACATGTAGAACGTGTCGCCGAACACGGCGATGTTCGGGTCGGCGTACAGGCCGGGGATCACCGGACTCTTCATCACCCTCGCCTCGGCCGTCCACGTCCGCCGCGCGCCGTCGGAGCCGGTGACGGTGTAGGTGACCGGCTCTGACAGGTCGCGCACCGTGCCCGACGCCGGGCTGA
Organism: Microbispora bryophytorum; assembly: GCF_006874465.1. Taxonomy (GTDB): domain Bacteria; phylum Actinomycetota; class Actinomycetes; order Streptosporangiales; family Streptosporangiaceae; genus Microbispora; species Microbispora bryophytorum. The sequence continues at coordinate 86,099 of NZ_VIRL01000005.1, read as the reverse complement.
TGCCCGCCCCCGGGACCAGGGTGAACGCGGGCGCGAGCCGGGTGAGGTCGGTGCCCTCCTTCACCGGCAGCACGATCCTGCCGTTCGCGCCGTCCACGATCGCCGGGACCTTGAGCTCGGGCAGCGTGGCGCCGGCGACGTCCGCCGTGTTACCGGAGACCTGGAGCACCTCGGTCGCCGACAGCGCGTGGTCGTAGATCCGGAAGTCGTCCACCTCACCGGCGAAGTAAGGGTCGGCCGAGTAGAGCGACTTCCCGATGTAGCCGGTGTAGTCCTTGCTCGCGTCGTACAGGTCGGAGGGCTCGACCGGCACGTCGGTCGAGCGCGCCACCTCGATGCCGTCGAGGTACATGACGGCGGTCCCGCTGCCGCCGTCGACGGTCACCGCGACGTGCTTCCAGGCGCCGCCCGGCAGGGCCGGCCCCCCGGACAGTTTCGACTCGGCCTGCCAGCCGCCCGTCGTGATCGCCGAGTAGAGGATCTTGCCGCCGTTGTACGGCGAGGCGAACAGGTATCTGGTGCTGTCCGGGCCGAGGCCGTACAGCCACTGGTTCACCGTCGTGGAGGCGTTCCACTTCACGTACGTGGCGACGGTGACACCGCTGCGGCCCTTCAGCACGCCGTTCGGGATCTTCACGTACGGCGCGGTGGTGGACGAGGACGGCCCTCCGGCCATGGCGAACGAGCCGCCCTCGACGCCCTGGCCGAAGGCGGGCGTCCGCTCGTAGCTGCCGTCGTTGCCGTGGCCCGAGGCGTCGTGGACGACGGTGCCGCCCGTCTCGTCGAACGTGTACCGCAGCAGCAGGCCGGACGGATCCGCCGCTTCGGCCGCGTGCGCCGGGGGCGTGAGCCCGCCCGCCGCCAGGAACAGCGCGGCGACCGCCGCGAGGGCTCTGCGGGCGAGGCGAGGGAGACGGCCTGGGGGGCGGCATGGGGGGCTGGTGCGGCTGTGCATCGTCTCTCCCGGCCGGCGGCGCGGGACCACCGGTCTTGTTAGCGTTAACACCAGGAAACCTGGGCCACCCCCGGCGGGCCGGGGGCGGGTTGAGTCGGTTTCGTGAGTGTCAACCGCGGGACGTCTGATCGTCAAGACCCCGCGCGGGCCGGGTGTCAGTGGCCCCGGCGGATCCACTCGTCGAGGTGCGGCAGCTCCGCGCCGATCGTCGTGCTGTCGCCGTGGCCGGTGTGGACGACGGTCTCGGGCGGCAGGACCAGCAGGCGGTCGCGGATCGAGTCGACGATCAGGCCGAAGTCGGAGAACGAGCGCCCGGTCGCACCGGGACCGCCCTGGAACAGGGTGTCGCCGGTGAAGACGACGCCCAGATCCGGCGCGTGGAAGCAGCAGGCGCCGGGGGCGTGCCCGGGAGTGTGGAGCACTTCCAGGCGGGTTCCGCCGACCTCGATGACCTGGCCGTCCGAAAGCGTGCCGCCGGGCTCGCGATCGGGGTGGGTGAGCCGCCAGACCGGCAAATCGGCCGGGTGCAGCAGAACGGGCGCCCCGGTCGCCTCCGACAGCTCCGGCGCGACCCGCACATGGTCGTCGTGGGCGTGGGTGGCGAGGATGGCGAGGACGCGCCGGCCCGCGATCACGTCCGTGATCGCCTTGACGTCGTGGGGCGCGTCGAACACCACGCATTCGGCGTCGTCGCCGAGCACCCAGACGTTGTTGTCGACGTCGAAGGTCTGGCCGTCCAGGCTGAAGGTGCCCGACGTGACGGCATGGTCGATACGGGCACTCACTTGAAGATCACCACCGTGCGGAACATGACCTTATTCTGCACGTGGTCCGCGGGAAATCGCGACCGGGGGTCACGGCCCCTGCCGCTGGTCCTCGGCGGTCCGGGAGGGCTTGGGCGGCAGCACCGGCTCAAGGCGGAACATCCCGGCCGGCACCTCCTCGTGCGCAGACGCGGCCCCCCGCCTGCCCGCGACCGCCACGAGCACGTCGGTCACGGTGACGAGACCCTGCAGGGTGCCGGAGGCCCCGATGACCGGGACGACGTCCACCCCCGACTCCAGCATGACGGCCGCGACGGCGGGGAGCGACGCGTCGGGCGGCACATGCGGGCATCTGCGCCCGGTCAGCAACTGGCGCACCTGGCTGCTGGACTGCTCCGCCGGCCCGCCCGACCAGTGGGCCGCGATGTCCTCGCGCGTGAGCACGCCGATGATGCGGGAACCGGAATCCACCACGGGCAGGTGATGCATCGATCCGCGGCGCATGAGTTCCCACGCCATGAGCGGCGACTCGTCCGGCTTCACCGTCACGAGCACTCTGCTCATCACGTCGGCGGCGGTCATGGCTTCTACGGTCATCGTTCCTCCCCGCGGGCGCACGCCGACGCACACGGGCGGTGCGCCCTGGGCCGAGCACGTGCACCCACCTCCATCCGACCACCCGGGCGCGGGCGCCGCACGGGCCCAAAGACCCCACCGCCGGGGACCTCCGGCACCTGCCCGTCCGGCCCGGGCGGCGGTGGAATAACGGTGGAATGAGCCTGCGAGACCACGAGGGCGACAGACGGGGAAGGTGGACCATGCTGGCCGGTGAGGTCATGCGCAGCCCGGCGATCACCCTGCGCCGCGACGACTCCGTGCGGCGGGCGATCCGGGTGCTGTACGACCACGACATCACGGCCGCCCCCGTGCTCGGGGAGCACGGCGAACTGGTCGGGATGGTCAGCGAGATCGACCTGCTGTGCGGCGCGTTCACGCCGGGCGTCTCGGCGCCCCGCGCCGTGGGAGACGTCATGTCGCGCCAGGTGAGCTCCGTCGAGGACACCACCGACGCGCGGGTGCTGACCGACCTCATGATCACGAAGAGGGTCAAGAGCGTGCCGGTGCTGCGCGACGAGCGGGTCGTCGGGATGGTCAGCCGCCGCGACCTCATGGCGCTGCTGGCCAGGTCGGACGACGAGCTGCGCGAGGCCGTCCTGGCCGCCCTGCGCGAGCGCTACCCCTCCGATGCGTCCTGGGAGGTCCTCGTGCGCGACGGCGAGATCGACCTGCGGGGTCCCGAGGGTCAGGGCCCCGGGCACGTGGCCGACCTGCTGGAGCGGACGGTCCCGGGAGTGCGGCCGGCCCGCCTCCTCGGGTGACTCACCGCCCCCTGCCGCCTCCCCTCACGACCGCACCCCCCCTCACCACGGCCACCGGGCAGTGCGCGTGGGCGAGCACGGCGCGGCTCACCGAGCCGAGCACGGCCGCGGTGAAGGCGTTGCGCCCGTGGGAGCCGACGACGAGCATGACGGCCCGGGACGAGGCCTCGATGAGCGCGGCGACCGGATGGCCGCGGACCATGTCCAGCTCGGTCTTGACCTCGGTGTTCCCGCCCTGCCACGGCTGCAGCTCGGTGCGCGCGTAGTCCTCCGCGGCCCGCTGCATGTCGTCCGGGTCCCCGGCGATCACGGGTGCGTACGGCACCGGCGGCTCCCAGGCGCAGACGATCCGCACCCGGTGGCCGCGCAGCCGCGCCTCCTCGAACGCGTACGCCAGGGCGGGCCCGGACGCCTCCGAGCAGTCGAACCCCACCGCGATCTCGGCCACCGCCTCCGGGGGCGCCGGCCGGACGACGACGACCGGCACGGCCACGTGCCCGGCGACGTGGTTGCCCACCGATCCGAGCAGCATGCCGGGGAAGCCGCCCGCACCGTGGCTGCCGAGCACCACCTCGGCGGCGCGGGCGGCCTGGTCGCGCAGGACCCGGCCGGGACGCCCCTCGGCCGGCTCCGTCGTCACGTCGAGGCCGGGCCGCCGGTCCCGGGCGACCCGCTCGGCATGATCGAGGATCTGCCGGCCCGAGGGCGCCAGCCTGTCGTAGCTGTCGGGGATGGGATAGCACGGGACGTCGTAGGGCAGGCGCTCGACGGCGTGGACCACCCGCAGGGGCAGGCCCCGCAGGCCGGCGTGGTCGGCCGCCCACTCCACCGCCCGGGTCGCTCCCGTAGACCCGTCGGTGCCGACGACGACCGGATCGGCGCCCGGATCGGCGACCGGGGCACTGAACGGCTCGGTCATGGCGCGATGCCTCCTCCCGACGTCTTCTCACAGGGTCTGCTCACAGCGTCTCCTCATGGCGCTGCGGCAGCGGGACGCTCCAGCACAGGCGCGTTCCTCCGCAGGCGAGGGCCTCGGCGGCGCACGACCCGCCCAGGCCCTCGGCGCGGTCGCTCAGGTTGCGCAGGCCGCTGCGCCGTCCCCCCACCGGGATGCCGACCCCGTCGTCCTCCACGAGCAGCGTCAGCCGGTCCTCCTCCAGGCGCACGGTGACGCCGGCGCGGGTGGCGTGCGCGTGCCGCACCACGTTGGAGATCGCCTCCCGCGCCACGGCCAGCAGGTGCTCCCCGACCGGGGCGGGCACACGGGTGTCGAGCTGCCCGTCCATGCACAGGGCCGGCATGAAACCGAGGGGCCGCCGCGCGCCCTCGACCAGCTCGACGAGCCGGGCGCGCAGCCCGGGGGCGCCGGCCGGGGTCCGCAGTGCGAAGATCGTGGAGCGGATCTGCCGGATCGTGCCGTCGAGTTCGTCGATCGCGGTCCGCAGCCGCGCGGCCGCCTCCGGATGCTCCACGAGCCGCGCGGCGCCCGTCAGCGTCATCGCGACGGCGAACAGCCGCTGGATGACCACGTCGTGCAGGTCCTTGGCGATGCGGTCGCGGTCCTCCAGCAGGCCGAGCCGCTCGGCGTCCCTGCGCGCCTCGTCCAGTTCGAGCGCGACGGCCGCGTGCCCGGCGAAGGAGTGGACCATGCACACCTCCGCGCGGCTGAACGGGACGCGGCCGGGCCGCCTGCCCAGCGACAACACCCCGCGCACCGCTCCCGGGCCCCCCAGCGGCACGGCGCACACCGCTCCCGTCTCCCCGGCCGCCGTACGCAGGTCGGTGTCGCCCACGTCGGTGACCACGCGGGGCTTCGCGCAGGCGAACGCCTCCCCGGCCAGCGAGTCCTCGACGGGCAGCCGGCGCCCTCGGGCAGGGCCGGGCATGCCGTCCGCGATCGCGATCCGCAGCGTCCGGCCGCCGTCCTCCGGCAGCAGGATCGCCACCGTGTCCGCGCCGGCCATCCGCCGGGCACGGCGGGCGATCAGCGTCAGCACCCGCGGCGTCTCGGCGCCGGACAGCAGGCTCCTGGTGATCTCCGCCGACGCCTGCAGCCAGGTCTCCCTGCGGCGGGTGTCCTCGTACAGGCGGGCGTTCTCGATGGCCACCCCGGCGGCGCTGGCGAGGGCCACGACGATCGCCTCGTCGTCCTCGTCGAACTCCCCTCCCCCGCGCTTTTCCGTCAGGTAGAGGTTGCCGAACACCTGACCCCGGACCCGTACGGGCACGCCGAGCAGGGCCGCCATCGGGGGGTGGCCGGACGGGAAGCCGTACGACTCGGGGTGGTCGCAGATGCGGGGCAGCCGCAGGGGCCGGGGTTCCTTGATCAGCAGCCCGAGCAGGCCCAGGCCGTGCGGCCAGTGCTCGATCCCGGCGATCTCCTCCTCGCTCATCCCCACCGGGACGAAGCGGGCGAGGGTGTTGTCCTCCCCGATCACGCCGAGCGCGCCGTATCTGGCGTCGACCAGCTTGGCGGCGGTCTCGACGATCCGGCGCAGCACGGTCTCCAGATCGAGGTCGCCGCCCACCGAGACAACCGCCTCCAGCAACGCGTGGACCCGGTCACGCGTCGACAGGACCGCCTGCAGCCTCGTGTGCAGTTCGGCCAGCAGCCCGTCCAGGTGCGTCTGCGGGATCATGGTCCGCTCCCCCGTCGGCGCCACGCACGCCCCCACAGTTGGAGTCTCGCAAACCGGGGCACCGCGGGCTCCTGGTCTTTGTCAGGTCACGACCGGCTTCTTACGGTCCGTATGCGCTCATCCGCCGTCGGCGACGGACATACTCGGATAGAGCCCAATGGACGCGGGGGTGCGCCATGAGGGAGCCGCGTGACGGCGTCATCCGGGTCGCCTGGCACGGAGCCGACCGGTTCGACGTCCGCGTCCGGCGCCACGTGGTCCGCGCCGACCAGCCCGCGGACGTCGGCGGGAGCGACACCGGCCCCACTCCGGCCGAGCTGTTCGTGGGCAGCGTGGCCGCCGGCGTCGCCTGCTGCGCCGAACGCTACCTGCGCCAGCGCCAGTTGCCCGCCGGGGTGGGCGTGACCGCGCGCTACGACCTGGGCGTCTGCCCGGGACGGATCGACTCCATCGAGCTGTCGGTGGAGGCCCCCGGCCTGCCCGCGGGGCTGCGCGCCTCGCTCCTGTCGGTCCTGGAGCACTGCGCCGTCTGCACCACGCTGCGGGTTCCGCCGCGGGTCACGTTCGAGGTCCGCCAGGAAGCCTGCCCGCGGGCCGGTCAGGCCAGCCGGCCGACGCCGCCGAGGACGTAGCCGCCCTTGCTGTGCTCGACGAAGCCGCCGTCGGTGCGCCAGTCGGCCACGTCGACCAGCCCCGGCTCGACCAGCTCGAACCCCGTGAAGAACCGGGCGATGTGCTCGGGCGTGCGGTCGCGCAGCGCGGCCGTGGACTTCTCGTACACCGCCCGGGCCCCGGTGATCGTGTCCTCGCTCAGGCGGCCCTGCGTGCCGTGGGAGATGACGAGGTAGCTGCCGGGGGCCATGCGCTCGCGGAAGTGGGCCACGACGCGCTCGGCGTCGTCGTCGTCCACGAAGTGCAGCACGGCGACGAGCAGCACGGCCACCGGCTCGGCGAAGTCGATCAGCTCCGTGGTGATCGGGCTTTCGACGATCGCGTCCGGGTCGCGCATGTCGGCCTGCACCACGCCCGTACGGCCGCTGCCGGTCAGCAGCGCCCGGCCGTGCGCGGCGACGATCGGGTCGTTGTCGACGTAGACGACGGTCGCCTCGGGATCGATCTCGTGGGCGACCTCGTGGACGTTGCCCCGCGTGGGAATGCCGGTGCCGAGGTCGAGGAACTGCCGGATGCCCGACTCGCTGAGGAAGCGGACGGCGCGGCCGAGGAACTCCCGGTTCTGCCTGATCACCAGGCGGCCGTCGGGGCCGACCAGTTCGAGGAGTTTCTCGGCGGCGGCCCTGTCGACCGCGAAGTTGTCCTTGCCGCCCAGCCACCAGTCGTAGATCCGCGCCACACTCGGCGTGGAGAAGTCGATGGCCTTCAGCGCTTCCTCGTCCCGGCTCACCCGCGATCTCCGTTTCTCACGTTCGCCGCCGATCTTAACGAACGTTGATCGATTCAGGCATCGCCGGTGACGGCGGCCCGGTAGTCGCCGGCGATGCGGGCCGCGACGGCCAGCAGCGGATCGACCAGGCGGGGCAGCTCGCGCACCCGCCTGGAGGAGACCACGATGCCGACGGCCGCGACGGGCCGGTCTCCGACCAGCACCGGCGCGGCCGCCGAGCAGGAGCCGAGCGTCATCTCCTCGTGCGTGGTCGCGTATCCCTGAGCGCGCACCTGGGACAGCTCGCGGGCCAGCCGGCCCGGCTCGGTGACGGTGTGCGGGGTCGGCCGCTCCAGCGGCCGGGACAGGTAGGACGTGACGAACCAGCCCGGCTCGAAGGCCAGCAGCGCCTTGCCGACGCCGGTCGGGTGCATGGGCAGGCGCGAGCCGGTCCGCGACACGATCGGCACGGCCCGCTTGCCGTACACCTTGTCGACGTAGAGCACCTCGACCCCGTCGCGCACCGCCAGGTGGACGTTCTCCCCGGTGCCGCCGAACAGCTCCTGCAGCCAGGGGTGCGCCACCTCCTGCAGCGGGTCGGGAGCGAGCTGTCCCAGCTCCCACATGCGGCGGCCGATCTGGTAGCGCCCGTCGGCGCCGCGGCGCAGCGCGCGCCACTCCTCCAGCTCCGCGACGAGCCGGTGAACGGTGCTCAGCGCCATGCCGGTCCGGCCGGCGATCTCCGTCAGCGTGAGCCGCGGGTGGCGGGCGTCGAAGGCGCCGAGAACGGCCAGCACCCGCGACGTCACCGAACGCCCCGGATCGCGTGCGCCGCCGGCCATGTGACCCCTTCTTCCACTCAGTAGAAGCAAAGCCTACGCGGGACGGCGGGTGCTTCCCGATGCTTGGGCCATGCGAACTCAGGTCGGGATCATCGGAGCAGGACCGGCCGGCCTGCTGCTCTCCCATCTCCTCCATCTGCGCGGAATCGAGTCCGTGGTGCTCGAACGCCGCAGCAGGGAGTACGTCGAGCGGCGGGTGCGGGCGGGGGTGCTCGAACAGGGCACGGTGGACACGCTCGTCGAGGCGGGCGTCGGCGAGCGGATGAAGCGGGAGGGCCTGCCCCACCACGGCATCGAGCTGCGGTACGGCGGAGCGGGCCACCGCATCGCCTTCGAACGGCTGGTGCCCGGACGGGCCATCACCGTGTACGGCCAGCAGGAGGTCGTCAAGGACCTGATCGCCGCCCGGCTGGCGGCCGGGGGCGACGTCCGCTTCGAGGTGGACGACGTGGCCGTGCACGACATCGACACCGACCGGCCGTACCTCACTTTCGGGGGCGAGCGGCTGGACTGCGACGTGATCGCCGGGTGCGACGGCTTCCACGGCGTGTCCCGGCCGTCGATCCCCGAGGGCGTGCTGACCGAGTATCAGCGCGACTACCCCTTCGCCTGGCTCGGCATCCTCGCGAAGGTGAAGCCGTCGTCGGAGGAGCTGATCTACTCGCGGACCGAGCGCGGCTTCGCGCTGCACAGCATGCGCACCCCGGAGATCAGCCGCTTCTATCTGCAGGTGGCCCCCGACGAGGACCTCGCCGCGTGGCCCGACGAGCGGATCTGGGCCGAGCTGCGGGCCAGGCTGGAGACCGTGCCCGGCTTCACCCTCGCGACCGGCGAGATCGTCGAAAGAGGGATCACGCCCATGCGCGGCTTCGTGGCCGAGCCCATGCAGTACGGCAGGCTGTTCCTGGCCGGGGACGCGGCCCACATCGTGCCGCCGACCGGCGCGAAGGGGCTCAACCTCGCGGTGGCCGACGTCCGCGTGCTGACCGAGGCGCTGGCGCGCCTGTTCGCCGACGGCTCGACGGAGGCCCTGGACGGCTATTCGACGGCCTGCCTGCCCCGGGTGTGGCGGGCCCAGCATTTCTCGTGGTGGATGACGACGCTGCTGCACACGTTCGAGTCCGACGACGCCTACGCCCGGCGGCTGCAGACCTCCTACCTCGACTACGTGACGTCCTCCGACGCGGCCGGGACGACGCTGGCGGAGAACTACGTGGGCCTGCCCTACCAAGAGGAGACATCGTGACGCACCCCCCCTACCTGCACCCGGACTACGCCAGCACGGTCCTGCGGGCGCCGTCCCGGCCGCCGCTGCAGATGAAGGAGGACCCGGAGGCGGCCGAGCTGACCGGCCCGGTCTTCGGCCGCGGCGAGGTGGACCCGCTCGACGCCGACCTGACCGCGGGCCACGCGGGCGAGCCCCTCGGCGAGCGCATCATCGTCACCGGGCGGGTCCTTGACGCCTCGGGCTGGCCGATCCCGGACACGCTGGTGGAGCTCTGGCAGGCGAACGCCGCCGGCCGGTACGCCCACCAGCGCGACCAGCACCCGGCTCCGCTCGACCCCAACTTCACCGGCGCGGGCCGGTGCCTGACCGACGGCGAGGGCCGCTACCGGTTCGTCACGATCAAGCCGGGGGCCTATCCCTGGCGCAACCACCCGAACGCCTGGCGGCCCGCGCACATCCACTTCTCGATCTTCGGCACGGCGTTCACCCAGCGCCTGGTGACACAGATGTACTTCCCCGGCGACCCGCTGTTCGCCTTCGACCCGATCTTCCGGTCCATTCCCGACCCGGCCGCCCGCGAGCGGCTCGTCGCCACGTTCGACCTGGACATCACCGAGCCGGAGTGGGCTCTCGGCTACCGGTGGGACGTCGTGCTCGGCCGTACCCCGATGGAGGACGCGTGACCACCCCTTCGCAGACCGTCGGCCCCTTCTTCGGGTTCGCCCTGCCGTACGCGGCCGACTGGGAGCTCGTCCCCGAGGGCCATCCGGGGGCCGTGACGATCACCGGCCGGGTGTTCGACGGCGCCGGCGAGCCGGTGCCCGACGCCCTGCTGGAGCTGTGGACCGGGGAAGGCGGCGATCGGGGCGCCCTCGGCCGCGGCGGGAGCGGGGTCTCCGGCTTCGGGCGATGCGGCACCGCCCCCGACGGTTCCTACCGGTTCCGCCTCGCGCCGCCCGCCCGGCCGTACGCCGCGCTGCTGGTCTTCGCGCGGGGCCTGCTCAAGCCGGTGTGGACCCGCGTCTACCTCGCGGACACGCCCGACCCCCTGCTCGACTCCCTCGACCCGGTCCGCCGCGCGACGTTGCTCGCCCAGGCCGAGGGGCAGGGCGTCTACCGGTTCGACGTACGGCTGCAGGGCGAGCAGGAGACGGTCTTCCTTGAGTTCTGACGCGGGTTCCGACGTGGGGTTGCTGTCCCCGGTGTGGGCGGGCACGGAGGTGGCGGCGGTCACGGCCGACGACGCCTGGCTGCGGGCGATGCTGGAGGCGGAGGTCTGCCTCGCGCGGGCGCAGGCCCGCCTCGGCGTCGTCCCCGAGTGGGCCGTCGCCGCGATCGCCGAGGCGGCCGTGGCCATGAGCGGGCAGGACCGCTACGACCCCGCCGGCCTCGCCCGCCGCGCCAGGGACGCCGGCAACCCCGTCGTGCCGCTGGTCATGGACCTGCGGGCCGCCGCAGGCGAGGCGGGATCCTGGGTGCATCACGGCGCCACCAGCCAGGACATCCTCGACACGGCGGCGATGCTGGTGGCCGCGCGGGCCCGCGAGACCATCCTGCGCGACCTCGGCCTGACGCTCGCCGCGCTGGCCCGGCTGGCCGGCGAGCACCGGGACACCCCGATGGCGGGCCGCACGCTCGGGCAGCAGGCGGTGCCCACCACGTTCGGGCTGAAGGCCGCCGGGTGGCTGGTCGGCTGCCGCGACGCGCTCGACCGCCTGGCGGCGGTGCGGCTACCGGTCCAGCTCGGCGGCGCGGCCGGCACCATGGCCGGGTACGGCGAGCGTGCGCTGGAGCTGCTGCCGCTGTTCGCGGCCGAGACCGGGCTGGCCGAGCCGGTGCTGCCCTGGCACGCGCTGCGCACGCCCGTGACCGACCTGGCCTGCGCGCTCGCCGCCGTGACGGGCGCGCTGGGCAAGCTCGCCACCGACGTGATCCTGCTGGCGCAGAGCGAGGTGGGCGAGGTGGCCGAGCCCTCCGCGCCGGGCCGGGGCGGCTCGTCGGCGATGGCGCACAAGCGCAACCCGGTGCTCGCCACGATGATCAGGTCGGCGGCGCTGCAGACGCCCGCGCTCGCGCAGATCCTGCTCGCCTCGCGGGTCGCCGAGCACGAGCGGCCCGCGGGAAGCTGGCACGCCGAGTGGCAGCCGCTGCGCGAGTGCCTGCGCCTGGCCGGCGGCGCGGCCGGGACGGCCGCCGAGCTGGCCGAGGGGTTGGAGGTGTTCCCCGAGCGCATGCGGCACAATCTCGATCATCTACTCGCCGTGCTGGCCGAGCATGGGGAGGACCCGGGCATCGGGGCGGCGCCCGCCCTCGTCGACCGGGCTCTGGAGCACCACGAGGAAAAGGCATCATGATCCTGCACCACCGCTTCGACGGGCCGCCGGACGCCCCGGTCGTCGTGCTCGGGCCCTCGCTGGGCACGACGCTCGACCTGTGGGAGCCGCAGCTTCCCGCACTCACGCGCACCTGGCGGGTGCTCCGCTACGACCTGCCCGGCCACGGCGGCTCGCCGGCCGCCTCCGGTCCCACGCGTGATCTGACCGTGGACGACCTCGCCGACGGGGTGCTGGCGCTGCTCGACCGCGCCGGCCTGGAGTCGGTCTCGTACGCGGGGGTGTCGCTGGGCGGGGCCGTCGGGACCACGCTGGCGCTGCGCGCGCCGGACCGCGTCGCGAGCCTGGTCCTGTGCTGCACCTCCGCGCGGTTCGGCACGGCGGAAAGCTGGCACGAGCGCGCCGCGCTGGTCCGCGCGGAGGGCACGAAACCGCTGGCCGAGGCGACGAGGAGACGGTGGTTCACGGCGGGTTTCCCCCACGCCGAGCGCTACCTGGACATGCTCCGCGACGCCGACCCCGAGGGATACGCCGCGTGCTGCGACGCCTTGGCGATCTTCGACGTCCGCGACCGGCTCGGCGAGGTCCGCGCGCCCGCCCTGGTGATCGCCGGAGCCGAGGACCCGGCGACCCCGCCCGCGCACGCCGAGGTCCTGGCCGGGGGCATCCCGGACGCCGAGCTGCTGGTCGTGCCGCGGGCGGCCCACCTGGCCACCGCCGAACGCCCGGACGTCGTGAACGAGGCGATCACGCGGCATCTGACCACCCGCTGGAGGACGGCATGAGCGGCGAGGACGGCATGCGGGTGCGCCGCGAGGTGCTGGGCGACGCGCACGTGGACCGGGCGCAGGCCCGGATCACCGAGTTCACCGCGGACTTCCAGGACCTGATCACCCGGTACGCCTGGGGGGAGATCTGGACCCGCCCGGGGCTGGACCGCCGCACCCGCAGCTGCATCACCCTCACCGCCCTGGTGGCCCGCGGGCAGTTGGAGGAGCTGGCCATGCACGTGCGGGCCGCGCGGCGCAACGGGCTCACCATCGACGAGATCAAAGAGGTGCTGCTGCAGACCGCGATCTACTGCGGGGTTCCCGCCGCCAACGCCGCGTTCGCCGTCGCCCAGCGGGTGCTGGAGGAGGACCAGGACGAGGATCACGCAGGACGTTCCTCGTGACCGGCGAGAGCGCCGACCGGCGGCGCGCACCAATCATCGGACCGTCCGGGCGGTGTCAGGGATGAACGCCCCGCAGCTCACATCGGCCCTGCAGGGGCGCTTCAGTCCTCTGCGCTTCGACCCCAGCCATGTGCTGTCCGGCTCGGACGTCGAAACCCTGCTGGAGGCGGCCCGGTGGGCTCCCTCCGCCGGCAACGCTCAGCCCTGGTCGTTCCATCTGCGCCGCCGGGAAGAGGACGGACACGGTCAACTTGTCGAACACCTCGCTGGAAGCTCGCGCCGATGGGCGCCCGCCGCCGGCGCGCTGGTCGTCAACATGGCTCGCCGCGAGGTCGACGACACCGGCATGCTCTACTCCGAGTTCGCCGACTACGACCTCGGCCAGGCGGTGGCGCACATGACCGTGCAGGCCCACGCCATGGGCCTGTCCTGCCGGCAGTTCCGCGCCTTCGATCTCGAAGGGCTGCACAACCGGCTCGGCGTCAGGCCCGGTTGGCGCATCCTCACGATGACGGCCATCGGAGTTCCGCTCCGAAGCGACACGACGCTCCCCGCACGAGAGCGCCGGAGCATCGCGGACCTGCGCACCGCAGGTGTGGCATCTCCACGAGAGCGGCAGCCACCGGAGTGAGCAGGGCGCGGCAGCGCGCCCCTTCATCCCGGGCGGAGGAACTCCCGCAGCCGATCCACCGGCCAGGTGTTGATCACCCGGTCGGGGGTGAGCCAGCCGCGCTGCGCGGTGCCGACGCCGTACCGCATGACGTCGAGGTGCGGCACGGCGTGCGCGTCGCTGTCGATCGAGAACAGCACGCCCCGGTCGGCGGCACGCCGGACGAGGCCCGAGGGCAGGTCGAGCCGGTCGGGGAAGGAGTCGATCTCCAGCGCCGTCCCGGTGAGCACGCAGGCGTCGAACACCCTCGGCCAGTCGGCGTCCACCGGCTCGCGCCTGCCGATGATCCGCGCCGTCGGATGACCGATGATCTTCACGTACGGGTTCTCGCAGGCCCGGATCAGCCGCCGGGTCATCTCCTCGGGCGGCTGGGTGAAGTGCGAGTGCACCGAGGCCACGCACAGGTCGAACCCGGCCAGGAACTCCGGCGGCCAGTCGACCTCGCCCTCCGGGCCGATGTTGAGCTCGCACCCGTGTAGCAGCGTCATGCCGTGGCGGGCCGTGCCGAGGCGGCGGAGCCGCTCGCGCTGCTGCAGCGCCTTCTCGTCGGTCATCCGCTGCATGAAGAGGTTGGGCGCGTGGTCGGTCACCGCATAGTAGGCGTAGCCGCGCGCCGCGGCCGCCTCGACCATCTCCTCCAGCGGCGCGAGCCCGTCGGTCAGGTCGGTGTGGGTGTGCAGGTCGCCGCGGATGTCGGTCGAGGTCACCACCCTCGGGAGCCCCACGCTGAGCGCGGCCTCGATCTCCCCGGTGTCCTCGCGCAGCGTCGGCTCGATCCACGGCAGGCCGAGCATGCCGTACACCTCCGCCTCGTCCGCCGATGTGATCTTCTCGCCGGTCGCCACGTCGAACACGCCATACTCCGACAGCTTCAGCTTCCGGTGCACGGCGATCTCCCGGGTGCGGATGTTGTGCGCCTTCGACCCGGTGAAGTACTGCAGCGCGGCTCCCCAGGAGTCCCTCGGCACCACCCGCAGGTCGACCTGGAGTCCCGCGGCCGTGCGGACCGAGCTCTTCGTCTCGCCGTGGGCGATCACCTCGGTGACGTACGGCAGCGCGGTGAAGGCCGCCATCAGGGCGGCAGAGTCGTCGGCCGGGTCGCCCACCGAGGCCAGGATGTCGACGTCGCCGATCGTGTCCTTCATCCGCCGCAGCGACCCGGCGTACGCGCACCGCTCGCAGCCCGGCACGGCCGACAGCGCGGGGACGACTTCCTCGGCGACCGCCATGGCGATCCCGATGTGCACCCGGCTGCCGGTCTTGCGCATCACCTCGATGCCGTGCAGCAGGTTCTCCTCGGTCTTCGTCCCGAACCCGTGCAGCCCCTCCAGGGCCCCGGCGTGAATGGCGTCCTCCAGCTTCTCGATCGAGTCGACGCCCCGCTCGTGATACAGGACCATGGCCTTCTTCGGCCCGAGCGTGGGGATCGTGGTCAGCAGGCGCACCCCGGCGGGGATATTCGTCCGCAGTTCCTCCAACTGGTGGATCGACCCGGTCCGCAGGTATTCGTCGATCTTCGCGGCGATCGACGCGCCGACGTTCGGGATCGCCCGCAGGGCCGCCGCGTCCATGCCGTCGATCTCGCGGCCGTACCCGCCGACCGACCGGGCCGCCTTCTCGTAGACCCGCACCTTGAACGCGTCACCTCCGGTGATCGCGATCAGGTCGGCGTACTCCTGCAGCAGCCCGGCGACCTCCTCGTTGCACCGTCTCATCGCAGGCACCCCCAGGCCAGGCTGCGACGCGCTCCGGCGACTTCTCCAGGTGCGGAGGTCCCGGCCGCGTGGGACCGAAGACCCGGGTGATTCGTACTGCCAGGAAAGCGATATTCCGCCCTGCCCGCCTGGGCCGGAGGCAGACGATAATGACGGTCATGACAGAGGCGGCGGCGTGGGCGGAGGAGTGCGGGCCCGGGGACGCCCGGCCGGGCCGTTTCCGGCCCCGGCTGCCCATTCGGCTCCCCGCACGGGTGCCGGCCCGGTTGCTCGCCCCCGCGCTCGGGCTGACCGTCCTCCTGCTGCTGGCGCCGGGCGCCGTCGCGGTGTCGGCGGATCCCTCCTGGCCCGCCTTGACCCTGGTGGCCGCCGCGGGGTTGTCGTTCGTGGGGGCCGTGGTGACCGCTCACCTGGCCCGCCCCGCCGTGCGGCCCCTGCCCGTAGCCTTCGTCGCGCTGCTCGCGGCGGTGACGATCACGGCGTCCCTGGCCTACCGGACGAACGGGTGGCAGACGCTGTTCTCCCTGCTCGCCGTGGCCGTGGCGCTCGTGCTCCGGGTTCGGTCCGCGCCGCCGCTCATCGCCGTCACGGCCGCGCTGGCCGCGATCGTCCCGGTGCACGACGGCTCGTTCGGCGAGGCGCTGTGGGGCGCCGCGCTGACCACCTTCCTCGCCGGGATCACGACGTACGGCTTCCGCCGGATGGCCGAGGTGATCGAGGAACTCGGCCGGACCCGGGAGAAGCTCGCCGTCGCCGCCGTCTCGGCCGAGCGCCTGCGCTTCTCCCGCGACCTGCACGACCTGCTCGGCCACACGCTCTCGATGGTGGTGGTCAAGGCCGAGGCCGTGCGGCGGCTGGCCCCGCGCGACACGGAGGCGGCCATGCGGCACGCCGCGGACATCGAGGCCATCGGACGGCAGGCGCTGACCGAGGTGCGCGAGGCGGTCACGGGTTACCGGGACGCGAGCCTCGCCTTCGAGCTCGACAGCGCACGGGCGGCCCTGGCCACGGCCGGCGTCGACTGCGTGGTGAAGGAGTCGGGGCCGGCGCTGTCGCGGGAGACCGACATGCTGCTGAGCTGGGTCGTGCGGGAAGGGATCACGAACGTCGTGCGGCACTCCGGCGCCCGGCGCTGCGTCATCACGCTGCGCCGCGACCGCGACCCGGTCCTGGTCGAGATCACCGACGACGGCCCTGGTGACGACGGCGCGGGCGGCGCCGCCGGCGAGGAGGACGGCAGCGGCCTGCGCGGGCTGCGCGAGCGCCTGGCCGCCGCGGGCGGGCGGCTGACCGCCGCCCGCCTGCCGCAGGGGTTCGTCCTCACCGCCGAGATCCCGCACGCGGGCGTGGACGACGACGGAGAGGACGGCCTGTGACCCGCGTGCTGATCGCCGAGGACCAGACGATGATGCGCGACGCGCTCACCGTGCTGCTCGACCTGGAGGACGACTTCGAGGTCGTCGCGCAGGTCGCGACGGCGGGCGAGATCGTTCCCACCGCCTTGCGGGTCAAGCCAGACGTGGCCCTGCTCGACATCGAGCTGCCCGGCGGCAGCGGGCTCGACGCGACCGCGGACCTGCGGGCCGCCCTCCCGGAGTGCGTGGTGGTCATCGTCACGACGTTCGGACGGCCCGGTTACCTCCGCCGGGCGCTGGACGCGGGCGCCCGCGGTTTCGTGGTCAAGGACCGGCCCGTCGGCGAGCTGGCCCAGGCGATCAGGCGCGTGCTCGCGGGCGAGATCGTGGTCGATCCCGCCCTGGCCACGGCCGCTTTGAGCGCCGGGCCGAACCCGCTGACGCCGCGGGAGCGTGAGGTGCTCACCGCCGCCGCCGACGGCTCCGCCGCCGGCGACATCTCCCGCCGTCTCTTTCTGTCGGAGAGCACCGTACGCAACCACCTGTCGGCGTGCATCACCAAGACCGGCACCCGCAACCGCATGGAGGCCGTCCGGGTCGCCCGCCACAACGGCTGGCTCTGAGCCGGGCGTTCCTCAACGGCTGAGGTACTCCTCGCCGAGGGCGCGCAGGCGGGCGTGCGCGGAGCCGTACACGTCCGGGTCGCCCAGGTACGCCTTGGGCAGCTTGGCCACCATCGTGTAGTTGGTGTCGCAGACATTGCCGACCGGAGCCTGTCCGCCCTGGCTGACGAGCTGGTAGGCGTCCAGCTCGTCGAGGCCGGTGAGGGAGGCGGCCCAGGTGACGAGGTCGTGCTGGCTGATGCGGTAGGCGTCCTCCAGCGGCCGGGCCGAGCCGGTCGACATGATGTGGCGGTCGTCCTCCAGCCGCGGCCACGGCGTGGCGACGCCCTTGATCAGCTCGACGGCCACGACGGTGTTCATCGCCGCCTCGACGGCGGTGCCGCAGACCTCGCCGTGGCCCTGGCGGCAGTGGCCGTCGCCGATCGCGAACAGCGCGCCGGGAACGTTGACGCCCAGGTAGACCGTGACCCCGGCCCGCAGCTCGGGGGTGTCCATGTTGCCGCCGTGGGCGTCCGGCGTGATGGTCATCCGCGCCTCGGCGGCGGCCGGGGCGACGCCCACGGTCCCGTGCATCGGGTCGAGCGGCATCTCGACGGCGAAGTCGCCGCGCCGGGCCCGGTAACGCACGGTCCGCCGCCCGGCGTCCACCTCGTACATCCACACGGCCTCCTCCAGCGGGGGCTGCAGCGTCGGGGTGGTGTGCGTGCTCGTCAGCGCCCCGAAGTGCGGGAACGTCGTGGAGACCGCCCAGTCGCGGGCGGGCTCGATGGAGACGAAGTGGAGGGCCAGGGTGTCGCCGGGCTCGGCCCCCTCGACGTGGAACGGGCCGGTGACCGGATTCAGATAGGGGAACTCGCAGACCTGCGACGGCAGGTCTGCGATGCCGCGCACCCGGCCGCCGAAGCAGTCCTCGGTGTACAGCTCCAGCACCGCTCCGGGGGCGACGGACTCGACGGCCGGGCGGCCGCCGAAGGTGTACGACAGGTCGTCGGGGCGGGGACGGTAGGACACGACGTTCACTCGTTGGCCTCCGGGGTGACGGCGGACAGGGTGGGGCGCCGGCCCATCATGTAGGAGCCGGCGAGGATCACGACGCCGATGGCCAGCCAGACGAAACCGAGCACCTGGGCGGCGATGCTGGCGTTGATCACGACGTAGAGCAGGATCAGGAAGCCGATCGCGGGGGCCACGAGGTGCCGCCACCAGTCACGGCTGCGGTTGCGGACGACATAGTGGACAACGACCGAGACGTGCAGGGCGAGGAACGCGGTCATCGCGCCGAAGTTGACCAGCGTGCCGAGCAGCGTGATGCCGTCGTCGCGCGAGCTCATGTAGAGGCCGAGGACCAGGGACACCCCGGCCACCAGGAACGTCGCGTTGACCGGCACCCTGTGCTTGGGGTGCACCTTGCCGAGGAACGCCGGGAGCTGGCGGTCGCGGGCCATCGCGAACAGCAGGCGGGAGGTGGCCGCCTGGGCGACCAGCGAGTTCGCGAACCCCCAGGCCACGGCGGTCGCGACGGCCGTGAGCACGCTCAGCCAGTGGCCTCCGGCGTACTCCGCGGTGTCGTAGAACGCGGTGCCGGCCGGGTCGCCCTTCGTGAGCAGGTCGGCGCGGTTGGGGGCGAGCAGCGCCGCCACCCAGGTCTGCACGACGAACAGCGCGCCGGCCAGGGCGAGGGCGAAGACCATCGAGCGGCCGAGCCGGCGGCTGCTCTCGCGGCTCTCCTCGGCGAGCATCGAGATGCCGTCGAACCCGAGGAAGGACAGCACCGCCACGGACACGGCCCCGAACGCCAGCGGCCAGGAGAACGTGGAGGAGTCGAACAGCGGGCTGAGCGCGGCGCCGTGGCCCTTGCCCTGCGCCAGGGCGACGGCCCCGACGACCAGGAAGATCGCCAGCACGATCAGCTCGGCGACCAGCATGATCTTGTTCATCCGGGCGGTCATCTCGATGCCGAGGTAGTTGACCACCGTGTTGAGCACGATGAAGGCGATCAGCCACACCCAGATCGGCACGCCGGGCACGAACGACGTCATGGCCGCGCTCGCCACGAGGTACAGCAGCGACGGCACGAGCACGTAGTCGAGCAGGATCACCCAGCCGGCGAGGAAGCCGACCGGGGCGGCGATGCCCCGGCCGGCGTAGGTGTAGACCGAGCCCGCCATCGGGAACGCGCGGGCCATCTGGGCGTACGACAGGGCGGTGAACGCCATCGCGACCATGCCGATGACGTAGGCGAGCGCCACCATCCCGCCGGACGACTGGAAGACGCTGCCGAAGATGCCGAACGGCGCGATCGGCACCATGAAGATCAAACCGTAGATGAGCAGGTCGGCGAAGCCGAGCGAGCGCCGCAGCTCCTGCTGGTAACCGAAGCGCTCGACGCCGGGCGCCTCTGACTGTGGGGAGGACATGGATCCGCTCCTAAACGCACGGGGGCAGAGCCGTACGATAGGGGCATTCCTTGAAAACGAAAAGGTTTCTGGTGGAAGTTTTACATCGGGTACATCAGCGACGTCACGACCTCGAAGTCCAGCCCGTCGGCCCGGCCGAGGTACACCCGCTGGCGCACCCGGCCCTCGGTCAGCGTGAGCGGGCCGCGCCCGGACACGACCGTCGTGCCGTCGGCGACCGCCTCGACGGCCGGCACCGCCAGCGTGCCCGCGCGCCGCGCCAGGGCGGCCAGCATGAGCACCCCCTCGTAGCAGCCGTGCCCGTGCCCGTTCAGCAGCGGCGCCTCCGGGCCGAACATCGCCGTGTACCGCTCGGCCAGACTGAGATTGGCGTCGGTCGCGATGCCCCCGAAGTAGCCCATCGCGGCGTAAAGCCCACCGGTCGTGTCGCCCCCGGCGGCGAGCAGGCCGTGCTCCTCCAGCGCGCCGCACAGTCGCTCGCAGCCGAGACCGCTCGCGGCGAACGCCCGGTTGAACGCGATCAGGTCGCTGCCGATGAGAGTGAGCAGCACGGCGTCCGGCCGCACGGTGACCAGTTGCTCCAGCAGCCGGTCCATCGCGCCCGTCCCGGGTGGGACGAGCCGCTCCCCCACGACCGTCGCGGACCGGGCGCGCAGGTGCCCGCGGGCCGAGGCGTGCACCAGGCGCGGCCAGACGTAGTCGTTGCCGAGCAGGAACCAGCGCCGGGCCCGCCGGTGCTCCACCAGCCAGTCGATTCCCGGGCCGACCTGCAGCGAGGCGGACTCGCCGAGGTAGTAGACGCCCGGACGGCGGGCGCCGCCCTCGTACGGCGGGGTGTAGACGAAGGGGGCCGCGCCTCCCAGCGCCTGCTCGACCGCGACGCGCACGTCGCTGGCGTGAGTGCCGACCACCGCCTCCACGACCCCGGAGCGCACCAGGCCGCGCACCTCCCCGGCGACCGCGGCCGGGCCGCGGCCCCCGTCCACGAGCACGAGTTCGACCGGCCTGCCCAGCACTCCACCGGCGGCGTTGACCTCCCGGGCGGCCAGCAGGGCACAGTTGATCGCTCCCGGCCCGAGCAGGCCGAGCACGCCGGAGACCGGCACCACCAGCGCGACGCGGAGCGTGTCCGCGGGCAGCAGATGAGCCTCAAGAGAGTCGATGACGACTGTGACAGGATCGGCCACGTGCACGAGTATCCCCTGACCGAACCGGTGACCGGCCTCGGGTCGTCCCTCGCCTATCTGCTCAGCCGGGCCGAACGCAGCGTCAACCGGGGGCTGGCCGCCGCGCTCGCCACCGAGGACGTGACCGTCGAGCAGTGGCGCATCCTGCAGGCGCTCGCGGACGGGCGCGGGCACTCGATGGGCGATCTGGCCGAGGCCGCGCTGATGCCCCACCCCACGCTGACCAAGGCGGTGGACCGGCTGGTGGAACGCGCGGTGGTCTACCGGGGGCACGACCCGGCCGACCGCCGCAAGGTCGCGGTCTTCCTCGCCGACCGGGGCCGCGACCTGCTCGCCCGCCTGGAGGCGGGCATCGCCGAACACCAGCGGGCGATCCTCGCGGCGTACGGCCCGGCCCGCACCGAGCGGCTGATGCGCGACCTTGAGTCATTGCCGGCCTGCCTGGAGGACTGAGCCCGGCCGGGTGACTTCGGCCTTGCCCGGTCGCCCTCCACGGCGTACGGTCGACTTTGTGACCGGAATCGTCATCTCGGTCACGGCGGCGGCGAAGGGGGCGCGATGACGGACCTCGACTCCGGACCGGCGGGCCCGGCCTCCGCCCCGCGGGAGCGCGAGCGGCGGGCCGAGCGCATCCTGGACGCCGCGGGCGAGCTCCTGGTGGCCTGGGGATACCCGCGCATCACGGTCGAGGACGTGGCCCGGCGGGCCGGCGTCGGCAAGGGCACCGTCTACCTGCACTTCAGCACGAAGGAGCTGCTCTTCCTCGCGGTGTTGATACGGGCCGAGGCCCGCATCATCGAGCGCTTCGCCGCCGGCATGCGCGCCGACCCCTCCGCGGTCCTGCTCAGCAGCGTGGCCAGGTCGACGTACCTGTGGATGCACGAGGAGCCGATCTTCCGTGCGACGCTCCTCGGCGACGGCGACACCCTCGGCACGCTGAGCAGGAGCACCGCCGAGAACCTGCCCGACCTGCTCGACGCGCGCGATCGCGCGCTCCTGGCGCACGTCGAGGTGCTGCGCGAGCACGGCCTGGTCCGCACTGCGCAGTCCTCGGCCCTCCAGGTCCACGCGTACGAGTCGATCCTGACCGGCTTCGTCACGATCGAGCCTCTGTCGCCGTCCACCGTGCCCGCCTTGGAGGACAACGCCGACATGATCGCGCACGTCGTCCGCGCGGCCTTCGAGCTCCCGGGGCCGCCGGAGAGCGTCCGGGCGGCGGCGCCGCGGGTGAACGCGATCTACCAGTGCCTGCTCGACCGGCTGAACTCGGCTGTACCGACCGCACGGGAGATCCACCGGCACGAACGCACCTGACACGTGGAGGTAGGCATGAGCACTTCCAGCACGGCAGGACCCGTCAACCTTTTCGACGCGGACCTGGTGCGCGACCCGTTCGGGGGCTACTCGCGTCTGCGGGAGCAGGCCCCGATGGTGCGCGGTTCCTTCCCCGGCCTGGACTCCCCGGTCTGGCTCGTCACGCACTACGACGACGTCAAGACCGTGCTGAGCGACCGCCGGTTCGTCAACAACCCGGCCAACGTGCCGGGAGCGGACGTGCACAACATCCGCGAGCAGCTCATCGAGGCCCGCGGGATCCCCCGCGAATACGCCGCGTACATCCTGGACAGCGTTCTCGACGCCGACGGCGAGGACCACCTCCGGCTGCGCCGGCTGGTCTCGCGCGCCTTCACCGCCCGCCGCGTGGCGGAGCTGCGCCCCCGCGTCGAGGAGATCGCCGAGGAGCTCCTCGACCGGCTGCCCGGCCACGCCGAGGACGGCGCCGCCGACCTGATCGAGCACTTCGCCTACCCGCTGCCGATCACCGTCATCTGCGAGCTGGTCGGCATCCCCGAGGAGGACCGCCCGCTGTGGCGGGAGTGGGGCAGGAGCCTGGTCTCGCTCCAACCGGGAGCGGTGGCCGAGCCGCTGCGGCACATGGTGACCTACATCCAGGAGCTCATCGCCCGCCGCCGCGCCGAGCCGGCCGGCGACCTGCTGACCGGTCTGATCCGCGCCCACGACGAGGACGGCGACCGGCTGACCGACACCGAGATGGTCACCATGGTCCTCACGCTCGTCCTCGCCGGGCACGAGACCACCGCCCACCTCATCGGCAACGGCACCGCCGCCCTGCTGACCCACCCGGACCAGCTCGCCGCGCTGCGGACCGACCCGGGACTGCTGCCGCGCGCCGTCCACGAGCTGATGCGCTGGTGCGGGCCCGTCCAGGGCACCCGGATCCGGTACGCGGCCGAGGACGTCGACTTCGGCGGCATGACCGTGCGCCGGGGCGAGCCCGTGATGGCGGTGCTGGTCTCCGCCAACTACGACCCCCGGCGCTTCGACGATCCCGACCGGCTGGACATCACCCGCGAGCCCGACGGCCACAAGGAGGTCCACGTCGGCTTCGGCCACGGCCTGCACTACTGCCTGGGCGCGGCGCTGGCCCGCCAGGAGGGCGAGGTGGCCTTCGGCGCGCTGCTGCGCCGCCACCCCCGGCTCGAACTCGCCGTCGCGCCGGAGGATCTCGACCGGCAGTTCCTCCCGTTCTCCTGGCGCCTCACCCGTCTTCCCGTACGCCTGGGGACGTGAAGGGCGCCCGTGTGATCCGGGCCCGGCGCGTGCGGCCGCGGCGCGTGCGGCCGCCGCTCAGCCGGTCGCGCCGGGGATGCCCCGGCCGGCGATCAGCGGTTCCAGGGTCAGGCCCTCGTGCTCGCGCTGGATGGAGCGCATGCGCCACTGGTCGGTGAACACGGCGAGCAGGGCCTGGTCGCGGCTGCGGGAGAGCACCTCCGCGCCGCGCTGGCGCCGCAGCACCTCCGCGGACTCGGCGTCGGTGCGGAGGGCGAGGGTGTACTCCAGCCGGTCGAGGATGATCTCCGCGCCGAACTCGGTGGCCAGGCGGTGCTGCACGACCTCGAACTGCATGGGCCCGACCGCGGCGAGCACGGGGGCCTGGTCGCCGCGCAGGTCGGAGCGGAGCACCTGGATCACGCCCTCGCCGTCGAGCTGGTCGATGCCCCGGCGGAACTGCTTGGACTTGGCGGTGCTCCGGGACCGGGCCACGGCGAAGTGCTCGGGGGCGAAGCTGGGGATGGGCGGGAACTCCACCGGCTTCCCCTCGTAGAGGGTGTCCCCGGGCCGCAGCGCGGTGGCGTTCACCAGCCCGACCACGTCTCCCGGGTACGCCTCGTCGATGGTGGCGCGCTCCTGGCCGAACACCGACTGGGCGTACTTGGTGGCGAAGGGGCGGCCGGTGGCGGCGTGGGTGAGCACCATGCCGCGCTCGAACCGGCCGGAGCAGACCCGGACGAACGCGATCCGGTCGCGATGGGCGGGGTCCATGTTGGCCTGCACCTTGAAGACCAGGCCGGAGAACGGCGCGTCCAGCGGCCGGACGGTTCCCTCGACGTCCGGCCGGGGCGCCGGGGCGGGGGCGAGGTCGACGAGCACGTCGAGCAGCCGGGCCACGCCGAAGTTGGACAGCGCCGCGCCGAACAGCACCGGCGTGGACTCGTGCGCCTCGAACGCCTTCTGGTCGTGCTCGGCGCCGATCGCGGCGAGCAGATCGGTCTCCTCCCACGCGCGGGTCCAGTCGGCCCCGAGCTCGGCGGCGCCCTGCTCGGGAGTCAGCTCGGTCTCCAGCGCCTTCGTGGCGCCGCCGGGGGTGCGGGTGTAGCGAACCGCGCGGCCCTCCATCCGGTCGACCACGCCGTGGAAGTTTCCCGCGACGCCGATCGGCCAGGTGACCGGCGTGGGACGCAGGCCGGTGCGCTCCTCGATCTCGTCGAGCAGTTCCAGCGGCTCCTGGCCCGGCCGGTCCCACTTGTTGACGAACGTGATGACGGGGATGCGACGGTGACGGCAGACCTCGAACAGCTTCATGGTCTGCGGCTCCATGCCCTTGGCCGCGTCGAGCAGCATGACCGCGCAGTCGACCGCGGCCAGCACGCGGTAGGTGTCCTCGGAGAAGTCCGCGTGGCCGGGGGTGTCGACCAGGTTGAACATGTGGCCGCGGTAGTCGAAGCGCAGCGCGGCCGAGGTGATGGAGATGCCGCGGGCCCGCTCCATCTCCATCCAGTCGGACGTCACGCCCCGCCGGCCGGCCTTGCCGTGTACGGCTCCCGCCTGGGTGATCGCCGAGGCGTGCAGGGCGAGCGCCTCGGTCATCGTGGACTTTCCGGCGTCCGGGTGGCTGATCACCGCGAACGTGCGGCGGCGGGCCGCCTCACTTGTGGCGGTGCTCATCGCAGGATCCCCCTGTCGGCGCGGGCGCGGGTCGTCGTGGTGCGGTCGTGCGTGCAGGCCATCCGTGCTCCCAAACAGCGTTAGGACGGTTGAGGTTACCGCGCCGGGCGCCGCGCCCCGGAATCGGCGGCTCCCGGCGCGCGGCCCGGCAGTCAGGAAACCGGCACTCGCGACGCCGGCATCGGGCCGATTCCGGCCCTGTCCACCGTGACCGGACCGGCTCCGGCCGGGACCTCCACCACGACCAGGAGACGAAGCAGGTCCTCTTCCCCAACGGAGCCGGCCGGAACCGCCGTGCCGGGGCCGCTGTGCTTGGGGCGCCGCGCCGAGACCAACTGTGCTGGGACCGGTGCGCTGGGGGCGCCGTGCCGGGACCACCGTGCCGGACCGCTGTGCTGGGACCACCGTGCCGGGACCACCGCCCTGGGGCCGCGTGCCGGGACCGCCGTGCCGGAACCTACTGCGCTGGGGCGCCGTGCCGGACCGCTGTGCTGGGGCGCTGCCGCTGGCTCGCCCTCCCAGTGATCCTCGTCGGTGCGTTCATAACGATCCTCGACGGGACGTGCGCTTTGCGGCGTTTTCTCCCGCGAAGCCGCTCGAATACACCTGTAACTCCAACTAATCCGTTCCGCCAGTTGCTTCCCACAAAGACCGAGTGAAAGAATTAGCACAAGATTTCGAATCACGGAGGAGGGTGAGATGGATCTATTCAATCTGGATCCCGATCGCCCTCGTCGTACCAATAAGGCTGATGACGGCTGGTGGGATCGGCTCATCGCCGATTCGCCGCTGTGGTCGTTCAACAGTTCGCTCGCACGCGACAAATACTCCTTTGGCCCCTTTCCGCTTGAACCCGAGAAGCGCGATTCCGGGGGCCGGGGAAATGGTCCGCGTAATGGCGATACGACCCATGGTCAGAATGACGGGACCACCGACGACTGTGCCGCGAATGCCGGGCCTGGGGGTGCCGGGCCTGGGGGTGCCGAGCGAGCTCGGTCGTCGTGGGTGTTGGTGGGTTCGTTGCGTGAGCCGGCGCAGGCGTTGGCGTTGGCGGCGTTGCCGGGCGATGCGGACATCTGCGTGGTCGAGGCCGAGGATTTGCTGTTCGCGCGGGATCGGATCACGTGCGCTCTTGCCGATCGGGTGGGGAAGGTGCATCGGGCGGGGCAGGCCAGACAGCATGGGCATGCCTCCACCCGCAGTTGGCTGCGCACCGCCGCCGGGATGAGCGTGGCGGGGGCGGGCCGTCTGCTGACCTTGGCGGTGGAGTTGGCCCGCCTGCCGAAGGTGCGGGAGAAGTTCGCCGCCGGGGTGTTGTCGGCGGGGGTGGTGGAGGCGATCTGTACGGCCACCGCGCGGTTGAGCGATGAGCATGCGGGGCTGGCTGAGCCGATTTTGCTGGAGTTGGCGGGTAAGGCGGGGCCGGCGGAGGTGGCCAAGGCGGGGCGGTATCTGCGGGCGGTGCTCGACCCTGACGGTGAGGAGCGGGACGAGCGGGCGGACTACGGGCGGCGGTTTCTGCGGGTCCGCCCCACTGCGGGTGGGGGCTTGGAGGGGGAGTTCTATCTGCCGCGTGAGGCGGCCGCGCGGTTGCGGGCGCTGTTGGATGCTTACGCCAAGCCACGCGCGGAGGGCGATGACCGGCCGCTGCGGGTCCGCCAGGCGGATGCGTTCATCGCGCTCATGGAGCAGAAGATCGTCGCCGAGCTCCTGGTCCTGGTCAACGCCGAATCTCTCCCCACCGACCCCCAACCCGACCACCCCGAAGACCCCGCCCCCGAACCCGGCCCCGGCCCCGGCCCCGACCACCCCGAAGACATCGAAGACGCCCAGGATGCCGAGAACGCCGAGGACGTCCAGGGTCAGGACAGAGCCGAGGACACCGAGGGCGGCGAGAACGCCGAAGAGGCCGAGGACGCTGACGCGCAGGGTGCTGAGGACACCGAGGACGGCCGGGACGCCCAGGGCGCGCACCGCGCCGAGGGCGGCCGGGACGGCGAGAACGCCGAAAACGGCGAGGGCGTGCAGGGCGCCGGGGACGGCCGGGACGCTCAGGATGCCGAGGGTGCGGACAGTGAGGATGGGTGGGGCAGCGAGGACACTGGCGCATTCGGCGACGCTGGAAGCGTTGACGGGCCCTGCCCCGTGGAAGACAGCGACGTCGAAGACGCCATCCCCACCGACGCCGACCCCGGCAACCTCAGCGACGACGACCCCGGCGACGCGCACCCCAGCGATGTGGGCGACGCGGGCATGACCGGTGCTGCCACGCCTGCTCGGGGTGAGGGCCACTACCAGCCACGTGACCCCGACACCGCCGAGGCCGCAACAGCAGCCACCCCGGCAGCCGATGCCGAGGCGGCAGCCGGTCCGGCAGCCGATGCCAATGCCGATGCAGCCGCGGACACCGCCGCCGGGAGCACCGACCTTGACCTGGCCGCCACCGCCCCCTGCGAAAAGGAGTCTCGCGACCCCGAAGTTGACGAACAGGAGGCCTGCGAGCACGAGGCCGACGAGCACCGAACCCGCGAGCACGGAGCCTGTGAGCGCGGGACTAGTGAGCACGAGGCCGGTGGGCGCGGGGTTCGTGAGCAGCGGGCCGGCGATCACGACACCGCGAACGCCGCCCCGGCCGAGGGCGGTGGTGCTGGTGACGCGAGCACGGCCTCCGCTGAGAGCGACAACACCGCACCCACCAAGGATCGAGCCCGCGACCGTGGCGCGGCCCACACCGGGACAATGCGCGCCAGAACAGCATGGCCTACCTACGGTGGTAGCGCGCCTCCACACGCGGCGCCTCCCAGCGCAGCGCAGTCCCACGCAGCGCAATGGCCGGACCCTCCCCCTGAGGACGCCGCCGCGCATCACACTCACGCCGGGCACCAGCCTGCGGGGGACTGCCGGCATGCGCAGGGCACGCCCGAATGCCACAACGACGTACACAATGAGCAGTCGGCGGCAGGGACGGGGCAAGGCGCGGCACCGGGGGCGCCGGAGCTGGGGAGGCAACCGCAGGCGGAGCCGGGAAGGCCATCGGAGTCAGAGCCGGGAACGGCGCCGGGCGCGTCGTGGCCGGAGCCGGGGACACCGCCGGGCGAGCCGGGGCCGGGGACACCCCCGGGGACAGCGCCCCGGACGCCGCCGGGGAGGCCAGCGGGAACAGCGTCGGAGACGCTGCTCGGGGCGGTGCCGGGGGCGCTGTGGGGGGCGGCGCCGGGGTTGTTGCTGGCGACCGGGCAGATGCTGCCGGTCTCCAGTGTGCATCGCCTGGCCCGCACCTCCGCGCTGGTGCGGCTGGTGATGGACGCCGAGGGGCAGGTGCTGGACATGGGCCGCAAGGTTCGCCTGGCCACCCCGGCCCAGCGACGGGCGCGTCTACGCCCGCTACGCCACCTGCTGGATCGACGGCTGCCCGCTGCCCGCCACCATGTGCCAGATCGACCACGCCGACAACTGGAGCACCGGCGGCCTGACCGACCTGAAACTCCTCGGCCCGGCCTGCCAGTTCCACAACCGCGACCGCTACCAGCACCCCGACCGCTACACCCGCCACAAGACCGGCACCGACCGCTGGACCTTCACCTACCACCCGGCCCGCATGAGGAGGCCGCGAGTTGACGGGCGGTGGCCGGGAGACGGTCAGGCGGCCGCTCGGTGAAGGCGGTGCAGGCTGGTCGCGGCAAGGCCCCGTACGCCCAGGACGGCCACGACGCAGGCCATCGAGATCGTGCGCGCCGAATACGACCCCGCCATCGGCGGCGTGGTCACCGCCACCCCGCGAAAGGAGGACGGCCCGGCCCTCGCCGTCGAGCGGCGCTGTCGCGAGCCCTCCCTTCTAGGAGGACGACCCTTCTAGGAGGACGGCTGAGCCGCGCCGACCACGAAGGACTCCAGCCGGTGCAGCAGGGCGGCTATCTCGCCCTTGGGCAGACGGGTGGTGTCGGCGATCAACTCCACGCCGAGCGTGCCCTTCCAGCGCATCAAGGCCACACAGAAGTCGCAGCTGCGCTTGTCCGTGCTGGGGAGCCACTCCAGCTCGGACTCCCCGTCCTCGGGGCCGGCGCCGCCCGGATCCTCGCCAAGGCGCAGGTCGTTGAAACAGCACGACGGGAACATGGGGACGCCCCGGTCGGCGCTCATCCGGTCGATCATCGCCTTCAGAGCCAGCGAGTCGAAGCGGGCGCGACGATAGGAGGCGAGAACGGCCGGATAGGCGCTCACCAGGGTCTCGGAAAGGCTTCCGCTTGGGCCCAGGGTGAAAAGGCCCAGCTGGTTCAGGCTGGTGACCAGGTCCCGGGTCCGGTCGCTGAAGCGGTTGTGCACGATCGGGGTGATCGCGCACACCTCGTGCCCGGTCAGCTCCCGCAGCAGCATGGTGACCGCCACCAGCAGGACGGTGGCGGTGCTGACACCGGTACGGCCGGCGAGCACCTGGGCGGCGTGGTTGAGCCGGGGCGAGGACAGCACGGCCCGCGCGTACCTCGGCGTCGCGCCCGCCGCGACCGCTTTCGGGAACATGCCGGACGGCACGGTCCGGAGAAGCGTCTCCCACTGCGCGATCATCCGCTCGGAACGGGCCGACGCCGCCTCCTCATCCCGCACCAGGTCGAGCAACTGCAGCGACGGCGGCCGGGGGATCGTCCCGCGGAGGAGCAGCATCCGCAGGTCGCGCACCACGACATCGGCCGCGCGCCAGTCCGCGACGACGTGATTGAGCACGAGCGCCACATGGGTGGCGGCGCCGTCGCAGACCACGAGACCGGCGCGCAGCGGCTGCTCGCCGTCGCCGAAGGATCGACCGGCCAGGCGGTCGACGAGGTCCGCCGCAGCGTCGTCCGCGTCGCCGTGCGCCGCCTCGACCAGCTCGATCGACACGGTCCCGGCCGCCGCCACCTCCTGGTACGGCCCGGCCGCGCCGATCCGTACCAGGGATCGCAGGGCGTCGTGGCGGCCCATCACCGCCGCCAGGGCGGCCCCCACGACCCGGGGAGGGCGCGGGCCGCCCGCACGCGGGACGGACAGGACCCGGGGCACGTTGAAATAGTGCGCGCTGTCCGGCCCCACACCGTCGATGGCTTCCCATATGTCCCGCTGCCCCCAGGCGAGCTCCGTTGTCCCGGAACGACCGGAGGCGAATTCCACAGAAAGCCGCATGACTCTCCTTCGCGGACCGTGTCGCGGGCGGGATGGGCGAACGCTTCCAAGAAGGCTAGGTTTCGCCTCCGGACGGGTCAAGATCCTCCCGCACCGGCGTGGCCTTGTCGATCGCGCCGGTGGCGTTGCGGCAGACGAGCGGGCCTACCCGCTCGGGGTGATGCGCGCGCTCATCCCGAGATCGGCCCGCCGAGCCGGAGGCGCTTGAACTGGGTCGCCTGGGCGGCGATCGCCTTCTCCGTAGGGAGGCGCTCCATCGACGAGGCCCCGAAGAAGCCCGCGATCCCGTTCGTGTTATCGAGCACGAACTGGGCGTCCTCCGGTTCGGCGATGGGACCGCCGTGGCACAGCACGATGACGTCGGGGTTGACCGCGACGGCGGCGTCGCGCATCTCCTGCACCGCGGCGGCCGCCTCTTCGAGGGTGAGGGCGGTCTCGGCGCCGATGCTGCCGCTCGTGGTCAGCCCGACGTGGGGCACGAGGACGTCGGCTCCGGCCTCGGCCATCGCCGCGGCCTGCTCGGCGTCGAAGACGTAGGGGGCGGTGAGCAGGTCACGCCGCCGCGCTTCCCTGATCATGTCCACCTCGAGCCGATACCCCATCCCCGTCTCCTCGAGGTTCTGCCGGAACTTGCCGTCGTACAGGCCCACGGTGGGGAAGTTCTGCACGCCGGCGAAGCCCATCGCCTTCAGCTGGTCGAGGAAAGGGCCCATGAGACGGAAGGGGTCCGTGCCGCAGACCCCGGCCAGCACGGGGGTGTCGCGCACGACCGGGAGGACCTCCCTGGCCATGTCGACGACGATCGCGTTGGCGTCGCCGTACGGAAGCAGCCCGGCGAGCGACCCCCGGCCGGCCATGCGGTAGCGGCCCGAGTTGTAGATGATGAGCAGGTCGACGCCGCCGGTCTCGGCGGCCTTGGCCGACAGGCCGGTGCCGGCGCCGGCTCCGATGATGGGCCGGCCGGCCTCGGCGGCGGCGCGCAGGCGTTCGAGAGCTGTCTCGCGGTTCATCTCATTCTCCAGTTCGGCGTGCGAAATCGGACGCACTGATGAGGCGGTGCAGGGCTTGCGCCGCGGTCCGGCCGAAGCCCGGATCGTTGATGGCGGCGTCTACGTCGTGGACGGGGACGCCGGTGTCCTTCAGTGCGTCCCGCAGCGCGGTGAAGCAGGCGGCGTCGGCGTCGGGGTCGGCGAAGGGCCCGCCTTCGACGTCGATCCCGGAGACGCCCTTCGCCGGCAGGTAGACCTCCACGGGCCCGGTGGCGCGGCGGAGCTTGTCGCCGATCCTGGCGCCCAGCGCCGCCATCTCGTCGCGGGTGGTCCGCATGAGGGTGACCGTGGGGTTGTGCACCAGGAACCTCCGGTCCGCGAACCTTTCCGGGACGGTGTCCCGGGGCCCGAAGTTGACCATGTCGAGCGCGCCGACGCTGACCACCTGCGGGATGCCGGCCCGCCCGGCCGCCTCCAGCCGGTCGGGGCCGGCGGTGAGCACCCCTCCGACGAGGTCGTCGGCCAGTTCGGTGGTGGTCAGGTCGAGGACGCCGTCGAGCATGCCGGAGGCGGCGAGGGCCTCCATCGCCCGCCCGCCGGATCCCGTGGCGTGGAAGACCAGCACTTCGTATCCGAGGCCGGTCAGTTCGTCGCGGGCCTCGTCGACGGCGGGCGTGGTGAGCCCGAACATCGTGGCGGCCACGAGCTTGCGCTCGTCGCCGATGTCGTCCCCGCTCTCGCCGCGGACCCGCGCGTACCGCTGGGCCATGCCGGCCACCGCGGCGGCGGCGTTGCCGAGGACCGCCCGCGAGAGCCGGTTGATGCCGGAGATGTCCACGACGGAGTACATGAGGGTGACGTCCACGTCTCCGACGTAGGGGCGGACGTCGCCCGAGGCCATCGTCGAGACCAGCAGCTTGGGCACTCCGACGGGCAGGGCCTGGAGCGCCCGGGCGGCGACCGACGAGCCGCCGGAGCCGCCGATCGCGAGCAGCCCGTCGAGACGCCCCTCGTCGAGCAGCCGCCGGACGATCACGGCGGCGCCGGTCGCCATCGCGTCCATCGCGGCGCCGCGGTCACCGGCGTCGCGGAGCCGGTCGAGCTCGGCGCCCGCCGCCCGCGCCACCTCGTCCGCACCGATGTCGGCGAGCTCCGCCCCGTGGGCGAAGGTGCCGACGTTGATCAAAAGCACGTCGCAGCCCGCGTCGCGCAGTTGATCGCGGACCCAGCGATACTCCTCGGTCTTGGTGTCCAGCGTTCCCAGCAGCACCACCGTCGCCACCGCGACCTCCCTGTCGTCGTCGACCTGCGCGTACGGTCGAGGATGTCCGCCCGTCGCGGCATCGGCCAGGCCAATCACGCAGAATTGGTCCATGGCACGTGCGGAACATGTCGACAGCGCCGCGTTGGCCCGCCTGATCGGCGGGTGGCGGACGGAGGACGTGCCGCTGCCGCACGCGCTCGCCGGCGCGCTCGCCGAACTGATCGCCGGAAACGTGCTGGTCGAGGGGGCCGCGCTGCCGCCGCAACGCGCGCTGGCCGCCGCGCTCGGGGTCTCCCGCGGGACCGTCGCCGAGGCGTACGCGGAGCTGGCCGCGCGGGGGCGGCTGACCTCCCGGCAGGGGTCCGGGTCGCGCGTGCGGCGCGGCCGCGGCGCGGGAGGGGATCACGTCGTCGAGGGACGGCTGGCGTCCTTCGGCCGCACCCGCCGCCCCGTCGAGCTGGACCTTTCCAGCGGCGCCCTGCCCGCCCTGTCGCTGGTGCGCGACGCCGTGTCGGCGGTCGACCTGCGCGAGCTCGACGTCTATCTCGCGGACGACGGCTACTACGCCGCGGGGCTGCCCCGTCTCCGCACGGTCGTGGCCGAGCAGTACACCGTGCAGGGGCTGCCCACCGCGCCCGACCAGATCCTCGTCACCTCCGGCTCCCAGCAGGCCGTCTGGTTGTGCGCGTCGTCCCTGGTCGCGCCGGGAGACGAGGTCCTGGTCGAGGAGCCGGGCTACCGGGGCGCGATCGAGGCGTTCCGTACGGCCGGGGCGCGGCTGACGGGGGTGCCCGTACGGCAGGACGGCCTCGATCTCGACCACCTCGAACGGGTCGCGCATCGGGCCGCCCTCCTCTACTGCCAGCCCGCGGCGCACAACCCCACCGGGATCAGCTGGCCGGCGGCGGGCCGGGAGCGGCTCAGTGAGATCGTCGGCAGGCACGGCGTGCTGACGATCGAGGACCGATCCTGCGCCGACCTCGTCCTCGACGACCGCGGGGTGCGGCCCCCGCTGCCCGAGCCGGCGGATCCCGGCTCGGTGGTCCGCATCGGCACCGCGTCCAAACTGCTCTGGGGCGGGCTGCGGGTCGGGTGGATCCGCGCGGAGCGTCCGATGATCACGCGGTTGACGCAAACCAAGGCGGCACTGGACCTGGCGGCTCCGGTGCTCGACCAGATGGTGACCGCCGAACTCCTGGCGCAGGCCGACCGGGCCCGGCGGGAGCGCTCCCGGCGCCTGCGCGCCCATCTCGCCGAGGCGGCGGCGGTCCTGGCGGAACGACGCCCGGCGTGGCGGTGGACGCCGCCGCACGGCGGCACGGCCCTGTGGATCGACACCGGAACCGACGCCGTCGCCCTGGCCGGACGGGCACGCGAGAAGGGCGTGCTGGTCACCGCCGGCCCGGCCTTCTCCCCCTCGAACGCGCAGCGTTCCCGGCTGCGGCTGCCGTTCTGGAGACCCGTGGAGCAGTTCGCGCACGCGGTCGAACTGCTCGAATGAGGAAGGGCCTGACCACCGGCTACGGCGATCAGGCCCTCGGACATCGGCCATCAGACGTCGGCCGTCGGCCGTCGGCCGTCACCTCACCGCCGGTCGCGGCCCTCGGCAGCGTGCAGGCGGCGCTGGTGGTCGGCGAACACCTCGTCGTTCGACGACACGGTGGCCCCGGGCACGGTCGGGGAGACGAACGTCGGCACCACGACGCCCCGGCCGGCGAGCACGGCGGCCGTCCGGGTGACGATCTCGTGGCTGACCACGCTGGCCACCACCGTCGAGGCGCCTCCTGTCGGACGGTCCCAGCCGTCCACCTCGATGATGGCGTCCTGCACCGGCACGCCGGTGTCGATCGTGACGTCGCAGATCTCCGCGATCCGCCGGCCGCTGGAGTGCTCGGCCGGGCGTTCGAGGTTGGCCACCGAGGTGACCGCGACGGTGAACAGGCCGCGCTCGGCGGCGTACATGGCCGCCTCGACGGGCGCCGCGTTCCTGCCGCCGTGGCTGTAGACCACCATCACGTCGCCGGAGGCGAGCGGCTCGTGGTCCAGGTACTGCTTGATGTACCCCTCGGTGCGCTCCAGCCAGAGCAGTTCGCGCACACCGCCCGGCCCCAGCACGTTGTGCCACATCAGCCGGGGATCGGTGAGCGGGTGGATGCCCGCGAAGCTGCCGTACCTGGGGAAGGCGTCCATGGTGGGGATCACCGAGTGGCCGCTGCCGAACAGGTGGATCAGGCCGCCGTTCTGGATGGCGTCCGCGCAGCGCTCGGCCACGGTCGCCAGGGCCTCCTCCTGCGTGGAGTCGAGCCGGTCAAGGATGGACATCAGGGTTCGGGTGTAACTCACGGGAGTTCCTTTCATGAGGTCCGCAACGCCAGTCGCACGCGGTATCGGTCACCGCGCATGACGCTGCGTACGTGTTCGAACGGGCCATGGGCGTCGAAGGTGAGGCGTTCGACGTAGAACGCGTGGGCGCCCGGGGCCACTCCTAAGGTCGTGGCGTCCTCGTCGAGCACGCCGCCGACCGTGAAGGTCTCGACGGCCTCGCGCGGGACCAGCCCGTAGCGCTCGTTGAGGGTGCGGTAGAGCGACCGGTCGGTGAAGTCGATGTCGGCGAGACCCGGAAACCGGTCGAGCGGGAGGAGCGCGGTCTGCACGCCCACCGGCCGGGAGCCGTCGGTCCTGAGCCTGCGCAGCCGCAGCATCCGGGCGTCGGCCGGCAACTGCATCTCGGGGGGCAGATCCTCCTCGCCCGCCGTGACGACCGTCTGGCCGAGGACCCGCGAGCCCGCGCTGTGGCCGAGCTGCGCGAGCTCGGCGGTGAAGGACGTGACCCACCGTGCGCCGGCGGTCAGGCTCGTGTCGCGGACGAAGGTGCCCCGGCCCTGTTCCCGGACCAGCACCCCGCGGTCGACCAGCCGGGCCACCGCCTGCCGGACCGTGACGCGGCTCACGCCGTACGCCTTGCCCAGCTCCTCCTCGGTCGGCAGCCGCTCGCCGGGCACCCACTCGCCGACGTCGACGCGTTGCTGCAGGCTCCGTTCGACCTGCAGGTAGAGAGGCACTCCGGAAGTGGGGTCCAGCCTGTTGACGATCACCATTCCTCCGTTCTGGCGATGAGGAGTGCCCCCACGACGCCCGCCCGGGAGCCCAGGGCGGCTGGCCGCACGGGCACCCGGCGGCCGTCGGGTGAGGCGAACCTCGCGACATGCCGCTGCAGCGGAGGGCCGAGGACGTCCATCGCGTCGGCCAGCCCGCCGCCGATGAGAATGATCTCGGGATCGATCGTGCTGGCGACAGCCGCGACTCCCCTGCCGAGGCGGGCGGCGTACGCGTCGAGCGCGGCGCGTGCCCGCTCGTCCCCCGCGCGGGCCGCCGCCACCAGGGCGGGGCCGTCGCGCAGCGAGGAGCCGGAGGCGGCCTGCTCGAACGGGCCGTGCGCCGAATCGTGAACCGGGTCGTCCGGCATGCCGGCCGGCAACCAGCCCCACGATCCGGCGCTGCCGTGGACCCCACGCCAGATCCTGCCGTCGATCAGGAGGGCGCCGCCGATGCCGGTCCCGACGGCCAGCAGAACGGCGGACCCGACCCCCTTGGCCGCGCCTTCCGCGGCCTCGGCGAGCAGGGTGAGGTGGCCGTCCAGGCCGAGCCGCACCGGCGCGTCGAGGCGCGCCTCCAGGTCCTCCCGCAGCGGACGGCCCTCCAGCCACGGCAGCGCGGGGACGAACAGCGGCCCGCTCTCGCCGGAGGTCCCCGGCAGGCCGACCCCGACTCCCGCCGGTCGTGCCGTTCCCGCGCAGAGCCCGGTCACCTGGGTGAGGAACGCGTCGTAGGAGCCGGCCACCGGAGCCGTGACCAGCTCGCCGCGTCCGTCCGGCGTCTCGGCCAGGACCCGTACGGAGGTGCCGCCGACGTCGATGCCGACGAACGTCGTCATCCCTTCACCCCCGTCCGGGAGATGCTCTGCACGAACACGCGCTGGGCGAGCAGGAACACCACGATCGTGGGCACGCTGGCGATCAGCGCTCCGGCCATGACCACGTTCTGGTACTGCACGCTCGTGCTGTAGGACAGCAGTCGGCTCAGCGCGAGGACGACGGGGAACTTGTCGTCCGATTGCAGGATCGACAGCGGCCACAGGAAGTTGTTCCAGTAGAAGACGAAGGCGAAGATCGCGAGGCTGACCAGCGCGGGGCGCAGCAACGGCGTGACGATCTGCCAGACGATGCGCGCCTCCGAGGCGCCATCCAGCCGGGCGGCCTCGATCAGCTCCTCGGGAACGTCCGCGATGAACTGCCGCATCAGGAAGATGCCGAAGGCGTTGGCCAGCCAGGGCAGCATCACGCCCAGGTAGGAGTCGGCCAGGCCCATCGTGGAGACCAGCCAGTACAACGGCACCAGGGTCACGATCGGCGGCAGGAACATCGTGGCGACGACCGACCAGAAGAGCAGGTCGCGGCCCCGGAATCGGTACTTCGCGAACACGAAGCCCGCCATGACGCTGGTCACCAGGACCGACAGCGTGGAGACCCCGGCGATCAGGACGCTGTTGAGGAAGGCGCTGCCGAAGGGGACGGCCTTGAAGACCTCGCCGAACGCGGAGAGCGTCACGTGGGACGGGAACCAGGTCGGCGGCGCCTTCTGGAGCTCTTCCGGACCCTTCAGGGCCGAGATGACCATCCAGTACAGGGGGAACAGCGGCACCAGGATGACCAGCCCGAAGGCGAGAGCCGTGGCCGCGCGTACCGTCCGCCTCATGACCGTCCCTCCGCCGCCGTCCTCCGGCGCATCGCCGCGAGGACGACGCCCGCGACGGCCACCAGCACGAGCAGCAGGCTGAAGGCCATCGCGCTCGCCTGGCCCGCCATCCCGTTCTGGAACGCCGCCCGCTGGATCGCGTACGACAGGACCGTGGTGCTCTCGGCCGGCCCGCCCTGGGTGAGGATGTAGACGGGGTCGAAGACCTGGATCGCGTTGATCGCGGCGATCAGCACGATGAACGTCGTCGTACGGCGGAGCAGGGGCAGCGTGACGCTGAACGTCTGCCGCCAGAAGCCGGCGCCGTCGATGCGGGCCGCCTCGTACACGTCGTCGGGGATCTGGGTGAGCCCCGCGATGACCAGGATCGTGTAGTAACCGGTCATCTGCCAGACGTGGAAGACGCCCAGGGAGAGCAGCGCCGTCTGGGGGTCGCTCAGCCAGGCGGGCGAATCGATCCCGACAGCGCCGAGCGCCTGCGAGAGCGGGCCGTAGTCGGGCGCGTAGAGCGCTCCCCAGACGATCGCGATGGCCACCGTGGGGATCACGTAGGTCGAGAACAGAGCGGCCCGCGCCACCCCCTTGCCCGCCATCTTGGGGAAGTAGAGCAGCATCCCGAGCGCCAGGGCCAGCGGAACCGTCGTCACCAGGACGATCACGACGTACACCAGGGTGTTTTCGAGCGCGTTCAGGAAGTCGTCGCTGTGCAGCAGGTCCGCGTAGTTGCCCAGGCCCCGCCACGTCATCTGCGACAGCGGCGTGTACATCGACCAGTCGTGCAGGCTGATCCAGAACGTCAGGGCGATCGGCACGGCGACGAACAGGACGATGACCGCCATCGCCGGCGAGAGGAAGGCGATCGCCGCCCCCCGCCTAGCGGTGTGGGACGTCTGGACCGTCATGCCCCGGCCTTGGCGAGGATGGCGGCGACCTCGTTCTGCGCCGCGGTCATCGCCTGCTGCGCGGTCTCCTTGCCGAACACGATGTTCTCGATGTGCTTCTGCACGGCCTGGCTCATGGCCTCGCCGCCCAGCACGGTCGGGAAGGGCTTGGCGTTCGGCAACTCCGCGACGTACGCCGCGATGAACGGGTCGGACAGGTCGGCCTTGTGCGCCGTGAGGTCACTGGTCCTGCTGGGCAGGATGCCCATCGACATCAGGATGTCGCCCATCGCGGACGATCCGCCCTTGCCGCTGTCGGGTCCGTTGAGGAACTGGAGGAACTTCCACGCCGCGTCCTGCTTGGCCGGCGAGGCCTTGCCGTTCACCATCGTCAGCCAGGAGTAGGACACGCCCGCCGACGCCGTGCCGTCCGGGCCGACCGGCACCGGCGCCACGCCGATGTCGGAGTAGCGGTCGCCCATCGCCTGCTTGAGCGAACTCTGCCACCAGTTCGCCATGATGATCATGCCGGTCTTCCCGTTGACGAAGTTGTCGAGGTACGGCCCGGTCGTGTTGGCGTTGGCGCTGCTCATGGACGGCTGGGTGGCCCCGCTCTTGACGAGGTCCGCGTAGAGCTGCGCGGCGGCCACGACCTTCGGGTCGTCCAGCTTGGGAGTGCTGCCGTCGAGCAGTTGCCCGCCGTTGGAGTTCACCAGCGACAGCCAGGGGTGGACGGCGCCCGAAGCCCAGCTCGTGATCACGCCGAGGCCCTGCTGCGTCACCTTGTCGCCGTCGCGCTTGGTCAGCTTGGCGGCGTCGGCCACCAGCTCGTCCCAGGTCTTGGGCGGCGCGGGGATGCCCGCCTCGGCGAACAGCTTCTTGTTGTAGTTGAGCGCGTAGAGGTCGACCTCGTTCGGATAGCCGCGCACCTGGCCCTGCTTGGTGACGTCGTCGACCATGTTGCCCGGCCAGCCCGCCTTGACGTCCGCTGCCGCCCCCGAGGGGGCGGAGGCGGCGAGACCGTCCCGCACCAGTTCGGGAAGCCAGAGGTCGTAGATGCCCGCGATGGTGGGACCGTTCGGGCTCGAGCCCTGCGTCCTCAGCGTGCTGAGCAGATTGGCGAACGGAACCGGCCGGATGTCGACGGTGACATCGGGATTTTTGGTGTGGAACGCGGCGGCTGCGGCCTTGAGCGCCGTCACCTGCTCGGGTCCCCAATGGGTAAGGAATGAAATCGTCTGCGGGCCGCCGGCCGCTCCGGAATCACCCGAGCCGCCGCATCCGGCCAGCGCGAGCGCCAGCACGGCACCTAGTGAGATCGCTCCGACAGTTCTCAAGGGGGTCGCCTCCTCCCCGCTGTACGCCGCCGCCGACCGGGCGTCGTTACATCGTTATGTTGTTATAACGAATTTTGGGCGAGAGGGGAAGATAGTGGCCAGGACTTAACCTGGATTTTGCGTCAGTACGGGAGCGTCACCGGCGTGCGGAACGTCGCACGCGCGCAGTGAAGACCGGGGCGGCGACGGCCGCAGCGAGCACGGGCAGGCCGGCGGCCAGGGCGGCGATCCACGGCCACGGCGTGGCGAATCCCGCCCGGGGCGGCGGCTCCCACGCGGAGGAGGTCGTGACCGGCCACGCCAGGAGCAGGCCGGCGAGGCATCCTGCGGCCACACCCACCGCCGTGCCGATGGCGGCGGCCAGCGCCGCACGGCGCGCGGCGGCCTGCCACGACCGCGCGTCCGAGCCTCCGGCCGCGGCCAGCGCGCCCGCGAGCGCGAC
This sequence comes from Microbispora bryophytorum, assembly GCF_006874465.1. Classification (GTDB taxonomy): domain Bacteria; phylum Actinomycetota; class Actinomycetes; order Streptosporangiales; family Streptosporangiaceae; genus Microbispora; species Microbispora bryophytorum. Next base: position 46,367 of record NZ_VIRL01000005.1, on the reverse strand, counting down.
GACGACCGCGGCCACGACGACGATCCGCCAGTCGGACGGAGGCTGGTACCCCCGTTCGACGTATGTCTGCGCCACGCCGCCGAGCGACCGGTCCAGCCGCCGCTGCTCGGTCACGGAAGTGGAGTGCACGGAGGGATCGACGATCAGCGCATCAGGTCTGAGGTCCTGGCCGAGGCCCCGGAAGACCTTGGCCGGAAGGAAGACCTCCTCCACCGAAGGATCGGCGGGCCTGACGACGACCGCGGGGACCTGCTTGACCACCGGTGCCGTGTCGTCATCCTGGCCGAAGAGGCTGTACTCGATCGTCATGGAGGCGACCTCGGCGTCGCCGGTCGTGACCACCACGGCCGTGTTCTCCTCGTAGGGCGTCGACGGGTCTCCGGTGAGATAGCGGAGCAGTGCGCCGTCGCCGATGACGCCGGATGTGACGAAGCCGTCCTGCTCCGGCAGATCCGCGCCGTCGGCGTGCAGGCTGTAGGGCCGGATCTCCCGGTGGCGGTAGGTCTGGACGACGGGAACACCCGGCAGTTCGCGCCGCACGGCCGCGAGCGCGGCCGGCGCGTCCGCCTCGGAGAAGTAGCGTACGAGGAGGGCGCCGGGCCGGGCCTCGGGTCTGTAGTCGGCCCTGTTCTGTGACGTCGCGGCGGCCGCCACGATCACCACCGTGACCGCGAGGGCCGTGGCGGACATCGTCGCCGCGATCCAGGGCACTGTCCGGGCACGATCACGCGCGAGAACGGACCATCGCCCCGCGACCCCCAGCAGCAGTGCGAGGAAGGGGCCCAGGCCGAGAAGGACCAGGGCACCGCCCACTATGGTCACCAGCAGGGTCACGGCCGATCCGAAGTCGTCGTAGTGCACGTCTTCGTGCGTGGACCACGCGGCGAGCGCCATGATCACGCAACCGCCCACGAGGAGCGCCGATCCCCAGACCGGGGGACGCCGGCGTACGAGCGCACCGGGGGCCGACGGGACCGACCGGGCCGCGAGCACCATCGAGCCGAGCCCGAACCCCGCGAAAAGGAACGTGAGGATCTCCAGCGCCACGTCTGCAGCGTATGGCCCGAGACCGATCCCGGGCCATCACGGCGGTGAACAGTTGCCTGCCAACGGTCCGTGCCACTCGGTGGGACGAGCGGGCGCCGTCGTCTCCGGCGGTTCAGATCAGGTTGTCCTCGACCGTCAGGCCGAACTCGCCCTTGCCGTACATCGCGAGGGCCCGCTCCACGTCGTTGGCCACGTGGACGCTGCCCGCGTGGGCGTCGCGCCAGGCCCTCTCGATGGGGTTGCCCCGGCTGAGAGAGTTGCCCCCGGCGGTCTTGAACAGGATGTCGATCGCCTCCAGCGCCCGCTCGGTGGCGCGCACCTGGTCCCTGCGCGCCCGCAGCCGCAGCTCGGCCGGGATCGTCTCGCCCCGCACCGCGTGCTCGTACACCTCCCGCACGTTGCGGTCGGTCTGCAGGATCGCCGCGTCGATCTCCGACGCCGCCCGGGCGACGGCGACCTGCGCGAACTGGTCCTCGGTGAACCGGGCGCCGCCCAGGCTGAGCCGTACGCGGTCGCGCATCGCGCTCACGTACGACCGGTAGCAGCCGGCGGCCATCCCGATGACCGGGGCGGTGATCGTGGTGGTGAACACGGTGCCGAACGGGATGCGGAAGAGCGGGCCGGTGTTCACCTTCTGGCCGGGGCCGCGCAGCTGCGCCATCTCGTGGTTGCGCATCACGCGGTGGGCGGGCACGAAGGCGTCCTCGACGAGGATGTCGTTGCTGCCCGTGCCGCGCAGCCCTATGACGTCCCACACGTCCGCGATGAGGTAGTCGGAGCGGGGCACCAGCACGGTCATGAAGTCCACCGGCCTGTCCTGGTCGCCGAGGACGAGGCCGCCCAGCATCGCCCACGACGCGTGCTCGCAGCCCGAGGAGAACCGCCACCGGCCGGACAGCCGATAGCCGCCCTCGACGGGAACGAGCCGTCCGACCGGCGCGTACGACGAGGAGATCAGCGCGTCCGGGTCGCCTCCCCACACCTCGTCCTGGGCGGCCTCCTCGAACAGGGCGAGCTGCCAGGGGTGCACGCCGAGCACGGCGACGGTCCAGCCGGTGGACCCGCACACCGCCGAGATCTCCCGGACCACCTCGTAGAAGCTCACCGGATCGCCTTCCAGGCCGCCGTACCTCTTGGGCTGCAGCATCCGGAAGACTCCGGCCCGGGCCAGCTCACTGATCGACTCCGCCGGGACCCGCCGGTCCTCGTCGGTGGACCGGGCCCGTTCGGCGATCTTCGGCAGCAGCGCCCGAACCGCGTCCAGGACCTCGTTGCTCATCTGGGAGTCCTCCGTGTCACGCTCGCCGGTCAGATGCCGTCCATGATGGCGGTGCCGCGTTTTCAGATGGGCAGCCGGGCCGCGATGCCGTCGAGGACGCTGTCCAGCCCCAGCTCGAACTGCCAGTCGTCGTCGTCCTTCCTGACGCCCTGGCGGATGTAGCGCTCGAACGCGGGATAGCGGCCCGACTCCAGCAGCCACTTCATTCTCGATGAATAGAGGCTGCGCAGGTCGTCCATCTTCTCCGCGCCCTCCTTGCGCATCAGCCTGACCATCCTGATCCGGGCGGTGGTCGCCCCGGTGACGAACGCGGTGACCGTGCCGATCACGGTCATCGCCGTGTCGGCGTCGAGACCGAGACCGTCCAGCGAGGCGAGGAGCCGGTCGGTGCGCGCGACGAAATTGGGGGTCAGCGGCCCGGCCTGGGCCGTGGTCTCGACCAGCCAGGGATGGCGCAGGGTGAGAGCGCGCAGCCGCAGGGCGGACACGCGCAGGACCTCCCGCCAGTCCCCGCCCTCTCCGGCCCGCGCTTCCTCGGCGTAGACCGCGTCCACCATCAGCTCGATCACGTCGTCCTTGCCGCGCACATAGCGGTAGAGGCCCATGGTGGCGACGCCGAGCCGCTCGGCCAGCCGGCGCATCGAGACCGCGTCGAGCCCCTCGGCGTCGGCGATCTCCACGGCCGCCGCCGCGATCTGCGCGTGGGTCAGCGCCGCGCGGGGAGGCCGGGCGGGACGCTCCATCCGCTGCCAGATGGACTCCTGGGCGCCGTCGTCCGCATCGTCCGTCTTCTTCCCGGCCATCGTCGCGTTCCTCCCCGGTTCGGTGTGTACATCGTACTCCCACTTGTACGCCGTACACATCTGCGCGTACGTTGTACGCGTTGCGTACGACGTACTCATCTCGTGGAGGAAGCATGTCCGGAGAAGACCGGCTCAATGTGGCGATGATCATCGGTAGCGTCCGGGACGGGAGGGTGGCGCCCCTCGTCGCGAACTGGTTCGCCGGTCAGGCGGAGCGGCGCGACGACGTCGCGCTCGACGTGATCGACCTGGCCGAGACCCGGCTCCCCGACGGGCTGCGCGGGCACTTCGGCGGCGAGAGGCCGCAGGAGGTGACCGGGCTGCGGCCCCGCGTGGAGGCGGCGGACGCCTTCGTCGTCGTGACCCCGGAATACAACCGCAGCTTCCCCGCCGCGCTCAAACTGATGATCGACAGCTACCACCGGGAGTGGGCGGCCAAGCCCGTCGGGTTCGTCTGCTACGGCGGCATGTCCAGCGGCCTGCGGGCCGTCGAGCAGCTCCGGCTGGTCTTCGCGGAGCTGCACGCGGTGACGATCCGCGACTCCGTCGCCTTCCAGAGCCCCTGGACGCTGTTCGACGCGGAGGGGAACTGGCCGAAGGACGCGGCGGGCCCGGAGGGCGCCGCCAAGGTCATGCTCGACGAGCTCGTCTGGTTCGGCCGGGCCCTGCGCGACGCGCGGGCGGCGCGTCCGTACGGGGGCTGAGATGGGCTCCCTGCTCCGCTCCAGTCTGCGTTCCCGTCGCGGCGCCGTCTCCCTGATCGCCGTGCTCCAGATCGCGCAGGCGCTCGCCGCCCTCCTGCTGCCCACGGTCAACGCCGCGCTCATCGACGACGGCGTGCTGCGCGGCGACACCGGGCTGATCCTGCGTCTGGGCGGCGTCATGGTGGCCGGGACGCTGGCACAGGTCCTGTGCTCGGCCGTGGTGGGAGTCCTCGCCGCCAGGACCGCCGCCGCCGTCGCTCACGACCTGCGCGCGGCCGTCTACGCGAAGGTCCAGTCGTTCTCGTCCCGCGAGGTGGGCCGCTTCGGGGTGCCGTCCCTGATCACCCGCACGGTCGGCGACGTGCAGCAGGTGCAGACGCTCGTCTTCATGGGGCTGACCGGCCTGGCCGCCACGCCCATGATCTTCCTCGGCGGGGTGGTCATGGCGCTGCGGCAGGACCTGCGCCTGTCCACGCTGCTGCTGGTCGCGCTGCCCGCGCTGTCGGCCGTCCTGTGGGTGATCCTGCACCGGCTCACCCCGCTGTCGCAGGCGACGCAGCGCGGCGTCGACCAGGTCAACCGGCTGGTGCGCGAGCAGATCGCCGGGGTCCGGGTCGTCCGGGCGTTCGCCGCCGAGGACCGCGAACGCGCCAGGTTCGCCGAGGTCAACGGCGCGCTGCTGGGCTTCGCCGTCCGCGCCGCGCGGCTGGCGGCGGTGATGTATCCCGCCGGGATGCTGATCGGCAACCTGTGCGGCGTGGCGGTGGTCTGGTACGGCGGGCGCCTCGTGGACGACGGCGTCACCCAGGTGGGCTCGCTGGTGGCGTTCCTCAACTACCTGGCCGTGATCCTGGGGTCGGCCCTGCTCGCGACCTTCACCGTCCTGGCCGCGCCGCGCGCCCGGGTCTGCGCCCTGCGGGTGCGCGAGGTGCTGGAGACCGGGACGGAACCGGACGCGCCGCCGACCGGCGCCGACCGGATGTGGCAGGGCCGGACGTGGAAGGGAGAGGTCGAGGTCCGCGACGCGCACCTGCGCTATCCGGGGGCCGAGGAACCGGTGCTGCGGGGCGTGAACCTCCTCGTCCGCCCCGGCGAGACCGTCGCCGTCGTCGGCTCCACCGCCTCGGGCAAGACGACCCTGCTCAACCTCGTGGCCCGGCTGCTCGATCCGACCGGCGGGCGGGTGCTCCTCGACGGGACGGACCTCGCGTCGCTGCCCCCGGAGGAGCCGGCCGGCGTCGTGGGGCTGGTGCCGCAGCGGCCGTACCTGTTCTCCGGCACCATCGGCGGCAACCTCAGGTATGGCAGGCCCGAGGCGACGGACGCCGAGCTGTGGCACGCGCTGGACGTCGCGCAGGCGCGCGACTTCGTGGAGGCGCTGCCGGAGGGCCTGGACACGGCGCTCGGGCAGGGAGGCGCGTCGCTGTCCGGCGGCCAGCGGCAGCGCCTGACGGTGGCGCGGGCCCTGGTCGCCCGCCCCCGGGTGCTGCTGCTCGACGACCCGTTCTCCGCGCTCGACCCGGTCACCGAGCGGGCGCTCGCCGACGCGCTGGCGCGGGAGACCCGTGACGTCGCCGTCGTCCTGGTCGCCCAGCGGATCTCCTCGACCCGGCACGCCGACCGGCTGGTGGTGCTCGACGAGGGCCGCGTCGCCGGGTCGGGAACCCACGAGGAGCTGATGGCCTCGTGCCCCGCCTACCGCGAGATCGTCTTCTCCCAGACAGGCCAGGAGGTGGCCGCATGACAGCCCGGAACCGAGGCGCCGTACGGCGTCTGCTGGAGACGGCCCGCCCCGAACTCCCGCTCGCCGTGGCCGCCCTGGCCTGCGCGGCAGCGGCCGTGGCCCTGACCGTCGCGGTCCCCCGGCTGCTCGGCGCGGCCACCGACCTGGTGCTGTCGGCCGTGTCCGGGCACCACCGGGTGGACTTCGCCGCGACCGGCCGGGTCCTGCTGAGCGCCCTCGCCTGCTATCTGGCCGCGTTCCTCCTCTCCTTCGCCCAGCAGCGGGCGACCGCGACCATCGCGCAGCGGCTGGTCTTCCGGCTGCGGGAGCGGACCCAGGCCAAGCTCGCGCGGCTGCCGCTGGCCTACTTCGACGGGCGGCAGCGGGGCGACGTGCTCTCCCGCGCCACCAATGACGTCGACAACGTCGGCCAGACGCTGCAGCAGGTGCTCACCGTGGCGGTCACCGCGCTGCTCATGCTCGTCGGCGTGCTGGCGATGATGGTGTGGACCTCGCCGCTGCTCGCCCTGGTCTCGGTCGTCATGGTGCCACTGTCCGTCGTGGCGGCCAGGGTGGTCGGCAGGCGGGCCCAGCCGAGGTTCGCCGAGCAATTCGCCGCCACGGGCCTGCTCAACGCCCACATCGAGGAGACCTACACCGGGCACGCCCTGGTCGGGGTCTTCGGCCGGCGGCGCCAGGCCGTACGGGAGTTCGGCGAGCGCAACGACGCGGTGTTCCGCGCCGGGTTCCGGGCGCAACTGCTGTCGAGCCTGATCGGCCCGTCGATGTCGCTCGTCATGAACCTCAACTACGTGCTCGTCGCGGTGATCGGCGGCCTGCGGGTGGCGGCCGGCGCGCTGTCGATCGGCGACGTGCAGGCGTTCATCCAGTACTGCCTGCAGTTCGGGCAGCCGGTCAACCAGGTCGCGTCGATGTCCACCCTCCTGCAGTCGGTGCTCGCCTCGGCCGGCCGGATCTTCGAGCTGCTCGACGAGGACGAGGAGGAGCCCGTCGCCGACCCCGTCCACCTTCCGGCCACGGCCACGGGACGGGTGACGTTCGAGACCGTCTCGTTCCGGTACGCACCGGATCGTCCCCTCATCGAGGACCTGTCCCTGGTCGCGGAGCCGGGGCAGACCGTCGCGATCGTCGGCCCGACGGGCGCGGGCAAGACCACGCTGATCAACCTGCTCATGCGTTTCTACGACGTCACGGGCGGGCGGATCACGGTCGACGGGGTGGACATCGCCCGGGTGCCCAGGCAGGAGCTGCGCGCCAGGATCGGCATGGTGCTGCAGGACACCTGGCTGCGGCACGGCACGATCGCCGACAACATCGCGTACGGCGCCGGCGACGTGCCGCGTGAGCGGATCGTCGAGGTGGCCAGGGCCACCGGCGTCGACCACCTCGTGCGCACGCTGCCCGGCGGGTACGACACGGTGGTCGACGACGACGGCGAGGGGCTGAGCGCGGGCGAGCGCCAGCTCGTCACCATCGCCCGCGCGTTCCTGGCCGATCCCCCGATCCTGGTGCTCGACGAGGCCACCAGCGCGCTCGACAGCCGCACCGAGGTGCTGGTGCAGCGGGCCATGACCTCGCTGCGGGCCGGGCGCACCGGGTTCGTCATCGCGCACCGGCTGTCGACCGTCAGGAACGCCGACGTGATCCTCGTGATGGACGAGGGGCGGATCGTCGAGCAGGGCACGCACGACCGGTTGCTGGCGGCGGGAGGCGCCTACGCCCGGCTGTACCGCTCTCAACTCACCGGGGCCCAACTCACCGGGGCCCAGCCCGCTGCGTCGGACCCGGTGCCGGCGAGCTGACACCGCGGTCCGTCACACGGCCGCCGAGACCAGACACTCCACCGGCTGCTCGACGAGCTCGTGCAGCCGGGCCGCAGGTGGTCCTTCGGCAACGGCGCCACCGTCACCTGGTACGACCGGGTGCCGTCACGAACCGCCGCCCGCTCCGCCGCCGCTAGCGCGGAGCGGAGCGGGCGGCACCGGGCGTCAGCGGGCCTCGTGGCGCCGCTGGCAGGCGATGCAGTAACGGGCCATGGGCCGGATCTTCAGCCGGCCGAACGGGATGACCGCGGTGCAGTCGGCGCAGCGGCCGTAGTTTCCCTCCTCGACCCGCTCCAGCGCCTTGCACAGCTCGGCCACCGCCCGCTCGGTGGCGGCGACGTCGGCGAGCAGCGCGAGCCTGGCGGTGTCGTCGTTGCCGCCGTCGACGGCGGCCCGCAGGTCACGCAGCTGCACCTCACGCCGGTGGAGCTGCTCCTCCAGGTCGGCGCGCATCGCCTGCCTCTGCGGCTCGCTGATGGCGGTGAACTCGTCACTGGTGGTCATCGTCGATGTCCTTTCGTCCGATGGCAGAGGTGCCAGAAGAGCCAGAGGTGCCAAGCAGGCAGGCCAGCCCTCTGACGGTCGCGTTGGCGGGATCGGCCACGGGGCTGACGGTGATCCGCAGCTCCGCGCAGAGCTTGCGGGCCAGCTCCGGGTCGCGGGCGCCGCCGCCCGTGATCAGCAGGCCCTGCTGCCGGACGGTCGCCCGCAGGGCGGCGGGAACACGCGCGATCAGGTCGGCGACCATCGCCACGACGCGTTCCCGCGCGTAGGGCGGGCAGCCGGCGCCCTCCGCCGGCTCGCCCGCGCCGACCTGCCCGGCGACCTGCACGGCGCCCGCGTCGGCGATCTCTCCGGCGCGGATGACGACGGCCTCGGCGATCCCCGCTCCCGCGTCCAGCAGGAGCCGGGGCCTCGGGTCGGCGATGTCCACACCGCAGCCGACCGCCGCGGCCAGCGGCTCCTCGACGATCGCCACCCGGCAGCGGGCGGCGCTGCTGACCGCCGCGTACGCGGCCCGCCGGTCCAGTCGCGAGGCCGCGACGGGCACGCCGAGCAGGACGCGCTCCAGCGGCGGGTGCCGCTCGGTCACGGCGTCGCTCAGCGCCGTGCGGACCAGCCGGGCGCATCCCGGCATGTCGGCGACCATGCCGTGCCGCACCGGCCACCGGCGCGCCTCCGGATCGCCGCACGCCGACGGCCGCTCCCTGATCGTCGTGCTGCTGGACAGCAGCAGCCGGATCCGCGCGGTGCCGAGGTCGAGGGCCAGGGCCGTCATGCCGTCAACCGGGTCTCGCCGGCGCAGGAGGCGCACTGCTGCACGTGCGGCGCGAGCCGGAGCCGGTCGAGCGGCAGGAACACCTCGCATCGGGTGCAGGTGCCGTAGAGGCCCCGATCCATCCGCTCCAGCGCCGCCTCGATCGCGGCGACGTCGAGACGCGCCTGCCGTACGCGCGCGGCGGACGGCCGGGTGCGGGCGGCGGACGGCGCCACCTCGCAGGGGTCGTACGGGTCCCGCAGCCGGGCCAGCTCGGCCTGGGCGGCGTGGAGCCGCTCTTCGAGCAGCATGCGCAGCTCGGACAGCTGCGTCGTGTACCGCCGGCACTCCTCCATGAGGAGGCGCGGCGACCTGATCTCTGCCATAAGCGGCATCACTCCAGGTGAGGGATGAGGCGGCGCGCGAGCACGCGCGCCATCGACGCACCGATGCCGGTGCGCGAGACGGGTACGCGGGCGGACCCGCATGTGCTGATGGCCGAAACGCTCGGAGGGCGGCCCGGGGCGCGCCACGACCGCCGGGGCACGACGCGTGGTCGCGCCGCCGGACGGCTGGGCGGCTGGCGGTATGGCGAAGTGCGACGCGCCGGGCCGGCGTGGCCGGGGACGGGTCAGGCGCGCGCGGACGAGGACCGGGACGGTGCCGCGGTTCCGGCGCGCTCCGAGCGGGCTCGGGTCACAGGGACTGTGGCGGGCTGCGCGAGCCGGCGGTGCGATGCCCGGTCTGTTGCGGGCTGAGGACGATGTCCTCGTGGTGCCGGGCCTGCGCCGGCGCGGAGACGGGAGCCGCAGGCGCGGCCGCCACATTATGCGGCCGGGACGGGAACGGCAGATGCTCGGGACCGGCGGCGCCCGTCGGCAGCGTCGCCGACTGCGGCGTCCACGCCCCCGGCGTCCACACCTCGGCGGCGGCCTGCGGCATGCGCTGGGCGGGGTCGCCGCCATACCAGGCGGGCGTGGAGGCGACCAGCGCGAGGGCAAGCATCAGCAGGCCCACCACCAACGTGAAGGCGGTGGACCCGCACGTGCCACGTCGTGAGGTCGCCATGAGACCGACCATAACCCACCTTCGCGAAACGGTCATCCGCGTTTTCCGTTGCCCGTTTCTCCCTATCGGCCCCTGCCCGATTTCCGCCATTCGTAGTGCGTACCCGCATTCCGGACACGCTCCCGTCCGCCTGGGCGCGTTTTTCCGTTCCCCCTGGCGCGGGTACGGCACGCGGCACCCGCGCACGGAACTCGCTACGGTGGCCGCAAGACCGGTTCGTGGGAGGGAGGGAACCCGTGCGACGCAGGCTGACCGCCGCGCTGCTGCTCCTGCTGCACGCGATCCTCCTGACCTCCGGCGGCGTGCCGGCGTCCGCGTCCGCGACGCAGACGCCGTATCGCGCCGCCGGCGTCCACAGCGCTCACGTCGACGCCGGCCCTCGCCATCACCAGGGCTCCCAGCTCGCCGCGGGCCGCCCGGCGGCCCGCACTCCCGCGCACGCGACGCGACCGGCCCAGGGCGACCCACCTCGGGTCCAGGCGGGAGCGGGCGGCGCCGGCGCGTCCGGCGGCCCGGTCGTGCTGCCCAACCCGGCGGCGCCGCGCGGCGGCACCCGGGTCACCCGGGCCGGGCCGCACCACGACGGCCCGCCCGCCCAGTTCCCGCGCCGGCCCGCCACGGCCCGCGCTCCTCCCTCCACCGCGTACTGAGACCTTTCCCACTCGTACGCCTGTGGAGGCTTCATGTCCCGTGCGCCCATGTGGCGTGCGGTGGCGGCGCTCGCCGTCATCGCGACCTCACTTCTGCTCGCCCTCACCATGGCCCCGCGCCTCGGCCTCGACCTGCGCGGCGGCACCCAGCTCGTCTTCGAGACGAAGGACTCCCCCACGGTCAAGGCGGACGCCGACGCCACCGACCGTGCCCTCGACGTGCTCCGGCGCCGGGCGGACGCCCTCGGAGTCGTCGATCCCACCCTGGTCCGCTCCGGCGAAAGGCGGATCATCGTCGAACTGCCCGGCGTGCTCGACCCGCGCGAGGCCTCCGCGGTCATCGGCAAGACCGCCCAGCTCAACTTCCATCCGGTGCTCGGTCCCGCCGAGGGCGAAGACAGGGACGCGGTCGCCGACGAGAGCGGCCAGAAGCTGAAGCTCGGCCCGGTCGCCCTCAGCGGGGCCGGCGTCACCGACGCCGCCGCGCGCAGCGACCCCCAGGCGGGGCCCGGCTGGTTCGTCACGATCGACTTCAAGGAACCCGGCCCCTGGCGGGAGCTGACCGGGAAGGCGGCCTGCGCGCCGCCCGGCGACCACAAGCGCCGCGTCGCCATCGTCCTCGACAAGGAGATCATCTCCTCGCCGCAGGTGGACGAGTCGATCGCCTGCGAGGTGGGGATCTCCGGCGGCACCACGCAGATCACCGGGTCGTTCACCCCGCAGGAGGCACAGAACCTCGCGGTGCTGATCAAGGGCGGCTCGCTCCCGGTGCCGCTGGAACTGGTCGAGCAGCGCACGGTCGGCCCGACCCTCGGCGCCGACGCCATCGCCGCGAGCGCCAAGGCCGGCCTCGTCGGGGTGATTCTGACCGCGGTGTTCATCGGCGTCGTCTACCGGCTGGTGGGCGTGCTGGCCGCGGTCGCGCTCGCCTGCTACGGCCTGATCTCGTACGCCGGGCTCGTGGCCATGGGGGCCACGCTCACACTGCCCGGCCTGGCCGGGTTCGTCCTGGCGATCGGCATGGCGGTGGACGCCAACGTGCTGGTCTTCGAACGGGCCAGGGAGGAGTACGGCGCGGCGCCCCGCCGGGGCCTCAAGGCGGCCCTCGACCGGGGCTTCAAGAACGCCTGGAGCGCGATCGCCGACTCCAACATCACCACCCTGCTCGCCGCGGGGCTGCTGTTCTGGCTCGCCTCCGGGCCGGTGAAGGGCTTCGGCGTGACGCTGGCCATCGGCGTGCTCGCCTCGCTGGTCTCGGCGATGCTGATCACCCGGGTGCTCACCGCGGCCCTCATCGCCAGGATCGGCCCCCGGGCGTCCGGGATCGGCTCGATCGGCCGGGTCAGGACCTGGTTGACCCGGCGCGACCCGGACCTGATGCGCGGCAGGCGGCTGTGGCTCGCCGTCGCGGCCGGGCTGCTCGTGCTGGCGGGGGCGGGGCTGGTCACCCGCGGCCTGAACTACGGCGTCGAGTTCACCGGCGGCCGGATCGTGGAGTTCGGCACGAGCAAACCCGTCGACGTCGCGGCGGCCAGGCAGGCGGTGGCGGACGCCGGGTTCCCCTCGGCCGTCGTGCAGCAGTCGGACGACGCGATCTCGGTCCGCACCGGGCAGATCAGCGCCGACGACGTGGTCCGCATGGAGGAGGCGCTGGACCGGAGTGTGGGCGAGGTCGCCAAGCAGCGCGACGAGCTCATCGGGCCGAGCCTCGGCGAGGAGCTGCGCCGCAACGCGCTCATCGCGCTCGCCGTCGCGCTCGCGGCGCAGCTCGCCTACCTGGCGTTCCGGTTCCGGTGGACGTTCGGCGCGGCGGCCGTGGCGGCGCTGTTCGTGGACGCGGCCGTCGTCGTCGGAGCGTTCGCCTGGATGGGCAAGCCGATCGACGGGGTGTTCCTGGCCGCGATGCTCACCATCATCGGCTATTCGGTCAACGACAAGGTCGTGCTCTTCGACCGGGTGCGGGAGCTGTGGCCGGTGCGGCGCGGGGAGCCGTTCGTCCGGGTGGTGAACACCGCGATCCTGCAGACCGTGCCGCGCACGGTCAACACCGGGCTCGGTGCGCTGTTCATCCTGGCGGCGCTGGCGGTGTTCGGCGGCGACTCGCTGCGCGACTTCGCCGTCGCCCTGCTGATCGGCATCATCGTGGGGACGCTGTCGTCGTCGTTCGTGGCCGGACCGGCGGCGATCGCGCTGGAGAAGCGCACCACCCAGCCGCCACCGGTTCCCGCGGCCCCGCGTGCCAGGCCCGCGCGGCGCGACGGTTCCGGCGCCGTGGTCTGACCCGGCCGGCCCGGGTTCCGGGGTGGGGCGTCCCACCCCGGGGCCCGTACGGGCTACGGCCGGCCGAGGGCGCGCAGCTGGGCCGGCGTCAGCGTGGAGACGTTCTGGTCGATGGGCGAGTCGGTGTACTGGTGGATCGCCCAGGACTTCCAGTCGGCGGGCGGCGTGATGTCACCCGGGGCCTTGCTGTAGTGGGCCACCCACAGGGGGTACTGGCCGAGGCCGCGGCCGTACTTGTTGGCGAAGTTCCACCCGCTGTAGAACATCGGCCTGGCGCCGGTCTTGGCCGTCACGTACTCCAGCCAGGTCTTGGCCCACTTGTTGACGTGCTCGACGGACTCGCCGTCGGTGTCCTCCAGGTCGAGGACCAGGATGTCGCCGGGCTTGCTCGGCTGCGAGTTCACCACCTTGAGGAAGTGGTTGGCGTCGGCGATGGGGTCGTCGGAGGGGTGGCCGTAGTGGTAGGCGCCGCGGACGATGCCCTTCTTGGCCAGCTCCTGCCAGTGCCGGGGGAAGGACGAATCGACCCAGTCGGTCCCCTCCGTGGCCTTGATGAAGCCGAACTGCGCGCGGCTGTTCATCCAGTCGTGGTCGGCCTCGTAGCCGGAGACGTCCTGGCCGTACGTGTGCGGGTTCGCGTAGGCCGGGGCGGGCAGGGCGACGCCCGCCGTGACGGCGGCCGAGATGGCGAGGGTCGCCGCCGCGAGGGCGGAGCGCAGGCGCCGGCGGGAGGGCCGGCTCCCGGGGGAGAGCCGATGGGTGCACATGACGGGGTTGACTCCTTGCTTCCATGCCGCCTACCGGGTTAGCTGACGGGTTCGGGCAGGAAGTGCCCTACGGGCGCATCTGGGGGCCTGCGCGCCGATTCACCCCGAAGAGAGTGGGTCCCCGGCTCCACATGACGCGGATTCGGCGGCCGCGCGATCACCGCGCGGTCCGGGCAACGACACGGCAACGGATATGGCGCTGAAGTGTGGCCGGGTACCCCTGCCGTGTGGCCTAAAGGTACACACATCCCCAGAAAGGTGTAAATAGGACAAAACACGTCTTTACCTGGGCCGATGCCGTCGGGGGCCACCCCGCCAGCCGGGGCGGTCGTCCGGGACCGAAACCTCCGAAGTAAGGACTGTGACTACCAACGGTAAGTAGTCGCTCTCTCACGCACCGTGAAATGGTCGTCGCCGAGGGGTCCTGGGAGACCCCGCAACGGTCTCGGAAAGGGTGTCAATGGGAGTCTTCCGTCGTGTCCTCACCGTCCGCGTAGTAGCTCTCACGGCAGGGTGAGAGACATCCCTCGTCACGTGGCGTGCGTCATGGACGGGAACGGCCGGTGGGCCGCACAGCGGTCGCTGCCCCGCACCGAGGGGCATCGGGCGGCGGAGGTCGCCGTGATCGACGTCATCGAGGCGGCCCACACGGCCGGCGTCGAGTGGTTGAGCCTGTATGCCTTCTCCACCGAGAACTGGCGGCGCCCGGCCCCCGAGGTCGACGTCCTGCTGCGACTGGTGCGCCGGGCCGTCCGCAAACACGCCCTGTCACTGCACACACGCGGGATCCGCTGCCGATTCCTCGGGGTCGCCGACCCGCGAATCCCGCCCGCGCTGGCCCGGGACATCGCCGATTTGATGACGCTGACCCGCGACAACCGCCGGATGACGTTGACGGTGGCCTTCGACCACGGCGGCCGCCGCGACATCGTCGAGGCCGCCCGGTCGCTGATCCGCGACGGGGTGCCGGCCGAGCTGGTCACCGAGGAGAGTTTCGCCCGCCGTCTGCCCCACCCCGACATGCCGGAGGTGGACCTGGTCATCCGCACCTCCGGAGAGCAGCGGATCTCCAACTTCATGCTCTGGCAGGTGGCATACGCCGAATGGGTCTTCCCCCGGGTGCTGTGGCCGGACTTCCGGGCCGGGCACTTCTGGGAATGCCTGGAGGTCTACCGACGGCGCGACCGCCGGTTCGGCGCCGCACAGGCACCGGCCACCACAGGAAAGGGATGTCAATGAGCGACGCCACAGCGGCCGGAACAGACGCCGATCCGCTCGGCCCGGGATCGATGCTCCACCAGTTGACCCGGCAGACGCGCTGGGGGCTGGTGGCGACCCGGGCCATCGTCTTGGAGGCCGCGCACCCGCAGATCGGCGCCGCGCTGATCACCAATTCGACCTTCGTCGCGCACCCGTGGCGCCGGCTGCGCAACACCGTGCTCAGCGCACAGCGAATGGTCGACCCCGACGCGCGGGTGCGGCAGCGGGAGGCGGCCCGGCTCAACCGCCTGCACGCCCGCATCACCGGGACCGACGTCGAGGGCCGCCCGTTCAACGCCGCGGATTCCGAGGCGCGCGCCTGGGTGGTGGCGACGCTGTTCGAGTCCACGGTCACGATGTGCCGGTTGAGCGGCGAGTCCCTCGACGGCCCCACCTTGGACCGGCTGTACGCCGAGTTCCAGTCGTTCCTCGCCCTGATGGACCCCTACGGCGGGAAGCTCCCACCCACGCTGCGGGAGTTCTGGCGCTACTACGCGTCCGTCGTCGAGGAGCGACTGGAGAACACCGAAGCGGTCCACGTCGTCCTCGACCGCCTGTTCGCGCAGGTGCCCGCTCCCCCGCTGCTCCGCGACCGGCCTGCGGTGTGGGCGGCGGGCAGGGCGCTCGCTGGTCCCGCCGCCACCGCGATCGTCGTGGCGTCGCTGCCCGAGCCGCTCCGCGCGCGCCTGGGGCTCGCCGAGTTGCCGGGCACGCGCACGCTGATGCACGCCGCCTACCTGTCCACCCGGCTCGCGACCCGGGTGCTGCCGGAGGCGTGGACGCGGCTCGACACGGTCATGACCATGCTCGACCCGGCGTACGCCCCGCAGCGCAACGACGACGTCCCGGCCGGGGCACCCGCGCCGGAAGGGCTGCGCGCGCTGGACGGGCTACGCCGTGGTGTGTCGAAGGCGGGGGCGCTCCTGCGCCTCCTCACGCCCGATCCGGAGACGCCGGCCGCCGGCGACGCGGCGACGCGCTCCGCCGCACGGTTCTTCTCCGAGGTCCTGGACCAGACCGGCGACGGCCACCTCGACTGGCCCGACCTCGCCGCGATGGCCCGGGAGATCGCCACCCGCCTCGATCTCGACGTCCAGGACGAGGACCGCCTGTTCGCCGCCTTCGCCGACTGGTGGCGCGAGCTGCAGAAAGAGCTCGACACCGACGGCGACGGACGCATCACCGGCCACGAGTACGCCGCGGCCGCCGCCGCCATGGCCGGCTCCGCCCTCATCAGGATCGCCGAAGTCCTGTTCGACGTCACCGACACCGACGACGACCAGGTCATCGACGCGCGGGAGTACCGGGCTCTCTTCCGCACGGCGTTCGACCACGACCCGGGCGGCGGAGGCGAGCAGTTGACGCGGGGCGAGTTCGTCCGCCGGTTCCTGGGCTTCATGGCGGGCCGTCGGCACTCCGGCGTCTACGACCAGATGTTCGCCCAGTCCTGACGGCATCGCCTCCTGGTGCGCCCACGCCGTGCGAAAGCAGCGGCGGCTCTTCCGTGACGCCAACTGGACAGACGCCGCGAACACGACGATCATCCCGATGAGCGAGAGGCTTCCGTTGACCGGGATCCCGTGCGATCCGCTCACGAGGGGTTTGTAAGTTCGTTACGTGAGGCACCGACACGCACGCGAGGTGAGTCCATGACCGCTGCACACGCCGACCCCGAGTTCACCGAGGTGGCGCCGCCGGCACCGGCCGAGTTCCGGCGTGCGCTGGGCATGTTCGCGACCGGCGTGACCGTGGTCACGGGCCTCGACGACGGCGAACCGGTGGGCTTCGCCTGCCAGTCCTTCGCATCGGTATCCCTCGAACCGCCGCTGATCCTGTTCTGCGCCGACCACAAGGGCCACGCCTGGCCGCGGATCAGGAAGTCGGGCCGCTTCTGCGTGAACGTGCTCGGCGAGGACCAGGTCGATCTGTGTGGCCGGTTCGGCTCCAGCAAGGGCGCCAAGTTCGCGGGACTCGACTGGGACCTGTCGCGGTGGGGAACTCCGGCGTTGCGGCAGGTGCTGCTGCGCGTGCACGGCGAGGTGCGCGACGTGCACGTCGCGGGGGACCACGACGTGATCATCGGTCACGTGTGCGAGCTCGAAACCGTCGACACCGAGCAGCGCCCGATGCTGTTCTTCCGCGGCCGGTTCGGCGTGGAGCAGGACGACCAGGCCGCCGCCCTCGGCCCCAACCTGTGGGGATGGGGCGACCACTGGGGCTGAGCACCCGCACCCGCTCCCGACGACCGGGACGTGCCCCCACCCCGTGCGTGACCCGTTCGTGACCTTGATAGCCTGCCTGCCCCAGAGGCCGGCGGACGGTTCGTGGATCGGGGATCAGATGGGGGAAAGACAGCGGCTGCGTCTCAATCCTCCGCTGGACACGGCCGGGATCGTCCTCGCCGCCGCCTTCTTCTCCCTGTCCCTCACGCCGTCGTTGCTGCCCCGGCCCTGGACGCTGCAGGGGATCATCGCGGGCGTGCTCACCGCCACCGGATACCTGGTGGGAGTGTTCGCCGGCGCGCTCCTGCGCCCAGCCGCGGCACGACTCCCGGCGAGGTGGCGCGCGGCGTGGAACCGCACGGGACGGCGGCGGGTCCGGCGCCTGGTCGCGACGTTCGGCTGCGGTCTCGGCGCCGCCTCGCTGGTCCTGGGCGTGCGCGCGCAGCAGGACATCTACGTGCTGATGGGACTGGACCCGCCGGAGCGGCTCAACTACCTCGGCGTCCCGCTGATCGCGGCGGCCCTGTTCCTCGCCCTGCTGGCCGCCGCCCGGGCGTTGCGGATCGCGGCGCGGGCGCTCGGCCGCCTCCTAGGGCGGTGGTTTCCCGCCACGGCCGCGCAGTTCGCCGCGGGGCTCGGGGTGGGCGTGCTGGCCGTCTTCCTGACCGACGGGATCCTCGCCGAGGCCCTGCTCAAGGGGGCCGACCGCAGCTTCGCCGCGATCAACACCGAGACCGCCCCCGGCGTCACCCCGCCGGTGGCCGCCACGCTGTCGGGCAGCCCCTCCTCGCTCGTCTCCTGGGCGTCCCTCGGGCTTGAGGGCCGCGCCTTCGCCGCCGACGCGCCGGCGGTGGGCGAGCTGAGCCGCTTCAGCGGGCGGCCCGCCGTCGCCCCGATCCGGGTCTACGCGGGGCTCGACTCCGCCGAGACCACCCGCGAAAGGGCCGCCCTGGCCGTACGGGAACTGGAGCGGACCGGCGCGTTCGGCCGCAGGGTGCTCTGCGTGATCACGACGACCGGCACCGGCTGGGTGGACCCGCAGGCGGCCGCCGCCCTGGAGTTCATGTACGGCGGCGACACCGCGCTGGTCTCCATGCAGTACTCCTACCTGCCGAGCTGGCTGTCGTTCCTGGTGGACCGCGAGCGGGCCATGACGGCCGGGCGCGAGCTGTTCGACCAGGTGTACGCCCGCTGGTCGAAGCTGCCCGCCGGTCACCGGCCCAAGCTGCTGGTCTTCGGGGAGAGCCTGGGGGCGTTCGGCGCGGAGTCGGCGTTCGGCGGCGACCGGGACCTGCGCGAGCGCACCGACGGCGCGCTGTTCGTCGGGCCGCCGGACAGCAGCGCGCTGTGGCGGCGGCTCGTCGACGGCCGCGATCCCGGCAGCAGGGAGGCGCTGCCCGTCTACCGGGACGGCGAGACCGTGCGCTTCGCCAACCACCCCTCTGACCTGAATCTCCCCGCGTCACCGTGGAACGCCCCGCGGGTCGTCTACCTCCAGCACCCCTCCGACCCGATCGTGTGGTGGACGCCCCGGCTCGTCCTCACCCGGCCCGACTGGCTGGAGGAGCGGCGCGGCGCCGACGTGCTGCCCTGGATGCGGTGGTATCCGTTCGTGACGTTCTGGCAGATCACCGCCGATCTGGTGTTCTCCCTCGACGCGCCCCCGGGGCACGGGCACGACTACGACGGCGAGGTGATCGCCGCATGGGCGCGGATCGCGCCGCCGGACGGGTGGGACGACGGGCGGACCGCGGCGCTGACCACCCTGCTCGCGAAGCGCGTGGCAGGGTCAGGCGCCCGATGAGCCGCCCGATGAGCCGCCCAGTGAGTCGAGCCACCCGATCAGCCGGGCCCCCTCGCGCGTCATGATCTCGGGGTCGCGCAGGGCGTTGGCCAGCAGCGACATGCCCTGGTAGGCGCCCACCAGGGTCAGCGCGAGACCGTCGGGCTCGGGCAGGCCAAGCTCGCGGAACTGGCGCTCCACCCAGTCGAGCAGCAGCCGGATCACCCGGCCCGCCTCCGCGTCCAGGCCGCCCTCGTCGCGTTTGTCCAGCTCGGCGGCGAGTGTGCCGGTCGGGCAGCCGTACCGGGCCGCGAGATCGCGCCCGCCGACCCACGTCTCCACCAGGCCCTTGAGCCGCTCCCGGGGGTCGGGCAGACGCTCCAGCCGTTCGGTGAGATCCCGCAGGTGGCGGGCGTGCTCGGCCAGCGCGGCGGCGACGAGCTCGTCCTTGGTCTTGAAGTAGTAGTACACGTTGCCGACCGGCACGTCGGCGGCGCGGGCGATGTCGGCGATGGTGGTCCGTTCCGCGCCCTGCTGGTGCACCACCTCGGCGGCGGCGGCCATGAGCCGCTGCCGCTTGGCGCTCGCGGCCCTCACCCGGACACTCGTCGAGTCAGTCACCTGACTGACTATAGGAGGGCCGGGCCCGGGTCCAACACCGCCGGGCCCGGCGTGACCGTCACCAGTTGGCCGGCAGCCCCGGCGTGGTGGGCGGCAGGGGGCGGTTCTTCGGGTGGATGACGTACACGATCCCGCCGCTGCCGGTGCTGCGCAGCCAGACGTTCTCGAAGGCGGCCCGCGGGTAGACGTGGCGCACCGCGTCGTTGTCCGGCGACGCGGGGTCGTTGGCGATCACGTCACCGTCGGCGGTGAAGCCGATGATGACCATGAGATGACCGTTGGTGCCGTATCCCGCGCCGGGCAGTTCCTCGGCCTTGAACGACTGCGAGGTGACGACCGGGATGCCGGCCCGGATCAGCCGCTCCATCTCGGTCAGCGAGCGGAGCCGGGTGACGAATCCCTCCAGTCCGTACCGTCCCGCGTAGGCCGTGTTGAACGGCCAGTTGCCCGCTCCCTCGTACGCGTAGTCGTAGGTGTACCGGGCGGCGTAGTCGACCTCGGGGTTGGGATCGGAGGGATCCACCCAGGAGGTGTCCTGCTTGCCGGGCCACTTGCCCCAGTAGCCGAGGACCATGGTGGTCGAGGTCGGGCTGCACCACGCCTCTCCCCCGCCGTCCCACTCTGGGTAGTGGCCCTCGTGGACGTTCTGCGACCGGCGGGGCACGGGCAGCTCGACGCCCCAGGCGATGCCGCCGGGGCTGACCGGGACGCTCGCCCGGTCGGGCACGGCGGAGGCCATCGCGCCGAGTTCGCGCACGACCGGCTGCACGGCCGAGCCCGGCGTGCGGTACAGCGTGACGCGCAACTGGTAGGAGGTGATCGCCTTGCCCGCCGCGGCCACGAACGTGTCGACCGAGACGGTGCCGTCGGCGTCCCGCTGTCCGGACAGCGACGTGCGGCGGATGTCCTCGTCGCCGTACGCCCAGCGGCCGAGTACGTACCACTTCGTCTGCCCGGCGGAGTGGCGGCCGCGCATCTCGACCTGCAGCCAGCTGCCGGCGGGCACGTCGGCGTTCCAGGAGGCCACCAGCTCGGTGGCGGCGAACCCGATGGGACGCTCGGTGCCGGTCCACCGGGCGTACTCCCAGGTCTTGGTGCCGAGTGCGTCGCTGTAGGAGATCGTGCCCACGGGGGCGGCGAAGGACAGGGTGTTGCCCGGCTTCACGCCCTCCCGCAGGCCGGGCCCGAAGTGGGCCCGCTGGTAGACGACGTCGACGGCGGACGTCGCGGGCGGCGGCGGGGGCTTGGCCACGGCCTCGGCGGCCGTGGAGGTGACGGTGATTGAGGAGGTCATCAGAAGGGCGGACAGGAACGCGGTCAGCACGCGCATGGCTCACCTCGGGGTCTCGTCGGCGCCCTCGACGGTAGAGACCGCAGCCCGTCCGGCACATCGGCAGGAATACGTATCCGCTGACGATGGTGCGCTGGGAGCACCGCGGTCACCACCGGCGACGGCGGGCGGCGGATCCGCCACGAAGCGGCGGCGAATTACCCGAGAAGCCACACCAAACCACATATGTCACATGAGTGTCGGCACTTTGCCGATATTTTGCGATGTTTCATCCGAAATGCCCGAATAGTCATGGCACGCTGATTCGCATGTCCGCTCGGAAACTTTCTCTTGGTGTCTCCATGGTCGCTTTTGCCCTGGTCACGGGGGTGGCGTCGCCGGTTCTCGCGCCTGCCGCCCTGGCCGCACCCGGCCCGGCGCGGCACCTTTCCACGCTCGCGTACGCGCCGCCGCAGGTGCATGGGCGGGCCGTCTATCTGTGGGACGCCACGACCGGGAAGGACCTGCTGGACAAGCAGGCCGGCAAGCGCATGCCGGTCGCCAGCCTGACCAAGATGATGACCGCCTACATCGTCCTGCGCGACGCGAACCTCGACGACGAGGTCACGATCAAGCGGGAGGACGTCGAGTACGCCGAGGACAACGACGGCACGACGGCCGACCTCGAGCCCGGCGACACCCTGCCGGTCCACGAGCTGCTGTACGCGCTGCTGCTGCCCTCGGGCGCGGACGCGGCGCACGCCCTGGCCCGCGTGTACGGCCCCGGCGTGCCCGGTTTCGTGGACAAGATGAACGCCACCGCACGCCAACTCGGACTGAACGACACCCTCTACGTCAACGCCGACGGGCTCCCGACCTCCCATGGCGACGGTTACTCCACCGCCCGCGACCAGGCCAGGCTCGCGGAGATCGCGCTGCGGAACCCGGTCTTCAAGAAGATCACGTCGACCAGCGAGCACTCGACGGAGGACGGCCGGTACGACTGGTACAACACCAACCACATGCTCGGCCTGCCGGGCGCGATCGGCGTGAAGACCGGCTCGACGAACGCCGCCGGGTTCTGCCTGGCGTTCGCGGCCGACCGGGGCGGCCACCGGCTGATCGGGATCATCCTCGGCGAGAACGTCGCCAACCGCCGCTGGGACACCGCCGAGACGCTGCTCGACTGGGCGAGCGACCGCTGAGCCAGCGCGCGGCGAGGCGGGCCCGCGCAATACCCCGGCGGGCCAGAAAACAGGTCCTTTCCGAATCAGTCAAACCCGGTTAGGTTCCCGATCAGTGTCCATCGGGAGCAGACCATTGGACCGTTCGGACCGTCATTGGACCCAAAGGAGAGCCCAATGCGCGCCTCGCTTGGCATGCGGGCCGCCGTCGCCACCGCGGCGTCCGCCCTCGTGCTTCCCCTCCTGCCGGCCGCACCGGCGAACGCCGATCCCGGCCCCGCCCGCATCGCGCAGACGGTGGTCGCGTCGGCGGTGAAGAAGCATCTGCGCAAGCTGCAGGACATCGCGAACGCCAACGGCGGCACCCGCGCCGCCGGCACTCCCGGTTACGCGGCCTCCCGCGACTACGTCGCCGGAGCGCTGAAGAAGGCCGGCTACACGGTGACCCTGCAGGAGTTCGACTTCCCGTTCTTCAAGGAGAACTCCACCGCGGTCCTGCAGCGGACCGCGCCCTCCGCCAAGACGTACGCGCCCACCCCGCCGGACGGCAGCAGTGTCGGCGACTTCGCCACGATGACCTACTCCGGATCGGGAGACGTCACCGGAGCCGTCCGGAACGTCGACCTCGTGCTGCCTCCCGGCCCCACGGCCAACACGTCGACCTCCGGCTGCGAGGCCGCCGACTTCGCCGGCTTCCCGGCCGGCGCCGTCGCACTGGTGCAGCGCGGCACCTGCAACTTCCAGGTGAAGGCCGAGAACGCGCAGGCCGCGGGCGCGTCCGCGGTGATCATCATGAACGAGGGCCAGCCCGGGCGCACCGACACCCTGCAGGGCACGCTGGGCGAGCCCACCGTGCACATCCCCGCCGTGGGCGTGAGCTTCGCGGTCGGCGAGGAGCTGTCCGCCGCCGGCACGTCCGTACGGGTGAAGACCGACACCACGAGCGAAATCCGTAAGACCCACAACGTCGTCGCCGACTCGCGGTGGGGCGACGCGAACAAGGTGGTGCAGCTCGGGGCGCACCTCGACAGCGTGCTGGCGGGGCCCGGCATCAACGACAACGGCTCCGGCAGCGCCGCGATCCTGGAGGTCGCCACCGCGTTGGGCAAGATCCCGACCAGGAACAAGCTGCGCTTCTCCTTCTGGAGCGCGGAGGAGCTCGGCCTGCTCGGCGCCGAGCACTACGTCGCGAGCCTGTCCCCCGCCGACCTGGCCAAGATCAAGGTGTACCTGAACTTCGACATGGTCGCCTCCCCGAACTACGCCCTGAAGATCTACGACGGCGACGACTCCGACGCCACCGGCGCCGGCCCCGGTCCCGAGGGCTCCGGCGAGATCGAGAAGCTCTTCGAGAAGTACTTCGACACGCTCCGTCAGCGCCACAACGGCACCGACTTCGACGGACGGTCGGACTACGGGCCGTTCATCGCGGCCGGGATTCCGTCCGGCGGGACGTTCACCGGTGCCGAGGGCGTCAAGACGCCCGAGGAGCAGACGATGTTCGGCGGCACCGCGGGCCAGGCGTACGACCCCTGCTACCACCAGGCCTGCGACACCACCGCCAACATCAGCGACAAGGCCCTCGCGCTGAACACCGGCGCGATCGCCACCGCCGCGGCCGTGTACGCGTTCAGCCGGGACCTGCCCGGTCCGGACAACCGCCCCACCGCGGCCGCCGCGCGCACCGCCGCGGCCACCACCGGTTCCACCGCTGCTCACCGCAGCCGGGGGCACGCCGCGCCCGCTCAGTGATCCCCGCGCCGATCCGCACGCGGTAGCCGTACCCGGTAGCCGTACGCGCGGGCCCCGCCGGCCGACCGGCGGGCCCCTCACCGGGGTCGTCACCCCGTAAGTTCACGTCGCCGCATCGTGTGGACCACAGCCCGGCCGGTGCGGCCCGACGTGCCGAGGTCGACCGAGTAGCCCGCCCCCGGTTCAGGTGCGGTCGCGAGGGGCCTGCTGCACCTGCTCCGACTTGGCCAGGAACGGCGAGCGGCCGAGGATGACGATCCCCGCCACGAGCGCCACCAGGCCGCCGACCTCCCCCGCGAGAGCCGGCGGATCGACGCGCAGGCGCTCGCCGAAGATCACGACTCCCAGGACGATCCCGATGATCGGCTCGGTCGCGGTGGTGGCGGGCAGCGAGATCCGCAGCGGCGCGGCGTCGAAGGCGCTCTGGTTGAGCAGGATGCCGGTCGCCGCGATCACGGGGAGCAGGTAGGGCTCCCACGAGGTGAACAGCGCCACCGGTCCCCATGCCAGGATCAGCAGGGACCCGCGGGTCAGCGCGTCCTGGAGGCCGTACAACGCCCCCGCGGCCGCGGCGAGCAGCATCGCCTTGGGCTGCAGGGGCATCCGAAGCGCCACGGCGACCACGCCCGCGGCCACTCCCACCACGGCCAGCACGGCGATCCACACCGCGGAGCCCGGCGCCGGCACCCCGCCGCCCTGGGGGCGGCCGGCCACGAGGAAGGCGGCCACGCCGCCGCTGACCAGCACCGCGCCCAGCCACTCCGCCGCTCCCAGGCGCTCCTTGTAGAACAGGGCCGCGGCGGCGAGGGCGAAGATGAGGTTGGTCGCCAGGAGCGGCTCCACGGACGCCACGTCGGCACGCCGCAGGGCCAGCGCCCCGAGGACCTGCCCGCCGATCATCGCGACGATCCCCGCCAGCCAGACCGGCTTGCGCGCCAGGTCGAACAGCAGGCGCACGTGCAGCATCTCGCCCAGCGGTTCGGTGTACGCGACGTGCTGCTGCGCGACCCAGCCGAGGCCGAGGAAGGCCGCCGCCGCGAGACCGAGAACCACCGTGACGATCACGGCGGCGCCCCGCCCGCCGGAGCCCTCGGCATCATGACCGGTCCCTCCCCTCGGCGGCGGGGTCTCCCCCTGTATTCGCCCATCCCCCGCGACGGCGACCTCATGTCCGGTGTTAGGCTTCTGGGCAGTCGTCCAAGTCGATCGTCCAAGTCGACCGACCGAGACGGTCGTACGAGAACCGAACGGAGCACGTGGGAGATGGCAGAGGCGTCCGCCGACCGGGGCAGGACCACACGGCAGCGGCTGCTGGGCGCGGCGGCGGCCCTGATCGCCGAGGTCGGCTGGGGCGGCGTGAGCACGCGGATGGTGGCCGAGCGGGCCGGGGTCGCCCCCGGAGTCGTCCACTACCACTTCGCGTCGCTGCCCGACCTGCTGATCACGGCCTCGACCGGGGTCGCGCGCGCGATGCTGGAGGAGCTGACCGGGCGGCTGGCGGAGCAGCCCGACCCCGAGACCGGCGTCGAGTGGCTGCTGGGCGAGCTGTCCCGCTACACGGGAACCGACCCCGCCTCCCTGCTGATCGTGGAGATGTACCTGGCGGCCGCCCGGCTGCCGGAGCTCCGCGACCTGCTGCACGAGATCGTCGCCGATTCCCGCACACAGATCGCCTCCTGGCTGCGTGACCGCGGCCACGCAGGCGACACCGAGGCCACCGCGGCGGTCCTGGTCGCGGCGGTGGACGGCCTGGTGCTGCACCGCGGGCTCGACCCCGGCCTCGACCTCACCGCTCTGGCCGGGCCGCTGCGGGCGATGGTGCGTACGGACGGACACGAGGAGGGCAGTGAGACATGAGAGCGATCGTCTGCGGCGCCGGGATAGCCGGGACGGCCCTGGCCTGGCACCTGGAGCGCGCCGGCTGGGACGTCGAAATGGTCGAGCGCGCTCCGGCGTTCCGCGAGGGCGGATACATGATCGACTTCTACGGCCCGGGGCTGGAGGCGGCCGGGCGGATGGGGCTGCGTCCCCGGCTGGAGGAGGTCCGCCACCCCGTCCACGAGATCGGTTACGTCGACGGCTCCGGACGGCAGACCAGCCGTCTCGCCGTCAAGGAGGGATTCGCTGAGGTGGTCAGCCTGCTGCGGGGCGACCTCGCCCGCGTACTCGCCGAGCAGGTGCGCGCGCCGGTGCGGTACGGCACGACGGTCGCGGCCGTCAGGCAGGACGACGGGGGCGTCGAGGTCGAACTGACCGACGGCACCCGGCACGAGGCGGACCTGCTGGTCGGCGCCGACGGCGTGCACTCGCGGGTCAGGGAGCTGGTCTTGGGTCCCGAGGAGCGCTTCATCCGCTATCTCGACCACCACGTGGCCGCATACGTGGTCGAGGACGAGGACCTCAGCCGGCTGGTCGGCCCGCGCTATCGGATGCTGACCGTGCCGCATCTGATGGCCGGCGCCTACGCGGTGGGCGGGAACCGGCTCGCCCTGCTGTTCCTGCGCCACGAGCCCGACCCCGCCGTTCCCGCCGACCCGGCCGCCTCGCTGCGCGAGCACTTCGGGCAGCTCGGCTGGATCCTGCCCGAGGTGCTCGGCCGGTGCCCGCAACCGCCGGAGCTGTACTACGACCAGGTGACACAGGTCGAGGCCCCGCGGTGGAGCAGCGGCCGTGTGGTCCTGCTCGGCGACGCCTGCCAGGCGGTCTCCCTGTTCGCCGGGCACGGCGCGTCCCTCGCGGTGGCCGCGGCGTGGGTGCTCGCCGGCGAACTGCGCACGGCCGCCTCCGGCGACCTGTCCCCCGCCCTCGACCGGTACGCGGCGCGTATGCGACCGGTCGTGGGCGACGTCCAGTCGTTCGGCCGCCGCTTCCTCCCCTGGATGGCGCCGTCCAGCCGCCTGCGCATCACGGCCCGCGACTGGCTGCTGCGGCTGGCCTCCCTCCCTGGAGCCGACCGGCTCTTCATGAACTCCCTCAGCCCCGGCGGCCACCGCCTCATCACCTGACGCGCGCGGATGCGCCACGCTGCGCGTCGTAGTCTCGGACCATGGCGGCCAGAGCATTCGACGCGGTGCTGTGCGACTTCGACGGCGTCCTGAAATTTCAGGATCTTGAGCAGCAGGCGGAGATCGAGCGGGCGTACGGCGTGGAACCGGGGACCGTGGCACGGGTGACCGGCGAGTCGGCGCTTGTGGTCCCGGCCCTGACCGGGCTGGTGACCCGTGAGGAGTGGCTGGCCTCGGCCGTTCCCGTCCTCGCCGGGCTGGTGGGCTCGGCCGCGCGGGCGAGCGCGCTGACCGCCGACTGGCTGGCCGCCCGCACCTGGGCGGACGAGGAGGTGCTCGCGCTGCTCACGCGGGCGCGCGCCCGCGTCCCCGTCGTGCTCGTCAGCAACGCCACCTCGGAACTGGCCGCCCACCTGCACGAGCTGGAGTTGCACGACGCCTTCGACCACGTCGTGAGCAGTTACGACGTGGGGGTGGCCAAGCCCGACCCACGGATCTTCGAGATCGCCGCCGAGCACGCGGGCGCGCCGCCGGAGCGGTGCCTGTTCATCGACGACCGGGCCGAGAACGTCGACGCGGCGAGGGTGCTCGGCATGACCGGGGTCGTCTACCGCACCCCCGCGGACCTGGAGACGGCGCTGCTGGCGCTGTTCGAGGAGGCGTGCTGAGACGGTGCGGCGGGTGCTCGCCTTCGTGGACCGGCCGCGCGAGCGGTTCGAGGCGGCCGCGGCGTTCTGGACCGCCGTCACCGGCACGCGCCTGTCCTCCCGCCGGGGACGGCCCGGCTCCCGCCGGTGTTCGCCGCCACCCGCCTCGACCAGGTCAGCCTCGACATCGCGCCCGACGCGTACGAGGAGGAGGAGGCGTTCTGGGCGGCGCTGACCGGGTGGTCCCCGCGCCGGGGACCGTTGCCCGAGTTCACGGCGCTGACGACGCCGGGGACGCCGGTGCGGATCCTCCTGCAGCGGCTCGGCGAGGGCCCCGGCCGGTCGGCCCATGTCGACCTGGCCTGCGCCGACCCCGATGCCGTTCGCGCGCTGCACGAACGGCACGGCGCGGTGTGCGTGACGCGGGGGCGGCACTGGATCGTCATGCGTGACCCGGCCGGCGGGGTCTACTGCCTCACGGAGCGGGACCCGGAGACCGGCGTGCTGCCCCCTGCGTGATCAGCCGGCGGGACGCAGGTGCCGCAGCGCGGGGGCGAGCCGGGCCAGTTCGGCCACCATCGCGTCCGCCGCCGAGTTCATGACCTCATTGGGCTGGAGGCGGCCCTCCTCGTCGAGGAGCTGGGCGACGAAGGGGATCGAGACCGCCTCGAACAGCGGCACCATCTTCAGCGTGGTGACGACCTGCTTGAGCATCTGCACGGCCCGCGTGCCCGCGGATACGCCGCCGTAGCTGACGAACCCGGCCGGCTTGTAGTGCCACTCGTGGTGCAGGTAGTCGAGGGCGTTCTTCAGGACGGCGTTGAAGCCGTAGTTGTACTCCGGCGTGACGAACACGAACGCGTCGCCGCGCTCGATGGTCGCGCTCCACTCCTTGGTGTGCTGGTGGACGTACTGCCGGAGGCGGGGGTGGTTGGGCTCGTTCATGAACGGCAGGTTCACCTCCGCCAGGTCGACAAGCTCGACCTCGAAGAGGTCCTGGGCGGCCGCGCGCTCATAGAACCACTCCGCGACCGGCAGCCCGACCCGCCCGGGACGCGTGCTGGCGATGACGATCTGCAGAACAGGCTTCGCCACAATCTCCCCCAAAACACTCATAAGCGGATATAACCGCTCAACAGTATGGTCTGCCCGATGAGAACACCGATCGGGGTGCGCGGCTTCCCGCACTCCGGCTCGATGTCGTGAACGGAAGCGAACCTCTCGGCCCGGCGGGGTCCGCGGCGTCTCGCCACCCTCCACACCGAGGCCACCCACCGTCCGTTCGGCCTACAGAGCATCCGATCTCAATCACATCAACACTGCCACGCCTGGATCGATCCAGAATGTATGCATGACCTCATGATCCAATTACGACGACACCCTCGCGCCGCCGCCGCGCTCGCACTGGTCGGCCTCCTCACCGCCTGCGGCGGGGCCACGACGAACAAGGACGCCACTGCCATCATCGGCGCCCTCGGCACCAACGGAGTGCCCGCCAAGCTCGGCACCGTCTACGACGAGAACACTGACCCGAACAAGCTGCTTGGCCGCCCCAACGGCTACCTCAGCAAGGCCGAGTTCACCGATAGCAGGGTCAATGTCGATAAGGCGGGCAGTGTCGAGGTGTTCGAGGACGCCGACGGCGCCGAGGCCCGCGCCGAGTACATACAGGCGCTCGGGAAGACTCCGATGCTGGCTGAGTACACATATGTGAAGGGGAACGTCGTGGTGCGCGTGGACAAGGACATGGCCCCCTCCGATGCCAAGGCGTACGAGGACGCGCTCAACGAGATCGTCGAATAGATCCGAAACGCGCCAAACGGCCCCGCCTCCGGAAGAGGACGGGGCCGGAGCTGGTGGGCGGGCCGGCCGGACCGCGCAGCAGGTGGCCGCCGATCTGCAGATCAGCGACCAGGCCGAGCCGGCGATGACGCGGCGGGCCGCCTCCCAGCACAGGAAATCGGGGTCTTCGCATGTAAGGGCTACCTGGCCAGGTGACGGCTGATTACGAGGCGCTGGATCTGGTTGGTGCCTTCGAAGATTTGCATGATCTTCGATCCCCTCCGTGTCCACTTGCGAAAATCCGTCGATCAGAAGCGTGACCAGGGGTTACCGTTACGGCTGGCTCTCATCGTTTCTCGCTGTTCTCGGCCATCCCACGGAACAGTGACGGAACAGGGCAGGAGGTTGCCAATGGCGATCCCGAAGCAGGGTTCGCGGCTCATCACCGTCAATGACAGCGTATTCCGCTGGCGCGTCCGCCGTAAGCCCACGTATTGCCAGGGGAACAGCTGGGGGCCGATGACCTTCGCGGTGGAACTTGCCGACGCGTCGAGTCGTGTCCTTTTGGTGTCGCTTCCCTGCTCACGGCCGGACGCATGGTTGGGAGAACGGACGATGGCAATACGGCCAGCGCTTGTGACGGCGGTCATACGCACGGCGCTCGGGCACGGCTGGGATCCGCAGCAAGCAGGCAACGCCTTCGAGCTTGCCCTCACAGATAAGACCCTGACCGAGCTGATGAACAGCCAGCCGCCTGCCTACGACGTCCCTTCCATGCGGAGATAGCCTGCTACGCGACAGCACGACCGTCCGCTTTTCAGGCGGAACAATCGCCCTGCCCGGGTCCCGGAGACTGTGGTCAGAGGGTGGTGGATGGCTGCCGCCGGATGCCTCTGTTGGCCGACGTTGCTGTCACCACTGCTGTCATCGCGCGCCGCCGCCCTCGCTGCATGCCAGCAAGATCTCAATAGCTTCGAGTACATCCGTGACCACATGGTCGGCCTGGTGGTTGGCGTCGGGCCAGGTGCCTCGATCGATCTAGGTCGTTCGGAAACCCGCAGCACCCCCGCCGACTATATCGGCGGTGAGGTTATCACCGATCATCCATCCGCCCTCGGCGAGAGTCACGCCGCAACGCTTGGCCGCGATCTCAAACAATGCAACGTCGGGCTTACGGATGCCTTCAACGCCCGACAGTGCGTAGGCGTCCACGGCCTCGGCCAACCCGGTCTGCTGAATTTTCCCGAGCTGGTTGTCCGCCCTGTGGGACGCCCATGGAGCCGGACAACCTCTGACGTAGCTGGGGAGCCATCCGCAAGGCGGTCGGGCTCGGCGACATGCGCTTTCACGACCTCCGCCACACTTGCGTGACGCTCCTGCTCAACCTCAGCGTCCCGCCCCAGGTCGTCCGCGACATCGTCGGCCACAGCGACATCGAGGTCACGATGACCATCTACGCCCACGCCTCCCTCGATGACAAACGCCATGCCTTGAAGAAACTGAGCCAGACGTTGGAGTAGGAAAGTAGATAGGCGACCAGTGGCGGGCCGCCTATCTACTTTGAGTCAGGTAGCGCATTGATCTCCATCAGGACCTGGACCATTTCTTCAGGCACCTCCTCGACCTTGACATTCTTTGCGATTCCCTCAAATGAAACCGCTTTGAATCCCACTCCTTGGAGAAATCGATTCATCTCGGCGAGGACATCTTTAGGCGGGCAGTTTGAATACCGAAAATCGAGACTTCCCCACTTAGCCCGGAATTCCTGCTGCGCTTCTCTATGGAGGGCAACCGTCTCGCGAGGATTGTACCTCTTCTCGTTCTGGACCTCCGCGAAAAAACGAGAAAAGATGGGATCCTCCATGCCTGCCACTATCCGATCAAGCTCAGTCGAGACTGTTTCCGTCGGACACTTGCTAAGGCGCGATATGACAGTGGGCAGCAACAGGTAGCTCTCAAGCTCTTTCCTGTTCCAGACGTGAGCCTGAAATCCCGCGTCTTTCAGCTTCCCCTCGACAGCGGCGACCTGCCGATCTGTCCTGTAGTCTCTGTCAAGAAGGATCATTGAGCGCACAGCGTTTTGCAGGAATTGATCAGCGAACCACTTGAACGGCTCTACATGGTTCCAGTTCGAATAACCATTGATGGGTACTACAGCAAGCGCGGTCTCCTGAATGATTCGTTCTAGCCCGAGCTGCCTGCCCAGAAGTTTGAGAATTTTTTGATCTTTACCTTCGATGAAGAGAACGCCCCGCGCTCGGAGAGCGCGCGCCAAACCAAGATTAAAGGCACTTCCCAGTGCAGCATCCAATCCTGCCATGGATTCATCTTTGGGTGAACGGATGGCTCTTGAACGAGTTTTGTCGACCCACACGATCGCATCCCGAGGCGCTTCCGCCAGCACCTCGCTGGAGTGCGTCGCCAGCACCACTTGTGCGCGCAACGAGTCGAGCAGGCGCACCAGTCGACGTTGCAGGTCCGCGTGTAGGAATACCTCCGGCTCGTCTAGAACGAGCGTCGGAAGGCTCTGCGCTCGATAGAGGTGCATAAGGAGTTGGAGCCAGATTTGCACCCCGTCCCCGGCCCATACGAGTTCTTTCTCTACGCGACTTCCTGGCTCCGTGTAGAAAACATCAATGCTGGATTCCCCATCGGCGCCGTATCGACTTAGCGGCTTCGACAGCTTGATCCCGCCCAGCCAGGGGTTGGCAAAGTCTAGAAATCCCTCCCACTCGCCGTCGCCTACGAGCATCCGGAGATTGTTCCTAAAGTGGCGACTACTCAGCCTCGTCGCAAAGTTTTTGCGAACGTAGTCGTCACTCAAGATCTGTTCCTCATGCTCCAGAGGAGATAGCGTAGGATTGATACCGACTGTTGGGTATCCTTCCCTTACTTCCTTCGGCGTTCGCGGTACCCGGCCATCCTTATCGAGCAGGTAGAAAAACGGCTCAGATCTTTCCTCATCGCCAGAATCAGGAAGCCACACCGCACGCAATTTATATCCCGAGCGCCAGGTGAGCTCCAGGCTCGTCTCTTCATTCCGGAAGTCGAAGCGGATGCTTTCGTTCAACGCCTCGAACTCCCTAATAGGCGTTGGGTGCGCCTGAACCCACACGTCGCGATGTTGGCATGCAAGCGATGGACGAGTTCTACGTGCCAGTCGCAGGCACGCTTCCGCCAGACGGAGTGCAGTGAGAACGGTACTCTTCCCTGCGCTGTTTGGACCCACGAGGAAGGAGGTATCTTGGAAATTCATGGCGAACTTCTCGAAGGCTTTGAAGTTACGCAGGCGCATGTCCTTAATCATGGTCTTATGCCACCGATACCTGTCCTTGAGAGCCATCTATTGAAGGATGGCTAAGTTTACGGATGGTATCCACGCCACTGCAACACGTATTCAATACGGGGACATCACGATTGTGGGGAGTCGACTTCTGAACACGAGGGCACCCAACGCCCATGCCGGCCGTACTTGCGGAGAGGCGCCACCGACCCAACTCATCCTGCGAGCCGCATCGCTCTGGTCGTTGCTGTCAGCGTTGGTGTCACTGGAGATCAAAAACGCCCCGGAGCGTGATCGCTTGGGGCGTTTGGGCTGTTCAAGGGTGGTGGTCAGGGGCAGGGTCGAACTGCCGACCTTCCGCTTTCAGGCGGAGCAGTCACCCTGCTCGGCTGACGGAGACGTTGCTGCAGGCACTGCTGTCGCCTCAGCCATGGTCACCCGGTGGCAAGGCCCGACGGAGGAGGGCCTTGCCGGTGATCGCCCCAGCCCGTACAACGGGCACCGAAGTCCGCGGTCGTCACGGCCTCAGCCACCGTGCCGCCCTCAGATCTGTAGCCAGTTCGACCGCGTCCACATCCGTACACGAACAGTCAAAGGTCCTGCCTTATGACGTAATCGGGCGAAGGAGAGGCCCACAGTCGTCGAGGACAGTCCAAGGTGGTTGTTAGCGACTGCGTTAGCAAGATCACGAGATGTGGAGGCAGAACCGGAACGCTGAACACATGACGGCGGCACGCGCGCGTGATCCACTGGTCACATGGAGAGCGTGGTGACGAGCCTCGTAGCAATCTTGGGAACACTGTTGGGAGCCACCGCCACATATGTTTTCCAGATACGGACTGCCAAGCAGGCGCGCCAGTCAGCGCGGGAAGAACGACTGTGGCAAGAACGTCTGGCGGCGTACAGCACCTTCGCCGGCGCACTTACGGACTTCCGGAAGAGCCAGAACGACCGATGGCACAGGGAGCAGGAAGACTCCCAGAGCCCTGCGTACGCTACCGCACGCGATGAGTCCTATCGCCAGCGCGCCAACGCGACGGCCGCGCTCTTCAGGCTGCGACTGGTCACAACGAACCAGAAACTCGATAGCTTGGCGTCGTTGGCATTGAGGCTGGCCGAGGAAATCCACGACGCTACAGATGAACAAGATCGTGCTGAGCGAGGCCGGAAGGCCCGCCGAGCCCTTCTCGACTTTGCTCAGGCAGCGGCAATTGATATCCAGCAGCTCCGCGTGTAGCGATCTCGAACTGCCGACGGAACCGTTGTCGTCTTGAGCGTCTGCTTGCGAACGGGAGCCGAGCACGACTTGGAGAGGCTTCGGCCCTGCTTGGACATGTGCTGGAGGATGTCAGAGTGAGCCACAGTGCGGTCCCGTTGCTGTGCTTCTCTCCTGTACAGCACCACCACCGCAAGTGCCCAGCCCGCTCATCCGGTGGCAAGGGGGCCCGTACCGCGGGGCCCGTCAGGCCCGAAGAACAGAAGCCCCGCGGTAGCCTGACCTTCCGCTTCCGAAATGAATTGGATGCAGGAAACACGCATATCGAGTTTCCGATCAAATGCGCAGAACGCGTCAACACGAGGTTGCCCTGGCGGTCAGTGCGTGGTCGTCGTTGGCCGCAACTGGCCGAAGACCGCAGCGCGGTCAGCAACTCTGTGGGTTCACCGTCCGCTTCCACAATGCTCGGCTCCCACGGCCGTGCCCGCAAGGCGATTGACGACCGCCTGTTCCGTCCACGCGAGGTCTCTTACGGAACAGGGACGGAACAAGGATCAATTGGAACTACTCCCACACACGACGAACCCCGCCACCCAGCAGGGGAAGCGGGGTTTTCGCCTGTCAGAGGCTACTTGGCGAGGTGGCGGCTGATGACCAGGCGCTGGATCTGGTTGGTGCCCTCGAAGATCTGCATGATCTTGGCCTCGCGCATGTAGCGCTCGACGCGGAACTCGCGCGTGTAGCCGTAGCCGCCGAGGACCTGGACCGCGTCGGTGGTGACCCGCATCGCGGTGTCGGTCGCGACGAGCTTGGCGACGCTGGCCTGCCTGCTGTACGGCAGGCCGGCGTCGCGGCGGCGGGCCGCGTCGATGTACGTCGCCCGGGCGCAGTCCACCCCGGCGGCCATGTCGGCGAGCAGGAAGCCGAGCCCCTCGTGGTCGATGATCTTCTTGCCGAACGCCTCGCGCTCCTTGGCGTACGCGACGGCCTCGTCGAGCGCGGCCTGGGCGAGGCCGACGGCGCAGGCGGCGATGCCCAGCCTGCCGGAGTCGAGTGCGCCGAAGGCGATGGACAGGCCCTGGCCCTCCTCACCGATGCGGCGGTCGGCGTCGATCAGCACGCCGTCCCAGTGGGCGGTCGTGGTGGGGACGGCGTGCAGGCCCATCTTCTCCTCGGGGCGGCCGAAGGTCAGGCCCTCGGCGGCGCCGGGCGCGAGGAAGCAGGAGATGCCGTGCGAGCCGGAGCCCGTGCGGGCGAACAACGCGTAGAAGTCCGCCCGGCCGCCGTGGGTGATCCACGCCTTGGTGCCGGTGATCCGGTAGCCGCCCTCGGTCTTCTCGGCCTTGCAGGTCAGAGCCGCGGCGTCCGACCCGGCCTGGGGCTCCGACAGGCTGTAGCCGCCGATCAGCCGCCCGGCGAGCATGTCCTGCAGCCAGCGCTCCCGCTGCTCCGGTGTGCCGTACACCGCCAGAGGCAGACAGGACAGCGTGTGCACGCTGACCGCGACCGCGACGGCGGCCCACCGCGCGGCCAGCTCCTCGATCACCTGGAGATACACCTCGTACGGCTGGCCGCCGCCGCCGTGCTCCTCCGGGTAGGGAAGGCCGAGGAGCCCGGCGGCCCCGAGCGTGGCGAACAGCCCCTCCGGGTAGGTCTCCGCGCGCTCGTGCTCGTCGACGCGGCGGGCGAGTTCCTTGTCGGCGATCTCACGGGTCAGCTCGATGAGGTCCCGGGCGTCCGGGCCGGGCAGCAGACGGTCGACGGTCACGATGACTCCTGGAGGACGGGCGCGTTCAGCTCGGCGAGAAGGGCGGCGGCGCGGTCGCGGAACTCCGCGACACGGGCGAGCTTGATGTCCTCGTACCCCCGGATCAGGTCCGGCAGGGCGGCGATCTCCGCGACGGCCGCGGCGGTCGCCGGGGTGAGCCGGTCGAACGCGCGCCTCACCAGCTCGCGGTACTCCACCACCAGCGTACGCTCCACCCGGCGGACGGCGGCGTACCCGAACACGTCCAACGCGGTGCCGCGCAGCACGCGGGCGGCCCGCAGCCCGCGGAACACGACGCCGGCGGACCGGCGCAGCCTGATCTTGCGCGTGAGGCCCATCGCCCGCAGCAGCGGCGGGTGCAGCAGCACCGACACGGCGGCGCCGGGGCCGAACTCCCGCTCGCGCCGGGCCCGCTCCACCGGGTCGAGGTGCAGCCGGGCGACCTCGTACTCGTCCTTGTACGCCATGAGCCTGTGCAGGCCCCGGGCGTAGGCGAGCCCGATGCGCGCCCCGGCCTCCTCCCCCGCCCGTTCGGCGGCCAGCGCGGCCACCCGGCGCACCTCCCGGGCGTACGAGCGGGCGTAGGCCGCGTTCTGGTAGCCGGTCAGATCGGCGACGCGTACGGCCAGCGCCTCCTCGATCGCCCCGGTTCCCGCCGCCTCGCGCAGGGCGGCGTCGTCCACCGGAACGACCGGCGGCTCCGGAGGGACGGCAGCCCGGAACACGGCCTCGCGGTCGATCACGGCGGCCCGCCCCCAGCGGAAGGCGGCCAGGTTCCGCTCCACGGCCGCACTGCTGGAACCACCGTTGAGGCGAATGGCCCGCTCGATCGCGTCCGCCGAGATCGGGATGCAGCCGTGCTGGTAGGCCGCGCCGACGAGCACGAGGTTGGCGGGCATGTGATCGCCGAACAGCGCCTCGGACAGCGCTCCGGCGTCCAGGTGGAGGCCCGTGCCGGGCACGGTGGCCGAGGCGATGCGGGCGATCGCGTCCCCGGCCCCGGAGAGCGCGGCGCGGCCGGTGACCATGGCGGCCGTCGGCACGATCGCGGTGTTCACGACGGCGACCGTGCGCCCGGGCGAGGCGACGGCGAGGGTGTCGTCGGCGGCGGCGCCGAGCGCGTCGAAGCCGATGAGGACGTCGGCGGTGCCGCGGGCGGCGCGCACCGAGCCGGTGATCGGGTGGGGAGAGATCCGCACGTCGCTGACGACGGGGCCGCCCTTCTGCGCCAGCCCGGTCTGGTCGAGCCCGGCGGCGTGCAGGCCGTCGAGGTGGGCGGCCATCTGCAGGATCTGCGAGACGGTCACCACCCCCGTGCCGCCGATGCCGGGCATCCGCAGCAGCGCCGCGCGCTCAGGGAAGCGCGCCACGGGCTCGGTCAGCGCCACCGGCGGCTCGGGCACCGTACGCGGGGTCCGAGGGCGAGGCTCGACGAGCAGGAACGACGGGCAGTCGCCCTTGAGGC
This sequence comes from Microbispora bryophytorum, assembly GCF_006874465.1. GTDB lineage: Bacteria > Actinomycetota > Actinomycetes > Streptosporangiales > Streptosporangiaceae > Microbispora > Microbispora bryophytorum. The sequence continues at coordinate 9,686 of NZ_VIRL01000005.1, read as the reverse complement.
AGCTCAGGTCGGAGTTGCACGACGCCTGGTGGATGCGGGTCTTGCGGCCGAACTCGGTCTCCACCGGCTGCACGGACAGGCAGGTGGAGGCGTCCCCGCAGTCGCCGCAGCCCTCGCACACGCGCTCGTTGACCACGACCCTGGCCGTCGGCGTGGGCAGTTTCCCGCGTTTGCGCAGCCGCCGCTCCTCGGCCGCGCAGCGGTCGTCGTGGATGAGCACGGTCACCCCGTCGACCGCGGCGAGCTCCCGCTCCACGGCCGGGAGGTCGTCGCGGTGCCGTACGGACGCGATCGACGCCAGCCGGACGCCCCGGTAGGTCTGCGGCTCCGGCGTGGTGACCACCACCCGGCGCACCCCCTCGGCCGCCAGCCACCGCGTCAGCGCCGGGACGTCGAGGCGGCCCTCCGCGCGCTGCCCGCCGGTCATCGCGACCGCGTCGTTGTAGAGCAGCTTGTACGTCATCGAGACGCCGGCCGCGACGGCGGCGCGTACGGCCAGGGAGCCGGAGTGGTGGAAGGTGCCGTCGCCGAGGTTCTGGGTGAAGTGGCGGTCGGAGGTGAAGGGGGCCAGGCCGAACCACTGGGCGCCCTCGCCCCCCATCTGCGTCATGCCGACCTGCCTGCCGCGTCCGTTCCCGTCCAGGGCGATCATGGCGTGGCAGCCGATGCCCGCGCCCACCAGCGTGTCGCTGGAGGCCCGCGTCGCGGCGTTGTGCGGGCAGCCCGAGCAGAAGTACGGCGTGCGGGCGGCGACCAGCGGGAGCATGACGCGGCGCCGGGCAGGGGCGGGCGCCAGGATCGCCGCTTGGCGGGGCAGGCGGTCCGGGCCGAGACAGGTGGCGAGCGCCCCGGCCACGTCCTGCGCGCCGACCGTGCCGCGCGCCGTCAGCAGTTCCCTGCCGATGACGTCGGGGCGCTGCCCGGTGTCGTACAGCGCCTGCTTGAGGTGCCCCTCCAGGAACGGCACCTTGTCCTCGACCACGAGCACCCGGTCGAGCCCTGCGGTCATGGCGGCGAGGTCGTCGTACGCGAGCGGGAACGGCATGGCGAGCCGGATGAGCCGCAGGCCGAGGTGGTCCATCGCGGCCTCGTCCAGGCCGAGGTCGGCGAGGGCGCGCAGGACCACGGCGTAGGAGGTGCCGGACGCGAGCACGCCCGTCGTGGCTCGCGGCGCGTCGTGGGTCACCCGGTTGAGGCCGTGCGCGCGGGCGTACTCGCGGGCCAGGCCGAGCCGGCGGGTGAGCATGTCGTGCTCGGCCTCGAGCGAGGCCGGGCCGACCAGGGTGGGCGGCGCCCCCCGGTCGGCGCGGTCCGGCACCGGGACGCCCGACCGGATGTCGTCGCGCAGCGGTCCGAGGTCGACGGTGGCGGAGGCGTCGGCGACGTCGGCGACGATCTTCAGGCCTGCCCACAGGCCGGTGGCCCGCGACAGCGCCACCGCGTGCAGCCCGAGCTCGACGACCTCCGCCACGGAGCCGGGGGCGAGCAGCGGCATCGACAGGCTCTGGCACATCGGCTCGCAGGAGCTGGGCACGGTCGAGGACTTGCTGCCGGGGTCGTCGCCGATCCAGGCGACCGCCCCGCCGAGCGGCGCTGTGCCGGCGAGGTTGCCGTGCCGGATCGCGTCGGCGGCCCGGTCGAGGCCCGGGTTCTTCCCGTACCAGAACCCGGTCACCCCCTCGTGCCGACGGCCCGGCACCTGGGCGAGCAGCTGGGTGCCCGCGACCGCCGTGGCCGCGAGCTCCTCGTTGAGGCCGGGCCGGGCCACCACGCCCGCCTCCGTGAGGAACCGCGCGGCCCGTGCCATCTCCAGGTCGACGCCGCCCAGCGGTGAGCCGGGGTATCCGGAGACGAAGACCCGCGTGTCCAGGCCGCGCTCGGCGTCGAGGCGGCGCTGCTCCAGGGTCAGCCGGACGAGGGCCTGGACGCCCGAGATCAGCACGGTGCCGTGCTCGGCCGCGTACTTGTCGTCGAGCGAGACGGGAGACGTGGACGCGGGGGCAGACACGGTGCGAACCTCCTGAGTTCCGAGGGTGACCCACAGCACACCAACGCCCTGGGCGTACGCGCAAGCATCACGCGGGAAACGGCCGACAAGACGCAAAAAGATGGAGAAGTCCGCGTTGGACGCTACTGTTCTTTGCGCCGCGCCGGTTGGACGGGCCGGCTGAAGAGGGAGCACGCCATGGCGGAGATCGACGACATCGACCACCGGCTGCTGCGCCTGCTGCGCGAGGACGGGCGCAGGACCTTCTCCGAGATGGCGGCCGAGATCGGCCTGTCGGTGGCCGCCGTCAAGCGGCGGGTCGACCGCCTGCGGGAGATCGGCGTCATCACCGGCTTCACCGTGCGGATCGACTACGCCAAGCTCGGCTGGGGCATCGAGGCGTTCACCGAACTGCGCTATCCGGGCACGACCCCGGTCGGCAAGATCGTCCGTACCGTCACGGACGTGCCGGAGGTGCAGGAGGTGTTCACCATCGCCGGGGACCCGGACGCGCTCATCCACGTCCGCGTCCGCGACCTCGGGCACCTGCAGCAGGTCATCGACCGGCTGCGCCGCGCCGGCGACGTGACCGGCACCAAGACCCTGCTCGTGCTCGGCTCGTGGACCCGCGACGTCGGCGCGGTCGAGGACCTCAGTCGCCGCCCCTCCGCGCGCTGAGGCCGGCGGCGTTCAGGAAGTCGACGAGCGGGCCGTCGGCGAGCCGGCCGTCCTGGTGCGCCTGCTGGAGTTTGCCGAGCAGGTCGCGGACGCGCTCCGCGGCCTTGTCGCCCCCGTCCCCGCCCCGGCCACTGCCCCTTCCCCTGTCCCGGCCCCTGGGCATGTCCCTGGACATGTCCCTGGCCGTCCTCCTGATCTCCTCGTGGGCGTCGCGGGCCAGCTTCGGCTCGATGCCGCCCCGGCGCTCCTGCTCCTGCACGGCGTGGTCGAAGGCGGCCAGCCACTCCTGGTAGCTGCGGTAGACGCGGCGCGCGGACGGCGTGGGAGACGGCTTCGGGGACGGCTTCGGGGACGGCCTGAGAGACGGTGTCCTGCTCGGCCGGGGCGTCGGAGCGGCCGAGCCCTTCCTCTCCGGGGTGGGTGAGTCGCCGGCGGCCGCCGGCGACTGGGCCGCGACCGCGGATTCCGCCTGCCCGCCGCCGCCGGACAGCGCCGCCACCCCGATCGTGACCGCGGCGAGGCCCGCCACCGCGGCCCCGAGCCGGATGAGCGTGCGCCGCTCGGGCGACGCCCCCGCCCCACGACCGGCCGCGACGCCGGGCGGCGGGGCGTCGAGCAGCGCGGCGTCCAGCAGCGTGGCGTCCAGCAGCGCCGTGTCGCCCGCACGCGCGCCGTACGGCGCCTGCGGCATCCCGGCCTCGCGCGGCGGGTTCCCCGGGGCGAGGGCGACGGCCGCCAGGATCCGGCGGGCGACCTCCGCGTCGGCGGGCCGGCCGGCGGAGTCCTTGGCGAGCAGCGCCATGATGAGGCGCTCCAGCTCGGCGGGGATGTCGGGACGGTGCCGGCTGGGCGGCACCGGAGCCTGGTGGATGTGCTGGTAGACCAGCTCCGGGGCCGACCCGGTGAACGGCGGATGCCCGCACAGCAGCTCGTAGCAGACGCACCCCAGCGCGTACAGATCGCAGGCGGACCCGCCGCCCCTGCCGTCGATCTGCTCCGGAGCCAGGTAGGCGGCGGTGCCGACGACCGCGCCCACCATGGTGAGCCGCGCCGCCTCGGTCGCCACCTGGGCGACGCCGAAGTCGACCACCTTGAGCACGCCGCTCGCGGTGAGGTGCAGGTTGGCGGGTTTGACGTCCCGGTGCACGACCCCGGCGCGGTGCGCGGCGTCCAGGCCCGCGGCGGCCTGGCTCATGAGACGGCACGCCTCCGCCACGCCGTACCGGCCCCGGTCGAGCAGCTCCTCGGCCAGGCTGCGGCCGGTGAGCAGCTCCATCACCAGATAGGGCCGCGCGTCCTGCTCGCCCACGTCGAGCACGGTGACCACGTTCGGGTGCACCACGCGGGCGGCGGCGCGGGCCTCACGGGCGAAGCGCTCCCGCGAGGCGACCCCGGCGACCTGCGGCGCGAGGATCTTCACCGCCACGGGGCGGTGGGCCCGCAGGTCCCGGCCCCGCCAGACCTCGCCCATCCCGCCCCGGCCGATCAGCTCCTCCAGCTCGTAACGACCGCCGAGCGTGGACGGCACCACTCCCGAACCTCCCCATGGCCACTCGCGCCCCGATGATCGTGAGCCAACCTATCCTCTCGGGCAGACGACACGAGAACGGCCGGATCGGCGGAACCCGTTCACGGCGGCGGCGCCGTGCTCGAACGCAGAGAGATCGGCGGGGCGAGCAGAACGTTGCGGGGCGGCGTGCCGGGCTCGGCCAGTCGCTCGGCCAGCAGTTCCACGGCCCTTTCCGCCATGTCGGTGATCGGGACGTCGGCCGCGGTGAGCGGCGGATGGAACTCCTCGGCCCAGTGCCGCCCCACGACCCCGGTGACGGAGATGTGCCGGGGCACCGCGCGCCCGAGGCGTCGCAGCGCGCGCTCGATGCCGGGCAGGGCCGCCTCGTTGATCGTGACGAGGCCGGTGACTCCCGGCCGGGCCGCCAGCAGGTCCTCGATGAAGGTCTCGCCCGCCGCCGCCTCGTCGGGGCAGCACGACGCGGTCGCGGACAGGGACCGTGCCGCCGCGGCGGCCTCGAACCCGTCCAGGGCGCGGCGGGCCGGGCCGTAGCCGGAGTCCAGCAGCTCTCGCGGCCGGTTGATCAAGGCGATCTCGCGGTGCCCGAGGTCGGCCAGATGACGCACACAGCTCGCGACGAGCCCTTGGTAGTCCAGATCCACCCAGTAACCGGTCGCGGCGTCCGCGGTGTGGCCGATCGCGACGAAGGGCACACCCGACTCCCGCAGGCGGGCGGCCCTCGCGTCCCGCAGCCGGACCTCCATCAGGATCACGCCGTCGACGCGGCGACCGCGGACCATCCGCTCGAACGAGCGGTCGTGCTCGCCGCCGCTGGGCGACAGGAGCACGTCCAGTTCGCGCCGGCCGGCGGCGGCCACGACATCGGCGACGAAGCCGAGCTGGATCGGGGTCAGCCGCCGCCCGGCGGGCGGGATGACCAGGCCGATGGCACGGGTGCGGCCCTCCGCCAGGGCTCTGGCGGAGGCGTTGGGCCGGTAGCCGACGTCGTCGATGACCTGGAGGATGCGTCGGCGGGTCGCGGCGGAGACCGCGCGCTTGCCGCTGAGAGCGTAGGAGACCGTGCTCCGCGACACGCCCGCCCGCTTGGCGATCTCCCCGATGTTCACCCGTCCCCCGCGGCAGCTCATCGACGCGATGCTTCGAATCGATTCGACCGCAGGCTACGCAGGCGTCCGCGGTCGTGTCAAAGCCGCCGCCTCCGCCGTCTGCGTCCGCCGTTCGCGCCGCGCTTCGTCGGCGGCGGCGAGGATGAGGTAGGCGCTGGCCGTCCAGGTGTAGGCGCGGTCGCGCAGCCCCTCGCCGGTGCGCGCGTCGAAGTTCTCCGCGAAGCCGGACCGCTCACAGAGCGCGCGGAAGCGGGCGCTGATCTCGTCGGCCAGCCCGACGTGGCCGGCGCGGCGCAGGCCGTCCTCGATGAGCACGGTCGACGGGGCCCAGATCGGTCCCCGCCAGTAGCCGTCGTCCTGGTAGTGCTCGGACTCGGGGTGCTCGGTGGCGGGCCCGAACGCGGTCAGATGCGCGGCGATGCGTGCGGCGAGCGCCGTGTGCACCGGCTCGGGAAGCTCGTCGCCGAGCACGATGGGCATGAGGTCGAGCAGGCTGGAGCTCGACCAGGTGCGCCCGGAGTTCGCGCCGCGGGCGACGAAGCGGTCCCCCGTCCACAGCTCGGCGAGCAGCGCGTCGCGCATCCGGTCGGCGGCGCCCGACCAGTGGGCCGCCGCGGCCGGGTCCGGGGCCCGGCGGGCCAGCTCGCGCAGCTGCAGGACGAGGAAGGCGGCCAGGTCGGCGGTCTCGACGACGCGCTCGGGGTCGAAGGTGGTGGCGTTGTCCCAGCCGCTGTCGTTGCCGTGCTGGTAGTGCGGCAGGTCACCGCCCGGGACGCGCCGCGCCGTGAGCCAGAAGGTCGTCCAGCGTTCCAGCAGCCGGTAGATCTCCTCCGGCTCGGCCGCCGGCGGGAGGCTGCGCAGGGCCCAGCCGTGGATGGGCGGCTTCACGAAGTTGTAGAGGATCTCCGAGTGGGTGACGGAGTCGGGCAGCGCGCCCGCGTCGTCCTGGTGGTCGAAGGGCAGTCGGAACTGGTCCCACGCCAGGCCCGGCAGGCCGTCGGCGAGGGCGATGGCGTTGAAGCAGTGGTCCCAGCTCCACACCTTGTCCATCCAGTGCTTGGACATCAGCACGGCGGGCCGGGTGACGAACCCGGCCGGACGCACGGTCGCCGACCACAGGACGTAGGCGGCCAGCTCGGCCGCGGGCGTCCGGTCGCTGCGCCAGGGCGCGACCGCCGCGGTGAACGCGTCGAACTCGGCCCGCGCCGCCGCGGCCACCTGCTCGAAGGCGTCCGTGCGCGCATAGGGGGCGCGCGCGGTCTCGTACTCCTCGACGGCGATCTCCCACTCGCCGCTCAGGACGACGCCGCGTTCGGCGGTGCCGAGCGCCTGGGCGCCCCGCGCCTCGGCCTGACCGGCGAGCACCGTGATCCGGTAGCGGCGGCCGGTCTGGTAGACGGTGAAGACGAACGATCCGTCCACCGGGTCCTGGTAGAAGTACGGGCCGCTGAACGGCGTCAGGGCGGGGTCGGCGGCCAGGAGGCTCAGCCCGAGGCCCCGGCCGCGCAGCCGCACCGTGTCGGCGTTCTCATAGGCGAGGTCGATCCGGCCGTCGGCGCGGCTCCAGGTGAGCTGGTGGGGCGTGGCGGTGACGTCGCTCTCGGCGGACGGCGCCAGCCGCAGGATCGGATGCATGCCGGTCTGGTGGGAGACCAGGTGCACGTCCGGGGCGTAGGTCTTCTGCGCGATCACCGGCGAGAAGCCGAACCAGGAGCCGCGGTAGCTGAACGGGATTTCCCGCAGGGAGAACACCGGGCCTGAAGCGGCGACGGTCATGAAGAGGGGGTCCCTTCTCGGAGAGGCTCAGTCCTTGACGGCGCCGGCGGTGACGCCCGCGGCGACGTAACGCTGGGCGACGATGAGCAGAACGGTGGCCGGGATGGAGGCGACCACGGCGGTGGCCATGATGGCGTTCCATTCCTGGTTGTTGTTGCCGATGTAGTGGTAGATGCCGAGCGTGATCGGCTGGTGGGCGCCGCCCTGGTCGAGGGTGGAGGCGAAGACGAAGTCCGACCAGGCCCACAGGAACGCGAACAGCGACACCGTGATGATCGAGTTGCGGGAGACCGGCAGCACGATCGAGACGAACGTGCGCATCACCCCGGCGCCGTCCACGCGGGCCGCCTGCAGCAGTTCCTCGGGGATGCCGGACATGAACGCGGTGAGGATCAGCACGGCGAACGGCACCGCGAGGGTGGAGTCGGCCACGATCAGCCCGGGAACGGTGTTGAGCACGCCGGTGGTGAGGAAGATGGCGTAGAAGCCCATCGCCATGATGATCCCCGGGATCATCTGCGCGATCAGCAGCACGAAGCTCAGCACGCCGCCGCCGCGCGGGCGCAGCTTGGCCAGCGAGTACGCCGCCGGCGCCGCGACCAGGAGGGTCAGCACGACGGTGCCCAGCCCCACGACGAGGCTGGTGGCGAGGTAGGGCCCCTGCTGCTCCAGCACCGCGCGATACCCCTCCAGCGTCCCGTGGACGGGGAACCAGTACGGCGGCGACTTGCGCATGTCCTGGTCTCGGGTGAACGAGACGTTGATCATCCAGTAGACCGGGAACAGCATCACCGCGGTCAGCGCCAGCCCGATGACGGTCGTGAGCCGCCTCATGCCGCGGCCTGCCGTCGCTGCACGCGGATGTAGACGAGGCCGAAGGCCAGCGCCATGAGGATCAGCAGATTGCCGACCGCCGCGCCGGGGCCGAAGGAGGGCAGCATGTTGCCGAATCCCAGCCGGTAGGACCAGGTGGCCAGCGTCGTGGAGGCGTCGCTCGGCCCGCCCTTGGTCATGATCCAGATGATGTCGAACACCTTGAGCGTGTAGACCAGCCCCAGCAGGACGGTGATCGCCGACACGGGACGCAGCAGCGGGAAGGTCACCCGCCAGAACCGCTGCCAGGCGCCGGCCCCGTCCAGCGCCGCCGCCTCGTACACGGCCGATGGGATCGCCTGCAGGCCGCTGTAGAGCACGACCAGGTTGAACGGGATGCCGATCCAGATGTTGGCGATGATCACCGACCACAGCGACCAGTCCGGGGAGGTCAGCCAGTTGACCGGCCCGACGCCGACCCAGCTCAGGGCGGTGTTGACCACCCCGGACTCGCTGTTGAGCATCCACGACCAGGTCGAGGCGGACACGATCAGCGGCAGCAGCCACGGCACCAGGAACAGCGCGCGCAGTGTGGCCGACAGCCGGAAGTTCCGGCTGAAGAACACGGCCAGGGCGAGCCCGATGACGAACTGGAAGGCCAGCGACACCAGCGTGAACACGATGGTGTGCCACAGCGCCGGCGCGAAGGTGGCGTCGGCGAACACCTTGGCGTAGTTGGCGACTCCGGCGAACGGCGCGTCGCCCTGCACGAACGAGCGCACCGTGTAGTTGCGCAGGCTCAGCTCGACGTTGCGATACAGCGGGTAGGCGTAGAAGATCAGCAGGTAGACGACGACGGGGGCGAGGAACGCCCACGCCGCCCACTGCTGCGCCGCCCGCTTCCCCGGCCGGGTGCGTGCCACCCGGCGCTCCCGCCCCTGAACGGGGGCGGGGGCGGGGGCGGAACGCACCGGCGTTCGCGGCACTCGGCTCGTGCTCATTACTGGGTCGCGCTCGCCGCCGTCGACTGGGCCGCCGCCATCGCCTCCTGAGGAGCCGTGGAACCGCTCAGCGCCGCCTGCACGGCGCCCCACATCGGCTCGGAGATCTTCGGGTACTTCGTGCCCAGGTTGTCGCTGGTACGGCCCTTCGCGGCCTTGACCGCCTCCACCCACACCTTGAGCTCGGCGTTCTGCTCGACCTGCTTGGCCTGCACCGCTTCCGCCGGCGCGATGTACGACAGCGTGGTCGTGGTCGCCAGGGAGTTGTCGGTGCTGGTCAGGCAGCTCACGAGCTTCTGGGAGGCGACGTAGCGCGCGGTGTCCGACTGCACCGGGATGCTCACGAACTCACCGCCGGTCGGGGCGGGGGCGGTGCCGCCGTCCTTGGCGGGGATCGGGATGATGCCGTAGTCGAAGCCGGCCTTCTTCGCGTTGGCGAGCTGCCAGGTACCGTTCTCGGCGAAGGCGAAGTCCCCGGTCGCGAACTCCTGCCAGCTCGTGGTCTGGGTGTTGTTGATGACCGAGTTGGGCGCGTAGCCCTTCTTCAACCAGTCGGCCCACAGGGCCACCGCCGAGACGCCCTCGGGTGAGTCGAGCTTCGTGAGGTTCGCGCCCGAGCCCCAGAACCAGGGCAGGAACTGGAAGCTGCCCTCCTCTGTGCCGATGGCCGAGAACGTGATGCCCTTCTTGCCCGCCGCCTTGACCTTCTCCAGCGCCGCGGTCAGCGACGCCCAGTCCTTCACCGCGTCCGCGTCCACCCCGGCCTTCTTCAGCACCTCCTTGTTGTAGTAGAG
>NZ_VIRL01000059.1 GCF_006874465.1 Microbispora bryophytorum | reverse complement strand
CCGCTGGTCTACAACGGCCGGGTCTACCTCTACACCGGGCACGACGAGGACGGCTCGACGTACTTCACGATGAAGGACTGGCGGGTCTGGTCCTCGGCCGACATGGTGAACTGGACCGACCACGGCTCGCCGCTGAGCGTGTCCAGCTTCAGCTGGGCGAAGTCGGACGCGTGGGCGGGCCAGGCCATCTACCGCAACGGCAAGTTCTACTGGTACGTCCCCACCACCAACCGGTCGACCGGCAGGATGGCCATCGGCGTGGCCGTCTCCGACAGCCCCACCGGTCCCTTCCGCGACGCCCTGGGACACCCCCTGGTCGAGAACGGCGAGATCGACCCCACCGTCTACATCGACGACAACGGGCAGGCCTACCTCTACTGGGGCAACCCCAACCTGTGGTACGTCAAGCTCAACAGCGACATGACGTCCTACTCGGGCAGCCCGACGAAGGTCAACCTGACCACCTCGGGATTCGGCTCCCGCAGCGGGGACGCCAACCGGCCGACGCTGTTCGAAGAAGGCCCCTGGTTCTACAAGCGGGGCAGCCTGTACTACATGGTGTTCGCGGCCAAGTGCTGCTCGGAGTTCATCGCCTACTCCACATCCTCCAGCCCGACCGGGCCGTGGACCTACCGCGGCACGATCATGTCGACGCAGGGCAGCAGCTTCACCAACCACCCGGGGATCGTCGACTTCAACGGCGGTTCGTACTTCTTCTACCACAACGGCGCGTTGCCGGGCGGTGGCGGTTTCACCCGCTCGGTCGCGGTGGAGAAGTTCAGCTACAACTCCGACGGCACGATCCCGACGATCAACATGACCACCACCGGGGCGCCCCAGGTGGGCACGTTGAACCCGTACGTGCGTCAGGAGGCCGAGACCATCGCCTGGGAGTCCGGCGTGGAGACCGAGCCGTCCAGCGAGGGCGGCATGAACGTCGGGTTCATCGAGAACGGCGACTACATCAAGGTCAAGGGCGTCGCCTTCGGCACCGGCGCGACCTCGTTCTCCGCACGGGTGGCCTCGGGCGGCAGCGGCGGAAAGATCGAAGTGCGCCGCGACGGCGCCACCGGCACCCTCATGGGCACCTGCGACGTCCCGGGCACCGGCGGCTGGCAGAACTGGACGACCGTCTCCTGCTCGGTCACCGGCGCGAGCGGCACCCACGACCTGTATCTCCGGTTCACCGGCGGCAGCAGCTACCTGATGAACGTGAACTGGTGGCAGTTCACCGGCAACGGGGGGCCGACCACCAGCCCCTCGCCCACACCCCCGGCATCGCC
>NZ_VIRL01000058.1 GCF_006874465.1 Microbispora bryophytorum | reverse complement strand
CTGACAGAGATGATGTAGGTGAGCACCTCCCGGCAGGGTCTGACTCAAACTCTGACTGACTTCGGGTCTTCAACGGGATGTGTCGGCCTTGGCCGGGAGATGCTCGTGTGCACTCACCGGACGTGGCGGTGTGACTTCATAGGAGCCTGGCCAGAGGCCCCATCTCTGTCTTGTCCGCGTTGCCCGGCTGGTGCGTGCCGCCCTGCCCCCGGTCAAGACGACAGGACGACGATGGCTTCCATTACACCCCAACAGCAGCAGGACTTCGAAGTGGCCGGTGGAGTCGACACCCACCAAGACACCCACACCGCGGCCGTGATCGATCCGATCGGCCGGGTGCTGGGCACCGAGCAGTTCCCCGCCGATCCCGCCGGGTACGCGGCCTTGCTCGCATGGATGCGTTCCTTTGGACCTCTCCAGCGGGTCGGGGTCGAGGGCACCGGCGTCTACGGGGCCGGGCTGGCCCGCTTGCTCCGCGACCAGGGCGTATGCGTCATTGAAGTCGATCGGCCCGACCGCAAGACCCGCCGGTTCCAGGGCAAGTCCGACCCGATCGACGCTATCAGCGCCGCCAAGACCGCCCTGGCCGGAGAGCGAACCGGCACCCCCAAGCAACGCGACGGCCGGATCGAAGCCGTGCGCAACCTGCGCGTGGCCCGCCGCTCGGCGGTCGACCAGCGCGCCGACGCGCAACGCCAGATCAAAGCTCTGATCGTCACCGCCCCCGACGACCTGCGCGAACGGCTACGCGGCCTGCCCGTCAAGCAACTGATCAGCATCTGCGCCGGCCTGCGGCCCGACCAGGCCGACACCGCCAGCCCGGCGACCGCGGCGAAAATCGCCTTACGCTCTTTGGCCCGCCGCCATCAGCGCCTCAGTGAAGAGATCGACGAACTGGACGCCCTCCTCGACCCCCTGGTGGCCGCGATCAACCCCCGCCTGGTCGCCGCCAACGGCGTCGGCACCGATGTCGCCGGCCAGCTCCTGGTCACCGCGGGGGAAAACCACGAGCGACTCACCTCCGAAGCCGCCTTCGCCATGCTCTGCGGCGCCGCTCCGATTCCCGCCTCTTCCGGCAAGACCACCCGGCACCGCCTCAACCGTGGCGGCGACCGCCAAGCCAACAAAGCCCTCTACCGCGTTGTCATCTGCCGTCTGCGCTGGGACCCACGCACCCGCGCCTACATGGCACGACGCACCAAAGACGGACTCTCCAAAAAAGAGATCATCCGCTGCCTCAAACGCTACGTCGCCCGCGAGCTCTACCGGATCATCACCACACCAAATGATCAAAAACTCGCAGCTTGACATCCATAGGAGCATCC
>NZ_VIRL01000057.1 GCF_006874465.1 Microbispora bryophytorum | reverse complement strand
TGACGCTGTCCCTGTTCAACCAGTCCTGAACCACAGGCGCGGCGCCACCGCCCGATGTGGACGTCCGGGACCTGTGCCACCCTGACACACGTCCCGGACACCCACGACAAACCAGGAGACCCCATTGCCGACCAAGAGCCGCCCCCGCACCCCCCGCCGCGCCCCCAGCGCCGCCGCCGGTGCCGGTCAGGCCGCCCGCGCCCCCCGCGCCGATGCCGCCGATCAGGCCGCCCGCGCGACCGCCTTGGTCACCACCACCACCACCGCGCTGACCACCACCCCGCCGGCCACCGCTGCGCCGACCACCGCTGCGCCGACCACTGCTGTGCTGACCGCCAGGGCCGCCGCCGCGATCACCCGCGCCGCCCTGGCCACCCGCGCCGCCCTCACCACCGTGGCCGCCCGCGCCGCCCGCGCCGCCAGCGTGACCACCCGCTTGGCCGCTCGTGCTGCCGCCGTGGCCGCCGCCGTGGCCGTCGCCGTGGTGACAGTGGTCGTCTTCACCGCCCCGGCCCACGCCGACACCACCTGGTCGGTCGTCCCCGCCAACGCAGACGGCCCCGACGGCCGCAGCGTCATCGACATCGAACTACCCGGCGGACAACAGGTCACCGAACACATCGCCGTCATCAACCGCTCCACCCAACCCGTCGACTTCGCCATCGACGCCAACGACGGCTACCTCACCGCCAAGGGCTACTTCGACATGCGGCCCTCCGACGCCACCCCCGTCGACGGCGGCGCCTGGATCACCGTCCCCGACAAAGTCACCATCGCCGCCGGAGCCACCGCCGTCGTCCCCGTCACCGTCGCCATCCCCCAAAACGCCACCCCCGGAGACCACCCCGCCGGCGTCACCGCCTCCCTCGACACCATCTCCGGCCAAGTCCGCGTCCAAAACCGCGTCGGCGTCCGCCTCAACATCCGCGTCAACGGCACCTACGCCGCCAAAGTCGCCGTCAGCGACATCCACACCACCTACACCTGGTCATGGAACCCCTTCACCCCCGGCACCGTCGACATCACCTACACCCTCGCCAACACCGGCAACGTCCGCCTGGCCCCCGACAGCCGCATCCTGACCTCCACCCTCGCCGGCCAAAACAACTGGGACGACACCTCCGCCGCCAAAGCCCGAGAAATCATGCCCGGCGGCAAACGCACCTTCACCGCCCACATCACCGGCACCTGGCCCCTGGGACCCATCGACACCACGATCATGGCCATCCCCTCCCCCGCCGGTAAACCACTGCCCGGCGTCACCGCCGAACGCATCGCCATCGACACCACCCTGTGGGCCATTCCCTGGCCCCAACTCGCCCTCCTCACCCTCCTACTCCTCACCCTCCTCACCATCCGCATCACCAGCACCCGACGCCGCAAGCGCATCGAAAAGCTCATCCTCAACACCCGCGGCACCCCCCTCGGAGCCTGAACA
>NZ_VIRL01000056.1 GCF_006874465.1 Microbispora bryophytorum | reverse complement strand
CGTGGCCGCCGTCGTCGAGCTATTCCAACCCCGTGTTGTGGGAGGACCTGGCCGACATCGACGTCTTCCGCGTGGACGACACCTACTACTACTCGGCCTCCACGATGCACTACTCGCCCGGCGCGCCGATCCTGCGCTCCTACGACCTGGTCAACTGGGAGTACGCCGGTCACTCCGTGCCCAAGCTGGACTTCGGCTCCAAATACGACCTGAACGGCGGGCGGGCCTACGTCAACGGCGTCTGGGCCTCGTTCCTGAACTACCGCAAGAGCAACAAGACCTTCTACTGGGGCGGCTGCATCGACTTCAGCAAGACCTACATCTACACCGCCACCTCCGCCGAAGGCCCGTGGAACCGGCACACCACGATCAACAAGTGCTACTACGACGCCGGACTGCTCATCGACGACAACGACACCATGTACGTCGCCTACGGCAACACCAACATCAGCGTCGCCCAGCTGTCGGCCGACGGCACAAGCGAGGTCCGCAGCCAGCAGGTGTTCTCCACCCCCTCCAGCGTGGGCACCCTGGAAGGATCACGGATGTACAAGCGCAACGGCGCCTACTACATCTTCCTCACCCGCCCCGCCAACGGCCAGTACGTACTGAAGTCCACCAACGGCCCCTTCGGCCCCTATGAGATGCGCCAGGTCCTGCTGAACATGGGCGGCCCGGTCTCCGGCGGCGGCGTCCCCCACCAGGGCGGACTGGTCCAGACCCAAAACGGCGCCTGGTACTACATGGCCTTCCAGGACGCCTACCCCGGCGGCCGCATCCCCGTCCTGGCCCCCATCACCTGGACCTCCGACGGATGGCCCACCGTACAGACCGTCAACGGCGCCTGGGGCGGCTCCTACCCCTACCCCAACGTGCCGCGCCCGCCCCGGCAGGTGAAGTCCCCGACCGGGACCGACACCTTCGCCGGCACCCAGCTCGGGCCCGAATGGGAGTGGAACCACAACCCCGACACCAGCAGGTACAGCGTGAACAACGGGCTGCGGCTGCAGACCGCCACCGTCACCAACGACCTGTACTCGGCCCGCAACACCCTCACCCACCGCATCCTCGGGCCGTCCTCCACCGCCACGATCCAGCTCGACTACTCGGCCATGCGCGACGGCGACCGGACCGGGCTGGCGATGCTACGCGATTCCTCGGCGTGGATCGGCGTCCGGCGTGACAACGGCCAGACCCGCCTGGTCGCGACCAACAACCTGACCATGAACGGCAGCTGGCAGACCACCAGCACAGGCACCGAGGTGGCCTCCACCTCCATCTCCGGCGGGCGGATCTGGCTGCGGGTCAACGCCGACATCCGCCCCGGCAGCGGCCGCCAGGCCCGCTTCTCCTACAGCACCGACGGAGTGAACTTCACCTCCTTCGGACCGGCCTTCACCATGGGCAACGCCTGGCAGTTCTTCATGGGCTACCGCTTCGCCATCTTCAACTACGCCACCCAGTCCCTGGGCGGCGCGGTCACCGTCAACCGCTTCGACCTCACCACCCCCTGAGAC
>NZ_VIRL01000055.1 GCF_006874465.1 Microbispora bryophytorum | reverse complement strand
GGAGCTCTGGAACCCGCAGCCGGACACGTCCTGAAGCCCGCAGCGGGACCGGCGGCTCGACCGGCACCGCAATCCACGGGCAGGCGCGCGATGGAGATCGCCCGCAGGATCGCCCCGACAGCCACACCAGCGACCACACCGCTCATGCCGGCGACCACGCCGACGATCCTGCCGGTGTCCCCGTCGGCCACCCTGTCGGCAAGGCCGATGACACGAGCGACGGCGAGACCCGTGACCACGATGAGAGCGCCCCGGCTGACACCAGCAACGATCCTCCCCGACAGGAGGGCGTCGACGGCCACGCCGATGACCGCACCCGCGACATCGCCGACAAGAGCGCCGACAAGACTGCCGATAAGGCCGTCGGCAAAGCCGCTGACAGGGCTGCCGACGAGGCCGTTGACAAGGCCGCCGACGAGGCCGCCGACGAGGCCGCCGACGACGGTGAGACCGCACTCGCTGACCCGCGTGCCGGTGGCGGGGACGGTGACGACAGCGCCAAGCCCAGCCCGGTGTCACCGCTCCCAGCAGACGCGTGGCCGACGCAGACCCGCCCGACACAGGCGTGGCCGACGCAGACGCGGCCGACGCAGGCGTGGCCGACGCAGACGCGGCCGGTGCGGGCATGGTCGGTGCGGGCATGGTCGGTGCGGGAGATACGGGTGGAGCTGACCACCCTGCTCGGCCTCGATGAGCACCCGGCCCATCTGCCCGGCTGGGGCATGGTCCACGCCGCTCAGGCCCGCCGGATCGTCGCCTCCATGCTCACCGGGCAATGGCGCTTTGCCGTCTGCACCGACAACGGGCATCTGCTGCTGACGGGCATCACCGGCCGCCGCCCCTGCCCGCCCACGCAACAGCCCGCACGCGATACACGACGCGGCGGCATCGTCGAGCTCCAAATCACCCTCACCCGACTCCGTGAACTGGCCGCCACTCCCACCGCCACCGGCGCCTGGGCCCCCCTGATCGCCGACCTGGCCCGCCACGCCCAGCACGCCGAGACCAGACAACCGCAAAACGGCCGCCCCCACACTCATCCACCCGACGCAGCCCAACCCACCCCATCCGGTAAGTCCGGTAAGTCCGGTAGTCCGGTAGTCCGCACAGTCTGCCCAGTCCGGTGAGTCCACCGATTCCAAGTCCGGCGGGTCCGCACAGCCTGCCGAGTCCGGGTCCACCAAGTCCGGGTCCACCAAGTCCGGGTCCACCAAGTCCGGGTCCACCGAGTCCGAGTCCGAGTCCGGTGAGTCCGCCGGTCGGCGGCATGCCGGTGCGGCCTTACGCCGCTATGTCCAGATTCGGGGCCGGGTCTGCTCCTGGCCGGGCTGCCGCATGCCCGCCACCCGGACCGACCAGGACCACATCCACCCCTGGGCCGACAACGGCGCCACCACCGCCGACAACCTGCACCTGGCCTGCCGCCACGACCACCGCGCCCGGCACATCGGCGGCTGGCGGGTCACCTCGGCCGGCCCCCAACTGATCGTCTGGACCAGCCCACTCGGACACGCCTACCCCAGCCCACTCCCGAAGATCATCCAACCCGCCCCCGACCCCCAGCCCCGCAACTGGCCCGACACCCCGCCCGGACACCTGCCCGCCAACCCCGCCGGAACACCGGACACCATCATGACTCCATCCCGACCTCA
>NZ_VIRL01000054.1 GCF_006874465.1 Microbispora bryophytorum | reverse complement strand
TCGTCGAGGTCGGCGCGGCGTTCACCACTGTGCTCGCGATCGCCGATCCCTCGTTGTTCGCCTGGGCCATCGTGGTGTGGCTGTGGCTGACGGTCGTGTTCGCCAACCTGGCCGAGGCCGTGGCCGAGGGCCGGGGCAAGGCCCAGGCCGCCACGCTGCGGGCGGCCAAGCGCGACACCACCGCCCGCCGTCTCGCGGACTGGAAGCCTGGCCAGGCGGCGGTCCAATGGGACACCGTGGGCGCTCCCGACCTCCGGCAGGGCGACGTCGTCGTCGTGGAGGCCGGGGAGGTCGTTCCGGGTGACGGCGACGTGGTCGAGGGCATCGCGAGCGTGGACGAGTCGGCGATCACCGGGGAGTCCGCCCCGGTGATCCGCGAGTCCGGCGGTGACCGGTCGGCCGTCACGGGCGGCACCAAGGTGCTGTCGGACCGGATCATCGTACGGATCACCCAAAAACCCGGCGAGAGCTTCATCGACCGGATGATCGCCCTGGTCGAGGGCGCCGACCGGCAGAAGACCCCCAACGAGATCGCCCTCAACATCCTGCTGGCCGCGCTGACGATCATCTTCCTGATCGCCACCGTCACCATGCAGCCGCTGGCGATCTACTCCAAGGCGCAGAATCCCGGTATCCCCGACTCCCTGGCCCTGGACGGGCACGGCGTCACCGGCATCGTGCTGATCTCGCTGCTGGTCTGCCTCATCCCGACCACGATCGGGGCGCTGCTGTCGGCCATCGGCATCGCCGGCATGGACCGCCTGGTGCAGCGCAACGTGCTGGCCATGTCCGGCCGGGCGGTGGAGGCCGCCGGTGACGTCAGCACACTCCTGTTGGACAAGACCGGCACGATCACCCTGGGCAACCGGCAGGCGTCGCAGTTCGTCCCGGCCGAGGGTGTCTCCGAGCTCGACCTGGCCGAGGCGGCGCAGCTGTCCAGCCTGGCCGACGAGACGCCCGAGGGCCGTTCGATCGTGGTCTACGCCAAGAACGCCTACGGCCTGCGCGAGCGGCGGCCGGGCGAGCTGATCCACGCCGACTGGGTTCCGTTCACCGCGCAGACCCGCATGTCCGGCGTCGACGTCGACGGGCGCCGGGTCCGCAAGGGCGCCGCGACCTCGGTCATGACGTGGGTGCGCGACAACGGCGGGCATCCCACCGCGCACGTCGGGCAGCTGGTCGACGGGATCTCCGCCTCCGGCGGCACCCCGCTGGTCGTCGGCGAGGTGAGCGCCGGCGTGGCCAGGGTGCTCGGGGTGATCCACCTCAAGGACGTGGTCAAGACGGGCATGCGGGAGCGGTTCGACGAGATGCGCCGGATGGGCATCCGCACCGTCATGATCACGGGGGACAACCCGCTGACCGCCAAGGCCATCGCCGACGAGGCCGGGGTGGACGACTTCCTGGCCGAGGCCACCCCCGAGGACAAGCTCGCGCTGATCCGCAAGGAGCAGGAGGGCGGCCGGCTGGTCGCGATGACCGGCGACGGCACCAACGACGCCCCCGCGCTGGCCCAGGCCGATGTGGGCGTGGCCATGAACACCGGCACCTCGGCGGCCAAGGAGGCCGGGAACATGGTCGATCTCGACTCCAACCCGACCAAGCTCATCGAGATCGTCGAGATCGGCAAGCAACTGCTGATCACGCGGGGGGCGCTGACGACGTTCTCCATCGCCAACGACATCGCGAAGTATTTCGCGATCATCCCGGCCATGTTCGCGGCGGTCTA
>NZ_VIRL01000053.1 GCF_006874465.1 Microbispora bryophytorum | reverse complement strand
CCGGGCGACAGCCACGCCGAGATCGCCATCGCGGCGCTGGCGGCGGGCAAGCACGTCCTGTGCGAGAAGCCGCTGGCCAACACCGTGGCCGAGGCCGAGGCCATGGCCGCGGCGGCGAAGGAGGCGGCGGCGCGCGGGGTGCGCAGCATGGTCGCCTTCAACTACCGCCGCGTGCCCGCGGTCGCGCTGGCCCGGCGGTTCGTCGAGGAGGGCAGGCTCGGGGAGATCCGGCACGTGCGGGCGCAGTACCTGCAGGACTGGATCGTCGACCCGGAGTTCCCCCTCGTCTGGCGGCTCCAGAAGGACAAGGCCGGGTCCGGCGCCCTCGGCGACATCGGCGCGCACATCATCGACACCGCGCAGTTCATCGTCGGCCGATCGCTGACGGGGGTGAGCGCGCTCACCGAGACCTTCATCAAGGAGCGTCCGCTCGCCGAAGGGTCGAGCGGCCTGGCCGCCGAGGGCGGCGCCGGTGAGATGGGCGAGGTGACGGTGGACGACGCGGCGCTGTTCATCGGCCGCTTCGACGGCGGGGCGCTGGCCTCGTTCGAGGCCACCCGCTTCGCCACCGGGCGTAAGAACGCGCTGCGCATCGAGGTCAACGGGTCGCTGGGCAGCCTGTCCTTCGACTTCGAGGCGATGAACGAGCTGTGGTTCCACGACCACACCATCGACAGCGCCGAGCAGGGCTTCCGACGGATCCTCGTCACCGAGCCGGACCACCCGTACGCCGGGGCGTGGTGGCCGCCGGGTCACGGCCTCGGCTACGAGCACACCTTCGTCCACGAGGCGAAGGACTTCCTGGAGGCGATCGCCGCCGGCACCGACCCGGCGCCGTCCTTCGAGGACGGGCTGCGGGTGCAGCGGGTGCTGGCGGCCGTCGAGCAGAGCGCGGCTGAGGGCAGCCGCTTCACGACTGTGGAGGATTCATGACCAGGCCGGTCACGTTGTTCACCGGGCAGTGGGCGGACCTGCCGTTCGAGGAAGTCTGCCGCCTGGCCTCCGAATGGGGCTACGACGGCCTGGAGCTCGCCTGCTGGGGCGACCACTTCGAGGTCGACAAGGCCCTCGCCGACGACTCCTACGTCGAGCGCAAGAAGGAGACCCTGGCCAAGTACAACCTCGGGGTGTGGACGATCTCCAACCACCTCCTCAGCCAGGCCGTCTGCGACCACCCCATCGACGAACGCCACAAGGGCATCCTGCCCGCCCGCATCTGGGGCGACGGCGAACCCGAAGGCGTCCGGCAGCGCGCCGCCGAGGAACTCAAGGACACCGCCCGCGCCGCCGCCAAACTCGGCGTCTCGACCGTGGTGGGCTTCACCGGCTCCTCCATCTGGCACACCCTGGCGATGTTCCCGCCGGTGCCGCCGTCGATGATCGAGGCGGGCTACGCCGACTTCGCCGACCGCTTCAACCCGATCCTCGACGTCTTCGACGAGGTGGGGGTGCGTTTCGCGCACGAGGTGCACCCCAGCGAGATCGCCTACGACTACCACACCACGGTGCGGACGCTGGAGGCCATCGGTCACCGGCCGGCCTTCGGGCTGAACTGGGACCCCTCGCACATGGTGTGGCAGGGCCTTGACCCGGCGAACTTCATCCTCGACTTCGCCGACAAGATCTACCACGTCGACTGCAAGGACGCCCGGGTCGCCACCCGCGACGGCCGCCGCGGTCGCCTGGCCTCGCACCTGGCCTGGGCCGATCCCCGCCGTGGGTGGGACTTCGTGTCCACCGGCCGGGGCGACGTGCCGTGGGAGGAGTGCTTCCGGGCGCTCAACCACATCGGTTACGACGGCCCGATCTCCGTCGAGTGGGAGGACGCGGGCATGGACCGGCTGCACGGCGCACCCGAGGCCCTCGCCTACATCCGCTCGCTCAACGC
>NZ_VIRL01000052.1 GCF_006874465.1 Microbispora bryophytorum | reverse complement strand
TCAGGTGTGTGAGGTGAGGCTTCGCCGCTGCAGGAGCACCGCGACGACGATGATCGCGCCCTTGGCGACGAGCTGGTCGGCCGTGTTGAGGCCGTTGAGAATGAACAGATTGGTGATCACCGTGAAGATCATCAGACCGAGGATCGAACCGATGATCGTGCCTCGGCCACCGGTCAGCAACGTCCCACCGATGATCACAGCGGCGATCGCGTCCAGCTCATACAGATCACCATGAGTGGACGACCCCGTCGTGGTCCGCGCCATGATCAGCACCGCCGCGATCCCGCAGCACAGACCCGACAGCGCATACAACATCAGCGTGTGCTTACGCACATCGATACCGGCCAGCCGCGCCGCCTCGGGATTACCACCCACCGCATAGGTCCGCCGGCCGAACGTCGTGCGGTTGAGCACCAACCACCCGATCAGCACCACCAGCGCGAACACATACACCAGCAGCGGCAGCCCCAGCACCCGCGTGGTCGACAGATCGACGATCAGCGAGTTGTCCGGCTGCACCAGCTGCGTCCGCTGATTGGACATCCGCTGCGCCAGACCCCGCCCGGCCACCATCATCGCCAGCGTCGCGATGAACGGCACCATCCGCCCATAAGAGATCAAAATCCCGTTCAGCAGACCCGCGCCGGTACCCACCAGCACCGCACAAACGATCATCACGACCGGGCCGTAGGCCTGCGTGGCCAGCGTGGTCGCCCACACCGACGCCAACGCCATCAACGCACCGACCGACAGATCGATACCACCACCGATGATCACGAACGTCATCCCGACCGTGATCACCCCGATGGTCGAGGCCAGCGCCAGAATGCTCACCAGATTGGACGACGTCGCGAAGTTCTCCGGCCGGGTCACCAGACCCACGACCGCCAGCAGCACCAGCGCCGCGACCAACCCCAGATGCCGGACCTCACCCAGCCGGCCCAACCGCCCGCCCGGACCCGCCGCCTTCATACGGGGACCGGCCGCCGCGGCCTGATCGACCTCAGTCATGGAACGCTCCTTCAGAAGGGGGATTTGCTACACCAGACCCCGAACCAGAACCCGACGCGGAGTCGGACACGGAACCGGACACGGGATCAGACGCGGAGTCGGGGGTGGGGGTCTCCTGCGCCGAGACCATCACCAGGTCGAGCACGCGATGCTCGTCCAGGTCCTCGGCCTGCGCCTCATGCACGATCCGGCCCTCACGAACGACCAGCACCCGGTCGGCCAGCCCCAGCACCTCGGGCACCTCGCTGGACACCAGCAGCACCCCGATACCGTCATCGGCCAGCTTGCGCACCAGCGCATACAGCTCCGCCCGGGCCCCGACGTCCACCCCACGCGTCGGCTCATCCAGCAGCAGCAGCTTGCGGTCCTCGGCCAGCCACCGCCCCAGCACCGCTTTTTGCTGGTTACCACCCGACAACGTCCGAATCGGCCGGCGCGGATCAGCCGGACGGATGTCCAGCGCCTCCGACAACCGCTTGGCCTCGGCGAACTCGGTCCGCCGATCCAGCCACCCCAGCCACCGCGGGCGGGTATACCGGCCAAGGCTCGCCAGCGTGATGTTCTGCGCCACCGGATGATCCAGCAGCAACGCCTGCGCCTTACGCTCCTCCGGCGCCAGACCCATGCCCATCCGCACCGCACGCGTCGTACTACCCGGACGCACGACCTGCCCGTCCAGCACCACCCGGCCACTGGCCCGCCGCGCACCGTAGATCGCCTCAACGATCTCGCTGCGCCCCGAACCCACCAGGCCGGCCAGCCCCACGATCTCCCCCGCACGGATGCTGAACGACACCTCCGCGAACCGGCCGGGCAGCGTCAGGTTCTCCACCTGCAGCACCTCCGGCCGCCCCTCGTGGGCGCCCTTGCCGGGACGTGGCGGGAAGACGTACTCGACGTTGCGGCCGGTCATCAGCGCCACGATCTGCGAAGTCGGCGTGTCCTTGGCCGCCAGCCCCACCGCGACCGTCCGCCCGTCCTTCAACACCGTGACGCGGTCCCCGATCTCCCGGATCTCCTCCAGGCGGTGGGAGATGTAGATCACCGCCACGCCCTGGGAGGTGAGATCACGGATCACCCGGAACAGGTTGGCCACCTCGTCATGCGCCAGCGCGGCCGACGGCTCATCCATGATGATCAACCGCGCCGAATGCGACAACGCCCGCGCCATACTCACGATCTGCTTGTGCGCCGGAGACAACCGGCCCACCTCGGTGCGGGGGCGGATCTCGCCGTGGCCCAGCCGCTTGAGCAGCTCGGCCGTCGCCCGGTCGGCCTCCCCACGCCGGGAGAACCCGAACGACGCCATCTCATGGCCGAGGAAGATGTTCTCCGTCACGCTCAACCCGTCCACCAGGTCGAGCTCCTGATAAATGGTCGCGATGCCCAGGCCCATCGCCGCCGTCGGCGGCGCCAGCCGCACCGGCGAACCGTCCAGCAACACCTCCCCCTCATCCGGCGCATGAGCACCAGACAAGATCTTGATGAGCGTGGACTTCCCGGCACCGTTCTGGCCCAGCAGACAGTGCACCTCGCCGGCCCTGACCTCAAGGTCCACGCCGTCCAGCGCACGCACGCCGGGAAACTGCTTGAC
>NZ_VIRL01000051.1 GCF_006874465.1 Microbispora bryophytorum | reverse complement strand
CCTCGGTCCAGGGCCAGTACAAGAACCTGGTGGCGACCGCGGGTCACTGCGTCTACGACACCAAGTCCAACGCCGCGACCCTCGACAAGTGGGTCTTCATCCCCGGTTACTACGAGGGCAAGACCCCGTGGGGCATCTACGTCGGTAAGACCGCTTACACGCACTACGACTACAGCGTGTACGAGGACGGCGACCGCGACTACGCGTTCGTCACGGTCTACAACGGCGTCATCCCCACCGAGGGCGACACCCACGGCGGCTTCGTCTCGAGGTTCTTCAAGAGCAAGAAGGACGCCTACGACTACAAGGCCAAGCTCCAGGCCGACAAGGCCACCGGCTGGTCGAAGCTGGCGGTTGTGCCCGTCTTCGGGAAGTCCGGCAACGGCGACCACAGCACGTGGAACAACGGCGGCAACGACCACCGGACGATCATTGGCTACAAGGTCACCGGCGTGAAGCTGTCGATCGGCCTCAAGGACGTCGGCACCCTCGGGTCCAACGTCGGTGGTCAGGGCCTGGCCTACAACCAGAAGGTCGGCACGGGCATCTTCGAGTTCGGTTACCCGAGCGGGTCGCACCCGGACGGCAACTACGCCTTCTCCGGCAAGACCCAGAAGTGGGCCTACGGCAAGACCTTCAAGGCTGCCGCTTCGTCGATCAAGGCCGAGGAGCTGGTGGGCATCAAGTCCTCCTTCACCGGCGAGGGCTCCATCGGTTCCGCGTGGCTGTACCGCTACAGCAACGCCAAGCGGCTCGGCTACCTCAACGGTGTGACCATCGCGGTCTCCGACACCGACGGTAACAACCGCATCGACACCAACGTCTCCCCGTACTTCGACGGTGAGACGCTGGCCGTCTACAAGACCGCTGCCGCCAACTGGTCCGGCAAGATCGTCTGATCTTCCCCCCAGTAGAGCAGAGTCAAGGAAAGGGCCCGGCCTCCCGCCGGGCCCTTTTCCGTTGCCCGGCCGACTGGTGAGCGTGGCGGCGACAGCGGCGAAGTCGTCGAAGCCGCGCCCGGCCACCCTCGGCCACCACGGCCACCACGGCCACTACGACCCCCGCGACATCGACACACGCCCGCGACGGTGCGAGCCAGCCGGCCTCCAGACGTCCACGGGTCACGAACTGTTTCGGGAAGGCCGTCGCCGGGAGCTCTTCCCGACCCTGGAACCCGCGTTACTCGACCGGCGTCACTTCGACTCCCATGCACTGGGCGCAAGCCGCATGCACCGGCTTCATCGACGGGCCCGCACTCCCGCCGGCGTCACTCGACCCTGGGCATGCTCGGCCCCGCCGAATACGAACGCGGCACGCCCAACAATCCCGCCATGCCGCCCTCCAGGGGCGAACCCCGACTTGCCCCCACAAACGGGGCAATTGCCTCTTCTTAATCGACCCCTGGCCAACTGCCACGAATATCGCAGTTCGTCCCATTTGGTGTGTCGAAGCCTGTCGGCCGGTAGACGCAACTCCTCGCGGCCGTGACTGCTTGACGTAATCAGGCGCCTCTTCGGTTTCCTCCAAATCTGTGATTTACATCACAGTGAACCTTGTATCGGTCCAGCGCGGAGCGTAACGGAAACCAGGGGACACCTTCATGATCAGCCAAAACGCGCAGCCCGACTCGGGCCGACGCCGCCCGAGTGCGCCCGTCCCCCAAATGGGTCATCGCAAACCCTCTTACGCCACCTCATTTCCTCCTATAGCTTTCTCCTCATTCCTCACTGACGGATGGGGCGCAAGTGACGCCTCACGACAGACCAGGAGAAAGTCATGAAGCGCATTCTCGCTCTGGGCGGGGTCGCCGCCGGCCTGCTGGCCTCCGCTGCGATCGCTGCCCCGGCTCACGCCGACTCGGTTCCGGCCACGAACCTGGCCAACACCAACACCGCGGCCAAGCAGGTCGCGGCGTTCTGGTTCGGTCAGGCCAAGGCCAACCTGGTCAACGCCACGCCGTACACCGCGGAGACCACGGTTTCCGCCAAGCACGTGTCGACCGGCGGCGCCTCCGCCGACGACAAGGCCGGCGTGGTGGGTTCCAGCGGTGACCAGAAGGCCGCCACCGGCACCCTGAAGAACGTCAACCTGCCCAAGACCACCGGCAAGGTGTTCTTCATCGGCGCCGACCACAAGCCGCACTGGTGCTCGGCCACCTCGGTCCAGGGCCAGTACAAGAACCTGGTGGCGACCGCGGGTCACTGCGTCTACGACACCAAGTCCAACGCCGCGACCCTCGACAAGTGGGTCTTCATCCCCGGTTACTACGAGGGCAAGACCCCCTGGGGCATCTACGTCGGTAAGACCGCTTACACGCACTACGACTACAGCGTGTACGAGGACGGCGACCGCGACTACGCGTTCGTCACGGTCTACAACGGCGTCATCCCCACCGAGGGTGGCACCAGCGGCGGCAAGTACGAGTCGAAGCTCTACGACAGCAAGTGGGACGCGTACAAGGCGAAGAAGCTTCTCGCCTCGGACAAGACCACCGCTCTGTCGAAGCTCGACGTCGTCGAGGTCAACAAGCTCTCGCGCTTCGGCAAGGACACGGCGGTCAGCGTCGCCGACTTCCAGGCCTGGAACAAGGGCAAGAACCTGACGGACCCCAACGGCAAGTGGGCTTGGTTCACGTCCGCCTCCGCGCCTGTCTCGATCGACAAGAGCGAGTACAAGTCCTGGACGAAGGACTCGTACGTCAGCCAGGACGGGACGACCCTGTTCTGGCGGGTTCGCAAGCCGGGGACCCAGCACGACTACCTGTACTTCAAGCGGACGTTCTCGGCGAAGCTCCTCAAGGGCTACCAGGTCGTCGGCGCGAAGCTGTCGATCGGCCTCAAGGACGTCGGCACCCTCGGGTCCAACGTCGGTGGTCAGGGCCTGGCCTACAACCAGAAGATCGGCACGGGCATCTTCGAGTTCGGTTACCCGAGCGGGTCGCACCCGGACGGCAACTACGCCTTCTCCGGCAAGACCCAGAAGTGGGCCTACGGCAAGACCTTCAAGGCGGCTGCGCCGTCCATGAAGGCCGAGGAGCTGGTGGGCATCAAGTCCTCCTTCACCGGCGAGGGCTCCATCGGTTCCGCGTGGCTCTACCGCTACAGCAACGCCAAGCGGCTCGGCTACCTCAACGGTGTGACCATCGCGGTCTCCGACAC
>NZ_VIRL01000050.1:1798-3227 GCF_006874465.1 Microbispora bryophytorum | reverse complement strand
CCGTCGCTGGAGAGGACCTCGACGTTGAGACAGAGCGACTGCATCTCCTTGATGAGGACCTTGAAGGACTCGGGAATGCCCGCCTCGGGGATGTTCTCGCCCTTGACGATGGCCTCGTAGACCTTCACTCGGCCCAGTACGTCGTCGGACTTGATCGTCAGCAGCTCCTGCAGCGCGTATGCCGCGCCGTAGGCCTCCAGCGCCCACACCTCCATCTCGCCGAAACGCTGGCCGCCGAACTGCGCCTTACCACCCAGCGGCTGCTGGGTGATCATCGAGTACGGGCCGGTCGAGCGAGCGTGGATCTTGTCGTCGACCAGGTGCAGCAGCTTCAGGATGTAGATGTAGCCCACCGAGATCGGGTGCGGGAACGGCTCGCCGGAGCGGCCGTCGAACAGCCGCGCCTTGCCGTTCTCCCCCACCATGCGGGAGCCGTCCCGGTTGAGCAGGGTGCTGTCGAGCAGGCCGACGATCTCCTCCTCATTGGCGCCGTCGAACACCGGCGTGGCGACCTTTGTCCAGGGCTCGACCCGGTCCAGGTCCTTGTCGCGCAGGCGCTCGGCCCAGGCCTCCTCGACACCGGAGACGTCCCAGCCACGTGCGGCGATCCACCCGAGATGGGTCTCCAGCACCTGACCGACGTTCATCCGGCCGGGCACGCCCAGCGGGTTGAGGACGATGTCGACCGGCGTGCCGTCCTCAAGGAACGGCATGTCCTCCACCGGCAGGATCTTGGAGATGACGCCCTTGTTGCCGTGACGACCGGCCAGCTTGTCCCCATCGGTGATCTTGCGCTTCTGCGCCACATACACCCGGACCAGCTCGTTGACACCCGGAGGAAGCTCGTCGCCCTCCTCACGGCTGAACACCCGCACCCCGATGACCTTGCCGGACTCACCGTGCGGCACCTTCAGCGAGGTGTCACGAACCTCACGCGCCTTCTCACCGAAGATCGCACGCAGCAGCCGCTCCTCGGGCGTCAGCTCCGTCTCGCCCTTGGGAGTGACCTTGCCCACCAGGATGTCGCCCGTGACAACCTCGGCGCCGATCCGGATGATGCCCCGCTCGTCCAGGTCGGCCAGCGCGTCCTCGGAGGCGTTCGGGATGTCCCGGGTGATCTCCTCGGGGCCCAGCTTGGTGTCGCGGGCGTCGACCTCGTGCTCCTCGATGTGAATCGACGACAGCACGTCGTCCTGCACCAGACGCTGGGACAGGATGATCGCGTCCTCGTAGTTGTGACCCTCCCACGGCATGAACGCCACCAGCAGGTTCTTGCCCAGCGCCATCTCACCGTTGTCCGTGCACGGACCGTCGGCGACGACCTGACCCCGCTCGACCCGATCCCCCTCGGCCACGATCGGCTTCTGGTTGAAACAGGTGCCCTGGTTCGACCGCTTGAACTTCGCCACCCGATACGTCGTCCGCGTAC
>NZ_VIRL01000050.1:0-1131 GCF_006874465.1 Microbispora bryophytorum | reverse complement strand
CTGGTCCATGAACTGCGACAGCTGCGAGGTGCCGAAGAACTCCTTGATCGACGCCACGACCGGGCGGATGTTGATCAGGGTCTGCGGCGTGATCGCCTCGACGTCCTGCGTCGTCATGCGCTCGCGCACGACGCGCTCCATGCGGGCCAGGCCCAGCCGGACCTGGTTCTGGATCAGCTCGCCGACGCTGCGCAGACGGCGGTTGCCGAAGTGGTCGATGTCGTCGGTCTCGACGACCACCGAGCCCTCCGGGCCCATCGAGTCCTCACCGGCGTGCAGCCGGACGATGTACTCGATGGTGGACACGATGTCCTCGTCGGTCAGCGTGCCCTGGGTGATGTCGGCCTGGACGCCCAGCTTCTTGTTGATCTTGTAACGGCCGACCTTGGCGAGGTCGTAGCGCTTCGGGTTGAAGTACAGGTTCTCCAGCAGCGCCTGCGCCGACTCCTTGGTCGGCGGCTCGCCCGGACGCAGCTTGCGGTAGATGTCCAGCAGCGCGTCGTCCTGACCAGAGGTGTGGTCCTTCTCCAGAGTCGCCCGCATCGACTCGTACTGACCGAAGCGCTCCAGAATCTGGTCACTGGTCCAGCCGAGCGCCTTCAGCAGCACCGTCACCGGCTGCTTGCGCTTACGGTCGATGCGCACGCCGACACTGTCACGCTTGTCGATCTCGAACTCGAGCCAGGCGCCGCGCGACGGGATCACCCGGCAGCCGAACAGGTCCTTGTCGGAGGTCTTGTCGACGCTGCGGTCGAAGTAGACACCGGGCGACCGGACGAGCTGGGAGACCACGACACGCTCGGTGCCGTTGACGATGAAGGTGCCCTTCGACGTCATGAGCGGGAAGTCGCCCATGAACACCGTCTGGCTCTTGATCTCACCTGTGGTGTTATTGATGAACTCCGCCGTGACGAACATCGGGGCGGAGTAGGTCATGTCCTTGTCTTTGCACTCATCGACTGAGTACTTGGGCGCCTCGAACCTGTGGTCCCGGAACGACAGGGACATGGTTCCGGAGAAGTCCTCGATGGGACTGATCTCCTCGAAGATCTCTTCAAGACCCGACTGGGCCGGGACGTCCTTGCGCCCGGCCTGGCGAGCCGCCTCAACCCGGCCCTTCCATTTCTCGTT
>NZ_VIRL01000004.1 GCF_006874465.1 Microbispora bryophytorum | reverse complement strand
CCGCCCCCCGCAAGGAACGCACCATCGATGTCGGCCGTCAACGACGACACGTCCAACACCCGCCCGTCAGGCGCGAGCACGCACGGCCGCTCCGCACCCACCGGACCCACCCGCAACAGCTTCACGAAACGCCTCCTTGGAGATACACCCGATGTCTCAACCGGCCGAGCCTGCCACAGCCACCGGGCTGGTGTAAAGACGGGATGTTGTGCCGCAACACCGACGAGCAGACCCCGCATTCATCCGATCACCGCACGGGCCTGGCTTAGTTAGTTCAGCTAACTACTAAGGTGGACCTCCGGCGCCGCCATCACTCGGGCAGTGCCGTGATCGCAGGGAAAGGGAATCGGAATGACGGACGCGATGTGGGCCGGCACGGTCGCCGTGACCGGGCACGAAGGCGCCGAGCTCGAAGCGTACGCGGCACGGCCGCTGGGCTCCTCCCCCCACGGCGGGGTCGTGGTGATCCACCACATGCCCGGCTACGACGAGGCCACCAAGGAGATCGTGCGCAGCTTCGCCGCGCACGGCTACGCGGCGATCTGCCCCAACCTGTACTCCCGGGAGGGCGCCGGCGTCAGCCCGGACGACCAGGCCGCCGCGGCCCGGGCCAAGGGCGGCGTCCCGGACGAGCAGCTCGTCGGCGACGTCGCGGGCGCCGCCGCCTACCTCAAGGGCCTGGAGCACGCCAACGGCAAGATCGGCGTGATCGGCTACTGCTCCGGTGGACGGCAGACGTTCCTGGCCGCCTGCTCGCTCCGGATCGACGCGGCCGTCGACTGCTACGGGGCCTTCGTGGTCACCGCGCCGCCCGCCGACTTCCCGCTCACGGCCGAGCCGCTGATCTCCCGGGCCGCCGACCTGTCCTGCCCGCTGCTCGGGCTCTTCGGCGCGGACGACAAGTTCCCCTCGCCGGAGGAGGTGGACGTGCTCGCCGCCGAGCTGGACAAGCTCGGCAAGGAACACGAGTTCCACGTCTTCCCCGACGCCGGCCACGGCTTCTTCGCCACCGACCGGCCGAACTACCGTCCCGCCGCCGCGGTGGAGGGCTGGAAGAAGGTCTTCGGGTTCTTCGGCCGTCACCTCGCCGCCTGAGGAGAACAAAATGTGCACCTATCTCACCGAGAAGATCCGGATGGACGGCGCCGCCAAGGGGGCGTCGGGCTGGTTCACGGTCACCGACGGCATGGTCTACGTCGACCATCCCTACCACGCGTGCCAGGAGCACACGGTGAACATCGACCTCACCAACCCGGCCGAGGGTCCATCGGCCCGGGTCGCGATCGAGCTCACCGAGGAGGCGGCGCTCGCCCTGGTGGACGCCATCAACAAGGCCCTGGCCGCAGCGCCGCCCGGACTCGCGTCGGCCGCCGGCCGATCCGCCTCCCTCTGATCCTGCCCCCGTCCGCCGGCCGCGCGACGCCTGCCCTAGGTGAACGGGCAGGGGCCGCGGGCGGCCGGCGGACGGCGCGCGTCAGACGTCGAGCGACATGTACAGGCGGGTCCCGCCCGGCCGGAAGCCCACGCGTTCGTAGACCCGGCGCGATCCCTCGCCGCCGTACTCCAGCCACACCGACCGTGCTCCCCTGGCGAGCAGCGCCTCGGCGAGCGTGGCGGTGACCGCGCCGGCGATGCCCCGCCCGCGGAAATCGGGGCGGGTGCCGACCCCGGCGAGCTCCGACGTCTCCACGGCCGGAGCCGAGCACATGGCCGCTCCGGCGCAGCCGCCGCCGGGCGCCCGGACGAACCGGACCGCGCCGCCGCCCTCCTCCGTACGGCGCAGCCGGGCCACCCCCTCCGGCGACGAGGCGCCCTGTCCGCCGAACGCCTCGGACAGGGCGGCGTCGATCGCCGCGTAGTCCTCGTCCGTGGACGGCGTCTCCACCGGGAGGACGACCGGCGGCGGCGTCAGCGTGGCCGGGCTGCAGACGAGGTAGTCGTGCACCGCCTCGACGGTGAACCCCGCCTCGCGGAGCGCGGGCTCCACGGCGGGCGCGGCGTCCGGGGCGAACTCGAGACGGGGCTTGAGCCCGCGCTCCCGGAACGCCCCGATCAGCGCCGCGACGTCCCGTCCGCCCGGCCGGGCGCCGGGCAGGGGTGTGGCGTAGTTGATGTAGGGGCTGGTGGTGCCGGGCTCCATACCGACGACGAAGCCCCCGATCTCGACGACTTCGGGACGGCGGCGAAGGTTGGCCACGGCGAAACTCTGGACATCGATGCCCACGGTGATATCGACCTCACGAATGAAAGGCGGAGCGGTTCGCCCGCCGCGCGGAGCGGAGGGGTGAACTCGCATATGACGCCATCCCGGACGGGATGGAGAAGGTGCGCAGGGCACCGTCACGTGGGGCCGCCGCCGTGAGACGGTGAAGGCAGTGAACCGATGACGCGGAAGCGTACCGGTCAGTGCCGACGGCGGCCGCTGTGGGACGCCGAGAACATAGGCTTCATTCCTTCGCTGCTGTCTGGGTGAAACGCGGCCACTTTCCCACGCGGGTCAGTGAGCGCGCAATCCGTTTTGTCCGGCGGGGTCAGCGCGTCGCGGGGGCGAGCATGCCGACGAGGTCAGAGGCGTCGAGAGGGCGGATCGCGGCCGGGTCGAGACGGGCGGGGTGCAGGGCGTAGACCTGTGCCCCCTCGCTCACCCGCACGTCGTCCTCCAGCACCACGTCCTCCAACACCACGGCGAGACCCGCTTCCGCCGCGCCTGCCTTCGCCGCCGGGTCGGCCGCCCGCCGTACGCCGAGGCGGGACGCGAAGGCGGCGGCGTCCTCACCGGGGCGACGCGCGTACCGGCTCACGGCGCCGTCGCGGTGCCGTACGACGACCTCGCGGGCGCGGGCGGCGGCGTGCCAGCAGGCGACCTCCCACAGGGTGACGCGCTCGCCGAGACCGTAGGCGTCCTCGGCGGCCGCGCCCAGACGGGCGAGTTGCTCCTCGTGTTCGTACACGTTGTGGAACCCGCCGAACGCGGACACGTTGAGGTCCACCCAGCGCATCGTGCGCGACCAGAGGTCGGCGACGAGCGGGACGAGGATCTTGGCCGGGCCGGTCAGGTCGAAGCGCTGCCGTACGGCGAGCGGGTCGAACAGGCCGTCCGGGTCGTCCATGAATCCGGCGAAACCGCGGACCAGTTCGTCGAACGGCACGTCGTTGTAACTGAACACGACGGGCACCACATACCTGCCGCCGATCGCGCGCAGCGCGGTCACGTCGAGGTCCACGAACTCCGACGCGCCCAGCGGCTCGGGCGCGGAGGTCAGATCCCCGGAGTGGACGGCGGCGCTCGCGCCGAGCCGCAGGTGCGTGTAGTCGCACAGCCCGGCGAACGTCCACCGCGCGTCGAACACCGCCACCGACAGGTCCAGGTCGACCACGCGATCCGCGGGCTCCGCCCAGTGCAGGAACAACCGGATGCGCTCGCCACCCGGCAGCGGCCGAACGCTCCCGCGCGGCAGCCGTACCAGCGAGGCCGAGGCGGACCGCTCTGCCTCCGGCGCGAGCAGGTCGGTGAGCTCCTCGTCCAGCAGCGCGGTCCCGACGGGCGGCAGCGCGGCTGCCCGGCGCAGCAGCTCGCCTGTCAGCACGGCGGACAGGGCGGCCACGGTCTCGGGAGCGAGCTCCTCGCGGGCGTCGGGCTCGGCCCAGATCCGCGCCGCTCCCCCGCGCGGCAGGAACATGCGGGTACCGCCCGGCGGCGTGCGCAACTGGCCCAGGGTGGCGATCAGCACGGCCGGGGAGACGTGCGGCGCGGCGGCGCGCAGAGCCTCGGCGAGGTCGGCGGCGGGCAGGCGGCGGGCGAGATCGGCGGTGCGCCGCAGCAGCTCTCCCGGCCGGCGCGCCAGCAGGGCGAGGGCCTCGCGGGGATCGGTCCGCAGCGCGTCCTCGAACCGCCCCGCGAACGTGCGGGCGCGCAGCCGTACGCCGTCGAACGACAGCAGGTCCCCGTGGGCCGCCACGCGCTCCAGCAGGACGTCCGCCATCGGCGTGCCCTTCCGCAGCGGGGTGCCGCGCAACACCGCGAACGCCAGGGCCGCGTCCGGGTGACGCCGGTGGAACTCGTGCGGGTGCAGCACCTCCGCCATGTGCCGCCACTGCGCCGGGTAGCGGTGCAGGTCCTCGATCAGGTACGGCAGCGCCTGCCGGTCCAGCGCGGCGAGGAGCGCGCGGCGCACCGGCCGGGACAGGCTCGTACGGCGCGGGGGGTGGGCGCGCAACCCGGGGTCGCCGCCCATGAGAGCGTGGAGCAGCCGCAGCACGTCGGTCGCCGTGTCGGCGTGCGCCGTGAGCAGGGCCAGGTCGCCGTGCCGTACGGCCGTGGCCAGGACGACGGCGCGGGTCTCGCGGGCCGGGATCTTCTCGGGCAGCCAGCCTGCCGACTCGGGCCAGAAGCGATCGACGATCTCGGCGACGACCGCCCTGTCCTCCGCGCGCGGCGCGGCCTGCCGGGACAGCAGCGGACCCAGCAGGTCGCGGGCCCGGGCGGTGGGGTCGTCGCACAGCCCGAGCAGGGTCAGCGTCTCCGGCACCCGGCCGTTCCACCTGACGGCCGGAGCGTAGACGTCGTCGGCCGGGCGCAGGAAGGGATCGCCGGGGTCGATCCGGCGATGGCAGATCGGGCAGGCGCTGTAGTCGGCGCCGTCCCAGCACGTGCGGCAGACGAGGTGCGCGCACGGGGACACCGGATGGACGGCGGCGACCTCCCCGCACAGCACGCACGGCTGCTCCGGCCGCTGGAGCAGCATGGAGAACACCCTGCGGACGAACAGCTCCACCGTGTCGGCCGGGACCGACTCCGGAAAGCGGCGGAACAGCGGCGTGTGCACGACGTGCCCGCCCAGCTGGGCCGACAGGGCGGAGACGAGCGCGCGGCCCGCCTGCCCGAGATCCCCGGCGTCCAGCTCGGCCAGCCGGGCACGCAGCGGCGCGCTCAGCACGTGCCCGAGCTGGAGCAGGTCGGCCTCCAGCGCGACCACCCCGTCGGCGACGGCGGCGAGGGGCCGTGCCCGGCGGGACGACCGCGACGGACTGCCGGAGCTCCCCGGGCCCGCGACGGCGGCCTTCCGCTCGGCGGCGGGGGCGAGGACGGCGGGCACCAGAAGGTCGGGGGCGACCAGCCGCTGCCGCAGCAGCAACTCCGCCAGCCGGTCCACGGGCATCCTCCCTGTGTGCGAGCGATCGGGCACGCGCCGAGAACGTGAGACGGGGCGGAGAACGGACGCACTAAAGCGATTAAAGATCGAGAAGGAAGCACGTCCAGGAGCCGCCCCGTGCCCCGAACCCTAGCCCGCCGCCCGATCTTGTGTCGTCCCCTTTTCCCCGTACGCCGGGGCCGGCGACCGCGACGCACGTGACCGCCTATAGGCGGCAACAAAAAACGCGGTCCCTCGCGCGCGCCGCGTTGCCTACGCCGCGTTTGCCTACGCCGCGTTTGCCTACGCCGCGGGCTCGGCCAGGGTGAACCACCTCGACGCGACCGGGACCATCGCCCCCGGCATGGGGCGAGGTCACCCGCCAGGGGCTGCGGCACCCGTCTCGCGCGTCATGCGATGGACCGGCGGGGCGAAGGGAGCTCCCCCGCCGGTCACCGCCGTGCGCCGCCTACCCGCGGGCGGCGGCTACCATTCTTCGCCGCCCGGTGCGCCGGTCCCCCGGCGCGGGCCGCCGTGCTCGTGCTGCCGGTAGTTCGCGGCGAACGCCAGCGCTCCGAGGCCGAACAGGAAGATGATCGCCCCGGTGACCACGTTGTTCCAGATGGTCGCCGTGGTCGCCGGCTGGCCGCGGATCACCCACGGCGCGATGATCGTCCAGGCGCCGAGCACCGGCACCACCCAGCTCATGCCGTACGTGCGGCCGAAGGCGGACGCGCAGCCCATCGCGAGCGCCGCGACCGTCAGCCCGACGATCAGGTTGTTGATCGCCAGAGCGCCGAAACCGCTGAAGCCTACGATCCACGGCGAGAGAGCGAGATAGACCCCCGCGAGGAACGTCACTCCGTCCATGACCTGTGCGGGAGCGGTCGATCCCGCGCGGTCGTACGTCTGGCGCAGCTCCGTCACGTCCGGACGGCGGGCCAGACCTGGTCGCACCATGTCGCGTCACCTCTTCCCCCAGACGGGCCGGGCCGAAGACCCGGACCCCTCGCTTGCATCATCCAACGCCGCAGGCGGCGAAGGGGAGGTCGCGAGATGCGCAGGAAACAGATGGACGCCATCGCTCAGTCAGATGTTCCCGCCCGGGGCGCGAGCGCCCGGGCCACGTTCACGACGGAGATGTGGCTGTACGCCTGGGGGAAGTTGCCGGTCTGACGCCCCGTGCGGACGTCGATCGCCGATGAGGGCGTAGCCCTCGATGCGCATCGTCCTCCCCCGCAGTCCCGGGGACTTACCCGGTCATAAGGGGACGAACCCGGCGATCAGCCGAGGCCGAGGACGTACCGCTCGACGAACTCGTTGGCGAAAACGCCGCGCGGGTCGTAGTGCCGCGCCAGCGCCGCGAAGTCGTCCAGGCGCTCGTAGCGGGAGCGCAGGACGTCCGCGGGAAGCGTGAAGACCTTCCCCCAGTGGGGCCGCGCGCCGAACGGCGCCAGGCACTCCTCGATCGCGGTGAGCACGGGCGTCACGGCGGCGGTGTCCTTGATCCAGGTGAAGTGGAAGGCCACGGTGTCGCGGCCCCCGCTCGGGCTCAGCCACAGGTCGTCGGCGGCGATCGTGCGGATCTCGGAGATCTGCAGGACCGGGGCGATGCGGTCCCGGATCCCGCCGAGGGCGTGGAACGCCGCGGCCGCGTGCCGCCGGGGCACCATGTACTCCGACTGGAGCTCCTCGCCGCTGCTGGGGGTGAAGTCGGGCCGGAAGTGCGGCAGACGCTCGAACCAGGGGCCGGGGACGCCCATCTGGGCCGTGCAGTGCACCGCGGACATGCCGGGCACGGGGTGCCTCGGGCCGTCGGCCGGCGTCGCGCCGAAGAAGCCGCCGCCGGTCTCGGCGCCGTAGCGCCCTCCGGCGGCCGTCGCCCCCTCCGCGCCGCCCGCGGCCCGCTCCTTCACCCAGACCTGGTTGATCCGGGAGGTCCGCCAGTCGGTGAACAGGCTGACGCTGTACGCGGCGGACATGACGGCGGCGAACCGGTCGTCCAGCACCTCGGCCGGCAGGCCCTCGTACACGCGCTGGCGGACGTCGAACGACGGCACGACGTCGAGCGTCATGGCGACGACGGCGCCGAGGGCGCCCAGCGCGACGACGGCCCCGGCGAACCGGTCGCCGTCCGCGTCGCGGCTCAGGGTGACGAGGTCGCCGTCCGCGGTCACCATCTCGATCGCGCGTACGGATGTGGCGAGACCGCCGTTGCCATCGCCCGAGCCGTGGGTGCCGGTCGCGCAGGAGCCCGCGACCGAGATGTGGGGCAGGGACGCGAGGTTGGGCAGCGCATAGCCCTTGTCGTGCAGACGGCGGCCCAGCTCGCCGTACCGGACGCTCGCGGCGACCCGCACCGTGGACGACCCGGCGTCGATCTCGATCTCCGGTGGCAGCGCGTCGAGCGAGATCAGCGCGCCCGCGGAGTCGGCGATGCGGTTGAAGGAGTGGCCGCTGCCCAGCACGCGGGCCTTCTCGCTCCGCGCCACCAGGGCGCGCACCTCGTCCACCGAGGAGGGCCGCTCGACCGATTCGGCCCCGAAGGTGATGTTGCCTGCCCAGTTTGTCACCAATTGAGTCACAGAGGAGTTCTACCGGAACATCGCGCCCGCATGCGGGCCGGATGCCCGCCTGGGTGCGGTTCACCTTCCCGGTGACGCTGGGTCTCGCCGGGCCCGCAGCCGCGCGGAGACCGGCGGCGACCACGACCGTTTCGCCGCGATTCGGTGACGCCGTTGGCCATGCGGGTCCGTGCCGGGCGGGAATGAACAAGGGACGGGAAGGGGGACGCCATGCCGACGACCGGGGTCAGCCATCCGCTGTTCGCCCGCTTCTACACGTGGTTCAGCCAGGTGCTCGACCGGCAGGGGATGTCCGGACAGCGCGAGGCGCTGGTGGCGGGGCTGTCGGGCCGGGTGATCGAGGTCGGCGCGGGCAACGGGCTGAACTTCGCCCACTATCCGCCGTCCGTCACCGCCGTGCTGGCCGTCGAGCCCGAACCGCGGCTGCGGGCGGTCGCCCTCGACGCGGCCCGTCAGGCGCGGGCGCGGATCGAGGTCGCCGGCGGCCTGGCCGACCGGCTCCCCGCCTCCGACGGCGAGTTCGACGCGGCGGTGGTGTCGTTCGTGCTGTGCTCGCTGCCCGATCCCGTCGCCGGACTGCGGGAGATCCGCCGCGTGCTGGTCCCCGGCGGGCGGCTGCGCTTCCTCGAACACGTCCGCGCCGGGCCCACGGGCTGGGCCAGGGCGCAGGACCTGCTGGACGCGAGCGTGTGGCCTGGCCTGACCGGCGGCTGCCACACGGGCCGCGACAGCGTGACGGCCGTCGAGGCGGCCGGCTTCACCGTCGAGTCGCTGGAGCGCTTCGTCTTCCCCGCCCGCGTCCGCAGTCCCATCTCCTTCTGCGTACGCGGCGAGGCCCGATCCTGAGACTCGGGTTCAGCGGGCGTCCGGGCGGC
Source organism: Microbispora bryophytorum (assembly GCF_006874465.1). GTDB lineage: Bacteria > Actinomycetota > Actinomycetes > Streptosporangiales > Streptosporangiaceae > Microbispora > Microbispora bryophytorum. Next base: position 378,423 of record NZ_VIRL01000004.1, on the reverse strand, counting down.
TCGCCAGAGCGTCGTACCGCCGGAAGGCGGACACCCCGAAGCCGGTCACCAGGACCAGCAGGGCGCATATCAGGCCGCCGCCCGCCCAGGAGGACACGAGCCCGAAGGCGTCCGCGGTGGCGCCCGCCCGCAGGTCGCCCAGGCGGGGCCCGCCGGCGACGACGACCATGAACACCCCCTGCAGGCGTCCGCGCATCTCGTCGGGCGCGTAGGTCTGCAGGATCGTCTGCCGCCAGACGGCGGAGGCGAGGTCCGTCGCGCCGCCGATCGCCAGCAGCGCCACCACCAGCCACAACGGCTGGGCCAGCGCCGCGGCGGTCACCGTCACGCCCCACAGGGCGATCACGAGCGTGAGCGCCACCCCCTGGCGGCGTACGCGGCCGACCCAGCCGGAGAAGACGCCGGCGACGACCGCCCCGATGGCGATGCTCGCCGACAGCCAGCCGAACGCCACGGTGGAGCCGCCGAAGCGCTCGGCCGCCATCTCGGGGAACAGCGCCCTCGGCATCGCGAACGCCATCGCGATGATGTCCACCACGAACGACATGAGCACGACGGGCTTGCTCACCACGTATCGGAGCCCGTCGACCACCGAGCGCAGGCCCGGCCGGGAGATCTCGCCGACGGGCGCCAGCGTCGGCAGCCGCACCGCCGCGTAGAAGCCGGCGCCGAACAGGACGGCGTCGATGAGGTACGCGGTGGCGTACCCGCCCTTGGCGAGCACCACCCCCGCCAGCAGCGGCCCGACCACCGTGCCGATGCTGCTGACGAGGAAGTTGAGGGTGTTGGCCGCGGGAACCCGCTCGGTGGGCACGATGCGGGGAATGATCGCCCCGCGCGTGGCCGAGGTGACGGCGAAGCCGATCGACTGCAGAGCGATGACGGCGAGGATGAGATAGACGCTGCCGAGCCCCGACCAGGCGTGCAGCAGCAGGGCGACGGTGGACAGCCAGGCCACCACCGAGCCGGCCAGCAGGAGCCGGCGGCGGTCCATCGCGTCGGCGACCGCGCCGCCCCACAGACCGAAGACGACCAGCGGGACGAGGCTCACCGGCCCGAGCATGCCCACCCACAGGGACGACCCCGTGAGGTTGTAGACCTGCCCGCTCACAGCCACCGAGGTGAGCTGGAAGCCGACGAAGGAGACGCCCTGCCCCACCAGCAGCCGCCGGTACGCGGGGATGCTCAGGGGCCGGGTGTCGAGGGCGATACGCTTCAGAACTCCCTGTACCCCCGCCACCCGCTACCTCGCTGATCTGGGCATATGAAACATTTGGGGTACTTTACCCTGATCGCGAACAGTAGCCGTGACCGGAGTCCCGGAAAAGATCGGACCGGAAAAGATCGGACCGGAACCGCCCGGCATGAATGCGACGACCGCCGGAGCGGGCGGCACCGGGGAGAGCGTCCGGGACGGACCCTCCGAACGCCCCCCGACGGCATGAACGATAGTTAATTTTTTCGGAACAATCCCGAATGTTTCCGCCCCGAAGGGTGCGCCGCCGCACGAACGGCCGACGCCGGCGACGTGTCTCGCCCCGCCTCGGCCGGGCGGCGGACGCGGACCGCTCCGCCGACACCGCACCTCACCGCCCCCCGCGAGGGCTCCACTCCGAAATTTCTGTCTGTGTGTCGAAACATCAGGTGACGAGAACGTCAGGCCACGAGCGGGGCGGTGCTGCCGCGCACGACGAGCCCGGTGGTGAGTTCGAGGCGGTTCTGCGGCGGGGAGTCCCCGCGGGCGATGGCGACCACCATCGTCGTCGCGGCGGCGGCCATCTCGGTCAGCGGCTGGCGGACCGTGGTCAGCGCGGGGATGAGCCACTGCGCCATCGGCAGGTCGTCGAAGCCGACCACGCTCAGCTCGTCGGGGATGCGCAGCCCCCTCTCGTGGGCCGCCTGGTACACGCCCATCGCCTGCGCGTCGTTGAAGGCGAACACGGCGGTCGGGGGCTGGGGCAGGGCGAGCAAGGAGCGGGCGTGCTCCAGGCCGTCCTCCGCGCTGAAGTCGCCCTGCCGGACGAGCTCCGGATCCGTCGGCACACCCGCGGTGTCCATGGCGGCGCGGAACCCGTCGAGCCGCGCGCGGCTGGACAGGGCGTCGGCGGGACCGGTGATGAGGGCGATGCGCCGATGTCCCAGCTCCAGCAGGTGGCGCGCGGCCGACAGGCCGCCGCTCCAGTTGCCCGCGCCCACCGAGGGCATCTTGTGCCCCGGATCGCCGGTGGGATCGACCAGCACCACGGGGATGTCCCGGGTCCTGAGCTGCCCGTACTGGGCCCGGGTGAGGCCGGAGAAGACCACGATCACGCCGTGGGGGCGACGGCCGATCACCCCCTCGATCCAGCCCTTGGCGGGAGGATGGTGGTCCTGCAACTCGGAGACGACCACCGCGAGGCCGTGCTCGCGAGCCACCTGCTCGACCCCCTTGATGACCTCCATCGCGTACCCGCCCTCCAGCTCGTTGAAGACCAGTTCGATGAGGGGAGCCGCGGTGGGGCGCTTCTTCTGCCGGCGATACCCGTGCTCGCGTATAAGGTCCTCGACCAGGGCGCGGGTCTCGGGGGCGACCTCGGACCTGCCGTTGACGACCTTGGAGACGGTCGCGGGGGACACCCCCGCCAGCTCGGCGAGCTGGGCGATGGTCAGCGGCCGGGAGGGGATGCGGTCCGGCGGTGTCGGCTCCCTGGTCGTCGTCATGGCCGCAGTTTAGCTCGAACTTTCGGACAGTAACCCGAATGTTTCGGATGTCTCACTGTCCGATCCTTGACGGCCTCCAACGCCCCGGCCTAGAGTCCACATAAACTATCGGTCCTAATTCGGAAACTTTCGGACCACAGTTTCAGACGACAGTTCGGATGAGACAGGGGTGCGGATGAGCAGGGGGCGCTCGATGCGGTTGCTCGCGCGCCGCCGTCTGCCGCCGCCGCGGCCCGGATACGGCCGGGCCGATCGTCACCTGGGTCCCGTACGGCGTCTTCCGGGGCCGAGGCCCACGCGACGGATCGACAAGCAAGGGATGTCATGACATTCGTAGACGCGCCGGGGCTCGCGCCCTGGCGGGACGGCGACCGGCCTCTCGACGAGCGCGTGGACGCGCTGCTGGGCGAGATGACGCTGGAGGAGAAGGTCGCCCAGCTCGGATCGGTGTGGGTCGACATCTCGCCCGCCGGCTCGGAGGCGGCGGGCGGCAATGTCGCGCCGCTGCAGGACCTGTTCATGAAGGACGGCACAAACCTCGCCGACCGGATGCGCGACGGGGTCGGCCATCTGACCCGGGTGTACGGCACGGCGCCGGTGAGCCCGGCGGAGGGCGCGGCCGGACTGCGGAAGATGCAGGATCAGGTGATCGCGGCCAACCGGTTCGGGATCCCGGCCATCGCCCACGAGGAGTGCCTGACCGGGTTCGCCACCTACGGCGCGACCGCCTACCCCACCCCGCTGGCCTGGGCCGCGACCTTCGACCCCGCGCTGGTGGAGCGGATGGCGCTGGCCATCGGCGACGACCTGCGCGCCGTCGGCGTCCATCAGGGCCTGTCGCCGGTGCTCGACGTGGTGCGCGACTACCGGTGGGGCCGGGTCGAGGAGACCCTCGGCGAGGACCCCTACCTGGTGGGTCAGATCGGCGCGGCCTACGTGCGCGGCCTGGAGAACGCCGGGATCATCGCGACGCTCAAGCACTTCGCCGGATACTCCGCCTCCCGGGCGGGCCGCAACCACGCCCCGGTCAGCATCGGCCCGCGCGAGATGGCCGACGTCATCCTCCCGCCGTTCGAGACGGCCATCCGCGAGGGCGGCGCCCGCTCGGTGATGAACTCCTACACCGACATCGACGGCGTGCCCGTCGGCGCCCACGCCGGCCTGCTGCGCGGGGTGCTGCGCGACCAGTGGGGATTCGACGGCACGGTCGTGGCCGACTACTGGGCGGTGCCGTTCCTGGCCATGAACCACAACGTCGCCGCCGACGAGACGCACGCCGGCGTGGTCGCGATGCGCGCGGGCATCGACGTCGAGCTGCCCGAGACGGTCGGCTACGGCACCCGCCTGGCCGAGCAGGTGCGGGCCGGCAACGTGGACGAGGCCCTGGTCGACGAAGCCGTGCGCCGGGTGCTGCGGCAGAAGATCGAGCTCGGCCTGCTCGGCGACGGCCCCCTCGTGCCCGAGGGCGCCGGCGACGTCGACCTGGACAGCCCCCGCAACCGCGACCTGGCCCGCACCGTGGCCGAGCACTCCGTCGTGCTGCTGAGCAACCCCACCGGCACGCTGCCGCTGGCCTCCGGCACGACCGCCCGCATCGCCGTCGTCGGCCCGTGCGCCGACGACCCGCAGACCCTGCTCGGCTGCTACGCCTTCCCCAACCACGTGCTCGACCGCTTCCCCGACCACGGCATGGGCCTGCCCATCGCGCCCGTCCTGGACCTCCTGCGGGCCGAGTTCCCCGATGCCGACCTGCGCTACGCACAGGGCGCCGAGGTGTCGGGCGACGACACCTCTGGCATCGCCGAGGCGGCCGCCCTGGCCGCGCAGTCCGACCTCGTGCTGCTGTGCGTCGGCGACCGGGCCGGGCTGTTCGGCAACGGCACCTCCGGCGAGGGCTGCGACGCCGACCACCTCGCCCTGCCCGGAGTCCAGCCCGAGCTGGTCGAGGCGGTCCTGGCCACCGGCACGCCGGTCGTCCTGGTCGTCGTGTCCGGCCGCCCGTACGCGATCGGCGCCTACGCCGGCCGTGCCGCCGCCACGCTCCAGGCGTTCCTGCCGGGCGTGGAGGGTGGCACGGCGATCGCGGGGGTGCTCAGCGGCCGGGTCGAGCCCTCGGGCCGCCTGCCCGTCCAGATCCCCGGCTCCCCCTTCGTCAACCCCTCCACCTATCTGCAGCCGCCTCTGGGACTGCGCACCGACGGCATCTCCGTGTCCGACCCGACCCCGGCCTTCCCCTTCGGCCACGGGCTGTCGTACACGACGGTGACCTACGACGCGATGACGACCTCGGCGGAGCGGTGCCCCACGGACGGCACGGTCGAGGCGCGGGTGACCGTCACCAACACCGGCGCCAGGCCGGCGGCGGAGGTCGTGCAGCTCTACGCCTCCGACCCGGTGGCGCAGGTGGCCCGCCCCGTCGCGCAGCTCGTCGGCTTCGCCCGGGTGCCGCTCGCGCCCGGGCAGACCCGCGAAGTGATCTTCGAGATCCCCGCCGACGCCTTCTCCTACACCGATCCCGGCCTGCGCAGGATCGTCGAGCCGGGCGTCATCGCGCTCACCGCGGGACCGTCCGCCGCCGACCGCCCCCTGCGGTCCGACATCCTGCTGACCGGCGACACCGTCGTGCTCGGCCGGGCCCGGCGGCTCACCACCCACGCGCGGGTGCCGGCGCCGGCCTCCTGACCGTGACACGCGTGCGGCGGGCGGCCGAGCCGCCCGCCGCGACGCCGTCCCGCCGCCGCGCTCGGCGACAACGCGGCCCCGCCCGGGCCGGACATCCCCCCGCCGCCGCGCTCGGCGACCCCGGCCGGGGCCGAACACACCCCGCCGCCGCTCCTGTCCGCCGCTGCTCCCCTCCGGGGCAGGAAACACTGTGAACCACCCCCCGTGAAAGGAGCCTCCCCGATGGCCCGGACCGACCTCGACGCGCTCGCACTGAACGCGCTCACCCTGGAGCAGAAGGCTTCACTGCTGTCGGGCCGGGATTTCTGGACGACCAAGCCGCTCGATGAGGCCGCGATTCCGTCCATCACACTGTGCGACGGACCGCACGGCGTACGCCGCGAGGCCGGCGGCTCCGACCACCTCGGCATCAACGAGAGCATCCCCGCCACCTGCTTCCCGCCCGCGGCCGCGGTCGGGTCGAGCTGGGATCCCGAGGTGGCCGCCCGGATCGGCGCCGCCGTCGGCCGGGAGGGCCGGGCCCTCGGCGTGGCGGTCGTGCTCGGCCCCGGCGTGAACATCAAGCGCTCGCCGCTGTGCGGGCGCAACTTCGAGTACTACTCGGAGGATCCCCTGCTCTCCGGCGTACTGGCCGCGGCGCACGTCGCCGCGCTGCAGGCCGAGGGACCCGGCGCGTCGGTCAAGCACTTCGCCGCCAACAACCAGGAGACCGAGCGCATGCGGGTCAGCGCCGAGGTGGACGAGCGCACGCTGCGCGAGATCTACTTCCCCGCGTTCGAGCGGGTGGTCACCCAGGCGCGGCCGGCCACCGTGATGTGCTCCTACAACCGCGTCAACGGCGTCCACGCCTCGCAGAACCGGTGGCTGCTCACCGACGTCCTACGCCGCGAGTGGGGCTTCAACGGCGTCGTCGTCTCCGACTGGGGCGCGGTCCAGGACCGCGTCGCCGCGCTGGCCGCGGGCCTGGACCTCGAAATGCCGAGGACCGGCGGCGCGAGCGACCGTCGCATCGTGGACGCCGTCCGCGCGGGCGACCTCGACGAGGCCACCGTGAACGCGAGCGTGCGCCGCGTCGTCGCCCTCACCGAACGCCACAGCGGCGTCTCCGGCGCGTTCGACTCCGACGCCCACCACGCGCTCGCCCGCGAACTCGCCGCCGAATGCGCCGTGCTGCTCAAGAACGAGGACGGCACGCTCCCGCTCTCCGCGGAAGCCCGCATCGCCGTGATCGGCGAGTTCGCCGCCAGGCCCCGGTTCCAGGGCGGCGGCAGTTCCCACGTGCACGCCACCCGGGTCGACGCGGCGCTCGACGCGATCCGCGCCCTCGCCCCGGACGTCGCCTACGCCCCGGGGTTCTCGCTGGACGGATCGGGCGACGCGCGGGAGCTTCGCGAGGCGGCGGCCGAGGCCGCCGCGTCCGCCGACGTCGCGGTCGTCTTCGCCGGGCTGAGCGAGCGTGAGGAGTCGGAGGGCTTCGACCGGGAGACGATCGACCTGCCCGCCGTCCAGATCGAGCTGATCCGCGCCGTCGCCGCCGCGACCCGCCGTACGGTGGTCGTCCTGTCCAACGGCGGCGTCGTCTCCCTGGAGGGCTGGCACGACGACGTGGACGCCGTGCTGGAGGGCTGGCTGCTCGGCCAGGCGGGCGGCTCCGCCGTCGCCGATCTCCTCTTCGGCGCCGTCAACCCTTCGGGCCGCCTCGCCGAGAGCATCCCGGTGCGGCTGAAGGACACGCCGAGCTACCTCAACTTCCCGGGCGAGGCCGGGCAGGTGCGCTACGGCGAGGGCGTCATGGTCGGCTACCGCTACTACGAGACGGTCGAGCTGCCCGTGCGTTACCCCTTCGGTCACGGCCTGAGCTACACGACGTTCGCGATCGACGGCCTCAGGGTCGTCCGCACGGGCGACGACAGGGCGACCGTCACCATGAGGGTGACCAACACCGGCGATCGGGCGGGCAAGCACGTGGTGCAGGTCTACGTGTCCACCGCCGCGGGTCCCGTACGGCGACCCGTCCGGGAGCTGCGGGCCTTCAGAAAGGTCTCCCTCGCCCCCGGCGAGTCGCGCACGGTCACCCTTCCTCTCGACCGGCGGGCGTTCGCGTACTACGACGTCCCGCTCGGCCGGTGGACCGTCGCGCCCGGCGACTACACGATCCAGATCGGCGAGAACGCCTCGTCCGTCGTGGCCGAGACGACGATCGGTCTGGGCGGCGACTCCGTCGTCCCCGTGGTGTCGCTCGACTCGACGCTCGGCGAGTGGCTCTCGCACCCGCTCGCCGGGCCCGCCCTGCTGCGGGTCCTCAGCGGTGGGAAGAGCCGGCGGACCGAGGAGGACGACGAGAACGGGCTGCGGATGGCCTCGTCGATGCCGATGGGACGGTTCCTGACCTTCGCCGGCATCGACATCCCGCACGCGACCCTGCGGGAGCTGGTGGAGCTGGGCGGGTCGGACGGCGCGGCGGCCTGAGCCGGTCTCGTCGTTCGTCGTGTCCGGGGGCCGAGGACACATCTCGACATTTCCGATTGTCGGAGCAAGCTGTCAAAATCGGCACCTGTGTCCCTAAGATGGTGATCGCCTCATCCGGTGGACCGGACCCGAGCGATGGAGGGCGGAGCGTGCACGAGGAGCTGGCTCCCGCGTGGGTGGTGGACCCCGGCACGCCGAGCGTGGCCCGGATGTACGACTACTACCTGGGCGGCAAGGACAATTTCGCGGCCGACCGCCAAGCCGCGGAGAAGATCATCTCGATCCTGCCCAACGCCCGCGAGGTCGCCCGGGCCAACCGCGCCTTCCTCGTGCGGGCCGTACGGCACCTGGCGCGCTCGGGCATCCGGCAGTTCCTCGACATCGGCACCGGGCTGCCGACCCAGGAGAACGTCCACCAGGTGGCGCAGGCCGAGGCGCCGGAGTCCCGGATCGTCTACGTCGACAACGACCCGATCGTGCTCGTCCATGCCCGCGCCCTGCTCGCCGACAACCCCCGGTCGATCGTGATCGACGGCGACATGCGGAAACCGGAGTCGATCCTCGGCCACCCGGGCGTCCGCACCCACCTCGACCTCACCCGGCCGGTCGCCTTGATCATGCTGGCCGTCCTCCACTTCGTGACCGACGACGCGGAGGCGGCGCGCGTCGTCGGCGCGTTCCGCGAGCCGCTCGCCCCGGGCAGCCACCTCGTGGTCTCCCACATCACCCAGGGCGACCTGGACGAGGACGCGGTCAGGCGGGGCCGGGACGTCTACACCACGACCACCGCGGGCGGCATCGTGCCGCGCACCGCGGCCCAGGTGCGCGGCTTCCTCGACGGCCTGCACGTGCTGGAGCCCGGCGTGGTGCCGCTGCACCGGTGGCGGCCCGAGAACGCGGAACCCGAATGGAACGGCGTGCCGGGAGGCGACATCCTGGGCGGAGTCGGCCTCGTCACCTGACGCCGGCGCGTCGCTCACCCCCGTGCGGCGCGGGCCCGTCACCGGGCCAGGGCGCCCCTCCGGGCCGCGGCCCGGTGCGCCGAACGACGCCGCATCTCCGCGAGCACCTCCAGGGGGCTGGCCAGGAGCCTGGAGAAGGCCAGCTCCGCGGCGCCGACCAGCGTGACGTCGTCGCCGAGCGCCGACACCCGCAGCCGCACCTGCTCGCGGGAGATCACCATGGCGTTCGCCTCCACCCGGTGACCGACCTGCGCCGCCGAGCCCGGGTACACGTCCCGCAGCATCCCGCCGAAGATCACCATGCCGGGGTTGAAGAGGTTGATCAGGTTCGCCACGCCGATGCCCAGCCAGTCGCCGATCCGGTGCAGCGCCTCCCCGGCCGCCGCATCCCCGCGTCCGGCGGCCTCCACCACCGCGCGCACGCCCTCACGGCCGCTCAGCTCGCCCGAACGGCCCGCGGCGTCGATCAAGGCGTGCTCGCCGACCTCGGCCTCCAGACAGCCGCGTGAGCCGCACATGCAGGGCCGCCCGTCGTACGGATTCACCATCATGTGCCCCAGCTCGCACCCGTAGCCGCCGTCGCCGCCGAGCAGCCTGCCGCCGACGATGATCCCGCCGCCCACTCCGACGTCGCCGTGCAGGTAGATCAGGTTGTCGAAGCCACGGCCCACGCCGCGGTCGCGCTCGGCCAGCGCGCCGAGGTGGGCCTCGTTGCCCACGAGCACCGGCAGCCCCAGGCGCGAGCCGAGCTCGACACCGAACGCCTGGTCCACCCACCCCACGTAGGGCCCGTACCGCACCGTGCCGTCGTCGGGCCGGATCATGCCGCAGTAGGCCGCGCCGACTCCGACGCACACCGAACCCGGCCGGACGCCGCGCCGCAGCTCACGGCCGAAGCCCGCGAGCACGCCGACGACGTCCTCCAGGTCCGCGCCCGCGCGGGGCCTGACCGCCTCCCGGCGGTCGAGGATCTCACCGCCCAGTCCCACCCGGGCCGCGACCAGGCGGTCGACCCGGACGTCGAAGGCCAGCACGTGCGCACGGTCGCGCTCCGGGCGGACCACCAGCGACGGCCGTCCCGCCCTGCCGGTGTCTCCGGGCAGCTCCTCGCCGACCAGGCCCGCCGCGGACAGCTCGGCGGTCAGTGCCATGATGGTGCTGCGGTTCAGGCCCATCCGATCGGCCAGCTCCGAACGGGAGAGCGCGCCGGACAGGTGCACGTGCCGCAGCAGATCGCCGAGGTTGCGCCGGCGCATCTCCTCCTGGGACCGACCGGCTTTCGACATGGTGCGCGGATCCTGACGACTCGGAGGAGTTCCTCGGTGGCGGGCCGTGGACAGGAGGGCAGGGCCGAGACCCCTTCCTCACTGTGAGGTTACCAATCGAGGCGCCCGCGGCGGAGCCCCGCGCTCACCGGCGATCCCGCTCACCCGATACCGCGCGCCCGCGGTTCCGCGCCGCCCGAGGGCCGGTCCCCCGCCGGCCTGCGGAGACCGCCGCGTGCCGGTCCGCCGCCCCCGCACGGATCGCCGTCCCTCCACGACGCGCCGCTCTCGCACGGGCCGCCTCCACGCGGGCCGGCTCCGCGCGGGCCGCCGCTCTCGCACGGGCCGCCGCTCTCGCTTTGCGGGACGTGTGCGGGGCCGGGGCCGTAGAAGCGCCCGGGTCGGGCGTGCCGAGCATCTGCGCGATGTCACACGCCCGGTTGCCCCTGCACATCGCGTTCTGAATGCCGGTCCCGCCGTTCGCGACGTTGATGGTGATCTGTTGCGTCCCGCGGTTGATCGTGGAAGCCGAGGCGGTGAGCCCGGGCTGGGCGGCGTCCGGCTGCGGCTGCGAGGGCCGGAGCCCGGACTCCTGGTGGCGTGGCGCCTCCCGCCCGTGGGTGCGCGTGATCGCGGCGGCGGGTCCCGCGGCGGCCAGCGCCGCCACGACGGACGCGCAGGCGAGGAGACGGAGGCCGATCTTCCTCATGGCCGTCCCGCCGTACCGCTGACACTTCATCGCGCGCCCCCGCCAGTCTCCGCCGCAGTGCTCCGGGCGGCCCCTTTCCGCCCGGGCCTTTTCAGGCTAGTGACCCGTCGGTTTCCCGCGCCCGGCGCGCGCGGCGTCTTGCGGCATCATTGCCATATCAGTCAGCGTGACCCCCGCATTCGCGGACCTGCGGCCCGTGTGCATTCGAACGCGATCACCAGCCGCGGGAAGTGATGGGCATGTTCTGCCAGACCTTGCACTTCCTCGGGCCGGGACCGCAGAAGACGCCCTGGGTGCTGATGCGGCCGCCGTTCGTGATCCCGGTCTGCTGCTGGCCCATCATGAAGGTCGGGGCGAACACACCGTTGAGATTCTGGTTGAACCTGCCGTTGCCCGACTTGAGTTGCCGGGCCGTGGCCGTCCCGCCCGCCGCCACCTGGCCCCCGCGGTCGCCGTGGCCGCCGTGGCCGGTGGCCTTCATCGGGGCACGGCCCGGCAACCGCGCGCTCGCGCCCGCCTCCTGAGCCGCGGCGCTCCACGCGATCGCGGCCACGAGAGCGGCCAGCGTCAGGCGACGGGCCGTCCGAACCCGAAACGGCCCGGAGCGGGACATGCGGCGGCGAGACATCGTGGAACGCACCTACCTACCAAGGTCATGCGGCATTTGGGCTTTCGTCGCGGACACAAGCAACGACGATCTCATACCCCGCCCCACGGCCTCGGCCCCGCACATGCCAAGCGGGGCATGGATGCTGACGTATTTTTTGTCGCTATGCCTTCTGAACGGATATCAAACGTTCATCCCCGAAAGTCTCACTATCGGGCTAAATCCGGTGACATGACATTCGTACCGAGCCGTGTTTCGGCCGGGGTCTTCGCCGGGCTCATTCGCCAGGCTTATTCGCCGACGGCGTCGCGATAGACCCAGGCGCCTTCGTGGCGGACGAAGCGGCTCTGCTCCCGCATCTCGCCGGGCTGTCCGCGATAGTCGTATCCGGCGCGGAAGGTGACGATGCCCTCGGTGTGGATCGGGCTCCCGCCGGTGGCCGCCTCGATCTCCAGCCCGGTCCACCGCATGTCCCGGTCGAAGTCGACCTGTGCCGGACGGGTGGAGGGATGCCAGGTCCGCAGCAGGTACGCCTCGTCCTCCACCGCGAACGCGGAGAAGCGCGAGCGCATCAGCGCCTCGGCCGTCGGCGCCGACTGCCCCGCGTGGAACCGGCCGCAGCAGTCGCCGTAGCCGGCCGGCAGGCCACAGGGACAGGGCTCGCCGGGGCGCGGCGTACGGCGGGAACGAGAGGTACGGCTCACCCCGCGAGGCTATCGCCCCCCGCCGGGCGCTCGCTCGCGTCCCGGCCTCTCGCGGACCGCACGGACGTCACCGCGACCGGCGCGGCCCGCCGAGTCACCGGACGGCGGCGGTTCTTCATGAACCGCCTGCCGGAGACCTCGCCGTTCAGCCGTCCCGGCCGTCACCGGCGGTGGCCGCGGCCCGGCTCACCGGGCGGAGCGCCACGCCGAAGCCGGTCAGTTGTAGGGGTTGTCGTAGGTGCCGGTGCTCTTGGTGCGCATCTGGTGACCGGTGCTGCCGAACCACCCGCCGGTCACGTCGAAGCGGACGTTGCGGACGGTGCTGCCGAAGTTCACCTCGCCGCTGTACACGAAAGCCTGCTGGCACCCGGCATAGGACGTGGTGCCGGTCTGGGTCGGCCAGGACGAACTCGTGCCGTTGACGTTGATCTAAAAGTACGGCGCGGGGTAGGCGTGCTGCCAGCACAGCCGCAGCGAGTAGCGGTACTTCGTGTTGCCGTCGTCGAACGCCACCGTGCCGTCCAGGAGGGCCGGTCACCGGTCCCGCCGCCATCAGCAGATCTTGTAGTCCTGCCGCGACGAGTTGTACGCACAGGAGCCGACGAGCGCGCCGGACGCGTTCCGCAGGTAGGCCTTGTCCTTGGTCTGGTTCCAGATGTAGGCGAGCGTTCCCCCGCTCCTGCCCCAGTAGAGGGTGGTGGAGGTGTCCTTCCCCCGGCCGGTCCGCAGGGTGACCGTCTTCCCGGCTCCGAGGGTGAACGGGCCGAACGTGTAGACGTGGTCCGATCGCTTCGTGTCGTCGCGGACGGTCCAGCCCTTGAGGCTGACGGCCTTCTTCGTCGTGTTCTTGATCTGCACGTACTCGCCGTTCAGGCTGCTGTTCGCGCCGAAGTCCGGCGAGCCGGGCGAGTCGTAGTAGATCTTGGTGATCCTTATGGCCGGGCCCGCCGCGTAGGCGGGCTGGGAGACGGCGACCACACCGGCGGCCACCGCTGCGGCCGCCAGCAGAGATCGGGTACGCACAGGGATGCTCCTGAGTTGGGGGGACATGATCGACATCGATCATATTGACCAATGTCGGGCGAGCCGCCGCCGGGGATCCGCCAGACGTCCACCACTTTCCGCTTCTGGAACGACACGACCGACACCGAGCCCTCGCCCCGGTTGGACACGTACAGGTGGCGCGAGTCGCGGCTCACGTACAGGCCGTGCGCGCCCCGGCCGGTCGGCAGGAGACGCAGGACCTTGTACGTCGCCGCGTCCACCGGCCACACCCCACGTGAAGGCGTTGATGACCGGTTGCCTGTCGCGGGACGTCGACGACACCCACGGCACCGCGCTGAACAGGCTCGTCACGGTCGTGTGAGGGCCTCCGTGCCCGGCCGAGCTGAGCCCCCGCCCGCGCACGACTTCGGACACCGCTCCGTCCGGGCCGATCTCGTCGGTCACGGCACCGAGCTCGCCTCAGGCGCCCCCGGTCGTCTGCGGACCTGGCGAGCCCGAGCGGGCGCACGTCACCGACGAGTACTGCCTGGTCCACCGGATCGAGGAGGCAGTCGAGAGCTGCACCGCCGCCCTCGGGCGGTTCGCCTGATCATGTGACCGGCCCGGCGGCGGGGCCGCCACAGTCGTGTCGCGATTGTCCACAGCGGACACGGGACGGCTATCGTCGGATTGCGGCAAAGCGATCATCAGAATGCCGGTGACCCGAGGAGGTCGCGTGCGCGACGTGTCCCCACCCCTGCACATGCGACGGGACGGATTCCATCCCGTCCCGGAGCTCTCCGCGCTGCGGGACGACGAGGGGGTGACCCGGATCCGCACCGTGTTCGGCACCGACGCCTGGCTGGTCACCGGATTCGAGGATGTCCGTACGGTGCTGAGCCGTCCCGATCTGTTCAGCAACGCGCTCGTGCCTCCGCTCCGGCCACCCGGCGCCCCGCCGCCGAGCAAGGAGGAGACCGCCGCGATGCGCGCCGGCAATCTGCTCGGCTCCGACCCTCCCGAGCACACCCGGCTGCGCCGGATGCTCACGGCCCAGTTCACCGTCCGCCGTATGCGCCGGCTGGAGCCCAGGGTCCAGCAGATCGTCGACGACCATCTGGACGCCATGGAGCGCGGCGGACCGCCCGCCGATCTGGTGACGGACTTCGCCCTCCCGGTTCCCTCCCTGGTGATCTGCGAACTGCTGGGCGTGCCGTACGCCGACCGGGCCGGCTTTCAGGGAACGTCCAAGCGGATGCTGGACGTGTCCCTGCCTCCGGACGAACGCGCGGCCGCGGCGGCGGAGGCTCGGGCGTACATCGCGGGCCTGATCAAGGCGATTCGCAAAGATCCCGGTGAGGATCTGCTCGGGATGCTCGTACGCGAGCACGGCGACGAGTTGAGCGACGCCGAACTCACCGGGATCGGCACCCTGCTGCTGCTCGCCGGGCACGAGACCACGGCCAACATGCTGTCCTTGGGCACACTCGCCCTGCTGCGGCACCCCGACCAGCTCGCGCTGCTGCGCGACGAGCCCGACCGCGTGGACGCCGCCGTCGAGGAACTGCTGCGCTGGCTGAGCATCGTGCACTCAGGAACGGCCAAGATCACGACGGCCGAGGTCCGGCTGGGCGACCGGACCCTCGGCCCCGGCGAGACCGTCATCTGCTCGCTTCCCGCCGCCAACCGCGACCCGGGGTTCATCCCGAACCCAGACGACCTGGACATCCGCCGGGATGCCGTCGGCCACATCGCGTTCGGGCACGGCATCCATCACTGTCTCGGGGCTCCCCTGGCCCGCATGGAGATGCGCATCGCGTTCCCCGCCCTGCTGCGCAGGTTTACCGGCCTGCGACCGGCGGGCGAACCCCTGTTCCGCTCCTTCACCGTCGTGCACGGCCTGACCGCCATGCCGATCACCTGGTAGGCGTCCCGCACGGCGGCCACCGTCGAGGGCGCCGCCGTGCTCGCCCGCCCGCAGGCCGGCACTGCCCGCCTGATCCACGGCCGGCCTGCCGGTGGAGCCCTCGGCGATCAGGTCGTGGGACGCGGATCAGGCTGCGCCGGCGCGGGGCGGTGGGTGCGCAGCCGGACGGCGTGGTCGAGCACGCCGTGGTCGTAGGCGGTCTCGGCGTGCAGCGCCAGATCGACGCCGGACACCTCCTCCTCCTCGCTCACCCGGAAACCCATCAGCCGGTGGATCAGCTTGCCGATCCCGTAGGTGACGACGAAGGCGTACAGCGCCACCACCGGGACCGCCATCGCCTGCTTGCCCAGCTGGGCCAGCCCGCCGCCGTACAGCAGGCCCCGGGGGCCGTCGGCGCCGGTGAGCGTACGGGTGGCCAGCAACCCGATGAGCAGGGTGCCGACGATGCCCCCGACCAGATGCACGCCGACCACGTCGAGGGAGTCGTCGTAGCCGTGCCGGAACTTCAAGCCGACCGCCTGCGAGCAGATCATGCCCGCGGCCAGGCCGATCCCCAGGGCGCCGAGCACGTCGACCGAGCCGCACGACGGTGTGATCGCGACCAGCCCGGCCACGACGCCCGAGGCGACCCCGAACGTGGTGGGGCGGCCGTCACGACGCTGCTCCACCAGCAGCCAGCCCAGCAGGCCGGTGCACCCCGCGGCCAGGGTGTTGAGGAAGACGGCGGCGGCGGTGCCGTCCGCGGCCAGCGCGGAACCGGCGTTGAACCCGAACCAGCCGAACCACAGCAGCCCGGCGCCGAGCAGCACCAGGGGCAGGTTGTGCGGCCGCATGGCCTCGGCCTTGAATCCGATCCGCGGCCCGAGCACCAGCGCCAGAGCCAGCCCGGAGGCCCCCGAGGTGATCTCCACGACCAGGCCGCCCGCGTAGTCGAGAGTGCCCATGGCGTGGATCCAGCCGCCGGGGCCCCACACCCAGTGGGCGATGGGCGCGTAGACCACGAGCGCCCACACCGGGACGAAGACCATCCAGGCCGAGAAGCGGGCCCGGTCGGCGATGGCGCCGCTGATCAGTGCCGCGGTGATGACGGCGAAGGTGAGCTGGAACGTCGCGAACAGCAGCGTGGGCACCTGCCCGGTGACCGATTCGGTGGTGATGTCGTGCAGCCCCACATGGGTCAGGCCGCCGATCAGTCCCCCGATGTCGGGGCCGAACGCCAGGCTGTATCCGGCGGCCAGCCAGACGAGGGTGACCAGGGCGATCGAGACGAAGCTCATCATGATCATGTTGAGCACGCTCTTGGCCCTGACCATCCCGCCGTAGAAGAAGGCCAGGCCCGGCGTCATCAGCAGGACGAGCGCGGTACAGGCCAGGAGCCAGGCGGTCGCGCCACCATCTACCTTCACCGGCATGTCATCGCCTCACACTCCTCAGCATGGTCGTCCGGCGGTTCCGCCACGACCGCACCATGAGACTCACCGTTGGCGGTTTCATGGCGTATTCGGGAGTGTTACTGCGATGTTTCTTATTGCGAGGGCGTTACCGGCTCCTCACCGGCTTCTCACCGGCTTCCCACCGAACCGTGCTCGACCAGGTCGAGATCGAAGCCGCGCTCGCGGCCCGCAGCGTCGTGCGAGGGTTCGATCCTGGATGCGTCGCAAAGGCAGAGGTCCGGCGGCCTCCTCCCCCGGGTCTTGGATCGAGGGAGGAGGCCCTGCCGACGTCCGATGTGGAGCGTCAGGCCACCGAGGCGGGGAACCGCTCCCAGACGCGGTGGGCGGCCATCAGCCGCCGCACAGCGGTGAAGACCTCCGTGGCCGAGTCACCGGAGATCACGCCTGGTGTGCCGGAGACCCCCGACTGGGCGAGCAGCTTCGCGCCCGCGCCCCAGGCGCCGATCGCCTTGGTGTGCCGCCAGCACTCCTCGATCATGAGCGTCACCCGCGGGTCGGCCGCGACGGAGTCGCCGGCGCCCGCTTTGGCGTCCCGCGCGGGCAGGGCGTCGGGGGCCGGCGCCGGCGCGGCCGCCACGAGCAGGGCGTCGAACTCGATCGACCGGGCGGTGGCGAAGGTCCGCTGCACGGGCATGTCGGCCAGCATCCCACCGTGCGGGGCGATCAACAGCGGCACCATGCCGGCGGCGAACACGGCCCTGCGCAGGTCGCGTACGCCGTCGAGGTCGGCGCCGTCGTCCACGACGATGCCGACGATGCGGCCGTCGGCCGGCCACTCCTTGCCCACCTGCGAGAGCGCGGGGCTCGGCGCCGGGTCGGCGAGCGGCAGGGCCGGCTCGGGCGCGGGCAGGCCCAGCCCGGTGGCGACCTCCCGGCAGAGGACCGGGTCGATGTTCGCCAGGCACTGGAGCTGACGCTCCTTGATCGCCTGCTCGTAGCACTTGCCCAGCTCGAAGGTGTAGGCGCGGATGATGTGCTCCTTCTCCACAGGCGACATGCTCCGCCAGAACAGGCGGGCCTGGCTGAAGTGGTCGTCGAAGGACACGGGGTTGGCGCGGACCTTCCTCGATCGGGCCACCTCGACCTGGGTGTCGACGAACGCGTTCTCGGCGTCACCGGCGACGAACGGGTTGCCGCCGTCCAGGGAGTTCGGCCGGTACGGCGCGACCCCGGCGTGCACGGCGTGCTGGTGGAAACCGTCACGGAGCATGTCGTTGACCGGGCAGTGCGGCCGGTTGATCGGAATCTGCGCGAAGTTCGGGCCGCCCAGCCGGGTGATCTGGGTGTCGAGGTAGGAGAACAGCCGCGTCTGCAGCAGCGGATCGTTGGTGACGTCGATGCCCGGCGGCAGGTGGCCGACGTGGAAGGCGACCTGCTCGACCTCGGCGAAGAAGTTCGCAGGCGTCCGGTTGAGCGTCATCCGTCCGACGGGCTGCACCGGCGCGAGCTCCTCGGGCACGATCTTGGTCGGGTCCAGCAGGTCGATGCCCTCGAAGGTCTGGTCCGGAGTGTCGGGGAACACCTGGATGCCGAGCTCCCACTCGGGGTAGGCGCCGGCCTCGATCGCGTCGTACAGGTCGCGACGGTGGAAGTCGGGGTCCATGCCGCCGAGCATCTGCGCCTCTTCCCAGGTCAGGGAGTGCACGCCGAGCTTGGGCTTCCAGTGGAACTTGACCAGCACCGTCTCCCCGGCCTCGTTCACCAGCCGGAAGGTGTGGACGCCGAAGCCCTCCATCATCCGGAAGGAGCGCGGGATCCCCCGGTCGGACATGTTCCACATGGTGTGGTGCTGCGCCTCGGTGTGCAGGGAGACGAAGTCCCAGAACGTGTCGTGCGCGCTCTGCGCCTGAGGGATCTCCCTGTCCGGGTGCGGCTTGCCCGCGTGGATGACGTCGGGAAACTTGATGCCGTCCTGGATGAAGAACACCGGGATGTTGTTGGCGACGAGGTCGAAGGTGCCCTCGTCGGTGTAGAACTTCGTCGCGAAGCCGCGGGTGTCGCGGACCGTGTCGGCCGAGCCGCGCGAACCGAGGACGGTGGAGAACCGCACGAAGACATCGGTCTTCCGCCCCTTCTTGAGGAAGCCGGCCCTGGTCACCGCCGAGGCGGTGCCGTAGGCCTCGAACACGCCGTGGGCGCCGGCGCCCCGGGCGTGGACGACGCGCTCGGGGATGCGCTCGTGGTCGAAGTGCGTGATCTTCTCGCGCAGGTGGTGGTCCTGCAGCAGGGTCGGACCGCGCTCGCCCGCCTTCAGCGAGTGGTCGGTGTCACGCAGCCGCGCCCCCTGCGCGGTGGTGAGGTAGGCGCCCTGCTGGCCCTTCGACGTGGCAGGTGCTCCGGTCTCCGCTCCGGTCGGCGTGACGGTGGCGGGAGCGCCCTGTTCCTTCTTCGGCGGCAGCGGATCACGGGGCGTCGCCGGCTCCTCGACGGTCGCCGGAGCGCTGCCCGGCGAGCCGGGAACGTCCGGCGTCAGGAAGTCGGCCACCTTCTCGGTGGCGTTCTCCACGACGTCCTTGACGGCCTTGGCAGGCTTGCTGGCATCCATTCGGCGAGATCCTCCATGGAGCGATTCGGACACGTCCGCGCCGCAGTACCCGCAGGTAGGAGACCCAAACACGCGGTACGCGCCCGGAGACCGGCCGCCGCTGCGGCCCGGGCGGCCCTCGTCCGGGCGGCCCGTGTCCGTCCACGACGACGCAGCGCCGGGACCGCGCCGCCATCAAGGGCGCGAAATCATGCCTGGCCGGTCACTTCAGGGCGTTCGCGGCGAGCCGCAGATCGGTGAAGGCCCGGTCGAGGTGAGTGTGCAGGTCGTCGGTGCGGTCGGCTCCCCACCGGCGAATGGCGATCGAGTAGGTGTCCATGCCCACCTGGGCGCACAGGGCCGCGAGCGGCTCGGCGACGCCGCGGGCCCGGAGGGCGTCGGTGAGCGCGACGACGAGGGCCGCGCTCTTGGCCAGCGCCCGTTCCTGCAGGGCCGGCGTGGCGGCGATGACCGGAGCCCGCCGCTGGGTGATCGGGAGGTTGCGCTCGATCAGCGGCACGGTCTGGTGGAACGCGGCCCGCAGGGTGGGCAGTGGTCTGGTGCCGGCCGGCACCGCTGCGACCGCGCCGGTCAGCAGGTCCCGTAGCTGCGCCTCGCCGTCGAAGAAGACCTCACGCTTGTCGGCGAAATGGCGGAAGAAGGTCCGCTCGGTGACCCCGGCGCGGGCGGCGATGTCCCCGGTCGTGGTCTTGTCGTAGCCACGCTCCAGATACAGCTCGAGCGCGGCCTCCTGGAGTCGCAGCCGCACATCATCCCCGTTTCGTGGCACGGCTCTGACGCTACCACGAGCGTCAGTGACTGACATGAATTTGCGTCAGTCACTGACGCAGCGTACCGTCAGTCACTGACGCAAATTCGTCAGTTCCTGACGTAAAGAAGGTCACCGTGGAACAGCGTTTCACCGGCAAGACCGTCGTGGTCACCGGAGCCGGCTCCGGCATCGGCGAGGGCATCGCGCGGCGGTTCGCCGCCGAAGGGGCCAACGTCGTCCTCGCCGCACGGCGCAAGGACCGGCTGGAGGCCCTCGCGGCCGAGTTCGGCACCCACCGTGCGCTCCCGGTCGCCACCGACGTCACCAGCCAGGACGAGGTACAGGCGATGATCGACGCCGGCGCCGCCCGGTTCGGCGGCATCGACGTCCTGGTCTCCAACGCCGGCGTCGGCCTCGGCAAGGAGTTCGCCGAGACGACGCTGGCGGACTGGCGGCTGGTCATGTGCACCGACGTCGACAGTTGCTTCTTCGGCGCGCAGGCGGCGCTGCCGTACCTCAAGGACAGCCGCGGCAGCATCGTCCAGATCGCCTCGGCCTCCCGCCTCGGCGGCGACCGCCGGCTCACCGCCTACAACGCGGCCAAGGGTGCGGTCGTGAACTTCACCCGCGGGCTCGCCTTCGACCTCGGCCAGTTCGGCATCCGGGTGAACACCGTCGCCCCGTCACTGACCGGACCGGAAGAACTGGCGACGAAGCACGCCGACCTGATCGAACGCTTCAACCAGCGGCGGGCACTCGCCGGCTTCAGCACCCCAGCCGACATCGCCGCCGCGGTCAGCTTCCTCGCCTCGGACGACGCCCGTTTCATCACCGGCGCCATCCTGCCCGTCGACGGCGGCATCACCGCCGGCAGCGGCCAGCCCTCCCTGTTCTGAAAGGACCTCCCATGCCTGGAACCATCGACGCGCTCGACCCCGAACTCGCCGCCGCGTTCGCCGCGATGCCCAAGGCCGCGAACGGCACCCTGCTCGAACTCTCCGACATCCCCGGCCTGCGTGCGCAATTCCGCGCGGCCCGCGCCCACCTGGCCCCGGCCCCGGCGGACCCGCGGGTCACGATCGAGACGCTGCGCATTCCCCGAGCCGATCGGACCGAACTCGAGGTGGTCCTCTATCGCCCAGCCGGTGCCGAGCACGCCCTACCGGCCCTGGTCTGGTTCCACGCCGGCGCCCAGGTCCTCGGCGACGACGCCCGCGACGACGACGCCTACCACACCGCTCTGGCCCTGGACCTCGGCTGCGTCCTGGCCGCCGTTGTCTACCGGCTCGCCCCGGAGACCCCGGCTCCCGGCGCCGCCGAGGACGGATACCTCGCCTACACCCACCTCGCCGAGCACGCCGTCGAGCACCGGATCGACCCGCACCGGATCGGACTCGCCGGTGCCAGTGGCGGCGGAGCGCCCGCCGCGGCCACCGCGCTCATGGTGCGCGACCGGCAGGCCGTACGGCCGTGCTCGCTGTCCCTGCTCTACCCGATGCTCGACGACCGCCTGGAGACGCCGTCGAGCTTCGAGGCCGTCTCCGAGGTGGTCTTCGCCCGTCCGGACATCCGGCTCGCCTGGGCCGCGGTCCTGGGCGACCGGTTGGACACCGGCGACGTGCACCCGTACTCCGCACCCGGCCGCGCCACAGACCTCGCCGACCTGCCGGACACCTTCGTCGCCGTCGCCCAGTTCGATGTGCTGCGGGACGAGGGCATCGACTTCGCCCGCCGGCTGACCGCCGCCGGAGTGCCGGTCGACCTGCACCTCTACGCCCGCGCGTTCCACGCCTGGGACCGCTTCGCGGCCACATCGACCCTGGCCCGCTCGTTCGAGCAGACCTGGCACACCTTCCTCCGCCGCAACCTGCACGGCTGAGCCGCAACCTGCACAGCTGATCTGCCGGCCTGATCATCGCCGTCGCGCCTCGATCGCTGTCACCCCCGCGACCGCGCGTCATCGGCGCCCGAGTCCCGGACATGCGGATGGTCCCCGGGCGACGCGGACGCCTCCGAGCCCGGCGGCCCGAGGGCCCGGGTCGTCGTGCGCCTCGGGCGTCACGCCTCCCGGATGCTGATGGCGGCGCGGTGGTGGCGGGGGGAGTCGACCTCGTCGAGCAGCGCGATCGCGAAGTCCGCGTACGTGATCCGGCTGGCCACGTCGCCGTGGTCGGCGGGCAGGTACCGGCCGGTGCGGGTGCCTTCGTGGTCGAAGTCGCCCGCGGGCGCCACGTACACCCAGTCCAGGTCGCGGGACCGAAGCTCGTCAAGGCCCGCTGCGTGGCCGAGGAAGAAGTCGCGGTACTCGTTCGGATAGCCGGGCTCGTCCATCAGGGGAACACCGGACGCCCCGGGCATGACCGATGCGAGACCGACCACCACCAGGCGGGGTACGCCCGCCTTCGCCAGGCCGGTGGACAGGGCGCGGGCCGACGCGGTGAAGAAGCCGTGCGGTGAAACGGACAGGTCCACGGCGGCGCTGATGGCGGCGTCGTGCCCGGCGGCCGCGCGTTCGACGCTCACCGGGTCCGTGACGTCGCCCGCCACCACCCGCACGTCACCCAGGTCGCTGTGGCCCGTGGGGTCACGCACCACAGCGGTGACCTGGTGACCGCGCCGGCGCGCCTCCGCGACCGCCTGCCGCCCGGCCCGGCCCCCCGCGCCGAAGATCACGATGTTCATGGCGAACCACCTCTCACCAGGGCCGGGGCCCGTGCGCCCGGCCGGTGCCCGGACGTTATCCGGCGCCGCGGTTACCACCGGGATACCGGTTATCGTGAGGCCATGAGGGAACCCCTGCCCGCCGACATGTTCGACGAGCTGTGTCCGTCCTCGCTCAATCCGATCCGAATCGGCGACAAGTGGGCGCCGCTGATCATCCGCTGCCTCGAACACGGGCCGCGCCGGTTCTCCGAGCTGCGCGTGCCGCTGAAGCGCGTCACTCCCAAGGTCCTCACCCAGTCGCTGCGGTCCCTCGAACGGGACGGTCTGGTCAGGCGCACCGTCTACGCAGAGGCCACCCCCCACGTCGAGTACGAACTGACCCCGCTCGGGCGCAGCCTGCTCGAACCGTTGGCGGCCGCCTGCGTTTGGACGGCGGAGCACTGGGACGAACTACTCGACGCCCGCGAGTCGTACGACCACGCCGCCCGCCTCGACCCCAGGCCATCGCCCCGTACGGGGGCAACGGCTTCGAGGACACCGGAGAGCCCGGCAGCCTGACGCGTGAAGACGCGGGCACCCAGACGACGCCGGGACCCGCCGCAGGCAAGAAGGCGCCGACGGACACACCGATGGCGCTGGGCGAAGAAATACGGCGAATGAGACCGGCGCGCGGCGCCCGGCCGGTGTGTCCCGGCCGGAGTGGCAGCCGGGGCGCACCGGGGTCAGGCGCCGCGCTGCGCCAACAGCAGGTAGGTCAAGATCTCCGGGTAGACCATCGGGGACGGCTGGATCTCGCAGCGGAAGCCGCGCGCCTCCAGCAGCTCCCTGATTTCGGCCATCCGGCCGTGCAGGTCCTGGACCTCCATCACCACATTGTCGATGCGGTCCCACTGGTCGTCGGCGATGCCGCGCAGCACCTCCAGCTCCGCGCCCTCCACGTCGACCTTCATAAGGTCGATGTGCGCCAGGCCGGACAGGTAGCTCTCCAGACGGCGGACCGGCACGGTGAGATACTCGGGCTCGTACTGCGCGGTCACATCCCAGTCGGGATGCCGCTGCCTGACCACGCTGACCTGCAACTCCTTGTCCTCGGGATAGCGCGTGGAGTTGCCTGGCATGTTCGGGTAGTGCACGAATGACGTGTCCTCGACACGCTCACCGATGGCCTCTCGGACGACGCGGACCCCGGTCAGCCCGTGCAGCTCGATGTTGCGGCACAGGTAGTCGGCGGTTCGCGGCACCGGCTCGAAGGCAAGAATCGAGGCGCTCGGCCACTGCCGCTTGGCGAAGACCGTGAACAGGCCGATGTTCGCGCCGACGTCGACGATCGTGGGTCTCTCCGAGAGGGAGAACTGGTCGTAGCACTCGTGCTCGAAGATTTCCTGGTACTGGAAATTCGCCTCGTGCTCGACCGGGGCGTACAGCTTCAGCTCTTCGTCGCCCAGCACGAGCAGGTCGTTTGCCCTCACGATGTCCACTGGTCTCTCCGGGAGTGATGGGTGGCTGATTCCACCGGCCGGAGCTCTCAGAAGAGCCGGCTGGAGGGGCGTACGCTGCGGACGCGGCGAATGTCTCGCCGCTCAGGTGGTGCCTGGGATGCCGACCGTCGCCGGGTCGCGGTCGCCGAGGCGGCGGACGCACGACTCGTAGCCGGAAATGGGGGCGGCGGTGCCGGTGGCCCGGCAGCGGCTCGCAACACGTAGCAAGTCCATCGGCGGCATGAGCCGACGGTCGTGATGACCATTTACAGGTTCGCGGTCAAGGCGCCGTCGGCGATCGTCACACCCTTGGGGGTGTTCGCCGAGCCGGAGGCGTGCTGGAGGAACGCCATCCGTCCGGCTCGGCACCGAACGTCTGTGGCCAGAGCGACTGCTGACTCTCGTCATTGATCAGGACGAGAAACATGCCGTCCTCGTCGTCATACGGGGTGATCATGGTCGCTCCCACTTCCTTGAGTCGATCGGGCGACGCCCCGCTACTTGTGTCCCGGGGGCGTTGGCGGGCTCGACAACTCCACCGAGCCGACGGCCCGGATCCGCGTGAAGACTTAACACAAGGATGATCAACTGAGTTGAATTTTGTGTCAAGGGCACATCCATCGACAACCCTCTGGTCCCAACTCCGAACAGCCCTGGCACTGGTTGGCCGGAGATACACCCGAATGTCGCCGGTCGCGGGCACATAAACCTGATCACGTGGTTGGTGCCGGACCGGTGATGTCGGCCCGGCACCGACGACTGGCTCAGCCGTGCAGGGCTTCCTTGAGAACGGCGACGGCCTGCGCGACGGCAGCTTTGGCCGCGTGAGTGTCGTGCATGGCGTTGACCATTACGAAGTCGTGAATGATCCCCCCGTACCGCACCTGCGTGACTGGAACGCCCGCTTCACGCAGCTTGCCCGCGAACGCCTCCCCCTCGTCCCGCAGAACGTCGGCCTCAGCGGTGATGATCAGCGCGGGCGGCAGGCCGGTCAGCTGCTCGGCGGTGGCGCGCAGCGGCGAGGCCGTGACCTGTGCGCGGTCCTGCTCAATGATGGTGTACTGATCCCAGAGCCACTTCATCGCCTCGCGGGTGAGGAAGTAGCCTTCGGCGAACTCCGTGTACGAAGGGGTGTCGAAGTTGGCGTCGGTCACCGGGTAGAACAGCACCTGCTGGACGAACGAGACGTCACCGCGTTCTTTCGCCATAAGCGTCAAAGCGATGGCCATGTTGCCCCCTACCGAGTCGCCCGCGATAGCGATCTTCGAAGAGTCCAGCCCCTTCCCGGCGCCATCGGTGTCAACCCACTGAGCCACACGGTAGGACTGCTCGTTCGCGACCGGGTACTGCACGTCCGGGGAACGGTCGTACTCGGGAAAGACCACGGCCGCGTTCGCGCCGACGGCCAGGTCGCGTACGAGGCGGTCGTGGGTGTGCGCACCGCCGAACACCCAGCCGCCGCCATGGGTGTAGATGATCACTGGAAGGGTTCCGACGGCGCCTTTGGGCTTGACTATGCGGACTTTCACCGAACCGGTGGGGCCGCCGTCGACGCTGATCCACTCCTCGTCGATCTCGGGTTTGAAGATCGGACTGTCCTGCACTGCGTCGACGGCCTTGCGACCCGCCTCTGGAGCAAGCTGGTGGAGAAACGGGGGCTCCGCGGTCGCATCGATGAACCCCTGCGCCGCCTTCTCAAGCGAGATGCCCAAAGGGTTTCCTGCCATGGTCATACCTCTGCTCCTTGTGTGCCAGGTTGAATCTCAGCCGAGTTCGGCGATCGCGTCGGTGATGGAGGTCGCCGCTTCGGACGGGTGGGTCTGCATCACCAGGTGAGGAGCATCGATCTCAATCACCTTCCGCAGCCCGGCCCGCTTGTAACCGAAGCGCTCGACATCGGCATTGATGGTGCGGTCGGCGCTGGAGACGATTCCCAGCCCGGCTTGGTCTTCCACGCGGCCACCGATGCGGCTCTCCGAACGCGATCGTCGACAGAGGCCACTGTGATACCGCGAACGCCTCGATGTAAGCCGCGTCGCCGGACAGGCGGTGGTTGAAGACGGGTGGCACGAGGACCTTGTCGCCCTGGTCAAGTAGCCGCAGCGTCACTGGCGCCCAGCTGGCACCATCGGCGAAGGCACCGTGTACCAGCACGATGGCGGGAGTTTCGAACATCTTTTGAAATGTTGAGTCAAGCCCTTGAACCCGTCAAGCCGTGGGGTGCGTGCGGCTCGGACTGTGTGCTCTCGGGCAGCATGAGTTCGCTGTACGCGCTGCGACCGCCGGAAGGAACGGCCCTTGTACGCCCACCTCGCGCCGAACGCCCACGACGCGGTGCGTGCGGCGTGGGGCGAACGCGATAACGCACGAGCAACGCACGATCAAAAAAAGAGCCCGGCGGCTGTGTCGCCGTCCGGGCTCTGACCTGCTGTGATGCTGGTGGGCGATACTGGGATCGAACCAGTGACCTCTTCGGTGTGAAGCAGATCGGCCAGACCGCCGACCTGGATCAAAAGCTGCTCTGACCTGGACCGATTATCCGTGGATGTCCGTCTCCGTCTGTGGGCGTCCACGGTCGTTGTCACTCAGTTCGTCACTCAATCCGATGACCGACGCGATCCGACTTGCTGCTACGTCTCGCCGTTACCCCGCCCATGTCACATTGAAGATGGTGATGAGCTCGTCGGCCTCGTCCACCTTGAAATACATGACGCCGAACTCTCCAAAGGTAGTCATCCGGAATTCGGGCTCGTCCTTGTAAAGGGAGCGCGCATCCCATGGCTCTTCCAGAAGATCCGTCGTGCGTGAGATCAGGGCATCAAGCGCCTCTCCTGGCAGGCCCTTCATCTGAGACAGCGCCGCCACGTGGAGCTCCACACGGTAGCTCATCGGCGGTCGGCCCAGCCAGGAAAAGCATCGTCCATCGACACGAACTCGTCACGCCGGCCCTCGCGAACCGCTTGCTCGGCACGGGCGAAGTCCGGATTGGACACCGCGGCCGCATGCAGTCGCCACACACGCAACAGCTCGCGGAGTTGCTGGAACCGCCATACCTCGTGGGCCGCGTCCAACGCGCTGTGGTACTCGCTGAGGAACTGCTCGTGCCACCGCTCCGGCAGCACACGCAAGATCTCCGCAGGGTCGTCCTCGGCGTGATGCACCGGCTCGGCTGTCATGCCATCAGGCTACCGCCGCGGCCTGGGGCACCCCGAATGTTCCGCCGAATCGATCAGCTCACATCGTCCGGCAGACTGTCGGCATGCGCAAGGACGATCACGTACCTGCCGACGTCGAGGCCTTCCTCTTCGATCGCGATTCGCAGATCCGCGCTTCCCGGGACGAATTGGTAGGCCGTGAAGGCGCCTGGGCAGGTGGGGTGCGGGCCGCGGAAGGGTACCTGCGCCGGGTGGTCGCCAATCTCAATCGAGTTCCCGAACTGGTCGTGGAGCACGCGGAGTTCGGACACTACGGCTCCGGCTACGCGTCGTTCGTGGACGTCTTCTTGACCCGGCGTAACGGATCCGCTCGTCGCGTCGATCTAGACGGCCACACGACGGTTCAAGGATTATCAGTGGCGTTGTGCCGCCTCGCCCCGATCGCGTGCGTGCTGTCGCCCGACGAGCGCTCCCATCACCCCGACGGTCACGGGTACCACTCCATGCCTTGCCTCAACGCCGTCACCGAAATGCCGATCCCCGGATGGGAGAAGGGCTGCGAACAGATCTTCCAGGTCCTGGATCGACACCGCATCGCCCTCGTCGGTCCTCGTCTCCTCAGCCGACCGGCCTTGCCCCACTTGAGGATCGACACGAACCTCGACGACGGACCGCCCCACTCGATCTTCGACGTCTGGTTCCACTGGATGGACTGATGACGCAACCGATCCATAGAGCACCGGAACAGTAGTCACCCAGACGAAGTGAAAGGCCGACCCGCTGGACAGCGGCCCGGCCTCCTGAACTGCACGAACATGGTGGGCGATACTGGGATCGAACCAGTGACCTCTTCGGTGTGAAGCAGATCGGCCACACCGCCGACCTGGATCAAACAGTCCTCCCCGCCGCTGATCTCTACGGGGGGGCGGCCCGAGCGGCTAGAGGCCAAAGCTTTGAACAGCGAAAAGGCCCGTTGGAGATGTGGTCTCCGACGGGCCTTGATCGTGTGGGCGATACTGGGATCGAACCAGTGACCTCTTCGGTGTGAACGAAGCGCTCTCCCGCTGAGCTAATCGCCCGGGATCGTCTGCGCCTTGCGGCGCCGACGGGGAAAACCATACCGCACTCGAGGGGGTGGTGGCGAAAGCACGGACCGGTCGGCTCGATCGTCCCGCCTTCGTCAACACCTTCGAAAGGTTCGCCAGACCATCCCCGGCGTGGGGGTGTGGTGTCATAGCATCGTGATGCTCCATGCTCGACCTATACGCACGACCTGAGATCATTCGCCCGCAATGGCATCGCCGGCGCGGCCCCGCCGACACGCAAAGCAGAGGTAAGGACAAGCCTGTTGGTGATGTTTGAGCTGGTAGATGACCGAATGTCAAGCTGTGATCTGCGTTACAGAAGGGCCTGGAGGCGGAATCTTTCCTACGGGTCTCTTCGTTCGTCTCGTAGCACCAACGCCCGGCGAGGCCCGACCGCACAGTGAAGACGCAGTGAAAGCCCCTGACAGGGGACCCGACGACGAAAAGGTTTGGCTGACGATGAACAGCACCACCGTCTCTGCCGAGCTGGGCCTTCGGCTTGTGGTCCCCGACCGTACGACCGTCCCCCTGCTCGCCGGCCTCAGCTACACGGCCGAGGACCCGTACGCCATCCGGATGGCCTTCCACGTGGGGAATGACGAGCCGGTCGAGTGGATCTTCGCCCGTGAGCTGCTGACCGTGGGCATCGTGCGGCGCGTGGGAGACGGAGACGTCCAGGTGTGGCCGGCCCGTTCGGACGGTGAGCGGACGCTCAACATCAGCCTCACCTCGCCCTTCGGCCAGGCCCTGTTCGAGGTGCCTCTGGCCCCTCTCACCGAGTTCCTGCATCGGACCTACGAGCTCGTCTCAGCCGGTCGTGAGACCGACTTCATGGACTTGGACGAGGAGCTCACCAACATGCTCTGGAGCTCCTAACGACGGAGCTCCTAACGAGACTCAGGCGGTGTCTGACGAATCGCGCCCAGCCGTGCCTGGCACAGGCGGCGACGGGCAGCATTTGTCAGACACTCCCTGGCCCAGCCTCCGCTCGATCCCCCGCATCCGCGCGATCTCGATCTGCTGGCCGGACATGACGTCCTGGGCCATCGCCCGCATGGCCCGGTCCCGTCCCCGGCGCAGTTCCAGCGCCGCCATGCCGACCGCGCCCTCGTGGTGCCGGATCATCAGCGTGAGGAACAGCGTGTCGAAGGCGTGCCCCCGCGCCGTACGCAGGCGGGTGAGCTCCTCTTCGCTCGCCATGCCGTAGCCGCTCATCCCGTGGTCACCCGTACTGTGATCGTGCGCGGGCGGCGGGGTGCGGCCCAGGCTCCGCAGCCACGACTCCATCACGGCGATCTCCGGGCGCTGCCCGTCCACCACGCGATTCGCCACCGCCGTCACCAGCGGGTCCCCGGTGCGCGCCGCGGCCAGGCCGGCCATCTCCAGCGCCTGCCGGTGATGCGGGATCATCTCCTCGGCGAACCGCACGTCCGCCGCCACCGGCCCCTCCGCCGCCCGTGCGCGGGCCGGCGGGGACTCGGACTGCCCGGGGGCGCCGGGGGCGATCACCTGGGCGTCGGCGCGCGCCGGTGGAGCGGCCTCGGGTGCGCAAGCGGCCAGTACCGGCGCAACTGCCAGCACAACCGTTACCAATCCGGTCCGCACCGGCCCCGGGCTCGACATAACTTCCATAGTGGGTGATGATCCGCGGACTTGGGGGCGATGTGAGCAGAGCGAGGCTGAAGGCCGTGCTGGTGGCGGCCGTCGTCCTCCTGGCCCCGGCCTGCGCCTCCGAAGAGGAGCCCGCGTCGTCCCCGGCGGCCGCCCCGACCGGCATCCCGGGCCAAGACGAGATCAGGCACAGCCCCAACATGACGCTGGTCGCCAACGTTCCCCTGGCGGCGCCGTTCGACGGCCCGGACGACTGGGGCACCGACATGGCCTTCCAGGGCCGCTACGCGTTCGTGGGCAACTACGGGGGCTTCACGGTGCACGACATCGGCGACCCCGAGCACCCCAAGGCCGTCGCCCGGGTGCGGTGCCCCGGCGGGCAGAACGACATCTCGGTCTCCGGCGACCTGCTGTTCCTGTCGGTGGACGAACCCCGTACGGACGACACCTGCGCGAGCGACGCCGGAGACCCGGCGGCCGCGGGAGCGTGGGAGGGCATCCGCGTCTTCGACATCTCCGACAAGACCCACCCGCGCTACCTCAAGGCCGTACGCACCGAGTGCGGCTCCCACACGCACGCCGTCGTGCCGGGCAGCGACGCGGGCACGGTCTACCTGTACGTCTCCTCCCCCGGCCCGGAACCGGACACGACGAACTGCCGGCCACCCCACCAGAACATTTCGATCGTGGAGGTTCCCGTCGCCGACCCCGGGCAGGCGCGGGTCGTGGCCAAGCCCGAGCTGTTCGCGGGCAGGCCGGCGGGCGAGGAGGAGACGGGCGGCTGCCACGACATCACCGTCTACCCCGACAAGGACCTGGCCGCGGGCGCCTGCTTCGGCGACGGCGTCCTGCTGGACATCTCCGACCCGGTGCACCCCACGCTGCTGCAGACCGTGCGCGACGAGAAGAACTTCTCCATCTGGCACTCGGCCACGTTCGACAACGAGGGCACCAAGGTCGTCTTCAGCGACGAGATGGGCGGCGGGATGGCCGCCACCTGCCTGCCCTCGGTCAGCGCGACCAAGGGAGCCGACGCGATCTACACCCTGACGCCGGAGCGCAGGCTCGTCCGGCAGGGCTACTTCAAGATCCCGCGGGTCCAGAGCGCCGAGGAGAACTGCGTGGCCCACAACGGCGCGCTGGTGCCCGTCCCGGGCCGCGACGTGATGGTCCAGGGGTGGTACATGGGCGGAGTCTCGGTCTGGGACTTCACCGACTCCGCCCATCCCCAGGAGATCGCCTACTTCGAGCGCGGACCGCTGCCGCCGGATCTTCACCTCGGCGGCTCCTGGTCGGCCTATTACTACAACGGCTACATCTACTCCAGCGACATCACCAACGGCCTCGACGTGCTGCGCCTCGACGACCCCCGGACCGATCCCGCCAAGGCCGTGCGCCTGGAGGAGCTCAACGCCCAGAGCCAGCGCCCGTACTGAGGATCACGGGTCGAGGTCGGCCGCCGAACGCTCGGCGAAGACCTTCATGGCCTCCAGCGTGACCGGCCCGGGCGCCTGCGGCAGCACCTTGCCGTCCACGGCCCTGATCGGCTGGATGTCACGGGTCGTGGAGGTGAGGAACGCCTCCTCGGCCTCGTACAGCGCCGAGATCGGCACGTCGGCCTCCTCGCCGCCGCACCATTCGAGGGCGAGCGCGCGGGTGACGCCGGCCAGGCAGCCGGAGGAGAGCGTCGGGGTGATCAGGCGGCCGCCGGTGACGAAGAAGATGTTGCTTCCGGTGCCCTCGCACAGGTTTCCGGCGAGGTTCTCGAAGATCGCCTCGGCGCCGCCGCGCTCCTTGGCGTAGGCCAGGGCCTTGGCGTTGTCGCCGTAGGAGGTGCTCTTGACGCCGGACAGCGCGCCGCGCTCGTTGCGGGGCCAGGGCACCACGACGACGTCGGCGGTGGCGGGGAACGGCGCCTGCTCGCCCACGATGGCGATCGCGCTCGTGCCGGCCGACCCCCGGTCGGAGCCGAGCGGCCCGGGGCCGCTGGTGTAGGTGATCCTGATGCGCGCCAGCGGCCACTTCGGCGCGGCCGCCAGGCAACGGCGCACGCCGTCGGCGATCGCGGCGAGGTCGGGCTCGGGCAGGTCCATCCGCTTGGCCGACAGCGCCAGCCGGTCGAGGTGGCGGGTCAGCGCGAAGGACTCCCCGTTCACCGCCTTGACCGTCTCGAACACGCCGTCGCCGACCATCAGCCCGTGGTCGTACACCGAGACCACGGCCTTGTCGGGCTCGTACAGCTCCCCGTTCACCCAGATGGGTACAGACATCTCCTGCTCCGTTCGTTACCGATGTCGCGGCCCGCCCGCGGACGCGAGGCCGATGAGCCGGGCGGCCTTGAGCTCGGTCTCGTGCCATTCCCTTCGGGGGTCGGACCCCCAGGTGATGCCCGCGCCCGTACCGAACCGGATCCTGTCGTGCTCGATCCAGAAGGTGCGGATGCCGACCGCCAGCGCCCCCTCGCGCCGGTCGGCGTCGACCCAGCCCACGGCCCCACAGTACGGCCCGCGGGGCTCCGGTTCGAGCTCGTTGATGATCCGCAGCGCCGAGGACTTCGGCGCTCCGGTCACCGAACCCGGGGGGAAGGTGGCGGTGATCAGCTCCGGCCAGCCGACGCCGCCGGCCAGCCGCGCCCTCACCGTGGACACCAGGTGCACGAGCCCGGGGTGCTCCTCGACCACGAACAGCGAGGGCACGCTCACCGAGCCTACCTCCGCCACGCGGCCGAGGTCGTTGCGGACCAGGTCGACGATCATGAGGTTCTCGGCGTAGTCCTTGTCGAGGAGGTCGTCCGCCGTCACGCCGGTGCCCTTGATCGGCCGGGACTCGACCACCGCGCCGCTCCTGGACAGGTACAGCTCCGGCGAGGCCGACACGACCGTCAGCCCCGGCACGCCCACGACGGCCGCGTACGGCGCGGGGTTGCCCTCCGCCAGCCGTACGGCGAGGGCGAGGGGGTCCACGTCCGGCGTGGGCAGCGGCGCGGACAGGATGCGGCAGAGGTTGGCCTGGTAGACCTCTCCCCGCTCGATGTAGTCCCTGATCCGCCGGACGCCCCGCTCATACCCCTCCCGGTCGAGGGACGTGCCCCAGGCGCCGGGGTCGGGTCCCCGCCACCGGCCGCGCGGCGTGGGCAGCGGCGCGGGCCGCACCGTGTCGAACCGCGCGCAGACGACCTTCCCCTCGTACGACACGACCACCGCCCACCAGCCGGAGCCGTCGAGAGCGGCCAGGTCGGTGGTCACCTCCCGCAGGCCGGTGGCCAGATATCCCCCGATGTGGGCGAAGGCGTCGTACACGTGTCCATTGTCGCGTCCCCGGGCGGCCGGGTGGCTCCCGGAGCCGTGAATCAGACGGCCCGCCGGGTCAGCAGGCCGAGCAGCGCGCGGGCGGCCGGGAGCGGGGCCCTGCGCGGCAGGGCGGCGTACACGGTGCGGCGCGGCGCGAACTCGCCGAGCGACCGCAGCGCCACGTCCCCGCGTACGGCGGGCGCGGCCATGGCCGGCACCAGCGTCACCCCGAGCCCCGCGGCCACATAGCCGAGCTTGCCGGTCCACTCCCCGATCCGCAGTTCGACCCTGGGCGCGAAGCCGGCCCGGGCGCAGGCGGCGCCGAGCATGGTCACGGTGCCGGGAGGTGCGCCCTCGATCCAGCTCTCGTCACGCAGGTCGCGCAGGTCCACCTTCTCGCACCCGGCCAGCGGATGGTCGGCGGGGAGGGCGACGAGCAGTTCGTCCTCCATCAGGCGGGTGACCTCCACCTCGGGACCGGCCCCCAGCCCGGAGGGATAGTCGCTCACCACCGCGATGTCGATCTCCGCGCGGCCGAGTCCGTCCATGAGCACGGTGCTCAGGCCCTCCACCATGCCGACCGTCACCTCGGGGCGGGAGGCCCGCAGGTCGCGCAGGGCGGCGGGGACCAGCACGGCGTTGGCCGTGGCGAACGCGCCGACCCGCAGCCGCCCGCCGCTGCCCTGGTGGATGGCGGCGAGCTCCTCCGCCGCCCGGCCGAGCCGCTCCAGCACCTCGCGGGCGTAGCGGTGCAGCGTCCGGCCCGCCGGCGTCAGCCGTACCCCCCGGGGCAGCCGCGCGAACAGCGGGCCGCCCGCCTGGGCCTCCAGGGACGCGATGCGCCGGGACACGGCCGACTGGGTGTAGTTGAGCTGGATCGCGGCGGCCGTGAACGACCCCGTCCGGGCCA
Organism: Microbispora bryophytorum; assembly: GCF_006874465.1. Classification (GTDB taxonomy): domain Bacteria; phylum Actinomycetota; class Actinomycetes; order Streptosporangiales; family Streptosporangiaceae; genus Microbispora; species Microbispora bryophytorum. The sequence goes on along the minus strand of NZ_VIRL01000004.1, from coordinate 344,471 downwards.
CGACGTCGAGCAGAACAAGCGCGTCGGTGTCGAACATGCTCCATCCGTGAGGCAGGGGATCCACAAGCGAAGGGAATGGACGCCATGCAATCTAGTCGCTGGTGGAGTGGTTTCCCCCTCCAATAATGTCCAGGACATGATTGCTTTTCTTGGTTTGGGGCGTATGGGTGTCCCGATGGCCGGCCGCCTCGTCGCCGCCGGTTACAAGGTGATTGTGTGGAACCGTACGCCACGGGAGATGCCGGGCGCGGAGGCGGCCCCCTCCCCCGCCGCGGCCGTCGCCGGAGCGGACATCGTGATCACCATGTTGAGTGATCCGGATGCCGTGTCCGAGGTGGTGCGGGCCGCGCTGCCGGGGCTGCGGCCGGGATCGGTGCTGGTGGAGATGTCCACGATCGGCCCCGACGCGGTGCGGCGGCTGCGCGGCCTGCTCCCCGAGAGTGTGGGCCTGGTCGACGCCCCCGTGCTGGGCAGCGTGGGCCCGGCCGCCGAGGGAACGCTGGCCGTGCTCGCCGGGGGCCGCGCGGAGGACCTCGACCGCGTGTCGGAGGTGCTGCGGGTCTTCGGGACGGTCCACGAGGCGGGCGGGCCGGGATCGGGCGCCGCGACCAAGCTCGCCGTGATGAGCGCGCTGGTGACCGCCCAGGCAGGGCTCGCGGAGACGCTGGCCTACGCGGACGGCCTCGGGGTCGGCCGCACCGCCCTCCTGGACGTCCTCGGGGCGACGCCGCTGGCCGGGCTGGCGGAGCGGCTGCGGCCGGTGGTCGAGTCGGGCCCCTTCGAGACGAGGTACGCCCTCGGCCTGGCCGCCAAGGACCTGCGGCTGGCCACGGAGGGGCCGGGAAGCCACCAGACGGTGACCGCCGCCGCCCGTGACCTGCTCGCGGACGCGGTCGCGGCCGGGCTGGCGGGGCACGACCTCACCGCCGTCGTTCCGTTCGCGGCGTCCCGGACCGCGCGAACCCCCACCGAATCCTGACCATCAGGACGTTCCCGACCGGCATGGACCGGCCGCACGAGTGCGGCCCGGTCCTCAGCCGGTTCGTCACCCGCGAGCCGTCCGCCGGCGCGACCGTGCGGGCCGAACGGCTGTTCCGGCCGGAGCCGGCGAAGGGGGTCGAGGTGGTCGCCGCCCCCCGAGGTCTCAGCCCAGGGGGCCGACGGCGGACTCGGCGGCGGCGACCACGGCGCCGGTCTCGACGAGCCGGACGACCGCCTCGATCTCCGGCGCGAGGAAGCGGTCGGGCCCCGGCCCCGCCACCGCCTCGCGCAGCGCCTCGACCACCGCACCGGTCCCCGGCGCGGGCGCGTACGGCCCGCGCAGGTCGAGCGCCCTGGCGGCGGTCAGCAGCTCGATCGCGAGCACGCGGCTGAGCCCGTCGACGGCGCGGCGCAGCTTGCGGCCCGCCGACCAGCCCATCGAGACGTGGTCCTCCTGCATGGCGGAGCTCGGGATCGAGTCCACGCTCGCCGGCACCGCCAGCCGTTTCAGCTCGGACACGATCGCCGCCTGGGTGTACTGCGCGATCATGTGGCCGGAGTCGACGCCCGGGTCGTCGGCGAGGAACGCCGGGAGGCCGTGGCTGCGCGCCACGTCCAGCATGCGGTCGGTGCGCCGCTCGGCGATCGACGCGAGGTCGGCCGCCGCGATGGCCAGGAAGTCCAGGACGTACGCCACCGGGGCGCCGTGGAAGTTGCCGTTGGACTCCACCCGGCCGTCGGCGAGCACGACGGGGTTGTCGATGGCGCTGGCGATCTCGCGGGCGGCGACGGCGGAGGCGTGGGCGAGGGTGTCTCTGGCGGCGCCGGCGACCTGGGGGGCGCAGCGCAGGGAGTAGGCGTCCTGGACACGGGTGCAGGAGCCGTCGCGGTGGGAGGCCATCACGCCCGAGCCGGCGAGCAGCGTCCGCATGTTCGCCGCCGCCAGCGCCTGGCCGGGATGGGGCCGCAGCGCCTGCAGGTCGGCCGCGAACACGTAGTCGGTGCCGAGCAGCGCCTCCACGCTCATCGCGGCGCTGATGTCGGCGGTGGTGAGGAGCCGCGACAGGTCGTGCAGCGCGAGCACGAGCATGCCGAGCATGCCGTCGGTGCCGTTGATCAGCGCGAGCCCCTCCTTGGCGGCCAGCTCGACGGGCTCGACGCCGTGTTCCTTGAGCGCCTCCGCGGTGGGCAGCAGGCGTCCCTCGGCGTCCCTCACGACGCCCTCACCCATGATCGTCAGGGCGACGTGGGAGAGCGGGGCGAGGTCTCCCGAGCAGCCGAGGCTGCCGTACTCGTGGACGACCGGGGTGAGCCGGGCGTTCAGCAGGGACTCCAGCACCCGGGCCGTGACCGGGCGCACGCCGGTGTGCCCGGTGGCGAGCGTGCGCAGGCGCAGCAGCATCATGGCGCGCACGACCTCCGGCTCCACCTCCGGCCCGGAGCCGGCCGCGTGCGAGCGGACGAGGCTGCGCTGGAGCCGGGCGCGCAGCGAAGGGTCGATGTGCCGGGTGGCGAGGGCGCCGAACCCGGTGGAGACGCCGTAGGCCGGGGTGTCGGCCTCCGCGAGCTCCTCGATCCGCCCCCGCGAGACGGCCATCTCGGCGATCGCGTCGTCCGTCAGACGGACCTGTGCGCCGTACCTCGCGACCCGGACCACGTCGTCGAAGGCGAGCGGTCCCGGGCCGACGGCCACGACCTCGCTGTCGTGCATCGTCCCACTCTTTCACGTCGTGCCGCTCGCACCCTGCGCGCGTGGCGAGTAACTAGCGTATCTCAGTTTAGGTCCTTACAGCCAAAGATCCTTTCCAGTCCCTCCCTTCCCGTGCCGGTCAGCCGCAGGGCACGGGGCACGGTGCCGCGCACCAGCCACTCCCGCGCCAGGAGCCGGTCCAGGACCGCCGCGCCGAGTGCTCCGCCCAGGTGCGGGCGGCGCTCCAGCCAGTCGAGGCAGTCGGGGGCGAACCTGCGGCGGGCGCGGCGCACCCGGTCCACGTCCACGCCGAGCTCCGACAGCGCCTGGGCGCCGCTCACGGTCAGCAGGCAGCCGCCGTCGGCCTCGATCAGGCCCCCCTCGCGCACCAGCGCGTCGTACAGTTCGACCCCCACCCGGCCCGCCAGGTGGTCGTAGCAGCTGCGGGCCTCCCGCAGCAGCCGCGCCTGCCGCGACTGCCGCAGGGACCGCACGGCGACGCGCCCGCTGATCCGGGCCAGCACCTCCAGGGTGCGGGCGACGTCGGGGCCTGCGAGGCGGTAGTAGCGATGCCGTCCCTGTTTGACCACGGTCACCAGACCCCCGTCGAGGAGCCGGGCCAGATGGGAGCTCGCGGTGGGGGCGCTCACCCCCGCGATCCTGGCGAGCTCCCCCGCCGCCAGCGCCCTGCCGTCGAGCAGCGCGGTGAGCATCGCCGCGCGGGCGCCGTCCGCGATCAGGGCCGCGACGGGGGCGATGTCGGCGTCCCCCGCGATCTCGGCGCTCTCCCCGATCCCGGGCGTCCCGGGCTCCGGAGCGTCCCCTGCGGCGCCGGGGACAGCGGCGTGTGTGCGGTCATGTGTCACAGACATGCTTTGACGCTAACGCGGGGACGGTTCGACGGAGCTGGAAGCATCGGCCGGAACCCGCGGTGTGAGCAGGGAGAACGTCGTTGATTTGGGGAGTGGGCGAGACATTGGATAAAGTCTTCCCGTGAGCCCGGCCGGACAGAGCCGGGAACGCGGAAGTGGCTCAGTGGTAGAGCATCACCTTGCCAAGGTGAGGGTCGCGGGTTCGAATCCCGTCTTCCGCTCGGAGCTTGACACTGTGGAGCTTCACACTGTGCGGCTCGACACGGTGGAGTGGCCGAGAGGCGAGGCAGCGGCCTGCAAAGCCGCGTACACGGGTTCAAATCCCGTCTCCACCTCTTGGTTCGTCCAAGGGCGATTAGCTCAGCGGGAGAGCGCTTCCCTGACACGGAAGAGGTCACTGGTTCAATCCCAGTATCGCCCACCATCTAGTACGGCAGAGGCCGGATCCCTTTGGGGTCCGGCCTTTCGCTCGTCCGCCTCCGGTGGAGCGAGCCTGTTTCACACCCGGTCGTAGACGAGGAGCCCGTCGTCGCGCAGGCGGGCGCCGGAGGTCGGTGTGTGTTCGGTGAGCCTTCCGTCGTGCGCCAGGTGCAGCACGCGCGCGCTCCGCGCGAGGACGGCGAAATCAGCGATGATCCTCCGGTGGCAGCGCCACCACACGGCCTCCGCACACATCACGGCGGTCCGGGCGGCGCGCGCCTGCGCGAGCAGCTCATCCATCGCCGCCAGGAAGTCGGGATGCCGGGTGTAACCGGCGTATCCCCGGAACGAGGCGTTCTCCCAGAAGACGTCGGGCGAGCCGGGAGCCGCCTTGCGGAACCCGCCCAGGCGCCTGTCCCATCGATAGCCGATCTCCGCCTCGGGGAGCCAGTCCGCCAGCGCCGCGCGGGCGGCGTCGGGGTTGCGCCTGCTGCCGGGAACGGTCCGGACGTCGACCACCTCCCGTACGCCGGCACCGTTCAGCAGCGGGATCAGATGTCCCCGGGGCGCGGTGCCGTGCCCGAAGGTCAGCAGCGTGACCCGGGCATCGGCGGTCTCGGCCCCGGCGACGCCCTCCGGCGCCGGCCCGCTCATTTCACGCCCCCCACGAGAGCCCCGCGGCTCGCCGGTGATCGCCAGCTGGACGCGGGAAGGCACAGGGGCCACGGAGGGCACGGGGGGCACGGCGACGGGACGGCCGCCCGGACACACCGGGCGGCCGGTTCCCGCACGTCGCGCGGGTCAGTCGGCGCGGGCGGAGAGCTCGTCGAAGATCTCCAGCGCCGCCTGGCGAACGTCTGCGGGCGAGATGCCGTCCAGGGTGCTGCGGGCCTGAGCGGCGTCACGGGTCGTGGCGAAGGTGATCGCGACGGACTTGGCGGCGGCGTGACGCAACGATCCGGTGGGCGCGCTGTCGGCCAGTGCCTCCGCGCTCGCGGCCAGGTCGAGGTTGTCTTTGCCGAACTTGGTGGTCAAAGCGTTCTCCTGGGATGGTGGCGGCTTCGCCCATTATCCGCGATGGCCCCCGCGTCCGGTGCGGCACCCCGCGTTTTTCGCGTGTCCCCGTCCTGTTTCACCAGTTCGGTCCCCCGACGGGCGTTCCGGCGAGCCGGGTCCGTACGACGAGGTCGTGCAGGGCGTCGTGGGCCGACGGGACGTCCGGCAGTGCGGAGGCGTCCCGGGCGTCCTCCAGGCGGGCGGTGAGCGCGTCGAGGTCGGCCGCGAGCCGTTCCCCGCCGGGCGCGTCGTCCGGCAGCCCGCCGTGCTCGGCCGCCCGCTTGGCATCTATCAGGCCGGGCAGGTACGGCGGCCCGCCGTCCAGGAGCAGGGTGAGGTCGGCGACGAGCTCGCCCGTACGCATGAGATGGATGCCCGTGAGCAGCACCCGGAACGCGTACAGCAGCGGCTTCAGCTCCCCCGTGCGGTCGAACAGCCGGCGCTGGGTGCGGGCGAAACCGAGGTAGTGGTGGGCGTGGTGCCGGGTCAGGCAGCCCCACGCGAGGGCACGCATCTCCTCGTGCAGCGGGGAGGTGGTCACGACCAGCGGCGACAGGAGCTGCTCCAGCACGTAGCCGTTGCGGCCGAGCAGCAGCCGGCAGAACTTGGCGAGGTCGTGGGTCACGAGGTCGACCTCCACGCCCTCGCGGATCCACGAGCGGGTCACGGTCTCCTCACCCGTGCGCAGGCCGACGACCTGCTCGACCGGCAGCACGTGCACGCCCCGCAGGTCCACGTCCGAGTCCACCGAGGGGAATCCGTACAGATGCGCGCCGCTCACGGTGGCGAACGCGAGCGGGTGCCGCTCACCCGCGGCCACCTCGGGCAGCCAGGACGGCAGGACGGCGGTCACGGCGCCCCTCCTTCGATCTCGGTCACAGAGCCGACCTCCGCACGTCGGCGAGGAACTCCTCGACGGCCGCGCGGTCCGGTCGTCCGGGCAGCGCGCTCCCGGGCCGCTCGTCCAGCTCGGCGAGCAGCCGCCGACGCCACTCCAGCACCTCGGCCCAGGGCGTCTTCCCCCACCGTACGGCGAGCAGCCGGTCGCGGTGGCCGCCCACCTCGATCAGCGGCTCCCCGTGCCCGGCCAGGTGGGCGGCGCTCAGCAGCAGCCGGATCATGTGCATGGCCATCTTCCAGCGCCTGACGTCGCCGCCCGGCCGGGGCGGGTCCTCCGGCCCGAGACGGCGGAACTGCCGGGCGGCCGATCCCGCGAACGCCCGCTCCGCCTTCCCCGACAGGAACGCGCGGCGCAGGGCCAGCAGCCGCTCGCCCACCGGGGTGACCAGCTCCACGACCGGCGACCACAGGCACTCCAGCGCGGCCGGATTGCCCTCGATCGCGAGCACGCAGAACCGCTCGACCTCCCATGAGAACTGCTCCGGCAGCGGCCCCTCCACGTGGTCCGGCGGCTTGTCGAACCGCCAGAACAACGGTGTGGGCGTCACGAACACGCCCCGCCTGTCGACGTCCGACTCCTCCGTCTCCAGCCCGTACGCGCGCGAGCCGATGACGACCGACAGGACGGTGCCGCCGGGGACGGTCAGGGTCATGTCGTCAGATCTTGTCACGACGGTAGGCTCCCGGTCCGGAACGCGGAAAGGTAGCGATTTTATGGCCGACTTCGGACATGAGCTGTGGTTCGGGGCGTTTCTCACGCCCGACGCGGCGGGGCACCACCGGATCGTCCGGCAGGCCGTGCTCGCCGACGAGATCGGGCTCGACATCATCGGCATCCAGGACCACCCCTACCTGCCGGCGTTCCTCGACACCTGGACGCTGCTGTCCACCCTCGCGGGGCGCACCGAGCGGGTGCGGCTGTTCCCCGACGTGGTGACCCTGCCGCTGCGACCGCCGGCGGTGCTCGCCAGGGCCGCCGCGTCCCTCGACATCCTGAGCGGGGGCCGGGTCGAGCTGGGGCTCGGCTCCGGGGCGTTCTGGGACGGCATCGCGGCCATGGGCGGCCCGCGCCGCAGCCCCGGCGAGGCCGTGGACGCGCTGGAAGAGGCCATCGCGGTCCTGCGCGCGCTGTGGACTCCGGGCGACGAGGGCGTACGGCTCGACGGCAGGCACTACCGGCTGGAGGGCGCGCGGCCGGGGCCGTTCCCCCCGCATCAGGTCGGGCTGTGGCTCGGCGCGTACAAGCGGCGCATGCTGGAGCTGACCGGGCGGCTCGGCGACGGGTGGGTGCCCTCCTCGGGGTATGCCGCGCCCGGCGAGCTGGGCGCGATGAGCGCGACCCTGGATGCCGCCGCCGAGCGGGCCGGGCGCGACCCCGCCGGGATCCGCCGGGTCTACAACATCGAGGGCCGGTTCTCCGGCGCCGCCGGGAAGGGGTTCCTGGACGGGCCGCCGGCCCTGTGGGCCGAGCAGCTCACCGAGCTCGCGCTCCGCCACGGCATGAGCGTGTTCGTGCTGGCCGTGGACGACGACAGGGACCTCAAGGTCTTCGCCGAGGAGGTCGCCCCCGCCGTACGCGAGGCGGTGTCACGCGAGCGCGCCGAGGGGCCCCGGGAGGACGCCGGCGGCCCGAGCGAGCTCGCCGGGGCGGCACCGGCGAGGGCGGTGCTCGACGAGGCCACCCGGCCGCGGCTGCCCAAGCGGGACATCACCGCGCTCCCGCGCAGGCAGCAGGCGAACGGCCGGCGGCTCGTGCTCATCCACGACCACCTGCGCCAGGAGCTGGCGCAGATCAGGGACGCCCTGGAGCAGGTCGCCGCGGGACGCTCCGACGCCGCCGCGCTCCGCTCGATGATCAATGAGCTCACCCTGCGGCAGAACTTCTGGACGCTCGGCACGTTCTGCGCGTCGTACTGCCGCCTGCTGACGACCCACCACACGATCGAGGACGAGCACATGTTCCCGATGCTGGCGGCCGCGCAGGAGTCGCTGGCGCCGGTCGTGACCCGCCTGGAGCAGGAGCACGAGGTCATCGCCGGCGTGCTGACGGAGCTGGACGCCGCCCTCGTCGCGATGATCGAGGACCCGGACCGGCTCGACGGCGTGCGCGAGCAGGTGGACCTGCTGTCGGACGTGCTGCTGTCGCACCTGCGCTACGAGGAGGAGGAGCTGGTGGAGCCCATCGCCCGCCTCGACCTCGACATCTGAGAACCCGGGACATCGGCTCCGAACCCCCGGCGACGGGGTGTTCACGGAGAGGCGTGTTTCGCACCAAAGGACGACGCCATTCTGGAATGATCTCGGGGAAAACCATCGGACGTCGAGAGACCGTGACTGATGCCCCCCATTGACCAAATAACCGCCTTCGCGTCGGCCCATACGATCGAAACGATCATCATCAGCGTCATCGCCCTGGTCTTGCTGGTCCTGGCCTTCTTCGCCCTGCGCGCCCTGATCCGCCTGTTCCGCCGCTGGGCGGTCGGCCGGCCCACCGAGGACGTTCTCACCATCGTCGCCGCCAGCATCGCCACGGGCGTCTCCGCCCAGGGCATGTGGCGCTTCTCCGGCGACGTCCTCGGGTTCGACGGACCGCTGCGGCTGCTGCTGTTCGCCTTCATCGAGGTCGCCGTCATCACCAGCGCCGTACGCGCGCGCCGCAACATGCGGGAGAACTACTCGGCCGGCATCGACGGCCTGGCCGTGTGGGTCCTGACGTCCCTGTCGGCCGTCCTGTCGAGCATGGACGCCCGCAGCGTCGCCGAGGCCGTCTTCCGTCTCGCCGCCCCGCTCGTGGCCGCCTGGCTGTGGGAGCGCGGCATGGCCATCGAGCGGGTCCGCATCACCGGCCGGGGCCGCATCAACTGGCGGCTCACCCCCGAGCGCGTGCTGGTCCGGATCGGCCTGGCCGAGGCGAGCGACCGTACAGCGAGCGAGGTGGACGCCCACCGCAGGCTGACCAGGGTGGCGCTGGCCGCCAAGCGGGTCCGCGCGCTGCGCGAGGCCGGGGTGTCCGGCCGCAAGCTGCGGGCCGCCATGGCCAGGCTCGACAAGGCGATGGACCAGGCGGTGGAATACACCGGCCTGGCCGTGGACGAGAAGCGGCAGGAGGCCCTGCTGTCCCAGATCGGCGCGCTCTACAACACCGCCGCGCTGATCGACCTCGCTCCGCCGGTCCCCTGGGCGCCCGAGCCCGAGCAGCCCGCTCCCCCCGCGCTGCCCGCCGCGGCCATCGCCGAGCTGATCGACGACGAGGAGGAGGACGTCCCGGCCGTGCCGGCGCCGCCCGTCGTCGGCACCGCCCAGCGCGCGGCTCAGCTCCGGGCCGCCCGGCACTACTGGGACCAGCAGATCGCGCGCAAGTACGTCCCCCGGGCCGCCGACATCGCCCAGGAGGTGGGCATCCCGCTCCTCGCGGCGAAGGAGTGGCGGGCGCTGTGGAAGCTCGAACCCCGGGCGTACGCGCTGATCGAGGCGGCCTACCGGGAGCACGGGATCGTCGACACCGGCACGTTCCCGGCCATCGAGGTGCCCGAGCGCGAGCGCGTGCTCGTCGTGAACGGCTCCACGTCGGGAGCGGCCGCACACGACTCCTGACGGGGACATTGCCCGGCGTCATCGACGGAAACGGGGCGGCGGGACCGGACGGACCGGTCCCGCCGCCCTGTCGCTTTTCCGGCCGGATGTATCGCAGGGGCCCGCGATCAGGCGACATCATGAGCCCGCGACGACGCCCCCGCCGGAGGAGCTCTCGATGCACCACTCGACCGACCACCAGGAGAACACCATGCGCAAGGTCGTGCTCTACCACCTGATGTCGCTCGACGGCATCGCCTACGAAGACGGCGACTGGCTCGCCGACGACGGCCCCCAGCTGGTCGCCTACCTCAGCCGGGTCATCGCCACCCAGGACGACGTCCTGCTGGGACGCGGGACCTACGACTACTGGGCCGGGCACTGGCCCACGTCGGACTTCCAGCCGTTCGCCGGCTTCATCAACGGCACCCGCAAGCACGTCGTCACCTCCAGCGCGCCCACCGAGGAATGGGCGAACTCCACCCTGGTCACCGCCCCCGCGCACGACTACGTGACCGCCCTGAAGCAGGGGTCCGGCGGCGACATCGGCATCCACGGCAGCATCGCACTGGCCCGCTCATTGCTGCAGGCCGGGCTCGTCGACGAACTTCGGCTGGTCGTCGCACCGGCGATGGTCGGCCATGGCAGGCGGGTGTTCGAGGGCGACGGCGTCCAGTCGTGGACGCTGCTTGATGTCGAACGGGGCAAGAACGGCACGTTGTTCCTGGACTACAGCCGCTGACAAGTCATCCCCGGACCACCATGACCCCAGAGGCCTCTGCGCGACGTCCGGACAGCCTCCGGGGAGCAGGCCTCGCTGTCGCCTTCTCCCCCAGCCCCTGGGGGGCGTGGCCCGGCACCGGAGCGGCCGGTTCACCTGGCGGGGTCACTTTCCCGGCATACCGGGGCAAGGACACTCCTACCTTCCCGTGACATCGCGGGCGAGGGTGCGGACGTCCTCTCCTGCGGCGGCCACAACGGTCACGCGTTGGGAGGAGCTCATGGAGATCTCGGGGGACGGCGCGGGAAACCGCGTGGCCCGGCTCGCGGGTGGGCGGGACCAGGTGGGGCGGGCGCGCAGGCTCGTGTCGGCCGCGCTCGGGCGCGGCCATCCCCGGCATGACGACTGCGTGCTGCTGACCAGCGAGATCGCGACGAACGCGGTCGTGCACTCCCGTTCCGGGGACGGCGGCACCTTCACCGTCACCGTCTCGTGCCTGCCCGACCGCGTGCGGGTCTGCGTGGAGGACGACGGATCGGCCGGGCCGCCGTGCGCCGGGCATCCGCTCCCCCACGGGTCGAGCCAGGGCGGTCGCGGCCTTCCGCTACTGGACCTGCTGGCCGACCGGTGGGGGCTGGTCCGCGAGTCCGGCCGCAACGAGGTGTGGTTCGAGGTCTGGTCCGACGGCGACCGGCGAGCCGCCGCACTCGCCCGTCACCGGCCTGCCGCATGGGTGCGGCCCGCGGTCGCGGCGCGCGGCCCGGCCGGCGCGACCTCCGGCTGACCCGATCCTCTCGGGGTGACCCGATCCTCCCGGGCGTTCCGGCCGGGGGCGGCCCTCTGGGCGCCGGACGGGGAGCCGTGGCACTCACCGGCCGCGATACGGCATCAGCGTCCATTTCGGTGGTACTACCCCGACATCGGGTGATTTCTTTTGACAAGGAAGGGGCAAAACCAACTTAATCAATCGGGAAAGTAGGAGGACTCCCATGGCCCTGCCCGACTTCCTGGTCATCGGGGTGCCGAAGGCCGGCACCACCGCCCTGCACTCGGCGCTGGCCCGCCACCCGCGCCTGTTCATGTCTCCCGTCAAGGAGCCCAAGTTCTTCCTCACCGACGGCCCGCCCCCGGCGAAGGGCGGGCCGGGGGACGCGGAGACCTACCGCGAGCACGTGTGGCGGCGCGCCGACTACGAGGCGCTGTTCGCGGACGCGGCGCCCGGGGCGCTACGCGGCGAGTCGACCCCCTTCTACCTGTACGACCGCACCGCGCAGCGGCGGATCCGGGAGGCGATCCCGGATGCGAAGCTCATCGTCTCGCTGCGCGACCCCGTGGAGCGCGCGCACTCCAACTGGACCCACCTGTGGTCGGCCGGCCTGGAGCCGATCGGCGACGTCATCGAGGCGTGCGCGGCCGAAAAGCAGCGGATCGCCGACGACTGGTCGCCGTTCTGGCACTACGTCGGCCTGGGGCGGTACGGCGAGCAGCTCGCGGATCTGTTCGCCCTGTTCCCCCGCGAGCAGGTGCTGGTCTTCCGCTATCGGGACCTCGTGGACCGCCCCGCCGCCACGCTCGATCGCATCTGCGCGTTCCTCGGGGTGGAGCAGGGGCTGGTCGGCGAGGTGCCCAGGGAGAACGTCACGGCCCACCCGCGGCACAGCCGCAGGCACCGGATCCTGGCCCGGCTCGCCCGGCTCGGCGATCCGGTCCTGGGCCGGAGGCTCACCACACCGCTGGAACGGGTGCTGCAGCGCGACGGGCAGCCCCGGCGGCCGCTCACCTGGGAGCAGCGCCAGGAACTGCTCGCCTACTTCGCCGCCGACATCGCGCTGCTGCGCGAAGTGCTCGGCCGCGACTCCTTCGGCGAGGACTTCGGCGACTGGCTGCGTCCCCGGGAGCGGTCGGGCGGCCTGGTCGGAGCCCGGCCGTCCGGCCAGCGGCAGGCCCGCAACGGCCGCGTGAGCGGCGCCTCCCGGCGGGCCGCCGGGCCCCCGGGCATGGACGGCCCGCCGGGAGGCGATCCCGTCGGAGCGTGACCCCGCTCGGGGCCCCCGCCGCCACCGGCCCCGCGACTGTCAGCGCAGCTCGGTGCGCAACTCGTGGCCCCCGTCGGCGCGGGTCAGCTCGTAGTACAGGCGGTGGCCCCCCGCCACGGGCACGATCGACAGGTAGCGCAGTCCTCCCCCGGCGTGCTCCGACCGGGCGACGGGGGCGGTTCCGGTGGCGGTGAGCGTGGACGGGCCGGGGCCGATGGCCACGCCCGTGCGCTCCTCGTAGTTCTCCTCCGCCGACGCGCGGCCGTCGTAGTACGCGATGACGGTCTCGCCGCTGAACGTGACCGCGCTCACCCGTACGCCACGCGAGTCCCACTCGCCGGGCCGCCGGTCGAGCGCGGTCCCCTGCCAGGTCCACTCGACGCCGTCGACGCTGGTGGCGTAGTCGGTCACCATCTGGTCGGCCTCTTCGGGGTCCTCCAGGGGGTGGCAGGACGCCCACAGGTGCCACACGCCGCCGTGGTGGAGGATCACGGGGTCCTTGACGCCGGTCTTGAGGTCGCCGGGCAGCACCACCCGCGCGTCGGCGGGGTCGAGCTCCGCCGGCCCGGCGGCCTCGATCATCTCGACCCGCCAGTGTTTGGTGCCGTACGTGGCGCAGCTCAGGTACAGGCGCCACCTGCCCTCCGGCGTCACCACGAGCGTCGGGCGCTCCAGCGACTCGGTCTTCATCTCCTCCTTGGTAATCGTGAGGATCTTCTCGAACCGCTCGCCGTCGGCGGAGCGGGCGATCTCCACGGCGTACCCGCGGCCGTCACCGAGCGGCCGGCGCAGCCGATAGGCCAGGTAGATCCATCCGTCCCGGCTCACGGCACTGGGCGCGCCCGCCCAGAATCCGGGCCCGTCTCCGGGCGGAGGAACCGCGACGACTGACCGTTCCGGCTTCGGTGCGAACACGTCTCTTCTCCGTAGTGAGCGACGACGGTGGGCGGGACCGGCTCGGAACCAGCCCTTCTTGGCTGTAGTGAATTACCAGCGGCCCGGCGGGAGGCCAAGTCTCCTCGCCATCGGACGACCATGTCTATACAAAACCCGCTTGCTTTGCGGGTTTTGTCAGGATAGGGCAGACCTGCCCCTGCCCACGCCTCCTACCTGCCGAAGAGCGGGCCACGAGTTCGCCAGACCGGCGCCATCGCGCTCACACCGTCCGGCGGCTACGGTTACTGATCGGCGCAGCTGATCGCGACGGCCGCGGGACACGCCCACCCGGGGCCGATCGCACGTACGTGGAACGGTATGACTGTAGACATGGACAAGGCAGACATCGGAGTGACGGGCCTGGCGACCATGGGTCGCAATCTCGCCCGGAACTTCGCCCACCACGGTCACGTGGTCGCGGTGCACAACCGCACAGAGAGCCGCACGACCCGGTTCATGGAGGAGCACCGCGACGAAGGCGCGTTCCTCCCGGCGAGCACGGTCGAGGAGTTCGTGGCCTCCCTCGAACGGCCCCGCAAGGCGATCATCATGGTCAAGGCCGGGGCGCCCACCGACGCGGTGATCGAGGAGCTCGCCGCCGTCATGGAGCCGGGCGACATGATCATCGACGGTGGCAACGCCCACTACATGGACACCCGCCGCCGGGAGGCCGCGCTGCGCGAGCGGGGCATCCACTTCGTCGGCACCGGCATCTCGGGTGGCGAGGAGGGCGCGCTCAACGGCCCGAGCATCATGCCGGGCGGCGACGCCGAGGCGTACAAGACCCTCGGCCCCCTGCTCGAGGACGTCGCGGCGAAGGTCGACGGGGTGTCGTGCTGCGTGCACGTGGGCCCCGACGGCGCGGGCCACTTCGTCAAGATGGTGCACAACGGCATCGAGTACGCCGACATGCAGCTCATCGCGGAGTCGTACGACCTGCTCCGGCAGGCACTCGGGCTGAGCCCGCAGGAGCTGTCCGGCGTCTTCCGCGAGTGGAACCAGGGCGACCTGGAGTCGTACCTGATCGAGATCACCGCCGAGGTGCTCGGCCACACCGACCCCGCCACCGGCAAGCCGTTCGTGGACGTCGTGCAGGACCAGGCCGAGCAGAAGGGCACCGGCCGCTGGACCGTGCAGAGCGCCCTCGACCTCGGCGTCCCGGTCACCGGCATCGCCGAGGCGGTCTTCGCGCGGGCGCTGTCGGGTCACCCCGAGCAGCGGGCGGCCGCCCGCTCGCTCACCGGCCCCTCGGGCACGGCCGGCGACTCCGGCCTCGTCGAGGACGTGCGCCGGGCGCTGTACGCCTCCAAGATCGTGGCGTACGCCCAGGGGTTCGACCAGATGGCCGCCGCCAGCGCGGAGTACGGCTGGGACCTGAACCTGGGCGCGATGGCCACGATCTGGCGCGGCGGCTGCATCATCAGGGCCCGCTTCCTCGACCGGATCCGGGCGGCCTACGACGCGGATCCGAACCTGCCGACGCTGCTGGTGGACCCGACGTTCGCCCAGGCGCTGGAGGAGGCCCAGGAGTCGTGGCGGCGGGTCGTGGCGACGGCGGCGACGATCGGCGTGCCGACGCCGGGCTTCTCCTCGGCGCTCGCCTACTACGACGGGCTGCGCCGCGACCGGCTGCCGGCGGCGCTGCTGCAGGGGCTGCGCGACTTCTTCGGCGCCCACACCTACCGGAGGGTCGACCGGGAGGGCTCCTTCCACACCGACTGGTCGGCTGACCGGGCCGAGCGGTCCGCCTGACCGGTGTGCTGACCGGCCCGAAAAAAGCGGTACGGCGCATGCCCTCGTGGGGGCGTGCGCCGTACCGGCTCTGAATCAGGTCACTCGAAGGCGGCGGCCGCCAGCGGCTCCGCCTTCTCGCCGTCGGCGGCGCCGGGAGCGCCGCTGCGCAGCGGGACGTGCTTGATGAAGGCGGCGATCACCGGGACGATCACGGCGAACACGACCGCCCACAGGAAGACCGAGCCGATCGCGTTGGCGAGCGCCTCCAGGAACCCGGCCTTGACCGCCGGTGGCATCTGCGCGAGCAGCTTCGGGTCGACCTGGGGGCCGCCGGACGCCAGGGCGGACCCCTGCGCGCCGAACTTGGCGGCGATCTCGTCGGCGAGGCGGCTGTTGAAGATGGCGCCGAACAGCGAGATGCCGAACGAACCGCCGATGGAGCGGAAGAACGTCGAGGCGCTGCTGGCGACGCCGATGTCCTTCTGCTCGACGCTGTTCTGCGCGATCAGCATGGTCGTCTGCATCAGGAAGCCCATGCCGAGGCCGAGGACGGCGATGTAGACGCCGGTCCGCCAGGACGGGGTGTGGACGTCCTGCGTCGACAGCAGCCACACGGCGATGGCCATGACCACGCCGCCGATCACCGGGAAGCTCTTGTACCTGCCGGTCTTGGTGATCGCCCTGCCGACGAACAGCGACACGACCATGGACGAGGCCATCATCGGCAGCAGGAGCAGACCGGAGTTGGTGGCCGAGGCGCCCTGCACGATCTGCTGGAAGATCGGCAGGAAGGTGATCGCGCCGAACATCGCG
Source organism: Microbispora bryophytorum (assembly GCF_006874465.1). Classification (GTDB taxonomy): domain Bacteria; phylum Actinomycetota; class Actinomycetes; order Streptosporangiales; family Streptosporangiaceae; genus Microbispora; species Microbispora bryophytorum. The sequence goes on along the minus strand of NZ_VIRL01000004.1, from coordinate 328,739 downwards.
AAGCCGAGCAGGAAGCCGAGCACGTTGATCAGCGTGAAGTTGCGGTTGGCGAACACGTGCAGCGGCAGGATCGGCTCGGCCGCCCGGCGCTCGATGGGGACGAACACGGCCAGCGTGACGACCGCCAGGGCGGCCAGGCCCAGGATCTGCCAGGAGCCCCACGGGTATCCGTGCTTCTGGCCACCCCAGGAGGTGATCAGCACGATCGCGGTGATCGCCACGGTGAGGACGGCCGCGCCGAGCCAGTCGATGCGGTGCTGGGTGCGGTGCCTGGGCAGGTGCAGCTTGAGGATCAGCCAGATCAGCGCCACGCCGCCGAGCGGGAGGTTCACGTAGAAGGCCCAGCGCCAGTTGAGGTTGTCGGTGATGAAACCGCCGACGAGAGGCCCCGCGATCATGGCGAGGGACATGATCGCCGCCATGATGCCCTGGTACTGACCCCGCTCACGGGGCGGGACCAGATCCCCGATGATCGACATCACGCCGACGATGAGCCCGCCCGCGCCGAGGCCCTGCAGCGCGCGGAAGGCGATCAGCTCGATCATGCCGTCGCCGGTGCCGCCGAACAGCGACGAGCCCGCCATGCCACAGAGCGCGGAACCGACCAGGAAGATGACGATCGAGCTCAGGAAGACGTTCTTGCGGCCGTAGAGGTCGCCGAGCTTGCCCCAGATCGGCGTCGAGACAGTGGTGCCCAGCACGTACGCGGTGGTGACCCAGGTGAAGTAGTCCAGGCCCTGCAGTTCCCCGACGATCCTCGGCATCGCCGTGCCGACGATCATGTTGTCCAGCATCGCCAGCATCATCGCCAGCATGAGACCGGGTAAGACGATCATCACTTCCCGGGACCGGCCGGGCGCGGCCGCGGTCTCCGTAGTCATGGGTGCCCCCTTTGAAGGAAATTACTTACTTGCCGACAGGCTAGTGCCCGAGGCACGGTATTGTCCTTACTTGCCGGCCGTCAAGTTAATTAGGGACAGCAGGGAATGGGCGCTCATACCGACACACGCAACCGCATCCAGGAGGTCGCGATCAGGCTCTTCACCGAGCAGGGGTACGAGGCGACGTCGCTCCGGGAGATAGCCGAGGCCCTCGGCGTGACCAAAGCGGCACTCTACTACCACTTCCGGACCAAGGAGGACATCGTCGCCAGCCTGATCGAAGACCGCGTCAAGGCACTGGACGAGCTCATCGCGTGGGCGGGCGGGCACCCACACACCCCGGAGATCCGCGGAGAGCTCATCCGCCGCTACTCCGCCCAGATGACCCGCGGGCGCCACCACGAGGTCATGCAGTTCATGGACCGCAACAAGACGGCGCTGCAGGGCCACGCCAAGGTCGACCTGATGCGCGAGCGCATGGGCGAGCTGATGCAGGCGCTGTGCGAGCCGGACGACCCGCTGCCGGTCAGGCTGCGGCGCTCGATGGCGCTGTTCGCGATGCACGCCGCCTGGTTCCTCATCCGCGACGAGTCGACGACCGAGGAGGAGCGGACCGCGGCGGGACTGCAGGTCGCCCTGGAATTGGCCGAAGGCTCGGGCGGTTGATCCCCCTGATCGATCCGCCCCGAACCGCTCAGCCCTGATGTTGATCTGCCCTGATGTCGATCAGGCCTGAATTGCTCCCTCTCTGCGTTGATGCCCCTCCGGTGGGAAGGTGACCGACATGCTTTTCGGACAGGAACACGTCAAGCGCTACATCGAGACCGATGGTGAGGAAGGCCACGACTGGGAGGGCACCACGGTGGCCATCCTCACCACCAAGGGCCGCAAGTCGGGGCAGCCTCGCAGCACCCCGCTGATCTACCAGCCGTACGGCGACGCCTACCTGGTGGTCGCCTCCAAGGGCGGGGCCGACAAGCACCCCCTGTGGTACGTCAACCTCCAGGCCGATCCCGAGGTGGAGTTCCAGATCAAGGGGGACCGGTTCAAGGCGCGTGCCCGTACGGCGACCGCCGAGGAACGACCGGACATGTGGCGGACGATGGCCGCCACCTGGCCCGCCTACGACGAGTACGTCACCAAGACAGACCGGGAGATCCCGGTCGTCGTCATCGAACGCGCGTAGGCACCCGGGGGGCGCGCCGGGCGGCGGTGGTCAGGAGCCGGCCGGCCCCCGGCGAACCCAGTGACTCGTGTGGCCGTCGGCGGTATCTTTCCCGCGTGATGCTCAGTGACGGGAAAGGTTCTGTGAGCGACGGCCGCACCGCCGAAATCATGATCGCCGAGGCCCGGAAGGCCTTCTGGGTCATGGTCGGCTTCCTGGCGCTGATCTGGGTCGTGCAGGTGGCCAACTGGGCCTCGGCCTACTCGCTCAGCTACAGCTACGGAATCAGGCCGTGGAACGTCGAGCGGCTGCCCGGGATCGTCTCCGCGCCGCTCCTCCACTGGAGCTGGGCGCACATCGAGGGCAACTCCGGGCCGCTGTTCATCTTCGGGTTCCTCGCGGCCTACCGGGGCGTACGGCGCTTCCTGGGGGTGACCGGGCTGATCGCCGTCGTCAGCGGGCTCGGCTCGTGGTTCACCGCCGACTCCTCCACGGTCGGCGCGGGCGCGAGCGGGCTCGTGTTCGGCTACTTCGGCTACGTGCTCGTACGCGGAGCCTTCGACCGGCACCTGATCGACATCGTCATCGGCCTGGTCATGGGTCTGTGCTTCGCCTACCAGTTCGCCGGGCTGCTGCCGGCCGAGGGCATCGGCTGGCAGGCCCACGTCTTCGGCTTCGCGGGCGGCATCCTCGGCGGCTACCTGTTCCGCGACCGGCGGGCCAGGGGCGCGGCCGGGGGCACGACCGGAAACGCGACCGGGAGCACGGCCCCCGGCGACGCCGCCCCGCCCGGCTCCAGGGCGGCCCTGCTCAAGGAGATCGACGACCTCGGCCTGTGACGCGTACGGGTCACGTCTCGTGCTGGTCGGGCGGGCAGCAGGGGATGCTGGCGGTGAGCGCGAATCCGCCCTCGGCGGTCGGGCCGTACGCGAGCCGCCCGCCCACCAGGGCGACACGCTCGCGCAGGCCGGGCAGCCCGTAGCCGCCCCCCGCGCCGGCGGGCACCCGGACCGGCACGGCCCGGCTCTTGCCGCTGTTGACCACCGACACGTTCAGCACACCGCCGTGGGCCTCGCAGACCACCTGCACGTCGGCTCCGGGCGCGTGTTTGCGCACGTTGTTGAGGCCCTCCTGGACGACGCGGTAGCACGCGTGGCCGGCCTGCCGCGGCAGCTTCTCCTCCGGCACGTCGTAGTGCAGGGCGACGCGCAGGCCGGTGGCCCTGCCCTCCTCGACCAGGCGTGGTATCCCCTCCACGCTCTCCGCCGAGGGCGGCAGGTCCCTTCGCCGCAGCGCGGTGAGCAACTCGCGCAGCTCGGTCAGCGCCCGCACGCCTTTGTCCTCGATGTTCCTGGCCAGTTTGCGGATCTCGTCGAGCTCGTCGGCGTCCTGGATGAGACCGGCGTTCAGCACCATGACGGTGACCGCGTGCGTCACCGTGTCGTGCAGCTCGCCCGCGATGCGGCGGCGTTCCTGGGCGGCGGCGCGCTCCTCACGCGCCCGCACGCCCGCCCGCAGCTCCCGGATCGCCGAGCGGTAGCGCCACACCCAGGTGCCCACCAGCGCGGGCAGCACGACCAGCGTGATCGCCCGCACCGCCACGGCGACGGGCAGCCGGTCGGTGTAGGGGCTCGCCCAGTCGGTCAGCGCGTAGACCCCGGCGAGCGCGGCGGACACCCACGGCCATCGGCGCACCGTGTTCTGCGCCGTCATCGAGTAGGCCGCCAGCATCAGCGGCATGGTCTGGCCGACGAGCAGTGCGCAGGCGACGGTGGCCACGATCATCGGCCACGCCGTACTGCGCCGGGTCAGCATGGACACGGCCGCCGCTCCCACCGCGGCGAGCTGCGCCCACCACGGCACGGCGAGGAACGGCAGGTCCGGGACGGAGCGGCCGAACACCACCGCCGGAACCGCGAAGGCGAGCACGGCGACGGCGAGCAGCACGTCGACCGCCGCCTCTCGGCGCGTGCCGAGCCCGGCCCACTTCTCCCCCATATCGCTAGTTTGTGGGTTTGACCTGCGGCTTCGTGCTGCGCCACGCCCCTTTGACGTAGCTGTGCCACATCTTGCCGTACGTCGGGCCGGTCGAAACAGTCATGGGTCTTGGGCAGGATAAGAGCGTGAGCGAAAGCATGAGCCTCCTCCGCCGTCTTCCGTCCGGCTCAGATCCCGGCGCCGAGCCGGACGCGTTGTTCGACGCGTTCGTGTCCTGGAACGCCGATCGCGGGCTCACCCTCTATCCAGCGCAGGAGGAGGCGCTGATCGAGGTCGTCTCCGGCAACAACGTGATCGTGTCCACGCCGACGGGCTCGGGCAAGAGCCTGATCGCCGCCGGGGCGCACTTCGCGGCGCTGGCCCGCGACGAGATCAGCTTCTACACCGCGCCGATCAAGGCGCTGGTGTCGGAGAAGTTCTTCGACCTGTGCGCGCTGTTCGGCACCGAGAACGTCGGCATGATGACCGGCGACGCCACCGTGAACGCCGACGCGCCCGTCATCTGCTGCACCGCCGAGATCCTCGCCCAGATCGCGCTGCGCGACGGCGCGCAGGCCGACGTCGGCACCGTGATCATGGACGAGTTCCACTTCTACGCCGAGCCCGACCGCGGCTGGGCCTGGCAGGTGCCGCTGCTGGAGCTGCCGCAGGCGCAGTTCGTACTGATGTCGGCCACGCTCGGCGACGTCGAGCGCTTCCAGACCGACCTCACCCGCCGCACCGGCCGCCCCACCAGCGTGGTCAAGCACGCCGAGCGCCCGGTGCCGCTCATCTACTCCTACCGGACCACTCCCCTGCACGAGACGCTGGAGGAGTTGCTGTCCACCCAGCAGGCCCCGGTGTACGTCGTGCATTTCACGCAGGCCGCGGCGATGGAGCGCGCCCAGGCGCTCATGAGCATCAACATGTGCACCAGGGCCGAGAAGGAGGCCATCGCCGCCCTCATCGGCAACTTCCGCTTCACCACCCGCTTCGGCCGGGCCCTGTCCCGGCTCGTACGGCACGGCATCGGCGTGCACCACGCGGGCATGCTGCCGAAGTACCGCCGCCTGGTGGAGCGCCTGGCCCAGGCCGGCCTGCTGAAGGTCATCTGCGGCACCGACACGCTCGGCGTGGGGGTCAACGTCCCGATCCGCACCGTGCTGTTCACCGCGCTGTCGAAGTACGACGGCACCAAGGTGCGGCGGCTGCGGGCGCGGGAGTTCCACCAGATCGCCGGGCGCGCCGGCCGGGCCGGGTTCGACACGGTCGGATACGTCGTCTGCCAGGCGCCCGACCATGTGATCGAGAACGAGCGGGCGCTGGCGAAGATCGGCGACGATCCCAAGCGCCGTCGCGGCTACGCGCGCAAGAAGCCCCCGGAGGGGTTCGTCGGCTGGAGCGAGGAGACGTTCGAGAAGCTCCAGACCGCCGAGCCCGAGCCTCTGACCTCCCGGTTCAAGGTCAGCAACGCCCTGCTGCTGTCCATCATCAACCGGCCCGGCGACTGCTTCCAGGCGATGAAGCGGCTGCTCACCGACAACCACGAGGACCGCAAGGCGCAGCGCCGCCACATCAGCCACGCCATCGCGATCTACCGCTCTCTGCTGGCCGGCGGCATCGTGGAGAAGCTCGCCGAACCCGACGAACACGGGCGGATGGCCCGGCTCACCGTGGACCTGCAGGAGGACTTCGCGCTCAACCAGGCGCTGTCCACCTTCGCGCTGGCGTCCTTCGAACTGCTCGACCCCGGCTCCCCGACGTACGCGCTGGACATGGTCTCGATCGTCGAGTCGACGCTGGACGACCCCCGTCAGATCCTGCACGCCCAGCTCAACAAGGCCAGGGCCGAGGCGGTCGTCCAGATGAAGGCCGACGGCATCGAGTACGAGGAGCGGATGGAGCGCCTCGCCGAGATCACCCATCCGATGCCGCTGGCCGACCTGCTCTTCGGCGCGTACGAGACCTACCGGCGCGGCCACCCGTGGGTCGGCGACCACGTCGTCAGCCCCAAGGCGATCGTGCGCGACATGTACGAGCGGGCCATGACCTTCACCGATTACATCCAGTTCTACGAGCTGGCCCGCTCGGAGGGCACGGTGCTGCGCTACCTGGCCGACGCCTACCGCACGCTGTCGAAGACGGTGCCCGAGCACCTGAAGACCGACGACCTGGTGGACCTCATCGAATGGCTCGGCGAGCTGGTGCGCCAGGTCGACTCCAGCCTGATCGACGAGTGGGAGAAGCTGGCCAACCCCGCCGAGGCGCTGGCGGCCGGGCAGGAGCTGGAGACCAGGACCCGGCCGGTCACCGCCAACGCGCGCGCCTTCCGGGTGCTGGTCCGCAACGCGATGTTCCGCATGGTGGAGCTCATCGCGCTGGACCGCGAGGAGGAGCTGGCCGAGCTCTACCCGGACGTCGACTGGGGCGCGGCCATGGACGCCTACTACGAGGAGCACGGCGAGGTCCTCACCGGTCCGGCCGCCCGCGGCCCGGCCCTCCTGCTCATCGAGGAGGAGAAGGAGCTGTGGCGGGTGCGTCAGATCGTCGACGACCCGGCGGGCAACCACGACTGGGGCATCAGCGCCGAGGTGGACCTGGCCGCCTCCGACGAGGAGGGCTACGCCGTCCTCCACGTCACCGGTCTCACCCGTCTGTGAGCCGCGCCGCGGCGGTCAGCCGTAGAACTTCCTGGCGCCCTCGTGCAGCGGCACCGGGTCGGTCTCCGGCGCGTCGGCGAGGGTGATCTCCCTGGCCGACGCGTGCACCTTCTCCAGGTCGGCCTTGTGGTCGAAGACCAGCCGGGTGAGGTCCTCCGCGAGCTTCGCGTCCATCCCCGCGTTCACCACGAGGAGGTTCGGCACGACGATGGTCGGCACGTCGGACGGCGTGCCGTACGCCGCCTTGGGGATCACACCCTCCGCGTAGACGGGGCCGTGGGCGGCGCGCATGGCGGGCAGCACGTCGTTCAGCGGCACGAAGGTCACCTCGTCGCCCATGCTCGTCACCAGGTCGGTGATGCCCGAGGTGGGCAGCCCACCCGACCACACCAGCGCGTCGAGGGTGCCGTCCTTGAGCCCCTGCACGGTCTCGGGCAGCGACAGCGCCTGCCGTTCGACGTCCTTGCCGGGATCGAGCCCGGCGGCGGCGAGCATCCGCAGCGCGATCACCTCCGTTCCCGAGTTCGACGAGCCCGTGGACACGCGCTTGCCGCGCAGGGCGGCGACGGAGGTGATCCCGGCGTCGGTCCGTGCGATCACGTGCGTGTAGTTGCCGTACAGCCGGCCGAGCGCGCGGATCGGCTGCGGGGCTGTGAAGGCGCCGGTGCCCTTGACCGCGTCGGCGGCCGTGTCCGCGAGCGTGAAGGCGATGTCCGACTGTCCCCTGACCACCCGCTGGATGTTCTCGACCGAGGCGCCGGTGGCCTCCGCGGTCGCCCGGTGGCCGGGCAGGTGCTTGTCGATCAGCTCGGCGAGCCCCCCGCCCAGCACGTAGTAGACGCCGGTGGTGTTGCCGGTGGCGATCGACAGGCGGGTCCCGCCCGCCGCGCCCGACCGGTCGCCTCCGCAACCGGCGGCCAGCAGTGCCGCGGTGACGGCCAGCGCCGTCACGAGCCTGAACCTCACGGATGCGCCTCCCTGTGTCTGCGGACGAAGTGAACGGCCAGTGCCAGGGCCGCGACGCCCAGCCCGGCCAGCACGGGCCAGGGCGACAGGACGAGCAGCAGGACCGCCGCCAGCGCGCACAGGCCCCGCTCGGCCGGGCCGGCGGGGCCGTTGATCCAGCCGCCGGTGGCCACCGCGAGGACGGCCACGGCCAGCGCGGACACGGCCGCGGCGAGCAGGATCCCGCCGATCGGGCCCTGCGCCAGCAGAGCCGCACCGGACGGGGTGAGCACGAACGCGAAGGGCACGAGGAACGCCGGGAGCGTGTACTTCCAGGTGGCCCACATCGTGCGGTGCGCGTTGCCTCCCGTGATCGCCGAGGCGGCGAAGGCCGACAGCGCCGTCGGCGGGCTCACCTCGGACAGCACGGCGTAGTAGAAGATGAACATGTACGCCTCGGCCGGTGTGACGCCGAGGTTCAGCAACGCGGGGCCGATGATCACGGCGGCGATGACGAAGGACGCCGTGACCGGCACGGCCAGCCCGAGCAGCAGCACGGCCAGCGCGCAGGCCACGGCGGTGGCCGCGAGGTTCCCCCCGGACAGGCCGACGATCAGCGAGCCGGCCTTGAGCCCGAGCCCGGTGAGCGTGACCACGCCGACGATCGTGCCCGCCGCCGCGCAGGTGACCGCGACCGGCAGCACGCCGGTGGCGCCCGCCGCCAGGGCCCGCACCGCACGACGCGGGGTCAGCCGGTGCTCGCCGCCGGGAGTGCGGTCCAGGAACGACAGCGCGAAGGCCAGCAGCGTGGCGTACACGACCGCTCGGAACGGCGACTGGCCGAGGGCCATCAGGATGATGATCATGAACAGCGAGCTGAAGTGGTAGCCGAAGCGCCTGATCAGCGGCCAGGGACTCCCCACGTCCACCGGAACGGCGCGCGTGCCGTACCTGCGGGCGTCCATCTCGATCGCGAGGAAGACGCCCAGGTAGTACAGGAGGGTCGGGATCGTGGCGTAGACGAGCACGGTCAGGTAGCTCACCCGCAGGTATTCGGCGATGATGAACGCCGCCGCGCCCAGGGTGGGGGGCGACAGGATCGCGCCGATGCCGGCCGCGGCCAGCACTCCCCCGGCCTGCTCGCGCGGGTAGCCGGCCCGGCGCAGGATCGGCCAGGCCACGCTGCCCACGCTCACCGTGGTCGCCACGCCGGAGCCGCTCACCGTGCCGAGCAGGAACCCCGCGAGCGTGACGGTGCGCCCCGGCGCGGAGCGCGAGCGGCGGAACGCGGCGAAGGAGACGTCGACGAAGAACCGCCCCGCCCCCGAGTGGTCGAGCACCGCGCCGTAGATCGTGAACAGGATGATGTACGTCGCCGCGACGTCCAGGGGCACGCCGTACACGCCCTCGGTGCCCATCGTGAAGGACGCCACGATCCGGTCCAGGTCATAGCCCCGGTGGCCCAGCGCCCAGTCGGCGGGCAGGTAGCCGCCGTAGTAGGCGTAGGCGAAGAAGACCGCGCACACGACGGGCAGGATCCAGCCCACGGTCCGCCGGCACGCCTCGAGCAGCAGCAGCGTGAGCAGCGCGCCCGCCGCCACGTCGAGCGGCGTCGGCGCGTACGCCCGGCGGATGAGGTCGTCGAAGACGACGAGCGGATACGCGCAGACGGCCAGGGACAGCGCCGCGAGCGCCCAATCGAGCACGCTGATTCGATCACCACGGGGCCGGTCCCGGCCCCCGCGCCGCGCCTTGTAGCAGACGAAGGCCAGCGGCAGCACCACGGCGAGGAACGCCATCCGGTAGGGCAGGACCGGCCCCGGCCGGAAGGTCTGGTAGAGCGCGTAGAGCGACAGGGCGAGCGCGACGATCGTGACGAGTGCCGCCGGGCGGCCCGGAAGGCGCCGGGCGGGACGCTCCGCGTCGAACTCGGCGACGAGGTCCTCCGCCGACGTCTCGTGCCGGGTCTCGGTCACGCGCCTCCCCTGCGGTACGGCAAGCCCTTGACCGAAAGTACGCCGAGATCTGACTCGGCGCAGTCACAATCCGGATCACAGTCCGGTCACGGACCGTAGCACCGCTCTTACCGGCCGGGCGGGGCTACGGGCGGCTCCCGCGGCCCGGCCGCAGAATGTAGGCGGCGAGCACCGCGGCCCCGGCGACGGCCTGCGCCGCGACGTACGGCAGGACGTCGGCGGGCCGCGTGACCAGCGCCGCGAGCGTGGGCAGGGATCCGAGCAGCGCGATGTCCGGCCCCGTCGCCGCCCAGATGAGCGGGCCGGTCGGCACCGCGCCGCCGGGAGTGTCGATGACCGGCATGGAGTGGTCGACGGGCCGCCGCCTGGCCATCCGCAGCGCCCCCGCCGCCAGCGCGGGCGCGGCCGCCGGTCCGAGCGCCCACCAGGGCCCGGCCGGGAGCGCGCCCACGGCCTGGAGGCCCACCAGGGCGAGCGCCGACCAGGCCGCGGTCAGCAGCGCGGGCAGCACCGCCCGGGCGGCCGTGGCGGCCCTGCCGTCCACGGCCAGCATCCGGGCCAGGGCCGGGTCGCCGCCGTCGCGCCGGACCCCTCCGGTGCACATCGCGGCGGCGGTCAGCGCTCCGCACAGCAGCACCCCGGCGGCCGGCGCCGCACCGCCGACGGCGTTCGCGCAGACGGCGTTCGCGCAGACGGCGGGCAACGCCGCCGCGCAGAGCAGCGCCGCCAGACGGCCCGGTCGCCTGCCCACCCGCAGCCACTCCTGCCACGCCAGCGCGGGCGCCGGGCCGAGCCGCGACACCGGCCGGGGCCACGGGCGGGAGCGCAGCGCCCGGCCGCGCCAGTGGACGTCCTCCGCGACCCAGGTGAGCATCCCGGGATCCAGCGTGGTCGCAGCCGAGGTCACCCGCGCCGTCCGGGTCGAGGAGGCCAGGATCGTCCGGGCGGGGATGCGGCCGAGTGCCGCCCAGGCCCGCCGCACCAGGACCGCGGCCACCACGGAGGCGACGCCCGCGACCGCCGCGCCCAGGGACGCGGGCGCCCCGGCGACGGCGGCGAGCATCCGCCGGCCGGGGCCCGCGCCGGACACGGCCGCGAGCACGGCCACGGAGAAGATTCCGGCGATCAGGAACTGCAGCCGGGTGTCCGCCGCCGGGGACTGCTGGCCGAGCACCGCCGCGGCCATGCCGCCCGCGCCCGCGGCCACGCCGAGCACCAGCGCCGCCGCCAGGCGCACACCGAGCTCGCCGGGGGCTCCGAACACCGACAGCGCCGCGAGCCCGAGCGCCGCCCCGGCGAGCGCCGCCGCCGACAGCAGGAGCAGCGCCGTACGGCTCAGCACGGCCCGGCGGGGCAGCGGCGAGGTCACCAGCCACGCGGCGTCGGCGGCGGGCAGCACGACGGGGCCGAGCGCCCGCGCCAGGACGAGGAAACCCGCGTAGGCCGCCGCGACCAGCGCGAACCCGGCGCCGATCCGGCCCGGGTCGGCGTGCCGGGCCAGCCCGCCGATCGCCTCCGCGACCGGGCGGCCGAGCACCGCGGCGGCGACGAGCAGGCCGAAAACGCTGGTGTAGCGATCCGACCAGGTCGCCGGCCGCCCACGGTGAGCGCGCAGGTAGGCGAAGGCGGGATGCGTCCGCGCGGCCGCGGGGATCACGACGCCGCCCGCAGAGTGATCACACGGGCTCCCGCGTCCTGCGCCAGCCGCGCGTCGTGGGTGGCCATCACGACCGTGCCGCCCTCGGCGGCGTAGCCGCGCAGGATCTCCGCGAGGCGCTGCCTGAACCCGGCGTCCAGGCCACGCTCCGGCTCGTCGAGCAGGAGCAGGCGGCTCGGCCGGAGCAGCGCCATCGCCAGCGACAGCCGCTGCCGCTGACCGGTGGACAGCGACAGCGGGGCGAGATCGGCCCTGGCGGTCAGCTCGAAGGTCTCCAGCGCCTCGCCGACCGTCAGGCGGGCGTCCTGGTGCACGGCCTCCATCAGCTCGAGGTGTTCGCGGACGCTCAGGCCCGGATACCAGGCGGGCTCGTCGCCGGCCTGCACGACGTGCCGCCAAAAGTCGGGCAGGTCCGCCGGCGGCCCGCCGAGGACGTCGATCTCGCCGCGCGGCGAAGGGTGCAGGCCGGCCAGGCAGCGCAGCAGCGTGGACTTCCCGACGCCGTTCTCCCCCATGACGGCGACGATCTCACCCAGGGCGGCGGTGAGATCGACGCCGCGCAGCACGGGCACTCCGCCCAGGTCCAGCCCCACCCCGCGGGCCGTGATGATCGCGTTCGCCATGCCCAGAGCCTACGCGCGAGCGCCGCCCCCCGGTCCGTCCGTCCCGGGGCCGCCCACCGCCGCACGCGAGCACGTAGCGTGGATCTTCCGGAGTATCGGTGGAGGTGGGCCAGTGCGTGTGTTACTGAGGGTTCCCGCAGTCATCCTCGGCGCCTTCGCGGCTTTCACGGCGGCCTCGGGCCTGCTGTATCCCTTCCTGCGGCCCGATCTCCTTCCCACGCTCGGGCATCCGCTCACCTCCGACCCGCTGCTGGACGGGGCGTGGGGCGGGACCACCCTGGTGGGAGCCTGGGCCGCCCACGCGGGGGTCGCGCTCGCGATCCTGCTGCCGGTCGTCCTGCTCATGCGATGGTTGTGGCGGACGGGGGCCCGCCGCACGCCCGCCTCACACGAGGCCGACACGCCCGCCTGAGCGCGGCGAGCGACATGCGCACGCTCAGCCGCCGGAGGTGGGGTCCTCGGCTCCGGCGCCGGGAATCGTCATGTCCTCGGGGTCGTCGAGCCAGCCGTGCGGCAGCGACACCTTCGACCTCTCACCGCTCTTGCCGCGCGGGCCGTCGGCCTCCTCCGGCCACGGCTGGTCCGCGTCGAGCTCGGCCACCCGCTCGGCCATCTCCGACAGCCGGGTGACCGCGGTGAGGGTGCGGCGGGTCTCGGCTCCGACGACGAAGCCCTTGAGATACCAGCCGACGTGCTTGCGGAAGTCGGCGAGCCCGTGCGGCTCGCTGCCGATGACCTCGCAGAGCAGCTCGGCGTGGCGCAGCATCATCGCACCGACCTCCCCGAGGCGGGGCCGGACGCGCTCGGCCGAGCCCCGGAAGGCGAAGTCCAGATCGCGGAACAGCCACGGCCGCCCCAGGCAGCCCCGCCCGATCACCACGCCGTCGCAGCCGGTCTCCGCGACCATGCGCAGCGCGTCGTCGGCGCTCCAGATGTCGCCGTTGCCGAGCACCGGGATCTCCGGCACCGCGTCCTTCAGCCGCTTGATCGCGTCCCAGTGCGCGGTGCCGCCGTAGTGCTGGCGGGCCGTACGGGCATGCAGGGCGATGGCGGCGAGGCCCTCCTCCACGGCGATCCGGCCCGCGTCGACGTAGGTCAGATGGTCCTCGTCGATGCCCATGCGCATCTTCATCGTGACCGGCAGCGGCCCAGCGCCGGCCACCGCCTCGCGCAGGATGGCGCGCAGCAGGTTCCGCTTGTACGGCAGGGCCGACCCGCCGCCCCTGCGGGTGACCTTGGGCACCGGGCAGCCGAAGTTCAGGTCGATGTGGTCGGCCAGGTCCTCCTCGACGATCATCCGCGCGGCCTTGCCGATGACGGCCGGATCGACCCCGTACAGCTGGATGCTGCGGGGCGACTCCTCCGGGCCGAACCTGATCATCTGGAACGTCAGCGGCACCCGCTCGACCAGCGCCCGCGAAGTGATCATCTCGGACACGAACAGGCCGCCGCCCTGCTCCCGGCACAGCGTGCGGAATCCGATGTTCGTGATGCCCGCCATGGGAGCGAGCACCACCGGGGGCCAGACCTCGAGCGCGCCGACTTTCACCCGTTCATTCTCCCCGCTGCCGGCGGTGAGCCGTACAAGATCATGGACGCGAGGCTTATGCCCCGGTTAATCTGACCTGGACCAACGGTGAGGGAGGTCGTCATGCTACTGCGGCTGAGAATCGCCTTGCCGGATCGTCCGGGCTCGCTGAGCCAGGTGACCGGGATCCTCGGGTCCGCGGGCGCCGACATCACGCAGGTGACGGTGCTCGACCGCGGCGACGGCCGCGCCCTCGACGACTTCACCGTCTACTGGCCCGACGCCGCCCCCCGCGAGGAACTCGTACGGGTCCTGCGCGACCTGGACGAGGTCCGGATCGTGGGCATCTGGGGCACCAGGGAAGCCCCCGGCACCTATCCGGAGCTGGAGATCCTGAAGTTCCTCACCACGGCGGGCGACCGTGCGCTCGGCACGCTGATCGACTCCATGCCGGTGCTGTTCAGCGCCGACTGGGCGGCGGCGGCGACCGAGAAGGACCCGCGCGTGACCGTGTACGCGAGCTGGCGGGCGCCCGAGGACATTCCGTTCCCCGAGGTGACCCCGCCCCGGCCGACGGCCGCCACGCTGCCGTCCGGCCCGCACGTGATCGTCGCGCCGCTGCCGCCGCTGGCGCTGTCGCTGATGCTGGCCAGGGCGGAGGGGCCGGACTTCCACCGCAACGAGGTGCACCGGCTCACCCGGATCCTCGAGATCTTCCTGACCCTGCCCGCGATCGAGCGGGGAGCCGACCGCGCGTTCCGGGGACCGAGCGCCCGGCCTTTCTGAGTACACACCGCAGCCGAAAACCCGGTACAGTAGCGACGTCGCCGCAAGGCGGACGCGGAAGTGGCTCAGTGGTAGAGCATCACCTTGCCAAGGTGAGGGTCGCGGGTTCGAATCCCGTCTTCCGCTCCGAGAGGTCGCGAATCTGGACCTCGCTCTGGTGGAGTGGCCGAGAGGCGAGGCAGCGGCCTGCAAAGCCGCGTACACGGGTTCAAATCCCGTCTCCACCTCTGTTTTTCCGATCCGGTTCCGGACGTCGGCGTGTGTGCGTCATGCGACGCACGACACCTCCGCGAGCGCTGGCGCCCCGCCTTCTGGTCCGGCACCGGGTGGGAGTGCGGCGACACCGGCCACCTGGCCGCCACTGGCGCATTCCGGCATGCGAGGGACAAGTCGAGGTAAGGCTTCTTCTCAACGCCGCATAACGGGCGCACACTGAAAGAGAGACAACAGGCGATTCAGCTTGGAGTAGCTCGTGCACGCTCAGATGCCTCCAGCGATGCCCATGCTCTCTCGTGGCAAGCATCGCAATCCCAGCAAGGGCGCCTGCTTCATGGAGTTCGCGTCCTATCTCGCAGGTGAGCGGTGGAGCGACCATCCGTCGTGCACACATCCGCTGCTCGCCGGGCTCGCCCGCCTCGTCAACGACCACACCTCCGACGACGCCCGGCCCCGCCTGGCCGAGCTGATCCCGTCGGTGATCGGCCTGACGGGCGACGATCCGCGTCTCGACGCGCGGATCGCCCTGTGCGCGGCCAGGGCCGCGCTGCCGGTCGTCGCGCACGAGCGCCAGCTCGCGATGGCGGTCTCGATCCTGTCGGCCGAGCACGTGCTCACCGAGCTGGAGGGCCGCCCCGCCGGTGATCTGGACGAGCGCAGCAGCCAGGCACTGGCGCAGGTGCCGGACGCCGCTCGCTGGGCCCGCACCTTCGGGCGCGGCGTGCGGGTCTCACCCAAGGGCTTCCGCAGGTACGCCGCGCCGAACACCGTGCAGCTCGCGGTGCGGGGCGTCGCTCAGGCGTGCGTGCCCGACCCCGATCTGCTGCTGCGCGGCCTGCTGGCCGACGCGATCGACGACTGCTGGGCCCTGCTGCGTCCCGCCGCCGGAATCGACACCGGAATCGACACCGGGACCGCCGTCGGGACCGCCGTAGGGACCGACCCCGCCGCTGTCGATCCCGCGCGCTGGGCGGATGCCTGCCGCCTCACCGGCGTGTCGGTCTGACCACCCCGGCCACCGGCTCGGAGCCGAGCCGGTGGCCGGGAGCCGGTCAGGTCAGCGCGGCCCCGCGTACGGCCCGTTTCGTCGCGGCGCGTCGCGACGCTGTGATCGGCTGTAGCAGCAGGGCCTGGGCGAGCACGACCACACAGAAGATCCCGAGCACGTAGCCCCAGCTCACGTCCGTCAGATGGTGCATGCCTCGATAGAGCCTGGACAGGCCGACCGCCAGGGCCGCTCCCGCGCCGAGCAGCCACCACAGCGCATTCAGGATCGTGTGGCGGTGTGTGTGCAGGGTCAGCACGAGTGCGGTGCCGCAGTAGAACGCCACGGCCGCGCTGGTGTGCCCCGACGGATAACTGGACGTGGGCGGCGCGGGATCGAGATGCGGCACGTGCGGGCGGGCCCGCTGCGCGAACACCGTGGCCAGCAGGAAGATCGCCGACTGGGCGCAGACGACGGCCACCAGGAAGACCGACTCCCGCAGGCGCCCGTAGACGACCCGGAAGAGGATCGCCATGATCGTCGTCACCACGATGATCACAGGCGTGTCGGACAGCATCGAGCCGTAGTGGGTCACCTCGTTCCAGAACGGCGTGCGCTCCTGGGCGATCTCGCGGCTGACCGCCTCGTCCTGCGCGACGAGCGTCGAGTGCTCCAGGACCTTCGTGATCAGCAGGCCGAGCCCGAGGGTCACCAGGGCCATCAGCGCGAGCGGGAGCAGGATCCGCCGCGCCGCCTCCGCGGCCACCCGTCGAGTGGGCACCTGCCGGTCGGGGACCCGCTGGTCGGGCGCCCGCCGAGGGGGCGCCGAGGACGACCGGGCGCTCCGGGTTGTGCCACGATTACGGTCGGCGTGCAATTCGTCCTCCTTCGGGAGCGATTTCCCTCTTCGTCTCGGGCCCGACGCCCTCGCGTAACGGCTGGGCGGGCCGGCGGCCCACATCGTGGCGGCGCCAGGTCTCGAAGGCGGCGGCCGTGGCGGCCACCACTGCCACGCCGAACACCAGCCCTCCCACCACGTCGCTGAACCAGTGCACGCCGAGCGCGATCCGGCTGAAGCCGACCGCCAGCGGGATCAGCACGGCGAGCGCCCAGGCGAGCACCCGCCCGCGCTCCCGCACGAGAGGCAGGACGAGGAGCAGCAGGATCCCGGTGCCGAGCACGGCGTTGACCGTGTGCCCCGAGGGGAACGACGCGCCGGGGGCGATGGCGACGGGGTCCGGCAGGCTGGGCCGGGCCCGCGCGACGATGACCTTCAGGGCGAGGCCGAGCAGGCCGCCGACGGTGATCGTGGTGACCGCCCACAGGGCCAGGTGGTAGGCACGGCGCCAGACCAGCCAGGCGACCGCGGCGCCGACCGCGATCCGCCAGGTCAGCGGCGCGAACACGTCGCTGACCAGCTCCATCAGCCGGGCGAACCCGGGATTGCCGATCGCGTAGGCGTGCAGGTCCCACGCCGCGCCCTCGTCGATCTCGGTGAGCGGGCCGAAGGAGGTCTTGACGAAGACCAGCAGCACCGTGAACGGCACCGCGATCAGCACCAGCGCCGCCGTCGCCACCGTCAGCCGCAGACCCAGTCCGTGCTCGGCGTCGCGCCGCCCGCGCCGCCCGCGCCACCGGATCATCGGCTGCTCCCGGCCGGCTGCCGCTCCCGCGGGGAGACCGGGGCGGGGCCGGGGTCGGGCTGGGCCGGCTCGCCGCGGCCCGCGCGGCAGGCCTCCAGCTGAGCCGAGAAGGACAGGCCGAGGAAGAGCGCCGTCGAGCTGAGGAACGACCACAGCAGCAGCGCCATGACCGCCGTGAGCGGGCCGTACGTCGCGCCGAAGGTGCCGCTGCTGGCGGTGTAGAGCGCGAGCAGCCAGGTGAACAGCGTCCACAGCAGCACGGCGACCGTGGCCCCGACCGCAAGCCAGCTGTGCCCCGGCTGCTCGCGTCGGGGCGAGGAGCGGAACAACACCGAGATCGACAGGACCGCGAGCAGGAAACCGATCGGCCAGCGCAGCCAGCCCCAGAGCCGCTGGGTCGTCTCACTCCAGTCGTAGGCGTGCGCCGCGGCCTCCCCGACCGCGGCGCCGCCGACCAGGATGACGAAGCCGACGCTCATGAGGAGGCCCGCCGTGACGGCCATCAGCAGCGCCCTGCCGTACTTGGCCAGGAAGGGGCGGTCGCGCTCGATTCCGTAGATGCGGTTGGCCCCGCGTTCGAACTGGCCCATGGCGGTCGTCAGCGACACCAGTGCGGTCAGCAGACCGAGCCACAGGGCCAGCTTCCCCCCCGCGCCCGAGGCGTGGTGGCTCTGGTCGAGCGTCTCCTGGATGACCCGCGAGCCCGCGCCGGGGGTCAGTTGCCGCAGGGTGAGCTCCAGGAGGCGGCCGAAGCGCTCCTGGTGCAGCACCGAGCTCAGGCCCACAAGGGCGATCGCTCCCGGGATGATCGCGAGGCAGGTCTGGAAGGCGAGGGAGCGGGCGTTGCTCGTGCCGTCGCCGTACCTGAACCGGACGTACGCGTCGCGGATGAGGTGCCAGCCGCCGTACCGCCGTATGGCGGCGTAGGCGTCGTCGGCCGACAGCTCGTCGCCGCTCATGCTCCTGGTCTCCGGCACCGGGGTCGCGGTTCCCATGTCAATCCTCACATCGTCAGGGGGTGGGAGCCGCCGGGGGGCGGGTCGCGGGCCGGCCCCCGGCGGGTCCCCGCAGACCCACCGACTACCCCGATCACGATGCTTGGAACGCCAGGCCGATCAGAAGATCCCTTGACCTGGGCGACGGCTCTCCCGGACGTGCCGGAGGACCGGCCCGACCGGGCCGGTCCTCCGGGTCGCCGTCGCGGCGCCCGCCGTCACAGGACGGCGCAGCCGACGCGTACGGGGACCTTGGCCGACCAGCGGCCGGAGATCACGTCCTGCGCCTGGGCGTAGGCGTTGGCCGGCTTGCCCCCGAAGGCGCAGTCGAACACGCCGGTCTTCTTGCCGAAGCTCCCGGCGACGTACCCGCTGTGCGCGCTCGCGGTCACCGTGCCGCTCCAGTAGAGCTTGCCGCTGGTGTACCGGATGTAGAGTCTGACCTGCCCGTGGTTGAAGTGGTCGCCGTTGATCTTGAGCCGCGGGATGTCGTCGACGGAGGTGCTGGTGGCGGTGCCGTCGCCGTTGTCCACCGGCGGGACGGTGTAACGGGTGATCCACAGCTTGGCCGAGACCTTGCGCTCGGCCGCCTTGCCGTTGTCGAGCTTGGCCTGCGCGCGGGCGGCCGGGGTGACGCACACGTCGTCGCCGGTGAACGCCTCGCGCCACACGTAGCCCGTCTTGCAGGTGTGCGGACCGTACGGGCCGGGGGTCCAGCGGGACGCCTTGGCGGCGTTGTCGGCGAGGGTCCGGGTGCGGGTGGCCGAGGTCACGCAGACGTGGTCGCTGGGTCCGGCCTCGCGCCAGATGTAACCCTCGACGCAGGTGTCCGGGCCGTAGTCGCCGCTCGCGGAGGCCGGACCGGCCATGAGGGTGACGGGGACTGTGACGGCCAGGCCGGAGATCGCGGCGGCGGCCAGACCGAGCAGGGTGCGCTTCATGACTGTCTCCTCGAAGTGCGGGGTGAGGGTGCTTGTCCGGTCTGGCCGTCGCCGCCGGGTCGGTGCACCTCAGTGATAGGCCCGCTCGCCTGCACGCCCCTTGCCGCAGGCTTTCCGCAACCGCTGCAAGCCGCCAGCAAGCCCGGCGCCGGTCGCGTCGTGCGCCGGTCAGGTCCGGGCCCCGCGCGAGGCCACCCGTGTGGCGAGTCCGTCGAGGATGACGGTGGTCAGCGCGTCGTCGGGCCGGGCGCCGGGGCGGCACACGGCGACGCTGAGCAGCTCGACGACCTCGCGCGGGGTGATGTCGCCGCGGACGGCACCCTCCCGCTGGGCTCCCGCGGCCAGGTCTTCGAGCGTGGCGTCGAGGTCGCGTACGAGCGGGCCCAGCTCCGGATGGGCCTCGGCACCGTCCGACAGCGACTTGACCAGGGCCAGAGGAAGGTCGGCGCCGCACCGGACGCACGCCAGCAGCGCGTCCCACCGGCTCACCGGGCGGGCGGCGTGGTCCCGCGCGGCCTCGAGCAGGGTCCGCAGCGTGCCGGCCGCGATCTCCTCCAACAGGCCCCGCCGGTCCGGGAAGTGGCGGTAGAGCGTGCCCACGCCGAGCCCGGCCGCCTGCGCGATCTCCTCCATCGAGGCCTCCGGGCCCCGGGCCGTGAACAGGTCGACGGCCGCGTCCACGATGAGCGCACGGTTGCGCCGGGCGTCGGCTCGCACAGGTCTCCCCCAACCGGAATCCGGGATTCACCTTATTGTAGAGTGCGCAAACGGAGCCGGAATCTCCGATTCGTGTTGGAGGCGCGATGAAACTCGGAGTGCTCGCCGGAGGGAACGGCCTGGGCCTGGACGAGCTGATCGGACGGGTGCGCGAGGCGGCCGAGGCCGGCCTCGACAGCGCCTACTTCACCCAGGTCCTGTCATGGGACGCCGTCCAGCTCGCGGCGCTCGCCGCCCGCGAGGTGCCCGGGATCGCCGTCGGCACGGCGGTGACCCAGACCTACCCGAGACATCCGCTGGCGCTCGCCGGGCAGGCGCTCACCACCCAGGCGGCCAGCGGCAACCGCTTCACACTCGGCATCGGGCCGAGCCACGGGCCGCTCATCGAGACCCACTTCGGGCTGTCGTACGACCGACCGGCCCGGCACGTCCGCGAATACCTGTCCGCGCTGGTGCCGTTGCTGCGGGGCGAGCGGGTCGACTACCGCGGCGAGACGCTGACCGCGGCGGGGCGGGTCGAGGTGCCCGGCGCCGAGCCGCCGCCGGTCCTGCTGGCCGCCCTCGGGCCGGTCATGCTGCGGCTGGCCGGCGAACTCGCCGACGGCGCGGTGACCGTCTGGACCGGCCCGGAGACGATCGCCGACCATGTGACGCCGGCGGTCACCCGCGCCGCCGCGTCCGCCGGACGGCCGCGCCCACGCGTCGTCGCCGGTGTGATCGTGAGCGTGACCGCGGACCCCGAGGGCGTGCGGCGGCGGGTCGCGGAGTCCCTCGGACCCGTCGGCGACCTGCCCGGCTACCGGGCGGTCCTGGACCGCCAGGGCAGGTCGGGGGTGGAGGAGACGGTCGTCGCCGGGGACGACTCGGCGGTCGAGCGCGCCGTGCGGGCCTATGCCGAGGCGGGCGCGACCGAACTCGTGGTGAGCCCCTTCGGAGACGCGCGCGAGCGGGCGCGGACCCTCGGTCTCCTGGCCGCGCTGCGCGGGCGGCGCGGCGGCGCTCAGTAGGACTGGAGCTCCAGCAGGTTGCCGTCGGGGTCGCGCAGGTGCGCGGTGCGGGAGGTCGGCCCCCATTCGGGCCGGGCGCTCGGCGGCGCCACGAGCCGGCCGCCGTTGGCGGTCCCCACGGCGGCGGCCCGGTCGACGTCGTCCACGGTCAGGACCAGCATCGTCCCGTCGCCTCCGCCGTCCAGGTCCACGCCGGTGACCTTCGCGAGCATCTCGCGGTCGAGCAGGGCCAGCACCGCCTCCTCGTCGCGGTCCCAGTTGGCGTACGGCCCCGTCTCCGCGCCCTTGACGAGGTGCGCGCCCGCCACCGCGGTGAGCAGGCCGTCGTAGAAGCGGAAGCACTCGGCGAACCGGGAGGCGAGCACACGAGGATAGAGAGCGTCCATGGAAATCCCTTGGTGAGTACCAACTATTGGTCGTGCCCTATCCTGCTCTCGTGAGCGACCTGCCGCAACTTCCCCCGTCCCTGCTCGGAGTCACCGCCTTCCTGCTGTCGAAGGTGGGCGTCGCCGGGCGACGCCGTATGGGCGACCGGCTGCGCGGGCACGGCATCGGCCTGTGGGACATGGCCGTCCTGGCCGCGCTGCGCGACTTCGGCCCGGCGTCCCAGCGCGAGCTCGGCGAGCGGCTGGGCATCGACCCCAGCGACCTCGTGGCGGTGATGGACACGCTCGTGCCGCTCGGCCTCGTGGAGCGCGAGCGCGACCCCGAGGACCGGCGGCGATACCGCGTCGCCGTCAGCCCCGCGGGCCGGGCCACGCTGGAGGCGTCCCTGCGCGAGGCCGGCGAGGCGCGCGACGAGCTACTCGCCGCGCTGGACGAGGACGAGCGGGCGAGCCTGCACGCGCTGCTCCGGAAGGCGTACGCCGGGCTGGAGCCGCGGGCACGGGCCTGAGAGGCCTCCGGCGGCCGTCGCGAAAGCTGGTCGCGCACGCAGCCACCCAGAGCGATCTGACACCCGGAGCGATCTCACGCGCGGGGCGGCCTCACGCGCCGGTGAGCCAGACGTAACCGGCGAAGCGCCCGGTGCGCTGCTCGCGGCGGTAGGAGTAGAGGTCGGCCGTCTCGATCGTGCAGCGGTCGTCGTGGCGGACGTCGGCCACGCCGGCCCGGACGAGCTGGGCCGCTATCCCGGCCCTGATGTCGAGCGCGGGCGTGCCGTGCCGGGTTCGCGACCAGGTCTCGGGCACGCGGGCGGCGACGCGCTCGCGCAGGTCCTCCGGCACCTCGTAACACAGCCCGCAGGCCGACGGCCCGATCACGGCCACCGTCCGCTCCGGCCGTGCGCCCCGCTCGGCCATCGCCTCGACCAGGGCGGGGACCACACCCGCCTCCGTGCCCGGCCGCCCCGAGTGCGCGGCGCCGACCAGGCCGGCCACCGGATCGGCCACCAGCACGGGCGCGCAGTCGGCGACCAGGACCGCCAGGCCGAGCCCGGGACGGTCGGTGAACACCCCGTCCAGGGCGGGCGGTTCGTCCCCGAACGGTTCCTCCGCGTAGGCGACGTCGGTCCCGTGGACCTGACGCATGAAGACCACCCGGTCGAGCCCGAACTCCACGGCCGTCTTCGCCCGGTTCTCGGCGACCGCCGCCGGGTCGTCCCCCACCGCCCCGCCGAGGTTGCGCGTGCCGTACGGCCCGGCGCTCACGCCGCCGTGCCGGTCGGTGAAGGCCATCCGTATCCGGTCGATCGCAATCACCCGATTAGCGTACGGCCTGGGAAAGGAGCGTGACATGCGCGCGGTTGTGTACGAGGAGTTCGGCGGGCGGGCCGAGGTGCGCGAGGTGGCGGACCCGGTGGCGCCGCCGGACGGCGTGGTGATCAGGGTCGAGGCGACCGGGGCGTGCCGCAGCGACTGGCACGGGTGGATGGGCCATGACGCGGACATCACGGTCCTGCCCCACGTGCCCGGGCACGAGCTGGCGGGTGTGGTGGACTCGGCCGGCCCGGGGGTGAGCCGCTGGCGGGCCGGCGACCGGGTGATGGTGCCGTTCATCTGCGCCTGCGGGAGCTGCCGCGAGTGCACGACCGGCAACCAGCAGGTGTGCGAGCGGCAGACCCAGCCCGGGTTCACCCACTGGGGATCGTTCGCCGAGCTGGTGGCGATCGACCACGCCGACGTGAATCTCGTGCGGCTGCCGGACGGCATGGCGTTCGCCACGGCGGCGAGCCTGGGCTGCCGCTTCGCCACCGCGTTCCGCGCCGTCGTCGAGCAGGGGCGGGTCCGGGCGGGCCAGTGGCTCGCCGTCCACGGCTGCGGCGGGGTCGGGCTGTCGGCCGTGATGATCGGCGCCGCCGTGGGGGCGCGGGTCGTCGCCGTGGACGTGTCCCCCGCCGCGCTCGACCTGGCCCGCCGGTTCGGCGCGGCCGAGTGCGTCCTGCTCGGCGAGGGCGCCGGTCCCGAGGAGTCGGCCGCGCGGGTCAGGGCGGCGACCGGGGGCGACGGCGCCGACGTCTCCCTCGACGCGCTGGGCGGCGCCGCCACCTGCGCCGCGTCGATCGGCGGCCTGCGCAGGCGGGGCCGCCACGTGCAGGTGGGCCTGCTTCCCGGGCAGACCGCCCTGCCGATGGGCAGGGTGATCGCGCACGAGCTGGAGATCGTGGGCAGCCACGGCATGGCCGCCCACGCCTATCCCCCGATGCTGGAGCTGATCGCGGCGGGAGTGCTCCGCCCCGACCTGCTGGTCACCCGCACCGTCGGCCTGGACGACGCGCCGGACGCGCTGACCCGGCCGGGCGCGCACCCGGGTGTCACCATGATCATCCCTGGGTCGTCCCCGGCCGGGTGAGCGACGCGTAGAGCTCGTGGGTCCGCTCGGCGATCCGCCGCCAGGAGAAGTGGTCGATCGCGCGCACGCGCCCGGCCTCGCCCATCGCGGCCGCGAGGCGCGGGTCGCCGAGCACCCTGTTCACTCGGTCGGCCAGCGCCGCGGCGAACGCCTCCGGGTCGTTCGGCTCGCCGTCGCCGCCCTGGTCGATCGGGACGAGCAGGCCCGTCTCGCCGTCGGCGACGACCTCGGGGATGCCTCCGGTCGCGGTCGCAACGACGGCGGTCTCGCACGCCATCGCCTCCAGGTTCACGATGCCCATCGGCTCGTACACCGAGGGGCACACGAAAACGGTGGCATGGGTGAGGATCTGGATCACCTCGGGCCTGGGCAGCATCTCGGAGATCCACACCACGCCCTTGCGGGAGACCGACAGCTCGCGTACGAGCGCCGTGACCTCCTCGGCGATCTCCGGCGTGTCGGGCGCGCCGGCGCACAGCACGAGCTGCGCCGC
The DNA here is from genome assembly GCF_006874465.1 of Microbispora bryophytorum. Classification (GTDB taxonomy): domain Bacteria; phylum Actinomycetota; class Actinomycetes; order Streptosporangiales; family Streptosporangiaceae; genus Microbispora; species Microbispora bryophytorum. The sequence goes on along the minus strand of NZ_VIRL01000004.1, from coordinate 304,754 downwards.
CGGGTCGAACGACCGGGCCGCGTGGAGCAGGTGCACCAGGCCCTTCTGCCGGGTGATGCGCCCCACGAAGACGACGTACGGCACGGCCGGGTCGATGCCGTGCTTGACCAGGGCCTCGGTGCCCCGCGACGGCGCGTACTCCTCGGTGTCGATGCCGTTGTGGATCACGCGCACGCGCTCGGCGGGCACCTCCGGGTAGGCCGTGAGAACGTCGCGCCGCATGCCCTCGGACACCGCGATGATCGCGTCCGCCGCCTGGAGCGCGGTCCGCTCCGCCCACGACGACAGCGTGTAGCCGCCGCCGAGCTGCTCGGCCTTCCACGGGCGCAGCGGCTCCAGGCTGTGCGTGGTCACCACGTGCGGCACGCCGTAGAGCATCTTGGCGACGTGGCCGGCGAAGTTCGCGTACCAGGTGTGGCTGTGCACGACGTCGGCGCCCTCGCAGCCGGCCGCCATCTCGACGTCGACGCCGAGCACCTGCAGGGCGGCGTTCGCGCCGGACAGTCCCCCGGGGACCGGGTAGGCCCGCACGCCGGGCTCCTCCCGCGGGGCGCCGAAGCAGCGGACCCGCACGTCGGACAGCCGCCGAAGCTCCCGCGCGAGGTACTCGACATGGACTCCGGCGCCGCCGTACACCTCGGGTGGGTACTCGCGGCTCAGCAGATCGACACGCATACGAGTGAGCTTAGAGTCCCCGATCCGCACTGTTTGCCGGTGTCCCTGGTGTTTGTTAGCCATTTCGCGGGTTAAGGTCCTGCCTATGAAGGTCCTGGCGATCGTGCTAGCGGGTGGAGAGGGCAAGCGGCTGATGCCGCTCACCGCGGACCGGGCCAAGCCCGCGGTGCCCTTCGGGGGCATCTACCGGCTCATCGACTTCGTTCTGTCGAATCTGGCGAACGCGCACTACTGGCAGATCGTGGTGCTGACGCAGTACAAGAACCACAGCCTGGACCGGCACATCTCCCGGACGTGGCGGCTGTCGTCGATGCTCGGCAACTACGTGACCCCGGTGCCCGCGCAGCAGCGGCTCGGGCCGCGGTGGTTCTCCGGATCCGCGGACGCGCTGTTCCAGAACCTCAACCTGATCTACGACGAGATGCCCGATCACGTGATCGTCTTCGGCGCGGACCACATCTACCGGATGGATCCGCGCCAGATGGTCGACCAGCACATCGACTCGGGCGCCGACGTGACCGTCGCCGCGATCCGCCAGCCCCTCGAACTGGCCGACCAGTTCGGGGTCATCGAGGCGGACCCCTCGGGCCGGCGGATCGTCGCGTTCCGCGAGAAGCCCAAGGACGCGGTGGGCCTGCCCGACGCGCCCGACCAGATCTTCGCCTCGATGGGCAACTACGTCTTCAAGACCCAGTCCCTCATCGAGGCCGTGCGCGAGGACGCCCTCGACCCCAGCAGCAAGCACGACCTCGGCGGCAACATCATCCCGATGTTCGTCAAGAGCGGCGGCGCCGAGGTGTACGACTTCGCGAACAACGTGGTGCCCGGCTCCAGCGAGCGCGACCGCGGCTACTGGCGCGACGTGGGGACGCTCGACGCCTACTACGAGGCCAACATGGACCTCATCTCGGTGCAGCCGGTCTTCAACCTCTACAACGATCGCTGGCCGATCTACACGGGCAACGACCCGCTGCCGCCGGCCAAGTTCGTGCACAACGAGGGCGACCGGGTCGGACACGCGATGGAGTCGCTCGTGTCGCCCGGCGTGATCGTGTCGGGCGGCACCGCGCTGCGCTCGATCCTGTCCCCCGGCGTGGTGCTGCACTCCCACTCGCACGTCGAGGACTCGGTGCTGATGGGCTCGGTCAAGATCGGCAGGGGCGCGATCGTCCGCAAGGCCATCATCGACAAGAACGTGGTGATCCCCGACGGCGCCCGGATCGGCTTCGACCTGGACTACGACCGCCAGCGTTTCGCGGTGACCCGCAGCGGTGTGGTCGTGATCGGGAAGAACGAGATCGTCGACCGCTGAGCCGGCCTTTCCCCATCCTCCTGAGCACGGCAAAATGTGCGGATGGATCTCGATATCGGCCTGGTTTGTGACGAGTTCGGCCTCGGCCTGGCGGTGACGCGAGGACTCCGGGTGGCCGGCTACTACCACAACGAGGTCTGGCGGATCGACACGATCACCGGCGCGTACGCCGTGAAGCGGCTGCCGCCGTCGGCCGCGCCCGCCGTGGAGATCGAGGTCGCCGCCTGGCGGGCGGGCATCCCGATGCCCGAGCCGGTCCCGTCGCCCGCGACAGGAGCGTACGTGATCCCCGTCGGGGACGGCTCCGTCCGGGTGCACCGCTGGCTCGACGGGAAGGCGCCCGCCCTCGACGACCTCAGCCCCGAGCTGTCGGCCACGATGGGCGAGCTGGTGGCCGCCGTTCACACGGCCGGTCGTGACATCGCTCCTCAGGAACCACCGCGGGCGGACCCTGCCGGCCACCCGGCCGCGGATCCGGCGTCCGGACCGGCCGACCTCGAGGCCGCGACCGCGCGACCGGCCGGCGTGGGCACCCTGACCATGTCCCACGGCGACCTGCACCCGAAGAACGCACTGCTCCGGTTCGACGGCAGCCTGACGATCATCGACTGGGACACCGCCGGTCCGTACGTCGCCGAGCAGGAGGCCGCGGGCATGGCCCTCGACTGGGCGGCCCGCCTCGACGGCAGCGTCGACTTCGACCGGTTCGACGCCGCCGTGTCCGGCTACCGCAAGGCCGGTGGCGACATCCCGGCGGAGCCCTGGGTCTTCGGCGGATGGGTGCGCGGCTATCTGGCCTTCCTCAACGGAGCCGGGCGGAACGAGCCCACCGGCACGCTCGCCCGGCTCCGCTGGGTCGAGGCCAACCTCGGCGCGCTGACCCGGCGCCTCTAGTGAGGACCTAGGCGGCGACGCGACGCTGGATGGCCTCGACCCCGACGAGGTCGTCGGGCAGCGCGTCCGGCATCTCGGTGTCGAGGCGGGCGAGCCGCCTCACCCGCAGGGCGCCGGCCGCCACGAGGATCATGCCCAGCGCGCACACCAGATAGAGGAAGGCGATCCCGCGGCCGGGGCCCACCCCGATCAGGGCGCCCACGGTCGAGGCGAGCGCCCCTCCCGGGGCCAGCATCGGGTCGAACAGCGCGGCGCCGAGCGGGGCGACCAGGCCGATGCCGACGGGCAGCGTCGACCAGGCGACCAGCGTGTTGAGCGCGAAGACCCGGCCGTGGAACCGCGCGGGCACCTTGATCTGCACGATCGTGACGTAGATGCCGTTCATCAGCGTGAGGAAGTAGCTGAGCGCGAACGCCCCCACGCCGACCACGACCAGCGACGGGGCGAGGCCGGTGACGACGCCGCCTGCCGCGATGGCCACGGCGAAGGTCAGCACGCCGCGGAAACGCCCGCGGCGCGGGCCGCCCCACAGCGACATGGTCAGCCCGCCGAGCATGACGCCGAGCCCTGACACCAGCGAGATCACGCTGACGTCCTTGAGCGTGGCGAAGGAGAGCACCAGCGGCGAGACCAGCAGGAGCAGCGGAGACAGGAACACGTTGAGCACGGCGAAGAACACCAGCGTCGAGCGCAGCCCCCGGTCGTGCCACGTGTACGTGAAACCCTTGGCGATCTCCGTGCTCAGCGGCTCGCGCGGCCGCCAGGGAAGCGTGTCGGGGAAGCGGACCAGCAGCACCGTGACGATGGCGAACGCATAACTCGCCATGTCGATCGCCACGATGCCGCCGAGCCCGATCCAGGCCAGCAACCCGGCCGCGACGAGGGGGACGACGAGCTGCGCGACACCGTTGGTCATCTGGGTGACGCCGATGGCGTGGCCGAGGTAGTGCTTGGGAACGAGCTGCGGCACCGCCGACTGGTAGGCGAGCCGTTGGAAGCTCGCCGCCACCGACAGGCTGACGATCAGCAGGTAGATCTGCCAGATCTGTACGTCGCCGAAGAGGAGCAGCCCGGCCAGCACGGCCTGGATCCCGGCCGACGCGCAGTCGGCGAACAGCATCACCCGCCGCCGGTCCCCCCGGTCCACGATCGCCCCGGCCAGCGGGGAGATCAGCAGCCCGGCCAGGTTGAGCACGGCCAGCATGGAGAACTGCCCGATCGAGCCGGAGTCCATGAGGACGGTCAGCGGCAGGGCCCACCCCGTGAGCGCCGAGCCGATCATCGAGAGCTGCTGCCCGGCGGAGATCGTGAGGAAGCGGCCCATGCTGGGACGCACCCCCTGCTTATCGGACCCGGGCGGGGCGGACCCGCGCGAGACCGCGTGCACCCACCACGAGGGGTTGCCCGCGCGGTCGGAGACCTCCATGTGAGTGTGGGTGCGCAGGGCGGCGGCCAGTTCCTCGGCGCGGTAGCGCAGGAAGTAGTGGCCGCCCTCGTCCAGTACGACGAGCGCCGTGACGTCGGTGAGGAAGCCCCACTCGCGGTAGCGCTCCGCGTAGAAGTCGGTGGCGGGGTCGCGCTCGCCGACGACCGAGATGATCGGGGCGCGTAGCCGCGGCCTGTCGGGGGCGTCGAAGAGCTCGGTGAAGTACTTCTCCGCGGCCTTGCTGTCGTGGCGCATCGTCCGGACGATGCGGTCGGCCACGCCGGGATCCAGCTCCTCGAGGTCCACCCCACGGGCCTTGAGACGGTTGATGTCGGTCTGGCTGCTCCGGAGCCGGTCGAACTCCCCGATCCTGGACAATGCACGCATGAGCCCGCGCGGCCGGGCGAACGGGAAGATCGCCCCGGTGTAGACGGCGTCCACCGCGCGCCCCACCGCCTCGACCCTGGTGGCCAGCTCGACCGCGAGCGCGGCGCCGACCCCGCAGTGGCCGTAGATCACCAGGGGGCCCTCGATGGCGAGGATCTCCTCGGTGGCGCGGGCGGCCAGCTCGGCGAACTCCATCGGTTCCTCGTCCAGGCCCACGTCGTGGCCCGGGATCGCGAGCGCGTACAGCGCCTGGTCGGCGGGCAGGGCGTCGGCCAGCGGCTGGTAGACCACCGCGCTGCCCGACCCGTACGGCACGCACACGTAGGTGACGCTCGCCGTGCGTGCCGGGGTGAGCCGCTGGAGCAGCGGGCGCGGGCCATCCTCGCCGGAACCGGCGTAGGCCGCCAGTTCGCGCACGGTCCGGTAGGTGAAGATGTCCACCAGCCCCACCTGCGCCGACCCGGCGGGGAGCGCCCTGCGGAGCTTCGCGACGACCTGGACGGCGAGCAGCGAGTGGCCGCCGAGATCGAAGAAGTCGTCGTCGGCCCCGATCCGCTCCGCCGCCAGCACGTCGGCCCACACGGCCGCGACGGCCCGCTCGGTCTCGGTCTCCGGCTCGGCGTACGGCACGTCGGCCTGGACCTGCGGGACGGGCAGGGCGGCTCGGTCGAGCTTGCCGTTCGGCGTGAGCGGAAGAGCGTCGAGCGGGACGAACATCGACGGCAGCATGTATTCCGGCAGCGTGCCCCTGATCGCCGCGCGCACCTGCGCCGCCTCGGGCACGGCGTCGCCGGTGAGGTAGGCGACCAACCGCGGGCCGCCGGGCACGTCCTCGCGTACGATCACCGCGGCGTCGCGCACACCGGCCTTCTCCCGGAGCACGGCCTCGATCTCGCCGAGTTCGATGCGCAGGCCGCGCAGCTTGACCTGGCCGTCGAGGCGGCCCAGGAACTCGATCGTGCCGTCCGGCAGCCAGCGGGCCGCGTCGCCGGTGCGGTAGCGGCCTCCGGCGAACCGCTCGGCGGTCAGCTCCGGGCGGGCGTGATAGCCGAGTGCGACGCCCACGCCGCCGATGTACAACTCGCCGGGCACCCCCACGGGTACCGGCTCGCCATGCCGGTCGAGCACGTGCAGCGTGATGTTCTGGATGGGCGAGCCGATCGGCACCCGCGCCCGGCCCGCCAGCGCGGGCAGCGTGCACTGCCAGGCGGAGACGTCGACGGCCGCCTCGGTGGGGCCGTACAGGTTGTGCAGTTCGGCCGGGAGCGTGCGCAGGCAGCGCTCGGCCAGGTCGACGGGCAGTTCCTCCCCGCTGCACACGATGACGCGCGGCGACGTGCAGGTCTCCACGCCCTCCTCGTCGAGGAACGCGCTGAGCATGGACGGCACGAAGTGCAGGACGGTCACCCGCTCGCCGTTGATCAGGTCACGCAGGTACGCCGGGTCGCGGTGGCCCTCGGGCTCGGCCAGCACGAGCCGCGCGCCGGTGAGCAGCGGCCAGAAGAACTCCCACACCGAGACGTCGAACCCGGCCGGCGTCTTCTGCAACACCACGTCGGCGCCGGTCAGCCGGAACCGTTTCTGCATCCAGTCGAGCCGGTTGACGATGCCGCGATGACTGTTGGGGACGCCCTTCGGCCGGCCCGTGGAGCCGGAGGTGTAGATCATGTACGCGGCCGTGCCGGGCCCGCCCCGCACCTCGGGTGCGGTCGCGGGAAGCCCGTCCCATACGGCGTCCAGGTCGAGCGGCAGGATGACGGCGCCGCCTGTGACCAGCCGCTCGGCCAGGTCCTGCTGGGTCAGCACGACGGGCGCGCCCGAGTCCGACAGCATGAACGCCAGCCGGTCGGCGGGGTAGCCGGGGTCGAGCGGCACGTACGCCGCGCCGGTCTTGAGCACGCCGAGCAGTGCGGCGACCAGGTCGAACGACCGTTCGGCGCAGACCGCGACCAGACCGCCCGGCTCCACGCCGAGCCCCGCGAGACGGTGCGCGATCCGGTTGGCCCGCTCGTCGAGCTGCCGGTACGTCCACGACTGTCCGGCGAACGTCACCGCGACGGCCTCGGGGGTGCGGGCGACCTGCTCCTCGATCAGGCCGTGCAGGGTGGCCGCGTCCGGGTAGTCCGCGCCGGTCGCGTTCCAACCGGCGATCAGCGCGTCGTCGCCCGTCAGCGGCAGCCGGCCGATCGGGACGTGCGGGTCGTCCACGATCGCGCGCAGCAGGTCGACGAACTGCCCGGCCATCCGGGCGACCGTGCTCTCGCCGAACAGCTCGGGCCGGTAGGTGAACGCGCACTGCAGGCCGCCCTCGGGGGCGGGCACGGTGTACAGCTCCACGTCGTGCCTGGCCGACGTGGGAGCCAGCGGGAGGGTCTCGGTCCCGTCGCCGGGGGTGGCCTCGTGCATCGAGCAGATCGTGTCGATCAGAGGCGGCCTGCTGGTGTCCCGCGGCACGCCGAGGGCGTCGACGAGCTGGGCGAAGGGCAGTTGCTCGTGATCGACCGCGGCGAGGACCGTGTCCCTGGTGCGGGCGAGCAGCTCGGCGAACGTGGGCTCGCCGTCCAGCCGGGCTCGTATCGCCAGCACGTTGACGAACATGCCCACGACGTCCTCGAACTCCGGTCTGCTCCGCCCGGCCACCGGCACGCCGACGGCGAAGTCGTCCTGGCCGGTCAGCCGGGAGAGCAGGACCTGGTACGCGGCCAGGAGGGTCATGAACGTGGTGGCGCCGTGCTCCCGGCCCAGCGAGGCGATGCCGTCCACCAGATCCGGCGCGAGGGAGCGCACGTGGGTGGCGCCGTCGAGCGTCTGGAGGGCCGGACGGGGCCGGTCCGTGAGGAGTTCGAGGCGCGGCAGCCCGGTCAGCTCCCCCCGCCAGTAGTCCAGCTCGCGGTCGGGAGACCGCTCACGCTGCCACAGGGCGACGTCGCCGAAGCGCACGGCGGGCGCGGGCGGCTCCTCGCCGCGGGAGAGGGCGAGCAGGTCGCGCATGAGCAGATTCAGCGACTGGCCGTCGGCCACGATGTGGTGCACCAGCAGGGCGACGATGTGCTCGTCTTCTCCCTTGCTGACGACGACGCACTTGAGCAGCGGGCCCCGGGCGAGGTCGAGCGGGACGGCGGTCTCGGCGCCGATGAGCGCGATCGCCTCCTCGTCCGTGACCGCCGTGGTGCGGTTCAGCGGCACCTCCGTCGTGTCCACCACGTGGACGGCGGGCCTGCCCTCCTCGGTCTCGGGGAACCGGTGGCGCAGGCCCTCGTGCCGGACCGGCAGCGCGGCGAGCGCGCGGAGCAGCCGGTCCTCGTCCAGCGGCTCACGTAACCGTACGGCGATCACCAGGGTGTAGGTGGTGGTGCCCGGTGTGAACCGCTCCATGAACCACAGCGGCTCCTGGGCCGGGGACAGCGGGGGTTCGACGCCCTCCGGGCGCCGGGGAATGGGATCGTGTGCGAGACGGGCCCGCAACCTGCGTCGGAGCAGTTCCCGCTTGGCGTCTGACAGGTCAGCCACAGACATGTGACACGGCCCTTCGATGGCTAAACGCGGACAAGTCACGTACGCAGTGAAACGATCTTAATTGTGGGCTTTTTTATCACGTAGGCCCCGTTCGGCGATCTAGGCGTAATTCGTCACTGTACGGCCGTGGCGCCATGTCCGGACGTAGACGATGGTCACGGCGGTTTCCGGTGACGATCGGCGCTCGCCGCACCTTGTGTCGCTGAAAGTTTCATCCGGCGAGAGCGCGGCTGGGCGAGCCATGCTCCGTACACGCGGAAAAGATCAAGCGCGACGGTCTCCGTCTTGGGGTGAACGGGCCGCAACCACGGCGGGCTGCGGCTGACACTCGCCTTCTGACAAGCCCGCTTTCCCGGAACCGGTCCCGAACGTCGGCGATTTTCCTCGCGCCTTACCGATTCCAAAGAACAATCCGCCATATCGCGGACAGCCGGGATTGGGGGACGTCCGAGATCAAACGCCGAGGCTGAATCGCCGGCCGGGACGACGCGCCGTGCGTCCGATCAGCGGCCGTTGATCCGCCACATGGGTTCGACCACGGTCCACTGGGCCTCCCACACCCGGCGGGCCCTGCGCTGGTTGACCAGGCGGGTGCAGGTCACCAGCAGCGCGAGGATCGCGGCGGCGCCCAGCGGGACGCCCGTGCCGACGGTCAGCGCGGCGACCACCGTGGTCTCCCGGTCCTGCGGCCTGGGCGCGATCACGCCTGCGTCGTCGGTCCAGATGTGCACGGTCTCGCCCGCATGCCTGCTGGGCGGGGCCTCGATCACTCCGGCCCTCGCCGTGCCGTCGGGGGCCACCCAGACGGCCTGGGCATGCCCGACCGCCGCTCCGGCCACCGACAGCCGGGGCGTCGTCACCTCGCCCGTCAGCGTGGCCGCGACCTGATGCCGGGCGTGCGCCTGCTGGGCCTCGGTCCTCAGGCCGTCACCGTACTCGCGCATGCCGAGCATCACGCCGAACACAAGCGCGGCCACGACTCCCAGCACCGCGGCAAGCCGGATCACCGCTTCGACCCGGTCACACCGGCGCCTAAGCGGATTCCTATCAAGCCCCAGCCATCGGGCGGACCTGGCGAATGGATTCTGCGACATCTCACACCTCACAGGGTCATTACCACTGCGAGTCCCGTTTATGCCTATTTTGCATCCCAAGAGAATCCAGGGGAACGCCCCTCCCGATATGCCCGGACACCTTCGGCCATTTCCCCGCTCTCCCTGGCCTCCCGCTGCCAGGCGCGCACCTCGGCCTCCCCGGCCCGGCCGTCGATGATCTGCTTGGCCGCCGCCATCGTCAGCCGGGACCGGCCGGCCATCGTGACCGCCAGGCCGTAGACCCGCTCGCGCAGGTCCTCAGGCGGGCACACCTCGTCGACGAGACCGAGGCGCACGGCGTGTTCTGCGCCGATGAGCTCGGCGGAGAAGAGCAGAAGCTTCGCGGCGGCGGGCCCGGCGATCTCCGCGAGCCGCCGCGTGGAGCTGAGCGGATAGACGATCCCGAGCTTGGCCGGGGTGACGCCGAAGCGGGCCCCGGTCGCCGCGATGCGCAGATCGCAGGCGAGCGCGAGCTGGCATCCGCCGCCGACGCAGTATCCCTCGATCATCGCGATCACGGGCTTGGGAAAGGTCACCAATGCGTGCTCTGCGACAACAGTGAGACCGGTGTCATCGTCGTTATCGCCAAGCTCATGAATTTCCGAAATATCAGCACCGGAGCAAAATGTTCCGCCGGCTCCGGTAAGGAGGAGAACACGTACCTTCGGCTCGGCGGCGAGGTCCGCGAGAATGCCCGGCAGCGCCCGCCACATGGCGGCGGTCACGGCGTTGCGGGTGGCGGGCCGGTTGATGGTGAGAGTGGCGACGTGCTCGTCGATGGCCAGTTCGAACCCGTCGGTAACTTCCATGCCTCGATTGTCCGGCTCACCCGCCCGGCTACTTCGGCAGGGTCCCGGCCCGTAGTGACATAATCGCCGCGCAACGGGATGATCCCGTACGCATGACCCCCAAGGAGTCTCTGGGTGTTCGGGATCCTCCGGCCGTGTGCCCGCCACTCCTGTCCGTCCGTCCACGAGGCCTGGCGCGCGCACCTGTGCGGGCTCTGCCTGACGCTGCGGGACCGGCACGGACATCTGGCCCGCCTGGCGACCAACTACGACGGCCTCATCCTGTCCGTGCTGACCGAGGCCCAGTCACAGTCACAGTCACAGGCCGGGGCCGGGGCGAACCGGCGGACCGCCGGGCCCTGCGCGCTGCGCGGCTTCCGGCCGGCGAAGGTGGTGCCGTCGGACGACCGGGGCGCCCGCCTGGCCGCCGTGGTCTCGCTGGCCCTCGCCTCGGGCAAGATCCGCGACCACGCGTCCGACGGCGACGGGATCGCGGCCCGGCGCTTGGCCGGCGCCCCGATGCGCGCCACGGCCGCCATCTGGGCCTCGACCGCCCGGCGCGGCGCGGCGTCGATCGGCTTCGACACGGCCGTCCTGACCGAGGTCTCCGCCCGCCAGGCGCTGCTGGAGGCGTCTCCCGGACGCGGGCTGCTCGACGTCACCGAGCCCACCGAGACCGCCGTGGCCGCGGCCTTCGCGCACACCGCCACGCTCGCGGGCCGGCCGGGCAACGCCGAGAGCCTGCACGAGGCCGGCCGTTTCTTCGGCCGGATCGCGCACCTGATCGACGCGGTCGAGGACCTCGCCGAGGATCGGGCCCGCGGGGCGTACAACCCGCTGGACGCGACCGGCACCTCGCCCGCCGAGGCCCGGCGCGTGTGCGAGGAGGCGCTGCACGGGCTGCGCCTGGCCGTACGCGACCTCGACCTGGAGGAGCGGCACCTGGTCGAGGCGCTGCTGTGCGGCGAGACCCGCCGCGCCGTCGACCGGGCGTTCGGGCCGCGCGCCCACGGCTCCGCCTGCGCGGCGCACCGCACACCGGCCGGGGACACCTCCCCCGCGCCGTCCGGCCCCCCGCCCGGCGGCTCCCCCGAGGGCCCCGGCGACCGCCCAGGGATCGCGCTGACGGCGCTGGCCGGGGCGGCGATCGTCCTGACCTGCGGGCTCTACCGCCCGCCGTGGAGCGAGCATCGGAACGCGCCGTGGACCGAGCGCTGCTGCTGTGACAGCTGCGACTGCCCCGACTGCTCGGATTGTTGCGACTGCTGCGACTGCTGCTCGTCCTGCTCCGACTGCTGCTCGGGCGACGGCTGCTGCTGCGGGGACGGCTGCTGCTGCGACTGCGGTTCCTAGTGGCGCCGGGTCATGTGATCGAGGACGGGAGGACGTTGTCCGGTGAGTGGAGGAGTGGCCCTGCAGGCGATCCTGAGCGGGTTGGCTCTGGGTGCGGCCTACGGCTTGATCGCGATGGGCTTCACCCTCGTCTACCGGCTCACCAGGGTGATCGCCTTCGCGCACGGCGATCTCGTGGTCGGCGGTGTCTTCGTCGGTGTGCTGGCGGTGCTCGGGACCACGCCGGTGGCGGCGGCCCCGGGCCTGGCGCGCTCCGCCGGGCTGGCGGTGCTGGTCGTCGCCGCCGGAGCGGCACTGTCGGCAGGTGTCTATTTCATCGCCGTGAGGCCCTTCCTGCCGGGAGCCGGGCACCGGTCCACCGGCGGGGACGTCCTGGGCTGGGTGGCGGGTGGCCTGGCCGCCGGGCTGCTGATCCGGGAGGTTCTCGGGCTGGTGCTCACGCAGGACGCCTACGCGGTGCCGGATCCGTTGCGCCTCGGCCGGTTGACGCCTTCGGGGGTGCTGCAACTGCCCGGGGGAGGCACGGTTGCGGTTCGCACGCTCGGTGTCATCGGGATCGGATTGGCCGTGGGGATCCTGGTCGAGCGGCTGCTCGTGCTCACCCCGGTCGGCACGGCGATGACGGCGGTCAGTGACGATCCCACCGCTGCCGCGCTGCTCGGCCTTCCGGTACGGCGGCTGGTGCTCGTCGCCTTCGTGGTGGCCGGCGCGCTGGCCGGTCTGGCGGGGCTGTTGATCGCGCCGGACCGGTCGCTCGGCGTCGACGACGGCGTCGTCCTCGGCCTCAAGGCGATGGCGGCCGCGCTGCTGGGCGGCCTTGGATCGGTGCGCGGCGCGCTGGCCGGAGGGCTGGCGCTCGGCGTGATCGAGTCGTTGATCGTCGCATCGGACGTTCTCGGCCCGCGCTTCGCCGACGTGGTGCCGCTGGCCATCCTGTTGATCGTGCTCGCCCTCGGGCGGCAGGGCCTGCGATCATCGCTGCGTGAGGACCCGGAATGATGGTCGAGCTGGCACACCACCTGTATCTGCTGGTCGCGGTGCTCGGGCTCGCCCTGTCCGTCTCGTACGGAGGGCAACCCGTCCTGTGCCAGGGCGCGTTCCTGGCCGTGGGCGGCTTCGGCGTCGCACATCTGGAACGCGCGGGTTTGCCGCTCGCCGGCGCCGTGCTCGTCGGCGCCGTGCTCGCGGCGTGCGCCGGCTACCTGGTCGGCCTGCTCACGGCTCGGCTGCGCGGCGCGGCGGTCGCGCTGTCGACGTGGGCGTTCGCCTGGCTCGTGTACGCGGTCCTCGATGCGTTTCCCACCGTGTCCGGCGGCAGCCAGGGGCTGGTCCGCCCGTCGCCGGCCCGCCTGCATTCACCGGTTTTCGATGTGACCGTCACTCTCACCCCGCTGGCCCACGTCGTCGTGGCGGGATCGATGTGCCTGCTGACGCTGGCCATGGTGGCCCGGCTGACCCGCGGGCCGGCCGGACTGGAGTGGGCGGCCCTGCGCGAGGCCCCCGCGCTCGCCACGTCCCTCGGGGTGCCGGTGCTTCGCCGCAGAGCCGCCCTCTTCGCCACGACCGCGGCCGTCGCGGCGGTGTCCGGCGCGGGCATCACCGTGCTGCTCGGGGTCGCCGCCCCGTCCGACGTCTCGCCGCTGCTGTCTCTCCAGCTGTTCGTGGCGGCGCTGATCGGGGGTACGGCGCGGCTGTGGGGACCGGTGCTGGGCCTGCTCGTGATCGCCGTGATCCCGCCGCTGGCCGACGGGCTCGCCGGCGCGGCCGGTCTTCCGGCCGAGGCGTCCGGCGGCGTGCTCACCGCCGTGGCGCTGGTCGCGGTTCCGCTCCTCCGCGGGCCGGTCGAACGGTTCGCGGGCCGGTGGCCGGAGCGCACGCGGCGCCCGGGTGAGCCGGTGGAGGACACCGAGGACCTCGCCCCCCGCACCGCGGCCTCCCGGGAGGCGGTGGTGCTGACCGCCCGAGGGCTGGATGTCGGCATCGGGGAGACGGACATCCTCACGGGGGTGGACCTGGAGGTGCGGGCCGGACAGGTCCACGCGCTCATCGGGCCCAATGGCAGCGGCAAGACGACGGCCCTGCGCGCCCTCGCCGGCGCCCTGCGGCCCAAGGGCGGCCGGATCCTGCTGGAGGAGACCGACGTCACCGGGGCCGGCCAGCTCGAAATGGTCAGGCGGGGGGTGACCCGGACGTTCCAGCGCACCGTCGGTCTTGAGCGGCTCAGTCCCTACCGTCAGCTGCTGCTCGGCGTGCGCGGCGGGTCACCGGTGCCGTTCGCCGCCGTCCGGCACCTTTTCGCGAGTGAGTCGATGCGGGACCACGCGGCCGCCGCCGACCGCGAGGCGTGGAGGGCGCTGCGACTGACGGAGCTCGCCGGGCGCGCGTCCGACCGCCCGGGGGATCTCGGCGCCGGCGAGCAGCGCCTCCTGCAGGTGGCCCGCGCCGTGGCGACCGGGGCGCGCGTGCTCCTGCTCGACGAGCCGGCCGTCGGCATGACCGGGCCTGAACGCGTCGTTCTGGCCCGTGTCCTGCGCCGCCTTGCGGCAGGCGGCGCGGCCATTCTGCTGGTCGAACACGACCTGGCGCTGGTGCACGGCGTCGCAGACAGGATCACCGTCCTGGATCGCGGCCGGGTGCTGGCGACCGGAACCCCCGAGTCGACCGCCGCCGACCCCGCCGTACGCCGGGTCTACCTCGGTGACACCGACCCGTCGTCCGCGCGCGGCTGACGCGCTGAGAGGAGACTGCGTGGCCCTGCTAGAGGTCCGCGGGCTGTGCGCCCGCCACGGCGCCGTACCGGTGCTGCACGATGTGTCCTTCCATGTCGGGCGCGGCGAGATCGTCGCGTTACTCGGCGGCAACGGCGCGGGCAAGACGACCGTCGCCCGTTGCGTGTCGGGGCTGCACCGGCCGAGCTCGGGCGAGGTGACGTTGGACGGCCGGGACATCACCCGGTGCGATCCCCGGCGGATCGTGCGATGGGGGCTGAGTCACGTGTCCGAGGGCAGACGCGTCTTCCCCAGCCTCACAGTGGAGGAGAACCTCACTCTCGGCGCCTACCTCGACGGCCGCCGCACGCACGTCGTCGCCGAGCGCCGAGAGGGCGTCTACCGGACTTTTCCGCGCCTGGCCGAGCGGCGCACGCAGCGCGCCGGCAGCATGTCCGGCGGAGAGCAGCAGATGCTCGTCATCGGCCGCGGCCTCATGTCCGCACCCACGCTGCTGATCCTCGACGAACCGTCGGCCGGTCTGGCTCCGGCCTCGGTCGCCGCGCTCGGCGAGGACATCGCCGCCATTCGAGCCGGGGGCACGGCCGTTCTGCTCATCGAGCAGCACCTGCAGCTGGCTCTGCGACTCGCCGATCGGCTCGTCGTGCTGCGGGGCGGTCACGTGATCCTCAGCGGGTCCACCGAGGATGTGGCGGCCGATCCGCGAATCGGCCGGATGTACTTCGGCGACGGCGACTCCCCGGATCGAGTCGTGCCCAAGACGCGCCAGGGGCACTCCTCCCCCTCCTGAGGACCGGGCCTGCTCCGGTAGTCGCGGTGAGCCGCCAGGGCTTCCGGGAGTCCCGGCGCGCCTCCCCGTGGTGACGCCGTCAGTCCTGCAGCTGGTTCACGGAGGGGAGGGTGTCGGAGAGCGGGTCGTCGCCGACGGGTTCGAAGACGAAGCCGTGGAAGCGGGCGAAGTACATGTCGCTGGGATTGACCCCCTCGTGCTGGTCGGCCGCGTAGCCGCGGTAGTCGCCGTTGGCGCCGGTGATGCTGATCTTGTTCAGAGCC
This sequence comes from Microbispora bryophytorum, assembly GCF_006874465.1. Lineage (GTDB taxonomy): Bacteria > Actinomycetota > Actinomycetes > Streptosporangiales > Streptosporangiaceae > Microbispora > Microbispora bryophytorum. The sequence goes on along the minus strand of NZ_VIRL01000004.1, from coordinate 289,527 downwards.
TCCATGAGCGGCTCGCCCGGCGCGCCGGCCTCACTGAGCGACGCGGCGACCAGGCGCACCGAGTCGTAGGAGAACATCGCCCAGTCCGGCGGCTGCACGACCTGCTTGCCGTCCTGGCGGACGCCGACCAGATCGACGCCCATCTTCGCCTCATAGCCGGCGCGGAACTGCTCGAACGGCACCGGGCCGACCTCGCTGGTCATCCGGAACGAGGCGAAGGTGACCTGGTCGAGCCAGTCCGGATGCTCGGCCAGGCGCCGGCGGACCAGCGGGTCCTCACCGGTGGGCCCGGTGTAGACGGGCACCTCCCAGCCCAGCGCGTGGACGGCCTGGATGACCGCGATCACGTCGCTCGCGCTCGCCCACACCACGAGCCTGTCGGCGCCCGCCTGCCGCGCGGCGAGCACCTGGGTGGTCAGGTCGGACGAGCGGGCCGGCGCCTTCTGATCCGCCACCACCTTCACCTCGTCGATCTTGAAGGCCGCCAGCAGCGCGGCCCGGCCCTGTTCCCCGTAGGTGGAGTCGTCGCTGATCAGGCCCACCTTGGGGTGGCTGTTGGCGATGTAGTCGGCGAGCCTGCGCGCCATGGGCTTGTTGGCCGGCGCCATCCGGAAGAGGCTCGGCCGGTGGACCGGGTCGATCAGCTCGTCGCCGCCTTCGAAGCAGATGAAGACCGGCAGGTGCGCGGGGTCGGTGATCGGCGCGACGGAGGCCGCCCCGGTCCCGTCGGTGAGCAGGACGGCCGCGTGGGCGTCGACCGCCTTACGGGCGTTCGCGGCGGCCTTGGCCGGCGAGCCGGCGTTGTCGAGCACGGTCAGCCCGACCTTGCGGGCGCCCGACGGGGTGGTGACCCCGCCGTGTGCGTTGAGCTCGTCGACCGCGAGCCGGGCCCCGCGTTCGATGAAGGCGCCGATCCACGGCTCGGTCGACATCGGCGCGCTGACGACCACCTGGAACTCGTCGGCGGACGTCCCCCGTGATCCACCGCCCGCGCAGGCCGAGACCAGCACGAGGAGCGAAGCGAGCCACATCGTCACCAATCGTGGCATGTGGCCACGTCGGTAAACCTGATAGCGTCGCCGCCCACGGGCGGGTCCGCCCGTTTCGAGGGATTCCTGCCCGATCATGCGCAGGACATTATCTTACGTCTGAGGATTCCGTTTCATGAACATCGCACGACTGATCGCTACGGCGAGCATCGCCGTCGCCGCCGTGGCGTCGCTCGCCGCCTGCGGGGAAACGTCGAACGACGCCGCCCAGGAGAGCCCGGCCACCACTTCGGCGGCGAGCCCGGCCACCACTTCGACTGGGAGCGCCACGGCGGCGGGCAACGGCATCCCCTGCTCGCAGGCCGGCGACCTGAGCGGCACGCCTGAGCGGAAGCCGCCCGCGGACCTGCCGTTGCCGCCCGGCGGGCAGCTCTACATGTCCAAGGGCCCCTTCGGCAAGACCGAGCTGTTCTTCGTCGCGAAGGACGCGGACCCCACCAACCTCGACGGTGTTCGTGACGAGGCCGCCGACGTGCTCGCCAAGGCCGGATACAAGATCGAGCGCAAGGACCAGGAAGAGGGCTCGGAGGCCGAGGCCCACCTGTCCGGACCGCACGACGTGGCCATCCAGGTGATCCAGCTGTGCGAAGGAAAGGTCCGGGTCAAGTACACGCTCTCGTAACGGACGGACCCACGGCCCGTGGCCGCTTCCTACATTTGTCGCATCGATCCAGTCGGCTCCGGCGGCGGGAACGTGCTGCTGGAGGCGGTGCACGGGCCAGCCTGTCCGTACGACGCGGCCGCCCGGTACGGCCGATTACGGTCAAGAACTATCTAGCTTCGACAGATGTCGCATTGACCAAATAGTGCCGCTCTCTTTACCTTTTGTCCCCGGCTGTCCGCTGGGGACGGGACGAGGAGGCGTTGGCATGAGACGTAAGGTCCCAATGAGGCGGCATGCGCTGCCCGCGATCGGCGCGGCGGGGTTGCTTGCCTTCGCCGTGTCGGCTTTGACATTCCAGGGGCCCGCGTTCTCGGGTCAGGCCGCCCTGTCCGCGGGAAGCCAGACGAGCGCCTCCCTGCAAATTCCCGGTGAGGAGGAGGACGGCGGCCCCACCCAGCCGGCGGACTACCTCACCCAGAAGTTCACCTCCGGCCAGGACGTGACGCCCGCGCAGATCAAGCAGGCGGTCCAGCGGTCCAAGGCGCTCAAGCCGGGCAGCGGCACCTGGGACCTCCTCGGCCCCTCGAACATCGGAGGCCGCGTCACCGACCTGGCCGTCGACCCCGCCCACCCCGACACCTTGTACGTCGCGGCCTCCGGCGGCGGCGTCTGGAAGAGCACGGACGCCGGCGACACCTTCGAGCCGGCCTGGCCGAACGACAACACGCAGACGGTGGGCGCGCTCACGATGGGGCCCGACGGCACGTTGTGGGCCGGCACCGGCGAGGCGAACCCGTCCGGCGGGGGTCTGACCTACTTCGGCGACGGCGTCTACAAGTCGACCGACGGCGGCCGGCACTGGCAGCAGTGGGGTCTCACCGACAGCGCGGCGATCGGCAAGATCGTCGTCGATCCCACGGACCCGCAGACGGTCTTCGTCGCGGCCGCCGGGAACCTGTCCGGGTCCGCGAGTGAGCGCGGCATCTACCGGCTGACGAACCGCGGCAAGGACTGGAAGCTCGTCCTGCCGACGCCGAACGCCACCACGGGCGGCGTCGATCTGGCGATCGACCCGACGAACCCCAAGCGCATCTTCGCGACGTTGTGGGACCACCAGCGCAACAGCGGCCGCCGCCTCTACGGCGGCGTCGGCTCCGGTCTGTTCCGCTCGGACGACGGCGGAGAGACGTGGAAGCGGCTGGAGAACGTGACCGGCCGGCATGCCTCGGACGCCACGGGCACCGGCCTGACGAGCGACGCGAGCCTCGGCCGCATCGGAGTCGCGATCGCCCCGACCGACCCGAACCGGGTCTACGTGATCTCCGGCAACACGTACGGCGCCGACAAGGGCTTCTACGTCTCGGACGACGGCGGCGACTCGTTCGCGCCGAGCGGCCGCGCGGGCGCCTCGAGCGGCTACGAGTGGTGGTTCGGGCGGCTGTGGGTCGACCCGAAGGACAAGAACCACCTGTTCAACGCCGACGTGAACCTGCGCGAGTCCAAGGACGGCGGCGCGACGTGGGCCACCTCCAGCGGACCGCACTCCGACCAGCACATGGTGCAGTGGGACCCGAACGTCCCGAGCCGCGTCTACCTCGGGAACGATGGCGGTGTCTACCGCTCCGACACCGATGGCGCGACCCGCTCGTGGATCCACGGGACGTACCAGCCGTTCAACCAGTCGTACCACCTCGCGGTGGCCAGCGACGACCCGACCCGGCTCGCCTCCGGCCTGCAGGACAACGGAAGCCACCGCACCTGGACCGCCACCGCCGCGCCTTCGGACCTGATGCAGTGGAACTCCTACGGCGGCGGTGACGGCCACTACGTCGTGATCGACCCGAGCGACCACAACATCTACTACGAGTGCTCCCAGGGCGGAAGCTGCACGCGGCACGAGGACGCGAACGGCACCACCCGCAACATCCGGTTCGGGACGCGGCACTCCTCGCGGATCACGACGGACGCCCCGGTCGTCCTCGACCCGAGCAACCCGTCGGTCGTGTACTTCGGCGGCAACGTGCTCGACCGGTCGACCGACCGCGGCACGACCTTCACGCAGATCAGCCCGCCCGGGGACTTCCTCACCGGGCCGGTGCCGGCGGAGCAGGACGACCCGGGGTCGTACGGAGGCATGTACTCCACGATCACCGCGATCAGCCCGGCGAAGACCGACGGCAACACGATCTACGTCGGCACCGACACCGGCCGGCTCTGGAAGACGACCGACCTCGGCGCCACCTGGACCGAGTTCACCGGCAAGGGCCTGCCCGTCCGGTGGGTCAACTCGATCGTGGTCGACCCCTCCAACGCCGACCACGTGTACGTGGCCTACTCGGGCTACCGCGAGGGCGACAACGCGGCGAACATCTGGGAGACGACCGACGGCGGCAACAGCTGGAAGAACATCAGCGGCAACCTGCCCAACGCGCCGGTCGAGATGCTCGCCTACGACCAGCCGAGCGACCAGCTCTACGCGGCGACCGACTTCGGCGTCTTCTACGACAAGAACGGCAAGAAGAACTGGAAGCGGCTCGGCGCCGGCCTGCCCAACACGCCGGTGCTCGACATCACGATCACCGGTGACCGCAAGACGCTGTACGCGGCGACGTTCGGCCGCAGCGTCTGGAAGATCGCGCTGCCGCAGCAGTAACCGGTCACACCCCTGACGGTCGGGGAGGGCGGGCCCACAACGGGCCCGCCCTCCCTGCGTTTTCGGGCAGGGTCATCTCCGGAAGCGGCCCGGTGCCGCAGCCGATTCGATCGCGCCCGATTCGATCGCGTCCGAAGATCGCGCACATATATGGTCGGCCCATGGCAAGATCGCGGCCTCCTTTCCACCGGCTCACCTCCGCCGAGCGACGGCTGTGGGAGGCCTATCCCACCGGCGCCTGGGTCGACCTGCGCGAGGGCCACGAGGTGGACCCTTCCTCCGGCGGCCCGTGGGGTTCAAAGGGCATGTGGGGCCGTTCCCGGGTGGTCCGGGCGGAGGTGATCTCCGCCCTGGTGCTCGACCGGGGCGTCGGCGGATCGGCCCGGGTGCCGGGCGTCCGGCTCGCCGGGGCCAGGATCATCGGCGATCTCAACCTCTCCGACGCCACGATCGAGGCGAAGGTCCACCTGCTCGACTGCCACATCGCCGGAACGGTCTCGCTCAACGACGCCAGGACCAGGGGCGTACGGCTGCGGCGCTGCGACATCCTCCGCTTCCGGGCCAGCCGGGCCACGATCGACGGGCTCCTCGACCTCGACGGATCGACGGTCCACGCGGGGGTGCGCCTGGACAACGCCCACGTGACCGGGCAGCTCCGGCTCTCCGGCACGCGGGTGGGCACCCCCGGCGAGGCGCCGTACCGGGAACCGGGGGCGGACCCCTCGGAGGCGGCCTCCTGGAACGGGCCCGAGGGCTCCGAGGAGCCGCGGACCTGGGAGTCGGTCGCGCTGTGGGCCGGTGGGCTCGCCGTGGACGGCAGTGCCTTCTTACGCGACATGCGGGCCACGGGCGGCCTGCGGCTGATCGGCGCCCGCTTCTCCAGCGGGCTCTACCTCCAGGGCGCCGTCGTCACCGCGGACGGCACCCCCGCCGTGCACGCCGACCACATGCAGGCCGCGGCGGCCGAGCTCGGCGCGGGTTTCACCGCCCACGGAACCGTACGGCTGCGCGGCGCGCGCATCGACGGGGTCCTGTCGTTCCACGGGTCGGTGCTGCGGGCGCGGGGCCGGGTGCTGCATCTGAGCCACATGCAGGCCGACGAGCTCATCCTGCTGCCCGAGTCGATCGAGGGCGAGGTGAACCTCGGCTACTCCCGCTTCGGTGTGCTGTTCGACCGTCCGGACAGCTACCCGGGCGACGTGCGCCTCAACGGGCTGACGTACGAGTCGCTGCGCGGGCCCGCGACCCTGGCGGACCGGCTCTCCTGGCTGCGGCGCGATCCCGGAGGCTACCTCCCCCAGCCGTACGAGCAGCTGGCCGCCTACTACCGGCGTATCGGGCACGAGCCTGACGCGCGCCGGGTGCTGCTGGCCAGGCAGCGGGCGCGGCGGCGGACGCTGCGGGTGCCCGGGCGGCTGTGGGGCCGGCTGCTCGACGGGCTCGTCGGCTACGGCTACCGGCCCTGGCTCGCCGGTCTGTGGGCCGCGCTGCTCCTCGCCACGGGCACGGCGATCTTCACGCAGTGGCCGCCGCACCAGATCGGGCTGGACGAGTCGCGCCACTTCAACGCCTTCGTCTACACGCTCGACCTGCTCGTGCCGGTGAGCGTGTTCGAGCAGCGGGGCGCCTGGGAGCCGGCCGGATGGACCCAGTGGCTGGCGAACGGCCTGATCGCCGCGGGCTGGATCCTCGCCACCGCTCTCATCGCCGGAGCGAGCAGGCTCCTGCGGCCGTCCAACGCCCCCTGACACCCGTCAGAGCCGCCGGTCCGGTCTCGGCCGCGCTCATCGGCGTGCGGGGGTCTCGACGCGCAGGCGCGGGAGGCTCTCGGGGTGCTTGTCGCGAATGAACGTCACCAGGTGCTCGCGGATGTCGCAGCGCAGGTCGAAGGCGCTCGCCGAGTCGGCCGCGCTCATCAGGGCGCGCAGCTCGACCAGCCCCTCCGGCGTGATGTCGGTGACCTGGAGCGTCCAGTCCTTCTGGTCCCACAGCGGGTTGTTCCGCAGCGCCCGGTAGAGCTCGGTGCGCACCTCCTCGACCGGGATCGACCAGTCCACCCGGAGATACACGCTGCCGAGGATGCGGCTTTCGTGGCGCGTCCAGTTCTCGAACGGATTGGTGGTGAAGTAGGACACCGGCAGGATGAGCCGCCGCTCGTCCCACAGGCGCAGCGCCACATAGGTGAGGGTCAGCTCCTCGATGCGGCCCCACTCGTCCTCGACCACGACCACGTCGTCGAGCCGCAGCGCGTCGCTGAAGGCGAGCTGCAGCCCGGCCAGCATGTTGCCGAGCGTGGACTGGGCCGCGATGCCGCCCACCACGCCGGCGATCCCGGCGGAGGCGAGCAGTCCCGCGCCGAGCGCCCGCACCTGCGGGAAGGTGAACAGCATCGCCCCCAGCGCGAGCACCACGACGACCGCCGCAGACACCCGGCGCACCAGCGCGATCTGGGTGCGGATGCGCCGGGCGCGGCGGTTGCGCTCGCCCTCGACCCTCGTCAGCCGGTCGAGCACGACATCGGTCACCGCGTACGCCGCCTGGATCATCAGCCAGGTCACGCAGGCGATGAGCAGCAGCGCGAGCAGGCGCTGGAAGCCGCGGGAGTCCGACCCGGGCATGCCGGGGTCGTAGGCCGCCTTGACGGTGCCCACCACGGCCGAGGCGAAGCCCGGCCAGGTGCACCTGCGCACGAACGGCCCGGCGAGCGCCCACCGCTCCCCTATCAGGCGCGATTTCAGCACCCGCCGGACCAGCTCCACCGCGACGATCGCGGCGGCCACGGCGATCGCCACGGTCGCCCAGTTCCACGCCGCCGCTGTGACGGCGCCCCCTGTCGTCGTCATGGCGTTCCCTTTGCCCTTTAGGGGAGCGCCGAAAACCGGATGAGTCAGAAGGCTTCGTCGAAGCTGACGTCCCCCTCGACGGCCACCTGGTAGGCCGAGACCCGGCGCTCGAAGAAGTTCGCCAGCTCCTGCACGTCCTGGAACTCCATGAACGGGAAGGGGTTGTCCGTGCCGTATCGCACGGGCAGGCCGAGCCGGGTGAGCCTGCGGTCGGCGACGTACTCCAGATAGCGCCGCATGTTGTCGGCGCTCATCACGCCGTGCCCGTCGCCGCACAGGTCGCGGGCGAAGGCGAGCTCGGCGGCGACCGCCTCCTCGATCATCCGCGTCACCTGGGCCACCAGCTCGTCGTCGAACAGGTCCGGCTCCTCGCGGCGCACGGTGTCGACCACCTCGAAGGCGAACTCCATGTGCATCGACTCGTCGCGGAACACCCAGTTGGTGCCGGTCGCCAGGCCGCCGAGCAGCCCGCGCGAGCGGAACCAGTAGACGTAGGCGAAGGCGCCGTAGAAGAACAGTCCCTCGATGCAGGCGGCGAAGCAGACGAGGTTGAGCAGGAAGGCCCGCCGGTCCTCCCGGGTCTCCAGCCGGCTCAGCTCGCTGATCGAGTCGATCCAGCGGAAGCAGAACTCGGCCTTGTCGCGGATCGACGGGATGTGCTCGACGGCGGCGAACGCCTTGACCCGCTCGTCGTGGTCGGGCAGGTAGGTGTCCAGCAGGGTCAGGTAGAACTGGACGTGCACCGCCTCCTCGAACAGCTGCCTGCTGAGGTAGAGCCGCGCCTCGGGGGCGTTCACGTGCTGGTAGAGGTTCAGCACCAGGTTGTTGGCCACGATCGAGTCGCCGGTGGCGAAGAACGCCACGAGCCGGTTGATCAGGTGCCGCTCCCCCTCGTCGAGGGCCGCGAGGTCGGCGAGGTCGGAGGAGAGATCGACCTCCTCGACCGTCCAGGTGTTCCGGATCGCCGCGCGGTACCGCTCGTAGAACCCCGGGTAGCGCATCGGGCGCAGGGTCAGGTCCATACCGGGGTCGAGCAGCATCGTTCTCATTGGCATGCCTCGCAGATTTCGGGGTTTTCGAGTGAGCAGGCGACCGCCTCGACCGGCGCCATGGCCGGCACGGTCGTCTGGGCGATCCGCGTCGCCGGGCGGGAGCGCAGGTAGTAGGTGGTCTTCAGGCCCGACCGCCAGGCGTAGGCGTACATCGAGGAGAGCTTGCCGATGGTGGGGGCGGCCATGAAGAGGTTGAGCGACTGCGACTGGTCGACGTACGGCTGCCGCGCGGCGGCCAGGTCGATCAGCGCCTTCTGCGGCAGCTCCCAGGCGGTGCGGTAGAGCGTCTTGAGCGCGTCCGGGATGGCGGCGATGTCCTGGATCGAGCCGTCGTTGAGCTTGATCGCGTCGCGCATCGGCTTGGTCCACAGCCCGAGCGCCTGGAGATCCCGCACGAGATACCGGTTGACCTGGAGGAACTCCCCCGACAGCGTCTCGCGCTTGAAGACGTTGGACACCTGCGGCTCGACGCACTCGTAGCAACCCGCGATCGAGGCGATCGTGGCCGTCGGCGCGATCGCGACCAGCAGGGAGTTGCGCAGCCCGGTCCGCGCGATCCTGGCCCGCAGCGCGGCCCACTCCTCGGGGTGCGCCGGGGCGCACGGGAAGTGGTCGAGGTGCAGGACGCCGTCCGCCGCCCGGGTCTCCTCGTAGGCGGGGTGGCGCCCGCGTTCGGCGGCCAGGTCGGCCGAGGTGCCGTACGCCGCGAGCGCGATCTCCTCGGCGACGCGGGTCGACAGCGCCAGCGCCTCCGGCGAGTCGAACGGCAGGCGCAGCGCGAAGAACACGTCGGCGAGGCCCATGACGCCGAGCCCCACGGGCCGCCACTTCCGGTTGGCCGCCTCCGCCTCCGGGGTCGGGTAGAAGCCGAGGTCGATCGTCCGGTCCAGGAACCGTACGGCGGTGCGGACCGTGGCGCGCAGCCTGCCGTAGTCCACGGCGTCGCCCTCGGGGGTCAGGTGCGCGGCGAGGTTGACCGAGCCGAGATTGCACACGGCGGTCTCGCCGTCGCTGGTGACCTCCAGGATCTCGGTGCACAGGTTGGACAGGTGGATGACGTTTCCAGGGCGCGCGGTCTGGTTGGAGGCGCGGTTGGCGGCGTCCTTGAACGTCATCCAGCCGTTGCCGGTTTGGGCGAGCGTGCGCATCATCCGGGCGTACAGGGCGCGGGCCGGCACCTGCCGGACGTGCCGCCCGGCGGCCTCCAGCTCGCGGTAGCGGGCGTCGAACGCCTCGCCCCACAGGTCGGTCAGCTCGGGGGCCTCCTTGGGGTCGAACAGTGACCACGTGCCGTCCGCCTCGACCCGGCGCATGAACTCGTCGGGCACCCAGTTGGCCAGGTTGAGGTTGTGGGCGCGGCGCGACTCCTCGCCCGTGTTGTCGCGAAGCTCCAGGAACTCCTCGACGTCGGCGTGCCAGGTCTCCAGGTAGACGCACGCGGCGCCCTTGCGCCTGCCGCCCTGGTTGACGGCCGCCACCGACGCGTCGAGCGTGCGCAGCCAGGGGACGATGCCGTTGGACAGGCCGTTGGTGCCCCGGATCAGGGATCCGCGCGAGCGCACCCGCGTCCAGGCGACGCCGATGCCGCCGGAGTACTTCGACAGCCGGGCCACCTGGCCGTACCGCTCGTAGATGCTCTCCAGCTCGTCGCGGGGCGAGTCGAGCAGGAAGCACGACGACAGCTGCGGCCGGCGCGCGCCCGAGTTGAACAGCGTCGGCGAGCTGGGCAGGTAGGTCAGCGTGGACATCAGGCCGTACAGCTCGGCCGCCTCGGCCACCGTGTCCGACAGGCCGCAGGCGACGCGCAGCAGGAAGTGCTGCGGGTGTTCGAGCACGCGCCGGGTGACCGGGTGGCGCAGCAGGTAACGATCGTAGACCGTGCGCAGCCCGAAGTACTCGAACCGGTCGTCGGCCGCCGGGTCGATCAGCCCGTCGAGCGCATCGGCCTCGCCGGCCACGAACGCGGCGATCGCATCGCCCAGCAGCCCGGCGGCGTGGGCGGCGGCGACCGACTCCGAGAAGGTGCGCACCCCCTCGGCCGCCGCTTCCTCCGCGATCAGACCGCTCAGTAGCCGGGCCGCCCGGCGCGAGTTCTCCGGGGCGGCGATGACCCCCGCCGCCGCCTCCTCGATCGCCTGCCGGACGCCCGCCGCGTCCACCGCGCCGTCCGCACCGTCCACCTGGGTGTGGGCCTGCCGTACTGCAGGGGCAGAGGCTACGGAGACGGAGGCGGAGGCGGCGCGGCGCGGGGCGCCGGGTCCGGGATCTCCCGCCGAAGCCCGCGGCCCGCCGCGCTGCCCTGACGCGGGGTCCGCGGACGCGGAGGCCGGGTCGGTGATGGTCATGATGCCTCTCCTCGTCGTTGCGTGTCCCGGCCGGGCCGGAGGGGAGGCATGCCGCGGCGCACGCGCACGAGAGGGAACCGTGCCGTGACGAAGCGGCGAGCCCACCCTCGGGGCCCGGCGCGGGGCGCGCGCCCATGCGCGCGCGTCACTGGCAGGTCTTCGGACTCGCGGGCGTCCGGACGGGCTCGCGCCCGCCGGTCCTACTGGCCGTCGCTTCCCGGGCGCGCTCGCGCCCAGTGCTTGCCGACACGGTGCCTGAGGCACAGTGCCGTGTGACGGCGGTCGTTCCCGCTCACCGCTGCGGGGCAGTCCCGGATTCGCACCGGGTTCCCTCTTGCCTCACCCAAGGTGAACCAGCAACGCGATGGATCCTACATCTTGTGGCCCTTCCCGCAAGCACCCCTACAAGTTGTGTTCCTCACCGAACTCCGAGATCATTGAGGAGCAGGGCCGTACGGCGTGCCTCGCCGACGAGCCATTGGCTGAAGTCGTCGCCGTCGAGCCACATCGGCGTCCAGTCGTTGCGGTCGCACAGGCTCCGCCAGCCCGGAGTGTCGGTGACGGCCCGGCACAGGTCGAGCAGGGCGTCCTGCCCTGGTGTGCCGCGCGGGGCGATCAGCCCCGTCCAGTCGGCGTACACGACCCGGACGCCCGACTCCGACAGCGTCGGCGCGTCCACCCCGGGCAGCCGCTCGGCGGAGGAGACCGCGAGCGGCCACAGCCGTCCGGCGCGCACGTGGGGGGCGACCTCGCGCCTGCTGCCGAACCCGAGCGGGAGCCGGCCGTCGAGGACCGCGGCGACGGCCTGCGCCCTGCTGCCGAACGGGACGTAGTCGAGCAGACGGGGATCGGCCCCCAGTCCCCGCGCGGTCATGCCGAGCAGCAGGTGCTCGGAGCCGCGGTCGGCGCCGCCCGCGACCCTGGGCCCCCCGGGGTCGCGCAGCAGCGCGGCGGCGAACTGCTCGAACGTGCGGTAACCCGAGTCGGGCGAGGCGACCAGCACCTCCCACTCCCCCGTCAGCCGCGCGAGCGGGACGGCCCTGGCGACCAGGAGCGGGTCGCGGGCCCGCGCGCAGGCGGCGAGCAGCGCAGGATCGGCGATCACCAGGTCGGCCCGCGGCCCGCCCTGCCGGGCGAGAGCCGGCCCGCCGTCGCCGGCCTCCCGCCTGATCTGTACGGCCCGGGCCCAGCCACGCCCCTCGATGAGCGACTTGAACCCGGCGGCGACGTCGTCCCCGCAGCCTCCGGGCGGACCCGGGACGGCCAGCGAGAGCTCCCCGCGGCGTGGTGGCGCCTGAACGCCGCACGCGCCCGCCAGGGCCAGGGCTCCCAGCGCGAGGACCGAACGGCGTCGCATGTCGGCACCCTCCTACCCGAAGAGCCCCTTACACGCACAGACTATGAGTAACTACCCCAAGTCACCACATAACGGACGCTACGACTGCGGTGATCGATGGGCGCGTTGGCGCCCCTCCTCGAACAGGAGGCGCAACTGGTTGCCGTGCATGGGCCGCGCTCGTACAGGGCGCCGAGAATGAGGATCCGGACGGACGACACGCGACTGCCACCCCGGGCCGGTTCGCGCACAACGACGTACAAGACCGGCGCGGCTCGCCCGCCTAACGTCTCCGGCGTGGACGAACACACCAGCCCCGAGTTCTCCCGCAGCGCCCTGCTCACCATCGACCTGCAGCGCGACTTCGTCGCCGACGGACTGACGGAAAGCGAGCTCGACCCGGACCTGCTCCTGGCGGGACACGCGCAGGAGATCGGCCCGGACGAGCACATCCTGTACAAACCCCGCTGGAGCGCCTTCTTCCGCACCCGGCTGCTGGAACGCCTCGCCGAACGCGCGGTGAGCACGGTGGTCGTCGCCGGCTGCAACTACCCGAACTGCCCGCGAGCCACGCTCGTCGACGCGACCGAACGTGACCTGCGCGCCGTCGCCGTTCGCGACGCGCTGTCCGGCTGGACCGCTGACGCGGACCGCGAGATGGCCGGGATGGGCATCGCCTGCCTGAACACAAGCGAGGTCGTCGCCGCCATCCGGACGCATGTGGCGTCCTCGGGCTGACCACCGCCTGCAGACCCGGGCCGCGACGCCGTACGGCCCGCGCCGGGCGGGCGCGGGCCGTACGGGAGGAACGGGGGGCTACTCGACCGTCACGCTCTTGGCGAGGTTGCGCGGGCGGTCGACGTCGCGGTCCAGGGCGACGGCGGCGTGGTAGGCGAACAGCTGCAGCGGGATCGTGAGCAGGATGGGGTCGAGCTCGACCTGGTTCTTGGGCACCACGATGCAGTCGTCGGCCGCCTCGGAGGTGCGGTGGCCGACCATGAGGATGCGCCCGTGCCGGGCCCGGATCTCGCCCAGCGTGGTGAGGTTCTTGTCCAGCAGCTCGTCGTCCGGGACGATCGCGACCGTCGGCAGCTCGGGGCTGATCAGCGCGAGCGGGCCGTGCTTGAGCTCGCTCGCCGGATACGCCTCGGCGTGGACGTAGGAGATCTCCTTGAGCTTCTGCGCGCCCTCGCGGGCCACCGGATAGCCGCGCACCCGGCCGACGAACATCATGCCCGGCGCGTCGGCGTACTTCTTCGCCAGCTCCTTGATCCGGTCCTCCAGCGTGAGGATCTCCTTGATCTGCTCGGGCAGCCGGCGCAGGCCCTCGCAGATCCTGCGGCCGTCGGCCGGCGACAGGTCGCGTACACGGCCGAGGTGCAGGGCGAGCAGCGCGAACGCCACGGCCGTGGAGATGAACGCCTTGGTGGAGGCCACCGAGACCTCCGGACCGGCGTGCAGGTAGATGCCGCCGTCGGTCTCCCGGGCGATGGCGCTGCCGACGGTGTTGACGATGCCGAGCACCCGGCCGCCCTTGCGCTTGAGCTCCTGCACGGCGGCGAGCGTGTCGTAGGTCTCCCCCGACTGGCTGATCGCGACGTACAGGGTGTCGGGCTCCACGACGGGGCTGCGGTAGCGGAACTCCGAGGCGGGCTCGGCGTCGGCGGGGATGCGGGCCAGCTCCTCGATGAGCTGCGCGCCCATCTGCCCGGAGTAGTACGCGGACCCGCAGCCGATGATCTTCACTCGGCGGAAGGAGCGGGTCTCGCGGGCGTCCATGTTGAGGCCGCCGAGGTGGGCGATGTGGAAGCGGTCGTCGATCCGGCCGCGCAGCGTGCGGGCGACCGTGTCGGGCTGCTCGGAGATCTCCTTGAGCAGGTAGTGCTCGTAGCCGCCGTTGTCGTAGTGGCCGGCGTCCCAGTCGACGGTGAACGGCTCCTTGGCCGTCTCCCTGGCGTCGCTGGTGAACGTGTTGAACCCGTCGGCCTTGATGACCGCGAGCTCGCCGTCCTCCAGGTGGACGACCTGGCGCGTGTAGCGGATGAGCGCGGCGACGTCGGAGGCGGCGAACATCTCCTTCTCGCCGAGGCCGAGCACGATCGGGCTGCCGTTGCGGGCCACCACGATCTCGCCGGGGCGCTGCTCGTCGATCACGGCGATGCCGTACGTGCCGACCACGCTCTTCAGCGCCCGCAGCACGGCCTCCCGCAGCGACTCGGTCTCCTTGACCATCCGCCCGATGAGCTGCGAGAGCACCTCGCTGTCGGTCTCGCTCTCGAACTTCACGCCCTCGCCCTCCAGGCGGCGGCGCAGCTCGTCGGCGTTCTCGATGATGCCGTTGTGCACGACGGCGATGCGCTGCTCCTGGTCGATGTGCGGGTGCGCGTTCACGTCACTCGGCGCGCCGTGGGTGGCCCAGCGGGTGTGCCCGATGCCGATCGTGCCCTTGAACTTGGCGGGAACCGCCGCCGCCAGGTCGGCGACCCGGCCCTTGACCTTGCGCGTCTTGAGGCTCTTGGCGTTCACGACGGCGAGGCCGGCCGAGTCGTAGCCGCGGTACTCCAGCCGCTGGAGACCTTCGAGCAGGATGGGCGCCGCGTCCTTCGGTCCGACATAAGCGACGATTCCGCACATAACCGCTCCTATCCGTAAACGATCCGCCGGAGCTGGCGCAGGGTCAGCTCCGGTGCCGCGACACGTCTTCCCGCGAGCTCGGCGGAGATTCTGGGGAAGATCTGGTCGTTCGTCAGCCCCCTCGACTTGAGTTCGCCGTGGCGGCGCCGCACGTACTCTTCCGCGGGCTCGCCGAAGTACGCCAGAACGTCGGCCACCACGCGGGCCGCCTCTCCCGGTCCCAGCGATGTGGTCCGGGTGAGGTGACCGATCAGGTCCTCGAAGGGATGCCGTGCCGTGGACACAGAGCAGGACCCTAACGCAGTGCCGATGCCGACTAACAAGTTTCCTGCCCGTTTTCGGGCAGGATCAGTCCCGAAAGTCACCCGGCGCCATCCCGGCAGTCGCCGGGCGGGCCTGCGCGACCGAAGCGGCGGCCGGTCCGGCCGCGCTCGGACCGGCCGGCTACGAGGATCTAGAGCCGGCGCATCAGCAGACGGCCCTGGCGGAAGCGCTCGCCTTCGAGAGGCGCGCGCAGCATCCGTCCGATCTCGCGGAAATCCGCCTCGCGGGCCAGCTCGGCGAGGCCGTCGATCGGCCAGCGGTACGCCGGCGCCGCCTTGTGGTCGAACTCCGCCACCGGATCGCCCTCGGATTCGAAGAAGCCGAGCAGGAGGAGGCCGCCGGGGGCCAGGACGCGGCGGAACTCGGCGAAGTACGCCGGCAGCTGCCGCGGCGGGGTGTGGATGACCGAGTACCAGGACAGGATGCCGCCCAGCTCGCCGTCGGCCAGGTCCAGCGCGTCCATGGACCCGACCTCGAAGCGCAGATCGGGATAGGCCTCACGGGCGATCTCGATCATCCTCGGCGACAGGTCGACGCCGAAGACGTCCAGTCCCAGGTCGCGCAGGTGCGCGGTCACATAGCCGGGCCCGCAGCCGACCTCGGCCACGCGCCCGGCGCCGGCGGCCCGTACGGACTCGGCGAACGCGTCGAGCAGCGCGCGGTCCAGCGGCAGGCGGCCGAGCGAGTCCCGGAAGAGCTCCGCGTAGAGGTCGGCGACGGCGTCGTAGGCCTCCGCCGTCGCGGTGAGATAGGAAGCGGATTCGGTCACGGCGGGCGACTCTAGTCCCTCGGCTCCCGCCCCGCGCACCGCCGGAGGGGCCGCGCGGAGTCGCCCGCGACCATGCTCCCGACCGTGATCGTCCGCCGCCTCGTCACGGGGAGCGAGCCCGGCCGGGGCGGAGCGGCGAACGGATCCGCCCCTCGTCCGGTCGGTGCGACGATCAGGCCACCGGGGCCACGGCGCGCAGCACCTTCATGAACGCGCGCATCCACGCCGGGTGGTCCGGCCAGGCCCGCCCGGTCACGAGGTTCTGGTCGACGTGGGCCTCGCTGTCGACCCACGTGCCGCCGCCGTTCTCCACGTCGAGCGCGCAGGCGGGGTACGCGCTGCTCTCCCGTCCCTTGAGCACTCCGGCCGCCGCGAGCACCAGCGGCCCGTGGCAGAGCGCGGCGATCGGCTTCCCGGCGCCGGCGAAGTGGCGGACGATCTCCTGCACGTCCCGGTCGCCGCGGAGGTACTCGGGGGCGCGACCGCCGGGGATCACCAGCGCGGCGTACTCGTCCGGGTTCACCTCGGAGAAGGCCACGTCGGCCGCCCAGGTGTGGCCCGGCTTCTCGGTGTAGGTGTCGAACCCCTCGACGAAGTCGTGCACCACGAACTGGAGCCTCTTGGCGGACGGCGCCGCGATGTGCGCCTCGTAGCCCTCCTCCAGGAGCCGCTGGTACGGGTACATCACCTCCAGGTCCTCGGCCGCGTCACCGGTGATGATGAGCACCTTCGCCATGACGGAACCCCTCCTTCTTATGGTCGCGGCCTCATCCTGCGCGCGGCCTCCCCGGCAGGTCAACGTCTCGGCCCGCTTCGGTCACGGCCGCGCGTCCGCGTGCGGAATCGAGGCCGGTTGGCACCGGCACCCCTGGGAATCCGCTAGAGTTGTTCACGCGTCGCCGGGGAAACCCGAGCGATGGCTGCGGAAGTGGCTCAGTGGTAGAGCATCACCTTGCCAAGGTGAGGGTCGCGGGTTCGAATCCCGTCTTCCGCTCGGAGTCCGGACGAGATCCGGGCACGGACGATTAGCTCAGCGGGAGAGCGCTTCCCTGACACGGAAGAGGTCACTGGTTCAATCCCAGTATCGTCCACCACTCACCGAAACCCCGGCCGCGGCCGGGGTTTCGTCGTTTCTCCGTCTGGTCGCGTCCGGCGGACGCGGGTCCGGCGTTGAACGGCCCCCGGGATCGTCATGGAGCCGGTCGCCTCTCGATCGTTCGACCGGCACGGTCAACGGATCGCCGAGCTCCGGCGCGCCCAAGCGGCGGTCGCCGGCGAGCCGCGGCCCAGCGCGGCCAGACCCGGCCTGGCCCGAGGGGACGGGGCGGCATCCGTCCTCAGGGCGTCGTGTGATCCACAAGGGCGCCGGCAGCCGAAAACGGCCGGCGCCCCCGTGAAATCGCGGCACTGCACTCGCCTTTACCGGCGACGCATTCCCGCCACCACCGATGCGCCCCCGCCAAGAGCACCGGTATCACGATGGGCCACGGCCGCCACCTGCCGGTCGCCGGCGCCGAGATAATCTTCTATCAATTACCCTCACGCGGCCACAATCCATTTAATCGGAAATCATACGTCTCTTGTCTAGATTTCCTCTTAATGACGGGATTTGTCGAACTTTTCTGAACTACCAGGACGGGACGACGAGAACCTGCGGTGCGACTTGGTGCATCCGGGTGCGCAGCCAGAGCAACTGGATGGCCGTCTCGGGGGCGCAGTGCCGGGCGAGACCGAGCAGGTCGTCGTCCCTGAGCCCGCGCGCGGCCTGCGCGACCACGCTCCACGACAAGTCGCACTCGGTGCCCAGGAGGTACAGCCCGTGCAGGTCTCGCAGCAGAGCCAGGCCGCTCCCATCCCCGCCGCCGTCCCTGCCGCCGCCCCTGCCGCCGTTCCCGCCGCCCCGGCCCGGCGTCACTCCAGGGCGGCGCGCCGTCCCGGAGTCCGCACCCTCCGCACCCTCCGCACCCGCCCGCTCCCGTTCCACGGCCCCGCGCACCACCCGCTGGAGGTCCGCCGGCTCCAGACCCGCCGCGTCGAAACCCCCGCTGTCGAAACTCCCGCTGTCGAAGCCCCCGGTATTCACGCCGCCGGTGTCCAAGACGCCGGTATCGCGCCCTCCTGCATCGAACCTCCCGGAGTCGAATTCCCCCGTGTCGAAACCCCCGGCGTCGATTCCCCTCGCGTCGAAACCCCCGGCCTGGAATGCCCCGGCCTCGAAACCAGCGCCCTCGAAACCCGCCGCGTCGAAACCGGAGGCCTCACGGCGCGGCACCTCCAGCCCCGGCGGCCTCCCCGGCGCTCGCGACGGCGCGGGACGCGGATCGCGCAGGCTCCCGGAGCGGTACCTCCGCAGGAAGGGCTCCAGCCGCTCGGCGTGATCGCGGCACTGCGCGGCGAGGCGCTCGCAGACACCGCACAGGTCGGACTCACGGGGATGGACGCGCCGCAGCGTGTGGAACCCGTACGACAGCGCATGCTGCGTGCGGGACAGCGTCTCCAGATAGCGCGCCAGATGCCCGCTCACAGATCGTCCCACCCGCGGGCGGCGTCCCCCCAAGCGGTGCGTGTGCCTGCAAGGATCATTTCGTCGCTTCCTTCCGGTAGGCCGACCCACCTCGTCTCCGGCGATCGCGGACGTCAGACCTCCTCGTATCGTTCCGGCGCCTCCCCTCCTCCGGCTACGGCCGTCACCTCGGGCCGCGCGGTCACACCGCAGCCGAGCCGTGTGGCGGCGGCCGAGTAGAGGCCCTCCTCCAGGGCGGCCTCCCCGCGCCGCCCGGCCTTCACCAGCCGGACCGCCGCGGCCGTGCACAGCGGCCGGCGGGACACCGGGTCCCATGCGGTGAACGTCAACTCCGCGACCGCCCGCGCCACGGCCTCGCCCTGTCCGTCGAGCGGCAGGACCACGGCCCCCGGGCATGCGCCCGACAGACGCGCGACGGCCTCCAGCGCGCCGAGGGGCGACTCGACCCGGACGAGGTCACCGTCCTCGACGCCGAGCGCCGCGGCGTCGCCGGGGTGGACTTCCAGACACGGCTCGGCCGCGAACGGCTCGGACGCAGCGTCGCCGGGACGAGCCGGCCGGGCCGGAAAGCGGCACGGCCCCGGGCGGGTGACGAGGACCAAGGGGTGCTCGTCGTCGGCGACCTCGGGAGACGGCTCGAATTCGGCGGCGTGGAGGAAGGCCCGTCCCCGGGGGTTTTCCGCGCGGTACCGCTCCTCGCCGTACTCGGCCCCCGTGGCGAGGTCGGCTCCGAACGTCTGGCAGTCCTCCGGCCCGGTGTTGAAGCGCCCGCCGGCGTACAGACGCTCGATGCCGTGGGAACTGGACGGCAGGCAGGGCCACGGGACGCCGCCGGCCCGCAGCCGGTCGTAGGTGATCCCGGTGTGGTCGCACGGACGGCCCCGGGAGCACGCCTTCCACGCCTCGAACGCCGACTCCGCGTCGGTCCAGCGCAGGAGCGGCCGGCCGTCCCGGTCGCGCAGGTCCATCCGCCGCGCGTAGTCGAGCAGGATGTCGAGGTCCGCCCTGGCCTCCCCCGGCGGCTCGACCGCCTTCTCGCACAGGTGCACCGTGCGGTCGGCGCCGGTGACGGTGCCGGTCTTCTCACCCCAGACCGCCGCCGGGAGCACCACGTCGGCCAGCCGCGCGGTCTCGGTCAGGTACGGGTCCTGGACGACGACGAACAGGTCCTCCCGCGCGAGGATCCGGTCGAGACCGGGCATCGTGGCCGCCGGATCGGACGCCGTGATCCACAACAGCCCGACCGAGCCCTCCTCGGCGTACCTGAGGATCTGGGTGGCGTGCGTGGCCGGCCCCCAGTGCGGGATGACGGCGGGGTCGACGTTCCACAGGTCCGCCAGCTCGCGCACGTGCCCCGTGTCGGCCCAGTTGCGCAGCCCCGGCAGGTCCGCGGCCGACCCCGCCTCCAGCGCGTCGCATCCGGGCCCCCCGAGCTGGCAGAGCCCCGCCCCCGGACGGCCGAGCATGCCGCGCAGCAGGTGGACGTTGTTGACCTGGCAGGCGGCGGCGGTCGCCTGGTTGGAGCCCAGGAGGGCCGGGCCCACGGTCGACACCAGCCGTTCGGCGGCGCCCAGGATCTCGGCGGCCTGCTCGATCTGCGCGACCGAAACCGCGCAGATCTCCGCCGCGCGCTTGGCGGGGTACGCCTCGACGACGCGCCACAGCCGTTCGAACCCCACGGTGTGCGCGGCGACGTAGGCCGTGTCGTACCAGCCGCCCGCGATCAGCTCGTGCAGCAGGCCGTTGAGGAGGGCCACGTTGGTGCCGGGACGCACCGCGAGGTGGACGTCGGCCTCCCTGGCCCCCGCCGTCCCCTCCGGGCCGGTCGCGATCATGGCGGGCGGCCTGGAGCCGAGCCGCCGGTCGAGCATGCGCTCCCACAGCACGGGATGGGTGGCGGCGCAGTCGTGCCCCCACAGCGCGAGCGCGTCACAGTGGTCCACATCGGTGTACGAGCCCGGCTGGCCGTCGGTGCCGAAGCTCGCCGCGAGCGCGGCCGCGGCCGCCGCCGCGCCCCAGCGGGTGTCGCCGTCCATGTGCGGGGTGCCGATGCCCGCCTTGCCGATGACGGCCAGGGTGTAGTGCTCCTCAAGGAACAGCCGCGTGCCGGTGTGGAAGGCGAGGCTGCCCCAGCCGCCGGGGCGGGCGAGCAGTTCCCGCGACCTCGCGGCGACGCGGTTCATCGCGACGTCCCACGTCGTCTCCACCAGCCGCCCGTCCTCCCGGACCAGAGGGCGGGTCAGCCGCGCCGCGCGCGGCTGCCAGGCGTGCCACTCCCGGGGGTCGAGCCTGCCGTGGTTGACGCGGTCACCGGCCCGGCCGCGCACGCCCACCACCCGTCCGCCGCGAACGGCCACGTCGAGGGCGTCGCCGTTGGAACCCGCCGCGGAGACCGCGGGAACCCAGCGCTCGACGTCCGGCTCGGCGACGCCGTCCTCCGTGAACGCGTCCACACGCACCGGCCAGGGGCTGCCGAGGCGGATGACCGGGGGGAGCGCGTCGCGCATGTGGCTCGGCAGGGCCGCGGCCAGCCGTTCCACCGCGTCGGGAGGTCCGTACGGCGTGCGCCGCCCCCTGGGATCGGCGATCCGGTCCAGCACCTGGCACCTCCGCGGTGACGATGTGTGAACGACGCGTCCCGTACCCGGTGCCATGCGCTTCTGATCCCGGAATCGCCCGAACTGACCGGTCCCTTTTCGAATACTTTCCATAGAGTGTCAATGCCGGACCCGCCCCCTGTCCGGGTCTCGTGATCTGTAAGGTGCATTTACTGGGTGTTGTCGGCGCGACCGGCGGGGACGGCCCGCGTGTTCGCGTGTGGGGTGCGAATGGACGGACGCACGGCCGGTCCGGTCGTCACGGGCATGTCCGTGCCACTCGTCGGACGGCGGGACGCGCTGACCGCGCTGCGGGGCGCGATGGCCGCGAGCCACCGCGACGGCTTCCAGTTCCTCGCGCTGGCCGGCGAGCCGGGCGCGGGCAAGACGCGGCTGCTCGCCGAGCTCGCGGCGATGGCCGGTGAGATCGGTTTCACTGCCCTGTGGGGACGCGCCGCCGAGTATGAGCAGATGCTTCCCTACAGCGCACTGGTGGACGCGCTCGACGACCATCTCGACGCACGCCGGGAGGAGGTCGTCCGGACCGTGGGGTCCGGGCAGGCCACCCTGCTGTCCGGCGTCTTCCCCGGGCTGGCCGCCGGCGGAGCCCCGGCCGGCGACGAGCCCGCGCTGGCCGACGACCGCAGCGGCCTGGCCCGATATCGGCTCTACCGGGCCGTACGGCACCTGGTGGGCGCGCTGGCCGAGCCCACCGGCCTGCTGCTGGTCCTCGACGACGTCCACTGGGCCGATGACGGCACGCTCGAGTTCCTCGACCACGTCGTGCGGCACCCGCCCGCCGGCCCGGTGCTGATGGCCGTGGCCTACCGTCCGGCCCAGGCCGCCCCGCGCGTGGCCACGCTGGCCGCGGCGGCCGGCCCGCGCGGGCACGAGGTCGTGGTCGGTCCGCTCAGCGCGGCCGAGGTCCGGCAGTTCCTCGGGCCCGACGTCAGCAGGGGACGCGGCACGGCGCTGTACGAGGCCAGCGGCGGAAACCCGTTCTATCTGGAGGCACTGGCCCGGATGGGCGGCACCGACGTGACCGAGCTGCCGCCGACCGTGCTCGCCGCGCTCCAGGTCGAGCTGGGCGACCTGTCCCCCGGCGCGCTGCTGGTGGCCCAGGCCGCCGCGGTCGCCGCCGACGAGTTCGAGCCGGCCGTGGCCGCCGTGGCCGCCGAGCTGCCGCCCGCCGCCACGCTGGCCGCGCTGGACGAACTGGTCGAGCGCGACATCGTCCGCAGCGCGGGCGCGCGGTTCCGCTTCCGCCACCCCCTCGTGCGGCGTGCCGTCTACGAGTCGGCGGCGGCGGGCTGGCGCCTGGGCGCGCACGCCAGGATCGCGGCCCGCCTGGCGGAGCTGGGCGCCCCGGCGACCGTGCGGGCCCACCACGTGGAGCACTCCGGGTCGTTCGGCGACCGGCCGGCGGTGGAGGTGCTGGTGGCCGCGGCCCGCGCGGTGACCGCGCACGCGCCCGCCACCTCGGCGCACTGGCTGCAGGCGGCGCTGCGGCTCATGCCGGACGACGCCGGGGCCCGGGAGGATCGGCTCGCCCTGATGCTGGAGCTGAGCTGGGCCCAGGGGATCAGCGGAAGGCTCGCCGAGGGCCGCGACACCGCCCGCGAGCTGCTGCGCATGCTTCCCGAGGACGACTACCCCCGCAGGGGACGCGCGGCCCGTGTCTGCGCGCTGATGGAGCGCCAGCTCGACCGCCCGCAGGAGGCCAGGGCGCTGCTGCTCGACGAGCTGAGCCGACTGCCCAACCCGCGGGCGGCCGCCGCGGTGCCGATGCGGATGCGTCTGGTCGCCGAGAGCATGATGCGGGTGGACTTCCGGGCCGCCCAGGCGGTGCTCGATCTGATGCCCGACAACGCCGACGACTGGGAGCCCGGGCTCGCGGTCGCGGTGGCGGCGCTGCGCCCGATGCCCGCCCTGGCCGCCCGCCGTACGGACGACGCGCTGCGCTACGCCGAGATCGCCGGCAAGCTGCTCGCCGACGCCCCGGACGAGCACCTGTCCGAGTGGCTGGACGCCATCGCCTGGCTGTGCTGGGCCGAGTCCTACCTGGGCCGGTACGGCGAGGCGCTGCGCCACTTCGACCGGGCGGCGTCCGTCGCGCGGTCGACCGGGCAGACCTACATCCTGACCAACCTGCTGGCGGGCCGGGCCAAGACGCTGGTGGCGACGGGCCGGCTGGCGGAGGCCAGGGCCACCGCGGAGGAGTCGGTGGAGGGCGCCCGGTTGCTCGACTCCGGCCAGCAGCTCGTCTTCGCGCTCACCCAGCTCTGCCTGGCCGAGTCGTGGAGCGGCGACGACGAGGCGGCCCTGCGCGCCGGCGAGGAGGCCGTGCGGTGCGGCGTCGGGGCGGGCGAGACCTGGGAGGCCACGGCCCGCTACGCGCGGGGACAGGCCCTGGTCAACGCGGGCCGGTTCGCCGACGGCGTCGAGGCGGTGCTGGACGCGTGCAACCGGTTCGAGTCGCCCCGCGTGGACCCGGGGACGCTGCTCCAGGCGTGCGAGACGCTCGCCTACACGGACGCCTCCAGGGAGACGGGCACGGAGGCCGGCACAGGGATCGCCACGGGGACCGGCACAGGGACGGGCGCAGGGGCCGACACGGAGGCGTCCGCGCGGGCGGCGCAGTGGGCGGCGCTCGCCGTGCGGCTGGAGGATCCACGCCTGCCGGCCTACTGCGGCTTCGCCGCGCTCGCCCGCGCGCACGCGCTGTCTCGCCGGGACCCGTCCTCGGCGGCCGCGGCCGCGGAGGAGGCGGCCCGGCTGCTGGGCGCCGGCGAGCGGCGGCTCGACGCGGGCCGGGCCCTGCTCACCGCCGGGCTCGCGCATCTCGGGACGCCCGGCGGCCGGAGCCGCGCCAGGGAGAACCTGCGTGCCGCGGCCGAGGTCTTCGACGCCTGCGGCGCCCGCGGGCTCAAGGCGCGCACCGAGCGCGAGCTGCGCCGCCTCGGCGTACGGGTGGGCGGCGGCGCGACCACGGCCCCGGGCGGGCAGGCGACCAGGTTCGGGCTGTCGCCCCGGGAGCTTGAGGTGGCGCAGCTGGTCGCCGAAGGGCTGACCAATCAGCAGGTCGCCGAGCGGCTCTTCCTCAGCGTCCGTACGGTGGAGACGCACCTGTCGCGGATCTTCACCAAGCTGGAGGTCACCTCCCGGGTCGGCGTGGCGACCGCCCTCACGCGCTGAGTGCCGACAAGTACGGGTTTTCCACGATGCCGCCGCTATGGGTGGTCCTGGGATCGTTGCCCCGGCAGAAAGGCGATCGGATGGAACACCGCATACCCCGGTTCACGCTTGACGGCGTGCGGGACGCCGAGGTCACGGTCCATCCGTTCGCCACCGAGGACGAGCTGGGGTTGCAGCTCACCCGGTTCCGCCGCGACCACACGCCGGCGCAGGGGGCGCAGGATGACGTCGTGCTGCTCGTGCACGGCCTGACCTCGTCGAGCGACATGTTCATCATGCCGGAGCACACGAACCTGGTCAGGTTCCTGCACGACAGCGGGTTCGGCGACGTGTGGGCGCTGGACTTCCGGATGAGCAACAGGTTCCCGTACACGCTGGAGACTCGCAGGCACACGCTGGACGACATCGCCCAGTACGACCACCCGGCAGCACTACGCGAGATCCGCCGCCACGTGGGGGCGCGGCGGATCCACGTGGTGGCCCATTGCCTGGGGTCGGTGACCTTCCACATGAGCCTGTTCTCCGGGGCCGTGAGCGAGATCGCCAGCGTGGTGGCCAACAGCGTCGCGCTGACGCCCCGGGTGCACCCCTGGGCCCGCCTCAAGCTCACCCTCGGTCCCGCGCTGCTGGAGTACGGCACGGGCCTGTCCTACCTGGACCCCCGGTTCAGGGACGCACCCCCGCTGACGCGGCGGTGGCTGCTGGCCCGCGCCGTCTCCTACTTCCATCCCGAGTGCCGTGAGGCGGCCTGCCACATGCAGAGCTTCATGTGGGGCAGCGGCAGGCCCGCGATGTACCGCCACCGCAACCTCGCGCGAAGGACGCACGTGCACGAGCGGCTCGCCGACCTCAACGGCGCCTGCGACCTGCACTACTACCGTCACGTGCGGAAGATGGTGGCGGCCGGGCGGGCGGTGAAGTCCGACATCGGCGACCCGCGGTACGCCGCGCTGCCCGACGACTACCTGGTCAATGCGGCCGACGTCGACACGCCGATCCTGTTCCTCACCGGCGACCGCAACGAGGTCTTCACCGACTCCAACATCGTCTGCCACCGCGTGCTGTCGGAGGCGGCGCCGGGACGGCACGAGCTGCGGATCCTGCCCGGCTACGGGCACATCGACCCCCTGATCGGGGCGAACGCGCACCGGGACGTCTTCCCGCACATCCTCGACTTCCTGAAGCGGCACAGCGGTCGCTGACCGCGTCACTGAGAGACATCCACTTATGGAACACGTCGACGCGGTCGTGGTCGGTTCGGGTTTCGGCGGCGCGGTCGCCGCCTGCCGCCTCGCCGAGGCGGGGCTGTCCGTGGTCGTGCTGGAGCGGGGCAGGGCGTACGCGCCGGGCGAGTTCCCGCGCGGCCCGGCCCAGCTCGGCCGCGCCTTCTGGGACCCGGCCGAGGGCCTGTACGGGATGTTCGACATCTGGAGCTTCTCCGGCTGCGACTCGGTGGTCTCCAGCGGCCTCGGCGGCGGCTCGCTCGTCTACGCCAACGTCATGCTGCGCAAGGACGAGGACTGGTTCGTCCACGAGCAGGCGCTGCCCGGAGGCGGCTACGAGTCGTGGCCGGTGACCAGGGCCGACCTCGAACCGCACTACGACGCGGTCGAGCGCATGATCGGCGTCTCGCCCTACCCGCTGACCAGTCCCGGCTTCGACGACACGCTGAAGACGCTCGCCATGCGGGACGCGGCGGCCGAGCTGGGGCTCGACTGGCGGCTTCCGCCGCTGGCCGTCAGCTTCGCGCCGTCGCCGGGGGCGCAGCCCTCCCAGGGGGCGCCGCTCGCCGCGGCGGCGTACGGGAACCTGCACGGCGTGCCGCGCCGTACGTGCCGGTTGTGCGGCGAGTGCGACCTCGGCTGCAACGACGGCGCGAAGAACAGTCTCGACCACACCTACCTGTCGGCCGCCCGGCACCACGGCGCCGACCTGCGCACGCTGCACGAGGTGCGGCGCATCGGGCCGCGCGTGGGCGGCGGCTACGACGTGCAGTACGTCGAGCACATGCCGCGCGAGGACGAGGCGGGCGAGGACGGCGACGGGCCGCCCCGGCGGACCGGGCCGCACACGATCAGCTGCGACCGGCTCGTCCTGGCCGCCGGCACGTACGGCACGTCCTACCTGCTGCTGAAGAACCGGGCGGCCTTCCCCGGCCTGAGCGCGACGATCGGCAGCCGTTTCTGCGGCAACGGGGACATGCTGGCGTTCCTGCTGCGGGCCACCGACCGGAGCAGGACCCGGCCCATCCGGGCGAGCCGCGGACCGGTCATCACCAGCGCGATCCGGCTCGACGACGGCGCGGACGGACGCGGCGCCTACATCGAGGACGGCGGTTATCCCGAGTTCGTCGACTACCTGGTCGAGGGCGCGGACATGAGGCCGGGCAGGGTCGCCAGGTTCCTGCTGCGGCGGATGCGCAACATCCTCACCCACGACACCAACCTGTCGGCGGAGTTCGCCGACCTGATCGGCCGGGGCGAGCTGTCGGGCACCTCGCTGCCGCTGCTCGGCATGGGCCGGGACGTCCCCGACGGGAGGCTGCGCCTGCGCGACGGCCGCCTCGACGTGGACTGGACGGCCGAGAGCAGCGAGGACTACTACGAGCGGTTGCGTGCCATCATGCGCAGGATCGGCGACGTGCTCGGCGCGGAGTACGCCGACAGCCCGCCGTGGTGGCGCAGGCGGATCATGACCGTGCATCCGCTGGGCGGCGCGCCGATGGGCCGCCATCCGGGCGAGGGGGTCTGCGACCCGTACGGAGAGGTCTTCGGCTTCCCCGGGCTGTACGTCGCGGACGGCGCGGCCCTGCCGGGGCCGGTCGGCGCCAATCCGTCGCTGACCATCGCCGCGCTCGCCGACCGCATGAGCACCCGGATCCTGGAGTCCCGTGCGTCCCTCGCCGCGCCACTGGCGGGGGTCGGGGCCGTGATGGTCGGGGCCGCGGGGGTCGAGTCAGTGGGGGTCGAGTCAGTGGGGGTCGAGTCAGTGGGGGTCGAGTCAGTGGGGGTCGAGTCAGTGGAGTTGCCCGCCGTGCCGCCGATCGAGGTGGGGACGGAGGCCGTGCCGATGGGAACGGAGACCGTGCCGATGGGAACGGAGACCGTCTCCGGCGGCCGTCCCTTCGCGGCCGGACGCGCGGACGAGCCGAGCGTGTTCGAGGGCCGGACCTCGCTGTGGTTCGTGGAGGAGATGCGGGGGCTCCTGACGCTCGTCCCGCCCGGCGGTGCGGCCCGCCGAAGTGGAGCCGGCGGACGCCCCATGGCCTTCCGCATCACGATCACGATCGACGACATCGACCGCTTCCTGACCGAGCCCGAGCACGAGGCGAGGGCGGAGGGCTGGATCGAGGCCGACCTGTGCGGAGGCAGGCGGCCGATCGCCGGGGGCTCGTTCAACCTGTTCGTCCCCGGGGAGACGGCCGGGCAGCGGCGCATGTGCTACCGCCTGCGTTTCTGGGACGCCGACGGCCGCCCCCGCACTCTGGCCGGGCACAAGGAGATCCTGCCGGGCGCGCCGACCCGCCTGTGGCTGGACACCTCCACCCTGCACGCCCGCCTGCTGGAGGGGCACGTCGAGGAGGGCGGGGACGACGACGCCGCCGTGGTCGCCGCGGGGACGCTGCGCATCCTGCCGTCCGACCTCGTGCGGATGCTCACGACCTTCCGCACGGCCGGGCCGGACGGCACGGGGGCCGTGACCCGCTTCTGCCGGTTCTTCCTCGGCGAGCTGTGGGAGGTCTACGGCCCCGGCTGATCTCTGCCGTAGGGGTCGTAGTCGACCTCCAGCGGTTCCTGGCCGGGGCGGTCGGGCTCGGGGACGTGCCGGAGGTTCACCCTGATCCTCGTCCAGGTCGAGCTGCGCCCTCGCATCGAGTCGACCAGGACGTCGGCCGGCTGCAGGAGGCGGGCCACCTCGGGATGGCGGGCCTTCCATCGTTCGAGCCCGGCCATCGCCTCGTCCCGCGTGGCGGCCCTGGCGATCTCGACGAGCGGCATGACGGACTGACGCCGTCCCTGCCGCGGCGGGTCCGCGGGCCTGTCCGGCCGCGGCCCCTGGGCCTCGGCCAGCTCCAGCAGGGCGTCCAGCGACCCCGCCCGCTCGTCCATGCCGGCCCACGGGTCGCCCGCCTCGGCGAAGCGGTCGGGCATCGACGCGAGCGTGAAGTCCTCCGGCCGGCACCCGGGCACCTCGTCCCAGGCCAGCGGGGCCGAGACGAGGCCGGTCGGCCGTACGGAGTAGGCGGAGGCGACGGTGTGGTCGCGGGCGTTCTGGTTGTAGTCCACGAAGACGCCCTGCCGTTCCTCCTTCCACCACCGGCTGGTGGCGACGTCCGGCTCCCGGCGCTCGACCTCCCTGGCCACGGCCTCGGCGGCCCGCCGCACCTCGGGGAAGGTCCAGTGCGGCTCGATGCGGGCGTAGACGTGGAATCCGCGCGAGCCCGACGTCTTGGGCCAGGTGGTCAGGCCGTGCTCCTCCAGCACGTCCCTGGCGACCAGGGCGACCCGCACGATCTGCTCCCAGCCGACGCCGGGCACGGGGTCGAGGTCGATCCGCAGCTCGTCGGGATGGTCGAGGTCGTGGGCCCGCACGGAATGGGGGTTGAGGTCCACGCAGCCCAGGTTCACCGTCCACAGCAGGTGGGCGAGGTCGCGGATCACCACCTCGTCCGCCGTTCGGCCGGAGGGGTAGCTCAGCTCGACGACCTCCACCCACTCCGGTCGCTTGGCGGGCGCCCGCTTCTGGAAGAACGCCTCCCGGTCGACGCCGTGCACGAAGCGCTTGAGTATCACCGGCCGGTCGGCCACGCCGCGCACCGCCCCCTCCGCGACCACCCGGTAGTAGGAGATCAGGTCGAGCTTCGTGTGCCCGGTCCGCGGGAAGACCACGCGGTCCGGATTCGTGATCTTCACGATCCTGCCGTCGAGCTCCAGCGTCATGCCGCCACACTACGTCGCCGGTCCGCCCCCACCCTGAGCAGCGATGCAGCCGAGGCGCTGACATTCGCGGGCGGACACTCTAAGATCACCGCCCGTACCCCATATATGGCAGGAAAGGCAGGCGCAGCCCTTGGTCTCCGAAAGATGGTCCGCGTCGGCCGTTGAAGGGCTCATCTCCTTGCCGTTGGAGTCCCTGCTCACCGGAGACTACGAAGTCGATCCCACACTCGTCTACGAGCGCCTGCGCGCCAGGTATGGCCCGGTGGCCCCGGTCGACGTCCTCGGTGTGCCGGTGTGGTTCGTGCTCGGCTACGACGAGGTGCTGCACATCATGCAGAACGCGCGCGACGCGTGGAGCAAGCGCGTGGACCACTGGCGGGCGTACGCGGAAGGAGGCGTTCCCGCCGACTGGCCGCTGCTCGCCCTCCTGCAGGCCGACAACTCCGGTTTCCACGACGGGGACAGGCACCGGGGTCTGCGCGGCGCCTGGATCGCGGGGCTCCGGCCGTTCCAGGATCCCGGCGGCGAGCAGGCGCAGCGGCTGGAACGGGCCATGGTGAGGCACTGCGACGATCTCGTGGACGTGATGGCGGAGGCCGGGCCCACCGGCCGGGCCGATCTCGCCGGGCAGTACAGCCGGCCGTTCCCCCTGCTCGTCGCCAACCACCTGCTCGGCGTCACCATCGAGCGCGGCGAGGACCTGCTCGAGGACCAGTGGCGCCTGCTGGACGGCTCCGACTCCGCCGGGGCGTACCAGCGGTTGCACGCCGCCCTCCTCGACCTGGCGACGGCCAAACGGCAGCGGCACGGCGACGACCTGCCGTCGTACATGATCGAGGCGAAGCCGGATCTCACCAACGAGGAACTCGCCCGCGAGTTGATGATGCTGTCCGGATTCCTGGACTTCACCGGCAGCCTGATCTGCAACGTCATCGTCGAGGCGATCACCAATCCCCGCCTCAGGGAGAGCCTGTCGATCGGCGCGATCGAGGAGGTGGTCAACCGCGTCGCCCTGGCCAACCCGGCGCTGGCCAACCTGACCCTCCGCTACGCCAGGATGGACGTGAAGCTCGGCCGCTTCACGATCGCGGCCGGCGACCCGGTGATGCTGTCGATCGCGGGAGCACACGCCGACCCGCGGTTCGCCGGAGCGTTCACCAGCGACAACATCCGCAGCACCCGCGCCCACCTCGCGTGGGGCGCGGGCCCGCACAGGTGCCCGAGCCAGCGGCTGGCCACGCAGATGTCCACGATCGCGGTGCGCCGCCTGCTCGACCGGTTCTCAGTGCTGACCCCGACGCTTCCGGTGGACCGGCTTCCGTGGCGTCCCTCCCCCTTCGTCCGCGCGCTGCGCTCCCTGCCCGTGACGTACGAGGTCAGCACGAGGTTCTCCGGCACGCTCCGGCCCGCGCGAGAGACCCGCGGCGAGCCGTCACCGCCGGCTGTGCAGGACGGCGGCGACGTGCGCCCGAGGTCCGGTCTCGTCACGTTCCTGCACGGACTGCGCCGCGGCCAGTGACGCGGCCAGTGACGCGGCGAGGTCACGCGAACCAGGTCATCGCCTGCCCATGCGACAGGGTCCAGGCGAGCGGCGTCCCGTCCAGCGCGAGGACGTTGTGCAGTGCCGCGCCGGGCGGCTCCGGCAGGCCGGGGTAGGGCAGCACATCGGGGGTCTCGTTCGCGATCCAGTGCCCCGGCAGCCCGCGGACCATCTCGGCGAACGCCTCCCGCCGCGGCGCCGGCACCTGGTACAGCACCGAGGTGTGGAACACGACGAGCGTGGCGCCTGCCGGGGCCTTCGCGGCCAGGTCCGGCAGATCGTCCGCCAGGTCGCCGCGCACGAGCAGCGGCGGCTCGGTCGCGGCGACGGCCGCAGCCGCCCTCAGCCGGGCCCGCCGCCGCTCGTGCTCCGGCCAAACGAGGGCGTCGAGCCACGCGACGTCGGCGGGACTCGTCACGTCGAGCGGGTTCAGATCAAGACCGGCCCGCCACACCACGTCGGGCAGGCGGGCCGGCGGCGCCACCCCGGTCACGGCGCAGTCCAGGACCGGTTCGCCGGAGCCGACCGGGTGGTCGCCGTAGCGGTAGGCGTACCGGTCGGGGTAGAGGCACAATCCGGCAGAGGCCCCGACCTCCAGCAGCGCGAGCGGCTGCGGCAGCGCGGCGAGCACCGGCAGCAGCACCGCGCACCGCCCGGCCTCGTTCGTCTGCGTGGCCCGGGTGCGCATCTCCGCTTCGACCGCCGGCCGGTTCCCCATGGTGAAGTCACGGAACGCTGCGGGGTCCTCGACCGGGCCGCCGAGGAACCGTACGACGCCGAACAGCAGGTTCGGCTGCCGCTTCGCCGGCGGGAGCGTGCCGAGCAGCGCGAGCATCTCATGGTCGCGGGAGACCGCGAGCGCCAGGCGCTCGTACGCCGGGGACACGCCGTGCGCCTCCCGTGCGGCGAACTCGGCGTAATCAGCTGCGGTCGTCATACCGCCATCGTCGTCGGATTCCGCCCGTGGCGCGCGCCCGGCGGGGCGGGATCAGGCGAGGCCGGCGGCGCGGAGTGCCTCGCCGAAGGCGGTGCGGTTGGCCCGCTGGTCGGCGACCGCCCGCGCGAGCGCCTCGGTGTCCGAGGCGCGGAAGACCGGAACGTCCTGCTCGATCACGATCCAGCCCTCGTAACCCGACCGCCGCAGCTCGGCCAGCACGGCGGGCAGGTCCAGATCGCCCTGCCCGAGCGGCGGGAAACCGCCCGCCACGACCAGGTCCCACAGGTCGCCGCCGACCCCGCGGATCCGGGCGAGGACGTCCCGGGAGGCGTCCTTGACGTGCACCTGCCGGATCCGCGAGGACCAGTCGCGGATGACCGCCACGGGGTTGCCCCCCGCCAGCCACAGGTGGCCGGTGTCCAGGCACAGCGAGACGTCCGTCGAGCCGAGCAGCCGCTCGATCTCCTCGGGCGTCTCCACGTCGGTGCCCAGGTGGTGGTGGAAGACGGGCTCCAGGCCGCGGTCACGGCAGCGGGCCGCGGCCTCGCCGATCCGCCCCGCGCACGCCTGCCAGTCGTCGTCGGACAGGGAGAGCCTCAGATCGGCCGGCATGCCGGGACGGGCGAACCGCTCGGGCCGGTCCGGGCAGGCGAGAGTCGGCCGCGGCGCGAAACGCGGATCGGCCGCCCCGGCCTCCGCGTCGCCGACGGCGGTGAACACGTCGAGGGCGGCGTCGAGGGCGGCCAGATCCTCGCGGAAGCCGTCCGGGTCGTCGTAGCGCAGGTCCACCCAGCCGCCGGAGAGCCCGAGACCATGCGCCGCGAGCCGCTCGGGCAGGGCCGGCGCCGTGCCCAGGTATCCGATCGGCCCGGAGTCGGTGCCGTGGTATCCGGCCTCGCGCATCGTCGTGAGCATCTCGTCGGGCCCCAGCGGCGCGCCGTCGGCGCGGTAGACGCCGAAGCTGACGGGCGCGCTCGCCACCCGCACCGCCCAGGGAGCCGCGTGCCCCGTCACCCCGTCACCTCCGGGAAGCCCGCGAACCGGCCGCTCGTGATGAGCCGAAGGACCTCCCGCCGCACCACCTCGACCGCGCTTTCGCCATCCGGGTCGCGGGACACCTGCTCACCCTTTCCGCCGCACGGGGACGAACCATGGCAGAGCATGGGTCGGCCCGATTGAATCACACCCCGATCATCGCATCCTGCGCTTCGGGCAGGACCAGGCCGGGTCCACGACCTGCGAGGAAGACTCCTCAGAGTGAGCCGCCGAGATAGCGCTCGGCCAGCTCGCAACTGCCCTGGGTGTAGCCGGCGCCGAGCTCCCCGGCGATGTCGGCGGCCGAATGGGAGCCGATCCACGCGACGAGAAGGAGGCGGCGGAACATGATGAACGTCCAGATCTCGGCCTCGTCCTCCTTCGGGAGGTCGAGCAGGGACCGGTAGCCGCGCGCCCACGACTCCGCCATGTGCGGCACCTCCGGCCGGTGCTCGATGAAGCTGACGGCGGCGCCGAAGTCGTAGAGGTACCAGCCGAAGCCGCAGTCGTCGAAGTCGATGACGCTGGTTCCCGCCCGGCCGTCCACGAGGAGGTTGGCCAGGCGCAGGTCGGCGTGGATGAGCCCGTACCGGTCGGGGCCCTTGCCGAACCGCTCCAGCCTGCGGCGCAGCTCGGCCTCCAGCCGGGCGAGCACGGCGTGCGCCTCCCGGTCCACGCCGACGCCGTCCTGCCACCTGCCCCACCGCGCCCGCGGGCCGAAGGCGGCGTCCAGGTCCCAGTGGAAGCGGGTGAATGACGCCGGCCTCGCCCAGGCGCGGGCGTGGCGGTGCATGCGGGCGGTTAGCGCGCCCAGCCGTTCGAAGTCCTCCACCAGCCGGTCCTCGGCCGGCTCGGCGCCGGGCAGGAACTCGAACATCACACAGTGACGGGGTTCGGATCCCGGTTCCCGCACGGCGACGACGCGCGACCCGTCGCGGGCGGGCAGCACGCGCGGCGTGACGATCCCGGCCTCGTCGCGCAGCGCGTCGAGCCAGGCGAGCTCGCTGACGATGGCCTCCAGCGAGTGGTAGCCGAGCCGGTGGACCCGCAGGATCATCCGGCATTCACCGTCGCCAACCATGAAGGTCGCGTTCTCCGAGACGTTGAGCAGCGTCACGGAGGCGCCGGGGGAAACGTCGTAGCGTCGAAGGGCACGGCGGGCGACCCCCTCGACGCGGGCGAGGACGTCGCCGCCACCGGACAGGTCGTGGACCTGCATGCGTTCTCCTAAAGATCCTGTGGAAGTCTCCGTCAGATCCTCCCTGCCGCGTTTCCCGCGTCGCCCGCCGGGGCGCTCCGTGTGTGCGACCGCGGCGTGTGGCACCGCGGCGTGTGGGACCGCGGCGTGTGGGACCGCGTGCAGGCCGCGTGCGGGGGCGGGCCCGGCGAAGCGGAAAACCCCTTTCCGGCCACGAGCGGTTTCCGTACACTCGCCACTGATCACGCGCGCCGCCACGACGCGGCGCGCCTCGGCCGAAGAGAGGGGAGTTGACCGTGCATCAGCGCATCGCGGTCGTCGTCCTCCGGTCACGGCACGAGGTGATCCTGGTGTCTACGTCGCTCTCCGATGCCGGCCGCGCGGCCGCCATCGGACGTTCCTGACGAACTTCGCCCCCTGGTAAGGGCAAAGCGGGCACTGAAGCCGTTTCACCGGCGGCGTTGACGCCGCTCCGGCGCCATGTTCGAAGGCGCACGTGAAACCGCACGTGAGACAGCATGCGGCCCCGCACATGGCCCGCACGCCGAACCCCGCGTGCGCCGCTCCGCACACCGCCCGCCGCTCGCTGGTCGCTGGTCGCCCCGGCGGTCCTCGAACGGTGTCCGCCCAGGGGCCGCGCCCGGCCTGGATCCGGCCGGTTCTTCTCGTCAGGCCAATCGCGCCCCGCCACCGTAGGAACCCTCCGAAGGGCATGGCCATGCGCGCCGACCTGAACCGCAATCACCCCGTCCCGCTGACCGGCATCCGCAACCTGGGCATCCTCGCCCACGTCGACGCGGGCAAGACCACCGTCACCGAACGGGTCCTCTACCTCACCGGCGCCGTCCACCGGCGCGGCGAGGTGCACGAGGGGACCACCGTCACCGATTTCGACCCCCTGGAGCGCGACCGGGGGATCACCATCTTCGCCGCGGCCGTGAGCTGCCTGTGGGACGGCCACCGGATCAACCTGATCGACACCCCGGGTCACGTGGACTTCTCCGACGAGGTGGAGCGGTCGCTGCGGGTGCTCGACGGCGCGGTCGCGGTGTTCGACGCCGTCGCCGGCGTGGAGCCGCAGAGCGAGTCGGTGTGGCGGCAGGCCGACCGGTACGGCGTGCCGCGCATCGCGTTCGTCAACAAGATGGACCGCGCCGGGGCCGACCTCGACGCGGCGGTCGAGTCGATCCGCGAGCGGTTGCGGGTCACCCCGCTGGTCGTCCAGCTGCCCATCGGGCGGGAGGACGGGTTCACCGGCGTGGTGGACCTGCTGCGGATGCGGTCGCTGGTCTGGGACGCCGGCCGTGACACGGTCACGGAGGGCCCGGTGCCGGAAGCCCTCGGGGACGAGGCCCGCCGACGCCGACGCCTGCTGGAGGAGACGGCGGCCGAGCTTCATCCGGCGGCGCTGGAGGAGTTCTGCGCCCGTCCGGAGATCTCGGCGCCGACCCTGACCGCCGCCCTGCGGGACCTGACCCTGCGTGGCGAGGCGGTGGTGGTGCTGTGCGGGTCGGCGTACCGCAACCGGGGTGTCGAACCGCTGCTGGACGCCGTCGTCGACTACCTGCCCGCGCCGCCCGACGTGCCGCCCGTACGCGCCGAGTGGGAGGGATCCGGGCAGGAGCGGCCCGCCGACCCGGCGGCGCCGTTCGCCGCGCTGGTCTTCAAGGTGCACGCCGCCCCCACCGGACGGCTGACCTACCTGCGGGTGTACTCGGGAACGATCAGAAGGGGAGACGTCGTGCTGGACGCCGGCGCCCGGCGCACCGAGCGGATCGGACGCATCCTCCGGGTGCAGGCCGACCGGCACACCGAGACGGACCGGGCCACGGCCGGGGACATCGTCGCGGTCGCCGGGGTCAAGGCGGCCCGCGCCGGAGCAACCCTCTGCGCCCCCGGGGCGCCGCTGGTGCTCGAGCCGCCGGTCACGGCCTCGCCGGTGGTCTCCGTGGCCGTCGAGTCGCGCGGCAGCGGGGACGCCGGGCGGCTCGCGACCGCGCTGGCCCGGATGACCGACGAGGACCCGTCGCTGTCGGTCCGCGCCGATCCCGAGACCGGCCAGACGCTGCTGTCGGGGATGGGCGAGTTGCACCTGGAGGTCGCGGTGGACAAGCTCCGCCGCGCCCACGGGCTCGACGTCGCCGTCGGACGGCCCCGGGTCGCCTACCGGGAGACGGTCGTCCGCGGGGTGTCCGGGCTGCTGTACCGGCACGTCAAGCAGGACGGCGGCGCCGGGCAGTTCGCCCACGTCGTGCTCGACGTGGAACCGCTGGAGCACGACGCCGGCTTCGTGTTCCGGTCCACGGTCACCGGCGGCCGGGTGCCGCGCGAGTACGTCGGCGCGGTGGAGGCCGGCTGCCGGGACGCCATCGCCGAGGGCCCGCTCGGTGGCCATCCGGTGACCGGCCTTCGGGTCACGCTGACCGACGGCACGACCCACCCGAAGGACTCCTCGGAGATGGCGTTCCGCACGGCCGGGCGGCTCGCGCTGAGGGAGGCACTGCGTGCCGGTGAGATGGCTCTGCTGGAGCCGCTGGCCGAGGTCACGGTCACGGTGCCCGAGGAGGCCGTCGGCGGAGTTCTGGGCGACCTCGCGGCCAGGCGCGGCCGGGTCGGCGGTTCGGAGGCGCGGGCGGGCGCCGTCGTGGTCACCGCGACCGTGCCGCTGGCCGAGCTGTTCGGGTACGCGACCCGGCTGCGCGGCCGGACCCAGGGCAGGGGCGACTTCACCAGCCGCCCCGCGGGCTACGCCCAGGTGACCGGTTCCGCCGCGGACCTCACGCGATAGGCACCTCGCCGCGGTCCCGTCCGCGCCTCGTCGCGGGCGGGGCCGTGCCTCGTCGCAGGCAGGGCCGTGCCTCGTCGCGGGCGGGCCGTTCCCGTCCAGCCGTGGTGGCCGCCTACTTCTCCCGCAGGCCCCACGGGGTGCCGTACGCGGTGAGCAGGTCGAGGAACGGCCGGGGCGGCAGGGCTTCGGGGCCCAGGACCCCGGTGCCGGACCAGGCGCCGGCGGCCATCAGTTCGAGCGCCGCCACCGGGTTGACCGCAGTCTGCCACACCACCGCCTGGGAGCCGTACTCGCGCATGGACCACTGGTTGTCGACCACGTGGTAGAGGTAGACCTCGCGCGGGCTGCCGTCCTTGGTGCCCTTGACCCAGGTGCCGGCGCACGTCTTGCCGTGCATGCGATCCCCGAGGGTCGCCGGGTCGGGCAGGCACGCCGCGACCGCGTCGCGCGGGGACACCCTGACGACGGCGCCGCCCTCGGCGACGACCTCGACCGGCTCGGTGCGGTCCAGCCCCAGCAGATGCAGGGTCCGCAGCGTGCCGATGAAGCGCTCGCCCAGTCCATATTTGAAGGTCACCCGCTCGGCGTCGATCCAGCGGGGCACGAGCAGGACCTCTTCGTGCTCGACGTTGACGCACTCGACCGGGCCGATGCCCTCGGGGAAGTCGAACACCTCCGGCTCGCTGAAGGGCGGGGTGGTGAACCAGCCCCGGCCGGCCTCGTAGACGACCGGCGGGTTGAGGCACTCCTCGATGGTGGTCCAGATGCTGAACGAGGGCGCGAAGTCGTACCCGTCGACGGTGAGGTCGGCGCCGTCGCGGATGCCGATCTCCTCGATGTGGTCGAACAGTTCGTCGGCGGCGTATCGGGCGAAGACGTCCGACAGCCCCGGCTCCACCCCGATGCCGACCAGCGCGAGCCGTCCCGCCTTCTCCCACTCGGCGGCCATCTCGAACTGGGCGTCCCCCAGCTTGACACCGCACGCCTCGTGCGGGCGCTGCGGATGCGGCCGCGAC
Source organism: Microbispora bryophytorum (assembly GCF_006874465.1). Taxonomy (GTDB): domain Bacteria; phylum Actinomycetota; class Actinomycetes; order Streptosporangiales; family Streptosporangiaceae; genus Microbispora; species Microbispora bryophytorum. The sequence continues at coordinate 252,148 of NZ_VIRL01000004.1, read as the reverse complement.
AACGACATCGCCATGTCCAGGTAGTGCACGCCGGCCGACAGCGCCGCCCGGAACAGCGGCATCACGAACCGCGGGTCGGTGGCGTTGAGCAGGACGTCGCAGCGGTGCTCGGCCAGCAGTGCCGCCACCGCGGCCTCGTCGCTAGCGTCCACCCGCCGGGCGGTGAACCGGGCGCCCGCCTCCCCCAGCGCGCCGACGGCCGCCTCGGCCCGGGACAGGTCGTAGTCGGCGACGACCATGTGCGCGAAGAAGGACCGGCGGGCCGCGATGCGGGTGATCGCGGTGCCCACCCCTCCCGCGCCGACGAGCAGAACACGCATGACAAAGCTCCCTTTTGAGGACAAAGACCCCTTTGATGGACCCGATCCAATGTCACCGCCGTACAGAACGTCAATGGTGTTGGCATAAGGTGGCGGCCGGAGAGGAGAGCACAGTGCCCAAGCCGGTGGTTTCCGAGTCGGCGCGCCGGCGGCGCCGCCCGACGAAGAACGGGGTTGTTCTCTCCGAGGACCTGATCGTGCGGACCGCGCTGCGCATGCTGCGTGAGCACGGCGCCGCCGGACTGTCCGTACGGCGGCTCGGCATCGCACTCGGCGCCGACCCCAGCACGCTCTACCGCTACTTCGCGGGCATCGACGACCTGACCCTGGCCATCGGCGACATGCTCATCGGCCGGGCCATGGACGGCTGGCACGCCACCGGCGACTGGCGCGCCGACCTCCGCGAGCTGGGCCTGCGCATCCACGCCGCCTACCTCGAACACCCCCAGGCCGCGGTGCTGACCGCCAGCCGCATCAGCGGCAAGTCCCACGAGATCGCCGCCGACGAGGCGATCCTCGGGCGGCTGCGCGGCGCCGGTTTCCCCGACCGTGCGGCGGTCCGCGTCTATCACGCCTTCATCGACATGACGCTGGCCTTCGCCGCGCTGGACGCGGCGTCCCTCGCGCTGCCGGAGCAGGCGCGCAGGGCGGACGAGGAGATGTGGCAGGCGACCTACGCCCGCCTGTCCCCCGCGGGCCACCCCAACATCGCGGCGGTCGCGCCCCTGCTGGTGGCCGACATGAACGACAGCGCCTACCCCGCCGCGCTGGACATGCTGCTCGCCGGCGCCGCGCGGGACCGCGAGAGGAACGGCTCCGCCGGCGACGGATGAAGGCGGGCACGGCCGGAGCGGCGAGGCGCGGCCGCGTCAGGTGGCCGGGGCGTCCGTCTCCATCTTCACTGCCAGTCCCCGGGCTGAGGGTCCAGCGGGAGGCGCACGACGAAGCGGGCGCCTCGATCGCTGTCCCTTATGGTCAGGGTGCCCTCGTGGCGTTCGGCGATCAGCCGGGCGATGGGGAGGCCGAGGCCGATCCCTCCGGCGTCCCTGCTGCGTGCGCTGTCCAGCCGCGTGAAGCGCTGGAACACCGTCTCGCGCTGGTCGACGGCGATCCCGGCGCCGTCGTCGAGGACCTCCAGTGCCGCGACGCCCTTCGCGGAGCGCGCGTCGCCGTCCTCGCACCGGAGCGTGACCGTGACGGTGGAGGACGCGTGTCGCTGGGCGTTCTGGATCAGGTTGCAGACCAACTGCCGCAGCTGCGCCCGGTCGCCGTTGACGACCACCCCGGGTGTCAGCTGGAGGACGACCCTCCTGCTCACCTGGTGGCTCCTCAGCTCCAGGGCGATGAGCTCGGCCAGGTCGACCGGCTGTCGCGGACACGGGGCGCCGGCGTCGAACCGGGTGAGCGTCAGCAGACCGGTCGTGATCGACTGGAGACGCTCCACACTCGGAAGGACGTCGTCGCACAGCTTGCTCAGGTCGACCCCTTCGGCCGCCCGGAGGGCGTCCTCCAACTGGACGCGGATGGCGGTGATCGGGGTGCGAAGCTCATGGGACGCGTCGGCGCAGAAGCGCCGCTGCTGTTCGAGCATGTGCTCCAGGCGGTCCAGCGTCTCGTTCACGCTCCAGGCCAGCCGGTAGATCTCGTCCTTGACCTTGGGGACGGGAACCCGGCGGCCCAGGTTGGTGCTCCGGATGTGGTCGAGCTGGGCCCGGATGGCGTCCACCGGTTTGAGCGATTTGGCGACGGTGTGCCGCGCCCCGTAGGCGACCGCCCCTGTGAAGAGGACCGTTCCCGTGACCAGAAGGGCCGCCATACCCGGATAGACGAAGAACGGCAGCGTCGGTGCGGCGCTGTACACGGTCCAGTCGCCGTTGCGATACACCTGTTGCGCGACGACGATGTGGCAGCCGCTGGATGGAAAGACGGAATTGCAGACCACGGCGCTCGCCACCCGCCTGGGGCTTTTCGGCGTGAAATGCGCCATGAGCGGCCGGTGCTGCAAATCCCTGGTCGCGGCGACCACATGTCCCTGCGGGTCGACCACCTGGACGGGGCGGATCAGGTTCTGCGGGATCGGCGGCAGCGGATTGACGAGCTGGCCGTGGTCGACGCCGTACGCGGTCAACTCGCCGACCGCCGTCACCTCTTTGGTGAGGTTCTGGGTGGCCATCTTGTTGAGGGCGAACAACAGGACGATGGAGAACGCGATACAGAGGACGCTGACCGCGATGCTGACGAACAGCGCCAGCCGGGCGCGGATCGAACAGTTTTCAAGCTTCATGACGATCCCGTCCCAGTCGGCCGGACTCGGGGCAGCCGCAGGACGAACCGCGCCCCGCCGGCTGTGCTTTCTTCGACGCGGAGGGTCCCCTGATGCGCCTGGGCGATGTCGCGGGCGATGGCCAGGCCCAGTCCGGTGCCGTGGCGGTCGAGCCGGCGGGCGTCGTCCAACCGGGTGAAGCGTTGGAACACCTGCTCGCGGTCGGCCTCGGCGATCCCCGGCCCGTCGTCGCTGACCGCGAGCTCGACCGCGGTGGGCTCGGCCTGCACTTCGACACACACCACACGGCTGGAGTGCCGCTGCGCGTTGTTCAGCAGGTTGGCGAGCAGCCGGCTGATCTGGGACGGTACGGCGGTGACGGTGGCCCCGTGGGTGATGCGGAGCCGCACCGGGTGCCGATCCGCACGTCGCGCGATCTCGGCCTTGACCAGGGCCGCGAGGTCGAGCTGCCGCCACTCGGCGGGTGGGCAGTGGGGCATGCGAGCGATGGACAGGATGTCCTCGGTGATCGTCTGAAGCCGGTCCACCTGATCCAGCAACGTCTCGAGCAGCTCCGGCAGCGGCACCTCGCCGGGATCCTGCTGTGCCGCTTCCAGTTGCACCCTCAGCCCCGCGATGGGAGTGCGCAGTTCGTGGGCGACGTCCGACGCGAACCGCCGTTGGCGGCGGGCGAGCTCCTCAAGTTCTTCCTTGGCCTTATGCACGCCCCCCAGAGCCTGGTTGATCGTACGGCCCAACCGGGTGATCTCCTGCGCCCTCCTCGGCACCGAGATACCGGCGGCCAGGTGGCCGAAGTCGATCCGGGAGAGTTCGGCGCCCACCGCATCCAGGGGGCGGAGCAGCCGTTTGCTCACCTTCCAGGTGACCCAGGCGTTCAGGGCGATCAGCTCGGCGGTCTCCAGCGCCACCAGCAACGGGAGTGAGCCGGGCGGCGTGAGGCCCAGCAGCGGCTGCCCCGCCTCGACGACCACCCGGGACCCGGCGGGGAAGACGGCGCTACACGCCGGCGTGGGCTGCGGGGTGCCCGTGCGCGGCTCGAGGTCCCCTGAAAAGGTCCGGGGCGGCGTTCCCCATGAGGCGGGCGGTGAGGACCCCGCGGGGCCGGCCGCCAGCAGACCGGTGACCCGGCGGACGCCGCCGGCGCCCCGTCGCACCGCGCCCTGTTGCGCACCCTGCCGCACCGCACCCTCTTGCACCGCATGTCGCACATGGCCGTGCGCCGGCTGGCGACTCTCGGCGCCCGTGACAGCGGTGCCGCAGGGATCCCATCGCCGTCCGACGGTCCCGGCTCTCGCCAGAAGGTACATCCCCCCGCCCTCCAGGAGGAGGGTGAAGACGGTCATGATGGTGACCAGCAGGGTCATCTGCCCTCGGATCGAGCGGGGCGCCAGGCGCGCCCACAGGCCCGCCCCCCGCAGGCCCGCCCCCCGCAGGCCCGGCCGCCGCCGGTCCGGACGCCGCCGGTCCGGACGCCGGTATCCGTTCTCACGCCTCATCGAGCCGGGTGACGACGCGCCGGCGGGGCCGGAGGTCTCGTGCGCGTGCGCGTGCTCGGCGGAGGCGTGGCCGGCGGAGCCGGTCACAAAGGGCCGGTGCTGCGGCCGGTCGGCTTTCGGGGGGCGGCGGGGGACCCGCCGCCCGGGTCCGTGTTCGCCGCTCTCCACGCGAGAGGCTTTCGCGCGGTCTGTCCTGTCGCTCGTCAGAAGTGCGTGCCAGGTGACGCTCGACGACCTGCCGGTCAGCACGTGTGCGAGGCCCTTGGCGGCGGCTACCGACGTGAGCAGCGCGAACAGAGGCCACAGGAGTATCAGCAACTTATCCGTCAGGTCCACCATCGCCATCCTTTCGAAATAGGAATTCGAGGGATGCCAGGCTCCTGAGAGGGCCGGGGAGGCGTGGGCGCGTGGTCCGCTGCGCACGTTTCCCGGTACCGCTCAGTCGTGGGGTCCTTTCACGTCAGCTCAAAATCAAGGAATGAGTTGACGGATACGATTCTGAACGGCGGAGAAGCAGGCCGTATCGCACATATGTGTAGCGTTGCGCTCCTGCTCGCGGGCCTGCGATCAACGGTTCAGGTCGCGCCGTGATCGCGAGGCGATGGACGGGCGCACCGCGCGGGCCTGTTGCGGGGCCGTGTGCGCCGGGTGTCTCATGGATTTATTGGGGACGTATCCCGGAATGTCCTGGATGCGGCGGAGGGACCCGGTTCCCGGGAGACTTCCTGGCCTGGTTGGCGCGGCCGCGCCCGGGAGTGGGAACTCGTCGCCGGCCTGCTCCGGGCGGCGCGTGTGGGCAGGGGCGGGGTCGTGCTGGTCGAGGGCCGGCCGGGCGTCGGCAAGAGCCGCATGCTCGACGTGGCCGCCGCCACCGCGACCAGGTGGGGGTTCCGGGTGGTCCGCGGCGTCGCGGACGAGCTGGCCCAGCTGATGCCGCTGGCCCCTCTGATCTCGGCGCTCGAGGAGTCGGGCTGTCCTCTCCGCACCGGCGACAACGGTGTGCCCGGTCCGGTCGACCGGCGGTTGCTGTTGCTCGAGCGTCTGCAGGGACCGCTGGAGGCGCTGGTGGCGCACGGGCCCGTGCTGCTCACCTTGGACGACGTGCACTGGGCCGACCCCATGACTCTGCTGGCGCTGCGGTCGCTGACCGTGGACTTCGCCTCCACCCCGCTCATCTGGATGCTGGCCCGTACGACCGGCGGCGGCGACGCCCTCCGCCTGGACCGCATGTTCAACACGCTGAGCGCGAGGGGGCGACGCGGATCCGGCTGAAGGCTCTGGACGGTGCGGCGGTGGCCGAGGTGGTCACCGACGTCCTCGGGGCGGCGCCCGAGCCGGACGTGCTGGCACTGGCCGACATAGCGGATGCCAACCCCTTCCTGCTCGTCGACCTCATCGAGAAGCTCAAGCACGAGGGGGGGTTCCGGATCGCCGACGGCCGCGCGTCGTTGGTGTCGACGCGGCTGCCGCCGGCTCAGGCGGTCACCCGGGAGCGCCTGGAGGAGCTGTCCGGACCGACCAGGCACATGCTCCAGGTCGCCGGGGTCCTGGGCCGTTCGTTCTCGGTGAAGGACCTGGCCGAGATGCTCGGCGAAACGACGGGCGATCTGCTGCCCATGCTGGAGGAGGCGATGTCGGCGGGCATCGTCGAATCCGCCGGGCACGAACTGGCCTTCCGGCACGAACTCCTGTGGGAGGCGGTGACGGAGACCCTGTCCAGCGCCGTCCGGCGGGCCCTGCACCGCGAGGCAGGGGAGATGCTGCTCAAACGCGGCGGATCGACCATTCCCGCCGCCGCGCACCTCATCCACAGCGCCGGCCACGGTGACATGTGCGCCCTGCGCGCGCTGGACCGGGCGGCGCGGGAGGTGCTGCGGTCCTCGCCGCAGACCGCCGCCGATCTCGCCGTCCGGGCGCTGGAGCTGACCGACGCCGCCGATCCCGACTGGGTGGGTCGGGCCGCCATCGCGGTGGACGCCCTGACGGCCGTCGGGCGGCTGTGCGAGGCCGCCGATCTCGCTCGTCCCGCGCTCAGCAGGGCTCCCCCCGTGGTGGCGCATCGCCTGCGCTGCGCGCTGGCGTACATCCTGCTTCTGAGCGGCCGGCCGGCCGACGCCGTGTCCCAGGCCGAAAGCCTGCTCAGCCGGGAGGACGTCTCCCGCGACCTTCGCGACGTCGCCGAATGGACGGTGTTCTGGGGGCTCATCTCCCTGAACGACCTGAGGGAGGGACGACGGCGAGCGGAGGCCGTCCTCGCCGATCGCGACGGGCATTCCGACACGGCCGTGATGGGCGCCCTGCTGATGCTCTCCCGGTGCGCCATGATCGACGGACGGTTCGACGACTCGTTCACGCATCTGCACGAGGCCATGCGGATCGGGAACAGCGGCACCGTCGAGGCCGTCCAGCGGCCGTACGCATGGCTGCTGCTGGGTCATCTTCACCGGTGCCTGTGTCAGTTCGACGCGGCCGACCTGGCCATCCGGGCGGCCGAGGAGGAGATCGAGTCCCTCGGCGTCACCGTGCTGGCCGCGCAGCCCGCGCTCTTCCGCGCCCGCGTGAAACTGGCCGCCGCCCGGCTCGACGACGCCGCCGCCGAGGCCGAGGCCGGAATGAGGATCGCGGACGACATGGGCACGCACGGGTTCATCCGCGTGGGGTTGTCGATACTCGCGTACATCGCCGTGCGGCGCGGCGACATGAACGCCGCGGGCCGGAACATCAGGAGGTACGCGCGCGAGCCCGGCGCCGCCGGAATGCTCTTCGGATCGGCGTGCGAGTGGGTGGAGGCCGTCGTCGCCGAGGCCCAGGGCGATCGCGAACGGGCGATGGACATCCTCGGCCCCACCTACACCGACGCGGAGAAACAGCAATGGATGCTCGTCACGGCGCCCCTCGCGGCGGCCTGGATGACCCGGCTCGCGCTGGCCTCGGGAAACCGGGCGTACGCGCAGACCACCGTCGACACGGTCGGCCACCTCGCACGGAGAAACCCCGCCTACCCCATCTTCGCCGCCGCCGCCGCGCACGCTCGCGGCCTTCTCCACGCCGACCCCGGCGACCTCGCCTTCGCCGCCGCCAACCACCCGCAACTGTGGGAGCGCGCCTCGGCCGCCGAGGACCTCGGGGTCCTGCTCACGACGTCCGGCGCCTGCGCCGACCGCGAGCGGGCCATCAGCAGCCTCGACCAGGCGCACGACGGCTACCAGCAGATCGGCGCCCTCAGGGACGCGGCCCGCGCGCGGGCGCGCCTGCGCGCACTGGGCGTCCGGCGCCGGCACTGGGCCCAGTCACACCAGCAGGAATTCGGCTGGGACAGCCTCACCGACACGGAACGCGCGGTGGCGGAGCTGATCGCCCGAGGACTGACCAATCGCCGGGCCGCCGCGCAGATGTTCCTGTCTCCGCACACGGTCTCGACCCATCTGCGCCGGATCTTCGCCAAGCTCGACATCGCGTCCCGGGCCGAACTCGCCCGCATCTTCGCCGAAGAGCGCCCCGACCGGGAGTCGTAGCCGGCTGTCGGCTCCCCACCAGCATGACGCTGCCGCCGGCCGAAGGGGTGGATAGGGTCGCCAGGTGCCTGACCCGATCTTCGACCATCCTCGCCTGGCCGCCGTCTACGACGCCTTCGACGGTGACCGCGCCGACCTGGACGCCTATCTCGCCATCGCCGACGAGCTGGGCGCCGACCGCGTGCTCGACGTCGGCTGCGGAACGGGGTGCCTGGCGATTCTGCTGGCGGACAGCGGACGCACGGTCATGGGCGTCGATCCCGCCGAGGCGTCGCTGCAGATCGCCGGATCGAAGGATCGGACCGGAAGGATCACCTGGATCCACGGCGATGCCACCGGAGTGCCGGCGTTCGGCGCCGACCTCGCCGTGATGACGGGGAACGTGGCGCAGGTCTTTCTCACCGACGACGACTGGACGCGGACTCTGCGGGGCATCCGCGGCGCGCTCCGCCCGCAGGGTCATCTCGTCTTCGAGACCAGGCGTCCCGAACGCCGGGCGTGGCAGGAGTGGGCTTCGGACACCGGTCCGGTCGTCCTCGACCTCCCGGAGGCCGGGCTCGTGGAGCAGCGCCGCGAGGTCACCGATGTGAGCCTGCCGCTGGTGTCCTTCCGCTACACCTACACGTTCCTGGCGGACGGCGCGGTCGTCACCTCGGACTCGACCCTGCGGTTCCGCGACCGTGACGAGGTGGAGACGAGCCTGGTCGCGAACGGCTATCGCGTACTGGAGGTGCGGGACGCCCCCGATCGCCCGGGTCGTGAGTTCGTGTTCGTCGCGCGGCGTGCGACGTGAAGCGCCTCAGTGATCGCCCGCCTCAGTGATCGCCCGCCTCAGTGATCGCCCGCCTCAGTGATCGCCGGCGTCGGTGAGGAGGCGGCGGGCCTGGCGGACGACGGCCTCGTCGACGAAGCGGCCGTCGGCGAGGGCGACCGCGCCCTGATCGGCGGCGGAGACGACCTCCAGGGCGGCCACGATCTCCTCCCTGGCCGGGCGGTAGGCCGCCGCGATCACCGGAAGCTGGACGGGGTGGATGGCCGCCCGGCCGCGAAAGCCCATGGCCCGGCCCGCTGCGCAGGACGCGGCCAGGCCGTCGAGGTCGCGGACGTTCGTATACACGGACTGGGCCGGGGCCGGCAGCCCCGCCGCTCGCGCCGCGACCACGATGCGGGAACGCGCCCAGGTCAGGCCCGCCTCGTCGGTCACGCCGAGGTCGGCGCGCAGGTCGGCCTCGCCCAGGCCGATCCCGGCGACGGCCGGTGAGGCGGTGGCGATCTCGAAGGCGCGCTCCAGTCCGAGGGCCGACTCGATGATCGGGCGCAGCGGCACGCCCGGCACCGCGTCGGCGATCCAGCGGATCTCGTCGGCCGACTCCACCTTGGGGACGCGCAGGCCGCCGCCGCCGTGCAGCAGCGTTGCGAGCGTGTGCAGGTCGGCCTGGCCGTACGGCGTGCGCACGTCGTTGACGCGGACCTCCACGCGGGGCTGCGGCGTGGCCAGCAGGGCGACGACCCCGGCCCGGGCGACGCCCTTGTTCTCCGGGGCGACCGCGTCCTCCAGGTCCACGATCACCATGTCCGCCTCGCCGCCGAGGGCCTTGGCGATCCGGTCCGGGCGGTCGGCGGGCACGTACAACCACGTCAGGGGGCGGGTAGCGGACCCCGCGGCAGACGCTGCAGCAGGCCCGGAAGGAGGCCCCGCGGAAGGTGCGGAAGAAGGCACGGCGTCAACTCCTCGCGAATCCTCCGTGCCCCTTTCCGGAAGATCGCCGCTCATGCCCGATCACCTGGTGACATGTCACACCACTCCCTTGGTGCGCAGCGCCTCGATCTCCGCGCCGGTCAGGCCGAGACCGCGCAGGATCTCGTCGGTGTCGGCGCCGTGCGGACGGCCGGTCCACCGGATCCGTCCCGGGGTCCGCGACAGCCGGAACATCACGTTCTGCATGCGCAGCGGGCCCAGCTCGGGGTCCTCCACGGTGGTCACGGCGTCGAGCGCGCCCAACTGCGGGTCGGCCAGCACGTCACGCACGTCGTAGATCGGCGCCGCCGCGGCGTCCGCCTCCTCGAACGCCCGCAGCACCTCCTCCCGGGTCCGCGCGCCGACCCACGCCGCCACGGCCGCGTCGAGCTCGTCCGCGTGCGCCACCCGGCCCGCGCCGGTGGCGAACCACGGCTCGTCCACCAGGTCGGGCCGTCCGACCAGGCGCATCACCCGTTCGGCGATGCTCTGCGCCGAGGTGGAGACCGCGACCCAGGACCCGTCGCGGCACCTGTAGGTGTTGCGCGGCGCGTTGTTGACCGAGCGGTTGCCCGTACGCGGGGGCACGACGCCGAGCCGGCCGTAGACGGTCGGCTGGGCGCCGAGCACGGTCAGGATCGGCTCGATGATCGACAGGTCGACGACCTGCCCGCGTCCCGACCGCAGGGCGGTCATCACGGCGAACGCGGTGGCCAGCGCGCAGATGCCGTCCGCCAGCCCGAACGGCGGCAGCGTGGGCGGCCCGCCTGGCTCCCCCGTCATCGCGGCGAACCCGCTCATCGCCTCGGCGAGCGTGCCGAAGCCGGGCCGCCCGGCGTACGGGCCGAACTGGCCGAACCCGGTGACCCTGGCGAGCACCAGGCGGGGGTTGACCTCGCTGAGCCGGTCCCAGGACAGGTTCCAGCGCTCCAGGGTGCCGGGGCGGAAGTTCTCGATGAGCACGTCGGCGTCCTCGACGAGCCGGACCATCAGGTCCTGGCCCTCCGCGGTGGACAGGTCGAGCGTCATCGTCCGCTTGTTGCGGCCGAGCATCTTCCACCAGAGCCCCTCGGGCCCGTGCCCGCGCGACGGATCCGGCCGGCGCGGGTGCTCCACCTTGACGACGTCCGCGCCGTAGTCGCCGAGCAGCATCGCCGCGGTCGGCCCGGCGAACAGCGTGGCGGCGTCGATCACCCGTACGCCGTCGAGCGGCCCGCTCCGCTCGCCTTCCATGGTCACAGCCCCTCCAGAAGACGGTCGATCTCGTGGCGGTGCGGCATGGAGGTGCTGGCGCCCTCCCGCTGCACCGACAGCGCCGCCGCGGCCGAGGCGAAGCGCAGCGCCCGCGCCGGGCCGGCCCCCTCGGTCCTGGCCACGGCCAGCGCCCCCGCGAAGGTGTCCCCCGCCGCCGTGGTGTCCACCGCCCGCACCGGTACGGCGGCCTCGCGCAGGCGGGTGCCGTCGCGCGAGCCGTACAGGGCGCCCCGGGCCCCCAGGGTGACGACGGCCTCGGGGACGAGGCCGAGCAGCGCCTCCAGCGCGTCCCGGGGATCGTCGCGGCCGGTGAGTGCCGCCGCCTCGTGCTCGTTGGGCACGATGAGGTCGACGGCCTCCAGCAGTTCGGCGGGCAGCGGCGCCGCCGGGGCCGGGGTCAGGATCACCTCGGCACGGGACGACACGCCACGCGGAACGTGTGCCGCGGCGACGACGGCGTCCATCGGCAGCTCCAGTTGCAGCAGCAGCGCGTCGGACCGGGCGATGGTTTCCGCGTCCCGCCCGGCGGGGCCGGTGACCGCGCCGTTCGCGCCGGGCACCACGATGATCGAGTTGTCGCCGCCGTCCTCCACGACGATGTGCGCGACGCCCGAAGGGCCGGGCACGACCCGCAGCCCGGCGGTGTCCACGCCCGCCTCGGCGAGCGCGGCCCGCAGCCCCGGCCCGAACGCGTCGTCCCCCACCGCCCCGAGGAAGGCCACGCCGGCTCCCGCACGGGCCGCGGCGATCGCCTGGTTGGCCCCCTTGCCGCCGGGAACCGTACGGAACTCCCGGCCCGTGACGGTCTCCCCCGGCCTGGGAGCCTGGGCGACGTACGCCACCAGGTCCATGTTGGCGCTGCCGAACACCGAGATCACCGTCGGTCCTCCTCACCGAGCGCGAGCGTGCGGGCGGCGAGCGACTCGATGCTGACGCCGTCGAAGCCGGGCAGGCTGCTGGCGAGCCGGTCCCGGGTCGTCCACCGCTCGGGGACGCCGCCCGCCAGCGCCCCGGCGATCGACCCGGCCGTGGCGGCGGCCGAGTCGGTGTCCCAGCCCCCGGCCACGGCGGCGCCGACGGTCGCGGCGAAGTCCCCGGCGCCGTGGACGAGGGCCGCCGCCAGCAACGCCGCGTTGTTGACCGTGTGCACCCAGTGGAGATGCCCGTGCCGCGCGTGCAGCCGGTCCGCGACCCGCTCGAAGTCCGGCTCCGCCGCGGCGTCCGCGACGGCCTGCAGTACGGCTCCGGCCAGGCGCGAGCCGGGCGGCACGACCGACAGCCCGGCCTCGATCACCTCGCCCGCGCCCCCGGCCACGAGCGCCTGCGCGCACATGGCGGCGGCGAACATCGCGCCGTAGATCCCGTTGGCCGTGTGGCTGAGCCGGGCGTCCCGCCACGCCCAGGCCGCGGCCGTCGCCGGGTCGCCCGGGTTGGCCCAGCCGTACACGTCGGCCCTGATCAGCGCGCCGATCCACTCGCGGAAGGGGTTGCGATGGACGGCGGTCACGGGAGGTTCGAGACCCGTCAGCAGGTTGCGGTAGGCCGCCCGCTCGGCGGTGAAGACCCGCCCGGCGGGCAGCGTGTCGAGCCAGGTCCGCGCGACGTCCTCGGTCGTGAAGTCGCGCCCGTGCCGTTCGAGCACGGCGAGCGCGAGCAGCGCGTAGTTGAGGTCGTCGTCCTCGGGCACGCCGTCGATGTTCTCGGCGAGGCTGGTGCCCGCGCTGCGGCGGTTCCACGGCCACCGCTCCGCGATCTCGGGCGGCAGCCCCTTCGCGGTGAACCAGCCGCGGATCGGCCAGTTGCCGGTCGCCTCGGCGATGGCCCTGATCCCCTCGCGGGGGATCTTCTCCACCGGCTTGCCCAGGAGGCAGCCGGCCGCCCGGCCCCACCACGCTCCCCGTACGCGGCCCGCCTCCGGACGGATCAGCGGGCGGGCCTGCGGACGCAGGGCGGGCCAGTCAGGGCAGCTCGCGACGATCTCGTCGAGCTCCGAGGGCTCGGGCAGCGGCGAGGGGATCGCCGCGAGTTCGTCGAGCAGTCCCTCGGCCAGGGCGCGCAGCTCTACGGACGCGGGCCCCGGGGAGGCGCCCGCCCTGGGCGGCGCGTCGTGTCCCCCGGCGGCGTGCCAGCGGTCGCCGACGGCCGCCACCTCCGGGAGCGCCCCCCGCCCGTCCTCGGCCGCCTGCCGCAGCTCGTGGCCGACGAGGTCCTCGGGCTGCACCCACGTCAGCCGGATCACCGCGCGTCCCCTCCGCTTCGCGCCGCCGGGGTCATCGGGCGTCCCCTTCTCCGCGCGGCGCGAGCAGGGCGTCGAAGGCGGCCTCGTGCGCGCGGCGGCGCTCCGCGTCGGCCCGGTGGACCCGCCGTGCCACGGCCGCGAGCGCCAGCCCCGGCCCGACCAGGTCCGTGCGGCTGGCCGTCGCGACCTGTTCCAGCCAGTCGGCGGGGACGGCGGCCCGCCCGCCGAGCGCCCCGGCGACGGCGCCGCCCATCGAGGCGATCGAGTCGGCGTCGCGCCCGTAGTTGACGCCGCCGAGCACGGTCTCGCGGTAGTCGCCCTCGGCCATCACCAGGAACGCGAGCGCGAGCGGCAACTCCTCGATGCTGTGCAGCCGGCTCGGCCGCCGCGCCCCGAGACCCTGGTCGCGGTAGGTGTCGGCCACCGTGTCGTACGGCCGGATGGCGGCCCGAAGGGCCTCGAACGAGCCGTCCCAGTGGCCGAGGCCCCGGGCGACCGAGCAGACCGCGTCGATGGCGGCCCGGGTGCCGTCGCGGGCGAGCCGCAGGCAGGTGGCGACCACCGAGTCGGGGGTCGCCCCCGGCCGCATAGCCTCGGCGACCGCCGCCGCGAGCACCCCCGCCGCCTCGCGGCCGTAGCTCGACTGATGCGCCCCGGCCAGGTCGATCGCCTCGGCGTACGCGCCGTCGGGGTCGCCGGCGTTGACGACGCCGACCGGGGCCATGTACATCGCGGCGCCGCAGTTGACGATGTTGCCGACGCCGGCCTCGCGGGGGTCGGCGTGGCCGTAGTGCAGCCGCAGCACGAGCCACTTCTCGGCGAGGAACACCCGGTGGAGCGGCAGCGCCTCGGCCTCCAGCTCGGGGATCCACCGCTTGTCCCCCATCATCTCGGGGACCAGGTGCTCGGCCGCGGCGTAGGCGTCGAGGTGGCCGCCGACGCGCTCGTACACCCGGATGAGGGCGTGCGTCATCAACGTGTCGTCGGTGACGTGGCCGTCCCCCTTGTGGTAGGGCGCGATCGGGCGGGCGTTGCGCCAGTCCTCGTTGAAGGGTGGGACGATGCCGCGGACCCGGCCGCCGTAGCGCTCCTGGATCTGCTCGGGCGTCCAGCCCTCGGTGGCTCCGCCGAGCGCGTCGCCCACCGCGGCGCCCGCCACACATCCGACCGCCTTGTCGGCCAGCACATCGACCGGCGCATCGACCGGCGGGCCCTCCTGCGGCGTCATCCAGTCCTCCCCCTTGTCCCGAGATGTGCCGGGCGTCATGCGAGTCGCCCGGCGATGTCCAGCAGGTCGGCTCCCGCGAGCTCCGGCAGGCAGCAACCGGCCAGGGTGCGGACCCGCTCGCGCCAGGCGGCGGGCAGCGCGTCGTAGCCCGCGGCGCAGCCGAGCAGCGCGCCCGTGAGCGCCGGCGCGGAGTCGGCGACCGGCGCCAGGCAGGCCGCGGCCGAGACGCCCGCGCCGAACGCCTCCGCGCCGACCCTCTCCACGCCGGGCCGCTCCACACCGACCCTCTCCACGCCGGGCCGCTCCACACCGACCCTCTCCACACCGGGCCGCTCCGCACCGAACTCCTCCACGCCGGGCCGCTCCACAGCGACCCTCTCCACACCGGGCGTCCGTCGGGCGGAGGTGACGGCGGCGTCCGCGAGGGCCAGCGCGATCGGCACCGTCTGCGCGGCGGCCACACCGTAGCTGTAGACGTGGTCGAGCACGGCGGCGTCCAGCGCCGGCACGGCGGCGAAGGGCGAGCCCGCCGCCCGCGCCGCCGCGAGCGCCTCGCGCGCCGCGTGCCCGATGGCCGTGTCCGGCGGCAGCGCGCCGAGCGCCGCCTCCACCGCGTCGGCCATCGGAGCGCCGTCCGTCAGCGCCGCGACCGCCCGGGCCGTCGCGACCGCGCCGAGCACGCCGTCCTCCGCGTTGGTGACGCACGCGTCCTCCAACGGGTCCAGCCCGGCCGCGCCGAAGGCGACGGCCCGCACGGCGGCGGCGTCGTCGAAGTGGTGGGGGTTGTCGTGCCCGCTGGCGGGCGGGAGCTTGCCCGCCGCCAGGTTGTCGAGCGCCGCCCACACCGAGATGCGCGCCCGGAAGTCGTCGCGGCCCGCGAGGCGGCCGAACGCCTCCGCCCGGTTCTCCCGGATGGTCAGGGCCGTCCAGGCCAGCCACTCGGCGTCGTCCGACGGGCCGACCGCCAGCGGCGCCACCGGCTGGTTCAGCGCGAACGGCACCGGCAGCGTGGTGACCTGACGCTCCTCGGCGAACGCGTCGAGCTCCCGGTGCAGCCGCCTGGCCCAGCCGGCCAGCAGCGCGGACCGGTGCCGGGCGGCCGGCCACCCGGCCGCGTCGCCGGCGGCGAGACCGGCGAAGGCCCCCCGCACGCGATCGAGCCTGTCCCGCCCGTCCTGCCTGTGCCCCGATGGCATGTGGTCCTACAGTCCCTTCACGATCTCGTCGGCGACGTCGCGGACATCGCGTCCGGCGACCACGGGCAGGCACCGGCCCGCCACCGGGCCGATGCGCTCGGCCCAGCGCGCCGGCACCGCCGCCTCGCCCCGGCCGGCCCCCGCGAGAGCCCCGGCGACGGCGGCGGTGGTGTCGGCGTCCCTGCCGAGGTTGGCCGCGATGACGACCGACGCCTCGACCTCCCCGTCACCCGCCGTGTAGGCGGCGAACGCGAGGGCGACCGCTTCGGGCGCCAGGTCCGTCCACGGGTAGTGCCTGACCACGACCGTGTCGTGCAGAGCACGCCCAAAAGAATCGTGCAGAGCACGCCCAAAGGAATCGTGCAGCCCACAACCGGAGCCGTGCAGAGCACGCCCAAGGGAATCGTGTAGCCCACGACCGGAGGAATCGGGCAGCGCACGTCCCCGGAGGGGGCGGGACGTGCGGGCCACGACGTCGAGCGCGGCGCGAAGGTTGCGGGCCGTCCAGGAGTCCTCCGGAACCGCCCGCAGGGCCGCCCCGGCCACCTCGCCGGGCGGGGCGCCGGTCATCGCGACCGCGACCGCCGCGGCCACCGCCCGGCCGCCGAGTATCCCCTCGCCCGTGTGGCTCACCCGCCCGTCGGCCTCCACCAGCCGCGCCGCCTCGTCCGGGTCGCCCGCCGCGAAGATTCCGTACGGCGCGGCCCGCATGGCCAGGCCGTCGGACCAGCCGTGGGCGTGCCACCGGCCGGTCAGCGGCGGCTCCAGGCCGCGGCGCAGGGCCTCGACGGTGCCGAGCTCGGAGAACCCGGCGCCGCGCATCGGCCCGTCGAGTCGCGCCACGATCTCCTCGCGCCAGGCCCGCGCCACGTCCTCGGAGGTGAGCGCGTGGCCGTGGCGCAGGAGCACGGTGGCGGCGAAGATCGTGTATTCGGTGTCGTCGGTGCCGCCGCGCTCGATCTCGGTCAGCACGCCCCACCGGGCCGCGATCTCCTCCGGAGCGAGGTTCTCCGCGGGGGCGCCCAGGGCGTCGCCGGCGGCGAGTCCGAGCAGACAGCCCCGGGCGCGGTCACGTACGGAGATCAACGGCTGTACCGCTCCAGCACCTTGTTCCCGTCCTCGACGAGTCGCTTGGCCAGCTCGTCCAGGCTGATCTTGTCGGCGAAGTACTCCTGCATCGCCGGCGTGGCCACCTTGCTCTTCCACTCGTCGAACCCGTTCACCTTGAGGAACGGCGCGACGACGAGGTCCTTCGCCGAGGCGGTGGCGACGTCCCACCCGTTCTCCTTCGTGGTGAGCGCGGGATCCTTCGCGGCGGTCGTGCTGGTGGGCAGCAGCCAGTCACCCTTGGCCAGTTTCGCCTGGTTCGGGCCGTTCAGGAAGTACGCGATGAACTTCAGCGCCTCGTCGGGGTGCTTGCTGTCGGCGGCGACCGACAGCGTCTGGGAGACCGCGCCCTGCTGGGAGGTCTGTCCCTTCAGCGGCGGCAGCGTGACCCACTCGAACCCGCTCGGCGCCTGCTCGGCGACCTGCTGGCGCAGGTACACCCCGGCCGGGACGATCGCGTACTTGCCGGCGAAGAAGCCCGGCAGCGGGTCGGCGGTGCCCATGCCGAGCGCGGACGGGTCGGCCGACCTGTCGGTGTAGAGCTGGTCGTGAATGCGCTGGAGCACCTCGCGCTCCTGCGGCCCGACCTTCACCGTGGTCTTGCCGCCCTGGGTGTCGAAGAAGGTGCCGCCGAAGTTGAGCGCCAGGTTCAGCACCTTGTTGACCGGCGACTTCATCGGCCAGGCCACGCCGTACGCGCCCTTCTTGGTGAGCTTCCCGGCCGCGTCGGCGAACTCGTCCCACGTCCACGGGGAGTCCGGGGTGGGCACGCGCACGCCGGCGCCGTCGAGTAGCTTCTTGTTGGCGATGAGCACCTGCGACTCCTGGAGGAACGGCACGCCGTAGACGCCCTGGCCGCTCTTGCCGTCGGAGAAGGTGACCGTGTCCCACGCGGCCTGCGGGATGTCGCCGTTCAGCTCGGCGGGGATCTTGCCGGTGAGGTCGAGCAGGAAGCCCCGCGAGGCGAAGCTCGACAGCGCCGGGGAGTCGTCGTGGATGACGTCCGGCGGATCGCCGGCCTCGAACGACGTCACGAGCTGGTCGTTGACGTTGTCCCAGCTCCCCTGGACGTACTCGACCTGGATCTTCGGATTGGCCGTGTTCCAGTCGGCGACGATCTGCTTGTTGGCCTCGATCGACTCCTTCTGCCAGGCCAGGCTGAGGAAGCGCAGCTTCACCGGCTCCCCGGACGCCGCGTCACCGCCGCCGTCGCCGCCGCCGCTCCCGCACCCGGCGGCGAGCGCGACCGCCGCCACGGCCAGCGCGGCACTCAATCTCTTCATGCCGCCTCCTCGCCTTCGGCTCGGAGCGACATTCGTCGACCGCTGTGTTTCCCGATCAGCTCGCTACGCTCGCTCATTGAGACCTCCTATCAGGTGTCGCCATGCGGGTCAGCCCTTGACGGCCCCGGCCATCAGGCCGGACCGCAGGCGCCGCTGGATGGTGGCGAAGAAGACGAGGCTCGGCACGGTCGCGAGCAGCGACGCCGCCGCCAGCGGCCCGAGCCGGGCGACCCCCTCCGGGCCGACGAAGCGCACCAGCGTCAGCGGAAGGGTCTCCACCCCGGGATCCTTGAGGATCACGAGGGCGAACATGAACTCGTTCCAGGACGAGATGAAGCTGAACAGCAGCGTCGCGACCACGCCGGGCGCGAGCAGCGGCGCGACGACGGCGGCCAGTGCGCGCAGCCGGCCCGCGCCGTCCACGGCCGCCGCCTCCTCCAGCTCGCGCGGCACCGCCCGCACATACCCGCGCAGCATCCACAGCGCGAACGGCATGACGAACGTGACGTGCACGACCGTGAGCCCGGCGAGGGTGTTCACCAGTTCCATCCGCCGCAGCACCATGAACAGCGGAATGATGATCAGGACGACCGGGAAGACCTGGCTGACCAGCACCCAGCCGATCGCGATCTTCCCGGCCACGCCGCGGAACCGGGCCAGCGCGTACGCCGCGGGCAGCGCGAGCGCCACCGTGATCAGGGCGGTGGCGACCGCGACGACGAGGCTGCGCAGCCCGGCGCCGACCAGGTCCTGCTCGGCGAAGGCGTCGGCGAAGTTGGCCAGCGTGGGCCGGCGCGGGATCCAGGTGGGGTCGAGGGCGGCCATCTCCTGCGGCGTCTTCAGCGCCGTGGACAGCAGCCACAGCAGCGGGAACGCCAGGAACACGAGGTATCCCAGCAGGGCGAGGTATTTCAGCGCGCGGGTCATGTCAGTCTCCCTCCCGCGCCTGCCGCCACAGGTACAGGCCCAGCACGGCCAGCACGACGATCGTGATCGCCACGCCGAGCGTCGCGGCGTACCCGAAGAAGCCGTAGCGGAACCCCTCCTCGTAGGCGAACAGCATGGGCAGCCTCGTCCGCCCGCCCGGCCCGCCCTGGGTGAGCACGTAGACCAGGCTGAACTGGTTGATGTTCCAGACGAAGTCGAGCGAGGTGATGGCCACGACGACGGGCCGCAGCTGCGGCAGCGTGACGTTCCAGAACCGCCGCCAGGCGCCCGCGCCGTCGACGCTGACCGCCTCGTAGAGCTCCCTCGGCACGCTCTGCAGGCCGGCGAGCAGCACGACCGTGGTCTGCGGCATGCCGGTCCAGACCCCGACGACGATGACCGCGGGCAGCGCGAGGGAGAAATCGTGCAGCCAGTCGACGTCCGAGCCGAACAGTCCGTTGAGCAGTCCCGCGTCCGGGTGGTAGACCAGCCGCCACATCAGGCCGACCACCACGGGCGGCATGGCCCACGGCACGACCGCCAGCACCCGGGCGACGCCGCGCAGGCGCAGGTCCTGGTTCAGCAGCAGCGCGAGCCCCAGCGAGGCGAGGAACTGCAGCACGGTCACCGACAGGCCCCAGATCATGCCGATCCGGAACGACTCCCAGAAGTCGCCGTCCGACAGCAACTCGGCGAAGTTCTCCAGGCCGACGAACGAGGTCTCGGCATTGCGGCCGGACCGCGCGTCGGTGAAGGCCAGCAGGATGCCGTAGACCAGCGGGCCCACGCTGAAGACCAGCACCGGCACGAGCGCCGGGAGCAGCAGCACGAGCCCGCCCCCGGACCATGGCCCACGACGGGGCCCACGACGGGGCCCACGACGCGGCCCGCCTCCCGAGCGGCCGTACGGCCGCTCGACGAGCGCGGTCACCGGGCACCTCCCGGCGACGCCTCGGGAAGAGTGGTCGAGCCGCGGATCGTGAGGCTCGGCCGCACGACCACCACCCGCGGCTCGCGCGGGCCGTTCTGCAGCCGGTCGAGCAGCAGCCCGGCCGCCGCCCGGCCGCGCTCGGCCGACCCGAGCGAGACGCTGGTCAGCGTCGGCCAGGTCACGGAGGCGAGGTCGGTGTCGTCCATGCCCACCACCGCCACGTCACCCGGGACGTCCCTTCCCTGCTCGCGCAGCACGTCGAGCGCGCCCAGCGCGATGAGGTCGTTTGCGCACATCAGCGCGTCCACGCCGGGCGCGCGCGCCAGCAGCGCCCGCGCGGCACGCGCGCCGCTGTCGCGGTAGAAGTCGCCCACCTCGACGAGGTCCTCGTCGTACGGCAGGTCCAGCGCCTCCAGTGCCTCCCGGTAGGCGGCGGCGCGGGCGGCGCCGGGAACGGTGCCCAGCGGTCCGTTGAGGAAGCCGATGCGCCGCCTTCCGATGGCGTGCAGGTGATCCAGCGCGAGCCGCACGCCGGTTCTGGAGTCGGTCCGCACGTTGTCCACCAGCGCACCGTCCGGCATGTCCTCGGGCAGCGAGCCGATGACGACGACGGGGGCGCGGGCGGCGACGATGGCCTCGACGTGCTCCTCGGTGACGCCGCGCAGCGGGCTGATGATCAGGCCGTCCACGTAGCGCTCGCGCAGCCCGCGCAGCACGCCGAGCTCGTCCTCGGCGTCGCCGTCGGTGGAGTGGATCAGGAGCCGGTAGCCGGCCTCCTTCAGCAGCGGCTGGACCTCGCGCACCATGGCCACGTAGACCGGGTTGCCGATGTCGGCCATCGCGAAGGCGATCTGGTCGGTGCGGCGGTTGCGGAGCGAGCGGGCGACCGAATTGGGGACGTAGCCGAGTTCGTCGGCCGCGCGCATGACGCGCCGCACGGTGTCCTCGCGGGTCGGCAGCCCGTTGAGCACCCGTGACACCGAGGCGATCGACACTCCGGCGCGTTGCGCGATCGTAGTGATCGTGGGACCCTCGGTCACGGCACCTCACTTGGAAGAGAGTGTCCTGTAATCGTTTACCAGCCGGTAATCTGCGACAATCCGTAAACGTTTACGGCCGGATGAGTCCATATCAAAGCGGGTCCCCTGGGGAGCGTCAAGTAACGAACAGGTAAACCGTCTAGATCACCAAGCCGCAACAAGCCGCGCGTTGGTTCTGCTCTTCGACCAGATTCGCCCTAGAATCCGCCGGTGTGAACGAAGGTCACGAGGATCCTCCGAAGCTCCCCACCAGAGAGCGCTCTCCTCGGCCCGGAACCGGCCGCCACCGACGGCCGCTCCCCGCCGACCTGCCGCCCGACGCGCCCGCCCTGGTTCTGGCGGTGCCGGGCAAGGCCGGGGATCCGGTGGGCCCGAGCGATGACGTGGTTGCCATGGAGGTCGCCTCCATCGTCAGGTTCGACAACCCGCAGATCGACCTTCGCATCGTCTCGCTGGCCGACGGCGGCGCCGACCTCACCAAGGAGTTCGCGTCCATCGCCGCCCAGCGTCCCGCGGACGGACCGGCCGCGGTGGTCGTCCCGCTCGTCACCGGGCCCCATCCGCGCGTGCTGCGCGCCGTACGGGACGCCGTGACGCAGAGCGAGGCCGCGGTCCGGGTCACCGAGCCGCTCGGTCCGCATCCGCTGCTGGCCGAGGCCCTGCACGTGCGCCTGGCCGAGGCGGGCCTGGCCCGCGCCGACCGCATGCGCCTGTTCAACGTCTCCTCGCCGGTCGACGGGATCATCGTCGCGACCGCCGGGGGCGACGAGGCCGCCCGGGGCGCCGACGCCACGGCCGTCCTGCTGGCCGCCCGCCTGACGCTCCCCGTCGTCCCCGCCGCGCTGGACGGTCAGCCGAGCGTGCGCGACGCCGCCGAGCGCCTGCGCAACATCGGCGCCAACCGGCTGGCCATGGTGCCGTACGTCATCGGACCCGAGGCCGACCTCGCGCGGATCACGACGGCCGCCGAGTCGATCGGCGCCGGATGCGCCGAACCCCTCGGCGCGCACGAGTCCGTGGCCCGCATGGTGTGCGTGCGGTACGGCGCCGCCTTCGGCGAGTTCGACGGCTTCGACGACCTGTCCGACTAGGTCGTGTCCGACACTCCCTAAGGCCGGTCGCCCTCGCCGGCGGACTGCTCCACACGGGTCGCGCGGTCGAACAGCTCCACGAGTTCGTCCGCGCAGACGCCGGGATCGGAACCGTCGACGACCCGCTCGGCCATCGTGTCGATGGACGCGCGCAGCGCCGCTCCCATCACCGTGCAGTCGAAGCTCCGGAAGGCCCCCGTACGTTGCCCGTCCGCGAACAGGGCCACGAGCCTGGCGATCGCGGCGTCCCGTTCCGCGCCTCCGGCAGGGGCCTTGTTGAAGGCGATCTGCTGCACCGCGCGCACGTGCCCGGGATGGCGGGCGACAAAGGCGATGTTCGACCTGATGAACGCCTCCAGTTGGGCGCGGGCTCCGTGCGCGGCCTGCAACGCCGGTCGCATGAAGGCCGCGGCGTCGGCGACGACCTGCTGGACGACGGCCTCGAACAGCCGGTCCTTGCTGGAGAAGTGGTAGGTGATCAGCCTTTTGCTGCTGAGCCCGGCATGCTCGCAGATGGCCTCGAACGTGGTCTCCGCGTAGCCGCGCTCGGCGAGCACGGCGATCGCGGCCGAGGCGATCTGAGCTCTGCGCGCCTCGGTGGCCGCCTGACGAGTCCCAACGCTTCTCATGTCACCTCAGCTTGCCACCCTTCGGATACGCCGCACGCATCGCGCGCCGGTTGACGATCAGCGCGACGGCGGCGACCAGGACGCCGACGACTCCCTGCTCCGCCTTCATCCACATCGGATAACCGCTGTCGGGCGCGAGCAGGATGAGCACGATGCCGATGGGCGCGGCGATGCTGACGAAGCGGATGCGTACGTACGCGGCCCTCTTGCCACGCGCGGCCTGCCCGGTCAGGGCGACGAGCCAGACGGACGCCGCGGCCACGGCCGCCCCGCGCAGCCACACCACCCAGTTGCCGCCGACGACGGCGGCCACACCGAGTGCGGCGATGGAGATGACGAGGACGGCGACGAACAGCGCCCGCACGACGGGCCACATCGGTTCATTATCCACGTGGGTAAAGTTATCCCCATGGATAACTCACGTGCAAGCCCTGAGGTGCTCCCAGAATCGCGATGACGTACGGAACCGGCGGTCAGCTCCGCACGAGAATCCGGGCACCGGTCAGCTCGGTGCCAGGCGTCGTCGCCAGGGCGGCCGCCGTTTCCGCGGCGGTGAATCCTCGATGGAGGCGGCCGAGATCAGGGGCAGGCGCGGACGTAGCCGCCACGTCAGGGCAGGCGCGTCGTCAGGGAAAAGCGCGGCGGCAGCCGCGAGTCACGGCAGGGGCGCGGCGGCAGCCGCGAGTCACGGCAGGGCGCGGCGGCCGGGGAAGCCTAGGTCGCTGCGGTGGTACCAGCCGAGGGCGGTCTCCCCCTCCAGCCAGCACAGCCGTACGGACACCTCGCCGAGCACGGCGGGGAAGTCCACGAGCAGCGGGGCGACGCCCTTGACCTCGATGTCCTCGGCGTCGAACCAGCTCAGGATCTCGTCCATGCGCGCCTCCAGACCCTTGGCCTCCGGCAGGCCGCCGAGGGGTGAGGCGCCCGCGTGCCGCAGGTCGTGGGTGAGCTCGGCCAGGTCGGCGCGCACGGCGACGAATGCGCGGGCGTGCTCCAGCACCGCCGGCATCAGCGATCTGGCCTCGTCGACCGTGAAGATCCTCGCCACCCTCCGGACGCTACCGCATGGGCCTGCGCGAGGCTCACAGGCGGCGGCGCAGCAGGCAGAACTCGTTGCCCTCCGGGTCGGCGAGCACGTGCCAGTCCTCCTCACCGGTCTGGCCCACGTCGGCTGGTGCGGCGCCGAGCTTGAGCAGACGCTCCAACTCGGCCTCCTGGTCGCGGTCGGTGGGGTTGACGTCGATGTGCAGGCGCAGCTTGCCCCGCTTGGGCTCGGGCACCGGCTCGAAGATGAGCGTCGGCTGCAGGCCACCGAAGCCGGTGCCGGGCGGGCCGATCTCCACCCAGCCGTCCTTCCTCTCGATCACCTCGAAGTCCAGCACCGCGCACCAGAAGGCGGCAAGTCGCTCGGGGTCGTGGCAGTCGACGATGAGTTCACTGATTCGGCAGGCCATGACTGCGGCTTTACCCGCGGACGGGCTCCACATGCAGCGGGCAGTGGACGACCTCCGGATGGGCCGCCAGCCAATCGATGCGCTGCCTGCTCTCGTCGTCCATCGGCGTGTAGACCACGACGCGGGCCTCCGGCGGCGCCGCCAGCGCCATGCTGGTGGACGTCAGGCGGATCAGGCCCACCGCCGAGTGCCTGAACAGCTTCACCCGGACGCCCGGCCTGGCCACCTCGTGCATCGCCCACATCCGGGCGAACTCCGGGCTGGCCGCAGACAGCCGGGAGACGAAGCTCGTCCACGCCGGCTCTCCCACGTGTCTGCCGAAGGTCGCCCGCAGCGTCGCGACCATCTGCGGGAGCTCCTCGTCCCTGTTCACGAGCGGGCAGCAGCAGTCCGGCATGGTGAACACCCGCCACAGGACGTTGCGTTCGAGCCGTGGCCGGTCGACCACGGAGGCGAAGATCGTGCCGTACGCGGCGTTCCCGGCGAGCAGGTCGTATCGCCCGTTGTAGACGCATGCGGGCAGCGGATCGAGCCGGCGCAGGATCGTGTACACCTCGGCGTCGAGGCCCTCCCCGTCGCCCGCCGGGTCGGCGATCTCCGGCAGGTCCGCCAGCCGGTAGAGGTGCTCCCGCTCGGCGGCGTCCAGCCGCAGCGTGCGGGCGACGGCGTCGAGCACCTGCACCGACGCGTTGATGGGGCGGCCCTGCTCCAGCCAGGTGTACCAGGTCACGCCCACGCCCGCGAGCTGGGCGACCTCCTCCCGCCGCAGGCCCGGGGTGCGGCGGCGCAGCCCGGGCGGCAGACCGACGTCCTCGGGCCGGATCCGCTCGCGCCTGCTGCGCAGGAAGGCCGCGAGCTCCTCACGCCTGGTGTTCCTGATACGCGTCCCCGTCGTCACCTCCCCATCCTGGCGGCTGCGCGACCGCGTTGCCAGGTGGTGTCAGTACCAGTATCCGCAGGCTCTCGTTACCCGTACCAGGGCGGCCGCATCGTTGCCTGCATGACCACTGTCACCACCCGCGCGCCGGCCGCGCGGCGAACCTCGCAGACTCTGCTGCTCACCGTCATCCTGGCGGGGCAGTTCATGGCCGTCCTCGACGCCACCATCGTCAACGTCGCCGCGCCGACGATGCGCACCGATCTCGGGGCCACCGGCTCCGGGCTGCAACTCGTCATCTCCGGCTACACCGTCGCGTACGCCATGCTGCTGATCACCGGGGCGCGCCTCGGGGGGCTGCTCGGCTACCGGCGGCTGTTCCTCACCGGGCTCGCGGTGTTCACGGCCGCGTCGCTGATGTGCGGGCTCGCCCCGTCGACCGGCGTGCTGATCGCCTTCCGGCTGGTGCAGGGCGCGGGAGCCGCCCTGATGGTGCCCCAGGTGCTCAGCCTGATCCAGGTCACCTTCGACGGCGCCTCGCGGGGGCGGGCGCTCGGCGTCTACGCCACGGTCATCTCGGTCGGCGCGGTCGTCGGACAGGTGCTCGGCGGGCTGCTGGTGACCGCCGACCTGTTCGGCACGGCCTGGCGGCCGGTCTTCCTGGTCAACGTGCCGATCGGGCTCGCCCTGCTGGCCGTCGGAGCCCGGAGGCTGCCCGCCGCGCACATGCGGCGTGAGCAGGGTTTCGACGTGCCCGGCCTGGTCACCCTGTCGCTCGCGGTCTGCCTGCTGGTCGTGCCGCTCGTGCTCGGGCACGAGGAGGACTGGCCGCTGTGGGGGTGGGTCGCGATGGGCCTGTCGGTTCTCGCGCTCTGCGCGTTCCTGCTCGTGGAGCGGCGTGCGGCGCATCCGCTCGTCCCCGGCCGCCTGCTGCGCGCTCCCGGGGTGGCCGTCGCCGCGGCGGGCATCTTCCTCGTGATGGCGGCGTACGGCGGCTGGCTGTTCGCCATGGCCCTCCACCTGCAGGGCGACCTCGGCGACAGCGCCCTGCGCGCGGGCTGCCTCTTCATCCCCGCGGCCGCCGCGTTCGGGCTGACCAGCCTCAACTGGAAGCGGCTGCCGGCCCGCCTGCACCGGCCGATGATCGTCGTGTCCGCCGTCGTCACCTGCGCGGGCGAGCTGGCCCTGGCGGCGGCGCTGTCCGGCGGCGGCCACGGCGAGCCGCTGCTGGAGATCAGCTTCGCGGCCATCGGTGCAGGCATGGCGGGCACGTTCAGCCCGCTCATGGCGGTGGCGCTGGCCCGGGTCGCGCCCGCCGAGGCGGCCGACGCCAGCGGCCTGCTGGCGATGATGCTCCAGCTCGGCCAGGTCGTCGGCGTGGCCGCCTTCGGCACGCTGTTCCTCAGCCTCGCCCCGTCGGCGCACGCCGCCACGGTGACGTCGCTGTGGCTGGCCGCGGTCTCGCTGGCCGCGGGCGGGTGCGCGCTGCCTCTCCTGCGCACCCGCCGGAACCCGGGATGAGCCCCCGCACAAGCGCCCGCCCGAGCACCGGATGAGCCCGGACGAGCACCGGATGAGCACCCGGGCGGGCGCTCAGATGAGGCCGAGGGCGAGCATCGCGTCCGCCACCCTCCTGAAGCCGTCGATGTTCGCGCCGGCCACGTAGTCGCCCGGCATGCCGTACGTGTCGGCGGTCTCCAGGCAGCGGGCGTGGATGTCGCTCATGATCTCCTGGAGCCGCCGCTCGGAGAACTCGAACGTCCACGAGTCGCGGCTGGCGTTCTGCTGCATCTCCAGTGCGCTGGTGGCCACGCCGCCCGCGTTCGCGGCCTTTCCGGGGCCGAAGGCCACCCCCGCCTCGCGGAACACCCGGATGCCCTCGGGCATGGTGGGCATGTTGGCACCCTCGCCGACAGCGACGCACCCGCCTCGCACGAGTGCCTCGGCGTCCTTGCCGGTGATCTCGTTCTGCGTGGCCGAGGGGAGCGCCACCTCACAGGGCACCTCCCACACGCTGCGCCCGGCGACGTACGCCGCCCCGGCGCCGCGGCGATCGGCGTAGACGCTGAGACGGCGCCGCTCGACCTCCTTGACCTGCTTGAGGAGGTCGAGGTCGATGCCCTTCTCGTCCACCACATAGCCGGAGGAGTCGGAGCAGGCGACGACGACGCCGCCCAGCTCGCTCACCTTCTCTATGGCGTAGACGGCGACATTGCCCGAGCCCGAGACGACCACGCGCCTGCCGTCGAACGACGTGCCCCTCGCCTTGAGCATCTCCTCGACGAAGAACGCGCAGCCGTAGCCGGTGGCCTCGGTGCGGACCTGGGCGCCGCCATAGGCCAGTCCCTTGCCGGTGATGACGCCGGACTCGTACCGGTTGGTGATGCGCTTGTACTGGCCGAACAGGTAGCCGATCTCCCGTCCCCCGACGCCGATGTCCCCCGCGGGCACGTCGGTGTGCTCACCCAGGTGCCGATACAGCTCGGTCATGAAGCTCTGGCAGAAGCGCATGACCTCCCGGTCGGAGCGGCCCTTCGGGTCGAAGTCCGCACCGCCCTTCCCCGCGCCTATCGGCAGGCCGGTCAGGCTGTTCTTGAAGATCTGCTCGACCGCCAGGAACTTGACGATGCCAAGGTAGACGGAGGGGTGGAAGCGCAGCCCGCCCTTGTACGGCCCGAGCGCGCTGTTGAACTCGACCCGGAAGCCGCGGTTGATGTGCACCTCTCCCCGGTCGTCCTCCCAGGGCACTCGGAAGATGATCTGCCGTTCGGGCTCGAAGATCCGCTCGATGATTTTCTGCTCGGCGTACTCGGGGTGCTTGCCGAGCACCGGCCCGATGCTTTCCAGCACCTCCCGTACGGCCTGGTGAAACTCGGTCTCACCCGCATTGCGGCGCAGGACGTTGTCGTAGACCGCCTCGAGCCTCTCGTGCAGCATCAACCACTCCTCAGTGTCTGGTTCCTCCCCATTTCACAGTAGAGATATCCGAGTTGTGAACACCCCCGGCTCAACGCGTGGAACGCACAAAGGCCCGCCATACGTCGATGACGAGCACCGGGCGCATGCCGACCGACCGGTAGAGGCCGAGCGCGGGAGTGGTGTTGTTGCTGTCCACGTGCAGGATCGTGCCCACCCGCCCGCGCCGCTCGTCGGCCTCGAAGGCCCGCGTGAGCAACAGCCGGCCGAGACCGTACCCGCGGAATGCGGGCCGCACCGCCAGTGTGCGGACGTAGCCGCAGTTCTCGTCGGGCACGAAATGGTTGGTGCCGAGCAGCATGGCCGCGGGCTCGCCGTGGACCCGGGCCAGCAGCAGCTGCGTCCAGTCGTTCGCGCTGGACGCCTCCATTTCGCCGGCCCACTCCTCGAACGCCGTCGGCACGAACCCGAAGTGCTCGGCGAACGCCTCCTGCTGGACGGCGTGCGCCGTGCGTCGCGGTTCCTCACCGCCGGGTGCGCCGGTCTCGACCGTGACCCCGGGCAGGAAGAGGGGCCGCACGCCGGCGTGGTCGGTCCGCATGCGGTGGAAACTGGTCGCGGGCGCGAAGCCGTGCTCCTTGGCCGACTCGCGCATGACCGTGTCCTGCTCGTAGACGCTGACGTCGACGACCGCGTGGTCGTGCCCGGCCTCGCGGGCAAGGTCGCCGGCCCGGCCGAGCACCAGGTCCCACATCAGGGCGGCCGCGCCGGGCTCCCGCGCCTGCACGTCGACGTCGACGTTGTCGCTCGCCGCCTTGCGCCTGGCGTAGCCCCAGCACAGGAGCCGCCCGCCCGAGCGGACCACCCAGCTGTCGTGCTCCAGGTCCAGCTCGCCGAGAGTGTCGGCGATGTCGTCAAGCGTCCAGTCGGGCTTGCCGGTCACTTCGATGTCGTGCTCGGCGACCAGTTCGTGGATGGCCGCCGCGTCGGCGAGCGTCGGCCGCCGGATGTCGTAGTCGTTCACGCCACTGTTTGTACGCATCGCGACTTGTGAGCCACTTGCCGATGAATTGGCACGGTGACCGCAGCCCATCTCGCCGCGATCCGGCAGGGCACCGCGGACGCGGCGGCCGATCCTCACGGGCATCCCCCGCGCCCAGACCCGCAACGCGGACGGTTCGCGTGCGGGCCCTCCGGACAAACCCGCTCGCCGGCTCGCCGGTCCACAGCTACGGCCACCGCGACGCGGGGTCTGAAAGTTTCCTCGCCTCGGCCCCGGCGGCGGACGAACGCGCAGGCCGGCGGACGGGCCCACGCCGGGCCGTTTGCCTCGGGCGCGGTGGCCGCTTTCGATGATTGGAGAGCCGGTATGCGGCCCCGTCCCCTCCCGGGAGCACGTGATGCCCAAGCGTCTTTCCGCGGCACTCGCGGCCGTCCTCTGCGTCGTGACCGCCGCCGCGGCGCTCGCCGTGACCCGGCCGGCCCCCGCGACGGCGGCCACCGGCGGGTTCGACTTCACCAGGGCGCAGGTCGCCGTCTCGGGGCTGCGGTCACCCTGGGGAATGGCCTTCCTGCCGGACCGCAGCGCCCTCGTGACCGAACGCACCACGGCACAGATCTGGCGGGTGTATCCGGGATACACCCCTGCACTGGTGACCACCATCCGGAACGTCTACACGGCGGGCGACGGCGGCCTGCTCGGCATCGCCCTGTCCCCCACCTTCACGCAGGACCAGTTGGTCTACGTCTACTTCACCGGCGCCTCCGACAACCGCGTGGTCCGGTTCCGGTGGGGCTACCCCGACGCGCAGCAGGTCGTCCTCGCCGGCATCCCCCGCGGCCAGTCCCGCAACGGCGGACGGATCGCGTTCGGCCCCGACGGCATGCTGTACGTCTCCACCGGCGACGCCGGGAACCCCGGCAACGCGCAGAACCCTGCCACCCTGGGCGGCAAGATCCTGCGCGTGCGGCCCGACGGCACCGTCCCTCCGGACAACCCGTTCGCCGGCTCGCCGGTCTACAGCTACGGCCACCGCAACGTCCAGGGCCTCGCCTGGGACGCGGGCGACCGGCTGTACGCCACGGAGTTCGGCGAGGACGCCTGGGACGAACTGAACGCCATCGTGCCCGGGGGCAACTACGGCTGGCCGGTCTGCCAGGGCGTGTGCGGCGACTCGCGCGTGCGCGACCCGCTCGTGACCTGGCACCCGGCCGAGGCGTCGCCCAGCGGCCTCGCGTACGCCAACGGGACGCTCTTCGCCGCGGCCCTGCGTGGCACGCGGCTGTGGGCGGTGCCGGCCGCGGGCGGCGCCGTGGGCACCCCGGTGACCGAGCTTCAGGGGAGGTACGGACGGCTGCGCACCGTGGCCCTCGGTCCGGACGGCTGGCTGTGGGTGACGACGAGCAACTACGACAGCGGCGGGACTCCGGTCTTCGGCGACGACCGGATCATCCGGATCCCGCCCGTCGGCTCGTGGCCGCCGGCGAGTCCGTCGCCTTCACCGTCGGCCGGTCCGCCGCTGTCACCGTCACCCAGCCCATCGCCCTCGCCGCCCGGCGGCTCCTCACCGTGCCCCTCCCCCTCGCTCAGCCCCTCACCGCCGCCGTCGCCCAGCCCTTCGCCGTCGTTCAGCCCCTCACCGTCACCCAGCCCTTCATCGTCGCCGGGCGCCTCCTCTTCGCCCAGCCCATCACCATCGCCATCATCAAGTCCGTCGCCGTCACCCAGCCCGTCGCCGTCACCCAGCCCGTCACCTTCGCCGAGCCCGTCGCCTTCGGCCAGCGCCTCGCCGTGCCCCTCCCCCACGCCCAGCCCTTCACCATCGCCGTCACCCAGTCCCTCGCCGTCACCCAGTCCGTCACCATCACCTAGTCCGTCGCCGTCCGCGGGTACCCGCTCGTGCGAAGCGACGATCCGGTTCGTCCTCTCGTGGACGGCGGCCTCACGGGGCGAGCTGACGGTGCGGAACACGGGAACGCTGCCCATCTCCTCGTGGATCGTCACCTTCACGGTCCCCAACGGCCTGAGCTACGTGCAGTTGGGGAACGGCGGCTACACCCCGCGGGGAGGCACGGTGACCGTCACCAACCAGCCCTGGAACGGCACGCTGCCGCCGGGCGCGGCGGTGACGATGGACTTCGCGATCGGCTGGTCCGGTGGCACCGTCGAGGTGCCGGTGGCCACCTGCACGGCCGCCTGATTTACCTGTCCGTCCTGTCCGCGCCCGGCGGGGAGACCGGGGAGACGCGGATGCGGGACCCCGGACGGGTCCCGCATGCCGCGCCACGGCGTCACCGTGGCGGCGGAAGCCGCCGGAAAACCTTCCCCTGGCAATGAAATTTTCCCGGCCCTGACCGCCGTCCCCGTCGGTGGCACACGACACAACACGCTGGTCAGCGGGAAACGGCGCGAGCGTGGCGCGGAAATGATCGCTCAGTTCACAGGACGGTGATTGCACGGAGC
Organism: Microbispora bryophytorum; assembly: GCF_006874465.1. Classification (GTDB taxonomy): domain Bacteria; phylum Actinomycetota; class Actinomycetes; order Streptosporangiales; family Streptosporangiaceae; genus Microbispora; species Microbispora bryophytorum. The sequence goes on along the minus strand of NZ_VIRL01000004.1, from coordinate 221,160 downwards.
ACGGCGGACGCGTTCGATGGGTCACGAGCCGGAACCCGACGTCCCGACCTGGAGTCTCTGATGCCCAAGCGCCTCGCCGCGGCACTCGCAAGCACCCTCAGCGCGGTGACCGCCGCCGCCGCGCTCGTCGTGACCCAGCCGCTCCCCACGAGCGCGGCGACCGGCGGGTTCGACTTCACACGCGCGCAGGTCGCCACCACCGGGCTGCAGGTCCCCTGGAGCATCGCCTTCCTTCCGGACGGCAGCGCCCTCGTCTCCGAACGCGACACCGCCGCCATCGCGCAGGTGCGTCCCGGATCGGCGCCGACGCGGGTGGCCACCGTCCCGAACGTGTCACCGCAGGGCGAGGGCGGCCTGCTCGGCATCGCCGTCTCCCCCACCTACGCCCAGGACCAGTGGGTCTACGCCTACTTCAGCTCCTCGTCCGACAACCGGGTGGTCCGGTTCCGGCTCAGCGCCCCCCAGACCCAGCAGGTGCTTCTCTCCGGCGTTCCTCGCGCCCAGTTCCACAACGGCGGGCGCATCGCCTTCGGCCCGGACGGCATGCTGTACGTGACCACGGGAGACGCCGGGACCTCCGCCAACGCCCAGAACCTGAACAGCCCCGGCGGAAAGATCCTGCGGATGCGGCCCGACGGCACGGTCCCTTCGGACAACCCGTTCTCCGGATCACGCGTTTACAGCTACGGTCACCGCAACGTCCAGGGGCTCGCCTGGGACGAGAGCGGCCGGCTGTACGCCACGGAGTTCGGCCAGAACACCTGGGACGAGATCAACTACATCCAGCCCGGCCGCAACTACGGCTGGCCGACCTGCGAGGGCGTGTGCAGCGACTCGCGCTTCACCAATCCCATCCAGACCTGGAGCACCTCCGAGTCCTCTCCGAGCGGTCTCGCGTACGCCAACAGCACGCTCTTCGCCACGGCCCTGGCCGGTAAGCGGCTGTGGACCGTACCGGTCAGCGCCGGCAGCAGGACGGGCAACGCGGTGGCCGAGTTCCAGGGGACGTACGGACGACTGCGGGCCGCGGCCGTGGGCCCGGACGGCTGGCTCTGGGTGACGACGAGCAACCGCGACGGCAGAGGGACCCCGGTCGCCGCCGACGACCGCATCGTCCGCGTTCCGCCCGCTGGCGGGTCGTCGCCCAGCCCCTCAGCGTCACCCAGCCCCTCAGCGTCACCCAGCCCTTCGGCGTCGCCGAGCGTGTCGCCGTCCGCCAGCCCCACGGTCTCCCCCAGCGCCTCGCCGTCGGCCGGTACGCGCGCGTGCTCCGCGGCGTACCAGATCTCCAATCAGTGGCCGGGCGGCTTCCAGGGCGCGCTGACGGTGCTCAATTCAGGAAAGGCGGCCATCTCCTCCTGGACCGTCACCTTCACCTTCCCCAACGGCCAGAGCATCACCCAGCTGTGGGGCGGCCACTACACGCAGTCGGGATCCACGGTGACCGTCACCAACGAATCCTGGAACGGCGCCCTCGCGCCGGGCGCGTCGACGACGGCCGGCTTCACCGGCAGTTGGTCCGGCGGCGCCAACGGAACGCCGTCGTCCGTCACCTGCACGGCGTCCTGACGCCCGTCTGGATCAGCGTGGCCCGACGAACAACGTCTGCGTGGCCGTGCCGATCTCACCGGCCCGGTCGAACAGCGTGGTGCGGGTGAGCCCGCGTCCCCGTGGGCCGATCGTCGTGGCCGCGTCCAGGCAGACCCACTCGCCTTCGGGAGCGCGGAACAGCGAGATGGTGAGGTCCACGTTGGCGAACAGATAGGCGTCGAAGTCCAGGACGCCGCTGATGCCGTTGCCGCTGTCGGCGAACATCGCGAGCCGCTCCAGCGGCGTGGTCTCCTCGCCCTCCACCAGCGGCACCCGGGCCCTGCCCCACGCCACGGCGGGCCCGGCCTCGTCCGGGGAGCCCTTGACGAACCGCCAGTCCGTGGCCCTGCCGTACCCGAAATCCCGTGCGATCCAGGAGTCCGCGTCGCCGGGGGCGGACGGCGGGACCGGCGCGGGCGGCGGCGCGGCCTCGCTCGCCGGGCTGCCGGCCTCCCTGATGCGCCACGCGGTCGCCCTGACCAGCTCGCGCCCGCCGGAGGTGACGGAGGCGCCGAGACACTGCACGCGCCTGCCGTCCCTGATCATCTCGGTGCGCACCTCCACCTCGGCGGCCGGGACGGGCGCGAACACGTCCACCGCCAGCCGGGCCGTCGGAAGCCCGGGGAACCGGCTGGGGACGCGGGCGAGCTCGTGCACCAGCAGCGCGGTGACCGGCCCCATGTGCTGATGCCGCGGATCCCACGGCCCCTGGGTGTGCTCCGTCGCCCGGTAGCGGCCCTCGCCGAGAGGGACGTACATCGCCATGGAACAAGATTCTAGAGGCGGTTCCGCAGGGCCCTCCGGCCGGTGCCCTCGCCACTCGGGGTCCGCCCGCCAGCCCTGGCCGGTCCGGGCCGCTACGCGGAATCCGTGCCGGAGACCGCATATCCCGGAATCGACGGCCACCGGACGGTGAGCACCACCGACTCCTCTTCGGCATGCCAGGAGTGATCGACCCCGTGGCCCCACACGACGTAATCGCCCTGATTCGCCAACAGCACGCTCCGCCCGGGAAGTTCGACGCGGAAACGGCCGCTGATCAGCACGAGGAGCGCGGTGCGCTTCTCGCCGGTGACCCATTCCGCACGCCGGTCACCCCGGGGATGCGCGTACCACTTGATCTCCACGTCCTCGCTGTGCCGCACATCGGCAGCGGGTTTGAAATGCCCCAGCAGCCACCCACGGTCGGCGACCGAGTCCAGCTGAGCGTTACCCACGTATACGTTCTCCGCCATAGCCCCGCACGGTACCGAAGCCGTCAGGACCTGCGGGCTGTCTGCGTGTCAGGATGACGAAGCGACGACCGCGGCACCTGGCACTTCTGCGGATTCGGATCAGGGATGTACGACTGGAACACCAGCCGACCGGCCTGCCAACGCGACGTGTCGGGGCATGGGGAGGAACAGCGCCCACCGGTATGTCACCTTCTGCAAGCGCCTGGCAATCGGGGACCGACCGCGGGGGATTACAACGGCAGCATGATCCCCGTTCCCACCCCCGCGTTGCTCAAGCAGGTCGCGGCAAACGAGAACAACGTCTACGCCTCCTACCACCGGCTGATCGGTGCCGCCCTCGCGAAGCAGGTCACGCGCGACGACTCCTACCAGCGGCTCGCCGTCCAGTGGAGCAAGCTCAACCTCGTCCCTCCCGGGGAGACCAAGGAGGCTACGGGACGACGCAGGGCGGCCGAGCTGCCGCAGTTCGTCACTGACCTCAACCAGCTTCCCTCTCCCGCGGCCGACCAGGCGCAGCAGCCGGAGGAGGATTTTCCACCGGTGGCGGAGAGCCCGTGGTTCATCGGGCTCCTGAAACTGATCGAGGCGAATGTCGTCCTCCCGATCGAGACTGGTTCGCCACGAGCGATGGCGAGTTTGCGGACCTGCTTCGGGGACGAGGCCGCGGCGGCCGCCCCCCGGTTCCGGAAGATTCTGCAGCAACTGCGGGCCATCCACGCCCGCTCGGACGGCAAGAGCAAAGGGATGCTCTACAACCCGCAGCTGCCCCGCTCGATGGGGGCGCTCGGGCGGGGCAGCGGCGCGGAGGCGTGCATCGACCTCAGCTCCAGGTTTCGCCCGCATCTCATGTCCGACGTGGAGGCCGCCTCCACGCTGGTGCACGAGGGTTCGCACACGATCGCGGTGGAGCCCACCGTCGACTTCGCCTACCGCAACGCCCACGCCCACTACTTGCTGCCGCCGAAGCTGGCGCTTCTCAATGCGGGCAACTACGAGCAGGTGGTCATCGACCTGATCGGTGGGATGCCGGGACAGCTCAACGCCGGTGATGTCAAGGCCCTGCGGGACGGCGCCGGCGACTCGCTGGCGCAGGTGCACGCGTTGATGTGCTCACGGGTGGTCCGCGCCTGGGTCCGCGTCTACGACCTGATCGGCCTGGTCGCGAGCGGGCGGATCACCGCCGAGGAACTACGCGGGCTGCCGCCGGTGCCTTCAGACTCCAGACCTCTGCTCACCGCTCTGCTGAGAGAGCTCTTCGCCCAGCTCGAGACCCTGATGAGCGTGGTGAACACCTACCTCGTCCTCAGGCTCGGACCCAAGCCGGACGACGAGCTCAACCGCGCTCCGGAGCAGCGCACCAAGGACGATCCCGGCGCGCACCCGCGGCCGCCGACACCCGACGACATACAGCCTCTGACCTTCGAGACGACGCGCACCGCGACCACGGTCACCGTCTCCTTCGGCTGGGCCTCGGAAGGCACCCCGGACGCCATCGCCAGAAACGTCCTCTTCGAGCTGACCGACCGCCTCTGGCAAGGCGGGCACAGCGTCTTCAACGGCTCCGAAGTGGCCCACCTCGTCCAGTCGATCCAGCTCACCGATCGCCCGGGGCTGCGTGCGATGCTCGAGGACTACTACGCGAGTCTGAGCAGAAAGGCCAAGATCGACTAGGGCGCGCCGCATCTTGTCGTGATCACCACGTGGTTCGGGTCAACCGCGCTCTCACCCCGGCCGATCGACGTCACCGCGCCGCGCTGGTGATTCGCCCCCTCCGCGCGCGGGCGACACCCGTCCCGCCCGGGAAGTGATGGGGCAAATAGGGTGCTGCTATGGAGTATCGACGACTTGGCACCACCGGCCTCAAGGTCAGCAGGATCTGCCTCGGCATGATGAGCTACGGCGAACCGGCCAAGTGGGGCGGCTGGGTCCTGAACGAGGACCAGGCCGAGCCCATCGTGCGTAAGGCGGTCGAGGGCGGCGTGACCTTCTTCGACACCGCCGACGTCTACTCGGGAGGCGCCAGCGAGAAGGTCACCGGACGGCTGCTGCGCAAGGCCTTCCCCCGGCGCGAGGACTACGTCCTGGCCACCAAGGTCTACTTCCCGATGGGCGAGGGCAGGAACGACTGGGGCCTGTCCCGCAAGCACGTCATGTCGGCCATCGACGCCTCCCTCGACCGCCTCGGCACCGACTACGTCGACCTGTACCAGATCCACCGGTGGGACGACGAGACGCCGATCGAGGAGACCATGGAGGCGCTCAACGACATCGTCCGGGCCGGCAAGGCCCGCTACATCGGCGCCTCCAGCATGTGGGCATGGCAGTTCGCTAAGGCCCAGCACGTCGCGGACAAGAACGGCTGGACCCGTTTCGTCAGCATGCAAGATCATTACAACCTGCTGCACCGCGAGGAGGAGCGGGAGATGATCCCGCTGTGCCTCGACCAGGGTGTGGGGCTGATCCCGTGGAGCCCGCTCGCACGCGGCCTGCTCGCCCGCGCGGGCAGGCAGGCCGACACCGTACGGCAGATCGGCGACGGTGCCAGGCAGGAGCAGCTGTACGGCGGGCCCGCCGACGAGGCGATCCTGGAGCGGGTGGCCCGCACCGCCGAGGAGCGTGGCGTCTCCCCCGCGACCCTCTCCCTCGCATGGCTGCTCAGCCGCCCGGGTGTGACCGCGCCGATCGTCGGCGCGACCAAGGAGCACCACGTGGACGACGCGCTCGCCGCGGTCGAGCTGAAGCTCACTGAGGAGGAGATCGCCTTCCTGGAGGAGCCGTACCGGGCGCGGCCCCAGCAGTTCTGACCGGAGGGCCCCACGCTCACCGGGCCCGGGACAGTGCCTATCCGGGCAGGGACTCGGCGGACGGAGACGGGCAGCGCAGCCTGTCGTTGAACACCGTCCGCGCGCACCCGAACGCCCGGGCCAGTGCTTGACACTGGCCCGGGGTCGGGTAGAGGCGGAAGTTGTACCGCAGCTGCACAGAGCAATTGTGCATCCACGTAAATGCGCGTGCGTCCGCGTTTCAAGACGTGCATGGACTCGGGAGAGATGAGCGTCGCGGAAGCGCGCCGCCGGTTCGCGGACGTGCTCAACGACGCAGCTGTACGCGGCCGGATCACGTACATCACCAACCGGGGACGGACAATCGCCGCCGTCGTGCCAGTACCGATCGCCGAAACCGCCGAGCAAGCGCAGGACGAACACTGACCGTCAGGGCACGCTCGGGCCTTGGCGGCCCTCCCACGCGGGCCTTCACCCCGAGCCTGAAGGCCGGAGCACCGGCCCGCAACTCGGTAGCGCTTGAGCAGCCGCATCGCCTCCGGCGTCACGTGCTCGGGACGGATCTCGGAGGGGAAGCTGCCGAAGAACACCCGCCCGTTCGGGGGCAGTTCCTCTTTGACGCCCGCCAGCAGTTCCTCCACGGCGTCCAGCGCCGGCTCCGGCCCCTGCGTGCCGTACGAGAGGGCGGTGGGGGTGATGAAACGGACGTCGCGCAGGCCGTGGGCGGCCATCCGGCGGACGTGAGCGCACGCCGTCCACGCTGCGGTGCCGGAACCTGCCGCCGAACATGAAGGCCGAACATGAAGGGCGTCTGACAGAAGCGGCACGTGTAGGCGCAGCCCCTCGTGATCTCGATGGGCCCGAAGTGACCGCGCCGGTCGGGGAAGGACGGAAAGGCGTCCAGCGGTAACTGCGGGGCCGGTGGCGTGCGCAGCGCCCTGCCGTCGCCGTCGCGCACGGCCAGGCCGGGCACGGCGGTGAGCGGCCGGTCCGCGCGAAGCGCCTCGACCAGGGCGACGATCGTCGGCTCCCCCTCGCCGATCGCGGCGAGGTCCCAGCCGGCGTCGATGACCTGCTGCGGCTCGGCGGTGGCGTGCACTCCGCCGGCGATGGCGGGGAATCCGCCGGCGTCGACGGCCGAGTGAGCGTTCACAACGCGTCTTCCGATCGGCTCTCCTCTCCATGGGGGGTGATGAGAGGTGGTGTGGGGCGGAGCCAATACGAGGCGGAGATCCCTTGTCAAGGGCCTTGATACTTGTGCACCGCACCGTACAGGGTCCGAGTGCAGCCCAACTGGGGCGTTTCCGCGACGTCCCACGAGACCGGCGAGAGGCGGGTGGTGAAACTTTCATCCCTTTCCCCCGCCCAATCCCCGGGTAGCCGAAAGTTTCGGAGCGCAGATGCCATCTGCTTAACCGATTTGGCATACGCAGCTTGGCCAGGTAGCCCGAAAGTTTCCGTTGAAGTCTTGACAAGTTTCGGGAAGGTTTCCACACTGATCCTCCGAGGCGGTCCCCCGCTCCCAGGTGGTGGTGCACGTGCAGGGGGCCGCCGATCACGACGCCCTGGTGGTGTGCGTTCTCAAGCGACGAGGCGCGGCGTCGATATCACGGGAACTTCCGTGTTCCCTCGGTGATTCAGTTATGGAGGCTCAGACATGGGCGAAAACGTCATGTCCCCGCCCGGAACCCGGCTACGCCGGGTTCTGGTCGCCGGCGCTCTCGGCGTGCTCACCGCGGCAACGGCGGTGGTGTCGGTGACGGCCCCCGCCGACGCCGCAGCGAGCACGCTCGGCGCGGCCGCCGCGCAAAGCGGCCGCTACTTCGGCACCGCCATCGCCAGCGGCAAACTCGGCGACGGGAACTACACCGGCATCGCGAACCGTGAGTTCAACATGATCACGGCCGAGAACGAGATGAAGATCGACGCGACTGAGCCGAACCAGGGCCAGTTCAACTTCAACAACGCCGACCGGATCTACAACTGGGCGACGCAGAACGGCAAGCGGATGCGCGGCCACACCCTGGCCTGGCACTCCCAGCAGCCGGGCTGGATGCAGTCCCTCAGCGGCAACTCGCTGCGCCAGGCGATGATCAACCACATCAACGGCGTCATGGCCCACTACAAGGGCAAGATCCCCTACTGGGACGTGGTCAACGAGGCGTACGCCGACGGCAACTCCGGCGGCCGCCGCGACTCCAACCTGCAGCGCACCGGCAACGACTGGATCGAGGTCGCCTTCCGCACCGCGCGGGCCGCCGACCCGGCCGCCAAGCTCTGCTACAACGACTACAACATCGACAACTGGAGCTGGGCCAAGACGCAGGGCGTCTACAACATGGTCCGGGACTTCAAGTCCCGCGGCGTGCCCATCGACTGCGTCGGCCTGCAGTCGCACTTCAACAGCAACAGCCCGTACAACAGCAACTACCGCACCACCATCTCGCAGTTCGCCGCCCTCGGCGTGGACGTCGCCATCACCGAGCTGGACATCCAGGGCGGGTCGTCCTCGACCTACGCCAGCGTCGTCAACGACTGCCTGGCCGTCTCCCGCTGCATCGGCATCACCGTGTGGGGCGTGCGTGACAGCGACTCCTGGCTCGGTGCGAACACCAGCCCGCTGCTGTTCGACAGCAACGGCAACAAGAAGGCCGCGTACAACTCGGTCCTGAACGCCCTCAACGCGGCCACGCCGACGACGTCGCCCAGCCCCGGCACCTCGCCGAGCCCGGGCACCTCGCCCAGCCCCGGCACCTCGCCCACCCCCGGTGGCGGCGGCAACGGGACGATCAAGAGTGTCGCCTCCGGCCGCTGCGTGGACGTGCCCAACTCCAGCACCACCGACGGCACCCAGTTGCAGATCTGGGACTGCCACAGTGGCACCAACCAGCAGTGGAGCTACACCTCCTCGCAGGAGTTCCGGGTGTACGGCAACAAGTGTCTGGACGCCGCGGGCACCGGTAACGGCGCCAAGGTCCAGATCTACTCCTGCTGGGGTGGCGACAACCAGAAGTGGCGCCTCAACTCCGACGGCACCATCACCGGTGTCCAGTCCGGCCTGTGCCTGGACGCTGCCGGACAGGGCACCGGCAACGGCACCCAGCTCCAGCTGTACTCCTGCTGGGGCGGCAACAACCAGAAGTGGACCTTCACGCAGTAAGGCCGGCGGGGCCACCGACTCGGTCCGGCCCCACCTGCTGAACCTCTCGCTCTAGTCGCGAGCAAGGCCTCCGGTGCGCACGTCGCACCGGAGGCCTTGCGTTGGGCCGTACGCCCTCTTCCCGTTCCGGGTCAGGGCTTCTCCGCAAGGGCGCCGTAGGCCCAGGCGTGACCTCCCGGAATGCGCTCCCGGTCCTTGTACTCGTCAGGCCGCCAGCGCACCACCTCGACCACGCCCGGATCGATCACCTGCCAGCCCTCGAAGAACCGCAGCACCTGGTCGAGGGTGCGGGGCACCATGGGCGCGGTGCTGTTGTCGTAGGGCTTGGTGAAGTCCTCCTCGCTCACCTGGGGGGCGAAGTCGAGCGTGATATGCGACAGCAGCAGGTGGCTGCCCGAGGGCACGGCGGCCTTGAATGTCTCGACCAGGCCGTGCGGGTCCTCCTCGTCGGTGATGAAGTGCAGGACGCCCGCCAGGATGACGGCCACCGGACGGTCGAAGTCGATCACGGCCCGGACCTCCGGGTGGGACAGGATCGTCTCCGGCTTCCGCAGGTCGGCCTCGATCACCGACGTCATGCCCGCGGCGCTGCCGGTCAGCAGGGCTCGGCCGTGCACCAGGACGATGGGGTCGTTGTCCACGTAGGCCACCCGGGCCGCGGGGTTGACCTGCTGAGCGACCTCATGGGTGTTGCCCTGGGTGGGAATGCCCGTGCCGATGTCGAGGAACTGCGTCATTCCCGCCTCTCCGGCGAGATGACGTACCGCCCGGCGGAGGAAGGCCCGGTGGGCGCGAACGCCTTCGCGGGTGCCCGGTGAAACCCTGAGAAGGTGTTCGGCCGCCTCACGGTCGGGCGCGAAGTTGTCCTTGCCGCCCAGCAGGTAGTCGTATATCCGGGCCGGATGCGGAACCGCGGTATTGATTCGCGGAACGGGCCTGGCGACCGGTTCGCGGTCCGTCGGCTCTGACATCAGTGCTCCTTACTGCTGTCTCTCGATCGACAGGGGAGACAACGGCACCCGATCGCCCCGTCTCACCGCCGCGGAACTTTCGCGGCCGATTAAGTGATTTTTCGGGAGACGGTATTCGTCCCGCCGGGAGCCGGTCAAGCCATCCGGCTCGCTCACCGGCCGGTCGCGGCCCGGCTTGCGGCCGGTCAAGGCCTGCGTCCTCGAATTGCGCACCAATTCGCCTAAAACGCCGCAATTCACTCTCTCCGCCATTGACGGCGGCGGATCGATATGACATCCACCTTTTCGTGAAGAAGATTCTGCCGTGGCTCGTCCTCGTCGTCCTCGTCGTCATGGCGAGCGGCTGCCAGAGCGCCGCCGAGTCCGCGGCGCCGCCGCCCGTCCGCCCGACGGCTTCGGCCGCGATCGTCTCGCGGGAGGCCGTGGACGGGCGGACGGACAAACTTGTCATCGACTCGCCGGCCACGGGCGAGAGGCGCTCGGTGTGGGTGCTGAAGCCGGCGGCCTGGAAGCCGGGTTCCACCGGCTGGCGCGCGCTGTACCTGCTGCACGGCTGCTGCGCCGGCGGCGGCTGGGACTGGCTCAGGACGGGCGAGGTGGCCCGGCTGACCGCCGGCCTCGACGCCGTCGTCATCGTCCCCGAGGGCGGTTCGATGGGCTGGTACGCCGACTGGCGCGACGGCCCCGCCTGGGAGACCTTCCACCTGACCGAGGTGCCGCACCTTGTCGAGCCGCGATACGGCGTCGGCACACGCCGCGCGATCGCCGGCTTCTCCATGGGCGGCCTCGGCGCGTTCGTCTACGCGGCCCGGCATCCGGGTGTGTTCGAGGCCGCGGCGTCGTTCTCCGGGGTGCTCGACACCCGCGACGACGTCTCCGGATATCGGGCGTTCATGGCGGACAACGGCGTGGACACCGAGGATCTGTGGGGCGACCCGGATGCCTGGGCGGAGCACAACCCCGCCGGCCTGGCCGGGCGGCTGAAGGGCGTGCGCCTCTACGCGTCCGCGGGTGACGGCGAGCCCGGGCCGCTGGACCACGGGGACGGGCCGGTCGATCGCACCGAAGCCTCGATCATGCGGCAGAACCTGAACTTCGCCCGGGCCGCGGAGAAGGCGGGGGTGAAGGTGACGACGGATTTCTATGGAAACGGCACCCATACCTGGCCGTACTGGATCCGTTCGTTCGAACGCGCGCTGCCGCTTCTCCTACCCTGAGAGACATGGGACGGGCCAATGACGAGGCAGCCGCGGCGCTGCAGGAGTACGCCGAGCTTTTCGCGCTGAACGGCGGGGACGCCTTCCGCGTGCGCAGCTACCAGAAGGCGGCCAAGTCGATCGCGGGATTCCCCGGGGACCTCGCGGAGACCGATGCGCGGTCGATCCCGGGCGTGGGCGAGGCGATCGCCAAGAAGGTCGAGGAGTTCCTGGAGCGCGGCAGCTTCCGCCAGCTCGACGACCTGCGGGGCAAGGTGCCCGAGGGGGTGCGCAGGCTGACCCGGATCCCCTCGCTCGGCCCGAAGAAGGCGCTGTTCCTGTTCCAGGAGCTCGGCATCGACTCCCCCGCGGCGCTGGCAGACGCGATCCGGGACGGCCGATTGCAGGGCCTGCGCGGCTTCGGCGCCAAGACCGAGGAGAACCTGCTCAAGGGCATCGAGCACATGGAGCGGTCGGGCGGCCGGGTCCACCTCGGCGTCGCGGCGGATCTCGCCGAGCGGGTCATCGCCTCGCTGCCCGCCGACCGGATCGCCGTCGCCGGGTCGCTGCGCCGGATGAGCGAGACGATCGGCGACATCGACGTCCTCGCCGTCGGCGACCCCGGCCTGATGGAGCTGTTCGCGCGGCAGCCGTACGTCACCGAGATCGTCGCGAAGGGCGAGCGGAAGACCTCGATCAGGACCGACCGCGGCCTGCAGGTCGACCTGCGGCTCATCCCCGCCGAGTCGTGGGGGGCGGCCATGGTCTACTTCACCGGCAGCAAGGAGCACAACGTCCGCATCCGGGAGATGGCGGTCAAGAAGGGCTGGAAGCTGTCGGAGTACGGCCTGTTCGACGGCGACCGCCTCATCGCGTCGGAGACCGAGGAGGAGGTCTACCAGGCGCTCGGCATGGCGTGGGTGCACCCGGCGCTGCGAGAGGACGGCGGCGAGGTGGCGGCCGCGCTGCGGGGCGAGCTGCCGCGCCTGGTCGAGCTGCACGACCTGCGGGGCGACCTGCACACCCACACCGACCTCACCGACGGCATCGCCTCGCTGGAGGACATGACGGCCGCCGCCGCGATGCGCGGCTACTCCTACTACGCGGTGACCGACCACGCGCCCGACCTGGTCATGCAGCGCATGACCCTCGACAAGGCCCTCGCCCAGCGCGCCCGCATCGCCGAACTGCAGGCGAAATATCCGGATATGCGGCTGCTGCACGGCAGCGAGCTGAACATCGCCCCGGACGGCTCGGTGGACTGGCCGGCCGAGGTGCTGGCCGGATTCGACGTCTGCGTCGCGTCGGTGCACTCGCACTTCGGCCAGTCGCGGGAGGAGATGACCCGCCGTTTCATCACCGCCTGCGAGAATCCGCACGTCCACGTCATCGGCCACCCCACGACGCGGAAGATCGGCAAGCGGCCGCCGGTGGACGCGGACTGGGACGCGGTCTTCCGCGCCGCCGCCAGAACCGGCACGATCATGGAGATCGACTCCTACCCCGATCGGGCCGACCTGCCCTCCGGCCTCGTACGGCTCGCGCGCCACCACGGCGTGAAGTTCTCCATCGACAGCGACTCCCACGCCGTCCCGCATCTGGCCCACCAGAGGTTCGGCGTGGGCATCGCGCAGCGGGCCTGGCTCACCCCGGACGACGTGGTCAACACCTGGCCCCTCGACCGCCTGCTGGCCCATCTGGGCAGGGACTGACCGCACGGCTCCCGCCGGCGGATCATCGGGCGCGCCGCCGTCGGCCCGCCCCTGCCGGGCCCACCCCCGGCCGACCCACCCCGGCCGACCCGGCCGGTCGGCCGGGGAAGCGCCGGCCCTGTGGTTGCGTGCCGTAGCTTGATCGGAAAGGATGGGCCGCGACGCGCGATCCCCCGGCGACGAGCGGAGATCACTGACGCGGGTGCGGTCGTCTCTCCGTTCCGACCACTCCGAGGGCCCCCATGAGCGACACTTCTCCCGCCGACGACCCCGGCGTCCGCAGGATCGACAGCAGCGTGCCGCACTCGGCTCGCGTCTGGAACTACTTCCTCGGAGGCAAGGACCATTACCCCGTCGACAGGGAGGCGGGGGAACGGATCCGCGCCGTCTTCCCCGGGATGGTGGACATCGCCCGCCAGTCCCGGCAGATGCTCGTGCGCACCGTCGGCTATCTCGCCGGCGAGGCCGGAATCCGCCAGTTCCTGGACATCGGCACGGGGCTGCCCACCGTCGGCAACACCCACGAGGTCGCCCAGCGGCTGGCCCCGGCGTCCCGGATCGTCTACGTCGACAACGACCCCCTGGTGCTGGTGCACGCCCAGGCGCTGCTGACCAGCACCCCCGAGGGGGCCACCGACTACATCGAGGCCGACGTGCGCGACCCCGGCCGCATCCTGCGGGAGGCGGCCGGCACGCTCGACTTCACGCGGCCGACCGCACTCATGCTGATGGGCATCCTCGGCCTGGTGGCGGACTACGACGAGGCCCGGGAGATCGTGCGCCGGCTGCTTGCGGCCCTGCCGTCCGGCAGCTATCTCGCGCTCTACGACGGCTCCGACACCGACCCGGCGTACGTCGAGGCGCTCGGCCGCTACAACACCGCCAGCGGCGCCACCCCCTACACCCCGCGAAGCCCCGAGCAGATCGGGGGCTACTTCACCGGCCTGGAGCTGCTCGACCCCGGCATCGTCTCGGTGTCGCGATGGCGGGCGGAGGACAACCCGTGGGGCGAGCCCCGCGAGGTGGCCTGCTTCGGCGGCGTGGCGCGCAAGCCCTGACCCGCATCCGGCGGGCGACGCCGGTTCCCCCGGCGCCGGCCGCGACCGCGTTCGTCTCGCCTGGGTCACGGGCGCGCCTGAACATCCCCCGGCGGCACGTGGGAGAAACGCGGCGGTAACGCGATGCGTCGATGATGGTCACGGTGCGCAGGCGGGTGACTATCGTGCGCCAGGGGATCGCCGCGGGTGAACGGCCCCCGGCGTGCGGCGCCCTGCGCCGGGGCTGCGGATCCCGGACGGCTGGGCCGGCCGCGGACCAACGGCATGTCCGGGGGGCATGACCGGGTGGCATGACCGGGTGGCATGACCGGGTGGCATGACCGGGCGGCGTGAGCGGGAGGATGACGAGATGCGCCAGTTGACGGCACTCGACGCGCAGTTCCTGAGCGTGGAGTCGGCGACGACCGCGACCCATGTGGCGGGTGTCGCCATACTCGACCCTTCGGCCTCGCCCTCCGGCGACCTGACCAGGGAGGCGCTGCTCGCCCTGCTGCGCGAGCGGCTCCACCTCGCCCCGCCGCTGCGGATGCGGCTGGCCGACGTGCCCTTCGGGCTCGATCGGCCGTACTGGCTGGACGACCCGGACGTCGACCTCGACGCGCACGTGCACGAGACCACTCTCCCGGCGCCCGGCGGGGAACGGGAACTGGCGGCGTACGTGGCGGACGTCCACGCGCGGCGGCTCGACCGCGGGCGGCCGCTGTGGGAGGCACACCTCGTGCACGGACTGGACGGCGGCCGCTGCGCCCTCTACATCAAGGTGCACCACTGTGCGATCGACGGCGTGTCGGGCTCGGAGATCCTGACCGCGTTGCTCGACCCGTCGCCGCAGCCGCGCCGGGTCGAGGCGCCCCCGGCCCCGGCGTCGCCGCAGCCGCCCGGGCTGCTCACGATGCTCGCCGGAGCGATCACCCGGACGATCGTCCAACCGGTGGAGACGCTGTGCTCACTCGCCCGCGCCGCCGCCGACCTGGACGCGATCCCGGTCATGGCGGCGCTGCCCGACGCCCGGCTCGTGGCCCAGGCCGCCCGCGCGCTCGCGGGAGACGCGCGGCCGCTGCCCGAGACGCCGCCGCTGGTCGCGCCGCGCACGCCGTTCAACGGCCCGATCTCCGGAAAGCGGGAGGTCGCCCTCGGCTCCGTGCCGCTGTCGGAGGTCAGGAGGGTGGCCAGGGCCTTCGGCATGGGCCCGAACGACGTGGTGATGACGCTGTGCGCCTCGGCGCTGCGGCGCTGGCTGCTCGCCCACGACGCGCTGCCCGACCGGCCGCTGGTGGCGGCCGTGCCGGTGGCCCTGCGCTCCCAGCGGTCGCCGGACGTGGGCGGGGCCTCCCGGGACATCGCGGACGGGCGGGTCGGCAACCGGATCTCAGCGATGATCACACCGCTGGCCACGGACGTCGCCTCCCCCGGGGAGCGCCTGGCCGCCGTCCGCTCGGCGCTGGCCGCCGCGAAGCGGCGCTTCGCCGTCTCCCACCGCACCTGGCTGGACGACGTGTGCGCGATGGTGCCGAGTGCCTTCGCGGCGCTGGCCACGCCGATGGTGTTCCGCCTCGCGGGGGTCACGGGCGCGGGCGTCAACCTCATCGTGTCGAACGTGCCGGGCCCCCGCGTGCCGTTGTACCTGTGCGGCGCCCGGATGCTCGCCTACCACCCGCTGTCCGTGGTCACCGACGCCACCGGGGGGATCAGCATCACCTGCGCGTCGTACGACGGGCGGCTGGACTTCGGCGTCGTCGCCTGCCCGACCCGGTTGCCCGACGTCTGGAGCATGATCGGCCACCTGCGTGAGGCGATGGACGAACTCCTGGCCCTGCTCGACGACTCCCCGGACGCCCCGGCCCCTCACGACTCGGCCCCTCACGACTCGGCCCCCGGCGACTCGGCCCCCAGCGACCCTGCCTCGCTTGAGCCGGCCCCTCACGACCCGGACTCCCATGACCCGGACTCACCGGGTGACGCTCCTCCCGCACGGCCGCGGGAAGAACAGGAGACGATGGTGTCCGCCTGACCGCCTCGGGCCGCCGCCTCGGGCCGCGCCGGGAGGTCATGCCTGGGCTCGCCGGAAGGTCATGCCGGGAAGCGCCGGGAAGGAGCACGGCCCTCGTCAGTGCAGGGCGTGGGCGATCAGTTCCGCGACCGCGTCGGGGTCGATGTGATGGCCGGTGAGCAGGCAGATGCTCTCCTGATACAGCAGGACCGCGGCGAAGGTCGCGGCGGCGGCCTCCAGCCGGGCGGCGTCACCGCGCCCGCCCGGCAGGGCGAGCTCCAGGGCGAACCTGGCCCGGCGGATGATCTCGGCGTTGAGGCGGCTCAGGCGCTCACGCACGGACAGGTGGGTGTCGGCCTCCCGGAACAGGATCCGCCGCATCGCGGGGGACGCGCGCAGCGGCAGCCTGCGGGCGAGCCGCGACAGCGCGCCGACCGCGTCGCCGGGGACCGCCTCGGCCTCCTCCTCGACCTCCTCTTCCACCACCACGGTGCGCTCGTCCACCAGCGAGATCAGTACGTCGATCTTGCGGGGGAAGTAGTGGAAGACCAGGCCCTTGGGAACACCGGCGAGTTCGGCGATGCGCGCGGTCGGCGTGGCCTCGTAGCCGCCGCCCGCGAACAGTTCCTCGGCGGCGTCCAGGATGCGGGTGCGGGCGTCGCCGTCGGACGGCTGCTTCCCTCTCCGCGAGCGCGACCACGCCTTGGCGGTCTGGAGAGGGCTGTCCACGGACCGAACCATAACCAGAGTGGGCGCCCCAACACCATGACGCGAGGGACAGGGCAGGCATACGCCCGGCCGTGAGCCCCTGCGCCGGGAGGCCGTGAGCCCCCGCGCCGGGAGGCCGGGGGGCGCAGTGCCGGGGGGCGCAGTGCCGGGGGGCGCAGTGCCGGGAGGCGCAGTGCCGGGAGGCACAGTGCCCGCGGCCGGGCGTATGCGAGTGCGCCGGCCCCCGGCGGTGGTGGGAGGCACCGCCGGGGGCCGGCGACGTGTGGCCGGGAGCCGGCGTCAGTGGCCCGTGGCCTGCTCGGCGCCGATACCGGTGAGCGAGCGGACCTCGATCTCGGCGTACTTCGACGCGTTGTACTCCTTGCTCAGGATCGTGCCGAGGTAGCCGCACAGGAAGCCGATCGGGATCGAGAAGATGCCCGGGTTCGACAGCGGGATCAGGTGGAAGTCGGCGTCGGGGATCATCGCCGTCGGCGCGCCGGAGACGACCGGAGAGAAGATCACCAGCACCAGGGCGGAGACCAGGCCGCCGTAGATGGCCGAGACCGCGCCCGCCGTGTTGAACCTCTTCCAGAACAGGCTGTAGAGGATCGCCGGCAGGTTGCCCGACGCGGCCACCGCGAAGGCCAGCGACACGAGGAACGCCACGTTGAGCGACTGGGCGAAGATGCTCAGCGCGATCGCGACCGCGCCGATCACGAACGCGGCGACGCGGGCGACCACGACCTCCTGGCGCTCGGTGGCGGTGCCCCGCCTGAACACGTGCGCGTACAGGTCGTGGGCGAAGCTGGAGGAGGACGCGAGGGTCAGGCCCGCGACCACCGCGAGGATCGTGGCGAACGCGACCGCCGCGATGACGGCCAGCAGGACGGTGCCGCCGACGTCGCCGAAGAGGTCCTGGCCCACCTTCTGGGCGAGCAGCGGGGCCGCCGTGTTGCCTGCCTTGTCGGCCGCGGCGATCGTCTTCGAGCCCACCAGGGCGGCGGCGCCGAAGCCGAGCACCAGCGTCAGCAGGTAGAACACGCCGATGATGCCGATGCCCCACAGCACGGACTTGCGGGCGTCCCTGGCGGTGGGCACCGTGTAGAAGCGGATGAGGACGTGCGGCAGGCCCGCCGTGCCGAGAACCAGGGCCAGGCCGAGGCTGATCAGGTCGATCTTGCCCCAGGTCCCCTGGGCGGCGGTTCCGTACTTGAGGCCCGCGTTGAGGAAGGCGTCGCCCTTGCCGCTCTGGGCGGCGGCGTCGCCGAGCAGCCCGGACAGGTTGAAGCCGAACTTCGCGAGCACGAACAGGGTGATCAGCGCGGCGCCGACCATCAGCATGACGGCCTTGACGATCTGCACCCAGGTGGTGCCCTTCATGCCGCCGAACACGACATAGATGATCATCAGCAGGCCGACCGCGATGATCGTCCAGATCTTGCCGGCGTCGGAGTGGACGCCGAGCAGCAGGCCGACGAGCGCGCCCGCGCCGACCATCTGCGCGAGCAGGTAGAAGATGCTGACGACGATCGTGGACACGCCCGCCGCCGTACGGACAGGGCGCGGCGACATCCGGAACGCCAGCACGTCGGCCATCGTGTACTTGCCGGAGTTGCGCATGAGCTCGGCGACGAGCAGCAGCGCCACCAGCCAGGCGACGAGGAAGCCGATCGAGTAGAGGAACCCGTCGTAGCCCGACAGCGCGATGATGCCGGCGATGCCGAGGAACGACGCGGCCGACATGTAGTCGCCGCCGATGGCCAGGCCGTTCTGCAGGCCGCTGAACGACCGGCCGCCGGCGTAGAAGTCCGCCGCGCTCTTGGTGTTGCGGCTGGCCCAGAACGTGATCGCCAGCGTGAGGGCGACGAAGACCAGGAACAGGATCGTGGACAGCGTCTCGTGACTCACTTGGCGCCCTCCCCGACCTCGTCGGCGCTCTTGGTCTCGTCGCGCAGCTCGTCGGCGATCGGGTCGAGCTTGGCCGCCGCGTGCCGCGAGTAGGCCCAAGCGATCAGGAACGTCGACACGAACTGCAGCACGCCGAAGACGAGGGCGACGTTGATGTTGCCGAACAACTTGGTGCCCATGAAGTCCCGGGCGAAGCCCGACAGCACCACGTAGAGCAGGTACCACACCAGGAAGGCGATGGTCATGGGGAAGGCCCAGGACCGGTAGCGACGGCGCAGCTCCTGGAACTGCTCACCCGCTTGTATACGTTCGTAGACCGATGGGTCGTGCTGGACGGTCACAAGATCTCCTTCAACAGTGATCTGGATCACTTCAACGTAGGAGCGCGCCGTGTCCGCCGACGAGTCCCGGGGGCCGCCGAGTCGCCCAGCCGTACCACCCGCTCGTTCACATGGCGCATTCGTGCGACGAATGGTCGGTTGCACGCGCCGAGCGGTCACACACCGCATCGCCGAATCGCCGGGCCGCAGCGGAACGCCCGGCTACACGAACAGGCCGGATCGGAACGCCCGGCTACATGAAACGCGGGCGCCAGTCGCCCCGGTCGACGTTCAGCGTCTCCGGCGTGTGCAGGCGGACCATCGTGCGCGCCACGCCGCGCGGCACCCGCGACGGCGTCAGCAGCGACACCACCACCATGACCGTGAACGACACGGGCACCGTCCAGGCCGCCGGCTCCGCCAGCAGCGACCCCGCCCATCCGGTGTGCGGGCCTCCGATGATCGTGATCACGACCGCCGCGCAGGCCAGCCCTCCACCGGCGAGCAGCCCGGCCATCGCCCCCGCCGTCGTCAGCCTGCGCCACCAGATGCCGAGCACGAGCAGCGGGCAGAACGACGAGGCGGCGACGGCGAACGCCAGCCCCACCACGGTCGCCACCGGCAGGGACCGGGCCACGCCCGCCAGCGCGAACGGTACGAGCACCGCGAGCACGGTCGCGACGCGGAAGGCGCGCACTCCGCCGCGCAGGATGTCCTGCGCGATCACCCCGGCGACCGACACCGTCAGCCCCGACGAGGTGGACAGGAACGCCGCGAACGCTCCCGCGGTCACCAGCGCGGTCAGGAACTCGCCCACCGGACCCCCGACCAGCCGCCCCGGCAGCGCGATGACCACGGTGTCGCTCTCCGGCATGCCGTAGACGTGGCCGAGGTAGCCGTAGACCGCGGGCATCAGGTAGAAGGCGCCGAGCAGCGTCAGCACGACGAGCGTGGTGCGGCGGGCGGCCCGCCCGTCCGGGTTCGTGTAGAAGCGGACGAGCACGTGGGGCAGCCCCATCGTCCCGAGGAACGTCGCCAGGATCAGCGAGTACGTCTCGTAGAGAGGATGATCGCGGCCGTGGAGCGGCAGCACCCACTCGTCCCCCAGGGTGAGCCCCGGCCTTCCGTCCGACCACCAGGCCACCAGCATGAACGCCAGCGGCACCGCCAGCGCGGTCAGCTTCAGCCAGTACTGGAAGGCCTGGACGAACGTGATCGACCGCATGCCGCCCGACAGCACGTTGATGGCGACCACCACCGCAACCAGCAGGCTGCCCGTCCACGGCGGAGCCCCGGTGATCGTACGGAAGACCAGCCCGGCGCTCTGGAACTGCGGCATGAGGTAGAGCCAGCCGATCAGCACGACGAGCACGCTGGACAGCCGCCGCACCGCCATCGACTCCAGCCGCGCCTCGGCGAAGTCGGGCAGCGTGTAGGCCCCCGACCGCCGCAGCGGCGCCGACACCAGCACCAGCAGCACAAGGTAGCCGCCGGTCCAGCCGACCGGCAGCCACAGCATGTCCGCGCCGAAGGTGAGGATCAGGCCCGCGATGCCGAGGAAGGAGGCGGCCGACAGGTACTCCCCGCCGATGGCCGAGGCGTTCCACAGGGGCGAGACCGTGCGGGAGGCGACGTAGAAGTCCGACGTGGTGCGGGACACCCGGATGCCGAACGCGCCGACGAGGACGGTCGCCAGCATCACCAGGACGACCGCGGCGATCTGACTCACCGGCGCACCGTCCTCATCCCCGCACCGTCCTCCTGGAGCACCGTTCTCACCGGCGCACCGTCCTCACCGAAGCACCGTCCTCACCGGCGCTCCACGAGGTCGGCGAAGTCGCGCTCGTTGCGCTCGGCCTGCCGCACGTACAGCCAGGCCCCGACGACGAGCGCCGGGTAGATCAGCCCCGCGAGCACGACCCACGGCAGCGGCAGGCCGAACAGCTCGGCCGCGCGCAGCTCCGGGGCCAGCAGGAACAGCAGCGGCAGCCCTCCCACGACGCAGGCGAGCAGGCTGCACACGAACAGCGCCAGGCGGAACTGGGTCCGCACCAGGGAGCCCATGTATACCTCGCCCAGGCGGGTCTGCTCGTCGATCTCCCGGGTGAGCGGGTGCCGCGGCCTGCGCGCCGCCGCCGTGCGCGGGCTGGTCACCACCACCCTGCGGGGCTTGCCGGTCGGCGCCGCCCCCTCGCCCTGGCCGCGCGGGCCGGTCGCCGCCGCCCTGCGGGGCTTGCCGGTCATCGCGCCCTCACCGTCCGCTCACCGGGTCTGGCCTCTGCGGGCCCGGCGGACCAGCAGGTCGCGCAGCTCCCGGGTGTGGCGGCGGCTCACCGGGATCTCGGTCTCCCCCACCCGCACCACGCACTTGCCCGAGTCGATGTGCAGCTCGTCGATGTGCTTGACCGCGACGAGGTGGCTGCGGTGCACGCGCAGGAACCCGGCCGACGCCCAGCGTTCCTCCAGCGTGGCCAGCGGGATGCGGACCAGGTGGCTGCCGGTCGCCGTGTGCAGCCGCGCGTAGTCGCCCTGCGCCTCGACGTACCGCACCTCCGTGCTCGCCACGAACCGGGTGACGCCGCCCAGCTCGACCGGGATCGTGTCCGCCTGCGGCCCCTCCCCCGGCTCGCCCCGGCTGCCGCACACCCGGCGGATCGCCTCGGAAAGCCGCTCCGGCCGTACGGGCTTGAGCAGGTAGTCCTCGGCCTTCAGCTCGAAGGCGTCCACGGCGTGGTCCTCGTACGCCGTCACAAAAACGATCTTCGGTGGGCGGGTGAACTGGGTCAGCAGCCGGCCCAGCACCACTCCGTCGAGCCCGCGCATGCGGATGTCGAGGAAGACCGCGTCCACCGGCCTGCCGTCCGCGATGGCGCGGTCGAGCAGGCGGAGCGCCGCGGCCCCGTCGCGGGCGGTGAGCACGTCGCCGATGCGGGGATCCGCGCGCAGCAGGTAGGCGACGTCCTCCAGCGCGGGCTGCTCGTCGTCCACCGCCAGGACCCGCAGACCGCTCACGATCACCCCTTTCACCGACCGATCCCCTAGAGAGTGATGACCACACCGTCGGTAAGTCAACGCCTCTCGTTGTCACGAGACGGTGTCAGTGGAGGGAGACCCCGGGGTGGTATTTGGGGATCCGCACGGTGACCTTGGTGCCCGCGCCCTCGCCGGTCTCCACCACCAGGCCGTACTCGTCGCCGTAGACCTGGCGCAGCCGCTCGTCCACGTTGGCCACGCCGATCCCGCCCGCGCCCGAGCGGTCCTCCCCGGCGAGCACCCGGCGCAGCCGTTCGGGGTCCATGCCGACGCCGTCGTCCTCGACGGTGATGCCGCACTCCGCGCCCGCGTCCTCGGCGACGATCGTGATGCGGCCCACGCCAGGCTTGGCCTCCAGGCCGTGCCGTACGGCGTTCTCCACCAGCGGCTGCAGGCACAGGAACGGCACGGCCACGGGCAGCACCTCCGGCGCGATGCGCAGCGTGACCTGGAGCTGGTCGCCGAACCTGGCCCGTTCGAGCGTGAGGTAGCGGTCGATCGACCGCAGTTCCTCGGCGAGCGTGGTGAAGTCGCCGTGCCGCCGGAAGGAGTAGCGGGTGAAGTCGGCGAACTCCAGCAGCAGTTCCCTGGCCCGCTCGGGGTCCGTGCGGACGAACGACGCGATGGTGGTCAGCGAGTTGTAGATGAAGTGGGGCGAGATCTGCGCCCGCAGCGCCCGGACCTCCGCCTCCATCAGCATGGTCCGGGAGCGGTCGAGCTCGGCCAGCTCCAGCTGGGAGTCGACCCACCGCGCGACCTCCTGCGCCGCCCGCACGAGCCCCGCCGAGGCGTGGTCGCCGTACGCCGCGAGCGAGCCGACGACGCGGTCGTCGGTGGTGAGCGGGACGACGACGGCGTGCCTGACCGGGCACTCGGGCCGGGCGCAGTCGAGCGCGAGCACCTGGGTGCGGCCGTCCTTCAGCGTCTCCGCCGCGTGCTCGAACGCCTCGGCCGCGTGGTGGTCGCCCACGCCGTCGTAGACGAGCAGCTCCTCGCCGTTGGTGACGGCGATGGCCGGGGAGCCGAGCAGCTCGCGCAGGTGCCGCGACGCCTTCAGCGCCCCGGCCTGGGTCAGTCCGGCGCGCAGCGGCGGCGCGGCCAGCGACGCGGTGTGCAGCGTCTCGAACGTCGCCCGCTCGGCGGGGCTGCTGCCGAGGTCGCGCCGGCCGCGCAGCACCCGCCACAGCACGACCGCCGGCACGGCGACGAGGACGGCGACGACGAGCGCGGTGACGACCGGTTCCACGCCGCCGCAGCCTACCCTCCGGAAGCCGGCAACCCGGCGTTGCTTCACGATCAGTGGCGGCCCCGAAGTCCAGGTCGGCCCGCTGTGGACCTCACCTGTGGTCGCGGAGGAAGGCGGGGATATCAGCGCGGGTCGGGTAGTTCCGCAGGGGCGACGGCTCTCTCTGGAGGAACGCTGTGATGACGGCGGCGGCCCGCTCGTTGTTGTCGTCGAGGCCGTTCCACATGTGGTGTCCGACACCGGGCATGTATTGCGTTCGCTCGATGCTGGGGTCGGCGGCGAGGACGGCGGTCTCCCATTGGCGTATCTGTGACGAGCATTCGGCGATCATCAGCATCGCGGGGGTGCGGGAGCGTTTCAGGTCGGAGGCGATGGAGGGTGAGTCCTTGATCGTCTGCATGATGCGGAGGCTCGCGGCGGCGCTGAAGGAGAAGTTCTCCGCGGTGTCCTCGGCAGGGATGCGGCCGGCGTCCTGCGCGCAGTAGGCGGAGGCGGTGTCGCTGCCGAGGTCGGCGGCCTTGAAGGCGTTGACGCCTTCGGCCTGCGTGATCAGGCTGGTGTCGGGCGGGAGGAGCCCGAGTTGGATGAGGCCGAGCGCGACGGCGTACCGGGGGACGCTCGTCGCCCGCGGTCCGGTCGGGGCCGGTGCGAGACCGCGCGCGGACGGTCGTCCCTGTTGCCCGCTGATCAGCGCGGTGGGGCCGTCCATGGGGCCGGGCTCGGCGATGATCGCCCGGTGCACGTGGATGGCGACGTCCGGGGTGGCCAGGGCCCGGGTGAGCACGACCGCGCCTGCGGAGAATCCGAGAACGTCGACCGGGCCCCTGTTCAGGCGATCGATGAAGGCGGCGAGGTCGCGTACGGACCTGGAGATCGTGTACTGCTCCATGGGCAGTAGGTCGCTGCGTCCGCCGCCGGGCTGCTCGTAGGCGTACACGTCGTAGCCCTGTCCGGCCAGGAGTCGAAGGAATCGGTGGTCGAGCACGGCGATGTTGCGGACGGGCCCTCCGTGGAGGTACACGAGCGGCGTGGGGTGCCGGAGGGCGCCGGCGGCGGGGGGATAGTGGTAGACCGCGACCCGGCTTCCCGTGCTCAGGCTCCAGTGTCTCGTCGCGACGAATGGCAGGTCGGGCGGATACTGCCGGGTCGTGGGGGCAGTGGGGACGCAGACCGACGCCGTGAGCGCAGCGGCGACGATCACCGGCGCGAAGGGCCACAGGCGACCCGGCCAGGTACGGCCGCGGCCTCGCCACAGTGCGGCGATGACTCCGGCGCCGAAGGCGGTCAGCCAGGCGGCAAGCCCGGCGCGCGCGCCGTCCGTCAGAACGATGAGGGCGAGGAACAGCCCGGCCAGCCCCACGACGGCGAGCACGGCGAGGCTCAGGCGGCCGAGGCGGAGGGGAACAGTGACAGGCATCGACAGTTTCCAAACGTTGTTTCAGAACGATGTTTGGAAAACCTACCACCTCGGCTAGACTGGTCGTCGTGGGCAGGCCGAGAACGAACGACGACACGGTGAAGGACCGCCTCGTCGAGTCCGCGACCGAGATGTTCGCGACCCGTCCACGGGAGTCGATCACCATCCGCGCCTTGGCCGCTGCCGCCGGGACCGCGACCGCCGCGGTCTACTCACTGTTCGACGGCAAGGACGGACTGATCGCCGAAGTGCGCAACAGGGCGGTCGCCGGGCTGTTCCGGGAACTGTCGGCGGTGGCGGCCTCCGATGACCCCCTCGCCGACCTCTATGCGCTGGCGGTCGCGTACCGGCGATGGGGGCGCGAGCACCGCCACCTCTACACGGTGTTGTTCGGCGGCGTGCAGAGCTTCGACCCGTCCGGCGAAGTGGGCGCCGCAGATCCCGTCAGGCCGCTCATCGAGGCGATAGACCGCGCTCTGTCGGTGTCCGCGCTCTCAGGCGACGCGACCTCCATCGCGCTGTCACTATGGGTGACTTTGCACGGGTTGGTGACTCTCGAACTGGCCGGGGCCCTCGACGCCGCCACGGCCGAGACCACGTTCCGCTCGACGGTCCCCGCCGTGCTGCGTGGCTGGGCGGCTTGACCTCGCAGCATCCGCCTACGCGGTGCTCTCTGCCTGTCTTGCGCTTGACAGAGCTACGCGGACGTGGCCCGGCGGGGAAGGTTCGCGGCTTTCGCCGATGGTGATGCTCCCGGTCCCGGGAGAGGCATACAAGAAGTGCCGGCAGATCCTCGTCTACCTGGCGGGTGTCGTGTGGACGAACGCGGCGACGGCCTCGCCGAGCTCGCGGCCGGCGTCCTCCTGCAGGAAGTGGCCGGCGCCCGCGATGACGGGGTGGTCGAGCCCGGCCGCGCCGCGCATGGACTTCTTCAGGATCGGCGCCATCCCGCCGGTGATGGGGTCGCGGTCGGAGAACGCGACGAGGAACGGCAGGTCGAGGGAGACGAGGGTCTGCCAGGCGGCGCGGTTGGCGGGAGCGGCCGGGTCGCCGGGGGTGATCGGCACCAGGCCCGGCATCGCCCGCGGCCCCGCCTTGAACTCCTCCGAGGGGAACGGCGCGTCGTAGGCCCGCCGTACGGGCTCGGGCAGCTCGGTGACGCACCCCGACTGGATGAACCGGGCGATGTCGAGCACGGGCGCCTCCTCGACGGCCGCCCGGAAGCGGTGCCACACCTCGGGCATCGGGAAGTCGCCGGTCGGCAGGCCGGTGTTGGCGGCGACGACCCGGGCGAAGCGGTCCGGATGCTCGGCGACGAGCCGCAGCCCGATCAGGCCGCCCCAGTCCTGGCCGACCAGCGTCACGCCGCGCAGGCCGAGCGCGTCGAAGGCGAGCGATCGCACCCACTCCACGTGCCGGGCGTACGTGTGGTCCTCCGGACGGGACGGCTTGTCCGACCGGCCGAAGCCCACCAGATCGGGGGCGACGGCGCGGCAGCCCGCCTCGGCCAGCACGGCCATCACGTGCCGGTAGAGGAACGACCAGCTCGGCTCCCCGTGCAGCAGCAGCACCGGCGGGCCGTCCGCCGGGCCCGCCTCGACGTACGCCATGCGGGCGCCGCCGGTCACCTCGGCGTAGCGGGGTTCGAAGGGGAAGCCGGGCAGGTCGGCGAAGCGCTCGTTGGGCGTGCGGAGGAAGTCCATGCGGGTGCCTTTACGTTGTAGATTCACAGCGGAGGTTCGTTCAACGCGGCGCGGATGCGGGCGGCGTAGTTTTCGATCTCGGCGTCGCCGTCGTAGCTGACCCGGGGCCAGAAGAAGCCGCGCAGGCCGTCCTTGCGGTTGCGCGGCACGACGTGGACGTGCAGGTGGGGCACGCTCTGGCTGATCCGGTTGTTCATCGCGACGAACGTGCCGGCCGCGCCGGTGCCGGCCTCGACCGCCCGCGCGACGGCCTGGACCCGGGCGAAGAACGGCCCGACCTCCTCCGCCGGGAGGTCGGGCAGGGTCTCGACGTGATCGCGCGGCACGACGAGCACGTGCCCCTTGAACACCGGCCGGGTGTCGAGGAAGGCCGCCGCCACCTCGTCGTCCAGCACCACGCGGGCGGGCCGCTCCCCCGCCGCGATCTCGCAGAACACGCAGCCGTCCACGGTCACCAGCCGAGCGTGGCGTCGCCCTCGACGAGGGCCTTGGCGATGATCAGCCGCTGCACGTCGTTGGTGCCCTCCCCGATCGCCATGAGCGGCGCGTCCCGGTAGAGACGCTCGACCACGAACTCCTGCGAGTAGCCGTACCCGCCGTGGATCCGCATCGCCTCCATCGTCGTCCTGAGCGCCGTCTCCGAGGCGAAGTACTTCGCCATCGCGGCCTCGCTGCGCACCGGCCCCGCCTCCGACCGCACGGCGGCCCAGTACGTCATGAGCCTGGCCGCCTGGATATCGGTCGCCATGTCGGCCAGCTTGAGCTGGATCGCCTGGAAGCCGGCGATCGGCTGCCCGAACGCCTGCCGTTCCCGGGCGTAGCCCAGGGCCGCGTCGTAGGCGCACTGGGCGACGCCGACGGCCCGGGCGGCGATGTTGAGGCGGCCGAGTTCGAGCGCCGACAGCACCTGCTGCATGCCGCGCCCCTCGGTGCCGCCGAGCAGCCGCGACGCCGGCACGCGCACGCCGTCGAGGACGACCTCGCACGTCTCGGTGCCCTTGTAGCCCAGCTTGGGCAGGTCGCGGCTGACGGTCAGGCCCTCACTGGCGGCGTCCACCAGCAGCACCGACATCCCGCGGTGGGCGGGCGTCTCGATCGAGGTCTTCACCAGGACGGGCAGCGGGTCGGCGTGCCGCGCGTTGGTGATCCACGTCTTGGTCCCGGTGACGACGTAGTGGTCGCCGTCGCGGACCGCCCGGGTGGCGATGCCCTGCAGGTCGGTGCCCGCGCCCGGCTCGGTCAGCGCGATCCCGGTGCGGCGGGCGCCGGTGGCCAGGTCCGGCAGGTAGTGGCGGCGCTGCTCGTCGGTGCCGTATGCGGCGATCATCCAGGTGGACAGGGAGTGGGAGCCGAGGATCCCCGCGACGCCCATCCAGCCCCGGGCGATCTCCTCGAAGACGAGGGCGAACGACACCCGGTCGAGGTCGAGCCCGCCGTACTCTTCCGGGACCGTGATGCCGAACAGCCCCAGCTGCGCGAACCGCCGGACGATCTCCTCCGGATAGCGGCCGCTGCGCTCCCACTCCGGCGCGACGGGGACGATCTCCTTGTCCACGAACTCCCGCAGCGTCTGCCGGAACAGCCGCTGCTCCTCGTTCAGCTCGAAGTCCACTACGCCTCCATCGGCCCGGTCTTGGCACGCGGGAAGTACCCCTTGTCGTGTGGCGCGTCCCGCTTGTAGACCATCACCGCGCGCCGCCAGGACATCACCTCGTCCCCGTCCTGGTTGAGGCCCCGGGTGCGGCAGGTGACGATGCCCGCGTACGGCCGGGACCGCGACTCTCGCCTGTCCACCACGATCGACTCGGCGTACAGCGTGTCGCCGACGAAGACCGGATGGGTCAACCGGATCTCGTCCCAGCCGAGGTTCATCATGGCCGTCTGGCTGACGTCGATGACCGACAGCCCGAGCACGATCGCCACCGAGAGCCCAGAGTTCACGATGATCTTCCCGACCGGAGCCCGGGCGGCGAAGTGCGCGTTGAAGTGGTTCTGGTTGGTGTTCATCGTCAGCAGCGTGAACCAGGTGTTGTCGGCCTCGCCGATCGTCCGGCCGAGCGGGTGCTGGTAGACGTCGCCGACCACGAAGTCCTCGTAGTAGCGCCCGAGGTGGGCTTCATGGACCGTCACACCAGAATACTATTCTGGATCAGCTCCGGGCGGGGTCTTCACGCCGGGTCGCGGGAGCCTCGCTCAGGCCCGCCTCGGGCTCGGGGGTTTCCGGGGGATCACGGGGGCCGGCGTACGGCTCCGCGGCGGACTCGCAGCGGCCCCCGCTCGTCCTCGGGCCCGGGCTCGGTCATCGGGCTTGTCCTCGGGCCCGGGCCGGGCTAGGGCTCGGGCCGGGCTAGGGCTCGGTCATCGGTGCGCGAGCCTCCGCATGAGCGCGCGGCGTGACCGCAGCGGCATCCGGCGACCGCCGGACATGCGGGACCGGCCGAACAGGCCGCGGATGCCCGTCCCGCCGAACATGCTCTCGCGGCCGAGCGTTCTCTTGCCGCCGAACAGACCCTTCCCGCCGGACACACCCTTGCGGCCGAACAGACCCTTCCCGCCGGACACACCCTTGCGGCCGAAGGCGCCGCCCTTGCCGCCGATCGGGCCGATGCCGCCAAACCTGCTCTTGGCGCCGAGACCGCTCTTGGCGCCGGACATCCGGAAGCCGGACATCCGAGATCCGCCGCGCGTCCTGCCGATCCTGCCGGACGTGCCGAGCATCCCCCTGCCCATGCGGGCCCCACCGGTGCCGCGCGTCCTCGACATGCCCCCCGTGCCGGAGACCGCCGACTTCCGCTGGAACACGCTCGACGCTCCGGGCCTCGTCGTACGGCCCTGGCCCCGGGTGAACCGGCGCAGCAGCAGCAACGCGGTGCCCGCGGCTCCGGCGGCGGCGATCAGGCCGGGACGGCTCTTCGCCTGCTCGCCGACCCTGCCCGCGGCTCCGCGCAGCGGCTGCGGCGCGGCCTCGCGCACCCGCCCGGTGACACCGGCCACCCTGGCCCGTGCGGCCGCGGTGGTCGCGTGCACGCGTTCCTGCGCCCGCGCCTTCACGTCGGCCTTGGCGGCAAGGGCCTCGATCGTGTCACCGAGGTGGTCGCGGGTCCGCTCGATCTCCTGGCGGACCTCGGCGATCTCGTCGTGCCCCTTCTTCTCGTGTCCGCCTCTGGTCTCGGTGTCCCGGGCCGCGGCGACGGGCTCGGGGCCGGGCCGCGACTGCCGTACGGCGTTCAGCGACTCCGGCTCGGTGACCGGATCGGACACGTCCTGTCTGTGCACACCCACGGCACCGGCGTTCGGCCGGGCCGCTCCGGGGTCGGTCTCGGTCATCTGCGCGCACTCTCCTTCATGACGTCGATGTCTGCTTTGAGGCTGCGCATCGCCTCGTCGGGAGTGGGCGGCGCCGCACGGGACACCTGCTCCTTGCCCACCAGGGCGAGCAGTCCGGCGAGCGCCAGCAGCGCGGCGCCGATGATCAGGGCACTTGCCCAGGCCGGCAGCACGAGCGCGAGCGCCAGGATCGCGGTGGCCACGAGGGCTCCTCCGCCGTAGAACGCGATGAGTCCCGCGGCGCCGAGCAGGCCCGCGCCCATGCCTGCGCGTTTGCCCTTACGAGTCATCTCCAGCCGCGCCAGCCGCAGTTCGTCGCGGATCAGCCGGGAGACGTCCTCGGACAGACGGCGGACGAGTTCGCCTGTGGACGGCGACTCCTTCTGGATGGTCATGGCCTGCCTCCCTTCCAGGGTTGGGAAGCGCCTACCCGCAGCCGAGAGCCCTAACCACGGGCCCCGGCGGGGTGAACGGCCAGGCTGTTACACGTGAAAGTTTCAGTCATGTATCAGCGCGACGTCCGCCAGAGGCGGGCAAAAGGCCAGCAAGGGGCCCCGGCTCACCGCCCGAGAGAGCCACCGCGTGAGGCGTCGGCAACCCGTCATTGACATACCGGGGGCCCAATCCACAATCCTGAGGTGGGAGCGCTCCCATCGTATCGGTCCAGATCCACCCTTGCCCGCATCGGTCGCGAAATCCACTACCTGGCATTTCTCCATCCGATGCTCCCACCCCCAATCCCCTTTGGAGACCCTCCTCAAATGCGAACGAGAGCTCTGAGTACGGGAGCGCTCCCACGATCGCGGAGACGGCTCGCCCTGCTGGCGGCCGCCTCCGTGTCGGGCGGCCTCCTCGTCGGACTGGCGCAGACTCCTGCGTCCGCCGCCGTCTCCTGCGACGTCCAGTACGCGCTCAACTCCTGGGGTTCCGGATCAGGCGGTTTCACGGCCAGCCTGGACATCAAGAACCTGGGCGACGCGATCAGCAACTGGACGCTCCGGTTCAACTTCCCGAACGGGCAGAGCCTGTCGAACGGCTGGTCCGCGAACTGGAGCCAGAGCGGCTCCACCGTCACGGGCACGAGCATGTCCTGGAACGGGAACCTCGGCACCGGCGCGACGACCAACGTCGGGTTCCAGGGAACGTGGTCCGGCAGCAACAACAAGCCCTCCTCGTTCTCCATCAACGGCGTGACCTGTGGGGCGACGGTCAGTCCCTCACCGAGCCCCTCGCCGAGCCGATCGCCCAGCCCCTCCCCGAGCCCGTCGGCCAGCCCGTCGGCCAGCCCGTCCGCGTCGCCGTCGGCCTCGCCCTCCGCCTCTCCCTCGGCGTCGCCGTCCGCGTCGCCGTCGGCGAGCCCCTCGCCGGGGACCAACGCGTACATCAACAACTTCATGACGATGTACAACAAGATCCACGACCCGGCCAACGGGTACTTCTCGCCCCAGGGCGTGCCGTACCACTCGGTCGAGACGCTGCTCGTGGAGGCTCCCGACCAGGGCCACGAGACGACGTCCGAGGCGTTCAGCTACTACCTGTGGCTGGAGGCGATGTACGGCAAGATCAGCGGTGACTGGTCGAAGTTCAACACCGCGTGGACGACGATGGAGAAGTACATCATCCCGTCGCACAACGACCAGCCCACCAACGACAAGTACGACGCCAGCAAGCCGGCGACGTACGCGGGTGAGTGGAACGACATCAGCCAGTACCCGTCCAGGCTCGACAGCGGCGTCAGCGTCGGCAGCGACCCGATCGCGGGCGAGCTGAAGAGCGCGTACGGCACCTCCGACATCTACGGCATGCACTGGCTGCTGGACGTCGACAACACCTACGGCTTCGGCCGCTGCGGCGACGGCACCACCAAGCCCGCCTACATCAACACCTACCAGCGCGGTCCCGAGGAGTCGGTCTTCGAGACCATCCCGCAGCCGTCCTGCGACACCTTCAAGTTCGGCGGCCCGAACGGGTTCCTCGACCTGTTCACGGGTGACGCGTCGTACGCGAAGCAGTGGAAGTACACCAACGCGCCGGACGCCGACGCCCGCGCCGTCCAGGCCGCCTACTGGGCGCTGACCTGGGCGACCGAGCAGGGCAAGCAGTCGCAGATCTCCACCGCGGTGTCCAACGCCGCCAAGATGGGCGACTACCTGCGCTACGCGATGTACGACAAGTACTTCAAGCAGCCGGGCTGCACCAGCACCTCCTGCGCGGCGGGCACCGGCAAGAACGCGTCGAACTACCTGCTGTCCTGGTACTACGCCTGGGGCGGCGCGACCGACACGTCGGCCGGCTGGGCCTGGCGCATCGGCTCCAGCCACAACCACGGCGGCTACCAGAACCCGATGGCGGCCTGGGCGCTGTCGAACGTCAACGCGCTGAAGCCGAAGGGCTCCACCGCCGTCAGCGACTGGTCGACCAGCCTCACCCGGCAGATCCAGTTCTACAAGTGGCTGCAGTCGGCCGAGGGCGCCATCGCCGGTGGCGCGACCAACAGCTGGGAAGGCCACTACGCCGCTCCGCCGTCGAGCCTGCCGAAGTTCTTCGGCATGGCCTACGACTGGGAGCCGGTCTACCACGACCCGCCGTCGAACCAGTGGTTCGGCTTCCAGGCGTGGTCGATGGAGCGCGTGGCGGAGTACTACTACGCCACGGGCAACGCCGACGCCAAGACGGTGCTCGACAAGTGGGTCTCCTGGGCCCTGTCCG
The DNA here is from genome assembly GCF_006874465.1 of Microbispora bryophytorum. Classification (GTDB taxonomy): domain Bacteria; phylum Actinomycetota; class Actinomycetes; order Streptosporangiales; family Streptosporangiaceae; genus Microbispora; species Microbispora bryophytorum. Next base: position 189,091 of record NZ_VIRL01000004.1, on the reverse strand, counting down.
GCACCACGGTGAACTCCGACGGCACCTTCCAGATCCCCTCGACGCTGCACTGGACCGGCCAGCCCGACGCCAGCTTCAGCGGCACCGGGATGCCGTCGGCCAACACCGGCCTGCACGTGACCATCGCCGACTACACCGACGACATCGGCGTGGCCGGCTCCTACGCCAAGACGCTGATGTTCTACGCGGCCAAGTCGGGCAACGCCCAGGCCAAGAGCACGGCCAAGGCGCTGCTGGACGGCATCTGGAAGAACAACCAGGACTCCAAGGGCGTGTCGGTCGCCGAGACCAAGACGGACTACAACCGCCTCGACGACCCGATCTACGTCCCGTCCGGCTGGACCGGCAAGATGCCGAACGGCGACACGATCAACAGCAACTCGACCTTCATCTCCATCCGGTCCTGGTACAAGAACGACCCGGACTGGTCGAAGGTCCAGTCCTACCTGAACGGTGGATCGGCTCCGGTCTTCCACTACCACCGCTTCTGGGCGCAGACCGATGTGGCCACCGCGCTCGGACAGTACGGCCTGCTCTTCCCCAACGGCTGAGCACGCCCCGTAAGCCGGGGTGCGGTGTCGCCTGACCCTTCACCGCACCCCCAGGGAAGTGTCCCTGCGGACACGACCGAGTAAGCCGGGGTGCGGCGGCGCCTGACCCGTCGCCGCACCCTCGACCCCCCACCCATGTGAGGCACATCTTCATGCGGCGTACGTTCCCGGCACTGGCGGCGCTGATCATCTCCACCGCGGTCGTCCCGGCCGCGGTTCCCATGTCGGCATCCGCGGCCCCGTCGTTCAACTACGGCGAGGCGTTACAGAAGTCGCTCTTCTTCTACGAGGCCCAGCAGTCCGGCAAGCTGCCGTCCACCAACCGCGTCACCTGGCGCGGCGACTCGGCGCTCAACGACGGCAAGGACGTCGGCCTGGATCTGACCGGCGGCTGGTACGACGCCGGCGACCACGTCAAGTTCGGCCTGCCGATGGCGTTCAGCACGACCATGCTCGCGTGGGGCGCGGTGGACTACCGCGACGCCTACACCTCGTCCGGGCAGCTCACCTACCTGCTGAACAGCCTGCGCTTCGTCAACGACTACTTCATCAAGGCGCACCCCTCCGCCAACGTCCTGTACGGCCAGGTCGGCAGCGGCAACCCCGACCACGCCTGGTGGGGCGCGGCCGAGGTGCTGCCGATGAACAGGCCCTCGTACAAGATCGACTCCTCGTGCGGCGGAGCCGACCTGGCCGGTGAGACGGCGGCCGCGATGGCGGCCTCCTCGATCGTCTTCCGGCCCACCGACGCGTCGTACGCCGACAAGCTCCTGACCCACGCCAAGCAGCTGTACTCCTTCGCCGACACCGTGCGGGGCAAGTACAGCGACTGCATCACCGACGCGGCCAACTTCTACAAGTCCTGGAGCGGCTACAACGACGAGCTGGTGTGGGGCGCCATCTGGCTCTACCGCGCCACCCAGGACTCCTCCTACCTCGCCAAGGCCGAGTCGTACTACGCCAACCTGGGCACCGAGCCGCAGTCGAGCACCAAGTCGTACAAGTGGACGATCGCCTGGGACGACAAGTCGTACGGCTGCTACGCGCTGCTGGCCAAGCTGACCGGCAAGCAGCAGTACGCCGACGACGCGAACCGGTGGCTCGACTTCTGGACGGTCGGCGTCAACGGGCAGAGGGTGAACTACTCCCCCGGCGGCCAGGCCGTGCTCGACTCGTGGGGTTCGCTCCGCTACGCCGCCAACACCGCGTTCGTCGCGCTCGACTACAGCGACTGGCTGACCGACTCGACCCGCAAGTCCCGCTACCACGACTTCGCCGTGCGGCAGATCAACTACGCGCTCGGCGACAACCCGCGCAAGTCGTCGTACGAGATCGGCTTCGGGACCAACCCGCCGCGCAACCCGCACCACCGCACCGCGCACGGCACCTGGACGAACAACCTGAACGGCGAGCCGGAGCAGAGCCGGCACATCCTGTACGGCGCGCTGGTCGGCGGCCCCAAGTCGGCCGACGACTCCTACACCGACAGCCGGGCCGACTACACGATGAACGAGGTCGCCACCGACTACAACGCCGGCTTCACCAGCGCGCTGGTGCGGCTGTACAAGGAGTACGGCGGCACGCCGCTGGCGAACTTCCCGGTCGCGGAGACCCCCGACGGCCCGGAGATCTACCTCCAGGCGGCGCTCAACGCCACCGGCCAGAACTTCACCGAGATCAAGACGATGGTCTACAACCACTCGGCCTGGCCCGCCCGCGCGCTGACCGACGGGTCGTTCCGCTACTACTTCACCCTCGACGGCACCACCACGCCGAGCCAGATCACGCTGACGGCCAACTACAACCAGTGCAAGCCGCCGACCGGCCCGACGCAGTTCTCCGGCAATGTCTACTACGTCACCATCGACTGCTCCGGCCAGGTCATCGCGCCGCAGGGGCAGTCGGAGTCGCGGCGTGAGGTGCAGTTCCGCATCGCCAGCTCGGGTTCGTGGGACCCGTCGAACGACTGGTCGTACACCGGGATCTCCACCACGCCGTCCACGCCGGTGACGGTGCAGAACATGACGCTCTACTCGGGGTCCACCAAGATCTGGGGCAACGCGCCGGGCGCCGAACCGTCCCCGTCGCCCAGCCCCTCGGTCTCCCCGTCCCCGTCTCCGTCTCCGTCGGCGTCTCCGTCGGCCAGCCCCTCGGCGTCGCCTTCCCCGTCGCCTTCCCCGTCCCCGTCTCCGTCGCCGTCCCCCAGCCCGTCCGTCTCCCCGTCGCCTTCCCCGTCCCCGTCGCCGTCCCCGGTGACCGGCAAGGCGTGCACCGCGACGTACACGATCACCAACGCGTGGCAGGGCGGCTTCCAGGCGGACGTCACCGTACGCAACTCCGGCGCGTCGGCCGTCTCCGGCTGGAGGGTGGCCTGGTCGTTCCCGAACGGCCAGACCATCTCCCAGCTGTGGAGCGGCACGGTCAGCCAGAGCGGGTCGAACGTGACGGTGCAGAACCTGTCCTGGAACGGCAACCTGAGCGCCGGCGCCACCACGAGCTTCGGCTTCACCGGCACCGGCTCGGGCACCGTCCCGTCGTCCGTCACCTGCACCGCCGCGTAGTCCGCTTTCCCGGGCTCGCCCCCGTCCGCCCGCCTTCCCCAGACGGACCCCTCCCTGGGGAAGGCGGGTATCCACGTCAGCGCCGAGAAGGGGAGAGATCATGATCAGACGGACGATCGCCACGGCTGCCCTGGTCGTGGCGGCCGCGGGGATCACGGCCGCTCCGGCCGCCGCGGACTCGCTCGGCTGCACGGCGACCTACACGATCACCACTGTGTGGGGTGGTTCGCAGAGCCACGGCGCGCTCGCCCAGGTGACCGTGCTCAACAGCGGGTCGTCGGCGATCAAGGGCTGGCGCGTGTCGTTGCGTTACACCGACGGCACCGTCGTCACCCAGGTCGGAGGAGCCGTGCCGCTCCCGGTGATCGGCCTGCCGGGCTTCTACGCGTTCGGCAACGAGAGCTACAACGGCGACATCCCGATGGGCGGCTCGACCACCTTCGGCCTCATGACCAGCGGGGGCGGCGGCGGCAGCGCTCCCAGCGTCACCTGCACGCCCGCCTGACGCCCACCGCGGCAGTCAGCGGCCCACACCGGACACCGACGATCCCCCGGGACACACTCCCGGGGGATCGTCGTCTTCCGCTATCCCAATCGGACGCAACAGGGCGTGTCACACCGTGACATGCCGGATCACCACGACTCCGGAGGCAGGTTCACGTCGCCGACACGGTCGTAGATGACGGTCTCGTCCGCCAGCCTGACGACCACAACGCGGCGGGCGAGCCCCGCTCGCTCCAGCGCCTTCGCCGACTCCACGGCGTTCTTGGCATAGTGGTAACGGTCACGGCTACCGGTGAACGGGCTCTCCCTGTCACACCTGACCTCGTAGCGGTCATCCGGCCAAGGGTGGATGAGCCCCTCGGCAGTGCGGCGCTCGGTAGCGGTCGCGGTCATTGCACACCTCTCTAGTCACGGAGGGACCTCCGCTCAGAAAGACCCCCCCTGCCCCCCCAGCGCCCAAGTATTGCTCATATGCAACATTTGTTTCACAGCACCCCCTCGAACAGAGGGCCGAGGACATCAGCACGTGACACGGCGGGCAGACCACCCGTTCCGCCCGGGAGACCTCGCCTCCGTGCTGCCGGGCGACGACCTCGCCGTGTCGACGTCGGGCGCGGCGAAGCACACGGCGAAGCACACAGCGCACGGCGAAGCACACGGCGCACGGCGAAGCGCGGGACGCACGGCATGGCCCCCCAACACCATGCGCGGCGTCTCACCGGGCGAGCGCGTGCCTGAGCCGCGTGGCGGCGGCCACGGCGGGCCACAGGCGGGTTGCCAGGTTCCTGGCGAGGATGCCGCCTCGCGTCGCGGGGACCAGGAGTGCCGACGCCTGCCCGGCGTTCCGCTGCTTGGGGTCGGCCAGGCGCCGGTGCGTCGCCTCGTACCGGCGGAAGGCCGCCCCGGGATCGGCGGTGCCGGCCAGCGCCTCGGCGAGGGTGAACGCCCCCGCCATCGCCAGGGTGGACCCGTCGCCGAACAGCGACATGCAGGAGGCGGCGTCGCCGAGGAGCGCGACGCGTCCCTTCCACCAGCGGGGCAGGCGCACCTGGCTGACGGAGTCGAAGTAGAGGTCGTCGGTGACGCTCACCCGTTCGAGCAGTTCCGGCGCCCGCCAGGACACGCCCGCGAAGGCCTCGGTCAGCATCCGCTTGTGCTGTTCGGTGTCGCGGTGGTCGAACCCCGGCATCGCCGGGCTCCGGTAGAGGAAGAACGCGCCCGGGGACGCGGGATGGACGGCGACCGCCCTGCCGGGGACGTTGTGCATGAGGATGTCCCGCCCGGCCTCGGCGGCCCCGCCGCCGAGCGGCGTCGTCGCGACGTACAGGCCCATGTGGCGCACGAGGTCGCTCTGCGGCGCCCCCGTCTCCTGGCCGAACGTCAGGCGCCGCGTCACCGAGTGCAGGCCGTCGGCTCCGATCACCAGGTCGAAGCGGCGGGGGGCGGCGTGCTCGAAGGTGACGTCCACCCCGTGCCCGTCCTGGGCGAGCGCCGTGATGGAGTCGTCGAAGCGGAAATCGGCGTGGCCGCGACTCGCCTCGTAAAGGATCGACGCGAGGTCGCCACGCGGCACCTCGACCTCGTCCGGCCGCTGCACGGCGCGCATGTCCATGCGGCCGACCCGCCTGCCCGCCGCGTCGACGAAGCTGACCCCGGTCGTGCCGGTGGCGGCCCGGCGCAGCCGGGGCAGGACACCCATCCGTTCCGCCACCGTGACCGCCGGCCCCCTGACGTCCACCGGGTTGCCGCTGGACCGGGGCTCTCCCCCGCGTTCCACGACCGTGACCCGGAATCCGTGCCTGGCCAGCCAGTAGGCCAGCGTCGGCCCCGCTATTCCTGCCCCTGAGATGAGCACCGTGCTCATGACGCACCCCCTAACCGGAAGAATTTCCTCCGGATATCCGACGGTATCCTAACCGGAGGAAAATCGTCCAGATCCGGTTGGTGAGGTGGCAGTGGAGAAGGGACTGCGCGCCGACGCGCGCCGCAACCGGGATCTGATCGTCGCCGCGGCCCAGGAGTTGTTCCTGGAGCAGGGCGTCGACGTGCCGTTGGAGGACGTCGCCCGCCGGGCCGGCGTGGGCGTCGGCACGCTCTACCGCCGCTTCCCCGACAGGGACGCGCTCCTCCGGGCGGTCGGCGTGGAGAGCCTGCGCCGGCTTGCGGACCTGGCGGAGACGGCCTGGCGCGAGGAGCCGGACGCCTGGCACGCGTTGTGCCGTTTCCTGCGCGGCTCGGTGGCCCTGCGGCTGGGCGTGCTGCCGGCGAAGCTCGAACCGCACCTGCACCAGCGGCTGCGCGCCGGCCCGGACCTGCACGAGATCCGGCAGCGCGTGATCGCCGGCGTCCTGCGCATGATCGAACGGGCCCGGGCGGACGGCACGCTGCGCGCCGACGTCGGCCCCGGCGACATCGCCCTGCTGATGACCCTGAACGTGTACACGCCGCCGGGCATGCACGACGAGCAGGCCATGGAACGCGTGGTGGAGCTCGTGCTGGACGGCCTGCGCGCCGACAGGGCATCACCCCTTCCCGGGGCTCCGCTCAACGAGGACGACCTGCGGCGCTACACCGCCGTACGGCTCCCGCCCGCCGACGACACACGGTACGAGGGCGCCGGAACCGCTGCTAGCGTTCCGGAGTGGCAGGGGGAGACGGAATGCTCGTGATCCACGCGGCCTGGGACGCCGGCCGCCTCGTGCTCTGGGCCGAGGACGCGGCCGGCGCCGCACCGAGCGCAACCCGGGCCAAGGTTCGCCCGCATCCCTTCGCCGCCCCGGCGGACGCCCTCGCCGCCGCGCTGCCGGGCTGGGGGGACACGGCCGCCGAGGCCGCCGGAAAGGCCGTGTCGGGCGAGGTGGTGCTGCTCCTGCCGGGTTCGGCGTCCGGCCCCCTGCCCTCACCGGAGACCGGGCTGCGGGTCGTCGCGCGCCGGGCCGGGATCAGGCCGTGGCGGGTGTTCGCCCTGCTGCTCGACGCGGGCGCGGCGCTGCGCCTGCTGACCACGCTCGACGAGGCGGGCCACCCTTCGGCGCAGTCGCCCGAACCGGAGGACCACCTCGCCGACATCGTCGCCGGGCCCTCCCTGCGTTTTCTCTCCGTGGTCGCGGCCCACGTCCGTGACCTGGTGCGGCGCGGCCGGGTGCTGCCCCAGTTCGTCTCCGAGGCCGACGGCTACGCGGCCCGGTGGCGGCCGGTCCTGACCGGTCCCGACGCCGCCCGCTTCCGGGAGCTCGCCGCCGCCATGCCGCCGGTCTGCCGAGCCGTGACCGAGGAGCGGCCCTCCGCCCACGTGCTGATCGAGGCGATCGCGGCCCTGACCGACGCTGCCGTACGGCAGGCCCTGCCCGAGCGCCTGCTGGGCGGGCACCGTCCCGGGCGGCGCAGCCCGCTGGCCGACCGGTGGACGGTGGCGCTCACCGGGGACGCGGCGGCCCTTCCCGGCGTGCGCCATGAGGAGGCGGAGGCGCTGGCCCGGCCGCTGCGGGACTGGTTCCGGGCGGCCCACCAGCTCGACGGCCCGGTCAAGGTGTCCTTCCGTCTGGTCGAGCCTCGCCAGGTCGAGCCGTCTGACCCGGGGACCGGCGCGAGCCCGGACATCGCCGGCGAGTATGCCGCGGCCCAAGCGGACGGCGGTGCGTGGCGTCTGGAGTTCGCCCTCCAGTCGGCCGAGGACCCGAGCCTCTATCTGCCCGCTCCCCTGCTCTGGGCGGGCGAGACCATGCCCGGCCTGCCCGGCCGGCCCGACGAGGTCCTGCTGACCGGGCTGGGCCGGGCCGCCCGTCTCTACCCCAAGATCAACGATGCGCTCCGGCAGGCCCGGCCGGCCCATGTCGACCTGGACGTCGAGAACGCCTTCCACTTCCTCCGCCATGCCGCGCCGCTCCTCCAGTCGGCCGGGTTCGGCGTGCGGCTGCCCGCCTGGGCCGGCCGCACCAGACTCGGCCTGAAGCTCACCGCGCGGTCCCGCTCCGGGCCCGGCGCCGCCGCCGATCAGGGGTTCGGGCTGGAACAACTGGTGGATTTCCGGGCCGAGCTGGCCCTCGGCGAGGAGGCGATCAGCGAGGAGGAGCTGGCGGAGCTGGCCCGGCTCAAGGTGCCGCTGATCCGGCTGCGGGGGCAGTGGGTCGAGCTGGACGCCCGGCAACTGGATGCCGCGCTGAAGGCGGTGGAGCGTTCGGGCCGGATGACGGTCGGCGAGGTCATCCAGGAGGTGGTCCACGGCGGGGACGACGACCTTCCGCTGGTCGCGGTGGACGCCGACGGCCTGCTCGGCGACCTGCTGTCCGGCGAGGCCGACCGCCGGCTCGAACCCGTCGCGACCCCCGCCGCCTTCCACGGCACGCTGCGGCCCTACCAGGAACGCGGCCTCGCCTGGCTCGACTTCATGTCCCAGGTCGGACTCGGCGCCATCCTCGCGGACGACATGGGACTCGGTAAGACTCTTCAGACGTTGTCCCTGCTCCTTCGCGAACGTGAGCAGGAAGAGCAGGTCGGGGCGACGCTGCTGGTGTGCCCGATGTCGCTGCTCAGCAACTGGCAGAAGGAGGCCGCCCGCTTCGCTCCCTCGCTGGACGTCTACCTCCATCACGGCACCGGCCGGCTGCGCGACGAGGAACTGGCCGAGCGGGTCGGCGTGGCCGACCTCGTCCTCACGACGTACGGCACGGCGTTGCGCGACCGGGACGCCCTGACCCGGTTCGGCTGGGCCCGGATCGTCTGCGACGAGGCCCAGGCCATCAAGAACGCCGCCGCCCGGCAGGCCCAGGCCGTGCGCTCGCTCCCGGCGCGGACGAGGCTGGCGCTGACCGGCACCCCGGTCGAGAACCATCTGGCCGAGCTGTGGTCGATCATGGAGTTCTGCAACCCCGGCCTGCTCGGATCGGCGAAGGTCTTCCGCGGCCGCTACCAGGAGCCGATCGAACGGCGGGGCGACGAGACCGCCACGACCGCGCTCAAGCGGGCCACCGGCCCGTTCGTGCTCCGGCGCCTCAAGACCGACAAAACGATCATCTCCGACCTGCCGGACAAGATGGAGATGAAGGTCTGGTGCACGCTCACCCCCGAGCAGGCGAGCCTCTACCAGGCGGTGGTCGAGGACATGATGGACAGGATCGCCGGCAGCGAGGGCATCGAGCGGCGTGGGAACGTCCTGGCCGCGATGACCAGGCTCAAGCAGGTCTGCAACCACCCCGCCCACCTGCTCAAGGACGGCTCGCGGCTGGCCGGCCGGTCGGGAAAGCTGGCCCGGCTGGAGGAGCTGGCCGAGGAGATCCTCAGCGAGGGCGACAAGGCGCTGGTCTTCACGCAGTACGCCGAGTTCGGCTCGATGCTGCAGCCCTACCTGGCGGCGCGTCTCGACCGCCCGGTGCTGTGGCTGCACGGCGGGCTGCCGAAGAAGACGCGTGACGCGCTCGTGGAGCGCTTCCAGGCCGAGGACGAGCCGATGATCTTCCTGCTGTCGCTCAAGGCCGCCGGCACCGGGCTCAACCTCACCGCCGCCTGCCACGTCGTGCACGTGGACCGATGGTGGAACCCGGCCGTGGAGAACCAGGCCACCGACCGGGCGTTCCGCATCGGTCAGACCCGCAACGTGCAGGTCAGGAAGTTCATCTGCGCGGGGACCCTGGAGGAGCGGATCGACGAGATGATCGAGCGCAAGAAGGCCCTGGCCGAGAGCGTCGTCGGGACGGGCGAGGACTGGATCGCCGGGCTGTCCACGGCGGAGCTGCGCGAGCTGTTCCGCCTGTCCCCCGAGGCGGTGAGCTGAATGCCGGTCGGACGGGACGGCTGGTTCGAGGCCGCGCGGCCCATCAGGGTCGAGGGCGGCATCAAGGCACGCTCGAAGCGGGGCTCCATCGGCGAGCAATGGTGGTCGCGGCGGTTCATCGACATCCTGGAGCGCGTCTGCGACGCGGGCAGGCTGACCCGGGGGCGCGCCTACGCGCGGCGGGGCCAGGTGCTCGACCTCGACCTCGGTCCCGGCCTGGCGAAGGCCCGGGTGCAGGGCTCGCGCCCCAAGCCGTACGACGTGCACGTGCGGATCACGGCGTACGACGCGCGGGAGTGGGCGGGGCTGGCCGAGGCGCTGGCCGCGCAGGCCCTCCACCGGGCCAAGCTGCTCGCCGGGGAGATGCCGCCGGAGATCGAGCAGGTCTTCGACGCGTGCGGGCTGCCGCTGTTTCCCGGCGAGCGGGGCCTGGACATGGAGTGCTCCTGCCCCGACTGGGGCTTCCCCTGCAAGCACCTGTCGGCCGTGCTGTACCTGCTGGCCGAGGCGTTCGACGAGGACCCGTTCCTGGTGCTGGCCTGGCGGGGAATGGCCAAGGACGCGCTGCTCGACGCGCTCCGCCAGACCGGTGGAGGGGAGCACGTGGAGAAACCAAGGCTTCTCGACGTGACCGACGTCCCGTTCGCCGAGCGCGTCGGCGACTTCTACGGGTCCGGCGCCTCCCCGGCCCGCCCCGGCCCGGCGGCCGGCCCCGGCTCGCCTTCCGATCTCCTGTTGCGCGCGCTGGACCCGCCGCCGGTCAAGGCCAGGCACATCCCGCTCCTCGACCTGCTGCGGCCCGCGTACCGGGCTTTCGCGGCCGAGGAGAACGAGTAGGGATCAGGTGTCCTCGAAGCTCTGCGGAACCATCACCCGGACGCCGTTCGGGATGGTCCTGAGCACGAGCGGGGTGCGCAGCCGCACCTCGCCGTCGATGTCGGCCGCCATCGGCGGGTCGGTCTCCAGCAGCATCTCCTGGCCGGTCACGAAGGGGCCGCCCGCGAGGCTGGTCCACTTGCCGGTGGTCGCCCGCACGAGGGTCTCCCCGAGCAGGCGCAGCCGCTTGCCGGAGCCGAGCTGGTAGGCCACCAGCCTGCGGTTGTCGATGCTGACGTCCCTGGCGATCTGCCAGCCTCCGTGGAAACGGCCGTTGGCGATGTTGAGCTGGTGGGTCAGCAGCTCGTGGCGCTTGCCGTCCACCGTGATGTAGGCGCGGAACGGCCGGTGCCTCGGCAGGACCGTCATCGCGGTCAGCGGGTAGGCCGCCCGGCCGAGCATCCGCTTGAGCCACGGCTTGACGGTGCCCGCCACCTCCACCGAGACGCCGAAGCTCGCGAGGTTGGCGAAGGGACGGTCGCCGCAGATGCCGAGGTCGATGTCGGCCACCTTGCCCTCGGTGAACACGCCGATCGCCCCGGCCAGGTCGAGCGGCAGCCCCAGGCTGCGGGCGAAGTTGTTGGTGGTGCCCAGCGGCAGCACGCCGAGGGCGACGTCGCGGCCCGCCACGTGCCTGACCGAGCTGCTCAGCGTGCCGTCGCCGCCGCCGACGACGAGCAGGTCGGGGCCCGAGTCGAGCGCGCGGGTCAGGATGTCGCGCAGCCGCGAGGGGTCGGTCACGGGGTGGACGCCCGTGAGCCGGAAGTCCCGCTCCTTCAGCAGCGCCAGCACCTCGGCGTAGTGGCGACGGCCCCGCCGGGACTTGGTGTTCACGACGACGGCGGCCTTCCGCTCCCGGTGGATGGCCTCCGTATGCTCCGCCTTGCTCCGCACGCTCACATGCTAGGGGCCACCGCGGCCGGGCGCGCGGCCCCGGGCATGAGTGTGCCCGGCTGCCGTCCGGAGCGGACGGCGGCCGGGCACGGGACCACAGGGGTTCACACCCCGGTGGCGGCTACTTCTTGGCCGGGGTGACCTGGACGATCGCACCCAGGTTGGCCGGCAGCGGGCTCATCAGCTTGATCTGCACGCCGAGCTGCTTGCCCTCGTCTCCGGGGTTGCCGGTGCCGAGGATCGGGCCGCCGATGTCGGTGCCGTAGAGCTCCGTCGCCGGGGTGCCGTCCGCGTGGACGATCCGGGTCGAGTACGGCTGGTTGTTCTTGGACGGGACGACGGCCGAGGAGTCACGCTGGCGGTAGTACAGGCTGCCGTCGTCGTGGATCTCCAGGCCGGGGTACCAGCCCTTGGCGTCCGTGAACGACTTCACCGCCGCCTGCTTGCCGAACGAGGTGCAGTACTCCTTGAACGGCTCGCCCTCGACGCACTCCTTGAACGGGTAGGTGCCGAAGAAGTTGAACGCCGCGTTGGACGACTGCGGACGGGACGGCAGGTTCTTCAGGAGGCTCGGGTCCTTCTCCGCCGCCTCGCCCGTACGGCGCAGCGGGTCGAAGTGCGAGTCCACGACGAGGAGCTCGCCCTTCGGGCCCACCGACGGCAGGTCGAACGTGCGGCCCGACACGTCGTTGTTGGACACCGAGGCGTCGCGGTACCAGACGAGCAGGCCCGGGGCGTTGTACTTGACCTTCTCGACCTTCCACGCGCCGTCGCGCAGCCAGGTCGTGTCGTAGGCGTACTGCAGGCCGTTGTCGAAGCCGTCGAAGTTGCGCCACTCGGCCAGGTAGTACTGCGCCGCCTGCTCCTGCCCGGAGTGGATGACCCAGCCGGCGCCGCTGGTGTCGGTGAACGTGCCCTTGGTGGCCGTCCAGCCGTCGGCGCCGCTCTCGACGTCGTCGGTCCAGACCGCGGTGGCGCCGTCGTTCAGCGAGAAGTCGTCGTTGAACCAGCCGCGCTGCATGGACGCCGCGTCCGTGGCGTAGCGCAGGCGGATCTGGACGGACGTGCCCGCGAACGGCGCGAGGTCGACGTACAGGTGCTGCCAGCCGCCGCTCTCACCGGTGAGGCCGTACTTCTTGTTGCCGTAGTCCTTCAGGCGGCTGTTCGGGTCGGTGTAGTCGTCGCCGGTGGTGACGAGGCTGCCGTCCTGGTTGTAGACCTTCTGCTCGGTCCAGGTGGCGCCGCCGTCGGTGGAGATCTCGAAGAAGCCGTAGTCCCAGTCGGCCTCGATGCCCCAGTCGCTCCACCACCAGAACTTCGCGTCCGGCCCGGCCGGGACGTCGACGGTCCTGCTCAGCTTGTTGTCGGCCCAGTCCTGGTCGCTGTTGGACCACCACAGGTTCGACCCGCTGTGCGGGGTGGACATGACGTTCAGCTTGTCCGGCAGGTTGATCCGGACGCCGTCCTCGGTGCCCTTCGGCGTACGCGAGGCCTGGCCGACCGCCACGAGCTGGTTCTTGCCGCCCGGCTCGATGACCTTCGGGTTGGCCCAGCCGAGCACCCACTTGTCCCACAGCCCCATGTGCGTGGGCATGGACTGGATGATCGGCCCGGCGTGCGAGCCGCTCGACATCAGGTCCCAGAAGTCGACGTCGGAGTCGCCGGCGCCGGTGGTGTCGTACAGGTCCGGCAGGCCGAGGTCGTGGCCGTACTCGTGGGCGAACACGCCCACGCCGGAGTCCTCGGGCTGGAGGATGTAGTTCGAGATCTTGATGTTCGTGCCCGGGACCGTGTAGCCGCCGGTCACGTCGCTGGAGTGGGCCCACAGGGAGAACGTGCCCTCGGCGCCACCGCCGCCCGACTTGTCCTCGCCCGCGTGGATGAGCACGAGGTGGTCGACGACGCCGTCGGGCTCGTCGTAGTTGCCGTCGCCGTCGGCGTCGGAGGTGTCCTCGACGTCGTAGTCCGCCCACGGGAAGTTCGGGTTCGACTGCACGAGCGCGTCGACCGCGTCGACCGCGAACTGCGCGGGACCGCGCGGGTTGTCGGGGTGGCCGGTCATGTCCTGCGGGTAGGTGTGGCACTTGCCCGCGCCGTACCACGCCTCGGAGTGCGGCACCTTGAGCCAGCCGACGGCCTGACCGGTGACGGTGTAGGCGCCCTTCGACATCTCCTCATACATGTTCTTCATGGTGAGGCCGGACAGGTCGATGCCCTTCTTGCCGTCCCGGGGATCCTTCATGTCCGGGCGGACCCGGGTCGTGATCCCCTTCGAGCTGTAGAGCATGTTGTTGTAGTGGGCGGTGTTGAAGTCGGCCACCCACATCGAGTTGTTGTCCTTGCCCCCACCGGCCGCGGTCGCGGGGTTGGGGATCGAGTTGTGCAGCGGGCCGTTCAGCTTGGTGCCCGGCGGCTCGGTGATGCAGTCGTCGACGTCGTCGATCGTCCTCGGGTGGGACCAACCGGAGAAGTCGTCGTTGGCCTGGTCGTTGAACTCGACCAGCAGCGTGAGGAGCTTGGCGGTGCGGGTCGTCTTCGCCTTCTTGTAGATGAAGTCGAAGGGGTTCTTCCCGGTTCTGATCGCCTGCTTCTCGTGCTTGGCCAGCACCCGTGCCGCGACCGGGTTGCCGCTCGCGAACTTGTGGTCGACGGCCTTGGCCAGAGCCGCGGTGCGCTTGGCGCCCTGCGCCGGGACCTTCTCCTCGATGGTGGTGAAGTCGCCCTGCACGCGCGGCGGCGCGTAGTTGATGTAGTGGTCCTTGGCGGAGGGCTGGTAGCCCGCCGTGGGCGCCGCGGCCGCACCTGCCGCGGCCAGACCTCCTGCCGCCAGCCCGAGCGCGGGCACGATCGCGGCGAGACGCCGGATTCTTCTGGACAACGAGATCCCTTCCCGTCCGGGTTCCCCGGACACCCATGCACAGCGCGCCGGGATGAGCACGCATGCGGGACCTTAAACGAGCGGGTAAAGGGAGGGTAAAGAGTCGCTCGGTATGGTTGTCAAAATGTGATCTGTACCGAAAACCGTTAATAATTCCGGATGAGACCCGATACCGAACCGTGCCGTAAAGTCCAGACGTGAACGAGCTGACCTCCGCGCTCGCCGCGGCACTGCCGGGCGGGCGCGTCCTCACCGATCCCGACGTCGTCGACTCGTATGCCAGGGACCGCACGTTCGTACCGCCGGGCAGGCCGCTCGGCGTGGTCCTGGCGGACTCGCGCGACGACGTCGTGGCCACGTTGCGCTGGGCGAGCGAGCACCGCGTGCCGGTGGTCCCGCGCGGCGCGGGCACCGGGCTCGCCGGCGGGGCGACGGCCGTCGACGGCTGCGTCGTCCTGTCCCTCGCGCGGATGACCGCGATCCGCGAGCTGTCTCCGCAGGACGAGATCGCGGTCGTGGAGCCCGGTGTCATCACCGCCGACCTCGACCGGGCGGCCCGCGAGCACGGCCTGATGTACGCCCCCGACCCCTCGTCGTACGAGATCTCGACCATCGGCGGCAACCTGGCGACCAACGCGGGCGGCCTGCGGTGCGTGAAGTACGGCGTGACCCGCGACTCGGCTCTGGGCCTAGAGGTCGTGCTGGCGGACGGGCGGGTGCTGAACACCGGCCGCCGGACGATGAAGGGCGTGACCGGCTACGACCTGACCGGTCTGTTCGTCGGTTCCGAGGGCACGCTCGGCGTGATCACCGCCGCGACGGTGCGGCTGCGGCGGGCGCCGCGCGAGGTGTCCACCGTCGCCGCCGAGTTCACCTCGCTGCGCGACGCCGCGGCGGCCGTGTCGGCGATCGTCGCCGCGGGCTGCCAGCCGTCGATGCTCGAACTGATGGACCGCACGACCCTGCAGGCCATCGACGACTGGAAGAACATCGGGCTGGAGCCCTCCACCAAGGCGATGCTCATCGCCCAGGCGGAGGGCCCGGCGGACGAGATGGCGGCGCTGTGCGGGGCCGCGTCGTTCGTCGCGGTGTCGTCCACTCCGGAGGAGGCCGCCGAGCTCATCGGCATCCGGCGCCTGGCCTATCAGGCCAAGGAGCGGCTGGGTCAGTGCCTGGTGGAGGACGTGTGCGTGCCCCGCTCGGTGCTCCCCGACATGATCACCACGATCGAGGAGGCGGCGGCCCGGCACGGCGTGATGATCGCGACGGTCGCCCACGCGGGGGACGGCAACGTGCACCCCGTGTTCGTGTTCGACCGCGGCCTCGCCGAGCCGCCGGAGGAGGTCTGGGCCGCGGCCGACGAGGTCTTCCGCGCCGCGCTCGACCTCGGCGGGACGCTCACCGGCGAGCACGGCGTGGGCCTGTTGAAGAAGCGCTGGCTCGGCCTGGAAACCGGCCCGGTGGCGGCTGAGCTGCACCAGGGCATCAAGCAGGTGTTCGACCCTCTGAACCTCCTCAACCCCGGTAAGGCCATCTGACCACTGGTAGCGTTTGGTCCCATTATTTGTAAGGTTGCGGTGTAATCGGGGGCGATGGTGGCGTTAGAGGCTGGGGATCCCGACCGCCTGGGCCCGTTCACGCTCGTCGACCGGCTCGGAGAGGGCGGCCAGGGCGTCGTCTTCCTCGGGCGCGGCCCGGCGGGCGAGCAGGTCGCGATCAAGTTGCTGCACACCCGGCTGACGGCCGATCCGGAGGCGCGGGAGCGGTTCCTGCGCGAGGTCGCGCTGGCGCAGCGGGTCGCGCCCTTCTGCACGGCCCCCGTCCTGTACGCCGACCTCGCCGGCAACCAGCCGTTCATCGTCAGCGAGTTCGTGTCCGGTCCTTCGCTGCGGCAGCTCGTCGACCGGGAGGGGCCGCGCCGGGGCGCCGCGCTCGAACGGCTCGCCATCAGCACGACGACGGCGCTGGCCGCCATCCACCGGGCGGGCATCACCCACCGCGACTTCAAGCCGGCCAACGTCCTGATGGGCCCCGAAGGCCCCGTCGTCATCGACTTCGGGGTGGCCAGGGCGCCCGACTCGCCGCAGTCCACCGCGACCGGCGCGTCCATCGGCACGCCCGCCTACCTCGCCCCCGAGGTGCTCTCCGGCGGCACGGCGGGCGCGCCCGCCGACATGTTCGCCTGGGGCGTCACGATGGTGTTCGCCGCCACCGGCAGGCCCGCCTTCGGAGCGGACACGATCCCCTCGGTGATCACCCGGATCCTGAACTCGCCGCCCGATCTGGGCGACCTCGCGGCGCCCCTGCGGGACATCGTCGCCGCGTGCCTGTCGAAGGACCCCGCGCTGCGCCCCTCGGCCGAGGAGGTGGGCGCGCGGCTCACCGGGCAGCCCACCGTGCCCGTACGGCCCGCCGCCGCACCCGGGCCGCAGATGCCGGGCCCGCATCCGCCCGGACCGCACGTGCCCGGACCGCACGTGCCCGGACCGGGGCCGTACGGCGCCGCTCCGCATGCCCCCATACCGGGACCGCAGGGCCCCGCACCGGCACCTGGGCCGCATGCGCCGGGCCCGCCCGTGCCCGGGCCGCATGCGCCGGGCCCGGGGCCGCAGGGCGCCGGAGCGTCCACGCCGTCCACACCGCGCGCACGGCGCCGCTCCGGCCCCGACGGGTCGCGGCCGCCGCGGCCGGTGCTGACGTGGACGGCGGCCGGGATCGGGGTGTCGCTCCTCGCGGCGGCGGCCTTCCTCGTGCCGACGTGGGTGTCCGCCCAGCAGATCTCCTCGGAGGACGCCCTCGGCCCCGCCGAGTCGCCGTCGGTGACCTCGCCCATGGTGACGCCGTCCCAGGACGCCGAGATGCCCATCCCGCAGCCGTCCGAGCTGGTCACCACCCCCGCGCGGCCGAAAGACAGGAAGCCCTCGCCGGGTCCCTCGGCCCACCGGCCGAACGTGGGGCCGAAGCCGTCGGCCTCCCCCGCGCGCACCCGCCGGGCGCAACCCTCGCCCTCCCACGCGTCGACCCAGGTCAGGCCCACCCACAAGGTCACCACGCCGACGCAGACCACGCCTGCGCCCGCGAAGACCACGCCTGCTCCGGCGAAGACCACCGCGGCGCCCAAGCCCAGCTCCACGGCTAAGGCCACCCCGACGAAGACCGCGGCGCCCAAGCCCAACCCGTACACCGCCGCGGGAGTGTGCGGCGGCGGCTACGCCGTCGTCGACTCGCACTCGTACGGACAGGCGACGACGTACCTGCTCTACAACGCGTCCAACGGCTACAACTGCGTGATCACCATGTCGAAGTACGTCGTGGCCGGGAAGATCAAGATGAGTGCGGTGCTGAAGGTCCAGGGCGGATCGTCTTCGACCGACTCCGGCAGCTACACGACCTACGCCGGTCCGCTCCGGCTGGCGGCCAAGGGCAAGTGCGTCATCTGGGGCGGCGGCTACGGTACCGCCGCCTGGAGCAGCGCGTGGTCGCACTGTGGCTGATCCGCGAGGCGTCGGGGCCGGCTCAGTCGGGGCTGATTGAGTTGGGGTTGTTGAGTTGGGGCGGATTCGGACGGGGCGGAAACCGGTCCGGAGTCCGGCCCCGGCTCGTTGACGTGACGGCGGCTCACCACGGAGGATCATCACGTGACAGAACTCGGTTCGGTGGCGCCATGACGGTGCTCGTGAGCCGGCTGGACGCCTCCAGCGGCGAGTACGGGACGCGGCGCGAGGCCATGCTGGCGAAGCTCGCCGAGCTCGATGCCGAGCAGGCCAAGGCCGTCGCCGGAGGCGGGCCCAAGTACGTCGAGCGGCACCGGGAGCGCGGCAAGCTGCTCCCCCGCGAGCGGATCGAACTGCTCGTCGACCCCGACTCGCCGTTCCTGGAGCTGTCCCCGCTGGCGGCCTGGGGCACCGAGTATCCCGTCGGCGCGAGCGTCGTGACCGGCATCGGGGTGATCGAGGGCGTCCAGTGCGTCGTCACGGCCAGCGACCCGACCGTGCGCGGCGGCGCGTCCAACCCCTGGACGCTGCGCAAGACGCTGCGCGCCGCCGAGATCGCGCTGCGCAACCGCATGCCGTACGTGAACCTGGTGGAGTCGGGCGGCGCGGACCTGCCGTCGCAGAAGGACATCTTCATCCCCGGCGGCCAGGTCTTCCGCGACCTGACCCGGCTGTCGGCCGAAGGCATCCCGACGATCGCGCTGGTCTTCGGCAACGCCACCGCGGGCGGCGCGTACGTGCCGGGCCTGAGCGACCACGTCGTCATGGTGCGGGAGCGGGCCAAGGTGTTCCTCGGCGGCCCGCCCCTGGTGAAGATGGCGACCGGCGAGGAGTCCGACGACGAGTCGCTGGGCGGCGCGGAGATGCACGCGCGGGCCTCGGGGCTGGCCGACCACCTCGCCGTCGACGAGTACGACGCGCTGCGGATCGGCCGCCGCATCGTGCGGCGGCTCAACCGGCGCACGAGCGGGAACGTTCCCGCCTCCGGCTACGCGGCCCCGCTGCACGACGAGGACGAACTGCTGGGGATCGTGCCGGAGGACCTGAAGGTCCCCTTCGACCCCCGCGAGGTCCTGGCCCGGGTGGTGGACGGCAGCGACTTCGACGAGTTCAAGCCGCTCTACGGGCCGAGCCTGGTCACCGGGTGGGCGAGCGTCCACGGCCACCCGGTCGGGGTCCTCGCCAACGCCAGCGGCGTGCTGTTCGGCGCGGAGTCCCAGAAGGCCGCCCAGTTCATCCAGCTCGCCAACCAGTCGCGTACTCCGCTGGTCTTCCTGCAGAACACCACGGGGTACATGGTCGGCAGGGAGTACGAGCAGAGCGGCATCATCAAGCACGGCGCGCTGATGATCAACGCGGTGGCCAACTCGACCGTGCCGCACATCACGATCGTCATGGGCGCCTCCTACGGCGCGGGCAACTACGGCATGTGCGGGCGGGCCTACGACCCCCGCTTCCTGTTCAGCTGGCCGAGCGCCAAGTCGGCCGTCATGGGGCCGGCCCAGCTCGCGGGGGTCATGTCGATCGTGGGCCGGGCCGCCGCCCAGGCGCGGGAGCAGGTCTACGACGAGGAGGCCGACGCGGCGATGCGCGCGGCGGTCGAGGCGCAGATCGAGTCGGAGTCGGCGGCGTTCTTCCTGTCCGGCCGGCTGTACGACGACGGGGTCATCGACCCCCGCGACACCCGTACGGTGCTCGGGCTGTGCCTGTCGGCGGTGGCGGGAGGGCCGGACGCGGGCCGGGCCGGCTACGGCGTCTTCCGGATGTGACCGGGCATGCTCATCGGCAGCGTTTTCATCAGCACCGGTTTCACCGGCACCGTTTTCACGCAGATCGACGGGGATGAGGGGTCATGATCGGGCGGCTGCTGGTCGCGAACCGCGGGGAGATCGCCCGCCGGGTCTTCCGCACCTGCCGGGAGCTGGGAATCCAGACCGTCGCCGTCTTCACCGACGCCGACGCGTCCGCCCCGCACACCGCCGAGGCCGACCAGGCCGTACGGCTGGGCGCCCCCCTGGCGTACCTCGACCCGGAGCGGATCGTCGAGGCGGCCCGCAGGTCGGGAGCCGACGCGGTCCACCCCGGGTACGGCTTCCTGTCGGAGAACGCCGGCTTCGCCCGCGCCGTGCTGGACGACGGGCTGACCTGGATCGGCCCCTCCCCCGAGGCCGTCGCCGCGATGGGCAGGAAGATCGAGGCCAAGGCGCTGATGGCGGAGGCCGGCGTGCCGGTCCTGCCGACCATCCCGCTGTCCCCGGACGGCCCGGTGGAGGTGACGGCCCCCGTGCTGGTCAAGGCGTCGGCGGGCGGCGGCGGGCGCGGCATGCGGGTGGTGCGCGATCCGGCCGATCTGGCCGGGGCCGTCGAGTCGGCCCGGCGGGAGGCGCTGTCGGCCTTCGGCGACGGGACGCTGTTCGCCGAGCCGCTGCTGGAGGGCGCCCGCCACATCGAGGTGCAGATCCTCGCCGACGCCCACGGCACGGTCTGGGCGCTCGGCGAGCGCGAGTGCTCGATCCAGCGCCGCCACCAGAAGGTGATCGAGGAGGCCCCCTCTCCCGCGGTCACCCCCGAGCTGCGGCGCGAGCTGAGCGAGGCGGCGATCCGGGCCGCCCGCGCGATCGGCTACCAGGGCGCGGGCACCGTCGAGTTCCTGCTGTCGGACGAGGGCTTCTTCTTCCTGGAGATGAACACCCGCCTCCAGGTGGAGCACCCGGTCACCGAGTGCGTCTACGGGGTCGACCTGGTCCGGCTGCAGATCGAGGTGGCCGAGGGCGCCCATCTCGCCGCGCTGCCGCCGAGCCCGGTCGGTCACGCGATCGAGGCCCGCCTCTACGCGGAGGACTCCACGGGCCGCCCGCAGAGCGGCGTGCTGCACCGTTTCGAGATCCCCGGCGTGGACGGCGAGTTCGGGCTCGGGGCACGGCTGCGGCTCGACTCGGGAGTGCTCTCCGGCTCGGAGATCGGCGTCCACTACGACCCGATGCTCGCCAAGGTCGTCTCATACGGCCGGGACCGGGCGGAGGCGGCCCGTCGGCTGGCGGACGCGCTCGCGCGGGCGCGCATCCACGGGCTGACGACCAACCGCGACCTGCTCGTGGGAGTGCTGCGGCACCCTGACTTCCTGTCCGGGGCGCTCGACACCGGCTTCCTCGACCGGCATCCCGCACCGGCCCCGCTCGCCGGTCCCGAGGCCGTACGGCTGTCCGCGCTCGCGGCGGCGCTCGCCGGGGCGGCGGCCAACCGCGCGGCCGCCCGGCGCGACGGCGTGCTCGGCGGGCTGCCGAGCGGCTGGCGCAACGTCCCGTCCCAGCCGCAGCGCGCGGTGTTCCACGCCGAGGACGGCGGGCGCCTGGAGATCGCCTACCGGCTGACCAGAGACGGGATGCGGGCCGAGGGCTTCGACGACGTCACGCTTGTGGCGGTGGACCCCGGCCGGGTGGTGCTGGAGACGGCGGGCCTGCGGCACGCCTTCGAAGTGGCCGCCTACCCCGGCGTTCGCCCCGGCGCGGTGCATGTCGATTCCCCGCTCGGTCCGGTGCGGCTCACCCCGGTCGAGCGGCTGCCCGAGCCTGCCGCCCGCGTGACGCCGGGAGCACTTCCCGCCCCGATGCCGGGTACGGTCCTGCGTGTCGAGGTCAAGCCCGGTGACGTGGTCGAGGCCGGGCAGCCGGTGGTCGTGCTGGAGGCGATGAAGATGGAGCACCTGATCGTGTCCCCCGCCTCGGGCACGGTGGCCGCGCTGCACGTGACGCCGGGCGCGCAGGTCGAGGCGGGCGTGCCGCTCGCCGTCATCGAGCCGTCGCCGCCGGGGGAACCGGACGGCGGCCCGCACGCGGACGCCACCGGAACGGCGCCCACGACAGAGCCCACGACAGGGCCCACGACAGGGCCCACGCCCGAGCCCGCGACGGAGCTCGCGACAGGGCCCGCACCGGAGCCGGGTGCCGCAGCCGGCCCGGCGACCGGTGCGGGTTCGGACCCGGATCGCGGCGACCACCCCGGCGCGGACGGCCGCCCGGCAACAACCCCGGAGACAAGCCCGGAGACAAGCCCGGAGACGAGCCGGGAGACGAGCCCGGAGACGAGCGCAGGGATCAGCCCGGAGACCGGCGCAGCGTTCAGCACGGAGATCGGTCCAGAGATCGGCCCAGAGATAGGCGGGGAGATCGGCAGGGAGATCGGCGCGAATCCGGGCGGGGAGGCGACGCAGCCGTGAGCGAGCCCCAGGAGGTGCTGGTACGCCGGGAGCAGGCGGGCGGCGTGGCCACGATCACGCTCGACTCGCCGCACAACCGCAACGCCCTGTCGTCCCGGCTGCTGGGGCAGCTCGACGACGCCCTGTCGTGTGCGCTGGACGAGCCCGCCGTACGGGTCGTCGTGCTGACCGGCACGGGACCGGTGTTCTGCGCGGGCGCCGACCTGAAGGAGCAGCGCGGCGGAGGCGCGCCGGTCACCGCGTCGTTCCCCGACATCATGCTGCGGATCTGGGAGAGCCCGAAGCCGGTCGTGTGCCGCCTGAACGGCACGGCGCGGGCGGGCGGCCTCGGGCTGGTCGCGGCCTGTGACTTCGCCGTCGCCCCGGCGACCGCGTCGTTCGCCTTCACCGAGGTGCGGCTCGGGGTGGTCCCCGCCATGATCGCGGTCACCTGCCTGCGCCGCCTGGAGCCCCGGGCCGCGGCCGAGTATTTCCTCACCGGCGAGGTCTTCACCGCCGAACGCGCCGTGGAGATCGGCCTGCTGACCCGGGCCGTCCCGGAGGAGGACCTCGACGCGACCGTGGCGCACTACACCGGCATGCTGCTGCGCGGCGGCCCCGAGGCGCTGTCGATCACCAAGCGGCTCGTGCGGGAGGTGCCGCTGCTGCCGGTCGAGGAGGCGTTCCGCGCGATGGCCGCGCTGTCGGCCGAGCGCTTCACCTCCGAGGAGGGGCAGGAGGGCATCCGGGCCTTCGCGGAGAAACGGCCCGCTGCCTGGGTTCCCGCCGAGGTCCCGGCCGCGGACACCGTTCACAGGAACGCCGGGCGATGACGGCGGGGGCCGGACGGCCGGGACCGATGCGGGTCGCTAACTGCGGCGGCTTCTACGGCGACCGGCTGTCGGCCGCCGAGGAGATGGTCGAGGGCGGGCCCATCGACGTGCTGACGGGCGACTGGCTGGCCGAGCTCACCATGTCGATCCTCGCCGGCAACCGGCTCAAGGGCCGTCCCGGCTACGCGCGTACGTTCCTCACGCAGATGGAGCAGGTCCTGGGCACCTGCCTCGACCGGGGCATCAAGGTCGTCGCCAACGCGGGCGGCCTCGATCCGGCCGGGTGCGCGGAGGCGGTCTCGGCCCTGGCCGACCGGCTCGGGCTGCGGGCGTCCGTCGCCCACGTCACCGGCGACGACCTCATGCCGCTCGCCGAACCGCCGGTCCACGCGGACACCGGCGAGACCCTGCGGGCGGCCCCGCTCACCGCCAACGCCTACCTGGGCGGCCGGCCGATCGCCGTGGCGCTGGAGCACGGCGCGGACGTCGTCGTGACCGGGCGGGTCACCGACGCCGCCTTGGTCACCGGGCCCGGCATGTGGTGGTTCGGCTGGGATCCGAGCGACCTCGACCCGCTGGCCGGTTCCGTCGTCGCCGGGCATGTGATCGAGTGCGGCTGCCAGGCGACCGGCGGCAACTACGCCTTCTTCGAGGAGGTGCCCGACCTCGCCCACTGCGGCTTCCCCATCGCCGAGCTGTACGCCGACGGGTCGAGCGTGATCACCAAGCACCCCGGCACCGGCGGGCTGGTCTCGACCGGGACCGTGACCGCGCAACTGCTGTACGAGATCGCCTCGCCCCGCTACCTCGGGCCGGACGTGACCGCCCGGTTCGACACCATCCGGCTGGAGCAGGAGGGCCCCGACCGGGTCAGGATCACGGGCGTGCGCGGCGAGCCCCCGCCGGAGACGCTGAAGGTCGCCGTCACCTACCTCGGCGGCCACCGCAACACGATGACGCTCGTGCTGACCGGCCTCGGCATCGCGGCCAAGGCCAGGATCGCGCAGGAGGCGCTCTGGGCCCGTGTCCCCCGCGAGTCGTTCGAGCGGGTCCACGTGGAACTGACCCCGCTCGGCGCGGGTGGCGGCCATGCGGAGGTGAACGGCGGGGACGACGCCGGGACCGCGCTGCTGCGGATCACAGTCATGGACCCCGATCCGCGCAGGGCGGGGCGGGCGTTCTCCTCCGCCGTCGTGGAGACCGGCCTGGCGAGCTACCCCGGCTTCTACGGCCTGACGCCGCCCGGCGACGCCTCCCCCTACGGGGTCTACTGGCCCTCGTCGGTCGACGCGCGGGCCGTGCTCCCGGTGGTGACCGTGGACGGAGTCCGCGTCGAGGTGCCGCACGCGCCGCCGTCCGGTCCGATCCTGGGCGAGCAGGCGGGCGGGCCGCCGCCCGGCGACGCGGCCGGCGACGCGATCCCGCCGTACGCCGGGGATCTCGCGGCCGGGCGGATCGCGCCGCTCGGCACGGTCGCCGGCGCCCGCTCGGGCGACAAGGGCGGCGACGCCAACCTCGGCGTCTGGGTACGCGACCCCGCGCGGTATCCGTGGCTCGCGGCGTTCCTGACCGTGGACCGGCTCAGGGAACTGCTGCCAGAGGTCGGCGACCTCCCGATCGATCGGTTCGCGCTGCCGAACCTGCACGCGCTGAACTTCGTCGTCCGGGGACTGCTGGGCAGAGGCGTGGCGGCCAGCCCGCTCCTGGACGCGCAGGCGAAGGCGCTCGGTGAGCGTCTTCGCGCCGTGGGCGTGCCCGTTCCCCCATGACGAAGGACCGGCCAGCCGTTGCGGCAGGTCGCGGCCCGTGACGGGCCGCGACGTGCCGCCTCACCCGCCTGCGGCCGTCCGTCACTTCCCCAGGGCGGTCTGCAGGTCCATGACATGGTCCTGGGTCTGCTGCAGCAGCGGGCGCAGCGCCTCGGCCACGTCGCCCAAGCCGAGCTCCTGGGCCTGCTCCACGCGCTCGCGGTAGCGGCGCAACTGCTCCTGCTCCAGCTCCAGGTCGAGCCGGAGGGCGTCGGCGCCGTCGGTCGCCACCGGCACCTCGGGAACGCGGACGCTCGGCACGCCGCCGAGGAAGTCGATCTGCTCGGCGAGCGTGCTCGCGTGGGTGAGTTCCTGGCCGAGGTGCTGCTTGAGCTCCTCGATGATCGACAGGTACTCCGCGCCCTTGATCGTCGCCGTGTGCTGCACGTACTGCACGATCGAGCGGTATTCACTCTCCAGGTCCTCGTTGAGCAGGGCGATGAAGCCCTCGGTGTCCATGGGAGTCCTCTCGTCTCGTCGGTCGGAAGGCCCATCACGTACCCGGTGAGGAGGCGGCCGAACGCCGTCCGTCCAGCTTCTGCCGCGAGGACCCGCCACCGTCCGTGCCGCCGTCCGTGCCTCCGTACTCCGCGGCCTCGACCTGCGACCGGCTCCTGCGTGCCGGGGGCGAGGGCCGGCCAGGCCGTCCGCCTATCCCGTCCGCCTATCCCGTCCGGCGCCACCGTAGAGCCAGCGCCACGGCGCATCCCAAGCAGATCACCAGCGAGGCCGCGGACAGTCCGATCGCCCACGAGACCCCCGCGTCCGACCCGGTCCCGGCCGCGGTCGCCGCTCGGGCGGCTGTGGCCGGGGCCGGCGCGACGGCCCCCTTGGCCGTGAGTTCGAGCACCGGCGCGGGCCGCTCCGGCTCCTCGTCGCCGGTGCCCTGCTCCTGGATCCAACGCACCACTTCGCCGTCGCTGTAGTACTGGAGCGTCTTGAACGCCAACTGGTCGGTATCCGGCAGCGGCCCGGCGCTCACCGAGAACTCGTCGTACTCACCCGGCTTGATCGCCGAGTCCTCGCCCGACGCGGTCCAGGTGATCTTGGAGGGGACCTCACCGATCTTCGCGCCGTGCGACTCGATCGGCGTGGCCAGGGTGGTCTTCTCGATCTCGTACGACCAGCCGGGGTGCGGCTTCACCGAGACCGAGGCCAGCGGGAAGTCGCTCGGGAGCCGAACCTCGATCTTGGTGGTGCTCACGTCGTCGTGCTCGTTGGGGATCCGGAATGTCAGCGCGGCGTAGCCGCCCTGGACGGCCGCGTCCGCGGTCACCTTCACGTGCGCGAACGCCGCCGCCGGTAGGACGGCGACCAGGCAGGCCGCCAGCGCCGCGACGACCAGCCCGCGTGCCGCGCGGCGCAACGTGCGCACCCCCCGGGGCGCACCGGACGCCCCGCCGTCCGCCGCTCCGGCCGGATTGAAGCCTGCCGGCACGGCCGCCGCGCCGAGGGTGACCGGGTGCGCGGGACCGGCGCCAGTCGTGGCGGGCGCCACACCCGTCGGAAGTGCTCTGCCGCTCAACGATCCTCCTATCGGCGGGACTCCCACCGCTTCGTTCATCGTGATCTGCCGGGACGTGCTAGCCGAGGCGGGCCAGCGTCGTCGTCATCAGGTCCTTGACCTTCTCCTCGGTGTCGGACCGCTCGCCCACCTTCTTGATCTGGGTGTAGCCGACGTAGAGGACCGCGTTCGCCTTCTGTACCACGACCGTGATCAGGTCGTCATAGGTGTCCGAGCCCAGGCCCGCCGGCGGGGTGTGCACGAGGTGCTGGGCGAACCCCCGCCACCCGTTCAGTTCCAGCGGCCGGCTGCTGGTCTTGTAGTCGCCCACGATGGACGGCGGCCCGCCGAGGATGGTGAACGTCGCCGGGCACTTGGCCGACTCGGCCGTCACGGCGTCCATCGCGTTACCGGCGAGCGTGGTGCTCTCGAAGACCACCGCGCCCTGGGTGACGACCGGGAGGGTCTGCGGCCCCACCTTCGGCGGGGCGACGATGAACCGGCCGGTCGGGTTCCCGCCCACCGGCTCGATCGCCGGTTCCACCGGAACCTTGACGTCGTCGGAACGCTGGACGTACGGGCAGGTGGGAATGCTGTTCGGGGGCGTGTAGATGGTGTGCGAGGCGTGATCGTTGTCCTCGAACGCGGCCGCGCCCTTGCCCAGGTCGGCGGCGCTGACGAAGCCGGAGCGAATGGTTTCGACGGTGTAGGGCGGCTTGGTCGCCGGCTCCGGCGTCCCGCCGGAGCACCCCGCCAGGACAACGGCGGCGATCGCGCCGGCGGCGGCCAGGGCCGCCCGCGGCCCGGGGGCCTTGCGGTCAGCGCCTCGCATATGTGTCACCAGCCTTTCAATGTGCGGTGAACGGGACACGTACGCGTGTCTCGTCGAAGTCAGAAACGCGGATGTCCAGCCGCAGCGCCCACTCCCCGGGGTAGGGGATGGACATCGAGCCCGCGACGTAGTGGCCGGGTTCGGCTGCCGTCACCGTGACGGGCAGAGCCGGTACGGCGCGGTCCCGCGATTCGAGCGCACCGGAGATCTCGGGCACCGGGACCAGCGTGCCGTCCCGCCCGATCAGGTAGATGTCGGCCGTGTTGCCGCCCGGTCTCGCCGGTTCGATCTTCACCTGGATCGACCCGCCGCGCAGTCCGCCGTACGGGCCGGACGCGGTCGCGGCGGCGGGGAACGGGACCGTGGCGTCCACGGGCGGCGCGTAGCTGGTGCGGGCCGGGGCCGTCCCGACCAGGACGGCGGTGATGGACACGACGACGAGCCCGAGCACGACCTCACCGGCGACCGAGCGGCGCAGCCCGCGCAGCGCGGCGCCGGGGTCCCGGGGGGCAGCAGGGGCAGCAGGGGCAGCGGGGGCAGCGGCGGCACGGCGGGCACGGTCGCGCCGCTGTACGAACCGCCGCGCTCCGGAGGCGAGCGCCAGCACGCCGAGCACGACGGCGAGCTTGCCAAGCAGCAGCCGCCCGAAGTCGGTTCCGCCGAGTGCGCCCCACGTCCCCACCTGCCGCCATGACAGGTACAGGCCGGTGCCCGCGATCACCGCGAAGCAGAGCAGCGCGAGCTGGGAGAACCTGGGGAGCGCGGGCTCCAGAGAAAGCAGCGCGGGGCCCCGCTTGGCGGCCGGGGCGAGCACGCAGACCGCAAGTGCGACCAGGCCGCCCAGCCACAGCGCCATGGCGAGCAGGTGCAGGCTGGTCGCCGGGACGGCCAGCCAGATCTGCGTTCCGCTCTGCGCGTGGTCCGCTAGCGTCCAGGTCAGCGTCATGGCGACGGCGCCGGCGGCGGCGACCGCGGGCAGCACGATCCTCCGGGCGGCGCCAGCCGGCTCGGGACCGGCCAATATGGGACCGGCCGGCTCGGGACCGGCGGCGGGCGAGGGGCGGCCCACCGCGATCAGGAAGACCACGCCGAGGACGACCACGAGCACCAGCCGGGCCAGCAGCGCGTAGCCCAGCCGGGTGGACAGCGTCGCGCCCAGTAGGCCGGGGTCGAACACCGTGATCAGCGACCTGCCGTCGGCGTACGGCCCCTGGACGAGCAGCACCACGGCGGTGCCGGCGGCCAGCGCGGCGAACCCCGACCAGACGACCCGCCGGCCGCGCCGGTCGTCGCGGCCGGCGGGCCAGAGCGCGGCCACGAACATCCCGCCGCCGAGGGCGAGGGCCACTCCGAGGTACGCCATGGCGCGGCCGGCCGCGGCGACGACGGGGACCACGGGGTCGGTGTCCTGCTCCACCGGGGCGGCCGTCGCGCTCGGGTGGCCGACGCTGAAGCTGAACGCGCCCGACACCACATGCGAGTCCACGGACGTGACCCGCCAGGACACCACGTAGGTTCCCTCGGCCAGGTTCCGGGGCAGGCTCGCCCGCGCCGTGTCGGTCTTGCCGTCCGCGTACTCCCCGGCGCCGATCGCCAGCTCCTTGCCCGTGGGATCGAGCAACTGGATGGACCGCCCGCCCAGGCTCACCGCCTCGTCGAAGCGGAGCCGGACCTCGGCCGGGGGCGAGGCCAGCACCTGGCCGTCGACCGGCGAGCTCTCCTGGAGGTAGGCGTGCGCGTACGCCGGGGCCGTTTCGGAGAAAAGGCCCACGACCAGGCCGCCGGCCGCCAGGAACACGATCGCCACGAGCCGCGCGACCAGCCGGGCCCGGGGAGGCATCGCACAGGGCACGGCGGCGGGCACGGCGGCGGTCGTCCCCCGCGTGACATGTCGGCGTCGCACCGTCAACCTTCCACTCCGTCAGGGCGGAGCCGGCCCGAGCGGGGACTTCCCGCCCCGGGCCGGCTCCGGCTCCGACGGTTACTTGTCGCAGGAGTTCCAGCAGATCTTGTCGTCCGGCGCGCCCGCGAGCTTGCCGTCGAACCGCAGCACGTCGACGCCCCGGTTGTAGTCCGCGACGTAGACCAGGCCGTTGTGCCAGTAGGCGGCCGACGCCGAGCCGGCGGTCACACCCGTGCCGGACGGAACGCGGAAGTAGCCGACCTGGGTGGGCTTGGTCGGGTCGGACACGTCGAGGAACCGGGTGCCCTGGCCGTACCAGCCGATGGCCACGATGTTGCCGTTCACCGTGAACCAGTGGGCGGAGCAGCTGCCGCTGGTGGCCGACCCCTCCTTGCCCCACGGCGACCAGTGGCTGACCAGGTTGAGCCGGACCGGCTTCTCCGGCGTGGACTTCCAGCCCTCGCCGTCGTAGCTGCCCTTCAACGAAACGATCTTGAACTCGCCCGCCTGCGAGCAGGTGGTGATGTTCTCGTTGGTGACGTAGACCAGCTCGCCCTTGTCGAAGGAGCCGAGCTTCTCCGTGTTGTGGTACGCGTTGTGGTCGAAGTAGTCGAAGAATTCGGTGCCCTGCGGGTTGGTCGGCACGGCCGTGCCACCCGCGTACGGGATCGGGTCGTACGCCGTCGCCACCCGCTTGGTCTTCCGCACCGGGTCGTAGTGGTTGCCCTTGGTCCAGTAACCGCGGACGCCGCCCTCGCCGGAGACCCAGGCGACGCCGTTCTTGTCGACGTCGACACTGTGCACGTAGTCGGTGACGCCGTCGAATCGGCCGAGGTCGAGCGCCAGGTCCAGGGTCTTCGGGTGCTTGGGGTCACGGATGTCGGTCACCCGGATCGGCACGCCCTTCCAGGACGGGTCCTGGCCCGGCGTACCGGTGTTGGCCGGTCCGACCGACCACAGGTAGGAGCAGTCGTTGATGCAGGTGGCCGTGTGTCCGGCCGGGACCGGCTGGAAGACGACGACCTTCGGCTTCCAAGGGTCCTTCACGTCGACGATGTAGACGCCCGACTGGCCGGTCGAGACGGTGCCGCCGAAGCCCCGCGGGTCCCTGCTGAGGAAGACCAGCTTGCGCTTCGGGTCGACGGTCATGTTCTCGCCTTCCCAGAACCTGTCCTGGGTGTCCCCCGGCTGACGGAGCTGGGCCGCCGTGACGGTGGAGACCAGCGCCGGGTGCTCGGGATCCTTCAGCGACCAGACGGCGAGGCCGCCGGTGCCGTTGGCGAACATGAAGTCGTAGCCGTACTTGTCGTAGCCGATGAAGTTGAGCCCTGAATAGCCGCTCACGCCTTTGACGTTGTCCACGAACGTGACGTTGCTCTTGACGGCGGTCGTCGGGACGTTGTGCACGTCATCCAGGATCGGTCCGCCGTGGGCGGAGTTGTCGGACGGGCCCGGAGGGGGCGGCGGGTCGGCGAACGCCGGGCCGGCTCCGGGGATCTGCAGCGCCGCCGCTGTTAACAGGGCGGCAGCGGCCGCTACGAGAGGCTTCACTCTCACAAACCCTCCTTGAGGGGCAGCGAAGCGGACGTAAGCCGCATCGCCGAAGATCGACAGCAAAATGACTCTAATCACTACGAGAGTGGATGTCAGTAGTCAAAGGTTTCAAAAGGGTATCTATCGGAACTCAGTAAATCCCTGGTTTCGGACAGACCGTATCGCCCAATCCATCGAAATTGTCTACACGATGGCAGTCGCGGGACTCGACGTCCACGCCGCCGCCGTCACGGACGTGTCGGCCTGCCCGGCCCTCACCCTGCGCGGCGGCATACGGCCGCAGCTCCACGACCCAGCCCAGGACCGGGGGCCGGACGGGTCAGGCCCCGGGCGGAGCGCAGGGGAGTTCGACCGTGGCGAGCGTCCCGCCGCCCGGCGCGTTCTCGATCGCGACCCGGCCCCCGATGTCCCGTACGGCCCGCTCCACGATCGACAGGCCAAGGCCGGAGCCGGGCAGGCTGCGCGCCGACGGCGAGCGCCAGAACCCCCTCGAAGACACGTGGCAGCTCGTCCTACTCCGTCCCATGGGGCGGGGTGACGGCCCGAGGGCGGGGCCCGCCGGTCAGACGATCGGGGGGCGCCCCGCGCGGGTGAGCCGCGCCACGGTGGCCCAGGACATGGGACGGCGCTGCCCGTGCCCGCCCTTCAGTCCCTCGCGCAGCCCCCGGAACCAGACCGCGAGGTTCGCCCGGGAGCGAATCCGGGCGACGCTGACCACGATCCAGACGGCCAGATAGACGGGAATGAGCGGGGCGGGCAGCCGGCGGTAGGCGAGCCACACGCGGTTGCGCGCGACGAGGCGGTAGAAGGGTGCGTGCCTCGCGGGGTCGGTGGCGGGATGGTGGATGACGACGTCCGGCGCGTAGTAACCGGTGCGTCCGAGGTCCCAGAGCCGCCAGCTCAGGTCGATGCCCTCGTGGAAGAGGAAGAAGTGGCCCGGCCAGCCCCCGGCCTCCTCGTAGTCGGCGCGGCGGATGAGGACGACGCCTTCGGCCATTACGGTGATGGTGCCCGGCCGGGTGGCCGTCCCGGCGCGCAGGCGGGGCACCCATCGGCGCAGCGTGACCCCGGTGCCGGGGTCGGCGATGCGCGGCTGGATGTAGGCCGCCCCCGGGTGACGGCGGGCGACGGCGATGAGCCGGGCGAGGGTGTCGGTGGCAGGCAGGACGGCGTCGTTGTCGAGGAAGAAGACGAACTCGCCGGCGTCCGCCCCGGCGAGGGCGTCAGAGCCGGCGTTCCGCCCGGCGGGAATGCCCTCGTTGACGGGCAGGACCACCGTACGGACCCCGGGGGGCACGTGATCAGGCTGTACGCCGTTGCCGACGATGACCACACGCAGATCGACGTCCCGCTGCGCCAGGAGGGATTCCATCGCCCGTTCGAACGGCTCGGGCCGGTCGTTCATGGTGAGCACCACCACGTCGACGGTGGCCTTCGGGCTGGTCATCCTGTCGCGTCTCCTGGACGGGCTCGGCGCTGATGGAGCGAGCGGGATCTGGTCATCCGCCGTTCCCGTCGCGTTAACCCACCACCCTAGTGGTCGTCACCTGCGGATCCGGGGCCGATCGCGGACGTCCGGGCGGCAACAGCCCCGCCGGACCTCGGCGTCCACGCGTCCGAGTCCGCCCACGCCCCCACGCCGTACGACACCGAGCGCGCTTTCTGAAGCGGCCGGCGATTGTCTGATAGCGCTCTTACGGTGACACACCACGTCACCCCACCTTCCAGGAGCACATCGACAAGCTCCGGTCCTGGGGAGTCGACGTGCTCTCCGGCCCGGACGTCTATCCGCCGCACGAGCCGGGAACCGGCAGCCGCTACCTCCACCTCTCCCCCTGGGAAGGGGCCCTGGACTGCCTCGACCGCCGACAGCTGGTCCTGCCCACTCGGACAAGTCTCCTCGGCGGCCGACTCGTCACCCAAGGCATGATCGTGATGTGCTCACCATTCAGAGAACTCCGACGGCCAGGAGATACGTCTTCTTCGACGTTGACGGCACTCTGATCGATGCCCTGGACAACCAGCGGCGAGTCTGGGCAGCGTGGGCGATGCGGTTCGGCTTGGATCCCGAGGAGGTCTACCGCGTCGCGCTGCGGACGCGCCCGATGGAGACCTTCGCCGTCGTCGCGCCGGACCGGGATCCGCGCGCATGCCTGGCCGTGCTGCACGAGCTGGAGGACCAGGACGTGCGGTCTGGCGTCTACAAGGCTTTCGACGGCGCATCGGAGCTGTTGAACGGCCTGCCGCCGGGCTCATGGGCGCTGGTGACCTCCAACTACGCTCATCGGGTTCGCGGACGCTTCGCCCGCACCCGGCTGCCCGTACCAGCGGTGATTGTGGACGCGGCGGCGGTCGAGCACGGCAAGCCGTCCCCTGCCCCCTATCTGCTGGCCGCCGAGTGCGTCGGCGCCGCACCTGCACAGTGCCTTGTCGTAGAGGACGCTCCTCCCGGCGTACAGGCCGGACTCCGGGCCGGGATGACCGTGTGGAACGTCAACGTGCCCGTCGCGGTCGCTGGCGCGCACCAGCACTTCACGGACCTACGGGATGCGGCAGACGACATTCTGGCCTTCGTCTCCGGTAGTTGACGTAAGCCTCGGCGGCCTCAGTCCATATGAGATTCCCGAACTGCTCGGTGACCGTTCCGCAGAGCGCCACACCTGACACACTCAGTGTCACCGCATGCTCGCATTGTGTACCAATCTCTTGGAATCGTCCAAGTCGGTCATGCAGGTGGGATGCCAGAACTACCGCCTGCATGAAGCGGACCCGCCAGCGATGCCCTACATCGCCGACGGGTCCTTGATCAGGATGGTGGTCCTGACCCATGACACACGATAGGGCTGTCGCCGTCGCCCCTCCGGTGTTCGCCGGGTGGCGGATCATGCGGAGCGACGCCGGGCGGTTGTGGGCGACGCGTGAGCGGCCCTTCCCTGTGGCCGTGGAGGAGGCGGGCGCGCACCGAACGGTCGACGCCGACGACCTGGCGGAGCTGTGCCAGGCGATCGCCGCGCAGGAGAGCATCGCCGAGGGGACGCCCCGATGACGCGTCCGCCGCGGCGCTCGGCGTGTGGGTGGCGGGGAGACCGATCCGGGCGCGCAGCTCGGGATCGTATTCGGCGATAAACCGGGTGATCTTAGCCAGGGAGGCGGGGCAGTGATCAGTTTCGATGTGACCTTCTACACGATCGCAGACCCTCTGTTCCAGATGACCATTCCGGCTTGGGAAGGCTATGAGCCGGACACGGCCGATCAGGTGGACGCCACGATCACCTTTCCCGACGGCTCCCGGCGATACGCGACCTTCATGACCTTGGATGTGGTCCAGAAGATCATGGATAAGGACACGCACCGGAGAGTCCCTTGGCGGAAGGTACTTCTGGTGCTCCGACCTGATCATCATCAGGGACGTCGGCTTCGAGGAGATGGCGGCTGCGATTCGTGACCTGGTGGAGTCAGTGCGCCAGGCCCCGCCGATCGCAATCAACCGAACGACGGCATCGCAACGCACATCGAACGCCTCAGGGTCCCTGTCAGCGCGGTCATGGCAGTACGGCAGCGCCGTGGGTTGACTCAGTATCACGGACACCCGTGATCAGGGGTTCACCCCCGGAAAGCCCCGCCGAAACGAAATCCGACGGGTCTTTCGCAACTTGCCACTGTGCAAGGACGAAGGGCGTGGCAGGAGTACCGAAGTGGCCGATGCGGGCGGGCACCCAGCGGGAGCGCACAGTGGCCGCCGGCCTGGACTGGCCGATTCTTACCAGCCTAATCGCCCCACTTGGATCCGTTCACTAGTCATTATGCCAGCATCATGGAATAACACACAAGAGCCCCTGCGATGAAACCCAGTCCTGGTCGAGGAAACGCCCTGTGATTCTTCCTATAATGATCAGAAATTGCTCCAGGTCCGATACCGGCATCGTGTTGTCGTTTGATGAGTTCGTCCGATAGGCCTCATACTCGGCCTCGTCAAAGATGCTTCTGTACTCGCCGTCGTGGGTGTAGATCGGCTCATCAAGTTCCTCGATTTCGCCGACGTATGAAAGTTCAAACACGCGCTGGCCATGGCGGCTGAGCTCCTCCGCGGACGACGACTGCCCGCCACTGAGGAGAAGGACATGGGACCAGCCGGGTGCATGTGACGTGATCCAAACCCGCTGCGCAGAGCCCACAGGATCGTATGACCTCATAGCGGTTTGAAAGTCGCAGGTTTCTATCGTCTCCGCCGGAAAGTGCAGACGCTGGGCCGCCTCGCGACCATCCTCGATGCTGACCCATTGGGCGCCGAACCAACTGTCGAGCCCGTGCGCCACCAGAAGACGTTGTTGGTTTTCGGCCGGGAAAAGATCCATAAGTTATCCGGTTTCCGTTGCGTGGGAGTCCGAAGGGAGGGTGACGAGAGCGGGCATGATGCCTCTCGTCACCTTTTTGGAACTTCCTTCTCGTCGGATTTCAGGACTCAATGAATGAGCACCCAGAAAGAGTTGCCTTCGTCAACTCGATATTCTGTGTACCATGTTTTAATTCTGGCGCCCTGCAGTCGGTTGTGGTTTTTATCCAGGGCTCGCAAAGAGTAGTTACCCTGGCCAATCGCGCGCTAATTGCATGACGATCAAGAATGTGACCTCGTGGAGGACTACCAGCGAGCGCTGATCGGCCGCATGGTCGGATCGGACCACAGCCACTACCTACGGCCAGAAATCATGCGCTGGCCTTGGCGATCACCCCGGAGCCGGAGCGCCCCCACCAAAGGCTTTATCTATGGCTCCTCGGCTACAGCTGGTGCGGTGACCGCTAACGTTCACGGGGTTCAGTTGTAGCTCGACCAGCCTTCTAGCATTGCCGGATGATCGAGCTTCAAGAGGACAGGGAGATCGCCTGCCCGGCCGCGCTGGTGTGGGCGATCGTCGCTGACTACGGCCAGGATCCACACTGGCGGAAGGGCGTCAAGACGATGGCGCCGCGCCCCGAAGGCATCGTCCAGGTGGGCACGACCACTGCTGAGGTGATGCGGTTCGTGGGCCGGACCTATCGCAACGGCGGCGAGGTCATCCAGGTTGAGCCGGGTCGTTCGTTTGCCTGGCGCACCACCTCGGGGATCGACGCCGAGGGCGGCAGGTTGGTCGAGCCGCTCGGCGAGGACCAGTGCCGCTTCACCTTCCACGTGCGCGTCACCCCGCGCGTGACCTCCGAGAAGTTGCTGGAGCCAGCGCTGAGATGGTTGCTGCGGCGGTCGATCCGCGCCGACATTCGCCGATTGGCTGGCCTTGTGCTTCTTGACCCCGAGGTCACCCGTTGCAGGGCTGCTGGGGACAATCAGCTATTCATGTCGCGTAATCACCCGATCCGGTGAACGTTGCGGTCACCGCACTAGCCGTAGAGATGCTGGCGGACTGTGGTGTCGTTCTCCAGGATGTGATCGATGGTCTCCCAATAGTCGGATAGCCAGGGATGAGCGAGGGCTTCCTCGCGAGTCAGCTTGCGGCCGTAGAACGGTTCATCGGGTGCGACCGCGGCGCCTTTCACCAGAGAGCAGGCTGGGGCGGGCTGCCCTTCCACGGGACCGACGCGACATCCGAAAGTGACGCGGTTTGGGCCAGGGCGGCTGACGGGTTCGTCCGGCGCCCAGGCGTCGTCGATGATGACGTCGATCCAGGCTTCGTGGATTTCGTTGTGGTGGTAACAGGATGCGTAGTAGATCGCATAGGCGCCGTCGTCGTTGTTGATGAACCCGTTTACGCGATCGTAGGGGGTCTGGCAACAGTCGCAGACGCCGGTTCGGATGTTCCTGTCCGGATCGATTCGCAGTTCCACGCTGGCATTATGGGGCGACTTGGAGGGGGTCGCCGGCGGGGTGCTTGGGATCAACAGATGCTGGGCGCGGCCCGAGCTGCTGGCGGCCGGGACCGGTCCCCGGGCCGCATGCCCGGCCGCCGAGCGGGCCCTCACCGCGATCACCGGCCTGGACCATCCCGTCGCCGAGCCGACCCCCGAGCAGTACGCCGCGGCGATGGACCGCTGGAACACGGGGTGCCGTCAAGAAACGGCACCTCATTGATCGACCGGTGCGACCGGGTTTGGCTCTGGGATGCGGCGGACCAAGGAGCCGCGATGGACCACCGGGACCGACAACATCGGTAAATCAGACTCGGCGCGTCCCCGCACGGGCGAAGTTCGGTTCCGCCAGTCGTGGTCCGGCTCCAGCGCCTCGCGGTAGCGCACCGGCCACTTCTCGACGACGCGCTGCCCCCACACCCGGCGCCGCATATCGAACAGGTCGAGGTTCACCGCGTCTCCGTACGTCGCCGCGCGGCCCGGCCGGGCGTCCCGGCTGATGCCGGCTACACCTGTGAAGTTTCAGGATGCGTGCGAGAGCGATGAGGGCGCGGCTCTGGCAGTTCTGACGCTCTCGTCGAGCCACGCGCGGCAGGGACATGCCCTCAGGCGTGCCCCATCAGGTGCGGCCACCCAGGTGCGGCCAGGCGCGGCCACTCAGGTGCGGCCGAGAACGGCCATGGCGGCGTTGTGACCGGGGATGCCGCTGACGCCGCCGCCGCGCCGGGCGCCCGCGCCACACAGCAGCACCCGCTCGTGCGCCGTCTCCACGCCCCACTGAGCAGGCCGCGCCCCGTGACCGCCCTCCTCGCCCTCCTCGCCGTACGGCCAGGACAGGTCGTGGTGGAAGATGTGGCCGCCGGGCAGGCCCGCCTCCCGCTCCAGGTCGAGGGGGGTCTTGGCCTCCAGGCAGGGCTCGCCCGAGGGCGCGCGCAGCAGGCAGTCCTCGATGGGCTCGGCGAGCACGGAATCGATCGAGGCGAGCGTGCGGGCCAGCGCCTCCCGCTTTGCCGACGGGTCCGTGAAAAGGCGCGCCGGCATGTGCAGGCCGAACAGCGTCATCGTGTGCGCCCCCGCCTCCCGCAGCCGCGGGCCGAGGATCGAGGGGTCGGTGAGCGAGTGGCAGTAGACCTCGGCGGGCGGCAGGTCCGGCACCTTCCCCGCGGCGGCCTGCGCGTACGCCGCGGCGAGCTGGTCGCGGCTCTCGTTGATGTGGAAGGTGCCGCTGAACGCCTCGGCGGGGTCCACGGCGGGGTCCGGCAGCCGGGGCAGCCGCGACAGCACCATGTTGATTTTGAGCTGGGCGCCCTCGGGCCGCTCGGGCGTCTCCCCGAGCAGCCGGGCGAGCACGGCGGGCGGCAGGTTGGCCAGCACCTTCCCCGCGGTCACCGCGTGCTGCGCGCCGTCGTCGAACGTGACCTCTCCCGTGTCCGGGTCGACGGCCAGGACCTCGGCGCCGGTGCGGATCTCGGCGCCGTGCCGCCGCGCGGCCTCGGCGAGCTCGGCCGTCACCGCGCCCATGCCCCCGACCGGGACGTTCCAGTCGCCCGTGCCGTCGCCGATCACGTGGTAGAGGAAACACCGGTTGGCCAGCAGGTCGGTGGCCGTGTCGGCGAAGGTGCCGATCAGGGCGTCGGTGAGGACGACCCCGCGAACCGTGTCGTCGGCGAACCGCTCGTCCACGACCTCGCCGATCGGCCGTTCGAACAGGTCGCGCCACGCCTCGTCGTCCCCCACGACCTCGCGCAGGGCCGTACGGCCGCGCAGCGGTTCGAGCAGCGTCGGCGCGACCTGCCGGGCCACGTGGGCGGTCATCCCGTAGAACCGCTCCCAGGCCGCCAGGTCGTGCCGTCCCCCCGTCACCGCCTCGAAGGACGCGGCGGTGCGCGCGGCGTCCTCG
Source organism: Microbispora bryophytorum (assembly GCF_006874465.1). Lineage (GTDB taxonomy): Bacteria > Actinomycetota > Actinomycetes > Streptosporangiales > Streptosporangiaceae > Microbispora > Microbispora bryophytorum. The sequence continues at coordinate 151,196 of NZ_VIRL01000004.1, read as the reverse complement.
TTGTCCACGAGCAGGCCGGTGTCGCCGGCCGGGGTGTAGGAGGCGAAGCGGCGGCGGCGCAGGTCGAGGCGCAGCCCCAGATCCTTCACGATCTTCGTGGGCAGCAGGCTGACCAGGTAGGAGTAGCGCGACAGCCGCGCGTCCACGCCGGGGAACGCGCGAGCCGACACCGCGAGGCCGCCGACGTGGCCGAGGCGTTCCAGGACCAGCACGCTGCGCCCCGCCCGGGCGAGGTAGGCCGCGGCGACGAGGCCGTTGTGCCCGGCGCCGGCGATGACGACGTCGTAGTGCGAGCGTGGCATGGCGCGTTCTCCCGGGTCGTACGTAGCGTCGGTGTCGCAGTCGTGTGCGGGCCGGACACGGGTCGCGGCGGCGGGCGTGGGAGGGTCTCAGAGCGGGTGACGGGAGGAATGACGGCGGGCGTGCCTGGGCGGACGCCCGCAACTTATCGCAAGATGCCCCGCAAGACTCGGGCAGAATATGCCGAAGCGGACAATCTTCCGCTGGTACGAAAGTAGTCGAGCGATCCGGAGGAGCGCGCCGCCGAGCTGGACTGAGGAGCGAGCGGGGAGCATGGGACGAGCGACCCCGAGCGACCCCAAGCGACGAGGGAAGCCCTGATGGCGCACCTTGGGCACGCCCAGGCGGATGTGAGCGCCCCGACGGTGAGCGGGAAACAGGAGAGACATGCGCGTTTCCGATGAGGTCGCCGAGGCGCTGGCCACCGGCCGTCCGGTCGTCGCCCTGGAGTCCACCATCATCTCCCACGGGCTCCCCCAGCCCCGCAACCTCCAGGTCGCTCTCGAACTGGAGGACATCGTCCGGCAGGCGGGGGCCGTGCCGGCGACGGTGGCGGTGCTGGACGGCGTCCCCCGGGTGGGCCTGGACAAGGAAGAGCTGGAGCGCATCGCGACCGAGCAGGGCCTGCGCAAGCTCGGCTTCCGCGACCTCGCCCCGGCCGCCGCGCTCGGGCTGAGCGGCGCCACGACCGTCTCGGGCACCTCGTTCCTGGCCGCCCGCGCGGGCGTGCGGGTGTTCGCCACCGGGGGTCTCGGCGGCGTCCACCGCGGCTGGACCACGGTGCAGGACGAGTCGGCCGACATCGACACCCTCAGCCGCACCAGGATCACGGTCGTGTGCGCCGGGGTGAAGTCGATCCTCGACGTGCCCGCGACGCTCCAGCGGCTGGAGACCAAGCAGGTCACCGTCGTCGGCTACCGGACCGACGAGTTCCCCGGCTTCTACCTGCACAGCTCCGGTGAGCCGGTTGACTGGCGCGTCGAGACGCCGCGGGAGGCCGCCGGCATCATGCGGGCGCAGGACGCGCTCGGCGGGCTGGACACCGCGCTGATCGTGGCGAACCCGCTTCCGGCCGATCTCCAGCTCGACCCCGACCTGCACGACCGGGTGCTCGCGGAGGGCCTGCGCGCCGCCGAGGAGCGCGGGGTCACCGGGCAGGCCATCACCCCGTTCCTGCTGGAATACCTCGTCGAGGGCACGGGTGGCGCGTCGCTGGAGGCCAACCTCGCGGCCGTACGCGGCAACACCCGCCTGGCCGGGGAGATCGCGGCCGCCTGGGCGGCCGGATGAGCGGTCTGCTGGTGATCGGCGACGTGGTCACCGACGTCGTCGCGCTGCACGACGGTCCCGCGGCCACCGGCACCGACACGCCCGCCGACATCGCGTTGCGTCCGGGCGGCTCGGGGGCGAACACCGCCTCCTGGGCCGCCCGGCTCGGCGCCGACACCCGCCTGCTCGCGCGGGCGGGGTACGACACCGGCGAGTGGCACGTGGCCCAGCTGGCCAAAGCCGGGGTCCGGCCGCACCTGAGGATCGACCCGGAACGGCCCTCGGCCGTCGTGATCGCCATGGTCGACTCCACCGGGGAGCGGTCCATGCTCACCAACCGCGGGGCGAGCGGTCACATCGGAGTCGGCGACTGGACACCCGATCTGCTCGACGGGGTCGGGCACCTGCACCTGTCGGCGTACACGATGTTCGCCGAGCCGGGGCTGGAGCTCGCGCGGCTCGCCATGCGCGAGGCCGCCGAGCGCGATATCCCCATCAGCGTCGATCCGGCCTCCTGCGGGCCGCTGCGCGCCTTCGGCACCGAGCGGTTCCTCCGTGAGACCGCCCCGGCGAGCGTCGTGATCCCCAACCTGGACGAGGCGCTGCTGCTCGCGGACGCCGCGGATCCCGATGCCTCGGCCCGCACGCTCAGCGCCCACTACGGCACGGCGGTGGTCAAGCTGGGGGCCGGCGGTGCCCTGCTGGCCCGCGATGGCCGTATAGTCGCCAGAGCGGCCGCGCCCCCGGTGGATGTGGTCGACTCGACGGGCGCGGGAGACGCGTTCGCCGCGGGGTTCCTGGTCGCCTGGATGGCCGGGAGCACCCCCGAGGAAGCCCTCCGCAAGGGGTGTGAGGCGGGCATGGCGGCGGTCGCGCAGGTCGGCGCCCGGCCGGACCCTGGGAACTTTACCCTATTGACACCAATTGCTGGTTTGCGGCGTAAGCTGCACCATTAGCAACATGCGTCACTCTCGGGAGGGTGCGGTCATACCGATGGACGCCGAGTCAACGATCTGCCTGAGCGACCTGGTCCCGGCCCTGCGCTGGAGCCGTCCTCAGCAGGTGGCCGAGATGCTGGCCGACCCGCGCCTGCCCGGCGGCTGGTGGGCATCCGTCGGGATCGGCCGCGCGATACGGGCGACCGGCGTTGACTGGCTCTGCGAGCGGCTCGCCCGCCTCGCCGTCGGCCGTTGGGATCACCTGCCCCTCACCGACCTGCTCCCGGCGCTCCAGGTGCACACCGTGGACCCGGCCATGCCCGGCTGGCCCGATCCCGTACGCGCGGTGGTCAACCACCTCGGCGGGTGGTATCGGCTGCGCCGTCTGACGCCGTGCGATCTCCAGGCTCCGGCCGCCCCCGCCTCGCCCGAGGTCCTCCTGACCACGGTGTTCCGGGAGGTGTTCGGCCGCCTGGAAAGCCAGCTGGCGTCCGGGCTGTCCGCTCCGGCCCTCGCGGGAGGAGAGGCGGCGCCCCAACCACAGGTCCAGCCACAGGCACAGGTCCCGGCGCAGGCCGGGCCGGCCTCCGGGCCTGCATCGCAGGCCGCGCCGGGGACGACGTCGCGGCCGTTCCCCCAGGCCGCGCCCGGAACGGCATCACAGCCGTTCCCGCAGCCCGCCGCCCCCGGAACCACCTCGCAGCCCTTCCCCCAGGCCGGACCCTCCTCTCAGCCGTTCCCCCAGGCCGCCGCCCCCGGAACCACCTCGCAGCCGTTCGCCCGGCCGACCGCACCGTCCGCACCGCCGGCCGCACCGCCGACCACACCGCCGACCACACCGCCGGCCGCACCGCCGCCCGGGCAGGCCGCTCAGGCACCCGCCACGCAGGGGCAGGCGCCCGGCCGGCCGGGGCAGGGCACACCGGCCCAGGCACCGTCTCCGGCACCGGCACCGTCGCCCGCCGCGCCGGCGCCTGTCTCGGGGCCGGTCAAACCCGCCACCCAGCCCTTCACCCGGCAGTCCGGGACCTCGCCCTCGCAGCCCGCGGCCGCCCCCGCCCAGCCGGCGCCCGAGGCGGCACGGGAACGGCCGCCGACCGACCTCAGCGCGCACCCGATGGTCGCGGTGGTCGAAGGCCTGTTCCGCGGCTGGGATCCGCTCGTCAGGGCGGTCGCCGCCGAGCGGCTCTTCGCCGCCGAGCCGGTGAGCCTTCGCACGCTGGCCCACAACCTCAACGTGGACCGCGAGCTACTCTCCCAGGCCCAGCGCACGGCCGAGGAGCGGGTGCTGCTGTGGCTGCGCTCCCCCGACTCCGCGCCGCTCACCGGCCATCTGTTCGGGCTCACCGAGTGGCTGGGCGCCGCGGCCACCCAGGAACAGCTCATCGCGGCGGACCCGTCCCACCCCGTCGAGGTCCCGGCCCTCGACACGCCGCTGTGGCGGGTGCTGGTGACGCTCATGCCCGACCGCCGCCTGCAGGACGGCTGGCTCGTGGTCGGCGACCTGGCGGGGCTGCGGGAGAAGACCCGCCAACTGCTGGCGAGCAAGCCCGCGGACGCCGACGTCGTGGAGCTGCTCGGCCAACTCGGCATCCGCGCCCACTCCGCCAAGGCATGGCTGGACTCCATGCCGCGGCCGGGTTCCCCGTCCGAACCCGGCTCCCTGCCCACCCGGCACGGCCCCGACCCGACGGCGAAGCCCGCACCGCTCCCCCGCCGTACGCCGGGCGCGAACGGGCACCATCACGGCCGCGGCGGGATCCCGATCCCCTCGCAGGCCAACAACGGGCCCGACGCCGCCACCGCGCTCGCCGCGCTCACCGCGCTCACGAGCGGCAACGTGAACGGCACCCCGAACGGGAATCCCAACGGAAACCCGGGCGGCAACCTGAACGGCACCGCGAACGGGAACCTGGCGGGCGGCAGCTTCTCGGGGGGCGTGCCCCGGCCGCATCTGGTGCCGAACCCCCGCCCGACGTCCAGCCCTGCCTCCGACCCGCGCCGCTGGCAGCGGATCGACGTCACCAGCGGCCATCTGCGCGGCGAGCCTGTGGCGGTCCCCGAGGGGTACGCCGCCCAGCTCGGCATGCGCCCCGGGACGCTGCTGTCGGTCACCGGCCCGGGCGACAACGCCGTCGTGCTGGTGTGGCGCGACCGGCAGCCGGTGTTCGACTCGCTCCAGCCGGTTCTGATGCGGCTGAACGCGCGGCCCGGCGACTCGGTCTACGTGACCGTGGACGGCTACCGCCTGGACGCCCAGCTCACCTCGGCCGTCTGACGGCACCGCGCGCGAGCGGCCGACGGCGGGGCGGGCGCGGGATCTCGTCCAGCCCGCGAGGGCGGGGGTCCCCCGCCCTCAGTTCAGGCCGCGGGCACAGGTCACATCTTCGGTCTGAGCATCTTGCGGTAGTAGGTGGCCGACACCTCGTAGCCGAGGGCGCCGTAGAACTCGGCGGCCCGCCGGGTCGCCAACGCGACGTATCCGGCCTGCCGTGAGCGCGCCCACGTCTCGAACTCCTCCAGCAGCCGCCGCCCGATGCCGTGGCGGCGGTAGCCGCCCTCGATCATCGCCTCCTCGACCCACGCGACCCTGCCGTTGGCGAACAGCGTGAGGTGGGTGAAGCCCAGCAGGTAGCCGCGTACGATCCCGTCGACCGTGGCGACGAGGAGGAAGGCGTCCTCGTTCTCCAGGAGTTGCGGCAGCGCGGCGTCGAACGGCGCACGCTCGGGCCGGAACGTCACCGCGAACTCACGGGCGAGTGCGAAGATCTCGTCCGCGTCGGTCTTCTCGGCCCTTCTGAGCTGGAGATCACCAGACGTCATGAAAGGGACTCTAGGAGTGTCCGGGCACATACGTCCAATCCAAGCTCACCCCGCGAACCCGGCGGCAGGCGGGAGCCGGTTCTCAGCCGGCGGTGACGGCGAAGGACCGCCGGGCATGCCGCACGAACTCGCGTACGGCCGGGCCCTGCCCCCCGCGCCACACCAGCGCGAGCAGGGCGGGCGCCCCGGCGTCCTCGATGGTGAGCGCGGTGAGCCGGTCGCGGTGGGCCGCGGCCATCGACTCGCTGAGGACGGCCACGCCGAGCCCCCGGGCCGCGAGGCCGGCGACGGCGTCGGCCGCCCCGGCCTGCAGCGCGATCACCGGCTGTACGCCCCGGGCCGCGCAGGCCCGGTCGAACACCGTGCGCAGGCCGGTGCCGTACGGCATGCAGACGATCGGGTGCGAGCCGAGGTCGCCCAGGGTGACCCCGTCCCGGCCCGCGAGGGGGTGGTCCGCGGGGACGGCGGCGACGAGCCGCTCGCTGATGACCGTCAGCGTCTCCAGGCCGTCCGGGGCCTCGGCGAGCCCGGCGAGCGCCAGGTCGAGGGCTCCGGAGCGCACATCTTCGACGAGCCGGTCGGAGTTGTCCTCCAGCAGGGAGATCTCGACCCCCGGATGGGCCCGGTGGAAGGCGGCCAGGGCGTCGAACAGCGGCGTGACGGTGCAGCCGACGATCATTCCGACGGTGAGCCGGCCCCGGATGAGGCCGGCCACCTCGCCCACCGCCTGTCCCAGCGCCCCGGCCGCGGCGAGCGCGGCGCGGGCGTGGTCGAACGCGGCCTTGCCCGCGACGGTCAGCGTGACGCTCCGCGCGGACCGGTCGAACAGCTCGGCGCCGAGTTCGCGTTCGAGCTGCCGGATCTGGGCGCTGACACCCGACTGGCTGATGTGCACCCGCTCGGCGGCGCGGGTGAAGTTGCGCTCCTCGGCGACCGCGACGAAATACTCCAGCTGGCGCAGTTCCATAACTGCTGATTCTAGTTGCCATCCGATTCATCTGTTGGACTTCTGCCGGGCGCCTCGGCAGGCTGGAGGCCGTACGAGAGTTTCGGGAGGAACCCATGCCGGAGTACGAGAAGGCCATGCGGCCGGAGGACATCACCCGCCTGTTCGTCGAGCGGTCCAACGCCGGGGACGCGGCCGGAGTGGCGGCGCTGTACGAGGAGAACGCGGTGCTGGCCTACCCGCCGGGCGGCGTGACGGTCGGCCGGGAGGCGATCCGCGCCCTGTGGGAGAAGGTGCTGGCGAACCGTCCCCGTTTCGAGCCCGAGGAACCGCTGCCGACCCTGGTCAGCGGCGACATCGCGCTGACCTCGACCCCGCCGGGGGACGGCGCCGGCGCGCGGGCCCAGGTCGTACGGCGCCAGCCTGACGGGAGCTGGCTGCGGGTGCTCGACCAGCCGGAGTTCCAGCCGCCCGCCCGCTGATCCAGAAACCCGCCGGGCGTGTGCCACGAGGCGGGAACGCCAGGCGGGACGGTTCACGCGGGTGCTCGCGGGATGAGTTCAGGCGGAACCAGTTCAGGCGGGCAGGCCGAGTTCGCGGGCGATGAGCATGCGCTGCACCTCGCTGGTGCCCTCGCCGATCTCCAGGATCTTCGCGTCCCGGTAGAAGCGGCCGACGGGGAACTCGTTCATGAAGCCGTAGCCGCCGAAGACCTGCGTGGCGTCCCGGGCGTTGTCCATCGCGGCGTTGGACGAGACGAGCTTGGCGATGGCGGCCTCCTTCTTGAACGGCAGACCGGCCAGCATGCGCTCGGCGGCGTGGTAGTAGGCCAGGCGGGCCGTGTGCACCCTGGCCTCCATGTCGGCGATCTTGAACTGCATGGACTGATAGCGGCCGATCTCCTGGCCGAAGGCCCGGCGCTCACGCACGTACCGGAGGGACTCGTCCACGCAGCCCTGGGCGAGACCCACCGACAGCGCGGCGATGGCCACCCGGCCCTCGTCCAGCGTCTGGAGGAACTGTGCGTAGCCCCGGCCGCGCTCGCCCAGCAGGTTCTCCTCCGGCACCCGGCAGCCGGTGAACGACAGTTCCCGGGTGTCCGAGGCCGACCAGCCGACCTTGGAGTACTTCTCCGACACGGTGAGGCCGGGCGTGCCCGAGGGCACGAGGATCGTGGAGATCTCCGGCCTGCCGTCCTGCCTGCGGCCGGTGATCGCCGCCACGGCGACGACACCGGTGATGTCGGTGCCCGAGTTGGTGATGAACGCCTTCGAGCCGTTGATCACCCATTCGCCGCCGTCGAGGACGGCCGTGGTGCGCATGCCGCCCGGCACGTCGGACCCGCCGCCGGGCTCGGTCAGCCCGAACGCCCCGAGGATCTCCCCCGCCGCCATCTTCGGCAGCCACCGCTGCTTCTGGGCGTCCGTGCCGAACCGCAGGATGGGCATCTCGCCCAGCGAGACCGCCGCCTCCAGGGTGATCGCCACCGAGGAGTCGACCCTGGCCAGCTCCTCCAACGCCAGGCACAGGACGAAGTAGTCGCCGCCCATGCCGCCGTACTCCTCCGGGACGGGCAGGCCGAACAGGCCCATCGCGCCCATCTTGCGGACGATGTCGTAGGGGAACTCGCACCGCTCGTAGTAGTCCCCGATGACGGGGGCCACCACCTCACGGGCGAACTCCTCGACCGACTTGCGCAGTTCGACGTGCTCGTCATTGAGCATCTCAACTCTCCTCCGGTCGTTTCCCTTGGATCTTTCGCCTACTGCGGTCGCCCAGGCGGCGCCTCGCTTCGTTGTCGTCGTCGCCCATGGCTCCGCTATGGGCTCCTCCTCCGCCTTGCGATACATCCGCCCGGTCGATCCTCGCTACGGCGAGATCCGCGGGAAACTCCCTGCCCAGAGCCTGGACGACGCGGGAGGGGCTCGGCCGGCCCAGCATCTCGGCGAGCCAGAGGCTGGTGGCCGTCAGCGACCCGACGTCCACCCCGGTCTCGACACCGAGACCGTCGAGCATCCAGACCAGGTCCTCGGTCGCGAGGTTGCCGGTGGCGCTCTTGGCGTACGGGCAGCCGCCGATGCCGCCGGCGGAGGAGTCCACGACCGTGATCCCCCGCTTGATCGCGGTGAACGTGTTGGCGAGGGCCTGGCCGTAGGTGTCGTGGAAGTGGACGGCCAGCCGGTCGGGCCCGACCCCGGCCTCGGCGAAGGCGTCGAGCAGCGCCTCGACGTGCCGGGGTGTGCCGACGCCGATCGTGTCGCCGAGCGACAGCTCGTAGCAGCCCAGGTCGAGCAGCCTGCGCCCGACCCGGGCGACCTGCTCGGGCGCGACCGGTCCCTCCCAGGGGTCGGCGAAGCACATCGACACATACGCCCTGACCCGCATGCCGTGGGCGAGGGCCCGTTCCACCACGGGGGCGAACATCTCGAACTGCGACTCGACGGTCCGGTTCAGGTTGCGCCGGGCGAACGACTCGGTGGCGCTCCCGAAGATCGCGATGTCGGTCACCCCCTGCTCCAGCGCGCGGTCGAGACCCCGCTCGTTCGGAACGAGCACCGGGTAGCGGACTCCCGGCACCCGCGGCAGGCTCTCCAGCAGTTCCGCGGCGTCCGCGAGCTGGGGCACCCACGTGGGGTGGACGAAGCTCGTCGCCTCGATGGTCGTCAGCCCGGCCGCGGCGAGCCGGCCGATGAACTCGCGCTTGACCTCGACGGGCACGACGGCGGACTCGTTCTGCAGGCCGTCGCGCGGGCCGACCTCGTAGATCGTCACTCGCACGGCGTCACCCTCGCCACGACCGCGTCCAGCTCCACCGTCTGCCCCGGCCGGGCCCGCAGCTCGGCGAGCACGCCGTCGGCCGGCGCCGTCAGGGTGTGTTCCATCTTCATCGCCTCCACGACGACCAGCGGCTGTCCCGCGGTGACCCGGTCGCCCTCCGCCGCCTTCACGAGCAGCACCGTTCCCGGCATCGGGCTGCGCACGACCCCGTCGCCGGCGAGCGCCCCGCCCTGCCGGTCCGTCGGGTCGCCGGGATCGTGCCGGGTGACGGGCCATGCGCGGCCGCCCTCGCCGAGCCACACCGTGTCGCGGTTCCGGGCCACCGCGTACCTCCGGGTGACGCCGCCGAGGGTGACCGCCACCTCATCGGTGCCGGTCCACTCCAGCCGCGCCCGGCCGAGTGAACGCTCGTTAACTTCGATCTCCGCGTCGCCTGCGGCGCCCCGCACCCGTACGGGCACGCCGAGCCGATGCACGGTCCAGGCGGGCTCTCCGACGCGCCACCCGTCCGCCACGTCCCACGGGTCGTCCGTCGCCCGCCCCCGGCCGTGGGGCCCGGCGTGGAAGACGAGCGCGGCGGCGGCGAGAACCTCGTCCGGCACCTCGCCGGACACGAGGTCGCCGAGCCGCCGCTCGACCAGCCCGGTGTCCAGCCGCCCGGCCGCGACCTCGGGGTCGGCCAGCAGCGCGCGCAGGAACCCGATGTTCGTGGTGACCCCGAGGATCACGGTCGAGGCCAGCGCGCGGCCGAGGGCCGCGAGCGCGCCCGCCCGGTCGGGGGCCCAGGCGACCGCCTTGGCCAGCATGGGGTCGTAGTCGCTGCCCACGGCCGTCCCGCCGCTCAGCCCGGAATCAAACCGCACGCCCTCGCCCGCGGGCTCGCGCAGGGCCAGGATCCGGCCGCCGGTCGGCAGGAAGTCGCGGGCCGGGTCCTCGGCGTAGACGCGGGCCTCGACGGCGTGGCCGCGCAGGCGCACCTCGTCCTGCCCGAACGGCAGCAACTCCCCCGCGGCGATCCGCAGTTGCAGTTCGACCAGGTCGAGACCCGTGACCATCTCGGTGACCGGGTGCTCGACCTGCAGCCGCGTGTTCATCTCCATGAAGAAGAAGTCGCCGGGACGGGAGCCGGGGACGATGAACTCGACCGTCCCCGCGCCGACGTAGCCGACCGACCGGGCGGCCCGCACCGCCGCCGCCCCCATGCGGGCCCGCGTCTCGTCGTCGAGCAGCGGCGAGGGCGCCTCCTCGACGATCTTCTGGTGGCGCCGCTGCAGGCTGCACTCGCGCTCGCCGAGGTGCACGACGTTCCCGTGGCCGTCGGCCATGATCTGGATCTCGATGTGCCGCGGCCGGTCCACGAACCGCTCGATCAGCAGGGTGCCGTCCCCGAAGGCCGCCGTCGCCGTACGGCGGGCCGACTCGACGGCCGCGGCCAGGCCGTCGGCGGACTCGACCCGCAGCATGCCCTTGCCGCCCCCGCCCGCGGACGGCTTGATCAACACGGGGAAGCCGATGCGCCCGGCGACCTCGGCCAGGTCGTCGTGTGGTTCCGCGCCCCCGGGCACGACCGGCACACCCGCGCGGGCGACGGTCTCCTTGGCCCGGATCTTGTCGCCCATGGCCTCGATGGCCCCGGCCGGCGGGCCGACGAACACCAGGCTCTCGGCCGCGCAGCGCTGGGCGAACTCGGCGTTCTCGGCGAGGAAGCCGTACCCGGGGTGGACGGCCTCGGCGCCGCCCACCCGGGCGGCCTCGACGATCGCGTCGATGTCGAGGTAACCGCGCGGGAGCCGTACGGCGAGGTCGGCCTCGCGCACGTGGCGCGCGTCACGGTCGGCGTCGCTGTGGACGGCGACGGCCCGCACGCCCAGGGCGCGCAGCGTGCGGATGATCCGGACGGCGATCTCGCCCCGGTTGGCGATCAGGACACTGGAGAACATCACGACCGCACCCCGTGACGGGTCAGCCGCCCAAGGAGCGGACGAGGAGCCGGTGAACGCGTCATGTCGCTGCCTCACATCCGGAAGACGCCGTAGCCGACGGGTTCGAGGGGGGCGTTCGCGGCGGCGCCGAGCGCCAGGCCGAGGACGGTCCTGGTGTCCGCCGGGTCGATCACTCCGTCGTCCCACAGGCGCGCGGTCGAGTAGTAGGGGTTGCCCTGGTGCTCGTACTGGGCCCGGATCTCCTCGGCGTCGGCGTCGCCGACCATGGTGAGCACGGTGGCGGCCTGCTCGCCGCCCATGACCGAGATGCGGGCGTTCGGCCACATCCACAGGAAGCGAGGCGAGTAGGCGCGGCCCGCCATCGCGTAGTTGCCCGCGCCGAACGAACCGCCGATGATCACGGTGAACTTCGGCACCCGGGCGCAGGCGACCGCCGTCACCATCTTCGCGCCGTGCTTGGCGATGCCCCCGGCCTCGTACGCCTTGCCGACCATGAAGCCGCTGATGTTCTGCAGGAACACGAGCGGGATCGACCGTCGGTCGCACAGCTCGATGAAGTGCGCCCCCTTGAGCGCCGACTCGCCGAACAGGACACCGTTGTTGGCCACGATCCCCACGGGGTGCCCGTGGATCCGGGCGAACCCGGTGACCAGGGTGGGGCCGTACTCGGCCTTGAACTCCAGGAACCGGCTGCCGTCGACGATGCGGGCGATCACCTCGCGCACGTCGTACGGCCGGCGCGTGTCCTGGGGGACGATGCCGTACAGGTCGTGCGGGTCGTGGAGCGGCGGCTCCGCGGGGCCCACCTCCCACGGACGAGGACTTCTCGGGCCGAGCGACGCGACGATGTCCCGCACGATCTTCAGGGCGTGCGCGTCGTCCTCGGCGAGGTGGTCGGTGACGCCGCTGACGCGGGCGTGGACCTCGCCGCCGCCCAGTTCCTCCGCGGTGACGGTCTCGCCGGTGGCGGCCTTGACCAGCGGCGGCCCGCCCAGGAAGATCGTGCCCTGGTTGCGGACGATCACGGCCTCGTCGCTCATCGCCGGGACGTACGCGCCGCCCGCGGTGCAGGAGCCGAGCACGGCCGCGATCTGCGGGATGCCCCGCGCCGACATGGTGGCCTGGTTGTAGAAGATGCGGCCGAAGTGCTCGCGGTCGGGGAAGACCTCGTCCTGTTTCGGCAGGAAGGCGCCACCCGAGTCGACCAGGTACACGCACGGCAGGTTGTTGTGGAGGGCGACCTCCTGGGCGCGCAGGTGCTTCTTGACCGTGATCGGGTAGTACGTGCCGCCCTTGACGGTGGCGTCGTTGACCACGACCACGACCTCGCGTCCGCTCACCCGCCCCACGCCGGTGATGATCCCGGCGGCCGGGGCCTGGTCGTCGTACATGCCGGTGGCCGCGAGCGGGGACAGCTCCAGGAAGCGCCCGCCGGGGTCGAGGAGCGTGTCGACGCGGTCCCTGGGCAGCAGCTTGCCGCGCTGGACGTGCCTGGCCCGGGCCCGCTCGGACCCACCGCGCGCCGCCGCCGCGAGCCGGTCCCGCAGGTCCGCCACCAGGCGTTCGTTCGCCTCCGCGTTGCGCTTGTACGGCTCGCCACCCGGGTCGCACCGGCTCTCCAGCACCGGCCAGTCACTCGTGCTCATACTCGGATGTTAATCATCATTAACAAACTCCGTCTACCATGGTGCCGTGACGACCGAGAGGACCGTGAAGACCCCTACCCGCAATCGGCGGGCCGAGATCCTCGAAGCGGCCGCGGGCCTCTTCGCCGCGCGCGGCTTTCACGGCGTGTCCATCGAGGACATCGGCGCGGCCGTGGGCGTCTCGGGGCCGGCGCTGTACCGGCACTTCAGCGGCAAGGAGGCCCTGCTCACCGAGATGCTGCTGGACATCAGCGAACGGCTGCGCGAGCAGGGGGCACGGCTGGCCACCACCGCCGACCCCGACACCGCGGACGCGGCGCTCGACGCGCTGCTGTCCGGGCACATCGAGTTCGCGCTGACCCACCCCGCGCTCATCCGCGTCCACGAGCGCGAGCTCGACAACGTGCCGGAGCAGGCCCGCCGGGCCGTCCGGCGCCTGCAGCGGCTCTACGTCGAGGAGTGGGTGACGGTGCTGTCCGAACTGCACCCCGCGTGCCCGCCCGCGCGGCTGCGCGCCGCCACGCACGCCGTCTTCGGCCTGCTCAACTCCACCCCGCGCAGCGCAGGGGAGCTCACCCCCGAGGCGATGGCCGATCTGCTCGGCGCCATGGCCCGCGCCGCCCTCTCCCCCTTGGGGGTGATCTTGTAGTTTGTCGCAGAGAGGTGGTGCGACCCGCACTCCCCCCGTGCGTGATCTTGCAGTTTGTCGCACGCCGGCCCCTGACCTGCCGAGCCCCTTCCCGTGATCTTGCAGCCCTCGGCGCCCACCCCCACCTGCCAGCGCGTACGCCTTCCGTGATCTTGCAACTGCAAGATCACGGAGCAGGAAGGCCCAGCTCACAAGTCATAGGCCGGATTTTTTGCAAGATCATGAAACAGAGACAGGCAGGTCAGGAGCCGTACGTGCGGCAAACTACAAGATCACGCCCTGAGGAGTTTGCGGGCGGCGCGTTCGATGTCGGACTCCGACAGCAGGACGGTGTCGGCGGCCGGGCCGAGCGGCACGAAGCTGTCCTGTGAGGTCACCCGAGCGATCGGGCCGCGGAAGCCGTTGTCGACGAGCGCCGCGATCACGCTCTCGGAGACGCCGCCGCTGTGGCGGGTCTCGTCGGCGATCAGCACGCGCCCGGTCAGTTCGGCCGCGCGCATGAGGTCGTCGACCGGCAGCGGCGACAGCCACCGCAGATCGAGCACCCGGCAGCCCATGTCCTCCGCCGTGAGCTTGACCGCCGCCCGCAGGCTCATCCGCAGGCCGTTGCCGTACGTGACGATGGTCAGGTCGCGGCCGTCGCCGTAGGCGCGGGCGCGGCCGACCGGAACGTGCGTCTCGGCCCAGCGCGCCGGTGGCACGTACGGCGCGAGCCAGCCGCCGTCGTCCTCCTCGTAGAGATCGCGTGTGTGGTACAGCGCGATGGGTTCGAGGAACACGCAGACGCTGCCGTCCGCCCGGGCGGCGGCCAGGCAGGTGCGCAGCATCGCGGCGGCGTCGTCGGGCCGCGCCGGAGACGCGACGATCACGCCGGGAATATCGCGCAATGCGGCAATTGAGTTGTCATTATGAAAATGTCCCCCAAAGCCCTTTTGGTAGGCATATGAGGCGACTCGTACAACCAGGGGATTGCGATACGCGCCCTGGGAGAAGAACTGCATGGTCGACGCCTCGCCGCGAATCTGGTCGAGCGCGTTGTGCAGGTAGGCCAGGTACTGGATCTCCGGCACCGGCAGCAGCCCCGACACCCCCGCCCCGAGTGCGAGCCCGAGGATCGCCTGCTCGTCCAGGAGCATGTCGAAGACCCGCTCGGCCCCGAACCTGCGCAGCAGCCCGCGCGTCACGCCGTACACCCCGCCCTTGCGGGCCACGTCCTCCCCGAACACCAGGACCCCGGGGTCCAGCGCCATCGCGTCGGCCAGCGCGCGGTTGACCGCCTGGGCGACCGTCAGCCTGCCCTCCTGCTCCGGGAGGGTGGCGAAGGCGCGCTCGCGCGCCTCGACGGGCGCGGACCGCAGGGCCTCGGCGGCCACCGCCTCGGGACGGCGCGGCGCGAGCGGGGCCATCACCTCCGCCGCCGTCGTGAGCCGGGGTCGCCGCTCACACTCCGACGCCAGCTTCAGCACGTGGTCGCGCTCGGCCTCGTAGCGTGCGAGCAGCTCGTCGGGCGCGGCCAGGCCCGCCTCCACGAGCAGCCGTGCCGTACGGACGAGGGGGTCGCGGTCCAGGTCGGCGGCGATCTCCCGGCGGGTGCGGTAGCCGATCTCCACGTCGGACCCCGCGTGGCCCATCAGGCGGACGGTGCGCAGGTGCAGGAACGCCGGGGCGCGGTTGACGCGCACGTGCTCGACGGCGCGCAGCGCCGCGTCGTAGGTCTCGGCCAGGTCGCAGCCGTCGGCCTGGAAGTACTCCAGCAGGGGGTGCCTGGCCTGCGCGACCCACTCCGGCGGCGTCTTCACGCTGATGCCGAGGCCGTTGTCCTCGCACACGAAGAGCACCGGGATCTGCAGCCCGCGGAAGCGGCCGTACGCGGCGGTGTTCAGCCCGGTCAGCGCGGAGGCGTGGTTCATCGACGCGTCGCCGAAGCTGCAGACGGCGACGGCGTCCCCCGGCCAGGGCGAGGGCAGCCCGAGCATGCGTGCCCGCTCGATCGCGAAGCCGACGCCGACCGCGCGCGGCAGGTGACTGGCGATCGTGGAGGTCTGCGGGACGACGGCGAGGCCGGGGTGGCCGAAGACCTTGTGCCGGCCGCCCGCGATCGGCTCCTCGGCCGACGCCGCGATCCCCAGCAGCACGTCGCGCAGCCCCTCCTCGGCCAGCCGCCCGGCCTGAGCCGAACGGGTCAGGTAGAAGGCGCCGGACCGGTAGTGCAGGAGCGCGGGGTCGTCCACGCGGAGCGCGGCCGCCACGGCGGCGTTGCCCTCGTGCCCCGACGACCCGATCGTGTAGAAGCCCTCGTCGCGCTCGCGCATGAGGCGGGCGGCGACGTCGAGGAGCCGGCTGCCGAGCTGCACGGCGAACAGCTCTCGGCACCGCGCCCCTGTCAGGCCCGTGCCCGGCCGCACCGGCAGGCCCGGATCCCGGGGGGGTCCGGGGGTCAGCGCCCCGACGGCATCGGCGAAATGGGTCTCCACAGCGTCCCGCACCACACGGCCGATTATGTCGCACGATGCACGCTCCGTCCCGCACAGCGACAACTCCGTACGGCAGCGCTTATGGATCACACGCTTTGACACGAATCGATGACGATAAGTCAGAGCGTTAAACCGTCACGGGCATTCGCCCGTCTACTCGTTATGAATGACGTGGCACCCTCATGCCGCGTTCAACCACCGGGAAGGATGGTTACCGGAATGTTGAAACGCATTCACGCCGTGATCGCGGCAGTGGCTCTGGGAGGGGCGGCCCTCGTCGCGCTCCCGGCCACCGCCGGCGCGACGACGACGGCAGGTCCCAGCGACCTGACCGTCTCCCCCAGTCCCGTCGTCGTCTCCGCCGGCGCGGGCACGACGGCGACCTTCACCTACAAGGCGTCCGAGAAGGGCGCGGCAAGGCTCGTCGACCGCGACGGCCGCACCGTCACCCTGCACCCCGGCCCCGCGGGCTACGGCGCCTACACGGCCAAGCACGACTTCACCTTCAGCAACGAGCCGGGCACCTGGAAGCTCCAGGTGTGGGCCGGCGGCCGCACCGCGAGCAAGGAGTTCCAGGTCCACTGGACCACCGATCTCGACTTCGACGCGGCGCCGGACGTCGTCGACCGGGGCGACCGGATCAGGCTCACCGGCGCGCTGACCTACCGGGACGGCGGCGGCCGGCAGGTGTACGACGGGCAGCGGGTGTACATCGCCTTCAAGCCGGTCGGCGGCTCCTACAGCCGGGTCGGCTCGGTGACGACCGACCGGCACGGCCGCTTCTCGGTCGACCGCAACGCGGACAGGAGCGGCTGGTGGCGCGCCGAGTTCGAAGGCGCCTCCGACGCCGAGCCCGCGACGAGCGACAGCGACCGGGTCGACGTCAGGGCCCAGGCCAGCCGCACCCGGATCACCGGATTCGACGCCTCCCCCGAGCCCGTCGACGCCGGTAAGACCCTGCACCTGCGCGGCCGGCTGGAGATCTCCGGCTTCGCCGGCTGGAGCGGCTACCCGGGCCGGCAGGTGAAGATCCTGTTCAAGCCGGCCGGCGGTTACCACTGGCAGTACGTCACCTCCGACCGGACCGACTCCTACGGCCGCTTCTCGGTGGACGTCACGGCCAGGACCTCCGGCTCGTGGCGGGCCGAGTTCGAGGGCGCCGGCGGAGCGGGCTACTCGGCGAGCGCGACCGACGACGTGACGGTCCGCGTGCCCCGGCCGACGCCTCCGGCCAAGGCCCACACCCGGGTCGTCCAGTTCAACGCCGCGCCGGAGCCGGTCAGGTATCACCGGTACCTCACCTTCCGGGGCGCGCTCCAGGCCTGGGACCACGGCTGGGAGGGCTACGGCCACCAGAGGGTGACCGTGTGGTTCAAGAAGGCCGGCGGCTCCTGGCACTACGTCAAGACGCTGTGGACGAACAGCACCGGCAAGTTCTGGGGCAAGACCACGGCCTCGGCGTCCGGCTACTGGAAGGTCGTCTTCGCCGGGAACGGCGAGACCGATCGCTCCACCAGCCGGATCGACTGGGTGCGCGTGAAGCGCTAGAAGATCATTGAGCCCGCCCGGGGCGTGCCCACGCCCCGGGCCGGTTCACGTCCTTGATCGTCTGTCGGCCGGGGCGGTTAAAGTTTCGCCGATCACCGTGAACACTGCGAGCACTGCATCGGGGGCGACGGTTGGACGCGCTGATATTGATCGCCTTCGCAGTGACGGCCGTCGTGATGGTCGCGGCCTTCGCCCTGGCCGCCCGGCGGCTTCTCGGCCTGCGCTTCGGGACGGTCCGCACACTGCTCGGCGCCGCCCTCGCCGTCCTCCTGGTCGGCCCGGTCTCGCAGGCCCTGGTCGGCCCGGTGGTGGGGAACCAGGCCGGAATCACCCCGCTGTGGTTCATCATTCTCGCGTTCGCCTGCTCATTGCTGGCCTCGATGGTGTTCCTGGCGATCGCCGAGGCCCTGGTGCCGACGGGATCGATCCCGAGCCCCTTGGAGGCGGTGGCGGGCATCCGGCGGCGAGCAGGACGATCACGGCGCTATCTGCGCATCACCCGCATCCTCATCCGCCACGGCCTCGGCCCGTATCTGCGCGGCCGCGACCCCGACCTGGGCGCCCCCTCCAGCCGCTTACGGCTGGCCCGCTCGCTGCGCGAGCGCTCGACGAGGGCGGGGTCACGTTCGTGAAGCTGGGGCAGATCCTGTCCACCCGCGGCGACCTGCTGCCGCCCGAGTTCATCGGGGAACTGCGCCTGCTGCAGGACCGGGTCGAGCCCGCACCCTGGGAGGAGATCGAGCGCGTCGTCACCGGAGAACTAAGCGGGCCGGTGGAGGAGGTCTTCGCCTCGTTCGAGCGGAAGCCGCTGGCGGCGGCGTCTCCGCCGTCGCCGCGACGTCGAAGGACGCGGCCGTACGGTCCCCAGTGCCCCATCCGCGGCTGGGCGGCCGCCGCCTCCTCGTGATGGAGCGGCTGGACGGTGTTCCGCTCGCCACCGGCCAGGCCGGCCTCGGCCCCGCCGAGCGCGAGGAGGCCGCCAGGGCCGTGCTGCAGGCGCTGCTGGAGCAGATCCTGCTGAACGGGGTGTTCCACGCCGACCCTCATCCGGGGAACATCATGCTGCTGTCCGGCGGGGGCGTCGCCCTGCTGGACTACGGGTCCGTCGGGCGTCTCGACGGCGCTCTGCGGGCCGCGCTCCAGCGCCTGCTCGCCGCGCTGGACCTGGCCGACCCCGCGGGCGTCGGCGACGCCCTGCTGGAGCTGGTGCCCCGGCCGGACGAGATCGACGAGCGTGAGCTGGAGCGCGAGATCGGCCGCTTCATGGCCCGCCACCTGGTGCCCGGCATCGTCCCGGACTCCCGGATGTTCGCCGACCTGTTCCGCCTGGTCTTCGCCCACAAGCTGTCGGTGCCGCCGGAGGTGGCGGCGGTGTTCCGGGCGCTCGGGACGATCGAGGGTACGCTCACCGGCCTCGCGCCCGGATTCGACATCGTGAAGGAGGCGCGGGAGTTCGCCGGCCGCCGCCTGTCCCCGCCCGGCGGCCGGGAGGAGATCCGCACCGCGGTGGCCCAGGAGGCGGTGCGCCTGCTGCCCCTGCTGCGGCGGCTGCCCCGCAGCGTGGACCGCATCGTCGGAGCGGCGGAGAGCGGCAGGTTCAGCGTCAACGTGCGGCTGTTCGCCGACGCCCGGGACCGGCGGCACATGACCGGCCTGCTGCACCAGGCACTCCTGACGGTGCTGGCGGCCACCGCGGGGATCATGGCCGTGCTGCTGCTCGACTCGGAGCGCGGGCCGCGGGTGACCCCCACCGTCACTCTCTATCAGCTCATCGGCTACAACCTGCTGGTGGTGAGCGCCGTCCTCGCGCTGCGTCTGCTCGTGGCGATCTTCCGTGAGCGCCGGGAGGAGTGAACCGCGCTCTTCGTGAATCCGCGGCGCCGGGGGGCTCAGAGCCAGTCACGGCGCTTGAAGACCAGGTAGAGCGTGAGACAGACGACGCCCATGAGCATGATCGCCACGGGATATCCGAGCACCCAGTGCAGCTCGGGCATGTGGTCGAAGTTCATCCCGTAGATCGTGCCGACCAGCGTCGGGGCGAACAGGATGGCCGCCCACGCCGAGATCTTCTTGACCTCGTTGCCCTGGGCGATGCTCGCCGCCGTGAGCTTCGTCATCTCCTCGTTCTGCTGCTGGCTGACGAGTGTGGAGTTGACGACGAGGATGTCCTGGAGCATCTGCCGGAAGCCGGCCACCCGCTCGGTGACCGTGATGGCGTGGTCGGACACGTCACGCAGGTAGCGCTGCAGCTCCTCGTTCACGCCGTATTTGGGAGAGCCCGCGATGAAGCCGTCGAGCATCGGGACCAGCGGGCTGGTCGCCCGCTGGAACTCGATGACCTCCCGCGACAGGCTGTAGATGCGCCGGGGCGCGGCCGGGTCGCCGCCGAAGACCTGCACCTCGATCTCGTCGATGTCGTTCTGCAGCCCGGCGACCACCGGCGCGTAGCCGTCCACGACCGCGTCGAGGATCGCGTACAGCACGGCCTGCGGCCCCTGGCGGAGCAGGTCGGGATCCGACTCCATGCGCCGGCGCACCTTGGACAGGTCGGGCGCCTCGCTGTGCCGCACGGTCAGCACGAAGTCGGGGCCGACGAAGACGTGCAGCTCGCCGAAGGCGACCTTCTCGGGCTTGTCGAGGTACTGCGCCGCCCGCAGCACCACGAAGAGCGTGTCGCCGTACCGATCGGCCTTGGGCCGCTGGTGGGCGACGATGGCGTCCTCGATGGCGAGCTCGTGCAGGCCGAACTCCTCCGCCGCCTTGATCAGCTCGGTCTCCTCCGGCCGGTAGAGGCCGATCCACGCCATCGCCCTCGGCCGCGAGCGCAGCGAGGCGATCGCGTCGCCCAGCGACAGCGGCGAGTCCACGCGCTCGCCGTCGACGTACACCGCGTTGTCGATCACGCTCTGCTTGAACGTCTCCCCCTCGTTCGCACGGGGGTCCATGGAGTGCTCGGGAGCATGCTCCGGTTTCGCCCTCATCAGCCCACTCAATCCGCGCAGTCCACGCATACGCCGCTCAGCCACACGTAGAAGGTAACCACCATCGTCACCCTTACTCGGGCGTGGACCGTACGGATCGGGGACGGAAGTACGGAAGCACGGGGAGCAGGGGGAGCACAGGAACGCAGAGAGCACGGGCCGGTGCGCCGGGCCGTACGATTCCGGGGGTGAACCCCCTGAAGCCCCTGTGGAACCATCTGAGCGCCATCCAGATCGCGCCCCCGCTCTGGCTTGTCGTCATATCCGGGTTCGCCGCTCTCGGCGTCGTCGCCTACCCGGCGTCGTGGCACATCTCCCGGGGCCTGATCACGATCGCGCACGAGGGGGGTCACGCGCTGGTCGCGGTGCTGACCCGGCGCAAGCTGCGGGGCATCCGCCTGCACTCGGACACCTCGGGCGTGACGCTGACCAAGGGCAGGCCGACGGGCCCCGGCATGATCGCCACGGCCGCGGCGGGGTACGTCGCGCCCTCCCTGATCGGGCTTGGATCGGCCTGGCTGGTCTCCGGCGGGCGGATCACGATGCTGCTGTGGGCCGTGCTCGCGCTGCTGACGTGCATGCTGCTGATGATCAGGAACTTCTTCGGCGCCGTGTCGGTGCTCGCCGTGGGCGGCGCGGTCTTCGCGCTGTCGTGGTTCGCCCCACCCCACGTCCAGTCGGCCTGCGCGTACGCCGCCGCGTGGTTCCTGCTGCTCGGCGGTGTGCGGCCGATCCTGGAGCTGCAGACCAAGCGCCGCCTCGGCCGCGCCCCGGACTCCGACGCCGACCAGCTCGCCCGGCTGACCCGCGTGCCCGGCACGTTCTGGGTGCTGCTGTTCCTGCTCGTCTCCGCCGCCGCGCTCGTCTACGGCGGCTATCTCCTCACCGCCCGCTGGCTGCCTCTTGTGAGCCGTTGACCTTGACGCGACGTCAACGTCTCTAATGAGGGCATGCAGATCGGAGAACTCGCCGCGCTGGCCGGGGTGTCCACCCGTACCGTGCGGCACTACCACCACCAGGGCGTGCTGCCCGAGCCGCCGAGGCGGGTCAACGGCTACCGCGAGTACGGCCTGCGCGACGCGCTCCGCCTCGCCCGGGCCCGCAGGATGACCGAGCTGGGCCTGTCGCTGGACGAGGTGCGCGACGTGCTGGCCGGCGACTCCGCCCGGGAGCTGCGGGAGATCCTGCTGGAGCTGGACGCCGACCTCGCCCGGCAGGAGGCGGCGATCCGGGTCAGGCGCGAGCGGCTCGCCGTGCTGCTGAGCGAGGAGTCGCCGTCGCCGGACGGAGCCGTCTCACCGCAGATGGCCGAGTTCCTGCGGTGCCTGGAGCCCGTGCGCGACTCGCCGTTCGCGGCGGCCGACGCCGAGCTGCTCGCCCTCCTCGACACCGCGGCGGAGCCGGAGGACCGGGACCGCCTGCTGGAACTGATGCGGCCCATGACCACGCCGGAGGCGCTGGCCCGGGCCGAGGCGTTGTATCGGAGGCTGGCGGAGCTGGACCGCGCCGACCCCGCCGATCCCCGCGTCGGCGCCCTCGCCGCCGACTTCGCCGCCCACCTGCCCCCCGAGCTCGCCGCCGCACTGGCCCGCGCGATGCCCGGCGCCGACGACCCGTTCGCCCAGGCGTTCCTCGCCGATCTGTCCCCCGCGCAGGCCGAGGTCGTACGGCAGGCCACGGCGCTGCTGACGGACGGACAGTCGTCGTGAGGCACGCCGTGGGGTACAGCCGGGAGCAGACGCCGACAATGGCGGCGATGCTGTTCGTGCTGGTCCTGGAGACCGTGGCCATGGACCTGCTGCTGCGCCGGTTCGGGCTGCCGGACGTGCCGCGCCTGGTGATCCTGGCACTCGACGCGTCGTCGGTCCTCGGCGTTCTCGGCATCATGGTGAGCTGCGCCCGCCGGCCGCACACGGTGACGCCGGACGGGCTGCGCCTGCGGTACGGCCGGCTGTTCGGTCTGGACATCCCGGCGGAGCTCGTCGCGTCGGCGCGGATCGACCGCCGCTACGACGAGAAGAGACTCGTGCGCCTGTCGGACGGCGAGCTCGCCCTCGCGGTCTCGTCCCAGACGAACATCGTGGTCGAGTTACGCGAACCGATCGAGGTGCCCCGCCCGCGCCGCCCTTGGACGACGGCCGTAGGTTCGGCGGCGGCCGTTCGGCGGGTGCGGTTCTTCGCCGACGACCCGGCGGCGGCGGTGCGGGCCGTCGCCGCGCTCACCACGACGACCACGGGCGAGCGCGCTCCCTGACCGCCTCCCCGACCGCCTCGGTGACCTGCTCGGTGAGACTGGACGTGGCAGGCGTCCCGGTCTGTGCCCTCAAGACCCCGCTCATGGCCCCGCGAGTGAAAGGCCCAACGATCGTGATCGTGCCGAGCAACCCCGAGTCCGTCTTCACGTACGGCGCGCCCGCCCTGAAGTTCGGCCCCGGCGCGTCCGCCGAGATCGGCTTCGACCTCGGGCAGTACGGCGTGCGCCGCGTGCTGGTGGTGACCGACGCCGGAGTGGCGGCCACCGGCGCCCCGGCGCGGATCGCCGAGCAGATCGCCGGGTTCGGCATGCACGCGGAGGTGTACGACGGCGTGCACGTCGAGCCCACCGACGAGAGCCTGCTCGCGGCGATCGGGCACGCCCGCGCGAGCGGCCCGTGGGACGCCTTCGTCGCCGTCGGCGGCGGGTCGAGCATCGACACGGCCAAGGCCGTCAACCTGCTGACGACGAATCCGGGCGAGCTGATGGACTACGTCAACGCGCCGATCGGCGCCGGGCGTGCCCCTTCCCGGCCGCTCAAGCCGCTGGTCGCGGTGCCCACGACCACGGGCACCGGCTCGGAGAGCACCACGATCTGCGTGCTCGACGTGCTCGGCCTGAAGGTCAAGACGGGGATCAGCCACGCCCGCCTCCGTCCCGTGCTGGCCGTCGTGGACCCGGACCTCACGATGACGCAACCACCCGAGGTGACCGCCGCGGCGGGGATGGACGTCCTCTGTCACGCCCTGGAGAGCTACACCGCCCGGCCGTACACCTCCTACGAGCGCAGGCGGCCGGAGGAGCGCGTGCCCTACTGCGGGTCGAACCCGGTGGCGGACATGTGGTCGGAGCAGGCGATCCGGCTGCTCGCGGGCTCGTTCCGCACCGCCGTACGGCACGGCGACGACGCGGAGGCGAGGGGCGCGATGGCGCTGGCGGCGACGTTCGCGGGGCTCGGGTTCGGCAACGCGGGCGTGCACATCCCGCACGCCAACGCCTATCCGATCGCGGGCCGGGTGAAGGACTTCCACCCGAGCGGCTATCCCGGCGGCGAGCCGATGGTGCCGCACGGCATGGCCGTGGCGCTGACCGCTCCGGAGGCGTTCCGGTTCACCTTCGAGGCGGACCCGGCGCGGCACCTGCGCGCGGCCGCGTTGCTCGATCCCGCGGCGGCTGTGCCGGACGAGCCGGCGGAGTTCCTGCCCGGCGTGCTGACCGCGCTGATGCGCGACATCGGCATCCCGAACGGCACCGGCGGCGTGGGATACGCGCAGGCCGACGTGCCGGCGCTGGTGGAGGGGGCGATGAAGCAGCAGCGGCTGCTCACCACCTCCCCCAGACCCGTCCGGGAGGAGGACCTCGCCGGCATCCTGACCCGTTCGCTGTCCCTCTGGTGAGCGGCGCGCGTGTCCGTCCGGCCGATGGGGCGACGCGAGAATCCTTCACGGTTGACCCCTCTGACCTGCGCATAGACCATGAGGGCCCATAGGACGACACATGGCGGTGTCTTATGACCGACCAGCCCCTTACGTCCCTTCCGAGCCGGGTCCGGTTTCCCGGTGGCCGCATGATCAAGGGCCAATCGCTGTCGGGTGCGCCCGTCGAGCTGACGGTGTCGGAGATCATCGTCGTGGACAAGCCGAAACCGGGCTGCGTACGAGTGGTCAAGCAGGACTGGGCCGCGGCGGGAACCACGGTCCAGCTCGCCGACGAGGACCTCGTCGCGCTGCTCAAGGAGGGCATCCCCGAGCCCATGGTCGCCGAGACCGAGACCATGGCCAGCGGCTTCCTGCCGCTGGCGAACGCGCCCTTCTCCGGAACACCACTCCCCTCCGACGTCAACCAGGGGCTGATCGGCGACTGCCGGGTCATCTCCGCCCTGCAGGCGATCGCCGTCGCCCAGCCGGCCCTGCTGACCTCGGCGCTCTCCGGCGGCCCCGACACGTACGGGGTCGCGCTGAAGCGCGCTCCCGCTCCCGACAAGGCGCCGGCGTCGAGCCAGAGACCGGAGGTGTTCCGGGTCTCCGGCGCCCTGCCGGTGAACCGGTTGTCGAAGGAATCCGAGCTGCTGTACTGCCTGCGGGGCAACGACACGAAGGACACCTCGTTCCCCGTCTGGCCCGCGATCTTCGAGAAGGCCTTCGCCGTCATGTGGGGCGGTTACGGGAAGCTCGCCGGAGCCCTGGAGGAGCCGGTGATGCTGGCCCTGGGCCTTACCGCGCCCCTGTCCAGCAAGATCCAGCTGCTGAACAACGCGAAACCGGATCCTGCGGCGTGGCGGGAGAAGATGATGCGTTTCCATGCCGAGAACATGCCGATGACGACCACGATCCAGGACAAGAGGCACAACTACGCCATCATCCGCGTCAGCGAGGACGGCGTCGTCGTCAGCGATCCCAACACCCGCCGCACCGGTGACTTCCTCGCCCGATGGGCCACGCCCCGCCACGTCTCGACCGCCCCCGGCTTCGTCGCCGACAGCGAGGTCTGGCCCCTGTTCTTCCCCTGGGACACGTTCTTCGGCAAGTTCATGTGGGTGTACGCCTACAGCCTCCCCACCTGACGTACGTTCCGCCCTCCCACGTCCCGGGACGTCCTCCGCCGTCCCGGGGCGT
Organism: Microbispora bryophytorum; assembly: GCF_006874465.1. GTDB lineage: Bacteria > Actinomycetota > Actinomycetes > Streptosporangiales > Streptosporangiaceae > Microbispora > Microbispora bryophytorum. The sequence goes on along the minus strand of NZ_VIRL01000004.1, from coordinate 126,032 downwards.
CCTCCGCCCTCCCGAGCACCGTCGCGCGGGAGATGACGAGCGCGGCCGGGCGCCGTCCGAACGGCGGGGCTCCGGCGGGCCCCGGCGGCGGCGGCTCCGGCGGCTGAGCTCAGCGGTGCGACAGGGTGGAACCGGAACGGCCCTTCACCACCCGAAGCTGGGCGGGGATGCGCACCCGAAGCTCGGCGACGTGGCTGACCACGCCGACGGCCCGGCCGCCCTCGCGCAGGCCGTCGAGGATGTCGAGCACGTCGTCGAGCGTCTCGTCGTCGAGGGTGCCGAAGCCCTCGTCCACGAAGAGGCTGCCGATCTCCGCACCGCCCGCCTCGGCGGTCACCACGTCGGCCAGGCCCAGCGCCAGGGCGAGCGAGGTGATGAAGCTCTCCCCGCCGGAGAGCGTGGCGGGGTCGCGTTCGACGCCGGTCCAGGCGTCGAGCACCCGCAGCCCCAGCCCGCCGCCCGACCGGCCCCGGTCGCCCGCGGACCGGTTCAGGTCGTGCCGCAGCAGGTAGCGCCCGCTCGACATGCGGTCGAGGCGCTCGTTCGCCGCGTCGACGACCTGGCGGAGGCGCTCGCCCAGCACGTACGCCGACAGCCTCATGTGCCACCGGTTGTCGCCGGACGTGCCGGTCGCCAGCTCGGCGAGCCGGCGCGCCAGGCGGTGCCGTTCCTCCGCGGGCCGGTAGGCGCGCAGCGCGGCGTCCAGTTCGCCGGCCAGCCCGGTGAGCTGGTCGAGCCTGCCCTTCGCCCGGTCGCGCGCCGAGGTGCGGGCGGTGTGGTCCCGCTCGACCCGCTCGTGGCCGGTTTCCAGCTCCGGCAGGTCCGCGGCGGGCTCGGCCGCCGCGGCGACCAGTTCGGGATCGGCGATCAGCCCCTCGACCGTGGCCCGCTCGGCGTCCAGGTGTCCCAGTCGCTCGGACATCGCCTCCCGGTCCTCTGGTGTGCGCACGGCGGCCGCCGCGTGCTCCACGCTCGCGAACCCCTCCCCGCCGGCGGCCCTGGCCGCCTCGGCCAGCGCCGTCTCGCTCTCCCGGTCGGCGGCGGCGGCCGAGGTCGCCGCCTCGGCCGCCTCCCTGAGCAGGTCCGCCTCCTCGCCCAGCCGGTCGAGGCGGGCGGCGAGCGAGGGGTCCTCGCCACGGGCCGCGTCGATCACCTCGGCCAGCCTGCGCTGGTCGGCCTCCAGCGCGTCCCTGTGCGCGCGCGCCTCGGCCAGGGCCGCACCGGTGCGCGCGGCGCGCGCACCCAGATCCTCCAGCTCGGCGGCGAGCCGGGCGGCGCGGGCGGTCAGTTCCTCCTCGGCCGCGGCCAGGGACCGGGCGTGTTCCAGGTCGGCCTCCGCCGTCGCGAGGTCGCCCTCCAGACCGGCGGCGAGCCGCCTCCCCTCCGCGAGCAGGGCCTCCCGCCTGGTCCTGGTCTCGGTCAGCAGCCCGGTCAGCTCCGCGGCCCGCTCGCGGGCCGACTCCAGCTCCACCGCGAGCCGCCCGGCCTCCGCCTCTCCCGCCGCGACCGCCGTCTCGGCCGCGCGCAGCCGCGCCAGCTCCTCGCGCGCGTCGGCGAGGGCGGCGGACGCGTCCTCCTGGGACAGGCCGGCGGCGCGCGCCGCCGCGTCGCCGAGCCGCGACGAGAGGGCGGCGACGCTCGCCTCCGCCTCCTCGCGGGCCCGCTGCGCGGCCTCGAACGCCTCCTGCGCCGCCAGTTCGTCGTCCGCGGTCGCGGCCCGTCCGGCGGGCGCGGCAGGACGGGGGTGTTCGGTGGCGCCGCAGACGGCGCAGGGCGCCCCGGCCACGAGACCGGCCGCCAGTTCGGCGGCCATCCCGTCGATCCTCGCCTGGCGGACCTCCTGAAGCCGGTCGCGATGCTCCTGTGCCAGGTCGACGGCGGCGCGCCGGTCGTGCTCGGCCTGCTCCAGATCGGCCGTGAAGGTGTCGCGCGACCGCGCGGCATCCAGCCGCTCCTGCGCCATATGAGCCGCGGCCTCCAGCGCGGGGACGCGCGCGGCCATGTCGCGTAAGCCCCTGAGCCGCTCCTCGGCGCCGGCCAGCAACTCCGGCAGTTCGGCCCGCGCGGCCAGCGCCCGCGCCTCGTCCTCGGCGAGCCGTGCCAGTTCGGCGTCCAGCAGCTCGGCCTGCCCGGTGACCTCCCACAGCCGGAGCGCGGCGTCCCTGGCGGCCGTCAGGCCCGGCAGGCTCGCCGCCGCCGTACGCGACCGGGCGAGCCGTTCCTCGGCGTCGAGCCGCTCGGCGGGCAGGGCCGCCAGCCGCCGCGTCAGCTCCGCCTCCTCCTCGGTCAGCTCCGCCAGCCCGCGTTCGGCGTCCGCGTGCTCGGTTCGCACCTGCCGCAGGCGGGCCTCCTCCGGGAGGATCTGGCGCACCCGGGCGACCTCGTCGCGCCGCTCCCGTTCCAGCACGGCCAGCCGCTCCGGGTCCGGCCGCTCCGTGTCGATCCGCTCTGTGTTTATCCGCCCGTCTACCCGCCCCAGGTCGATCCGCTCTGTGTCGATCTGCTCCGGGTCCGGCCGCTCTGTATCCGGCCGCTCCACGCCCGAGTCTCCGTGGCGCCCCAGCCCGCGGCCGGGAAGTGCGCGGAGCACGGCGTCGGCGGCCACCCGCCGCGCCTTGGCGGCGGCCTCCGCCCGCTGGGCGGCCTGCCGGATCAGCGGCGCCACCCGATCGGCCCGGGCGGCCTCGTCGAGCATCGCCTCCAGGTCCGACCGCTCGTCCGCCGCCGCGTCGAGCTCCTGCCGCCGGGCGAGGGCGGCGGCGTGCCTGCGCTGCCGGTCGGCCAGCGCCCGGCCCTCCTCCAGACGGGCGCGGGCCGCCAGCAGCGCCTCCTGGCTCGCCCCACGGGCCGCGACCGCGTCGGCGAGGGCGCCGCGGGCGAGGCCGAGCACCTCCCCCGCCCAGGCGGCGGGGTCGTCGGCGTCCCCGGGCAGCGACAGGTCGTCGCCCGCCGCGCCGCGCATGCGGTCGAGCACCGACTCGACCCGCTGGCCCCGCTCCTGCGCCTCCCGCCACGTGCGTGTGCGATGGTCGGCCAGCCACCGCTCCACGTCGCCGAACACCCGCACGGAGAACAGCCGCTCCAGCAGCTCCCGCCGTTCCTCGCCGCCGGCCCGCAGGAACTTCGCGAACTCGCCCTGCGGCAGCATCGCGACCTGGCAGAACTGGGCCGCGGTCATGCCCGTCAGCGTGTTCACGAAGTCGCCGGCCTCGTCGCTGCGGGTGCTGCGCACGATCCACTGCCCGCCCGGCTCGCTCAGCTCCTCGATCCGGGCCTTGGCCTTCTCCTCGACCAGGCCGGAGCCCCGCAGCTTCGGCCGCATCCAGGAGGGCGACCGGGTGATGCGCAGGCGCCTGCCCCGGATCGTCAGCTCCAGCGTGACCGACGGCCCGCGATCGGGCGGCGCGTGGTCGCAGCGCAGGCTCCTGGCGCTCTCCCGCTGGCCGGGCACCCTGCCGTACAGGGCGTAGCAGACGGCGTCGAGCACCGTCGTCTTGCCGGCGCCGGTCGGCCCGTGGATCAGGAACAGGCCCGCCTCGCCGAGCGCGTCGAAGTCGACCTCCTCCGTCCCGGGGAACGACCCGAACGCGACCAGGCGCAGCCGATGCAGCCTCACCGGCCCTCCTCACTCGTCCGCCGGCCGGGCGGGCGGCTCACGCGTTCTCCTTGATACGGCATGCCTCGACCGCCTCCTGCAGCAGACGCCGTTCGTCGTCGTCCGCGGGCTCACCACGCACCTCGCGGACGAAGTCGAGCGCCACCTCGATCTCGGCCCGGCCGTCGGTCCTCGCCCGGCCCGCCGGTCCGTCCACCACGCCGTCCGGCTGGAAGGCGAGCGCCAGCGTGTGCGGGAAGCGCCGGCGCAGGCGCTCCATCGCCTCGCGCGGCCGCACCGGGTCGGTCAGCGTCACCTGCAGCCAGTGGTCCTCATACCGCTCGAAACGGCCGTCGGTCAGCAGGTCGTCGATGCGGCCCCGCACCGTGCTCACCGGCCGGGGCACGGGGGCGGGGACGAACTCCGTCCGGCCGGTGTCGAGGTCGGCCAGCCAGGAGCCCTTGGTGTGGCCGGCCTCGGAGAAGGAGTAGGCGATGGGCGAGCCGCTGTAGCGGACCTTCTCGCTCATCACCTGACGGCCGTGCAGGTGCCCCAGCGCCACGTAGTCGACCCCGGAGAACGCGCTCAACGGCACGTGCGACACCCCGCCGACGCTGATGTCCCGCTCGCTGTCGCTGGCCTCTCCCCCGGTGACGAACGCGTGGGCGAGCACGACCCTGCGCGCCGCCGGATGCGCACGCACACGGTCCATCGCGTACGTGACGGCGGCGGTGTGGCTGCGCTCGGCCAGCTCCCACGGCCCCCTGACCAGCTCGGGCTCAAGGTAGGGGATGCCGAAGAACGCCACGTCGCCGATCATGATCGGCTCCCAGGCCCTGCCGGGGTCGGTGCGCAGGTGCACCCGCTCCATGAGGTCGGCGCCGAAGCCCAGCCGTACGGCGGAGTCGTGGTTGCCGCTGATCAGCACGGCGTGCACGCCGAGGGCCTTGAGCCTGGCCAGCGCCTCGTTGCACAGCGCGACCGCGTCGACCGGCGGCAGGGCACGGTCGTAGACGTCGCCGGAGACCACCACGACGTCCACGCGCTCGGCCCGCACGGTCTCGACCAGGTGGTCGACGAACGCGGCCTGGGCGCCGAGCAGGCTCTCGCGGTGGAACGACCGGCCGAGATGCCAGTCGGAGCTGTGCAGGACACGCATGTCGCAGGAAGCTAACAGGTCCCGCCGACAAACGCGGCCTCAACCGCCCCTCTGGTGCATGACGCAAACAAGGAGTAATGACTTAGCCTGGATTCGGTATCACGAGTACGCATGGGGGAGCGGCCTCATGAACGTCGGCCGGGGCACTCTCGGGGTGATCGCCGGTGTGCTGATGGTGGTGCTCGCCACCGTCGGCCACGTGCTCTCCCCGCCGGCCTTCGATCCCCCACCTATGTCCGCTTCGCCCCAGTTTCGTGACTTACCTCCTCAGCCCGCCGCCGAGGCGCGGCCGGTCACCCGCACCGACCGGTTCCGTACCGAGACACTGCTCGTTCCGGCGCAGAACGAGACGCTGAAGGCGACGATCAGGACGCCCCTGTCCCCCGGGCGCCACCCCGCGATGGTGTTCGTGCAGGGCTCGGGGTCGGGCGACGGCGGTGAGTTCACCCAGCAGGCCGAGTGGCTGGCCCGGGCGGGCGTCGTGACGCTGGCCTACGACAAGCGGACGGTGGGCTACTCCTTCCGCAGCCGCGACTTCGGCCTGCTCGCCGACGACGCCCTGCGCATGCTGAAGGTGCTGCGCGGGCGGCCCGACGTCGACCCGGCGCGAGCCGGCCTGTGGGGCGTCAGCGAGGGCGGCTGGGTCGTCCCGATCGCCGCCGAGCGCGATCCGCAGGCCGCGTTCGTCGTCCTGGTCTCCTCTCCGAACGTCTCACCGCTGCGCCAGGTCGCCTGGGCGCTGAACGAGCAACTGCTGCGCCTGCACGCCCCGACCGGCGTACGCGACCTGCTCACCCGGGCGATGGGCGGGGTCGGCTTCGACTTCCTGCGCTACGACGGGGCGCCGGCCCTGCGCGGGATCACCCAGCCCGTCCTCGCGCTGTACGGCACCGACGACCCGTCCATCCCGTTCGTGGAGAGCACCGAGGCGCTCACCGGCGCCCTGGCCGAGGGCGGCAACACCGACTACACGATCCGCTTCCTCGCCGGGGCCGACCACGCCATGCGGATCCGCGGCGGGCGGTTCGCGGCGGACTACCTGCCCACGCTGGTCAACTGGATGAAGGACCTGCCGCGCACGGCGAGGCCCCCGGTGGCGATCGCGGGGGCGACGCCGGTGCAGCGCTTCGAGGCGGCCGACGTGCCGGCCGCGCCGTGGTGGGGGGACAGCACGTTCCTGTGGCTCGCGCTGTGCCTGGCCGCGGTGGGCTACGTCGCGGCGCCGGTGACCGAGATGGTCGTCCGGCTGCGCGGGCGCGACCTGCGGCTGCAGGCCAGGGTGGAGGTCAACGTGCAGCTGTGGCCGGCCATCCGGCGGCGGCTGCGCCGGATGGCCTGGACCGGCCTCGGGGAGCTCGCCGCCGTCCTGGCGTTCATCACGCTCATCGTGCTGTTCTCGGTCAACCAGGCCGGTGCGTGGCCCGCCGTGCAGGCCGGATGGCTGGTCGTGCGCCTGCTCGCCATCCTGATGCTCGTGCAGACGGTCACGACGTTCGCGGCGGTGATCGGCGGCCTGCGGGACGGCTGGGAGCCGACGCTCTGGCAGAGGAGCGTGCTCGCCGGCGTGCTCGGCGGGACCGCGCTGCTGCTGCTGACCGCCGCCTACTACGGCCTGTTCGCCTTCCCCTGGTAGGTCATGCCCTCGGTCGAGCCTCGGTCAAATCCGGGTATGAACTGCTCCGGCTCGGGGCGGTCACGAGTTTTCCGCGGCCGGTGTCGCTTCAATTGACGCGTGGTCACCCCTGATCTGGCGCCTCGGAACGGTGCCCCGCCGGCGACGCGTCGCAGCGGGCCGGTGTTCGGAGCCGCCGCGCTCATCGGCTGGGTGGCGCTGTCGGCGGTGCTGCCCGGCGCGGCGCACCTGCGGGCGGGCCGGTGGCGCACCGGGCTGCTCCTGCTCGGCGGCTACCTGACCGGAGTCGTCGCCATCGCGTGCGTGGCCGTCGGCGCGGACGCGGGCCTCGCCGGGCGCGCGCTGGGCTGGCTGGGCCAGATCTCACTGGTGTTCGCGGCCTGTGCCGTCGCCTGGTTCTGGCTGGTCGTCCGCTCGTACGTCGTCCTGCGTCCCGGACGGCTGCCCCGCAAGGGGCAGATCATCACCGGGCTGGTCGCGGGCGTGCTCGCGGTCGTCGTCGCGGCGCCGTTCGCGGTCGCCGCCCGGTATGTCCGCGTGTCCGAGCAGACCATCGACGCGATGTTCGCCGCGCCGGGCGGGACCGCCCAAGCAGGCGGCGCCGTACGCCGGGACGACCCGTGGGCGGGCCGCGACCGGGTCAACGTGCTCCTGCTCGGCGGCGACTGGGGCGACAACCGGATCGGGATGCGCACCGACAGCATCAACGTCGCCAGCGTGGACGTGCGGACCGGCAACACCGTGCTGCTCGGCCTGCCGCGCAACCTGGAGCACGTCCGCTTTCCCCCGGGCAGCGCCATGGCCGCCCGGTTCCCCTTCGGTTTCCAGCTTCCGGAGTATCGCCCCGGCTGGCGCGAGGACCTGCTGTTCTCGGTGTGGCAGTACGCCGACGACCATCCCGAGCTGTTCGGCGGGCGGCGGCACATGGGCGCCGAGGTCCTCAAGGAGACGGTCGGCCACATTCTGGGCCTGCGGATCGACTGGTACGCCCTGGTCAACATCTGGGGCTTCGCGAAGATGATCGACGCCCTCGGCGGGCTCGTGGTGGCGGTGGACCGCGACATCGTGTACGGCCTGCACAACGAGGGCACCGTCAGGGCGGGCATCCGGCGGTTGAACGGCGACGAGGCGTTGTGGTACGCCCGCTCCCGCACCTTCAGCGACGACTTCGACCGGATGCACCGGCAGCGCTGTGTCCTCGGGGCCCTGCTCTCCCAGGCCGACCCGGCCACGGTGCTGACGCGGTTCACCGAGATCGCGGCGGCCACGCGCAGGATGATCAGCACCGACGTGCCCCGGCCCATGCTGGAGCACCTGGTGCCGCTGGCCTGGAAGGTGAAGCACGCTCCGATCACCAGCCTGCAGTTCGTGCCGCCCCTGATCAACACCGCCTATCCCGACTGGGACCGGATCCGGCTGCTCACGGCCAAGGCGATCCGCGCCTCGGTCCACGCCTCGGCTGACGCGTCTGGCAACGCGTCGGGCAACGCCCAGGCCGGCCCTTCCGGCACGCCGTCCGGCTCCTCGCCCGCGCCCTCGACTGCTCTGCGGCCGCACCGGCACCGGCACTCCCTGCCGTCGCCGTCCCCCACGCCGGTGCTCTCGCCGGGGACGCCCAGCCCGATCGACGACGGCTGCGGGGCGCCGCACACGGCGATGGCGCGCTGAGCCCGTCTACTCTCGCCGGCGCCGGTGACCGCGCGAGTCCCGGTGACCGTACGAGTGCCGGTGACCGCGCGCGAGTGCCGACTGCGGACGCCGGGCCGGCCTGCGCCGGGAGGCTCGGCTACGTCACCGCTGTCAGACGCGGAACGACTCGCGGGCCATGCGGCGCACCCGGTCCTCGTCCACCGTGTGCCCGAGACCGGGCTGGGTGAGCGGCACGGCGACGACCCCGCCGGACGCGCCGACCGGCGGCAGCACCACCTGGGCGCTTCGCGGCGGCTCGGCCACGTCGCTGGGCAGGGAGCAGCCGGGCAGGCTGGCGACGGCGACCGTCGCGGCCCGGGCCAGCCCCGCGCCGAGGCCGCCCGCGCAGACGATGTCCCACCCGGCCTCCACCGCGCGGTCGTGCGCGAGCCGTACGGCGCCGAGCGAGCCGAACTTCGCGGGACGCAGCAGCAGTGCCCGGCCCGCCTTGAGGCTCACCGCCTCGTCGAGCTCGGACACGGAGGTCACCTCGACCGCGACCGAGGCCGACACCCGGTCCTGCAGGTCGGCGCTGGTCAGCAGGTCCTTGAAGGGGCGTTCGATCGCCACCACCCCGTAGGCGTCCAGCGCCTCCAGCTGCGCGATCTCCGTGTAGGCGCCGCGCCCGTCCACCGCGATGGCCAGGCCGGGATAGGCGGCGCGCACGGCGCGCAGCGGCTCGACGTCCCAGCCGGGATGGACGTCGAGCGTGACGTGGCCGTAGCCCGCGCACACGTGCCGGTTCACCCGGGCGACCATGCTCTCAAGCGAGCGGTCAGCCGTCAGCCTGACGGTCGCGATCAGCGACGTGCGGCTGCCGCCGAGGGCGTGGGAGAGCGGGACGCCGTTCATGCGACCCCACAGGTCCCAGCACGCCATGTCGCCGGCCGCGCCACCGGGGATCTCCCCCAGCTCCGAGGGGTGCTCCCAGTCGAGGCCGATGAGCGCGGGCACGCCCCGCTCCAGCGGGCCGGCCTCGGCCGGATCGACGGCCTCGCCCCAGCCGACCATGCCGCCGTAGTCCGTGATCTTTATCAGGACGGTCTCCGGACGCCTGCCGTACGGCAGGGTCATCCGGAAGACCTCCAGCTCTCGGACACGCGGCACTCGGATCCCCTCGTCTCTTCCCCCGGATCCCGCCGAAGGCCGTCCCGGCGGCGCCTCGGGTGCGCTGCGTCCGGCCGGCCTGGTCCACGGCGGGATCTCCGGGATTTCCTAGACCTCCATGGTGCCCGCTTCGCGGCGGTGCTCGAAACGGCCGCCCACGACAGTGGCCATGCCCGCCATGACGACGAGCAGACCCAGGCACGTCACGTAGACCCACGGCCGGCCCCCGTACGCGGCGAACACGGCCCCCGTGACCGCGACGGCGACGACGGAGAAGACCGACTCCCCGATGCTCAGCGACGCGCTGTTGCGGCCCTCCTCCCCCGGCGCGGACAGCTCCAGGACCAGCACCGACAACGTCGGGAAGACCATTCCGATGCCCAGGCCCGCCACCACCCAGCCCGCGAAGACCACGACGGCCGGCGTGGCCGGAATGACGATCAGAGCGGTGACGCAGATGCCGGTGGCGATCAGCGTCGCGCCGACGCGGATGGTCAGCGCACGCGCGTGGGGCCTGCGGCCCTGAATCCACGAGCCGAGCGACCAGGCGAGGGCCCCTCCGGTGAGCGCGAGCCCGGCCTCGGCCGTGTTCAGGTCCCGCTCCTGCACCAGCATCAGCGGGACGAACACCTCGGCGGCAAAGAACGATCCGGCCGCCAGGCCGCGCAGCGCGATGACGGTGGGCAGCCCGCGGGCCGCGCGCAGCGTCCCCTTGGGCAGCAGTCTCGGCAGCGCCAGCGCGAGGATCACCACGCCGGCGACCGCCAGGACGATCCCCGCACCCGCCGCGCCGCTGCCGTACTGCAGCAGGGCCGCGCCGATCGCGGCGCACACGCCCCAGGCGAACCGGGGCAGGAAGGCCCGGCCCATCGCCTCTCTCGGCTGCCCGGTCATGGCGGGCAGTCCCCGCCACATGATCAGCGCGGCGGGGACCGACAGCACCGCCACGCCCAGGAAGATCAAGCGCCAGTTCCAGGTCTCCGCCACGAAGCCGGTGACGGCCGGGCCGACCACGGACGGCAGCACCCACGCCGCGGCCAGCGCGGAGAACACCCGCGGGTGCATGGCGGAGGGGTACGCCTGGGCGACGAGGACGTACAGGGCCACGTTGAACATGCCGCCGCCGAGGCCCTGGAGGAAGCGCCCGACGAGGAAGACCTCCATGTCGGGCGCGAACCCGGAGACGGCCAGCCCGGCGACGAATCCCGCCACTCCCGTCCACAGGGCGGGGAACGGCCCCCGTGCGTCGCTCCAGCGCCCGCCGACCACCGTGGCGATGATGGTGGCCGCCATGCCGCCGCTGAACGCGAGGCCGTACAGGTGGTAGCCGTTCAGCTCCCGGCCGATCAGGGGCATCGCGGTGGCCACCGCCAGATACTCGAACGCCACGAGCATCACCAGGGCCACGATCCCGACGCTCAGGGCACGGTAACGCTGGCTGAAGACGGCTGGAGCGGTCATTACCGAAGACATATTGCGGACATTACAAATCACCGTCCTGGCGTGTAAACGCGACCTTGGTCGTAGGTCCGGCGCTCGATGGCGGCGGCCATCAGGTCGGGAAAGGCGTCCGGTGTGCAGGCGAAGGCCGGCACGCCCATCGCGGCCAGCGCCGCCGCGTTGTCGTGGTCGTACTGCGGCGTCCCCTCGTCCGACAGCGCGAGCAGCACGATCACCTGGACCCCGGCGGCGGTCATCGTGGCGATCCTGCGCAGCATCTGCTCCCGCGGCCCGCCCTCGTAGAGGTCGCTGACCAGCAGGAAGATCGTGTCGGCCGGCCGGGTGACGAGGTTCTGGCAGTAGGCCACCGCCCGGTTGACGTCGGTGCCGCCGCCGAGCTGGGTGCCGAACAGCACATCGACGGGGTCGCCCAGCCGGTCGGTCAGATCGGCCACGGCCGTGTCGAACGCCACGAACGAGGTCCTGAGCGAGCGCATCGAGGCGAGCACCGCGGCGAAGACGCCCGCGTACACCACCGAGGCGGCCATCGAACCGCTCTGGTCGACGGCCAGCACGACCTCCCGCTGGACGGCCCGCTGCCCCCGCGCGTACCCGACCAGCCGAGACGGCACGACGGTCTTCCGCTCGGGGAGGTAGTTGCGCAGGTTCGCCCGGATCGTACGGTTCCAGTCGACCTCGGCCGCCCTCCTCGGCCGGTGGGTCCTCGCCGAGCGGTCGAGCGCGCCGCTTACGGCCGTCAGGGTGCGCCGCGTGAGCCGCGCCTCCAGCTCCCGCACGACCGTGCGGACGACGGCCCTGGCCGACTCGCGGGCCCGCTCCGGCAGCAGCCTGCCCAACGACAGCAGCGTCCCCACCAGGTGCACGTCGGGCTCGACGGCCTCCAGCATCTCGGGCTCCAGCAGCAGCCGGGTCAGGTCGAGCCGCTCGACGGCGTCCTTCTGCATGACCTGCACGACGCCCGCGGGGAAGTACTCCCTGATGTCCCCCAGCCATCGGGCCACCCGCGGCGCGGACGCGCCGAGGCCGGCGCCGCGCCGTTCCTGCCCGTCGTAGAGGGCCGTGAGGGCGGCGTCCATCCGGGCGTCCGCGCCCTCCAGGGTCCCCTCGGCCGCGCCACCCAGCACCAGCCGCCAGCGGCGCAGCCGCTCGTCCTCGCCGTCCATCAGGGCCTCCCGCCCGTCCCTCGTCCCAGGATGTCGCGCACGGTCCGCACGGCCCCCGCCGCCAGCCCGTCGTCGTAGTCCGCCCCCTCGTCAGCGCCCGGCGAACCGGGACGCGGGACGGCGCCGGAGCGGATCCGCCCGCCGATCATCCGCCGTTCCGGCGCCGGGAACGCGCCGAACGTGCGCCGCAGCAACGGCAGCACGTCCACGAACGCCTCGGGTGACAGACCGGTGAGCCAGGCGTCGACGGTGGCGAGCAGGCGCGAATCGTGGACGAGCAGCAGGCCGCCCCCGGACAGGAAGCCCTCCATCCAGGCCGCCGACCAGGCCGGGGGGTTGCCGGGTGACATCGACCGCGCCATGCGGGCGGCCACGTCGTCCTCCAGCGCCTCGGCGTCGAACAGGATCCGCACGATCCGGCCGTCGAGCAGCCCCGGAAGGTCGTCGCGCCGGGCGATCCCGGCCAGCGTCGCGAGCCACCGGCCGCTCCCCATCAACCCGGCCGCCGTGTGGACGCCGTCCATCAGCGCCGCCATCTCGCGGGCCGCGTCCTCGTCCAGCCCTGTGAAGGCGGGGGACAGCCCGGCGCAGATCCGCGCGAGCATCGACTCGGTGACGCTCCCGAGCCCCTCGGTGCCGCGCACGTCCCCGTACCGGCGGGCCCGCACGAGCGCGGGCAGCGCCCCCATGAGATGGCGCACCTCGCCGTCGAGCGCCGCCCGGTCATCGATCCGCCCCAGGACGTACGCCAGCGCGTCCGGCAGGTGGGCGAGCAGGCAGCGCTCGACCAGCGCGGACAGCTCGGGCAGGCCGGCGCCGCCCGCGAGGTCGCGGACGCGTGCCGACGCCGCCGCCTCGACCGTGATCCCCCACACGGCGGCCTCGATGAGGGCCACGTCGAGCTCGGGACGCCACTCCAGCGACCACGACTCCTTGAACGTCCCCTTGCTCCGGGCCCGCCGCGGCGTCCCCCAGGGCACGTCCAGCAGGGCGAGCCGTTGCAGCAGCCGGCTTCGGCCGAGGTCGAGCGGCCTGCGCAGGTCGAGGTCGTGCTCCCCGGCCATGGCCTCGGGCTTCATGCGCAGCCGCCGCTGCTCGTCGCGCAGGTCCCGCCGCAGCGGCACCATCGGCGTGGCGTCCGGCACCCGCCCGAGCCGCTCCCCCACGACCATCCGCCGCCGGACCAGCTCGACCGGCAGCTCGTCGCCGCCGCACAGCACCGCCCTGACCGCCTCGGTGACCTCCGACAGCCCGGCGAGCGGCCTGCCGCGCAGCGCCGCCAGCGCCTCCGCCAGCCGTACGGCCTCGATGACGTGCGCGGAGGAGACCGGCAGATCCTCCTCCCGCAGGATCGCGGCGGCCCGGGCGAGCCAGCGCTCCACCGGGTGGTCGGGCGCCGTGAACAGGTGCTCGTACCACCCGGGCGCGGCGACGCCCGCGCCGTAGCCCGCCCCCGCGGCGAGCCGTCCGTGGGTCCACGGCACCCACGTCATCTCGACCCTGACCTTGGGCAGGCCGCGCAGCAGCCGCTCGTCCTCGGCCGGGGTGGGCGCTCGTACGGGCCCGTCCGGCGCGTCCGGGCGTGACCCGGCGGGCGGGCCGCTCCGGCGGGCGCGGCCTCCGGGCGAGGGCAGCACGGGCGCGGGCAGGGTCAGGACAGGCGGGGACAGCGCGGGCAGATGCCAGGCGCCGCAGACCACCGCGATCCGGGCGAAGCCCTCTCGCGCCGCGTTCCGCAGCGTTCTGCGCATGTACGCCTCACGCCGGGCCTCGGCGCCTTCCGCGACGTGCCCCTCGCGCACGGCCCGCATCGCCTCGGCGACCACGTCGAGCGTCCCGGCCTCGCCCCGGTGCTCGACCAGGTCCTCCCACCACCGCTCCGGATCGTCGTACCCGGCCGCGCGGGCGAGCTCGCCGATGGGATCGCGACGTACGGGGTCGGCGTCGAGCGCGAGGCTGTGCGCGGCGGGCAGGTCGCAGAACCGCGCTTCGACGCCCGCCCTGGCCGCGTAGGCGATGGCCTGCCACTCCGGCGAGAACTCCGCGAACGGCCAGAAGGCGGCCCGCGACGGCTCCCCCGGCACGTACGCCAGCAGCGCGACGGGCGGGCGCATGCCGGGGTCGGCGGCGAGCGCCACCAGGCCGTCGGCCTCGGGCGGGCCCTCGACGAGCACCAGATCGGGCCTGATCCTGTTCAGCTCGTCACGCACGGCCCTGGCCGATCCCGGCCCGTGGTGCCGCACCCCCAGCACCGACAGTCGCGGCACCGGCAAATCTGGCACGGGCGAACCCGGCACCGGCACCTCCGACACGGGCAAACCTGGCGCGGGCGAACCCTGCGCGGGCAAACCCGGTACGGGCGAACCCGGCGCGGGCACCTCCGGCACCGGCGACCCGGGCCCGGACGACGCGCCGGCGGCGATCTCAGCCGGCATCGCGGCAGGCCCGGTAGAAGTCGCGCCAGTCGTCGCGGTCGCGGACGACCGTCTCCAGATACTCCTGCCAGACCACGCGGTCGGACACCGGGTCCTGGACCACCGCCCCCACGATGCCGCCCGCGATATCGGCCGGGCGCAGCACGCCGTCCCCGAAGTGGGCGGCGAGCACGATCCCGTTGGTGACGACGGAGATGGCCTCCGCCGTGCTGAGCGTGCCGCTGGGCGACTTGACCTTGGTCCGCCCGTCGGAGGTCACACCCGCGCGCAGCTCCCGGAAGACCGTCACCACGCGGCGGATCTCCTCCAGCCCGGTCACGGTCTCCGGCAGCTCCAGGGCGCGGCCGAGCTGCCTCACGCGGCGGGCCACGATGCCGACCTCCTCCTCCGTGGTGGCGGGGACCGGCAGCACGACGGTGTTGAACCGCCTGCGCAGCGCGCTCGACAGGTCGTTGACCCCGCGGTCGCGGTCGTTGGCGGTGGCGATGACGTTGAAGCCCCTGGCCGCCTGCACCTCCTCCCCCAGCTCCGGAATCGGCAGCGTCTTCTCCGACAGCACGGTGATCAGGGCGTCCTGGACGTCGGACGGCATGCGGGTGAGCTCCTCGACCCGGGCCAGCCGTCCCTCCGCCATCGCGCGCATGACCGGGCTCGGCGTCAGCGCTCCGCGGGAAGGGCCCTCCGACAGCAGCCGCGCGTAGTTCCACCCGTAGCGGATGGCCTCCTCCGCCGTGCCGGCGGTGCCCTGCACGAGCAGGGTCGAGTCGCCGCTGATCGCCGCGGCGAGATGCTCGGACAGCCAGGTCTTGGCCGTGCCGGGCACGCCGAGCAGCAGCAGCGCCCTGTCGGTGGCGAGCGTCGCCACCGCGACCTCGACGATCCTGCGCGGGCCGATGTATTTCGGCGTGATCCGGCCGCCGTCCCCCAGCACGTAGGTCGTCACCGCCCAGGGCGACAGCCGCCAGCCCGGCGGGCGTGGCCGGTCGTCGGTCTTCGCGAGGATCACCAACTCGTCGGCGAACTGGTCCTCCGCGTGCGGGCGCAGAACGCTGGTCATGCGAGCTCCTTGAGCATGTCGAAGCGGAACCGCAGGGTCGCGGCCAGTTCGGGGACCTCCCCGGCGTGCTCGTGCATCGCGGGGTCGAACCGCTCCCCCGCCAGCCGGATCAGCTCGCCGGCGTTCCACGGCTGCGTCCGCGTGGTCTCGACGATCTTCTTGAGCACGGTCCTCGCGAGCCGGTGCCCCCACGGCCGCGGCACGCCGCCCAGCATCATGACCATCTGGCCGTCCACCGGTTGGCCGGCCACCAGCTCGGCGGCCCGGTGGGACCGCTCCTCCGGCGGGAGCACGGTCAGCAGGTCGGTCAGGGGTTCGGCCGCGAACAGGGCACGCGCCCACGCCGCGTCCCGCTGCAGGATGGCGGCCCTGGTCCAGCCCATGCGGACCTCCCGCTCCCAGTCGCCGACCCGGGCCCCCGCGATCTCGTCCGGCGGCATGCCGAGGTGACCCGGCCAGAACGACAGCGGCGTGTGCGACACCACCTGCTGTAGCCACCAGCCCCGCGTCTCCATTCCGGCGGGTGGCCGCGCCCTGACGCCGTCGCGCTCCATCGCGGCGTCGCAGGCCGGTGGCGGCTCCGCCCGGAGCCCGGAGCCGTGCCTGGTCACGAAACGGCGTGCCCGTGCCGTCATGCGGAGGGCCAGCCGCGAGCGCGGCAGGCGGGTGAGGAGGTCGGCGGCGGCCTGCCGCGCCTCGCGGCGCCGGTCGTCGAGCACCGCCTCCAGGAACGGCTCGTCGGCCATGCCGAGGCCGTCGGCGAGGATCGTCACGAAGGCGGCCCGGTCCTCCGGCGTCTCCGCGCTCCAGCCGCGTTCGAGCAGCTCCCGCGCGGCAGCGGGGTCGCGGCGCCGCAACGCGGCGAGGAAGGCACGCCTGTCGCCGCTCGTGCCGAGCTCCCATACCTCGTCGGGCGGCACGTGCGCCGGCTCCGCCAGCAGGTAGGCCCAGTCGGAGTTGAGACCGGCGAGCCAGCGGCCCCGGGCTCCGGCGACCGCCCCCAGGCAGGCGCGGATCGACCGGTCCCGCGCCCCGAGGTCGAGCAGCCCGGGAATCATCTCGGCCGGGACCCGCACCCGCCGCGCGGCCGCCGTCTCCAGCCACTCGGTCAGCAGCCTGCCCTGCTCACCCGCGAGCATCCGGGCCAGCCGGTCCGCGGCGGCCCCGGGCACGAGCGGCAGCGTCTCCGCCGCCGCGGGAGCCGGCGGCCTGCCCCTGCCCGGCCGCCGGCCCGCGCGCATCCGGACCGCCTGCTCGGCGGCCTGCTCCAGAAGGCTCTCCGGCGGGACGGCGCGGCGGTCGGCACCGACCAGCGCGGTGGACACCAGGTCCTCCCACGAAATTCGCCCGGCCTCCCCTCCGCCGGAGACGGCCCGCGTCATAACCGCACCACCCCGCCGTCCTCGTTCCACGCCGTCAGCGGGAGCAGCCCGCGCGGGGTCCATTCGGCGGCGACCGTCACCGGCCGTCCGCCGGAGACGGCCAGCAGCCGCCACGGGACGCCCGCGGACGGATGCAGCGGCAGCGCGTTCCCCTCGTCGTCCGCCAGCGCGTCCGGGCAGGGGACGACTCCGTCGAGCACCAGCGGCCAGGAATCGGTCCAGGGATCGGCCGCGAGCACCTCCGCGATCAGCGCGGGCACCTGGGAGACCTTCGTCCCCGGGGGCGGCCCCGCCTCGACGAGGCCCCGCCGCTCGGCGACCAGGGCGCGCAGCGGCGCCGCCCCCGGATAGAAGACCACGTCGGCGTCGATCGACGCGCCCGGCGGCGGAAAGGACTCCAGCGGCTGCCCGGCGGGCGAGAACGACAGCACCATCGCCAGGCGGCCCGTCGTCCGCCCCGCCAGCCACACGCGCCGGGCGAGCAGCCGGTCCTGCTCCTCGTCCCGGCGGCCGACGACATCCCAGTGGTCCCGCACGGCCGGGGTGGCCAGGACGGACTCCCTGGTGACAGGGAAGCCGACCCGCGCCCGCACGGTCTGCCGCAACGGCTCGGGCAGCGCGGCGGCACGGCGATGGGCGACCGCGAGCAGATGAAGCAGCGCGTACTCCCCGAGCAGAAGGCCCGGCCAGTCCTCCGCGCCGAGCACCCGTGGGAGCCGGCTGACCGTCCCCGCCACACCCGGCGCCTGCGCGTCGACCAGCCGCCTGGCGAGATCGTCCCAGTCGGACGGCCCCGTCTGCCGTGCCTGCGCGATCCCCTGCCCGATCTGGTCGGCCAGCCACCGCTCCAGCTCCGACAGACCCGCGGCGACCCTGCTCTCCCGCTGCTCTGCCTGGGTGCGCCCGGGCACCGAACGTCCCCCCGTGCCTGCGCCGGCCGTCCCATCGGGAGCCGCCGCCGGCACCTGCTCCCGGCTCCGCCGTTCCATCACGCGCCGCAGACTAACCACGCGCTCCGACAATTAGGCGCGCTCGTGAAGTCGGGCCAGCTCACGATCCGGGAAGACGGCGTCCGGCGTGCACCGGTGTCCGGCTCCCGGCTCCCGGCTCTCGGTCTCGGCGCTCGGCTCTCGGCTCTCGGCTCTCGGCGCTCGCGCTCGCGCTCGGCGGAAATGTCGGCGACGTCTGGCAGGGTCGGGCCCATGAGCGAGATTCCCGAGGCCAACTACTCGAAGAAGTGGGACGACGACTCCCGGTCCACCCCTCCCCTCGTCGGCGACGAGCGGGAGATCCTCACGGCCTTCCTCGACTGGCACCGCGAGACGTTCGCGCTGAAGTGCTCGGGTCTTCCCAAGGATCGGCTGTCGGACAAGGGGGCGCCGCCGTCCGGGCTCAGTCTCCACGGGATCCTCCGGCACCTCGGGAGCGTGGAGCGGTGGTGGTTCCGCATCCAGTTCGCCGGTGAGGACGTCCCGCTCCTGTATTACTCGGACGACGACCCCGACCAGGACTTCGAGGATCTGGACGGGGACGTCGAGGAGGCGTTCGCCGTGTGGCGGACGGAGTGCGAGCGTTCCCGCGAAATCGTCGCCGCCGCCCGCTCACTGGACGAGACCGGTGTCCACCGCGCCACCGGGCAGCCGATCTCGCTGCGCCGCATCCTGGTCGGCATGATCGCCGAGTACGCGCGTCACAACGGGCACGCCGACCTGCTCCGCGAGCGGATCGACGGCGCCACCGGCCACTGAGGACAGAGCCGGGCGGTCACCGGCGCTTGCCGGGTGTCAGGCGCGGCGGGCCGCCCACACGGTGCGCTCGGTGCGTACGGCGAGATCATCGCGGCGCAGAATGCTGTTCGGGCTGTTGGTGTCCAGGAGCTCGTCGAGTGCGGCGAGGTCCTCGGGGCTGAGGGCGGGTGCGGCGACACGGCGGATGCGCCGCAGGCCGCCCACGGCGTAGCGGCCGATCGCCTCGCTGCGCCCACCTTCGATGTTGACGATGATGGTGCGTTCGTCCTCGACGGTGAAACCGGCGGCTGTCAACATCGGGCCCCAGTCGGCGCCGCGGTGCGGAACGTGCTCGGCGTGGAAGCTGTCGGTCGCGGCATGGGCGCGCTCTTCGAGTCCGGGCTGGCTCTCAGGGGCGTGGGCGGGCAGGAAGCGGGGGAAATCCGCGAGCTCGACGACGGCGAACAGGCCGCCGGGGGCGAGCAGGTCGTGGACGCTCGCGAGGGCGCGGCCGGGGTCGGCCATGTGGTGCATCGAGGCCGAGGCCCACACCAGATCCGGCGTGCCGAGGTCGGGCCAGTGGTTGGCGTCGAGGTCGGCCTGCACAGTCCGTACGCGCTCCTCGACTCCGCGGGCGCATGCCTTCTCGCGCAGGAGCCGGAGGTGCCCGGCCGAGCTGTCGACAGCCGTGACGTGCGCGTCGGGGAAGCGCTCGAGGAGCGCGAAGGTGCCCGCACCGGTGCCGCAGCCCAGGTCCACGATCTGGCGCGGCTCGCTCTTCAGCGGCAGCCAGGCGGTGATGGACGCTATGTGCTCGGCGAGCACCTCGGCATCCAGGTCGAGGATCTCCGCCTGCTCGCCATCGCTGTGCTCTTGGTGGCCGCCGTGGCGGTGGTCAGGGTGGGGGTCAGGGTGGGGGCCGGGGTGGTGGCTCGGGTGGTGGCCGCCTTCGCCACTGTGGGCGGTGTGCTGGTGCGTTTGGGGCATGGCGACACCGTAAGCCCGTCATGCGCATACCGCACGACTGCTTGCGGAACACGCAAGAAGGTGGCGTGGTGTGCTGCCCGGCGCGCAAGATCTACCACGCGCCGAGGGCCTCGCGGATTGGAGCCCGCTATTCGCAGAGGCCCTGGACGCCCCTGCGGCCGGCTTCGGAGCCGTCGGCGCCGGCGTCTTTCTGGTGTCCGCGGCGGGCGTCGCGGTCGAAGATGCCGATGATCTCGCATGGTCCGCCTTCGGCGCCGATGGCGTGCGGCATCATGGTGGGGAACTCTGCGGCCTGGTTGGTCTCGATGCGAAAGCGCCGGTGGCCGAGCATGAGGACGGCGGCGCCGGACAGCACCACCAGCCATTCGCGGCCGGGGTGGGCGCGCATGCGGGCCGGGTTGTCGGGCGGAGGGTCGGTCATCCGCTGACGCATCACGCTCATACCGGGGTCGCCCTTTATGGGCCAGCGCATCAGGCCGTGGGCGCCGTCGATCATCGGGCTGATGACGACGTCGTCGGCGGCGTTCTCCACGAGCTGGTCCAAGGTGGTGTCGAGCGCGCGGGCGAGGGTGACCAGCTGATCCAGAGCCAGGCGGCGCTGACCGTTCTCGATGCGGCTCAGTGAAGACTGGCTGAGGTTGGCGCGGGTGGACAGCTCCTCCAGCGACCAGCCCTGCGCGACGCGCAGCGCGCGGATCCGTTTGCGTACGAGACTGTCCAGCTGACCATCTTCTTGCGTCATGGGCAACATGGTATGCCCTGACTGCAAAGCGCCTTTAACGTCGAATACAGATGGTCCAGCACGGGGGGCCAGGTACGACGAAAGGTGCGACATGTCTGCGCAGACTTCCCGCTACGGGAGCGACACACTGCCCACCGAGACCGTGGATGTGTCGTGATCGACGGCGGCGCCGCGGACCTGAACAACGCCCTGGCCGGCTCCCACATCAACGCCCTGCCGGCCACCGCGGGCATCGACGCCGCGCTCGCCGCCGCCTGAAAGACCACCGGCTGACATAAGCCCCGCCGCTGAAGAACCGCGCGGACCGTGAAGAAACCGCGGACCGCCGTCCAGCGGTCCGCGCGGTGAGCAGGTCCCCATCTCACCAACCTGGCGACCGGTCCTGTCCCGGCGCTGATTCCGCATGCCCTTTCAGGAAGGAAACCATGAGTACCAATCAGCCTCCTCTGGAGGCGGCCGCGCCGGCCGGCGGCGGAGGTACGCCGGACCCGCGTCAGCTGCGCGCGATCCTGATCACCGTCTCGATCGCGCTGATGGCTGTCATCGCCTCGGTGTCCGGACTGAACGTCGCCCAGACCCACATGGCCGTCGAGTTCGGCGCTTCGCAGACCACTGTCCTGTGGATCATCAATGTCTACACCTTGGCCCTGGCCGCACTGCTGCTGCCGCTCGGCGCGCTGGGTGACCGTCTGGGCCGCAAGCCCATGCTGATCACCGGGCTGATCGTCTTCGGTACCGCCGGCGTCGTCGCCGGCCTGGCCCCGTCGGCCGGGGTCATGATCGCCGCCCGCGTGGCCGCCGGGATCAGCGCCGCGATGATCATGCCGATCACGCTGGCCGTCATCACCTCCACCTTTCCCGAGGAGGAACGAGGCAAGGCGATCGGTGTGTGGACCGGCGTCGCCGGAGGCGGCGGCATCCTGGGCATGTTCCTCTCCGCCCTGCTGGTCGACGTCGCCGACTGGCGCCGACTGTTCGTCCTGCCCGTGGTCCTGGTCGTCATCGCGCTGGCGATGACGCTGAAGTCCGTGCCCAACTCCCGCGAACGCTCCGCGCATTCCTTCGACGCCATCGGCGCACTGGTCTCCACCATCGCCGTGATCGGTCTCGTCTTCGTCCTACAGGAAGGCCCCGAACGCGGCTGGACCGCGCCCATCACTCTGATCAGCCTGGCCGTCGGCGTCATCGCCGCCATCACCTTCGTGGCCTGGGAGCTGCACCGCCGCGACGCCTCGCTGCTGGACGTACGCCTCTTCCGTGAGCGCGGACTGGCCAGCGGCTCCATCACCCTGCTCGTCGTCTTCGGTGTCCAGGCCGGGATCGCCGTCGTCCTCTTCCCGTTCTTCCAGGCCGTACTCGGCTGGTCCGGGCTGCTGTCCACCGTGGCGATGATGCCGATGGCCGTCATGATGATGGTGACCTCCGGCCTGGCGCCCAAGATGGCAGCCAGGATTGGCACCCGCTCCACCATGGCCGTGGGCGTCGTCCTGGCCACCCTCGGCTTGGCCCTGATGGCCTTGTTCATGTCCGTCGACGGGGGCTACCTGTCCATCCTGGCCGGCATGCTCGCCATGGGTATCGGCATGGGTCTGTCGATGACGCCCTCCACCGAGGCCATCACCAGCTCCCTGCCTCGCAACAAGCAAGGCGTCGCCTCCGCGCTCAACGACGTCACCCGCGAGTTCGGCACCGCCCTGGGCGTCGCCGTGCTCGGCGCACTCCTGGCCAACGGCTACCGCAGCACCATCGACAGCAAGCTCGACGGCATACCTACGGGCGTCGCGAACACCGCTCGTGAAGGCATCGCCAACGCCATCGAGGTCGCGCCACAGGCCGGCAGCCACGCACAGGACCTGATGCACGCGGCGCAGCAGTCCTTCGTCGACGGCTGGCGGCAGGCCATGTGGATCGGTGCCGTCGTCATGGCCGCACTGCTCGTCCACGTCGCCCTGCGCGGCACGAAGAACACCGCCCCCCTACAGCCCGAACCCCTACAGCCCGACGGCGAGGCAGCCCCGGAGACCGAGGCCGGGGACAACGTCGCCGCCCACTGACCTCGCAGGAACTCCGCGCGGACGGAGCACCACGCCGCGCGCACGGCAGACGGCCGTCGGACACACCGCGACATCGCACTGTGCCCGACGGCCGCACAGCGCCCTGAGCACATGCAGGCATAAGCACGCACGAGCGGCCGACGAGGCGTGATCGGGCCGTCATTGGCCTCCGACCGGAACGGGAGCAGACCCGGTAGTTCCGCGGTCATCGCTCGGCTGCCGAGGAGATGGCGCAGGGATGGCGTTGTCGATGAGGACGGCGGCGATGGCGGCGGCGGTGGGGAAGGAATCGCCGTTGAGGACTCGGGTGCGGGCCGAGGCGCCGTCGATGAGCAGCGCCAGTTGTTCGCCGAGTTGCTCGGGGTTGGTGGCGCCCGCTTCGCGGGCGGTTTCGGTGAGCCGCGCGGCGATGGCGGTCTTGTAGTCGCGTGCGTACTGGGATGCGGGGTGTTGGGGGTCGTGGAGTTCGACGGCCGCCGCGATGTAGGGGCACAGGGGCGTGGACGCGGGCATCTCGAAGGCGGCGAGAAGCCGTTCGCGGGGCGTGAGGTCGGTGCGGTCGAACACTCCGGGCATGACGTCGGGATCGAATCGACGGAGGTATTCGGCGACGAGTTCGTCCTTGCTGGTGAAGTGCTGGTAGGCCGTGCGCTTGGACACCTGGGCCGCGGCACAGAGTTGGTCCATGCCGGTGCGGTTGATTCCCTGATCGCGGAACAGCTGCTGTGACGCGCTGAGGATGCGCTCGCGCGCGCCCCTGCCACGGCGCCGGCCCAGGGGGCCCTTCTCCAACTCCGTCATGCCTCCAGCATAAACCGGTTCGATACAGACCGGTGTACGTAGCTTGCGCCCCGACCAGCCGTCGCGTACGTTACGTACACAGCCCGGTGTATATAGGACCGAGCTGTTTCGGATACCCGTCAGTTCAATGGAGTGATCGTGGGAAAGCTCGACGGCAAGGTAGCGGTGATCACCGGCGGATCCACCGGCATGGCACTGGCCGGCGCCAAACTGTTCGTCGCGGAAGGAGCGCACGTCTTCATCCAGGCCCGGCGGCAGGAAGCACTGGACGACGCCGTCAGGCTGATCGGCCGCAACGTCACCGCCGTCCAGGGTGACGCGGCCGAACTGGACGACCTGGACCGCTTGTACGACACCGTCAAGCGGGAAAAGGGCTCGATCGACGTGCTGTGGGCCAGCGCCGGAATGGGCGAACCCGCCGTCCTCGGCGAGATCACCGAGGAACAGTTCCACCGCGCCTTCTGGCTCAACGCGCGCGGCACCCTGTTCACCGTGCAGAAGGCACTGCCGCTGATCAACGACAACGGCTCGATCCTCATGACCGGATCCAACGCCTCCCTCGGCTCCTTCCCCGGCTGGAGCCTCTACGCGGGAAGCAAAGCCGTCCAGCAGGCCTGGGCCCGCGTCTGGCTCAACGAACTGCGCGACCGCAAGATCCGGGTCAACGTCCTGACCCCCGGCCAGGTCGCCACCGCCAAACAGGAAGAACTGTTCGACGAGGCGACCAAGGCCGCATTCGAGTCCCTCATCCCCCGAGGGAAGATGGGCCGCCCCGAAGAAATCGCCACCGTCGCCCTGTTCCTCGCCTCCGACGACTCCAGCTACGTCAACGGCCTGGAACTGGTCACCGACGGTGGCACCACCGCCATCTGAACCACCACCAGGAATGCCGCGGGCACACCGCGCAGCGACCCCGTCGCCGCGACGAGCTGATCACGAACGCGGACGGCTGATCGGCCGGCACCCGCACGCGCCGGCCACGGCGTGGCAGGAGCCCAGCGCCTGGCAGGGCACCACCGGCGTGGGGATCGAGTCGACCGACGAGGTGTGGGGCCGGATCGCGCTCACCGAGATGGCAGTGCACGGCGTCTCGTCGGCACACAGCCCTGGGAAACTGCGCACCGAGGGTGCGTAACGATCATGAACGAGACAGCGCGACATCTCGCGAACAGGAAGAGAGCACACCTCATGAGCAGCATCACCCTCCTCGGTACGGGGAACATGGCCCGCGCCATCGGCACGCTCGCGCTGGCGGGCGGCAACACCGTCGAGGTCATGGGACGCGATCAGTCCAAGGCCGATGACCTGGCCAAGGCTCTGGGCGGCGGCGCCACGACGGGCAAGTGGGGCGCCGTCCCTGCCGGGGACATCGTCATCGCGGCCCTGTTGTACGCCGGCGTCGTTCCGGTCGTCGCCGAGTACGGGGACGCCCTCGCGGGCAAGGCCATCGTCGACATCAGCAACCCCTTCAACGCCACGTTCGACGGACTGGCCCACAGCGGGGAGACCTCGATCGCGCAGGAAGTCGCCAAGGTGGCCCCGGCCACCGCCAGCGTGGTCAAGGCTTTCAACACCATCTTCCGCAATGTCCTGGAGAAGGGCCGGCCCAACGTTTTCATCGCCGGCGACGATGCGCAGGCCAAGGCGGACGTGGCGGCATTCATCGAGAGCCTCGGGCTACGCCCGCTGGACGTCGGCGGCCTGAAGATGGCGCACTGGCTGGAAGGAATGGGCCTGGTCACGGTGGCCCTCGCCGGCAACGGGGTTGGCCACTGGGACTTCGCCCTCGGCGTCGACGAATTCACCGGCTGAGCCCCCGGGGCCGAGCGGTCGGCGAACAGGGCGGCGTGTGCCCTGACATCGGCGAACGCCCGCCGGTCCTTCGCGTTCCGGCGGGCGGACGGCCGGGAAAGGACCGGCCCGATATTGCGTATGTAACCTTGACGTTACCTTCGGCCGGTGCCATAGTGAGCAGCAGTTGATCAAGCTCAACCCCGCTCCCGACTCCCCTCCGCCACCCACGACCCCGTTGACGCGATTGTTTTTGTTAGCGCTAACAATTCGCGCCGGCGGATGTCCTGCCGAGTGCCGACCGAGACGTCCGGCGCGGGATCGTGCATGCCCGCGTGACGGTGTCCGCAGTCGCCTGACCGAACATCGGCAGGCCGCACCCCCCGCACGTTCGACTCAGTCGAGCAAGACGCATGTAGGAGTTGATCCAACATGTTCAGACCCCCCATCCGACGCGGACGCCTCAAAACCCTGGCCGCTCATACGGCGACCGCACTGGCGCTGATCGGCGGCGCGCTCGCGGTGACGCCGCAGGCGCAGGCGGCGCCGCCCGCCGGTCCGGACCGTCCGCCGGGCGCCCCGGGCCAGCCGCCGGGCGCCCCGGATCGGCCGCAGGGACCCTGTGACATCTACGCCGCCGGCGGCACGCCCTGCGTGACCGCCCACAGCACCACGCGCGCGCTGTACGCCTCCTACAACGGCCCGCTGTACCAGGTCATGCGCACCTCGGACAACACGACCAGGGACATCGGCGTCGTCCGCTCCGCCGCCCACCCCTCCCCGGACGCCGGCGGATACGCCGACGCGGCGGCCCAGGACGCGTTCTGCGATCACGTGATCTGCGTGATCACCAAGATCTACGACCAGTCCGGCCTGGGCAACGCCCTCTATCAGGCTCCTCCCGGCACGTTCCGCGGCCCGGCCGTCGGGGGCTACGACACCCTCTCGATAGCGGACATGGCGCCGATCACGATCAGCGGCCACAAGGCCTACGGCGTGTACATCATGCCGGGCATGGGGTACCGCAACAACGACGCCACCGGCCTCGCGAAGGCCGACGAGCCGGAGGGCATCTACTACGTCATCGACGGCACCCACTATGACAGCGGCTGCTGCTTCGACTACGGCAACTCCTCGACGAACAGCCGCGCCGTGGGCACCGGCACCATGGAGACCACGTACTTCGGCACCGCCACCGCCTGGGGCAGCGGCAGCGGCCCCGGCCCGTGGATCATGGCCGACATGGAGGCGGGCCTGTTCTCCGGGTACAACGCGAAGCAGAACCCGGCCGATCCGACCGTCGACTCCTGGCGGTTCCTCACCGCGGTCGTCGACGGCGGCGGCGGGAACCAGTGGGATCTGCGAGGCGGCAACGCCCAGGACGGCCCCCTGACGACCTTCTACAGCGGAATCCGTCCCGGCTCGCTGACCAACAGCAGCTACTACCCCATGCACAAGAAGGGCGCCGTCCTCCTCGGCACCGGCGGCGACAACGGCAACGGCTCGTCGGGCACCTTCTACGAGGGGGTGATGACGAAGGGCTACCCGTCGGAGGCCACCACGGACGCGGTGCAGGCCAACATCGTGGCCGCCAAGTACGACGTGACGCGTCTGGCGCTGTCGCGGGCCACCACGTTCACCCCGCGCTCCGCGCAGGACGTCACCGAGACGTTCACGAACACCACGGGCTCGGCAGCGGTGGGCGTCAAGCTGAGCCTGTCCGCCCCCGGGGGATGGACCGCCTCGGTCAAGGACACCCCCGACAAGTCGGCGACGTTCCCGTCGGTCGCACCGGGTGAGAGCGTGAGCGCGACCTTCACGGTCACCTCCGCGGACAGGACCGACGCCGGCTACCTGACCGGCAGGGCCGAGTGGACGAACCCCTCCGGCCCCGTGAAGGGCCGCCAGTCCGCGGAAACCGCGCAAGCCGTACGCAACGTGATCCCCATCAAGATCAATGAGGTCCGGTTCCGTACGAGCACCAACTCGACCGACCAGTTCGTGGAGCTCTACAACCCTTCCGCGAACGAGGTCGACATCTCCGGCTGGACCCTGACCACCACGCCGAGCGGCTCGCCCGGCACCACGCTGGCCAAGATCCCGCCCGGGACGCGGCTCGCGAGCGGCGCCTACTACCTGCTGGGCCTCGCCGGCTCCGGGCTGGCGGCTCCCACCGGCCCCACGGACGCCACGGTCAACGTCAGAAGCACGACCGGCTTCGCGGCCGGCCAGCAGATCGACATCGACACCGGCCGCGAGCGGGAGACCCGCACGATCCAGTCGGTCGGGACGGCGGCCAGCCCGGCGACGACGCTGTTCGTTCCCGTGTCCACCGGGCCGTGGATCACGATCCCCGCCCACTCGACCAACGTGCCCGTCACGAACGCGACCGGATTCACCGTCGGCGACAGGATCGGCATCGATTCGGGCGACGACTACGAGCTGGCCACGGTCACCGCGGTCGGCAAGGCGGCCACGCAGACGACCCTGTCGGCCGACGCGGCCGAGGGCGCGACCAACATCAAGGTCGCGGCCGACGTCAACATGACCGTCGGCGACACCCTGACGGTGGACACCGGCGAGAACAAGGAGACCGTCACGGTCGCGAACGTCGGCACCACCGGCGCGAGCGGCACGGGCGTCGACCTGGCCGCGCCGCTGCGGCTCGCCCACGTGTCGGGCGTCGACGTGTCCGACCCCGGCACGGGAATCAGCTTCTCGCCGCCGACCCGTCACCCGCACACGAGCGGCGTGCCGGTGCAGGCGCTGGGCGGCGGCCTCACGCTCGACAAGCCGGTCAAGGCCCACCCGACCGGCACGGCCGTGGTCAACCCCCTCGTCACGACGGCGGGCTACCAGGGAACGCCGGCGCCCGACCAGTGGTTCGGGAGCGCCCTGTCCACCAGCGCCGGCTCCATCGCGCTGCTCGACGAACGAGGCCACGTGGTCGTCGACGCCGTCGTCTACGGCTCCCAGCAGAGCAGTTCGAGCGGCAACGGAACCATCGCCACTCCCGAGCTCGCCGTCATGGAGGCCGACCAGGGCAAGGGCGGCTGCATCGCCGTGGTGGCCGGCGCCGCCGCCGGCGCAGGCCGGAGCAACGCCCGCTGGCCCGACGGCACCGACGCCGACAGCCTCTGCCACGACTTCGTCACGACCAACGTCCCGACGCCGGGCGGGCCCAACACCAAGTAGCCCAATCGATCCTTGATCGCCTCCGGTGCCCGCGGTCCACCCGCGGGCACCGGATTCCACTTCGGTGGGGTGTGGCCAGCGAACATCCCGCTACGCTCCTGAAGGGCGTCCTGGACGGCCTCCTCACAGCCCGGGCGGGCGTAGCCGATCGCGCAGGCGCCACTGGCGCAACAGCGTCCGCACCTACTTGAAGCGGACCAGGTCGTACGCGGTTTCCCCCGTGCCTGGTTCCCACCGTGCCTGGGGACACTTCGAGTCCTGGTGCGAGCAGTACGGCTTCACCACGCTGCCGGGCGGTGAGCCGACCCTGGCAAACCACGTCGCGGCCATGGTGATCGCAACGCCGAGCCGGCGGGCTCTCGGGCTCAGGGGTCGATGTCGGTGACCACGCTCACGGGGTGACGAGTCGGCCCAGGCCGTCGATCTCGATGCGCACCTCGTCGCCCGGCCTCAGCGTGAAGTCCGACTCGGGCACGAGGCAGGTGCCGGTGGCCAGGACCACCCCGTACGGGTAGCGGTCGGCGCGCAGGAGGTGTTCGACGAGGTCCTCGATGCGCCGGTGGAGCAGGCCGGTGCTCGCCGAGCCCGTCCACATCTCCCGGGAGCCGCGTGCGATGCCGAGACGGATGCCGAGGGCGTAGGGGTCCGGCACCTCCCACGTGGAGCGGATGCCCGGCCCCAGCGCGGTTCCGCCGAGCTAGACCTTCGCCTGCGGGAGGTACAGCGGGTTCTCGCCCTTGATGGAACGGGAGCTCACGTCGTCGCAGATGGCGTAACCGGCGATCTCCCCGTTGGCACAGACGACCACGAGTGTTTCTCAACGGCAACTGCCGCGCCCATCGTGGGATGAGCCCGGCCCGGCACGGGAAGGCCCCGCTCCCGCGCGGGCGGTTCCCACAGCCCTTCACCGAGATCGGCACGGGAAGGCCCGTCGGGGAAATGCTCCGGTGCGGCGGATAGCCGCCGCACCGGAGCCCCCCTCACCAGAAGGAAAGGATCAGCAGGCGGGGATCGCGTCCCCGGGCGTCAGCTCCGCGTCCACTTCTGGTTGTTGCCGCCCCAGCAGGAGTACAGCTGAAGCTGGGTGCCGTTGCTCGTGCCCTGTCCGGCAGCGTCCAGGCACAGGTTCGACTGAACACCGGTGATGGTGCCGTCGGAGTTGAGGCGCCACTTCTGGTTGTCGCCACCCCAGCAGCTGTAGATCTGGACCTTGGCGCCGTTGCCGGTGCCCGCGGCGTCCAGACACTTGTTGCCGTAGACCCGCAGCTCCTGGGAGGAGGTGTAGTTCCACTGCTGGTTGCTCTGACCGTTGCAGTCGTACAGCTGCACCTGGGTGCCGTCGGAGGTGCTGGCGTTGGGCACGTCGACGCACCGGCCGGAGGCGACATTCTTGATCGGCCCGCCACCGCCGCTCGGGGGCGGCGTGGAGCCGCCACCGCCACCGCCGCCACCGCCGCCACCACCGCCACCGTCGGAGGAGCCGCCGATGGTGATGTTGGAGTTGCCGCTGCTCTGGTAGCCCTCGGTGGCGAGGATCTGGTAGTCGTGGTTGCCCAGCGACATGCCGGCGCGGGCCCAGGCGTCGAAGTGGTTGCCGACGGTGATGCTTCCGCCGGTCTTCTTCTGCTGGCGGACGCTCCAGTACTGGTTGAAGGTCTGGTTGCCGTCGATGGACGGCGCGTTGTAGCGGGTGGTCTGGTAGATGTCGTAGGTGCCGCCGTCGGAGGTCACGGTGCCCTTGAAGGTGCCCGTGGGCCGGTAGGTGCCCCAGTTGTCGACGATGTAGTACTCCACCAGCGGGCTCCGCGTCCAGCCGTAGACGGCCAGGTAGGCGTTGCCGGAGGGGTTGAAGCTGCCGGAGTAGTTGATGGTCCTGCGCCCGCCGGGCTTCCAGCCCTTACCGGCGACGAAGTTGCCGGTGTTGCGCCAGGAGGTGCTGTAGTTTCCGCCGGACCCCAACTCCATGGAGACCGTGCCCTGGCTGTCGGTCCAGAACGAGAAGAAGTAGCCGTTGTTGGTGCCGGTCTGGTTGGTGGTGACCGCCGCGTTGGCGACGCCGGGCAGCATCGCCACAGCCGCGGCCAGCGCCACGGCGCAGACGCGGGCGATGAACAGCCTGACGCGACCGCGTCTGCGGCCCGGCCAGTGAGTGGGGGCGTCGAGCATGCGCGCTTCCTCCTCGTGAGGGCTGACGGGGGACAAGCACCGTGGGCGGGGGAAGCCGGGGCCACCTCGCCGTCGTCACGACGCCGAAAGTATCGGCGTATTGGCGAAAGTATCGGGCGACCTCGCCGAGTCGTCAACGGCACCCGAAATGATTCCGAAAAGTGCCCTTCATCCGGCATTGCACGACGAGAAGCATTCAGCCTGGTGGATAGGCACGGCGATGCGCTCGAACCGCCCCTGACCGGTTCGGCGGACGCTGAAAAGTTCACGGGCTTGCGGATTACGCTTCGAGGCCCGCCGCGGCGGCGGGCGCACGCGCGGGAGCGGTTCTGTCGGGGTCGCGTGTCATACTCACCTGCGTGGTTGCGCGTACGCCGCAAAGGGTGCTGATCGGGCGTTCCGCGGAGCTCGATCGGCTCGTCGGCGTGCTGGACGCCGCCGCGGCCGGGCTCGCGGGGGTCGCCCTGGTGGGCGGCGACGCGGGGATCGGCAAGACCCGGCTCGTCACCGAGCTGTGCGACCTCGCGCAGCGGCGCGGCTTCGTGACACTCACCGGCCAGTGCGCCGAGCTCGGTGACGCCCTTCCTTATCTGCCGCTCGCGGACGCCCTGCGCGGCGCCGCCGCCGATGCCGGCGGGCCGGTCGGCCCGGCCGTCACGGCCCGTCCCGCGCTGCGGCGGCTGCTGCCCGGCGACGAGACGGGCCCCACGGAGGGGACCACCGGGGGGCTCGCCCAGCAGCGCCTGTTCGGGTCGGTGCTCGACATGCTGTCGGAGGTGGCCGGGCGACAGCCGGTCCTGTTCGTGTTCGAGGACCTGCACTGGGCCGACCGCTCGACCCGGGACCTGCTCGTCTTCCTCACTCGCATGCTGCAGCGCGAGCGGGTCTGCCTCGTCGGCACCTACCGCACGGACGACCTCCACCGCCGCCACCCGCTGCGTCCGGTCCTGGCCGAGCTGCGGCGGCTGCCGCTGGTCACCTCCGTCGAGGTGCCACCGCTCGGCGACGACGACATGGCCGAGTATCTCGCTGTCCTCGACCGGTGCGGCGAGGGCCCCGCGGAACCGGTGGCGGGACGCGGCCTGACGACCCTGATCGAGCGCGCCGGGGGCAACCCGTTCTTCGCCGAGGAGCTCCTGGCGGCCGGCGCCGAACGGGCGCGGCTGCCCGGAACGCTGGCCGACCTACTGCTCGCCCGGGTGGAAACCCTGCCGGAGACCGCCCGTCAGGTGCTGCGGGTCGCCGCCGTGGCCGGCCGCCGGGTCGGCCACGACCTGCTGCGCGACGCCACCGGGCTCGGCGACCTGCCGCTGGAGGACGCGCTGCGCGAGATCGTCTCCCAGCGGCTGCTCACGGCGGGCAGCGACGGTTACACGTTCCGGCACGCGCTCCTCCAGGAGGCCGTCTACGACGACCTGCTGCCGGGTGAGCGGACCCGCCTGCACACCGCGTTCGCCGCGCTACTCGCCGAACGCCGCGGCTCCCCCGCCGAGCTGGCCCATCACCATCTCGCCGGACACGACCTGCCGGGCGCGCTGCGGGCGTCGGTGGAGGCCGGACGGCTGGCCGCCGGGCTCGGCGCGCCGGCGGAGGCGCACCGGCACTTCGAGCGGGCGCTGGAGGTCTGGAAGCAGGTGCCGGACGCCGAACGGCTGGCCGGGGAGAACCGGGCGAGGATCGCACTGGCCAGCGCCGCGGCGGCGGCCGCGGCCGGCGACTACCACCGGGCGGCGGAGCAGGTGCGGCGGATCCGCCGCGAGGCGAGCGACCCGGCCCTGATCGCGGAGACCGGCGAGCGGCTGTCCTACTATCTGGCGGACGCGGGCGGCGACGAGGCCGAGGCGGTCGCGTCCGCCCGCGAGGCGGTGGACGCGGCACCGCACAGCCCGCTGCTGGCCAGAGCCCTGGCCACCTACGCCCGCGCACTCTTCCGGCAGTACCACGAGGAGGAGGCGGCGGCGACGGCGTCCAGGGCGCTGGAGGTCGCGGAGGCGACCGGCGCCCGCGACGCGGAGGTCAGCGCCCTCGTCTCGCTCGCCCTGATCGAGGAGGAGTTCGGGAGCAGCGTCGAGCACCCCGTCGACCTGCTCACGCGCGCCACCCGCCGCGCCTCGGGCGACCTGTCCATCGACCTGCGGGCACGCTTCAACCTCGCCCGTATCCAGTACGAGAACGGCGCCCTCGCGGTGGCCGCCCGCATCACCGAGGACGGCGTACGGCTGGCCGGGGAGACCGGGCTCACCTGGAGCACGTTCGGCACCGACCTGCGCTTCCTGCACTACCTGGTGCACTACGCCGACGGCGACTGGGACGCCGCCGAGCGGCTGGCGGGAGGGTTCGGCGTCCGCGTCGGCACCAGGGCCGAGGCGCAACTGTCGTCGTTCGCCCTCTTCGTCGAGGTGGGCCGGGGGCGCCCGGTGGCCGACGAGCGGCTGCGGTGGCTGTCCCGTTTCTGGTCGGACGAGCTGATCGGCTACATGGCGCGCGGCATGGCGGCCGAGCAGGCGCTGTGGCGCGGCGACCCGCTCACCGCGCTCGATCACGTCGACGCGGTCGTCGCGGCGCTGGAGCCGTTCGATCCCAGTGTGATCCGCATCGCGGCCACCGGCCTGTGGGCGCTGGCCGACCTCGGCCGGACCGGTGAGCCCTGCGACGACCTGCTACGCCGGGCGCGGTGGGCGGCGCAGAACGGGCCGAACGGCCCTCGGGGCCGGCTGGGGCCGGAGGGAATGGCCTGGCTGGCCCGGGCGGAGGCCGAGTGGCACCGCGCGCACGGCACGGAGGATCCGCAGGTCTGGCGGCGCGCGACCGCGGCGTTCGGCTTCGGCTTCCGCTACGAGGAGGCGCGGTCGCGGTGGCGCCTGGCCGAGAGCCTGCTGCGGACGGGTGACCGCGCGGCGGCCCGCGCCGAGTGGGAGCGCGCAGTGCACACAGCCGCCGCGCTGGGAGCCCGGCCCTTCCTCCAGACGCTCAGAGCGGTCGGAACGCGAGCCGGATTCCCCGACCCGACGGCGACCGTTCCCGCCGCCTCCCCCGCCTCCCCCGCCGCCCACGCCGGAGACACCCACCCCGGTGACGCCCGGGCCGGCGACACGCAGGGCGGCGCCGCAGGTGAGCAGCCGAAAGCGGCACGGGAGCCGGCGCGGCTGTCCGCGCTCACCGCGCGCGAGCGGGAGGTGCTGGCGCACGTCGCGGGCGGCCTGGCCAACCGGGAGATCGGCGAGCGGCTGTTCATCTCGCAGAAGACGGTCAGCGTGCACGTCTCGAACATCCTGGCCAAGCTCGGCGTGACCAGCCGCACCCAGGCCGCCGCGGTGGCACTGCAGGAGGGCCTGTCGCCGGGCGCCGCGGACGGAAATACTGTGTAATCGAGGCTTGGAACCAGCAACAATTCCGGAGGTCAGCGGTGGCTCTGCAGATCGTTTCCGTCGTCGCGGGTGAGGAGCTGCCTTCGGGCACGCCGTACGAGTCCGTGAACCCGGCGCGACCCGCGCAGACGGTGGCGACGGTCCTGCTCGCCGGCGCGGACGACTTCGCCGGCGCCTGCCGCGCCGCGGCGGCGGCCCAGCGGGAGTGGGCGCGCGTCCCCGCGCCGGTGCGCGGACGGGTGATCGCCTCGATCGGCCGCCTGGTCGAGGCCAACACCGAGGCGCTGGCCCGGCTGGTGACCGAGGAGATCGGCAAGCCGTACGCCGAGGCGCTGGGCGAGGTCCGCGAGATCGTGGACACCTGCGACTTCTTCCTCGGCGAGGGCCGCCGCCTTTACGGGCAGACGGTGCCGTCGGAGATGCCGGACAAGAGCCTGTTCACCTTCCGTGTCCCGGTCGGCGTGGCGGCGGTCGTGACGGCGGGCAACTTCCCGGTGGCCGTCCCCTCGTGGTATCTGGTTCCGGCGCTGCTGTGCGGCAACGCGGTGGTGTGGAAGCCCGCCGAATACGCCGCGGCCTCCGCGCACGCGCTCTACCGGCTGTTCGCGGCGGCCGGACTGCCCGACGGCGTGCTCAACCTGGTCTTCGCCGACGGCGATCAGACGTACGCGGGTCTCGACCACGCGCTCGGCGAGGGCACCGTGCAGAAGGTCGGCTTCACCGGATCGAGCGCGGTCGGCCGGGCCGTCGGCGAGCTGTGCGGGCGGCACCTGCAGTCGCCCTGTCTGGAACTCGGCGGCAAGAACCCGATGGTCGTCATGCCGGACGCCGATCTCGACCTCGCCGCCGAGGGCGCCATGTTCTCCGGCTTCGGCACCGCCGGTCAGCGGTGCACCTCCCTCGGCACGGTCATCGTCCACGAGGACGTCCACGACGAGTTCCTGCGCCGGTTCACCGAGGCGGTGCGCGACGCGAAGGTCGGCGACCCGAACGGCGACGTGCTGTACGGCCCGCTGCTCGACCACAAGTTCGCCGAGCGATACGAGGAGTATCTGGGCTGGATCCAGCCGCATCACACCGTGCTGCCGGGCCCGGTCGGCCGGATGGACGGCGAGGGCCTCTACTACCACCCTGTGGTGGTGGACGGCGTCCGCCCCGGCGACCGGCTGTTCCTGGAGGAGACGTTCGGCCCGATCGTGGGCGTGACGACGTTCTCCACCCTCGACGAGGCCATCGACCTGGCCAACCGGCCGGGGTACGGCCTGTCGTCGTCCATCTACACCACCGACCCGAAGGCGGTGTTCCGGTTTCGCGAGGGCGTGTCGGCCGGCATGGTCAGCGTCAACAACTCCACCTCCGGCGCGGAGGCCCACCTGCCGTTCGGCGGGAACGGCAAGTCGGGCAACGGCAGCAGGCAGAGCGGCATGTGGGTGCTCGACCAGTTCACCCGCTGGCAGGCGATGAACTGGGACTACTCGGGCCGCCTGCAGAAGGCCCAGATGGACGTGACGGAGATCACGCCCGACCTGGGCTTCCGGCTCTGACCCGAGGACCGCTCGCCGCCCGGCGGCCCGCGGTCCTGAACGCGTGGGCGCGCCGTCCGGTGCAGGCACCGGACGGCGCGCCCGTCA
Source organism: Microbispora bryophytorum (assembly GCF_006874465.1). Classification (GTDB taxonomy): domain Bacteria; phylum Actinomycetota; class Actinomycetes; order Streptosporangiales; family Streptosporangiaceae; genus Microbispora; species Microbispora bryophytorum. The sequence continues at coordinate 90,889 of NZ_VIRL01000004.1, read as the reverse complement.
TCCGCCTCGCTCGGCCGCCTCAGATGATCGGCATCCCGGCGCCCGTCACGCGATGGGGCGTTCCTCGCGAGCGGTCACTCGCCGTCGGGGTCGCAGGGGAAGTTCGTCGCACCGGCGGTCATCTTGATGCCACCGAGCAGGTGCTTCAGGAACAGCGGGTCGCTGTAGGCCTCCTTGGTGTGGCCCATGCCCGTGTACCAGGCGCGCCCGCCGTCGTAGTTGTGGCACCAGGCGATCGGGTGGTCGCCCATGGCGCCGGAGCCGGGGTTGTAGGACGTCTCGTCGAGGGTGGCGAGCACGCGCACCCCGGCGTCGCGCGGGTTGGTGCGGTAGTTGTACCACTCGTCGAAACGGTTCCAGCGGTTCGGCAGCCCGCGGTTGGACGCCGCGCCCTGGCCGATCATCTTCACCGTGGCGTTCTGCTGTGCCGGGTGGTTGCGGAAGTAGGCGCCGACGAGGCCCCCGTACCAGGCCCAGTTGTAGCCCGAGTCTCCGGCGGCGTGAACGCCGGCGAAGCCTCCGCCGTTCTCGATGTAGCGCTCGAACGCCGCCTTCTGCTCGGGCTGACCGAGCGGGTCGCCCGTCGTGGACATGAAGACGACGGTCTGATACTTGGCCAGGTTCTCGTCGGTGAACTGGGCCGCGTCCTCCGTCACGTCGACTGCGAAGCCGTTCTCCTGGCCGAGCTTCTGGATCGCCGCCTCACCTGCGGGGATCGAGTCGTGCCGGAAGGCGGTGGTCTTGCCGAAGACGAGCACGCGGAACGCGGAGTCGTCCGTGACGGCCGCCTGCGCGGCGGCGCCGGCGAACACCGGTGCGACGATCGCGGTCAGCGCCGCCAGAGCGAGAAGTCCCTTACGTGACATGGTGACAGTCCTCCATCTAGTGCGCCCTGGACGCCGTGGCCTGCCCGTACGGGTGGGGTCACGGGTCCGGTGACGAAGGCGGGGCCGTACGCCGGAAGGTGGCGACGGCCTCAAGTGGGCGCCAAGTTACCGTCTTTGATCACGATGGGGAAGAAGTTACGCCAAGGTTTCATCCACTTTCGTAGGCGGTAGGACAAAGTGGTGGTCGTGTCAGAAGTACCGCGGACAGTCCGTTCGCCCAGGTCCCAGCCCCGGCCGGAAGGACGCGTCAACGCCGGGCACACACCGGCCGGCCCCACCACAGCACAACGCCGATCCCCGGCGGGCGCGGCCCACCGGGGATCGGATCACAGCATGCCTCAGGCCTCCGGGCCGCGCCTGCCCTCGTAGCCGAGCAGCCGCATGGCGACCTCAGGGTCCATGGCCGCCGCGAGCAACTGCGCTCGTTCGGCCGCCCGGTCTCTGGCCTCCTCGGCCCGCCGCCGCCCCGCCTGGTGGGAGCGGACCAGCAGGACCGCGACCGCGATGCCGCCGATCACCGCGACCAGCGCGACGGCCAGCAGCACGGCCGTGCCGGTGGGCACGCCTGCGACGGTGGCGGCTCCGGCGGCGGACGCGCCCCGCGGCGAGGCGAACAGCAGCACCCCCAGCAGTGTGAGCAGCACCACCGCCACGACGACCCCGACGACCGCCCACAGGGCGCCGTACGACGTGCGGCGCGGCGCGCCGGTCGGCTCCCCGAGCAGCGGGGCGGGGGAGACCGGGGCAGAGGTGCGGTTCCAGGGCACGAAGTCCGGCTCCGCCACGCCGGTCTGCACCGCCGGGGCGCGCCCGTTGCCGCCGGTCAGGCCGTTCGGCGGCGGAGCGACCAGCACCGGCGCGGCGCCGCCCGGAGACGCCGCCACGACCGACGCCTCGATCACCCGCGTCCGGGGCAGCGGAAGCTCGACCGGCACCTCGCTGTGCGCCTTGTGGGCCGCCACCGCGGCCGTGTGGTACGCCTCGATCTCCTCGTAGAACTCGTCGGAGGTGTAGGCGCTGCCGTCGATCAGCGGGCCCATCCTGCCCTCGATGACCGCGACCACGTCGTCGCCGTTGAGGGTCTTGTGCTGTTCCAGCGCGTGCGCGACCGACAGCACCTCGCGGCGGTGCTCGCGCAGCAGCTCGGCCGTCTTCTCCAACAGCCGGCTGAGGTTGAACTCGATCCGCTCGGGGAGCATGTCGGGCACCATCTCGTCGCGCCGGCTCGTGGGAGTGCCGGTGAAGCCGGTGCCGCCGCCCCCCGGCTGCGGCTGGGCCGCCTTGCCCTCACGCAGGCCGAGCTCCTGCAACGCCGGCAGCGAGGCCACCCCGATGCCCATGCCCCAGTGGGCCTCCATCAGCCCGGTGATCGCCGTCGCGCTCTGCAGGTCGCCGGAGACGCCCGAGGAGTTGTCCTCGCCGAAGAACATCCGCTCCCCCGCCAGCGAGGCGAGGGACACCATGATGTCGGCCTCGTACTCCGACTTCCACCGGGTGAACTGGTCCTCCGGTTTGATGCTGGCCACCATGCCGAGGTAGTCGGCGCCCTTCTCGATCGTCGCCAGGTCGATCTCCAGGTGGTGGCGGGTGCGGTAGGCGGCAACCGCGTGGCACGCCTCGTGCACCGCGACCGCGTGCCGCTCACGCTCGATGTACTCGACGTCCTCGGGCGGCCCGAGCTGCTTGAGCCGCTTGGCCCGCATCACGTCCGACCAGGTGATCGTCTCCCGCCCGTCCCGGATCGCGGTGATCAGCGACTCGTTGACCAGGTCCTTGATCGTCGCACCGGTGGCGTACGGCGTGATCGTGGCCAGCTTGTCGATCTGCTCGTCGCCGAGCTGGTGGCTGACCTTGTCGAAGTAGCCCTTGTACGTGCGGATCCGGCCCGCCTTGGAGGGATAGCCGACCTTGTAGATGCGGTCGATGCGGCCGGGCCGCAGCAGCGCCTCGTCCAGGGCCTCGGGCAGGTTCGTGGCCATCATGATGAGAATGCGGTATTTCGGCGGCGGCTTGGGCCGCATGCCGAGCAGCCTGCGCACGTAGCGGTTGACGAAGCCGCGCGGCTTCTTCAGTCCGGAGATCTCGGTGAGCAGCGCCTCCAGCGTGCCCATGCCGCCACCGCCGCCGCCCATGCCCCCGCCGTACATCACGCGGTTGACGAAGGCGCCGGTGCGCGGCATCCGCGGGGGCGCGGCCTCGGCGGCCGGGCCCGCGGCGTTACGGCCGAGCACGGTGCGGGTGTGCGGGTCGAGGTAGGCGAAGCCGTTGCAGCCGGCCCCCTCGGAGGAGGCAGGGCCGAACGGCGCCGGCGCCGATCTGCCCCAGCCGCCGGGTCCGCCCTGCGCCAGCGCGCCGCGATTGCCGAGCGAGTCGGCCTCGTCGAAGAACACGATGACGCCGCCGTAACGCAGGGCCAGCTTGCGCAGCTTGCGGAACAGCGACTTGACCTTCAGTACGCCGACGCCGAAGAACATGTTGATGAACGCGCCCGGGTCGACGAACACGTACGGCTTGCCGGTGGAGCCGGCGACCGCCTCTGCCATCAGCGTCTTGCCGGTGCCGGGCGGGCCCCACAGCAGGATGCCGCTGGGCACGTAGCCGCCCCTGGCCTCGATCTCGTCCGGCTTCTCCAGGAAGACGATGTTCTCCTTGACCCGCTCGACGACGTGGTCCTGGCCCCAGACGTCGGAAAAGCGCGTCTTGATGTCGTCGGGGTAGTAGACGTCGACGCCGCCGCGCGACAGGAACCAGAAGATCGCCACGAACTGCCCGACGGCGACCACCATGATCAGCATGAGCTGCAGGACCATGGGGAGGAAGCCCCACACGGTGGCGGGCACGCTGTAGAGCGCCTGGAGCGGCGAGACCTGCTGCACCTTGCCCAGCACCAGTGCGATGACCGCGATCCAGACGACCCACTTGACGGCCCGCGCGATGCGGTAGCGGTTCCAGTCGTTGAACCTGCGGTGGGTCCAGCGGTTCCAGCCGCCGAAGACGTTCTGCGTCCAGAAGCGGTGGTAGCCGGCCGAGCGCTCGCTGATCAGGAAGTGGATCTGCCGGACCAGCTCGACGCCCGCCAGCCACAGGACCCAGGAGGCCTCCCTGACGGTCATCACGAAGGCGTCATAGAAGGAGATGATGCCCTCGTAGGTGGCGATGGTGTTCCAGAGCAGGACACCGAACGCGACGGCGAGCAGGATCAGGAACTTGGTCCGGTCCCACAGCGGCAGACGTTTCCTGGTGCGGGGGTCGCGGTCCACCGGACCCGACCCCGGCTCACGAAGCCCCTCGTGGTGCTTCGGTGGGAGGGCCGTGCTCATATGAGGGGCTCCTTCACGGGTTGATGAGGTGCTTGACCTTGAAGGACTTGACGACGGTGTCGATCTCCGCGGCCCGCTTCCGATAGCACGCGGGCGAGCAGCGGATCAGGAGCGTGGAGACCGTCGTCCCGTCCGCCGACAGGTAAACGGTCTTGTCGAACGTCTGCACCGGGCCGTCTCCGAGCCGGTAGTTGTAGACGCTGCGGACGCCCCGGACGCCGTCCGTGATGGGGAGCATCTCGTCAGCCAGCAACTCGAAGCCCGAAAAGCCGGTCGCCTCGATCGCCTTCTGCTGTTCTTTCGTCACCGGCACCGGGATCGGCTGGGACATGCGCAGAGCGTCGAGCGACACCGCGTTCTGGTCGTCCTCGCTGAGCTTTTGCACCTTCGCGAACGCGAACGGCTTGTCCTCGGCGCCGGCCGAACCCTGGATCAGGTGAACGAGGGACGGCTCGTCATAAGCGTCGAACGCCGCCGCCCACACCGCCTGCTTCGCGAGTTGCGCGGTGGTCGACTCGGCGTCACCGAAGACCACCTTGTCGAGCGCCTTCTGGTCGATCTGCCGCCATGACGCGGGAACCTTGAAGTAGGTGCCGCCCGAATCGTCGTGTACGTAGGTGTATTCAGGGCCGGCACAGCCGGACAGCACAGAGGCGGCCACCGCCGCCCCCACGACCGTTCCCACCACCCCGGTCCTTACCCGCGGTTTTTCCACCAGGGCCTATCCTCCGCTTTGCGGGTCTACGAGGTAGTAGTGCCCGTTTTTCAACCATCCTTCTCAACGGTAAGTCTGCGATGCGCCGGAAAACTAGACCGAATCTTTCTCGGATCTTGATTCCTCCTGTTATACGGAGGTCACTCGCATCACCGGCGCCGGGCGCACCCGGATCTCTTCCGGCCGCCGGCCCGCTCCTCCTCCTCCTTCTGTTCCTCGGCTCCGTGGGCGCCGTCGAGGACGCCCCGAGTACGCCCCGGGGACGGCCCGAGTACGCCTCCGGGACGCACGGACTGGACGGCAGACTCACCTCTGATCCCGATACCCAAAGGACGACCGGCGAAAGCGGGTTCCGGCACATCAAACGGCTGCCGCACGCACTCGTGGCCTGTACACGTGACCCCGACGGCCGGGGCCCGAAATGCCGGTCCCGGCGACGTTCGCATTGTTGTTCGCCGCGTCCGGCGCGATATTCGGGGACACGGCTCCCCCGCTTCCGTCCGCACCCCGCTTCCGTCGTATGCGATTCCCTCCTGTGCGCTTGCGTCCAATGCCCCCTCCGGCTGTTCGAGCCGGCCGATCCCGTTCCTGCCGGCACGCTCGCACCCGATCGACGGCCCATGTCCTGCACCCGCGGCACCCGGGAAAGCCCGCATCGTGAGATCGGTCAGTGTCGGATGAGCAGATCATGTAACGCCTGACCGCCCCGAACACGACAACTTGATGCATGCCGTCAGGAATCACCGCGGGGAAGGGCAGGCGCACATGAAGCAGGTCTACGAAGAAAACAGCACCGGCGAGGGGCCGGACGGCTTCTTCGGGGTGACGGCGGAGCGCATGTTCTCCGAGGTGTGGTCCCGGCAGGTGCTCACGGTCAGGGAACGGCGGTTGCTGCTGCTCGGCCTGCTCGTCGGCCAGGACATGGACGAAATGCTCGAACTGCACCTCGACACCGCCCTGCGCTCGGACGAGCTGACCCCGGCCGAACTACGCGAAACGGTCGTGTTCCTCACCCTGTACGCCGGGTGGCCCCGGGCGGCCCGGCTCAGCGCGAAGGTGGAGGAGCTGATCAGCCGCACCGCCGAGGTGTGACCGCCGCCACGGGCCGGACGGGGGGATCCGTGCGGTGGGTACGCTGCCGTCATGCCCACCGCACTCATCACCGGCGCGACGGCCGGGATCGGCGCCGCCTTCGCACGCCGCCTGGCCACCGACGGGTTCTCCCTGGTCCTGGTGGCCCGCGACGAGGAGCGGCTCGCCGCCTCCGCCGAGGCCCTGCACAAGCGGTACGGCGTGCCGGTCGAGCCGCTGCACGCCGACCTGACCACCGAGGAGGGGATGGCGGCGGCCGAGGAGCGGCTGCGTTCCGGCATCGACCTGCTGGTCAACAACGCGGGGTTCGGGCACCACGGCGGCTTCCTCGACACCCCCGTGGAGGACGAGGTCCGGATGCTGCGGCTGCACTGCGAGGCGGTGCTGCGGCTGACCCGGGCGGCCCTGCCGTACATGATCTCCAAGAGGCGGGGCGGGGTGATCAACGTGGCGTCGGTCGCGGCGTTCCTCCCCGGCGGCACCTACAGCGCAACGAAGTCGTGGGTGGTCAACTACAGCGCCTCGGCGGCCAACATGGTCAACCGGGACGGCGTGCGGGTGATGGCGCTGTGCCCGGGGTTCGTGCGGACCGAGTTCCACGACCGGGCGAAGCTCGACATGTCCGGCCTGCCGCGCTTCGCCTGGCTGTCGGCCGACCGCGTCGCCGCCGACGCGATGCGCGACCTGGCCCGCGGGGCCTGGGTGAGCGTCCCTTCGGCCCGCTACAAGGCGGTCGCGGCACTCGCCAGGCTCCTGCCGCTCAACCTGGTCGGCCGCGTGGCGCGGCTGCGCTACCGCTGACTCACAGCCGTTCGACGTTCGGGCCGCGGCAGCGGCCCCGGGTGTCGAAGACGAACCGGCTGGCCCGCTGGACCAGGTCGTAGTCGTAGCAGTCCTGTCCGCCGAGCACGACGACCGCGTCGGCCCTGGCCATCTCGGCGGCGTCGGGCTCGACCATCTCGACCCCCGCCGGTACGACGAAATCCTCGGCCTGCGGATCCGCGGCCCGCACCCGCGCTCCGAGCCGGCACAGCGTCTTGGCGACCTCGACCGGCGACAGCCCGAGCAGCAGGATCCTGCTGCCCCTGATCGAGCGGCACCTCCGGTTGAGCGCGAGGCCGAGCCGGTCGACCACGTGGGCGGGCATGTGCGCGTTGACGTCGTTGGCCGCCTCGATCAGCCGGAATCCCCGCCCGACGCCGCGCCGGATCCCCCACGGCAGGTACGCCACGTCGAGCGGCAGACAGGAGTCCTGGATCGCGGGGCTGGGGGCCGCGGCGGCGTGCCCGAACGGTGTGGTGGAGGCGGCCTCGACCGCCTCCCACACGTCGACGCCGAGGTGCGCGGCGAAGATCGACAGCTCGTTGGCCAGAGCCGCGCCGACGTGCGCGCGGGCACTTTCCAGCAGCGCGCACAGCTCCGACACCCGGGGCGAGGAGACCGGGACGGTCTCCCGCACCAGCCTGCCGTAGAAGTCCGTCACCGCTCGCAGCGAGGCCGCGTCGACGCCCGAGACGACCTTGGGCGTGTTGCCGAGCCGCCAGCGCGGATTGCCCGGCTCGGCCCGGTGCGGGCTGTGGCCGAGGTGGAAGTCGTCTCCGCTCAGTCCCGACCCCTGTTCGAGCAGCGGCCGTACGAACTCCTCGGTGGTGCCGGGATAAGCGGCGCCCTCCAGCACCACGGTCGCCCCCGGCCGCAGGAACGGGGCGATCCGCCCCGCGGCCGAGCCGAGCGGGCCGAGGTCGGGCGCGCCGTTCCGCATCCGTACGGGCGAGGTGAGCACGCAGACGTCGAACCCGGAGGCGTCGGCCGCGTCCGCGCTCGCCGCGTACCGGCCGGAGGCGTGCGCGGCGGCCAGCGCCCCCGCGCCGACGCCCTCGGCGCACGGCTCCCCCGCGTTCAGCCGCTTGACCCGCCACTCGTCCTCGTCGAGGCCGACGACGCGGAATCCCGCCTCCACGGCGCGCATCGCCAAGGGCAGCCCGGCCGGGCCCTGGCCCACGACCACCAGCTTCTCCGCCACGCTACGACTGTAGAAGCGACCCCGTCGCCGCCCCCGGGATTGGCGGACGGGACAGCTGTAAGGCTTGGGTACGGATTGGGAAAAGTCTCTTCCGGCGGCGTCCGGGCACCCCTTCGGCGGTGGGACCGCGGACTAGCTTCTCCACATGATCAGGGAGGAGCCAGCATGAAACCGGACGACCGGATTCGTGTCATGGAGATAATCGCCCGGATGAACGTGAGCGGTCCCGCCACCCAGGTCACCGGGTTGTGCGAGCGGCTCAGCCCGGTGGAGTTCGACCACCGCCTGTACACCGGATACGTCGACGGCGGCGAGGGCGACCACCTGCAGCTTCGCGACGTGACGATCCCGGTCCACCGGGTGCCGGGCCTCGGCCGCGCCATCAAGCCGGCCGACGACTACCGGGCCCTGTTCCGGCTGACGAACGCGATGCGGGAGTTCAGGCCGCACATCGTGCACACCAGGACCACCAAGGCGGGCGCGCTCGGCCGCCTCGCGGTACGGCTGTCGGGCCTCGGGGCCGCCCGGGTGCACAGCTACCACGGCCACCTCCTCGACGGGCAGCTCTCCCGCCTGCGGCGGACCGTCTACATCCGCACCGAGCGCCGGCTGGCGAGGATGACCGACCGCCTCGTCACGGTCGGCGCCCGGGTGCGCGACGACCTCCTCGCGGCCGGGATCGGCCGGCCCGAGCAGTACGTCGTCATCCCGCCGGGCGCCGGGCTCGCCCCCCTGCCCGAGCGTGGCCGGGCCCGCGCCGCGCTGGGCGTCCCGCTGGACGCGCCGGTCGTGGCGTACGTCGGCCGGCTGAAGAAGGCCAAACGGCCCGACCGGTTCGCGGAGGTCGCCAGGGCGGTCCTGGCCCGGCTGCCCGGCGCCCGATTCCTCGTCTGCGGCAGCGGCGAGCTGAAGGAGGAGGTGGAACGGGCCGTCATGCCGATGTGGGACTCCTTCCGGCTGCTCGGCTGGCGGCGCGACGTCGAGACCGTGTACGCCGCGGCCGACGTGGTGCTGCTCACCTCCGACAGCGAGGGCACGCCGCTGGCGCTCGTGGAGGCCGGCATGGCGGGCCTGCCGGTGGTGGCCACGCGCGTCGGCAGCGTTCCCGAGGTCGTCATGGACCGCCGCACGGGGTTCCTGACCGAGCCCGACCCGGACGAGATGGCCGACCACGTCGTACGGCTGCTGGTGGACCCCGGCCTGGCGCGGCGGATGGGCGAGTCGGCCCGCGTATGGACCGCGCGGGCGTTCTGCGTGGACCGGCTGGTGGGCGACACCGAGGCCCTCTACCGGGCGTTGCGCGGCGCGACGCGATCGGAGGTGGGCAGCCGATGACGCCCCTTGCGGCGCTGGCGCCCGCGCTCGCGGGAGCCGTTTCCTGCCTGTTCGCCGCCGCGGGCCTGCGCCCGGTGCGGCGCACGGTCCCCTATCTGGGCGGGGTGACGCTTGCGGCGGCCACCGCGGGCGCCGCGGTGACGGGCACGATGGCGGCCGTGGGCCCGCTCGACCGGCGGGTGAGCGCGGTCCTGCTGGCCGCCGCCGCGGTGGCGCTGCTCGGGCTCATCGCGGACGTGGGCACGCTGCCGCTCGTCACGCGGCTGATCGTGGAGTCGGTGGCGGCGGGCGGGGTCGTGCTGTGCGGTGTGCAGGTGACGCTGACGGGCGACTGGCTCGACGGCCCGGTCAGCGTGATGTGGATCGTCGCGATGACCAACGCGTACGGGCTGCTCGACCGGCTCGGCGGCGCACTGGCCGCGGTCGCCGCCGTCACCGGCGCGTTCCTCGCCGGGACGGCGCTCGTGCTGGGCGACCCGTCCCTCGCGGTGCTCGCGGCCGCCCTGGCCGGGGCGTGCCTCGGCGCCCTCCCCCACGGCAGGGCGCGGGGCAGGGTCCGGCTCGGGCCGTCCGCCTCGCTGTTCGCGGGGTTCGTCCTGACCTGCACGGCCGCCGGGCTGACAGCCGGACGGGGCACGGCCGTGGTCGCGTCCGGGCTGCTGTTGCCGGCCCTTTCGGCCATCGTGGGGGCCGGGGTGTACGCCGTCCGCCGGTCACGGCACGCGGACCGGCCTGCCGGGCCGGCGCGGAAGGCGTCGCCCGCGCTGTGCGGCGTCTCGGCCGGCACCGGAACGGCCGGGCTCGCGGTCGCACTGGGCTGGGTGCCCGCGAGCGCCGTGGCCGCGGTCACCGCCGGGACCGCCGCCGCGCTGCTCTGCTACACACGCCTCCGGCACGGCTTCCGCTGTGCGCGCCTCCGGCACGACTCCACCAACGCCCGCCTCCGGCATGACTCCTGCTGTGCGCGCCTCCGGCACGACTCCATCTACGCGCGCCTGGTGGGAGCGTGGATGGCCGTGTGGATGCCGGCCGGCGACGATCGGCCGCGCGGGCGCGTGCCGCGCCCGCGCTCCGCCGGAACCCCCCCGCCGCCCGTAGTACGGCGGGGGTGACCCGGATCAGCGGCCGATGTTGGCCTCGTGGCCGATGGACAGGCCCGAGTCGACGTCGAAGAAGTGCAGGTTGTGCGTGTCGACGACGAGCTCGAGCTCCTGGCCGGGACGGACGTGGCTGCGGGCGTTGACACGCGCGGTCCACAGCGACTTGTCGCCGGTCAGCGGCAGCGTCGTCTCCTCGTCGTCTCCGTCGTGGGCGGCGGCGACGGTGTCCTTGTGCTCGACCGGCGGGGCGTCGATCGTGAACAGGACGTTGATCTCGGAGCCCAGCTCCTCGGTGACGTTGGCGCGGACCGGGACGCGCACCCACCCGGCGCTGTTGCCGCTGGCCGAACCGGCGTCCTCGAAGTCGGACGGCCGGATACCGAGAATGATCTTGCGACCGATGTAACGGTCGAGGCCCGGCTTCTCGGCGAAGGTCGAGTCGGGAACGGGGAGGCGGTAGCCGGCGAAGGCCACGGCCGCGCCGCCGTTGTCGCGGACCAGCTCGGCGTAGGTGAAGTTCATGGCCGGGGAGCCCATGAAGCCGGCGACGAACAGGTTGACCGGGCTGTCGAACAGGTTCTGCGGGGTGTCCACCTGCTGGAGCACACCGTCGCGCAGGACGCAGACGCGGTCGCCGAGGGTCATGGCCTCGACCTGGTCGTGGGTGACGTAAACGGTGGTGACGCCGAGGCGCTCGTGGAGCTGGTTCAGCGAGGCGCGCATGGAGACGCGGAGCTTGGCGTCCAGGTTGGACAGCGGCTCGTCCATGAGGAAGGCCTGGGGCTCGCGGACGATGGCGCGGCCCATCGCGACACGCTGGCGCTGACCACCGGACAGGGCGGCCGGCTTGCGCTTGAGGTACTGCTCCAGGCCGAGCATGCGAGCGGCGTCGTTGACGCGCTTCTGGATCTCCGGCTTGGACATCTTGCGCAGCTTGAGGCCGAAGGCGAGGTTCTCCTCGACCGTCATGTGCGGGTAGAGCGCGTAGTTCTGGAAGACCATCGCGATGTCGCGGTCCTTCGGGGGAAGGTGGTTAACGACGCGGTCGCCGATGACGATCTCGCCGCCGCTGATGTCCTCCAGGCCGGCGATCATCCGCAGGGCGGTGGACTTGCCACAACCCGACGGGCCGACCAGCACCATGAACTCGCCGTCCTTGATCTCCAGGTTGAGGCCGTTGACGGCCTTCACCCCACCCGCGTAGATCTTGTCGACGTTGTTCAGAACGATAGAAGCCATGCCAGTCCTTCACGCTTCCGAGACAGCAAGAGAGAGTGGATACGTTTTCAAAACTGTCCCCCGAAATATCGCCTATTGTCAAGTTTTCTATGACACAGCCCATGGAACCATGATGGAATCGTTTCCATGAGCGGTCCATCGCAGGGGCGGATAACGATCAAGGAAGTGGCGGAGGCGGCCGGGGTCGGGGTGGCCACCGTGTCCCGGGTCCTGTCGGGCGGCTCGGCGAGCGCCGAGACCCGCGAGAAGGTGCTCGCCGCCGCGGCGCGGCTCGACTACCGGCCGAGCGCGCTGGGACGCAACCTGAGGCGCCGGCGGACGGGCGGCATCGGCCTGCTGGTCCCCGACATCACCGACAGCTTCTACGCGCGGCTGACCGACGGCGTGCTGTCGTGCGCCCGGTCGTACGGCGAGCCCGTCACGGTGGGGGTCACCGGCGACGACCCCGAGCGGGAGGCCGAGCTGATCGGCACGCTCATCGAGCAGAGCATGGACCGGGTGATCGCGGTGCCGTCCGGGGACGGCGAGATGTGGGCGCCCGCCCTGCGTGCGGGACTGAACGTCGTGTTCGCCGACCGGCGGGTGCGCACGGACGTGCCCAGCGTGGTGCCCGACGACCGGGCGGGGGTGCTGACGGCGGTGGAGTACCTGGCCGGGCTGGGCCACCGGAAGATCGCCTATATCGGCCGGCACGCGCAGTCACAGCGGGTGGCCGCGTTCAGGGCCGCGATCGCCTCACTGGGCCTGCCCGCCGACCGGGATCTGGTGGTGCACGCCCGGTCGAGCCGCGACTCCGCCTACGCCGCGGCCGCGGGCCTGCTGCAGCACCGGCCGGACGTCACCGCGGTGATCGCGGGCGGCAACGTGCTCGGGGAGGCGGCCGTGCTGGCCGCCCGCGAGCTGGACGTGCGCATCCCCAGGGACGTGTCGCTCATCATGTTCGACGACGTGCCCTGGGCCGAGCTGTGCTCCCCGCCGCTGACGGTGATCGCCCAGCCGGCCCAGGACATCGGCTATCGCGCCGCGGAGCTGGTGCTGCGGCACGGCAGGCGTCCTCCGGCCGTCACGCTGCCCACACAGCTCGTCGTACGAGCGAGCTGCGGGCCCAAGGTGTCATCGCCTAGGCGATGACCTTCTCGATCGCCTCGGCGATCTCCGGGGCCTCCGGGACGACGCGGGGCCGGAACCTGGCCACCACCTGGCCGTCGGCGGCGACCAGGAACTTCTCGAAGTTCCACTGGATGTCACCCGCCTCGCCCTCCGTGTCGGGGACCTCGGTCAGCGCGGCGTAGAGAGGATGCCGCCCCGGGCCGTTGACCTCGGTCTTGTCCAGCAACGGGAAGTCCACGCCGTAGGTCGTGGAGCAGAATTCCTTGATCTCCTCCGCCGAGCCGGGCTCCTGGCCCATGAACTGGTTGCAGGGCACGCCGACGACGGTGAATCCGCGATCGGCGTACGCCCGCTGGAGCGCGACCAGGCCCTCGTACTGCGGGGTCAGCCCGCACCTGGACGCCACGTTGACCACCAGGGCGGCCCCGCCGCCGAGCAGGTCGCCGAGGGTCGTGCCCTCGCCGTCGATCGTGGTCACCGGAATATCGAGAACGCTCATGTCCGCACCCTAAACGAGGGTCCCGTCCGTTCTCGCCGCAGGGCGCGCCTTGAACGGTAAGCCACGTCCCCGGGAACGGTAGGCGTTGGGGGTGGATCGGCAAAGAACCGTCCGCATCGTGCCGCGAATGCCGCCGGGCAGGCGGGCGGCCGTATTTCAATCCGCGTGAGGACCCGTCGCGGTGCCCGCCGGAAGTTCGTGGTGATCCGGTGCGGGCCGAGCGGACGGCGGCGCCCACGCCATGGGCGCGCGGCCGCGCGGCGGGCGCCATGCGCGCCCGCCTTCCGCACGCGACCCGACGACAAGGACCGATTTGGACAGCAGAAGCGTTCTACGCAACACAGTCGCCGCCGTCATCGCGGCCACCGTCGCCGGTGGCGGAAGCGGAGTGGCGTGGGCCGGCGAATGGGCCGGCGAGTGGGCTGCCGCGGAGCAGACCGGGGAGAGCGTGCGGCCCGTCACCCACGTCGGAGTGTGGACGACGCGGGTGACGGCGCGGCCGCCCCGGTTCCGCCAGGCGCCGGCGAAGACCCTCAGCAAGGCCTACGCCTTCCGGCTCGTCACCCGCCACACCTGGTCGGGTCAGCAGTTCCAGTGCTTGGACAGCCTCTGGACCAGGGAGAGCAACTGGGACCACCGGGCCTACAACCAGGGCTCGGGCGCCTACGGCATCCCGCAGGCGCTGCCCGGACGGAAGATGGGCTACGTCGCCGGCGACTGGCGGTTCAACCCGCAGACCCAGATCAGATGGGGGCTGCGATACATCAAGGGCCGATACGGATCGCCGTGCGGCGCCTGGGGCCACTTCCGGTCCCACAACTGGTACTGACCCGGGCGGAGGCGTCCGGCGGCCTGCCGCCGGACGCCTCCACGACCGGCCCGCTTGCCCCCGCTCGGCGCCCTGCCCGCCGGCCCCGCGGCGGCGCGAGGCTCGGCTCAGCTCGGCGATATTCGCGAATTTGTCCCAGATTTGGGGCTTTGTTGCCATACTCCGTCTTCGTGACTGTGGAGTTGACGCGGAGTGGCCGCGGGTCTCGCCGGATGGTGGTCGTGGCGGTCGGCCTGGTCGTCTTCCTGATCGCGGGCGCCGGCGCTTACGCCGTCGCCCGCATCGATCGCGAGCAGGACACGAAATACTGCGGCCACGACTGCGTTCCCGGCCTCTCGATCGGCACCGTGGTCGAGGCGCTGCAGGGCCAGGGGCACACCTGCGCCGACAAGAGGCTGTTCTGGTCCTGTGAGCTGAGAATCGGCAGAGTGCGGTTCGAGGCGGACCTCTTCCGCGCCGGCAACGTGACGGACTTCTACGAATACATCAGCAAGGTCGAGGCCAGGATCATCAACCCGGACAGCACCACGGCGGCGGCCGGACTGGACTACATGTCGTGGTTCGCGATGCTGCCCCACCGTGACGATCCTTCGACGGTCAAGAAGGTCGGCGGCTGGCTGGCCGAGCAGATCGCCGGCGACGGGGACATCACCTACGTTCTCGATTGGGAGTACACGGTGGAGCGGAACGCGAACACCCGATCCATCGAACTCACGATGAAGAGGAGACACTGATGGCGGCTCCACCCGGCTGGCCGTACTCTCCCGACGGCAGGTTCTGGTGGGACGGCGCCACCTGGCAGCCGGTGCAGGCGCCGCCGCCTCCCGGACCGGCCACCCACGGCCCCAGCGTGCCGCCCCCTCCGGGAACACCCGCTCAGCAGGGCCTCAACGTGCCGCCGCCTCCCTGGCCTGCGACCGGTCATCCGTCCGCGGCCTCGCCCTGGCCGCACACACCCGGGGCGCAGTCGGCTCAGCAGCATGCCGGCCCGCAGGCGCCCCCGTACGCGCCCCCCGGGACCGGGGCTCCCACTCCGGCCCCCTCCGGCGCCGGCCCTCGGCCCCGCCGGACGGGAACCGCGGTATTCGTGCTGGTCACGGCGGGTACGCTGATCGCGGCGCTGGCGCTTGGCGGGCTCGTCGGCGCAGCCGCCGGCCTGGCGACCACCGAACCGGTGACGGACGCCCCCGCGCCCTCGTTCCCTGGGAGGTTCCCCATGGGAAAGCAGCGGTACCTGCCCAAGGTGACGCTCAACATGGTCGCGGTGAACTGGCTGCAGGCGGCCAATTCCTGGAGATGCACGAGGTCCACGGCGTCCGACCCGCTGACCGGCGCCAAGATGGGGATGATCTGCCGGCCCGGCGACGCCACCAGGCTCCACATGTCCGTCTACATCTGGTACGACGGGCCGGACAAGGTGGTGTCCGTGAAAGCCCGCTGCGATCTCGGCGTCGGATCGAAGCCGTGCACGAGTCTCTTCTCGATGATGGCGGACACTCTGCTTTCTCCCGATCGGACCCTGCGCGGGCAGGCGGAGGCGTGGGCGGGGAAGAACGCGGACAAGGCGGCGGTGACGGCCATCGGCGGCGTCCGGCTGGAGACCAGCGCCCGCCCGCACACGATGGAAGCCGTGCCGGCGATCTGAAAGATCCTTCCGGCCGCGACTCCCCTCGGCGACCTGCCGTTCCGCGTGACGGCGCGGAGGAGCGAGCGAGCCGCGCGGGAGCGACGTCCCTTCCGGCTCCGCCGGACTGGTGGGTTCATGCGGCCAGTGCGAGCACCGCGACCAGCGCCGCGGCGGCGACGGCCAGCGCGCCCGCCCAGGCGATGCGGGCGTCCAGCCGGTGATCGAGCGGGCGCCCGTGCCGGAGCATCCGCCCCGGGGCGCGGTGCCGCCTCCCGGTGCGCAGCAGCAGGACCGCCCCGGCCAGCGCGGCCGCCGCGAAGGGGACGGCGAGGCCGGGCAGGTCGTGGCGGACCATGATCCCCGCCGCTCCGACACCCGAGCCCGCCATGGTCACGGCCGTGCGGACCCAGGCCATGCGGGTCCGCTCACTGTGCAGGCCCGGCCTCGTCTCGCGGCTCACGCGCCGCTCATCGTGCCAGGAGGATGAGGAGCAGGGCCAGGACGGCCACCCCGGCCACGCCGTACCCGAACAGGGGGGCCAGGGCCGGCGGCGGGAGCGCGCGGTCCTGCCGGAGCGCCCGGTCGATGTGCCGCCAGCGGGGATAGGCCGAGCCGGCCGCCACGGCGGACAGCAGCACGAGCACGACGGCGAGCAGCGTACGCACCCACGGCACGAAGACGTCCCCGGGGACGACCGCGATGGCGATGCCGCCCGCGCTCAGCGCGAGGGAGGTGCTGATCCAGGTGAGGAACGTACGCTCGTTGGCGAGGACGAAGCGAGGGTCGGGTTCGTTCTCTTCCACGGGAGAACGCTATTTGTGCCCCTTTTCCCATGGATTTGCCGGGTTGCTCCTTAGCGTGGCGGTCACGCCGGCACTCGGCCCGGCCGGGAGGGGACAGGCACCCTCACGGCCCACGCCCGAGCCGGCGCAGCGGGCGAATCGGCGCCGGCCGCCAGGGTCAGATGCAGGCCTGGCTGACCTCGCGCAGGTGGTTCGCGCCGTCGGTGGCGACCTTCTGCGCCGCGTCCACCGCCGCGTTGGCGTCCTTGACGTCGAGCTTCTGAAGGCTGTCGGCGAGCCCCTGGAGGGCGTCCCTGAGCGTGGTGTCGGCGGCCTTGTTCGCCATGTCCTCCAGATCTGCGGCGCCGTCCTCGATCTTCTTGCGCATGGCGGCGGGGTCGTCCACAACGTTGCCGATCCCGCTGATGGTCTGGCCGATGAGCCGCGTCGCCTCGGCGCACGTCTGCGCCTTGTCCGCGCTCGCGCAGCCGGAGGCGAGCAGGACGGCGGCCGCGCAGGCGGCGGCGGACGGGAGGAGTCGCATGCCGATCACCCTACCCAACCGCGGCCCGCTCGCCGCGGGACCGAAAGCGGGGAGCCCTTCGGGGGCCTCCGCACGCACCTCCCCCGGCACCGCCGCAGCCTCATGACCCTCATCACGGTCATGCCGCAGCGTGATGACCTGCATCACGGTCATACGTCATCACGCCAATCACGGCGTCGTCACGCATCGTCACCGCGTCATCACCTCGCCATCACCTCGGCGACTACGCCGCGGAAATACCCCGCGACCTCGCGGGCCAAGGCGGTCCTGGACACTCCGGCCCCGTGCAGGGCGTCGCCGTGATCGAGGGCTACCACGGCCAGCACGCCCGCCAGCAGCGCCCACCACAGGGCCGAGGCGATCCCCCGCGACAACCGGGAGGACCTCCGGAAGGACCACCGCAGCCGGTCACGGTGGAAGGGCACATGGCGCAGCTCGTCGGCGAGGATCCGGCCCGCGACCTCCGCGGCGAGCAGGTCCAGGACGCCGTCGCGCACGGCCCGGTAGTAGCCGAGCGCGACCACCTCGGCGAGCATCAGGACCATCAGCTCCGTGCGCAGTCCGAGGATCCGCCGCAGCCGGACGAAGACCGCGTCGGTCCAGTGGCCGCAGATCGTCGCCGCGCCCGCCGCCTCCAGGAGCCGGCCGAGCAGGCGGGCGTGCTCGCGCTCCTCGGCCACGAACAGGCGGACCGCCTCCGCGTACACGGGGTCGCCCGCCCGGCGGGCCTTGTCCATGAGGTGGGCGCCGTCGCCGGCCTCCCCCACCTGGAACCGCTGGAGGCTCCGTACGAGGGCGGGCTCCAGCCGCGCTCCGGCGCTCCAGTCGGGATCGCCCCAGGTGCTCCGCAGCAGCGCCGCGCCCTCGAAGTCGCGTAACCAGGCGGTGAAGTCGCCCGTGTCGACCGTCGTCGTCATGGCCCACGAACCTACGGAAGCCGTGTGCAGATCCCGAGGGGGAGTTTGTGGAGGTTCGGCGTACCCGGCGCAGGGGCACGGGGCCGGGGCGCGGGTACGCAGCACGGGGGCAGGGGCACGAGGGCACGGGGGCGCGGCGCGCACCCCGGCTCGCGCCGTAACATCTGCGACATGGGGAACTGCGAACACCTGCTCGTGGCGGCCGACGCTGAGCCGCTCACGCCCGAAGGCTGCCAGGAGTGCCTGGAGCACGGCATGCGATGGGTGCACCTCCGCAAATGCCAGGGGTGCGGCCACATCGGCTGCTGCGACTCCTCTCCCGGCAAGCACGCCACCGCCCACTACAAGGAGACCGGCCACCCGGTGATCCGCTCGTTCGAGCCGGGAGAGGACTGGCGCTGGTGCTTCGTCGACCAGCGCCTGGGCCAATAGACCGTCCACAGACCGTCCCCTGAGCCCGCTCAGCCGCGTTCGAGCGTCGCCTCCTCGAAGTCGAGCTCCTGCATGACCCGGTGGAGGACCTCGTCGTCGATACGCCGCTCGTCGCGCAGCCGTACGAACACCTCGCGTTCCGCGGCGAGCATCTCGCGGCGTAGCCGCCGGTAGAGCGAGGCGGGCGTCTCCTCGCCCGCGGGGCCGGTGCCGCCGCCGAGGCGCTCCCAGGCGTGCAGGGCCCGGCGCTGGGAGCGGGTGCGCAACTGGTTGACGACCTCTTCGTGGACGTCCAGCACGCCCTCGGAGGTGAGCTCCTCCAGCCGCGCCAGGGCCGCGGCCGCGGCGGCCTGCTGGGCGCCCGCCTCCGCGAGGTCGTCGCCGTATCGCTCCCTGGCGGTGGAGACGCCCAGCCGCCTGATCAGCCAGGGGAACGAGAGCCCGTGGACGATCAGCGTGCCCACGACGATCGCGAACGTCAGGAACAGCAGCAGGTTGCGCTGGGGGAAGTGCTCGGGCAGGGCGAAGGCCGCGGCCAGCGACACCACCCCGCGCATGCCCGCCCAGCTCGTCAGCACCACGTTCTGCCAGGACGGCGTTTTGGGCTCCCGGGCGCGTACCCGCTTCGACAGCATGGCCGGCAGGTAGGTGCTGGGCGGCACCCACGCGATCCGCACGAGGACGACCACCAGGAACAGCACGACCGCGTACGTCGCCAGCTCTGCGGGCCGCTGGCCGTTCAGCCCGGCGATGATCGGGCGCAGTTGCAGGCCGATCAGCGCGAACACGATCGACTCCAGCACCAGGTCGGCGACCTTCCACACCGCGTCCGACAGCAGCCGCGTGCCGTACGTCGTCCGGCTGAGCTCGTGGCCCAGGTAGATGCCGACGATCACAACGGCGATCACGCCGGAGCCGTGCACGGCTTCGGCCGCGAGGTAGGCGGCGTACGGCACGAGCACCGAGACCCCGTTGGCGATCAGCGCGTCGTCGAGCCGTCGCAGCACGAACCCCGCGAGGTAGGCGATGACGAGGCCGATGGCCACGCCGAGACCGGCGGCCAGGAGGAACTGCCCGCCGATGTCGAGCAGGTCGGCGGCGGCGCCGGTCACGGCTCCGATCGCGACCCGATAGGCGGTCAGCGCCGTGGCGTCGTTGAACAGGCTCTCCCCGACGAGGATGGTCAGCGCGCGTCGCGGCAGGCCGAGCCTGCGTCCGACGGCGACCGCCGACACGGCGTCCGGAGGGGCCACGATCGCGCCGAGCGCGAAGGCCGCCGTGAGCGGGAGCTCGGGAATGATCGCGTGCGCGACGAAGCCGACCACCAGGGTGGTCACCAGGACGAGCCCGACGGCCAGCAGGCCGACGGATCTGGCGGCGTCGCGCAGCCGCAGGTATGAGCTGTCCAAGGCCGCCGAGTAGAGCATCGGCGGCAGGAAGACCACCAGCACGATGTGGGGGTCGAGTCTGTAGTCGGGGACCCCGGGCACGTAGGAGACGGCCAGGCCCGCCACCACCAGGAGCAGCGGGGCCGACCAGTCGCGCCATCGGGCCAGGGCGGCGACGCCGAGGGCGCCGGCCGGAAGCAGGAGAAACTGCAGTGCCGTTGACGTGTCCATCAAACGACGAGGTTACTTACAGCAGGAACTCCCGAAGACCGCGGCCCTCACCACCCCCGAGGGGGCCTCACCACGCCGAGGGCCCTCACCACCCCCGGGATGTATCCCATCCCTCCCCGTCCTCGTCCGACCAGGGGATCGGGGAGTCCGCGGAGGGCTGCCCGCCGCGCCGTCTCCGGCTGCGCTCGGCCTGCTGGTCCGGGGCCTGACCGGCCGGCCACTGGTCCGGCCGCAGGCGCTCGCCCGTGGTGTAGAGCGTTTCACTCGCGTACGGATCACTCGCGTACGGTTCGCTCGCGTACTGCTCGTTCGCGTACTGCTCGTCGACGTAGGGCCGGGCCACGCCGAGGCCGAGGGGGTCGCTCGGGTCGACCGCCCCCGGCGGCTGCCCCGCAGGCTGCGCCGCCGTGGGCTGCGGGGCCTGGGATCGCGGACCCTGGGGGTAGGCCGGCTGCGGGCCGGTCTGGGCCGAGGACGCGACGAGGCGGTCCTGGGTGGGCGTGCCCCGGGCGACGAGTACGTCGTTGGGGCCGAGCGCGGCGGGCGCCGGGTAGGCCTCGGGTGCCGGGGCGGGCGGCGGCACCGGCGGACGGGCGTACTGCCCCGTCCCCGGGTAATCGGGGCCGGGATAGTCCGCATAGTTGTAGCCGGACGGGGCGGGCTGCTCGGGGAACCCCGCGTCGTGCGGCCCGCGGCGGTCCCGGGCCGCGTATCCGCTCTCGTCCTGCGCGTAGCCGTCGTGGGCCCCGCCGTACCCGTCCGGGGCCTGGCCGTAGCCGTCGGGCGTGGTGGCGTGACCCTCGTCGGCGGCGTACCCGTCCCGGGCCTGGCCGTACGGGATCTGGGACGGGTTCCGGGGCGCACTGTAGGGGTCCTGCGCGGCGTATCCGTCACCGGGCTGCCCGGCGTACCCGTCGGGCACGGCGTAGGCGTCCTGGGCCCGTGCCGCGTACGCGTCCGGGGATTCGGCCGCGTACGGATCGTGGACCTGCGTGGCGTACGGGTCGTGGATCTGGGTCGCGTAGGCGTCCTGCCCCGGGTCCTGCGGGTGCGCGGGGTACGCCTCCTGCGGGGCGTAGCCGTCCTGGCCCACCGCTCCCTGCCGCGGGAACGGTCCCGTCCCGGCGTCCTGTTCCTCGCCGCCCGCCTCCGCGAAACCTTCGTCGAGAGTGTCGATCAGCCGTCCCACGTCGTTCATGGGCATGCGGAAACTGGCCGTGCACATCTCGCCCCGCCACAGGCTCAGCACCAGCGTGCCGTCGTGCCACGTGACCCTGAGCACACGATCCTGACCTCGCGCGTCGAAGAACACCTCGCCGAACGATGGCAGTGGGACAACTTCCGACATGGCAGACATAGTGCCTTTACCTGCCCTTTTCCGTCCACTCGATCTCGGGAACCCTCGCGAAACTTCCGTTTCGTCCCTTTTCGACCTCACTGGGTAGATCGCCGTTGACCATGAGAGCACTGACATCTCAGTGTGCCACGCGTGCTGGGAGGGAGTTCCTGGAACGCCAGGATGTGGTGGGGCGGACACGCACAGGATGTCGGTGACACCGGGTAGCGTTCTTCCGTGCCCAAGGACCGTTCCGAGCTTCCGCCCGTCGAAGAACTCCTCACCGCCGCGGTGACCGCACTGGGCGGCGTCGAGCGGCCCGGGCAGGTCAAGATGGCGCAGGCGGTGCGCGACGCCGTCGAGAGCGAGGAGCACCTCGCGGTGCAGGCCGGCACCGGCACCGGCAAGTCGCTGGCCTACCTCGTGCCCGCGATCAGGTACGCGGCCGAGAAGGGCAAGGCCGTGGTGGTGTCCACCGCCACGATCGCGCTGCAACGCCAGCTGGTCGACCGTGACCTGCCCCGGCTGGCCGACACGCTGGAGAGCCTGCTGCCGCACCGGCCCGAGTTCGCGATCCTGAAGGGCCGCCGCAACTACCTGTGCCGCCACAAGATGGCCGACGGGATGCCCGAGGACGAGGACGACCAGCTCTTCGACCCGCGCGAGGTCAGCGCCACCGGGCGGATGGTGCAGCGCATCCAGGACTGGGCCAACGACACCGAGACCGGCGACCGCGACGAGATCGTGCCCGGCGTGAGCGACCAGGCCTGGCGGCAGTTCTCCGTGACGGCCCGGGAGTGCCTGGGGGCCCAGCGGTGCCCCAGCGGCGCCGACTGCTTCGCCGAGCTCGCGCGGGAGCGCGCAGGCGAGGCCGACGTCGTGGTCACCAACCACGCGCTGCTGGCGATCGACGCCATGGAGGACTTCGCGGTCCTGCCCGAGCACGACGTGGTCGTGGTGGACGAGGCGCACGAGCTGGTCGACCGCGTGACGTCGGTGGTCACCGGAGAGCTGTCGGACAGCACGGTGAGCCTCGCCGCGCGCCGCGCCGGGCGGCTGGTCGAACAGGGCATCGCCGACCGGCTCCAGGAGGCGGGTGAGGACCTGCGCTCCCTGCTGGCCGTCGCCCCGCCCGGCCGCGTCGACACGCTGCCGGGGTCGCTCGGGATGACGCTCGCGCTGGTGCGCGACGCCGCCTTCGCCTGCATCACGGCCCTCGGACCGCGCAACAAGGACAAGGACGACCCGGAGAACGCCGGGCTGCGCAAGGCCGCCTTCACCGCGCTGGACGACGTGCACGACACCGCCCAGCGGATGCTCGACGCCTTCGGCCCGGCGGCCGGTCGCGACGAGACCGGAGACGACGCGGAGGACACCGGGGACTCGCGGGATTCGGAGCGTGGCGCGAACGGCGGCCCGGAGGGCGCCCGGTCCGAGGAGGTCCACCGGGCGGAGGTCGTCTGGCTGGAGGAGGGGCGCGGGCGCGTTCCTCCCAGCCTGCGGGTGGCGCCGCTGTCGGTCGGCGGCATGCTGCGCGACAAGCTGTTCGGCGACCGCACCGTGGTCCTCACCAGCGCCACGCTCGCACTCGGCGGCTCGTTCGACAGCCTGTCCCGCCAGTGGGGCCTGCGCGCCGGGGAGTGGACCGGCCTCGACGTCGGCTCGCCGTTCGATCATCCGCGCCGGGGCATCCTCTATGTCGCCACGCATCTCCCCCAGCCCGGCCGTGACGGCCTCCCCGAGGCGTACGTCGACGAGATCGCCGAGCTCATCGAGGCGGCCGGCGGCCGGACGCTCGGCCTGTTCTCCTCCATGCGGGCCGCGAAGGCCGCCACGGAGGCGCTGCGGGAGCGGCTCGACGTGCCGCTGCTCTGCCAGGGCGACGACTCGACCTCGCAGCTCGTCAAGCAGTTCGCGGCCGACCCCGCCACCTGCCTGTTCGGCACGCTGTCGCTGTGGCAGGGCGTCGACGTGCCGGGCCCGTCGCTGACCCTGGTGATCATCGACAGGGTCCCGTTCCCACGCCCCGACGACCCGCTCGCCTCGGCCCGGCAGCGGCACGTGGCGGCCACGGGGGGTAACGGCTTCATGGCGGTGGCGGCCACCCACGCCGCGCTGCTGCTGGCGCAGGGCGCGGGCCGGCTGCTGCGATCGATGGACGACCGGGGCGTCGTCGCCGTTCTCGATCCGAGGCTCGCCACCGCCCGTTACAGCGGGTTCCTGCTCAACTCGCTGCCGCCCTTCTGGCGCACCACCGACCCCGCGAAGGTCCGCGACGCCCTGCGCCGCCTCACCGCCGGCTCCTGAGCCGGGCGGGCGCGGGCGGAGCTCGGCCAGGGAGACGGAGCCAGGCCAAGAGGGCAGGGCTCAGGCCGGGGAGACGGAGCCAGGCCAACAAGGCAGAGCTCAGGCCGGGGAGGGCGGAGCTCACATCTTCGTGACCGCGCCGAATGCCTCCCCCGCGTTCAGGCGCCGTACGAGGTCGAGCACGGCGTGCGACCCGCCGCTCGCGGTGACCCATCGGCTCACCCGGCACGCCGCCTCCGCGTAGGTGCGCGCGTCCGCGCCGGCCGCGCGCAACCAGGCGTCCAGCGTCACCGGCAGTGTGGCGTCCGTGCTCACCAGGCAACGGTCGGCCGCCGTCTCCGGAGCGAGGTAGCGCGGGTCGCCGGAGACGAGAACGGCCAGGCCCTCGTCGAACCACTGCGGCACCGCGTCATCCGTGACCAGGCGGGCGTGCAGTTCGACGTGCGACATCTCGTGGGAGGCGATGACCGGATCCACGCCGTCGGGCGACAGCATCACCGCGCGGTTCAGCACCGCGACGCCCCGTTCCCCTCCACCGCCGATCCGGCGGTAACAGCGGTCGCCGAGGCAGGCGAGGATCCGGGGAGAGGCCTGCCTGCCGCCGTAGAAGTCGCGGACGCGCCGCTCCGCCTCCTCCACGGTGGAGACCACCTGCCGCCTCCGGTCCGGCGGCAGCCCCGACTCCGCGTAGACGCCCGGGGCCAGGCGCTCCAGCCCGTAACAGGTGGGACAGGTCGTGGCGGCGACCGAAGGAAAAGCCACCGCGACGACGGCGGCCGCCGCGATCGGCAGGGCCGCGAGCACGACGAGCAGCCACACCCGTCCACGCCGCCACACTGGTGCACGCCGCCACACCGGTCCGCGCCGCCACACGGGCCATCGTTTCCACGCCATCGTCACTCCCTTGCTCGCATCCGGCATCGGCGTCCCCCGCGCCAGTGACCGTGGAACAGGATCTTCGCGCGATGGCCGCCTGTCGCGCATCGGACCGTGGTGGGACCTGCTCCGGTCTGAGGCGGTGTCCGCGCCGTCCGGGCTGCCGGTGTTCGGGCCGCCGGTGTTCGGGCTGCCGGTGGCGCCGGTGTGTTGGGCCGGGACGGCGCTGGTGGTTGGGCCGGGACGGCGCCGTCCGCGGCTCGGGCAGGGCGTGAGGCCCGAGCGATCACACGTAAAGTGCGGGGCATGAGCGCTGACGCCCCTGTCATGTCGGAGTGCCTCACCCGGGGCGGCCGACCGGCCTTCGTCGTGAACGTCGAGGTCTTCCTGGAGCGAGACGGCCGGTGGCTGCTCATCCGGCGCGGCAGGCGGCAGGCGCACGCACCGGGCATGCTCGCCGGCGTGGGCGGCAAGGTCGAGCCCGACGGCGCGGGGCTCGATGTGCTTGAGGAGACGGCACGGCGTGAGGTCGCCGAGGAGATCGGGGTCGACATCACGGGAACCGCACTCTCCTATGTGGAGAGCGGGTTCTTCGTCACCGACGACGGCGACCCCGTCGTCAACGTGGTCTTCCGGGCGACGATGCCGCCCCACGCCCAGCCCGTGGCCGCCTCGGCGGAGGAGGTGGAGGGATTCCTCTGGCTCACCGCCGCGGAGGCCCAAGGCGATCCGGACTGCCCGCCCTGGATATCACGGAGCCTGCGCCGCGCCGCGGCGCAGCCTGGCACGCCGGCGTAGTCGTCGGCGAAGACGGGCTGTCACCGCCGCGCGGGCCTGCACGGAGGAGCCGGTTCAGAAAGCAGGGTCAGAAAGCAGGTTCAGGGAGAGGGCGCAGGGTCAGAGAGCAGGAGGCAGCGGGCCGAGCTCGGGCCGCTTGGGGGCGAGGCCGTCGCCGGATGACGTGCCGCGAACGCGCCGCCCGATCCACGGGCCGAAGTGCTCCCTGAGCCACTGCACGTCCTCACGGCGCTTGGCCCTCGGGTCCACCTGCTCGCGGGGCGGCCAGGTCTTGCGCCAGTCGTCCTCGGTCGGCACGCCCAGCACATGCAGCACCCGTGCCGCGACCAGGCGGTGGCCCTCGGCGTTCATGTGCAGCCGGTCGCCGCTCCAGGCCCGCCAGTCCCGCAGCCCCTGCATCGACCACATGTCCACCAGGTGACAGCCGTACAGGTCGGCGATCGAGCGGACGTGCATGAAGAAGATCGCGAACTTGCCGCGCACGCGGCGCATGATCGGGGTGTCCCGGGGATCGGTCCCGGTGAACAGCACGACGTCGGCGCCGGAGGCCCGCAGGTCGCGTACGGCGGCGGCCAGCTTCTTGGCCATCTGGTCGGGGTCGGCGCCGGGGCGGATGAGGTCGTTGCCGCCCGCGCAGAAGCTGATGAGGTCGGGCCTCAGCCCGACGGCCGCGGGCACCTGGTCGGCGACGATCTGGTCGATCAGCTTCCCCCGCACCGCGAGGTTGGCGTAGCGGAAGTCCGGTTCGAGTAAGGCGAGCCGCTCGGCGACCCGGTCGGCCCAGCCCCGGTAACGGACCACCTCCCCCGGCACCGGAGGGGGCGCGCCCACGAGGGGGTCGTTGAGTCCCTCGGTGAAGCTGTCGCCGACCGCCACATACGACCGGTAGTGCATGATTTCTTCTTTCGTCACTCGTCCATGTCGGCGATCGCGCGCAGCGCGAGCTCGTACGACCGCATGCCGAACCCCGCGATCGTCCCGGTGGCCACCGCCGCCACGACCGAGGTGTGGCGGAACTCCTCCCGCGCGTTCGGGTTGGAGATGTGCACCTCGACCAGCGGAGCCGTACGCTGCGCGATCGCGTCGCGCAACGCGTACGAATAGTGGGTGAAGGCGGCGGGGTTGAGGACCACGGGGGTCCTGCTGTCGGCCGCCTCGTGGATCCAGCTCACCAGCTCGGCCTCGTCGTCGGTCTGCCTGACCTCCACCGACAGGCCCAGCTCGCGGCCGATCTCGCGGCACAGGGCCGCTAGGTCGTCAAAGGTCTGCGCGCCGTAGACGTCGGGCTCCCGGCTGCCGAGACGGCCCAGGTTGGGCCCGTTCAGGACGAGCACCTGCCTCATCGGGCGACCTCCCGGTACGCGGCTTCGAGCAGTTCCTCCGAGGGGTTCTCCAGCCGGGCGGGCCTGCCGACGTCGTCGAGCACGACGAACCGCAGCACCGCTCCCCTGGCCTTCTTGTCCACACGCATGTGCTCACGCAGCCGCGGCCAGGCGTCGGCGCGGTAGGAGGTGGGCAGCCCGACCGACTCCAGGATCGAGCGCGTGCGGTCCACGACGTCGCGGCCGACGCGGCCGTCGAGCCGGGACAGCTCGGCGGCGTAGACCAGTCCGATGGCCACGGCCTCGCCGTGCCTGATGCGGTAGTCCTCGACCCGCTCGACGGCGTGGGCGAGGGTGTGGCCGTAGTTGAGGATCTCCCGCAGGCCGCTTTCGCGCAGGTCGGCACCGACGACGTCGGCCTTCACCTGGATCTTGCGCTCGACCAGCTCACGGGTGTGCTCGCCCTCGGGGGTGCGGGCCCCGGCGGGGTCGTCCTCGATCAGCATGAGGATCGTGGGGTCGGCGATGAACCCGCCCTTGATGATCTCGGCGAGGCCGGCGACGTAGTCCTCGCGCGGCACGCTCGCCAGCGTGGCCAGGTCGCACAGCACGCCCTTCGGCGGGTGGAAGGACCCGACCAGGTTCTTGCCCTCGGGGGTGTTGATGCCGGTCTTGCCGCCGACCGCCGCGTCCACCATCGCCAGCAGCGTGGTCGGCACCTGCACGGCCTGGACGCCGCGCAGCCACGTCGCGGCCACGAACCCGGCCAGGTCGGTGGTCGCCCCGCCGCCGACGCCGACGACCGCGTCGGAACGGGTGATGCCGTACCGGCCGAACGCCGACCACAGCTCGGCCGCGACGTGGACGGACTTGGCCTCCTCGCCGTCCGGCACGGGCAGGGCGACGACCTCGAATCCGGCGCCCTCCAGGGTCTCGCGCACCGGTCTGGCGATCTCGGGCAGCCCAGCGGGGTGGATCACGGCCACCGTGCGCACCTTCGCGTCCAGCAGACCCGGCAGCTCCGGCAGCACATCGGTGCCGACGACCACGTCGTACGGATTCTCGCCGCGCACGGTGATGCGTGCCGGCGTCACAGCGCCGCCTCGATCTCGGTCACCACGTCCTCGGGCTCGCGGCCGTCGGTGGCGACGGTGATCGCGGCGAGGCCCTCGTACATCGGACGGCGCTGCTCCATCAGCTGCCTGAGCCGGCTGCGCGGGTTCAGCACCAGCAGCGGGCGGGCCGAGGCGAGGCCGACCCGCTTGACCGCCTGGTCGAGCCCGACCTGGAGGTACACGACCCGGTGGCCGGACAGCAGCTTCCGGGTGTGCTCGTGCAGGATCGCGCCGCCGCCGAGCGCGAGCACGCCGGGGTGCGTCTCCAGCGCGTCGCGCACGGCCTGCGCCTCCAGCTCGCGGAACCTCTCCTCGCCGTCCTCCACGAACACGTCGCTGACGGTCTTGCCGGCGACGGCCTCGACGTCGGCGTCGGTGTCGCGGAACGGCAGGCCGAGGCGGTCCGCGAGGAGCCGTCCGACGGTGGACTTGCCCGAGCCGGGCGGGCCGATGAGGACCGCGGCGGGGCCTTGGGGCGCCGATTGCATGATCACAAACCCTATTACTTGATGACCAGGGACGACAGGTAGCCCGACAGGTTGCGCGCGACCTCTTCGACGGAGTCGCCGCCGAACTTCTCGACGGCGGCGTCCGCGAGCACCAGCGCCACCATCGCCTCGGCGACGATCGCGGCGGCCGGGACCGCGCAGACGTCCGAGCGCTCGTGGTGCGCCGTGGCCGGTTCGCCGGTCAGCACGTCGACCGTGGCGAGCGCGCGGGGCACGGTGGAGATCGGCTTCATCGCGGCGCTGACCCGCAGCGGCTCGCCGTTGGTCATGCCGCCCTCGACGCCGCCGGCCCGGTTGGTCAGCCGGCGCACGCCCTCGGGAGTGTTCTCGATCTCGTCGTGGGCCCGCGAGCCCGGGCGGCGGGCGGTCTCGAAGCCGTCGCCGACCGCGACCCCCTTGATCGCCTGGATGCCCATGAGCGCCCCGGCGAGGCGGGAGTCGAGACGGCGGTCCCAGTGGGTGTAGCTGCCGAGGCCCGGCGGCAGGCCGTAGGCGACGACCTCGACCACGCCGCCGAGGGTGTCGCCGTCCTTGTGCGCCTTGTCGATCTCGGCGACCATCGCCGCGCTGGCGGCCGGGTCGACGCAGCGCACCGGATCGGCGTCCACCGCCTCCATGTCGCCGGGGCCGGGGAGCACGTCGCGGGGCGCGACGGCCTCGCCGATCGAGACCACGTGGCTGACGATGTCGACGCCGAGGGCCTGCTTGAGGAAGGCGCGGGCGACCTGGCCGAGCGCCACCCGGGCGGCGGTCTCCCGGGCGCTGGCGCGGTCGAGGACCGGCCGCGCGTCGTCGAAGCCGTATTTCTGCATGCCGGCGAGGTCCGCGTGGCCGGGGCGGGGCCGCGACCGCGGCGCGTTGCGCGCCTGGCCCTCCAGCGTCGCCGGGTCCACCGGGTCGGCCGCCATCACGGTCTCCCACTTCGGCCACTCGGTGTTGCCGATGCGGACCGCGACGGGCGAGCCGAGCGTGCGGCCGTGCCGTACGCCGCCGGAGATCGTCACCTCGTCCTGCTCGAACTTCATCCGCGCTCCGCGGCCGTATCCGAGACGGCGGCGGCGCAGTGCCTCAGCGAGGTCGGCGGTGGTCACCTCCACCCCGGCGGGCAGGCCTTCCAGGATCGCGAGAAGCTCGGGGCCGTGTGACTCCCCGGCAGTCAACCAGCGCAGCATGGTGACAAGTCTTCCATGTGCGCCCGACTGCGGCGTCCCCCTGACACCCCCATGACCGTACGCCGATCCCCCCTGGCCGGGAAACCGCGCGTGCTACCCACCCGTAAAGTCCCAGGGAAGGGCCCCGGGAAAGGCCACTGCGACGAGCGCCCCCGCGAGCATGAACGGGCCGAACGGGAACTCGGACGTGCGGGTGGCTCTGCGGGCCAGGAGCAGCCCCACGGCGTACAGCGCGCCGAGGACCTGGCCCGCCATCCCGGCGACGACCGTGGCCTGCACGCCGAGCGCGCCGGTGAGCAGGCCGATCAGCCCGGCCAGCTTGACGTCGCCGAGCCCGAGGCCCGCGGGGCGGGCGAACCACAGCGCGGCGTAGACGGCGCCGAGCGCGCAGCCCGACGCCAACGCGGGCAGCAGGCGGCCCGACGGCATGAGCAGCGCCAGCACGATCGGATACGACGGCAGGGTGATCGCGTCGGGCAGCCGCCAGGTCCTCCGGTCGATCTCCGCGAGCGCGGACCCCGCGACCACGGCGTACAGCCACGCGGCGAGCACCCAGCCGTCGTGGACGCGCCAGGCCACCAGCGCCGCGGCGAGCGCGGTCGCGACCTCGACCCCGTACGGCGGGCGGGGCAGCGGCACGGTGCGGGCGGCCGCCGCCAGAGCCCTCCGCACCTCTCCGCGGCGGCTCTCGCGGCGGCTCTCCCGCCGGTCGTCCGGCTCCGCGTCGAAGCCGGCGGCGGCCGCCCGCGCGTACGCGCCGGCGATCAGGCCGAGGACGGCGGTGGCGAGGACGACGACGGACACGTGGCCGACACTAACGCCCGCGCGCCGCCGAGAGCCGGGGTGCGGCTTCCCTGTGGACGACCGAGCTCCTGTGGACCACCGCGTCCGGTCGACCACCGCGTTCCGGTCGACCACCGCGTTTGCTGTTCAGCGACCGCGTCCGTGTGAACGGCCAGGCGGCCGAGGCCGCTCAGGCGCGGCGGCGGCTCCACCAGCGGCCCCGGCGCCTGTCCTCCGTGTCCCCCGGGCGGTCGGCGGTCCCCAGACGGGCCACCGTGGCGCCCGGCACCTCGCGGGCGAGGCGGTCCACGGCGGAGGCGTCCCTCTTGGCCTCCTCCACCGTGGCGAGGGCCTGCAGCATGCCGCCCTCGATCACGAACGGGACCGGACCGGCCACGTCCACCACCACGGCGGCGGCACTCTCGTGCCGCGCCGCCTGGCAGACCTGCGGGGCCGTGGCCTGCACCGGCCGGGCGTCCGCCCGCCACCTGCGCATCGGCTCGGTCCCGGTGAAGGCGAGCACGGCCTCACGACCGTCCTTGCCGACCAGTTTCGGGAGGGCCATCTCGCTCTCCTTCTCCTGGCGCAGGCCGTGCTCCCCCACTTCCGACTCGGTGAGCAGCGCGACCACGGGCACCAGCAGCCTCGTCCCGGCGAGCGCCGTCAGGACGTCGGCCGCCGTCGCCGTGCCGGCCTGGAACGCCGACAGCGCCGACGCGACGGACGTGTCGGTGCCGCCGTCGTCGTCGGGGCGCAGGGGCTGCGGAATCGATGGCACGTCTCCCGACCCTACCCAAAGGCCGCGCCGGAGGCGTCAGCCCAGGTCGGCGATGGCGATCACGGGCCCTCCGCCGGACGGCCCCTGGTGCACCGCCGCCACGGAGACGAACACGGCCGGGTCGCCGGTCACGCTCGCCGCCACCCCGCCGACGGTCGCCTTGATCTGGCGGTGCCAGTGGACGTCGGAGTCGTCGAGCATGATGTTGCGCCGCCCGCGTACCCGGCCCGACGGGTCGGCCTCGCACTTGATGAACAGGTTCACCAGCCGGTCGCCGAGATCGTCCGGGTGCGGGCGCTCCGGCAGGTCGACGCCCGCGCCGCGGATGGCCTCCCAGATCCCGCCGGTGTCCAGGGCGTCCTTCATGACCGAGTGTCCGGCGCGGTAGCGCCCGCCGATCCCGCGTACGTTGCCCACCACGACGATCTGCGCCCGGTCGAGCTCGACGCCGCTGGAGCACGAGGCGACCGACGAGTAGAGCGACAGGTCCTTGTGGATCTGCTCGGCCGAGGGCGTCTCGATCTCCCCGAGCGCGACCGCGATGCCGAGCGCCGTGGTGGAGTTGGAGATGTCCATCGACTTCAGCGTGTCCTCGGTGACCACCGTCCGGCCGCGCTCCTTGGCGTCGGTGATCGTGGACAACGTGAGCAGCGGCGTCTTGGTCTGCACGTAGTGCACGTCGGCCGGGTCGTCGATGCCGGCGATCTTCATCGCCTCGCGCACCCCGGCGGCCACCTTCTCGACCATGGCGGGCCTGCCGACGTCCTCGGGGAGGATCACCTCGCTCATCGCCACGCCGACGCTCACCCGCGGCTCGTCGGTCCGTACGGCCGTGGCCGGATCGACGGTCGCGAAGACCGTCGCGTGCGGGCTGAGCACGCCGTCGGTGCCGCCCGACCACACCAGGGGCACCTGCGCGACCTCCTCGGCGGTGCGCGTGCCCTTGGCCATGAGCACCTCGCGGAAGGCCCGGTCGGCCAGGATCCGCGTGTAGTCGTTCACGCCGCCGTTGCCCTCGGTCTTGCCGATCACGGCAAGCACGCGGTCGGCCTCG
Source organism: Microbispora bryophytorum (assembly GCF_006874465.1). Taxonomy (GTDB): domain Bacteria; phylum Actinomycetota; class Actinomycetes; order Streptosporangiales; family Streptosporangiaceae; genus Microbispora; species Microbispora bryophytorum. Next base: position 58,769 of record NZ_VIRL01000004.1, on the reverse strand, counting down.
ATCACACCGTCGTCGATCAGCCTCGCCAGCCCGGAGGCGTCGGTGACTCTCTCGATGGGGACCTTCCGTACCTCGATCGGATCCGGCACTATCTCTCCACCCCTCTGTACACCCTCGTACCGATATTTCCTGACAGCGCGGCACCGATGTGGTGCAGCGAGGTGATCACGGCCCGTCCCCCGGTCTCCTCGGCGAAGCACAGGGCGGCCTCGACCTTGGGCCCCATGCTGCCTCCGGCGAAGTGACCGGCCGCCTGCAGCCCGCGCAGGGCGGCCACGTCGATCTCTCCGATGGGGCGGGCGCGAGGCGTGCCGAAGTCGACGGCGGCGTACGGCACGTCGGTCGCGATCACGAGGTCGGTGGCGCCGACGGCGACCGCCAGCGCCGCGGCGGCGAGATCCTTGTCGATCACGGCCTCGATTCCGGCCGGCGTGCCGTCCGCCCCGCGCACGACCGGCACTCCCCCGCCCCCCGCCGCGACGACGGTGAATCCGGCGTCGATGAGCGCGACGGCCGCGGGGGCGTCCAGGATCTCCACGGGCCGCGGCGAGGCGACCACCCGTCGCCATCCGCGGTCGAAGCGCCGCCAAACCTGGCCGTGCTGCTCGAATCGGCGTGCCTCGTCCTCTCCGAAGTACCGCCCGATCGGCTTGACGGGGTCCTGGAACGCGGGATCGGCCGGGTCCACGAGCGTGCGGGTGACGATCGCCGCCACCCGGGCGTGCCCCAGCTCGCGCTGCAGGGCGTTCATGACGAGCGTGCCGATCGTGCCCTGCGTCTGGGCCACGCACCAGTCGAGCGGCACCGGCGGCACGACGTGGGCGGCGAGCTGGTTCTTCAGCAGGAGATTGCCGACCTGGGGGCCGTTGCCGTGGGTGAGCACCACCTCGTGCCCGGCCCTGCTCAGAGCCGCCACGCTGGCCATCGCCTCGCCGATCGCCCGCTGCTGGTCGGCCGGAGACGCGCTCCCGTCGGGAGCCGTCATGGCGTTGCCGCCCAGTGCGATCAGTACGCGTCCGCCCACATCCGGAAACTATCCAGCCCCATCGGGGCCTTCATTGGCGAGTCTCGCCCACCCCTGCCGCATCCATGGGCAGATTTCACCAAGCTCGGCACATGCGTTCGGCACCGAGCGGCAGGACCGCCTCCCCCGGGGTCCTGGCGCAAGAGCGTCCCGTCGCCCGACCGGCTCACATCTGAGGCGACTTCTGCCAGAATGCTCGCCACTGCCCCCCTCTTATGGAGATCCGCATGGCCACGCCTCAGGTGCGTCCCGGGCTCACGCACGAACGCGTCGGTGTCTTCACCGACGCGATCTTCGCGATCGCCATCACGCTGCTCGCCCTGGAACTCCCCCGCCCGGAGAGCGAGGACTTCCGGCGGCTGGGGGCGTTCTTCGGCGATCACTTCGGCTCCTTCATGGCCTTCGCCATCGCCTTTCTCATGCTCTGGTTCGCCTGGCGGGCCCATCACACGCTGTTCGACCAGATCGAGCGGGCGTCCCAGTCGATGCTCCTGCTGCACATCCCGCTGCTGTTCTTCGTGGCCGTGCTGCCGTATACGACGTCGGTCTTCGGCGAGGCCAACGCCGACGCCCTGCCGGGCGAGGCGGAGGGCAGGGCCCTGGCGACCGGCCTGTTCGCCGGCAGCGAGGCCGTCCTGCTGCTGTGTCAAGGCGCGCTGTTCACTCTGGTGCTGGCGCAGCGCCTGCACCAGCCGGACGCCGACCTGCGCCGCCTGCGCGGCAACGCCTGCGTCTACTGGGCCATCGGGATCTACTGGCTGCTGACCGCCGTGGCGAGCGCGTGGGCGGTCACCGCGGTGCCCTTCCTGTGGCTGGCGACCCCGCTCGTCGCCGGCGGCACGATCCGTGTGCTCAGGATGCGGCGGTGAAGCCGCGCAACACGTCCGCGATCTCGCCGACCTCGGTGAGCTTCCCCGACGCCACCGCGATCACGAAATCGTAGGCGGCGTCGTCGTCCTGCGGCTCGATCTCCACTCCGTTCTTCGCACAGAAGACGTACGTCGTGAGCCAGCCCGCTCGCTTGTTGCCGTCCACGAACGGGTGGTTGGAGAGGATCGAGTGCAGGATGGCCGCGGCCTTGGTCGGCAGATCCGGGTAGGCGTCCCGCCCGAACAACGACGTCTGAGGACGAAGCAGCGCCGCCTCGAAGAGCCCGATGTCACGAACCTCGATCGGCGCTCCCGTCGCGTGGCGGGCGATGCGCAGCCCCTGCTCACAGCTGATGTAGCGGATCATTCTCCCAGCCTGCGCAGAAGGTCCGCGAAACGCTGGGCCCCCTTCTCGGCCAAAATGTCGGTGTACTCGTCGTCGGCGACGCGGGTGAGGTAGTCGTCGATCGCGTCCAAGGCGATCTGCCGCATGCTCCGGCCTTCCCTCTCGGCGCACCGCCGGAGGGCCTCGGTCTGCTCATCGGTCAGGCGAAGCGTCATGGCCATGCCGTCATCCTACGGAGCGGTGTCACGCCGATACCGTCGGCCGAGAGCCGGCAGCCGGTCGCGATCACGCCTGACCGCCGCCGAGGCGGCGGAGGCGTGTCACCGCCTCGGCGATGACCTCGTCCCGCTTGCAGAAGGCGAAGCGCAGGTAGTGACGGCCCCGTGCGGGGTGGTCGTAGAAGACCTGGGTCGGGATGGCCACCACCCCAGCCAGCTCGGGCAGCCGCCGGGCCAGCTCCAGACCGTCGTCGAAGCCGAGCGGCCGAATGTCGGTCTGCACGAAATAGGTGCCGGCCGGCCGGAGCACGTCGAAGCCGGCCTCCGTCAGACCCGTCACGAGGCGGTCCCGCTTGGACTGCAGGGCCGCCTGCTGGGCCGCGACCCACTCCATTTCTTCCCGCAGGGCGTACGCGACCGCGGCCTGCCAGGGGGCGTTCGCGGTGAAGGTGAGGAACTGCTTGACCGCCTGCACGGCGCCCGCGAGCGGCTCCGGAGCGCACACCCAGCCGGTCTTCCAGCCGGTGACGCTGAAGGTCTTGCCCGCGGAGGAAATCATGACCGTGCGCTCGCGCATGCCGGGCAGCGTGGCGAGCGGAACGTGCTCGACGCCGTCGAAGGCGAGGTGCTCGTAGACCTCGTCGGTCACCGCGATCAGGTCGTGCTCCAGGCAGATCCGGGCGACGCACTCCAGCTCCTCGCGGGTGAACACGGTCCCCGTCGGGTTGTGCGGCGAGTTCACCAGGATCGCGCGGGTGCGGGGCGTGATCGCGGCCTCCAGCTCGGCGGGGTCGAAGGTGAACCGCCCCCCGTCGACACGCAGCGTGACCGCCCGGCGCACGGCTCCCGCGAGCGCGACGGCCGCGGCGTAGGAGTCGTAGTAGGGCTCGAAGACGACCACCTCGTCGCCCGGTTCGCAGAGCGCGAGGATCGCCGCGGCGATGGCCTCGGTGGCGCCGACGGTGACGAGGACCTCGCCGTCCGGGTCGTAGGAGAGGCCGTACCACTGCTTGCGGTGCTCGGCGACCGCCTGCCGCAGCTCTGGAAGGCCCGGTCCGGGCGGGTACTGGTTGAGACCGCTGCGCACGGCCTCGACCGCGCGCTCCAGCATGCGCTCCGGCCCGTCGGTGTCCGGGAAGCCCTGGCCCAGGTTGATCGAGCCCGTCTCCACGGCCAGCTTCGTCATCGTGGCGAACACGGTCGTGCCGAACTCCCGCATCCGCCGCACCAGCGGCTCGCTCACGCCTCCAGCCTATCCGAAACCTTCTATATGCACACTAAGCAAGCCCGGCCAGCAGAATGCAGACGACGGGACAACACTTCCCGGTCCACTCCGTGACTCATTAGGGCATAGCCGCGCGCGACGCGGCAATCCTGCTACCATGCCTCTCCCCGCCGCGGGCGCCAAAGAACTGCGCCGACATGACAGTGGAGGAGCTGCCGGAGGGCCGACGATGCAAAAGAATGCACGTCGTCATCCAGTCCGACTGTTTGACTCGCCCCATTCGGTCGGGGGCCGACTCCAGACTCGGCCGCCGGCGCCGCCGGATCCATTACCTTTCGCATCCCGACGACGTAGTCACAGGCACCTCCTACGAGTAATCTGTCAAGAAGGCGGCGGGACCGCCTTCGGGGAGAGCGTTCGAAGGAGCCGCTCTTGCCACGTCGTCGGGCCTCTTGGGTACTGACTACATCGGTCATCGCAGTCGTTCTGCTGCCGACGACGACCAACGTCGCCTCGAATGCTCTTCCCGATTCCTGGCGATCGCACCTTTGGCTGGCGTGGCCTGTCTGCATATTGCTCGCGATTCCCGTACTGGTGATGGAGTTGCGCACGCGGCACGGCACCTCTACCGAACACGTACCTGCCCCAGTTACGTTCGTCCCGAACGCCGACGCTCAGATATGGAATATCCCGGCACCCGTCAAGGAATTCAGCAATCGCAGGGCGGAGTTTCGCAGGATCGGGACGATACTGATGCGCGGAAGTGGCCGAGCGCTTCTGTTGAGCGGCATGGGAGGCGTTGGAAAAACGCAGCTCGCTCTCGCTTATGCGCACCGCCGGCGTTCCTCCGTCACTCTGGGATGGCGGATCTCCGCGGGTAGCCGAACGTCGGTGATCTCTTCCCTGGCGGAGCTGGGCGGCCAGCTGAATCTGCCCTCCACCACCGCCGAGTCCACAGCCAAGAAGGTTGTGGAGCTGCTGAGCGAGCGGGAGGGATGGCTACTCATATTCGACGACGCCAAGACCGGCGAGGACCTGCTGGACCTGATACCCGTCACGTCAGGCGGGCAGGTCCTCATAACGTCCAGGAACCCCCAATTCGATCGTCGCGCAGAAACGCTGCTCCTACAGACGTTTCCTCAGGAGGAGGCCGCCCGGTTCTTACGCAACCGCGTCGGAGACACCGACCAGGGCTCTTCCGCGGAACTGGCGACGAGGCTTGGGGGCCTGCCCCTCGCGCTGGAGCAGGCGGGTGCATACTGCCGTGACTCCGGCATCGGCCTCCGCGATTACCTGCAACGCTACGACTCCAGTCGGGCGCGCCTGCTCCGGCAGGGCTCAGTTCATAATCGCGTCAGTGTGGAGGCGACTCTCGAGCTTTCCTTCGACTGGATCGGGCGACGCGATCCCGCAGCCATGCAACTCCTTCGTGTTCTCGCCTTCATGGCGCCCGCGGAGATCCCTCGAGACCTGCCCACGATGAATCCGTCCGTGCTACCTCGCGCGCTCGCGCACGCCTGTGCCGATGTCGTAGGCCTCGATGAGATCATCGCGGCGCTCCTGCAGGCCTCACTTCTCACCTCGGCGACCGCCGAGCACATCCGCGTTCACCAGCTGATCTCAGACGTGCTCCGCGACAGGATCACGGCCGATGGAGACCGCAGGTTTCGATGGTCGCGCACCCTGCGAACGGTATTTCCACCGAGAAGGGACCCGTCCTCGTCCTGGAGCGCCTCACGCTGGGCGAAGGCCGCTTTGGCTCTCCTGTGGGCGGGCGTGCAGGTGAACGAGCGGGACCCGGACGGTTGGAGCCGTGCCGCCACCCTGCTTCCCCATGCCGACAAGGTCTGGACCCACCTGGCGAACGAAGAAGTGGCCCTTCTCAAAGAGGAGAGGATTCTTGCCGCACAGCTGTTCGGCGAGCTCGGCATTCGGCTGTTCCGAGGCGGCGACTACGCGGTGGCCGAAGAGTTGTGCCGCCGAGCTCGGCGACTCGGCCAAGAGGTGCTCTCCGACACGGACCCACGTCTGCTGCGCCTGACGAGCTGTCTCGCCCAGGTCACCAACGGACTCGGAAATCTGAGCGAGGCGAAAGACCTCTACGAACAAATACTTTCTGTTCACCGCCGTAACCACGGAGAGGATCATCCGGACACAATCCAGACGATGAATGATCTGGGCGGTGTCCTCATGGAGCAGGACGAGTGCCTTCCCCATGCGAGGCACATGTGCGAGCAAGTCGTTTCCACACGGCTTCGCACACTCGGTGAACACAACGTCCACACTCTCATGGCAATGAACAACCTCGGCAAGGTGTGCCGCCGTCTTCACGACCTCTCCACTGCCCATACTCTTGCCACAGAGGTAGTAAGAGTCGGAAGCGAGCTGTTGGGAGAGGAGCATCCCGACAATCTCGTCTGGATGAACAACCTCGCGGAGGTATCGCGTGCGCGCGGAGATCTTGAAGAGGCACATGCGCTCCACCAGAAGGTCCTCGCGCTCCGACGCAAGGTACTGGGCGAGACACATCCAGCGAGCATTGTCTCCATGAACAACCTCGCTCGTGTCATGCGCCTGCTCGGCGACACGAATTCTGCCCTCCAACTGTACGAAGAGTCCTTGAGACTGGCTCGTCAGGCCATAGGCGAAGATCACCCAACCTTCACCGCAGCCGAGAATGGGGTGCGGGAATGCCTGGCAGACCGTCACCGGCTGGACGATGGGAATGGCTCCTCATAGGGTCGGGCGGGACGGCGGGCGGATCAGGCGGCCCGTCCCTCCCTGGCGAGCCAGCCCAGCACGTCGGGCAGCACATGTAAGGCGTGGAAGTGCGCCGCGCCCCGCTGGATCCGCACCGTGGCGGTGGGTATCCGCCTGCCCAGCCAACGGGAGTGGCTGACCGGGGAGAACACGTCGTCTTCGCCGTGCCACAGAAGAGTGGGCACCCTGATGTCGGCGGGGTCGAACCCCCACGGTGAGCAGAAGGCCATGGCGTCGTCGATCCAGCCGTACGCGGAGTTCCGCACAGCCTCCGCGTAGCTCTGCACCAGCATCGTCCGGATGCCGGGGTCCGCGATCACGCTTCTGTCCGACTCCGGCAGCTCGTCGTAGAGGGCGTCCACGAGCCGTACGGGGTCCTCGCGGATCTCGTCGGCGGTCGGGCCGAGCCGCGCCGCGAGGCGTGCCTGTCCCTGCATGGCGGTTCTGTACTCCGCGATGTTGCTCTCGGCCATGCCGTCGAACCAGTCGAGGCCCTCCGCATCCCGGGGGGCGAGTCCGACGAGGACCGCGGCCCGGGTCACCTGCTGGGGGATAAGTGCGGCGCAGGCGAGCGCGTGCGGCCCGCCGCCGGAGCGGCCCACCACCGCGAAGCGGTCCAGGCCGAGGTGATCCGCGATCGCGGCCACGTCCGCGGCGACGTCCCCCACGCTGCGGCCTTCGTGCCGGTCGGAGTCGCCGTATCCCGGGCGGTCGTAGGTGATGAGGCGCACGCCGAGCCGATGGAGCAGATCTTCCCGTGGAAGAGGGCCGATCCGGCTGCCGGGCGTCCCGTGGAGCAGGAACACCGGCCTGCCTCCGTCACTCTTTCCCCGCTGCGCGACGACGAGGCGCCGCCCACCATCCGCCGACCACACCCCGTCCGTCAACGCCGTGCCTCCGCGTCGCCTGTTGAAGGATTCCAGGGCCAGCATCCTCCGAACCGGTAAGACGTGAAAAGGGCCCGGCGGCCCCGAACGACGACATCTTTCGCCGTACGGACCCTGGAGCGATCCCTCTTGGCGGGTTATCTTCAATGCCGTTCGAACGGCCGGAGCCGGTGGCGTTCATGGCCGCCTCGGTCTTCATGCTGGAGCGGGCGGACGAGCTGTTCGCCGTCTGGGACGGGCTGCCGGCCCGCGGGTTCGGCGGCACGGCCGACGTCGTCTCGCACGCCCGCGAGCGGGAGATGCGGGTGCTGGTGCTCTGGCCGCCCGGTTCACGAAGGGACGGGTAAGCGTGGCGACAGGCAGGATCCGGCGGGTCGACGCGCTGCGCGGGTTCGCCGTGTGCGGGATCATGCTGGTCAACGCCTGGCAGCAGAGGGTGCGGCAGGGGCCGACCTCGCTGGACTGGGTGATGGAGAACCTGTTCCAGAGCCGCTTCTACCCGATGTTCGCGTTCCTGTTCGGGTTGTCCTTCGCACTGTTCCTGCGCTCCGCGCGGCTGCGCACGCGGCGTCCGCGGCTCGTCATGCTGCGGCGGCTGGCCGTGCTAGCGGCGCTGGGCGCGGCGCACATCCTGATCGATCCCGGCGAGGTGCTGCTGCCGTACGCGCTGCTGGGGGTGGTCGTCCTGCTTCCGGCGAGCCTCCTGCCCCGGGCGGCCGTGCTGCTGGTGGGCTGCGGCGTCCTGGTCGCCGCCGTGTTCGACCCCCATCCGTACGTGCTGATCACCGCGCTGTTCCTGCTCGGCCTGGCCGCCGCCCCGGATGCGGAAGGGAAGCGGGGGGCCGGGCGCGTCGGCGGGGCTGACGGCCTGGGCGGCGGGCCGTTGCTCGGCGTGGTGTGCGGGGCGGCGGCCCTGCTCGCGGCCGGGCTGACCTGGTGGTGGAACCACGCGCCGCCCGGCGGCGGGGTCTACCAGGCGGCCGCGCTGTGCGGCGCGGTGGCGTACGCGACGGCGTTCCTGCTGGTCGCCCGCCATACGGCGGTGTTCGAGGCGCTGGGCCGGATGACGCTGACCAACTACGTGACGGGCACGACCGTGATCGTGGCGGTGATGCCGCTCCTGAAGGCCGACGACACGGGGGCCGCCGTCGTGGTGCTCGCCGTCGTCACCGTCGCCGCGCAGGCGGTCTTCTGCAGATGGTGGCTCGCCCGCCACCGGTACGGCCCGCTGGAGTGGGTGTGGCGCGCCCTCACATGGTGGGGCACCTCCCGGGGCACCTGGTGGAGCGTGGCGGCGACCGGGCAGACTGTGATCCGTGACCCGCGTAGCGCTGTGCCAGATCCCCGTCGACCACGACCCGGAGACCAACCTCTCGACCGTGCGTGAAGCCCTCGCGCGGGCGCCGGAGGCGGACCTCGCCGTCTTCCCCGAGGCGACGCTCACCCGGTTCGGCCCGGGGGTCGTCGAGACGGCCCAGCCGCTGGACGGCCCGTTCGTCACCGGCCTGGCCGAGGCCGCGCGCGAGCACGGCACGGCCGTCATCGCCGGCGTCTTCGAGCCCGCCGCGGACGGCAGGGTCTGGAACACGGCCGTCGCCCTGCGGGAGGACGGCTCGCTCGCCGCGGCCTACCGGAAGATCCACCTGTTCGACTCCTTCGGCGCGAAGGAGTCGAAGCTGGTCGCGCCGGGGGACGCGCCGGCGGTCGTGGAGCTGGCCGGGCTCAGGATCGGCCTGATCACCTGCTACGACGTCCGCTTCCCCGAGCTGGCCCGCGCGCTGGTCGACCAGGGCGCGGACACGTTCGCGGTGATCGCCGCCTGGGGCTCGGGGCCGCTGAAGGAGGAGCACTGGACGACCCTCGTCAGGGCCAGGGCGATCGAGAACACCACCTGGACCATCGCCGTCGGTCAAGCGCCTAATCCCGCCATACCGGACGGGTTCGGTGTGGGCCGCAGCATGCTCGTCGATCCGATGGGCGTCGCCCGGCATGACCTGGGCACGGGCCCCGGCGTGCTGATCGCGGAGATCGACACGGCGTGGACCGAGACCGCGCGCGCCACCCTCCCCTCGCTCGAACACCGCCGGCTCGGAGTCCACAGATCGTAAACTTGGCCCCATGAGCGAGCCGGGACGCAGGACGCGGATGCAGAAGGTGGTTCCGCCGCGGCTGCTCGTGCCGTACCTGTCGGGCCGTCGCACGATCATCTCCGGCTACGTGTACCGCGTGCAGGACTGCGACCGCCTCACCACCCCCGCCGCGCTCGTCGAGGCCCTCGACCTGTGCTTCGACGGATCGGAGCTGACGCCGGACGTGCCCGAGCTGTACATCATGCGCTGGGACGCGCGGGAGATCGACACCTACGTCGTCCCGTACGGCCCGCACATGGGCGGTGATTGGAGCGATGCACCCCCCTTCACCGGGAACGGGTTCACCGCCTCGCGCGAGCAGGTGGTGCCGCAGTTCCACACGATGCCCATGCCGATCCCCGCGGGTGCGGAGATCGTCCACCTCGCCCCGGCCGGAGAGCATCCCTTCGCCGGGTACGACGGCCTGACCTGGCGGCCCGCGCGATGAGCGAGATCGAGCCGGTCGGCCTGGGATTCGTCGCCCGCTACCGCGACCGGGACTACGCCGCCGCGGTCGGGCCGGGCGGTGACGACGTGGTGCTGTTCAGCGAGACGCCGCAGGAGGGGTTCACCGCCGCGGGCGGCTACTGGCGGCTGCGGGTGGGCCGGGCCGCGCTGGAGCGGCTGACCCTGCTGCGCACGGTCGGGGCGTTCGGCGGCGAGCCGTGCCTCGTGCTGGACGAGGACGACGGCGGCGACGGCGGGGAGGGCGGCCTGCACATCGCCTACACCGGCCACAACGGCCTGAAGGCCGAGGCGCTCGGATACTGGCTGGTGGACCACGGCGCGTACGAGGTGGTCGTGCCCCGCGACGAGGTCCACGCGATCCGGGTGGAGCGCGTCCCTGTGCCGCTCACCGCTGACCGGGCGGACGGTCACGAGGGTCCCTGAGGGACCCGGGCCGAGGCGGGTTCTCGGGAGCCCGGCGATCGACGCCGGGGCCGGTGGGCGGGTGTGCTGAGGCGGCCGGTTCAGGAGCCGAGCGACCGGTAGCGGGCGAAGCGGGCCGCCGTCCGCTCCCCCTCCGGGCGGTCCAGCAGCCCCGCGATCTCGTGTCCGAGCGTGCGGCCGACCCTGCGGCAGAACTCCTCCGGCTCGTACGCCGCGTCCGGCCGTTCCGGCACGATCCTGTCCACGATGCCGTCCCGCCGCAGGTCGGCGGCGCGTACGCCCTGTGCGGCGGCGATCTCCGGGGCGAAGTCGACGGTCCGGTACAGCAACGCCGACGCGCCCTCCGGCGGGAGCGGCGACAGCCAGGCGTGCTGCGCGCAGACGACCCGGTCGGCCGGGAGCAGGGCCAGCGCGGTGCCGCCGGCGCCCTCCCCCAGCAGCAGGCACACGGTCGGCGCGTCGAGCATGACGAGGTCGGCCAGGCAGCGGGCGATCTCGGCGGCCAGGCCGCCCTCCTCGGCCGCCTTCGACAGCTCCCCCCCACTGGTGTCGACGACCGTGACCAGCGGCAGGCGCAGTTCGCCCGCCAGGCGCATGCCGCGCCTGGCCACCCGCAGCCCTGCCGGGCCGAGCGGGCTGCCCGCCCGCTGCCGCCGCCGGTCCTGACCGAGGACGACGGCGGGCGCGGCGCCGAATCTGGCCAGCGCCAGCAGGAGGCCGGGGTCGCGCTCCCCCGTGCCGGTGCCGCGCAGCGGGGTCACGTCCCGCGCGCCGTATCTGAGCAGCTCGCGCACGCCGGGGCGGTCGTCGCGGCGCGAGCGGGTGACGGCCTCCCACGCCGGTACCGGTTCGTCCGCCTCCTCGGGTTCCGGGCCGGGATCCAGCCCCGCGCGCGGGGCGCAGAGCACGGTCAGCGCCCGGACGGCGACCTCCCGCGCGTCCCCGGCCGAGACCACGGCGTCGACCAGCCCGAGGGCGTGCAGGTTCTCCGCGACCTGGACTCCCTGGGGGAACGGGTAGCCGTGCAGCGACTCGAACACCCGAGGCCCGAGGAAGCCGATGAGCGCGCCCGGCTCGGCGGCCGTCACATGCCCGAGCGAGCCCCACGACGCGAGCACCCCGCCCGTCGTGGGATGGCGCAGATAGACGACGTACGGCAGGCCGGCGGCGCGGTGGGCGGCGACCGCCGCGGTGATCTTGATTATCTGGGTGAAGGCCAGTGCGCCCTCCTGCATGCGGGTGCCCCCGCTGGCGGGGGCGGCGAGCAGCGGCAGGCGCTCGGCGGTGGCCCGTTCGACGGCCCGGACGAGCCGCTCGGCGGCCGCCACCCCGATCGAGCCGGCCAGAAAGGAGAACTCGCAGGCGGCGACGGCCACCCGGCGTCCGTCGAGCGTGCCCTCACCCGTGACGACCGACTCGTCGTATCCCGTCCTGGCCCGGACGCGGGCGAGTTCGGCGGCGTAGTCCGACCCGGGAGCGGCCCGGTCCCGCGGAGGCTCGTCCCACGACTTCCACGAGTGCGGATCGAGTACCCGCGCGATCAGCGTCCGCGCGTCCGGCCGGCCCGTGCCGCCTTCGTTCATGGCGAGCGCCGCTCCCGCTCGGCCAGCCAGTCGAGCACGGCGTCGTCGTCCTGGCCCAGGCCGGGAGGCACGACGTGCCCGTCGTCCGAGGCTCGGCCGTCGAACCGCAGCGGTGGGCCGGGCAGCTCGATCTCGCCCAGGACCGGATGGTCGACGGTGACGATCAGGCCCTGCGACCGCACCTGGTCCCAGGCGTAGACCTCGTCGATCGACCGGATCGCGCCCGCGGGCACGCCGATCTCCCGCAGCGCCGCGAGCCAGTGCTCGCGGTCGTGCACCGCCAGCGCCTTCTCCATCTCGGCGATCAGCTCTTCCCGGTGAGCGAACCTCTCCCTGTTTGTCGCATATTTCGATATTTCTGGATCGATGTCCAGTAGCTGGGCGACCTTGCGCCACTGCCCGTCGCTGGCCACCGCGATCTGGATCATGCCGTCGGCGCAGCGGAAGGCGCCGTACGGGGCGATGGAGGCGTGGTGGTTGCCGCCCGCCTTCGGCACCGCGCCGCCGACGGTCCAGGCGGTGCCGTGGTAGGAGTGCACACCCACGACCGACGCCAGCAGCGACGTCCTGACGACCGTCCCGCGGCCGGTGCGCTCGCGCTCGTACAGCGCCGCGACCACGCCGTAGGCGCCGTGGATGCCCGCGAGCAGGTCGGCGATCGAGGCTCCGACACGGTACGGCTCGTCGGGCGACGGCCCGGTCAGCGACATCAGCCCGGCCTCCCCCTGGGCGATCTGGTCGTAGCCCGGCCGGCCGCCCTCGGGACCGTCGTGGCCGAACCCGGTGATGGACAGGATCACCAGCCGGGGATTGAGCGCCTGCAGGCGCTCGGTGGAGAACCCGAGGCGGTCGAGCACGCCGGTGCGGAAGTTCTCCACCAGCACGTCGCTCTGCCGTACGAGCCGCTCGATTAGGTCACGGCCCTCTTCGGACTTCATGTCCACCGCGATCGACCGCTTGTTGCGGTTGGCCGCGAGGAAGTACGTGGAAATGTCATGATCCGGGCCGACGAAGGGCGGGCCCCATCCGCGCGACTCGTCCCCCGCCGGGTGCTCCACCTTGATCACGTGGGCGCCCAGGTCGCCGAGCATCTGCGCGCAGTGCGGCCCGGCGAGGGCCCGGGACAGATCGAGGACGACGATGCCGCTGAGAGGTCCCTGCACGGCCAGCCTCCACGGAGGTCGGTGAGGAGAACGTCCGTCGGTCTCCACCGGCAAGCCTGCCAGGTCACCCCGCCGTCACGACAGCCCCGGTCCGCGCCCCCGGCGGTCTACCGCCCGTACGGCCCGGGGTTCCCGGGCCGCCGCCCCTGCCCGGGGCTGTGTCAGCGATGCGTGCGATGGCCGCGCCACTGGTCCATCAGCCGCCGCAGCCGCTGCTGGTTGTGCGGATCACGCGCCTTGGTCTTGACCTTCTCCACGTTCTCCCGGCCCTTGGGGCTCTGCAGGTAGTCCCGGATGCGCTGCACGATAGATGACATTTATGACTCACCATCCCATTTATGCCGTCACTGGACGGCTACCCACGGACACCGCCGCCAATCACCGGTGCCGGGAGCAGGCAGGGCGGTACGGTGAAAACCGGGGAGGACGTGCGGTGCCGGTACGTGACCTGGGGGCGAGACGTGGGATCGGATGCACCAGGCACGGGGCCGCTGTCTCCGGACGTACGGCACGACCACCTTTCTCCACTGCCACAGAAAACGGGAGCCGGAAACGTGCCCACGGACGACGACCTGGTGCCGAACCCGAAGTACGACGACCTGCGGGCCGCGCTCGAGACGGTTCGGGAGCACGTTCACGTCCTGGAGACGGCCCTGGACCGGGCCTGCGCCCAGTTCGGCGGTGAGCCGGTATGGGTGGGCCCAGCGGCTCGCGCCTTCGCCGAGGAGCTCAACGGCCGCCGGGCACGGCTGAGGAGCGCCGTCCACCACGTGATCGCGGAACTCGAGGCGGAACTGCGCACCACACCCGCGAAGGTCTCCCGTTCCGCGGCGGTGAGCGGCTGAGGCCGAGGCGGGGGGAAGGTGGCCCCACCCGGGCGCCACCCCGGCGGCGCGCTTTAGAGGGTGTCGACCTCCGCGTGCGGGAGGCCGCCGGAGAGTTTGGGGTAACCGGGGCCGCGGTCGAAGAAGGCGGCGGGACGCGTCTCGCGCAGCCGCTCCCGCAGGCGCTCGGTCGCCTCCGCGTCCACGACGACCTCGTCGACGGCTCCGGCCTCGCGTGAGGCGGCCAGCACGACGCCGTAGTCCTCGCGCGCGCCCTCGATCGACACCTTCCCGTCGCGGACGTCGGCGGCCACCCTCTCCGCGGGCCGGTCGTACGGCGAGCCCCAGCCGCCTCCGCCGGTCGTGCGGATGCGGATGACCTGCCCGGCGCGTACGGGGAAGTCGTCGACCAGGCCCTCCATCTCCACGCCGTCCACGGTGACCTGGAAGGGACGGCCCGCCCGGCCGCCGTTGACGCCCCAGCACGACAGGATCGAGCGATCGGCGATCGACATGAAGGAGGCGTCCCGCAGCATGCGGATGTGCTTGTCGTAGCCGAGGCCGCCGCGGAACTCCCCCGGCCCGCCGCTGTCCACGGCCAGGCCCAGCCGCTCGACCCGGAACGGCCAGCGCGCCTCGGCGAACTCCACCGGGATGTTGCGGCTGTCGGGCACCACGTGGATGGTGTCCTCCCCGTCGGCGTACCAGCGCCCGCCCGAGCCGCCGCCGAGCACCTCGCGCATGAGGTAGGGCCCGTCGTCCGACTCGCCGTACACGCCGGTGTAGCGGATGGTCTCCTGGTCGGCCGGCATCCGGCCGCCGGTCGCCTTGGCCAGCACGCCGGCCAGGACGCCGAGCAGGCGCAGGATCACGAACGTACGGGCGTTGGTGGGCGCGGGGAAGATCGGCGTCAGCAGGGTGCCCTTCTCCGGGAAGACCATCTTGATCAGCGGCACGACGCCCTCGTTGACGTCAAGCTCGGCCATCCGCTCGGGGGTGTCGGCGAGGTTGCGCAGGATCGGCGCCAGCCACTTCTTCAGGAAGACGCCGTCGGCGTAGTCGCCCGCGTGGTTGATCGGTCCCTTGGCCTGGGGCGAGGTGCCGGTGAAGTCGATGGTCAGCGGGGTGTCCGCCGCGTGGTCCACGGTGAGCGTGATCCGCTGGGCGTGCAGGCGCGGCTCGTCCACGCCGTCGTGTTCGGCGTAGTCCTCCCAGATGTGCACACCCTCGGGGATCTTCGCGAGCAGTTCGCGGCGGAACGTCTCGGTCGTCTTGCCGACGATCGCGTCGAAGCACGCCTCGACCGCCTCCCGGCCGTACCGGTCGAACAGCTCGCCGAGCCGCCGGGCCCCCATGAGGCAGGCCGAGCACTCGGCGTCGAGGTCCCCGGCCAGGGAGTCGGGCATCCGGGAGTTGCGCGTCATGATGGTGAGCGCGGCGCGGTTGGGCACTCCCTGGTCCCACAGCTTGATGGGCGGGACCATCAGGCCCTCCTCGAACGCGCTGCGCGCGTGCGACGGCATCGATCCCGGCACCGCGCCGCCGATGTCGTCGTGGTGGCCGAACGCCTGGACGAACGCGACGACGTCGCCCCCGTGGAAGACCGGCACCGTCACGCACAGGTCGGGCAGGTGGCCGATGCCGCCCTCGGAGAGGTAGACGTCGTTGTGGAAGAAGACGTCGCCGGGCCGCATGGCGCCGATCGGGAAGTCGCGGACGATCGGCTGCACCAGCGCCGAATAGGAGCGCCCGGTCAGCTTGCGCAACCGCGCGTCGTGGATGCCCGCGCGGAAGTCGTGGGCGTCGCGGATCATCGGCGACCGGGCGGTGCGGGCGATCGCGGTCTCCACCTCCATCTCCACCGAGGCGAGCGTGCCCTCCACGATCTCCACGAGCACCGGGTCGACGTTCCTATCGGTCATCGCTCACCACCACGAGGTTGCCGTAGTCGTCCATGGTCACCGTGAAGCCGGGGTGCACCGGCAGGGTCGAGCCGTACTCCTCGATCACGGCCGGGCCGCGCACCACGGCTCCCGCACCGAGGTCGGCACGGCGGTAGATGACGGTGCGGCCCCACTGCTCGTAGTACACGTCGCGGGTCGCGACCGGGCTCGGCTCGTGCTCCTGGCGGGGCCTGGGCGCGATCTTCGGCCGGGTGATCGGGCCGATGCCGGACACCCGGAGGTTGACCCACTCGACGACGTGGCGGGGGTCGTCGCGGTAGCCGTACCCGTAGAGCCTCTCGTGCTCGGCGTGGAACCGCTCGGCGATCACGGCGAGCCACGCCTCGTCCACCGGGCCGTCGGGGGCCGGCACCCGCACCTCGTACGCCTGGCCGTAGTAACGCAGGTCGGCGCTGCGCGCGTACACGTGCTCGGCGAATCCCTCGCGGTCGAGCGCGTCCGCCGCCTGGGCCTCCAGGTCGGCGAGGATCTCGCCGACCGTCTCAGGGGAGGGGGCGCGGGCGACGTGCGTGCGCACGTAGTCGTTCTTCACGTCGACCGTGAGCAGGCCGAACGCGGAGACGTTCCCGGGATCGGGCGGGACGATCACGGCCGGCAGCCCGAGGATGTCGATGAGGCGGCAGGCCAGCAGCGGCCCGGATCCGCCGAAGGCAACCATCGGGAAGTCCCGCACGTCGAGGCCGCGCTGGACCGTGATCTGCCTGATCGCGTTCGACTGGTTGAACGCGCTGATCTCCAGGATCCCGGTGGCGCAGCGTTCCGGGCTCAGCCCCAGACGGTTCGCCAGCGCCTCGACGCCCGCCCGCGCGGCGGCGACGTCGAGGGAGATCTCGCCGCCGAGCAGATGCGGGGGCACCCGCCCGAGGAAGACGTGCGCGTCGGTCACCGTCACCTCGGTGCCGCCCCTGCCGTAGCAGATCGGCCCGGGGTCCGCGCCCGCCGACCTCGGGCCGGCCTTCAGCGTCCCCTCGGGGGAGATCCAGGCGATGGATCCGCCGCCCGCCCCGACCGTGACGATGTCGATCATCGGGATCTTGCACGGGTAGCGGCCGATGCCGCCCTCGGTCGTCAGCGACGGCTCTCCGTTCACCACGACGGCCACGTCGGTCGAGGTGCCGCCGCCGTCGAGGGTGATGGCGCTCGGATGCCCGGCGGTCCCCGCGATCAGCGCCGCGCCGAGCGCCCCCGCGGCCGGGCCGGACAGCACGGTCGTGATCGGCTGGTGCACCACCTCGGCCGCCGACAGCACGCCGCCGTTGCTCTTCATGACGGAGAACGGCCGTCCGAGCCGCTCCGACAGGTTCTCGATGTACCGCCGCATGATCGGTTTGACCGCGGCGTCCACCAGCGTGGTCACCGATCGCTCGTACTCCCGGTACTCGCGCAGCACGTCGCTCGACAGCGACACGACGGCCTCGGGGTGCTCGCGCTCCAGCACCTCGCGCATCCGCCGTTCGTGCCCGGGGTTGGCGTAGGAGTGCAGGAAGCACACCCCGATCGCGGTGACGCCCCGCTCCCTGAACCACCGCGCGACGTCCGCGGCCTGCTCCTCGTCGAACGGCCGAACCTCACGGCCGAGGTGGTCGAGCCGTCCGCCGACGGTCCGCACCCGGTGGACGGGCACGATCCGCGGCGGCTTGACCCAGAAGTAGGAGTTGCCGTACCCGTCCGGCACGCTCTGCCGGGCGATCTCCAGGACGGACCCGAAGCCCTCCGTGGTGACGAAGCCCAGGTGAGACGTGCCGTCCGGGCGGTCCTCCAGCAACTGGTTGGTGGCGACGGTGGTGCCGTGGACGAGGGCGGACACGGCGTCGAGGGCGCGGGACCCCGCGTGGGCCTCGAGCACCTTGTGAACGCCTGCCATGAACCCCTCGGCCGGGTTGGCAGGAGTCGAGGGAGTCTTGGTCGTGACGATCCGGCCGGACTCCTCGTCGAGGAGCACGACGTCGGTGAAGGTGCCGCCTGTGTCGACCCCGATGCGGACGCTGGACATGCTCCGTGTTTACCGATCGCCGCCGATCGGAAGAACCGGCGCACTCTGCCGAAGAATCGACGTCCTGTCGTCAGACCCTGCCCGGACTGGTCACCTACACCGCGCAGGTGCCGTCGTCGCAGTCCTCACCGGCGGGCACGCCCACGGCCCTCTCCTCGGCCGTACGCGCCTCGACCTCCCGCAGGGCGGCCACGAGCGTCTCGACGGGCTGCGCGCCCGAGACGGCGTACTTCTCCTCGAACAGGAACAGCGGGACGGCGCGGACGCCGAGCGCACGGGCGCGGGACAGTTCCGCGCGCACCTCGTCCGCCCCGTCACCCGTGTCCTCGACTCCCGTCTCGGCGGCCAGGGCGGCCAGCGCGGCGGGGTCGCCGACGTCGAGGCCCTCGGTGAAGTGCGCCCGGAAGAGCCGGTCGGCCATGTCCCCGTCGCGCCCCGCGCGGCCGGCCAGCCGGATCAGCCGATGCGCCTCGAACGTGTTGGCGGCGACCGCCCGGTCGAAGCGGAGCTCCAGCCCGTCCTGCGCCGCCACTCCCGTGACGTGTCCGGTCATCTGCGCCACCTGGGCGGCGCCGCCGAACTTGCGCTCCAGCGCGCGCACCAACGGCTCACCGCCGGAGACCCCGTCCGGGTCGAGCTGGAACGGGCGATGGGCGACCTCGATGTCCCCCTCGTATAGGCGCACGGCCTCCCGGAGACGGTGGTGACCGATGTAGCACCAGGGACATACGACATCGGAGAAGATCTCGATTTTCACGACATATCCCAACCAGCGGCACCGACGGCCGATTCCCCGGCACCGGCGGCGTCCGTGGTCTTGCCAGGTTCCGACTCGCATCCGTATATTCGTAGACGAGTGAATGAGGAAGAGGGTGATCGTGGATGGCGAAGCGGCGCAAGGTGGCGAATCTGCTGGCGTTGGCGGTGCTCTCCACGCTCGCGCATCGGCCGATGCATCCGTACGAGATGGCGGCGGCGATGCGCGGCTGGAACAAAGAGCACGACATGGGGATCAAGTGGGGGTCTCTCTACACAGTCGTCGGCAACCTGGCCAAGCATGGGCTGATCCAGGAGCTGGAGAGCGGTCGCCAGGGGCGCCGCCCGGAGCGGACCGTCTACCAGATCACCGAGGCGGGCCGGGAAGAGTTGGTCGACTGGACCCGGGAGCTGCTCAGCGTTCCCCACACGGAGTTCCCCTGGTTTCGCGCCGGCCTGTCGGTCATGACGGTGCTCTCCCCGGACGACGTGGCCGGGCTGCTCACCGAGCGGCTCGCGGCGATCAGGAAGGGGATCGCCAGGCTGGAGGAGCTCTACGAACGTGACAGCGCGCGGATGCCGCGTCTGTTCCTCATCGAGGTGGAGTACGACCTGGCGATACTCAAGGCGGAAGAGGACTGGATCGGCGCCCTGCTGGGCGAGCTGACGGCGGGCACGTTCCCCGGCCTGCCGGAGTGGCGGACCTTCCACGAGACCGGCGAACTGCCGGCCGAGATGAAGAAACTCGCGGAAGACCACATCACTGACATTTAGCCCTG
Organism: Microbispora bryophytorum; assembly: GCF_006874465.1. GTDB lineage: Bacteria > Actinomycetota > Actinomycetes > Streptosporangiales > Streptosporangiaceae > Microbispora > Microbispora bryophytorum. The sequence goes on along the minus strand of NZ_VIRL01000004.1, from coordinate 39,358 downwards.
GTGGCGGTGCTGCAACACCGCCACCAGGAAGACCTTCGAACCGGCATGTGGTGGCCCGAAGATGCAGCGAATCGAGAATAACGGGTCTCCTCCCATGGCGGTTCGGCGAGCACGTCAATCGACAGGAGGAGAAATGAAGAACGTCGCGATCATCGGGGGCGGCATCGCCGGCCCGGTCACCGCGCTGGCGCTGCGCAAGGCGGGCATCGACGCCACCATCTACGAGGCGTACCCGACCAGCGCCGAGGGCGTCGGCGGATCGCTCGTCCTCGCACCCAACGGCATGGCGGCACTGGAAATCGTCGGTGTGGCCGGCGCGGTGCGGGCGGCCGCGCAGCCCAGCACGCGCTCGGTGATGACGCTCGGCAGCCGCACGCGCCTGGAGCTGCCCAGCCTGTCCCAGGTCGGACCGCTGCACGCGGTCCGGCGCGCCGACCTCTACCGGGCGCTGCACGACGAGGCCGTGAAGCAGGGCGTCAACGTCGAGTACGGCAGACGGCTCACCGGAGTGGAGGGCACCACGGCGGTCTTCGCCGACGGCAGCCGGGCCCGGTTCGACGTCCTGGTCGGCGCCGACGGCATCCACTCCACCGTTCGGCGGCTCATCGATCCGGACGCGCCCGGCCCGAAGTGGACCGGGATGCTCGGCGTGGAAGGCGTGTCGTCGTACGACGTGCCCGAAGACCCGGAGACGATCGTCTTCGCCTTCGGCAGGCGCGGCTACTACCTCTACTGGCGCAACGCCGCGGGCGGCAGCACCTGGGGCGTCAACCTGCCATACCACCGGCCCCTCTCCCTCACGCAGGCCCGCGAGGTGCCGCACGAGGAGTGGATGCGCATCCTGTTGGAGACGTACGGCGAGGACGTGCCCGGCGGTGACCTGCTCCGGCACACCCCTATGACGTCGATGCAGGTGACGGGGGCCCTCTACATCATGCCCAGCGTCCCGCACTGGTATCGGGACCGGATGGTCCTGGTCGGCGACGCCGTCCACGCGCCGTCGAACAGCTCGGGACAGGGCGCGTCGCTCTCCATCGAGAGCGCCGTCGAGCTCGCCCGCTGCCTGCGGGACATCGAGGACGTGCCGCGGGCGTTCGCCACGTACGAGCGGCTCCGCCGCACCCGGGTGGAGAAGGTGGCGGCACGCACCTCCAAGATCAACAGTACCAAGGCGCCGGGTCCGGTCGTGCAGAAGCTGATACCGCTGCTCATGCCGCTGATGCTGAAGACGTTCATGAATCCGGACAAGACCGTGGGCCCGGAGCAGCGCTACCGCATCGACTGGGACACGCCCGTCGGCGCGGCGGCCCACCTGGCGTGACCTACCTGCGGCGGCCCTGTCGGCCGAGGAGCCAGCCGATGACCGCGCTGCCGAGCGCGACCCCCGCGCCGGCGCCGAACGCCGCGAGCATCGTCCAGGCCGGCACACCCGGGCGGGGCGCGGCCGGGACCTGCCGCGTGAACACCCGCGGCTCCCCGGTCACGGCCGCCACCGCCGCACGCTCGCCGGCCGCCGCCACCGGCGCGATCTCGGCGACGACGGTCTCCACGGTTCCGGCGGGGACGGACAGCAGGTGCCGCTCGACGGCGGAGAAGAACTCCCCCGCGGTCTTCTTGGCGACCGAGGCGAGCATGCGCTGCCCCACGCCGCCGATCATGCCGCCGACGACGGCCTCGGCGTCGTAGTCGATCCGGGTGCCGCCTCCGGCGTCGCCGAGCCGTACGGCCACGGTCGCCTCCACCGTGCCGGGGGCGCCCTGGCCGCGCGCGCCGAGCGTGAACCGGTCCGGCTCCTCCTGCTCGCGCAGCGCCACCTCGCCCTGGTAGACGCCCTTGATCGAGGCGACCCCCGCGGTCACCGTCATCGCGTACACGTTCTCGCCGATCGTCTCCAGGCGCTCGCAGCCGGGGATCGTCCGGACCAGGACGGCAGGGTCCTGGAGGGCGTCCCAGACCCGCTTGCGCTCCGCCGCGACCAGCGCGCTGCCTGAGACCTTCATGAGCCACCTCCGATGCCGAGCACCCTAGAGAATCACCCGTACGGCGAGAACGGCAAGATCTGCCCCGGCACGGCGCCGTGGTCGTGCAGAGTTCACATGCCCGGCGGTGCGGCCGGCTACCGAGCCACGCCGTCGCGCCGTCAACCGCGCGGCGTACGAGCGAATCAGCCGCACGGCGGACGCGGCACTTGTCATCGTTCGTCCAGTCTTGATCCCGTGCCTCCCCAGGAGGCGCTCCCGGCGGGACGGAGCCCCCGTCCCCGGTGACCGGGACGGTCCGACCGCAACCGTCGGTACTGCAGGCAACGGGATCCGGCACCGCGAACCGGGGTCCGGGCGGCGCACGCGCCCGGCTGTGACGAAGATCGCACCTCGCGGAGCGCCGATGCTCTACAGCGTGTAGTACTACTGGTTATAGAACTACGAGCTGTAGAGCTCCGGGTGAGGGAGACATGGACGCGCTTGACCTGGCACGGTGGCAGTTCGGGGTGACCACCGTCTACCACTTTCTCTTCGTACCCCTGACGATCGGGCTGGGCGTCTACGTCGCCGGACTGCAGACCGCCTGGCACCTGACGGGCAAGGAGCACTACCTCAGGCTCACGAAGTTCTTCGGCAAGCTCTTCCTGATCAACTTCGCCATGGGCGTGGTCACCGGCATCGTCCAGGAGTTCCAGTTCGGGATGAACTGGAGCGAGTACTCGACCTTCGTCGGCGACGTGTTCGGCGCGCCGCTGGCACTGGAGGCGCTGCTCGCGTTCTTCCTGGAGTCGACGTTCCTCGGCCTGTGGATCTTCGGCTGGGACCGGCTGCCCAGGCGGATCCATCTCGCCTGCCTGTGGGCCGCCGTCATCGGCTCCAACCTGTCGGCGTACTTCATCCTCGCGGCCAACGCCTGGATGAAGCACCCGGTCGGCTACGAGGTCGTCGACGGCAGGGCCAGGATGACCGACCTGTGGGCGGTGCTGACCAACTCGACGGCCCTCGCCCAGGTGCCGCACGTCGTCGCCGCCTCGTTCGTCGTGGCGGGCGGGTTCGTCATCGCCGTCGCGGGCTACCGCATCCTGCGCGAGCGCGGCCTCGCCGTGCGGCCCGGCCGCCGGAACGCCCCGGCCGTCCAGGACGCGACCGTGCCGATGCGCCGCCTTCCGGACATGTGGCGGACCAGCCTGCGCGCCGCGCTCGTCATGACGGCGATCGCGGGGGCCGTCGTCGCCGGCAGCGGGGACCTGTCCGGCCAGTTGCTGCGCGAGCAGCAGCCGATGAAGCTCGCCGCGGCGGAGGGCCTGCGCCACGACACCGCCGGGGCGCCGTTCTCGATCGCGCCCGGCGTCGAGGTGCCCGGCCTGCTCAGCCTGCTCGCCGCGCACGACCCCGGCGCGACGGTCCAGGGCGTCGACGACATCCAGGCGCGGTACGAGAAGGCCTTCGGGCCGGCCGACTACATCCCGAACCTGCCGGTCGTCTTCTGGTCGTTCCGCGTGATGATCGGCTTCGGCATGGCCACGGTCGGCCTGTCCGTGCTCGGCCTGTGGCTGACCCGGCGGCGGCGGCGCGGCGGCACGGCGAAGCCGGTGCCCGGCTGGTTCGCCCGCCTGTGCGTGCTGGCGCTCCCGCTGCCCGCCGTCGCGATCATCTCGGGGTGGTTGCTCAGCGAGATCGGCCGCCAGCCCTGGACCGTCCAGGGCGAGCTCATGACGGCCGCCAGCGTGTCGCCGGGCGTCTCGCTCGGCGAGGTCGCGATCACCCTTGCGGTCTTCACGGTCCTGTACGGCGTGCTGGCGGTGGCCGAGGGCGTGCTGCTGGTGCGGCACGTCAAGGCGGGCCCGGAGGTGCCGCCGATCGAGAGCGCGCCCGCCGGCGCCGCTCCCGCCCGCCCCGACGATGCGCGGCTCACGCCGACGCTCATGTACTGAGGAGCCACGAGATGACGACCTTCTGGTTCATCGTGATCGCGTTCCTCTGGACGGGTTACTTCGTCCTGGAGGGATTCGACTTCGGCGTGGGCGCGCTGCTGCCGCTGCTGTCGCGCTCCGAGGCCGACCGCAGGCAGGTGCTGGGCACCATCGGGCCGGTCTGGGACGGCAACGAGGTGTGGCTGATCACCGCGATCGGGGCGATGTTCGCGGCCTTCCCTGCCTGGTACTCCGGCCTGCTCAGCGGCTTCTACCTGGCGGTCTTCCTCGTCATCGCCGGCCTGATCGTCCGCGGGGTGGGCCTGGAGTGGCGGGGCAAGGTCCACTCGCGCCGCGAGATCGCGCTGTGCGACGCCGGGATCGTCGTCGGCAGCGTGCTCCCGGCGTTCCTGTGGGGCGCGATCTTCGGCAACCTGCTGTTCGGCACGGCGCCGGCGACCGTGCTCGGCGGGGCCCTGTCGCTGTCGGTGGCCGTGCTGCACGGCGCGGTGTTCGTGGCGCTCAAGACGACCGGCGGGGTCCGGGCCCGCGCCCGCCGCGCCGCGCTTCTCGCGGCCGTCGGGGCGCTGCCGATGGCGATCGCCACGCTGCCGTCCGTGCCCGGCAGGGGGCCGGCGTGGACGCTGGGCACGGCCCTGCTCGCCGCCTCGGCGCTGGCGGCCGGGGTGACGCTGGTGTGGGGCCGCCGGGAGGGCTGGGCCTTCACCGCGACCGCGACCGCGATCGCCGCGACGACCGCCACCGTCTTCGGCGTGCTGTGGACCGCTCCCCTGCCCGGGCTCACGCTGGCCGAGGCGGCCTCGGCGCCGTACACGCTGACCGTCCTCACCTGGATCGGCCTGTTCGCCCTGCCGGGCGTCATCGCCTACCAGGCCTGGACCTACTGGGTCTTCCGCAAGCGCCTCACCGCCGGAGTTCACTGATCGCTTCCGGGCGCTCCCTGAGGCGTGAGGCGCAGGTGGTGGAGGTCGGAGGGGGAGATGGGCATCCGGGCGATCGTGATGCCCTCGGCGTCCTCGACGGCGGAGGCGATGACGGCCGAGACCGGGATGACCCCGGCCTCCCCCGCGCCCTTGATCCCCAGCGGGTTCAGCGGCGAGGGCGTCTCCAGGTGGGCCGTCTCGATGTGCGGCACCTCCGTGGCGTACGGCATCAGGAAGTCCATGAACGAGGCGTTCAGCAACTGGCCGTGCTCGTCGTAGACCATCTTCTCGTACAGCGCCCCGCCGACGCCCTGGGCGACCCCGCCGTGGATCTGCCCCTCGACGATCATCGGGTTGATCAGCCTGCCGCAGTCGTGGACGACGGCGTAGCGCAGGATCCTGATCTCGGCGGTGTCGGGGTCGGTCTCCACGATCGCCGCGTGCATGCCGGCCGCGAAGGTGGATCTGACCGGTGAGTAGTAGTCCCGCCCCTCCAGACCCGGCTCCTCCCCCTCCGCCACCGGCGGCCGGTCGTCGGAGGCGGCCCCGGCGAACTGGGTGGCCCGTCTGGTCTCCTCGTCGAAGGCGTACCGCAGCGGGTTGGACAGCACGGCGACGGTCCCCAGCGGGATCGACGCCGACGGCACGCCGGCGACGTGGACCGTCCCGTCGGTGATCTCCAGGTCGCGCGGGTCGGCCTCCAGCGCCTCCGCCGCGATCCGCAGCGCCTTCTCCCTGACCTTCCGGCAGGCGAGCGCGATCGCGTTGCCGCTCATCACGGCCGCCCGTGAGGCGAAGGTGCCCACGGCGTACCCGAAGCGCCGGGTGTCGCCGGTGACGACCGACACCTTCTCGATCGGCACGCCGAGCTCGGTGGCCGCGATCTGGGCGAAGGCGGTCTCGTGCCCCTGCCCCTGGGAGGTCAGGCCGGTCGAGACGTGCACCCGGCCGTCGGAGGTAATTTGCACGTGCCCGCCCTCGTAGGGGCCGACGCCGGTGCCCTCGACGTAGCAGCCGACGCCGATGCCGATCCTGCGCCCCTCGGCCGCCGCGCGGGCCTTCGCCTCCGGGAAGGAGTCCCAGCCGATCAGCTCCTTGAGCAGGCGCAGCGCCTCGGGGTAGTCGCCGCTGTCGTAGATCAGCGGGCGCCCGTCCTGGAACGTCATGCCCTGGTCGTACGGGAACTCGTGCGGCTGGATGAAGTTGGCCGCGCGGACCTCCGTGCGGTCCCTGCCGAGATGGGCGGCGATGCGGTCCATCGTCCGCTCCATGCAGAACACGCCCTGCGGGCGGCCCGCGCCCCGATAAGGCGTGACCTGCACGGTGTTGGTGTAGATCGAGGAGAACTCGACCCGGTAGGCGCCTACCTTGTACGGCCCGAGCAGCTGGGTCGAGGTGATGATCGGCACGATGATCCCGTACGGCGTGTAGGCGCCGTGGTCGTGCAGGATCTCCACCTCCAGGCCGAGGACGCGCCCGTCGTCGTCGAACCCGACCCGCACGTGCTGGACCTGGCCGCGCTCGTGCGACGACGAGATGAAGTGCTCGCGCCGGTCCTCGGCCCACTTGACCTCGCGGTTCAGCAGCCGGGCCGCCCACGGCACGAGGACCTCCTCGGGCCACGGATGCACGATCTTGACGCCGAACCCGCCGCCGACATCGGGCGCGACGACCTCCACCTTGGGCAGCGGCAGCCCGAGCTTGGCCGCGATCGCCATCCGCACGCTCGTGGACGTCTGCGTGGAGGAGTAGACGCGCAGCGAGCCGTCGTCGGCGTCCCAGCGGGCGTACACGCCCCTCCCCTCCAGGGGCATGGACGCGCTGCGCTCGATGTCGAGGCGGAACTCCAGCGTGTGCGGGGCGGCCGCGATCGCGTCCCGCGCGGCCGCCCCGCCCGGTCCCGGCACCTCCTGGACGAGGTGCGCGCCGACGTTGCCCGGCACGTCCTCGTGCACGAGGTGGACTCCGCGCACGGCCTCCTCGATGCCCACGACCGGCTTGAGGATCTCGTAGTCGACCCTGATCAGGGCGCAGGCGTCCTCGGCGAGGTAGCGGTCGCGGGCGACGACCATCACGACCGGCTCGCCGACGTGCCGGACGATCTCCCGGGCCAGCGGGTACGCCGTGCGCCCGTGGGTGAGCGCGGGGTGCGGGATCAGCAGCGGCAGCGGCTCGGCCAGCGCGCCCGGCAGGTCCTCCCACGTGTAGATCGCCACGAGGCCCTCCACGTCGAGGGCGGCCGACACGTCGATGTCGAGGATCCGCGCGTGGGCGTGCGGCGACCTGACGAAGGCGGCGGCCAGCGCACCTGCGCCCAGGTCGTCGAGGTAGCGCCCCTGGCCGGTGATCAGCCGGGCGTCCTCGCGCCGCTGGACCGGCTCGCCGAACAACCTGGTCGTCACCGGTCCTCCTCCACCCGAAGTTCTGTCTGACGCTCCGCCCGAGGCTCCGCCTGAAGCTCTGCCTGAAGCTCCGCCGCCCGGTGGACCGCCTTGAGGATGTTCTGGTAACCGGTGCACCGGCACAGGTTGCCCGCCACGGCCTCCAGCGCCTCCTCCTCGGCCGGTGCGGGGTTGTCCCGCAGGAACGCGGTCACCGTGCACAGGAACCCCGGCGTGCAGAACCCGCACTGCAGGGCGTGGCACTCGGCGAAGGCCCGCTGGACCGGCGACAGCTCGCCGTCGCGCGCCAGCCCCTCCACCGTCGTGATCTCGTGGCCGTCCACCATGACGGCGAACGTCAGGCACGACCGCACCGGCTCGCCGTCCAGCAGCACCGTGCAGGCGCCGCAGACGCCGTGCTCGCAGCCCACGTGGGTGCCGGTGAGGCCGAGGTCGTGGCGCAGGCAGTCGGACAGCAGCCGCCGCCCGGGCACCGTCGCCTCGCGCAGGACCCCGTTGACCGTCAGCGTCACCCGATGGCGTGTCTCGTTCACGATTCCTCCCCGCGGGCCGCCGCGGCGGCGTCCCGCAGCGCCCGCGCGGCGAGCACCCCGGTGAGGTGCCGCCGGTAGTCCGCCGTCGCGTGGATGTCGCCCTCCGGATCGATCCGGTCCCGTACGGCTCGCGCCACGGCCTCCCACTCGACCGAGGCGGCCGGACGCGGGCCGCACGCGGCGGTCACGTCCACGACCACCGGGACCGGTCCCACGCTCACACAGGCGACGCGGGCGGCGGCGATCCGGAGGTCCTCGTCCAGCGTGACGGCGGCGGCCACCCCGGCCACCGCGTAGTCGCCGTGCCGCCGGGCCACCTCGTGGAAGGCCGTGCCCGACCGAGGGGGCAGCGCCGGGAAGAACGCCGACACGGCCAGTTCGCCGGGCCGCAGCGCCGACTCCATCGGGCCGGTGAAGAACTCCGCGGCCGGCACCTCCCGCTCCCCGCCCCGGCTCGCCATCCGTACGGACCCGCCGAGCAGGGCGAGCACGGCGGGCATCTCGGCGGCGGGGTCGGCGTGCACGAGGCTGCCCACCACGGTGCCGCGGTTGCGGATCACGGGGTGGGCGACCAGCCGCAGCGCCTGCCGCAGCAGCGGCAGCGCGGCGGCGGCCCGCGGCGAGCGCTCCACGGCGGCGTGGCGGGCCAGAGCCCCGACGCGTACGCCGGACGGCCCGGCCTCGATCCCGTCCAGGCCGGGCACGCGGTTCACGTCGACGATGTGCGCGGGCGCGGCCAGCCGCATGTTGAGCAGCGGGATCAGGCTCTGGCCGCCCGCCAGCACCTTCCCGCCGGGCCCGGCCTCGGCGAGGACGTCGAGCGCCTCGCCGAGGGTGGCCGGGCCGTGGTAGTCGAACGGAGGCGGCTTCACCGCGTTCGCACCCGCGGCGCGGGCCGTTCAGACAGCCGGGTCGCGTTCGAGCCCGATCTCCCCACCCGTGACCTCCTTCGCTCGTCTGCTCGCGATCGCGCGGAGCAGGTGATAGCCGGCGAGCACCACGATCGTGCCGAGCGCGATCCCGGCGAGCGAGAAGTCGCCGGTGATCTGGTGGGTGACCGGCCCGATCGCGAGGATGATCCCCGCGCCGATCGGCACCATGTTGACCGGGTCGGCGAAGTCCACCCGGTTCTCCACCCAGATCTTCGCGCCGAGCAACCCGATCATGCCGTACAGGATGACCGTGACGCCGCCGAGCACGCCGCCGGGCGTGGCGGCGACCAGCGCGCCGAACTTGGGGCACAGGCCGAACAGGATCGCGATGACCGCGGCGATGTAGTAGGCGGCCGTCGAGTAGACCCGGGTGGCCGCCATGACGCCGATGTTCTCAGCGTATGTCGTGGTGGGCGAGCCGCCGACGGCGGTCGCCACCACGGTGCCGACGCCGTCGGCGATGATCGCCTTGCCCATCTGGGGGTCGACGTCGGCGCCGGTCATCTGGCCCACGGCCTTGACATGGCCGACGTTCTCCGCGATCAGCGCGATCACGGCGGGCAGCACGACCAGCACGGCCGACGCCTGGAACGACGGGGCGTGGAAGTGCGGCAGCCCGATCCAGTCGGCGTCGACGACGGCCTGGAAGCTCACGCGGGGGTGGGTGTCGATCTTCCCAATGCCCGCGTTGTACGCGGTGATGTTCCCGAACGCCTTGTCGGCGAGCCAGGACAGGACGAACCCGAAGACCAGCCCCAGCAGCACGCCGATCCGGCCGAGGAAGCCGCGGAACACCACGATGAACACGAACGTCGCGACCATCGTGATCAGCGCGATCCACGGGTCCTGCGGCCAGTACACGTCGGCCACGACGTACGCCAGGCCGAAGCCGATCAGCATGACCACCGCGCCGGTCACGACCGGGGGGAAGACGCGGTGGATGATCTGCACGCCGAGCACGTGGATCGCCACGCCGCACAGGGCCAGCACCAGGCCGGCGACGAGGATCGCGCCGGTCACGACCTGGTCGGCCCCCGGGGTGTCGCCGCCGAACGCGGCCCGCACCGCGACGACGCCCCCGACGAACGACGCCGACGTGCCCAGGTAGCTGGGGATCCGCCCCTGGGTGAAGAGCAGGAACAGGATCGTCGCGACGCCCGACATCATCACGGCCGTGTTCGGGTCCAGCCCCATGACGAGGGGGAACACGAAGGTCGCGCCGAACATGGCGATCACGTGCTGGGCGCCGATGCCGGCCATGCGCGGCCAGCTCAGCCTCTCGTTCGGTTTGACGACCTCCCCGGGTGCCAGCCCTCTGCCGTCGCCGTGCACTGTCCATCTGAAAGCCATTTACGCCCCTTTTGGTACTGGGCCGTGGGCCGGTAGGCCACCCCGCAGGCGTCCCTCCGCGGCGCTCTAGACCGTTTGGGGCACTTTAGGACTGGCGTGCGCGGCAGACATGGGCATGATCTGCCAAACCGGCGCGCTCCGGGGCGTCACACCACACGGATCGTGTACCCCTCGCCGCTGACGACCTGGCCCGCCCGGATTTTGCAGGCCTTGCGCAACTCCACGCGCCCGTCGACGCGCACCCGGCCCTCCGCGACGAGGTGTTTGGCCGCGCCGCCGCTGTCGGTGATCTGGCAGAACTTGAGGAGATCGCAGAGCGGGATGTAGTCGCCGTCCAGCTCGAAGGTGATCGCTGGGGCCTTCGCGTCGTTCACGCCGCCAGCTTAGATAAGTCAGCGAGTGCCCCGCAGACTCGCCGTGGCGAGGCGCCGCCTGGGCGACCGCAGGTGGAAGATCCAAGGGCCACGACCTAGATGCCCCTCATGCGCAGGACGTGCAGGGCGAGGGTGAGGTTGAGCCGCAGGTGCGCGTCCTCGGTGAAGTTGCCCAGCATGCGCTCCAGCTTGCCGATCCGGTAGCGCAAGGTGTTGTAGTGGAAGTGCAGCCGGCGCGCGGTCTCGGCGACGTTGAGGTTGGTCTCCAGCAGCGCCTGCAGGGTGCGGCGCAGGTCGGCGTTCTCCGCGTCGTCGTCCCCCGCGAGCGGGCCCAGGGTCTCGCGGACGAAGGCGTGCAGCTCGTCGGTGTCGTTCACCAGCGACAGCAGCCGGTAGACGCCCAGCTCGTCGAAGTGGGCGATCGCGCCCGCCCCGTGGAGCTGCCGGCCCACCCTGGCGGCCTTCAGCGCCTGGCCGTACGCGCCGGGCAGGGCGTCCACGCCGGAGGCGACCCGGCTGAGGCCCGTGGAGAACGTGCCGTCGGAGACGGCGGCGAGCGCGTCCCTGGCCACCTTCGCCGGGTCGGCCGCCGCCCCGACGATCGCCACGACCTCGTGGGAGAAGCCGGCGACCGCGCCGCGCGGGTCGTGCTTGCGCACCGCCGCCTGCCACGCCGCCAGCATGCGGTCCTGCAGCGGTCGTTCCTCGGCGTCCGGGTCGATCTCGGCGACCAGCACGCTCACCGGGCGCTCCACGTCCCAGCCGAACGCCTGGGCGCGCTCGGCCACCCGCAGCCCGCCCCTCCCGGTGAGCACGTCGCGCAGGAAGTCGGCGCGGTATTTGCTCTCGACCGCGGTGACCGCCTCCTGCTTGGTGATCACCAGCGCGGCGACGGTCGCGGCGCGCTCCAGGATGCCGATGTCGCTGGGGGTCAGCGTGCCGTGGGCGCTGTAGGCCGCGATCCTCCCGTGGTGGTGCCCGCCCGCGACGACCGGCACCGCCGCATAGTGCCCGTCGCCGCCCGCGGGCGGGGCCGCCTGCGTCCGCGCGAGGGCCGCGTTGATCTCCCGCAGCCGCGCCACCTGCCCGGACTCCCCGGCGGCCGCGAGGAGATGACCGGCGGCGTCGGTCGCCCCCACCGCCACCTGCAGCAGCCCGGCCACCTCCGCCGTGACCTCCCGCATCCCGCCCCCGGCCAGCACGATCTGCACGAGCGCCCGGTGCGCCTCCTCCGTACGGGCGAGGATCGCCGCCTGGCGGTTGAGGATGTCGGTGAGCACCTGGTTGAGGATGTCGTCGAAGCCCACGTCGTTGGGCAGCAGGATCAGCGGGAAGCCCAGCCGGTCGGCCTGCTCGACCATCTCCCCCGGCAGCTCGTCCAGGTAGCGGCCGAGCTTGATCGCCAGAGCGGCGAGACCGCGCTCGTCCAGGTCGGCCACGAGCCGGTCGAGTGACTGCGGCGTGTTGCGCAGCGGGTAGCCCGTGGTGAGCAGCAGCTCGTGCGGCTTCACCCAGGCGAGGATGTCGGGCACCTCCATCACGTTGAGGCGCTGCACGATGCGGTCGAGGCCCGCCCGCCCGGCGATCAGGCGGGCGTCCGCCAGCGTCGAGACCCCGAGCACCTCGCCCACCGACACGCCGTGGAGGATCGTTCCGGTGCTCGCCAGGCGCATGGCGGGCGGGGCCGGGTCGTTCTGCAATGCCGTCTCCGAGAATGCCGTCACCGGGGTCGCGACGTCCCCGGGCCATTGATCGCTCACCGCTCCTCGTCCGTTACGCGGGCCGCTCGTACCTCGCGGACCACTCCCCTCACTGCGTCGGGCTCGTCTCAGGCCGATTGTGCCCGACCGCGGTCCTGTCAGGAAGAGCCAAGCATTCGGCCGACTGTTGGCACCTTTCTCCGTACGGAGGGGGGAGACCGGGCCTTAGCGTCGGCAACGACTGGCTTCGGGAGGTCCCGGTGAGTGTTGGCACGCGCCCGAAAGGGCGGCGGGCGACGACGCCCGCGTCCCGCCCCCCGGCGGCCTCCGCCTACGTGAGCGGCGCCGCGAGCGAGGCCGTACGGCCCACGATCGAGGCGCCCCGCCGACCGGCCAGGGTGCTCGCGGTCCTTCCCCTCGCGCTCTATTTGGAGATCAGGAGCGAGGCCGAGCCGCACGTCGTCGCCGTGGTGACGGGCGAGGCGACCCGTCTGCCCAACGCCGTGCTGCTCGCGGAGCGCCTCGGCGGGGTGTCGGCGGGCGACGACGCCTGGGTCGGCGAGGGGTCCGTCGAGGTCGGCGGCGTGTCGATCTGCGTGCGCCGCTGGTGGGACCCCGCTCCCCCGCTCGGCCCCGCCGACCCCGCGCGGCTCGCGCCCGCCCTCGGCCTGCTCGGCCGTGTCCGCGCGGCCTCGCCCCGGCGTCCGGGTCTGGTCCCGGACGGCGCCCCGGCGCTGCTCGATCGCGGCTGCCGGTCCGGTTCGCTGGTGGAGAGCATCACCGCGGCCGAGCGGCTGATCGGCCTCGGCCCGGGGCTGACGCCGAGCGGCGACGACATGCTCGCCGGCCTGCTGGTCGCGCTGCGGCACCTCGGCGCGGCGGCGGGAGCGCCGCGCGCCGTATGGCTGGCCGACTGGCTCGCCGCGGCGGTCACCTACGACGCCCGCACCCGGACCACGCCCATCTCGGCCACCCTGCTGCACTGCGCCGCCAGAGGCGAGGCGAGCCCGGAGGTCACCGGGGTGCTGTGCGGCGCGGCCGGGCACCAGCCGCTGGAGCCGGCCGTGCACCGTCTGCTCCGCCTCGGGCACACCTCGGGCGCCGACCTCGCGTGGGGCGTGCAGATCGGCCTGGCCGCCGTCCTCGCCCATCGGGAGGGCCGGTGAACGATCTGGTCGAGGTGCGCCCCGGCGTCTACCGCGACTCCGTGACGCTGATGCGGGTGAGCCGGGCCCTCACCGAGCACCCCGGAGTCACCGTCGCCGTCGTCGCGATGGCGACCGAGCTCAACCTGGACCTCGCCCGCGATCTCGGCTTCGCGGTGCCGCCCGCGACGCCCGGCGACCTGCTCGTGGCGGTGCGGGCCGGCTCGCCGGCGGAGCTGGAGGACGCCGCCGCCGAACTGGAGCGGCAACTCGCCGCACGGGCGCCGGCGAGCGGGACGCGGGGCGAGGCGCCGCCGCGTACGACCCGGTCGGCGGCGCGGGCCTTCGAGGCGAGCCTGGCGCTGGTGAGCGTGCCGGGCGAGCACGCCTTCGCCGAGGCGCTCGACGCCGTGGAGGCCGGGCTCTCGGTGATGATCTTCAGTGACAACATGCCGGTGGAGCAGGAGATCTTCCTCAAGGACCGGGCACGGGCCAGGGGCGTGCTCGTGATGGGGCCCGACTGCGGCACCGCGGTCGTGGGCGGGGCCGGCCTGGGCTTCGCCAACGTCCTGCGCCCCGGGCCCGTCGGCGTCGTGGCCGCCTCGGGCACCGGCGCCCAGCAGGTGACGAGCCTGCTCGACCTCGCCGGCGTCGGCGTGTCCCACGTGCTCGGCGTGGGCGGCAGGGACCTGTCCGCCCAGGTGGGCGGGCGCTCGGCCGTGCAGGCGCTGCGCGCGCTCGACGAGGACCCGGCGACCGAGCTGATCGTGCTGGTCTCCAAGCCCCCCGCCCCCGAGGTGGCCCGTGCCGTACGGGACCTCGACCTGGCGACGCCGGTCGTCGCCGCGCTGCTCGGGCCGGGGCAGGACGACCTGACCACCGCGGCGGAGAAGGCGCTGCGGGCCCTCGGCCGCGACGTGCCCGCGTGGCCGTCCTGGCCCGCCCCGGCGCGACGGCCGGACACGACGGGGACCCTGCGGGGGCTCTACGCCGGCGGCACGCTGTGCGCGGAGGCGGCGTTCGTCGCGGGCACGGGCGAGTTCACCGACTTCGGCGACGACGCCTATACCCGGGGCCGGGCCCATCCCATGATCGACCCGACGCTGCGGCTGGAGGCGCTGCGCGGCGTCGCCTCCGGCGTCGCGCTGATGGACGTCGTGCTCGGGCACGGCGCCGACCCCGACCCGTCCTCCTGGCTCGCGCCCGCGATCCGCGAAGCGGTGGCCGGGGATGTGGACGTGGTCGTGGCCGTCGTCGGCACCGACGGCGACCCCCAGCGGCTGCGCGCCCAGGCCGCCCGGCTGAACGAGGCCGGGGCGGCGGTCTTCACCTCCAACGCCGCGGCCGCCCGGCACGCCCGCCTTCTCGCGGGCGGGTGACGGACGTGGCCGCGCCTACCCCGATCGGAGCCGGATGACCCTCTCCATGCTGTACGGCGAGCCGCGCGTCATCACGGTGGGCGCGCAGGTGCTGGGCGAGGCGCTGGACCGGCAGGCCGTGCCGCGGCGGGAGGTCGACTGGCGGCCGCCGCTGCCGGGTGCCTCCGCGGCCCTCGCGCGGGTGCTGGCCGACCCCCGGCGCGAGAGCGCCAACGCCACCGCCGTGGGGCGGATACTGTCGGCGCGGCCCATGCTGACCGGCGTACGCCCGGCGCGTGAGGCTCTCGGCCTGGGCGCCGGGGAGTTCTTCCACGCCGGTCCGCCGATCACCTGGGAACGGGCCTCCGGCCCGATGCGGGGGGCGCTCGTCGGGGCGATGCTGTTCGAGGGTCTGGCGGCCGCCCCCGAGGAGGCGGAGGACCTCCTGGCCTCCGGCGCGGGGATCACCCTCGACTCCTGCCACCACCACCGCACGGTCGGCCCGATGGCGGGCGTCGTCAGCCCGTCGATGTGGATGCTGGAGGTCTCCGACGCCGAGCACGGCGGCACGGCCTACTGCTCGCTGAACGAGGGGCTGGGCAAGGTCCTGCGCTACGGCGCGTACGGGCCCGAGGTGATCGGGCGGCTGCGCTGGATGGGCGAGGTGCTCGGGCCGGCGCTGGCGGCGGCGCTGGAGCGGTGCGGCCCCCTCGATCTGCGCACGCTCATCGCGCAGGCGCTGCAGATGGGCGACGAGCTGCACAACCGCAACCGCGCCGCGACGTCCCTGATGGTGCGCGAGATCGCGCCCGCGGTCGTGGAGGCGGCCCCGGACCACGCGGCCGAGGTGCTGCGATTCATCAACGGAAATGATCATTTCTTCCTGAACGCGGGAATGGCGGCGGCCAAAGTCAGCGCCGACGCGGCGCGCGGCGTGCCCGGGTCGAGCCTGGTCGTGGCGATGGCGCGCAATGGGACCGATTTCGGAATACAGGTGTCGGGTCTCGGCGACCGGTGGTTCACCGGCCCGGCCGGCGTGCCCGACGGCCTCTACCTCGGCGGATACGGCCCGCACGACGCCAACCCCGACATCGGCGACTCCACCATCACCGAGACGGTGGGCCTGGGCGGCTTCGCCATGGCGGCGGCCCCCGCGATCGTCCGGTTCGTCGGCGGCGAGGTGGCCGACGCCGTGACGGCCACGACCTCGATGTACGAGATCACCATGGCCGAGCACCCGGCGTACCAGATCCCGGGGCTGGGCTTCCGCGGCACGCCGGCCGGCATCGACGTCGCGCTCGTGGCCAGGACCGGTCTGCTGCCCGTGGTGAACACCGGCATCGCGGGCAGGATCGCCGGGACCGGCCAGGTGGGAGCGGGTCTGGTCAGCCCCCCGGCCGAGGCGTTCACGGCCGCCCTCGACGCGCTGGGCGACCCGTGAATTCCCTTCGACCGTCATCAGACCGTAATATCGTCGTCAACCTCAGATAACCGATGCAATTCGCACGGTCCGTTCGGTAGATCTTGCGGAGCGAGCGTGAATTGGGGACCTAATCTATGACGACAGATCGCCTGCTCGGTATGGTCCCCCCTATGCCAGAGGGTCAGGGACCTGTCGGCCGCGCCCCCACGGGGGGCGCCCCCGAAGGGCAGGGCCGTCTTGTCGGCCGGCGCTACCGGCTGCTGTCCCCCGTGGGCCGCGGCGGCATGGGGATGGTGTGGCACGCCCATGACGTGCTGCTGGACCGGGACGTCGCGGTCAAGGAGCTGCTCCTGCCGTTCGGGCTCGACAACGCCGGCGCGCAGAACGCCCACCGGCGCATGCTGCGCGAGGCGCGCTCGGCCGCCCGGCTCAGCCATCCCGGCATCGTCACCGTCCACGACGTGGTCGAGGAGGACGGGCGGCCGTGGATCGTGATGGAGCTCGTCCGCGCCTGGTCCCTTGAGCAGGCCGTGCGGCAGAGCGGCCCACTGCCGGTCGTGCAGGCCGCCGAGATCGGCATCCGGGTGCTCGACGCGCTGCGCCACGCCCACGCCGCCGGCATCCTCCACCGGGACGTGAAGCCCGGCAACGTGCTGCTCACCGCCGACCGCGTGGTGCTCACCGACTTCGGCATCGCCGCCATCGAGGGCGACGTCACGATCACCCAGACCGGGCTGCTCATGGGCTCGCCCGCCTACATCCCGCCGGAGCGCCTGCAGGGCCGCACGATCACCCATGCCGCCGACCTGTGGTCCTTCGGCGCGACGCTGTACGCCGCCGTGGAGGGCCGCCCGCCGTACGAGGGTCCGGACGCGGTCGCCGTGCTCGGCGCGGTGCTCACGCAGGAGCCCAACCGGCCGCGCCGCGCGGGCGCGCTGCTGCCGGTCATCGAGGGCCTGCTCCGCAAGAACCCGGCCGACCGCCTTCCGGCCGCGCAGGTCGCGGAGATGCTGGAGCGGGTGCTGCACAGCCACGGCGCCGGACTGCCGGGCCGCGCCGGCACGCCGACGTCGGTGCCCACCCCCCAGGACTCCACGCCCGCGAGGTTGCTGCCGCCGCTCGACATCCCCTCGGGACCGCTGCCCTCGCGCATCATCGAGACGCCCTCGGGTCCGGTCCGCGTGCCGCTGACGGCGGAGAACCTGGCGCCGGGCGCGGCCACCCCGCCCGGCGTCGCGCCCCGTCCCATGGAGCCCCAGGCCGGGGAGCCCCGGCCCGCCGACCCCGCGTACGAGCCTCCGGCTGCGTTCGGGTCCACAGGCGGCTTCGGGTCTGTGAGCGGCCTCGGGTCTGTGAGTGGCCTCGGGTCTGGGGGCGGCTTCGGGCAGGCCCCCGCCTTCGACTCGGGCTTCGACCCGCTGTCGTCCCCCTCGGGGTCGACACACGCGCCGGAGCGGCCCAAGGAGGCCATGTGGCCGACGCCCACGCCGGGTGACATGCCCGGCGACCTGGGCGGCGCACAGGGGGCGCCGCACCGGCCAGGGCACCATGCGGCCCACCATGCGGCGCACCAGCAGACGGGACCACAGCACGCGACGCCGCAACACGCGGCTCCGCAGCATGGGGCACCGCAACACGGGGCACCGCAACAGGCCGTCTCGCCGCAGGCCGGCGATTCCGATCCGGTCGCGGACGCCACGGGTCCGCACACCCCCAGGGTGGGGCGCAGGCGCAAGGAGCAGGCCGCCGAGGTCGCCGGCGGCGAGGGCCGGTCGAAGGTGCTGCTCGTCGTCGCCGCCGCGGCCGTGGTCGCGGTGATCGCCGCGATCGTGTTCGTGCTGCTGCCGAGCGACCCGGGCGGCGTCGTGGTCTCCCAGCAGGACGGCAGGTCGGGCCCCACTCTCGCGCCCACCGACGCCCCCACGCCGACCGCTCGCCCGCTGTCGGCCGTACGCGTGCCCGAGGGCTACCAGCCGGTGACCGAGGGCGGGGTGGCGCTGGCGGTGCCCAAGGAGTGGACCTCCACGGCCGACGCCGACTCCGTCAAGCTCACGGGCCCGAAGGACAGCGGGCAGAGCATCACGATCAAGAGGATCCCCGACGGCAGCCTGGCGGCGCTGCGGTCCGCCGAGCAGAACCTGAACATCAAGGACTTCACCGACTACACGCAGGTCCAGCTGCACCAGGTGGACTACCGCTACCCCGCGGCCGACTGGGAGTACACCTACACCAACGCCAACGAGGTCACCGTCCACGCGGTCATCCGCTACCTGGAGGCGGGCGAACGCGCATACGCGATCATGTTCGCCTCGCCCGACTTCGACTGGAACGAGTCCGCGGCACCGGTGCGGCAGGCCCTCTGGAGCACCTTCCGCGCCGCCTGACGCCCGGTCCTCACCGGGGCGGCGCAGCAGCGCGGGCCTCACCGACGCCGTCGCGTGGCGATCGTGTTCCGGCACCCTTCCGGCGAGGACGTCCTGATCGACCACGCGTGAATCCCGGATTCCAAGGAGTGCCGGTGCGGACCTTCGAGGCGCTGCGGGAGGACGATCCCCGGCAGGTGGGGCCCTTCCGGATCGAGGCGCGCCTGGGCGAGGGCGGGATGGGCCGCGTGTATCTCGGGCGTTCGCGGAGCGGGCGGGCCGTCGCGGTGAAGGTGGTGCGGCCCGAGTTGGCCGGCGACGCCGAGTTCCGCCGCAGGTTCGACCGCGAGGTCGCCACGGCCCGCATGGTCAACGGCTTCTTCACGGCCGGAGTGGTCGACGCCGACCCGCAGGGGTCGCCGCCGTGGCTCGCGACGGCGTACGTGCCCGGCATGTCGCTGGAGGACGCCGTCGGCGAGCACGGGCCGTGGCCGGAGGAGTCCGTGCTGGCCCTGGCCGCGGGGCTGGCCGAGGCGCTGGAGTCGATCCACGCGGCCGGGGTCGTCCACCGGGACCTCAAGCCGTCGAACGTGCTGCTGGCCGGGGACGGCCCCCGCGTCATCGACTTCGGCATCTCCCTGGCCGCCGAGGGCGGTTCGCTGACGAAGACCGGCATCACCATGGGCACCCCCGGGTTCATGTCCCCGGAGCAGCTCAAGGGCACCCGGGTCGGACCGGCGAGCGACGTGTTCTGCCTGGGGCTCGTGCTGGCGTTCGCCGCGACGGGCACCGGGCCGTTCGGGCAGGGGTCATGGCAGGGGCTGTGGTACCGCATCGTCCACGAGGAGCCCGCCCTCGACGCGCTGCCGCCCACGGTGCGGACGCTGGTCGCGCGGTGCCTGGACAAGGAGCCCGAAGGGCGGCCGGCCCTGTCGGCCGTGCTGAACGAACTGGCCGGCAGCGGCCGTGACTTCGCCTCGCCCACCCAGCCGGGCAGATGGCTTCCCCCGACCGTGGCGCGGGCGGTGCGTACGCGTGTCGTCCCGACCCGCGCGGTGACCGCCTCGCCGGAGCCGCCCCGCACGCCGTTCGGCGGGCCAGGCCCGCAGGTGGTCCCACCCGGTCCGCGGCCGGCCTTTCCCGCGCCGCCTCCCGCGTACGTTCCTCCCGCTCCCTACGCGGCGGGGCCCGCGCGCCGCCCGGCGAGGCCGTACGCGCCGCCGGTGCGTCCCCCGGCCGGTCGACGGCCCCGGCGGTACCCTCCCTGGCTGCGGCGGACCACGCGCGCCTGGGCGGTCCTCTGCGGGCTCCTCATGGCCGTCACCGCCGTGTGCGCGGTCGGCATGGGCATCTCCGCCACGCCGAGGAGCGTCTCCGGCGACGGTTCTCCGTTGACCGTCGCGCTGAACCCCGCGCTGAAGCCGGCGATCTACGTCTCCGGCGCGTCACCCGATCCGCGCTGCGAGGTCGAGACCGGCCGTGGGCGGAGCGTCCGGATCGCCCGGCCGGCGACGAGCTACCGGCCGTTGGCCGTGGGCCGCGCCAAGTGGCGGCTGCTCTACGAGATCCGCGCGCCGAAGACGGACACCTACACGGTGACGTGCTCCGGCGACGACACCGTGTTCGGCGTCGGAGCGGCGCCCTCGGCCGGCGTACGGGGCGTCGCCGGCGCCGCCGCGGCGCTCCTGGTGCTCCTCGCCGTCCTCGGGGCGCCGGCCCTGCTGGTGGCCGCTCTCGTCACCCGGAAGTCACGCCCGGCCCGCTGAGCCGCAGGCGTGGCTGCGGTCACTTGGCGTCGGCGTAGCAGGTGACGGCCACCGCCTCCATCGGGAAGCGGACCGCGGTGTCGCCGAACAGCAGCCGGGTCGCCTCGTGCGCGGCGCGGCCGACGGCCTCGCGGACCTCGCCCGCCACGCCGAGCGGGCAGTGCACCATCACCTCGTCGTGCTGGAAGAACACCAGCCGCGCCGGTTCCGGCAGCAGCCCGCGCAGCACGGCGAGGAGCGTCAGCGCCCACTCGGCCGCCGTGGCCTGCACGACGAAGTTGCGGGTGAACCTCCCCCGGTCCCTGGCCGCCCTGGCGCCCTCGGGACCGGCCACCAGGCGCCGCCACCGGTCCGACGGGGGCGGGCAGGTGCGGCCCAGCCACGAGCGGACCAGCCGCCCCTCCTCCCCCGCCCGTGCCGCGTCCTCCACGAACGCGTACGCCTTGGGGAACCGCTGCCGCATGACGGCCAGCAGCTTGGAGGCGTCGCCGCTGGTCCCGCCGTACATCGCGGACAGCATGGCGATCTTGGCCGACTCGCGGACCCCGCCGAACGCCTGGGCCAGCGCGGCGTACAGGTCGATCTCCCCGGCCGCCCGCGCGAGCCCCCGGTCTTCGGACAGCGCGGCCAGCACCCGCGGTTCGAGCTGCGCGGCGTCGGCGACGACGAGCGTCCAGCCGTCGTCGGCCAGCACGACCCTGCGCATGACCTTGGGGATCTGCAGCGCGCCGCCGCCGCTGGTGGCCCACCGGCCGCTCACCACCCCGCCCACGACGTACTCGGGCCGGAAGCGGTCGCCGCTGACCCATTGATCGGCCCAGGTCCACCCGTGGAAGCTGAACAGACGGGCCAGTTCCTTGTACGCCAGCAGCGGCGCGACGGCCGGGTGGTCGACCGCCTTGAGCACGTGGGAGCGGGTGGACGGGATCTCGATCCCGGCCGTCTTGAACGCCCGGACGATCTGCTGCGGGGAGTCGGGGTTGACCAGGTGACCGAAGACGGCCGACACCTCGTCGGCCAGGGCCTGGAGCTTGCCGGGCCGCATGCCGTGGGCGGGACGGGGCCCGAGCAGGTCGGTCAGCAGCGCGTCGTGGACGTCCTCACGCCAGGGCATGCCGTCGTGGCCCATCTCGGCGGCGATGAGCGCACCGGCCGACTCGGCGGCCACGAGCAGGCGGAACCGCCCGGGATCGGCCGTGCGCGCGACGCGGCGGCGCTGGTCCTCGAACACCTCGGCGACCATGTCGGCCTCCGGCACGCCGTGTTTTGGCGGCGCCGGGTCGAACAGGCTCGCCTGCGTGCCGCCCGCCTGATGCGCGTCAGACGCCTCGTGCGGGTCGTCGGGCACCGGGAGGCCGCGCAGGCGCGCATAGGCCGCCTGGACCTGTCTGGGCTCTCCGTAGCGCCCCTCCGCCGCCAGCAGGAGGTTCTCGGTCAGCGCGACGTCGTGGCAGCGCGCCGGCCGTACACCGGCGGACAGGAGCGCCGGGTAGACGCGGCGCGCGTCGGCCCACACCCAGCGGGGCCGCTCGGCGGCCTCCAGCGTGCGCACGGCCGCCGCGAGATCGGAGACCCGGCTCGCCGGCTCGCCGAGCGGCTTCACGGTGCCGCCCCCCTCGGCGTCGGCCGCCACCACAACGTGCACCCCACCAGCCTGCCAGGCGGCCCCGACATTTATCCGGCCGCGCCCGGCCGATCAGAGCGGGATCTCGACCTCGTCCTCCAGCGGCGGCTCCTCCTCCTGCGGCAGGCAGCCCGTCGCGGCGAAGCAGCGCAGCCGGAGCGTGTCCCCGGTGACCGACAGGTGGAGGAAGCTCTTGAAGAAGGGCGGGGTGTCCCAGTCGGACAGTTCGGAGATGTATCGGTGGAAGACCCGCCCCACCGGCAGGCGGAACGGCATCGGCCAGCCGCCGAGCAGCCGGGCCGCCCACTTCACCCGCGCGCCGATCGGCGCCCCCGGCGTTGGCCGGGGCGGGGTGTTGCCGATCCGCCGGGACATCAGGGCCAGCCCCTCCTCGGGGGTGATGTAGAGCCCGCGCAGCCGCAGCCTCCTGCTGTAGAGCAGGCTGTAGAACGACAGCGAGTCGCCGCGCAGCGGATAGCACTTGAAGTCGTCCTCGTGGACGCCGCCCACGTCCACCCGGGAGATCGTGTGGGTGGCGTGCATGAACGCCCCGCCGCCTCCGGACACGACGTACTGGATGAGCCGCCCCTCCACCCGGACCGGGTAGCGCTGGTAGTTGTGCACGTCGCCGCCGATGGCCGCGACGTAGTTGTGCGCCGGGTCGCGGACCACGTCGTCCACCGTGCCGCCGCCCTCGATCTCGCAGGGGTGGTAGGCGTTGTTGACGTAGATCGGCTTGCCGGTGATCAGGATCTTGGGCCGGGGGTCGGTGGAGACCCGGCGCAGCCACTCGCCCTGCTCGCGGTCGAGGGTGCCCTTGATCCCGGTGTCGATGCCGACGAGCAGCAGGCGGCCGGTGTCGATCACCCAGTAGGGCCCCGGCAGCGCCGGGCCCGGATCGGGCCGCATCTTCCCGGCCTCGGCGAGGGCGTCCTCGTCGATCGTCGCCGGCTTCTTCCACAGCAGCCCGCGCAGCCCGTCGGGGGACAACCGGAAGCCCCGTTGCTCGGCGGACAGGGGGTGGGCGGCGCAGAAGACCCGCATGAAGCCGCCGAGCCCGTCGTACCAGTCGTGGTTGCCGGGCACGGCGAAGATCGGGGCCGGGTAGTCCTTGTAGGGCCGGAAGAACTTGTCGCCGTACTCGTTGCCCGAGCCGGTCGGGTAGATCACGTCGCTCGCGATGACGGCGAACGCGGTGCCCGCGCCGAGCTTGAGCAGCCCGGGCACCACCGCGTACTGCGAGGCGTCGCCCTCGCCGGTGTCGCCGAGCACCAGGAACGAGAACTCCTCCCCCAGGTCGAGCCTGACACGGAAGTCCTCGTCCACGCCGCGGTCGCGCTGCGCCGCCACCCAGCGGGGGCGCACCTGCGGCGAGGGGTCGCCGAACAGCTGGGCGAGGACCTCGTTGCGGGACCGCCACAGGGTCGGGGGGTTCAGCCAGGTGAAGGAGTCCCGGTTGGGCCGCAGCGCGTCGAACGTGCCGATCTGCGCGCAGTCCCAGCCCGCTCCGGCCTGCGACACCCGTGACGAGACCTGCTTCCCCCGCGCGGCGGCCGCGCCCACATCGACCATGGGAACAATCTTGGCCTTTCCATCGCCCCCATCGACAAGATTTGCCCGAACTTGCGGGGACGTGAATGGTGCGACGCACGGCGGAGGAGGGAACTCGTGGCGAGCCCGCGAGTGACGGCGGCGACGTGGCGCGGGGCCGCTCGGGGCGACACCACGCAGGAAAGGCGGTGCTAGGGGATCAGCACACCCGGGTTGAGGATCCCGGCGGGATCGAGCCGTTCCTTGATCCCCCGCAGGATCTCGCCGCCCAGGTCGCCGATCTCCGCGGCGTACGCCTCGCGGTGGTCGCGGCCGACGCCGTGGTGGTGCGAGATCGTGCCGCCCGCCTGCACGATCGCCTCGTTCGCCGCGCGTTTGGCGGCCGCCCACTGCCCGAGGGGGTCGCGGGTCTGCGCGGTCACCACGGTGAAGTACAGCGAGGCCCCCGTGGCGTAGACGTGGGAGATGTGGCACATGACCAGCGGGGAGCCGAGCGCGCCGAGCAGGGCCAGCCGCACGGCGTCGTACAGGCGCGGCAGGTTCGACCAGAAGCAGGCGGTCTCCAGCGTCTCCACCGTCGCCCCCGCGGCCAGCAGGGAGTCGCGCAGGTAGGGGGCGGAGAACCGGCCCCGCGCCCACGCGTCCCCCGGCTCCGGCCCGAGGTGCACCCCGCCCGCCTCGACCAGCACGGCGGAGGCGCCGTCCCGCCGGTGGGCCACGTCGCCCGGGGAGCCCTCGAAGCCCGCCACCAGCAGGCAGCCGGAGTCGCGCCCCGCCGCGCCGAGGTCGGCCGGCTTCGCCAGACCGACCATGGTCTCGGTCTCGTCCGACAGCCGCAGCACCGTGGGCGGCGGGCCCTCCTGCTGCGCGAGCCGCCGCATGGCGGCCGTGCCCTCGGCGAAGGTGGCGAACCGCCAGCCCTCGTACGCCCTGACGTCCGGGGCCCTGCGGACGCGCAGCCGCAGCGAGGTGATCACCCCGAAGGCGCCCTCGGAGCCCAGGAACACCTGGCGCAGGTCCGGCCCGGCGGCCGACCGGGGCGCTCGGCCGATCTCCAGCGTGCCCCGGGGCGTCGCGACGGTCATGCCGGCGACCATGTCGTCGAACCTGCCGTACCCGGCCGAGGCCTGCCCGCTGGACCTGGCCGCCGCGAACCCGCCCAGCGTCGCGTACTCGTACGACTGGGGGAAGTGCCCGAGCGTCAGCCCGTGCGCGGCGAGGAGCTGCTCGGCCTGCGGCGCGCGCAGGCCCGGCTCCAGCTCGGCGATCATGGACACGGGGTCGACGGAGACGAGCCGGTCGAGCCGGGCCAGGTCGAGCGCGACCACGCCCGCGAAGCCCCCCTCGGAGCCACACCGGGCCGCCACGAGGCCGCCGACCACCGAGGTGCCCCCGCCGAACGGCACCACGGCCACCCGCTGCTCCGCGCACAGGCGCAGCACGGCGGCCACCTCGTCGTGCGAGCCGGGGAGCACGACGGCGTCGGGCGCGTCCGAGGCGTCCCCCGAGCGCATGCGCAGCAGGTCGGGGGTGGACTTGCCCCGGGTGTGCCGGATGCGGGCGTCGTCGTCGGCCCGCACGTGCCCGTCTCCCACGATCGCGGCCAGCGCGGCCAGGACGGGCGGCGGCAGCGCCACCGGCGGCAGCCGCACCTCGCCGAACGTCGCCGCCGGCGTGGCGGGCGCCCGGACGCCGAGGAGTTGCGCCAGCAGGTCGCGCACCGGCGGGGGCAGCTCGGCGGCCTTGGCCGGATCACCCCAGCCCGACCAGAGCATGGGTTCCGCCGCCGTGAGAGGGGTTTCCATAGCCGTCGCGCCTCCAGGTAGGTTACTAAAGAGTAATGCGGGAGTAGTGGAGGGGACATGAACTCCTCATTGAACGCCGCCAGGCGCCGGTGGGAGCTCGACGAGGCGGGCACGGACGTCGTGGACGTGCTCGTGGTCGGCCTGGGGGCGACGGGGGCCGGAGCCGCGCTCGACGCCGCCTCGCGCGGGCTGTCGGTGGCCGCCGTGGACGCCCACGACCTGGCGTTCGGCAGCTCTCGGTGGAGCTCCAAGCTCATCCACGGCGGGCTGCGCTACCTCGCTAGCGGCCAGGTCGGCGTGGCGTGGGAGAGCGCGGTGGAGCGCGACGCCCTGCTGCGCTTCACCGCGCCCCACCTGGTCGCCGCCCACCCGTACGTGCTGCCGCTGACGCCGGACGTCCCCCGGGCGCAGGCCGCGGCCCTCATGACCGGCTACCGCCTGGGCGACGCGCTGCGGGCCGCGGCGGGCACGCCGCGGCGCCTGCTGCCCGGCCCCTCGCGGCTTTCGGCCGGCCGGGCGCTCGCCCTCGCCCCGTCGCTGCGCGCGGACGGCCTGCGCGGGGCGCTGCTGTCGTGGGACGGCCGGGTGGTGGACGACGCCCGCCTGGTCGTGGCGCTGGCGCGCACGGCCGCCGCCCACGGCGCGCGGATCCTCACCCGGTGCCGCGCGCTGGCCCTCGCCGGGGACGGCGCCCGGGTGCGCGACGAGCTGACCGGCGACGAGTTCGACATCCGGGCCCGCACGGTGATCAACGCGACCGGCGTGTGGGCCGGAGAGCTGACGCCGTCGGTGGTGCTGCGTCCCTCGCGGGGCACGCACCTCGTCCTGCGCCCCGGGGCGCTCGGCGCGCTGCGCGCGGGGCTGCACGTGCCGATCCCCGGCGAGCGCGCCCGCTTCGCGCTGGTGCTCCCCCAAGCCGACGGGCGGGTCTACGCCGGGCTGACCGACGAACCGCTCGACGGCCCGGTCCCGGACGTCCCCGAGGCTCCCGAGAGCGACGTCGCGTTCCTGCTGGAGGTCATCGGGACGGCCCTGGACCGGCCGCTGTCGCGTGCGGACGTCGCCGGCGCCTTCGCCGGGCTGCGGCCCCTGGTCGACGCGGTGGACGCACCGGAGGCCGCCGGCGGCCGGACGGCCGACCTGTCCCGCCGCCATGCCGTGCTGCGCTCGCCGGACGGCGTCGTGACGGTCGTGGGCGGGAAGCTCACGACCTACCGGCGGATGGCCGAGGACGCCGTCGACGCCGCCTGCCCCGACGCCCGCGCGAGCCGTACGGCGCGGCTGCCCCTCGTCGGGGCCGGGCCGGTGCGTCCCGGCGCGCCCGGGCGGCTGGCCCGCAGGTACGGCTCGGAGTCCTGGGCGGTGCGCGACCTGATGCGCGCGGACCCGGCCCTGGCCGAGCCGGTGGCGCTGGGGATCACCCGGGCCGAGCTGGTGTGGGCCGTGCGTCACGAGGGCGCCCTGGACGCCGGCGACCTGCTGGACCGGCGGACCAGGATCGGGCTGGTGCCCGAGGACCGCGCGGCGGCCCTCCCCGCCGCCGAGGCCGCCCTGGCCTACGCCTGACCGGCACCGACCCCCGGCGCCGTCCCTGGCGTGCTCTCGATCTCTGTACACAGCGGGCAATATCGGGACATTTACGTCTTTAACGCGGATTTACGACCCCGCGGCCGCAGCCCTTGACGCGATTGGTTAAGGTTAGTCTTACCTAAGAAACACGAGTGAGGGACGGGACCGGATGGCCAACGGGTGCGAGCACCCCGCCGCCTGCCACGCGGGGGAGGCGCCGATCCTGGCGAGCGCGACCAGGAAGGGCCGGTTCTGGCTGCTCATCGAGCACGCGGGGCCCTGGGCCGCGGAGCTGGAGGAGTGCCGGCTGCCGGATGACGTCCACCGGCTGATCTCCCGCGCCAGGGCTCTTGACATCCGGCCGCAACTGATCCGCCGGCCCGGCCGCCGCGAGGCCCGTACGGGCCCCCTGCACGTCTATGTCGCCGCGGCCGCGGTGGACGATCCGTGGCTCGCCGAGGGCTTCGTGGAGCGCCCCGACGATCTTGACCTGGGCGCTCTCGTGCACGGAGTGGTTCCGGAGTCCTGCATACTGGTGAACGAGCCGATGTACCTGGTCTGCACGCACGGTCGGCACAACGCGTGCTGTGCCCGTCTGGGACTCCCGCTGGCGCGGTTCCTCGACGAGAACCTGTCCGGCGAAGTGTGGGAAACCACACATGTCGGCGGCGATCGATACGCCGCCAACCTCGTATGCTTGCCACACGGGCTTTACTACGGCAGCATGTCTCAGGCTGCTGCGATCGCGGCGGCAAACGCGTACCGGCACGGCGAGGTCGTCCTCGACCGTTTCCGGGGACGCGCGGGCATCCCTGAGCCACTGCAGGCCGCTGAGCACTTCGTCCGGGCGCATACCGGCGAGATCTCGGTCGGCGGGGTGGCCGTGGAATCCTCCCGGTCGGTTGACGACACCACGGTCTGCGTCGTGCGGCGCACGACGGAGCGTGGGACGTCGCGGTTTCGGGTCGTGGTCGAGCCCACGGTGCTCACGGCACCGTGCGGGTTGACTTGCGCCGACGGAATCCCGACCTACAGGTTGGCCGAGCTGAGCGAGCTCACGCCGGTGTTGACCTGAGGGCTCCGCCCCGGAGCCGGGAACACCACGGCCTATCCCTGCGTTGGCACAAGGGACGCCACAAGCGTCCAATGCGGCACAAACACTGAAATACCTCTCACCAAAGGTGGTTTCTCATGTCTCAGGTACGTCGGCAGCTCGCCCGCCCGCGCCCCAGCTGGGGTTGGCAGGATGATGCCGCGTGCCGGGGAGAGGACCTGGTGCTGTTCTTCGGTCCTGACGGCGAGCGTCAGCCCGAGCGCGACATCCGGGAGCGCAAGGCCAAGGCCATCTGCGCTCAGTGTCCTGTGCGAGCGGAGTGCCTCGACTACGCGCTCTCCCGTCCGGAGAAGTACGGCACGTGGGGCGGTCTCAACGAGGACGAGCGCGCGTCCGAGCGTCGCCGTCGCATGCGGCGCGCCGCCAGCGCCGGAATCAGCGCCGTGGCCTGAGCATTTCCCCCTTCCCCGACACGCGTCACCGCTGGGCGCTTCGCGTCCCGTCCCCCGATGTGGGCGACGGCGCACGCGGAGCGCCCTTCAGGTTTCATCCGTCCCTCCGCACCCCGCCGCGGCCAGCAGCCCCAGCACGTCGTCATCGGTGAGCTGGTCGAACCGCCGGTACCACTGGCCCACCGCGCGGAAGTTCTCCGGGGTGGCCGGCACGACGATCTCGTCCGCCTCTCCCCGCATCGCCTCCACCGTCTCCGGAGCGGCGACCGGCACCGCCAGCGTCACCCGGCCCCACCCCGCCTGGATCGTCCGTACGGCCCGCAGCGCGGCGCGCGCCGTGCCTCCGGTCGCCAGGCCGTCGTCCACCACGATCACGTCACGGCCGCGCAGCTCCGGCAGCGGCCGCTCTCCCCGGTAGACCCGCACCCGCCTGGCCAGCTCGCGCCGCTCCCGCCCGGCCACCTCCGCCACGTCCTGCGGTTCCAGGCCGAGCCGGTCGAGCGTCTCGGAGTCGAACACGGGCCGCCCGCCCTCCGCGATCGCGCCGACCCCGAGCTCGGGCCGGGCCGGATGCCCGATCTTCCGGGTCACCAGCACGTCGAGCGGGGCGCGCAGCCGCTCCGCGATCGGCGCGGCCACCGCCACGCCGCCGCGCGGCAGGGCGAGCACCACCGGATCCTGCGGAACCATGTCGCGCAGAACCTCGGCGAGCAGTGCACCCGCCGCTGCCCGGCCGGCGTACGGCAGCCGCACCCGGATCGTCCTCACGCCCCGGTCATACCCACCCGCAACGGAACGCACCCGGGCCTACGGGCGGCCCATGCCCCGCATCTGCTTGTGGATGGTCTTCCACTTGCGGGTCTCCTCGGCGCGCAGCCGGGCGTCGGTGCGGCGGGCCATCCAGGCGGCCTCCCGCTGGAGCCTGTTCCAGCTCTCCAGCCGCCGCTCGGGCAGCTCGCCCGACTCGACCGCCGCCAGCACCGCGCAGCCCGGTTCCTCCCGGTGCCGGCAGTCAGAGAACCGGCAGTCCTCGGCCAGCTCCTCGATGTCGGAGAAGACCAGATCGACGCCCTGGCTCATCTCGTACAGACCGACCCGGCGGATGCCGGGGGTGTCGATGACGAGCCCGCCGCCGGGCAGCACGATGAGCTGCCGGTGGACGGTGGTGTGCCTGCCCCGCCCGTCGGCGGCCCTGATCTGCTGGGTCTCCATGACCTCCGCGCCGGCGAGGGCGTTGACGAGCGTGGACTTGCCCGCGCCCGACGCACCGAGGACCACCGCGGTCCCCGAGGGGCCGAGGTGGGCGCGCACCAGATCCACGCCGTCGCCGGTGAGCGAGCAGACCGGGTGGACGTCGACGCCCGGCGCCGCCGCCGCGACGTCGGCGAGGAGATCGTCCAGACCCTGCTCGAAGAGGTCGGCCTTGGTGACGAGCACGACCGGCCGGGCGCCGCTCTCCCAGGCGAGCGCCACGAGGCGCTCGATCCTGCCGAGGTCGGCGCTGTGCTTGCCCGGGGGGACGACCCCCCCTGGCCCTTCGGGCGGCGTGGCGTGCATGGACGGCTCGGCCACGAAGACCACGTCGACGTTGGCGGCCAGGACCTGGCCCTGGCCGTCGCCCGACAGCCCTCCGCGCGAGTCGCGGCTCACGCCGCCCCGGACGAAGGCCGTACGGCGGGGCAGCACCTCGGCCAGTTCGTAGCGGCCCCCCTGGGATGAGGACAGGTCGAGCCGGGCGAGCGCGACCCAGTCGCCCACGCACGGGAGCGCGAGCGGATCGGCCGCCGCGGCCCTGCGTACGCGGGCGCCGAACCGCGCCTGATGGTTTCCGTCGGCGGCGATGACCTCGGCGGCGCCCCGGTCTACCCGCGCCACACGCGCGGGAACGGCGCCGCCGGGCAGGTCGGGCAGCTGCTCCGCGAGCCCGTCGTGCCAGCCGAGAAGAGAAAGTTCGTTGAACACTGCTGGAAACACCCTTCGGAAACCGGGCGTCCCAGCGAGAAGAGACTAGGCGGACACCCGGGAGTTGACGGACGGCATGGTCGTCAGAAAGACCCGCATAGTCCTCACCTCCCTGGTCCTGGCCGCTCGGTGGCGGCGACGGGGGAACAGTAACAGCCCCGCACTCACCCCCCGCAACCCATTTATCCCCCACCCATGCCGTGATCTTGTAGTTTGTCGCAGAGCGAAGAGAAAGCACAGGTAGACGACATAGCAGCGCAGTCGTGATCTTGCAGAGATTCATCGAATCAGTCGCCGACCTGGCCTTCAAGCGCTCGTGATCTTGCAGTCGGCGGAGACTGCAAGATCACGTTGCGACTATCGGCAGGCCAGGTGGGCAGCCGCGACATCTCGCGCAAGATCAAGCACACGGATGGCGCAGGTCACTGGCTGTCGATGCGACAAACCGCAAGATCACGAAGGTGCGGTGCGAGGTCCGCCCGCACCCTTGCGACAAACCGCAAGATCACGGTGGTTGGAAGGTCAGGACAGGCCGGGCGCGGGGAACCGGCCGGTCAGCTCGGTGACCTCGCCGTGCACCCGTGCGATCACGTCCTCCGCGTCGCCCTTGGCCACGGCGGTGACGACCTCGTCCATCCACGCCGCGATCTGGCGCATCTCGGCCTCGCCCATCCCGCGCGAGGTGACCGACGGCGTGCCGATGCGGATGCCGGACGGGTCGAACGGCTTGCGCGGGTCGAAGGGCACGGTGTTGTAGTTCGTCTCCAGGCCCGCCCGGTCGAGGGCCTGCGCGGCCGGCTTGCCCCCGACGCCCTTGGACGTGAGGTCCATCAGGATCAGGTGGTTGTCGGTGCCGCCGGAGACCAGGTCGAACCCGCGGGCGAGCAGCTCGTCGGCGAGCGCCTGCGCGTTCTTCACGATCTGCGCGGCGTACGTCTTGAACTCCGGCTGGGCGGCCTCGTGCAGGGCGACCGCGATGGCGGCGGTCGTGTGGTTGTGCGGGCCGCCCTGCAGGCCGGGGAACACGGCCTTGTCGAGCGCCTTGGCGACCTCGTCGGTGTTCGCCATGAGCATCGCACCGCGCGGGCCGCGCAGGGTCTTGTGGGTGGTCGTGGAGATCACGTCCGCGTGCCCGACCGGCGAGGGGTGGGCGCCGCCGGCGACGAGGCCCGCGATGTGGGCGATGTCGGCCGCGAGCACCGCGCCGACCTCCTTGGCGATCTCGGCGAAGGCCGGGAAGTCGATCGTGCGCGGGATCGCGGTGCCGCCGCAGAAGATCAGCTTGGGCCGGTGCTCCAGCGCCAGCGCGCGCACCTCGTCCATGTCGATGCGGCCGGTGTCGCGGCGCACGCCGTAGCGGACCGAGTTGAACCACTTGCCGGTGGCGGACACCGACCAGCCGTGGGTCAGGTGACCGCCGAACGGCAGGCCCATGCCGAGCACGGTGTCGCCCGGGTTCAGGAACGCCAGGTAGACGGCGAGGTTGGCGGGCGAGCCCGAGTAGGGCTGGACGTTGGCGTGACTCACCCCGAAGACCGACCTGGCCCGCTCGATCGCCAGCGTCTCGATCTTGTCGATGACCTGCTGGCCCTCGTAGTAGCGCTTGCCCGGGTAGCCCTCGGAGTATTTGTTGGTGAGAACGGTCCCGGTCGCCTCCAGGACGGCCCTGGACACGTAGTTCTCGGACGCGATCAGCTTGACGGTGTCGGCCTGCCGCCGCTCCTCCGCCCTGATCAGTTCGGCGATCTCGGGATCGACGACGTTCAGCGAGTTCTCAGCCATGGCGCCTTCCTTCTCCACGTCGACGGCGGCGGCGACCCAGGCGCACGGCCTCCGCAGATTCGCTCCCCGGTGGTGCCCCACCTGCGCCCATCGGGCGTTCCAGCGCCAGTCACGATGCCTCAACCCTAGCGGAGCGCGCCTCGTCCGAGAGCCGGGTGCGGCCCGGAACGAGGCTACGGAGTGAGGGTCGGAGTGAGCCTCGGAATGCGGTCCGGAACAGGGCTTGGGATGAGGCTCGGGGTTGGGCTCAGGGCTTGCGTTCAGGCATTGGGTTCAGGGATCGGGCTCAGGGCGCCGAGATCGGCACGTCCCGGAAGACGCCGTCCGGTCAGGCGTCATCGAGGGGAAGGTCGGCGAACAGCCCGAACCCGGGAACGTCGAAGCCGATCTCGTCCAGCCCCTCCGGCACACCCGTGTACGTGGCGTAGAGCGGAAGCACGTCGCCCGGGTTGAGGAGCTGGCCCGGGATCGCGCTGCACAGGCACCCGCCGTCCTTGCTCGCGGGCACGAACTTGGAGCCGCTGGGCGGATCCACGAGGGCGGCGCCCGACATCTGGTCGCCGAACACATTCCTCGGCCAC
Source organism: Microbispora bryophytorum (assembly GCF_006874465.1). GTDB lineage: Bacteria > Actinomycetota > Actinomycetes > Streptosporangiales > Streptosporangiaceae > Microbispora > Microbispora bryophytorum. The sequence goes on along the minus strand of NZ_VIRL01000004.1, from coordinate 6,793 downwards.
CATCGGTTCCCGTCCTTGAGCGTGACCGTCAGCTGCACGCTCACGGAGGTCCCCCTCCGCCGCACCGAGTCGACGGTCACGTGGAGCAAGGAGCCGTTGAACGTGACGTCCCGCGCCGCCAGCGGCCCCTTCGGGGTCGTCCCGCCGCCGAAGGGGCGCAGCGTCAGGAGCAGGATCGCGGCGGCCACCGCGAGCGCCCCTCCAGCCACCGCGATCGGCACCCAGCGGCGGCCGCGCCGCCCACCCGTGCCACCCGCCCCCGAGCCAACCGCCCCCGAGCCGCCCGCCCCCGCGTCGCTCCGTTCTGTGCCGCCGCGTCCCCTGCCGCCGCGCGCTCCGCCGCCCTGTTCTGTGCCGCTGCGTTGTGTGCCGCCCTGGTCTGCGTCGCTGTGTTGTGTGCCACGCAGTCCCGTCCCGTCCGGCCCGTCCGCGCCGTACGGCTCCGCGCCCGCGCCCGGGACCGCCTGGCGCGTCGTCTCGCCGGGGGCGGCCCAGATGTCGGTGACGATCCTCGTGGCGGCCTCGACCGCGACCTCCTCCCGGCCGAGCAGCCGGTCGAGGAGCCGCTGGGCGCTCGGCCGCCGGGCCGGATCCTTGTCCAGCGCCTGCTCGACCAGGGGCCGCAGGCGCTCGTCCATCCCCGTCAGGTGCGGCACGTGGTGCGCGACCCGGTAGAGGACCTCCGGCGCCGCGCCGCCGCCGAACGGCGGCCTGCCGGTGGCGGCGTACGCGACCACGCACCCCCAGGCGAAGACGTCGGCCGCCGAGGTCACCGGCTCCCCGCGCGCCTGCTCGGGCGGCATGTAACTGGGCGTCCCGATCACGGTGCCGGTCCGCTCGGCCAGCATGTCGGCGAGATGAGCCACACCGAAGTCGATCACCCGGGGGCCGAGGGGCGACAGCAGGATGTTGGACGGCTTGAGGTCGCGGTGCACGATCCCCGCCTCGTGGATGGCGGCGAGGGCCGTCGCGACGCCGACCGCGAGCGCGTCGAGGTTCGAGCCGGACAACGGGCCCTGCGCGTCGATCACCGCCGACAGGTCGGGACCGTCCACGTATTCGGTGACGAGATAGTGCCGGTCGCCGTCCTGCCCGGCGTCGAGGAGCGGCGCGGTGCAGAACCTGGCGACCCGCTTGGCGGCCTCCGCCTCCTTGCGGAACCGGGCCCGGAACTCCTCCTGGGCGGCCAGCTCCGGCCGCATGACCTTGAGCGCCACCTGGCGGCCCCCCGGGTCGCGGGCGAGATAGACGATGCCCATGCCGCCCTCCCCCAGGCGGCGTACGGGAACGTAGGGGCCGATCGTGCGCCGGTGGGTCGCGGTGGAGTCGCCGGCGGAAGGCTGTGCGTCCATCGACGCCATCCTTCCATCGCCACCGGGATAGATCAGCCTTTATCGGACTTGCGGTGATGGTGCTCGTGCCTGGTGGCGCCGCCCAGCGGCCACAGGCGGTCCACCTCCGCGTTCAGCGTCGCCCCGATGAGCACGGCGAGCGCGGTGATGTAGAGCCACAGCAGCACGGCGATCGGCGCCGCGAGCGAGCCGTAGATCGACAGCGGGGTGAACCAGGCCGCGAGCACCTCGCGCAGGAACGCGGCGCACCCGATCCAGATCACCAGCGCCAGCAGGGCCCCCGGAGTCTCGCGCCACCAGCGCGTCCGGTGCGGCACGCTCACGTGGTAGAGCAGCGTGAGCATCAGCACCGAGCCGATCACGAGCACGGGCCAGTAGAGGACGGTCACGAGCGCGGCGTACCTGGGCAGGGCGTTGGACATCAGGGTGGGCCCGATGACCAGGATCGGCATGACGACCAGCCCCATCAGCAGCGCGGCGAGGTACAGGCCGAACGACAGGACCCGGGTGCGGATGATCCCCCGGGTCTCCCCCAGGCCGTACGCGATGGATATCAAGTCCACGTAGACGAACAGGGCCCGCGAGCCCGACCACAGCGACAGCAGGAAGCCGACGGAGATCAGCGAGACCTGGCCGCCGCTCAGCACGTCGGCGAGCAGCGGTTTGACGACCCGCTGGACGGTGTTGTCGGTGAACAGCAGCTCGGACTGGTCCACGACCCAGCGCTTGATCTCGGCGATGGCGGCCGGGCCGAGCAGCCCGCTCAGGTGGCCCATGACGCCGAGCAGCCCGAGGACGAACGGCGGCAGGGACAGCAGCGCGAAGAACGCCGCCTCGCCCGCGAGGCCGGTCACCCGGTAGTTGACGCCCGCCATCGTGGTCGCCTTCGCCAGGGCCCAGAGGTTCGTGTCGCGCAACCAGGTGAGACGCGCCCTGGCGAGCGCCATGCCCTGGCGCGTGAGGCGCCGCGGCCTGCGCGACGGCGCGTCCGTGGAGGTCATGGCACCCAACCGGTCATGAGAACTGGGCTCTACCCGCTGCCGCGGCGGTTAGTACGTGACCTGCGGGCGGGATTGTCGCCGCCAAGAATAGGGGCCCCCGCCCCCTGCTCGCGAGAACCGCGTTTCCCACGTCGTCATCAGGGCGCTCACGTCCCCGGTCCATGCCCGCGCCGCGCCCCTGCGGCCGGCCCGGTTCGCAGCACGGCGTTCACAATGGAGACATGATCTGCCGAGCGTGTGGAGAGCACCGGCACGAGGAGTGCCGCGGCGGATCCTGGTGCGACTGCCAGCATCAGGAGCCGTCCGAGAAGGAACACGAGGCCGAGCCGCCGGAGAACTGGGTCCGCAAGGGCTGACCCGCGTTACATTGCCGTCACAATCCCGCATCCTGGACACGAACTTGGACATCCAGGATCTCAGAGGTATCGTTTGGGACATGCCAGCGGACCCGTTGCTCGTCGTGCGACGCCACGTCGATCTCCTGCGTGTCCGTAGCGCGATCTGTATCGACGCCGGCTGACCGTCGCCCTCCGCTGATCCATCCGGGCGCTTGGCCAGGTGTCGTTTTTGTATGCCCTCACGCTCGACGGCGAGGTGAGAGGCCACCTGCGCCGGCGTCCCGCCGAAACCCGATCTCAGACCGAGCCTCGGAGAAGGACGTGTGCCCATGAGCACCCCGGCCCGCCCGGCGAACCGCCACCACAAGCGCCCGCGCGGCGAAGGTCAGTGGGCTCTCGGTTACCGTGAGCCGCTGAACAAGAACGAGGAGAACAAGAAGGCCGATGACGGGCTGAACGTCCGCCAGCGGATCATCGACGTCTACTCCAAGCAGGGCTTCGACTCCATCGACCCCGCCGACCTGCGCGGCCGCTTCCGCTGGTACGGCCTGTACACGCAGCGCAAGCCGGGCATCGACGGCGGCAAGACGGCCATCCTGGAGCCCGAGGAGCTCGACGACCGCTACTTCATGATCCGCATCCGGACCGACGGCGGCCAGCTCAGCCTCCAGCAGCTCCGGGTGATCGCCGACGTCTCCAACGACTACGCCAGGGGCACCGCCGACGTCACCGACCGGCAGAACATCCAGCTCCACTGGGTGGAGATCGAATCGGTGCCGGACATGTGGACGCGGCTGGAGGCCGTGGGCCTGTCCACCACCGAGGCGTGCGGTGACACGCCGCGCGGCATGCTCGGCTGCCCCCTGGCCGGGATCGACGCCGACGAGGTGATCGACGGACGGCCGCAGCTCCAGGAGATCCGCGAGCGCTACATCGGCGACCCGGCGTTCTCGAACCTGCCGCGCAAGTTCAAGACCGCGATCAGCGGCTGCGCCGCCCACTGCACGGTCCACGAGATCAACGACATCTCGTTCGTCGGCGTGGTGAACGAGCAGGGCGAGGCCGGCTTCGACCTGTGGGTGGGCGGCGGCCTGTCGACCAACCCGATGTTCTCCAAGCGGCTCGGCGTGTTCGTCCGGCCCGAGCAGGCCCACGAGGTGTGGGCCGGCGTCGCCGGCATCTTCCGCGACTACGGCTACCGGCGACTGCGGGGCAGGGCGCGGCTGAAGTTCCTCGTCAACGACTGGGGCGCGGAGAAGTTCCGCGACGTGCTGCAGACCGAATACCTCAAGTACGAACTGCCCGACGGCCCGGCTCCCGCGGCGCCGCGAGGGGACCGGCGCGACCACGTCGGCGTCCACCTCCAGCGGGACGGCAACTACTACGTGGGCTTCGCACCCCGCGTGGGCCGTCTGAGCGGCGACCTGATGCACCGGATCGCCGACATCGCCGAGCGCCACGGGAGCACCCGCGTGGCGACCACGATCGAGCAGAAGATGGTCATCCTCGACGTCGCGCCCGAGCAGGTGGAGTCGATCGTGGCCGAGCTTGAGGCGGCCGACCTGCGGGTCAACCCGTCCACGTTCCGCCGCCAGACGATGGCCTGCACCGGCATCGAGTACTGCAAGCTCGCGATCGTCGAGACCAAGAACGCCGCGTCGGAGCTGATCGACGAGCTGGAGCGGCGTCTGCCGGACTTCAACCAGCCGTTGACGATCAACCTCAACGGCTGCCCGAACTCCTGCGCCCGCATCCAGACGGCGGACATCGGGCTGAAGGGCCAGCTCGTCGTCAACGACAAGGGTGAGCAGGTCGGGGGCTACCAGGTCCACCTGGGCGGCACGTTCGGCCTGAACCCGAGCTTCGGCCGCAAGGTCCGCGGCCTCAAGACCACGGCCGAGGACCTGCCCGACTACGTCGAGCGGGTCGTGCGCAACTTCGAGAAGCAGAAGAACGACGGCGAGACCTTCGCCGAGTGGGTCCAGCGCGCCGACGAGGCCGACCTGAAATGACCACCGAGAGGGCTGCGCCGTTCTACTGCCCGTACTGCGGCGAGGAAGACCTGGAGCCCTACGTGACCGAGGAGGAGAGCCACGGATGGTACTGCAGGTCCTGTGCCCGCGCCTTCCGGGTGAAATTCCTCGGCCTCGGCGTGCGTTCGTGATTTCCGAGGGCTTTCATCCAATCATCCGATGAACCAATGAACGACGTGTGAGGAGTAGCGATGTCGGTGGTGGAGATAGAGGCAGGACTGGAGCGGCAGCGGGTGACGCTGGACCTCCAGGGCATCGTGGAGTCCGCGGCGCGCTTCCTTGAGGACGCGCCCGCCCGGGAGATCATCCGTTGGGCCGCGGCCACCTTCGGCGACCGCCTCTGTCTCACCTCGTCGATGAGCGACGCCCTGCTGATCGACCTGGTCAGCAGGGTCAAGCCCGGCGTCGACGTGCTGTTCATCGACACCGGCTACCACTTCGCCGAGACCGTCGGCACGCGGGACGCGGTCGAGGCGGTCTACAAGGTCAACGTGATCAACGTGAAGCCGTCCAGGACCGTCGAGGAGCAGGACCGCGACCTGGGGCCGCGCCTGTACGGTCGCAATCCCGACCTGTGCTGCTACCTGCGCAAGGTCGAGCCGCTCAACCGGGCGCTGGAGCCCTACCTCGCCTGGGTGTCGGGCATCCGCCGCGACGAGTCGCCCACCAGGGCGACCACCAAGGTCGTGGAGTGGGACGCCAAGCGGCAGATGGTGAAGGTCAACCCCATCGCCCGGTGGACCCAGGAGGACGTGGACAACTACATCGCCGACAACGGCGTCCTGATCAACCCGCTGCACTACGACGACTACCCCTCGATCGGCTGCGCCCCCTGCACCCGCCGGGTGGCACCGGGCGAGGACCCGCGCAGCGGCCGCTGGGCCGGCCTCGGCAAGATCGAGTGCGGCATCCACCTGTGACGACCGTCCCGCACACAGGCGCGCCGCTGATCGCGGTCGCGCACGGGTCCCGCGACCCGCGCGCCACCGCGACCGTGGAGGCGCTGCTCGACGGCGTACGGCGGGCGCGGCCCGGCCTGGACGTCCGTGCCGCCTATCTCGACCACGCCCCGCCGTCGCTGCCGCAGGCACTGTCGGGACTGGACGAGGCCGTCGTGCTCCCCCTGCTGCTCACCGCCGCCTATCACAGCCGGGTGGACATCCCGGCGGCGCTGCGGGAGGCGACCGGCCGCACGCCGCGGCTGCGGGCCGTCTGCGGCCCCACGCTCGGCCCGCACCCGCTGCTCGTCCGGGCCCTCGAACGCCGCCTCTCCGAGGCCGGTGTGGAGATCGGCGATCCGGACACCGCCGTGGTGCTCGTCTCGGCCGGCTCCAGCGACCGCCGGGCGAACGCGACGATCGCCGCCGTCGCCCGCGAGTGGGCACGCACCCGGCCCTGGTGGTCGGTCACCCCCGCCTACGCCTCGGCCGCCGCACCCACCCCCCGGGACGAGGTCGTGCGGCTGACGCACGCGGGCGCCCCGAAGGTCGTGGTGGCGCCCTACCTGCTGGCCCCCGGCCACTTCGCCGACATGGTGGAGCGCGACGCCCTGGAGGCCGGGGCGCACGCCGTGGCAGGCGTCCTCGGCTCCGCCCCCGAACTGGTCGCGCTCCTGCTCGAACGCCACGCCCAGGCCGTACGCGCCGCCTCCAAGGCCGCCTGACCGCGCGGCCGGGGCTAGGTGAAAAGGTCGTCGGCGGAGGCGACGGGGGCGGCCCTGCGGACCCAGGTGCCGAGCTGGCTCAGGTCCTCACACCGGCGGATCCGTTAACGCGCTTCGTCGGAGATCTCCAGACCACGGGCGTCGAGCACCGTGAGAATCGAGTCGATCTCGCCTTCCGCACGGCCCTCCTCACGACCTTTGTCAACCCAGTGGGAGAAGTACTTCTCGCCGAGACGTACTCATCTAGTGCTGTGACCGCATAGGTTCGCCGGGTAGCTGGGATGCTCCTATGGATGTCAAGCTGCGAGTTTTTGATCATTTGGTGTGGTGATGATCCGGTAGAGCTCGCGGGCGACGTAGCGTTTGAGGCAGCGGATGATCTCTTTTTTGGAGAGTCCGTCTTTGG
>NZ_VIRL01000049.1 GCF_006874465.1 Microbispora bryophytorum | reverse complement strand
GCGGCACCCACGACCTGTATCTCCGGTTCACCGGCGGCAGCAGCTACCTGATGAACGTGAACTGGTGGCAGTTCACCGGCAACGGGGGGCCGACCACCAGCCCCTCGCCCACACCCCCGGCATCGCCGTCGGCGTCGCCATCACCACCATCGTCGCCATCACCGTCGCCGTCGCCCAGCCCGACGATCACCCCCACGCCGGACGGCGGCGCCTGCAACGCGACCTACCGCACCGCCAACACCTGGTCCGGCGGCTACCAGGGCGAGATCACGGTGACAGCCGGCGCCGCGCCCGTCAACGGCTGGACCGTCAGATGGACCCTGGGCAACGGCCAGACCATCAGCCAGGTCTGGAACGGCACGCTGAGCACCAGCGGCTCGGACGTGTCGGTGACCAACGCCTCCTACAACGGCTCACTCCAGCCGTCCGCCTCCACGACGTTCGGCTTCCTCGCCGGCGGCGCCCCGTCGGCCTGGTCCCTCACGTGCACCGTCGCCTGAGGACGACGGCGGTGCACCCCCGCTCGGAGGAGTGGAGCAGGCGCAGCTGAACCGGCGGTGATACGAGGACGCGCCGCCGCAGGGCTCGGGGGCCTGCGGCGGCGCGCTCCAGTACGGCGGCAGCACGTCACGTGACGTCGAAGCCCGAGCCCCGGCATCCGGCCGCGGGCGCCCCTGACGGCGCCCGCTCTCGGCCGGACTGCCGCCATGTCGATTTCGCCCTACCTCATCGAAAGGACCCCTATGAGTCGGCGAAGAGAAAGTATGGCGCGCGTCGCCATGAGCGTGGTTGTCGCGCTCCTGTCGGTCGCGATGTCCCTGGTGGCCGTGACGCCGGCCCGGGCGGCGGTCGGAATCACGATCAACGGCGGTTCCGGCGGCCGCACCTTCGACGGTGTCGGCGCCATCAGCGGCGGCGGAGGCAACAGCCGCCTGCTGGTCGACTACCCCGAGCCGCAGCGCAGCCAGATCCTCGACTACCTGTTCAAGCCGGGATACGGCGCCTCGATGCAGATCCTCAAGGTCGAGATCGGCGGTGACACCAACTCCACCGACGGAGCCGAGCCGAGCCACCGGCACACCTCCGGCGACCTCGACTGCAACCGGGGTTACGAGTGGTGGCTGATGGAGCAGGCCAAGGCCCGCAACCCCAACATCAAGCTGGTGGGCCTGGCCTGGGGCGCCCCCGGCTGGCTCGGCAACGGCAACTTCTGGTCCCAGGACACGATCAACTACCTGGTCGACTGGCTGGGCTGTGCCAAGAACAGCCACGGGCTGACCATCGACTACCTGGGCGGCTGGAACGAGAAGGGCCGCAACCTCAACTGGTATGTCAACCTCAACACGGCGCTCGACTCGCGGGGCTACAGCAACGTGAAGATCGTGGCCTCCGACGACTGGGGCTTCGGGGTCGCCGACGACGCGGCGAACAACGCCGCCTTCCGGAACGCGGTCGACGTGTTCGGGTCGCACTACGTCTGCGGCTATCGCGGCCCCCAGCAGAGCTGTCCCAGCTCCACCACCGCGATCAACTCCGGCAAGGTGCTGTGGGCCAGTGAGAACGGCTCCGACGACTACAACGACGGGGCCAAGGCGATGGCCCGGGGCATCAACCGGGACTACATCGACGGGAAGATGACCGCCTACATCAACTGGCCGGTCATCGCCGCGATCACTCCGAACCTGCCCTTCGCCACGATGGGCGTGGCGGTGGCGCCGCAGCCGTGGTCCGGTTACTACGCCATCGGCAAGAGCGCCTGGGTGATGGGCCACACCACGCAGTTCACCGCTCCCGGCTGGAAGTACCTGGACTCCTCCAGCGGCTACATCGGGGGCAACCGCAACAACGGCAGCTACGTGTCGCTGCGGTCGCCCAGCGGCTCCGACTACAGCACGATCGTCGAGACGATGGACGCCACCAGCGCCCAGACGCTCAACTTCAACGTGACCGGCGGGCTGTCCACCGGGCAGGTGCACGTGTGGGCGACCAACCTCAACTCGGGGAACTCGGCCGACTACTTCGTCCACGCCGCCGACATCAACCCGTCCAACGGCGCCTTCTCGCTGACGGCCCAGCCGGGGTACGTGTACTCGATCACGACCACGACCGGCCAGGGCAAGGGCACCGCGACCAGCCCGGCCCGGGGCGCGATGTCCCTGCCGTACTCCGACGACTTCGACTCCTACGCCGTGGGCCGCGAGGCGAAGTACCTCTCGGACATGCAGGGTTCGTTCGAGATCGTGGGCTGCGGCGGCGGCCGGTCCGGCCGGTGCGTGCGCCAGATGGCCCCGCGCCAGCCGATCCTCTGGACCGGCGGGTCCCACCCGTACGCGCTGCTGGGTGACCTGAGCTGGAGCAACTACACCGTCTCCGCGGACGTGATGCTGGAGCAGAGCGGCTACGCCGAGCTGATCGGCCGGGCGGGCGCCCAGCACTCCTTCGGCCCCGAGGGACTGAACGCCTACTACCTGCGGGTGACCGACGGCGGCGCCTGGCAGATCATCCGCAACAACGTCGACAACGCGATGACGACGATCCGCAGCGGCAGCGTCGCCGGGCTCGGCACCGGTCGCTGGCACACCCTGGCCCTGGGCTTCTCCGGCGGCACCATCACCGCGAGCATCGACGGGACGCAGGTGGCCTCGGTCACCGACGGCACCTGGGGTGCGGGTCAGATCGGCGTGGGCACCAGCACCACCGAGACGGCCCAGTTCGACAACCTCACGATCACGCCGGGCCAGGGAGGCCCCGGCACCGGCAACGGCAACGTGCTGCGCGGCCTGGCCAGCGGCCGATGCGTGGACGTGCCGAACCAGTCGCAGACCAACGGCACTCAGGTGGCGCTGTGGGACTGCAACGGCGGGGCGAACCAGCAGTGGAGCTACACCTCCGGCAAGCAGCTCCAGGTGTACGGCAACAAGTGCCTGGACGCCTCCGGCCAGGGAACGAGCAACGGCACCCAGGTCGTGATCTGGGACTGCGGCGGCGGGGCCAACCAGCAGTGGAACCTCAACGCCGACGGCACCGTCACCGGCGTCCAGTCCGGGCTGTGCCTGGACGCCTACAGCGCCGGCACCGCCAACGGCACGAAGCTCGTCCTGTGGGCCTGCAACGGCGGAGGCAACCAGCAGTGGAGCCGCAACTGACCTGACCCGCTCGCCCGTGGCGGCCCCCGGCCCCACCGGTACGACCGGTCGCCACGCCCGCGGACCACGCTGGTGGTCCGCGGGCCGGGCGGCGGGTCCCGCCGATCCACCCGACCACGACCGACGCCCGTAACCGAGGCGGAAATCGGGAATGCGCGGCCCGGATTCCGGGTCGCGCATTTCCGACGGACCTCTTCACCCGCGACCGCGCCGCTTCCCGGTTCCTCCGTGAAGCGGGCGCCGCCCCGGTCCTTCGATCAGGGCTTGATCGCGACTCCGCCGTAGGCCCAGGCATGACCGCCGCCCGGGATGTGTTCCTGGTGCTCCCTGTGGTCGGGCCGCCACTTCACCACCTCGACCACGCCGGGATCGACCACGTGCCACCCCTCGAAGAACCGCACCACGGCGGCGTGCGTACGGGGGACCATGGGCGCGGTGCTGTTGTCGTAGGGCTTGGCGAAGTCCTCTTCACGCAGCCGGGGCGCGAAGTCGAGGGTGATGTGCGACAGCAGCAGGCGGCTGCCCGCGGGCATGGCGGCCTTGATGTGCTCCACCGTGGCGTACGGATCCTCCTCGTCGGCGACGAAGTGCAGGACGCCCGCCAGGATGACGGCGACCGGGCGCGTGAAGTCGATCACCGCCAGGACCTCGGGGTGGGACAGGATCTCCTCCGGCCGGCGGAGGTCGGCCTCGATCACCGTGGTCGTTCCCGTGCCGGTCAGCAGAGCCCGGCCGTGGACCAGGACGATCGGGTCGTTGTCCACGTAGACCACCCGCGCGCGGGGGTCGATCTCCTGCGCGATCTCATGGGTGTTGCCCTGGGTGGGGATACCGGTGCCGATGTCGAGGAACTGCGAGACACCCGAGTCGGCGAGGTGCCGCACCGCCCGGCGGAGAAAGGCACGGTGGGCGCGGACGCCCTCCCGGGTGCCGGGAGACAGCTTGACCAGTTCCTCGGCCGCCGTACGGTCGGCCGCGAAGTTGTCCTTGCCGCCCAGCAGATAGTCGTACACCCGAGCCGGGTGCGCCACCGCGGTGTTGATCCGCGCGGCGGCCGCGACCCGGGTCTCTGTCAGATCCGCCACCGGCCCTCCTGGTCGTCTCTCGGTCTCATCGAACCTTCTTCGCTGGGGCAGGTACCGCTGCGATGGCGCCGCATCGCCCCGTCACCTCTTCTCGGTCGGAGGCGGCCGTTACGCCACACTGCAGGTCGCACCGTTGAGGGTGAACGCGGCCGGTTCGCCGGCGTTGCCGGTGTGGGTGGCCTGGAAGCCGACCTCGGTGGAGGCTCCGGGGGCCAGCGATCCGTTGTAGCTCATGTTCTTCGCCGTGACCTGTCCGCTGGTGGGGGAGTAGGTGGCGTTCCATCCGTTGGTGATGGTCTGTCCGCTGGGGAGGGTGAAGGCCAGCGACCAGCCGTTGACGGCCGAGGAGCCGGTGTTGGTGATGGTGAGGTTCTCGGTCAGGCCGTTGTTCCAGGCGTTGACGGTGGCGCTGACCCGGCAGGCGCCCGAGCCCGCGGTGGGCGACGGGGACGGCGACGGCGTGCTGCTCGGCGACGGGCTAGGTGAGGGGCTGCGTGACGGGCTGGGCGAGGGCGTGGGCGACGGAGACGCCGACGGGCTGGGGGAGGGGCTGGGTGAGGGGGACGATGGTGTGGTGCCGTCGAGGCCGAGGAAGGAGATGGCGTAGGCGAGTTGGCCGTTCATCGGCAGTTGGTGGCCAACGCCGGAGATGCTGATGCCTTCGACGGTGGCCTGGGTGGAGGTGTTGCCGTAGCGGGTGCGGGTCCATGACGACTGTGGGTGGTCGGTGAAGGCGGGGGTCTGGCTCAGGCCGTTGAGGTTGGTCC
>NZ_VIRL01000048.1:0-3400 GCF_006874465.1 Microbispora bryophytorum | reverse complement strand
TGTGGGGTTCGGGTGTTTGGTGGTGGGGTGGGCTGGTTGTCTGGTTGTTGTTTGTGAATTGCATAGTGGACGCGAGCATCTTTGTGGCCAAGTTATTTAGGGCACACGGTGGATGCCTTGGCATCAGGAGCCGATGAAGGACGTGGGAGGCTGCGTTAAGCCTCGGGGAGTCGCCAACCAGACGTTGATCCGGGGATGTCCGAATGGGGAAACCTAGCACCAGTCATGTGGTGTTGCCGCCGTCTGAATGTATAGGGCGGTTGGTGGTAACGCGGGGAAGTGAAACATCTCAGTACCCGTAGGAGAAGAAAACAATAGTGATTCCGTGAGTAGTGGTGAGCGAAAGCGGAGGAGGCTAAACCGTGCGCGTGTGATAGCCGGCGGGCGTTGCGTGTGCGGGGTTGTGGGATCCTTCTGAACGGTCCGCTGATCGTTCGGGGAGTAAAAAATTCATCTGATAGTCGAACGCTCTGGGAAGGGCGGCCGTAGACCGTGAGAGCCGGGTAGACGAAATTGGATGGACTCCCGAGGGGTGTCCCGAGTAGCACGGGGCTCGAGGAATCCTGTGTGAATCTGCCAGGACCACCTGGTAAGCCTAAATACTTCCTGATGACCGATAGTGAACGAGTACCGTGAGGGAAAGGTGAAAAGCGCCCCGGTGAGGGGTCGTGAAATAGTACCTGAAACCGTGTGCCTACAAGCCGTAGGAGCGTAGTCGCCCTTTGGGCGGCTGTGATGTGACTGCGTGCCTTTTGAAGAATGAGCCTGCGAGTTATGGTGTGTGGCGAGGTTAACCCGTGTGGGGGAGCCGTAGCGAAAGCGAGTCTGAATAGGGCGTTTGAGTCGCATGCTGTAGACCCGAAGCGGAGTGATCTACGCATGGGCAGGTTGAAGCGTGGGTAAGACTGCGTGGAGGACCGAACCCACCAGGGTTGAAAACCTGGGGGATGACCTGTGTGTAGGGGTGAAAGGCCAATCAAACTCCGTGATAGCTGGTTCTCCCCGAAATGCATTTAGGTGCAGCGTTGCGTGTTGCTTGCCGGAGGTAGGGCTCTGGATGGCTGATGGGCCCGACAAGGTTACTGACGTCAGCCAAACTTCGAATGCCGGTAAGTTGAGCGTGGCAGTGAGACTGCGGGGGATAAGCTCCGTGGTCGAGAGGGAAACAGCCCAGATCACCGACTAAGGCCCCTAAGCGTGTGCTAAGTGGGAAAGGATGTGGAGTCGCAGTGACAACCAGGAGGTTGGCTTAGAAGCAGCCACCCTTGAAAGAGTGCGTAATAGCTCACTGGTCAAGTGATTCTGCGCCGACAATGTAGCGGGGCTCAAGTACACCGCCGAAGTCGTGGCACTACCGGCTGACTTTGTCAGTTGGTGGTGGGTAGGGGAGCGTCGTGCGAACCGGTGAAGCTGCCGAGTGATCGTGTGGTGGAGGTCGTGCGAGTGAGAATGCAGGCATGAGTAGCGAGTCAGAAGTGAGAATCTTCTGCGCCGAATGACCAAGGGTTCCTGGGGCAGGTTCGTCCGCCCAGGGTAAGTCGGGACCTAAGGCGAGGCCGACAGGCGTAGTCGATGGACAACGGGTTGATATTCCCGTACCCGCTGTGATGCGCCCATATCGAATCCAGTGATACTAAGGGTCCTTAGTCCGGTTGGCTCTTCGGAGCCGGCGTCAGGGTGAACGCCTGGCCTGATCTGGTAGTAGGTAAGCGATGGGGTGACGCAGGAAGGTAGCCCAGCCCGGGCGGTGGTTGTCCCGGGGTAAGCATGTAGGGCGAGAGATAGGCAAATCCGTCTCTCATTAGCCTGAGGTGTGATGCCGAGCCGATTGTGGCGAAGTGGGTGATCCTATGCTGCCGAGAAAAGCCTCTAGTGAGTGTCGCGGCGGCCCGTACCCTAAACCGACTCAGGTGGTCAGGTAGAGAATACCAAGGCGGTCGGGTGAACTGTGGTTAAGGAACTCGGCAAATTGCCCCCGTAACTTCGGGAGAAGGGGGACCTTTACTGGTGATCGGACTTGCTTCGTGAGCTGGTGGGGGTCGCAGTGGCCAGGGGGAAGCGACTGTTTACTAAAAACACAGGTCCGTGCGAAGTCGTAAGACGATGTATACGGACTGACGCCTGCCCGGTGCCGGAACGTTAAGGGGACTGCTTAGTGCCTTTCGGGGTGCGAAGGTGAGAACTTAAGCGCCGGTAAACGGCGGTGGTAACTATAACCATCCTAAGGTAGCGAAATTCCTTGTCGGGTAAGTTCCGACCTGCACGAATGGCGTAACGACTTCCCCGCTGTCTCAACCACAGGCCCGGTGAAATTGCAGTACGAGTAAAGATGCTCGTTTCGCGCAGCAGGACGGAAAGACCCCGGGACCTTCACTACAGCTTGACATTGGCGTTTGGAACGTCTTGTGTAGGATAGGTGGGAGACTGTGAAGCGGTAACGCTAGTTATCGTGGAGTCATTGGTGAAATACCACTCTGGTCGTTTTGGACGTCTAACCCGCGCCCGTGAATCCGGGTGGGGGACAGTGTCTGGTGGGTAGTTTAACTGGGGCGGTTGCCTCCTAAAGGGTAACGGAGGCGCCCAAAGGTTCCCTCAGCCTGGTTGGCAATCAGGTGTCGAGTGTAAGTGCACAAGGGAGCTTGACTGTGAGACTGACGGGTCGAGCAGGAGCGAAAGCTGGGACTAGTGATCCGGCATCGGCGTGTGGAAGCGGTGTCGCTCAACGGCTAAAAGGTACCCCGGGGATAACAGGCTGATCTTCCCCAAGAGTCCATATCGACGGGATGGTTTGGCACCTCGATGTCGGCTCGTCGCATCCTGGGGCTGGAGTAGGTCCCAAGGGTTGGGCTGTTCGCCCATTAAAGCGGTACGCGAGCTGGGTTTAGAACGTCGCGAGACAGTTCGGTCCCTATCCGCTGCGCGCGCAGGAGACTTGCGAGGGGCTGTCCCTAGTACGAGAGGACCGGGACGGACGAACCTCTGGTGTGCCAGTTGTTCCGCCAGGAGCACGGCTGGTTGGCTACGTTCGGTAGGGATAACCGCTGAAAGCATCTAAGCGGGAAGCTCGCCTCAAGATGAGGTCTCCCACCACCTTGTGTGGGTAAGGCCCCCTAGAGATGATGGGGTTGATAGGCCGGAAGTGGAAGCGCAGTAATGTGTGGAGCTGACCGGTACTAATAGGCCGAGGACTTGACCATGATGTGCTCGCGTTCACTATGTGATCTCAGAGACAGCAACCGCTTGTAGTTGAGTTGGTTGTGTGTTTCGTGGGGTTACGGCGGTTATAGCGGCAGGGAAACACCCGGTTACATTCCGAACCCGGAAGTTAAGCCTGCCAGCGCCGATGGTACTGCACCGGGGACGGTGTGGGAGAGTAGGACGCCGCCGGACAATCTTTGTG
>NZ_VIRL01000047.1 GCF_006874465.1 Microbispora bryophytorum | reverse complement strand
GGCCTTCACCATGGGCAACGCCTGGCAGTTCTTCATGGGCTACCGCTTCGCCATCTTCAACTACGCCACCCAGTCCCTGGGCGGCGCGGTCACCGTCAACCGCTTCGACCTCACCACCCCCTGAGACAGCGACGCCGGCCGGACCCCTTGCGGGGTCCGGCCGGCGTGCTGTTGTTCCATGGGACGGCCAGGGTAAGCGAGGTGGGGGAGCGCGGCTTCCCGGGCGTTCACCCCTCCAGGCGGTAGACCCGTGTCGCCGTGGTCCGGAAGACGGCCTCGTGGTCGGCGGCCGTCAGCCCGGCGTCGGTGAGCAGCGCCGAGACGGTCTCGCTCCAGAGGGGCAGGGAGCCTGCGAGGAGACAGACGGGCCAGTCCGAGCCGAACATGAGACGGCGCGGACCGAACGCGTCGAGCGCCACGTCGACGTACGGGCGCAGCGCGGCGGCGTCCCAGTCGTCCCCCGCCTCGGTGATCAGACCGGAGAGTTTGGCCGTCACGTTGGGCTCCGCGGCGAGCTCACCGATGAGGCCCGCCCAGGGGTCGAGCTCCCCGGACGCGATCGGCGGTTTCGCGAGGTGGTCCAGGACGAAGGTCAGCTCGGGCACGGCGCGTACGGTCTCGATCGCGGCCGGCAGCTGGTGCGGCAGGACGAGCAGGTCGTAGACGAGCCCGGCGGCCGCGACCTGCCGCAGCCCCCGGCGTACGTCGTTGCGGGCCAGCCAGCGCGGGTCGGACTCGCCCTGCACCAGGTGGCGGATCCCGCGCAGCAGCGCGCCACCGGGCGAGGCGGCCAGGGCGGCGAGCTCGTCGGCGAGGTCGGGCCAGGTCAGATCGGCCCATCCCACCACACCCGCGACCGTCCGTGACCCCGCCGCCAGCGCCAGGAACTCGCGCGTCTCCTCGGCGTCGGGCAGCACCTGCACGAGCACGGAGCGGCCGATGCCCGTCCCGGCCGTGGCGGAGGCGTAGTCGGAGAGGGCGAAGTCGCGGTGGATGGGAGCCATCTCCGGGGGGTCCAGCCACGTCTGCGGGCGCCGGGAGAGGTCCCACAGGTGGTGGTGGGCGTCGACGCGGGTCGCCGCCGCAGTCACCACCGCAGTCACAGGGGGAGCCGCCGGGGAAGCGGCGGGGGGAGTCACAGGGGGAGTCACATCGGAAGTCACAGCGCGTCGAAAGCCTCTCGTGCCAGTTCCCTCAACGGTTTGCCGGTTGCCTCGGCCAGCGCGGCCAGGTCGTCGTACTCGGGTTTGACCCCCCACGGCCCGTGTTTCATGCGGACGTCCCGGCCGTGCAGGCGTACGGTCTCGAAGTGCCGGGGCAGGGCGACCTTCTCCACCACGCCGCGCCGCAGGCCCAGGCTTCCCGTCTCGGCGAAGACCAGGTCCTGCAGGCGGTCGGCCAGCTCGGGGGCCGTGAGGACGTGCAGGACGTGCGCGGGGCGCCCCTTCTTCATGACGGCGGGCGTGATCCAGGCGTCCGCGGCGCCCGCCGCGAGGGCACGCTCGACGACGTGCCCGAGGACCTCCCCGGTCACGTCGTCGAGGTTCGTCGACAGAACGATCTGCGTGCCTTCCCCGGCCACCGGCTCGCCGAGCATGGCCACGGTCACGTTGGGCCGGTCGGGCAGCACGCGGCCGCCCGCGCCGTACCCGGTGGCACGCAGGGCCATCTCCGGAGCCGGGCCGTACGCCGTGCCCACGGCGCGCAGCAGGGCCGCGCCGGTCGGCGTGACCGCCTCTCCCGCCTCTCCGCCCCGCACCCGCGCTCCCTTCAGCAGCGCGAGCGTGGCGGGGGCCGGGACGGGCAGCACGCCGTGGCGGGTGTGCACCGTGCCGCCGCCCAGCGGCAGCGGCGCGGAGTGCACGCGCGTCACCCGGAGATCACGCAGCGCCGCCGCGCATCCGACGATGTCGATCAGGGTGTCGTGCCCGCCGAGCTCGTGCAGGTGGACGTCGGCGGGCGGCACGCCGTGCAGCGCGCCCTCCACCTCCGCGATCGCGGTGAGCGCCGCCTCCGCCACGGGCAGGCCGGTGCGGGCCGCCATCGTGATCAGCTGCGCGGCCGGGCGCTCGGTGGCGTCGTCGTCGACCTCGATCCGCACGCGGGTGGCGGTCAGCGCCCCGGTGCGCACCCGCTCGGCGTCGAGCCGCCAGCCGGTGAGCCCGGTCGCGGCGACCGCCTGCCGTACCGCGTCGAGCGAGGCCCCGGCGTCGAGCAGCGCGCCGAGCAGCATGTCGCCCGCGAGCCCGGTGAAGGGGTTGAGGTAGACGATCATCGGTACGCTCCGGTCGTCGTGTCCGCCGTCCGCGGACTCTCCTCGCCCGCCGGACCCGTCTGCGGCCGGGACGCCCTCCTCGTGAGGCGGTAGGCCGCGAGGGCGGCGCCGAAGCCGGAGTCGATGTTCACCACGGTCAGCCCGGCGGCGCAGGAGGTCAGCATGGCCAGCAGGGCCGTCACGCCCTCGAGCGCGGCGCCGTATCCGGTGGAGGTGGGCACCGCGATCACCGGCGTCTCGACGAGACCGCCGACGACGCTGGCCAGCGCGCCCTCCATGCCGGCGATGACGATCACGCTGTCGGCCGCGCGCAGGTCGTCCGCGGCGGCGAGCACGCGGTGCAGACCGGCCACTCCGACGTCCCTGACCATGACGGTCCGCAGGCCGAGCGCGGAGGCGACGGCCGCCGCCTCCGCCGCGACGGGGCCGTCCGCCGTCCCCGCCGTGACCACGGCCACGGTGTGCTCGACCGGCTGGGCCGGCCGCCAGACCAGCAGCCGGGCGTCCGGGTCGTACGCGCCGCCGGAGACGAGCGCGCCCACCGCGGCGGCCGTGCCGGGTTCGACCCGCGTCACCAGGACAGGGCCGGTGTTGCGGCCGAGCAGAGCGGTGACGATCCCGGCGATCTCGCTCACCCGCTTGCCCGGGCCGTACACGATCTCGGGCAGCCCCTGGCGCGCCTCGCGGCCGAGATCCACGCGGGCGTAGCCGAGGTCGAACGCCTCGTTCATGCGGGTACGACGTGTCCGGCGGCCGGCAGCGGTCCGGCGCAGGGCCGGTCGCCGCCGGTCGCCATCGCGAAGCGGAGCACGGTCACTCTCCCGCGAGGTAGGGGATCGTCATGGGGCCTTCCGGCAGGACGCAGACCCGTCCGGGCAGGGCGCGGACCGTGGCGGCGATGTCGCCGGTCTGCTCCAGGTGGGCGGCGGCCAGGTCGGCGTCGCCGAGGAACGACGTGTGCATGACCACGCGCGCGTGCCGCTGGATGCGGGCCTGGATCTGGACCTGCCACTGGTCGGGCACGGTCTCGGTGCGGCGGGAGATCTCCTCGAACAGCGCCTCCGGAGAGGCGGCGGAGGTGAGCACGTCGCGGTAGGAGCCGTGGTCGGGGAAGCCGTCCCGGCACTCGGCGGCGCAGACGATGGTCCCGCCGGGCTTGACGACCTGGGCGGCGGCGCTCATGCCCTTCACCGACTGGTACAGGTTCTGGTCGAGCGGGAAGCCCGCGTTCGTCGTCACCACCACGTCGAAGGGCTCGCGGACCGGGCGCATCGCGGCGGCGCGGGCGGCGGCCGTGGCGGCGGCGTGCATCGGCAGCAGGTCGCCGCCGAACGCCTGCACGATCCGCTGTTCGCGGTTGAGCACGACGTCGAGGGCGAAGGTGACGCCGGTGGCGGCGGCGATGGCGCGGACGTCGTCGTGGACGGGGTTGCCCTGGATGACGCCCCAGGTGGCCCGCCGGTCGCCGATGCGGGCCGCGTCGTGCAGGGTGAGCACGGTCTCCAGGGCGGCGAGCCCCGGCGCGACCAGCTTGGGGCCGCCGGAGAACCCGGCGAAGAAGTGCGGCTCGACGAAGCCGGTCGTGATGCGCACGTCGGCGTCGGTCCACTCCCGGTTGAGCCAGACCGGCACGTCCTTGCCGTGGCGGCCCATCCACCTCAGCGACGACGCGTCGCGCGCGTCGTGGTTGACGATCCGTACGGCGTCCACGACCTGGTCGCCGAACATCGCGCGCAGTTCGGCGTCGGTGTTGCCGCGGTGGGTGCCGGTGGCCACCAGGATCACGACGTCGCCCAGGTCGGTGATCCCGTCCAGTTCGGCCAGGATCGCCGGGATCATCAGATGCCGCGGCTGGGGTCTGGTGCCGTCGCAGGCGGAGATCGCCACCGTCTGGCCGGGACGCACCCGCTCACGCAGCGGCGGGCCCGCGACGGGTTCGCGCAGGGCCCGGCGCAGTTCGGCGGCCTCGTCCGTCACGGCGGGCCGGGCGACCGGCGCGATGACCGTGGTCCGGTCGTCCGGCAGGTCCACGACCAGGCCGCCGGCGCCGTAGGCGAGGTCAACCCGCATGGTCCAGGTCCTCCCAGAGCGCGTCCGGGATGTCCGCGGCCGCCAGGGCCAGATCCTCGGTGATCTCCTCCGCGCTGCGCGCGCCGATCAGGACGTTGGCGACGGCCGGGTGGCGGTGGGGGAAGCGCAGGGCCGCCGCCGGCAGCGGCACGCCGTGGGACGCGCAGACGCGTCCAAGCTCGCGCGCCCGCTCCAGCACGGCGGGCGGGGCGGCGTCGTAGTTGAAGGTGGTGCCGCCGGCCAGGATCCCGCTGTTGAACACACCTCCGGCGATCACGGCCACACCCCGCCGCTCGCACTCGGGCAGCAGTTCCTCCGCGGCGGAGCGGTCGAGCAGCGTGTAGCGTCCCGCGACCAACACGGCGTCCAGATCGGTCTCCCGGACGAACCGGGTCAGCATCTCGGCCTGGTTCATCCCGGCGCCGATCGCGCCGATCACTCCCTGGTCGCGCAGCTCGGCCAGCGCCGGAAACGCCTGGCCGGCGGCCTGCTCCCAGTGGTCGTCCGGGTCGTGGATGAACACCAGGTCGAAGCGGTCGAGCCCGGTCCGCGTCAGGCTGTCGTCCAGCGAGCGCAGCACACCCTCGCGGCTGTAGTCCCGCACCCGCACGAAACCGGTCCGCCCGGGGAACCCCTCTTCCTCACCCTGACCGGGCACCAGCAGCCGGCCCACCTTGGTTGAGACCACCGCCTCGGCGGCGGCGTCCCGCGGCAGAGCGCGCAGGAACCGGCCAAGACGCTCTTCGGCCAGCCCGCTGCCATAGTGCGGCGCGGTGTCGAAATAACGGATCCCCGCCTGCCACGCGGCGGCCAGCACCTGCTCGGCCTCATCCTCACTCACCGGCGCGAACAGCCCGCCCAGCGGCGCCGTGCCCAGCCCGTACCGCCCCAGCCTGCCCGCCAGACCGACGGCAGCGGCCGTCACGGGGTCACCGGCCGCAGTCGCAGCCCGGCCATCCCGCCGTCCACCGCCAGCTCGACCCCGGTCGTGGACCCCGCCCGCGGACTGGCCAGATACGCCACCGCATGAGCGACCTCCTCCGGCCTCACCAGGCGGCCGTGCGGCTGGCGGGCGTTCAACGCCGCCCGCTCGGCCACCGGATCGGGCGCCGCGCCCAGCAACCGCCCCACCCACGGGGTGTCCACCGTGCCCGGAGAGACGCAGTTGACCCGGATCCCCTCCCCGACGTGATCAGCCGCCATCGCCCGGGTCAGCGCCAGCACCGCTCCCTTGGACGCCGAATACACCGCCCGCTGCGGCAACCCCGCCGTCGCCGCCACCGAGCAGACGTTGACCACCGCCGCGCACGGCGACTCACGTAAGAACGGCAACGCCGCCCGGGACACCCGGGCGATCCCCACCACGTTCACATCCAGCACGCGCAACCACTCGGCGTCGTCGTTGTCGGCCACCGTGCCCAACGCGCCCACTCCCGCGTTGTTCACCACCACGTCGACCCGGCCGAACCGCTCGGCCACCGCCGTGACCGCCGCACGCACAGACACGTCGTCGCTCACATCGCACACGAACTCGGCGTCCTTCAGATCCAGCACGGCCACCCGGGCACCACGCGCGGTCAACTCCTGCGCGATCGCCCTGCCGATACCCGAAGCCCCGCCCGTGACGATCGCCACCACGCCGTCGAACTCCGCGCCGTCGAATTCCGCGCCGTCGAATTCCGCACCGTGCCCGCCGTGCGGCTCGCCCGGCCCGTTCACGCCCGGTCCGCTCACACCCGGTCCGTTCACACCCGCCTCGCTCACGCCTGGCCCACCCGCTGCCGCTGACGGCCCAGACCCTCGATCTCCAGCTCCACCACATCCCCCTCCCGCAGATACGCCTGCGGGCCACGCCCCAGCGCCACACCCGCC
>NZ_VIRL01000046.1 GCF_006874465.1 Microbispora bryophytorum | reverse complement strand
TTGCCGCTGGGCGAGGCGGTCGGCGAGGGAGAGGGTGACGTGGGCGGGGTCGTCTGGAACTGCGTCACGAACTTCCAGGCCTCCCCCGAGGTCCAGGTCCTCCAGCCGTCGCAGTTGCACCCGTCGATCGGGCCCGGGGTGTGGCCCCCGTCGAACGCCGCCCAGACGACCGGATAGCCGGACCGGCACCCCGAGTAGGCGGTGACGATGTGGCTCAGGCTGCCCGACCGCGGCTCGGGCGGACTCTGGGCGGCACAGCCGTTGTTCCTGACGAACCTGTCACGCAGCCCCCGCCCCTGGGAGATGTTGAGCACCGGGTCCCCGATGCCGTGCACCCCCATGTACGCGATGGGCTGGGTGCCGCCGTTGCACCCGCTGAGCTGCCCGCCGGAGTAGACCACGACCGCGCGGAAGACCGTCGCCCGGGCGCAGGCGATCGCGTAGCTCATGCCGCCGCCGTAGCTGAAGCCCGTGGAGTAGATCTGGGCGGTGTCGACGCACAGGCCGGCCTCGATCTGCCCGAGCATGTCGTCGACGAAGGTCAGGTCCTGGCCGCCGGGGTTGGCCCAGCCGTTGTTGTTGCCCTGGGGCGCGACGAAGATCGTGCCGTTGCCGGCGGCGTCCGCAAGGCGCCTGAGTCCGTAGTACGACCAGTTGTACCCGTCGGTGCCGCCCGAGTCGACGTCGTTGGCGGTGCCGCCGTTCCAGTGGAACCCGAAGACCAGGCGGTAGGGGCGGTTGCCGTCGTAGCCCGCGGGCACCCGCAGGATGTAGCTGCGATTCTGGCCGCCGCTCATGATCGAGTGCGTGCCGCTCGCCAGCGTCGGGGCCTTGCCGCATCCGGCCGTCGCCGCGGCGGCCGCGGCGACCGTGGTGCTCCGCGTGGCCGTGGCGCTCTTTGCGACCGCGGTGCTCTGCGTGGCCGTGGTTCCGGCGAGCGCCGTACCCGCTGTTCCCAGGGCGAGAAGCACCGCCGCCGTGATGGTGGCGAAGAAGGATTTATGGCTCAACGTACACAACTCCATTCACGGTTGGGGGGTCAGCGGTAGCCGGCGGCGACGACGTCGGCCTGCACGGCGTTCTCGGTCGCGTCGGAGGGGTAGCCGGCGACCATCGCTCCTTCGTAGAAGGTGCCTGCGCTGAGGTTGGCGCCGCCGCCGGGCTTGCAGCAGTCGCCGCCGCTGCCCAGCACGATCGCGCCCTGCTTCTTCATCGGGCTGTAGCCGGAGGGAAGCGCGCCATCGTAGAGGGTGTACAGGCTGCCGGACTGCGCGTTGCTGCCCTTGATGGCGAAGCGCGAGGTGCCGTTGTTCTTCAGCGTCGCGGTGACGAACTTGCTGGTGAACGCCCTCTGGTTGTAGTTCCACGACTGGCTGCCACCGGGGTAGAGCCCCCATTCGAGGTCGGCCTGGACCCACGGGCCGGAGCCGGAGCAGCCGCCGAACCAGCAGCTCGTGCCGAAGTAGATGGCGTCCATCGCGCCGGCGGCGTCGGCCTTCCTGGTGGTCTCACTGTTGCCGTAGTCGAAGCAGCAGCCGCCGTTGACGTGGGTGCCGCTGGTCACCATGTACATGCCCTCGGGCGCGGTGCCGGTCGGTACGCCGGTCAGGTGACCGTCCCGCCAGTAGCTGTTGCCGGGGTTGATGTACAGCGAGTAGGCCTTGCCGCCGCCCACGGTGAGCGATTCGGTGGTCGCGGTCGCGGGCCTGCTCTGCGTCGAGCCGGGGACCGCGCTCGACCCCTGGTACCACAGGTCGTTGCCGTGCCCGGACTGGTCGTACACGACGGTGATGACGCAGGAGGTGCCGGAGCAGAAGGAGTCCTGCGCCGCGGCGTTGGCGACACCACCCTGAGCCAGGACGCCGATGTTCCTGGTCGCGTTGTCGGAGGAGCGCCGCACCTGGTAGAGGTTGCCGTTGTAGGAGCTGTAGAGCGCGCGCGTGGTGCTGTGCGCGGCCACACACGGCGTCCCTCCCGAGGCGTAGATGTCACACGAGCGCCCGCCCGGCTGCGGGGTGGGTGATCCGGTGGGCCCGCCTCCGCCGGTCGTCCACTTCTGGTTGCTCTGCCCGTTGCAGGTCCACAGGCTGACCGCGGTGCCGTTGGCCGTGCCCGCCTGGTACACGTCGAGGCACAGCCCCGACTGCACGCCGGCGATCGATCCGTCGGAGTTCTGCCGCCACTTCTGGTTCGCCTGGCCGTTGCACGACCAGATGACCACCTTGGTGCCCGGCGACGTCCCCTGGCCGTACGCGTCCGCGCACCGCGTGCCGTTGAACGTCCGCAGCTCACCTGACGAGGTGAACTCGAACGCCTGGTTGGCCTGGCCGTTGCAGTCCCAGATCTGCAGGCCTGTGCCCAGCGCATCGGTGTTGCCCACCACGTCGAGGCAGCGCCCCGACGACGCGCCGACCAGCGGCGCCACCGCCGCCGACACCGGCGCCGACCAGGTCAGGGCGGCGGCGAGGAGAGTCGCGAGCGCCGCCACGAGGCAGGCCGCGACGGCCGCCGGTGAGCGCCGCCCGCGAGCCGCGCGGCCCGTTGAGTCGACGGACGAAGAAGCCATTGCTTTCACTCCTTGGGGGGAAGGCACGGCGAAGACAGCCGCGTGCTGAATCCGGGCGGCCTCGCCGAAGCCGGCGGTAGGCGGTCGTGTCCCATGCGATGGGTCACTGTGACAACAGCCCGCCGTGGATTGGCCGGGCCGTGGGAGCTGACCGCTCCTCGATCCTCACGCCCGGCACCGATCCGGCGTTGTCCGAAGCGTGGAGACCGAGAGGATCTCGGGTCCCGAGCGCAGGACCCGATCCGCGCGAAGGCGCGTGTAACGAGAGGAGGAAGGGGTCGCGGACAGTGGTGAGGAGTCCCGCCGCAGCCGAAACGCCGGCGGCACACCTCACGCCGTCGCACGCGGCGAGCCGCGACGTCGGCGGATCACCCTCCGGTCGCACCGGATCGGCGGGAGCGTCTCGCGCTGGACCTCCCCGAGAAAGGTCCACGAATCGATTCACGCCGACCGGGGTATCGAAATTAGCCCCTATTGCCTATTTGTGGCACTTATGGGGTTTGTTAGCGCTAACAGATTGTCAGATCGTCGATCCTTCCTGCCGGCGGATTGGGGGGTGGCGGGATGCAGCGAAGCAAATATGACCGGCCGAGCGCCTGTCAAGAACCCCATCCCCCGCTTTTCCGTCCCGCGTAGGGGTTCTGAGTCCCTTCCACGGCCTTCAGCAGGCCTCTCAGCAGGGCCGCCGGCGATCTCCCGCCCGTCGCGCGCGGATGAAAGATTCATGGACCGCTACCCCCGGGCGGGCCGGCCCGCCCGGTCCGTGCGCGACACCGGCGGGGGCTGCCTCATCGAAACGATTCGCTTCGATGCTCAGAGGCGACGAGGAAGCGGCTCCGGCGGTGCGGCCGGCCGGACGGTCTCAGTCGGCCGAGGAGAACAGGTGCTGCTGGATCGCCCTGCGGTAGTCGTCCAGCGTGTTGTCGATGTGCGCGGCGGCGGCTTGGGCCGCCGCTTCCGGGTCGCCGGCGCGGATGGCCTGGTAGATGGCGTCGTGTTCCTCGACGGCCTTGGCCGCGTGCCCGCCCACGGAGCCGCGCAGCCCGATGATCGCGGACTGAGCCTGGAGCCGGCGGGCCTCCCGCACCGCGAGCTGCAGGAACATGTTGTGCGAGGCCGTGGCGATGGCGGCGTGGAAGGCGTCGTCGCCCTCGTTGAACACGTCCTCACGTCCGGCCTCGAACCCGCCGCGGCACACCCCGGCCGCCTCCTCGATCGCCCGCAGCTCCGCCGGAGCGGCGCGGCGGGCGGCCAGCCGGCTGGTCTCCGTCTCCTGCGCCCGCCGGAACTCGAACAGCATGTAGATGTGATCCAGGTCGGTGGGCAGGAAGAACGATGCCAGCCGCCCGGCGCCGAGCATTCCCTCGTCGTCGGCCACGTACAGGCCGCGGCCCTTCTGCGCGCGTACCCGGCCCAGCGCGGACAGGATCTTCACCGCCTCACGCACGACGGTGCGGCTGGTTCCCAGCTGCCGGGCCAGGTCGTTCTCCGTCGGCATGCGGTCGCCCGGCCGCAAGCCCAGCCGGGCGATGAGCTCCAGCACCTGCTCGGCCGCCACCTCGTAGCCCGGCCGGTATCCGCCCTCACGCAGGGTGTCGGTCACGGCGCTCCTTCCTCACGATCTTCCCTAGCAGTATGGCTCTGCAGGCCGTGTCGTCTCCGCAGGCGGTTCCGGAATCGCGTCGTGAGTACGAAACATACTGATGATTCACACGAAACGTTTCACCCAGGAAGCGGCGCCGATACGGCTTTCCGCTGGCCAGGCCGGTTCTTGTCGTTACGCCCACATGACGCGTGCATGCCGGCCACGAAAATAGGTGTGCTTAAAGTCTTGACTGGCTGCGGCACCGGCACCGTAATTGGTACCTGAGCACCCGGAGGATGCTTCTTCCGGGCCCCTGCGGCTGGACCACACGGCGGGTGTGTGGAGGCGCATCGTATGCCTGCACACCGTGGTCGGCCACGTCGGCTTCCATCGCCTCACCCCACCCCGACCCCTCGTGGTGCCAGGTGAGGCCGCGTCACCACGGAGAAGCACGTGACCGATCGAGTTGAGCATCCTTCCCCACCAGGCGCGGTGTTGAGACCGCTTCTGGTCGGTCTCGTCATCGCGGCGCTGACCGCCGCGATGGCCGTCGTCGCCTCGGCCACCGCGGCCCACGCCGCCACCACGACCCTCTACGCCTCGCCCTCCGGCACCGGCAGCACCTGCTCGTCCGCCCAGCCGTGCTCGCTGTCGGGAGCGCAGGCGGCGGTGCGGTCGCAGAACAGCTCCATGTCGGGCGACATCGTCGTGCAACTCGCCGACGGGGCGTACCGGCTCTCCTCGCCGCTACGGCTGACCGCCGCCGACTCCGGCACCAACGGATATCAGGTCGTGTGGCAGGCGGCCCCGTCGGCGCATCCCGTCGTCACCGGCGCCAGGGCGGTCACCGGGTGGACGCTCGCGAACCAGGCGAAGAACATCTGGCAGGCCAACGTCGGCACCGGGATCGACACCCGGCAGCTGTACGTCAACGGCGCCCTCGCCACCCGGGCGCGTACGCAGCTGAACCGGTCCGACTTCACCGCCACCTCCTCCGGGATGAGGTTCGGCAACAGCGCGCTGAGCTACCTGAACAACCTGGCCGGCCAGAACCGGATCGAGCTGGAGAGCATCGGCTCGTTCACGGACCGGTACGTGCGGGTGCAGAGCATCAGCGGCAACTTCATCACGATGCAGCAGCCCAGCTGGAGCAACAACATCTTCGGGTACGACACGTTCACCACCCCGCACCGGGCCGGGCCGTTGTACATCGAGAACGCCTACGAGTTCCTCGACTCGCCGGGTGAGTGGTACATCAACCCCACGACGGGCGTGCTGTCCTACATTCCGCTGTCCGGACAGAACATGAGCAGCACCAGCGTGGAGCTGCCGGTGCTGCAGTCTCTGGTGAACGTCGGCGGCACCTACGACGCGCCCGCGCACCACATCGCCTTCAGCGGCATCACCTTCACCGGCACCAGCTGGCTCGGGCCCAGCAGCAACCAGGGCTTCGCCGACCAGCAGACCGGCTCCTACATCTCGGGCAACTCCAACTGGCCCAGCAACCTGCCCAGCTCCTGCCAGGAGGGCTGCCAGCAGTTCGAGTCCACCAGGCCGAACTGGGCCCAGATGCCCGCGGCGGTGCAGGTCTCGGCGGCCAACCACATCACCTTCTCCGACTCGCAGTTCGTCAACCTGGGCCAGACGGCCGTGGGCATCGGCAACGACGCCAACGCGCACGCCAGCGGCGTCGGCCTGGGCGCCAGCGACATCACGGTCACCCGATCCGAGATCGCCCGCAACTCGGCAGGCGGCATCGTGGTCGGCGGCGTGCGCGCCGACGCCCACCACCCGAGCGACCAGCGGATGGTCAACCGCAACATCACCGTCAGCGACAACCGCATCCACGACCTCGGGCTGGACTACCGGGGCGTCGTCTCGGTCCTGACCACCTACGTCACCACCAGCGACGTGTCCCACAACGAGGTCTACAACATGCCCTACACCGGCATGTCGATCGGCTACGGGTGGGGCGCCAACGAGCCCGGCGGCAGCACCCAGTACGCCAACCGGGGTCTGTACAACTACCAGCCGCGGTACACCACGGCCACCACGGCGTCGGGCAACAAGCTCGTCGGCAACTACGTGCACGACGTCATGCAGCAGATGACCGACGGCGGATGCATCTACACGCTGTCGTGGAACCCGAACGCGGTCATCAGCGACAACTACTGCCTGCGGACCAACGGCTGGTTCGGGCTCTACTTCGATGAGGGCTCCAAGTACTACACCGTCAGGAACAACGTCTTCTCGAACACCGGCACCTGGGCCACCGCCAACTACTGGGGCGGTGAGAACATGGGCAACTTCACCGTCACGGGCAACTGGTCGACCAACGGCAGCACCAACATCACCAACGGCGACCGCGGCAGCGTCGTCAACGGCAATGTGACCGTCACCAACGGGCAGTGGCCGTCGGGCGCCCAGTCCGTGATGGCCTCCGCCGGGCCCCGGAACGGCACGTCGACGCCCTCCCCGTCACCGTCGTC
>NZ_VIRL01000045.1 GCF_006874465.1 Microbispora bryophytorum | reverse complement strand
CCAACTGCGGCTGATGCACATGCACCAGCCCCTCCGCCGCCATGTCCGCGATCACCACGCGAACCACACCCAGCGGAATCCGCAGCAACGCCGACACCTCGGCCACCGACCGCACCTGACGGCACAGGGAGGCGATGGCCCGAAACTCCGGGGGCCTCGTGGACAGGTCCAAGTGGGTGGTCGTGGCGGAGGAGACCAGCGCCTCCAGCGCGAGTTGCATGCGAGGCGTCGTACGCCCGCCGGTGACGGTGAACGGGCGGACCGGAGACGCGGGCTCCCCGGAGATCGGGGCGCCCGGCTGCCGCGCCCATGGGTCCGCGCCGGGTTCCTGACCCCACGGTTCCGCGCCAGGCGGCTGTCCCCACGGATCCATCCGGTCACCTCCGGGGATACGACACAGATTGGAGCTCGGCGCGGACCGCGGGGGTCAGCACCTGACCCGCCCGCTCCACCAGCAACGTCATCTGATAGGCCACCAGACCCAGATCGGAATCCGCCGCCGCCAGCACCGCCAGACAGGACCCGTCACTGATCGACATGATCAGCAACAACCCCCGCTGCATCTCCACGACCGTCTGCGTCACCGGGCCACCCTCGAACACCCGCGAGGCACCCTGCGTCAGACTGATCAACCCGGCCGCAACCGCCGCCAGCTGATCCGCCCGGTCCTTGGGAAACCCGTGGGAGAACGCCAGGGGCAACCCGTCCGCCGACACCACCACGGTGTGCGCCACACCCGGCACCGAACTCACGAAATCATCGATCAGCCAGTTCAGGCCGCGTGCTCCCTGGCTCAACCCACTCATGCGCCGTCCCCTTTCGCGGTCGGGTAGCCCTCGTCCTCACTCAGTTCGCCCCTGGCCACCGCCCGGCCCTGCCGTACGCCCTGCTGCAGGCTGGCCAGCCGGCTGCGGGCCCGGTCGGGCGACAGGAGCGGCTGCGGCGGGGCGGGCGCCGCCGACGCCGCCGCGGCCGCATCGGCCGAGCCGGGCACCAGGTTGGCCTTCGGCACCCGCTTGGGCAGACCCGAGACGGTCGTGCCGTCCGAGGCGGGCTTCTCGGTGGCTGCCGCCGCGGCCTGCCACCCGGCGTTCAGCGATGGGGCCTCCTGCCAGCCGGAGTCGGTGTCGGCGGCGGGAGTGCGCCGGAACCAGGCGGACTCCACGGAGGCGAAGATCGGCAGGAACTCCTCGGCCGACGGCCCGGACTGAGCCGGTGCCGGTGCCGGTGCCGGTGCCCCGCCCGGACGCATACCGCCCATCGGGACGGGAGCGCCGTGCACCGGCCCGGACATCGACACCGGTCCCGTCGTCGCCGGCATCGCGCCGAACCCCATCGGGACGGGCCCGGTCACCGTCGGCAGAGGCCCGGTCGCCGCTTCGTCCATGCCGGACGACCGGCCGCGTATCCGGGTGAGCGGATCGTGGAGAGCCGGCGCGGCGACCCCGGCGGCCGGCAGCTGCTGACGACCCCAGCCGCCGATTCCTTGCTGCGCCGTCCCCTGCTCGGTCTGCCGCGGGCTCCAGCCGGGGGCGAACGCACTCGAATAGGTCTCCGGCTGATTCGCCGGATGGCCCATGATGGACTCCGGCAGCAGGACCATGGCCGTCAGTCCGCCTCCGTCGTGCGGCCTGAGCTGGACCCTGATGCCGTTGCGGGCGGCGAGACGGCCGACCACGAACAGGCCCATGCGGCGGGACACCGACACGTCCACGACCGGCGGATTCGCCAGCCTCCAGTTCGCCTGCGCGATCTCCTCCGACGTCATGCCGATCCCGGAGTCGGTGACGGAGATCATCACGCCCCCGCCGTCGATCCGGTTGCCCGAGACCACCACGCGGGTGTCGCGGGCGGAGAACGCCAGCGCGTTCTCCACCAGCTCGGCGAGCAGGTGGATGACGTCGTTGACGGCCTGGCCGGCGATCGAGACGTCCGAGGGGAAGTTCAGCATCACCCGTTCGTAGCCCTCGACCTCCGACAGCGAGGCCCGGATGACGTCGGTGATCTCGACGGGCCGGCTCCAGCGGCGTGCGGGCTCCTGCCCGGCGAGAACCAGGAGGTTCTCACTGTTGCGGCGCATGCGGGTCGCCAGGTGGTCGAGCTTGAACAGGTCGCCGAGCCGCTGCTCGTCCTGCTCGCCCTGCTCCAGTCCGTCGATCAGGGCGATCTGACGTTCCACCAGCGTCTGCGTACGCCGCGACAGGTTCACGAACATCGCGTTGACGTTGCTGCGCAGCCGGGCCTCGTCACCCGCCAGCCGGATGGCCTCACGGTGGACCTCGTCGAAGGCCCGCGCGACCTCGCCGATCTCGTCGGCGGACACCACGCCGATCGGCTGCACCTCGGCCTGCACCGCCGTGCCGCTGTCGGACTCGCGCAGTCGCTGCACCAGGCTGGGCAGGCGATGCCCGGCGACCTCCAGCGCCTCGCTGCGCAGCCGCCGCAGCGGCCGTACCAGAGAGCGCGCCATGACGGCGGTGATGAGCAGGACCAGCAGCAGGACGACGATGACCAACGTGATGCTGACGACGGCCGCGTTCCGGTCGGTGCTCTGCAGGGCGTCGCTCCGGGCGACGATCGACTTGCTCAGGTGGGCGGCCACGTCACGCATGAGGTCGGCCTGCTCGCTGATCGCGTCGAACCAGCGGTCGGCGTCGCCCGCCCTGCCGCCGAGGTTGCGGATGAGCTGCCCGGTGCCGACGAGGTACAGCGCCCGGTCGATGAAGAACCGCGCCCGGTCCACCTTCTGGTCGGTGACCGTGTCGCTGTAGAGCTGCCGCTCGTCGGTGGTGGCCACCGCGGTGAAGGCCGCCAGCTCGCTCTGCTCCCTGGCCGTCGCGCCGGTGAAGGCGTCGAGCTCGGCCCGGTCGAGCCGCTGCTGGGCCAGTCCCATGGCGAGCAGCGCGCGCTGCTCCGAGACCGCCTCCTTGGCCCGGGCGAGCGCCGCGAGCGCCTTGATGCTCGCGTACAGCCCTTCGTCCGGGACTCCCTGACCCGCCGCGTCGTACAGCTTCAGCAGGTCGTCGGTGACGAGCCGGTAATTCTCAATGCCGCGCAGCGGCGGGAGCTGCGACTCCAGCACGATCTTCCGGAACGCGGTCAGGTCCGCAAGCCGGGCCAGGGCCCGCGACAGGTCCTCCCTGCCGAGCCCGCCCAGCGCGTCCCCGCTCGTTCCGGCTCGGGCGCGCACCTGCTGAACGGCGGCGTCCACGGCGTCGTGCTGGTTGTTCACGGTGGCGAGCAGGGCTCTGTCACGACGGCCGCCCGCGACGTACTTGACCGACAGGTCGCGCTCCAGCTGAAGTTCGTGGAGGAGCACTCCGACGTTGCCGACGAGCTCCACGGCCTCGCGCACCCGCTGATACTCGGCGGCGCTGGATATCGAACCCGCCACCCGCAGGCCGCCGAGCAGAACCGCGACGACGGTGGGCAACACGATCAGCGCCACGAGCCGGGTTCGCACCCGCCAGTTCTTCAGCTGAATCGAGTTGCCGGTCGCGGGCCCGTCGGGCGGCCCGCCGTCCACGGAGGACGTGCCGCCGGCGGGCTCGGCGAGCGGTTCGGGCTCGGCGCGGCGACCGCTCTCGATCGTTGCTGTCCTCACTGGCGCAACCTCTCGCGCTGAATCTCTGGGATAAGGCTCCGGGGTCGCTCTATTGCGAGAGCCCGCACATCACCGGGCAATTTGAGCATAAGGCATCGAGATAGACAAAGAGCTTGGGATTTTGGAACGGTCCACAGTTGTGTCCGACCCAAATGGACATGCACAGGACGACGGCGAGCAGGGGGAAGGCAATATCGGACAGGAGATACCCGACGACTCCCCCTCTGGAACCGGTCCAAGCCCTTGGCCGTAATTCAAAATTACGACACAGCTGGTTATTTCACTACAATCGCGACTCAAACACATCGAATCCATACGTCTCCTGTACGCTTCTCGCCCGTTGCCGCCTATACGGGACCAACCCGCGCGGGCGGCCACCTCACCACTCCAGACAAGGAGACTTCATGAGGCTTATAAGGCGTACTCTCGCCGTCGGCGTCGCCGCCGTCCTGGCGCTCACCGCTTGCAGCAATTCCGACACGACGTCCTCCTCGTCCTCCGGCAACGGACTCGAGAAGACGACGCTGAAGGTCGGCACGATCCCGGTGCCGGACAGCGCACCCTTGCAGGTGGCCATCAATCAGGGGTTCTTCAAGGCCGAGGGCCTGGAGGTCCAGCCCGAGGTGGTGGCCGGCGGCGCCGTCGCCACCCAGAAGCTGCTGGGCGGGAGCCTCGACCTGTCGCTCGGCGCGTACGTCGGCACCTTCCTCGCCCAGGACAAGGGTGCGGGGAAGTTCAAGTATGTCGCGGACAGCTACGGCGCCGCCCCCGGCGCTTTCGTCATCATGGTCAAAAAGGACTCCCCGATCAAAACTGTTGCAGACCTCAAGGGGAAGACCATAGCGGTCAATGTTCTCAACAGCGTCAGCCAGCTGACCGCCGAGGTGCAGATGAAGGTGGCCGGGGTGACCGCGACCCCGGACCAGTTCGTGGAGAAGAGTTTCCCCGATATGCCCGCCGCCCTGGAAAACGACCAGGTGGACGCGGCGGCGATGACCGAACCGGTCATCACGGTGGCATCGAAAGCGGGTGGCCGAATCATCGTCGATGAGATGACCGGTCCGACCGAAAGTCTTCCCATCGCCGGCTGGTTCACCACGGACGCCACCGCGAGCAAATACCCCAAGGCGATAGCCGCGTTCCAGCGGGCGCTCGGAAAGGCGCAGGCGATCGTCGCGAAGGACCGCAAGATCGTCGAGGAGACGCTGCCCAAGTACACCAAGATCGACGCCGCCACCGCGGCCGTCATCTCCCTCGGCTCCTACCCGACCTCCCTCAGCGAGTCCCGCCTGCAGCGCGTGGCCGACCTGATGAAGGAGTACGGCTACCTCAAGAACGATCTCGACGTGAAGTCGATGATCCTCCCGCCCCCGGCGAGCTGACAAAGATCCCGCACCTGCCATGGAACACGCACGAGTCCTCCGCGGCGTCGCCGGCGTCGCGGGGTTCCTCGCAGCGGCCGAGATCGTCGGCGCGACCGGCCTGATCGACGACCGCTTCCTGCCCCGTATGTCCACGATCCTCCGCGGCGCGGCGGAACTGCTCGTCGACGGGGAGTTCCTCGCCGACGCGCGTGCTTCGCTCGCCGCCTGGGGGCTCGGACTGCTGCTGACCGTGGCGGTGGCGGTCCCGGCCGGACTCGCGCTCGGGGCCCTGCCGCCCGTGGAGCGGGCCGTACGGCCGCTGATCGAGTTCCTCCGGCCCATCCCGTCGGTCGCCATCATCCCCCTCGCGATCCTGCTGTTCAGCGACAACCTGCACCTGAGGGTGGCCGTCGTCGTCTACGCGGCGTCCTGGCCGATCGTCATCAACACGATCTACGCGCTCAGGGACGTCGACCCGCTCGCCAAGGAGACCCTGCGCAGCTTCGGGTTCGGTCCGGTGTCCGTGCTGCTCCGGGTGGCGCTGCCCAGCGCGGCGCCCTTCATCGCGACCGGGATCCGCGTCGCCGCGGGCACCGCGGTGATCCTCGTGATCAGCGCGGAGCTGCTCGCAGGCGGGGCGGAGGGCGTCGGGATCTACATCACGGAGGCCGCGAGCGGCAACCGGATGGACCTGATGCTCGGCGCGGCCCTGTGGGCCGGCCTGTTCGGCGTCCTGTCCAACACCGCCCTGGTCGCGGTGGAACGCAGGCTGTTCCGCTGGCACGACGCACGCACCGGAGCCGCCCG
This sequence comes from Microbispora bryophytorum, assembly GCF_006874465.1. Classification (GTDB taxonomy): domain Bacteria; phylum Actinomycetota; class Actinomycetes; order Streptosporangiales; family Streptosporangiaceae; genus Microbispora; species Microbispora bryophytorum. The sequence continues at coordinate 3,113 of NZ_VIRL01000045.1, read as the reverse complement.
ATGAACGTGATCAGAGCCGTCGGCCGTCTCTGGCTGGTGCCGGTGACGCTCGTGGTCTGGGAGATCGCCACCCGTGCCGCCGAGCAACCGTTCTTCCCTCCTCCGTCGGCGACGCTGGCCCGGATGGGCGAGATGTGGCTGTCGGGCCCGGCGGCCCATCTCCTGCTGACAGAGCAGGCGATGGACGATTTCGGCCCCAGCCTCGCCCGCCTGTTCGCCGGGTGGACGCTGGCCGCGGTCCTCGGCGTGACCGCCGGAATCGCCATCGGCTGTTCACCCCGCCTGTCCGGCTACCTCGACCCGCTGATCCACCTCGGCCGGGCCGTGCCGCCTCCGCTGCTGGTTCCCTTCTTCCTCGCTCTGCTGAAGCTGAGCACGCCGGCGCAGCTCACGACGATCGTGTTCGGAATCATCTGGCCGATCCTCCTCAACACCGTCGACGGCACCCGTACGGTGGACCGGCAACACCTGGAGACCGCACGCATCTTCGGCTTCTCGACGGTGGAGCGGCTCACCAGAGTGATCATTCCCGCCGCGATGCCCAAGATCTTCGCCGGCCTGCGGCTGGCCCTCTCACTGGCCCTGATCCTGCTGATCATCGCGGAGATCCTCGCCGGCTCCGGCGGCCTCGGCTACCGGCTCCTGACGGCGCAGCGCAGCTACCTCTACACCGACATGTGGGGCTGCCTGGTGGTGCTCGGCCTTCTCGGCTATCTGCTCAACTCCGCGTTCCTGCTCTTGGAACGGCGCGTTCTCGCCTGGCACACCAATGCCAGGCAGACCACCTAGGAAGGCATCGTGCTCGAGATCACCGATCTGGTCCACTCCTACGGCTCGCATCGCGTTCTCGACGGGGTGAACATCCGCGCCGCCGAGGGCGAACTCGTCTGTGTCGTGGGCCCATCCGGTTGCGGCAAGTCCACTCTGCTGCGGTCCGTCGCCGGTCTCATCCGTCCCACCGGGGGCCGGGTGCTGATCGGCGGGCAGCCCGTCGACCGTATCCCCGACAACCTGGCCGTCGTCTTCCAGGACTACAGCCGTTCGCTCTACCCCTGGATGACCGCCGCGAACAACGTGGCGCTGCCGCTGCGACGCCGCGGGCTGGACCGGCGGCGCCGCAGGGAGGCGGCGATCGCCGCACTGGACCAGGTCGGCCTGGCCGACGCCGCGGCGAAGTACCCCTGGGAGATGTCCGGCGGCATGCAGCAACGTGTGTCGATCGCCCGCGCCCTCGCCTACCGCCCGTCCCTGCTGCTGATGGACGAGCCCTTCGGCTCGGTGGACGCGCAGACCCGCGAGGACCTCGAAGATTTGGTGCTGCGGGTCTGCGCGCATCACGGCATGACGACCCTGCTGATCACACACGACATCGACGAAAGCGTCTACGTCGGCGACCGGGTGATCGTCCTCACCCGGTCCCCGGCCCGGGTCGCCGCCGACCTGCCGGTCGACCTGGGCGAATCACGCGACCAGATCGCGACCCGGCAGCGCGACGCGTTCGTCCGGCTGCGTGCCGAAGTCGGCCGCCTGGTCCGAGGCGGCTCCCCCACCTCAACTGTTCTGGAGAAGAAGTGATCGACTCCACCGGCCCCGCCTGGGACGCCATCATCGGGCTCTCCCGGTTCGCCGCGCTCGCCGCGATGGCCGAACTGGGCTGCGCCGAACACCTGGCCGCCGGCCCGATGGACGTGGCGGAGCTCGCCAAGGCGTGTGACGCGCACGAGCCCTCCCTGGCGCGCCTGCTGCGGGAACTCGAGGCGCTCGGCGTGGTCCGCGCCGTCGCTCCGGGGACGTACGAGCTGACCGAGGAGGGTCAGACGCTGCGCGACGGGGTTCCCGGCAGCATGCGCTCCGCCCTGCGCATGGCGGCCGAAACCGGTTACTGGTACGCCATGGGCAACCTGGCGCAGACCGTGAAAGAGGGGCGGTCCGCCTTCATCTCGCGATTCGGCCCCTTGTACGGCTATTTCCAGGAGCAACCTGAGGCCGCCCGCCTGTTCAACGAGTACATGGCCATCCGCGCGGCGCCGCTGGAGGCCGCTCTGGCCACCGCCTACGACTTCACCGGCGTGAAGACGTTCGTGGACATCGCCGGGGGGACGGGGCACCTGCTGGCGGCGGTGCTCGACCAGCACCCCGGCATGCGCGGCGTGCTCTTCGACATCGCGCACGTGGTGGAGAACGCCCGGGAGTCCCTCAACGCGCGGGGCCTCGGCGACCGGTGCGAGTTCGAGAGCGGCGACTTCTTCGAGGGCGTGCCCGAGGGCGGGGACCTCTATCTGCTGGCCAGCGTCATCCACAACTGGAGTGACGAGGCGAGCCTGCGCATTCTCACCAACGTACGGAAGGCGGCTCTCCCCCACGGCCGGCTGCTGCTGCTCGAAATGGTGCTGCCGGACGACGGCACGCCGCACATCGGCAAGGACCTCGACATGCGCATGCTCGCGTTGACCGAGGGCGGGATGGAGCGCACGCTGGGCGAACACACCCGGCTGCTCGGCGAGGCCGGTTTCACCCTCTCCCGCGTCCTGCCGCTGCCCGCCGGGGCGAGCCTGATCGAGGCCCTGCCCCGCTGAGCCCCGGCTGCTGAACCCCGGCTGCTGAACCCCGAGCGCCGCGCAGAGGGCCGCCCCCGTCGCCGATCTTCCCGAGCCCCATGGAAAGTCCACGCCTGCGAGGAGTTTCCATGGGGTGGATCAGGCACCGCCCGGGCCACCCGCGGCAGAGCGTGCTCTGTCAGACACGACCTTGGTGGAAATTGGGCCCGGGAACGGAGACCCGCATGGTCAGCGCGTGTTCGACGAGGGCGATCAGGGCGCTCTTGACCGATTCGCGGTCGCGGGCGTCGGTGCGGACGATCGGGACCTGGGGCGACAGCGTCATCGCCTCCCGCACCTCCTCCTCGGCGTGCGGGAACTGCCCGTCGAAGCCGTTGACGCCGACGACGAAGGGCAGACGCGCCTCCTCGAAGTAGTCCACCGCGGGAAAACTGTCGGCCAACCGCCGCGTGTCGACCAGCACCACCGCACCGATCGCCCCCCGCACCAGGTCATCCCACATGAACCAGAACCGATGCTGACCCGGCGTACCGAACAAATACAAAATCAGATCCC
>NZ_VIRL01000044.1 GCF_006874465.1 Microbispora bryophytorum | reverse complement strand
GGGGCCGGCCAGGCCGGCGCCGGCGAGGGTGAGGCCGAGGACGGAGGCGGCGAGTATCTGGGTGGTCCGGGTGATTTTCACGTGATCATCGCTCCATTTATGGGGGGCGGGGCCGGCCGGCTGATCGGCCGGCCGGCCCCGTGTTGTGCTGCGGCGGTGTCCTCGTCGTGGTGACCGTGGTCACCGCCGGATGGTCACCGCCGGTGCGGCCGGCCGTTCAGTAGCGCGGCCGGCCGCGGTCAGGCGGTTCAGCGGCAGCTGGCCGCGGCGTAGTCGGCGTTGTAGGTCGAGGTGACCTGCTTGCCGTCGATCGTGGCGGTCGCCTTCACCGTGACCGTGCCGGCGTCGATCTGCCCGGCGCGGGTGTTGAAGGACTGGTAGGCCTGCTTGCCCGGAGCCACGTCGGCCACGGTCTTGGAACCGAACGGGGTGGTCAGCTCCACCGTCGCCGGAACCTCACCGTTGTTCACGGCAGTCACGGCGAGGTACGCCGAGGTGCCGATGCAGCGAGAGGCGGCGGTGACGGTCAGCTTGACCTCCTGGGCGGGAGCCGCGGAGATCGTCAGCGTGAGCGTCTTGGCCTGCTCGGCGTTGCCCGCCTTGTCGGTCGAGCGGTAGCCCAGCGTGTGCTGGCCCTCGCCGCTGACCTTGACCGGCTCGGTGTAGGCGGTCCAGTTGCCGCCGTCGAGCTGGTACTCGGTCTTGGCGACCCCGCTGCCACCGGTCTCGTCGACCGCCTTCAGCGTGACCGTGACCGGACCGGTGAACGAGCCGTTCTCCGGCTGCTCCGGGTCGGTCGTCGCCGTCGTCACCGGAGCGGTCTTGTCGTCACTGCCGGCCTTGGCCAGCTTGAAGTAGTCGAACGTGACCGTCTTGGACGCGGCCTGGGCGGTGCCGATGGTGTAGACGCCGACCTTCGACGCGTTCGCCACGGCGCTGTTCTTCACCACCGCGACCGTGCCGTTGGTGGCCAGGTCGGTCCAGGTGGTGCCGTTGGAGGAGTAGGAGCCGGTGAAGCTGTCCCCCACCTTCTTCAGGCGCAGCCACCACGGGCCGGCGGCGAGGTTGTTCACCTGCGGCTGCGGGTTCTGCACGGTGCCGCCGACCTCGCTGCGCAGCTCGATCGTCCGCGCCACCGTCGACCCTGCGGCGTTGGTGGTGAGGAAGTCGAACTTCACGTAGTTGTCGTCGTCGCCGTAGACCAGCAGGCCGCCCTGCTGGTACTGCTCGCTGAGGGCCGAACCGTCGACCTTGGTCTCCAGCGTCCAGTCACCGCTCGGCGCCTTCTGCAGGATGAAGTTCTTCGGGCCGCTGTTGGTCGTCCCGTAGATGTCACCCGTGGTGGTGTCGAGCTGCAGCTTGCCGTCGCTCACGCGCGCCGTCGTGGCGTCGGGGCGAACGATCGAGTCCCAGCGGCAGACGTCGAGCGCGGTGCCGTCGAAGTCGTCGTCCGGGTTCGGCCCGGTCGCCTTGTCGTCCGGCGTGATGTGGAACCAGTCGAAGGACGCGTCCACCACCGGGTGGTTGGCCCCGGCCAGCGAGATCAGGCCGATCTGCGGGTTGCTGATCCCGGCGAGCGCCTTGGTCTCCGGCATCGCGGTGAACGTGGTGCCGTCCGACGAGTAGTGGGCGGTGATGTTGGTGCCGTCGCTGATGAACCGGACGTACACCGTGTCGGGGTAGCTGTCCCCGAGGTTGGCCGTGTTGCTGGCGGTCACCTCGTTGGGGGTGGCGTTCTCCTCCCGGATGAACTGGAAGATGCGGCTGGCGTGGTCAGACCCCGAGGTCGACCGCCCCTGGATCACCATCTTGGCGTAGTTGTCGTCGTCGCCGTAGATGACCAGGCCCGCCTGCTGGTACGCGTCGGTCGCCCTCAGCGTGAGCTTGGCGGTGGCGGTCCAGGCACCCGACGGCGCCGGCTGCACGACGATGTTCGGCGTGTTGCCGCCGTCGTCGTAGATGTCGGTGGTCGAGGTCGGGATGGTGAGGTTGCCGTCGGCGACCTTCAGGTCCTGGTTCTCCCGGATGACCGACCAGCGGTCACGGTCGAGCTGGTCGCCCAGGAAGTCGTCGGAGCGGCCGGTGAAGCACACCGTGGCCGGCGCGTTCACCTTGATCGGGATCGAAACGGTGCCCGTCGCGCCCTTCGCGTCGGTCACAGTCGCCACGGCGGTGTAGTTGCCGGGCGCGGTGTAGGTGTAGCTCGCTTCGGCGGTGGTGGCCTCCGTCGCGCCGCTCACCCCGAAGTTCCACTTGTAGGTGACCGGGTCACCCTCGGGGTCGGTCCCGGTCGCCTTGAAGTCGACCTTCAGCGGGGCGACGCCCGACGTCGGGTTCGCCGTCGCGGTCACGGTCGGGCGCTGGTTCTCCGTGGCGCCCTTGCCCACGAAGTCGACCCAGTTGAAGTTGGCCAGGTAGGCGTCGTTCGCCGCGCTCGTCGGCTTGCGCACGACGAAGTACAGCGGACCGCTTTCGGTCGGCGGGTTGGTCAGGTTGAGCGTGACGTCGGCGAACGTCTGCCAGTCACCGGTGGGCGTCACGTCGACCGAACCGACCAGCGTGCCGGTCTCGGGGTTGCCCGTACGGATCTGCACGGTCCCGCCCGCACCGGCCGAAGAGGCCCGCAGCCGGATCGCGGAGACGTTCGACAGGTTGACCGGGTCGAACGACCACCAGTCGCCGTCCTGGACGAACCCGATGTTCATGTTGCCGCCCTGGGCGTCGCCCGAGGTCTCGGTCTGAACGCCGGCAGCGTCGGTGCCCGTGCCGCCGGCCACCCGGCCGGTCTGGCTGAAGTGCTCGGCCTGCTTGCGCTTGGGCTCCAGGATGACCTGGCCCCGGCCGATCAGCGGCTTGGCGCCACCGTCGGCGCCCTCGTCGGTGTAGCTGGCCTCGATCACGTAGAAGAGGTTGTCGTACTCGCCGTGGCCGGCCATCTGCGTCTGCAGGGTGCCCTCACAGCCCTTGAGCTGGTCGAGCGGGTGGCCGTGGCTGTCGTGGCCGAGGATCGCCTGGATCTGGACCTTGTCGCAGTCGATCGTGCCGTCCTCGGGGTCGGTGACGGTGACCTTGAACTTCACCTGGTCGCCGAACTCGAAGAAGGCGCCGTTCGGCGGCAGGTCCACCGTGACGGTGGGACGGGTGTTGCCCGCGTTGATCGACACGCTGGCGGTGGCGGTCTTGCCGTCGGCGTTCGTGACGGTCAGGACGACGTTGTACTCGCCCGCCTCCTCATAGGTGAAGGTGGGGTTGGGGTCGGTGGAGTCGGTCTTGCCGTCACCGTCGAGGTCCCAGGCGTAGGTGATCGCCTGGTCGTCCGGGTCCTGGCTGCCCTCGCTGGAGAACTGGACGGCGAGCGGCAGGGGCCCGTCCGTCTTGTCCGCGGTGACGTGGGCGACCGGCGGGCGCTGGCCCTTGGTGTACTCGATGCGGTAGACGCCGGAGTCGGCGTTGTCGCCGCCGAAGCCGGAGCCCCACTCGATCATGTACAGCGCGCCGTCAGGACCGAACTTCATGTCCATGGGCTTCTTGAAGCTCATCTTCTGAAGGATTCGGTTCATCTCGACGAGCTTGGTGCCGTCCTCGTTGAGCTGGAACGACCACATGGCGTTGTTGTTCCACTCGCCGAACATGGCCTTGCCGTCCCAGTACGCCGGCCACTTCACGTCCGACTTCAGGTTCTCGTCGTACCGGTAGACCGGGCCGCCCATCGGGGCGCCGCCGCTCAGCTCGGGGAAGTTCTGCGGGTCGGCCGCGTAGTGGTACCAGACCGTCGCGGGGATCACCGGCGGCAGGTTGGTCAGGCCCGTGTTGTTGGGCGAGTCGTTGACCGGCGCCGAGCAGTTGAACGCCGACCCCGACTTCTTGGTGGCGAAGTCGTAGTCGATGAACGGCGTGTTGTTGCCGTTGCAGTACGGCCAGCCGTAGTTGCCCGGCTTGGTGATGAGGTTCCACTCGACCGTGTTCTGCGGACCCCGGGTGGCGCTCGCCGAGTTGGCGTCGGGGCCGTACTCGCCGAGCATGATGTTGCCCGTCTTCGGGTCGATACCCATGCGGAACGGGTTGCGGAAGCCCATGCCGTAGATCTCCGGCTTGGTCTTCTCCGTGCCCGGCGCGAACAGGTTGCCGGACGGAACCGTGTAGGTGCCGTCAGCCTCGGGGTGGATGCGCAGCAGCTTGCCGCTGAGGCTGTTGGTGTTGCCCGCGGAGCGCTGGGCGTCCCAGCTGGAGCGGCCGGACTGCTCGTCGATCGGCGCGTAGCCGTCGGAGTTGAACGGGTTGGTGTTGTCGCCCGCGGCCAGCCACAGGTTGCCGGTCGTGTGGTCCATCACCATGCCGCCGCCGTGGTGGCAGCACTCGGCCCGCTGCACCGGGACGTCGAGAAGCTTCTTCTCGCTCGACTTGTCCAGGGTGTCACCGGTGACCGTGAACCGGCTCAGCCGGTCGACGTTCTCCCCGTTGGGCGAGTAGTAGAGGTACAGCCAGTGGTTCGTGTCGAACCCCGGGTCGAGCGCCATCCCGAGCAGGCCGCTCTCGTTGGCGGTGAAGACGTCCATCTTCGCCGCCGTCACCGTGCCGCCGGCGGGCTTGATGACCTTGACCTCGCCGAGCCGGTCGATGAAGAAGACCCGGCCGTCCTTGGCGACGTCCAGCATCATCGGGTTCGACGTGTTGTCGTCGAGCGTGACCTTCTCGAAGCTTTCGCTCTGCGAGGCAGAGCAGTCGGCCTTGACCGCGCCGGAGGCGGTCTCGATGCCGCCCAGCAGCAGCTTCAGGAAGTTGGCCTCGCTGTAGTTCTCCTTCTGGTGGCCGAGCCCGGTGTACCACGAACGGCCACCGTCGTAGTCCTGACACCACGTGTTCGGGTGGTCGGCGCCCATCGTGCCACCGCTGTAGGACTTCTCGTCCAGCGACGTGAGCACGTGGACCGTGCCACGCGGATTGGTCTGGTAGTCGTACCACTCGTCGGTACGGGTCCAGGTCGTCGGCAGGCCCTTGGTGGACGGGTGCGCCGGGTCCTCGACCTTGACGGTGGCCTGCTGGATAGCGGGGTGCTGCTTGAAGTAGGCCCCGACCAGCTTGTTGTACCAGGCCCAGTTGTATCCGCTGTCGGCGGCGGCGTGGACACCCACGAAACCGCCGCCCTTTTCGATGTACCGCTGGAAGGCGTCCTTCTGGTCCTGGGTGGAGACAGGGTCGCCGGTCGTGGACATGAAGATCACGGCCTGGTACTGCGCCAGGTTCGCGTCCGTGAACTGGGCGCTGTCCTCGGTGGTGTCGACCGCGAAGTTGTTCTCCTGGCCGAGCTTCTGCACGGCCGCGATGCCCTCGGGGATCGAGTCGTGCCGGAAGCCGGTGGTCTTCGAGAAGACGAGGACCTTGAAGTCGGGCGCCGCCGCCGTCGTGGCGGCCTCGGCGCTCACGGGCGCCGAGAAAAGCGTGATGACGGGGGCGACGAGGGCCAAGGCCATCGTCGCCGCGGTCCGACGTTTTGTACGTCGTCCCTTTTCTGGCAGGGCCGCATTGTGCGGCCTGGCCCACGTTCGTTGACGTGGAGACATGGAAAACCCTTCCTGACCGGGGGGACGTCAGGCAAGGCGCGCGCCGCCGCGCTTATTGCCACTTGGTTGTAGCGGATATTTCGGTTGCTGGAGGGTGCCGTCTCCAGGTCTGTGGGGGCCGTCAGTAGGCTGCTGGCCGGGGTAGTGGGTCCATGATCGCCGCCGGGTCGTCGATGATGTGGTTGACCACCATGCTCGCGGCGCCGCGGGACGCGGCGCCGAAGCCGAGCGTGGAGGCGACGAACCGGCACTGGGCGGCGGGGGCGGCCACCACGAGCCGCTGCAGCTGATCCTGCGCGTGCGGCAGCAGCCACTGGGCCAGTGAGGCGAAGTAGCCCCCGATGACGATCGCTCGCGGGTTGAACAGGTTGGCCAGGATCGAGCCGCCGAGCCCGAGCCATTCGCCGACCTGTGCCACCGCCATCATCATCCGCCGGTCGCCCGAGGCAAGGCCCCTGGCGATGTCGGCGACTCGTTCACCGGGGTCGGGCACGGGCATGCCGGGCAGCCCGTACGCCTGCTCGGGCATGGCCGCACGTACGAGCGCGGCCAGGCCGACCTTGGTCTCCCAGCAGCCGATGCGGCCGCAGCCGCACTGGTCGCCGTTCGGGTCGACTCGCAAATGCCCGACCTCTCCGGAGAATCCGTCAGCTCCACGAAGGAGCTTGCCGCCGGAGATTATGCCGCCGCCGACGCCCACCTCGCCTGTGAGGTATACCAGGTCGGGTGTGCCGGCGGCGATGCCTGAGGTGTATTCGGCCAGTGCGGCGAGGTTGGCGTCGTTGTCCACGCGCACCGGCACGTTCAGCGGGCCGAGTATGGAGCTCAGCTGGTCGGCCAGGGGCAGGTCGTGCCAGTAGAGGTTCGGCGCGAGTGTCACGACTCCGCGTGTCACGTCCACCAGTCCGGGGACGGCCACCGCGATGCCGGCGGGAACCGCTCCGACTCGCCGCATCGCCTCCACGGCCTCCTTGGCCACGAGCCCGAGCCGGCGCACGGCACTGTCCGGGCCGCTGCCCATCGTGTCGTACACCACCCGGCGCTCGACCAGGACCCGGCCGCTGAGATCGGTGCCGTGGACCGCGATGTAGTCGACGTTGATCTCCATGCCCAGGGCGCCGACGTGCGCGCCGTGCAGCGCCACCGCCCGTCTGGGACGTCCGATCGCGCCCACGTGCTCGACGCCGACCTCCCGCACCAGACGCCGTTCCAGGAGCTCGGCCATGAGGTTGGAGACGGTGGCGCGGTGCAGCCCGGTCGCCTCGGCGATGTCGGCCCGGGACAGCGAGGTGTGGTCGCGCAGCTCACGCAGCACGAGCGAGAGGTTCGCCCTGCGGAGCACCGCTGGACCCGCCGGCAGAGCCACGCCGCCCGGGGCGCGGGTGAGGTGCGGCTCCTTCGTCACCTGCGCCACCGCCTTTTGTTTGTCTCCGAGATCAATTAATGAGGGTTGTAACACGCGGATGTCCGGCTGCGCACCCCCGAAATGCGTAACGAGTTGGCATCGCTCACATTTGTGCACCTGGGAGGCCATTCCGGACACGGTTACCGTAACGTTACGTAACCTGCAACCGGTTTCACTCTTGTCTCACCCGGAACTCCCCGTCTTTAATTCGGCCAGCCATGCGAACTAATTGAGGAGCGGCGTGGACCACAGCAGGGCCGACGGCCACACGATCGACTCGATGAGTCGCGGCGGATCCGCGGGAGTTCCCGCGGACCAGGCCACCGTGCGCCGTTCCAACCTCGCCCTGGTGCTGCGTCACGTGAGCACGTACGGTCCGTGCTCCCGGTCGGCCGTCGCCGTCGCGACCGGGTTGAACAAAACGACCGTGACCAGCCTGGTGAGCGAGTTGCAGGCACGCGGGCTGGTCAAGGAGACGGGGCCGCAGCACGCGGGCTCCGTCGGCCGCCCGAGCGTCGCGCTCGTCCTGGACGGATCGCGGGTCGGCGCCCTGGGCGTGGAAGTCAACGTCGACTACATCGCGGCGATCGCCTCCGATCTTGCCGGTAGAGTGCTCATCGATCGGCGCATCGGTTTCGATGCGATGGGATCCGGGCCGGAACGATCGTTGGACGAGCTGGTCCACGTGATCGAGAAGACCATCGCGGATCTCGACCGGCTCGGGATCGCTCTGGCCGGGATCACCGTGGCGATCCCCGGCCTGATCGACACCACCACCGGCACCGTGGTCGTCGCCCCCAACCTCGGCTGGCATGGGGTAGCGGTCGCGGAGCGGCTGTCGCAGGCCGACATCCGCGGGGGCATCCCCATCATGGTGGACAACGACGCGAATCTCGCCGCGCTGGCCGAATACACTTCGGGCGTCGCGGCGGGGATCTCCGACCTCGTCTACCTCACAGGCGAGGTGGGCGTCGGCGGAGGCGTCATCGCCGGTGGCCGGCTACTGGGCGGAGCGGACGGATTCGCCGGAGAGGTCGGCCACGTCATGGTCGATCCGTCCGGCGGACGGTGCCGCTGCGGCCGTATCGGCTGCTGGGAGACCAAGGTCGGACTGGCCGCGCTGGTCCGCATGGCCACACCGGACCGCGCGTACGGCACGGGCCCCCGGGTCGTACGCGACCCGGAGGAACGGCTCGCCGAGATCGAGCGGCGGCGGGCCGAAGGAGACCCCCGCGTCGACGCCGCGGCCGCGGAGGTGGGCCGGTGGCTCGGAATCGGGTCGGCCATGCTGGTCAACCTCTTCAATCCGAGGGTGATCGTGCTGGGCGGGTACTTCGCTAGGCTCGCCGACCGGCTCATCCCGGCGGCGGAGCAGGAGATGGCCCGCCTGGGCATGAGCGGCGCGGCCGAGCGCTGCCGGTTCGCCGCCTCCGACCTCGGCTTCGGCGCCGCCTCACGCGGCGCGGCCGGAGTCGTCGTCGAGCGAGCGCACTCCGACCCCACAAGCATCACGATCCGACCGTCCCCGACCACCGGGGCGATCGAGGGAACCACGATGGCCCGATTGCCCCACTCACCCTGACCCGCGTGCCCGCCACGCGGCCCCTACCTGTCACCTATCGAATCCAGACGTCCCGTCCGCTTGACCATTCCGTTTCGCATGCCTCGGCACATCCCCGCCCATCCCGGTGCCGCGGCCATGTCGTACGCGGTCAGGCGGACGGGAACCCACAGCTATTTCCCCATCAGAACGTCCCGCCCGCCTGATCGGTCGTCCGGAAGTCGCATCGGCATTGTTGACGCCGACTTCGATGCCGTTGCGGCGGTGCCAGCCGGCGCCGTCAGGCGGGCGGGGCCACGGCCGCACCGTATTCCAGGGAGGCTCCTGTGCCGCGGTCACCATCCGACTCATCATCTCTGCTCCAAATGAGGGGCATTGTCAAGCAGTTTCCCGGCGTGCGTGCGCTGGACGGCGTGGACCTTGAGGTCAGGGCCGGCGAGGTGCACTGTCTGCTGGGCCAGAACGGTGCCGGGAAGTCCACGCTCATCAAGATCTTGTCTGGTG
>NZ_VIRL01000043.1 GCF_006874465.1 Microbispora bryophytorum | reverse complement strand
GCTCAGTCGCGTCGATCTTCATCTCGTTCTCGGCCGTGACCATGTTGAACTCACGATTCGCGATCGTCGTGTAGTTCGAGTCACCCAGCCTGCTCGAGCTGATCGCCGTACCGAAATAGCGGCCGCTGCGGGCCGCGGCCGCACCGAGGGTCGTGGCCGGCGGGCCACCGCTCGGGCCGGACGACGGGCTCGGCGACGGGCTCGGCGACGGGCTGTTCGGGGGCGTGGGCGAGGGTGTGGGCGACGGCGTTGGCGAGGGTGTGGGGGACGGAGAGGGCGACGGCGACGGAGAGCTCGTGGTGGTGAGGCCGAGGAAGTTGATCGCATAGGAGATCATGCCGTTGAGGGGCAGCGAGTGCCCCTGACCGGAGACGCTGATGCCCTCGACCGGCGGCTGGGTGCCGGTGGCGCCGTACCGGGTGCGAGTCCACCCCGACGAGGGGCTGTCAGTGGACGCGGGCGTCTGGCTGACGCCGTTGAGGTTGGTCCACTGCTTGATCTCTTCGCCGAAGTTCGGGTAGGCGAGCGTGGTGTCGTTGGTGCCGTGCCACAGCTGCATGCGCGGATAGGAGCCGCTGTAGCCGGAGTACATCGAACGGGCCAGATCACCCCACTGCTGGGCGGACTTGATGCTCTGACCGCCGGAGCACTGGTTGTTCCAGGTGGAGCCGTCGGTGGTGGCGAAGCAGCCCGCCGGGACACCCATGAAGGCCGAGCCCGCCGTGAAGACGTCCGGATACTCGGCCGCCAGCACGTTAGTCATCATCGCGCCGGAGGAGACGCCGCTGACGTAGACGCGGCCGGGGTCCACGTTGTAGCGCGACTTGGCGTAGTCGACCATCGACATGATGCCGACCGGGTCGCTGCCGCCGCCCCGCCGCAACGCCTGGGGCGAGTACACGTCGAAGCACTGGCCGCTGCGGGTGGCCTCGGGGAACACGATGATGTACCCGTACTGGTCGGCCGCGGTCACGTAGTCACGGAAGTATCCGCTGTACAGCGCCGACGCGGTGCCCGTGCAGTAGTGGACGGCGACCAGCAGCGCGGGCCGGGCGGCCACCCGGTCCGGCACGTAGATGTACATGTTCAGGTTGCTCGGGTTGTTGCCGAAGCTGGTCACCCGGGTCAGCGAGGCCGCGGCGGCCGGTTGGGTGACCAGCAACGTGGTCGCCGCGACCACGGGCATCAGCACGGCGGCCAGTAAGGCCACGATGCGTCGTCTCACGTGAGCTGTCCTTCCTCCGGTTGCGCCGATCGGGACGTGTGGCCGTGGCGCCCGGGACGGGCTCCCGTACTGCTCGCAGCTCGCGGATGCCACACCCTCACCGGATCCGGCGACGTGAATGTTTCCGAAGCGTGCCTAAAACTTTCTGGCGACTCAAGCCGCAGATCACCGTGAATCCTGCGCCGACGAAGAGGAGGACGTCAGCGGCACCCCGCCCCACCCGACGGGCGGTGACTCTTGGAAAGTTTCATGAGAACACCGAAAAGTTGTCAGATCGTGGGAGCGGCATGCCGAGGGAGCGTCACCGCGCCGTGAGAACACCCGGCGGGCGGGCATGGTCTACCGCCTCAGCCGGCGCGACGACGGGAGCCTGCAGATGCTGGAGGTCATCGGCGCGGGACTTCCGCGCACGGGAACGACGTCGACGAAGGCGGCACTGGAACGGCTCGGCTTCGGGCCGTGCTACCACACCTTCGAGGTCCTGCTCCGCCCGGAGCTCGCCGAACGGTGGCTGCCCGTCTGCTCGGGCGGGCCGGGTGACTGGGAACGCGTCTTCGAGGGCTTCCGGTCCTGCGTGGACTGGCCCGCCAGTTTCTTCTGGCGGGAGCTGGCGCGGGCCTATCCGGACGCCAAGGTCGTCCTCACGGTCCGCGACCCGCGCAGCTGGTACGCCAGCTTCCGCGCGCTGGTCTCGCTCAGCCCGCGCGAGCCGATGCGCGAGGACGAGGCGCCCGAGGCCATCCGTCCCGTCGTCGCCGCGATGACGAGCCTCCAGCCGCTCTTCGAGCGGATCAGCGAGTCGGTCTTCGGCGAGGACTGGCGGCCCGGTCACAGTCCGGACGAGGAGCGGGCCGTCGCGGCCTACCACCGGCATGTCGCCGCGGTGCTGGCCGCCCTTCCCGCCGAGCGGCTCCTGGTCTTCGACGTGCGCGAGGGATGGGGACCGCTGTGCGCCTTCCTCGGGGTCTCCGCTCCCCCGGACGCTCCATTCCCGCGCCTCAACGACGCCGCGTCCATCCGCAGGACGTTCGAGCTCATGCGCACCGAGGGCCGCGTCCACGTGCCCTTCCCGCCCAGAGGTTGACGGCGGGCCGGCGCGCGTCCTGCGCGATCGATTCGAACAGCCGGGCCGGCGAGGGCGTGGGCGGACCGGCGACCACGAGGGTGCGGCCCGGCCTCGCGGCGCCCTCTCCGTTCGGGCACGTACCCGGGCACCGCCAGGACCACTCGCCGCCGCCCCGTTTACGATCAAGGACGTGGTCTACTCCCCCGTCAACCCCCTCGTCATGAAGTGAGTCACTCATGCCAGCAGTAGGCAACGTCCTCATCGTCGGCGGCGGCACCACCGGGTCGGCCCTGGCGATCCCGCTCGCCCGCGCCGGCGTCACCGTGGACATCGCGGAGATCCGGCCGGGGACCAGCGCACTCGGCTCGGGCATCACCCTGCAGGGCAACGCGCTGCGGGTGCTGCGCGACCTCGGACTGTGGGACCGGGTCGCCGCCGCGGGCTTCCCGTTCGACTCGCTGGGGCTACGCGCCCCGGACGGCACGCTGCTCACGGAGATCCCCGACGCCCGCACCGGCGGCCCCGGCCTGCCGGCCACCCTCGGCATGAACCGCCCCGAACTGGCCGCCATCCTCGCCGACGCCGTACGCGAGGCCGGGGCGCGGACCAGGTTCGGGGTGACGGCCGAGGCGCTGACCGACACCGGCGACCAGGTGGAGGTGCGGCTGTCCGACGGCACCAGCGGCACCTACGACCTGGTGGTGGGCGCCGACGGCATCCGCTCGGCGGTGCGCGCTCTGATCGGGATCGACGCCGCCCCGCGGCCGACCGGCATGGGCATCTGGCGCGTGCACACCCGCCGCCCCGCCGGGGTCGAGCGCACCGACCTCGTCTACGGCGGCCCCTGTTTCATCGCCGGATACTGCCCCACCGGCCCGGACACGATGTACGCCTACCTGGCGGACAAGGTCAGGCCCCGGGAGGCGATCGGGGACAAGGTCGCGCAGATGCGGGCCCTCGCCGAGGGATACGGCGGCGCCTGGGACGAGATCCGCGAGGACATCACCGACCCCGACCGCATCAACTACACGTGGTTCGAGTCGCTGCTGGTGGACCGGCCGTGGAACCGCGGCCGTGTCGTGCTCGCCGGCGACGCCGCGCACGCCTGCCCCCCGACCCTCGCCCAGGGCGCGGCCCAGTGCCTGGAGGACGCCGCCGTCCTGGCCGAGCTGCTGCTCGCCGCCGACCGGCTCGACCAGTCGCTGTTCGACGCGTACATGGACCGCCGTCACGAACGGGCGAAGGCGGTGGTCGAGGCGTCCCTGCAGCTCGCCGACTGGCAGCTGAATCCGACGCCGGACGCCGACGTGCCCGGCCTCGCCGGCCGGATCAGCGCGCTCATGGCGGAGCGGCCGTAATCACGCTCGACGGCCGCCTCGGGGGTCAGCGGACGCGGCCCACCCCGCCGAGCGCGCCGGCCTTGCCGTTCCGTACGAAGGGGAAGTCGGTGTCGGGCCGCCACTCGTGCAGCGGCACCACTCCCGGCTCGACCAGGTCGAGGCCGTCGAAGAACGCGAGGACCTGGTCGTAGGAGCGGGAGGTGGTGCCGGGGACGGAAGTGCGGCTGAAGACCTTGCGGCCCTGCTCCTCCTGGTCATCGCTCAGGTCGCCGAGGGAGCCGTGCGACACGACCAGATAGCCGCCCGGCACGAGGGGCTTCCGGAGCGTCGAGACGATCTCCACGGCCTCGTCGTCGCCCGGGACGAAGTGCAGCACGCCGAGCAGGAGGAGGGCGAGCGGCTGGGAGAAGTCGATGTGCTCCCGGACCTTCGGATGCTCCAGCAGCGCCTCGGGGTCGCGCATGTCCGCCTCGACCGCACGCACCCGCTCGTTCTCGGCGAGGATGGCCCGCGCGTGGACGAGGACGATGGGGTCGTTGTCCACGTAGACGACCCGGGACTCCGGAGCCAGCTCCTGGGCGACCTGATGGACGTTGCGCTGCGTCGGAAGCCCGGCGCCGACGTCGAGGAACTGGCGGATGCCCTGCCGCGCGAGGTGGGTGACGGTTCGGATGAGGAACTCGCGGTTCTCCCGGGCGATGTCGGGAAGGTTGGGCAGGATCTCGATGATCTTCTTCGCGGCCTCACGATCCGCCGCGAAGTTGTCCTTGCCACCCAGGTAGTAGTCGTACATCCGGGCGACGCTCGGTGTAAACGGGTCGACACCCCCCGGCACCTTGTGCTCGTCCACAACACTCTCCTCGTCGTACACCAAGGATGGTACGGCCCTTGATCGCGATAAGGAGGACGCGTCATCAATTTGTCATCAACCATCGGAAATCGGCACGAAGAGGGGTCATGTAGGCGAATTCCCGTTATCCACCAGATTGGACCGCTCCCCGACGTGCCGAAACGGGAATCTTCCCACTTACGGATGGGACATTACTGGTCTCGGCGCACGTCTCCCACTCTTGACAGTGCCCGCCGCCCCAACCTACGGTCACGGGAGATCACCGTCATTGCCGGCAGCCGGAAATGTTAGCGCTAACAGGTCGAGGAGCCCCCCTGATGAGAGCGGTCCCCCCGCCGCAGCTCACCCTGCCCCTCCGCGGGAACGTTTCACACCGCCCCGCCCGCACCAATACGGCCCCCTTCATGCGCGACCGCCTCATGACCGCCTTACCTGCGCACCTGAGGTGAACGCCCGCCTCTCCACGCCGCGCTACCGGTAGGACATCGCCTTCACGCGAACCCGCAGGCTCCACCCCTTCCAGCGGGACCGCCACGCCGACCTGACCCAGGACGAGCTCTACCTTCGCGAGCCGACGGTTCGCTCGCATCCCCGTCGACCGCTCACTCAGATCCCACCCCCCTCACGTCAGGCATTTCCTGACAATCGTTCTGCAGAGGAGTTTCGCGTGCCCGAAAATCGCCGATCCACGGCGATCCCCCGACGGTTCCGGAGGATCTCGCTCGCGACGGCCGCCGCGCTCGTGTGCGGCGGTCTCGTGTCCTACGGCGGTGTGGCGAGCGCCGCCGGCTGGTCACCGGCGCCGTCGTACACCTCGACCGACAAGGGCGACGGCACCTACACCGTGCCGATCACCAACGCCGACGTGCCCGACATCAGCGTTGAACGCGTTCCGGCCGCGGAGAGCAAGGAGCACCGGGACGTCTACTACATGATCAGCACGACGATGCACCTGAGCCCGGGCGCGCCGATCATGAAGTCGTACGACCTGGTGAACTGGGAGATCGTCAACTACGTGTTCGACCGGGCCGACATCGGCGACGCGTTCTCCCTGCGCAACGGGCAGAACTCCTACGGCCAGGGCCAGTGGGCGTCGTCGCTGCGCTACCACGACGGCAAGTTCTACGTCGTCTTCAACACCAACAACCTCGGCGGCGCGTACCTCTACAGCACCGACGACGTCGAGAACGGGAAGTGGACGCGCACGCCGCTCGGCCGCGGCCTGCACGACCCGTCGCTGTTCTTCGACGACGACGGCACGGCCTACATCTTCTACGGCTCGGGCAATACGAGCGCCGTACGCCTCAAGTCCGATATGTCGGGCATCGACAAGGATTTCCCGAGCATCTTCACCGCGGGCGACTACGCCGGCAAGCCGTTCATCGGCGGCCTGTTCGAGGGCGCCCAGGTCTTCCACATCAACGGCTACTACTACGTGGTCATCATCACCTGGCCGTCCGGGCAGGGACGCCAGGTCGCCATGTTCCGGTCCAAGGACCTGCTCGGGCGCTACACCTCGGCCGACGGCACGAACACCTACGAGGCGCGCGGGGTGCTCAACTCCAACGGCTTCGCCCAGGGCAGCCTCGTGCCGATCGCGGGCGAGAACGGCGGCACCGACTGGTACGGCATGTTCTTCCGCGACAACTTCCCGATCGGGCGCACCCCGGCGCTCATCCCCGCGACGTGGCAGGACGGCTGGCCGACCTTCGGCACCAACGGAGTCGTGCCGGTGGGCGGCGCGTTCGCCAAACCGATCACGCTGAGCCCGGAGGAGGAGAGGTTCGAGCAGCAGAAGAGCATCGTCGCCTCCGACGACTTCGCCAACGACGCTCCGCACAGGCCGTACATGGACGAGCAGTGGACGATCCCTGACCCGCCCGAGTACGACGACTCGCTCATCGGCGTCGAACTCCTGCAGAACCCCGGGTTCGAGGCCGACGCGGTCTCGCCGTGGGGCACGCAGTACGGCGCCACGATCAGCCGCGACACGACCGGCCCGGCCGCGGGCTCGGCGGCGCTGAAGGTGAGCAACCGCACCCTCAACGGTTCCGGGCCGAACCAGTTCCTCAACGGCAAGGTGCAACGCGGTGTGACCTACACCGTGTCGGCCAGGGTCAAGTACACCTCGGGCCCGAGCAGCATCCGGTTCAACCTCGTGGCCGACTGGGGCACGGGCGTCCAGACGATGGCGTCCGGGAACGTTCCCTCCGGGCAGTGGACGACCGTGACGGGCCAGTACACCGTCCCCACGACGGCGAACGTCGACAACTTCAAGTTCGCGGTCGAGACCCCGTGGGGCAACCCACAGCCGGCGTCGTCGAGCGTGGACTACCTGATCGACGACATCTCGATCGTCGGCCAGCCGGTGACGGTCGAGAGCCCCTCCAAGGAGGAGATCGCCCCCAACGGGTCGCGGCTCGACCCGGTGTGGGAGTGGAACCACGCCCCCGACAACCGCTACTGGTCGCTCACCGACCGGGACGGCTGGCTGCGGCTGACGACCGGCAAGGTGGTCACCGGCAAGTACGTCTACGGCAAGCTCTCCGGCAAGGACGAGCTGACCTGGTTCGAGGAGGCGCGGAACACGCTGTCGCAGCGCACGTTCGGGCCGCGGCAGTCCGTCGAGACCAGGATGGACATCTCCGGCATGAAGAACGGCGACGTCGCCGGCCTGGCCGCCTACAACCGCGGGTTCTCCTACGTGGCGGTCAAGCGCGTCGACGGCCAGAACACGCTGGGCGTCGTCAACCGGGGACAGCCGTTCGCGGTCGACATCGACCAGGCGGCGATCGAGAACTTCGTGTCGGGCACGACGGTGCCGCTGGGAGACGCGACCCAGGTGTACGTGAAGGCGGACCTCGACTTCAGCTCGCCCGCCGGGCAGCTGTGGACGACGTTCTACTACAGCCTCGACGGGCTGAAGTGGACCCAGCTGGGCAGCCGTGTCGGCCCGCAGACGCTGGACGGCAGCCTCTCGCACTTCATGGGACACCGGGTCGGCCTGTTCGACTACGCGACGAAGGAGAAGGGCGGGCACGTCGACTTCGACTACTACAAGCTCAGCGACACGCTGACGTCGCAGAACAAGGGTCTGGACACGAGCGCCCTCGACGCCGCCATCGCGCAGGCGGGCACACTCGACGAGCGCGACTACCCGGCGGACGCCTGGGCCGGCATGCGGGCCGCGCTCGACGGCGCGCAGGCGGCACGGGCCGGTGAGTTCGGCACCCAGAACCAGATCGACGCTCCGGAGCGGGCGCTCAGCTACCAGCTGGCCCGGCTCGCCACGCTCAAGACCGCCTCGCCGGAGGTCGAGCTGGCCGTGTCGGCCTCCTCCCGTTGCATCGGCGCCTCGACGTACGTCGCCGTGACGGCGGTGAACAACGGTGAGGTTCCGGCGACGGTGGAGCTGACCACCCCGTTCGGTTCCAAGACCGTGGCCGACGTGGCTCCGGGCAAGCAGGCCTACCAGTCCTTCAACACCCGCGCCGGGCAGATCGACGCCGGCACGGTCACGGTGAAGGCGACCGCCACGATCGACGGCAAGCAGGTCACCTCGACCTACAACGCCGACTACGCCGCGGCCGGCTGCCGCTGAACCGCCTGACCGCGGCCGGCCGCGCTACTGAACGGCCGGCCGCACCGGCGGTGACCATCCGGCGGTGACCACGGTCCTCACGACGAGGACACCGCCGTAGCACAACCCGGGGCCGACCGGCCCGACCAGCCGGCCGGCCCCGCACCCCCATGAACGTGTCGCGCGCACCTGCGCGATTCGCCGGGGCGTGCGGCCGCTCATCCATCGCAGTGAGCCGACCCGCCCCGGGGCGTCCATGTCCCCAGAAAAGTCTGAGGCCAAGGAGGATATTTCGTGTTGAAGCGTGTGCGAAAGACGACCCGGCGACGGGTCGCCGCGATTGCGGTGGCCGGCACCATGCTGGCCGCGGCGGTCGCCGCGACGACGGGGCCGGTCCAGGCCGCCGCCCCGAACATCATCGTGAACGGCGGGTTCGAGGATGGCCTCACCAGCTGGTTCGTCAACAACGGGAACGCGACCGACGGTGCGACGCTGTCGCCCACGACGGACGCCTACGGCGGGTCGAACGCCGTGCTCGTCACCAACCGCAAGACGACCGGCTCCGGCCCGATGCAGGACCTGTCCGGCAAGGTGCAGGCCGGCAAGACGTACGCGATCACCGTGCGGGTGAAGTACGAGAACCCCAACAGCCCGGCGACCAAGCAGTTCTTCGCCACCATGCACTACGGCGGCGGGACCTACACGAACGTCGGCACGGTGACGGTGGCGCGCGGGCAGTGGGGGCTCATCCAGGGCACCTTCACGATTCCCGCGGGGCAGAGCGTCTCCACCGCGAGGCTCTTCATCGAGACGCCCTGGACGTCGGACCCCGCGTCCGCTCCGGACACGCACCTCATGGACTTCAAGGTCGACGACGTGTCCGTCGCGGAGTTCGTGCCGTCGACGACCATCGAGGCGCTCGGCAAGAACCCCGGCGAGGGCAACCCGCTCATCTCGCACAAGTTCGGGGCCGACGGCAACGCCTTCGTCCACGACGGCCGCGTGTACATCTACATGACCAACGACACGCAGGAGTACAAGCCGGGTCCCACCGGGGTCTCCTCGACGAACACCTACGCCAGCATCAACACGATCACGGTCATCTCGTCCGACGACCTCATGAACTGGGTCGACCACGGCGAGATCCCCGTCGCGGGCTCGAGCGGGGTCGCCCGCTACGCGAGCAACTCGTGGGCGCCCGCCATGGAGAGCAAGGTCGTCGACGGCAAGGAGAAGTTCTTTCTTTACTTCGCCAACAACGGCGGCGGCTCCGGCGTCATCGTCGGTGACTCGCCGGTCGGCCCGTGGCACGACGAGCGCGGCAGCCTGCTCATCACGGGTTCGACTCCGGGGGCCTCCAACGGCAAGAACTGGCTCTTCGACCCCGGTGTGTTCATCGACGACGACGGCCAGGGTTACCTCGTCTTCGGCGGTGGCGGCGACGACGGGACGCGCAGCGCCGAGAACACCAACCACCCGAAGTCCACCCGCGTGATCAAGCTCGGCGATGACATGATCAGCACGAAGGGCTCGGCGGAGGTCATCGACGCGCCGCTCGTGTTCGAGGCCGGCCACCTGTTCAAGCGCGACGGCAAGTACTACTACTCGTACTCGTCGAACTTCGGCTTCGGCGGTGCGATCGACCCCAACGGCCCGCCGACCGGGGCCATCGCCTACCTCATGGCGGACAGCCCGATGGGCCCCTGGACCCCCGAAACGTACAAGGGCATCATCTTCCGCAACCCCGGCACCTACTTCGGCGCGGGTGGCAACAACCACCAGTCGGTGTTCCAGCTCGACGGGCAGTACTACTTCACCTACCACGCCCAGACGCTCAACAGCCGCATCACGGGCGGCGCCACCCAGGGCTTCCGCAGCCCGCACCTCGCCAAGCTCGACTTCAACGCCGACGGCACGATCAAGGAGGTGAAGGGCGACTACAAGGGCGTCGAGCAGATCCACAACCTCGCCCCGTACCGCGTCATCGAGGCCGAGACGATCGCCTGGCAGCAGGGCATCGCCACGAAGAAGATCGACGGCGGGTCGGAGGAGTTCGGCGCGCAGGCCCCGAACCTCGTGGTGCACGACATCGACAACGGCGACTGGACGTCGCTGGCGAAGGTCGACTTCGGCGACGACGGCGCCAGTGCCGTCACCGCCAAGGTGCGCCCCCTCGCGACCGGCGGGAAGATCCAGGTTCGTCTCGACGGCCGCACCTCACCCGTGGTGGCGACCATCCCGGTCGACGCGCCGCTCGGCGAGTGGACGAAGCTGACCGCCCAGCTCGACGGCGTCACAGGCGTGCACGACGTGTACTTCACCTACGCCGGCCCCGACGGGGCGGACCTCTTCGAGGTCGACTCCTGGTCGTTCGAGGCCGCGTCCTCGCAGGGGGTCGAGCTGGCCGTGTCGGCCTCCTCCCGTTGCATCGGCGCCTCGACGTACGTCGCCGTGACTGCCGTGAACAACGGCGGGGTCCCGGCGACGGTGGAGCTGACCACCCCGTTCGGTTCCAAGACCGTGGCCGACGTGGCTCCGGGCAAGCAGGCCTACCAGTCCTTCAACACCCGCGCCGCCCAGATCGACGCCGGCACGGTCACGGTGAAGGCGACCGCCACGATCGACGGCAAGCAGGTCACCTCGACCTACAACGCCGACTACGCCGCGGCCAGCTGCCGCTGAACCGCCTGACCGCGGCCGGCCGCGCTACTGAACGGCCGGCCGCACCGGCGGTGACCACCCGGCGGTGACCACGGTCACCACGGTCCCGGCGACGGGGACACCGCCCAGGAGCGTCAGCCACGACTCAGCACGACACGGGACCGGCCGGCCGATCAGCCGGCCGGCCCCGCCCCCCATAAATGGAGCGATGATCACGTGAAAATCACCCGGACCACCCAGATACTCGCCGCCTCCGTCCTCGGCCTCACCCTCGCCGGCGCCGGCCTGGCCGGCCCC
>NZ_VIRL01000042.1 GCF_006874465.1 Microbispora bryophytorum | reverse complement strand
CTGCGTCGGCATCACCGTGTGGGGCGTGCGCGACAGCGACTCCTGGCGCTCCAGCCAGACCCCGCTGCTGTTCGACGGCAACGGCAACAAGAAGGCCGCCTACACCTCGGTCCTCAACGCCCTCAACGCCGCCGTTCCCGACACCTCGCCCAGCCCCACTCCGCCGGTCAGCCCCAGCCCCAGCCCGAGCCCGACCCCGCCGGTGAGCCCGAGTCCGAGTCCGCCGGTCAGCCCGTCGCCCGGCACCTCACCCCAGCCGGGTGGATGCAGCGCGACGATGCGTACGGTGAACTCCTGGCCTGGCGGCTTCCAGTCCGAGGTCACGGTCACCGCCGGCAACTCGGCGGTCAACGGCTGGACCGTGAACTGGAGCTGGTCCGGTTCCCCGTCCATCACCCAGGTGTGGGGCGGCCTCAAGTCCGGCTCCGGCGCCTCGGTCTCGGTGCGCAACGAGTCGTGGAACGGCACGTTGTCCGCCAACGGCACCACCACCTTCGGTTTCCTGGCCAACGGCAGCGCCGAGACGTCGACGCCGACGTGCAGCGCCTCCTGACCGGTGGAACCGCGATGACGCGCTCCTGACCAGGAGGAGCGCCACGGGCACCCCCGCCACGCGCGGGGGTGCCCGTTTGCGTGGCGGGGAGTCGGTTCGGCGGGCCCGCCCATCGGGTCCTTTCCACCGAATCCGGTCCTGTCGCCGATCTTCGGCGGGATACTGGGGTTTCCGAACGTGCCACCGACCCACCGGAGAGTCATGCCGCAGCCGCTGGAGCCGGGCGATCCCGCAGGCCTGGGCTCCTACCGCATCACCGGCAGGATCGGCGAGGGAGGGCAGGGCGTCGTCTACCTCGGCGAGGCCGAGTCCGGCGACGTCGTCGCGGTCAAGCTCTTCCACACGCGGCTCGGCCAGGACGCCGCGGCCCGCGCCGACTTCACCCGCGAGGCGGAGCTCGCCCGCAGGGTCGCCCGGTTCTGCACGGCACAGGTGCTGGAGTCCGGCATGGACGGCGGCCGGCCGTACATCGTGAGCGAGTACGTCGAGGGGCCTCCGCTGAACCAGGTGGTGGCCGGGCGGGGGCCGTTGTCGGGCGGCGCGCTCGAACGGCTCGCCATCGGCACGGCCACCGCTCTGGTCGCCCTGCACGACGCCGGGGTCCTCCACCGGGACTTCAAGCCGCAGAACGTGCTGATCGGACCGGACGGGCCACGCGTCATCGACTTCGGGATCGCCCGCGCCCTCGCCACCACGAGCACGATGACCAGCCAGATCGTCGGCACGCCCGCCTACATGGCGCCCGAACAGCTCGCGGCCGGCGAGCTCGGCTTCGCCCTCGACGTGTTCGCCTGGGCGTCCACGATCGCGTTCGCCGCCACGGGCCGCCCGCCGTTCGGCGCCGACGCCATCCCCGCCATCATCAACAGGATCCTCAACCAGGAGCCCGACCTGGAGGGGATCGAGGCGCCGCTGCGCGACCTGCTCGCGATCTGCCTCGCCAAGGACCCCCGGCGGCGGCCGACCGCGCGGGAGATCGTCGACCGCCTCGTCCGCCCGCGCCACGACGCGCAAGCCGCGCAAGCCGCGCAAGCCGCGCAAGCCGCGCCGGCCGCGCCGCCGGAATCCGCCGCGCCCGGCGTGCCGGTCACGCCGGCCGTACTCGTCTCATCCGGTGTGCCGGCCGGACCCGCCTCCTCAGAGCCGCCGGCCCGGGAAACGCCCCCGCCCGGCACCGACCCGTCGTCCGGGCCGGGCATCGAGCCGGTCGTCGGGCCGGGCATCGGGCCGGTCACCGTGCCGGGAGGTGGGCGGCGCAGGCGGGTCCGGGCCGTCGTCGCCGCCGTCGTCGTGGCGGCGGCAGCCACGGTGGCCGCCGTCGTCGCGCTGCTGCCGTCTGTGCACCTGCCGTTCACGGGGGCCGGGTCCGCGGCGACGGAGCGGGCGGCGGCGGTCGCCACGGCCCCGGCCACCTCGGTGGACACCGGTGGTGGCGGCTCGTCCCCGTCCGGGGCCCCTTCGCCCTCCGCCGCCTCGCCCTCCGCGTCGCCCGGCTCCTCACACCGGCCGCGGGTGCGCCGGTCCACGGCCGGGCCGGACACCACCGGGTCCGACACCACGGGGCCGGTTCCGACCCGGACGGTCACCGCACGGCCGACCGTCCGCCACTCGAAGACGACCGCGCCGGTCCCCGCCGATTCTCCGGCGGCGAAGCCCGCGAAGCCCTCGCCCACGCCGGCCAAGCGGGTCGTGGAGCTGGGACCAGGACGCTTCACCGACTACTGCGTGAGCCTCGGCTGGGAGTGGGTCGAGTATCGGGAGACGCCCACGCCCGGCGCGTACTGCATCAAGCGGAAGGGCGACACCATGTACCTCACCCAGAGCCGGCGCGACGCGGGCTGCCGCTGGCGCTATCACGACCCGAAGGCCTTCCACCGGTTCAAGGGCAAGTCGAACTACTGCTACGCCTACCGCTGACCGCCGGGTCCTGTCCCGTCGCGCAGCGGGATGCGCAGGGTGACGGCGCCGCGCAGGTCGAGCCAGGCCGAGTCCGGGCTCCGGACCAGGCGCAGCACGACCTCCTCGCATCCGGGGCAGCGGGCCACGAGACCGGGGGCCCGGTCGTACACGCGCAGCGAGGCCACCGGGCCGGTCTGGCCGCAGGCGGCGCAGCGGCTGACGGCGGCGGAGACGTCCGCCGCGAAGATCTCGGCCAGCGGACCGGCCAGTGCGTTCCCGTCGAGGTAATCGGCCTGCATGTCAGTCTCCCGTGGGGCCGAAGCGTTCGGTTCTGATGCGCGCGGGGTCGTGACCGAGCCCCACCAGGAGCGCGGCCGCGGACTCCACGAAGCCGGTGGGGCCGCACACGTAGCAGTCGGCCTCGCCGTACGGGCCGAGGTCGGCGGCGGTGAGGCGGCCGGGCGGCCTCGGATGCCCCTCGGGGGCCCGGCGCGTGTAGGCGAGCGAGACCGACACGCCGGGATCGGGCCGCAGCAGCTCGTCGGTGTAGCAGAGCTGTTCGGGCGAGCGCACGGCGTAGACCAGCCGGAACGGCGTGTCCGCACCCGCGGCGCGGCGGGCCCTGATCATGGCCATCAGAGGCACGATGCCCGCGCCTCCCGCGACCAGCAGCACCGGCGCGGGTCCGTCCGGACGCCAGACGAACCAGCCGCCCACCGGGCCGCGCAGCTCCAGCTCGTCGCCGGGCTCCATGTCCAGGGTGAGATACGGCGAGACCTCGCCGTCGGGCACCCGCTGCACGGTCAGCTCCACGCCCTCGGGCCCGGCGAGGGAGTAGCTGCGGCGGGCGGAGTAGCCGTCCCCGGCGGTGAGCTTGACGTCGACGTGCTGACCGGCCAGATGGCCGGGCCAGTCGGGCACGTCGAAGACCAGCGTGCGGGCGGTGCCGTTCTCGTCGCGCACCTTGGTCAGGCGCGCGACGCGCCACCTAGTCATCGGCGTAGCGCTGCTCGCGCCACGGGTCGCCGTAGTTGTGGTAGCCCGCGGTCTCCCAGAAACCCGGCCAGTCCTCGGTCAGCAGCCGGATGCCGTGCACCCACTTGGCCGACTTCCAGAAGTACAGATGCGGCACGAGCAGCCTGGCCGGTCCGCCGTGGCTCGGCGTCAGATCCTCGCCGTCATAGCGGTAGGCGATCCACGCCTTGCCGTCCATCAGGTCGTCGAGCGGCAGGTTAGTCGTGTAGCCGCCGTACGAGTAGACCAGCGCGTAGTCCGCCGTCGACTCGACGTCCTCGAAGAGCACGTCGAGGGAGACGCCCCGCCAGGTGGTGCCGAGCTTGGACCAGCTGGTCACGCAGTGGATGTCGACGACCGGCTCCTCGTACGGCAGCGCCGTCAGCTCCTGCCACGTCCACCGGTGCGTCTGCCCCGCCTCGGTGTCGATCGTGAACTCCCACCGGTCGAGCGGCACGTGCGGCGTGGGCCCGGCCGACAGCACGGGGAAGTCCTCGGCGAGGTACTGGCCGGGCGGGAGCCGGTCGTCCTCGCCCCTGCGTCTGCCGTGGAATCCGCGGGTGAAGGTGGTCACCCGAGGATCGTAGAGTCCGCCGCGACGTGCGCACCGAGCGGGGGGCGGGGGGAGACCTCCGGAACCCGGTTACGGCGTCAGGACGACCCCGCGACCGTCGCCACGGCACCGCCACCGTATCGCCACGGCACCGCGGGATCTCCCCTCGCGCCGGGAGCCGGCGGAGCCGCCGGTCGGCGCGCACATCGGGAAAGATCGCCTACCGGGAAAGTCCCGCCGGACGATGATCGAATCCACTACGCTCTGCGCGTCTGAAACTGGGAGGATTCGGGATGCCCCTCATCTACGGCGGGTTCGGTCTGGTTCTGCTCGCCTTGTGGATCTTCTGCCTGTTCGACGTGATCATCACGGCGGAGCAGGACTGCCGCAACCTTCCCAAGGGGTTGTGGATCCTGATCGTCCTGTTCCTCCCCGAGATCGGGTCGATCCTGTGGCTGGTCGCGGGCCGGCCGCAGACCGTGACGCGGCCCGGCGGGCCGCCGTACAAGGGCGACACCGGGCGCTTCCCCGAGTACGACCGGCCGGGCCGGTTCGTCCCCTCCAACCCCGACGACGACGAGGAGTTCCTCCGCCGCTGCCGGGAGCGGGCCGAGGAGCAGCGCCGCGCCTACCACGAGCGGCAGCAACAGACGGAGAAGAACCAGGACGAGTAGTGGCGGGCCGGCGCACGGGTCGCCGGCCCTGGTCTGTCGACGTGCAGCATCTCGCCAGCCACCGAGCATCCGATGAAGACCGGCACGGACACTGAGGCGATCTTGCGATTCAGCGGGGGTGTCCCGGCGTCGCCGCGCGCATGGTTGGAAAGCAGTCATGTATCAGGTGGTCACACGGAGGTCGTGTGCGGCTCCGGGCGCGGCGAACTCCAGAAGCCGCGCGCCTTCCGCCTCGACCTCGGCGCGTTCTGCGGCGGACAGCGGCCAGAAAGAGTCGATCTCCAGAGTCGCCGACGTCCTGTGCGTGTCGAGTTTCCACGCGCCCCTCACCTGGCCGTCCACCAGGAAGGTCGCGCGCATGCCGTTGCGGGTGCCCACGCGTCGGCGGGCTTCGTCTGAGATCACGCGGGTGCGGTCGGCATGGGAGGCCAGCAGGTTGTCGTACTCGGGCAGGAAGCGAACCGGGGCGGGGACGTCGGCGCCTGGGCGCGGCGCGTCCGGCAGGTCGAACAGCTCCACTCCATGCTCGTCGCGGAAGACGGCCAGCCGTGGCCGCAGCCGCTCCATGACGGCGTGCAGCCGGGTCAGGCCCGCCCACGTCTGCACATCCTTGACCGAGGCCGGGCCGAACGCCGCGAGGTAGCGCAGCACGATCCGTTCGGGGTCGGGCGCCGACGCGGGCGCGGTTCCCGTCCAGGGCGCCGCCATCGCGTACCGCGTGGCACCGCCGACGCCCCAGACGGCGCGTGGCGG
The DNA here is from genome assembly GCF_006874465.1 of Microbispora bryophytorum. GTDB lineage: Bacteria > Actinomycetota > Actinomycetes > Streptosporangiales > Streptosporangiaceae > Microbispora > Microbispora bryophytorum. The sequence continues at coordinate 5,600 of NZ_VIRL01000042.1, read as the reverse complement.
CACCTGGACCAGTGGCACCCGGTTCCGCACCACTGTGGCGAGCGCGCGGGGCTCGCGGTCGGGCCATCGCTCGTGCAGCGCCTGCCCGAGTTCTTTGGGAGTGAGGTGCCGCTCGTCGAGCAGGACGCGCCCCGCCTCCACCACCACCGCGAGGTCCAGGCCGGCCAGGGCCTTCTTGTACGCGGTGTCCAACTCCCGGTCGAGCGCAGGCTGGACCCATGTCCGCAACGAGTGGCAGTCCGTCGCCGTGACCAGGTGGACGGTGCTGCGCATCAGCGCGACCCGCACCACCCGGCGCCCTGTCAGCGCGTCCGCCAGGTCATCGGTGCCGAACCCCCGCACCCTGGTCCAGAGCCCGAAGTAGGGCGCGTACGGAGCCTGCGCCTGCATTCCGGCCAGCCGCGCGATCGCCTCCTCGGCTGTCGCGTCGACCCGCTCCAGGAGCATCTGGCGGGCCAGCAGCGCTCGCCCCAGCTCGCGCCGCTCCAGCATCGGCGGCATTGCCGCCTCCTTTCGGTTATCGAGGCAGGGGGACGGCGGTTGTCCGTCCCCCTGCCCTGGTCGGTCAGCCGCCGAAGTCGGCCTTGTGATCCGTGGTCCATTGGGCGTAGGTGCGCGCGGGATGCCCGGTGATCTGCTCGACGACGTCGTTGACCGGCGCCGGCTTCCCGACCGCCTTCGCCATGAGATCGAACAGCGCCGCCAGTAACTCGGCGTCCATGAACTGACTCATCTGCGCTCGCACGGGCTCGGGGTCGAGGTCCTCGACGGTCAGCGTGCGTCCCAGCGTTTCGCCCAGGATGCGTACCTGCTGTGCCTGGGTCAGCGACTCGGGGCCGGTCAGGTCGTAGGCCCGGCCCGCGTGCCCGCCGCCGGTCAGGATCCGCGCGGCCACCTCGGCGACGTCCCGCTCGTGCACGGCGCTGAAGGCGGCTTCGGTGTACGGCGCGCGGATCACATCGCCGCCCGGCAGTTGCATCGCGAACGTCAACGAGTTGATGGCGGGGAACAGCAACCGCAGGAACGTCCACTCGATCCCGGAGGCCTCGATGGCCCGCTCGACGTAGCGGTGGTATCGGGCGATCACGTCGGGCTGCCGCTCGGCCCCCGCGTCGACGGCCCCCGACGACAGGAACACCAGCCGCCGCACACCGGCCTCGTGCGCGGCCTCCAGGAGCGGGGCGACGTCGGCTCCGTACTGCAGGACCAGGAAGGCGGCCTCGACACCGTGCACGACCGCCGGCAGCGTCTCGGGCTTGGTCAGATCACCCTGGACGACCTCGACGCCCTCGGGCAGCCCGGCCTTCTCCGGAGACCGGGTCAGCGCACGCACCGGCGCCCCGGCGCGGACGAGCTCCTCAACCGCCTGACGTCCGAAGTGAGCCGTGGCGCCAACGACCAGATACATGAAGGGTTTCCTTTCACCCGAGATGAACAGCATGGATCCGGAACAGGGTGATCGCGGTGCCGTTCGTTGTGGTCATCACGATAGAAAGCAATTAGGCACAGTTCGTTCCTAATTGCCTGGCAGACTTCGGGGAATGTTGGAAACCTCGGCGCGGCTGCTGCGCCTGCTCTCCCTGCTGCAGACACCCCGCGAGTGGACCGGCGCCGAGTTGGCCGAGCGGCTGTCGGTCAGCACCCGGACCGTCCGCAACGACGTGGACCGCCTGCGAAACCTCGGTTATCCGGTGCACGCCGGGCGGGGCGCCGTGGGCGGCTACCGGCTCGGCGCCGGGGCCACGCTGCCGCCGCTGCTGCTCGACGACGAGGAGGCGGTCGCCGTCGCGATCGGGCTGCGGACCGCCGCCGGTGGCACCATCACGGGGGTCGAGGAGACCTCGCTGCGTGCGCTCGCCAAGCTGGAGCAGGTGTTGCCGTCCCGGCTCCGGCGCCGGGTCAGCACCCTCCAGCAGTACGCCGTCGCGGTGCCCAGGGACGAGCCCGGCCCGCGGGTCGACGCGGACACCCTGACCACGATCGCCACCGCCTGCCGGGACCATGAGCGGCTGCGGTTCGACTACCGCAGTCACGACGGTTCGGACAGCCGGCGGGACGTCGAGCCCTACCGGCTGGTCAACTGGGGGAGACGGTGGTATCTCATCGGCTTCGACGTCGCGCGGGCCGGCTGGCGGACGTACCGGATCGACCGGATCAGCCCGCGTACCCCGACGGGTCCCCGCTTCACCCCACGCGAGCTGCCGGAGGACCCCGTCGACCAGGTGCGCCGGGGAGTGTCCTCGGCCGCCTGGCGATACCGGGCCCAGGTCATCATGCACGCGCCCGCCGAGCTGGTCGCCGAAAGGATCAACGCGGCCATCGGCACCGTCACGCCGATCGACGACAGCCGGTGCCTGCTGGACACCGGCGCCGGGAGCGTCGAGGCGCTCGCCGTCCATCTCGGCCTGCTCGGCATCGACTTCACCGTGACAGAGCCGCCGGAACTGGTCGAACTCGTACGCGCCCTCGCGGGCCGATACCACCGCGCCACCATGCGCTGATCGCTCGCATGGCGAGAACATCGTCTGGGTCCTGAAACGACGAACGTCCGGGACGGCCCGTGGGGGCCGGCCCGGACGTCATGTCAGGCTCAGACCAGGTCGTACCGGTCGAGGTTCATCACCTTGTCCCACGCCCGGACGAAGTCCTTCACGAACTTCTCCTTGGCGTCGTCGCTCGCGTAGACCTCCGCGACCGCGCGCAGCTCGGAGTTCGCCCCGAAGACGAGGTCGGCCCGGGTGCCGGTCCACTTGACCTCGCCCGTGGCGGGGTCGCGCCCCTCGAACGTGGTCTGGTCCTCCGACGTCGACTTCCACTCCGTGCCCAGGTCGAGCAGGTTGACGAAGAAGTCGTTGGTCAGGACCCCGGGGGTCTCGGTGAAGACACCGAGCTTCGACTGCTGGTGGTTGGCGTCCAGAACGCGCAGGCCACCGATGAGGACCGTCATCTCCGGAGCGCTGAGGTTCAGCAGGTTCGCCCGGTCGACCAGCAGATATTCGGCCGGCAGCCGGTTGCCCTTCCTGTAGTAGTTGCGGAACCCGTCGGCCGCCGGCTCCATCGCGGCGAACGACTCGACGTCCGTCTGCTCCTGCGACGCGTCCACGCGTCCCGGAGCGAAGGGGACCGTGACGTCGTAACCGGCGTCCGCGGCGGCCTTCTCGACGGCGGCGCACCCGGCGAGCACGATCACGTCGGCGAGGGAGACCTGCTTGCCACCGGTCTGGGCGGCGTTGAACGACTGCTGGACGCCCTCCAGGGTGCGCAGCACGGTCGCGAGCTGCTCGGGGTCGTTGACCTCCCAGCCGCTCTGCGGCTGCAGGCGGATGCGCGCGCCGTTGGCGCCGCCGCGCTTGTCGCTGCCGCGGAAGGACGCGGCCGACGCCCACGCGGTGGACACGAGCTGGGAGACCGACAGGCCCGAGGCGAGGATCTGGCCCTTGAGGTCGGCGATGTCACCGGCGTCGACAAGCTCGTACGTCCGCTCCGGGAGCGGGTCCTGCCACAGGAGCACCTCGGACGGGACCTCCGGGCCGAGGTAGCGGACGACCGGGCCCATGTCGCGGTGGGTCAGTTTGTACCAGGCGCGGGCGAACGCGTCCGCGAACTCGTCGGGGTTCTCGTAGAAGCGCCGCGAGATCTGGCCGTAGATCGGGTCCACCTTGAGCGCGATGTCGGTCGTCAGCATGGCCGGTGCATGACGCTTCGACGGGTCGTGGGCGTCGGGAACGGAGCCCTCGCCGGCGCCGTTCTTCGGCTTCCACTGCCACGCGCCGGCCGGGCTCTTGGTCAGCTCCCACTCGTAGCCGAACAGGTTCCAGAAGAAGTTGGTGGACCACTTCGTGGGCGTCGAGGTCCAGGTGACCTCGATACCACTGGTGATCGTGTCGGCGCCCTTGCCGGTGCCGTAGCTGTTCTTCCAGCCCAGGCCCTGCTGCTCGATCGGGGCGGCCTCGGGGTCGACACCGACGTTGTCGGCCGGGCCCGCGCCGTGGGTCTTGCCGAAGGTGTGCCCACCGGCGATGAGGGCGACCGTCTCCTCGTCGTTCATCGCCATGCGGCCGAACGTCTCACGGATGTCGCGGGCCGCGGCGAGCGGGTCCGGGTTGCCGTTCGGGCCCTCCGGGTTGACGTAGATGAGGCCCATCTGGACCGCGGCGAGCGGGTTCTCCAGCTCACGGTCGCCGCTGTAGCGCTCGTCACCGAGCCAGGTGGTCTCCGGGCCCCAGTAGACGTCGTCGTCGGGCTCCCAGGCGTCCACCCGGCCGCCGGCGAAGCCGAAGGTCTTGAAGCCCATCGACTCCAGGGCGACGTTGCCGGTGAGGACCAGGAGGTCGGCCCACGAGATCTGCTTGCCGTACTTCTTCTTGATCGGCCACAGCAGCCGGCGGGCCTTGTCGAGGTTCGCGTTGTCCGGCCAGCTGTTGAGCGGGGCGAAGCGCTGCTGGCCCGATCCCGCGCCGCCGCGGCCGTCGCTGATCCGGTAGGTGCCCGCAGAGTGCCACGCCATCCGGATCATGAGCGGCCCGTAGTTGCCGAAGTCGGCCGGCCACCAGTCCTGCGAGGTCGTCAGCACCTCCGCGATGTCCCGCTTGACCGCCGCGAGGTCGAGGGACGTGAACGCCTCGGCGTAGTCGAAGCCCTCATCGAGGGGGTTGGCCACGGCGGGGTTCTTGGCGAGGATCTTCAGGTTGAGGCGCTCCGGCCACCACTGGTGGTTGGCGCTGCCCTGGGTCGGGTGCGGGGCGCGCGTGTGCGCGACCGGGCAGCCGCCTTCGCCCTCCGTCTTCGGGTCGACAACGATTGCGTCGTGGTTCTCAGTCAAGGCAATCCTTCTGAACTAGCTGGATCATGGGGCTCACGAAGTGCGAAGGGTGGAACAGCCGGGGCACACGCCCCAGTAGATGACGTCGGCCTCGTCGATCATGAAGCCGTGTGTCTCGGACGCGGAAAGGCACGGCGCCTCGCCGACCGCACAGTCGACGTCGGCGACGACACCACACGACCGGCACACGACGTGGTGGTGGTTGTCGCCGACGCGGCCCTCGAACCGCGCCGGGCTGCCGGCCGGTTCGATGCGACGTACGAGCCCCGCCGCGGTGAGCGCGTGGAGAGCCTCGTACACGGCCTGCAGAGAGACGTGGCCCACGCGATCGCGCACCCCGGCGGCGATCGCCTCGACGTCGAGGTGGTCACCGCTGCGGACGGTCTCGAGCAGTGCGACGCGGGCGGCCGTCACCCGCAGGCCGGCCCCGCGCAGCTCCTCGGCGGTCGTCGGAGTCCTGGGCGCGATCATGGCGCTAACAATATCGCCCTAAACACGAAGAGTTCAAGAGAGCGAATTACCCAAATATTAGGGTCTCTAAGGTGATGTACGTCTCATTACGGCACGCGCGCCGTGCGAGCGGTGCCGGGAGCGTCACGGACATGCCGGCGCCCACCCCCGGGGGCCGGGGGTGGGCGCCGGGAGCCGGATGGGTTACTTGAGGATCGGGTAGCGGCGGACGAGTGGGGTGGCGGCCCATTGGGTGCCGAGTCCGAGGGTGGTGCCGGCGCCGGTGAGGGCGAGTCCGATCAGGGCGATGGCGTAGACGATGTGTTCG
>NZ_VIRL01000041.1 GCF_006874465.1 Microbispora bryophytorum | reverse complement strand
AGGAGTGCTTCCGGGCGCTCAACCACATCGGTTACGACGGCCCGATCTCCGTCGAGTGGGAGGACGCGGGCATGGACCGGCTGCACGGCGCACCCGAGGCCCTCGCCTACATCCGCTCGCTCAACGCCATCACCCCGCCGGACGCCGCCTTCGACGCCGCCTTCTCCTCCGAATGACACACCACCCCGGGCGGCGGCCGCACGGTGGCCGCCGCCCGCCGGAGCCGACCCGCCACGAGCAACACCCCCACCGTCCCGGCAACCGAACGGGGAGAGGAGACAAATGAGAACCGGAGTATGGCTCATCGGAGCACGAGGATCGGTCGCCGTCACGAGCATGCTCGGGGCGTCGGCGGTGCGGGCGGGCCTGGCCGAGGCGACCGGATGCGTCCTGGAGTCGCCCGAACTGCGCAGCGACGCCCTCCCGGCGATAGGGGACCTGGTCTTCGGTGGCCACGACATCTCCTCGATCCCCCTGATGAAGAAGGCCGCCGCGCTGGCAGAGGCGGGCATCGTCCCGGCTCGGCTCGCCGGGGCCGTGCAGGACGCGCTCCTCGAGATCGAGCAGGACGTACTGCCCCTGCCGGACGGCGGCACGCAGGCCGAGGCCGCGGACGCCATCGGCGCCGACCTGGACCGTTTCCGCCGGCGGCACCAGCTGGACCACGTCGTCGTGATCAACGTCTCGACCACGGAACCGGCGCCGCCACCCCATCCCGCCCACGCCGATCTCGACGCGTTGCGGGACGCGCTGGCCGGGCCGGAGCCCGTCCTGCCGCCCAGCGCCCTGGCCGCCTACGCCGCCCTGCGCGCCGGCTGCCCCTACATCGACTTCACGCCGTCCACCGGCGCCCGCCTGCCCGCCCTCGACGCGCTGGCCCGCGAGCAGGGGCTCCCGTACGGGGGCCACGACGGCAAAACCGGCGAGACCCTGGTCAAATCGGTGCTCGCCCCGATGTTCGCCCTGCGCAACCTGAAGGTGCGCACCTGGTCCGGCCTCAACCTGCTGGGAGGCGGCGACGGCGCGAACCTCGCCGAACCGGCGGCCAACGCGGCCAAGTCCGCCAGCAAGCAGCGCGTGCTGCGCGAGACGCTCGGCTACGTCCCGCAGGGTGAGACCCGCATCGACTTCGTCGAGGACCTCGACGACTTCAAGACCGCGTGGGACCTGATCTCCTTCGAGGGATTCCTCGGAACCCGCATGCGCATGGAGTTCACCTGGCACGGGTGCGACTCGGCGCTGGCCGCTCCGCTGGTCCTGGACCTGGCGCGGCTGACGGCGGCCGCCCACCACGCCGGGCGCACGGGTCCACTCACCGAACTGGCCTTCTTCTTCAAGGACCCCCTCGGAGAGGTGCCGCACGCGCTGCCCGAGCAGTGGCGGATGCTGCGGGCCGCGGTGGACGCGTACGGCTCGCAGGGGACAGGGCGATGACGGCGCGATGACGACGCTCCGCGATTTGATCGACCTCGTCCGGGCGCCTGCCGCGCTGTCCGTACCCGGCGACGTGGTCGCCGGTGCGGCCGCCGGTGGGGCGCTCGGCCGCCGCACCATTGGTCTGGCCTGCTCCTCGGTCCTCCTCTACTGGGCGGGGATGGCGGCCAACGACTGGGCCGACCGGCATCTCGACGCGGTCGAGCGCCCGGAGCGCCCCATCCCCTCGGGCCGCGTGTCGGCCGGGGCGGCCCTCGGCACGGCGGCGGGGCTCACCGCCGCCGGGCTCGCCGCGGCGGGGCTCGCGGGCGGCCGGAGTGCCCTGGCGGTCGCCGCGCCCCTGGCCGGCGCCATCTGGGCGTACGACGTGGCGGCCAAGGGCACGCCCGCCGGTCCCCTGACGATGGCGCTGTGCCGCGGCCTGGACGTGCTGCTGGGCGCCACCGGCGGCTCCCGCACCGCCGCGCTGCCCTCCGCCCTCACCATCGCCGCCCACACCTACCTGCTCACCGCGCTCTCACACGCTGAGGTGTCGGGGGCGGACCCGCGACTGCCCGCCGCGACCCTGGCAGGCACCGTCACGCTCGCCGCCGTCACGGCCCGTGGCACCGCCGGTGGTGCCGGGGGACCGGCGCAGCCGGCCCTCGCCGGCGTGTACGCCGCGCAGTTCGGCGCCCCCCAGGCGCGCGCCGTCGCCGACCCATCCGCGCGGCGCGTCCGCGACGCGGTCAGCGCGGGCATCGTCAGTCTGCCGGCCCTGCAGGGAGCCCTCGCCGCGCGCGGCGGCGCCCCGCGGCTCGGCCTCGCCCTCGCGGCGGCGATGCCGCTGGCCCGGCGCCTGGTCAGGAAAGTCTCCGCGACATGAGGTTCGGCTACGGCACCAACGGCTTCGCCAATCACCGGCTGCCGGACGCCCTCGACGTCATCGCCGGCCTCGGGTACGAGGGAGTGGCCCTGACGCTCGACCACAGCCACCTCGACCCGTACGCCGACGGGCTGGGACGGCGCGTGGCCGAGGTCGCCGACAAGCTGCGCGACCTCGGTCTGGCGGTGGTCGTCGAGACCGGTGCGCGTTACCTGCTCGATCCACTGCGCAAGCACGCCCCGACGCTGCTGGACGACGACCGGGACCTGCGGGTGGACTTCCTCAGCCGCGCCGTCGCGATCGGCGCGGACCTCGGCGCCGAGGCGGTGTCGTTCTGGTCCGGCGTGCGCCCGGCCCGGATCGACCAGGCCACCGCCTGGAGCCGGCTGGTCGACGGCTGCGGGCGGGTTCTCGACGCCGCGCGGCGCGCCGATGTGACGCTGGGGTTCGAACCCGAGCCGGGGATGCTCGTCGAGACAATCGACGGCTGGCGGAGGCTGCACGAGGCGCTCGGGTCTCCGGACGGTTTCGGCATCACCCTGGACATCGGGCACTGCCGCTGCAACGAGCCCGACCCGGTGCCCCGCTGCGTCGCGGCCGTCGCCGCGCACCTGGTCAACGTCCAGATCGACGACATGCGACGGGGCGTGCACGAACATCTGGAGTTCGGCGAAGGGGAGATCGACTTTCCGCGGGTGCTGCGCGCGCTCGACGACGCCGGCTACCGGGGCCTGGTCGCGGTCGAGCTTCCCCGTCACTCCCACGCCGCGCCCGACGTGGCCCGGCGCTCGATCGAATTCCTGCGCGGAGCCGAGCAGGAGTCGCGGCGTGAAGGCGAAGGGAGAAGGGCATGACGTCACCGGAGCGGCTGCGAGCCGCGCTGCGGGAGACACCGCGAGAGGAATGGGTGGACGCCGCGCTCACCGCGGCGAGCGAGCGACCCGAGACGATCGGCCGGTCCTTCACCCAGGCCGGACGGCGGGCCGGGCGCACATCGCTGCCCGGCGAGCCCGGCTGGACCGCGGACGAGGCCGTCCGGGCACTGCTGCTGGCCGCGCTGCCGGCCGACCGGGCGGAGACCGAGATCGGCGACCTCTACCGCTACGGCGACGCCGACGAGAAGCGGGCCGTGCTCAAGGCCCTGCCGATGCTCGCCGTCGGCTCGGCGGGACTGCCCCTGCTGCAGGACGCGATCCGCACGAACGACGCCCGTCTGCTGGCCGCCGCCCTCGGGCCGTACGCCCGCCACCTCGACCAGGCCGCCTGGCGGCAGGCGGTGCTCAAGTGCGTGTTCACCGGCGTGCCGCTGGCCGAGGTTTTCGGGCTGGACGAGCGGGCCGACCGAGAGCTGGCGGTCATGCTGGCCGCCTTCGCCGACGAGCGCGCGGCCGCGGGACGCCCCATGCCCGCCGACGCCGCCGCCCTGCTCGGCCGTCTGACCTGTGAGGAGTCCTGATGCGCATCTTCGACCCGCACATCCACATGACGTCGCGCACCACCGACGACTACGCCCGGATGGCCGCCGCCGGCGTCAGGGCCGTCGTGGAGCCGGCTTTCTGGCTGGGGCAGCCTCGCACCGGCCCCGCCTCGTTCGCCGACTACTTCGACTCGCTGATCGGCTGGGAGCCGTACCGGGCCGCCCAGTTCGGCATCGTGCACCACGCCACGATCGCGCTGAACCCCAAGGAGGCGAACGACCCGCGCTGCCGCCCCGTGCTCGACCTGCTGCCGCGTTACCTGGACAAGGACCGCGTCGTCGCGGTCGGCGAGATCGGCTACGACTCGATCACCCCGGAGGAGGACGACGCCTTCGAGCGGCAGCTCGCCCTCGCCGTCGAGTACGACCTGCCGGCGCTCGTCCACACGCCCCACCGCGACAAGGCCACCGGCACCCGGCGCACTCTGGAGGTTGTCGCGGCCTCGGGGATCGCGCCCGAGCGGGTCGCCGTCGACCACCTCAACGAGGTCACCGTCGGCACCGTGCGCGACTCCGGATGCTGGATGGGCTTTTCCATCTATCCCGAGACGAAGATGTCGCCGCCCCGCATGGTGGAGATCCTCAAGCAGTACGGCCCGGACCGGATGCTCGTCAACTCCGCCGCCGACTGGGGCGTCTCCGACCCGCTGCTCACGCTGGAGACCGGAAAGGCCATGCTGGCCGCCGGGTTCACCGAGGACGACGTCGACCGCGTGCTGTGGCGCAATCCGGTGGAGTTCTACGGCCAGTCGGGGCGCCTCGACCTGACCGGCGCGGCAGCCGGCGCGGACGAGCCCACCTTCGCCGGAAGCTCCATCAAGCGCGGCGGCAGCTGATGCGGCTGCGCCACCCGGGAGGAGCCCCGCTGCACCTGAGCTACTGCACCAACGTGCACGCGGCGGAGGATCTCGACGGCATCATCGCCCAGCTCGACGTCTACGCGGTGCCGATCCGCGCCCGACTCGGCACGGACGTCCTCGGGCTCGGGCTCTGGCTGGCCGCGCCCGTCGCCGCCGCCCTGGCCGAAGACGCCGCCCTGCGGGCCAGGCTCCGCCGCGAGCTGTCCGCACGGGGCCTGGAGGTGGTCACGCTCAACGGCTTCCCCTACCGTTCCTTCCAGGACCCGGTCGTCAAGCACGCCGTCTACCATCCCGACTGGACCACCGCGGACCGCCTGTCGTACACCCTGGATCTGGCGCTCGTCCTCGCGGACCTGCTCCCCGAGGACGCGGCCCGGGGGTCGGTCTCGACGCTGCCGCTCGCCTGGCGCGACCCCTGGGACACCGGCATGGCCGATCAGGCCGCGCGCCGGCTCGACCGGCTGGCCGCCGGTCTGGCCGACGTCGAGTCCGCCACGGGCCGGGTGATACGGGTGGGGTTCGAACCCGAACCCGGCTGCGTCGTGGAGACGACGGGCCAGGCGGTGGCACGGCTCGCCGGCGTCGACGGCGACCGGCTCGGTATCTGCCTGGACCTCGCCCACCTGGCCTGCGCGTGGGAGGAGCCGGCCGCCGCGCTGAAGGAGCTGAGCCGGGCCGGCCTGCCCGTCGTCAAGGTCCAGCTGTCCGCGGCCCTGGAGACCGCGGACCCCGACGCCCTGCGCGAGTACGTCGAGCCGCGCTTCCTGCACCAGACGCGCAACCCCGCGGGAGACGCCGCCGACGACCTCGACGAGGCCTTCGAGCGGGGGCTGCCCGGGCCGTGGCGGGTCCACTACCACGTTCCCCTCCACGTCTCACCGCCCGCGCCGCTGGCCACGACCATCCCCGTGATGCGTGCGGCGCTCGCGGAGCTCGCCGGCGGGCCGCGGCCGCTGTGCGACCACTTCGACGTGGAGACCTACACGTGGGGAGTGCTGCCACCCGCCCTGCGCCCGCAGACCCCCGGACAGCTCGCCGCGGGCATCGCCGCCGAGCTCGACTTCGCCCGTGCCGCGCTGCGTGATGTGGGAGTGATGACATGACATCGTTGCTGGTCCTGGACGTGGTGGGGCTGACCCCGCGGCTGCTGGCGCACATGCCGCGGCTCCGGGCCGTCGCCGCGGACGGCTTCCAGGCGGAACTCGGCACCGTCCTGCCCGCCGTCACCTGCTCGGTGCAGTCCACGTTCCTCACCGGCGCCCCGCCGGCCGATCACGGCATCGTCGGCAACGGCTGGTACTTCCGCGACCTCGGCGAGGTCCTGCTGTGGCGCCAGCACAACGCGCTCGTCGGCGGTGAGAAGGTGTGGCAGGCCGCCCGGCGCGACCGGCCCGGGTTCACCGTGGCCAACGTCTGCTGGTGGTACGCGATGGGCGCCGACGTCGACTGGACGATCACCCCCCGGCCGATCTACTACGCCGACGGGCGCAAGGAGGCCGACTGCTACACCCACCCTCCGGAGCTGCACGACGAGCTCACCGCGGCGCTGGGCACCTTCCCCCTGTTCACCTACTGGGGCCCGGGAGCGGGGATCGCCTCGTCGACCTGGATCTGCCGCGCCGCCGAGCACGTCATGACCACGCACAACCCCGATCTGACGCTGGCCTACATCCCCCACCTCGACTACGACCTGCAGCGCTTCGGCCCGTCCGACCCCCGCGCCGCGGCGGCGGCCGCCGAGCTCGACACCGTGCTGACGCCGCTGCTGGACGCCGCGGCGGCGCAGGGCAGGACCGTCGTCTGTGTGTCGGAGTACGGCATCACCGACGTCTCCCGCCCCGTCGATGTCAACCGGCTGCTCCGTGCGGAAGGGCTCCTGCGCGTCCACACCCAGGACGGCATGGAGTATCTCGACCCGTGGACCTCGCGCGCGTTCGCCGTCGCCGACCATCAGGTGGCGCACGTCTACGTTTCCGATCCCGCCGACGTGCCGACCGTCGCCGCGCTCTGCGCGTCCCTGCCCGGCGTCGCCGAGGTGCTGGACGAGAGCGGGAAGAAGGCGCACGGCCTGGACCACCCCCGCGCCGGCGAACTGGTCCTGCTCGCCGATCGCGACGCGTGGTTCACCTATTACTACTGGCTGGACGACGCCCGCGCGCCCGACTTCGCGCGCCTCGTCGAAATCCATCGCAAGCCCGGCTACGACCCGGCCGAGCTGTTCTTCGACCCGGTGAACCCCGGCGCCGCCAAGCGCAGGGCCGGCGTGGCGCTGCTGCGCAAGAAGCTCGGCATGCGCTACCTGATGAACGTCGTCGGCCTCGACGAGGGCGCCCGCGCCGTACGCGGCTCACACGGGTTGCTTCCCGCCGACCCCGCCGACGCGCCGGTGCTGCTCTGCTCCGATTCGTCCGCCGCCAGGGGACGATTCGAGGCGACGGACGTCAAGGACCTGCTGCTACGCCTCGCCCTGGGGTGATTTCGGCCCTGGGTTGATCTCGGCGCTGGAGTGATCTCGCCCGGGAGGAGGCCGCCTGGCGGCTGACCTCCGGCGAGGACGGCCGGGCCCCCCCACCGGACGCACCCCATCGGCCGGGCCGCGCCGTGGGCACGGACAAAGGGCCGGGCCGCGCCCTGGACCTGTGGGTCCAGGGCGCGGCCGAGGTCCAGCCGGTCTGCTTCGGGATTGCCTCGCTCGCCGGTCAGACCATGAGCCGGTCGGGCCATGGGCCGGTCAGACCATGGGACCGGTACCGGTCAGGCACCATACCGGTCAGTCCATTGGCCGGTCAGACCCGGGGCCCGTCAGAGCACGGGCCCGTCAGAGCACGGGCCGATCAGACCACGGTGCACGGAACGCCGTTGAGGGTGAAGGCGGTCGGCTCGGCGGTGTTGCCGGTGTGGGTGGCCTGGAAGCCGATGTCGACGGTGGCCCCGGGGGCGATCGTGCCGTTGTAGCTGACGTTGGCCGCGCTCACCTGGCCGCTGGAGGGCGAGTAGGTGGCGTTCCAGCCCGAGGTGATGGACTGCCCGGAGGGCAGGGTGAAGTTCAGCGTCCAGCCGTTGATCGTCGAGGTCCCGGTGTTGGTGATGCTGATACTGGCGGTGAAGCCGCTGTTCCAGGAGCTCATCGTGTAGGCGACCCGGGGCCCGGTCCCGGTGCCGCCGCTGGGCGAGGCGCTGGGCGACGGGGTGGGTGACGGGGTCGGCGACAAGACGGGCGACGGGGAGGGCGAGGAGCCGCCGCTCAGGCTGGTCACGAAGGTCGTCATACTGCGGGCGGGAAGCGTGACGGTGAGGGAGCCGTTCGACATGCTGGTCGCCGCCTGGGCCGCGACGTTCCTGCTCCCGTCGGTCACCCAGGACGAGACGCTCGCCGAGGTGGCGTTCGCCACGGTGAACTGCTGGCTCACCGCCGAGGTCCCCTTGTTGATGGCGACGATGACGACGGTGTCACCGCTGCGGTACGCCGAGACGTAGACGTTCGACGCGGGGTTCGCCGTCGCGTCGATCCGTACGTATCCGGGGCGGACGAACCTGGCGAACTGCGCCATGATGGCGCCGCGCTTGCTGAGCTGGCCGTCCTCCCGCATAGGGCCGTAGCTGCGCCGGATGTACCACCAGACGTACGCCTGGAACTCGGCCTCCACCATGGCGCGGTGCATGTGCTCGCCCACGTCGAGCGCCTGCGGCCAGGTGTCGGCCGAGTCGGTGCTGTTGGGGTAGTAGACCTCGGTCATCCAGAGGTCCTTGCCCGCGCCCTTCTGCTTGAAGAGCGGGTAGGGGAAGTTCGAGTACGACGTGCCGTAGAGGTGCGCCCCGATGATGTCCACGTTGGCGAGCGCCGTGGAGTCGTTGAGGATCGGGTCCGACACGCTCTTGACGTACTGGAAGGACTCGGGCGCGATGACCCTGGTGTTGATCGAGCCGGCGTTCTCCCGCAGGAACTTGACCATCTCGGTGGACGTCCACCACGTCCAGTCATGCGCGTAGTCGGGCTCGTTCTGCACGGAAATGGCGTACAGGTTCACCCCGTTGTTCCGCATGTACGTGCTGAAGGAGTTCAGATGCTGAGCGTACGCGGCATACTGGTCGTACCTGAGGCGTTTGGCGTTGGTCTGGCCGTTGCGGTTGAAGGTCTCGATCATGCTGGCCGGGGGATTCCACGGAGAGGCGAAGACGGTCACTCCGAGCTCGGCCGCGCGCTTCGCCGTCGCCAGGTCGCGGCCGAAGTCCGCCTGGCTCTCGCCGACGGGGATCCGCAGGATGGAGAAGCCCAGCCTGCCCTCGCCGGTGCCGAACGCCGTCTCCCGCTGGGCGGCCGTCAGGTCGCCGATCCAGGCCGCGTGGGCCATGCCGCCGAAGCCCCGGATGGTCTGCCGCTGCGCCGACGGATTGATGGCCGCGGTGGCCGCCGCGGCCTCCGTGGCCCCCAGGACCGAGGTCGCGGCGGTGATGACCGGCAGCGCTCCCATCGTCGTCAGGACGGATCTCCGGCTCAGTAATCTCCGCTCGCCGCGCACGGGATCGTTCTGATCTTGCGTCATGTCTCTCCTTTTGGCTGTCGGTGCCGATCCGCGCCTTCGCGCAGCGGGCGCCCGCGGGGGAGTGGTCGCTCCGGGCGCGGAAACGCACACCGTCGGCCGGGCCTCGGGTGCGCGAGGCCCGGCGACGGTGTCACGGGTGGAATGGTTGGACGAGTGGAACGATCAGGCCGCGTCGGCGAGTCCCACGGCCCGGCCGGGGCGGCCACGCAGGGCCGCCCCGGAGAGGGGTGGTGTCACACTCGGGTCCACTTCTGGTTGTTCTGGCCGTTGCACGTGTAGATCTGCACCTTGGTGCCGTTGGCGGTGCCGTTGCCGGACACGTCCAGGCACTTGTTGGCCCCGACGGCGGTGATGCTGCCGTCGGAGTTGAGGCGCCACTTCTGGTTGTTCTGGCCGTTGCAGTCCCAGATGATCACGCTGGTTCCGTCGGCGGTGCCGGCGCCGTTCACGTCCAGGCACTTGCCGCCGTAGACCCGCAGCTCACCCGCGCTCGTGGAGGTCCACTGCTGGTTGCTCTGCCCGTTGCAGTCCCAGATCTCCACCTGGGCGCCGTTGGCCTGGGAGGCTTCGGTGACGTCCAGGCACCGGCCCGATCCCACGCCCCTGATGGCGGTCCCGTTTCCGGTGGGCGGGGGAGAACTGGAGGTCCCGCCGTTGAGGGCGTCGAGGACGGCGGTGTACGCCTGCTTCTTGTTGAAGTTGCCGTCGAACAGCAGCGGGGTGTCGCCGCTGCGCCAGGACCACTTGTCGGTGATGCCCCACACCGTGATGCCGGTGCAGCGGGACACGGCCATGCAGGCCTGGGTGACGCGGCGGTAGGCGTCGGCCTGGGTGGAGCCGGAGCCGCCGACGTCGAGCTCGGTGATCTGGACGTCGACGCCGAGCGCGGCGAACTGGGCGATGTTCTGCTGGTAGTTGGACGGCGGGTTGCCGAAGTGGGACTGCAGTCCGACGCAGTCGATGGGCACGCCGCGGGCCTTGAAGTCCTTGACCATGTTGTAGACGCCGCGGGTCTTGTTCGCGTTGGCGTCGTCGATGTTGTAGTCGTTGTAGCACAGCTTGACGTTGGGGTCGGCGGCCCGCGCGGCGCGGAACGCCTCCTCGATGAAGCCGTTGCCCAGTTTCTGGGTGAAGATCGAGCTGCGCAGGCTGCCGACCGAGCCGCCGTCGGCGAAGGCCTCGTTGACCACGTCCCAGGCGTAGACCTTGCCCTTGTAGTGGTTCATGACCTGGGTGATGTGGTTGGTCATCGCCGAGCGCAGGTCGCTGGCCGACATGTTGGAGTTGACCCAGCTGGGCAGCTGGGCGTGCCAGACCAGGGTGTGGCCGCGGACCTTCATGCCCTTGCTCACGGCATGGTTGACGATCTGATCGGCCGACCCCCAGTTGAAGGAGTTGCGAGAGGGCTCGATCGGGCCCCATTTCATCTCGTTTTCCGCGGTGACCGAGTTGAACTCCCGGTCCCAGGTGGCCACGTAGGTCGAGTCGTTCAGGTGCCCGGCCGCGATCGCGGTGCCGAAGTAGCGGCCGCTCTGGGCGGCGGCCGCGCCCAGTGTGCCTGCGGCCGCGTCGGCGGGGACGGACGCCGCGAGTGCGGTGACGGTGCCGAGTACGCCGAGGGCGCCGGCGACCAGCAGCCGGCGGGTGCCGGCGCGTGGTCGCCGTCCTCCGCCGGCGGATGAGGGGTTTTCGCTCATGCCTGAGCCTCCACTGCGGGATAAATGAGGGAACGCGGATAGACGCGCGCGGAAACAGCACGCGCTCGTCGTCGCGTCGGAACTGCGGCTCCTGCCGCTCACCACCGACCCCGGCAGGAAGAGCCGCCTCGGGGGTCAGTCTGGAAATCATTCCGAAACGTGTCAAGGCCGTTTCCGGTAAGTTTCGCCGCGATCTCCGCACTTGTGCCTCATATGCGCTGATAGACGCGCGAAATGGGGTCCGTAAGTTTTCTGCGCCGTCCGGGACGGCTCCGGGCGACGGGGGGTCGTGATGAAAGTTTCGTCATCCGGACCGCGGACGGTGTCCTCACAACCTCGGGAGGAGCAGGTGAGCGGCATCCGGCCGGCACGAGGCCGGACGGACAGGGAGCCGCGCGTTGACACGGCTTATGGCGTCATGTTTGATCCGCTACACCACCACCACAAGCCGCTGATAGGAGAGGGGCGCTCGATTGGAGATTTGTTAACGCTCACATCGCATGCGCAGCCCCGCTGGAGCGTGACCTTCCGGGCCGATAGCACTGTCCGCGTCGTCCATGAGCGACAGGCGCTGCCGGAAAGGTGCACGGGCCGGCCGGTGCTCTCGGCGTCACGAGTGCCCGGCGCGTGGCGACATCGGCCACGGTGAGACGGTCCGCACCGGCGTCGGCCGGACCCGACCCGTGAGGCACTCGGTCCATGATTCGGCGCCTCCACCAGGGCCGCGACCCGGCTCGGGCGGCGACCACATCGGCCCGCCCCGGCGGCCGGGCCTGCCGGCCCCGTCCCCTTCCCTCAGCGGGGCACGCCCTCGGGCCCCACGCCGGCGTAAGCCGGCCACCACACCGCGGGTGTCTTCACCCCAGCGGTGTCTCCGCTCTTCAAAGGAGAGAAGATGCACCCCTCCGTCCGCGCGACGAGTGGCCGGCGCCGGGCGCCGGGCACCGTCGTATGTCTTCTCGCGGCGCTCGCGACCGTTCTCGCGACCGCTGTCGCCTGGGTGGCGCCGGCCTCCGCGGCGACCGTCGACGGCAACACCTGGTATGTCCTGGTCAACCGCAACAGCGGCAAGGCCCTCGACGTCTACAACTTCTCCACCGCCGACGGCGGGTCGCTCGTGCAGTGGAGCCGCAGCAACGGCAACAACCAGCAGTGGCGGTTCGTCGACTCCGGCGGCGGCTACTACCGCGTGCAGTCGCGGCACTCGGGCAAGGTGCTCGACGTGGCCAACCTCTCCACGGCCGACGCCGCCGACGTCGTGCAGTGGACTGACCACAACGGCACCAACCAGCAGTTCCAGCTCGCGGATTCGTCCGGCGGCTACGTCCGGCTGATCAACCGCAACAGCGGCAAGGCCGTCGAGGTCCAGAACGCCTCCACCGCGGACGGCGGCAAGATCGTGCAGTACTCCGACTGGGGCGGCACCAACCAGCAGTGGCAGCTCGTCGCCGTCGGGAGCGTCTCCGATCCCTCGCCGTCGCCCAGCCAGTCGCCCAGCCAGTCGCCCAATCCGTCGCCGTCGGCGAGTCCGTCGAGCGGGTCGTGGCCGCCGTCGTCGAGCTATTCCAACCCCGTGTTGTGGGAGGACCTGGCCGACATCGACGTCTTCCGCGTGGACGACACCTACTACTACTCGGCCTCCACGATGCACTACTCGCCCGGCGCGCC
>NZ_VIRL01000040.1 GCF_006874465.1 Microbispora bryophytorum | reverse complement strand
CCGCCCCCCGCAAGGAACGCACCATCGATGTCGGCCGTCAACGACGACACGTCCAACACCCGCCCGTCAGGCGCGAGCACGCACGGCCGCTCCGCACCCACCGGACCCACCCGCAACAGCTTCACGATCTTGGCCTCTCCGCTGGTTCACAGGGCCGTTTGCCGCGTCGAGCCTGCCAGATTCATCGGGTTGAAGTAAACCCTGGGTGCGGTATTTGCTGACTTGCCTTGACCTTCTTCCAGTGTGACCCTACTGTTCCATTCATATTCATCGGATCAATTGGAGTTCGCCCATGCCGACGATCACCTCTGTGAACGTGATCGACATCAGGTTTCCGACCTCCGCGACGCTCGACGGTTCGGACGCGATGAACCCGGACGGCGACTACTCCGCGGCGTACGTGATGCTGGAAACCGACGACGGCGACCTGACGGGGCACGGCCTCACGTTCACGATCGGGCGGGGCAACGACCTGTGTGTGGCCGCCGCCCGGCAGATCGGGGCGCGGCTGGCCGGACGCGACGTGGACGAGCTGGCCGGCGACCTCGGCGGTCTCTACCGCGAGATCATGGCCGACAGCCAGATGCGCTGGCTCGGGCCGGAGAAGGGCGTGGTGCACCTGTCCGCCGCGGGCGTGCTCAACGCGGCGTGGGACCTGGCGGCCCGCCGGGCCGGCAAACCCCTGTGGCGCTTCGTCGCGGACATGACGCCCGAGGAGCTGGTCGCGGCCTGCGACTTCCGTTACCTGTCCGACGTGCTGACCCCCGCCGAGGCCGTCGGGATGCTGGCCCGGCTCGCCCCCACGCGCGGGGAGCGGATCGCCGAGCTGGCCGAGTACGGCTACCCGGCGTACACGACCTCTCCGGGGTGGCTCGGCTACGACGACGACAAACTGCGCCGTCTGTGCCGCGAGGCCGTCGCCGACGGCTGGACCCACGTGAAGCTCAAGGTCGGCGCGAACGTCGAGGACGACGTCCGGCGGCTGTCGATCGCCCGAGAGGAACTCGGCGACCGTACGCTCATGATCGACGCCAACCAGGTGTGGGACGTGCCCCAGGCCATCGAGTGGCTCGGCCGGCTCGCGCCGTACGAGCCGCTGTGGATCGAGGAGCCGACCAGCCCCGACGACGTCCTCGGCCACGCGGCCATCCGCAAGGCGATCGCCCCCGTCGGCGTCGCCACCGGCGAGCACGCCCACAACCGGGTCATGTTCAAGCAGCTCCTGCAGGCCGGGGCGATCGACTTCTGCCAGATCGACTCCTGCCGGCTCGCGTCCGTCAACGAGATCGTGCCGGTGCTGCTCATGGCCGCCAAGTTCGGCGTGCCCGTCTGCCCCCACGCCGGCGGCGTCGGCCTGTGCGAGCTGGTCCAGCACATGGCCGTGGTCGACTACGTGTGCGTGAGCGGCAGCCTGGAGGGCCGCGTCCTGGAGTACGTCGACCACCTGCACGAGCACTTCACCGACCCCGTCCGCATCGAGCGCGGCCGCTACCTGCTGCCTGAAAAGCCCGGTTACAGCGCTCGTATGCTCTCTGAGTCGATCGACGCGTACCGCTACCCTGATGGTCACCAATGGGGAGGCTGACGTGGGCGTCATCGAGACGGCGATCGACACGATCAAGCAGATGATCATCGACGGGGAGCTGCGCCCAGGGCAGAAGCTCCCCGTCGAGAAGAATCTGGCCGAACAACTCGGTGTCGCCCGCAACACGCTGCGCGAGGCGGTGCGCGCACTGGTCGCCATGCGGGTGTTGCAGACGCGGCAGGGCGACGGCACCTACGTCACCAGCCTGTCTCCCGACCTGCTGCTCGACGGGATGAGCTTCGTCGCCGACATTCACCTCGACGCCGGGGCGGGGGAGTTCCTGCACGTGCGCAGGATCCTGGAGGCGGAGGCGACGGGGCTGGCGGCCACGCGCATCCCGGACACCGATCTCGTCCACCTGGGCGATCTGCTCGACGAAGCCGAGACGGTCGCCGCGTGCGATCCCGTCGACCACGAGAAACTGATCGCCCTCGACCAGGACTTCCACGCCCTCATCGCCTCTCATTGCGGCAACGCCGTCCTCGCCGCCGTCATCCACAACATGTCCGGCCGCACCGTGCGCGCCCGCATCTGGCGGGGCATGAGCGACCCCGAGGCCGTTCACCGCACCCTCCGGGAGCACCGAGCGGTCCATCGGGCTCTGCTGGCGCGGGACTGCGAACGGGCCAGGCTCCACGCCGCCCTGCACGTCCTCGGCGTCGAGGAAAGCCTCACCGGCTCGCGTGCCTTCGCGGGTGAGGCCGCTCATGGCTGATCGTCCCGCTTCCGTGGAAGAGGGGACGGCGGACGCCGGCCGGGTGGGTGCGGCGGACGCGGTGAGCGACGCCATGGACCCGTTGCCGGACCGGCCGCTGGACCCGTTGCTGGATCGGCTGCTCGATCGGCTGCGCCGTGAGGACGCGGTCGTCGTCGCCTACTCCGGCGGCGCCGACTCCGCGTTGCTCGCCTTCGCCGCCGCGAGGGTGCTCGGCAGGCGTGCACTGGCCGTCACCGCTGTCTCCCCGAGTCTCGCCGCCTCCGAACGGGCCGCCGCCCGTGACTTCGCGCGCGCCCACGGCCTGGCCCATATAGAGGTGTGCACGGACGAGGCCGACAGGCCCGAGTACGCCGCCAACGGCGCCGACCGCTGCTACCACTGCAAGTCGGCGCTGTTCGACGCGGTCACGCCGCTGGCGGCCGCCATGGGCGCCCGGATCGCGCTCGGCACCAACCTCGACGACCTCGGTGACCATCGCCCCGGGCAGCGCGCCGCGGCCGAGCGCGGGGCCATCGCACCGCTGGTCGAGGCCGGGCTCACCAAGGCCGACGTCCGCGCGGTCAGCCGCGCGCTCGGCCTGGTCACCGCGGACAAGCCCGCCGCGCCCTGCCTGGCCTCGCGGGTGAGCTACGGCGACCCGGTCACGCCGGAGGTGCTGCGAAGGATCGAGACCGCCGAGCGCGCGCTGCGCGATCTCGGCTTCCCGGTGTGCCGGGTCCGCGCCCACGCCGGCGGCACACTGGCCCGGGTCGAGGTTCCGGGCACCGAGATCCCGCGGGCGTGCGAGTTGCGCGAGCGCGTCGATGCCGCGGTCCGCGGCGCCGGCTTCACCTTCTGCTCGCTGGACCTGTCCGGTTTCGCGTCCGGGGGTCTCAACGCGCTGCTGCCGCTGCTTCCCTCCTGACGCGCTCTCCGCCCCGGACCGGAAGGCCGGGTGATCCCCCCGAACCGGAAGGCCGGGCGATGCCCGCCTCCGGTCGAAGCGGGAATCACCCGGCCGTTTCACGTCTGATGCCCCGGACCCGTACGCGGCGACGAGCGGGGGAGACCGACGCAGAGATCGGCCTCCCCCGCTCGTCGTTCCTTCTCGTCATCGGATATCTCCGAGGAAATCCCCGCCTTCAGGCGGGGGAGGAATCGGACCCCTGCGGAGCAGGACAGGGGTAGCCGATTCGCTGCAAGGCGAACCGGCTTCTCGAACACGTGCTCGATCTTCAACTGATCGTGGGGTAAGATGTGAGGTGTGGCGCAGCTTGTGAAGCGGGCGTACAAGTACCGCTTCTATCCGACCCCCGAGCAGGCTGATGAGCTAGCCCGGACGTTCGGCTGCGTCCGGAAGGTGTACAACCTGGCGTTGGAGGAGCGGACCCGCGCCTACACCCTGGAAGGCCGCCGCGTCTCCTATGTGGAGACCTCCGCGATGCTCACTGCGTGGAAGAAGACGCCGGAACTGGCGTTCCTGGGCGAGGTGTCCAGCGTGCCGCTTCAGCAGGCGCTCCGCCATCTGCAAGCCGGGTTCGCGAACTTCTTCGCCAAACGGGCCAGGTACCCCACCTTCAAGTCCCGGAAGAAGTCGCGGGCGTCGGCCGAATACACCCGGTCGGCGTTCCGCTGGCGGGACGGCCGGCTGACGCTGGCGAAGATGAACGCGCCGCTGAACATCCGCTGGTCGCGCCCCCTGCCCGAGGGTGCGCAGCCGTCCACGGTGACCGTGTCCCACGACAACGCGGGCCGGTGGTTCGTATCCATCCTCGTAGAGGAGAAGATCCGCCCGCTCGACCCCACCCAGAACATGGTCGGCGTGGACGCGGGCGTCACCGCCCTGGCCACGCTCTCCACCGGGGAGAAAGTCACCAACCCCCGGCACGAGCGTGCCGACCGCAAGCGCCTGGCCAAGGCGCAGCGTGCGCTCGCACGCAAAACCAAGGGCAGCAACAACCGGGCCAAGGCCCGGCTCACGGTGGCGCGCGTCTTCGCGCGGATCGCCGACCGCCGCCGCGACTTCCTGCACAAGCTTTCGACTCGGCTCGTCCGTGAGAACCAAACGGTCGTGATCGAGGACCTCGCCGTCCGCAACATGGTGAGAAACCACGCACTGGCACGCGCCATCTCGGATGCGTCTTGGCGGGAACTCCGCTCGATGCTGGAGTACAAAACCGCCTGGTACGGGCGGGAACTGCTGGTCGTGGACCGGTGGTTCCCCTCGTCCAAGCTGTGCAGCGTGTGCGGCACTCTGCGAAACGCGATGCCGCTGGGCGTGCGCGAGTGGACGTGCGCCTGCGGCCTGACCCATGACCGCGACGTCAACGCCGCCAAGAACATCCTCGCCGCCGGGCTGGCGGAGAGGTAAAACGCCTGTGGAGCTGGTGTAAGACCTCAACGGAGACCTCCGAGAGGGCAACCGGCAGTGAAACAGGAAGACCAACCCGTGAGGGTTGAATCCCCCTCCTTGCGGAGGGGGAGGATGTCAATCCTGCGTCTTGCCGCCGGTGAGGCGGGAGATCGCGAGCGCGGTGAGGATGATCCCCCCGTTGAGCGCCTGGATCCACTGCGCCGGGACGCCCGCGAGGGTGAGGACGTTCTGGATCATGTAGAGCAGCAGGATGCCGGTGAACGCGCCGAACACGGTGCCCTTACCGCCATTGAGGCTGACTCCGCCGATGACGGCGGCGGCGAACACCGTGAAGATGGCGCCGTCACCCTGAGCGGCGGCCACGGAGGCGAGCCGGCCCGTCAGCAGGAGACCGCCGATCGCGGCCAGCAGGCTGGCGGAGATCAGCACGATCCACAGCACCCGGTCGGTGCGGATGCCGGCCGCCTTGGCGGCGTCGACGTTGCCGCCGATCGCGTAGAGCGCCCGGCCGAACCGGGTGAATCCCATGATCACGATGCCGACGGCGAACAGCAGCAGGCAGATCCAGATGGACGCGGGCACGCCGAGCCACATGGCCGAGCCGAAGTAGGTCATCGATTCCGGCAGGTTGAAGAAGGTCTGCCCGCCGGAGATGCCCGTGAGGAGGCCGCGCAGCACGATGAGCATGCCCAGGGTGACGATGAAGCCGTTGAGCCCGAAGCGGACGATGAACAGCGCGTTCACCGCCCCGATCAGCACGCCCACCGCGAGGGTGACGGGGATTCCCCAGGCGCCGGGCAGCAGCCCGAGCCCCGGTCCCGTGCCGGCGGCGACCGTCAGCCATGCGGCCACGCCGGGAGCCAGCCCGAAGGTCGACTCGAGCGACAGGTCCATCCTGCCGGCGATCAGCACGAGAGTCTGCGCCAGGACGAGCAGCGAGATCTCCGACATGGTCTGCAGGATGTTGATCAGGTTGTCGCTCTGCAGGAAGATCGGGTTGACGATCTGCCCGACGATCGCGATCACGATGATCGCGGGAACGAGCGCGAAGTCCCGCAGCCGCGCCAGAGGGATCGGTGAGCGGCGCCTTCCCGCCTCCTCCGGCGCCGGTGGGCTCGGCGGATTTCCCGTCGTGGCGTGAGCGGTGGAGCTGTCAGGCATCGAGGTCGACTCCTTCCATGGCGGCCACCATCTCGTGGTCGTGCCAGCCGGCGGCCAGTTCCGCGACGACGCGGCCGTGGAACATCACGAGCACCCGGTTGCACAGCCGCAGGTCGTCAAGTTCATCGGAGGCGATCACGACGCCGGTTCCGTTGTCGGCGATCTCCTCGACCTTGCCGAGCAGGAACTCCTTCGACCGGACGTCGACTCCGGCCGTCGGTGTGATCAGTACGAGCAGGCGAGGGTCGCTGGCCAGGGCGCGAGCCATCACGACCTTCTGTTGATTGCCGCCGGACAGCCCGGAAACGGGCAGTTCCGGACCGGGCGTCTTGATCGCGAGATTCGTGATCATCTCGCGGGCAAGCGCGTCCTTGCGCCGGGCGCTGACGAAACCCGCCTGACCAAGCCGCTCGGGTACGGTCATCGTGGTGTTGTCGGCGATGGACATCAGGGGGACGAACCCCTGCTGGTGCCGGTCGCGGGGCACGAAGCCCACTCCGGCGGCCAGCGACTCCGGCACACTCCCGGGGCGCGGACGGCTTCCGGCCACCTCCAGAGTCCCGTCCTGGGGAGCGCGCAGCCCGGCGATGGTCTCGGCGAGCTCGGTCTTCCCGCTGCCGCCCAGGCCCGCCAGGCCCACGATCTCCCCGGTCCGGACCCGCAGGTCGACGTCCTGGTAGACGTCGCCGTCGCCCAGGCCCCGGACGTCGAGGACCACCGGGGCCTCCGCCGGGACCGGCGGGCGGACGGCGTGCTCCCGCAGCCCCGCGGCCTCGCCGGTCATCGCCGCCACGAGCTCGGCCTGTGGCAGGTCCGCCACCGGCGCGGTGAGGATGTGCCGGGCGTCCCGGAACACCGTGACCATGTCGCAGATCTCATAAATCTCCTGCAGGTGATGGCTGATGAACAGGAAGGTGACTCCCTGCTCCCGCATCGCCCGCATCCGATCGAAGAGCCGGGTGATCGCCGCACCGTCCAGCTGGGCGGTGGGCTCGTCCAGGATGATGAATCTCGCGCCGAACGACAGTGCGCGGGCGATCTCCACGAACTGCCGCTGCTCCACCCCGAGCTCCCCGGCGGGCCGGCGGACGTCGACGTCCACCGACCACGCCTCCAGCAGGTCCGTAGCTTTCCGCCACAGACCCTTCCAGCCGACCAGCCCCATCCGGTTGCGGTCGTGCCGGTTCAGGTAGAGGTTCTCCGCCACGGTCAGCTCAGGGATGATCGTGGACTTCTGGTAGACGCAGGCGACCCGTTCCCGCCAGGCGTCACGGTCGGACAACCGCGGCGCGGGGGACCCGGCGAAGCGGACCTCGCCCTCGTCCGGCGCCTGTAGCCCGGTCAGGATGGAGACCAGGGTCGACTTACCCGCACCGTTGCGCCCGACCAGTGCGTGCGTCTCCCCGGGCCTGATCGTTATGCCGGCACCGTCCAGCGCGGTCGTCTCGCCGTACCTCTTGGTGATGCGCTCCGCCTCGGCGATGGGCGGGTCCGCCCGGACCGGCCCGCTGCCACGGGCGGGTGGAGGGCTCGCGGGCCCTCCCGCGAACTCTTCCATAACCACGCCCTCTCAGCTCAGGTTGTTGCCCCACAGCGACTTGTCGTCGTGCTTCACACTGGTGATCCCGCCGTACGTGCCGCCGTCGGCGGTGACGAGCGGCGCCGACAGCTGGTCCTCCAGAAGGCCGGGCCGCACCTGGATGATGGTGCTGTCGTGGTCGGTCTTGCCCGGCTGGAAGGTCTTGCCCTCGATCGCGGCCTGGGCGTACGACAGCGCCCACTTGGCGTAGAGGTCCGCGGGCTGGGAGACGGTGGCGTCGATGTTCCCGGCGGCGATGTCCTTGAGCTCCTGCGGGATGCCGTCGTTGGAGACGACGAAGACGTGCTTGGGGTCGTCCGGCGGCACCAGGAGGTCGCGCTGCTTGAGCACCTGCAGCGTGCCCGCGAGGGCGAAGCTCGACTGCATGTAGACGCCCTTGACGTCCGGGTTCGCGGTCATGACCGTGGAGAGCTTCTGCGAGGCCACGGCTCCGTCCCAGTTGGTCGCCTCGCCGAACACCTCGATGCCGGGGTAGTTCTGCTTCATGCAGTCGTTGAACGCCTCGGTGCGGTCCCGGCCGTTGATGGAGGCCAGGTCGCCCTCCAGCATGACCACCTTGCCCTTGCCGCCGAGCTTCTCACCCAGGAACTTGCAGGCCTTCTCCCCGTACGCGCGGTTGTCGGCGCGCACGACCATGAAAGCGTTCCCGGTGTCGGGACGGGTGTCCACCAGCACGGCGGGGATCTTCTTGGTTTCGAGCTGCTGCAGCGTGGGCGCCACCGCCGCGGTGTCCTGGGGCGCCATGACGATGCCCTTCACGCCCTGACTCACCAGGGTCTGCACGTTGGCGGTGAGTTTGGCGACGTCGTTCTGGGAGTTGGTGGTCTTGACCTCCGCGCCCAGATCGCCGGCCATCTTCGGCACGTAGCTGATGTAGGAGTTCCAGAAGTCCGTGTCGGAACGCGGGTAGTCGACGCCGATCACCGGCTTCGCCGCCGCGCCGTCCCCGCTGCCGGAGCTGTCGTTCCCAGTACCGCTGTTCCCGCCGCAGGCAGCGGCGAGGCACCCCGATATGGCTAAGGCCGCGGCGAGCGCGAACCGTCTGCGTTCCATCGTCTCTCCTTCTGAAGCACCACGGCTGCCATGCCGTCGCTGACCGCTCCACGCTCAGGTGAGCCCGCGCTGTGCGAGGCATGGGCGAGGGTCGTCGTGAGCGGGCTAATCACGACAGGACATGGGATGTCTTTCTATGCTCAAAACCGCTCCAGTGTCCAGACCTTGGGGAAGGATGGTGATATTCCGTTATTCGAGCGGCTGCCGGCAGCAAGGGATCCGACCTATTGACATGCCCCATCCGGGCCGGGAGACCCACACATCGCATGTCTGTCCCGGCCGGAAGGCACGGTCCGACGGTTCGTGCCGGACAGCCCTCACCACGCACCCCTCACCACGGCGCCCTCCCCATGCCGCCGTCACCACGCCGCCCTCTCCATGCCGCCCTCACCAGGGGCCCCATCCGGCAGAGGTGCGGCTGGTCTCCGTGAGCGCTCCCACGCGCCCGGAAAGATCGTGTGGAGGTCCGCCGTCCTGACGTACCAAAATGCAGGTATGTCGTTGACCGAGCAGGCGATCGAACGCATCAGGCAGCTCATCAAGGACGGGACGCTTCCCCCCGGCGCCCGGCTGCCACCCGAACAGGAGTTGGCCGCCGAGCTGGGCCTGTCCCGCAACCTGCTCAGAGAGGCCGTCCGCTCCCTCGTCACCACACGGGTGCTGGAGGTGCGCAGAGGCGACGGCACCTACGTCACGAGCCTTTCGCCGGACCTGTTGCTCGAAGGAGTCGGCCTCGCCGTCGAGATGATGCGGGGCGACGATCTGCTGGAGATCACGGAGGTGCGGCGCCTGTTCGAGCCGGTGGCGACGGGTCTGGCCGCCGCCCGGATCACCACCGAGCAACTCGCGGACGTCGAACGGCATCTCAACGCCATGATCGCGGCGCAGGACGACATCGAAGCGCTCAACCATCACGACGACGCCTTCCACCGGGCGGTTTTCGAGGCGACGGGCAACAGGTCCCTGTCCGCCCTGCTCGGCGGCATCGCCAGCCGCACCCTCAGGGCCCGGGTGTGGCGCGGGCTCGTCGAAGAGAACGCGGCCGGCCGCACGATCGCCGAGCACGCAGCCATCTACCGCGCGCTCGCCGCCGGTGACGCCGCCCTCGCCCAGGCGGTCGCGCTCATGCATGTGAACACCACGGAGACCTGGCTGCGGGACAACCTCGGCCGTTCGCGGTCCGGCGCGGAACCGGACCCAGTGCGGTGATCAGGGCGGGCGTCGCGCCAGGCCCGGAACGTCACCCCACGCCGCCTGCCCGGCCCGAGGTCAGCCGGCCACGGGACCGGACGGCGCGTCGCCCTCGCCGGGCAACCGGGGCAGGGACTCCTCGACCCCGATGAGATGGTTGGCCATCCGGATGCGTGCCCGTTCGGGGTCGCGCGCCGCGAGCGCCGCCCAAATCGCCACATGCTCGTCGTGAGTGCGCCGGTCGGCGCCCTCCTCGTGCAGACTCCGCCACAGCCGGCCGCGGACGGTGCGCCTGGCGAACGCCTCGATCAGGCCGATCACGACCGGGTTGTCGGTATGGGCGGCGATGATGCGGTGAAAGGCGATGTCGATCTCGATGAGACGCTCATGGTCGTGGGGCACCTGACCGACGATCCGGGCCGACTCGCAGAGCAGGTCCCTGGCCTGGCAGAGTGCCTCATCGGTGATCATGGTCGCGGCCAGCCGCGCCGCTTCGGACTCGAGCAGGCGCCGGACGGTGTACACGTGCCGCGGGTCGCCCTGGCCGTGCAGGTCGACGACGAAGCCCATCGGAGCCAGCAACTGCGTCGCGTCGAGGCTGGTGACGTACGTTCCGTCACCCCGGCGGGTGCTGACGATCCCGAGGATCGACAGCGCCGAGACCCCTTCGCGCAACACCCCTCGCGAGACGCCCAGCGACTCGGCGAGGTCCTTTTCGACGGGCAGGCGGTCGCCGGGCCGCAGGACGCCGTCGAGGATCATCCGCTTGATGCTGTCCACTACATCGTCTGTGCGTGACATGGCAGGTCGGTTCCCAGAGTCCGAGCGGAGCGGGATTCCCTCGTCACCACGGACAGCCGGGGAGCGGATGCGGCCTTCCCGCACGTCGTCGTAGCCTGCGGCCGCTGCAGATCGTCGTCGTCCGCCGTCGGCGCCCGTGGTCGTCAAGGGATTGGTGCTGCTCTACGGATACATGACGCGGTCTCGTCCCGCTACTCCGCGGCGTGCGGGCCTTGCCCGCCCCGTCCAGCTTCGTTCCGCGCCGCCCCGTCCCGCGCGGGTCCGCTGCCCGGTGGCACGGGTGACCCCCTCGTGCGGCGGCCGCGACATCCCGGCCGCCTCCGCCGCCCACGGTCCCCCCACCGCGACCTGGATGGGTACGCACCAGGGGACCAGGACGGGCCAAAGGTTAGATGTTTCCCGGGGCCGCAGGGTCTAGATGACCGGCTTTCGGGCGTTTCTATAAGAATCGTTGACCGATACATCAAATCTTTGTAGCTTTGCCATCACCCCCTACACAGCCTCGTCACGCAGCCGGTCCCCGCCGAACCCCGCCAGTCTCCTCGATGTCGGGTTCGCCGCCCCATTGGCGCGGCGCCGGCCGTCGGCAAGGCCGCAGTGCGCTTGGAGAGCGAATGCCAGATCTGACGCGAAGGCAATTGATGAAGATCGGCACGGTCGGAGCAGGGGCTCTGATGCTGCCGATGCAGTGGACAGCGGTCGCCCGAGCCGGATCGGTGGCCCCTCCGGAGGTACGCGCCGCGAACGACATGGCGCTGTGGTACGACAAGGGCGCCGGCACGGACTGGCTCCGCGCCCTCCCCATCGGCAACGGGCGCCTCGGAGCCATGGTGTTCGGCAACGTCGACACCGAGCGGCTGCAGCTTAACGAGGACACCGTCTGGGGCGGAGGACCCTACGACCAGAGCAACAACAAGGGCCTGGCGGCGCTGCCGGAGATCCGCCGCCTCGTCTTCGAGGACCAGTGGAGCCAGGCCCAGACCCTGATCGACCAGAACATGCTGGGCAAGCCCGCGGGCCAGCTCGCCTACCAGACGGTCGGCAACATCAGGCTGGCCTTCCCCGGCACCAGCGGGTTCACGGAGTACAACCGCCAGCTCGACCTCACCACCGCCGTCACGTCCGTCAACTACCTGCTGAACGGCGTACGGCACAAGCGCGAGGTGTTCGCCAGCGCACCGGACCAGGTCATCGTCGTTCGCCTGACCGCCGACACGCCCGGCTCGATCACGTTCAGCGCGACGTTCGACAGCCCCCAGCGCGCGACGCTCACCAG
This sequence comes from Microbispora bryophytorum, assembly GCF_006874465.1. Classification (GTDB taxonomy): domain Bacteria; phylum Actinomycetota; class Actinomycetes; order Streptosporangiales; family Streptosporangiaceae; genus Microbispora; species Microbispora bryophytorum. The sequence continues at coordinate 3,206 of NZ_VIRL01000040.1, read as the reverse complement.
CCCGGACAGCACCACGGTGGGGCTCGACGGCGTCTCGGGCAACTTCGAGGGCATCACCGGCCAGGTCAAGTTCCTGGCGCTGGCCAAGGCCGTCGCCGAGGGCGGCACCGTCACCAGTTCCGGCGGAACGCTCCAAGTGACCGCCGCCGACAGCGTGACGCTGCTGATCTCCATCGGCTCCAGCTACGTGAGCTACAAGGACGTCAGCGGCGACTACCGGGGCATCGCGCAGCAGCACCTCGGCGCCGCCCAGGGCAAGGCCTACGACACGCTGCGCAGCCGGCACGTGGCCGACTACAAGGCCCTGTTCGAGCGGACGACGCTCGAACTGGACCGCACCGACGCGGCCGACCAGCCGACCGACGTACGGATCACCCAGCACGGCGCCGTCGACGACCCGCAGTTCTCCGCGCTGCTGTTCCAGTTCGGCCGCTACCTGCTGATCAGCTGCTCGCGGCCCGGGACCCAGCCGGCCAACCTGCAGGGCATCTGGAACGACTCGATGAGCCCACAGTGGGACTCGAAGTACACCATCAACGCCAACCTGCCGATGAACTACTGGCCGGCCAACACGACGAACCTGTCGGAGTGCTTCGAGCCGGTGTTCGGCATGATCCAGGACCTCACGGTGACCGGCGCCCGCACGGCCCAGGTGCAGTACGGCGCCGGCGGCTGGGTCACCCACCACAACACCGACGCGTGGCGCGCGACCTCGGTCGTCGACGGCGCGCTCTGGGGCATGTGGCAGACCGGCGGCGCGTGGCTGGCCACCATGATCTGGGACCACTACCTGTTCACCGGCGACGTCGAGTTCCTCCGGCAGAACTACCCGGCGATGAAGGGCTCGGCGCAGTTCTTCCTGGAGACCCTCGTGGAGGAGCCGAAGCTCGGCTACCTGGTCACGAACCCGTCGAACTCCCCTGAACTTCCCCACCACGCGAACGTCAGCGTGGCCGCCGGTCCCACCATGGACAACCAGATCCTGCGCGACCTGTTCGACGGCTGCGCGGAGGCCAGCGAGGTCCTCGGTGTGGACGCGAGCTTCCGGGCGCAGGTCCTGGCCGCCAAGGACCGGCTCCCTCCGATGAAGATCGGCTCGCGCGGCAACATCCAGGAGTGGCTGTACGACTGGGTGGAGACCGAGCGGAACCACCGGCACGTCTCGCACCTGTACGGCCTGCACCCCAGCCACCAGATCACCAAGCGCGGCACCCCGGAGCTGTACGACGCGGCGCGGCGGACCCTCGAACTGCGCGGCGACGACGGCACCGGCTGGTCCCTGGCCTGGAAGATCAACTACTGGGCGCGGCTGGAGGAGGGCAAGCGGGCGCACGACCTGGTCCGCCTCCTGGTCACGCCGGCCAGGCTCGCCCCGAACATGTTCGACCTGCACCCGCCGTTCCAGATCGACGGCAACTTCGGCGCCACCTCCGGCATCGCCGAGATGCTGCTGCAGAGCCACACCGGCGAGTTGCACGTGCTGCCCGCGCTGCCGTCGGCCTGGCCGAACGGGAAGGTGCAGGGCCTGCGGGGCCGCGGCGGCCACACCGTCGGCGCGGCGTGGAGCGACGGGCAGGCCGACGAGTACCTCATCACGCCCGACCGCGACGGTGTCGTCCAGGTACGCGGCGGCATCTTCTCCGGCCGCTACAAGATCCTCGACGTCGCCGGCGGCGGCACGGTGAAGGTGGACAAGGCCGAGCCCGACGCCGTCAAGATCACGGCGCAGGCCGGTCACACCTACCGGGCGTACACGCTGCAGAAGGTCACCGTGGCCGCGCCCGCCGAGGTCGTACCGGGTGAGGGGGCGAAGGTCAAGGTCAGCGTCAGGGCGGTCGAGGCGTCGCTGGCGTCGGCGACGGTGTCCCTCGAGGCGCCGGAGGGGTGGACCGTCACCCCCAAGCAGTCCGGCGTGGGCCCCCTGGCGCCGGACGCGGAGGCCACGGTGGAGTTCACCCTCACTCCCGCCGCCGGCACGGCCACCGGCACCGCGGTCCTCACCGCCGTGGTGGGCGGCACCGAGTCGGGCGAGGACTGGACCGTGTCCACGAAGGCCACGGTGCAGGTGTGGGGCGGTGGGGAGAAGTCGCTGGAGGAGCTGTTCAGCAACGTCGCCGTCACCGACGACACCAACACCGCTCCCGGAAACTTCGACGGCAACGGCGCCAGCATCTCCGCCCAGGCGCTGGCGTCGGTCGGTGTCACCCCCGGGGCCACCGTCACCGTGAACGGGCTGAACTTCACCTGGCCCGACGTCGCGGTGGGCACCCCCGACAACGCCATCGCCTCCGGGCAGTCCCTCAAGGTGACCGGCACCGGCAAGACGCTCGGTTTCCTGCTGACCGGGACCTACGGCGCGGTGTCGGGGCCGGCCACCGTCGTCTACAAGGACGGCACGAGGCAGACCTTCACCCTCAGCTCGCCCGACTGGTACGGCGCGCCGAGTTCGGGGAGCGCCGCCGCCGCCGTGGCCCCCTACCAGAACCGGCCGAACAATCAGCGGCAGAACACCCCCGCCACCATCTACTACTCCGGCGTGGCTCTGCAGAACAAGGAGATCTCCCGCGTCGATCTGCCCAACATCAGCGCGGGGGCGGCCAACGGGGTCGCGACGATGCACATCTTCGCGGTCGCGCTCGACTCCGTCACGCCGCCCGCCGAGGTCAAGCTGACCGTCACCGCCTCCTCCCGTTGCATCGGCACTTCGGCCTACCTGGCGGTCACGGCCGTCAACGACTCCGACGTGCCGGCGACGATCACGCTGACGACCCCGTTCGGTTCCAAGACCGTGGCCGACGTGGCTCCGGGCAAGCAGGCCTACCAGTCCTTCAACACCCGGGCCGCCCAGATCGACCCCGGCACGGTCACGGTGAAGGCGACCGCCACGATCGACGGCAAGCAGGTCACCTCGACCTACAACGCCGACTACAGCGGGGCGAGTTGCGGCTGATCGCATCGGGGCGTCCCCGGCCGACCGCCTGAGCGCACCCGGCGGTGACCACGGTCACCACGGTCCCGGCGACGGGGACACCGCCCAGGAGCGTCAGCCACGACTCAGCACGACACGGGACCGGCCGGTCGATCAGCCGGCCGGCCCCGCCCCCCATAAATGGAGCGATGATCACGTGAAAATCACCCGGACCACCCAGATACTCGCCGCCTCCGTCCTCGGCCTCACCCTCGCCGGCGCCGGCCTGGCCGGCCCC
>NZ_VIRL01000003.1 GCF_006874465.1 Microbispora bryophytorum | reverse complement strand
TCACCCTCATGGATCAAGCCAAGAAGAATGTGCTCAGTACCGATGTAGTTGTGGTTGAGCATCCGAGCCTCTTCCTGGGCCAGGACGACAACCCGCCGCGCACGGTCGGTGAACCTCTCGAACATCTGCACTCCTCGCTGCGGCGTGACCTACAATCGGAGTCTCCACTTCGGTTACAGGCTATGAAGCGGCCGATCCGTGTGTCAATCGAGGCGTGGGGAGAGCCGAGGGATGCCGAAGGACCAGCGCGTTCCCGAGCCGGACATCTCCGGTGCGCCGGCCAGGACGCTGCGCGCCGACGCCCGGCGCAACCGTACGCGCATCCTGGAGGCCGCCGAGGCGGTCTTCGCGGCCAAGGGCCCCTCCGCCTCGACCGAGGAGATCGCCCAGAAGGCCGGGGTCGGGATCGGGACCGTCTTCCGGCACTTCCCCACCAAGGAGTCCCTGCTGAAGGCGATCATGCACGCGGTCGCGGTCAGGCTGACCGAGGAGACCCGGGCGCTCGCGGCCGAGGGCGACCCCGCCACCGCCTTCTTCGCCTTCTTCACCCGCACCGTCGAGCAGGCCGCGGAGAAGAAGACGGTCGTCGACCTGCTCGCGCAGGCCGGCATCCCGGTCACCGTCGCCAAGCCCGTCCTCGCCCTGCGTGAGGCCGTCGAGGTGCTCGTCGGAAAGGCCCAGCAGGCCGGGGCCGTACGTCCCGACGTCCGGGTGCCGGAGGTCATGGCCCTGCTGATCGGCGTGTGCCAGGCGTCTCTGCACACCCGGTGGGAGCCCGATCTGCGGGCCCGTACGCTCGCGATCGTCTTCGCGGGTCTGCGCCCCGCCGCCACGGCCGGCTGACCGCCGCCGATGGGCGGTCACACAAAACCGCAGCTCACCGGCGTGGCGGGCACGCCGTGTGAACCTTCGCGCGCCACAGCCGCAATGATTGGCTGCGCACGGTGCGACAAACCCGTCGACGAAGAGGGGTCCGGTGCGCCGGGCAGCGGTCACCGTTGTCAGAGAGGAGACGACGTGCGGCGCCAGGACGAGGCCGAAGATCTGGTCCAGTTGCTCACGCCCGAAGGCGAGCGTGTCGCGCACCCCGAGTACGACCTGGACCTGTCGAAGAGCCAGTATCGGGGGCTGTACCGCGACATGGCGCTGGTGCGCCGGATCGACCGGGAGGCATTCGCGCTCCAGCGTCTCGGCGAGCTGGGGATGTGGATCCCCTGTCTGGGGCAGGAGGCCGCCCAGATCGGTTCGGGCCGGGCACTGGAGCCGGACGACCACGTGTTCCCCTCCTATCGGGAGCACGGCGTCGCCTGGTGCCGGGGCATCGCTCCGCTCGCGCTCATGGGCATGCTGCGGGGCACGACGAACGGCGGCTGGGACCCCCGGGAGACCCGCTTCCACCTCTACACGATCGTCCTCGGCGCGCAGACGCTGCACGCCGTGGGGTACGCCATGGGGGTCCGCAGGGACGGCGACGACTCGGCCGTCGTGGCCTACTTCGGCGACGGCGCGGCGAGTGAGGGGGACGTCAGCGAGGCGTTCAACTTCGCGGCCGTGTTCAACGCGCCGGTGGTGTTCTTCTGCCAGAACAACCAGTGGGCCATCTCCCACCCCGTCGGGCGGCAGAGCCGGGCGCCGATCTACCAGCGCGCGCGGGGGTTCGGCTTCCCCGGCGTACGGGTGGACGGCAACGACGTGCTGGCCTGCCTCGCCGTGACGAGGGCCGCGCTGCGGCACGTGCGCTCCGGGGCCGGGCCGTTCCTCATCGAGGCGTACACCTACCGGATGGGCCCGCACACCACCTCCGACGACCCGGGCCGTTACCAGCCCGCCGAGGAGCTGGACGAGTGGCGGAAGAAGGACCCGATCGCGCGCATACGGGCGTACCTGCTGCGGGAGGGCATGGCCGACGAGGCGTTCTTCACCGAGGTCGACGAGGAGGGCGACCGCATGGCGCTCGAACTGCGCGACGGGATCATCGCCATGCCGGACCCGCCGGTGGACGCCATGTTCGACCACGTCTACGCCGATCGGCACGCGCTGGTGGAGGAGGAGCGCGCCTGGTACGCCGCCTATCTCGACCGCTTCGAGGAGCCCGGCGCCTGACCACCGGCGGCTCACGCGATCAGGACCCGGCGCGGCACACCGATCCGTACGGCGAGGCCGCCCTTCAGGCCGGTCCGCGTTCCGGCCGGTCCGCGTCAAACCGGCCGAGCTGCGCCGCGCGGTGACCGCGGTGGCCGCCGGCGAGGCGCTCCTGTCCCCCGGCGTCACCCGGCGCGTCATCGAGCGGTTCGCCGGCGGCAGGACCTCGCGCCCGACGCCGGGCGGCGGCTGGACGCCCTCACCACCCGCGAGCTGGAGGTGGTGCGGCTCGTCGCGCTCGGCCTGTCCAACGGCGAGATCGCCGAGCGCCTCGTCATCAGCCCCCTGACCGCCAAGACCCACGTCGCCAGGGCCATCGCCAAGCTGGACGTCCGCGACCGGATCCAGCTCGTGATCCTGGCCTACGAGAGCGGCCTGGTGCGGCCCGGCGGCTGACGCCGGTCACGCCGTCGTGACGGCGGATTCGACGCTGCGGTGCCGGGCGGCGCCGTGCGCGAAATCGGGCACGCCCGGCCTGCCGCCCTCGCGCAGGTCGTCCAGGAACCGCTGGTAGGCGTGGGCGACCGCGTAGGCCGGCGCGTCGGCGTGGGGGTCCAGTAGCGGGACGCGGACGTAGGACTCGGGCACCTCCAGCGGAGCGAGCCCGGTGGCCGTCCCCCGGCCGCCTTCGATCGTGATCGGGCTGAGCTGGAGATGGCCGACCGGGGCGGTGAGGACGAGGTCGCCCTCGGTGCCGTTGATCTCCCACCGGAAGTTGACGCCCCGGGACATGCCTCCGCGGTAGTGGAAGGTGGCCACCGCGCCGCCCGGCAGCCGTCCCGAGGCCACCACCTGGTCGGCGGCGGTCATGGGCACGGGCCGTCCGCTCTCGGTGTCCACGGCCGACGTACGCCGCGACGCCAGATGGATCCGCAGGTCCTCGGGCTCTCCCAGGACGGACGCGAGTCCGTCGAGGGTGTGGGCGAAGGGGACGGTCAGCAGTGTCATGCCGTTGGCGGCGTCGAGCACGTGGTGGTCGCCGGGGCCGACGGTGGCGCCCCAGGCGCCGCCGGAGCCGACGACCGTCGTGGACAGCACCTCCCCCACGTAGCCGTCGGCCACGAGATCCCGCACGTAGGCGAGGGCCGGGTGCGACCGCGCCTGGAGCCCGACGACGGTCGGCACCGCGTGGTCGCGCGCCTGCCGCGCCATGTCCGCGGCCTCCGCGAGCCCGTTGCCCAGCGGCCACTCGCACAGCACGCTCTTGCCGGCGCTCAGCGCCGTCCGCACCAGCTCCCGGTGGTGCGGCACCTTCACCGCCACGACCACGAGGTCCACCTCGTCGCAGGCGGCCAGTTCGGCCGCCGTTCCGAAGGTGCGGGGCACTCCGTGCCTGTGTCCGGAGCGCTCCGCCGACTGCTGCGAACTCGCGCTCAGGGCCCTCAGCTCGTAACCGGGGACGGCGCGCAGGGCCGGCAGGTGGGAGCGCCCGGCCCAGCCTCCGTTCGCCCCGAGCCCGATGATCCCTACTCCGATCGGCTTCCCGGACCGGGCACGTTCGGCAAGCGGTGACGCAGTTGTGTTCATTATTCGCAGCCTGTTCTTTCTGTAGACGGCACAGCGGTGCGTTCGCTGTCCAGCAGGGCCATGAGGGGTGCGGCATAACGGGTTCCGGCCACCGCGTCCGCCGGGACGGCCTCGTCGATCGTGCGGAGGTCCGTGTCGGTCAGGACGACGCCGGTCGCGGCAAGGGCCTCCTCGACGCGGTGCGGCCGGCGGGTACCCAGGACGGCCACGACGGCGCCGCGTTCGCGGCTCTGGGCGATGACCCAGGCGGTGGCGAGTTGCGCGACGCTGATACCGTGCGCGTCGGCGAGCGGCCGCAGCCGGTCCACGAGGGCGAGGTTCGCGGGGAGATTGCCGGGGTGGAAGCGGGGCAGCCAGCCGGCGCGCGGGTCGCCTCCGGCGGGTGGCCGGTAGGCGCCGGTGAGCAGGCCGTGCGCGAGGACCCCGTAGGCGGTGACGCCGATCCCCAGCTCGCGGCAGGTGTCCAGGATGCCGTTGGTCTCGGGGTCACGACTGAACAGGGAGTATTCGATCTGCACATCGCAGATCGGGTGCACGGCGTGGGCACGGCGGATGGTGTCCGGGCCCACCTCGGACAGCCCGATGTGGCGCACGTACCCGGCCCGGACCAGCTCGGAGATCGCGCCGATCGTGTCCTCGATCGGGGTGCCGGGGTCGAGGCGCGCGGGGCGGTAGATGTCGACGTGGTCGCTGCCGAGGCGGCGCAGCGAGTAGGCGAGCGCGTTCTTCACGTGGGCGGGCCGGCCCTCGATGCCGACGAAGGCTCCGTCCGGGTCGCGCAGACCGCCGAACTTGACGCTGAGGAGCGCCTTGTCGCGATCAGCGGCGCGGAGGGCGCGGCGGATCAGGTCCTCGTTGTGGCCCATGCCGTAGAAGTCGGCGGTGTCGAGGAGGGTGACGCCGGCGTCAAGGGCGGTGCGGATAGTGGCGACGGCATCGGCCTCGTCGGCGGGGGCGGTGTGGTCCGACATGCCGGCGCAGCCCAAGGCGAGAGGGGCGGCCCGAGGGCCGCCGGTACCAAGAGGTCGGGTGTGCATGGCGCCTCCAGTGGGCCGAGAAGTATGGACGCCGCCGACGGGGCCGGCGCGAACACGGCCCTCTGTTAGCGTTGATATCTCAACACTAGGAAGAGGAACGTTGATATGTCAACACAGGATGGAGAGACCGCGGAAACGGACGGGTCCGCGACCGGAGCCGCGCCGGAGCCCGTCGACTTCTGGGTCGCCTTCAAGCGCGCCCACGAGGTCGTCCGAGCCCGCGTGATCGCGGACGCCGCCGAGGCGGCGGGCCTGTCCGAGCCGGACCTGACGATCCTCGTCAACCTCAACAAGGCGGGGGGCGCCCTGCGCCAGAGCGAGCTCGCCGCGTCGCTCGGCTGGGACCGCACGCGCATCTCCCACCAGCTCACCCGCATGAGCGCCCGCGGACTGGTCGCCCGCGAGCGCGCCGGCGGCGTCATCGTCACCCTCACCGGCACCGGGCGCGCGGCCATCGCCGCCGTGCACCCCGGCCTGGACGCCGCCGTACGCCGCCACCTCACCGGCAAGCTCTCCGCACAGGAGATCGAAACGCTGACCTCCGTGTTCAGCCGGCTCTGACGTGCCCCCGGGCCCCGAAGACCAGGAGTGAACCGCCGCCCGCCGAACCCGGCCGTCCCCACCGCCGAGGATCAGCGCCGAGGATCACGCGCCCGCTCACCGCAACTCCCGGCTGTCGGCGACAGTGGATGTCGTAGGTCAAGATCGTTTCCTTGCGCACTAAATTCAAGTATTGACCTAAGTATCGAAGGCGATCATTGTCTGGGGCAGGGCTCGCCTCGTTCACCCCCCGAAGAGGAATCGCCATCATGAGACAGCGTTCGAGGATCCATCCCACGCGCCGCGCCCTGACGGCCGCGCTCAGCGCACTGGTCCTGGTCGTGGCCTGCGTCGTCGCCGCGGCGGCCGTGTCCACGCCGGCGACGGCCGCGCCCGCGCTGCTGTCGCAGGGCAGGACCGCGACGGCCTCGTCCACCGAGAACGCCGGCACACCGGCGTCGGCCGCCGTCGACGGGAACACCGGCACCCGATGGTCCAGCGCCTTCGGCGACCCCCAGTGGCTCCAAGTCGACCTCGGAACCTCCGCGACACTGAGCCAGGTCGTCCTCAACTGGGAGACCGCCTACGCCACATCGTTCAAGATCCAGGTCTCCGACAACGCCTCCGCCTGGACCGACCTCTACTCCACCACCACCGGCACCGGCGGCACGCAGACCCTCACCGTCAGCGGCACCGGCCGCTACGTCCGCCTGTACGGCACCGCCCGCGCCACCGCCTATGGCTACTCCCTGTGGGAGTTCCAGGTCTACGGCACGACGTCCGGCACCGCCTGCGGCACGGCCGACGCCGCCCAGGGCAGGCCCGCGACCGCATCGTCCACCGAGAACGCCGGGACGCCCGCGTCCGCCGCCGTGGACGGCAACAGCGCGACCCGCTGGTCCAGCGCGTTCAGCGACCCCCAGTGGCTCCAGATCGACCTCGGCTCGGCCAGGACGATCTGCAAGGTCGTCCTGACCTGGGAGACCGCCCACGCCACCGCATTCAAGATTCAGGCGTCCGGCAACGCCTCCACCTGGACCGACCTCTACAGCACCACCACCGGCACCGGCGGCACCCAGACCCTCACCGTCAGCGGCACCGGCCGCTACGTCCGCCTGTACGGCACCGCCCGCGCCACCGCGTACGGCTACTCGCTGTGGAGCTTCACCGTGAACACCACGGGCGGCTCGACGGATCCGACGACTGATCCGACGACCGGCCCGACGACCCCGCCCGACGCCTTCTGGGGCGACACCTCGACCATCCCGGCGGCCGGGAACGTCGTCATGGTCAAGATCCTCAACCGGACCAACGGGCAGTATCCCGACTCGCAGGTCTACTGGAGCTACAACGGCCAGGTCCACTCGATCGCCGAGCAGCCCTACTTCGACATGCCGGCCAACACGGCGGGCCGGATGTACTTCTACCTCGGCTCCCCCAACAGCCAGTACTACGACTTCATCGAGTTCACCGTCGGGCCGTCGGTGTTCAACGGCAACACGACCCGGGTGGACGCGTTCGGCCTGAAGCTCGCGATGCGCCTGCACGCCCGCGACGGCTACGACGTGGCGGTCGGCGAGGACTACGCCACGTTCGCCGAGTCCCGCGCGGCGACGTTCCAGCGGTTCATCGACGAGGTCCCCACCGAGTTCAAGCAACTGGCCCAGGTGCAGGCGCCGTACCGCATCCCGGCCCCGGGCAGCGCGTCGATCTTCCAGCCCGGCGGGGCGTACGCGAACTACTTCACCGGCTACGCCGCCCAGCAGGGCGTGACGGCGACGACCTCGCAGGTCACCGGGTGCGCCGGGCCGCTCTCCGAGGCGCCGAAGATGTGCGCGGCGCTGAACCGGCACGTCGCCGGGCTGTCCGACGCCCAGCAGTCGGACGCGTCGAACTACTACAAGGCCGCGCCGGCGAACTACTACGCGAAGTTCTGGCACGACCACGCGATCGGCAAGCTCGCCTACGGCTTCCCCTACGACGACTACGCGGGCCAGTCCTCGTTCATCTCGCACGGCGACCCGCAGTGGCTGCTGGTCGCGGTCGGCTGGTAGCGGCAGGCAGGAGACGCCATGACACACCCCCTCACGCTCCGGCGCGGGCTCTCCCTCGTCCTGGCCGCGGCGCTCGCGCTGTTCGCGAGCGTCGTCGCCGGGCCCGCGTACGCCGCGCCCGTCCTGCTGTCGCAGGGCAGGACGGCGACGGCCTCGTCCACCGAGAACGCCGGCACCCCCGCCTCCGCGGCGGTGGACGGCGATACGGGCACCCGATGGTCCAGCGCCTTCGGCGACCCGCAGTGGCTCCAGGTCGACCTCGGGACCACGGCGACGCTGAGCCAGGTCATTCTCAACTGGGAGACCGCCTACGCCACATCGTTCAAGATCCAGATCTCCGACAACGCCTCCGCCTGGACCGACCTCTACTCCACCACCACCGCGACCGGTGGCACCCAGACCCTCACCGTCACCGGCACCGGCCGGTACGTCCGCCTGTACGGCACCGCCCGCGCCACCGGCTACGGCTACTCGCTGTGGGAGTTCCAGGTCTACGGCACGACGGGCACGTCCTCGGGCTGCGCCGGCTCCAACGCCGCGCTGAACCGGCCTGCCACCGCCTCGTCCACCGAGAACGCCGGGACGCCCGCGTCGGCGGCCGTGGACGGCGACCCCGGCACCCGCTGGTCGAGCGCCGCCGCCGACCCCCAGTGGCTCCAGGTCGACCTCGGCTCGGCCAGGACGATCTGCAAGGTCGTCCTGACCTGGGAGACCGCCTACGCCACCGCCTTCAAGATCCAGATCTCCGACAACGCCTCCACCTGGACCGACCTCTACAGCACCACCTCCGGCACCGGCGGCACCCAGACCCTCACCGTCAGCGGCACCGGCCGCTACGTCCGCCTGTACGGCACCGCCCGCGCCACCGGCTACGGCTACTCGCTGTGGGAGTTCGCCGTCCACACCAGCGGCGGCGGCACCACCGACCCACCACCGAGCGGCACGCCGATCTCGGCGTACAAGCAGGTGACGGCCTCATCCTGGGAGGGCGGCAACGCCCCGGCGGCGGCGCTCGACGGACGGACGACGACCCGCTGGTCGAGCCAGTACTCCGACGACCAGTGGCTGCGGGTGGACCTGGGCGGCGCCGGGCACATCACCGGCGTCACGCTCAACTGGGAGTCCGCGTACGCCACCGGCTACCGGATCGAGGTCTCCGCGAACGGCACGTCGTGGACGCCGATCCACACCACCACCGGCGGCAGGGGCGGCGTCGAGAACCTGAACGTCACCGGCGACGGCCGCTACGTCCGCTTCGTCGGCACCGCCCGGGCGACGGGCTACGGGTACTCGCTGTGGGAGTTCCAGGTCTTCGGCACTGTGGACACGGCGGCCACGACCGCGCCCCTGCTGTCCGCGCCGACCAGGGCCCCGGCGACCACCGGTCAGTTCGCGCTGTCGGCCCCCGCCGACAGGGCCATGATCACCGACACCCGGCGGCCGGCGTTCTCCTGGGCGGCCGTCTCCGGCGCGGTGCGCTACGAAGTCTGGCTGAACGTCAGCCGCACCGACTACGACTTCACCGCCTCGGGCAACCTGATCGACCTCTACACCAAGGTCGCCGAGCCGACCGGCACGAGCTACACCCCCACCTGGGACATCCCCGACCGGTGGACGTACAAGTGGTATGTCGTCGCGGTGAGCGGCTCGGGCGGCAGGACGACGTCGAACATCCGCACCTTCAGCCTCTACCTGCCCGACGTCGAGCAGGTCGCCGACGGCGTCGCGATCGTCAACGGCGCCCGCGACCTCAACAAGAACGGCGCGATCGAGCCGTACGAGAACTGGCGGCTGCCCGTCGAAACCCGCGTCAACGACCTTCTCGGCAGGATGACCCCCGAGGAGAAGGCGTACCAGATGTTCTACAACGCCCAGACCTACCCGCTGTCGGGCTGGCACTTCGGCCCGGCGTTGCCGAACGACCTGCACGCCGTGCTGCTGAGCGCGTCCGGAACCCGGCTCGGCATCCCGCCCGTCTCGGCGGGCGACACCATCGCCGGATACCAGACCACCTATCCGCTGCAGAGCACGCTCGCGGCGGGCAAGGACTACGCGCTCGACTACAAGCTCGGCGACATGCAGCGCCGTGAGGAGCTGGAGGTCGGGGCGCGCGGCGTGCTCGGCCCGCTCGCCGAGGTCGGCACCAAGGTCCTCTATCCCCGCATCCAGGAGGGCAACGGCGAGAACGCCGACGTCGCGGCCGCCCAGGTCCGCGCGCTGGTGGCCGGGGTGCAGGGCGGCCCCGAGCTCAACCCCGCCTCGGTGCTGGCGACCGTCAAGCACTGGCCGGGCGAGGGCGCGGGCGGCGAGGCCGGGATCACCTACGACGCGGTGACGATCAAGTACCACATGATCCCGTTCAGGGCCGCGATGGAGGCGGGCGCGGTCAACATCATGCCGGGGTACGCCGGGAGCTCCTACCTCGACCCGGGCGGCTCGGGCGCGGGCGACAGCAAGCCGATCCTCGACTACCTGCGGACCAACCTCGGCTACACCGGTCTCATCACCACCGACTGGCTGCCGTCGTCGGTCTGGGTCAAGGCCGCGAACGCCGGCTCCGACGTGATGGGCGGCGCCGACCCCGGAGCCACCGGGTTCACCATGGCGGCCTTCCTCGCAGGAGTCCCGATCGCGCGGATCGACGACGCGGTCACCCGGATCCTGCGCCTGAAGTTCACGCTCGGCGTGTTCGAGCACCCGTACGGCGACCCGGTGAACGGGCCCTACCGCTTCCACCAGCCGTCGTACGTCGCGCTCGCCAACCAGGCCGCCCGTGAGTCCGTCACGCTGCTCAAGAACAACGGCGTGCTGCCGCTGAAGCTCAAGGCGGGCGACAACGTCGTGGTGGCCGGCCCACGGGCCGCCGACGGATCGGCCTGCTGCATCTGGACGAGCTTCTTCCACCAGGAGTACGGCTCGCAGACCCTCCTCGACGCGGTCAGGGCGCGGGCGGCCACCACGGGCGTCAACGTCTACCAGGACACCGGGCCCTCACCCACGCTCGCGATCGTGGCGGTCGGCGAGCCGACCTACACGCACGCCACCGCCTGGGTGAAGGAGCAGCCCCAGTTGCCCGCCGACCAGCTGGCCGTCATCCAGAACTTCAAGAACCAGGGCGTCCCGGTGGTGGTCGTGCTGACCCTCCCCCGGCCCATCGTCATCAGCGAGTGGAACGGCCTGGCCGACGCCATCGTCGTGACGTACCGGGGCGGTGAGGAGGTCGGCCCGGCCACGGCCTCGCTCCTGTTCGGCGACTACACGCCGCGCGGGCGCCTGCCGTGGCAGCTGCCGCGCAGCCTCGACCAGGTCCTCAAGGCGGGCGGCGGCGACGTGCTCGCCGACGCCGTCGAGGACTGGAACCTCCCCTACGACCTGGGCGCGACCGCCGCCCAGCGGTCGGAGATCCGGGCCCGCATCGACGCGGGCCAGACCGTCCCCACCACCTACGGCAACCCCCTCTATCCGTACGGAGCCGGCCTGCAGGGCTGGTCGTGACGCCCGCTTCAGACTGAAGTGGGCAGCGGCCCGCCGTTCCAGGTCATGGCGTCGCCCAAGGCGGCGAGGAGATCCACCTCGCCGCCTTCGGCTTCGGCGTAGGCGCGGTGCAGGTTGAGCACCAGGCGCTCGGCGTCCGCCCATCCGGCGAACTCCCCCAGGTCCACCGCCTGCGCGGCGGCCAGCGGGGTCAGCCCGTTCTCACGTCCCGCCTGGGCGGTGTCGAGGACGAAGCGGTAGTACCGCTCGTGCGCGGCCAGGACCTCCGGCAGCTCGGAGGCGGTGGCGAGCGGCCCGTGTCCCGGCACGACGTGCTCGGGTGCGAAGGCCGCCAGCCAGTCCAGCGACCGCAGCGCCCCCTCGACCGACCCCATCAGCACCATCGGGGTGAGCCCGTTGAACAGCAGGTCCCCGGCGAACAGCACCCGTTCGCCGGGAAGCCAGGCCACCACGTCCCCGGGAGTGTGGGCGGCGTAACCGGGATGCCGCAGCTCGACGCGGCGCGCCCCCACATGGACGGTCAGCTCGGAGGTGAAGACCACCGACGGCGGGCGGCGCGTCACGTGTCCCCAGTCGGGCACCGGCGTCCACGCCGGCGGGCAGCCGTCGATGATCGGATCGGCCAGCAACGCCTCCCGCATCGCCGCGTGCCCGAAGACGACCGTGTCGGACGGGAGCAGGCTGTTGCCGTAGCAGTGGTCCCCGTGCTGGTGGGTGTTCACCGCCATCCGGACCGGGGCGCCGCCGGTAGCCTCGGCGACCACGCCGAGAAAGCGCCGGGTGCGCGCCTCGGTCGCGCAGGTGTCGACGATCAGGACGCCGTCGTCGTCCGCCACGGCTCCGGCGTTGTTCACCCACCAGGTGCCGTCCGGCTGCACCCAGGCGAAGACTCCCGGCACCACTTCACGCAGCCCAGCCCCGTCGGCCCGCTCCATCACGTTCACGATCCCCCTCGTCGGCGTCCTACCCCAGGGGACCCTATCGACGGAGGCCCACGTCCCCGCTCGGGGGATGGCCTTGCGCTCGCCCGTCAGCTCCGGCCGTACAGAGCCGGGAGGTCGATCAGGTGCACATCGGGTGAGGCGCTCGCCTGGGCCGCCGCCTTGTCGTTGAATCCGGCGCCGCTGAAGCAGACGAGACGGGTACGCGTAGTGTCGTAACGGCCGGACGCGGCGATCAAGTCGCGGATGTGCCGGAGACGTTCGACGTGGGCGATTCCCATCGTGTCATTCCATTTGGCTTCGCCGATGGCCAGGAGCGGCGGCTTGCCGCCGTCAGCGATGCCGATCACGGCCACGTCCACCTCGTGACCGGTTCTGGCCTTGGAATCGTGGACGACACCGTGACCGACGCGGGCAGGCAGCCCGCCGAACAGGTCGGGATCGGCATGATGCAGCGACCACTCCCGGCAGATCTGCTCGAAATGCGGGCCGAGGACATTGCTGACGAAGCGGCGGCGGCTGGCCTGCCAGACCCGGGCGGCGCTGCCCGGTCGCTCCAGCTGGTCCCAGACCGGCCGCATGATGGCGTGGTAGAAGCGGATCAACGGTTCGGAGATGCGGTATGTGGCGCGGTTGTCCCGGAACGCATCCGAATCGCGGTGCAGCAGGCCTGCGTCTTCGAGCACGTTGATGGGATGCGCGATATCCGTCGCCTTGCGTTCCAGGTAGCCGGCCATGCCCCCGCGCGTGGCGTTGCCGTCGGCGACGGCCGCCAGCACGGACAGATACAGGGCGCTGTCACGCAGGTCCGGCTCCTCGGCAAGCAGATAGCGGGCTTCGCGGAACAGGGGTGTCTCCGGGTTGAGCACAGTGCGGACCACCCAGTCGTCGAAGTCTTCCGGTCCCGCCGGAGTGTCACCCCGTGCGAACTCGCGACGATAGGCGGGCGTGCCGCCGACAACGGCGTTGACCTTGAAAGCCAGCGCCGGATCGGAGATCTCCCAGAACTCGGCGGCCAGACGGTGGTCGAGCGGACGGACGAGCAGTTCCAGCCCCGCCCGTCCGCGCAACGGCGCGTTCCCGGACAAGAGCCGGCCCATGAAGGACAGCGCCGAACCACACAACAACAGACGCGTACGGGATGTGGTGCGCTGATCCCGCATCGGCCGGAACGCCTCCTGGATGAGGGAAGGCAACTCCGGGTTCGCCCGTGCGAGGTAGGGAAACTCGTCGATCACGACGGAGGTGGGCCGCTCGGAGCCAAGAGCCAGGAGTGCGTCGAGGGCTTCGGACCAGTCGGCGAAGTGATACGGGGTGGCAGGGCGGGCATGGGCGGTCAGCGCGGCACTCAACCGGCGCAGCGATTCGGCATCGGCCGCCTCGGTCGCTCCGAAGTAGAAGCCGCCTGCGGCACGACACGCCGCGTCCAGCAGGAAGGTCTTGCCCTGGCGCCGTCGCCCGGAGACCACTCCGAGAGTCGCGCCCGGTTGCTCGTCGGTGATGAACCGCGTCAAGGCGGACCATTCGTAGTCGCGGTCGAACATCCCGACCGGCTTGTCCATGGGCACACTCACAGGTATAGGACTACAGTTATATAAACTGTAGTCCTAAAAGAGCCGGGCTGTACGGACGCCCGCTCCGCGGTGTCCAGCAGTGCCGGTGAGCCTCCACGACCTCCTCCAGCGGGAACACGTGGTCCGCCACCGGGCGGAAGGCCTCGCACGCGGGCCCGAGGCAACGAAGGCGACGGCGCGGCGCAGCGGCTCCGAGTCCCTGGCGATCTCCAGCACCGCGACGCGGTCGCCGGGTCAGCCGGTGAGGAAGACCTGACGCTCCGCGGCCCTGTCGTCGAACGCCTCCAGCCGGGCCTGTCCCTCGGCGGCGAGGGTGTCCAGCATGGTGTGCAGCAGCGCGGTGCACAGGACCGTGGGGCCGGCGTGGGAGTCGAACGCGAAGCCCGAGCTCACCGGGGCCAGCAGGACCTCGTCCGCGAGTTCGGTGAGCCGGCCCACCGGCTGATCGGTGACGAGGGCGACCTTCAGCCGGACCCGCCGCGCCCAGACGAGCCCCTCCGCCAGCTCACGCGGATAGCGCGGCAGTCCGATGGCGAGCACCCACTGGGCACCCGACTCCGCCGCCCTGCTCAGCCGGTCTTCCAGGATCGAGCCCGGCACGTCCAGGACGCGTACGTCCGGGAGCACCTTCTCGGCGAGGTAGCCGAACAGATGCGCCAGCGGCGCGCTGATCCGCAGGCCCATGACCAGGAGCGGGCTCGACCTGGCCAGCCGGTCGGCCACCCGCCGGAGCTGACCGGGATCGGCCAGGCCGTCGCGCAGCCGTTCGAGGTCGCGGATCTCGGAGTTGACCAGCTCCTGGATCTCGTTGTAGCCGTCGCCCTTCTCGGCCGGCGGCCGTTCGCCGAACACGGAGGTGCGCAGCGCCTCCCGGAACTCCGGGAACCCGCGGAACCCGAGCGCGGCGGCGAAGCGCGTGACCGACGGCTGGCTGACGCCGGCGCGTTCGGCAAGGTCCGCACTGGTGAAGAAGACGGCCTCCTGCGCGTTGTCCAGCAGGTAGCGCGCGATCCGGCGTTGCGACGGCGAGAGACGGCGCCCGTCGAAGAGCGTGCGCAGGTTCGCGACGATCCGGGAGGCGTCCAGCACGGCGAGCGACCGGCCGGTCTCTGGGACGTGCCTCATCCTGGAACACTTCCCTTCTTCGAGGAGTGGCGAACCCGGCCCTCGGGCCGGTCGCCCTACTCATGAATCGCGAAGCGCCTGCCGGATGCAACGCCGCCGGGCGGCCCCCGCAGGGACCGCCCGGCTACGTCGCGTCGTGATGTCGGTCAGTTCTTCGGGCCGTTGCCGTTGAACCTCGTCTTGCACTCCTGCAGCCGCACGTCGACCTTCTCGCCCCGGTCGACGGTCACGTGCACCGTTTCCAGAACCTCGCCGGTCGGGCGGGCGCAGGTGAGCGTCCAACTCTCCTTGATGAAGTTACCCGGCCCGGTGGCGACGACGCCGGCCTCGGTGTAGGCCGGAGCCGGCCGTACGGACGGGTTGACGTGCCAGGCGAACTTGCCGTTGGTGGGCGCGACCAGCGTCGACTCCAGGTGGGTGGGGACCCTCTGGGGCGGGTCGAGGACGTCGCCCGCCTGCCGGATCGGCGCGGTCCACAGGTCGAAGTCCTTGGTGACCTTCAGGACCGCGCCCTTCGGCGCCTTGCCGGTGATGACGGAGTGCGCCGCCGGATCGGCCGCGTACTCCAGTGCCACCATGAACGCCTCGCGGTTCGACTTGCCCTCGTAGCGACCGGTGCCCGTGTAGTCCTCGATCACCTCGGAGTAGGTGTTGTTGGTCGACTGGGTCTTCATGATCTCGAAGGTGAACCCGAGGCCGCGGGTCGCGTAGTACGACCAGTCAGGGGTCTCGCCGGTCGTCTCGTAGTCGAAGCCCGACTTCATGCCGGTGTAGCCGTTCTGGGCCGTGATCGCGTCGGTCAGGGCGGCGTAGACGGCCTCGTCCGGGGCGTCGCCCGCGCGCTTCTCCAGCGGCGGGCGCAGGACGGTGTGGCCGGAGGTGTGGTTCGTGATCAGGACGGTGACCTGGTTGTTCTTGGTCAGGTCCATGATGTTCTGCACTTCGGGCTCGGAGCCGGGCCCCGGGCCACGCGTCGTCGCGTTGGAGCCGGCGTTGCTGCCCCAGCCGAAGGGGTAGTTGCGGTTGATGTCCACGCCGGCGTTGCTCGCGCACGTCGGGGACAGGCCACAGCTCGTACGCCGGTTGATGACGAACCCGTCGACGTTGACGACCGGGACGAAGATGACCCGCGCCGTGTCGAGCAGACGCGTGATCCGGGGGTCCTTGCCGTCGTTGCCGATGAGGTCGTAGGCGAACTCCATCGTGTGCTCGCCGGAGGGCCACTCGTTGCCGTGGTGGACGCCCATCATCAGCAGGACCGGCTTGCCGTCGGCGGCGCCGACGTCGTGGGTGACCTCGATGCCGTACACCTCCCGGCCCTGGCGGGTCTTGTGCGGCAGCGTGATGTGCTTGACGAGACCGGGATGCCGGGCGCTCAGCGCCAGCATCTCGTCGTTGTAGTCCGTGATCGTCCGGTAGGTGGTCCGCCCGCTGGGCAGGCTCGGCGCCTGCTCCTGGACGACCGCCTGGGGGCCCGGCGCGGCGGCGGCGACATCCGCGCCGGCGGCCGGAATGCCGAGACCTCCCAGAAAGCCGACGCCCAGCGCCAGCGTGACAACACGTTTCCTGACGACAGAGGCAGTGGAGGGGGACGTGCCTCCTGAAGACATACTGAAACCTTTCTCAGCCGCGGACGAGCGGGAAACGAAAACGCATCCTTTTCTCCGAGCCGTCTTTCGGCAGTACGCGACATCTCGCGAACAGTCGCTGACTGCAAAGTTTCAGTAAGTCTGTTGGGTGAATGTAAGCCTGTCAACCGCTGATCGGCGGCCTTCTCCGCACGTACCGACAATGCGTCGGTGATTTCTCGCACCCGGACGAAATACCGAAGGTGCGGGAAGAACCACGGCGGGAGCTCAGTCTCCGTTGAGCGCTGTCTGAGGAAGGCGTGAGACGGCTTTGCCAGGATCAGTGCCGTCCGCCGGATATGAGCCGCAGCACATCGGACCACGCTCGCGGCGCGAGACGGGACAACGCGTGCGGGGCCTCACGGAACGTGCTCTCGACACCATCGAACGACCTCGACAGATGCGACACGCACAGAAGGGCGTACGTATGACGAACGATTCCTCGCAGCAGCTCCAGGCCGACATCTCTCGCATAAAGGAAATCGCATGGGGCCTGGTCTCCACCGCCGCCCTGGTGGCCGCGGTGGACCTCGGCGTCGCCGAAGCCCTTGAGTCGGGACCGCGCGACCACCGCGAGGTAGCCCGCGAGGTCGGCGCCGATCCCATCGCGCTCCGGCAGCTGCTCGACGCCCTCGTCACCAGGGGCGTCTTCCAGCGGCTCGACGACGGGCGCTACACCCACACCGGTCTTTCGCTGCTGCTCAGGGAGAGCGACCCCAACAGCGTCACCTACCTGGTCCGGTGGATCGGCCACCCGTGCTTCTGGACCCTCTGGCCGCATCTCACGGATGCCGTACGCCAGGGCAAGGCGCAGTCCGTCGCCGTCCTGGGCAAGGACTTCTTCAGGTATATCCATGAGGACGACCCCGCCGCCGTGGACGTCTTCAACGCGGCCATGACGCAGGCGAGCAATCACACCTCGGCAGAGGTGGTCAAGGCCCTGGATCTGTCGCAGGCGCAGGTCGTCGCCGACATTGGCGGCGGCCAGGGGCACCTCATCCGGACGGTCCTCGACAGGAACCCCCACCTGAAGGGTTACCTCATTGACCTGGAGGGGGTCGTCGCCAGGGCGCTTCCCGAGTTGCGTCCGAGCGGCGAGTTCGCGGACCGCGTGACGCTGATCGGCGGCGACTGCCGGCAGGAGGTCCCCGCCCAGGCGGACGTCTACCTGCTCAAGAACATCCTCGAGTGGGACGACGAGAGCACGATCCGGACATTGGAGAACGTGCGCCGTAGCGCACGCCCGGGCGCCCGTGTCGTCGTCGTGGAGACACTGACCGACCACACCCCCGAGCCGCAGGTCACGACCTCGCTCGACCTCCTGCTCCTCCTCAACGTCGGTGGCCGGAAGCACTCGTCGGAGCACGTCGCGGAGCTGTTCGCACGTACCGGGATCCGATTCGACCGGGTCCGGCCGACCGGGACCTTCCTGTCCCTCGCCGAGGGCACCGTCGGCGCCTGACCACGATCCCCCTTCACGAGGAGAGGACGGAAATGACGATTCGTCTCGACGACCGGGTCGCAATCGTGACCGGCGCGGCATCGGGAATCGGCGCCTCGGCGGCCGTCGCGATCGCCGCCGCCGGCGCCCATGTCGTGCTGGCCGACATCGCCGGCTGCGAGGAGACAGAACACGCGATCAAGAACGCCGGCGGAGACTCCCTGACGATCACGACCGACGTCTCACGGGCGGACGACGTGAAGTCGCTCGTCGCACGGACGGTCGCCGCGTACGGCAGGCTCGACTACGCCTTCAACAACGCCGGCACGGAGGGCAGGGCCGAGCACGAGATTCACGAGGCGGACGAGGAGGCCTGGGACCAGGCGCTCGCGGTGAACCTCAAGGGCGTGTGGCTGGCCATGAAATACCAGGTTCCCGCGATGCTGGACAGCGGCGGGGGATCGATCGTCAACGGCGCCTCGGTCGCGGCCATGGTGGCCTTCGACAAGAACGGGTCCTACGTGGCCGGCAAGCACGCCATCCTCGGCCTCACCAAGACCGCGGCCCTGGAGTACGCGGACCGCGGGGTGCGCGTCAACGCGGTCTGCCCGGGAGTCGTCCGCACGCCCTTCATCGAGCGGTTCACCGGCAACGTCCCGGAGGTCGAGGCCCGCTACACCGAAATCATCCCGCTCGGCCGTATGGCGGAGCCCGAGGAGGTGGCCAAGGCGGTCGTCTGGCTCCTCTCTGACGAGTCCTCTTACGTGACCGGGCACGGCCTCGTCATCGACGGGGGCCTCGTCGCCCGCTAGATCAGGACGGGAGGCCGCGTCCTTATGAACCGGCGAGTCGTCATCACCGGAATAGGCGTCATGGCGCCGGGTGGAATCGGCACCAAGGAGTTCTGGGAACTGCTGAGCGACGGCCGTACGGCGACCCGGAGGATCTCGCTCTTCGATCCCGCTCAGTTTCGTTCTCAGGTCGCCGCCGAAATCGATTTCGCTCCGGAGGAGCACGGGCTGACGGCACGAGAGGTGCGCCGCATGGATCGCGCCGCCCAACTCGCCGTCGTGGCCGCGAGGCAGGCGCTGGAGGACAGCGGCATCGATTTCGATCGCATGAATCCCCACCGTACGGGTGTGACGATCGGCAGCGCCGTGGGAGCCACCATGGGACTCGAGGAGGAGTACCGGGTCGTCAGCGACGACGGCCGTGAGTGGCTGGTCGACCACCGCTACTCGGTCCCACACCTGTACGGGTACCTGGTCCCGAGTTCGTTCGCGGCCGAGGTCGCCTGGGCGGTGGGCGCCGAGGGGCCGGTGGCCCTCGTCTCCGCGGGATGCACCTCGGGGATCGACTCCGTCGGCCATGCCGTGGAGCTGATCCGCGAGGGCTCGGCGGACGTGATGGTCGCAGGTGCCGCGGACGCGCCGATATCGCCGATCACCGCGGCGTGCTTCGACGCCATTAAGGCGACGACGCCGCGCAACGACGATCCGGAGCACGCCTCCCGCCCCTTCGACGACAGCCGCAACGGCTTCGTGCTCGGTGAGGGGGCGGCGGTCCTCGTCCTGGAGGAGCTGACGGCGGCCCGGCGCCGGGGAGCGCACATCCGTGCCGAGATCGCGGGATACGCGACGCGGTCGAACGCCTTCCACATGACGGGCCTGCGGCCGGACGGGAAGGAGATGGCAGAGGCGATCCGCGCCGCTCTGGACGAGGCGAGGCTGGACGCCGGCGACGTGGACTACGTCAACGCCCACGGTTCCGGCACGAAACAGAACGACCGGCACGAGACCGCGGCGTTCAAGCGCAGCCTCGGAGCCCACGCCTACGAGGTGCCGATCAGCTCCATCAAGTCGATGATCGGACACTCGCTCGGCGCCATCGGCTCGATCGAGATCGCAGCGTCCGCGCTGGCCATCGAGAACGACCTCGTGCCTCCGACGGCGAACCTCCGTCATCCCGACCCGGAGTGTGACCTCGACTACGTCCCGATCACCGCCCGCGAGTGGCGGACCGAGACCGTCCTGACGGTGGGCAGCGGCTTCGGCGGCTTCCAGTCGGCGATGGTCCTGACCAACCCGGATCGGAGAGACCGGTGAACACTTCGGTGATCGTGACCGGCTTCGGGGTCACCGCCCCGAACGGGCTGGGGACGCGCGACTACTGGTCGGCGACGCTGGCCGGGCGCAGTGGCATCGACCGGGTCTCGCGGTTCGACGCCGGCCGCTACCCTTCTCGGCTGGCCGGCGAGGTTTCCGGGTTCGCCGCCGCCGACCATCTGCCGAGCCGGCTCCTCCCCCAGACCGACCACATGACGCGGCTGGCCCTCGTCGCCGCCGAGCTGGCGCTGGCCGACGCGAACGTGTCACCCGGCGACGCGGACTCGTACGGCATGGGCGTGGTCACGGCGAGTTCGGCGGGAGGATTCGAGTTCGGCCAGCGAGAGCTGCAGAACCTCTGGCGGCACGGCAGCAGGCATGTCAGCGCGTACCAGTCCTTCGCCTGGTTCTACGCGGTCAACACGGGCCAGATCTCCATCCGGCACGGCATGCGCGGGCCGAGTGGCGTCGTCGTCACCGACCAGGCCGGTGGGCTGGACACGGTGGCGCAGGCGCGCCGCCTGATACGCAAAGGTACCGACCTCGTCCTCGCCGGGGGCGTCGACGGCTCGATCTGCCCATGGGGATGGGTGGCCCAGATGGCCGGCGGCCGCCTCAGCCGCTGCGACGACCCGGGCCGGGCCTATCTCCCGTTCGACGCCCGCGCGGCCGGCCACGTTCCCGGTGAGGGCGGGGCGATCCTGGTCCTCGAGGACGCCGAGGCGGCGGCGCGCCGCGGCGCGGGGCCGGGCTACGGCGAGATCGCCGGTTACGGGACCGCCTTCGACCCGCGTCCCGGCTCGGGAGGCGCGCCGGCCCTGCCTCGCGCGATGGAACTGGCCGTGCGCGACGCCGGGCTGTCCCCGGGTGACATCGACGTGGTCTTCGCCGACGGAGCGGCGGTTCCCGCGCTCGACCGGATCGAGGCCGACGCGATCACCGCGATGTTCGGCGCCGGCCGCGTCCCCGTCACCGTGCCGAAGACCATGACCGGGCGGCTGTACGCGGGCGGCGCGGCGCTGGACCTCGCGACGGCGCTGCTGTGCCTGCGGGACGGCGTGATCCCGCCCACGATCAACGTGACACCGGAGGCGGCGTACGGCCTCGACCTCGTCACCCGGCGGCCCCGGACGGCTCCCGTGCGGACGGCGTTGATCGTCGCGCGGGGAGAGGGCGGCTTCAACTCGGCGATGGTCGTGCGCCGTCCTGACGACGAATGAAGGAGAGACAGTGAGCCAGGAAAGCACGGCGACCCCTCGCATGACCGCCGAGGACCTGCTGGGCATCCTCCGCACGTGCGCGGGGGTGGCCGACGACATCGTCCTCGACGATAAGGCGCTCGACACCGATTTCGGGAGCCTCGGCTACGACTCGATCGCCTTGCTGGAGGTCACCGCGAACCTCGAGCGGACTTTCCATGTCGATCTCGACGACGACGCCATCAAGGCGAGCGACACGCCACGCGACGTCATCTCCATGATCAACAGTAGGTAGGGTCATGCCCATCCAGAACGCGACCTCGGATACCGCATGGGTGATCTGCCCTGGATGCGGTGAGGTCCTCTACAGGAAACGTCTTGCCCGCGAACTGGACGTGTGCCACGGCTGCGGACACCATCACCGGGTAGGCGCACGGGCCCGCGTCGAGCAACTCCTCGACCACGCCGGCCTGGAATGGGTCGACGTGCCGGAGCGCAGCGCGGACGTGCTCGGTTTCGTCGACACTCTCCCCTACCCCGCCCGGCTGTCCAGGGCGCGGCGGGCCACCGGGCTGGGCGAGGGCGTGGTGGTCGTGACCGGCACCATCGCGGGCAACCCGCTCGTCGCGGCCGTCATGGACTTCGGCTTTATGGGCGGCAGCCTCGGCTCGGCGATCGGAGAGGCGGTCGTCAGAGCCGCCGACCTCGCCCTGCGGCGGCGTGTTCCGCTGGTCCTCGTGTGCGCGTCCGGAGGGGCGCGCATGCAGGAGGGCGCGCTCGCGCTGATGCAGATGGCCAAGACCAGCCAGGCCCTCGCCCAGCTGGACGAGGCGGGCATTCTGACGATCTCCGTCATCACGGACCCGACCTTCGGCGGCGTCGCCGCCTCGTTCGCGACGCTCGGCGACGTGCTCGTCGCCGAACCCCGGGCACGCCTCGGCTTCGCCGGCCCCCGGGTGATCGAGCAGACGATCCGGCAGAAACTCCCGCCGCGCTTCCAGACCGCCGAATTCCTGCTGGAACGCGGGCTCATCGACATCATCCGCCCACGCCGCGCGCTGCGGGCCACCCTCGCCCGGCTCCTGGCGGCCGGTGGCCCGGGGAGGCCCACGCCTTCGGGGACCGGGCCGGGCGGGGCCGGCGCGGCGGCGGAGAGCGTGATCCGCGACCCCGCGCGGCTGCCGTCCGTAGACGCGTGGACGGCCGTGCGGACGGCGCGCGACCTGGATCGGCCGACCACCCTGGACCACATCGCCCACGTGTTCGACGACTTCGAGGAACTGCGCGGCGACCGCGTGTCGGGTGACTGTCCCGCGATCGTCGGCGGCATCGCCGTACTGAACGGATGCCCGGTGATGGTCCTCGGCCATCAGAAGGGACACTCCTTCGGCGAACTCCGGGCCAGGAACCACGGGATGGCCACCCCGCAGGGATACCGCAAGGCGGTGCGCCTGATGCGGATGGCGGCCAAGCTGTCGCTCCCGCTGATCACCCTGATCGACACACCGGGCGCCTATCCGGGCCTGGCGGCGGAGGAATCAGGCCAGGCCATGGCCATCGCAGAGGCCATCCGGTGCATGGGAGGCCTTCCGACGCCGATCGTCTCCTGCGTCATCGGGGAAGGGGGCAGCGGCGGCGCTCTCGCGATCGGCGTGGCCGACGAGGTGCTGATGTGCTCGAACGCGACCTACTCGGTGATCAGCCCGGAGGGATGCGCCTCGATCCTGTGGCAGGACCGGGCGATGGCGCCGGTCGCCGCCGAGGCTCTCCATCTGACCGCGCCGCAACTGCTCCGGCTCGGAATCGCCGACGGCGTGATTTTGGAGCCCGAGGGCGGAGCCCAGCGCGACAGAGCGCTCATGGCGGAGCGGCTGCGCGCGGCGCTGACCGACTCCCTGCGGAACCTGTCTTTGATCGAGCCCGACGAACTGAGAAAGATCCGCCGGGCGCGATTCCGGTCGTTCGGCGAGACGGCGGACATCGGCGAGGCGGCCTTCACGTGACACGGACTGGAGCGACCTTGACCGCACACATCACTCACGATCCCGACGGCCCCGAGGCGACGGCGGGCGCCCGCGATCCTCGGCACGCGCCCGACGACCCCGGCGCGTTGCTGGACCAGGTACGGCACCAGGCCCTCGCGCTCCTCGCCGAGATGCCGGAATCGCCCCGGAGCCTCCGCATCCGGGTCGCCGACGTGGACATCGGCATCGAATGGGAGACGCCGGTCGCGGCCGGGGGCGCCGCGGGCTCCCCCGCCGAGCCCGCGCGACCCGGTGCCGGGGCCGCCGGCCCCGAGTCTCCCGCGCCGTCACGGGTCCACCACCTGACCGCGCCGACGGTCGGCGTCTTCTACGGGGCTCCCGAGCCCGGAGCCGAGCCGTACGTCCGCGAGGGAGACGTCGCCGCCGCGGGACAGCAGGTGGCCATCGTCGAGGCCATGAAGCTGATGATCCCCGTCGAGGCGGACCGCCCGGGGAGGATCGCCGAGGTGCTCAAGACGAACGGCGCCGCCGTCGAGTACGGCGAGCCGCTGTTCGCGCTGGCGCCGGTGGGTGACGAGGCGCCGGACCATGATCGATAAGGTGCTGATCGCCAACCGTGGCGAGATCGCTCTCCGCGTCGCGCGTACATGCCGGGAACTGGGCATACGGACCGTCGCCGCGCACTCCACGGACGACCGCGACTCGGCGGCGGTGCGTTACTGCGACGAGGCGATCCAGATCGGCCCGGCTCCCGCCAGGCGCAGCTACCTCAACATCGCCGCGCTCGCCGAGGCCGCTCTGCGCACCGGCGCGGACGCGGTGCATCCCGGGTACGGCTTCCTCTCGGAGGATCCCGACTTCGCCGAGGTCTGCGAAGACAACGGCATCGTCTTCATCGGCCCGCCGGCCCGAGTGATAGCCCGCCTCGGAGACAAGATCGCCGCGCGTGCCCTGATGGCGGAGGCGGGACTGCCTATGCTGCCGGGGAGTCCCGACCCCGTGTCCTCCCCCGAGGAGGCCCTCAAGGTGGCCGGCGACATCGGCTATCCCGTCGTCATCAAGGCCGCGGCGGGCGGCGGCGGCCGCGGCATGCGACTGGTAAGCGAGAGCGCCGAGATGCCTGTCGCGTTCAACGAGACCCGATCCGCGGCGCAGGACCTGTTCGGAGACGGCCGCGTCTTCATCGAGCGCTACCTCACCGGCAGCAGACACGTCGAGATCCAGGTGCTGGCCGACCGGCACGGCGACGTCGTCCACCTTGGCGAACGGGACTGCTCCGCCCAGCGCCGCTACCAGAAGCTCGTCGAGGAGAGCCCGGCGCCGGCCCTGCCGGCCGGACTTGTGAAAGAGATGGCCGATGCCGCGCTCCGGGGCGCCGCCGCCGCCGGCTACGTCGGCGCGGGCACCTTCGAGTTCCTCGTCGACGACGCGGGACACTTCTACTTCCTTGAGGTCAACTGCCGCATCCAGGTCGAGCATCCGGTCACCGAGATGGTCTACGGCGTGGATCTCGTGCGGGAGCAGCTGCGCATCGCCGCCGGGCGGCGCCTGTCCTGGCGGCAGGAGGATCTGGCGCCACGCGGTCACGCGATCGAGTGCCGTGTGAACGCCGAGGACGTGAGGCGGGGCTTCACGCCCGCCCCGGGGACCCTCGACGTCTTCGCACCTCCGGCCGGACCGTTCGTGCGAGTGGACACCCACGGCTACCCGGGGTACCGCATTCCCGCGTCCTACGACTCCCTGCTGGCCAAGCTCATCGTGTGGGGCCGGCGGCGCGACGAGGCACTGAGCCGCATGGACCGGGCCCTGGCCGAGTTCCGGATCACGGGCGTGCCGACCACGGTGAACTTCCTCCGCGAGATCATCCGCAGCCCGTCCTACCGGGCGGCCCGGCACGACACGAACCTCGTCCAGCACCTCCTCGCCGGCCGGACGGCCGCCGGGCACACGAACGGGAGCGACTCGTGATCGACAACACGCGACCGGCGGCGCCGGGCACCGAGCCGGAATGGCTGCGCCCGCTGCTGAAACCGGACGTGCCCGCACGCGTCAGTTCCGCGGGCTACCTCGATGTCCTGCCCGACCATGACGTGGCCGCCCCCAACCGCTCGCAGTCGCTGTGGCTCAGCGGTCTCGGGCCCAGGATCTATCTCAGCCTGGTCCAGCCGCTCGTCCGTCTCGTCGGCGCCCCGCCCGGCCCGGGCGCGCTCGCGTCCGGGCTGCGCCTGGCGCCGGGTGCGAGCGTCCTCGACGTCGGATGCGGTCCTGGCGTGATCGCCGCCGGGCTGGCGGAGGCCTCCGGCCCGGAGGGCCGCGCCGTCGGCCTGGACGTGTCGGCTCCGATGCTGCGGCAGGCGGCCGCCATGGCACGGCCGAACATGGGCCTGGTCCGCGGCGACGCGCAGGACCTTCCGTTCCGCGACGCCGTGTTCGACGCGGTCTGCTCCACCGCCATGATCATGATCCTTCCCGACCCCTCGGCCGCACTCACCGAGATGACCCGCGTCCTGCGCCCCGGAGGCAGGATCGCGATCGTGGTCCCGTGCCGCGGCGGCGGCCTCGTCGGCACGATCGGCGCGTACGTCGGCCGGTTCGCGGGCGGGCGCATGTTCGGTCCCGACGAGGTCGCGGCGCTCCTGGAGCCGCTCGGCTTCGACCTCATCCGCAGCCACGCGAACGACATGATCAGCACCACTTACGCACGGAAGGCGGACGCGTAGCGGCCGTCGCGATTCGAATCTTGGAGGCAGCCATGACGTCCTTCCAGGCGCTCAGCGAGGGCGTGAACGCCTGCAGAATCGTCGATCTGTCGAGCGACGTCGGCAATCACGCCGACGGCCCGTTCAAGACGGAGGTCGACGCGCTCGAGCCGGTGCCGGGCGCGAGGTTCTTCTGCGAGAACGTGCTCCCGAAGGTCGCGCCCCATGCCGTCGGGCGGCTCAGGCCCGAGAACTTCCCCAAGGGCGCGTTCCTGCGTCACGAAATGGTGCGCGCGTCGGTGCACGCGGGTTCCCACGTCGACGCGCCAGGACACTACGGCCCGGCGGACGACGGATCGCCCGGGCTCATCAACGAGGCCCCGCTCGGGTCCTTCATCGCCCCCGGCCTGATGTACGACGTGAGCCGGCTTCCGGACGACGTCGTCGGCCTGCGGCACGTCGACGTGCCGGGCCGCGGGAGCGAGGGCGCCATCGCGCTCATCAGGACCGGCGGCGGGAAGGCGATCGGGAGCGATCTGGTCGAGGCGTTCCTGGACGCCGGCATCACCGTGCTCGGCACGGACGGAGAGAGCTTCGACGGGCCCTTCGCCCCGATGATCGACAGATATCTCGCGAGCGGGGACGACGCCGCGCTGTGGCCGGCGCATGTCCTCGGCCGCAGCCGCCCCTACTACCAGCTGGAACGACTGCGCAACCTCGAGGCGCTGCCGGCTTCCGGATTCCTCGTCATCGCGTTTCCCGTGCTCATCGAAGGCGCCACCGCCGCGTGGACGCGAGCGGTCGCGCTGCTTCCCGAAGGCGGCGCCACACAGGCGCCCGGCAGAGAGGAGTGATCCATGCCCGTCATCACACGATCGGTGATCGTCAACGCTCCCGTCGAGGTGACCTTCGAGGTCTCCAACCGCATCGACAAGTGGCCCGAGATGATCCCGGAGTATCTGCGGTCCGAGATCCTGCGGCGCGAGGGGCGGAAGATCTGGTTCCGGCTGACCAACGCGGACGGAGCGTCTTGGGTGTCGTGGAGGATGCTCTATCCGCCCCACCTGGCCTACGCCGAGCGGCACGACCCCGTCGCACCGTTCACGTACAACCACCTGACGTGGATCTACCAGGCGCTCCCGGGCAACCGCAGCCAGATGACCTGGGACATGTGCTTCGAGCTCTCCGACGAGCTGAAGGACCAGGAGGAGGGGTGGCGCGAGCGGATGGCCGAGCACACGGCCGCCAACCAGGAGGCCCTCCGCAAGTACATCGAGTCCCTGGTGGAGGGCGCGTGATGCGCGAGGCGGAACACGTACCCGTCCTGATCGTCGGCGGGGCTGTCAGCGGCCTGTCCACGGCGGCCTTCCTCGCGCGTCAGGGGGTCGCCTGCCGATTGGTGGAGCGTCGCGGCCGACCCGCGTGGCACCCCCGTATGAGCGACGTGGGGCCGCGCTCCATGGAGCTGTTCCGGTCCCTCGGCATCGAGGAGCGGCTGCGCGCCCTCGACGAGGGACGCGAAAGCGTGATCATCCGGGTCGACAGGCTCGCGGGCCGGGAGATCGAGCGGCTGTCCATGGGCGGGCCCGAGGAGTACGGCGGGCTCACCCCGACGGGGCAGGTCTGGTGCGATCAGGACCAGCTCGAACCCGTCCTCCGCGCCCGCGCGGAAGAACTCGGAGCCGACATCCGCTTCGGTGTCGAACTGGTCGGCTTCACCCAGGACGAGGCCGGGGTCCGCGCCGTTCTCCGCGACACGGCCGGGGACGGCGAGCACACGGTGACCGCCTCATACCTCGTGGCGTGCGACGGCGCGCAGAGCCCGGTGCGCGAGCGCCTCGGCATCACCTGCGACGGACCGGGCGTGCTGTCGCACCAGGCCGGCATCCTCTTCCGGGCGGATCTCAGCTCGGCGCTGCGGGGCCGGAGCTTCGTGCTCTGCCTCGTCGACGACCTGGTGGACTCCGCGACCGGCGACCGCCTGAACATCCTGCTGGAGCGGAACCTGGGACGCTGGACGCTGAGCGTGCCCTGCGACGCGGCACGAGGCGAGGGCGCGGCGGACTTCACGCGGGAACGCTGCGTGGACCTCATCCGCCGGGCGGTGGGCCAGGACGACCTGAGCGTCGAAGTGCTCGGCACGGACGTCTGGCCGATGCGGGCCCTGCTCGCCGAGCGCTATCGCTCGGGAAGAGTGTTCCTGGTCGGGGACGCGGCCAAGGTCCTCCCGCCGACCGGCGGCTTCGGGGGCAACTCGTGCATCGAGGACGCGCACAACCTCGCCTGGAAGCTGGCCGCGGCGCTCGACGGCACCGCCTCCCCCGGCCTTCTGGACAGCTACGAGGCCGAGCGCAGGCCGGTCGCCCAGCTGCTCCTCCGGGAGTCCGTCGCACGTGCGGGCCTGTTCCTGGCCGGTGCCGCCCAAGGCGGATCCCGGCAGCCCGGCGACGGCCCGTCGAAGGCCGGCGTCGTCCTCGGCTACCGCTACAACTCCGGCGCGCTGATTCCGGACCCCGGCCCGGCGGACCCCGCCCCGGTCGAAGACCCCCGCCGGCCTTCCGGCCGCCCGGGAACGCGCGCCCCTCACGTCGTCGTGGAACGGCACGGCCGGACGCTGTCCACGATCGACCTGTTCGGCCCGGGCTTCGTCCTGCTGACCGGTTCCCGCGGCGCCGCCTGGCAGCGGGCGGCCGCCGAGGTGGCCGGCGACCTCGGGGTCGATATCACGGCCTACCGCGTGACGCCGCCGCCGTCCCCCTCCGCCGGCGGGGCGGCGGGCGATGCCGGCCTGCTCGACGTGGAGGACCGCTGGACCGGCGCGTACGGCGTGGGGGACGGCGGCGCCGTACTGGTGCGTCCCGACGGCTTCATCGCCTGGCGCCGTCCTGCGGAGGAAGACCGGCCGGGCGACGCGCTCAGGGACGCGCTCGTCAGGCTGCTGCGTCCCTCCGGGGCCCCTTCCACGGCCGGGGGTCCGCCACGCCCCCTCACGGTGACCGCGGACGCGAGCGCCACGGCGCCCGCGGCCTCGTGACGAAGGGACCGTCCGGTATGCGTGTGACCGTCTTCGGCGCCAGCGGCCGCACCGGCCGTCTGGTCGTGGAACGGGCGCTGGCGCGGGGACACGACGTGACGGCGGTCACGCGTGCCCCCGCCACGGTCGCCGGCGGAGCCGGCCGCCGTCACCCGGGCAGACTCGAAATCCTCCGCGGCGACGTCGGCGACCTCGCATCGGTCCGCGAAGCGGTACGGGACCGCGACGTCGTCCTCTCACTGGTCGCTCCGCCGCTGGCTCGCCATGTCCTGCGTTCCACCAGCCTCTACTCGGAGGCCGGCCGCAACCTCGTGCGGGCGATGCGGACGGCGGCCTCGGGACGGCTGATCACCGTGTCCTCCGCCGGAGTCGTCGACGGCGACCCTTCCCATCCCCCGCTCTACCGCCTGGTGCTGAAGCCGCTCCTCTTCGACCGCGCCCTGTACCGGGACATGCGGATCATGGAGAAGGAGGTGGAGGACAGCCGTCTGGAGTGGATCGTCGTCAGGGCCTCCGGACTCACGAACCGCCCGCCCACGGGGAAGTACCGCGTGGGACTGGGCCGGCTTCCGCAGGGAGGGTCACGGGTGTCGCGGGCCGACCTCGCCGATTTCCTCATCGCCCAGTTCGACGGCACGACGTACGTGGGCGAGCATCCGACGGTCGCGTACTGATCGCCCCCGGCCCGTCCACCGCCGTCCGGTGGCCGTGATTTCCTAGCAGTCGCCATGACAATCAGTTAGACTGATCGTCCGTTTGACTGTTCCATAGTGCGCCGCGCGCGTGCTTCGCCGTTCCCCACCCCGCCCAGGCCGACATGCCGGGCGGTCCGGGAACTCGCCGCCGTGCGCCCAGAGGTCGGCAGGGAGAGAGCATGCAGGTCGTACAGGCAGTGCGTTTCGGAGGCCCCGGCGTGCTGGAAGTCGGCGAGGCGCCGGATCCGGTCGCTGGCCCGGGACAGGTCGTGGTGGACGTGTCGTTCGCCGACACCCTCTTCCTCGACATCGTGATCCGCCGGGGCGTCCCCGGCCCGTGGGCGGTGCGTCCGCCGTACGTGCCCGGCTTCGGAGTGGCGGGACGCGTCCTCTCGGCCGGGGACGGGGTGGACCGTTCGTGGGTCGGCCGCGACGTGGTCGGGCGGCCGGGCGCGTTCGGCCCGGGGCCGGGCACCGGAGACGTCGAACAGGCGGCCGCCGGCTTCTCGCCGACGGGCGGGTACGCCGAACGGGCCACGCTCTCGATCGGCGCGATGTTCCCCGTGCCGGACGGGCTGGGCCTCGACCAGGCGGCGGCCCTCATCAACGACGGTTTCACCGCCATGCAGATCGCGGAGGCGGCGGGCATACGTTCCGGCGAGCGGGTGCTGGTCATGCCGGCGGGAGGCGGCCTGGGCAGCCTGCTCGTCCAGCTCGCCCACGCGGCGGGCGCCCAGGTGGTCGCGGCGGCCCGGGGCCGCCGCAAGTGCGAACTGGCGCGGTCTCTCGGCGCCGACGCCGCGATCGACTACGCGGAGGAAGGCTGGTCGGAACGCGTACGCGAGGCGACCGACGGCAAGGGCCTGGACGTCGTCCTCGACGGCGTGGGCGGCGAGATCGGCCGCCTCGCGTTCCCGGTGGCGGCGCCGGGGGGCCGCTTCTTCGCATTCGGCTCGCCCAGCGGCTCGTTCACGGAGGTGGACCCCGGCGAGGCGAGAGAACGCGACGTCACGGTGGTCGGTCTGATGCAACTGCCGATGCGGCCGGGAGACGAAAGGCGCCTGCCCGCCCAGGCGCTGGCTCAGGCGGCCGAGGGCCGTATCACGCCGGTCATCGGGCAGAGCTTCCCGCTGCGGGACGCGGCCGCCGCGCACGCCGGCATGGAGGCACGCGGAGTGATCGGGAAGACCCTGCTGTTGCCGGGAGACACCGCCGAGGCCGGCGTGTGACGAGAGCGGAGCGTCCGCGCCCGACGCCGGCGCGGACCGCCTCCGGACGGGACCCGGAGGCGGAAGACGGCACGGCGCGCGGGAGGACCTCCGGGGACGCTCCGCTCGCTACCGGGGCGGAGCGCCGGCGTCGCCGGGCCCCTGGCCCCAGACGGCCCGGCCGAGCAGATCGGTGAGCGTCCGCCGTTCGTCCTCGTCTAGCGTACCGAGGAGTTCGCCTTCCGCCCCGCCCACCAGGCCGCGCCCCTGCTCCCCCGCCCGTACGCCGTCAGGCGTAAGCGTCAGCAGGTAGGCGCGCCGGTCCGCGGGGCTACGTCGACGCTCGACGAGCCCCGCCCGTTCGAGGCCGTCGACAACCGTGACGACGGTGGTCCGGTCGATTCCGAGGCGCTGGCCCAGGTGCTGCTGCGTCATCGGGCCCTCGTCGGCCAGCAGCGCCAGGACGGCCTGCTGCTTCACGGTCACCCCCAGCGCCTCGAGTCGCCGGGCCTCCAGGTCGAGGGCGCGCATGTAGAGCCTGCCGAGCAGGAAGCTGAGACGGCCGGACAACGCCTGGGGCACCTCGGAGGTCATGCTGAGAGATTAGCAGCGGCGCAAATAAACCGTTGTTCTGATTGTCAGTTAAGCTGTTACAGTTGCGTTCGACGAGACCCTGATCCGTGCGGAAGGACGAGCCGAATGACGGAGAGCACCGAGCAGAGGACGGAGTCGTCGCACCCCAATCGCTGGCGATGGTTCGGGCTGGCTTCGGTCGCGCTCGCACAGCTGATGATCGTGGTGGACATGACGATCATCAATGTGGCGTTGCCCTCCATCAACGCCGACCTGGCGATCACGGCGGCCGACCGGCAGTGGGTCATCACCGCGTACACGCTCCCCTTCGCGGGACTCCTCCTGCTGGGCGGGCGGGTCAGCGACTACACCGGCCGCAGGCGAGCGCTTCTCATCGGGCTGGTCGGCTTCGCCGCGGCTTCGGTGGCCGGTGGCGCGGCGACGAGCCTGACGATGCTGCTGGCCGCCCGGGTGGCGCAGGGAGCGTTCGGCGCGCTGCTCGCGCCCGCGTCGCTCTCCCTGGTGGCCACGACCTTCACCGACCCCAAGGAGCGGGGTGCCGCGTTCGGGGTCTTCGGCGGGGTTGTCGCCGCGGGATCACCGATCGGGCTGATCCTCGGCGGAATCCTCACGACATCGCTGAGCTGGCACTGGGTGCTCTACGTCAACGCTCCCATCGCCCTCGTCGCCGCACTCGGCGTCGTGGTGTTCCTGCACGAGTCCCGCGCCGAGGTCAGGACCGGATATGACTTCCTCGGAGCGGTGCTCGCCACGGCCGGCCTGGTGGCGATCGTCTGGGGGTTCACCAAGGCGACGCAGGACGGCTGGACGGCGACGGCCACCATCGTGCCGCTCGCCGCGGGCGTCGTCCTGCTGGCCCTGTTCCTGCTCGCGGAGGCCCGGGTGGGCAACCCTCTGCTCCCTCTGCCGATCCTCCGCCATCGCGGACGCGGTGGCGCCTACCTCGTCGTCGTGCTGATGATGGCCGGACCGTTCGGCGCCTACCTGTTCATCAGCTTCTTCCTGCAGGACATCAAGCACTACTCCGCCCTGCGGACGGGGCTGGCCTTCCTGCCGCTGACCCTCGGCGTCATGCTGGCCGTGGGCCTCGGCAGCCGGCTGATGACGACCGTCGCGCCACGGTTCATCATGGGGACCGGCCTGCTCCTGGGGGCCCTGGGGATGGTGCTACTCACGCGCCTCGACGCCGACAGTGCATACGCGTCCGGCGTCCTTCCCTCCTTCATCCTGATCGGCATCGGGATGGGCCTCGTCCTGCCGGCCGCACTCGACCTGTCGACGTTCGGCGTACGGCCCAGCGAGGCGGGCGTGGCGAGCGCGATGTTCAACGTCTCCCAGCAGGCCGGC
The DNA here is from genome assembly GCF_006874465.1 of Microbispora bryophytorum. Lineage (GTDB taxonomy): Bacteria > Actinomycetota > Actinomycetes > Streptosporangiales > Streptosporangiaceae > Microbispora > Microbispora bryophytorum. The sequence continues at coordinate 575,237 of NZ_VIRL01000003.1, read as the reverse complement.
GCGTCGCTCGACACCGCGTTGCTGAACACCGTCGCGGCGAACGGCGCGGCGACCTACCTCGCCGCCAACGCCTCCAGCGTGCAGAGCCAGGTTCACGGCTACAACCTCGCGACGGGGTGGGCGGCGGGGATCCTGCTCGTGGCCGCGCTGGCCGCCCTGCTCCTGATCGATACACGGCTGGGAAAGACGGCTCCCATGGCGCCGAGCGCCGAAGCCGACGCGACGATCGCCCCCTAGCAGTCACCTTCCGGTCCTGAAACACCGCGATGAGGCGGCGCCCACCCCGGCACTCCTCATCGCGGCTTTTGCCGTGACCGGGATCATAATCGATCGCACAGTGAGACACCCGTCGCGTGAGGAGTTCGCTTTTGAATGGTTATGGACAGGACCAGTAAACCCCTTGCCACCTTTTAGGGCTGATGTCATATACTAAGGTAGCCTAAGGAAACATTACGGGGCATTCCGGGGAACCGAGCACAGGCCGGAACCATGTAAAAGGATGTCCGAAAACGGGGAGACATCGGCGGCGGGTAGCCCGCTCCATTCATTCGAGCACGTCTCCGTGACGGCATCCAATCCGGCACACGCTCTGAACAGACAGGGGGCCGGCGATGCGCTTTTCGGTGTTGGGAGACTTCTCAGTCACTATAGCAGGAAGAGACGTCACCCCGCGATCCGCGAAACTGCGCAGCATGCTCGCACTACTCACCATAAGGAATGGGCAGACCACCACCGTCGACTCCATAATCATGGAGCTGTGGAACGGCCGTCCGCCGGACCGGGCGATCGGAACCGTTCACACTTATGTCTACGAACTCCGCAAGGCGTTGAGCGCACCCGACGACGAGCCGGGCGAGAGCGTGCTCGTCACGGTTCCGCACGGCTATTGTCTCGACCTGAGCGGGGCGGATTTCGATCTCCGCCGGTTCGAGGAGCTCGCCGCGCGGGGATCGGCGCTTCTGAGCGAGGGCGCCAGGACGCGCTCGCCGGACAAGCTGGAGCCGGCGAGCGCTCATCTGACCGAGGCCCTCCGCCTGTGGCGGGGCGAGCCCCTGGCGAACGTGGCCTTCGGTGAACAGGTGAGGAGCCATGTCGCCTGGCTGGAGGAGCAGCACAAACAGGTTCTGTACATGCATCTGCATGCCGAGATGAAACTCGAGAGATATTCCTCCTTGATCGGCGAGGTCAAGCTTCTCATCGAGCGTCACCCCTTTCACGAGGAGCTCTACGAGATCCTCATGACCGCGCTCTCCCGCTCCGGCCGCCGACTCGAGGCGCTGAACGTCTACCACGAGATGCGCGAGCGCCTCAACAACGAACTCGGCCTGGATCCGGGCCCTTCGCTCCAGCGGCTGCAGCAGGCGCTGATCGCGGGAGGCCATGAAATCGACAGGCGTGATCCTCAGGTCCGCCCCGAACGGATCGCCCCGAAGGACAGGCTCGCCCAGTTGCCGCCGGACGTTCCCGATTTTCTCGGTCGCTGCGAAATCCTCCGGGACATCGTCCGGCGCATCACGGCCACGGACGGGACCGCCGCCCCGATCGTCTGCATACACGGCGCCCCCGGTATGGGAAAGAGCGCGACCGCGATACACGTGGCCAATCGGGTGTCCGGTGAATTCCCCGACGGCCAGATCTACATCGACCTGAAGCGCAAAGAGCCGGCAATGGAATTCGAGAAGGACGTGTTCGCAGAGATTCTGCGAACCCTCGGCGCCGCGGACGAGGAACTCCCGCGGACGTTGCCGGGGCTGGTGGGCGTCTTTCGCGCGCTGACACGCCAGCGCAGGATCCTGCTCGTCCTGGACGGCGCCGAGCCGCACATGGAGATAACGGGCTTCCTCCCTCTCGGCTGCCCGACGATCGTCACGAGCACCAGGCCACTGCACGGCCTGGCCGGTGCGACCATGGTCCAGCTCGACACTTTCACGCCGGAGGAGGGAATCGGCCTGCTGGAACGAATCGTCGGAAAAGATCGGGTGGACGCGGAGAGAGAGACGGCGCTGTGCCTGATCAACCAGGTCGACACGCTTCCGCTGACCATCCGGTTCCTGGGCGAGCGCCTCAGCTTCTCGCCGAGGTCGAGCATCGAACAACTGAGAAAGTCCATATTCAGATGCGAGGCCGACATTTGCCTGTCCCAGTTGGAACGGATAGGGCTTGACCTGTTCTCGCGCCTCGAGTCCGCGTACCGTCAGCTCAGTCCGAAGGAACAGACAGCCTTTCTCGCGCTGTCCTGCTTACGAGCTAATTCCTTCTCTCTCACGGAGGCCGCGCAGGCGTTCTCCTGCGGGGACACCGAGGCCGGCATCATTCTCACCAGTCTTGTGGACGCGGGCCTGGTGAAAGTGCTGGACGATGAGGGCGGGCAGACGTACAGGCTCCCCCGGTTCACCGGACTGTATCTCGTGGAACGCCTGGCCAGGAGATCGGACCAGGTCGGCCGGTGCCTGCCGCTCACCGCCATCTGACCTCCCGCACCACCACACCGCCTCATGCGCCGCTCGGCCCGCGAGCCATCGGCCGAACCGGGCGGCTCCGGGAGTCGGTCGCATCCCGTCGGCCGCACCGGGCGGTGTGGCGAGGCGGTCGCATCAGCGTCCTCCCGAACTCCGGCGGCTTGGTCATTTCGCCGATCCCTCGCGGAGGACCAATGGGCTCAGCGACGCTTGAGCGACCTTCTAGCCGCCGCTCAGTGACGCCGTAGGCCGCACCCGTAATCTCGCGCCCAAAAGCCTGGGAACAGGCTGCCAGGTGAATTGACCAGGAGGGGCGTCCCATGACGGTCGCGTATCTCGACATCGAGGATCCGGACTTCAGGCCCGACTCGGCCGACGTGCACAAGGCCCGCGAAGCCAACTGGTACGCACGGACCCCTCGGGGGTACGCGGTGCTGCGATACGAGCCCGCCGGCGAACTCATCGCCGATCGCCGGTTACGGCAGAGCACCTTGGACTTCTTCCACGCGCAGGGCATCACCTCAGGCCCGCTCTACGACTTCATGCGCCGTTTCCTGCCCTGCCTGGAAGGAGAAGACCACGCCCGGCTCCGTGGGTTGGTCAGTAAAGCGTTCACCCGCCGCTCCGTGGACGCGCTGCGTCCGTTCATGCGCGAGGTGACCCACGAACTCGTCGACACGTTCCACGCCTCCGGCCGATGTGATTTCATCACCGACTTCGCCGAGCCGTACTCCGCACGGATCATCTGCACCCTGCTGGGCGTACCCGAGGAACAGCACGACTCTTTCCGAGGATGGGGCGACGATCTCAGCCTGATGGTCAGCAATTTCGTCGCCCAACATCGAAACCGGATCGAGACCGCTCTCGCAGGTCTCGGAAGAGCCGTGGACGCGCTGCTCGCGAAGCGGCGCGAGGCCCCCCAGGACGACCTGATCTCCAGGCTGATCGCGGCGGAGGAGGCCGGCGACCGGCTCACCTCGGAAGAGCTGCGGGTGATGGTCATCGGACTGATGCTCGCGGGGCAGGACGCGACCCAGCACCAGCTGGGACTGGCGATGACGACCTTCATGAAGCACCCCGAGCAGTGGGCGTTGCTCGCCGAGCAGCCGGAACTGGTGGATCGCGCGATCGAGGAGTCGATGCGGGTGTCGCCGGCCTCCACAGTGATCATGCGAATCGCCGACGAGGACATCGTCTACCGCGATCTCGAGATCAAGGAGGGCACCTTCGTCAGCGTGCTTCTCGACCCCGCGCACAACGACCCGGCCGTCTTCAATGGAGAGGGATTCGACATCACCAAGCACCGGGCGACGCAGCTCACGTTCGGTGTCGGCCTGCACTACTGCCTCGGCGCCGCGCTCGCCCGCGCCGAGATGGGCGAGGCCCTGCCGATCCTCGCGAACAGACTCCGCTCCCCCGAGCCCGACGGCCCCGTCCCCTGGCGCCCGACCGTCGGTGTCACCGGGCCGATCACGTTGCCGATCCGCTTCGTGCCCCACTCCCCCACTCCGGCGCCGACGGCACTGCCGGGGACCCGCGCCGTCTGAGATCTCGGCGCGGTTTCGGCCCGTCGCCGAGCGGCGCCGGCCGCTCCCTCTCCGAAGCGCGGACGACCCGTCCGCGCCGTACGGGTCGCAGGAATCGTCATGACCACAGAAGCCCCTCACCCAGCGCGAGCCCGAGTCCCTCATCGAGTCCGAGCCCCTCGCCGTCCGGCGGAGTGTCCGGCGCATGCTCGGCGACGTAGCGGGTGGTCAACTCCTGGCCCGGCGGCTTCCAGGGTGAGGTCACGGTGCGCGCGGGCAACGCGGCGATCAGCGGCTGGACCGTGAACTGGGCCTGGCCCGGTTCACAGACCATCACCCAGCTGTGGGGAGGCGTGCGCTCGGGCTCCGGTTCGGCCGTGACGGTGCGCAACGAGGCGTGGAACGGCTCGCTCGCGGCCAACGCGACCACGACCTTCGGCTTCCTGGGCGGAGGATCCTCGGCCGCCCCGGCGCTCACCTGCACCAGCCCATGATGTGAAGCGGATCGACGAGGTCCCGTCCGGCCATCGGACGGAACCTCGTTGCGCAACGGGCGAATCAACCCACCTGACCGCGTGAGGACACCAGCGCCGACATCACCGTGAGCGGCAGCGACGGGTTGGCGGCGGCCGCCTCCACCACCTGCCACTCGTCGTCCGCGAGCAACTCGACGATGACCTCAGGTGGCAGGGCCGGGTGTCCCGCAGCGACCGGCCTGGCCTGGCAATCCTGCAAGCACGCCGACAGCGCCAGGGCCGTCGCGTTGGGATGGCGTGCGACCTCACGGAACGCCTTCTTCACCGGCGGCCGGTGCCGCACCAGGTCCTCCAGCAATGCCGCCGATGCGTCCGGATTGCTCGCCACTCTGACGAGAACCCGTACGCCGTGCCGGTCGGCCATGGCCCGCAGTCGCGCTTCGGACAGGCCCGGGTGCGGCGCGATGGACTTGAGCACTTTGGCGTCGGGGTCGGCGGCCAGCGCGTCGCGGATCCCGGACGGCAGGTCGCGCCGTTCGGCCACCAGCGTCCGCACGGCCGGATCCGCCGAGGCGGCCAGTTCTTCGACCTCGGCCGGCGTGGCCGTGACGATCCGCGGCAGCGGGGTGGGACCGATTCTGACGGTTCCGGCCACGCGGGTGAGCACGTCCAGCGGCACGCGCGGGTTGTGAGCCAGGCTGCGCCGCACGTCGTCACAGGGGTCGATGGCCAGCCTCTGCATCAGACGGTCGTCGATCTCGGGATTGTCCGCGAGAGTTCCGCGGACACCGGGCTCCGGGCTGCCGGCGAGGCGTTCGTACACCTCCGGAGGCAGGTCGGTGCGCCCCGCCAGCTCCCATCGCAGCAGCATCGAGGGATGACCGGCGAAGGCGAGCACGGCAGCGGCGGGCGTGGCCGGGTTTCTCAGCGCCTGTTGCTGCATGTCGTGGACCGTGGACTCGTGGGAGCCGTCACACGAGGCACCCGACGGCAGCTCGCAGTCGGGCTCCGCGCAGTCCGGATCGTGGACGAACGGCGGTTCCTTCCGATCGCAAACCAGGCACCGCCGAGCCGGGGGAAGCCCTTCACCGGTGAGCAGCGCGGCCAGCACCGAGGGCGGTGTCGCCTCGTTCGCGGCCACCGCACGGCGGACCTCCGCATGCGGGTGCTCCGCGAGCCGCTCCGCCATGTCCGAGGTCGTCCACAGTGCGAGCTCCGCGACGACCCGGATGGCGGTGTCGGCGGCGAGGGTCTCCGCCACGTCGGTCGGGAGGCCGGGGCAGGCGGCCAGCCGCTCCCGGCAGCCGGCATCCGGATCCGCCGCGACCAGGCGCGCCCACTCCGGGCGGCCTGCCCCCTCACTCAGCAGGGCGAGCGCGGCGAGCGGCTGTGCCACCGGATCGATGTCGGCGGCCGTCAGCAGCCCCCGCTCCGCGAGCCGCGCAGCGCTGTCTTCGACGCGTGAGACCAGCGCCACCGCCTGTGCACGGGTCAGGTCCGCACGCCAGGCCATATTGGAGGCGATGTCCTCGTCGGCAATCGTGACCAGCAGGTCCACCAGATCGCACGGCATAGCCGGATTCTCGGCGAGGCCACACAGGACATGATCCACGGGGACATGCTGCCCTGCCCTGATCACTTCGGCATGCGAGTTCTCGGCCGCCGCCACCCGGGACCGGCCCGGTCAGCTCTCCTTGGTGTGGACGTAGACGACCGCGTGTTTCACGGCGACCGGGGTCCACGGCACGATGACGACGGCGCCGTTCCGCTCGAAGACCCGCGCGTCGTCTCCCTCGGTGCCGTACTTCTGCGGCAGCTGCGCCACCTCGGCCGCCTTGCCGGTGGCGGCGTCCAGGCGGACGAGCCGGGGAGGCAGGTCGCGCCAGTCGCCGACCTCCAGCGCGAGCAGGCCGTGGTCGTCGGCGCGGACGGGATTCAGCATCGTGGGCTGGGTGCCGGACGACTCCCACACCTGCTTGCCGGTCTTGAGGTCGAAGGCGAGCACCTTGTCGCTCGACCGGGCCTTGCCCGGCACGTTCTGCGGGAAGGTCGTGAGGTAGAGACGGCCGCCCTGCACGAGGTAGCGGCGCTGCTCGAACATCCCGTCCACGAAGGCGACCGTGTTCATGGCGAGCATGTCCACCTTGCCGGTCGTGAACTCGCTGACCTTGGCGCCCCGGTCGTCGAGAACCGTGAAGGTGCTCTTGTCGCCTTCCTCCTGCCGGACGATCAGCGGGTCGGCCGACAGCATCAGGCTCATCAAGCTGAGCTCACCGATCTTGGAGCGTAATTCGGTCTTGCCGCTCTTCGGGTCGAGCACCTGCACGAGGCCGCCCGAACCCTCGAAAGTGCAGTCGAGGAGCAGGGCCACCCGGGTGGCCGCCGTGTTCATGTCCTTGATGTGGCAGCCCTGGGGAAGCTGGGCGGTCCACTGCTTCGCGCCGTCCGACAGGCGGTAGCCGGACAGGACGTCGTTCGCGTACACCACGGCGACATCGCCCGCATCCATGATCCGGGGCACCGTGAGCGAGTTGGCCAGCCGGGACTTCTCCGCCGGAATCTTGATCTTCCAGGTCATCTTTCCTGTCGCGGCGTCGACCCCGGCCAGGTGGTCGCACAACTGGTCGCTGCCGTACGCCACGGCGCCCTTGCCGTTCGTCAGGCCGGAGGTGGCGCCGCAGAGCTGGTCGCCGGGCGAGGGGGTGCCCCAGGCACGCTTGCCCGAGGTCAGGTCGTAGGCGAGCACCCCGTCGCGCTGCACCCGGATCACCGTCTTGTCCGTCAGCCAGCCCGCGAACGCGAGTCCCTGGGTGAAGTCCATGCTGTCGGCACTCGCGAGCGGGACGGACCATTCCCCCGCGCCCCCACCGGAACCGGAATCGGTGGCGGAGCCGCCGCCTGCGACGAGCCAGGCGGTCCCCGCGCCCACCGCAAGCAGCACAACCAGCCCGAGCACGACGAACAGCACCGGCTTGCCCTTGCCGCCAGGCGCCTGCGGCTGCGGCTGCGGCTGCGGTGGAAGCCCCTGGGCGGGCTGTCCCTGGGCGCCATAGCCCTGGCCAGGGTAGCCCCCCTGCTGACCTGGATAGCCCTGTTGGCCCGCGTACCCCTGCCCGCCTGGATACCAGGGCGTCTGGCCCTGCCCGGGTGGAGCGGGGGCCGGAGCGGCCGGGCCCGGCTGCCCCCAGGACTGCGGGTACGGCGAGCCCGGGTATCCCTGACCCGGCTGACCCGGACCCGGGTATCCCTGACCCGGCTGGGCTTGGCCTGGCTGGGCTTGGCCCTGACCCGGATGGGCTTGGCCCGGCTGAGGTTGACCCGGCTGAGGTTGACCCGGCTGAGGTTGACCCGGCTGAGGTTGACCTGGCTGAGGTTGACCCGGCTGGCCGTACGGCGCCGGTGCGCCTGGGGCGCCCGGACCCCACGGCGCGCTCTCGCCGGGCGGTCCGTACGCCGACGGAGCCTGCGGGCCCGGCCCGGCCTGCTCACCCCGCTGCCCCTGACCACCTAGCTGCCCCTGACCACCCGGCTGCCCGTACGTCGGCTGAGCCGGTGCCGGGTGACCATAGGCCTGCTGACCGTAGGTCTGCTGACCATAGGCCTGCTGAGCAGACACCGGCTGAGCAGACACCGGCTGACCGGACACCGGCTGACCGGACACCGGCTGTCCGGACGCGGGCTGGCCATAGGCCGGCTGGCCGTACGCCGGCCGAGCGGGTGCGGACTGGTTGAGTGCGGGCTGGCCCCAGCCTCCGGCGTCACCCGGTCGTCCCTGGCCGAGGTAGGGCTGTTCCTGTCCGCCGTAGGCCGACCCACCCGAACCGTTGGGGTGGTACGGCAAGAGCGGTGTGGGAGCTGATGGCGGTGTGGGCGGTGTGGGCCCGCCGTACGGGTCCCCGTTGTGCTGATCCGTCATGCTTCTCCCCCGATCACGCGAACTGGGCGCGGACGTAGCCCGCCCACTGCCGCTCGAAGTCCGCCATCGTCACGCCGAGCACCTTGAAGAGGGCGGCTTCGCTGTCGTCGCCCGGTGCCCGGTAAGCCGCGACCACGCCCTCGACCAGCTTCCGCTCGCCGTACTTCTGCGCGATGAACCGCATGGCCACATGCCCCATGAGGTAGTTGACGCTCGTCATCTGCTTGAAGTCCCAGAGGGCGTTGGACGGCAGCTTCCCGTCGAACGGCATGGCGAGCCGTCCTGCCACGTACGCACGGCCCTCGTCGGCCCGCCGGTTCTGCGCGATCGGCTGGCTGCGGCCGGCGACGTACTCGGCGAAGCCCTCGGTGATCCAGTTCGCCCTGCCGAACAGAGCGAACTGCGCACTGTCGAGCCCGGCGACGAGCGAGTGCGCGAGCTCGTGCTCGGAGATCTCCATGATCCCCTGCTTGTTCCTGAAGAACTCCGACGTCGTGTCCATGACGACGCGGGTGCCGCCGATCTTCACGGTGTCGTTCCCGACCCCCCAGCTCGGCATCGGGATCGAAACGCCGGCCTCGTTCGCCTTGGCCGTACGGAACAACTTGCCGAGCTGGGCCTTTCCCTCGACCAGCGCCACCACGAACCCGGTCGGCACCGCCGCGTCCGGATCGCCGTTCTTCTCCCAGAAGGCGAGGTCGCTCGCGGCGGCAGCGGAGACGGTCGGTGCGACGCGCCGGGCCAGAGCGGCGTCCTGCGGCCTGGCGAGGACGATGCTGTCGCCCGCCTTCGCGACCACGATGTCCGGCCAGACGTCCCACGGCCCGGGGAAGTACATCGTCTTCGACGCCTCGCCGCTGATCGTCGGCGGCGCGCCCTGCACCTTGGTCACGACAAGGGGCGCGTTCGGCGAGGCCTTCTCGATGGTCCAGCGATACCACTCGGACACCGGGCGCAGGTCGATGCCGTCGAACCGGTGGACGAACGCGACGTCCTGCGTGAACTTCACGCCCCGTCCGAAACTGTCCTGAGCCCGGCCTTGGCGGCGCAACACCTGGTAGGACTTCTCGGCCAGCGGCATCTTGCGCAGGTTGGCGAAGACTCTCGCCTGATCGCGGACCAGAGCGGCGTTCTTCTGGTCGAAGATCGAGGTGAATGCCTTGGCGTCACCCGAGGCCAGCGCCCTGCTGTGCGACTGGACCAGCTTGGTGATCTCGTCGTCCTTCACGACGACCGTGTTCGAGTCGGTGGCGGCCTTGCCCGTGGCGTCGTCGCCGGAGTCGCCGGAGCCGCCGCCCCGCAGGACAAGGCCCACCCCCGCACCCACCGCGACGACGAGGACGAGGGACAGGATCCCGAGCGTCACCCACAGCCCGGTCCTGCGTCCGGGCCCAGGAGGCGGAGGGGGAGGCGGAGCCTGCCACTGCTGCGGCGGAGGGCCGTACTGCCACTGCGGTGGCGGAGGTGGAGGCTGAGACTGCCACTGCGGTGGCGGAGGTGGAGGCTGAGACTGCCACTGCGGCGGCGGCTGAGGCGGATACTGCTGGTGATAACCGGGCCCCGTCGTCACTCTTGCCCCGTAAATGCTCAGAGTTACCGAAAGGTGTAAAGCGTATCAGTGGTTAAGAAGCGGGCACCGGCACTTCGCCGGATGCGCCCACGCACACTCTCGATATGTCGCTGACCAGGAGTTTCGAGCCCCTTCACCGAATGTGTCGGACCCTTTCCAGCTATTCGCGGAGGAGTGTGGCCATTTCACCTGGCCCGACATATCGAGGGACAGTCACACTGGAACGATCCATCAATCGCAGCGCCATGCCGTCCACCCTCTGTTCAGCGGATCAGCCGGAGTGAATCCACGCACCTCCAGCTCAATCGGCGATAACGGGCAGGGGCAGTCGCTGATCGGCGACGATCAACATCGCTCACCGACCACGCCGGTCTCAGCGATGCGTACTGTCCGCGGGTGCCGCACCCCCAGGGTCTCCATGCGGAGTGGTCAGTCCTTGACCAGGAGGCCCTGGAAGGTGACATCGCCCTCGTCGCCGTCCCATCGGTAGGCGAGCCCCTCACCGGTCTGGATCAGGGTGATCCTGCCTGGTGCGCACTTGTCCAGCCGGAAGACGAGTGCCGTGCCGGAGCTGCGCGTCAGCGTCAGACTCCCCCGGCATGAGCTGTTGGTGTCCTTCCAGCTTCCGGCGCGTCCGCCCGGCTCCAGCACGATCTGTACGTCGGTCTCGCTGGTTCCCACGAGCTGGTCGGGCTCGAGGTGGCCTCCCCAGGTGCCGGCGAACGCGGCCGGAACCGTTCCGCCCGGCGTCGTCGACGGCACGGCGGTGGCCTTCGGAGTCGCTGTGGCGTCCCCGGAGGAACCGTCCAAGGCGTCGTCCGTCGTCATGGTGTCGTCCTGGCCGGTGTCATCCTGCTCTCCGCCGTCCTGTCCCGTGTCGTCCTGGCCCGTGCCGCCGTAGTCCGTGACGGTCTCCCCCGGCGTGTTGCCGGCGGGCGGCGCCGGTGAGCCGGCGGGGTGCGAGACGGTCGTCGTCGTGGTGGCGTGCGTCGAGGTGCCAGCCGTTTCGCTGGACAGCAGGCGCGGCCCCAGCAGTGCGGCGGCGACCGACACCGCGGCCACGGCTGTCACCGCCCCGGCGACGATCCCGAAACGGGAGGCCTGCCGGCGGCCGCCCGCCCCGGTCGTCTCCGGGCCCGGCGAAAGCGTCCCAGCCGAACCCGAACCCGAACCCGGACCCGAATCCGGGGCCGGACCCGGGGCCGGACCCGGGAAGGCCGGGAGGATCGCGGTCGTCCCACCCCGCCGTACGCCCTCCGGCCTGGTGGTCGCTGCGGCCGCGCCCGCCCGCAGCGGGTCGGGGGCGGATCCGACGAGCTCCAGCAGCAGGTCGCGGGAGGCCGGCCGGCGCGCGGGATCCTTGGCGAGGCATCGTTCGACCACGCCACGCAGCGACCGGGGCAGTGCCGAGGCGTCGGGCTCGGCGGTCAGGATCCGGTGCAGGACGGCGGGGACGCTGGCGGCGCCGAAGGCCGGGCGGCCCGTGGCGGCGAAGACGATCGTGGCTCCCCAGGCGAACACGTCGCAGGCGGGCGTGGCCGGGTCCCCGGCGATCTGCTCGGGAGCCAGGTAGGCCGGGGTGCCGACCGGGCCCGCCGTGATCGTGTCACTCGCGCCGTGCCTGGCGATGCCGAAGTCCACCACCCGGGGGCCGTCCGGCCCCAGCAGCACATTGGCCGGCTTGAAGTCCCGGTGCACGATCCCGGCCGCGTGAACGGCCGCCAGCGCCGTGGCCGTGCCGACCGCGAGGCGTTCCAACTCGCCGCCCCGCAGCGGACCGCCGGCATCGACCCGCTGCTGCAGAGACGGCCCGTCGATGAACTCGCTCACCACGTACGGCATCCGCCCATCGACCACCGCGGTCAGCACTCGGGCGGTGCAGAAGGGCGCGACACCGCGCATCGCGTCGAGCTCGCGGACCAGCCGCTCCCGCACCGACGAGTCGAGCCCCGACTTGAGCACTTTCACCGCGACCGGTTCCCCGCGGGGCGACAGGCCGAGGAACACCACCCCCTGCCCGCCCTCGCCGAGCCGCCCCCTCAGTGCGAACTCACCCAGTACGCGCGGGTCGTCGGGGTCCAGAGGGGTGACCATGGCACCGAACCCTAGCGACGCGGGAGCGCGGGACGATATGCCTCGCAACAGCCGGACGCGGCCACGGAGGCGAGCCCGCACCACCCAGGTCGATCGGAAGAACCCTCATCGAGCGCTTCCGCCGCCCTCCTCTGGGCGTTCGCCCAGGCGGGCCGGCCCGGGCGGCACCTCGCGACGTCGTCGGGCCCTGGTCGAGGAGGTCACGCGCCGTCCGGAAGCGGCTCGCCGGTCTCCAGCAGCGACTTCAGGCTCGCCACCACGTTCGGCCAGCCGTGGCTGACCATCTCGGCCAGGCTCGATCCGGGCTCGAAGCCGTCGTGCACGACGGTGAGCTTCACGACCTGCCCGGCCTCCTCAAGCGTGAAGGTGACCTTCGAGCGGGCCTCGGCGGACAGCCGGGCGAGCAACTCCTCGTCCCAGCCGAAGCGCTTGGCGAGCTCGGGGGTGACGGCGTGCCAGGTGTAGGAGAGCCGGCTGTAGGGTTCGGCCTCCAGCACGACCTGCTCCGGGTCGCTGATCAGTACGCCGTGGTTGTCCCAGGTCATCGGTGAGCCGGCCGACCAGTCCGTGGTGAACTCCGTGGCCCAGTAGCGGCGGGTGAAGGCGGGCTCGGTCAGCGCCTGCCAGAGCTTCTGCGCCGAGGTGCGGATATAGGTGGTGTAGACGAAGGTCGGCGCATCCATCGGGGTCTCCTCAAGGGCGAGTTTCAGGTCCGCCAGGGCTTGGACCCTGGCCCGGTCGTAGCGGCTGATCCACCGATGGGCGATCTCGTGCACGGGCGCGGCGTTGAGGTAGTGCAGCTTCTCCCGGCCCCGCCGTACGGTGGCGACGAGCCCGGCCTCCTCCAGCACCGCGAGGTGCTTGCTGACGGACTGCCTGGTCATGTCGAGTCCGGCGCACAGCTCGCGCAGCGTCTGCCCGTTGCGGGCGTTGAGCGAGTCGAGCAGCGCACGCCGGCTCGGATCGGCCAGCGCCCTGAACACCTCGTCCAGGCCCGCGCTCGTACTCGGATTGCCATCCACGATATGCAGCCTTTCGGTTGCCTGTAACTTAGGCAACCGGATGGTTGCCTGTCAAGACGCGCGGCCACGCAGGCCCTTGTGAGGTCTGATCATCGTCAGCACGGCCTCCCAGGTGCCGGAGCGCACGCGCACCGGACTGGGCGGCGACAGGATCAGCGCGCCACGCGGTAGCGGAGGTAGACGACCTGCGAGCTGAAGGTGCGGGTTTCGACGAGTTCGAGATCCACCTGGCGCTCGCGCCGGGGAAAGAACGGAATGCCGCCGCCGACCAGCACCGGATAGACCCTGACCCGGTACTCGTCGATAAGACCCAGCGCCGCCGCCTCGGCGGCGAGAGTCGCACCGCCGACCGCGATCTCACTCTCCCCCGGCTCGGCTCGCAACCGCTCGATCTCCTCCGCCAGGCCCCCGGAGGCCAGGCGGGCATTGCCCTGCACCGCCGACAGCGTGGTGGAGAACACCGTCTTCGGGAGCCGCTTCCAGATCGCGGCCCACTCGAGCATCAAGTCGTCGAGCGACGGATCCTGGTCGGCGGTCTCCCAGTCCAGCATCGTCTCGTACAGCCGTCGTCCCAGCAGGTGGACGCCGACCTTTCGGATCTCGCCGGTGACGAAGCGGAAGACCTCCTCGTCGGGCGCCGACCAGCCGAAGTCACCGTCCGTCCCGACGATGTAGCCGTCAAGTGAGACGCTCATGGAGTACGTCACGCTGCGCATCAGAGGTCCTCCTCGCCAACGGGTTCGACAGTACGACCCCGGGACGTCCGGCGGCGCCTGCTTGGCGAAGATTGCGGGGCCCCTGAGAGAGCTCACCTGTTCGAGCGGGCCCTGAAAGCGTGGTGCGGTCACAGACCGCAACGTCGTCTACTTCTGGTGTCAATGATCCGAGTTCTGTTCTTTTGGGGCGAAAGTCGTTAATCTCGACGGAATTGGCCCCAGGGGCCCAAGCCGCATCTCCCCGCCCAGGGGTCGTACCGCATGGAGAGCAGAAGTGACGATGGCGCGCTGGTCGGGCAGGTTGCTTCTGCCAGTCGTCATCGGCGTGATGGCCATGGCCACCCTGGCGACGCCCGCTTTCGCCCACGGTCAGCTCGCGATGTCGACACCGGCGAAGGACGGCACGGTGCGCGAGCCGTTGGAGTCCCTCTCCCTCTACTTCACCGAGGCACCCGCCCCGAACGCGTACTTCGCGGTCACCGCTCCCGGCGGCGCCCGGGTCGACCAGCCCTGGACGCATGGTCAGCCGAAGCGTCTCGACAAGCCGGTCCAGGAGTACAACCTGGTCAACGGCTTCTGGGAACCGAGCGTGTACAACACCGGGTTCCCCGCGCAGGTCCCCGTCGCCTACTGGCCGGCGCGGGGCGAGTACGTCGTCCGGTATCTGTCGATCGCCTCCGACGGGGAGCCGGTGCAGGGAGAGCTCCGGTTCACGTACAAGGGCAAGACCTCGGCGCCGCCCAAGGGCTGGCAGGCCCCGGACAACGAGCCCGACCCCAGCCTGCTCGCCTCGGCCGAGCCAGGGAGCAGCCCCCAGTCCAATGAGCCGGCGGCCGGCGGCAGCCTTTCGGCGATGGGCCCCACGGTGCCAGAGGCCGGAGGCAGCCCGGCCTCGGTCACACAGGCCGGCGCAAGCCCGGCCTCGGTCACACAGGCCGGCGGCAGCCCGGCCGCGGCGTCCGAACCCGGCGGCGCTGCGGGCACTGCGGGCACTGCGGGCACTGCGGGCACTGCGGGCACTGCGGGCACTGCGGCCCGGGCAGCGCAGCCGGCCGACTCCGGCACCGGGCTGTCGGTATGGCTGGTGCCCGCGGTCCTCGTCCTGGGAGCGGGCGCCCTGGTGGTGCGGGCTGCGCGGCGGCCCGCGCCCGCCACGACGGCGGCCGAGCGGTCGTCCGGCCGCCCGCAGGCCAAGAAACCCTCACGCGCCCCGGCGCCACGCACCCCCCACCGCCCCAAATCCACCAAGCGACGCTGACACGCCTCGCCCTTTCAGGAGAACCCCCCATGGTGATCGCCCCTGCACGCCTGCGCCCGCTGCTCGCCGTGCTCCCACTCGGTGCGGCCCTGCTGATGGCCACGTCTGCCTGTGGCGGGTCGGATGCCGCCGCTCCCGCCCAGTCGGCCGCATCGGTAACCACCGAGGCCGCCGCACCGGTATCCACCGAGCCGGCCGCCCCGGCTGCTGCCGAGTCGGCTCCCGCCGCCCCCGGCGAGTCCGCCGCAGCCGCCCCCGCCGACCCGGCCGTGAAGGAGATCACCGTCACCATCGCCGGTAAAAAGGTCACCCCGCCGCCGGACCGGATCGAGGTGACCAAGGGCCAGACGGTGCGTATCACCGTCACCAGCGACACCGCCGACGAGGCGCATCTACACGGGTACGACAAGGAGGCCGAGCTGCAGCCCGGCACCCCCGCGAGCATCGAGTTCGTCGCCGACCAGACCGGCCTGTTCGAGATGGAAACCCACGGGTCGGGACTGCAGTTGTTCCAGCTCGTCGTGCGTTAGGCCGCCGGGATGCTGCTGGCTCACGGCGTCGGAGGCCGTCAGGACCTGCCGATCCCGTTCTCGGCCGTGTTGATCGGCGCGGCCCTCGCGTTGCTGGTGTCGTTCGTGGCGCTCGGCGCACTGTGGAAGGAACCGCGCCTGGGCGGCGACTCTCCTGGCGCCCGCTCGCTGCCGGCCGCCGTCCAGACAGCGATGAGCGCGCCCGCCTGGCGGTGGGTCTGGCGGATCGCCGGGCTCGTCGCCGCGGCGTACTTCTGCATCGGACTGATCTTCGGTCCCGATCAGGCCGACAATCCCACCGCTGGGGCGTTCTACGTCCTGTTCTGGGTCGGCCTGGTGCCGCTCTCGCTGCTGTTCGGCCCGGTGTGGCGCCGTCTGAATCCGCTGCGGACGCTGCACCTGCTGGCCTGCAGGGGACTCGGACGCGACCCCGAGCTCGGCCTGCGGCCGCTGCCCCCAGGCGTCGGATACTGGCCCGCCTGCGCCGGCCTGTTCGCCTTCGTGTGGCTGGAACTCGTCGCCCCCGAACGGGCCACTCTGCCGGTCATCGGGGCCTGGCTCGCGGCCTACGCCGTGCTCACGCTCGCCGGAGCCGTCGTCTTCGGCTCCCGGTGGTTCGACCACGGCGATCCGTTCGAGGTCTACAGCGGCCTCGTGGGCAGGCTCGCCCCGGCGGCCAGACGCGGCGACGGCGTCGTGGCCTGGCGCAACTCCCTCGACGGCATGGCCGGGCTACGACCGGCACCGGGACAGACGACGCTGGTGGTCGTGCTCCTGGGCTCCACCATGTACGACAGCCTGTCCAACGCTCCGGTATGGGTGCGCTTCGTGCAGGAAAGCGCGGTGCCGGCCCCGGTCACGGGCACCGCCGGCCTGGTCATCGTCATCGCTCTGGTGCTCGCGGCCTACCGGACCGCGACCGCGCTCGCCGGCCGATGGGGCGCGGCCCGGCCCGGCACGACGGCGGGCGAGAT
The DNA here is from genome assembly GCF_006874465.1 of Microbispora bryophytorum. Taxonomy (GTDB): domain Bacteria; phylum Actinomycetota; class Actinomycetes; order Streptosporangiales; family Streptosporangiaceae; genus Microbispora; species Microbispora bryophytorum. Next base: position 558,696 of record NZ_VIRL01000003.1, on the reverse strand, counting down.
CGCCCACTCGATAGTCCCGATAGCCGTCGGATACATCGTCGCCCACTACTACACCCTGTTCCTCCTGGAGGGGCAGCGGACCATCGCCCTGCTGTCCGACCCACTGGACACCGGCGCCGACTGGCTGGGCACCGCCGGGTGGACCATCCAGGCGCTCGGCACCACCCCCGCGGGAGTCGCCACCCTCCAGGTCACGGTCATCGTCATCGGTCACGTGCTGGGCACCGTCCTGGCCCACGATCGCGCGCTGGCCCTGTTTCCCCGGCGGACCGCCGTCCTCGGGCAGATTCCCCTGCTCGTGCTGATGGTGGTCTACACCGTCGTGGGGCTGCTTCTCCTCTTCGCCGCCTAACAGCGAAGGATCGACGTCAAGGAAGACGGCGGTGCCGGGTCGACGCATGCGAGCCGACCCACCGGCGGCGCTATGCCCAACTCCTCCCGCAGCTCACGGAGCAAAGCGCTGACGGGGGACTGTCCCGCCTCGACGTTCCGCCGGGGCGGCCCATGACACATCGGTTGACGGCACCCCCAACCAGATAGGTTGGTCGGTATGAGCGCTCAGCCTGTGGATCACGTCGGGTTCCGTGATCCCGGTGAGGACCCAGCGGCGATCTTCGAGGCGCTTCCGCCGTCGCACCGGGTCCAGTTCCGCGCAGAGTACGACGAGGCACTGGAAGCCGCGCACGATCTGGCTCGCTTCAAGCAGGTGCAGACGCTGTTGCGCCAGTGGCGCCTGCGCGCGCTCGCCTACGCTCGCCCGGGTTATGAGGAGGCCGTCCAGGACGCCCTTCAGGAGCGTACAGAGATGTTCACTCGCTACACCCCGCCGGAGTGGGAAGACCGGGTGTGAGTTACAAGTTCGATGGCTTCCACGGACGCGCCCTATACGAGCTGAACGGTCTTCCTCAGCCAGGTGATGCTGACGTTCATCCTTGATGAGGAAACCCAGTCCCTGCGCGTCATCGACATCATCTGGGCTGGCTGACCCTGCAGCGCGGACCCGCTCGCCACGCCGCCCATCTGAGCGAGCGGGGCCGGTGACAGCACTCCGATCCGTCCTCGACGTCCGGCCTGCGGTCGAATCGCTTCGCAACACCGTGGGAGTCAATGCCGCCACAGCGACCCACTACTGCATCCGAGCTACGGAAGGAGGCGAATAAGGCCGTCCTCCAGGTAAGCGGTCTGGCGTGCGTCCGCCGCCGAGATCGCCGCATTCATCCTCCGCGCCAAGCCCGGCGGCAGGAGCTTGTCCAGGTCCGCGGGGCGGACGAATGCATATTCGTCGAGCTCCTCGGGCTGCAGCCGGAGCGTCGCGATTTGTGAGTCGGTGAGCACGCCTGCGTCGAAGACGAACATCAGCCCGGCGTCCCACGGCGGCGCCGGTGGCACCCAGTCGACACATGCGAGCCGACCCACCGGCGGCGCGATGCCCAGTTCCTCCCGCAGTTCACGGAGCAAAGCACTGACGGGGGACTCCCCCGCCTCGACGATCCCGCCGGGGATCTCCCAGCCGTCCTTGTAGACCGGATGCACGACAAGCACCCGCCCCTCGTTGTCTCGGAGCAATGCGCCTGCGCCGGCACGAAGGCGCGGTACGGAGGCGACGAAGGCCAGGTATGACGCGGAGTCGCTCATGACGGCTCCGACACTATGAGCCGCGCATGGCCTGACGCCGGTATATCTCCAACCTCAAGCGGAGGCAGCTCGTACAACCACTGAGCCGCATCGGTCGAGTACTCACGATGATGTGCCGTCCAGTGGGAGACGGTGACAGAACCCTTCCACATGGACGAAAGGTGGGATGATTCTCCGTGCGGCCGCGTCGCACCCACGGATGAACGAGGAAGGCAAGGCGCACACCTCGCGGTCACCGCTCTGGCGCTCAGCCTTCTGCCGATGAAAGTTTCATCCAGTTCCCACGAGAGTCGTCGGCCTTCCTGCCAAGCGGTGCCGGGTTGCCGGGCGCGCGCGATTGTTTCTTGACCCGACACATCAGACGTCATACGTTGTACGAAACCGAGCCTATTCATGGGATGTCCTCCGGACGGCCCAAATGCGTTTCTCGCCTTCGGAGGCACTCCTTTTGACCGGCCGCATGCCCTGCATCAGGGTGTCCCGGCGAATGGCGGCCGTACCGCGGCGGCGGACCAGCCGTGGCGGCGCGGCCGGCACTCGGCCGCAGGCATCGCCCCCCGACTCGTCACCAGGAGCTTCAGTGAGCGTGCCGCTGATCCGTGCCGCTGAACCTCGCCGCCTCATCACCACCATGGCGGCGGCCGTCGACGCTGCCGCGCTTCCTACGGCGATCTTCGCTGACCGCGCGGCACCGTCCAGACGACGAGCCTGCCGAGGCCCACGCTCCAGGGCGATTGCCGCGCATGGCGTGAGGGCGGCCGGCCCCTCGGCCCGCAAAGTGCACGGCCCTCCGTTCGACGTCCGCAACCGCACGACAAAGGCGCCCCGCCCGCGCAACGGCACATCCCGATGAGTTCTGTCACGGCGGAGTGATTTCGCGGAAAATCTGCTCGGAACCAGCGAAAGGAACAGAGCGTGAAGTCAGCCCTGTCCACCACTGAAAAGGCGTTAGCAGCGCTCGCGGTGTTCGTTGCCGCTGTGTTGCTGCCGACCTTCGCAGGTAGTACCCCGGCCTCAGCCGCGACCCAGGCAACCTACTACGTCGCCCCCGACGGCAATGACGCCAACCCCGGAACGGTCGCATCACCGTTCAGAACCCTCCAGCACGCGAGGGACGTCGTCCGTACGGTGAACGCCAACATGTCAGGCGACATCTACGTGTACCTCCGCGGGGGAAACTACCCGGTCAGCAGCACAATCGACTTCACGCCGGCCGACTCCGGCACGAATGGTTACCGGGTCATATACGCCGCCTACCAGAACGAGACGCCGATCCTCGATGGAGGCGTCCAGGTAACCGGATGGACGCAGCACAGCGGTAACATCTGGAAAGCCCCGCTGAACCGCAGCAACAAGCTCCGTGCGCTCTATGTCAACGACAAGCGGGCGTACATGGCTTCCAAAACGATAAGTTCACAGGGGTGCTACGGCACCTACACCATCACGGCGGGGCAGGCGTCCTGGGCATGGGAATCGGGTTCGCAGTGCGCGGGGGCGAAGTACAGTCTGAATGATTTTCCCGCTATCGCCGCCAATCAGGACGACATCGAAATAGAGACGTCGACGACCTGGACCACGGCCATCGTGGGAGTCCGGCAGGTCACCGCTGACGGCTCCAACCGTGTCGCCCTGTTCCAGCAGCCGGGAGCGGCCATCGCCCAGGGCGCCTTCAACGGAAACGCCCAGGTCGGCGGCACCCACAAGGTGATGAACGCCTACGAGTTCCTGGACACGCCGGGCGAGTTCTTTTTCGACAAGTCGAGCAAGACCTTGTACTACTACAAGGCAAGCTCGGAAAACATGACGACCGCGGCGGTCTGGGCACCGAACAACGTGTCCACCCTTATCAAGGTCGCCGGCACCTCCACGAGCAACCGCGCCCGCAACATCACGTTCTCCGGCCTCACGGTCCAGCACTCCGACTGGAACCTGTTCAACGTGGCCGGCTCGGTGCTCAAGCAGGCCCAGCAGGGCAACCTCGGCGCAATCGCCTATGCCAAGCAGAACTTCCACGCCTACTACTACCGCAATGTCGACCTGGCGCCAGGCATGATTCAGCTCGAGAACGCCGACGGGCTCGTGCTGCAGAACAACCGGATACAGCACACCGGCGTCGACGGAATCACCATGGCCAACGACGTGGTGAACTCGCAGCTGATCGGGAACTACACCAACGACGTCGCCGGATCCGCCATCTCGGTGGGCCACCCCCAGAATGTCTACATCGGGGACTACACCTCCACCAATCACGAGAAGTATCCCGCCCAGGTCGAAGGGGCGCCCAAGAACATCGAGATCAAGAACAACTACATCTACGACAGTGCCGTGTTGTTCAACGGGCACAGCCCCATCTCGGCGTACTTCGCCGACACCCTGACCATCCAGCACAACCGCATCGAGAAAACCCCGTGGTCCGGTATAACGCTCGGCTGGGGCTGGTGGAACTTCGACGGGTCGTCAGGCTCGATCGCGCCCAACCGGCCGACCACCACGGCGAAGAACAACAACATCAGCTACAACCACATCATCGACACGGTGCAGCGCCTGAGCGACACGGCTCCCATCTACACGCTGGGCAGCCAGCCGGGAACCACGATCAGCAACAACTATCTGCAGGGCGTCCCGTCCGGACACAAGTACGGACTCCACCCCGACGAGGGCTCCGCGTACATAACCTTCCGCGACAACGTCCTGAGCGTGGACAAGAATGTCACGTGGCTCATCAACTCCGACGACTTCGGACGTAAGCACGACCTGAGCATCACGCAGACGTACGGGGCTATCAACAAGGTCTCCAACAAGAACCTGCCGAACAGCACGGTCCAGGACATCCTCGTATCCTCCGACTACGTCTGGCCGTCGCAGGCCTACGGCATCGCCGTGAACTCCGGACTCGAGGACGCGTACAGGAACATCATCCCCCAGAGCAATCTTTCCCTGCCGGACTACGTCCTGCCCGCCAGCACGTTCACCAGCGCCGGTGTGACGTCGATTCCCATCCGCAGCACCGGCGACGCGAGCAAGACGGTCTGGCTGGCTCCCTCGGGCACGACCTCCTTCACCGCCGGCAACACGATGACCCGTGCAGGCGGAACCGCGACCTCCATCGCCGTTCCGACGTCGGCCGGTGAGTATCGGCTCTTCGTGGTGGACGCCCAGGGCAACCGATCGGCTGAGTCGAAATCGCTCGTCAGGCAGGGCAACGGCGGCGGGACCGGCCAGCAGAGCGGCTCGATCGTCGGCGGCCAGTCCGGCCGATGCGTCGACGTGCCGAACTCCAGCACCACCAACGGCACCCAGGTTCAGCTGTACGACTGCAACGGACAGACCAACCAGCGGTGGACGTACACGTCCGGCAAGCAGCTCCAGGTGTTCGGCAACAAGTGCCTGGACGCCTACAACCAGGGCACCTCGAACGGCACCCAGGTGATCATCTGGGACTGCAACGGGCAGAACAACCAGCAGTGGAACCTCAACTCCAACGGCAGCATCACCGGTGTGCAGTCCGGGTTGTGCCTGGACGCCAACGGCGCCGCCACCGCCAACGGCACGAAGCTCATTCTGTGGTCGTGCAACGGCGGCACGAACCAGCAGTGGAGCCTGCGCAGCTGATGTGAGGCCTCTACCGGGCCGCGGGCGGTCGTACGCACCGTCCGCGGCCCCACTCTGCCGACAGTCGGGATTCCCTCCGAGGCGTCGCAGCCCTCGTACACGATGGGAACGGCGATGCGGTCTCAAGGATCGATCTCGTCGCCGCGGATACCCCCGATCAGCTCCCGCGAGCTGTAGCGAGCCCCGATCATCGGCCCCACCCGCAACTACTGCCGCCGACCTGCGGGACCGTCGGCTAGGGCCATGCGAAAGCGTGTTCCGAGGCGGCCCAGCACGCCCAGGCCACGGTTGACCGATGCTTCTCACGCAAGCGGTAGGAATGCGTTCCTACTGTTCGCTATCGTGGAGCCATGACAGCTCGGAAGCTATCGATCTCAGTGACTCCCGAAATCGAGGAGACGATCAAGGCGGCAGCTGCCGAAGAGGGCAAGCCCGTGTCGGCGTGGCTGGCTGAGGCCGCCGTCGAAAAGGCTCACCTTGCCGCCCTGCAAGCGGCGGGCCGGGCGGCAGCCCGAGAGCTGGTGGCGGAATATGAGAGCTTGCACGGCGCCCTGCCCGAGCAGTCCCGGCAACGGGCCCGGGAGTTCCTGATGGAGGCGGGACTTCTCGAGCACGACACCTGGCCAGAGGCCGGCTGATGCGCGCCATCGTCTACGATGCGGGCGCCTTGCTGGCCGCCGAACGGCGCAACCCGGACTTCCTTGCCCTGCATGGTGAACTGACCGCCGCCCGTATCCGTCCACTCGTGCCGGTGGTGGCCCTTGCCCAAGCATGGCGCGGTGGCCCGCAGCACCAGATCTCCCGCGTGCTGAAGGGCTGCGACATTCGCCCGGATGACGAGCACGTCGGTCGTGCAGCGGGAATTGCGTGCGCTGCCGCAGGAACGGCCGACGCCGTCGACGCTATCGTCGTCGTGACGGCCGTCCGATACCAGGCCTCTGTGGTCACCAGCGATCCCGACGACCTGAAGCACCTCGCCGACTCCCTCGGCGTCAAGCTTCGGCTCTTCACGGTCTGACCACGTCAAACCGTCACCGAGAAGGTGCGCATGGCGGCTCTGAACGCGTCGAGTCGTGGCGTCGCACAGTAACTGATGGCCCACGTGCGAGGCTGCCACCCGACCCGGTGCCGCTGGTTCACCAGCGGCACACAGTCGTCACCCTGGGGATCGGCGGCCGGCTTCGCCACATCGGCATCGGACGAACCCATGTCATCCTGCTCATCGGACCCCACCCGCGACCACCAACCCAGTACACAAAGAAACCCCCGAACCCGTAGGTTCGAGGGTTTCCGATGTCTTGCGACATCAAATTGGTGCCCCCTGTAGGATTCGAACCTACGCACCCGGCTCCGGAGGCCGGTGCTCTATCCCCTGAGCTAAGGGGGCTCAACCGCTGATAAGGCTACCAGCACTGGAAGGCCGTTCGTGACATCAATACGGCCTCCGGAGGACGTGAGCATGTGGATCAGCGAAAACCGCGCGCCCACCCCGTCTCATTGGCTAGCTTTGCCGCCGTGGGCGAGCTTCTGGGACGCGTGCTGGTCGTGGATGACGACGAGGTCATCCGGCAGCTCATAGCGGTCAACCTGACCCTGGAGGGGTTCGAGGTCGAGACCGCGTACGACGGGCAGGACTGTTTGGACCGCGTCCATGACGTGGATCCCGATGTGATCACGCTCGACGTGATGATGCCGCGCCTGGACGGCTGGGAGACGGCCACACGGCTGCGGGAGGACCCGAGCACCCGGCACATCAAGGTCATGCTCATCACCGCCCGGGCCCAGGAGGACGATCGCAGGCGGGGGTACGACATCGGCGTCGACGCCTATCTCACCAAGCCGTTCGACCCGGCCGAGCTGATCCAGATCGTACGGGACCTCGCCACGGGCGCCGAGACGCTCTGAGCGCATTGGTCCACGGACACGGGCACCGATTGGCCCGGGCGCGCGTGCCGCGACGCTTCTAGCGTCGGCAAGCGTGATCGATACCTCGACGTTACTGGTGTACGCGGCCACCTCTGCGGCGGTGGTGGCCGTGCCGGGCCCCAACCATCTCTACATCGCCGCCCGGGGTGTGGCCCAGGGCCGCCGGGCCGGGGTCGCCTCGGCCCTCGGCGTGGAGACGGGCACGCTGCTCCACATCGCCGCGGCGGCGGCGGGCCTGTCCTATCTGCTCGCGCGGTCCGCAGAGCTGTTCGCGGCGGTGAAATGGGCCGGCGTCGCCTATCTCGCCTATCTCGGCGTCCGTGCCCTGACCGGCCGGGGCTCTTCCGGCGACGAGCCGAGGGCGCAGCCGCTGCGCCGGGTCTTCCTCGAAGGTGTCGTGGTCAACGTGCTGAACCCCAAGACCGTGCTGTTCTTCCTGGCGTTCCTGCCGCAGTTCGTGGATCCCTTCGGCGACGTGCCCGCGCAGGTCCTCCTGCTCGGGCTGGTCCTCGCCGTCATCGGACTGGCCTCCGACCTCGCGTACGCGCTGACCGCCGGCTCGCTCGGCCGCCGCCTGCGCGCGAGCACGCTCAGGTACGCCTCCGGGGTGGTCTACCTGGCGCTCGCCCTCGTCGCCGCGCTGAGCGGGGCCGGGCGTACGGCGCGGGGCTGATCAGGCCGCGCGGGCGGACACGTCCTCGGCCGCCTCGTCGATGAAGCGTGCTCGCCGGCGCGGTCTGGTTGCGGGTGGTATTCCGGCAAGTGCCTCTGGACGATGGCTTTACCGAGCGGGCGGTGAACGCCGTACTCGATGGGGTAGGGCGGCCAGGGGATCCGAAGGCGGGCCGACCGGCGCGGACCGGTGGCTGATCGGGCGGATCGACCCGGCTTTCGCGCACATCCCGGCCGCGCCGGCCACGTCAGGCCGCGCCATGTCGCAGTCCACACCGCGTCAGTCCACACCGCGTCAGGCCACACCATGTCACGTCGCACCGTGTCACGTCACACCTGTCGTGCCGTGTCATGTCGTGTCCCGGCGCCGAGTGGAGGGAGCACACCGATGACCATGTCCAGCAAGCCGCCCAAACCGCGCGGCAAGCGGCCCCGGCTTCTCCTCGGATTCGCCGCGGCGCTCACCCTCGCCACCGGCGCCGGCCTCGCCGCCGCGGGCGCGCCGGGCCACGACCAGCCGCAGTACGCCCAGGGGGGACAGTTCCGGCCCGGTCCGGAGCAGTTCGGCATGACCGAGCTCGGCCTGCTCCAGTTCGGACAGGCCCGGCAGCCGCGCACCTCCAGCGACTACCAGACCTTCACCAGCCAGACGGGCGCGGTGGAATCGGTGCAGAGCGGCACCCTGACGGTGGACGGCCGCGCCTACACGGTCGACGAGTCCACCAGGATCGTCGCGGACTACAAGGGTCTGCAGGGGATCCAGCAGGGCGACCAGGTCTGGGTCGTGGGCACGACCGGCGACAGCCCGAAGGCGATCATCGTCGCGGACGCCAGCCGCCCGGCGCTGCCGGGGCACGGCGGAGGCGGCGCGCCCCCGGGGCAGACGCCGCAGACGCCGCAGACCCCGACCGCACCCGCCACGCCCGGGGAGTCCGTGACGCCCAGCGAGCCGGCGGCGCCGGAGACGGTTTCACCCACCGAGTGACGTACGTCCGGCCGCGGGCGGGGACCCGCAGCGGCCCCGCCCACGGCGTGACGGTCAGGACGTGGCGAACGTGAACCAGTTGAGGTTGACGAAGTCGGCCGGCTGGCCGCTGCTGAAGGTGATGTAGACGGTGTGGGTGCCGGTCGTCGGCGTGATGTTGGCAGGGACGGTCGTCCAGCTCTGCCACCCGCCGGTGTTGCCGACGGCGAAGTCGCCGATCGGTGTCGCCGTCGGGCTGTCGAGCCTGACCTGTACGAGGCCGCTCACGCCGGCCGCCGCTCCGGACGCCACCCTGGCCTTGAACTGCCGCGCCGCGGTCGAGCCGAAGTTGACGCCGTCGAAGCGCAGCCAGTCGCCGTTGGAGATGTAGCCGACGTCCTGGCCGCCGCCGCTGTCCTGGGTCGTCTCCACCTGCGTGCCGCTCTGCGCCTGGTAGTTCTCCGCCTGGACGGTGGAGCGGGCGTCCACGCCGCCCGCCGGGGGTGAACTCGGCGACGGGCTGCTGGTCGCGCCGCCGCTCTGCCACACGGCCACGTAGTCGACCACCATCGGCCGCCCGGACACCGTGGCGGAGGTGGGCGTGGAGAACCCGGCCACGCCGTTGGGGAAGCCGCCGCCGACGGCGACGTTCAGCAGGATGAAGTATCCGGCGTGGGAGGTCATGTTCGACCACGTCGTCGCGTCGAGCTGGCTCTGGCTGATGCTGTGGAACTGCTGGCCGTCCACGTACCACCGGAGCTGGTTGGGGCTGACGCTGCGGTCCCACTCGAACCGGTAGGTGTGGAAGGCCGACTGGCAGGTCGAGCCGGGGCAGGCCCTGCTGGCGCCGATGCCGTTGGTCTCGCCGCACGCCCCGCCCGGGTTCACGCCGCAGTGGAGCACGCCCCAGACCGAGTTGATGCCGTTGACGTTCTCCATGATGTCGAACTCGCCGATGGCCGGCCAGTTCTGGTAGTTGCCCCGGTAGGGCGCGCCGAGCGCCCAGAAGGCCGGCCAGTAGCCGAGGGCGGCGTCGCCCGTGACGTTCGGCATCTGGATGCGGCCCTCGATACGCAGAACGCGGCCGTCGGCCGGCTTGAAGTCGGTGCGGCGGGTCTCGATCCGCGCGGAGGTCCAGTTCTGGCCGCTGCCGATCGGGGTGATGCGCAGGTTGCCGCTGCCGTCCAGGCTCAGGTTGGCGGTGTTGGACGTGTAGTTCTGAATCTCGCCGGTGCCCCAGTTGCCCGGGCCTCCGGGGTACGCGTGGCCGGTGTCGATGATCCAGTTGGTGGACGACGGAAGCGTTCCGGCCGTGCCGTTGAAGTCGTCCGACCAGACGAGCGACCAGCCGGACGGCGTCGAGGGCACCGACGCGTCGGCGGGCCGTACGGCGAGGGCCATGACGGCGGCGGCCACGGCGAGCAGCGCCAGAGCCGAGCGCCGCCATGGGGAGTGGAGCACACGCATGAGTACCTCTCTCCTCGGTCCGGTCGTCGCGGCGAGGGGATTGGGGGGTGCGGGCGGCCTCACGGAACGAAGACGGTGGACGTCTGAGAGCCGGACGGCGGCGTCCGGAGAGGGTCGTGAGGGCCCGCGCACCGCGATCGCGGACCGCTTGAGCGACACTTTCCCTCTGGATCTCACTCGCGTCAATAGGATCTGTGAAATCCGAGAGAGCGTTCTCAGCGACTGCCCCCCGGTGTGAGCAGTGATGAGAGAGCGCTCTCCAGTCCGCCTCCGGAAGAAGACCGCGTCCGCACAGGACGAGCGTGGTGAGCCACACGGGCGTGTCCGGCGTGAACAGTGCCATCGAACCGGTCATCACCGTCAGGAGCACCATCCGGAGCGGCGGTCAGGAGCCCCGGCCCCAGCGGTAGACGCCGTAGCCCATCAGCAGCAGGCTCACCGCGCCGGCCGCGGCCCGCCAGGTGTTCCAGGTGGTCCACCGGGCCGAGTAGTCCTGCCAGATCCGGGCGGCGGCCCCGGCCGGGTCGCCGTGGGCCGCCGCGGCGGCCAGGGCGTCGTTCATCGGCACGTTCACCGCGGCTGTGATCAGGATGACGCCGACGGCGTACACCGCGGCCGCCGCGAAGAACGGCCAGGCCGCGCCGGAGCGAGGGGTGGCCAGCAGCAGGGCCCCCGCCCCGGCGGCGGCGAGCGGGGCCAGGACGAACGCCGCCAGGAACACCGGGTTCTGGATCTTCACGTTGACGGCGATCATCGCGTCGATCGCCAAGGGGGCCGGCGCCGCGTTCAGGCCCGGCATGACCCCCACGGAGAACCCGAAGAAGGTGCCTGCCATCCCGGCGGTCATGAGCATGGACAGGGCCGCCGCGGCAGCGGCCAGGAGGTACGTCATGACGCCTCCGCCGCGGCCGGGGCGCCGATGCCGGCGGTGGTGACCAGAACGTTCGCTGTCGTCGTCATGGCGATCAGTCAACCGGCGGGCCGCCCCGGGCGACATCGCCGAGACGCTCGACCGCATATCCGGCCGTCTACGATCTGGGGCATGGACGCGCTGGCCGACCTTCTCGACGGGCCCCGGGCGCGGGGGGCCTTCCTGCTGCGGGCGACCCTGAGCCCGCCCTGGTCGGTCCGGATCCAGGACGAGGCGCCGCTGTGCCTGGTGGCGATGGTGCGCGACGAGGCGTGGATCACCCCGGACGAGGACCGCGTCTCAGAGGACAGGGCCGTACGGGTGGGCCCCGGCGACGTGGCGGTCGTGCGCGGTCCCGCTCACTACACGGTGGCCGACGACCCGGCGACCGCGCCGCGGGTCGTGATCCATCCCGGGCAGGTCTGCACCACGCCGGACGGCCGCGCCCTGACGGCGGAGATGGACCTGGGCACGCGCAACTGGGGCAACGACCCGGACGGCTCGGCCGTGATGCTCATCGGCACCTACCAGATGCGCGGCGCGGTCACCCAGCGGCTGCTGGCGGCGCTGCCCACGCTGCTGGTGCTGCGCGGCGACTCCTGGGACGGCTCCCTCGTCACGCTGCTCGGCAGGGAGATCGTCAAGGACGAGCCGGGCCAGGAGGTGGTGCTCGACCGCCTGCTCGACCTGCTGCTGATCGCCGTACTGCGGACGTGGTTGTCCCGCCCGGACGCGCGGGCCCCCGGCTGGTATCGGGCGCACGGCGACCCGGTGGTCGGGCCGGCGCTGCGGATGCTGCACGCCGACCCGGGCCACCCGTGGACGGTCGCCGAACTGGCCGGCCGTGTGGGGGTCTCCCGCGCCGCGCTGGCGCAGCGGTTCGCGAGACTGGTCGGCGAGCCGCCGATGGCCTACCTGACCGGGCTGCGGCTGGCGCAGGCGGCCGACCTGCTGCGGGAGACGGACGCGACGCTGGAGGCCGTGGCCCGGCGGGTCGGCTACGGCACCGCGTTCGCGCTGAGCTCGGCCTTCAAGCGGGAGCGCGGCGTGAGCCCGCAGCGATACCGGGAAGGCCTGGGCCGCCCGGCCGGCTGAAATCCGGGAGAGCTGAGATCCGGGAGAACCCTCTCGCGGTCCTGCCGCCCCCATACAGCGCCGACCGGCTGTGGGAGCGCTCTCACCAGCGACTACGACGTTCCGTCATAGCGGGAATCGTTACTGATAGACCCCTTGACGTCCGCAGTGACAGTTCACAATCTTGTGCGAGAGCGCTCTCTACCTCGTCACAACCCTGCCGTGGTCGCGGCGCTCGGCTTCTTCGTCCTGCCCGGCAGAACAGATCATCGGAGGCATCATGCGGGGAGCTGTGCAGGGATGACCGCGACGACCATCGCTTCTCGGGGGTCCGGATCGTCCACGTCGGTCTTTCCCGACGGCTTCGTCTGGGGCGCCGCCACGGCGGCCTACCAAATCGAGGGCGCCGCCGCCGAGGACGGCAGGAGGCCCTCGATCTGGGACACCTTCTCCCAGGTCCCGGGCAACGTGGTCGACGGCCACACCGGCGACGTCGCCTGCGACCACTACCACCGGTACGCCGAGGACGTCCGGCTCATGGCGGGCCTGGGCCTGGCGGCCTACCGGTTCTCGGTGGCCTGGCCGCGGATCCTGCCCACCGGGGCCGGGCGGGTCAACGCCGCCGGCCTCGACTTCTACGACCGCCTCGTGGACGAGCTGCTCGGCCACGGCATCACGCCCTACCCCACGCTGTACCACTGGGACCTGCCGCAGGCGCTGGAGGACGCGGGCGGCTGGGCGGCAAGGGACACCGCTGACCGCTTCGCCGACTTCGCCGCCGTCGTGCACGACCGGCTCGGCGACCGCGTCGGCACCTGGACGACGCTGAACGAGCCCTGGGTGGCCGCCTTCCTCGGCTACTGCTCCGGTGTCCACGCCCCGGGCAGGCGCGACCCGGCCGCCGCCTTCCGCGCCGCCCACCACATGCTGCTCGGCCACGGGCTGGCGGCGCGGGCCCTGCGCGCGGCCGGGGCCGCCGAGGTCGCGCTCACCCTCAACCTGTCGCCGGTCATCCAGAGCGGCGACGGCCACGAGGAGGCCGCACGGGTGGACGCGCTGATGAACCGGCAGTTCCTCGACCCGGCGCTGCGGGGCCGCTACCCGGAGGAGGTGCTGGAGATCGCCGCCCGCCACGGCGGCCTCGGCCACATCAGGGACGGCGACCTGGCCGTCATCCACCAGCCGATCGACCTGCTCGGCATCAACTACTACAACCCGTCCTTCGTGTCGGCCGCGCCCGGTGAGCCGGCCAACCCCGCCTTCCCCGGCACGGAGGGCATCCGGTTCGACCCGCCGACCGGCCCGACGACCGCGATGGACTGGCCCATCGAGCCGTCCGGCCTGGAGACCCTGCTCGTACGGCTGTCGCGCGACTATCCCGAGGTCGGGCTGCTCGTCACGGAGAACGGCGCGGCCTTCGACGACCACCTCGTCGATGACGTCGGCGGAGACGCCGTCAAGGGGACAGTGCACGACGACGACCGGATCGGCTACCTCGACGGCCACCTGCGGGCGGCGCACGCCGCGATCTCCGCCGGTGCGGACCTGAGGGGTTATCTCGTATGGTCGCTCCTGGACAATTTCGAGTGGGCCTACGGCTACCACAAGAGATTCGGCATCGTGTACATCGACTTCGAAACCCAGCGGCGCGTTCCCAAGGACAGCGCGCTGTGGTACCGAGACGTCATCGAACGCAATGGGCTGAGGAGTGCCTGACAAAATGCTGCCCGTCGCGAGCGTGGTTCCGGGTGGATGCGTCGTAAGGCGGAGGAGGAGCCGATGACAGCGTTGTCGGCGACGACGACAACGCAGCGAGGCGCCGCCTGGATCCACGCGCAGCAGGGCTTGATGTCAGACACGACTAGGGGGAATGAATGAAACGACCCACTCTGGAGGCGGTGGCGGCGCGGGCAGGGGTGTCCCGCGCCACCGTCTCCCGGGTCGTCAACGGGCAGATGACGGTGACACCGCAGATCAGGGATGCCGTGATGCGTGCCGTGGACGAGCTGGGATACGTCCCCAACTCGGCGGCGCGCAGCCTCGTCACCCAGCGGACCGACTCGATCGCGCTGGTCGTTTCGGAGCCGCCGACCAGGGTCTTCTCCGAGGACCCGATGTTCTCCACGGTGATCCGCTCGGCCAGCCTGGAACTCGAGGCCGCCGACAAGCAGGTCGTGCTCATGCTCGGCGGCTCGGCCCAGAGCCACGCGAGGATCGAGCGCTACATCGCCAGCGGCCACGTCGACGGGGTCATGCTCATCTCCATGCACGGCGCCGATCCGCTGCCCTCCGCCGTCGCGCGGATGGGCGTCCCCGTCGTCTCGTACGGCAGGCCGGCCGTGCCGGTGCCCCTGCCGTACGTGGACAACGACAACGTGGGCGGTGCGGAGAAGGCGGTGCGCCACCTGCTGGACGGCGGACGGCGGCGCATCGCCACGATCGCCGGGCCGCAGGACATGATCGGCGGCCAGGACCGGCTCAAGGGCTACCGCGACGCGCTGCGCGAGTCCGACCGGCGGTCGATCGTCGCCGTCGGGGACTTCACCCGGGAGTCCGGCGCCGTCGCCATGCGCCACCTGCTGCAGGACGACCCGGACCTGGACGCCGTGTTCGTCGCCAACGACCTCATGGCCGTCGGGGCGCTGCAGACCCTGCGCCAGGCGGGCCGCCGGGTGCCGGACGACGTGGCGGTCGTCGGGTTCGACGACATCGAGGCGGCCCGCTACACCGAGCCCCCGCTGACCACGATCAGGCACCCCATCGTCGAGCAGGCCGCCGCGATGGTCCGGCTGCTGCTGGACCTGTTCAAGGGCGGCCCGGCCGACCCGGTGATCCTCCCCACCGAGCTCGTCGTCCGCGACTCCGCCTGAACGCCCGCGACGATCAGGCCGCCTCCCGGCTGCCGGGGCGGGAGGGATTCGGGGCGGCAGGCGACGACATGCTCAGGCGAGCGCGTCGGTGATGCGGCCGAGCGCCTCGAAGGGCGCCAGGCCGTACGCGTAGAAGTCGGCGGCCCCGGCCCCGGCCGTACGGGCCACGCGCACCTTGGCGGCCAGCCGGTCGGCGGAGTCGGTGTCCGGGGCGCCCGGGCGCAGCACGACCCGCAGCTCCGGGTTCTTGCCCACCGAGCGCCGGTAGGCCGCGACGTCGTCGGCCACCCGGGCGGGGTCCCTGGCATACCCGAGGACCGCGAACGACGGGACCAGGTCGCCGAGCGCCACCAGGTCGATCCCGAGCTGCCAGGAGTCGTGCGCGGCCAGAGCCGCGGAGGGCAGCCCGTGGGCGTGGCCCTTGGCCGCGCCCGTCGCGTCCATGAACGTCAGCCGCGCGCCTTCGGCCGTCACCGCCGCCGCGACCTCGCCCACCAGTGACGTGACGCTCTCGGAACGGGCCCGCGCGTACGCCACCGTCTCCGGGCCGGCGTAGGCCGTCAGGGCCGCCCGCGTGACCTCGCCCTCCGCGGGAGGGTCGCCGTCGAGCACGCCTCCGACGATCCTGGCGCACTCCTGCCTGGCCACCTCGGCGTTCACCCCGAGGTCGGCGGCCCGGCGCATGCAGTGGGCGCAGAAGCACAGGCCGAACAGGAAGGCGTCCATCGGGCCGAGCGCCACGACGCACCGCTCGTAGGCGAAGGCCCCGAAGTGCAGCGACTCCGCGACGACCGTGTCCACCCCCTGCCGGGCGACGGCCCGGGCCAGCGCCACCGCGTACGCCCGCACGTCGGGATGCGAAGGGCACAGGTCGGCCGGGGAGCCGCGGTCGCCGAAGCAGTTCTCCACCGTCACGTCGGGGTGGGCCAGGCCGAGGGTGGCGTTGTGCAGGAACACGGCCCAGCCGTGCAGCCGCATCCCCCGGTCCGCGCAGGCGCGGCGCAGCTCGTCGAGCGGCCGGTCCTGCGCCCCCGGCTGCACGGGCGGGGTCAGGCGCAGCCCGTCGAACAGGTCGTCCGGAGGCGGGAAGTGCACGCCGTCGCGGCGCAGCGTCAGCCGCGACGCGCCGTGCGGCGTCACGTCCCTGGCCTGGTGGTAGGCGGCGGCCACCGCGACGCCTCGCACGCCGTACGCCGAGGCCCGGTCGAGCAGCCCCCGCACTCCCTCGGCGCGCAGGTCCTCGACGAAGACGTACAGGGCGCTGTCCATCGTCAGCGGCCCGCGTACGCCACGACGTCGATCTCGACGAGGATGTCCATGAGATCAGAGCCCACGGTGGTGCGCACCGGGGAGGGCCGGGTGAAGTAGGACTGGTAGACCTCGTTGGACGCGGCGAAGTCCTCCCTGTCGCCCACCACGAGCCCCTGGGAGTACGCGCCGATCGGCGGGGCCCCCGCGGTCGTACGGATCTCCTGCTTGCCAGCCATTGTCACCGCTCCATCAGAAACACGTATTGATCAGATCGATCACGATGTCGTCGTCGTCCACCACGGGGATGACGCGCCATTTGTCGAAGGCCGTACACGGATGGGACAGCCCGAACGACACCAGGTCTCCCGGGCGCAGTCCGGCGTCGCCGTCGAGATAGGCGTGCTGGTCCTGCACCTTGACGACCGTCACCCCGGTCAGCGGCTCGGCCGGACCCCGGCCGCCGCGCCGCACGGCCCTGGGAAACGGCAGGTGGATGTCGTGGGGAACGTCCCGCTTCCCCATGCCGGCCAGCACGAGACCTGGCTCGGGCACGGACAGGACCTGGGCCCAGACCTCCAGCGCCGGTCGCAGCTCGCCCTCCAGCCGGTTGTACGGCGTGTGCTCGGCGTAGTAGCCGTCGTCGTGGGCGATGTAGGCGCCGCTGCGCAGCACCACGGTGACGCCCGGCTCCCCGGTCAGCGGCGCGAGCTCCTCGGCCACCAGGTCGAACCACGAGCTGCCCCCGGCGGAGACCACCATGGGGCCGGCCGTCTGCGGAGCGAGCGTCCGGGCCGCGCGGGCCAGGTCGCGCAGGAACCCGCGCACCTCGGCGGCCTCGTGGTGGGTCCCCTCGTAGCCGGCGACCCCGGCCAGCTCGGTCCCCTGAGCCTCCCGCACCGCGCGGGCCACCGCCAGCAGCTCGTCCTGGCCGCGGCAGCCGGTCCGGCCACCCGGGTGGCCCAGCTCGACCAGCACGCGGAACGGCACGTCGCCGGCCATCTCGTCGAGCACCCGCACGCCCTCGACCGAGTCGGCGTAGCAGAGGAAGTCGAAGCACCCGATCTCGCCGGCCAGCAGGCGCAGCGCGCCGCGGTCGAAGATCTCGTTGGCCAGCAGCACGCGGGGGACGCCGAAGGAGCGGAGGGCGAGCACCTGCCCCGGCGTGGCGGCGCTGATCCCCCACGCTCCGGCGTCGAGCTGGGCGCGGACGAGCTGCGGCGACATCGTGGTCTTGGCGTGCGGCGCGAAGGCCAGGCCGTGCCGGTCGGCGAAGCGCGCCAGCGTCGCGATGTTGTGGTCGAGGGCCGAGCGCCGTGCCGTCATCACCGGCCAGGTGAACGCCCCGTCGAACAGGGAGTGCCGGGCCTCGGCGAACTCCCGTCCGCCGATCGGCTCGCCCGGCCACAGGAAACCGCGCGTACGCGCGTCGACGGCGATCTCCGGGAGCCCTCGTGGCGGCGTCGGCGGGTTGCCCCATGCGCCGTCCTGCGGGGGGCTGTCCGCGAAACCCACGCCGCCCCCTCGTTGTCCCGGTTCAGACCACCTTGTGGATCGTACTGGACCACCGCCTCGGAGGTAGACTCGCGACCTCACAGCGTGATGATCATGATAGGGGCCGGGATGCGCGGCGACGTACGACTCGAACGGGCCGGAACCCTCTACGAGCAGGCGGTCTTCGGCGGTGACGCCTCGGCTCTCACCGAGGCCGACCGGGAGCTGGACGGGGTGGAAGCCGACCTGGCCACGGCGGGAACCGGACAGGACGTCGGCGTGGTCGAGGCCGGGCTCGCGCTGGCCCGCGGCCGGATCGCCCACGCGCGGTTCCTCGAACACCACGAGGAGGACCCCCGCGAGCTCGATCTGTTCGAGCGGGCCGCCGATCTCTATCGGCGGCTCGGCGACGAGCGCGGCGAGGGCGAGGCGCTCTTCTGGACCGGCTGTTTCCACCAGGTCGTGCGGCACGACGACGAGGCGGCCGGGCCCGCGCTGCGGCGGTCGTACGAGCTCGCGGCGAAGGCCGGCGACCGGCTGACCATGTCCTACGCGCTCAGGCATCTGGGCATCGCCGAGCACGGGGCCGGGCGGCTGGAGGCGGCGCGGGAACGGCTGGAGGAATCGGTCCGGCTGCGCCGGGAGCTCGGTTTCGACGCGGGCGTCGCCGCCAACCTGGTCGGGCTGGCCTACATCGCCGCCGCCGAGGACCGCCGGGACGACGCCCTGCGCCTGCTCGACGAGGCGGCCGCGCTCGCGGAGGCGAGCGGGGCTCTGGGCATCGCGCGGCAGGTGGAACAGGCGCGTACGGCGGTGTGACGACGGCCGGACGGCGGCGGGTCACATCGCGGCCACCGGTTCCGCGAGTCGGCCCGCATTCGATGACACGTTCGAGATAGGGTGTGACCGCCCTCACCGGGCTCCGTGGTTCGCAGTTCAGACAGAGGAGCGCTCCCATGATCGAGCCCAGGACCCACACCCTTGAGGTGCCCGGCTGCGTTCTCCACTACGACGTGCGCGAGGCCGGGGCGACCACCGAGCCGATCCTGCTGCTGATCGGATCGCCGATGGGCGCCGCCGGGTTCGCCGCCCTGGCGCGGCACTTCCAGGACCGTACGGTGGTCACCTACGACCCGCGCGGAAGCGACCGGAGCACGCGGACCGACGGCGCCGCCGAGTCCACCCCCGGCCTGCACGCCGACGACCTGCATCGGCTGATCGACGCGCTCGGAGGCGGGCCGGTGGACATCTTCGCCAGCAGCGGAGGCGCGGTCAACGGGCTCGCGCTCGTCGCCCGGCACCCGGAACAAGTGCGCACGCTCGTGGCGCACGAGCCGCCCGCCGCCCAGACGCTGCCGGACCGGGAGCAGGCGCTGGCCGCCGTGGCGGACATCCGGCGGACCTACGACCGGGAGGGTTTCGGCCCGGCGATGATGAAGTTCATCGCGGTCACCGGCCACCAGGGCGAGATCCCGGCGGACTTCGCCGATCGGCCCATGCGGAGCCCGGCCGAGTTCGGGCTGCCGACGGAGGACGACGGTGCGCGCGGCGACGTGCTGTTCGAGCAGAACCTCATGACCTGCACGCACTACGAGCCCGACTTCGACGCGCTCCGCGCGGCTCCGACCCGCGTCGTCGTCGGCGTCGGCGTCGAGTCGGAGGGCCAACTGGCCCGCCGCGCGGGTGAGGCGGTCGCCGAGCGGCTCGGTACCAAGCCCGTGATCTTCCCCAGCAACCACGGCGGGTTCCTCGACGACACGTTCGGCATGCCGGGCGATCCGGACAACTTCGCCGTCACGCTGCGCCAGGTCCTGGCCGAGTAGGCCGGCGAGCCCGTCGACCCGGACCCGGGCGACGCGCCCCCGGGCACGCCCGTGCATGGGCTGTGCGCGACCCACGGCTGTGCGCGGCCAGGCCGGTGCTGGTCGAGCCGGGGGCGCGAAGGTTTCAGGCGTGTGCGGCCGGCGCGCGCCGGTCGCCTGCCGCACCCTCAGCACCCTCAGCGCCCCCGGTGTCTGTCGCACGCCGGGCGCCCGCAGCGCCCCCAGCGCCTGCGGCACTCCGGGCGCGGACCGCAGACGCGAATGCGAGCAACAGCAGGAGCGCGCAGGCCCAGGCGAACCAGTCGCCGAACCGTGTGTAGGGCGTATCGGCCGAGCCGGTGGGCAGCGCGGTGAGGGCGGACACGAGCGGCGCGTCCGCGCTGTGCGCCTCCATCCGGATCCGGCCGAAGGCGTCGCTCACGACCAGGTCGCCGTCCCGCGCCGCGCGCGCCACGGTGAGCCCGGTCTCGACACCCCGGGTGACCGCCATCCTGCCGTGCAGCCAGCGGTCCCGGTCGAAGTCCCAGGCGGGCACGAAGAGCGTCGTGGCGCCGCTCCTGCGGTAGTCGCGCACCAGGCCGGGCAGGTCCAGGTCGAAACAGATCGCGATCCCCCAGCGGGAGCCGGAACCGGGCACGAAGGCCTTGCGGTTGCCGGGCTGGAAGTCGCTTTCCAGTCCGGGGATGAGGTGGTGCTTGAAATACTCGACCGGCCGGCTCCCGTCTGCGGGGAAGTCGACGGCGGCGTTGCGGAGGCTGCCGGACCGCTTGAGGATCAGCCCGACGATGATGTCGACGTGGTGGTCGGCGGCCAGCCGCGCCAGCGGCGCCGCCAGGACGGGCAGCGTCGCGTCGTCGGCGACGAAGACCTTCTCCGGCATGACCACGACCCGCGCGCCGCGCGCGGCGAGGCCCGGAATCCGCGCCGTGTACTGCCCGAGCAGGGCACGTCCCTCCGCCGAGGCGACGGGGACCCAGCCGTCCCGGTCGGTGGCGAGCAGCGCCACCTTCTCCGAGCTCTCACCGTACGGCGAGCGCAGCCGCCAGGCGCCGTAGCCCAGCGCCAGGGTCAGGACGGTCACGGCGGTGACCGCCACCCGCAGCCGCCCTGCGCGCCCTGTCTCCCGCTCTGCCTCCCGGCCTGCCTCCCGGCCTGCCTCCCGGCCTGGCGCCCGCGGCGCGAGGACCGCGGCGATGGCCGCGGGAACCCCGAGGAGCAGGAAGGTGATTCCCCACGGCCCGGTGACCGAGGCGGTCTGCAGGACCGGAAGGACGCCGGCCTGGGTGTAGGCCAGGCTCCACCACGCCCCGTTCGGCGACAGCACCGAGAACGCGTACTCGACGGCGACCCAGGCCGCCGGCACGACGGCGACGGCCGTCAGCGGACGCCCCCTCAGCAGCAGCGCCCGCGACAACAGGACGATCAGCCCGAACAGCAGCGCCGACCCGATGATCAGCGACACGACCATCGGCGGCGGGATTTGCACGGTGTCGAGGAAGTAGCCCCACATCATCGTCTGACCGCCGAGCCAGGCGGCCGACGCCGCGAGGAACGCGGCCCGGGCGCCGACACGGTGAGCGAGGACGAGCACCGGCAGCGGTGCGAGCCAGGTCAGCCAGGGCACCGGCGTGAGCCCGGTGCCGAAATGGAACAGCGTCGCCGACAGCGCCGTGGCGGCGAGCGCCACGGCCGGACGCCGAATCGGTGAGTGCATCGTGCAGCCTCCTTCTCCAGTCGCCCCGACCCTCCCGGCTCCGGCCTGGACGCACATCACCGGCGGGAGCGATCCGGGCACCACTCGCAGGGACCGGGACCGCTCGGAGACTCGTGGCACCGGGTTTCACTCGAAGGAGTGAGACGGCCGTCAGCCGAACGGCGGAGGCGTGGGAGGGTGGCGCGCGCATAGTCTTGCCGGGTTCCCTCCGACAACCCCGGAGCCGGTCATGCGGGCGAGCATTTTCAGTCCATCAAGGGCCGACGTCACGATCGCCGCCGTCGTCACCGTGATGACGGTGACGCCCGTCCTCGTCCCTCACCCGCAGCCGTGGTGGGCCGTGGCGCTCGCCGCCCTGATGTCGGTGCCCGTGCTGTGGCGGCGCCGCGCCATCCTCTCCGTCGGGGCGGTCGTGGGGTGCGCCACGACGCTCATGGCGATCACGGCGAAGTCGCTGCCCCACTCCGGGGCTCTGGTGCTGCTGCTGCCATACGGCGTGCTGGTGTGCACCTACACGTTCGCGGAAACGAATCTCTCCCGGGCGCGGCGCGCCGTGGGCATCGCGGGTCTCGTCGCCGGCGTGGCCGTGTCGCTCGTCGTCCCGCACGAGAATCTGGAGACCTACCGTTACCTCCTCACCGCGATCGTCGCCGCGTACGCCCTCGGCGTGGGCGCACGGGCCCGGCGGGCCGGCCGGGACGCGGAACGGGAGCGCGAGGCCCGCATCCGCGAGGAACGCGCCGCCGCGGTAGCACGCGAGCGCACCCGGATCGCCCGCGACATGCACGACATCGTGACCCACTCGGTCGGCCTCATGGTGATCCAGGCGGAGACCGGGCCGCTGGTGGCGCGCGATCATCCGGAGAAGGCCGAGG
This sequence comes from Microbispora bryophytorum, assembly GCF_006874465.1. Lineage (GTDB taxonomy): Bacteria > Actinomycetota > Actinomycetes > Streptosporangiales > Streptosporangiaceae > Microbispora > Microbispora bryophytorum. The sequence goes on along the minus strand of NZ_VIRL01000003.1, from coordinate 536,412 downwards.
CGGTCTTCGAGGCGATCGCGGCGGCCGGGCGGGACGCGATCGGCCAGCTCCGCCTGATCCTCGGCGCGCTGCGCGGAAGCGAGGCGCTCGGCGGCCCGGCTCCGGCCCGGGGGCCGCAGCCGGGGCTTGACGCCCTGCCCGGCCTGTTGGACAACGCCCGCCGGGCGGGCCTAGACGTCCGCGCCGACGTGCGTGGCGAGCCGCGGCGCCTTCCCTCCGACGTGGACATCGCCGCGTACCGGATCATCCAGGAGGCGCTGACCAACACGATCCGGCATGCCGGAGCGAGCACCGTCCGGGTAGGGCTCCGCTGGTCCGGTGACACCCTGGACGTCGAGGTCGCCGACGACGGCCGGGGAGCGCGGGAGCTACGGGAAGGACACGGCATGATCGGGATGCGGGAGCGGGTCACGGCGTGCGGCGGCCGGCTCGCCGTCCGGCCGGGAAACCCGGGTCTCACCGTCACCGCGACCCTGCCGATCGGCTGACGGCATGCTGCGCGTACTCGTCGCCGACGACCAGGACCTGTTCCGCGGCGGCTTCGCGATGATCCTCGACGCCCACGACGACATCACCGTGGTCGGCGAGGCGGCCGACGGCGCCGAGGCCGTCGCGAAGGCGGTCGAACTGGAGCCGGACGTGGTGCTCATGGACATCCGGATGCCCGGCCTGGACGGTGTGGAGGCCACCGCACAGGTGTGCCGCAGGACCGACGCGAAGGTGCTGGTCCTGACGATGTACGACGCCGACGAGTACGTCTACGACGCCCTGCGCGCCGGGGCCAGCGGCTTCCTGCTCAAGGACGTACGGCGGGACGACCTCGCACGCGCCGTCCGCCTGATCGCCACGGGGGAGTCGCTGCTGGCACCCGCGATCACCCGGCGCCTGATCGCCGACTTCGTCGGGCGCGGACATGCCCGGCCCGGGCTGCGGCAGCGACTCGGTGAGCTGACCGACCGGGAGATGGACACGCTGCGGCTGCTCGCACGCGGCCGGTCCAACGCCGAGATCGCCGCGGATCTGGTGGTCACCGAGCACACGGTCAAGAGTCACGTGAGCAACCTGCTGACGAAACTGGACCTGCGCGACCGCGCGCAGGCCGTCGTCTTCGCGTACGAATCCGGCCTGGTCGTGGCCGGCGACCAGGACGGGTTCCGCACCGATCGGCGGCGATGACCCCGGCGCCCGACCAGTGGCACGCATGCCCAGGGGTACGCATGCCCAGGGGTACGCCGCGGCTGCGGGCCGGGCATGCTGAGGCGCGGCGAACCGGCGGCGGACCGGCGGCGCTCCCGGGCTTCCCATGCCGGGCACGGCGCCGGCCCGCTTGCCGGTCCCTGCCGCGCTCGGGCCTTCAGGCGGGGCGCAGCGCGCGGCCGGGGGTGGCGCCGGTGAGTTCGCCGGAGCGCAGCACCGGCACACCACCGACGAGCACGTCGTCCACGCCCACGGCGAGCGACCGGGGCCGGTCGTAGGTCGCCGTGTCCGCCACCGCGGCCGGGTCGACGACGACCAGGTCCGCGACCTGGCCACGGCGTACGAGACCGCGGTCGGGCAGCCGGAAGCGGCGCGCCGGGTGTGAGGACAGGTGCACGGCGGCCTGTTCCCAGGTGAGGTCGCCGAGTTCGCGCACGTGCCGGCCCAGGTAGCGGGCGAACGCGCCGAAGCCGCGCGGGTGCGGATGGCCGCCCACGTAGATGCCGTCGGAGCCGCCGGTGTGGCCGGGGTCGCGCATGACGGCGCGCACCGACTCCTCCCCCGCCGGGCCCTCGTCGGGGCGGGCCTGCACGCAGCCCGCCTGGAGCCGGGTCTCCACCAGGAGCACCCGGCAGAACTCCGCGGGGGTGGCGCCGTACTCGGCCGCGGCGGCGGGCAGGGTCATCCCCTCGGCCCACTCGAACCCGGGGGCGTGCGAGAGGGTGATCCGCGGCCACAGGTCGTCGCGTCCGGCCCACTCCCCGGCGAGGCGGTCCCGCTCGGAGGACTGCTCTGCGGACAGCATCAGCACGGCGCGGTCGGGGTCGGCGGCGGGCACCCACGGTGGCAGCGTCACCATCGCCAGGATCGTGCTGGCGCGCAGGTAGGGATAGGTGTCGAAGGTCAGGTCGACGTCCTGCCGCCGGGCGTCCTCGACCAGCGGCAGCAGGATGGACGCCGGGCCGTGGAGGTGCGAGACGTGCACGGCCGCGCCGGACCGCTGGGCGATCTCCACGACCTCCGTCATCCCCACCTGCGCGGACGCGCCGTAGGCGCGCATGTGGGTCACGTACGGCAGGCCGCCCAGCGGTGCGCACAACGCCGCCAGTTCGGCGGCGTCGGCGTAGCGGCCGGGGGCGTACTCCAGGCCCGACGACAGTCCGGCCGCCCCTTCGGCCAGGCCCGTCTCGACCGCGCGCAGCATGGCGCGCAGTTCGTCGCCGTCCGCGGCGCGTTCCGCGGGGCCCATCGCGTCGAATCGGATCGTCGCGTGCGGCAGCAGGTAGACGGTGTTGAGCGCGGTCCCGCCGTCGTATCCGGCGAGCAGTTCGGCGACGCGCACCGGCCCGTCCACGTGCGGGTGCGGGCCGTTGACCGCCGCGAAGTAGCGGCTCGCGTACGCGAAGGCGGCCGGGGAGGTGGCCGGCGCGAACGACAGCCCGTCCTGTCCCAGCACGAACGTCGTGACCCCCTGCCGCAGTGCGGCGTGCTGCACGAGCGGGTCGAACACGGCCGCGTCGCCGTGCGCGTGGCAGTCGACCAGGCCCGGCAGCACGAGTCTGCCCGCCGCGTCGATCCGCACCGCCGCCTCGGCCTCGCCGAGTCGGCCCACCGCTTCGACCCGGCCCCCGCGCACGCCGACGTCGGCGCCGAACGCGGGGGCTCCGGTGCCGTCCACGACGCGGCCACCGGTGATCAGCATATCGAAGGTCACCTCCCCGATTAGATCAGTCGTGCGGGCCGGGCACACGTGACGAGACGGGGCAGTGGCCGGTCCGCACGACGGGCCGCCGCTCCAGCACCTCGCGGGCGCGGGCCCTGGCGAGGTTCCAGCCGTTCCAGGGGTCCGGCCTCCACAGGTCGTTGACCGCCACCACGTCGCTCAGCACGCAGCTGCGGTCCGGCTCGGGCAGGCGGTCGAGGATCGGCACGGCCTCCGCCCCCAGCTCGCTCAGGTAGCCGTGGTCGAGCCGCTCCACACCCCGGACCGTCAGCTGGGTCTCGGCCACCCGTGCGTCGGGGTCCCACACCGCGAACGCCAGCAGCGACACCCCGGTGAGCAGCACGAGCGCGCGGAAGAACCAGGACGTGCCGCCGCCGGACAGGCGCACCGCTCCCGCCGCCAGGACCAGCACGAACACCGCGGCGAGCCACCAGATCGTCGCCTCCACCGAGGCGCGCAGCCGCGACAGGCCGTACGCGTCGGTGTAGAGGCCGAGCCGGTGCAGCGCCGAGGCGAGGATGACCAGCGTGAACGCGCACAGCAGGCCGAGCAGCACGGCGAGCAGCCAGCGGTCGGCCCGGCTCTGGCGGCGCAGCAGGGCCACCGCGCCCGCCACGATGCCGAGCACGAAGAGGCTGACCGTGACGAGTTCGAAGAAGCCCGACCTCGCGTACTGCGCGTAGGTGAGGCCCGCCGTCGTCAGCACCCTGCGGCTCCCGCCGAACAACACCGTGATCTGCACGGTCACGAACGCCGCGAACAGCAGGTTCAGCCCGAGCAGCGGGATCACCCAGACCTGGCGGCCGAGGGACATCCGCAGATCGGGTGCGGCGGGCTCGGCCACCGGCCGCAGGCCCACCAGCACCGCCGCCCCTGCCAGCGCAGCGAACACGCAGAACACGAAGACCCGGTAGGGCAGGCTCCGCGCCCATTCCGGCGCGCGCAGCAGGTCGGTGAGGAATGCCGAGAAGACGGCGTCGGCGGAGGAGAACAGCAGGCCGAAGACGGCCAGCAGAACGATGGTCACCACGGCGCTGACCAGCGTGGGCAGCATCCGGCGCCGCCGCGTCAGCGTCCGGAGCGGCCCGGCCAGGAACCACGGCAACGGCAGCACCGCGAACAGGACCGAGACCCCTCCCCTGATCACCGCGAGCCATCCCCGCCCGCCGCCCGACACCGCGAGGGACCCGACTCCGAACGCGGCCAGCAGCACCGGCCCGACCAGCCAGTCGGCGTCGCGGAACAGCGCCACGGAGACCAGCGCGTACGCCAGGAGGCCGAAGGCCACCGTCCACGGCGCGATCCGTCCTCGCCGGAGCGGCAGCACCGCCGGGAACGCCGCCGCACCCATCGCGACCGCCGTCAGCGCGAATCCCAGTCCGGGCGACGCGTCCGGCAGCGCGACGGCGGCGACCAGGCCGGCCGCCGCGGCGGCGGGCAGCAGCCACCGGGGCGCGTCCGGCAGCTCCGGCCTCGGGAACAGCGGCGGCGGCACATACGCGGGCGGCGGCGGATATCGCCCCGGCCCCTGCGGGCCGGTCGCGGGCGGCTCCGGGGAGACCGGCCGCTGCTCCGCGGCTGCCGGGGTGGTGAGCACCGCGGGCGGCGGGGAGACTCCCACGCCCCGGGCCGCGGCCTCGGCGGAGCCCATACGAGCGACCGGCACGGGCATCGGCGCAGGCATCGGCCCGCGTGTGGGCCCGGACACCGGCGCGGACATCGGCCCGGGAACAGGCCCGGACATCGGCCCGGGAACAGGCCCGGACATCGGCCCGGGGGCGGGCCAGGGCGACGGCCCGGGGGCGGGCCAGGGCGACGGCGGCGCGCCCGCCGTCGCGGCTCGGTGGGCCGATGACGAGCCGCGCATCATTCCCGCGATCGTGCCGGCGACGGTGAACAGCAGCAGCGTCATGACGCCCAGGCCGAGGATGACCGAGACGATCAGCCCGGTGAGGAATCCGGCGAACATGCCGACGCCCGCCCCCAGCGCCACCCGCGCCAGGTGCCCGGCGCGGTCGTAGCCAGGAGGTGACATGGGCATGGGCGACCCGGGCACGGGCGACCCGGGCATAGGCGATGGGGACATGGGCGGCGCGGGCATCCGAGGGCCGGCACCGTCGGCCGACGCGGCCGCGGACTGCTGGTCCGCTCGTGCGTGGACGAGGTCGGGCCGCCGGGACTCCTCATGGTCCTCGCCGTCGCCGACGGCACCGATGCCCTCCGGAGAGACGCCCTGGTCACCGATCCGGGCGGCGGCGGCCTGCGCGCTCTCGGCCCACGGGGACGGAGTCTGGCCCTCGCGGAGGGACTCCGACCTAAGAGACTCCGACCCGAGCGACTCCAGCCTGCCGGACTCCGGCCTCTCCCCTGGGCTGTCCTCCGATCGCTCACCACCGTCCGAGCTCCCGGACGGCCGGGCATCCTCGTCCCGCGCGCCGCATGCGTACCGCTCCGCACCGCCGCCTGTCGGAGCGGGCACGGCACCGGTCTCCCCCCGCTCTTCGGCCACGACGAGAGCGCCTTCGGTGATGTCGGCACCGTCCACGGCACCGTCACCATCACCGCCGAGCTCGACACCGCGCAGCTCGGCACCGCGTAGCTCGGCACCCTCCAGCTCGGCACCGTCGCCCCCGGCTGAGTTCTTCCCGCCGGGCCGACCGGCGGTGCGGCCCGCGCCCGCTTTCCGGACGTCCATGTGTCCCCTTCCGGTGAGGGCGAGTCCGGCCGAGATCTCCCTGGGCGTGCTCTCCCCGGCCACGGTCTCCCTGGCAGTGCTCTCTCTGGCCGCGGCCTCCCCGTGACGTGGCAGCACGACGACCATCCGGCACCCCGGGGCCGTCCTCCGGCCTCCGCCTGCGGCCCGTCCCGCGGCGGGGATCGCGGTGGTGATCGCGGCCCGCATCGCGGCGTTGATCGCAGAGGGGACCGGGTCCGTCACCGCGATCGACCCGCCGTGCAATTCGACGATCTCCTGGGCGATGGCGAGCCCGAGCCCGGCCCCGCCCGCGTCGGCGGCCCGTCCGGCATCGAGCCGCGAGAAGCGTTCGAACACCCGGGCCCGCTCCGCCGCCGGGATGCCAGGGCCGTCGTCGGTCACGCTGATCTCCAGGTTCGGCCCGGCCGGCCGCGCCTCGACCCGGACCGTGCCGCCGGGCGGGCTGTGCCGTACGGCGTTGTCGAGCAAATTGGCCAGCACCTGGGCGAGCAGGGCCGCATCGGCGGACAGCACCGTCCCCGGCGTGACCGCGCTCGACACCGTCACGTCGTCACGCGCGAGAGTCGCCTCCGAAACGGCCTGCCGGCACAACGACGCCAGGTCCAGCTCCTCCGGCTCGATCAGCCGCGCCCCCGAGTCGAGCCGCGACAGGTCGAGAAGCTGGGCCACCAGGCGGCCGAGCCGCTGCGTCTGGGCGAGGGCCGTGCCCAGGGTGTCGAGGTCGGGCGGCGTGACGCCGTCCACGATGTTCTCCAGCACGGCCTGCAACCCGGTGATCGGCGTGCGCAGCTCGTGGCTGACGTTGGCCACGAGTTCGCGCCGTTGGCGATCGACCTCGGCGAGGTCGGCCGCCATGGCGTTGAAGGCCCGCGCCAGCTCCCCCACCTCGTCCCGGGAGGTCGCGCTCACCCGCAGGCCGTAGCGGCCCTTGGCGATCGTCTGCGCGGCGGCGGCCATCTCGCGCAGCGGCCGGGTCATGCCGCGGGCGAGGAGCTGCACCATGATCAGCGCCAGCACGACGGCGATGGCGATCCTGAGGTCCCGGGACAGGCCGGAGGTGATGCCGACCTCGTTGACGACGAACGCCGCGACCACGGCGAGCACGATCACGATGCCGAGCTTGACCTTGATCCTGCCGAGGAAGTCGAGCGGCCTCAACGCCTGGCTCTCCCTAAATAAGCGTCACGGACGGACGAGCGCGTATCCCACGCCATGGACGGTGCGGACGACCTCCGGGCCGAGCTTGCGGCGCAGCGCGCGGACGTGACTGTCCACGGTCCGGGTCGCGGCGGCCTCGGAGAAGCCCCAGATGTCCGACAGCAGCCGTTCGCGCTCGAAGACCTGGCCGGGCCGCTCGGCGAGACGCCGCAGCAGGTCGAACTCGGTGCGGGTGAGCTGGGCCTCGGCCCCGCGGACGAACACGCGGCGCTCGGCCGTGTTGATCTCCACCTCGCCCACCCGGATCACGGTGTCCTCGTGAGCCAGCAGGCTGGCCCGCTCCACCCGCCGCAGCAGCGCGTGGATCCTCGCGACGAGTTCCCGCATGCTGAACGGCTTGGTGATGTAGTCGTCGGCCCCCACCCCCAGGCCGACCAGCACGTCCGTCTCCTCGCCGAGCGCGGTGAGCATCAGCACCGGAACCGGCCGGGCGGCCTGCATCCTGCGGCACACCTCGAGCCCGTCCAGTCCCGGCAGCAGCCGGTCGAGGACGACGACGTCGGGCTCCGCCTTCGCGTAGGCGGCGAGCGCCCCCTCCCCGTCGCCCTCGACACGTACGTCGAAGCCCTCCGCCGCGAGGCGGAGCCGTACGGCGTTCGCGATGGTGTCGTCGTCCTCCACCACCAGGACGCGGCGTTGCTGAGGGGTAGCCATGGAGGGAAGCGTAGATGCCCTCTGTGCAGAGCTGTCGTCCGGAAGTGTGCAGATCCCGTGCATCGGTGAATATCCGCCGCCCACGCCGCCCACGCCGGGGCGCCGCGGACCATGGCATCGCTTCTGTGAGCCGGATCCGCAGGTCAGGGGTTTCGCTTCCCGGTTGCGGGTAGCCCCGATATGACCAGATAGGAGGCGCTATGGACCGCCAGTCAAGGCCGGAGACCATGCGGGAGAACGACGTGATCGATCTCCTAACACAGCAGCACGTGCTCATCCGCGAGTTGTTCGACGAGGTCGACAGATGCCAGGGGGAGCAGCGCAAGGAGGCGTTCAGCCGCCTCGTCCGCCTGCTCGCCGTCCATGAGACGGCGGAGGAGGAGATCGTCCACCCCTACGCGCGGCGCAAGCTGGTCGGCGGTGACACGATCGTGGACAACCGCCTCCAGGAGGAGGAAGAGGCGAAGGAGATGCTCAGCCGCCTCGACGACATGGACGTGACGACGCCGGAGTTCTCCCAGGAGTTGGAGAGGCTGCGGGCCGCCGTGTTCGCCCACGCCGCCGCCGAGGAGCGCTACGAGTTCTCCGAGCTCAAGGCGAGCACGTCCGAGGGCGAGCGCAAGGCGATGGCCGTCGGCGTCAAGGCAGCCGAGGCGATGGCTCCCACGCACCCGCACCCCGGGGTCGAATCGGCGACGGCGAACGTACTGATGGGGACGCCGATCGCGATGATGGATCGCGCTCGCGACGTGATCCGCAAGGCGATGGGCAAGTCGGAGTCCGGCGAAGGCTGAGTCTGCGGGCGGGCCGCCGTGCGGGAACAGAGTTCGTCCCGTCGACGTCGGGAGCGCGGCCCAGCCGGAGATCAGAGACCGGAGACCGGAGCGGAGAGCGTCGCGGCGCCGCGGAGCCGGGCGGAGGCGGCCACTCGTCTCCCGGGCGCCGCGGCGCCGCGACGCGAAAGGGCGCCGGCCGGGATCGCCGTCTCCTCGCGGGCGTTCGCGGAACTCCGCCGGGACTTCGGACGTTCTCCCAGGCGACGCGGGACGACGTCCCGCGTGGGACCCGACGCGAAAGGCCTGACGATGTCGCCACTGGGCAAGTACTACGTGGGCGCGGCGGTGGTGGCCGTGCTGGTCTTCATCCTTCCGGTGCCGACGCTCCTGGCCTGGCTGATCGCGATCGGCGCGCTGGGTGCGCCGGTCGTCGCCTACTTCATGCTCGACGAGTCGCAGCGGGCGCGGCTGCGGCGCATCCGCCGCCGCCAGATCGGCGGCTGAGACCCCGCCAAGACCCGCGAGGGAACACCGGCCGGGCGGCCGTCGCGGCGCCCGGCCGTTTCGCGATGCTCAGGAGGCGGTGGCGATCCTCCTGCGGACCCGCTCGGTGACGCTCCGCTCCAGGACGAAGGACAGGAACGGGATCGTCCCCGCGATGAGCACCAGCAGCAGGTAGCCCACCGACCAGCGGGCCTTGATCAGGCCCAGGTTGATCGCGGCCACGAGGTAGATCATGTACAGGAAGCCGTGGATCGGCCCGACGACCGCGACCATGGTGTCGCTGTCGAAGCCGTACTTGACGACCATGGCGGCACACAGCACGAGCAGCATCACGCCGACGATGTACGCCATGACGCGATAGAAGTTGAGCGCGGATTCCACGTCGATCATTACCTCTGCTGGGGAAACGGTCACCACACGATATCCGTGCCACCTGGTGGTCCAGGCTCCAGGGCCGCTCAGGCCTCCACCTGCGCGGCGGGCCCGGCGGGCTGCGGCTCCTCACTCTTACGCTCCCGCTGCCCGCGCAGGGCGTCGCGTACGAAGTGGAACCACATGTACACGGCGAACAGCGCGAAGATCCACCACTGGAGGGCGTAGGCCAGGTTGCGCCAGTTGAAGCCGCCGCCTTCGGTCGGCGCCGACACGGCCACCGGCGTGACGCGGGACGGCGGCTGCTGCGCGGTCGCGACGAGGAACCCGTCCCGCACCCGCGCCTCCGGCCACACGTTGATCAGCTCCGCCGTCGACACCGTCGCCACCTGGCCACGTGGCAGATTCCCACTGCGCACCACGTCGTCGGTCTGCTCGGCCGGCCGCAGCCGGCCCATCACAGTGACGGTGCCCTCGGGCACGGCCGTGGCGGGATCAGCCACCGTGGGGACCCAGCCGCGTACGACGGAGACGACCGTGCCGTCCGTGAGCCGCAGGGGCGTGAGCAGCCAGAATCCGCTCCCCCTGGCCGCCCGGCCGCCGGGGGCGGCGACGTCCGCGACCCGGTCGGCCACCAGCAGCTGGTTCGCGGCGTCGTAGGTCCCTGTGGCGGTCACCCTGCGGCTGATCGCGGTGCCGCCGATGTGCTGTCCCACCTGGGTCAGCTCGGTGACGGCCACCGGCGCGGGGTCGGGGGCCCGTCGCGGGCCGCCCGACGCCTCGAAGACGCCGAGTTGCCAGCGGCCGAGGAAGGTGAAGGACACGAGCACCCCGATGACCAGCAGGTGCAGGGCCACCAGCCGGGGAGCCAGGAGGGTGCGGAGCATGGATACAACGCTATCCGCCGCCCACACCGGTCCGGTATTCGCGCCGGTGCCTCGGGGGAACACCAAGCCACCACCAGGAGAGGGCAAAGTCCGACAAATCACAGCCAGGGCGCACCATGTGTCGCTAGAGTCATGCCCATGTCCGACCCTCAAATCGACCCGGCCGGAAACACCCAGGCATTCCGGGCGTTCGCGCACCAGCAGGACACAGAGGCCTCCACGGAGCAGCCGTCCTCCCGCCTGCCGATCTGGATCGCCGCCGGTGCGGCGGTCGTCGTGATCCTCGCAGTGGTGGCCTACCTGCTGGTTCGCTGACATACCTGTGCCAGCCGCCGACGACCGCGCCCGTCGGCGGCTTTGTCATGCCCGCCGACGACTCGGCGTACGTACAGTGAGGGGTGCCAAGGGCGTCCCCATGACGGACCTCCCCGGCCGCTCCGGCCGGACGCACCGGCCACTGGACCCGGCCCACGCGCCGGAATACGTTGGATAGATCTTCCAATAGGACGGGGAGGACGCATGCCCAGTCCGGGCGTCACGATCATCGGTTCCGGGTTCGCCGGGCTGTGCATGGCCATCAAGCTCAAAGAGGCCGGCTATCACGACTTCGTGATTCTGGAGAAGGCCGACGAGCTCGGCGGCACCTGGCGGGACAACACCTATCCCGGCTGCGCCTGCGACGTCCCCTCGCCGCTGTACTCCTTCTCCTTCGAGCTCAACCCCGGCTGGTCGCGACTGTTCTCCCCGCAGGAGGAGATCTGGGACTACCTGCGGGCCTGCGCCCGAAAGTACGGCCTGGAGCCCCACCTGCGGTTCGGCACGGAGGTCTGCGGGCTGGAGTACGACGACGAGCGGGCCCTGTGGCGGGTGTCGACCGGCGACGGGCAGACCTTCGAGACCCACGCCGTCGTCTCCGGCATCGGCGCCCTGCATGTGCCGTCGCTCCCCGAGATCCCCGGCCGTGAGCGCTTCACCGGCACCGCGTTCCACTCCGCCCGGTGGGACCACTCCGCGGACCTGAACGGCAAACGCGTCGCGGTCGTCGGCACCGGCGCGTCGGCGATCCAGTTCGTCCCGGTCGTCGCCGAGCAGGCGAGCCGGCTCACCGTCTTCCAGCGCACCCCACCGTGGATCCAGCCCAGACCGGACCTGCCGATCGACGGACGGCTGAAGCGGGCCATGGAGACGCCCGGCGGCGCCCGCCTGCTGCGCGACGCCGTCTACTGGCTGCTGGAGACCCGTGCCGTGGGCTTCACGATCGATCCCCGGCTGATGAAGGTCCACCGGGCGATGGCCGAGCGGCACCTGGCCCGGCAGGTGCCCGACCCCGGGCTGCGCGCGAAGCTGACGCCCGACTACACCATCGGCTGCAAGCGGATCCTGCAGTCCGACGACTACTATCCCGCGCTGACCAGGGACAACGTGGAGCTGGTCACCGACGGGATCACCGAGATCACAGAGCGGTCGGTCGTGGACGCCGCGGGGCGCGAACACGAGGTCGACGCGATCGTGTACGGCACCGGCTTCCAGGTGGTCGACTCCCTCGACGCGCAGCGAATCGTCGGCAGGAACGGCGTCAAGATCCAGGATGCGTGGCGCGACGGCATCGAGGCCTACTACGGGATCACGGTCGCGGGCTTCCCCAACCTGTTCTTCCTGCTCGGCCCCAACACCGGCCTCGGGCACACCTCGGTCGTCTTCATGATCGAGTCGCAGGTCCGGTATGTCATGGACTGCCTGCGGCTGCTGTCGAAGACCAGGGCGAAGGCCCTGGACGTACGGCCGTCGGCGCAGCGGGCCTTCAACGACCGCCTGCAGCGGCGGCTCGACCGGCTGGTGTGGAGCGCAGGCGGCTGCACGAGCTGGTACCTCGACGAGCACGGCAGGAACCGCACCCTGTGGCCCGGCTTCACCTTCGAATACTGGGCGCGGACCCGGAAGGTGAATCCGGCGGCCTACGAGCTCATCGGCGCCCAGGCCTGACCGAGGCGCCGACCCGGGGCGCCGACCGTTGGGGCGGCTGGGGGCCGACCGGGGGGCTGAGCGGTGGGCTGAGCGGTGGGCTGAGCGGTGGGCTGACCCGGGGAGGCCGACCGGGGCTGAGCGAATCAGCGGTGCGGACTGACCACGAGAGCGCTGCCTCCACCACGCCTGCCGGGCTCGGCGACCGCCTGGACCCGCCCGTTACGCAGAAACTCCAGGCCGGTCGCCGCGCCGATCTCCCCCACCGGCGACCCGGGGACGCTCGTCAGCGTGTGACCGAGCGCGGTCAACTCCGCGCCGTACCGCTCGGCGAACGCGGGCTCGGCCTGGGTGGCGGCGGTGTTGCGCTGCGAGGCGCGCGGCGCGGCCACGGCCTCCGGGAGCGACATGCCGAAGTCGAGCCGGTTCACCAGGATCTGCAGCACGGTCGTGATGATCGTCGCGCCGCCGGGCGAGCCGACGGCGAGCAGCGGCCTGCCGTCCTTGAACACGATGGTGGGAGCCATGGACGACCTCGGGCGCTTGCCGGGAGCGGGCAGGTTGGGGTCGCCCGGCGCCGGGCCGAAGGTGAAGTCGGTCAGCTCGTTGTTGAGCAGGATGCCGCGCCCCGGCACCACGATCCCGCTGCCGCCGGTCTGCTCGATCGTGATGGTGTAGGCCGCCACGTCGCCCCAGCGGTCGGTCACCACGAGATGGGTGGTCTCCGGCCCCTCCTTGTCCTCGGGGACCGACGCCTCCGACGCCCCCGACGCCCCCGGGATCGCCGAGGGGCACGGCGCGTAGGAGCCGTCGGGCGAACCCGGCGCGGCGGGGTGCGCCATCGCCCGCGGGCCGATCAGGCAGGCGCGCTCCTTGGCGAACCCGTCGGACAGCAGCTGATCCAGCGGCACGCCCACGGACGCCGGGTCGCCGACGTAGGCGTTGCGGTCGGCGAAGGCGAGCCGGGACGCCTCCAGATATTCGTGCGGGCCGATCTTCGGAAGTGCCTCAAGGATATTCAGCGCCTCCCCCACGGTGGATCCCCCGGACGACGGCGGCGCCATGCCGTACACGTCGAGGCCCTTGTACGTGACCTTGGCGGGCGGCCGTTCGATCGCCTGGTAGGCGCTGAGGTCGGAGACCTCCATCAGGCCGGCCCTGACGTTCCTGGTGGTTCCCCTGCGCACCGGCGGCTTCTTCACGGTGGTGACGATCTCCCGGCCGAGCGCGCCGCCGTACAACCAGGCCGGGCCGCGGATGCCCAGCTCACGGTAGGTGCGCGCGAGATCGGGATTGCGGAAGACCGAGCCGACCGGCGGCGGCTGCCCACCCGGCAGGTAGAGCGAGGCGGTCGAGGTGAAGTCGGCGAAGCGGACGGAGTTCTGCTGCGTCTGGTCGCGGAACGTCTGGTCGACGACGAAGCCCTTCTCCGCGATCTCGATCGCGGGGCGCAGCGCCTGCCGCAGCGGCATCGTGCCGTACCGGCGCAGCGCCATGTCCCACTGCGCCACGCTGCCCGGGACGCCGACCGACAGCCCGCTGGTGACGGCCTCGTCGAACGGAATGCCCTCGAACGCCGTCGAGGTCATCGCCCGCGGGGCGGTCTCCCGCCCGTCGATCGTGGTCACCTTTCGCTTGCGGGCGTCGTAGTAGACGATGAAGCCGCCCCCGGCCAGCCCGGCCGAGTAGGGCTCGGTCACGCCCAGCGCCGCCGCCCCCGCCACCATCGCGTCCATCGCGTTGCCGCCCTGGCGCAACACCGAGAGCGCGGCCTTGCTCGCGTCCAGGTCCACGGTGGCCACGGCCCCGCCGTACCCCTCCGCGACCGGCCGCTTGACCTCCGCCGCCGATCCCACCGATGCGGCGTGGACGGACGGCGCGAGGAAGCCCGCGAACGTGACCAGTCCCAACGACGCGACGACGACGCTCCTCATGCCCCGGCACCTCCACCACGACCAGACCGATTACCCCAGCATGACTCAACGTAGTCAATATTGCTGCTGGATTGTCCGCTTTTGGACGCCGGCGCACGCTACTCCTTCCGTCGTACGGCGGACTGCCGCGACGGGGGGATGCGGTGACCAGCGGCGATGGCCTAGCGTGCGGGGGTGCGTTCCCGTTCCGCGATGTATCACCGCATCGATCCCGTTCTACCGGTCATCATCGGGATCCTCCAGGTGTTCCTGACGATAGGCGCGCAGTACTGGCAGTTGCGGAACCCGGACCTCGGACGGGTGCCGCTGACCTGGTGGGGCTATGCGCTGCTGGTGGTCGGGCCGCTCGCGATCGCGCTGCGCCGCCGCGCGCCCGTCGCCGTGCTGGTCGTCACGCTCACGGCCACCTCGGTCTACATGCTGTTCGGCTACGCGTACGGGCCGGTGTTCCTCAGCCCGATCATCGTGATCTTCAATGCGGTGCTGTCGGGGCACCGGCGCGCGGCGTGGCTGTCGTCGGGGGCGTTCTTCCTGTTCGTGGTCGCCTACGCCACCTGGCTCATCCCCCATCGGGCGAGCCTCTTCCACCACACCGCGGTCGCAGCCTACCTGCTGCTCACGCTCACCGTCGCGGAGTTCCAGCGGGTGCGCCGCGAGCGCCTCGCCGAACGCGATCGGGTGGCGCGGGAGGAGGCCCGGCGGCAGGCGAGCGAGGAACGGCTCACCATGGCCCAGGAGCTGCATGACGTGCTCGCCCACAACATCTCGCTGATCCACGTCCAGGCGTCCACCGCCCTGCACATCCTGGACGACCACCCCGAGCAGGCCCGCACCGCGCTGACCACGATCAAGCAGGCGTCCAAGGACGTGCTGACCGAGATGCGCGGCGTGCTGAGCCTGCTCAGGGACGGCGCGCCGCGCTCCCCCACGGCCGGGATGGCCCACCTGTCCGACCTCGCCGAGCGCAGCGGCCTGCCGGTCACGCTGGAGGTCACCGGGCAGGCGCGCCCGCTGCCCGCCGGCATCGACCGGGCCGGCTACCGGATCGTGCAGGAGTCGCTGACCAACGTCTCGCGGCACGCGCCCGGCTCGCGGGTGACCGTACGCGTGGCGTACGCGCCGGAGGAGCTGACGGTGGTGATCGAGGACGACGGCGCGGGAGCGGCGCGGGCCGAGGCGGGCCTCGGCAGCGGCAACGGCATCCCCGGCATGCGTGAGCGGGCCGCGGCGCTCGGCGGATCGCTCGCGGCGGGCCCCCGGCCCGGCGGCGGCTTCCGCGTCGAGGCCCACCTCCCCCTGCCCGCCTCCGCCAACCAGAAGGAGACGAATTGATACGCGTCCTGCTCGCCGACGACCAGGCACTGGTCCGGGCCGGGTTCCGGGCCCTGCTCGACGCACAGGAGGGCATGACCGTCGTCGGCGAGGCCGGCGACGGCGAGCAGGCCGTCCTGCTCACCCGGGACCTGCGCCCCGACGTGGTGCTCATGGACATCCGCATGCCCGGCACCGACGGCCTGACGGCCACCCGCCACATCGGCGACGACCCCGCCCTCACCGACGTGAAGATCGTCATGCTCACCACGTTCGAGCTGGACGAGTACGTCTTCGAGGCCCTGCGCGGCGGCGCGAGCGGCTTCCTGGTCAAGGACACCGAGCCGGCCGAGCTGATCCAGGCCGTCCGGGTGGTGGCCTCCGGCGAGGCCCTGCTGTCCCCCGGCGTGACGCGCAGGCTCATCGCCGAGTACGTCGCCCGCGCCAAGGAGCCCGGCATCGTGACCCGCCTCGACCCGCTCACCGAGCGCGAGCGGGAGGTGCTCGCGCTCGTGGGCACCGGCATGACGAACGACGAGATCGCCGCCAGGCTCTACATGAGCCCGGCGACGGCCAAGACCCACGTGAGCCGCACGATGAGCAAACTCCACGCCCGCGACCGGGCCCAACTCGTCGTCATCGCGTACGAGTCGGGCCTGGTCAAACCCGGCTGGCTCTGAGACTCCGGCGTCCTTCAGCCGGCGAGCGGCTCCTGGAGTTCGGTGACCCACCGGGCGGGATCCTCCCCGGCCTCCAGGTAGAGCTCCCTGGCGTACCCGGCGGAGCGGTGGCCGCCGTCGGCGATCCAGCGGGCCAGCGTCTGCTCGGTCGGAAGGATGTCGTCCATCGGGCCGCGATGCACGATCGTGGCCGCCCGCTCGATCGCGGGCAGGTCCACGACCGCGAAGTCGTGACCGTCCTCGGGCGCGACCGCGACCGGCATCGCCACGTGCGCGAGGATCCCGTCGCCGCCCGGGGCGTCCTCGTAGTAGGCGATCGCCGGCCCCACCGGGGGCACCCCGGCCTCGTCCAGCCTGCGGCACAGCTCCTGGAACAGCGGGCCGACGACCGGGCTGATGTCCTCGGGTTCGTAGCTGCGCGCCACTCCGCTGAGTTCCGCCACCCGGACGGCGGGGATGCGCTTGATCACCACATCGTCGGTCTTCATGTGTCCCTCACTCTCGATCGTCCGGAGCCTCACCTCGACCTGGGCCAGCCGGGCCGCCGCGGCGGCCATCGCCGCCTCCAGCTCCGCCTGCCGCAACCGCAGCATCCCGCGCAGTTCCTCGGCGCTCACCTCCTCGTCCAGGACTTCCCGCACCTGTCTGAGCGTGAAGCCCAGGTCCTTGAGCGCGGTGATCCGGTTGAGGCGGGCGAGCTGGCCCGCCTCGTAGAAGCGGTAGCCGCTCACGGGATCGACGTGGGCCGGGCGGAGCAGCCCGATCGCGTCGTAGTGGCGCAGCATGCGGACCGACACACGGCCGTGCCTGGCGAAGTCTCCGATGCTGAACATGATGTGGCCGATTCCAGCGCCTCACACGGTGTCAGGGTCAAGCGGCGCCTGTCAGGCAGTGGGTGGCAGGGGCGGCAGGGGTGGCAGGGGCGGCAGGGGGCGCGCTCCCTCGGACCGCAATCCGTCGAAGATCAGGTGAAGGTATCGGCGCCAGGCCCCCGTGACGTCCCGCTCCGGCGCGGCGGCCTGGCAGGCCGCCGTCAGCATCCGGATCACGTCCTCCCCGGTGATGTCACCGCGGATGGCGCCCTCCCTACTGGCTCGGCCGGTGAGCGCCTCCGCGACGCCGGTCAGGCGGTCGGCGGCGGCGCGAACCACCGGATCCCCGCGGACGTCCGTGGTCGCCGCCTGGCAGAAGGAGCGGTCGCTCACGTGCAGGGCCACGCCCGCCGTCATGAACTCCAGCAGGGCCGCCTCCGGGTCCGCGTCCTCCAGCAGCGTGCGCCCCGTGGCCGCCAGCTCGTCGAGCCGGTCGGCCACGATCGCGGCCGCCAGCGACTCCTTGGTCGCGAAGTGGCGGAAGACCGTGCCCTTCCCGATGCCCGCGCGCTGCGCGATCTCGGAGATCGACACCTCCATGCCGTGTTCGGCGAACGCCTCACGCGCGGCGGCGAGCAGCGCCTGGCGGTTGCGGACGGCGTCGGCCCGCAGGCGGTGTGTCTGCGATGGGGTCGGCACGTGGCACCTCGCCTCCCAACTGGTGTTTCCGGCGACCCTAGCACAAGTTGACCGACCGGTCCGGTTATGCCAGATTCAACCTGACCATACGGTCCGCTTATCGGCCCGGCCCGCTCGACGTCGCCACGGCCGGGTGAGCGGCCGCGCATCGAGATGGACAGGAAGGTCGGATCATGGACGACAGACGGCATTCGGTCCTGGTCGTCGGAGCGACCGGCACCCAGGGATCGGCAGCGGCGCGCGGCCTGTTGCGCCGCGGCCACCGGGTCCGCGCCCTGACCCGCGAACCCGCTCGCGCCCGCCACCTGACCGAGTGGGGCGCCGAGGTGGCCGCCGGCGATCTCGGCGACGCGGCCGCGGTCGAAG
The DNA here is from genome assembly GCF_006874465.1 of Microbispora bryophytorum. Taxonomy (GTDB): domain Bacteria; phylum Actinomycetota; class Actinomycetes; order Streptosporangiales; family Streptosporangiaceae; genus Microbispora; species Microbispora bryophytorum. The sequence goes on along the minus strand of NZ_VIRL01000003.1, from coordinate 518,601 downwards.
CCGCACTCGACGGTGTGACCGCCGTGTTCGCGGTGCCGCTCCGCGATCCCGGCGACGACGGCGCCGAGCTGGCGAACGCCACCTTCCTCATCGAGGCGGCCAGGCGCTCAGGCGTCCGGCACTTCGTCCAGACCTCCGTGGCCGGCACCGGCGATCTGTCCCGCATGCCCCGCTGGGGCACAGGCCACTGGAACGAGGCGTACTGGGAGACCAAGCACCGGATCGAGGAAGCCGTTCGCGACGGCGGCCTGCCCGCCTACACCATCCTCAAGCCGTCGTTCCTCATGGAGAACCTCCTTCCGCCCAAGGCGCCGCTGATGTTCCCCGAGCTGGCCCGGGGCGAGATCGTCACCGCCGTCGGACGGCACGTCAGAGTGCAGATGATCAGCGCCGACGACATCGCGGCCTTCGCCGCCGCGGCGCTCGAACGGCCCGGCCGCTTCTCCGGGCAGAGCATCGAACTGGCCGCCGAGGCGCCGACCATGCACGAGGTGGCCGCCACGATCGGCGCCGCCACAAAGCGGACGGTCAGGGCGGTCTCGCTCACCCCGTCGCAGGCCGTCGCCGCGGGTCGTCCACCGGCGGTCGTCCGCGGCGAGGAATGGCTCAACGAGGTGGGATATCACGCCCCGATCGACGCGCTCGCCTCCTACGGCGTCGCCCTGACCGGCTTCCGACAATGGGCGCGGACGCACCGCTCCAGGCTCGGCCAGACCGGCGGCTGATCAGGACGTCCGTCTCCGATCCCGGCGCCTCACCCGGTGCCCGGCGCGACGGCGCTCATCTGGAGGCGGCGGGGCGGCAGGTCCAGCGGTTCCGGGAGCCGCAGCGGCCCGCGGCCCGGGGTGACGGCGCCGAGCACCCGCGATCCGGCCGCGCCGGTGCAGGCGGGCACCGTGCCGGGCAGGCCGTGCGCGGTCAGCCAGCCGAGGTAGGAGAACGCGACGGCCTCCTTCGCGTCCGAGGGCACGCCGAGGTCGTCGCTCGGCGGCAGCCGCACGCCTCGGGCCCGCTCGCGCAGCGCGCTCATCAGGGCCGGGTTGCGCACGCCGCCACCGGAGACGACGACCGTGCCGAGCCCGTGCCGCCGGATCCGCGCCGCGACCGTCTCGGCGGTGAGCGCCGTTAGCGTCGCCACCAGGTCCGGCAGGCCCAGCGCGTACGGCCCGGCGACCCGGTCCAGGTAGCCCGCGTGGAACAGCTCCTTGCCCGTCGTCTTGGGCGGCGGCCGGTGATAGTAGGGCTCGGCGAGCAGCTCGGTCAGCAGGCCCTCGTGCACCTTCCCCGCCGCGGCCAGCCTGCCGTCCTCGTCGTACGGCATTCCGGTGGCGGCGCGCACGGCCGCGTCCGTCAGCGCCGAGGCCGGGCCGGTGTCGTAGGCGAGCGGGGGCTCGCACACGGTGAGGTTGGCGATGCCGCCGAGGTTCAGCGCGCCGGTCCGGCCCGCCGAGGCGGGCAGCCCGGACAGCAACGGCAGGTCGAAGGCGGACACGAGCGGCGCGCCCTGCCCGCCTGCGGCCACGTCGCGCACCCGCAGGTCCGACACGACCGGCACGCCGAGCCGTTCGGCGATCCAGGCCGGCTGCCCGAGCTGCAGCGTCCCGCGCACGCGGCCGTCCTCCACCCAGTGGTACATCGTCTGCCCGTGTGAGCAGACGAGGTCGGCGGCGGGGCAGGTCGCCGCCGCCTCGGCGAACGCCCGGCCCACGAGCGTGTCGAGGCGGCAGACCGCGCCCATGTCCGTGCGGTTCGGCGGCAGCGCGGCGACGATCGCGGCCCGCAGGTCAGGCGGGTAGGGCACCGTGCCGGTGTGCTCCACGACACCGGTGAGCAGGTCGCCGTCCCGCGACCATTGGACGAGCGCGCAGTCGATCCCGTCGTGGGAGGTCCCCGACATCAGCCCGAGTACGCGCACGCCTGCCTCGCAAGGGTTCTTCAGCCGGCTCTCGGCGGGAGGCCGACGAGCTTGGTGAGGAAACGGTCGATCTGCTCCTCCGCGGGCGGCCAGGGCAGGTCGGGCTCGTTGATCCGCTGCGACAGCATGCCGTTCACCGCCGTGCGCAGGTCGATCGCGACCGTCGCCGCGTCGTCGCGCGGAGCGACCCCGGCGTCCATGCAGCGCTCGACCGCCTCCGCGGTCCTGACGAACAGCACCTCTTTGAACGGCATGCCGAGCCGGCGGTGGACCGCGCTCTCGTGCAGCACCTTGTAGAGGCCCGGATGCTCGTGCGCCCAGGCGACCTGCGCGAGGATGCGCGCCCGCAACCGCGCCGCGGGGTCCTCCTGCGCGGCGTCCGCCTCGTCACCGGTCCGCACCAGCTCCTCGTGGCAGCGCCCCAGCACCGCGAGCACGAGCGCGTCACGGTCGGGAAAGTGCAGGTAGACCGAGGTGGCGGCGATGGACACCTCGCGCGCCACGGCCCGCAGCGACAGCGCCTCGTCGTCGGCGAGGTCGTCGAGCATGCGCATCGCCGCCGCGACGATCTCCTCGCGCAGCCGCTCGCCCTGCCCCCGCGCGTTCGGACGGCGGCGGGCGGCGGGCGTCGGGGACGGAGTGGCTTCCATGACCGGCCTATTGTATGAGGACGACCATCGGGCTACAGTCGTAGCGCTACAGCCGTTCACCAAGGGAGCGATTCCTGTGACCGTCCACGCTTCGACGGACTTCGACACGATCAACGAGATGGACCCGGTGTTCGCCCAGATGGCGGCCGCCAGTGCCGGTCACTGCTGGGCGGTGCCCGAGCTGACCGACCGCGAGAAGGTGTTCCTGGCCCTGGTGGCGGACGTCTGCCAGCCGTCCCTCGGTCTCCCGTTCGAGAGGCACGTTCGCGCGGGCCTGCGGCTCGGCGTCTCCACCGCGGACATGCGGGCGCTGCTGCGCCTCATCTCCTATGACAGCGGGTATCCCGCGGCGCTGGCCGCGCTGGAGCGGCTCACCGAGATAGAGGCCGCGGCCGGGCTGTCCCGCCCGGACGCCGAGCCCCTGCCCCAGGAGCTGCTGGAGACCGGTCCCGGTGCGGCGCCGACCCCGCTGCCCGAGCCGGTCCGGGCCGAGCTGACCGAGCTCGACCCCTACTTCCTGGAGTACTTCGATCTGCAGTCGCGGATGCGGGGCGTCCAGGGTCCGGGCACGTTGAGCGTCCGCGAGCGGGCGTTCACGACGATGAGCGTCGACGTGCACTACCAGACGCTGGACGAGACGTTCCGCATCCACGTGGGCCGCGCCCTCGGGGCCGGCGCGTCACCCGAGGACGTGCGGGCCGTGCTGCGCTTCAACGCGCAGTTCGGGGCGACGCGGGCATGGCAGGCGTGGAAGGCGCTCAACGCCTGCCTCACCCCCGTCCACTGACGCCGCGTACGCCACCGGCCCGCACCGCCTGACCGTGCGGACCGGCGGGACCGGCGCTCAGCGGCCGATCTTGTCCAGCTCGGCGAGGTCCTCGTCGGAGAGCGAGAGCCCCGCGCCGGCGACGTTCTCGCGCAGGTGCGCCACCGACGAGGTGCCGGGGATCAGCAGGATGTTCGGCGACCGCCGCAGCAACCAGGCCAGGGCGACGGACATCGGCGTCGCGTGCAGCCTGGCGGCGACGGCCGACAGCGCGGAGGACTGCAGCGGGCTGAAGCCGCCGAGCGGGAAGAAGGGCACGTAGGCGATGCCCTGCTCGGCGAGCTCGTCGATCAGCTCGTCGTCGTGGCGGTGGGCGAGGTTGTACATGTTCTGCACGCACACGATCGGCGCGATCGAGCGTGCCTCGGCGACCTGCTCCGCCGTCGCGTTGCTGACGCCGAGGTGGCGGATCAGGCCCTGCCGCTGGAGGTCGACGAGCGTCTCGAACGCTTCGGCGAGCGACCCGGGCCGGGGGCCCTGGGCGTCGCCGAGCCGGAGGTTGACCACGTCCAGCGTCTCGAGGCCGAGGTTCTCCAGGTTCTCGTGGACGGCGCGGCGCAGGTCTTCGGGTCGGCGGGCCGGGGGCCAGCCTCCCTGCTCGTCGCGGGTCGCGCCGACCTTTGTCACGATGTGCAGCGAGTCGGCGTACGGGTGCAGCGCTTCGCGGATCAGCTGGTTGGTGACCCGCGGCCCGTAGGCGTCGGCGGTGTCGATGTGAGTGATGCCGAGGTCGACGACCTCGCGCAGGACGGCCAGTGCGCCGTCGTGGTCGGTGGGCGGGCCCATGACCCCGGGGCCGGCGAGCTGCATGGCGCCGTAGCCGAACCGGGTGACGGTCAGGTCGCCCAGGGTCCAGATGCCGCCGGGAAGCGAAATGGAGAGCGTGCTCATGCCTCTGTCTTTCGTCGTGAGCTGAATGGTGGTGCCTCACGGCCCCCTTGCTGCATTTTGGAGGGGTAACATCCTGACGGGAAGTACGCACTTCAGAGTGTGTAAGGCACCCCCGGGTCAGAGGAGCGGTCGATGGCGACGATGACGGCGGCCCAGAAGAGGGAGCAGGCCAAGATGGAATATGACGCTTTCCTGGCGGCGTGTCCCAGCCGCCAGCTGCTCGACCGGATCTCCAACAAATGGGTCACGCTGATCCTGGCCGCGCTGGGCGGAGACTGCGACGGTGAGCCCCGGCCGATGCGCTACTCGGAACTGTCCCGGCTGCTCGCCGGCGTCAGTCAGAAGATGCTCACCCAGACGCTGCGCTCCCTGGAACGTGACGGCCTGGTCGCCCGCACCGCGACGCCGACCGTGCCCGTCACGGTCACCTACGAGCTGACCGACCTCGGTCTCTCTCTGCGGCAGATGATGCGCGGCCTCAAGACCTGGGCCCAGGCGCACATGGACGACGTGCTCGCCCACCGCGCGACGTACGATGCCCGCACCGCCTGAGATTGCGTACACCGTCTGACGGCCCGTGGGCCCTGCTCAACGCGTCCCGCTGAGTGCACCCCCTCAACGCACCCCGCTCAACGCACCCTGCGTTCGCGGCTCGGCTCGCTGTGCCGGGATGCCCGGTCCACGGCCGTGACGTGGTAGCGGTGGCCGGGCGCGCCGTCCGGGTCGACCCAGCGGACGTGCCCGGCCGCCGGGACGACCGCGACCAGGTGCGCCGCGTCGGCGAAGTCCTGCCGCCGGGCGGGCCGGTCGAACCGGAAGACGGCGAACTGGAACGGGGCGCGCGGCCCCGTGGCCTCGACCTGCAGCTCCACGCCCCCGCTCACGCGGTGGGCCGAGGCGAGCACGGGACGGCGCGGCGGCTCGCCGCCCGCGAGCCTGGGCAGCAGCGGCGCGAGCGCCGGACGCGTGTAGTGCCCGCTCACGACCGCGCCGATCGACCCGAGCCGGTCGTCGCGGACGTCGGCCGCGTTGTACCAGATGTCCCCGCCGACCTCCGGATGGTCGCGGTTGAGCGTGAGGTGCCGGGACAGCTCGTCCGGCTGGAACCACTCGTCGGGCTGCCCGGCCGTCCCCGCCTTGTACGCCGCCTGGCCGATCCACAGCTGCACCCCGGTGCCGGCGGTCACGCCCGACCACCAGGGGACGAGCTTGGCGTAGTCGGCGTTCGACTGGCCGATGTACCAGTAGAGCTGCGGCGCGATGTAGTCGAGCCAGCCCTTCTTCACCCAGCCGCGGGTGTCGGCGTGCAGGTTGTCGTACGACTGACCGCCGCTGGTGTCGGAGCCGAGGGGGTCGGTCGCCTCGTTGCGCCAGATGCCCGACGGGCCGATGCCCCAGATCACCTCGGGCTTGGCCTGCCGTACGCGCTGCTGCATCTCCCGGACCAGCAGGTCGACGTTGCCGCGCCGCCAGGCGGCCAGGTCGGGGAAGCCCGCGCCGTACGCCGCGTAGGCCGCGCTGTCGTCGAACGCCGTCGTGTTGACCGGGTAGAAGTAGTCGTCGAAGTGCACGCCGTCGATGTCGTAGCGGGTGACGGCGTCCATCATCGCGTCCTGCACGAACGCCCGGACCTCGGGGATGCCGGGGTTGTAGTAGAGCTTGCCGCCGTACGGGACGATCCACTCGGGATGCCGCCGGCCGGGGTGGCCGGGGTGCAGCTTGGCCGGGTCCGCCTGCATGGACACGCGGTAGGGGTTGAACCAGGCGTGGAACGCCAGGCCCCTCCTGTGGGCCGCCTCGACGGCGAAGCCCAGCGGGTCGTAGCCCGGGTCCTGCCCCTGGACCCCGGTCAGATACTGCGACCACGGCTCGTACGGCGACGGCCAGAAGGCGTCGGCGGTCGGCCTGATCTGCACGAACACGGAGTTGAGCCGGCGCGCCACGGCGAGGTCGAGCCAGGCCGTGAACTCGGCCTGCTGCTGCTCGGGCGTCAGTCCGGTCCTGGACGGCCAGTTGATGTTGACGACCGAGGCGATCCACATGCCGCGCATCTGGCGCAGCGGCGGGACGTACCCGGCGGGAGAGGCGGAGAGGGCGGAAGCGGGGGATGCGGCGAGGGCGGAAGCGGGGGATGCGGCGAGGGCCGGCAGCGGGACGGCCGACGCCGCGGCGGCGAGGGCCAGGCCGCGCAGCACGGCACGCCGGGAGGGGGAGCTCAATCGGACCTCCGAAGGCCGGGGATGCGGCGATCACGAGACTGACAGAAACTTACTTTCAGATCAATGCGGATAAAAGAAAGTGTCATCGACGTGTAATCTGCCCCAAGAGCTCCTCATGTAGAGACAGCGGCGGGCGTCCAGGTCACGCCGTACATGTCTCGACATGTGGACTTCTGGTCCCGTTGTCCCGCACCGGTGGGCGCATGGATCTAAGCTGATCGCGCGACAGGAGAGGCTGCAGGTGATGAACGAGAACGAGGGCGCCGCACCGGTCAACCCGATCGCGACGGTGCGTGCGGTGCTGCCCTCGCTCACCCCCGCCGCCCAGACCATCGCGCGCCTCATCCTCGACGACCCCGCCATGGTGGCCCGCAGCACCATCACGGAGGTCAGCGCGGTCTCGGGGATCAGCGAGGCGACGATCGTGCGGACCGCGCGGGCGCTGGGCTTCGCCGGCTACTCCCAGCTGCGGTTCGCCCTGGCGGCGGCCGTTGCCAGGGACACCCCCGAGCGGCTCGTGCCCGGCGACCTCGCCCCGGACGACCCCCTGACCGACGTGATCGCCAAGGTCACCCGGGCCGAGTCGCAGGCGCTCGCCGACACGGCGGCCCAGCTCAACCCCGACCGGCTCGGCGCGGTGGTGGACGCCGTCGCCGGCGCCCGCCGCGTGGACGTGTACGGCGTGGGCGCCTCCGGCCTCGTCGCGGCCGACATGGCGCAGAAGCTGATGCGGATCGGGTTGCCCGGCCACTCCTACACCGACGCGCACCTCGCGCTCACCAGCGCCGCGCTGCTCCGCGAAGCAGACGTGGCCGTCGGGGTGAGCTGCACCGGCGAGACGCCCGACGTGCTCGGCCCGGCGCGGATCGCCCGCAAGGCCGGCGCGACGGTCGTGGCCATCACGAACAACCCGCGCTCGTCGCTGGCCGGGCTCGCCGACCACGTCCTGATCTCCGCCGGACGCGAGACGGCGTTCCGGCCGGGCGCGCTGGCCAGCCGGATCAGCCAGCTGCTCATCGTCGACTGCGTCTTCGTCGGCGTCGCGCAGCGCACGTTCGACACCTCCGACGCCGCCTTACGCGCGACCCGCGACGCGCTCGCCGACTACCTCGGCGACGCCCACCGCCGCGCCCGCTCGGCCTGACCCACCCGCAGGACGCCGTCCACTCCGCCCGGCACTCGTCAGGCGGCGCCTCCGGTGTGGCGGGCGGCCTCCAGCCGGTCGCCGTTGGCCTTCAGCAGCGCCCGGGCACCGTCCGGGCCGAGGTCGCGCTCGATCATCAGCACGGCCACCTTGACGTTCCAGTCCGCCGTCTCCAGCGCGGCCCGCGCGGCGGCGGGCCCGGCGCCGGTGATGTCGCCGACGATCCGTGTCGCCCTCCGCGCGAGCTTCTCGTTCACCGCCGAGACCTCGATCATGGCGTTCCCGTACGTCCTGCCCAGCCGGATCATCGCGATCGTCGAGATCATGTTGAGCACGAGCTTCTGGGCGGTCCCCGCCTTGAGCCGGGTCGAGCCGGCCACCACCTCGGGACCGACGACCACCTCGATCGGATGCTCGGCCCGCTCCGACAGCGGCGACCCCGGGTTGCAGGACAGGCTCACGGTCAGGGCACCGCGCCGGGCGGCCTCACCCAGCGCCCCGAGCACGAACGGCGCGCGACCGCTGGCGGAGATCCCCACGAGCGAGTCGAGCGGGCCCAGGCCACGGCCGGCGACGGCCGCCGCCCCGCCGTCGTGGTCGTCCTCGGCGCCCTCGATCGACCGGGTCAGCGCGGCCTCGCCGCCCGCGATGACACCCTGCACGAGTTCGGGGTCGGTGCCGAAGGTCGGCGGGCATTCCGAGGCGTCGAGGACGCCCAGCCTGCCGGACGTCCCCGCCCCCACGTAGAACAGGCGCCCGCCCCGACCCATGCGGCCGGCGATCGCGTCGATGGCGGCCGAGACGGCCGGAATGGCCCTGGCCACCGCGCCCGGCACCGTGGCGTCGGCCGCGTTCATCAGGCGGGCGATCTCCTCGGTCGGCAACCGGTCGATCTCGCGGTAACGCGGATCGCTCTGCTCCGTATAGAGCTCGCTCTGCTCTGTGTCCAGGCCGCTCTGCTCTGTGCCCAATCCGCTCTGCTCTGCGTCGAGACCGCTCCGCTGTGTGGACAGGCCCGTCAGTGGGTCAGTCATCTTGTCCCTGTCATCGGTTTCCAACTCCGGCCTCCCCGATCGCCGTACGTGTCCGAAGCGACTCCTCACCGGCGGCTCACCGGCACCGCGACCACGCTGCGGCGCTCGGGATGGAAGCAGGCGTGCTCCTGCGGCATGTCGCCGTTGCGGCTCAGCGCGGGCCGCTCGCGTTCACACCGCTCGGTTCTGAAGGGGCAGCGCGGCGCGAACAGGCAGCCGTCCGAGTACTCCCCCGACGCCCCCACCGACGCCTCCACCGGCACGACCCGCTGGTCGCCCGGCGACTCCAGGCCGTGCAGCACCGGGATGGCCGACAGCAGCGCCTGCGTGTAGGGGTGCACCGGAGCCGAGATGACGGTCTCGACCGGGCCGCGTTCGACGACCTGGCCGCGGTAGATGACGTACAGCTCGCCGTCCGTGCCGATGTAACGGGCGGTCGCCACGTCGTGGGTGATGAACAGCACGCTCACCCCGAGCCGCTCGCGCAGGTCCTTCAACAGCGCGAGGATGCCCAGGCGCAGCGACACGTCGATCATCGAGACGGCCTCGTCGGCGACCAGGACCTCGGGGTCGACGGTGAGCGCGCGGGCGATCACCACGCGCTGGCGCATGCCGCCCGACAACTGGTGGGGATAGCGCGGCAGCACGTAGCCCGGGTCGAGCCCGACCAGCCCGAGCAGCTCCCGGGCCCGCCCGTCCGCCCACGAGCGCGGGCGGCCGGTCTGCCTCGCCCGCAGCGCGAGCGGTGCGGCCAGCGCCTGGTGGATCGTGCGCGTCGGGTTCAGCGCGGAGTAGGGGTCCTGGTGGATGAGCTGGACCCGGCGGAAGTACGGCTGCCGCCTGCGGTGGCTCAGCGACGACATCGCCACGTCGTCGATGACGATCTCCCCGGAGTCGCAGGTCTCCAGCCCGGCGACGATCCGGCCGAGTGTGGTCTTGCCGCAGCCCGACTCGCCGATGAACGAGACGGCGCCGCCCTTCGGAACGGCGAAGTCCACGCCGCGCAGCGCGGGCACCTCCCGGGCGCCGAGCACGCCGCCTCGCTGCCGGAACGTCTTCGTGATGCCGGTCCCATTGATCATGCCTGCTCCTCCCCCGTGGCGGCGGCCACCACCGGCCCGTCCCCGTCGTCGTGCCCGTCGTCGTCGCGCAGTGCGTGGCAGGCCGCCGACCGGGAGCCCGAGACGACCACCGGTGGCCGGCCGGTCTCGCACACGTCCATGCGCAGCGGGCAGCGCCCGCGGAACACGCACCCGTCGGCCGGGATGTCGGCCAGCGTCGGCGGGCGGCCTGGCAGGGCGTGCGCCTCGCCGATGTCGCCGACGAGACGCGGGACGGCCCCCAGCAGCCCCCGCGTGTACGGGTGGCGCGGCCCGGCCAGCACCTCGCGGGTGGGACCCTGCTCGGCCACCCGGCCGCCGTACATGACCGCGAGCCGGTCGGCGACCTCGGCGACCACCCCGAGGTCGTGGGTGATGACGAGCGTGGTGAGGCCGCGCTCGGCGTGCACCTCCCGGACGATGCGCAGGATCGTCGCCTGCGTGATCATGTCGAGGGCGGTCGTGGGCTCGTCCAGCACGACGAGGCGGGCGTTCAGCACCAGGGCCAGCATGATGCCGACCCGCTGGCGCATGCCGCCGGACAGCTCGTGCTGGTAGGAGTCGAGCACCCGGGCCCCGTCCAGGCCCATCCGCCCGAGCAGGTCGCGGGCGTCCGCCAGCAGTCCGCGCGGGTTCTCGACGCCGTGCGAGCGACCCAGGTCGAGCACCTGTTTGCCGACCGTCTTGAGCGGGTTGAGGGAGTTCTGCGCCGCCTGGAAGACGTACCCGACGTGCCGTCCCCGGGCCCGGCGCAGCCCCTCGCCGCCGAGCGCGACGACGTCGCCGAGTCCGTCGATCTCGACGCTGCCCGCCGCGATCCTGCCGGGCGGCTGGACGGCGTTGAGCAGCGACAGCGCGAGCGTGGACTTGCCGGATCCCGACTCGCCCACGACGCCGGTGATCGTGCCGGGCGCGAGGTCGAGGTCGACGCCGGAGACCGCCGGCAACTCGCCGGCCGCGGTGCGGTAGACCACGGTCAGCCCGCGGATCCGCACGCCGGGAGGACCCTGCTCGGGAGCCATGCTCACTCCTCACGCAGCCGGGGGTTGAAGATCTCGTCCATGGCGTCCACGACCAGCACGATGCCGAGCGTGAGCAGCAGGATCGCCAGCAGCGGCGCCAGCAGGTACGGCAGCGCGGCCGTCGTGGTCAGCGCGCCCCCGCCGAAGACGGCGAAGTTGAGCATGACGCCCCAGTTGTTCGACTCGAACGGCAGCACGCCCAGGAAGAACAGGCCCACCTGCGCGTAGACCGCGCCGGTCACCGCGATGAGCGCGTTCATCGCGATGTACGGAGCCATGCCGGGCAGCAGTTCCCTGCCGACGATGTGCGTCGTGGACAGGCCGAGCCCCCGGGCGGCCTCGATGAAGCCGCGCTCGCGCAGCGACAGCGTCTGCGACCGCACGGCCCGGGCGATGCCGCCCCAGCCGAGCAGCCCGAGCACCAGGCCCATCTCGACGGCGCCGGTGAACTTCCACACCGTCGACAGCACCAGCAGCAGCGGCAGCCCCGGGATGGTGAGCTTCATGTCGGTGAACCGCATGAGCACGGTGTCCCAGCGGCCCCGCCGGAACCCGGCGAACAGCCCGACGCCCGCGCCGACCACGACCGTGATCACGGCCGTCACGACGGCGGTCAGCAGGACGTACCGGGAGCCGGTGACGACGAGGGCGAGCACGTCCGTGCCCTCGAAGTCGGTGCCGAACGGATGCCGCAGGCTCGGCGAGGCGTAGAGCGCGCTCGTGTCGCGGGGCAGGGGGTCGGGATAGAGCATCAGCCCGAAGATCCCCATGAAGGCGAACACCGCGAGGATGACCGCGCCGGCCATCCGGCTCGGCTTGCGCCGCATGACCCGCCAGACGCCCCGCCAGAAGTTGCGGCGGACCGCGGCGGCGCCCCCCGCCTCCGCCTCCGGCACAATGGTCGAGCTCATGCCGCCTCCCCTCCGCTGCGCACCCGGGGGTCGATGACCGTGTAGAGGAGGTCGGCGGCGATGTTCGCGACGACGACCGCCGCCGTGATGAGCAGGAACGCCCCGCCCATCAGGGAGTAGTCGCGGTTGTTGACGCTGTCGATGAGCATCAGCCCCAGGCCCGGGTAGTTGAAGATGCGCTCGATGAAGATCGCGCCGCCGAAGAGCAGGCCCAGCGAAAGCGCCAGGATCGTGAACAGCGGCAGGATCGCGTTGCGCGCCACATAACGGAAGACGATCGACCGCTTCATCCCGCGCAGTTCGGCGGCCAGGATGAAGTCGTCGCCGAGCACGGTGACCACGCTCGACTTCATCGCGAGGATCCACCCGCCGTAGCCGGCCAGCGCGTACGTGACGACGGGCAGGGTGGCGTGCTGGACCAGCGAGCCGATGTAGCCGGCGGTGAAGCCGGGGTCGATCATGATGTCGGCCGTCCCCCCGGCGGGGAGGATCGGGACCAGCGTGGTGAAGATCGCCCCAAGCAGCAGCGCCAGCACATACTGCGGGACACCGTGCAGCAGCGATCCGGAGACCGCGAGGAGGTCGCCCAGCACGCCGGTCCGTCTGATCGCCGCGTAGACGCCCATGACCACGCCGGCGAGGAAACTCAGCAGCGTCCCGGCGAGCACCGGGATCACGGTCCATTTGGCGGCTGAGAACAGCACGGTGGACACGCCCGCGCCGGGCACGGACAGCGACTGCCCGAGGTCGAGGTGGGCCAGCCCGCCCATGTAGTCGACGTACTGCTCCCAGAGGCTGCCCTTCGGCGTGAAGCCGTACAGCGCCTCGACCGCGCGCTGGGCGGCGTCGGGGGCCATGCCCTGCTCGACGAGCTTCTGGTAGCGCGCCGCGAGTGGGTCACCGGGGACGCTTCTGATGATCAGGAAGCTGATCGTCGTGACGACAAGGATCATGACGAACCCGCGGGCCACATGACCCGCGAACCGCCGGAGGAGAACCGCCATGGACTACTGCTTCTTCTTGATCATGCCGAGCTGGATCCAGACGCCGGAGGGCTGGCGCAGCAGGTCGCTGTCGTCTTCGGGGAAGCCGGTGAAACGGTTGGTGTTGACGAACTGGGTGTTCACGTAGTCCCAGAGCTGGATCACCGGCAGGTCCTGGTTGGCCGCCTTGGCGAGCTTGGCGATGACGGCCTTCTGCTCGTCGCCGCTGACGCTGTTGAGCTGGGCGGTCAGCTCACCGGGGTTGACCGCGCCGACGCCGTCGACGTCGATGGTCTCGGGGCCGCCCATCCAGTTGCCGTCCTTGCCGGGAGCCGAGTGCTTGACCTTGCCGCCGAGGATGTTCCAGCCGTTGGAGGAGCCGTACAGGCGCTGGAAGATGTTGTACGGCGCGGGGCCGAGCGCGATGAGCCAGAAGCCGAGGTCGTACTTGCCCTCGGCGAGCTCCGACAGATAGAGCGGATAGTCGGCGGTGGTGACCACCTCGGCGTCCACGCCGGCCGTGGTGAGCTGGCTGGTGATGGCCTTGGCCGCGGAGACCCAGTCGGAGAACGGCGCCGGGATGTGGATGGTCACCTTCCACGGCTTGCCGTCGGCCAGCGTCCACTTGCCGTCCTTCTTCTGCAGACCGGCCGCCGTGAACTCCTTGTCCGCCGTGGCCGGGTTTAGCGCGTACGGCTCCAGCGCGCCGAGTTCGGCGCCGAGCCATTCCGTGGCGGCCTTCTGGTGGATGCCCGAGGTGGTCACGGCCGCCGTGCCGCCCTCCGGAGAGGCGATCCGCGTGACCTCCTCGCGGTTGATCAGGTAGGCGAGCCCGCGCCGCACGTGCACGTTGTCGTACGGCTTGTTCGCCTGGTTGAACGCCAGCGAGACGGCCACCGGGGAGTAGCCCTTGACGACCTGGTTGCCGGGCGTCGCCTTGATACGCGTCATCACGTCGGCGGGCACCGCGGTGAACGGCGCGTTGTCGAGCGTGCCGGAGGTCAGGTAGTTCCAGATCTGCTCGTTCCCGGTGGTGTTGAGCAGTTTGAGCTGGTCGGGCGCGACGTTGGCGGCGTTGTAGAAGTTCGTGTTCTTCACCAGCAGCGCCTCGCCGGGGTTCATCCGCTTGAGGACGAACGGCCCCGCCGACACGTCCTGGGCCGGGGCGAACGCGAGCACCTTCTCCGAGAGCGCCTTGACCTGCCCGCGCGCCGCCTCCGCCTCCGGGCCCTCGCCGCGGGCGGCCGTGAGCGTGTCCCAGAAGCCGGCGGGGACGACGCTCTGCCACACGTGCTGGGGCACCACGAAGGCGTCCATGACTCCGCGCACGAACGTGACGCTGGGGTTCTTCATGTCCTGGGTGATCTTGATGGTCGTGTCGTCGACGACTTCGACGTCCGAGGCGGCGCCGGCCGCGCCGGGATCGACCGCGAAGGCGGTGCTGCCCTGGGTGTAGGCCAGCGCGATGGAGAACTTCACGTCCTCGGCGGTGACCGGCTGCCCGTCGGACCACTTGTTGCCCGGCTGCAGGTGCAGGGTGATGGAGGAGTTGTCGGGCGCGATGTCCCAGCTCGCCGCGATACCCGGATAGAACTGGTTCGGGTCGGTGAGGGTGTTCTTCGCCCAGGCGATCCTCATCGCGTTGTAGCCCCAGAACGCGTTGCCCTTGGGGTTCCACGGGTTGATCGGCGCGTTGACGTCGAGCGACGGCTTGTTGAGATCGACCGTGGTGTAGACGCCGCCACCGCCGCCGGTGGAGTTCCCGTTCGTGCCGCCGCCACTGCATGCCGCGACGGCCGCGAGGCTGAGCAACGCCGCGACCGCTGTCAGACGTTTCATTGACCGCTCCGGGGGGTTGTGCTGATGCGGATCTTGCCCGGACCTTATGCGGCCATCCAAGTGTCGGTCAATAATCTGCAAAGCTCGTGAAGGTTCTGCAACTTTCCTTCATCTCGATCCCGGCGAAACCGAGCGCCGCCATCGCTCGCCGGGAGTCGCGGCCTTCTCTCCGACCGGCCAGCAAACTGTTACTGGTCGCTTCCATGCGATCACATTACGTTGCGATCAGAAGGCCCCCGCAGGAGGAGGACTGGCGTGAAGTCCATCGCCCGATTCCGTGGCAGCCGCGGCTGCGGCTGCCACGAGCTGTTCGTGGACACGTCCGCCCCGGCGGAGCGTCAGGTCGTCATCACCGACGACTTCGGGCAGAAGGTGGAGATGAGCCTCGACCGGCTCGGCTCGCTCGTGGAGGCGGCGAAGACCGGCGCGCTGGACCTCGCGCTCACCGGCTGACCGTGAACCCGGCCGCTCTGTTCGCCGGGGGCCTCGTCGCCGGCCTGGCCGCGGGCACAGCGTCGTGCGCCGCGGTCCAGGGAGGTCTCCTCATCGGCCTGGTCTCCCCCACCGGCAACCGGCACGGCCCGTCGCGCGGCCTCCCGCCGGTGGCCGCGTTCCTGACCGGCAGGCTCGCCGCCCACACCGCCCTCGGGGCGCTGCTCGGACTGGCGGGCGCGGTCGTCCAGGTCGGCCCGCGCACCCGCGCAGCGCTGCTCGTCGCCGCCGGAACCGCGGTGGTCGTGCTCGCCGTACGGATGCTCCGCCGGCGCCGCGAGGCGGGCTGCGCACCGGCGGGGAAGGGGCCCGCCCCGGCCGGCGGCGACCCGCGCGGATGCCCGTGCCCGGACGGATGCCAGTGCCCGGACGGCGGGCGCGAGGATCACGCGCCGGTGCGTGGTGCGGCCCGGGGCACCGGCCCCCCGGGCAACGGCGCCCGTTGGCCGGTTCTCGCCAGGGCGGCGGCACTGGGCACGGCCACGATCTTCATGCCCTGCGGTGTCACGGTCGGCATGGAGGTCGTGGCCGTCTCCTCGGGGTCGGCGTCCGGGGGCGCGGCCGCGCTCGCGGGGCTCGCCCTCGGCACGGCGCCCGCCTTCGCCGCCCTGGGGCTGCTGCTGCGCACGCTCGCCTCGACCAGGCTGGCCGCCCTGGCGGGGATCGCGGCTCTGGCCGCCGGGCTGTTCACCGTCGGCTCAGGCCTGCGGCTCGGCGGCTGGCTGCCGGACTTCTCGCCGCCGCAGTTCGGCTCCCCCGCCGCCGCCGCGGGGCGCGCCCACACCGGGACCGACGGCGTCCAGCGGCTCACGATATGGGCGACCGCGGAGGGTTTCCGGCCCGGCATCGTCGTCGCCGCGGCCGGCCGGCCCGTCGAAATCGCGTTCAGGACCGACGGCAACCGGGGCTGCACGCGCACGCTCGCCATCGACGACCGCGACGTCGTGCTCCCCGTTACGGGCGAGCGCGTGGTGCGGCTCGCCGCCCATCCGGAGGGACGACTGCGCTACGCCTGCGGGATGGGAATGTACGTGGGCTTCGTCAGGTTCGAGCGCGTCCCTTGACACCAACGTCTCACCAATAACCCTCCGTGACGACTCGGTTACGTGTCACCCTGTCTCCCATGACACTAGTGGGAGCGACGGAGGCGACCGCGTGGCCCGGGATACCGGTCCCGCGTACCCCTGAACCCCTGGACCCGGCCGAGGCGTACCTGGTCGACAGGGCCCGCGACGGCGACCGCGACGCGGCGCACCGGCTGGGCCGGCTGTGCGCGGAGCGCGACGACCGACTGGGCGCCCGGCACTGGTGGGAACGGGCGGCGCGGGCGGGCAACGTCGACAGCGCCTACAACCTGGGGCTGTGGCACCGCACGCATGGGACGACCGAGGAGGCCATCGGCTGGTTCGAGCTGGCCGCGGCCACCGGCGACGCCGACGCGGCGACGAACCTGGCCTCGCTGCTGCTGGAGCGGCGTGGTGACACCGACGGAGCGCGCACGTGGTTCGAGCGGGCGGCCGAGGACGGCTCCCGCCACGCGGCCCGGCGGCTTGCCCTGCTGTGCGAGGACCAGGGCGACGGGATCGCCGCCCGGCGCTGGCACTTCAGGGCCGCCGTGGACGGCGACCTGCGCTCGGCCCACGACCTGGGCTTTCTGGGCTACGCCGCGGGTGACGAGCCCGAGGCGCTGCACTGGTGGGAGTACGCGGCGCGCGGCGGCCACGCGGAGGCCGCCTATCACATGGCCCTGCTCCTGCACGCGGCCCGCGACGAGAACGGCGCGGAGGCCTTCTACCGGCTCGCCGCCCGCGCCGACCACCCGGGCGCGGCCTTCCGGCTCGGTGACATGGCGCTGTGCCGGGGCGACCTGCACACGGCGCGCGTCTGCTTCGAACGGGCGGCGGAGACCGGGCGATCGGACGCGCGGCGGATGGCCGGCCTCGTCTGCGCCCGGATGGACGACAAGGCGGCGACCGCTCACTGGTACGGGCGGGCCGCGGCCGACGACCCCGAGGCCGCCTTCCGGTTCGGGCTGCTGCTCGTCGCGGAGCACAACGACCTGAAGGGCGGGCGCCACTGGTTCAGGCGGGCGGCCGAACGCGGGCACCACGGCGCCATGGTCGAGCTGCGGACGCTGCTGCCCCTGCTGGGCGCCTCGCCCGAGACCGAGGAATGCCTGCTCGACCCGGCCGCGCCGTACTGGAGCCGGCCCGCGGAACCCGGGCAGGCCGCGCGCGCGGAGCTCGCCGTGGCGGCGGCGCGCAGACGCGGCGATCCGGCGGCGGAGCCCGCGGACCTGGTCGAGATCCTCGGCACGTGGGATCTGGTCACCGGCGACCCGGTCACAGGGGACCTGATCACAGCAGATCTGTTCACAGGGGGTCTGTTCACAGGAGGTCTGGGGGCGGGCGACCCGGTCACCGGGGATCTCGGCGCCGGCAGCCTGTCGAGCGCTGACGTCCCCAGCGGGCCGTTACCCGCCGGCAACCAGGTGGGCGCGGCGGACACGGTGGGGTGGCTCGCCAGGGCGAGCGGGGTGCACCGCGCCGCCATCGAGCACCTCGGCCTGGTGCGCGCGACGCTGCTGCGGCCGGGCACGGCCCCATGGCCCACCCCGGCCGAGGTCGAGCACGTGCTCGGCACCGCGAGGGACCTGCGCAGACGCCTCGGACTGCGCTGATCCCCCACATCCTCCGCGGATGCGGTCAGGCGGCGAGGATCTCCGCGACCGGCGTGTACCGCAGGTCGTGCGCCGCCGCGACCGGCTCGTTGGTGAGCACGCCGGCGTGGGTGTTGAGGCCCAGACCGAGCGCCGCGTCGCCGCGCAGCGCGTCCTTCCAGCCCTTGTCGGCGAGCTTCACGGCGTAGGGCAGGGTCGCGTTGGTCAGGGCGTAGGTGGAGGTGTTGGCCACCGAACCCGGCATGTTCGCCACGCAGTAGAACACCGACTCGTGCACGCGGAACGTCGGCTGGTCGTGCGTGGTCGGGCGGGAGTCCTCGAAGCAGCCGCCCTGGTCGATCGCGATGTCGACGAGCACGGAGCCCGGCTTCATGCGGGAGACCAGCTCGTTGGAGACGAGCGTCGGGGCCTTGGCGCCCGGGATGAGCACGGCGCCGATGACCAGGTCGGCCTCGAGCACGGCCCGCTCGATCGCGTACGACGTGGAGACCAGCGTCTTGAGCCGGCCCTGGTAGATCGCGTCGATGAAGCGCAGCCGGTCGATGTTGACGTCGAGGATCGTCACCTCGGCGCCCATGCCGACGGCGATCTGCGCCGCGTTCAGGCCGGAGACGCCGCCGCCGATCACGACGACCTTGGCGGGGGCCACGCCGGGCACCCCGCCGGGGAGCACGCCGCGACCGCCGTTGAAGCGCATCAGGTTGTACGCGCCGACCTGGGGCGCCAGCCGCCCGGCGACCTCCGACATCGGGGCCAGCAGCGGCAGGTTGCCGCCGACCTGGACGGTCTCGTACGCGATGGCGGTGGTGCCGGCGGCGAGCAGCGCGTCGGTGCAGGGCCGCGAGGCGGCCAGGTGGAGATAGGTGAACAGGATCTGGTCCGCGCGGAGCCGGCGGTACTCCTCCGCGATCGGCTCCTTGACCTTGAGGATCATCTCGGACTCGGCCCACACCTCGTCGGCGGTCTCGACCAGCTTGGCGCCGGCCGCGAGGTACTCCTCGTCGGTGATGTGGGAGCCGAGTCCGGCGCCGCGCTGGACGTCGACCTCGTGGCCGTGGCGGACGAGCTCGTGGACGCCGGCCGGGGTGGCGGCGACGCGGTATTCGTGGTTCTTGACCTCGGCGGGCACGCCGATCTTCATGAGTGGTGTCCTTTCAAACGGTCACTCGTCACGGTCGCCCCCCTACCCGGCCGCACGAGCTCCATGGTCTACAAGCGGGCCCACGCTTCGGTGAGCACCGCACGGAGGATCGACTCGATCTCGTCGAACTCCTTGGGGCCGCAGATCAGCGGCGGGGCGAGCTGCACGACCGGGTCCCCACGGTCGTCCGCCCGGCAGTACAGGCCGGCGTCGTACAGCGCCTTCGAGAGGAAGCCGCGCAGCAGGCGCTCCGACTCCTCCTCGTTGAAGGTCTGCTTGGTGGACTTGTCCTTGACCAGCTCGATCCCGTAGAAGTAGCCCGAGCCGCGGACGTCGCCGACGATCGGCAGGTCCGTCAGCCGGTCGAGGGTCGCCTTGAACACCGGCTCGTTGGCCGTGACGTGCTCCAGCAGACCCTCCCTCTCGAAGATGTCGAGGTTGGCCAGGGCGACGGCGGCCGACACCGGGTGGCCGCCGAAGGTGTAGCCGTGCGCGAAGGTCTCGGTGCCGCTCTTGAACGGCTCGAACAGCCGCTCCGAGACGATCATGGCGCCGATGGGCGAGTAACCGCTGGTCAGGCCCTTCGCACAGGTGATGATGTCCGGCACGTAGTCGAACTTCTGGCCGCCGAACATCGTGCCCAGCCGGCCGAAGGCGCAGATGACCTCGTCCGACACGAGCAGCACGTCGTGGGCGTCGCAGATCTCGCGCAGGCGCTGGAAGTATCCGGGGGGCGGCGGGAAGCAGCCGCCGGCGTTCTGCACCGGCTCGACGAAGACGGCGGCCACGGTGTCCGGGCCCTCCATCTCGATGGCCTTGCCGATCTGGTCGGCGGCCCAGCGGCCGAACGCCTCGGGGTCCTTCTCCAGGCCGGGGAAGCCGGAGATCTCGTCGGCGCGGTAGAGGTTCGTATTGGGAGCCTTGATCGCGCCGGGCACCAGCGGCTCGAAGATCTGCTTGAGCGCCGGGATGCCGGTGATCGACAGCGCGCCCTGCGGGGTGCCGTGGTAGGCGATGGACCTGCTGACGACCTTGGTCTTCAGCGGCTTGCCCTTGATCTTGTAGTACTGCTTGGCCAGCTTCCAGGCCGACTCGACGGCCTCGCCGCCGCCGGTGGTGAAGAAGACGCGGTTCAGGTCGCCGGGGGTGAGCTCCGCGAGTCGCGCGGCGAGTTCGGCGGCCTTCGGGTGCGCGTACGACCACAGGGGGAAGAAGGCGAGCTCCTGGGCCTGCTTGGCGGCTGCCTCGGCGAGTTCGGCGCGCCCGTGGCCGACCTGGACCACGAACAGGCCGGCCAGCCCGTCGAGGTACCGCTTGCCGTGGATGTCGTAGACGTAGGCGCCCTCGCCGCGCACGATCATGGGCACCTCCCCTCCCTCGTAGGAGGAGTGGCGCGTGAAGTGCATCCAGAGATTGTCCTGTGCGGCCTTGAGAACGTCGGGGCGCGTCATCGCAACCTTCCCTCAGGTGATCCGTCGCTGTTGGACAGTCTGCATGCCACTTCCGCGTTTTGCCAAGTGATTACGTGGCGTCACTGTGAAAGAAGTTCGGATTCCGCGACATCGTCATGTAACGGCAACGAAATCCGTCACGGTAGATTGAGGCCGCCCGACCCCGGGAGATGGGTCGGCCGGACCTATGGTCAAATGGGGTCCACCCAGCCGGGAAGA
Organism: Microbispora bryophytorum; assembly: GCF_006874465.1. Lineage (GTDB taxonomy): Bacteria > Actinomycetota > Actinomycetes > Streptosporangiales > Streptosporangiaceae > Microbispora > Microbispora bryophytorum. The sequence goes on along the minus strand of NZ_VIRL01000003.1, from coordinate 498,084 downwards.
TCCGCGTACATCCGGGAGAACGCCGTGACACCAGAGGAGATCGAGCGCGCCGTCGAGGAGGGCATGCCCCAGACGGTCGAGGACCTCAAGCGCCTGGTCGCCATCCCGTCCGTCGCGTTCCCCGGCCACTCCGAGGCCCCGGTCCTGGAGGCCGCGGCGCTCGTGGAGCGGCTGCTGCGCGCCGCCGGTCTCCCGCACGTCCGGCAGATCCCCATCGAGGGCAGCTTCCCCGCCGTGTTCGCCGAGGCGCCCGCCCCCGACGGCGCCCCGACCGTGCTGCTCTACGCGCACTACGACGTGCAGCCCTCCGGTGACCTCGCCCTGTGGCGCAAGCCGCCGTTCGAGCCCACGGTCGCCGACGGCATCATGTACGGCCGTGGTGCGGCCGACGACAAGAGCGGCGTCATGACCCACGTGGCCGCGCTGCGCGCCTTCAACGGCCGCTTCCCGGTCGGTCTGAAGGTCATCATCGAGGGCCAGGAGGAGTACGCCGGCGAGCGCCTGGAGGCGTTCGTCGAGGCCAACCCCGACCTGCTGCGCGCCGATGCCATGGTCATCGCCGACGTGGGCAACCCCGAGGTGGGCGACCCCGCGATCACCACGTCTCTGCGCGGCATGGCCGCGTTCACCGTGGAGGTCCGCACGCTCGCCGAGGCCGTGCACAGCGGCTCGTTCGGCGGCGCCACGCCCGACGCGCTCGCCGCGCTCATGCGCATGCTGACCGCCCTGCACGACGACCAGGGGACCGTCCGGGTCCCCGGCCTCGAACCGGGCACCTTCCCCGGCGTGGCGGCGTCCGAGGAGGAGTTCCGCTCGCTCGCCGGGGTGCTCGACGGCGTGTCGCTGATCGGGAACGGCTCGCTCTCCGACCGGCTCTGGGCGTCGTACGCGATCACGGTGACCGGGCTGGACGTGCCGACGGTGACCGGCGCGATCAACGCGGTTCAGGCGGTGGCCCGGGCCCGCGTCACGATCCGCATCCCCGCGAGCGGGAACGCCAGGCAGGCGCTGAACGACGTGACGGCCTTCCTGGAGAAGGTCGCGCCGTGGGGCGTCAAGGTCTCCTTCAGCGACTTCGTCAGCGGCTCGGGCTTCCAGATCGAGCCGGGCGGCCCGGCGATGAACGCCGCGGAGCGCGCGATGGAGCGCGCCTTTGGGCGGGCGCCGCGCCAGGTCGGCCAGGGCGGCTCGATCCCGCTGGTGGCGGCCCTCGCCCGGCAGTTCCCCAAGGCCGAGATCCTGCTGTACGGCGCCGAGGACGACGGCGCCTCGATCCACGCTCCCAACGAGCGGGTGGTGCTGGAGGAACTGCGCCGCATCATCACGACCGAGGCCCTGTTCCTCGCCGACTACGGCGGCTGGAACGGCACGGCCTGACGCCGATCGTTCAAGCGGAAAGGCCCGGTGGCTGGGGAAGCCACCGGGCCTTCCGTCCTTTTCACACCGCCGGCACACGTGGCCCCGGAGATCTCGGGACCGGGTGGGGGCGTCTACTGGTAGTGGATGTCGGATGAGCTGTAGATGCAGTTCGTCCCGTCGGCGCCGCTACCGATCTCCGTCGGCTCGCTGCCCTTCGGCACACCCTTGTACTTCAGGCACACGATCATCTTGTGGTTGGGGTCGTTCTTGATCGTGATGTTGGAGAAGCGCGCGGTGTCGCCCCAGTTGGTGTTGATGCCCGCGAGCGCCTTGCCGGGGTAGGTCGCCACGATGTTCGACATCTGGACGTGCCGCTGGTAGGAGTTCGTGCAGTTGCCGCAGGCGCGGTAGAGCTTCCCGAAGTTGTCCACCTGGAAGTTCTTGATGACCATGGTGCCGGGGCCGTTGTGCTGGAACACCTTGTCGGAGGCGCTCTTGGCTCCGCCGCCGTCGATGGTCATGACCTGCGACGACGAGCTGCCCAGCAGGGTCGCGGCGTCCTCGCCGACGTCCTCCCACCAGACGTTCTGCAGGGTGCAGCTGCCCAGGCAGTGGATGCCGTCGGCGCCGGGCGAACCGATGATCACGTTCTTGAGCGTCGCGCCGTTGGCCAGCTCGAAGATCGGGTCCTGGCTCTCGCTCTGCCCTCCGTCACCCATGGCCCCGCCGGCGTAGTAGCGCTTCAGGCCGCCGTCCATGGTGCCGGAGACGCTGATCGTGCTGGTGACCGCCTGCGAGCCGTTCGCGCTGGGCCAGCCCGACGGCGACGTGGGGTTGCCGGTCGGCGTGGGCGACGGGCTTCTCGTCGGTGTGACGGTGGGGGTGGAGGACGGCTGGGATCCGGCGGGCTGGAGCGACCATTGCTTGGTGGACACCGAGTCGCAGGAGTTCTGCTGCGCGAGTGCGCCGGAGGAGGTGGAGTTGTCCTTGGTGTTGAGGCACTTGTCGCTGTTGGCGTTGACGAGGCGGTAGTTCGAGCCTGAGGCGGTCGGCTCCCAGGTCTGGGAGGAGGCGCCGGTGCAGGACTCCTGCTGGACGGCCTTGCCGGCGGAGGTGGAGGCGTCCTTCACGCCGGCGCACTTGCCGCTGTTGCCCGCGGCCAGGCGGAAGCCGCTGCCCTGGGCCGACAGGTTCCAGGTCTGGTTGCTCGCGCCGTTGCAGCTGGAAACCGTGAGTTGCACGCCGTCGGAGGTGCTGCCGCCGGGAACGGTGAGGCACAGACCGCTGGCGCCGTTCACGATGCGATAGGCGCCCGCGCTGGGTCCCGCACTGGGCGCCGCGTTGGAGACGCCGGCGAAGACGCCGCCGACCAGGGCGGCGACCCCGGCAAGGGTGCCGATCACCCCGACTCCGGTTCTGGTTCTCCTTCTCAAAGCCGAGCTCCTCGCAGGTCGTGCAGGACCCCTGACCGAGGCGGTGGCCGGCGCCACTCCTGGTCCCGCTGGGAGTTTCATGAATGTGAACAACATCCATGAGTCGGAACACGGCCAAAAGTACGGACCATGGGAACCCGGGTCAATGCTGCGTACCGACCGGCCGGCGGGTGAGCCGGGCACCCGCCGATTCGGGCAGGTGAGAGCCGACGCACCCCCTGGCCGGCGGTGAAATTTTCATGAAACACGGACACGCCGGAGGAGCCCCCCACGGAGCTTCGCCGCCACGACCGTCGAGCACCACGACCGCGTCCGCGCGGTATTCCACGGGGGCCAGTCGCGTGGCGTCCACCGCCTCCGCCGTGGCCATGGCGAACTCGGGCGGCTCGATGCCGCCGACCTCGCGCAACAACTCCACGGCGGCCATGGGCTGCTCGTGGAAGCAGTCAACGGTCTGCTGATGGATGAGTTTCGGCACCCGATGGGCTTTACTCTTTGTGTTCGATTGATTACGGGGAATTACCCTGCCCTGTGGATGGGCGTGGGAACGGCGCTGGGGCGTTAGCAGGACGAGATGATCGGCAACTAACGTGATCCGCCGTTCGTCGGGATACATGCAGGTATCCCGTGACAATGGAGGAGACCGGTGTATCCCCCACCGCAGCAGAAGCGCCGCCGCAGCGTGGCGCCGTTCGTCATCGCGGTCATCTTCGCGGGAGCACTCATCGTCGGGCTGAAACTGCTGTTCGGCGGAACTTCGGGCGGCGGGAACGCCGGTGACGAGAACGGCGGCAGTGCAAGCAGGCGCGCCTGCGGCGACGACGGGATCACGCTGACCATCGCCGCGTCGAGCGAGAAGGCCGAACTGCTGCGCACGATGGCCAACGACTACAACGGCCACGAGGTGGACGGGCAGTGCGTGGACGTGGTCGTGAACTCCAAGGCGTCCGGTGGGGCGATGCAGGCCCTGGCGCGCGGCTGGGACGAGCGGCAGGACGGCCCTGAGCCGGACGTCTGGACACCGGCGAGCACCGGCTGGGTCACCCTCCTGCGCCAGCGCGTCGAGGGCGGCGACCAGGCGTCTCCGGTGGCCGCGGACAATCCGACGATCGCCACGTCTCCGCTGGTCATCGCGATGCCCAAGCCGATGGCGCAGGCGCTCGGGTGGCCGTCGAAGAAGATCGGCTGGTCGGACGTCCTGGACCTCGCCAACGACCCCAAGGGCTGGGCGAAGTACGACCACCCGGAGTGGGGCGCGTTCCGCCTCGGCAAGACGAACCCGAACTTCTCCACGTCCGGCCTCAACGCCACCGTCGGGGCGTACTTCGCGGCCACCGGCCTGTCCGGCGACCTGACGGAACGGGACGTCGCCGCGGCGAAGACCCGCGACTTCGTGAGGGGGGTCGAGCGGTCCATCGTCCACTACGGCGACACCACCCTCACCTTCCTGTCCAACCTCCAGCACGCCGACGACTCGGGAACGGCCATGTCGTACATCTCCGCCGTGACGGTGGAGGAGAAGTCGGTGTGGGACTACAACCAGGGCAACCCCACGGGCGATCCCACGACGCTCGGCGACCACGCCAAGCCGAAGGTCCCGCTGGTGGCGATCTACCCGAAGGAGGGCACGCTCCTGTCCGACCACCCGTACGCCGTGCTGTCCTCGGCGGACGCCGCGAAGAAGGCCGCCGCGGCGGACTTCCTGAAGTATCTGCGGGAGCCCGATCGGCAGCGGGAGTTCGAGAAGTACGCCTTCCGGTCGTTCGACGGCAAGCCGGGCGACCTCATCACGACCGCCAACGGCCTCGACCCCAAGCAGCCGGCGACCACACTCAACACCCCGACTCCCCAGGTGCTGGACCGGATCCTCAAGAGCTGGGCCGAGCTGCGCAAGCCCGCCAACGTGCTGATGGTGATGGACGTCTCCGGCTCGATGGGCGCCGACGTCGCCGGCACCGGCAAGACCAAGCTCGACCTCGCCAAGCAGGCCGCCATCAACGCGCTGTCGCAGTTCGGCCCGAACGACCGGGTCGGGCTGTGGCTGTTCAGCCTCAAGCAGGACGGCGACAAGGACTACCGCGAGCTCGTCCCCCTGGGCAGGGGCAACCAGTCGCGGCTCAAGAGCCGTATCGGTGGCCTCATCCCCAGCGGCGGCACCGGGTTGTACGACACGGCCCTCGCGTCCTACCAGTACGTGACGCGGCACCAGAGTGACGACGCGATCAACGCGGTCGTGTTCCTGACGGACGGCAAGAACGAGGACAACAACTCCATCTCGCTCGACAACCTGCTCCCCGACCTGCGCCAGGAGGCCGGGCAGGAGACCGTGCGGATGTTCACCATCGCGTACGGCGCCGACGCCGACCTCGACGTCCTGCGGCGCATCTCGCAGACCACGGACGCGGCGGCCTACGATTCGCGCAAGCCGGGAAGCATCGACGAGGTGTTCACCGCCGTGATCTCCAACTTCTGAACGACCGCCACCTTCCGACCCGGGAGCCCCCTTGTCCCGCTTCACCGAGGAACTCCGCGACCCCTGGGCGCTGCTCCTGGGCGCCACCGCCGCGGGCGCGGCCTGGGCGGTCGGCGTCCCTCCTGTGGGGGTGCCCGTCGCCGGGGTCGCGGTCTGGCTCATCAAGGCGTTCGCCTCCGCGTGGCAGTCCACCGGAGGCGAGAGCCGTACGGAGCCGGCGCGGCCGGTCGCAGCCGGAAGCGCCGTAACACCGGGCAGCGCGGAGGAGGCGTGGCTGCGGCGGGCGGAGCGGGCCGCCGCGTCGTTCGCCGACCTGACCGCCTCGATGCGCGGACAGCTCCTGCTCGACCGGATCGCGGCGATGCGCCCCCAGGTGGACGACACCGTCGGCACGCTGCGCCGGCTGGCCGGACACGCCTCCGTCACCGCCTCGGCGCTGGCCCGCTTCGACCCCCGGTTCCTGGAGCAGGAGCGCGTACGGCTCGCGCAGGCGCGGCAGACGGCCCGGCAGGAGGTCGCGGGCGACCTCGACCGGTCGATCGCCGCCCTGGACGCGCAGCGCGAGGTGTACGACAGGTTGTCGGGCGCGCGGGAGCGGGTGCTGGCCCGGCTGCAGTCGGGCGCCATCAGCCTGGAGGGCCTGGTCGCGCGGGCCGTCGAGATCTCCGCCATGACGACGGCCTCCGACGGCGTGGGCGTGGGCGACGGCGCCCACGCACTCGACGAGCTGACCTCGGAGCTCGATCTGACCCGGCAGAGCCTGCACGAGGTCGAGAAGGCCGCCCGGCACGACATCGGCCCCTGAACCCCCTCGTTTCCCCGCTCAGCCCGGGGAGGCGGCCGGTCGTCTAATTCAGCGTGCCCAGAAGGCGGGCGAGCTCGGCCGGACCGGCGTTGCCGCCCGTGCAGACCACGGCCACCCTGCGCCCGGCGAACTCCTCGCGCCGGGCCAGCAGTCCGGCGAGCGCGGCGGCCCCCGCTCCCTCCGCCAGGGTGTGGGCCTCGGTGAGCAGCAGCCGCTGGGCCCGCAGGATGTCGTCGTCGTCCACCAGCACGAAGTCGGCCAGACCGTCCCGCATCACCGCCTGCGGGAGCGCGAACGCGGAACCGGTGGCGAGCCCCTCCACGACGGTCTTCATGGACCTGGTCACCGGTGTCCGCAACCGCCATGAGTCGTGCGCGGCCGGAGCCTGGGCCGACTGGACGGCGATCACCCGGCAGCCCGGCGCGAGCGCGGCGGCGGCGAGGCACGCGGCGGCGGCCCCGCTGCCGCTGCCCACCGGCACGAACACCACCTCCAGGTCCGGCCGTGCGGTGAACATCTCGACGTAGAGCGTGCCCACCCCGGCCAGGATGTCCGGCTCGTCGGCCGGGCTGATCAGCCTGCGTCCCGTGCGCTCGGCGAGGTCGCGCGCGTGCTCGGCGGTCTCCACCATCGTCGCGCCCCGGACCTCGACGGTCGCCCCGAGCGCCTCGACCGCGGCGACCTTGGCGGGGTTCGGGTTCTCCGGCATCAGGACGGCGCACGGCACGCCGTACAGGCGGGAGGCGTACGCGACGGACTGGGCGTGGTTGCCGGTCGAGTACGTGACGACCCCGCGACGGCGATCCGCCATGCGGGCCAGCAGGGTGATGCCGCCGCGCACCTTGAACGCCCCCGTGGGCTGGACGTTCTCGTGCTTCACGTGGACCTCGGCGCCGACCGCCGCGTCGAGCACGGGATAGGACCACATGGGAGTCTCGGGCAGGTGCGGGGCGATGAGCCGCCGAGCGTCCAGGATGTCGCGAATTTCGGTCATGACGCTCAGCCTGGCCGCCGACGGGACAATAGGTCCAACTGAAGTTCCGAGGCGAACCCATAGACGGGATCGATGAATGCCGCTCGACGTCGTACGACTGCGGGTGCTCGTGGCCGTGGCCAGGACCGGCACGGTGACCGCCGCGGCGCGGGAGTTGCACTACTCGCAGCCCTCGGTGAGCCACCACCTCGCCCGGCTGGAGGCGGAGACGGGCGCGAAGCTGGTGCAGCGCGCGGGGCGCGGCATCCGCCTCACCGAGGCGGGCCGCCTGCTCGCCGAGCGGAGCGCGGAGATCCTCGGCCGCCTCGACGCGGCGTCCGAGGAGCTCGCCGCGCACGTCGGGCTGCGGGCCGGACGCGTACGACTGGCGGCGTTCCCCTCCGCCCTCGGCACGTTCGTCCCGGACGCCGCCGCGCGGCTCGCGCGGGACCATCCGGGGCTGGACCTGCACCTGATGGAGGCCGAGCCGCCCGAGGCGCTGCGCCTGCTGCGGGCCGGCCGGGTGGACGTCGCCGTGGTCTTCCACTACGGCGAGAGCGCGCCCGAGGACGACGGCGTCCGCCTCGTTCACCTGCTCGACGACCCGAGCTTCCTTGTCACCCCCGCGGCGTACGGCGGCGCGGGGGATCTGGCGGCGTACGCGGACGGGCCGTGGATCGCGGGGTGCGAGCGGTGCCGCGCGCACCTGCTCGCGCTGTGCGCGCAGGCGGGCTTCGCGCCGCGCGTCTCGTTCACCACGGACGACTACGTGGCCGTGCAGGCCCTGGTCGCGGCCGGGCTGGGCGTGGCGCTCCTCCCTCGGCTGGCGCTGTCGGCCCACCGCCGCCCGGACGTGCGGGTGTCCGAGCTGCCGGGGTCGGACCGCGGGGTCTACGCCGCGACGTACGGCCGGCCGCCCGACCCGCCCGCCGTGGCCGCCCTGGTCGCCGCTTTGCAGGCAATCACGTGAATTGTCTGCGCGGCGAGTCAAAGATCCACTAGAAATTGGGACATGTGGAGAACGCCGCCGTACATGTCCGTATCTGAGGATCAGGGAGGCCTGAGCAGGAGGAGCTTCCTCCAGATGGGCGCGCTGACGGTGCCCGCCCTCACGTTCGGTGCGCGGGCGCTCCCCTCGCCCGTCTTGGAGACCACCGGAGTGGTGCCCACCGCGCTCGCCGGGTTCGACACGCTGATGAAGACCTACGTCAAGGAGCGGGGCATCACCTGCGCGCAGCTCGCCATCACCAAGAACGGCAAGCTGGTGCTCGCCAGGGGCTACCGCTACTCCGACGGCAGCCGGTACATCCCCCCGGTGTCGCCCACGTCACTGTTCCGGCTCGCGAGCCTGAGCAAGCACATCACCGCCATCGCGATCATGAGGCTCGCCCAGGACGGCAAGCTCAGCCTGACCGCCTCGGCCGCGACACTTCTGGGCCTGTCCACCACGGCCGACCCGCGGCTCGCGAAGGTGACCGTGTGGCGGCTGCTGCAGCACACCGGCGGGTGGGACCGCGACGTCTCGGGCGACTACCTGTACATGGACCACGAGATCGCGGCCGCGCTCGGCGTCCCGCTGCCGATCAGCCAGGACCACATCATCAAGTACGCCTGCGCCCGCCCGCTCGACTTCGACCCCGGCACGCGGTACGCCTACAGCAACTACGGCTACATGCTGCTCGGCCGCATCATCGAGAAGGTCTCGGGCATGAGCTACGAGGCGTACGTCAAGCAGAAGATCCTCGCGCCGCTGGGGATCACCCGGCTCCGCCTGGGCCGCACGCTCCGGTCGGAGGCCGCGCCCGGCGAGGTCGTCTACGAGTCGCGGTACACGAGCAAGACCGTCACCGACGCCTCGGGCACGATCGTGCCCACGCCGTACGGCGGGTTCAGCATGCCCAACCGCGCGCCCGGCGGGGGCTGGCTCGCCTCCGCCGTCGACCTGGTGCGCCTCGCGATGGTGCTCGACGCGCCGAACACCGTGCTCAACTCGACCTCCATCGGCAGGATGATCGCCAAACCGGAGACCGGCGTTACCAGCAGCGGCTCCTGGTACGGCGCGGGGCTGTGGGTCCGCCAGGTCACGGGGCACGTCAACACCTGGCACGACGGCTCGCTGCCCGGGACCTACACCTACACCGCCCGCCTGCAGAACGGCTTCACCTACGCCGCGCTGTTCAACCGCCGTGAGGAGACCGGCTCGCTCGACTTCGACGTGCTCAGTCCGCTCGTCAACGCGCAGATCGGCAAGGTGACCACATGGCCGGCCACCGACCTCTTCCCGCGCTACTTCTGACGCCGCCCGCTCATGACTCCGGTCAGCTCGGGCTCGGTGCGGGCGACGGCGTGGGCGCGTCGTTGTCCAGCTCGATGGCGCTCCACACGGCGACGCCGCTGCCCGGCAGCTGACTGATTTTGGACTCGAACGTGGCGGTGCCGTCCGTCGCGTCGTCGTCCTCCTCGGCGAAGACGAGGAGGGACTGCCATTCGCTGTACCGGTCCGCGGGGAAGAGCAGCCGGGGGCCGATCGACAGGTCCGAGTCGCCGGACAGCCGCTGGCTGTCGACGGTCACCCAGCCGTACGACGGCCTCTGGCTGAGCCGTACGTAGATGAGCGCCGAGCCTCCTTCGGGCACGACCACCTGGGCGGGCGTGACGATGACCCTCGGCGTGGCGCTCACACTCGGCGTGGGAGTGGGAGTGGGAGTGGGAACCGAACTCGGCAGCAGGCGGACCACGCCGGCCGATCCGCGCGGCGCGGCGTCGGCCGTGCCCGGGACGAGCCCGGTCACCGCGGACGCGGTGGCCACGACGGACGCGAGGACGGCCGAGCGACGTAACCGGCCGTGGGGGAATCGCATCGGCACCTCCATGGTGAGCTGACCAACCGCCTCGGGCCGGCTGCCGTTGATCGCCGGCGATGATCCCAGGTGATCCCAGGCGATCCCAGCGTCCGGTCTGCGTCGCGGCCTGTACAGCAAGCGCCCCACTGCGGCGACCCGGGGCCCCGGGCGTACGACCGGCGGCCGGTCGTTCACCTGCGGCTAACGCCACCCGGCACGAGTCGCCGCCCGGCGACGACCGGTGAAAGATTCAGAGGCAGGAGTCAGCCGGCTTGGCGGAATTCGCCGGCCTGCGCACCCTCTGCGCAGGCGGCGGCCAGTTCGTCCAGCGACAGGCCGAGCGCGGCGGCGAGCGCGGCGACGGTGAAGAAGGCCGGAGTCGGCGCGCGGCCGGTCTCGATCTTGCGCAGCGTCTCGGCCGACAGCCCTGCCGCCGCGGCGACCTCGACCATGCTGCGCTCACCGCGCGCCTGCCGCAGCAGGGCGCCGAACCGCTCCCCCCGCAGCCGCTCCTCGGGGGTCAGGGGCACTCTCACCATGACCGTGATACTAATACCGGTATTGTTATTGGTGCCACTTGGGAGGGCCGTGTCATGGTGGAAATCAAGACCGACGCCGCGCTGGACGCGATGCGGGAGGCGGGGCGCGTCGTGGCCCGCGCACTCGACGCCGTACGGAAGGCCGCGGCCGTGGGGGTGCGGCTCACCGGCCTGGACGAGGCGGCGCGGGCGGTGCTGCGCGAGGCCGGGGCGAGCTCCCCGTTCCTCGGCTACCGGCCGCCCTTCGCGCCGACCCCGTTTCCCGCCGTGATCTGCGTGTCCGTCAACGACGCGATCGTGCACGGCATCCCGACGGACTACCGGCTGCGTGACGGTGACGTCGTCGGCGTCGACTGCGGTGCCGAACTCGACGGCTGGACGGCCGACGCCGCCGTCACGTTCATCGTGGGCACGCCACGGCCCGGCGACCTTGAGCTCGTCGACACCACGCGCCGGGCGCTGGACGCCGGGATCGCCGCCGCCACCGTGGGCAACCGCATCGGGGACATCTCCGCGGCGATCGGCGCGGTCGCCGCGAATGCCGGGTACGGCATGCCCAGGGACTTCGGCGGCCACGGCATCGGCCGCCGCATGCACGAGGACCCGTCGGTGCCGAACCACGGCCGGCCCGGCCGGGGCTACCCGCTGCGGCACGGCCTCGCACTGGCCATCGAGCCGATGTTCGTCGCCGGAGGCCGGGACGGTTACCGCACGGCGGGCGACGGCTGGACGCTGCACAGCGTCGACGGCAGCCGGGCCGCGCACATGGAGCACACCATCGCGATCACCGAGGACGGCCCCCGCGTGCTGACCCTGCTCTAGAGACCTCGGGTGGACGACTACCCGGGACATTTGTACTGCCGCAATCGGGATCGCTGCATCTGCCCGGCTCCTCCGGCTTTCGAGACGCTAGATGCGCACACGGAGACGCGATGGAGGAACCGATGGCCCAGACCCTGACCGCCCCGGCGACGGCCGCGCAGCCCCGGCGGGGCAACCTCCGCACGGTGCTCATGCCGCTGGTGCTCGACGTCGCCGCGCCGATGGCGTGCTACTACCTCCTGCACGGCGCGCTCGGCATGAGCGAGGTCGCCGCGCTGACCGTGAGCGGCGTGATCCCGGCCGTCCGGGTGATCGCCGGGATCGTCAGGGACCGGACGCTGAACGGGCTTGCCGGGCTGACGCTGGCGGTCAACGTGGCGGGCATCGCGCTGAGCTTCGTCACCGGCGACGCCCGCTTGATGATCGCCAAGGACTCGGCCCTCAGCGGCGTGATCAGCCTGTTCATGATGCTCACGGCGTTCACCGCGCGCCCGGTGATGACGCCGGGCATGCGCGCGTTCATCACCCGGGGAAACGCGGTGCGGGAGGCCGCCTGGGAACGGCTCGCGAGTTCCACCCGGTTCCGCCGCGCCGAGCGCCGCTTCACCGGCATCTGGGGCGCGGCGATGCTCGCCGACTGCGTGGCCCGGCTGATCGGCGCGTTCACGCTGCCGGTGTCCACCATGGTCTGGCTGTCCAACGTGCTGCTGATCGCCGCCCTCGCGGTGGGGCTCGTGGTGGCGGGCGCGTTCGGCTCCGGCCAGATCATGTGGATGATCAACAACGAGACGAGGGACGCCCGATGAGGGGCAGGGGCATCAACTACGACACCGGATTCCTTCCGGGCGGGCACACCAGCCGGGAGACGTTCGACCCGGAGACGGTCCGCGCGGAGATGCGGGTCATCGCCGAGGAGCTGCACTGCACCGCGGTCCGCATCACCGGCGGCCATCCGGAGCGGCTCAGCGTCGCCGCTCGGCACGCCGCCGACGCCGGTCTGGAGGTGTGGTTCGCGCCGTTCCCCTGCGAGATGACGACGCGGGAGCTCGCGCCGTTCTTCGCCGAATGCGCCGAGCGGGCAGAGCAGGTGCGGCGCGACGGCGCGGAGGTGGTGCTCGTGACGGGGTGCGAGCTGAGCTTCTTCGCGGCCGGTTTCCTGCCAGGAGATACCTTCTTCGACCGCATGGCCGCGGTCGTCAAGAAGGATCCCGAGCTGTACGCCCGGTTCGCCGAGATCCCCGCGCGGCTGAACCCCTTCCTGGCGGAGACCGCCGAGGCCGCCCGCACGCTCTTCGGCGGCCGGGTGACGTACGCCTCGGGCGACTGGGAAGGCGTCGACTGGGGCCCGTTCGACATCGTCGCGGTGGACGCCTACCGCGACGAGCGCAACACCGCGTCCTACCGCGAGGAGCTGCGCTCCCGCTTCCGGTTCGGCAAGCCGGTGGCGGTCACCGAGTTCGGCACGTGCGCCTACACAGGGGCAGGCGCACGCGGCGGCATGGCGTGGGCCATCGTGGACCACACCGCGAATCCGCCCCGGCTGGACGGCGACTACCGCCGCGACGAGGGCGAACAGGTCCGCTACCTGCGCGAACTGCTCGGCGTCTTCGAGGAGGAGGGCGTGGACACCGCCTTCTGGTTCACCTTCGCCGGCTACAACACGACCTACGACCCGGACCCGCGCCGCGACCTCGACATGTCCTCCTACGGCGTGGTCCGGCTGCTGAAGGACGGCGGGTGGGAGCCGAAGGAGGTCTTCCACGCCCTCGCCGCCGCCTACTCCGGCTGACCCTCCCCACAGCTGACCCTCCCCACAGCTGACCCGCCCACGGCTGACCCAGCCCGGCGGCCGTCTCAGGGCCGGGCCTGGACCATGGCGTGAGTGCCGCCGGTACGCCAGGAGTTCGCGCTCCGGGGGCGGCCGGCCGCGTCCAGCTCGGCCAGCGTCCGCTCGGGCACGCCGGCGAGCGCGTCCGACTTCAGCGTGCGCAGCGCGACGACCGGCCCGGGAAAGTAACCGGTGACCGCCGCGAACGGTGTGCTCGCCGGCCACATCCGGTCGCCGACGAGCCGCCGGTAGTTCAGGTCGCCCTTCATGACGGTCAGCGAGGCCGACGCGAACTCCTCCCGCAGGTCGTCGGGCATCTCGGAGTAGGGCAGCGGAGCGCAGGCGAAGGGATGCGCCCGCAGCGAGAGGCGTCCCTCCTCCATCGCGCCCCAGAGGCGGGTGCCCGCCTGTCCGGCCGTGCCGGGCGCCGCGGCGAGCCGCCGCAGGCACGCGAGCACGTCGGCGGGGGTGGCGTCGGACACGAAATACGGGAAGGGCTTGACGTGGAGGACTACCTCGGCGGCGAGCCCGCGGTCGAGGAGGTGGTCGGCCAGCACGAGGTCCGGCAGCAGTTCGCGCCCGGCGTTGTCGGCGACCAGGCAGATCCTTCCCGGTGCGGCGGCCTCGATGAGCGACCACAGCAGCGGCCGGTCGTCCACCACCAGGTCCGCCACCCTCTCCTGGTCGCCCTTGAGGGTGACGCCGAAGGACAGGTCGGCGCGGTTGCCCCACAGCGAGCCGAGCAGCAGCGCCTCGGCCCGCTCGGCCGCGGAAAGCGTCTGCGTCTCGTCGAGCGCCGCCAGCTCCCCGTCCACGACCGGGCCGTCGAGTTCGGCCTGCTTCATTGGGCCGAACGGATCGACCCCGCGCCACGGGCCGTCGCCGAAGTATCCGGTGGCCTCAAGCAGCTTGCGGTAGAAGTAGCTCTCCCCCCACAGGAACGGCACGTCGACGTAGCGGCCTCCGATCTTGCCGCGTCCCCACTCGGCCCAGGCGGCGCCGTCGTACGCCGACGGCTCCAGCGGCTCCATGACGTCGTCCACGACCTCGTCGAGCAGCCGGTCGAGCGCGCGCCGACGGTCAGGCGGGTACGGCAGCGCCCGCGCGACCTGGCGGACGAGCACCGGATGCCGCTCCCTGAAGACGCTCAGGGCGTACGAGCCGGGGACGTTCCCCATGATCGGCGGGGCGTCCGCCACGGTCTCGTCGCGGGCACCACTCATCCCCGGCATCCTCCCTCGGCTCACGGAACGACACCGCCAGTAAATCGCAGCGGCCGAGCGACCGAGGGAGGCGGGGCGGCGGGCGGGCCTGCCGGTCCCGGCAGTGGCTGAAGGCGAAGACAGGGGACCCGATACCCAACAAGTCGGTGACACGTGTCCGCACGCCTCGACCGTACGACGCCCTCATCGAACGGAAACACGTTCTATCGAGCTCCGCCGGACAGGTCGCCGCCAGCCAGTGATCACCCGTAAACAAGCGGCCGACCGCCGAACGAGAACACGTTCTGCACAATGGCCGCCTCCCGGACGCGGCCCATCCGCACCAGGCGTCACAAGGGTGACGAGAGCTCACGGGTTAAAGTCAGATTTCATGACAATGCGGGATTGCGGCCATATCACCAGGGTCGTACCGTCCCTCTATGGATCTGGAGATCCGCCACCTGAGAATCGTGCACGCGGTCGCCGAAGCCGGGAGCGTCACGAAAGCGGCCACCCGGCTCGGCCTCGCCCAACCGTCGCTCACCGCGCAACTCAAGCGCATCGAGCGCTCACTCGGGGGCCCGCTGTTCGAACGCGACCGCAACGGCGCCCGCCCCACTCCTCTCGGCGAGATGGTGCTCGCCCGCGCCCGGGTGCTGCTGCCCGCCGTGCGGGACCTCCAGGAGGACGCGGTCCGGTTCGCCAACACCTCCGTCAAGCTGCCCGGCTACCGCCTCGGCGCGACGAACGGGCCGATACTCGGCGGGCTCGTCGAGCGTCTGACCGCCGACCAGCGGGGCGTCCCGGTCACCACCCGCACCTCGTGGTCGGCAGGTGAGCTGACCGCGCTCTCGGTGGCCGGCCGGCTCGACTTCGTGCTGCTCGGGACGTGCGGCGACAGCCCGCCTCCCCCGGCCGAGGCGATGATCTGGACCACGGTCGGGACCGACCCGGTCTTCGTGCTCCTGTCCGAGGACCACCCCCTCGCGGAGGAGAAGGAGCTGGAGCTGTCCAGGCTCGCCGACGAACGCTGGACGGTCGCCCCCGGCGACGGCTGCTTCGCCGACTGCTTCGCCGCCGCCTGCGCCCGGGCCGGGTTCGTCCCCGAATCCATCTACGAGACGGATGTGGCGACCTGCCTGCACCTGGTCGGAGTGGGCAAGGCGGTCGCCCTGTGCCAGGCCACCTTCCGGCTCACCTCCGGGCTGGTCATGATGCCGCTGGCCGGTGCGCCGCTGCGCTGGCGGCACCTGCTCGGCTGGCATGCCGACTCGATCGGCGCGCGGGCCGCCGCCCCCGTCGTCGCCGCCCACGCGCGGGCCGCGTACGCCGACGCGGTGCGGCGCAGCGCCCGCTACGCCGACTGGCTCGTCACCAACCCCGAATACGGAGCGGTTCCCCAGCCGTGAGCCGTGCGCAGGCGGCCAATTTCGGGCCAGCGAATCTTCAGACGAGGGCGGTTCCATAACTCGGTGATAGGGGCGAACTGATAGATCCACGTATCAGCGGAGGTCGGTTACGTTGACGGCACCCCCCAACGACAAGGAGAGCCCCACATGCTCCACAGACGCACCGTACTCGCCGGATGCGCTCTGGCCGTCACGGCCCTCGCCATGGTCGCCACCCCTGCCATGGCCGAGCCGAACGACTCTCCCGCCTCCTCCGCCGTCAAGCCTCCGCCCGCGATGATGGACGCCATGCAGCGCGACCTCGGGCTCACCCCCGCCCAGGTCGACGCCCGTCTGGCCAACGAGGCGAAGGCCATGTCCACCGACGCCAAGGTCCGTGTCGCGATCGGCGACGCCTACGCCGGATCCTGGGTCTCCGGCACCACCTCCGAGAGCTTCATCGTCGCCACCTCCGACGCCTCCAAGGCGAGCGCGGTGCTGGCCGCCGGCGCGCAGCCGAAGATCGTCAGCCGCAACCTCGCCGCTCTCGACGCCGCCGAGGCCGCGCTGGACCGGGCCGCCGCCGGCGCGCCCGCCTCCACGTCCGTCTGGTACGTCGACGTGCGCAGCAACAGCGTCGTCGTGCTGTCCTCCGACACCGCCGAGGCCGCGGCGTTCGTGGCCGCGAGCGGCGCCGACACCTCGGCCGTACGCGTCGAGCAGTCGAACGAGCAGCCGCAGACCTTCTACAACCTGCAGGGCGGCGACGCGTACTACATCAACAGCTCCGCCCGCTGCTCCATCGGATTCCCGGTGCGCAGGGGCAGCACGCCCGGCTTCGTCAGCGCCGGCCACTGCGGCCGCGCCGGCAACACCACGACCGGCTACAACCGTGTCGCGCAGGGCACCTTCCAGGGCTCCTCGTTCCCCGGCAACGACTACTCCTGGGTCTCGGTCAACAGCAACTGGACGCCCACGAACATCGTGTCGTACGGCAACGCGAGGGTGAGCGGCTCCAGTGTCGCCGCCGTGGGCTCCTCGATCTGCCGGGCCGGTTCGACCACCGGCTGGCACTGCGGCAGCGTCCAGCAGCTCAACGCCAGCGTCCGCTACTCACAGGGCACGGTCAGCGGGCTGACGCGGACCAACGTCTGCGCCGAGCCCGGTGACTCCGGCGGCTCGTTCATCTCGGGCAGCCAGGCGCAGGGCATGACCTCCGGCGGCTCGGGCAACTGCTCCTCCGGCGGCACCACCTACTTCCAGCCTGTCAACGAGGCCCTGTCGGTCTACGGACTGACGCTCGTCACCAGCTGACCCCAGCTGATCCCCGCCGACCAGAAGGCTCCCCCGCCGGTCCGTTTCCGGGCCGGCGGGGGAGCCTTCGCCGCGAGGGCCGGGGCAGCCGCCGCTCACACGAGGGTCACTTGCCCGGCTCGGGATCGCGGGGCAGGCCGAGCATGCGCTCGGCGATGATGTTGAGCTGCACCTCCGTGGTGCCGCCGTAGATCGTCATCGCGCGGGTGGCGAGCACGGCGCGGTTCCAGTAACCCGCGTCGCCAAGCTTCCAGTCGGCCGCGGTGACGGCGGCCGGGCCGAGCAGCGAGACCGCCACCTCGGAGACGTGCTGCGCGTGCGCGGTGGACAGCAGCTTGCGCACCGACGCGTCGGCGCCCGGCTCGCCGCCGGCGAGCTGCTTGAGGGTCACCCGCAGCGACAACGCGTTGATCGAGTGCGCCTCGCAGGCCACGCGGGCCAGGTCCTGCCGCTCGGCGGCGGTCAGCTCGCGGCCCAGCCGGCCGGCCAGGCCGAGCAGGTCGGGGACCGAAGCGCCGGTGCCGCCCGAGCCGGACGACAGCGAGACCCGCTCGTTCGACAGCGTGTTCCTGGCGACCCGCCAGCCCTCGTCGACCTCGCCGACGACCAGCTCGTCCGGCACGAAGACGTCGTCGAGGAACACCTCGTTGAACAGGTTCTCCCCGGTCATCTCGGTCAGCGG
Organism: Microbispora bryophytorum; assembly: GCF_006874465.1. GTDB lineage: Bacteria > Actinomycetota > Actinomycetes > Streptosporangiales > Streptosporangiaceae > Microbispora > Microbispora bryophytorum. The sequence goes on along the minus strand of NZ_VIRL01000003.1, from coordinate 480,423 downwards.
GCGCACGGTGACGCCGGGCCCCTTCATGTTCACCAGGAAGTAGGTGATGCCGTCGTGCTTCGGCTTGGAGGTGTCGGAGCGGGCGATGCAGATGGCCCACTCGGCGACGTGCGCCACCGACGTCCAGATCTTCTGTCCGTTGAGCTTCCAGCCGCCCTCGACCTTCTCCGCCTTCATCTGCAGCGACGCGAGGTCGGAGCCCGCCTCCGGCTCGGAGAAGAGCTGGCACCAGATCAGCTCGCCGCTCAGCGTCGGCGGCAGGAACCGCTCCTGCTGCTCCGGCGTGCCGTACGCGACCAGCGACGGCACCACCCAGGCACCGATGATCATCTGTGGCGGCTTGATCTTGGCCGCCCTGACCTCCTGGTGGATGAGCACCTGCTCCAGCGGGGAGGCCCCGCGGCCCCAGGGCCTGGGCAGATGCGGCATGACGAAGCCCGCCGTGGCCAGGGCCCGCTTCTGCTCGACGCCCTCCAGGGCGGCGATCTCGGCGAGCTCCGCCCGGATGGACGCGCGCAGCGGCTCCGACTCCTCCGGCAGGTCGATCTCCATCTCCCGGGCGACGCCCCGGAGCGCGAGCGCGGCCACCCGGTCGGACCACTCGGAGGAGGAGCCGAGCAGCGCGCGGACGGTCAGCGCCCGGCGGTAGTAGAGGTGGGCGTCGTGCTCGAAGGTGTAGCCGATGCCGCCGAACGTCTGAATCGCGTCCCGGGCGCACTGCACGGCCGCGTCGGGCGCCATCACGGCCGCGATCGCGGCGGCGTAGTCGCGCTCGGCGCCCTCCGCCCGGGTGGCGTCCCAGACCGTGGCCCGGGCCTGCTCCAGCGCCACCAGCATTCGCGAGAGCTTGTGCTTGATGCCCTGGAACTGGCCGATCGGGCGGCCGAACTGCACCCGGACCTTCGCGTAGTCGGCGGCGGCGGACACGCACCAGGCCGCCACCCCGGCCGCGTCCGCGCCGAGGACGATCGCGGCCACGTTACGCACCTCGGCGCCGGTCAGGCCGGTCAGCACCCGCTCGGCGGGCACCCCCGCACCGTCCAGCTCGACCTTGGCCACGCCGCGGGTGAGGTCGAGCGACTTGACCGCGGTGACCGTCACCTGGGCGGCGTCGACGGCCACCCACTCCTCGCCGGCGTCCGTGGCCACCGGCAGGACGAGCACGTCGGCGACCGCCGCGCCGAGGACGTACCCGGCCGTGCCGCTGATCGTCAGGACGTCGCCGTCGCGGACACCGGTGATCTCGCCGTCGAGCGCCACCGCGCCGGTCAGCGAGCCGTCCGCGAGCCCGGGCAGCAGGTCGGCCTGCGCCTTGCCCTCGGAGGCGAGGATCACCGCGCTGGCGAGAACGGTCGGCACCATCGGACCGGGCGCCACCCGCTCCGACAGCGCCTCGATCGCCACGGCCGCCTCCAGAAGGCCGTAGCCGGACCCGCCGAACTCCTCCGGGACGTGCAGTCCGAGCAGCCCCTGTCCGGCGAGAGCGGGCCAGAAGGCCGGGCGCTCCTCCGTACCCGGTTCGGCGAGGACACCCACCGCGCTTCGCACCAGGTCAGCGGGCACGGCACGCTCGGCCCATCCGGTCACCGACTCGCGAAGCGCCTCGTGCTCCTCGCTCAGCCCGATCGCCATAAGATCCTCCAGCACTCGGTCGTTTCCGCACATCAAGCCCTGCTGCGCGTGGCCCGGGCGGCGCCTCGCGACGGGCGGCATCCGCTGACGCTCCCCAGGTTCATGTAGAACCATATTCTAGAGGAATATTCGCTGGCTAGGCGCACCGGTGGACTCGGTCACGGCTCCGGCCGCTACGCCGGTGAGGACCGGGGCGGCGATCCGCCGGCCGGCCCCCGTTCGGTGCTCCCCTTGAGCCGGTATGACGCGTCCCGGGCCCCCGTCATGACCTGCGCCTGGCGCGGCGTGCCGCCTTGCGGCGGCCGTTCCCGCAGGTAGACAGGGGAATATGCAGCTCTCACGGAAGGTCCTCCGCACGGTCGCCGCCCCGGCCGTGGCCGTGCTGGTCGCGGGGGGATGCGCGCCCGGAACCACCCCGGGCGAGACCTCCCCTACGGCGACGCCGCCGAAGACGGGGACGGCCGCGCCCCTGCCGACCCGTCCGCTCGAGCTCGAGACGGCCTATGAGCAGGTCATCAAGAGGGTCCTTCCGTCGATCGTGCAGATCACCACAGGACAGGCGCTGGGCTCGGGCATCGTCTACGACACCGACGGCCACATCCTGACCAACGCCCACGTCGTGGGCGCCGCCACGGACTTCCAGGTCACGCTGGCCACCGGCGGCAAGCCGAGGAAGGCCAGGCTGGTGAGCTCCTATCCCCCCGGCGACCTGGCGATCATCCAGGTCGAGAACAAGAACGGACTGACACCCGCGACATTCGGCCGCTCCGCGAACCTCAAGGTCGGGCAGATCGTGCTCGCGATGGGCAACCCGCTCGGCTTCTCCGGCAGCGTGACCCAGGGCATCGTCTCGGCCCTGGGCCGCACCGTGACGGGCGAAAGGCACGCCGGCGGCGGGGCCGCGACCATCGCCAGCGCCATCCAGACCTCCGCGCCGATCAACCCCGGCAACAGCGGTGGCGCGCTGGTGGACCTGTCCGGCCAGGTCATCGGCATCCCGACGCTGGCCGCCGTCGATCCCAACCAGGGAACCGCGCCCGGCCTCGGCTTCGCGATCCCGAGCGACACCGCGACCGACATCGCCCGCCAGATCATCCATTACGGCCGGGTCGTCAACAGCCATCGGGCGGCCCTCGGCGTACGGGTCGGCACGGCGGTCGACGCGGCCGGCAATCCGGTCGGCGTGGCCGTCGGCTCGGTGTCCCCCGGCGGCGGCGCGGCCAAGGCGGGCATCCGCCCCGGCGACGTGATCGTGAAGGTCAACGGCACGTCCACTCCCACCGCCGGCGCTCTGTCGCAGATCCTGGCGACGCTCAAACCGGGCGACAAGGCCCGGGTCGAGCTGACGCAACCGGACGGAACCAGGAGCACGGTCACCGTCGTGCTCAGCGAGCTGCCGGCCGGTGGATAGCGCCCGATCCTGACAAAGTGGTGTGAGATACCACGGAATCGCTTGGTGGCGGCTCCCACTCGATTGTTACGTTCTGTCGGTGACCTCCCTGGAACTCAGCCGGTTCATCGCCGGGTTGCCCAAGGCCGAACTGCACGTGCACCACGTGGGCGCGGCGTCGCCGCGCATCGTCGCCGAGCTCGCCGCGCGGCACGAAGGACTCACACCCGTGCCCGCCGATCCCGCGCTAGTCGAGGAGTTCTACGACTTCCGCGACTTCCCGCACTTCCTGCAGGTCTACCTGCAGGTCGTGGACCTGGTGAGGACGCCCGACGACCTGTGGACGCTGATCCACGGGGTGGGCGGCGACATGGCCGCCCAGCAGGTGTGGTACGCCGAGCTCACCATCACACCGCACCTCCATCTGGTCCGCGGCTTCGCCCCGCAGGAGTTCTGCGAGGTGATCGAGGACGCCCGCCACAGGGTCGAGGCGGACTACGGCACGGTCCTGCGCTGGTGCTTCGACATCCCCGGCGACTTCGGAGTCCCGGCCGCCGACCAGACGCTCTCCCTCGCGCTCGACGAGCGGCCGGACGGCCTGGTCAGCCTCGGGCTCGGCGGCGGGGAGCACGGGGTGCCCCGCTCGCTGTTCGCCCCGCACTTCGCCGCGGCCCGCGCCGCCGGGCTCCACTCGGTGCCGCACGCCGGCGAGGTGACCGGCGCGCAGTGCGTCTGGGACGCCGTACGCGAGCTCGGCGCGGAGCGGATCGCGCACGGCATTCACAGTGTGGAGGATCCGGCGCTGCTGGAGCACCTGGCCGAGCACGAGATCACGCTGGAGGTCTGCCCCACCTCCAACGTCCGCACCAGGGCCGTGCCCAGCCTGGCCGAGCACCCGCTGCCCGCGCTGGTCGCGGCCGGGGTGCCGATCACGGTGAACACCGACGACCCGCCGATGTTCGGCACCGACCTGAACCGGGAGTACGCCGTGGCGGCCGAACTGCTCTCCCTCGACGAGCAGGGCGTCGCCGACCTGGCCCGGGCCGCGGTGAAGGCGTCCTTCCTCGGCGCCGAGGGCAAGTCGGCCCTGCTTGCAGCGATCGACGCCTACGCCGCTCAAAACTCGTCGGCGCCGCTCACCTGAACGATGTCGAAGACGTGCCGGGAGGCGGCGCAGACCGTCTCCAGCACGTGGATCGGCAGGTCGTCGGCCGAGTAGGCGGCCCGCACGATCTGGACCACCCACTCGCCCGCTTCGCCGCCGGGATGAGCGTCCAGTTCCAGCGTGGCCGCCTCGTCGCCCCGGGGTGGCCGGGCCACCAGGTGCTCCTCCGCCCGCCCGAACCGGTGGCCCAGCTCCTCGATGCGCGCCTGCAGGCTCGGCGCGAGGAAGCCCGGCTCGCACAGCGGCGTGTCCGCGAAGAGGTCGAGCCGCAGGAAGCTCGTGGCGACCCGCACCGGTACGTCACCGGCGAGCAGCAGCTTGCGCCGGGCCAGCACCGGCGTGCCGGGCTCGACCCGCAGCCCGGCGGCCACGTGCTCGGACGCGGGCTCCGGGCCGACGTACAGCATCCTGCGCCCGGCTCGCACCCCCTGCCGCTCCGCCTCGGTCAGGAACAACGAGGCCGAACCCCGTACGGCCGGCTCCGACGGCAGCGACCGCCGCACCACTGTCCTCGGCTGCCCCACGGCAGACCCCCTCCCACGTACCGCCTTCGGAAAACGACGGAAGGGCGGGGAGGAAGCGAACGCTTCCTCCCCGCCCTTCCGTGGAGATGTGGAGGTGGCGGGAATCGAACCCGCGTCCTTCAACACCAAGACAGGACTTCTCCGGGTGCAGCCTGTTACGTTTTTCTCGGCCCCGGCAATCTCACAGGCGAGTCGCCGACGGGCCCAGTCACTGTTTGGTTTCCCGTACGGTCCCGTGACCGGGCCGGACGGTTGAGCCTTCTAGCGATGTCAGTTCCGGGCCGAAGGCACTCCCGGGCTGACAGAGGTTTTTCGCTGCTTAGGCGGCGAGAGCCAGGGAACCCTGGCTCACCTCAGTGCTCTTCTTATTGGCACTTGTTGTTTGCGGTCACAGTGTTGACGGGGTTATGTCCGCAGTCCCCGACCCGCTTCCCCTGACTTGCAATGCCGAAGTCGAAACCGGTCACCCCCTGTGGAGTTTTCAACCCAGACCCGAGGGCCTGGTACATCCAGCTTACCCGTGACAGCACCGGCGACGCGACTCGAATTCCCTCGGCCGGTACGCGGGGGGCCGGTGAGACGCCGAAGCCCCCGGGGAACGCGGCCTCTGGCGCGCGCCCCCGGGGGCCGACCGGCAGGGTCGAGCCGGTCCGGACGGGCAGGGCTCCCCCCGAGATGGAGCCCTGTCCTCATCACGGTGACTGGGCCCGCAACCCCCCGAGCGGGTCCCAGTCACCTAGAAAGACGCCGGCCGCCGCCCTGATGGTTGCTCGGCTCCGAGCATTTTTCAGGTCTGGGGCTGGGCGTCGCGGAAGAAGCTGCCGGCGATCACGGAGGCGGCCGCCGTGTCACCGCTCTCCGCCAGCACCGCGACCGCGATGTCCCCCTGCCAGCCCACGAACCACGAGAGCCTGGTGCGCTCCTTCTTCTCCGTCTGCGTGACCTCGGCGGCCACGCCGTACACGGGGTCGCCGGGGGCGGAGGCGGCGGAGGCCGCGCCGGACGTGACACCGGCCCGCATGAGCGTGCGCAGCTTCGCGATGATCGCGGGATCGAGCGTCACGGGCTGCGTGGGGGCCTGCGTGACGGCGTCCCCGGCCGCCGGGTCGGGAGCGACGGGCGAGGTCACCAGCACCGGCGGCCGCCACGTGCCGGACTTGACGGCCGCGGCGACGAGGGCCATCGCCAGCGGGCTCACTCGGGCGCCCTGCCCCGCCATGATCTTCGCGATGGCGGCGTCCCCGTCAGGCGCGTCCATCGACCCGCTGAACGTCCTCAACGGCAGCTTCCAGTCGCCGCCGATGCCGAACTGGGTCGCGCTGGCCGACAGCCGCTGCCCGCTGATCCGCCGCGCCAGCGACGCCAGGGCGGTCACGCAGCCCTGCGCGAAGTCGGTCTGGAAGGTGGGCGTCGTCACACCGTTGACGCCGGGCTGCTGGAATCGGGCTCCGCCCACGGTGCGGTCGGCGCTGCACGGCACCTTCTGCTTCGGGTCGAGGCCCGACTGGAGCAGCCCTTCGGCCGCGACGACCGAGAAGGCGGTGCCGGCCGCGAACTTGCCGGCCAGCGCGTCGTTCTCCTGGTGCAGCTGGTTGGTGGAGACGGCGAGCAACTGGCCGGTGGACGCCTGCACCGCGACGAGCGCGGCCGGGCGGGGCCCCGCCACCGCGGCGTCCCCCACGCTCTGCAGGCGGCTGTCGATCGTGGTCTGGACCGACGAGTTCTCCCGCCCCGGCCACGCCTTGAGCTCCTTGACCTGTCGCCCGGTGGCGTTGTCGAGGATGACGACCCGGGTCTCGGTCGAGCCGGTGAGCTGGTCCTGGTAGGCCTTCTGCAGGCCGTCCCGGCCGAGCGTGTCGCCGGCCCGCTGCGGCCCGCCGAGCTTCTGCTCCGCCTCCGGGGTGATGGCCGTGACCACCCCGACGATCTGGGTGGGCGACTTGGGGGCGACCGGCGGATTGTCGACCTGGAACTCCAGACCTTGGATGGCCTCAAGCTTGGACCTGATCTGGGCGAACTTCGTCCGCCCGAACGTCGCGAGGGGGACGAAGTCCTGCGGGGGCGACGACAGGATGCGGCTCAGCAGACGGTCCTGGGCGAAACCGGTGACCTTCGACAGCTGGTCGCAGAGCCGGCCGGGGTCCTTGACCTTGGCGGGGTAGACCCCGGCCACGTGCAGGACGGTCTCGTCCTGCAAGGGGTTGCCGTTCCGGTCGAGGACCGGCCTGCGGCCCTTGGGGACGGTGGCGACCGCGAGCCGCTGCCCGGGGTGCAGGTCGGGGTGGATGACGCTCGGCGACCACCGCACCTTCCACTGGCCGCCGACCAGGTGCAGGGGCAGGTTCCCGTCGTACTGCCAGAGGGGGTTGTTCTCGCCGAGGTCCACCTCGGCGTGGTAGCCGGCCTGCGCGGCGTCGCCGTCCTGGCTGATGCCGCGCAGGGAGAAGCGGATCGAGGCGGCGTCCAGTTGCAGCCGGGCGCCCTCAAGCGCCTTGCGCACCGCCGCCTGGTCGCCGTCGGCCCGCCGCGCGGCGGCCGCGTAGTCCCCCGTCTGCCAGCCGACGAGGAAGTCGCGCACCGCCTCGTGCGGCGACGGCTCCTCGAAGCAGCCGGTCAGCAGGGGCGCGGTCAGCCCCAGCGCGAGCGCGGCCCGTACGGCTCTCGCCCGGACGACCCCGAATGATCGGAAGGACACCGCCACGGCCTAACGGCCCCCCCGGCGGCGGACCGCGTTCGACATGGCCCGTGCCATCTCCCGGCCGGCCTGCTTCTCCATGAGCGTCTGCCGCTTGTCGTAGTCCTTCTTTCCTCGGGCGATGCCGATTTCGATCTTCGCCCGGCCGTCCTTGAAGTACATCGACAGCGGGATCAGCGTGAGGCCCTTCTCCTTCAGCGTCGCGTCGAGCTTGCCGATCTCCTTGCGGTTCAGCAGCAGCTTGCGCGTGCGCCGGGCGGCGTGGTTGGTCCAGGTGCCCTGGCTGTACTCAGGGATGTACACGTTGATCAGCCAGACCTCGCCGCCCTCGACCGAGGCGTAGCCGTCGGTCAGGTTGGCCTTTCCCGCCCGCAGGGACTTGACCTCGGTGCCGGTCAGGACGAGCCCGGCCTCGTAGGTGTCCTCGATGAAGAAGTCGTGCCTGGCACGCTTGTTCTGGGCGATCAGCTTGCGCCCGGTCTCACGTGGCATAAGGGGAGCCTACCGTCGCCGCGAAGGGCGGAAACGAGCTGCGCGGCGGTGCGGGATCACACCCGCAGGTAGCGGCGCAGGGTGACGAATGAGGCGAGCACACAGATGAGCACGCCGACGGCCATGGTGCCGGTGATCACGCCGGCGACCGTGTCCCAACCGAGGGGCGCGGCCATGTAGGTCTGGATCGACTCGAAGATGAAGACCTTGACGACGATCAGGATCACACCGGACAGGACGCCGCCGATGAGGCCGGCGATCAGGCCCTCCAGCACGAACGGCAGCTGGATGTAGATGTTGGAGGCACCGACCAGCCGCATGATGCCGGTCTCTCTTCGGCGGTTGTACGCCGACAGCCGGACCGTGTTGCCGATCAGCAGTGTGGCCGCGATCACCATGAGGATCGCGATGCCGAGCGCCACGTTGCGCAGCGTGTCCATGAAGCCGAAGACCGACTGGAGCAGGTCGCGCTCGTTGACGACGTTGGAGACGCCGGGCTGCCCCTTGAGGCTGCTCGCGACGGCCGTCGCCTTCTCCGGGTCCTTCAGCTTGACCCGGAACGACTCCGGCATGTCCTCGGGCTTGGTCACCGACAGCAGCAGCGTGTTGCTCTCGGTGCTCTGGAAGTTCTTGAACGCCTGGGCCTGGTTCTCGAACTTCACCTGCTCGACGTCCGGGAGCGCCTTGATCGTCTGTTCCAGGGTGCCCTTCTCCTCCTGGGTGACCGCGCCTCTGTTCTTACAGGGCTCGAAGGGCGAGCCCTTGGTGCACAGGTAGACCGACAGCTCGACCTTGTCGCTCCAGAAGCCGGTCAGCTTCGAGACCTGGGAGTTGATCATCAGTCCGACGCCGAGCAGCGCCATGCCGACCGCCACTGTCACGATCACCGCGATGGTCATCGTGAGGTTGCGCCGAAGGCCGATCCAGACCTCGGAGAAGATGAAGTTGGCCCGCATGGTCCCAGTTACTCCTAATACGCCTGGCCGTACACGCCGCGCGACTGGTCACGGACGATCTTGCCGTCCTCGAGCTCGACCACGCGCTTGCGCATGGAGTCGACGATCGCGGCGTCGTGTGTCGCCATGAGGACGGTCGTGCCGGTCCTGTTGATTCGGTCGAGCACCTTCATGATGCCGATGCTCGTGGCGGGGTCGATGTTTCCCGTGGGCTCGTCGGCGAGCAGGATCATCGGCCGGTTGACGAACGCGCGGGCCATGGCGACCCGCTGCTGCTCGCCACCGGACAGCTCCTCCGGCATGCGGTGCGCCTTGCCCTCCAGGCCGACGAGCTCGATGACCTCGGGCACGACCTTGCGGATGAAGCGGCGCGGCTTGCCGATGACCTCCAGGGCGAACGCCACGTTCTCGTAGACGTTCTTGTTCGGCAGCAGCCGGAAGTCCTGGAACACGCAGCCGATGCGGCGGCGCAGGTGCGGCACCTTGAAGTTGGACAGCTTCGACAGGTCCTTGCCGGCCACGTGGATGGAGCCGTTGTTGGGTCGCTCCTCCTTCAGGACCAGCCGGAGGAAGGTGGACTTCCCCGACCCTGACGGACCGACCAGGAAGACGAATTCGCCCTTGTCGACATCCACGCTCACGTGGTCGAGGGCGGGCCGGTTTTGGTTCGCGTAGACCTTGGTGACATTATCGAAATGGATCACGGGCGCATCACGGCTAGCCAGTCTAGGGGGTGGGACGGCCGGTCCGGGGGTCGCCGGTCACTTTGCTCTGGATCGACGTTCCGTTTGGCCAGAGGCCAGTCTAGGGGTAACACTGGCATGGAACGTCCATAACGGAAACAAAACGATTAGCCCTTGGGCGATGGGGCGGTAAAGCTGCTATGAGCTGCGAACATCTGATCTGCGCCGCGTGCGCGGGCCCCGTGGTGGAAGGGCGCTGCCCCGTCTGCCGTGAGGGCCGCGCCAAGGTTCACCACCACGGGTTCATGGGGCTGTCGCCCCTGACCATCGCGCTTGTCGTGCTACTGGTCGTGGCGCTGGTCGCGCTCACGCACGTCAGCGGTTACTGATTGTCACCCGACTCCTGGCGGCGCGACCAGCGGATCTCACCTTCGATGAACTCGTCGAGGTCGCCGTCCAGCACGGCGGTGGGGTTGCCCGCCTCCACACCCGTGCGCAGGTCCTTGACGATCTGGTAGGGGTGCAGCACGTAGTTGCGGATCTGCGTGCCCCACGACGTCGTGGTCTCGCCGCGCAGCTCGTTCATCGCCGCGGCCTCCTCCTGACGCTTGCGCTCCAGCAGCTTGGCGGACAGGACGGCCATCGCCGTCGCCCGGTTCTGCAGCTGAGATCGCTCGTTCTGGCAGGAGACCACGATCCCGGTCGGCAGGTGGGTGATCCGCACGGCCGAGTCGGTGGTGTTCACGCCCTGGCCGCCCGGCCCGGACGACCGGTAGACGTCGATGCGCAGGTCGTCCTCGTTGATGTCGATGTGGTCGGTCTGCTCGACCACGGGCACCACGTCCACGCCCGCGAACGAGGTCTGCCGGCGGCCCTGGTTGTCGAACGGGCTGATCCGCACCAGCCGGTGGGTGCCGTGCTCGCCCCGGAGCGTGCCGTACGCGTAGGGGGCCTTGACCGCGAAGGTGGCGGACTTGATGCCGGCCTCCTCGGCGTAGGAGGTCTCGTAGACCTCCGCCGGGTAGCCCTTGCGCTCGGCCCACCGCAGGAACATGCGCAGCAGCATCTGGGCCCAGTCGGCCGCGTCGACGCCGCCCGCCTGCGCGTTGATGGTCACCAGTGCCTCGCGGGCGTCGTACTCGCCCGACAGCAGCGTGCGGACCTCGAGCGCGCCGACCTCGGACCTGAGCGCGGCGAGCTCCCTTTCGGCCTCGGCCAGCGCGTCCTCGTCGCCCTCCTCGGCCGCCAGCTCGAACAGGATCGGCAGGTCCTCCAGGCGGCGGCCCAGGCCGTCCACCCGGTTGACCTCGGCCTGCAGGTGGGAGAGCCGGCTGGTGACGCGCTGCGCCTGCTCGGTGTCGTTCCACAGGTCGGGAGCGGCAGCCTGGTCCTCCAACTCGGCGATCTGCTTACGCAGGGCGTCGAGGTCGAGCACGTCCTGAATGCCCTGCAGCGTGCCGCTAAGCTCGTTGATCTCTTCGGCTGGATCGATGACTGCCACGTCTGTAAAGGGTACGCGAATCGGAGACCCGGTCAGGCAGCACGCCTCGGTAGCATGTGAATCGATTGCATGGGGAGGCTGGCGTGAACGGGGTCGTTCGGAGTGCGCTGGCCCTTGCCCTCGTCACCTGTGCCGCCGCCGCCTGCTCGGGCGGGGAGCCGGCCCGGCCGACGGCCAGCCCGGCGGCGGCCACCTCGGCCCTGCCGAGTCCCGGCGACAGCCCGTCGCCGTCGCCCAGTCCCCCGGCGGTGACGCTTGAGGAGGCCTCGCAGGCGCTCGACGCGTTCCTCGACACCGACGACGTGCTGCGGCTGGCCGGGGCCGACCGGTGGGAGCTCCTGCTCACCCAGGACGGCCAGCGGCCCATCACGATCGCCGGCATCCACTCCCAGGGGAGCAAGCCCGCCCGCTACACCTGGGATCGCCGTACGGTGCTCGTGCCCCGGCAGAGCGGCCGCTCGACAGTCTGGTTCGCGGCCACCGCCCGGCGGCGCGACGCGTCCGGCGAGGTCCGCACGGGCGTGTTCACGTTCGTACGGCAGGGCCGGGACGGGCGGTGGCTCAACAGCTTCGCGTCCCTGCTCTACTCCGGCGAGCAACCGCCCGCGGTCGCCCTCGACGCGGACGGGTACGCCACGGCGCTGGAGCCGCGCGACGCCTCGGTGGCCATCAGCCCCAACCTGATGGGCCCGCTGCACGCCACGGTCGCCGAGGAGGGCCCCAAGGGGTACGCCTCGGGGCTGATCGCCCCCGGCCCGCAGACGACGGGCTTCTACGACGAGATCAGCGAGACCAAGGAGACGGCGAAGGCCGACGACTGCATGAACTACGAGTCGATCTTCGCCTCGGCCCCCAACTATCCGATCTTCGCGCTGCGCGCGCGTGACGGCGGCGCGATGATGCTGTACACGCTGATCCGCACGTCCTCGTGGACCCCCAGCCCTCAGGGGCTCAAGTGCGGCGAGGGGCGCCCGGTGACGCTCCCCGCGGCGGCCCGCTGGCTGCTGAGCCCCACCAAGGACCTGTTCATCCGGCAGAAGCGGCAGATCATCGAGACCCAGCAGTACGTGAGCGCGGTGCCGCCCAAGGCGTCCACCGCGCCCGCGCACGTCGTCGGCTACGAGGGCGTCGTCACCGGCGGCTCCAACCGCTGATCGCCGAGCGTCATCACGCCTGCGCGTGCGGGAGGTTGCTGGTGGAGACCAGCGTCCGCACCGCGCGCAGCGCGACCGACAGCGTCGCCAGGTCGAAGGTGTCGCTCTCCCAGATCTCCGACAGCGTCTGCCGCGACCGCGTCACCGCGGCCTGGTTGGCCTCCGTCCAGCTCGCCAGGCGCTCCTCCGGCGACAGGCCCGGCCGGCTGTGGATCAGCACGTCCCTGGTGAGCGTCGCGTGGGCCGCGTACAGATCGTCGCGCAGCGCCGACCTGGCCATCGAGTTCCACCGGCTGTCGCGCGGCAGCGCGATCACCCGCTCGCGCAGCCGGGCGAGCTGGAGCCGGTCGGCCAGGTCGAAGTAGACCTCGGCCACCTCGGTCACCGGCCGGCCGGTGTAGGCCGCGATCTCCACGAGGTCGAAGGTGGAGTAGGCCGGCACCATCGCGGCGACCCGCTCGGCCAGCTCGCCGGGCACGCCCCTGGCCACGAAGGAGTCCCTGCGCTCCTCGTACGCCACCAGGTCGGGGCCGGTCAGCAGCTTGGGCAGGTGGGGCAGCACTCCCCCGGCGCCCTCGATGAAGTAGCGGGCCGTAGAGGCGAGGTCGAGCGGAGGGCGGCGGTTGCCGAGCAACCAGCGGGTGCCGCGCTCGGACAGCTTGCGGCCCTCCATGAGCATGGCGAGCTGGGTCGAGGTGTCCACCTCGTTGTCCAGCTCCTCGACCTGGCGCATGAACGACGGCAGGTCGAAGACCTCACGCGTCACGAGGTAGGCCCGCACGATGTCGGCCGTCGAGGCGCCGGTCTCCTCACCGAACCGGTAGGCGAAGCTCGTCCCGCCGAAATTCACCACGTCGTTGACGATCCTGGTGGTGATGATCTCCCGGCGCAGCGGGTGAGAGTCCATGTACGGCCGGAAGCGGTCGCGCAGGGCCGAGGGGAAGTACGACACCAGCCACGACGCCAGCGACGGGTCGTCGGGGATGTCCGACTGCAGCAGCTCCGCGTCCACCACGAGCTTGGTGTAGGCGAGCAGCACGGCGAACTCGGGGTTGGTGAGCCCGAGCCCGGCCTGGCGCCGCTCGGCGAGCACCTTGTCCGACGGCAGGAACTCCAGCTCCCGGTTGACCAGCCCCTCGCGCTCCAGCCGCCGCAGGTAGCGGGCGTGGATGTGCAGCATCTCCGGCGCCTGCGCCCGGGCCGCCGCGAGCACGACGTTCTGGGCGTAGTTGTCCTCCAGCACCAGACTGCCCACCTCGTCGGTCATGTCGAGGAAGAGCTGGTTGCGCTGCTTGTCGGTCATATCGCCGTCACGGACGACCTGGTCGAGCAGGATCTTGATGTTCACCTCGTGGTCGGAGGTGTCCACACCGGCCGAGTTGTCGATGAAGTCGGTGTTGATCAGCCCGCCGTTCAGCGCGAACTCGATCCGGGCGCGCTGGGTGAAGCCGAGGTTGCCGCCCTCGCCCACCACCCTGCAGCGCAGGTCGGCGGCGTTGATCCGCAGCGCGTCGTTGGCCTTGTCCCCCGCGTCGGCGTGGGTCTCCGACGACGCCTTGACGTACGTGCCGATGCCGCCGTTCCACAGCAGGTCGACGGGGGCCCGCAGGATCGCGCTGATCAGGTCGTTCGGCGCGAGCGCGGTGACGCCCCGCGGCAGGCCGAGCGCGGCGCGCGTCTGCGGCGAGACCGGGATCGACTTCGCGGTGCGCGGCCACACGCCGCCGCCCGCCGAGATGAGCGACCTGTCGTAGTCGTCCCAGGAGCTTCTGGGCAGCTCGAACAGCCGTCGCCGCTCGGCGAAGCTCCGCGCGGCGTCCGGGTCGGGGTCGACGAACACGTGCCGGTGGTCGAAGGCCGCCACGAGCCGGATGTGCTCCGACAGGAGCATGCCGTTGCCGAACACGTCCCCCGACATGTCGCCGACGCCGACCACGGTGAAGTCGGTGCTCTGCACGTCCACGCCGAGCGTGCGGAAGTGGTACTTGACCGACTCCCAGGCGCCCCTGGCGGTGATGCCCATCGCCTTGTGGTCGTAGCCCACGGACCCGCCGGAGGCGAAGGCGTCGCCGAGCCAGTAGCCGTACTGCTTGGCCACCTCGTTGGCGATGTCGGAGAACGTCGCCGTGCCCTTGTCGGCGGCCACCACGAGGTAGGTGTCGTCGCCGTCGTGCCGCACCACGTCGGGCGGCGGCACGACCTCCCCCGCGACCAGGTTGTCGGTCAGGTCGAGCAGGCCGGAGATGAACTGGCGGTAGCAGGCCACGCCCTCGGCCAGGAGCTCGTCGCGCCCTGCCCCGCCGTTCTTGAGCGCGGGGGGCCGCTTGACGACGAAGCCGCCCTTGGAGCCGGTCGGCACGATGACGGTGTTCTTGACCATCTGCGCCTTGACCAGGCCGAGGATCTCCGTGCGGAAGTCCTCCATGCGGTCCGACCAGCGCAGGCCGCCGCGGGCGACCTTGCCGAAGCGCAGGTGCACGCCCTCGACCCGCGGCGAGTACACGAAGATCTCGTACTTCGGCCGGGGCAGCGGCAGCACACTGATCGACTGCGAGTCGACCTTCAGGGAGATGTACGGCTTGCGCCTGCCGGTGACGAACTGGCTGCCCGCGTCCCCGGCGTCGCGCCCGTCCGCGTCCTTTCCGGAGGGCGCGGCCTGGAAGACGTTGGTGCGCAGCGTCGCCTGGATCATCTCCAGGTAGGCCCGCAGGATGCGGTCCTCGTCGAGCGAGGCGACCTCGTCCAGCGAGGCGAGGATCTCCTCGGTCAGCGCGTCGCAGACCTCCGGCCTGCCGTCGTCCGGCCGCCGCGGGTCGAGCCTGGCCTCGAACAGCCGCACCAGGAGCCGGGCCAGCCGCACGTTGCCGCGCAGCACCCTCTCGATGTACGACTGGCTGAACGTGGTCCCGGCCTGCCGCAGATACTTGGCGTACGCCCGGAGGATCTCGGCCTGCTCCCAGGTGAGCCCGCCGGCCAGCACGAGCGCGTTGAAGCCGTCGTTCTCCACCTCGCCGCGCCACAGCACGGCGAACGCGTCCTGGAAGAGCCGCTTGAACTCGTCGCGGTGCACCTCCTCGGAGGGCGTGTACCGCAGGCCGAAGTCGTAGATCCAGGCGTCCCGGGTGTCGGGGTCGTGGTCGCGGTCGATCTCGTACGGCCGCTCGTCCACCACCTCGACGCCCATCCGCTGCAGCAGCGGGAGCACCCGCGACAGCGAGATCGGCGCGCCCAGCCGGTAGAGCTTGAAGCGCCGCTCCCCCTCCGCCGCGCCGTACGGCTCGTAGAGGTTCATGCCGATGGCGTTCGGGTCCTCGCCGAGCGTCTCCAGCCGCTTGAGGTCGGCGACCGCCGTACGCGCGGGGAAGTCGGCCTTGTAGCCCTCGGGGAAGGCGCTGCCGTAGCGGCGCAGCAGCCGGGGCGCGTCCTCCTCCGGGCACAGCTCACCGATCGCGGCCCCGAGGTCGTCCTCCCAGGTGCGGGTGGTGGCGGCCAACCGCGCCTCCAGCTCGTCGACGTCGACCGGCGTCTCGCCGAGGGGCGTGCCGCGCTCGCCGCGGATCACGATGTACAGCCGGGCCAGCGCCGACTCGCCGATCATCGTGCTGTAGTCGAGCGAGGTGCCGCCGAGCGCCTTCATCAGGATCCGCTGCATGTGCAGGCGGACCTTGGTGGTGTAGCGGTCGCGGGGCAGGAAGATGAGGCAGGAGATGTAGCGGCCGTAGTCGTCGCGGCGCAGGAACAGCTTGACCTGCTTGCGCTCGCGCAGCCGCAGCACGCCGAGCGCGATGGGCAGCAGCTCGTCCACGGACATCTGGAAGAGCTCGGTGCGCGGGTAGGTCTCCAGGATCTCCATCAGATCCTTGCCGTCGTGGCTGTCGGGCGACAGCCCGGCACGCTCCAGCACCTCCGCGAGCTTGCGCCGCAGGACCGGGATCCGCGAGATCGACTCGTTGTACGCCACGTGGGTGAACAGTCCGAGGAACCGCCGCTCGCCGATCACCTCGCCCTCGGGCGAGAAGACCTTGACCCCGACGTAGTCGAGGTAGTGGGGCTTGTAGACGGTGGCCCGGCTGTTGGCCTTGGTGACGATCAGCAGCTGTTTCTCCCGCGCCTTCGCGCGCACCTTCGGCGGCAGGGCCGCGAAGCTGGCCGATCCGGCCTTGTCGGCCCGCAGGATGCCGAGCCCGGTGCCGGGCAGGCCGCGCAGCGCGACGCCGCCGTCGGTGTCCTCAAGCCGGTATTCCCGGTAGCCGAGGAACGTGAAGTGGCCGTCGGCCAGCCAGCGCAGCAGCTCCATGCCGTCCTCGGCCTGCGCGGGGTCGAGCGGCGGCGGGTTGGCCGCGAGGTCCTCGGCGGTCTGCACGGCCAGCGCCCGCATCTTCGCGAAGTCCTCGACCGCGCAGCGCACGTCGAGCAGCACTCGCTGCAGGTCGCTCTCCAGCTCCTTGAGCACTGTGTGATCGGCCTGCCGGTCGATCTCGATGTGCATCCACGACTCGCGGATGACCTGCCCGGTCACGTTCTCCCTGTCGGGGCCGAGCAGCTCACCGGTCATGTCCCTGCGCACCCGGATCTGAGGGTGGACGATCAGGTGGGTGCCGATCTCGTGCCGGTCCAGCTCGGTCGTCACCGAGTCGACGAGGAACGGCATGTCGTCGGTGACGATCTGGACCACCGAGCGGCCCGGGTCCCAGCCGTGCTCCTCAAGCGTGGGTGTGTAGACGCGGACCAGCGCGCGCCCCTGCGGCCGGTGCTGGGCCAGGTGGCGGTGGGCCATCGCGGGGCCGTACACGTTGACCGGGTCGCGGTCGGCCAGGTCCTCGACCGGGACGCTGCGGTAGTACTGCCGCAGAAAGGTCAGGGGGTCTTCGCCCTCCACCTGCAGCGCTCCCGGCGCGTGCGCGCACCTCTCGGCGGCGGTGCGGAGAAGTTCGTCCAGCACTTCTTCCGACTCCTGCCGATTCAGCGCCATTTCGAGCGGCATGTCGCTACTCACTCCCTTGTGAGAATTCAAAGCCAGGCCCGGAGTTCCCAAAGCAGGGGAAAGAAGTGCAAACGCGTCCTTCCCCTCAAGTACGGTGCCCCGGACGAGCCTCCCGTACCGGATTTCGTCCCGATCTGGCGCTCCACCATTTGCACGTGCCGCATCCGCCAGAGCGCGGTCGTCTCGTCATGAGTGAGGAGATCTTCGGCCAGGTCCCACAGATCGTCGTACGATCCGCGTTGGCGGGCCACGGCCAGCAGGGACTCCATGATCTCCTCGTCGGAGACCGGCAGACCGCGCCCGGACAGGGCGGTGAGGTAGGCGTCCCACAGCGTCGGCTCGGCGAGCCGCCGCCGCAGCCTGGCGAGTTCCGCCTCGCTCGCGTCCCTCAGCCGGCCGAGGTACGCCGGGTCCTTGGCGCCCGAGAGGAACTCGAGCTCGCGGAACTGCACCGACTGGAAACCGCTCGCGGGGGCGAGGACCGACCGGAACTCCAGGAAGTCCTGCGGCGTCATGGTCTCCAGCACCTGGACCTGGTCGACCAGGACCTTCTCCGCCGCGTGCACTCGGCGGAACAGTTGCCTGGCGCGCCACAGCGCGCCCTCGATCATCGCGTCCCTGATCCGCTCCAGCTCGTGCAGGAGCAGCTTGAACCACAGCTCGTAGACCTGGTGAACGGTGATGAACAGCAACTCGTCGCCGGCCCCGGACCGCCGCTCCTGCTGGGCGAGCAGCTCGGGCAGGCGAAGGTAGCCGCCGTAGGACAGACGCCCGCCCTCCTCGCCGAAGCTGCGCGAGGGGGGCAGCCTGTCCCCGGACCCGGCTCGGCCGTACGGCGTCGCAGGCATGCGCCACTCCTCCACGATGGGCGCGGCCCTCCCGGTCCCCATTGACCGAAAGCCCGGCACCACCGCCCCCGATACCACCCCATAACGGCACAAACGTCAACTTCGTCGCGCGCTCGCGATCAGGGGGTTGACCTTGTCACATTTAACCAGCCAGGCCTCCTCCGAGGGGTCTCATGCGCATCAGCCACCAGGACGACCACCCGCCGCCGGGAGGACCTCGCACCGGGCATCGGGAAATCGCGAATGCCTGATCACAAAATGGCCCGGACTTCTCGAAGCTGCTTTCGATTCACGTACGATCATGCGTCGTGGAAGATCGACGTCCGGAGCGCGCGGCCGTCTTCGTGGACCAGAGCGGGCGCCGGGCAAAGATCTTGACAGCCGCCGCGGTCGGCGGGGCGATCGTCGTCCTCGCGCTGACCCTCACGCTGGTGAGCGGAGCGCTGGCGGGCCCGGAGCTGCCCCCGATGAGATGGCCCGGCACGCAGGTGCAGCCGGTCGTGGAACGCTCCCCCGCGGGCTCCACCACTCCGTCCCGCGGGTCCGAGCGCAGGCGTGCCCCCCGGGACGAGGCGGCGGCGAACGGCACGCCGCGCGCGACGGCGCCCCCGGCGCGGCGGACTCCCTCCGCGCGCAGGCTGCCGAGCAGGGCGCCCTCCCCCTCCGCCCGGAAGAGCCCGAGGCCGAGCAGGACGCCTTCCGCTTCCTCGCTCCCGGAGCCGGATGTGGAGATCTCCGCGCCCGGCGAGCCGACGCCCGCGCCGCAGGTTTCCGAGGTCGTGCAGTCCACGGCGCCCGCCGAGGAGGCGACGCGGCCCCCGGCGTCGGAACCCGGCACCGTCCAGACGCCTCCGCAGCAGCCCGGGGCCGCCCAGTGACGCGTCGATGAGACGACAGCGCAGACCGGCAGAGCGCAGAACGGCAGAGCCGCGCGGCCACTGGTTCCTCGTCGCGATCGCCGCGCTACTCATGGCCGGGGCGCTGCTGCTCGACGCGTACGCGCACAACGTCGTCGGCGAGACCCAGCCGCCCCCGGCCGACTTCGGCGACTCCGCCGAGTTGGAACAGATCCGCTCCGGCGGCCCCCTGGTCAACGTCTCGGGGTCCCGGCCGCTCAGCGCACGGCCCAGGCCCCGCCGGGTGGCGCTCACCTTCGACGACGGACCCGATCCGAGGTGGACGCCCCTGCTGCTCGACCTGCTCCGCGAGCACCGCGCGAAGGCGACCTTCTTCGTCCTGGGAGCCCACGTCGCCGAGCACCCCGAGCTCACCCGCCGCATGGTCGCCGAGGGGCACGAGATCGGCAACCACACCTACACCCACGCCGACCTGGGCGCGGTGCCGGCCTGGCGGGCCCGCGTGGAGATGTCCCTGACGCAGAAGGCGCTGGCCGCGGCGGCGGGGATCCACACCCGCCTCGCCCGCATTCCGTACTCCTCGGGCCCCGGAGCGGCCGGATACCGGCAGCTCGCCACCATGCGGCTGCTCGGCGACGAGGGATACCTCGTGACGTTCACCGACGTGGACACCCAGGACTGGAGCCGCCCGCCCGTGAACGAGATGGTCCTCGCGTCCCTCGCGCGCACGGTCGAGGGCGAGGGAGCAGTGATCATGTTCCACGACTCGGGCGGCGACCGCGCCCGGACGCTGGCCGCCGTCGACCGGCTGCTCACCCGGCTGGAGAAGAAGGGATACGCCGCCACCACCCTCACGGACGCCGTCGGGCTCCCCACGGCGCACACCGCCGCCTCCGCCGACGAGCGCGTCCTCGGCGCGATCCTGGGGTTCGCCCAGCGCGCCTCCTTCGCCTTCGTCGAGGCGCTCGGCTGGTTCCTCGCCGCGGCCGGCGTGCTCACCCTGCTCCGGCTGGCCCTCTTCGTCGCGCTGGCGTGGGCGCACGCCCGCAGGACGCGCGGGAGATCCGCCAACGCCGTCGTCCCCCACGGGACGGCCGCGCCGCCGGTCTCGGTGATCGTGCCCGCGTACAACGAGGCGGCGGGGATCGAGGCGACGGTCCGGTCGCTCGTCGCGACCGACTACCCCGGCCCGGTCGAGGTCGTCGTCGTGGACGACGGCTCGGCCGACGAGACGGGAGCGATCGCCGCCTCGCTCGGCCTGCCCGGGGTCCGGGTGATCCGGCAGCCGAACGCCGGGAAGCCCGTCGCGCTCACCACCGGCATCGCCCACTCCGCCCACGGCATTCTGGTCATGGTCGACGGCGACACCGTCTTCGAGCCCCCGACCATCGGTCACCTCGTACGGCCGCTCGCGGACGGAACCGTCGGCGCGGTCAGCGGCAACACCAAGGTCGGCAACCGGCGCGGCATGATCGGCCGCTGGCAGCACATCGAGTACGTCGTCGGGTTCAACCTGGACCGCCGCGCGTTCGACCTGCTCGGCTGCATGGCGACGGTGCCGGGGGCGATCGGCGCATTCCGCCGCGAGGCGATCGCGTCGGCCGGCGGGGTCAGCGCGGACACGCTCGCCGAGGACACCGACCTGACCATGGCGATCAGCCGCGGGGGCTGGCGGGTGGTCTACGAGGAGCGGGCGCGCGCGTGGACCGAGGCGCCCGCCTCGCTCGGCCAGCTGTGGCGGCAGCGGTACCGGTGGTGCTACGGCACGCTGCAGGCGATCTGGAAGCATCGCGGGGCCGTCGCGGAGCGCCGTCCCTTCGGCCGGCGATGCCTCGGATATCTCACCCTGTTTCAGGTGATCCTGCCGTTGCTGGCCCCCGTCGTCGACGTCATGGCCCTCTACGGGCTGTTCGTCGGCGACCCGCTGCCCGTGGTCGCGGTGTGGGCCGGCTTCGTCGCGGTGCAGGCGCTCACCGGCTGGTACGCGCTGCGCCTGGACGGCGAACGGGCCTCGGTGCTGTGGGTGCTGCCGTTGCAGCAGTTCGTCTACCGGCAGCTGATGTACCTGGTCGTCATCCAGTCGGTGGCCACCGCGGTTCTGGGGGCCCGGCTGCGCTGGCACACGGTCCGCAGGGAGGGCACGTTCACCCTGGCGGGGCCGTCCACCCCGAGACTGTCCGCCCCGAGACCGCCCGTCCCGAGATCGCCGGCTTCGAGATCGTCCGCGGGCCGCCGGCGCCGGGCGGTCACGGATGGAAACGCTCCGAGGAGGAGACGGAGCCGTCCGTGACGACGTCGGGCACGCCGGGCGGCCCCCGGGTCTCCGGCGCGGCCCTTCCGCACCGGGGCGACGTGACGACCTTGTAACCAACCGGATCGATTCCATGAGCGTCTCAACGAGGTAGATCACCACCTCGGGAGTACGACCATGATCGACAGACGGAGTTTCCTTCGCGTCTCGGCCCTTGCCGGGGCCACCGCCCTTTCCGGCACGGCCTTCGCCGCCGCGGGTCCCCGTCCCGCCGACTGGTCCGCGCTCGGGCGGGGGCTGGACGGCAAGCTGATCCGCCCCGGCGACGCGTCGTACGACAACGCGCGCCGCGTGTTCAACTCGGCCTTCGACTCCGCACGGCCGGTCGGGGTGGCCTACTGCACGACGGCGGCGGACGTGTCGGAGTGCCTGGCGTTCGCCCGGCGGTACGGCGTGCCGGTGACCTCCCGGTCGGGCGGCCACAGCTACGCGGGCTGGTCCACGGGCAGCGGGCTCGTCGTCGACGTGTCGCCGATGAGCGGCGTGTCCTCCTCGGGCGGCCACGCCACGGTCGGCGCCGGGGCGCGGCTGGTCGACGTGTACGCCAAGCTGGCCGCGCACGGCGTCAGCATCCCGGCGGGGTCCTGCCCGACGGTCGGGGTGGCCGGGCTCACGCTGGGCGGCGGCATCGGCGTGGTGTCGCGGCAGTACGGCCTGACCTGCGACGCGCTGGAGTCTTTGAAGGTCGTCACGGCGGACGGGAAGGTCGTGACCTGCTCGCCGAGCTCGCACCCGGACCTCTACTGGGCCTCCCGGGGAGGCGGCGGCGGCAACTTCGGCGTGGCGACGTCGTTCACGTTCCGGACCCATCCGACGCGTTCCGTGACCCTGTTCTTCCTGCACTGGCCCTGGTCGAAGGCCGCGGCCGTGCTGAAGGCGTGGCAGGCGTGGGCGCCCGCCGCGCCTGACGCGATGTGGTCCAACTGCCATCTCGACCACGACCCGTCGCTCGACGTGATGGTGGGCGGCCTCTACCTCGGTGGCAGGACAGCGTGCGAGAACCTGCTGCAGAAGCTCGTCGACCGCGTCGGATCGGGCCCGTCGACCCGCTACGTCGCGACGTCCGCCTACGACCACGCGATGATGGTGGAGGCGGGCTGCGCGTCGATGTCGGTGGCCCAGTGCCACCGTCCGGGCACGCTTCCCGGGCAGAACGCGAGGGGCAAGCTGGTCCGCGACTCGTTCTCGGCCAAGTCGCACTTCGCGTACACGCCGCTGTCGTCGGCCGGGATCAAGGCGCTGCTGGCCCGGGTCGCCGCGCCGGGTCGGCACACGGTGATGCTCGACGCGCTCGGCGGCGCCGTCGCCCGGGTCCGGCCCGACGCCACCGCCTTCCCCCACCGCAAGGCGTTGTTCAGCGTGCAGTACTACTCCCACTTCTCCGGCGCGGCCGCCTGGGCCCGGGCCGCCCACGCCGCCATGCGGCCGTATTTCGGCGACCACGCGTACGTGAACTACATCGATCCGGAGCTCAAGAACTGGCGGCAGCAGTACTACGGCGCCAACGCCGCCCGGCTGGCCCGGGTCAAGGCGGCGTACGACCCCGGCCGCCTGTTCCGCCTGCCCCAGGGCGTCTAGGGAGCGGTCCCGAGCATCGGCCGGGAGCACGCCTTGCTTCTTCCTATCGATTATCGATAGATTTCTATCGTGCTTCGATTGAAGGAGAGACGATGAGACAGCTGACAGTGCTCGCGCTGCGTGCCGTGCTCGTGGCACTGCTCGCCGGCTCGGTGTTCGTGCAGGCCGTGATGGTGCCGCTCCTCGCCTCCGACCTGGAGAGACTCGACCCGGACTACGCCTACCTGCGCTCCCCGTTCCTGGCGATCACGTTCCTGGGCGTCGTGACGGTCGAGGTCGTCCTGGTCAGCGTGTGGCGTCTGGTGACGATGGTGCGGCGAGGAACGGTCTTCTCCCACGACGCCTTCCGATGGGTGAACGTCGTGATCGGCGCTTTCGTGGCGGCCGCCCTCCTGATCTTCGCGCTCGGGGTCGTCCTGGCTCCGGGCGAAGCCGTCCCCCCGGGCGTGGTCCTCCTGGTGGGCGGGGCCGGCGTGGCGGTGCTGGGGGTCGCGCTCATCGTGCTCGTGCTGCGGATGCTGCTCGCCCAGGCTGTCAGGCGCGACATCGAGGCGGCGCGGATGCAGGCCGAGCTGGACGAGGTGATCTGATGCCGATCGTCGTCGAGATCGACGTGCTGCTGGCCAAGCGGAAGATGTCCGTGGGCGAGCTCGCGGACCGCGTCGGGATCACACCCGCCAATCTGGCGGTGCTCAAGAACGGCCGCGCCAAGGCGGTGCGCTTCTCGACACTCGCCGCGCTCTGCGAGGCGCTGGAGTGCCAGCCGGGAGACCTGCTGCGCTGGGAGGACGGGGACGACGCGGATGACGGGGACGACGCGGACGCGTGACCTCGACCGGTTGCCGATCGGGCCGTGGTGCGCGAACCTCGCGATATGACCGAGGAGCGGCGGAGAATGCCCGGCCCCGGCGGCGTCCCGGTGTTCAGTTATCTGGAAGGCGTCCGCGACGGCCGCCCCTGGGCGTACGCGATCGAGGACGTCGGCCGGGGAGCCGCCGACGCGATCACGTCGCGGATGCCCGGCTGGGCGGTCTCCGCGCCGGTCGATCTCGGTCAGGCCCTGCTCGACCGAGGCGCGCGGCTGCTGCGGCACATGCACGTGATGCGGTGCGATCTGCCGCTCGCCCGGCCGGTCACCGACACCGCTCCGGACGGCTTTCTGATAGTCCCCTGTGATCGGCCGCCCGCCGAGATCCTCCCCGCGTGGTTCGCGGCCTACCCGCCCGGCCATCCCGACCACCGCCCCCGCGACCCCGAGAAGGCGTTGCAGGAGGAGCTCGTTCCGCTCCTCGGCGGCGAGGAGATCGGCCCCCTGCTTTCCTGCAGCGTCCTCGCCGTGCGGGACGGCTCTCCTGGGACGGGCGAGGTCGTGGGGGGAGTTCTCGTCACCGGCTCGAACCGGGGACCGTGGATCGCGGACGTGTTCCGGCATCCGGACCGGTCGCCGCGAGGTCTCGGCGCGCTCATGCTGTCGGTCACCCTGGCCCGGGCCGGCGCGGCCGGGCTGGACGGCATGGGCCTGGCGGTCACCGAAGGCAACCCCGCCCGCCACGTGTACGAGAGGCTCGGTTTCCACGTCGTCGAGACCGTGATGACGGTAGCGATCTGAGCCGAACCGCCGGGTCGCCACACTTTCATCGCCGTGACCGCGAGGGCGGAGGCCGGCTTCGGCTTCCGCCTCCCAGACGGCGCCCTGATCGGGAGCCCCAGGAAATGTAACCGACGACCCACGGGCCCCTTCGCGGGAAGTCTGAGGCTCGGCTACATGTCGTCCGGCAACAGCCGGAATGCCTTGTGCGGTGTCAGAGGGCGCACCGCCCGGAAATCACGCCGGTCCAGCGTGAGCATGGCGTCCGTCCGGAACTCCGCGGCCAGCACGACATTGACCGCGTCGGCGAGGTCCAGGTCCATTGATGCATAGCGGTGCCGCACCGCACATGCCGCCTCCAGGACTTCGGTCGAGACTTCCGGGACCTGAAAGCGCAGACGCCGCGCATTGGAGAGGATGAAGGCGATGATCTGCACCCGAGCGGCAGAGCCGAAACGGACCTTGGCCAGGTGATCGACTTCCGCCAAAACCAACGGAGAGATGACTACGGTCCCGGCCTCACGGAGAATGCTCTGACACTCGGTACTCTCGGCCGCATTCCTATCAGAGGCGGCGATGATGCCGGAGGTGTCCGCGATGACGATCACCTGTTGGCAGCTCCCTTGGCCACCACCGAGGTTATCTCTTCGTTGGTGACCGGCTCGCCGCCGCCTACGAAGGTCGGCCAGTCCAACGGCTCGTCCCACACACGGTTCGCCATTGCAGCCAAGTGGATTCCCTCACGGATGATCTCCGCCTCCGGAATGCCCCTGCGCTTCGCCGCCTCCTTGATGAGGGCAAGGTCCTCAGGATCGGCGTAGACGTTCGTCCTCTTCATAGACATGTACCAACGCTAACACACGTACCGGGTCGACCAGGGGGTACGGCGGGTGACCCGTCTCGACTCACCGGCCCTCCCGTTACCGATTGTGATAAGTAGATTGCCGACAGCAATCATTCGGGGGGAAGTCCATGAACGTATCTCGATCTCGCGCGTACCTGGCCGGCGGTCTCGCCGCCGCCGCGGCGGGTGTGGTGGCCCTGGCCCTGACGGTCGTCCCGTCGGTCGCCGAGGGCGCGTCGGGCAGCGCCGGCGCGCGCACCAGGCCGGTCGCCGACCCCTCGCCGAAGCAGCAGGGCGGCCACACCGTGCTGACGTGCGCGATGAGCACGAGCGCCGCCCAGCCGATCACCGCCGACCCCGCGGTGGGCAAGGAGGCCCGCGCGGTGACCGCCAAGGGCGTCCTGACGCTCACCGGCTGCGTCTCTCCCGACAAGAGCTTCCCCAACCTCCGCTCGGGGACGGTCACCCTCCAGGGCAGCGCGCAGGCGTCCTGCACCGGCCTCCAGAACGTCGCCGGCACAGGCACCGTCACCTGGAAGGACGCCCAGGGCCAGAAACTGGGCACCTCCACGATCCGGCCCAACATGGACGGAATCGCCTCGTACAACCCGGGCGACATGATGCTGGTCGGCGAGGTCACCCAAGGGAAGCTGAAGGGCAAGCGGATCGCCGGGAAGGCCGCCCCCACCTCGGACATCGGCCAGTGCTCCACCAAGGGCGTGAGCAGCGTCCAGGGCAGCGGCACCGTCGCGTTCATCGCCGTCGACGCACCCAAGTAGCACACAGGTAGCACACAGGTAGCGCAGTCAGGCGGGACCGGGTCGGAGGAGGTGGCGCATGCCGTCGGATGAGCCCGTGCTGCGGGTGCGGGACGTACGGAAGGGCTACCGGGGTGGCCCGGTCCTGCGTGCGGTGAATCTCGATCTGCCGCCCGGCCGGGTGGTGGGGATCGTCGGGGAGAACGGCGCGGGCAAGACCACGCTGCTGCGCGTCCTCGCGGGCGACCTGCGGCCGGACGGCGGGTCGGTGCGCCACCGCGGGCACATGGGTCACTGCCCGCAGGAGACGGTGCTGCACGAGGCGTTCACGGTCGAGCAGCACCTGCGGTTCTTCCAGGTCGCCTACGGCCTGGAGAGTCTGCGCCGGGCCGAGGAACTGCTCGACGCGCTGCGGTTCTCCGGCTCCCGCCGGGCCCGCCCCGCCACGCTGAGCGGCGGCACGCGGCAGAAGCTCAACCTCGTCCTGGCCCTGATGCACGATCCGGACGTGCTCCTGCTCGACGAGCCCTACCAGGGCTTCGACTGGGAGACGTACGTCCGGTTCTGGGACCTGGCCGAGGAACTGCGCGCGCGTGGCCGCTCGGTGCTGGTCGTCTCCCACCTCGCGTACGACGCCGCGCGCCTCGACACGCTCCATCGGCTGGAGGGCGGCGTGCTGCGGGTCGCGGACAGGACCGGTGCCGCGTGAGAGGTCACTGGGCCTGCTACGCCACCGCCGTGCGCATGACGTTCGTGGAGCATCTGCGCAACCGGCTGGCTCTCGTGATCATTGTGGTCTTCATCCCGGTGTGGGCGATCCTCATCTACGCCCTGTCCCTGGAGGTCGCGCTCCCGTTCCACGTACGCGCCGCGGCGCGGGTCGTCGCCCTGCCGGCCAACGTGCTCAACCAGCTCGCCGGGGCGCTGCAGATCCTCGCGTTGATCACCGGGTTCATGATGTTCGTGACCACGTTGAACTCGGCGTCCTTCGATCGCCGGCTGGTGCGGTCGGGCTTTCCCCGGCTGTGCCTGATCGCGGCGAAGCTCACCGCCCTGGTGGTGGTCGCGCTCTGCGTCGCGGCGTACGCGACCGGTCTGATCTGCCTGACCCATCGGCCGGCGCAGCCCGTGCTGCTCGCCACCGCCCTCTTCGCCGGGGCGCTGATCTACGGCGGGATCGGCATCGTGCTGGCCGCCGTGCTGACCAGCGACCTGGCCGGCCTGGTCCTCGTCACCGTGATCTGCTCGGTCGATCTGGCCCTGCAGAGCCCCCTCGCCACTCCGGCCGCGGCCGGCGCCCTGGTGCGTTACCTGCCCGATTACGGGCCGATGCAGGGGGCGGTCGCGGCGGTGGCCCTGGACACGGTGCCCTGGAGCGCCGTCGCCCCCGCCGTGTGCTGGGCCGTGGGCACGGCGCTCTTCGGTGTCTCCGCTTTCGCCGGCCGCACGCGCGTACACCGGCCGGTGGGCGGGCCGGCCACGCTTTCCGCCTGAATCCCCCGTCAGGAGCATCCATGACAACTGAGATCGTTTCCCGTGTCTTTCCCGCCCTGGAGTCCGACCTGGAACGGGTGCGCGAGATCGTCGGCCTGGCGGACGTGCCGAGCCGCGCCGATCTGACGGCGCTGACCAGGCAGCCGGCCGGTCACCGCCACCTGATCCGGCCAACCTTGGCCCTGCTGTCGTACTACGTGCTCGCCGGCCCGGAGCGGGCCGCCGGCGTCCGTGCCGTCAAGGCCGCGGCGGCCGTCGAGCTGCTGCACATGGCGTCGCTGCAGCACGACGACGTCATCGACGACGCGCGGCAGCGCAGGGGCAGGCCGAGCGTCAACAGCGTGTGGGGCGCACGCCTGGCGGTCCTGGCCGGTGACCTCCTGTTCGTCAGCGGCAGCCGGATCGTCGCCGAGCTGGGCGAGCGCGAGGCACTGGTGTCCGCCGAGGCCGTCCAGCGCATCTGCTCGGGGATGATCGCCGAGACCGCCGACCGCTTCCTGCTCTCCCGCACCGAGGAGGCCTATCTGGAGGTGACCGGCGCCAAGACGGCCGAGTTGCTGTCCCTCGCCTGCCGGCTGGGCGCCATGCAGGCCGGGCGGGACCCGGAGGCGGAGGAGGCCATGGCGCGGTTCGGCTGGCATCTCGGCGTGGCCTACCAGGTGCGCGACGACATCCTGGACCTGACCGCCACTCCCGGAGAGCTGGGGAAACCCACCAACTCCGACCTCGTCGAAGGCGTCTACACACTCCCCGTGATCAGGGCCCTGGCCCGCGACCCCGCGCTCGCCCGGCTGCTGCGTCGCGGTCTGCCGACGGCCGAGGCCGAGCGCGCACGGCAACTGGTCCTGTCCTGCGGAGCCGTGGAGGACGCCCGGAAGGTCGCCGGCGAGCAGGCGGAGGCGGCCCTTCTGCGGCTGGAGGGCGTCGGCGATCCGGAGTCGCGAGAGGCGGTGGCCGACTACGTGCGGTCGGTCGTGGGCTCCGTGAGACAGGCCGGCCCGGCTGCCGTCGCCGTGCCCGCGCCCGCGCCCGCTTCGGCCCCTTCCCCCGCTTCCGTTCAGGGCGACGTCCTGGTCCGGGTGGTGCAGGAGCGGTTGGACGCCTGGTTGCTGGACTCCGGGCTGGCCGCCACGCGGGAGGAGAGCCGTCACCCGCGCTGGAGCGGCATGGCCGCGGCCACCGCGCTGATGTGGCCGGGCGCCGACGCCGAGCAGCTCGAAACCCTGGCCCGGTGGATGCTGGTGTGCGTCGTGCTCGACGACCTCTTCGACGAGCCGGGTCTCGCCGACCACGCGGAGTCCGCCCGGCTGCGTCACCGGCTCGCCCTCCTCATCGGCGGGCTCGACGACACCCCGCCGACCGGTGGCGCGGTCGCCACGGCCCTGGCCCAGGCGTGGGAGCGGATCCGCCTGATCCAGCCGCCGTCATGGCGGACGCGGGCCATCGGCCACCTGCTCGACTGGCTGGACGCGGCCGAGCGCGAGGCATGCCACCGGCTCAGCGGCTACGTCCCCAGCCTGCGCGACCAGTTCCCGCTGCGCCTGGGGAGCGCAGGGGTGCCCGTCTTCCTGGACGCCTTCGAGATCACGTGTGGCCGGGAGTTCGAGCCGTCCGTACGCGATCACCCGCTTCTGCGGCGGTTGCTGGACCTCGGCTCGGCCACCGTGCTCGCGGAGAACGACCTGCGGACCGTGGACCAGGACGAAGCCACCGGCAGTCCCTACAACCTCGTCAGGGTGCTCCGCCACGAGACAGGCTGCACCAGGCAGGAGGCGATCGACGAGGTGACCCGCCAGGTCGAGGACGGCTACGCCCAGGTGGACGCCATCCTCACGTCCGGGCCGACCATCCTGCGGCCCGCCTCGGGTGGCGTGGGCTCGGGTGGTGGGGGCTCGCTGCCGGTCATCGGAGTCCTGCGAGTCGTCAGGGATCGGCTTGCGGGCTGGCGCGCCATCCACGACATCGACCGCTACAGCTCGTCGGCCACCGACAGCGGGACGCACCTGGCCCGGCTGCGCCGGGAACTCCTGCTCGAACACGCCGAGGCCCGCGTGGCGCGCTGATCCCGGCCCGCTTCATATCGGCCCGCTGGTCCCGGGCCGCTCATTTCGGCCCGTTCTTCTCAGCCCGTTCTCCCCGGCCCGTTCTTCTCAGCCCGTTCTTCTCAGCGGGGTGCCGGGACCTCAGCCGGATCCGTCCGCGGCGAGGCGGTCGAGCCATTCGCCGAGCACGTGCCGTTCTCCGTCGGTGAGAGCGGTGGCGTCCGGGAGCGCGGCGCGCAGCGCCATCGCCGCCGCGGCGGGTCCGGGGGTTTCGACCACAGGAGCGGCGGTGGTGATGGCGGCTATCGCCGCGTCGCGGGCCACCTCGGAAAGGCGCGGGTCACGCCGTTCCTCGGGCAGGGCGAGCAGCGTGAAGACCGTGCCGCAGCCCGCGGCGTGCACGAGGTCCGCCGCCAGGCGCTCGCCCACCTTCAACCGGCCCGCGGCGGCGATGGCGCGGATGCGCTCCCCCAGCATGCGGAAGGCGGCGACGGCGGCGGGCGACTGCCGTCCCGGCGTGGGAGCGCCGTACATGAGCGAGAACAGGGCGGGGTTCGCCAGCCCGAAGCCGACGTGCAGCTCCCATCCGGCCCGCAGCGCCTCGACCGGCTCGTCGGCCGGCGGGCTCGCCTTCTTGTCCTGCAGATATGAGCTGAAGCCATACTCGGCGACCGCGTCGAGCAGGCCCTCCTTGTCGCCGAACAACCGGTAGATCGTCGGCGCCTGGGTTCCCGCCGCGGCGGCCACCGCTCTGGTCGAGAGGGCGTCGCGCCCGCCGCTCGCGAGCAGCCCGGCCGCGACCGACACGATGTGCGCCCGCGTCCTGTCCCGGCCGCTCGCCGCCTCGTTTTCCGGATCGCTCATGCTTCCAACGATATCAGCGTGTTGCTATCGTCGATTTTCCAGTGTTAGCGTTTAACCGATATCAGCGATAGCAAGGAGTGAATCATGATCATCATCACCGGAGCGACCGGTCAGCTCGGCCGAGGCGTCGTCGAGCGCCTGCTCACCCGTCTGCCCGCCGACCGGATCGGCGTCAGCGTCCGCGACCCCCTCAAGGCCCAGGACCTCGTGGACCTCGGCGTACGGGTCCGTCAGGGCGAGTTCGACGATCCCGCGAGCCTGGCGTACGCGTTCGAGGGCGCGTCGCAGGTGTTGATCGTCTCGGGCCCGGCGGACGCCCGCCCGCACCGTACGGCGATCGAGGCCGCCACCGCCGCGGGGGCCGAGCGGGTCCTCTACACCAGCCACATGGGGGCGAACCCGGCCTCCCCCTTCGTCCCGATGCCGTCCCATGCCGAGACGGAGCAGGACCTGGCGGCATCCGGGGTCGCGTTCACCGCGCTGCGCAACGGCTTCTACGCGACCACCGCGGTCCATTTCGTGCGTCAGGCATTGCAGAGCGGCACGCTCGTCGCCCCCGAGGACGGCCCGGTCTCCTGGACGGCCCACGCCGACCTCGCCGAGGTGGCCGCCGTCGCGCTGACGGAGGAGGGCCGGCTCGACGGGATCACCCCGCCGCTGACCGGTCCCGAGTCGCTCGACCTCGCGGACGCCGCCGCGATCGCCGCCGACCTGACGGGACGCGAGATCACCCGCGTCACCGTCCCGGACGAGGAGTGGGTCGCCGGCATGGTGTCGCACGGCACGCCCGAGCAGCAGGCCCGGTTCTTGCTGGGCATGTTCGAGGCGAGCCGTAAGGGGGAGTTCGCCGAGGTCGGCCCCGCCCTCGGGGAGCTGCTCGGTCGTCAGCCGGCCACGTTGCGCGAGCTGCTGGCGGCCACGCTGACGAACTGAGCTGTGCGGCGTCCGGCCCTTCTACGCCTGATTTCGCGACTGGTCCATCTACGACGTGACCGTTTCCGCACCGTCTCCACACCGTCTCCGCATCGTGTCCGCATCGTGTCCGCTCGCTGCGTCATTCTCTGCGTGTCTCCGCGTGTCTCCGCGTGCGGTAAGAGCCGAGCCCCCGCTGCCGGCGATCCGCGGCATTATGAGGAGAAAATCCCTTCAGGCGGCCTCGTTTCCCGGGCCGATTTCCCTTTCGGAACATCCGGCGACCTCATCACAGCCAGATATAAAGTGTGATGAAAACGCGTGAGGAGGCCGAAAATGCTGGTCGAATGGCTGTCAGCGGTGGCCGCGGCCGGCGGAACCGCGGTGGTGCAGGCCGCGGACACGGACATGTGGGTAAGCGTGCGGCAGCGGGTGGCGCATGTGCTCGGCCATGACGATCCCGGACGTGAGCGGACGGAATTGATGCGGCTGGATCTGACCGCGACAGATCTCGCCTCGCTCGCCCCGGGGGAGGCGGCACTGATACGGGCCCGGCAGGAGGCGTCCTGGACGGCCCGATTCGAGATGCTGCTGGAGAGTCTCGGCGAGGCCGAACGCGAACGGGTCGCCTGCGAACTGAACGACATCGCCGACCAGGCGCGCCACGCATCAGTGGGGGGCGTGCCGAGGAACGTCTTCCGTGGACCGAGCTCGACGGCCTGACCAGCCGATGACCTGACCGCCAATGACCTGACCGCCGATGACCTGACGCCGGATGACCTGACCGCCCAGATCGAAGCTCATCGACCATCGGCGGTGGACTCCCTGAAGGTCGACGGCGACCCGCGTCTGTTCGACCTGCTCCAGGCCTGGGACCCGGATCAGTAGGACCCGGCTGCCGGGAGTCGCCCACTCTCGGATCAGGCCCTGGAGGGGCGTTGTCTCCGGGAGCCGTCGGCCGCTATCGGGAAACTGCGCAACGACAGAGCACTCGGCGGAGGCAGGGCCCCGTGAGCCGCCTCGGCGCGGAACGACTGGAGCAGATACGCCACCAGGCGCCGGGACGCGGCACTGTCATGCGGCAGCGCGGTGACCAGACCACAGTGGGCCAACAGGGCCACGGCGAGGTCGGAAGGGTGGAAATCGGCCCGCAGCGCGCCCGCCGCCTGGGCTCTGCGGACCAGGACCATGAGGTCCCGCTCGACCCGCCCTCGGGCCTGCGCGTGTTCCATCATGCTGTGCGGGAAGGCCGCGACGAACGCGGCGGGGAAACCCTGCTCCTCCCGCTGAAGCTCGCAGACCGTCTCGACCAGCCGCTGGAAGCCCTGCCAGGGGTCCGGGTCGGCCAGCGCCTCGGTAAGCGCCCGAGCGCAGGTCTTCATCTGCTGCGCGAACGCGGCCCGCACCAGGGCGTCCCGGGTCGGAAAACGCCGATACAGCGTCGCCACACCGACCCCCGCCCGGCGGGCCACGGTCGCCATGGGCGCGTCGATCCCGTGCTCGGCGAAGACCGCACGGGCGGCGACGAGGATGCGGTCCAGGTTGCGCCGGGCGTCGGCCCGCAGCCCCGGGCCCGCGTTCCGAGAGGATTCCTGCACCACTGTCTCTCACTTCCTACCTAAGCGGACGATCGCGTCCAGTTAGGAGCCTACGCTCGGGGCCGGATTCCCCGTACGGCCACTGATGGCGAAGGTGAGAACGATGGACGATCGCACGATGAGAGCAGTGCTTTTCGACCGCTACGGCGGCCCCGAGGTGCTGTACGTGGGCCGGGTGCCACGCCCTGAACCGGCGCCCGGCGAGGTGCTCGTGCGGGTGCGCGCGTTCAGCGTCAACGGCGGCGAACTGGCGGCCCGTGCCGGCGACCTCCGCCTCCTCACCGGACGGAAGTTCCCGCAACGCGTCGGGTTGGACTTCACCGGCGAGGTCGCCGCGCTCGGCGCCGGCGCGACGGGTGTCGCGGTCGGCGACCGGGTGTGGGGCGTCCTCGGCCGCACCGGATTCGGCAGCGCCGCCGACTATGTGACCGTCCGGGCCGAGCGGCTCGGCCGGGTCCCGGACGGGCTGGATCTCGTGGAGGCCGCCGCACTGCCGGTGGCGACCACGGCCATCACGGCGCTGCGTGACAAGGCCGGAGTGCGCCCCGGCGAGCGACTGCTCGTACGCGGCGCCGCGGGCGGCGTCGGCAACGCCGCCGTCCAACTCGGAAAGGCCTACGGGGCCGAGGTCACGGCCCTGGCCCGCGCCGCCAACCTCGACTTCGTCCGAACGCTCGGCGCCCACCACGCCATCGACCACCGGAGCGTCTCGCCGGCGGAACTGGGCCCGTTCGACGTGGTCCTCGACACCGCGGGCACCGACCTGCGGGCCTTCCGGCGCCTGCGGTCGCCCGGCGGCCGCATGGTCACCATCGCCTTCGACCAGACCAGGCTCGCCGCCTCACTCGGCTACATCGCCGCCAGCGCCGTACACGGCCGCGGCCGGGTGCGCTTCTTCAGCGGCAACCCCAAACGGGCGCTCTTCGACGACCTCGCCCGTGAGGTGGCGGAGGGGAGACTGCGCCCTGCGGTGGACACGTGCTTCCCGCTGGAGGAGACAGCGGCGGCGCACCGCGCGTTGGAGGCGGGCGGGGTGCGGGGCAAGTACGTGGTCAGGGTCGACTGAGTGCGGTCCGGCCGAGGGGGTGGCGCTGCGCCGACTCGCTTCTCGGCTCACTTCTCGGCTTACGTCTCAGCGGAGCCGGCCTTGCGGAGCCGGGAGCGTACGGTGCGCCGGACGATCGGGCCCATGTCCTCCAGGACGGCGACCAGGCCGGCGAGCTGCTCCAGGCTGTCGAACGCCTGCTCCGCGCCGTCCTTGTCGACGCCCTCGTACAGTTCGAGGCCGACGAAGGCGGCGGCGGTGGCGCGGGCGAGCCCGGCGACGTCCACGAACTCCGCGAGCGGGCTGCCGGCCAGCACGCGGCC
Organism: Microbispora bryophytorum; assembly: GCF_006874465.1. GTDB lineage: Bacteria > Actinomycetota > Actinomycetes > Streptosporangiales > Streptosporangiaceae > Microbispora > Microbispora bryophytorum. The sequence goes on along the minus strand of NZ_VIRL01000003.1, from coordinate 446,185 downwards.
GAGGACCTCCTCGATCTCGGTGACCCACATGCCGAGGCCGGCAGCGGTGGCGGGGGCGAGTTTGTCGTCCATCTGGCTGCCCGCGAGCATCTGGGCGAGCACGGTCAGGTTTCCCGCGGCGCGCTCGTCGGCGTGCAGGGAACGGCCGAGGTCGAGTAGTTCCTTCAGGGTGTTCACGGCCGCGAATCGGGCCCGGTAGACGGCCACCCGCTGCTCCGACCCGTGCCGCAGGGCCGCGGCGAGGAGGTCGTCGACAGTGCCGAAGTGGTAGAAGACGAGCGCCTGGTTGACCCCGGCGGCGGTGGCGATCGCCCGCGCCGAGGCCCCCGCGATGCCCTGGGTCCGCAACGTCTCCAGAGCCCCTTCGAGCAGCCTCGTCCGGGTGTCGCCCATCGTCTCCCCCTTCGTTCCTCTTCGCGGCTTCACCGTAGCGGCACGTGTTCGGCCATGGCCGCGCCCGGCGGCGGTCAATAGGATCCGTAGTGACCTGACCTTCCGGACATCCCAGCGGGGGCGTTGTGAACGGCGGCAGCGAGGCGGGGGACTTACCTGGGCAGCATGAGTCCGGCCTGCGCGCCGGTGACCCGGCCCAGGTGGGGCCTTACCGGCTGGTGCGCAGGCTGGGCGAGGGCGGGATGGGCACCGTCTACCTGGGCGAGGCACCGGACGGCACACGCGTGGCGGTCAAGCTGCTCCACCACACGATCGCCGCCGACCCCGACTTTCGCCGCCGGTTCCGCCGCGAGGTGGAAGCGGCCAAGCGAGTCGCCCGCTTCTGCACCGCCGCCGTCCTCGATGCCGAGGTGGACGGAGAAACCGTCTATCTGGTCACCGAGTACGTCCCAGGGCCGACCCTGCGGGAGGCCATCGAACGGGACGGACCGCTACGCGGCTCAAGCCTGGACGGGCTCGCCGTCAGCATCGCGACCGCCCTACGCGCCATCCACGCCGCCGGCATCATCCACCGCGACCTCAAACCCGGCAACGTCCTGCTCTCCCCCATCGGCCCCAAGGTCATCGACTTCGGTGTCGCCCACCTGACCGACATGGCCGGACACATGAGCAGCGCGGTCGTCGGGACACCCTCGTTCATGTCCCCAGAACAGTTCGACGGCGGCCCTCTCACACCCGCCTCCGACATCTTCGCCTGGGCGAGCACGATCGCGTACGCCGGCACAGGCCACGCCCCCTTCGGCAACGGACCGCTCCCCGTCGTGCTCAACCGAGTCGTCAACGGGGAACCCGACCTGACCGGCCTCGACGGACCGCTGGGCACGCTGGTGGCACGCGCCCTGGCCAAAAACCCGGCACAACGACCGGCCGTTCAGGACATCCTCGACACGCTCACCGGTTCTTCGGCACCTTCGGTCGCCACTCTTCCCGGGGGTGGCGGGAGACGCCGCCGCAGCCTGGTGATTGGGACCGGGGTGGGCGCGCTTGCCCTGGTCGCGGCGGTGACCGCCACCTGGCTCGGCACCTCGTCGGGCCCCGCCGCATCCGGCTCGTCCGCCACCTCATCCGCCACCTCGGCTGCCACGTCGGCTGCCACCGTGGCCGCCGCGCTCCCGTCCGCTTCCGCCGCCGACACCGGCGGCAATCCGCTGCGGGAGCCCGCCGTAGGGTTCGCGTACAAGCAGGAGCCCGACCCGCAGCGCCAGGCGGACGCCTGGGAGGCGCAGGGCAGGAAGGTCGACGCCGCGCTGATGCGCGCCCTCGCCGCGGTGCCACACACGGTGAACCTGAACGGACCGGCCACCGAGGCCGAGGACACCGTCAGGTCCACGATGCGGCTCGCCGCGGCCCACGACGCCGTGCCGGTGTTCCTCACGGATTACATCCCGTTGACGGACTGCTCCGATCGCGGGGCGCCGAACGAGCAGGAGTACCGCGACTGGATCGACCAGGTCGCGGCCGGCATCGGCGCGGGCCGGGCGGTGGTCGTGCTCGAACCGAACAGCCTGACCAAAGTGCCCGGCACCGACAACTGCCCGACAGGCGGCACCGCGGGGACCGCCGAGCGCTACCGCGAGCTCGGCTACGCCGTCGACCGCCTGGGGGCGCTGCCGCACACGGCCGTCTACCTCGACGGCGGCATCCAGGGTTGGCCCGAGTCCGTCGCCGATATCGCCGATCGGCTGGTCAAGGCCGCGATAGGGCGGGCTGATGGCTTCTATCTGAACAGCTCGGACTTCCAGGACACCGACAGCCTCCTCCTATATGGGGAAAGGCTCTCCCGCTGCGTCTACCTCGTCGCCGCCAAGGGCGGAAGCGCGTGTGCGGACGCCGAGATCGACGCCGTGCCGGCCGACGCGCCACTGACCCACTTCGTCATCGACACCAGCCGCAACGGCAAGGGCGTGTGGGATGCCCCCGAGGGCAAGTACGCCGACCCCCAGTTGTGGTGCAACCCGCCAGGGCGGGGCGTCGGCCCCCGCCCGACCACCGACACCGACAGCGAGCTGGCCGACGCCTTCCTGTGGATCCGCGATCCCGGCCAGTCCAACGGGCGGTGCCTCCGCGGCGGCTCCGGGCCGGAGGATCCGGTGCATCACCAGGTGGACCCCGTTGGCGGCACCTGGTGGCCCGCCCTCGCCCTCGAACGCGCTCGCAACGCCGTGCCCCCGCTGCGTTGAGCTCACAGGCGTGCCTCTTCGCGCCGCGGCATCACCGTAGCGGGCACGCCGTGCTCGGTGACGTCGACGTAGTGGACCTGGAAGGCGCCCCAGTAGCCGAACATGGGGCCCAGCCTGGGGTGGGAGACCGTCACCCCGATGCGGAACTCCCCCGCCTCGTCGTCGTACGACTCCCGGACCACGGCGGTGCCGGTCATGAGTGCGGGGAGACGGCAGGAGAGCCGGCCCTCGTGGAAGCGGAACCCGCCGGACCGGATGACCAGGCCCCCACGCTCGTCCACCTGGAAATCCAGGTCAACGGCCAGGTGCTGGTGCGAGCCCAGGTAGTCGATGATGCCTTTGGCAGGGTCGTGCACCATCTGTGCGTCGAACCGCCGGGGGCGGCCGGGCAGGTCGAAGGTGCGGACGAAGCTGACCGTCTCCCGGCCGTACGTGTCGACGTACGGGTAGTTTTCGATGGTGAACGGCACCTGCCGGCCCTGCGCGGGGACCAGGATGTTGCGGGTTCCGCCGAGGGCGAGGAACGGCCGGGTGAATCCCGCGTGCCAAATGTGCTCCATGACCCCCGTGCCGACGCAGGCCCGCCCGCCGACGACGCTGACGCCGAAGCGTCTTTGGAGTTGCGGGTGCAGGCGGGCGAAGTCCGCGCCGAGGGCACGTTGGAAGATCGACGTCATCGGGTCTCCATCAGGGTGTGCGGGGGTTGCACCGTCTGCCGGTCGGGCGGACGGCGCAGGCAGCGGCGGGCCGCCGGGGTCGACGGCAGCGGCGGCAGGAGAATGGCCGCCGCTCCCACGAGGCAGGCGACGGCGGCCGGAGTGGTTGTGACGGCGATGGCGGTCGCGAGGGTGCGCAGGCAGATTTCGGCGAGGGCCTGCCACAGGGAACGCTCCGGCGTACGGCCAGTTTCCAGCCAGAGGCGGAGCCGGTCGAAGGACCAGGCCGTCGCCCAGCCGATTAACGGCCGGAACACGAGGTCGACGGCCCTGCCCCAGCCGGGGCGATAGCCGTACCGAGTGATGAAGCGCACGCCGTCGTCGGTGGGGACGTACCGCCAGTAGCCGGAGCCGGAGCGGATCAGCGAGAGCGGATGGTCCGAGGCGAACCGCAACGCCGACGTCCTGCCGCCGGTGTCGTGCCGGTCCCCCGTCGTGATGCCGATGCCGTTGATGACAAGCCCGGGCAGGAGCTTGAAGGCGTACCGGAACCACTGCGGCCCGTCGTCGGCACGCGGCAGGCAGTCGATCTCCGTGAACCGCAGATCCCACCGTTGATGCAGCTCAGGCCGTTGCGTCCACTCCCAGAGGGCGTCCATGTCAGCCCTGATCAGGCACTCCACGTACACAAACCGAGCCATGCACACCCTCCAGCCATTGAGCGTTCGCTCAAACTTGAGCGTAGGCCGATTTGAGCAGACGCTCAAGCTTCCTGGTCAGGGCATCAGCACTGGTCGTTCACCCCTGACTTTCCGAGCGATGGCGATGCCGGCATCTCACGCATGCACTCCCGACTGACGGATGACTGCATCAGGGTGGCCGCGCCGCTCAGGGAGGCTGCTCCTGACATGGCCGCACCTGTTTGGTTCTGTCCTCGACAGACGGCCTGATCACATCGTCGAGGTTCAGGCGGACGCACCGGAAGAGATCGATGGTCTCATGTTGCGCTATGACCTGCAGGAGATGAACGGGCTCAGCTTGAGCTTGCCCAGGTCACGGCGGGACTGGCTTGATGCACGTGCGCTTGAGGAGCGCCACGAGGAGTTCCGGCTGACGGCGTAGGTCAGCTCGACCGCTGGCCAAGCGAGACGATTATCTCTGCGGACAACCACAGGTCACGAATGCATCCACGGCTTCCCCCCTTCCCTAGCACCGAAGTGTTCGCCAGAATGCCGGCATGGCGAAGGTCAGGGAATTTTTCGAGGACAAGAAGGGCTCTAGCTCGCACCCCACGGTCGTGGACTGCGGTTATCAGATGGTTCGCACAAGCGAGGGCGTATTCTTGCAGCTCAGCACCTATGGGTCGGACCAGCGGCAGACTCAGAAGAAGACCAGCCAGACCCTCCAGTTCGATCGCGAACATGCTGAGCAGCTCCTCCGCCTGATCATTTCCACCTTCCCCGACCTTCGAGGAACGGCGACGGGAGAGCGCCCCTAACCTGCGACCTGGCCGTCCAGGCGCTGCGTACAGCCTGCCAAGCACAACTCGTTCACGTAATGAGTGACGCAGTAGTAGCGCCGACCTGCTCCTCGGCCGCCCGATAGATTTCGCCCCTGCGAGGCAGCACTGTCTCCACCCGTAGGGGACATGGCTCATGTCATTCAACGGCTGATGACAGTCACTCAGCGTGCTCCGCTGAGTAGACAGCGCCCACCGTCTTCCGCACCCCGCAGTTTGACCGCTACCGCACCGCACGGCGGAGGCAGTCCTTCCACCCGCGATGCCTGAGCCGGTTGAGCCCCCGGCCGGTCGCACTACTACGACAGTTGCGACGTTACCTCTCTGTTATCAAGAGAAGTTGCCGCCTATGCAGCACTTACGAGCGGGCGATTCATCCCCATAAGGCCTACTTTCGCGCGGCTATTGACAAGAGGTAGCATTAGTTCGGGTTGTGCATCAGCGAGGCGGTCGCTAAAGTGCCGGGGCAGGCCTGATCGGTGTTGAGCACGGACACAGGATGGCCTTTCAACCGAGAAGCCGTCCCGATAGGCCATCAGATATGAACCTCAAGGCACGGAACCTTTGGGGCGCTCTCGCCACAGCTGGGCTGGCCGTTGTTGTGAACCTCGCCACCGAGTGGAAGCACAACCTGCTTGCATGGGTTGCAGTACCTGTCCTAGCAACCCTGGCGGTATTACTCGAACCGACGATTGACAAGGGGAGACGGCACCGGGCAACCAGCCACCATAGGCAGCCACTGCTACTTGTCCTGCACTGGGAGGAGCGGAACGGAAACGCACGCAGGACAGTGTCAACAACCAGCGAAAAAGTTGCGACCGAGTTCCTCAGGCGCGTTCCTCCTCCGCTGGAGACCCCTCTCGATTCAACGAAACCCCAGCTCAAGCACCTTTAGACAGGGAGATTCCCATGGCCAAGTCTCGCTTCCAGTACGAACTTCCGGATCACCGAGTTGAGTATGGCGTTGAGGTCGAAATCGACTCACTTAAGATCGATGAAGATGCACAGCGCGGGCTCAATCAGAAGCGGGCGAAGGGCATCGCTGACACCCTCATCGTGGACGCTCTCGGCTCTATCGTGATCTCCGAGCGTGGTGACGGCAACCGGTACGTGGTTGATGGCATGCACCGCACTGAGGCCTGCAGACTCCGAGGTCTTCGGACAATCAAGGCAGAGATTCACTATGGCCTCAACCAGCAACAGGAGGCGACTCTTTTCCTCATCAAGAACAGGGAGTCGGCTAAGGTCAGCACGCTGGATGAGTACAAGGTCGGTTTAACCGCCGGTGACGCTCTCTGCGTGAGCGTCGACCAAGTACTCAAGAGCCATAACCTTGGTCTGGGTTCAAGCTCGACGAACAGCGTCGGCGCAGTATCGGCCGTACTGCGTATCACCAAGCAGTACGGCTGGGAAATCCTGGACCGAACCCTGACGGTGGTTGAAGCAGCCTGGGGTAGAGACAAGGAGTCCTGGGATGGCGTAATCCTGGGGGGCGTAGCCATGTTCCTTCACCGCCATGGCGCCAACGTCGACGACTACGAACTCGCAAAGAAGATGCTCAAGCGGGGGTTGGCGGCACGCTGGCGCTCCGAAGCGTTGACGCGAGCTTCAAACGGCGGCTATAACAACAGCGGCACTGGGTCGAGGGAGAGCCAGTGCTACCAAATGGTCGTCGAAAGTTGGAACAAGGGACGAAGCGCCGCCAACCGTGTCGGCTAACCTGATTAAATGACGGTCCGCCGGGCAAGCGCGTAGCCCGACGGACCGTTCCATACGGCAGAGGAACCCAATGAAATCTCTGCGGGGGCGCCAGTTCCATATATGGTCGGGTTGTCCTGGACAATAACGTTGATACGGTCTGTCGTCATCGATCAATTTGATAGGTGACGACCCAGGACCGCGATGACGGGAGCGGCAGGCTGTTCCGCTACTCGACGACTGTCACGTGAGGCAACGGCGTCGAGCATCGGCGTCAGGACCTTCGCTGGACGCGCTCCTAGGGCGACCGCCGCAGGGCGGGAGAGCATATAGCCGAGCGTCACGGGTGATGGGCTGCATATCCGCCAGGCGTTCCAACGCCTCGGCGATCGGCACGACGAGCCGCTCCTCTGTGATCTCGTCCGTCAACCCGACGATGATGGTCGTCAGGTGCAGCCCCTCGTACGACACGGGGTCCAGCCCCGTGAATCCGGCCAGTCGTCGATGGGCCTCGCTCGCTATCGCCCGGACCTCTGGGTGATCGCCCAACAGGACGTGCCAGTAATCCAGCCCTTCGGGAGGGAGCATCTCTCGTTTCTCCCAGCGGTGAGCCAAGAACTTCGGCGAAGAGCTTAAGTGTCTTCCCTGGCGCCAACCACCCCAACGGCGGCTGAGGTGACCTCGCCGGAGCGCGCTGCGTGACGGCAACCAGCAAGAAGAGGCATGGATTAGACCGCGCTGAGTTCGGCGGACGATACTCATCTCGCTTTCGTGTCTAGCCAGATGTCGCGGCCGGCCGACCACAGCTCGTCCACGTGGTAGGCGAAGCGGTCGTAGAGGCCGTCGTCTTGGTGGCGCTTCAGGTGCAGGAGCGGCGAGTCGTGGCCGACTAGCTTGGCCAGGTGCGGGGTGACGAGCATCTCGTCGTCGAACTGGAACGCCGACAGGGCGATGTGCTCATCACCGAACCGCGCCTCAATTCCCGGCACGTCCTTGAGGTGATCGAGCTCGGCTAGCGTGATACGGATCCGAGTGGACACCGTGAGCGGGACCGCTTCGGCTTCCTCGCGGCGGCGGGTTACCTCGCTGTCGGGGTCGCCGATCAGAAAACGAACGCGGCAGCCCTGCTCAGCTTTGCGCTGGAGCACTTTTGCCAGATTAGGGTGCTCAAGCCAGAGAAAGTAGTTCGTGTATCCAGCCAGCGTGATTGTTGACTTCGCCTCGGTGATGAGCGCCCGCCACACACTCTTCGGGCAGGCTGATCGGTAGGGGTAGACCGACACCACTTCCCGATCGGGGCCGGTCTTGACCGTGTTCCTTATCGCCTCGGGCCACAACACGGACTCATCCACTCCCAACGCTGCGGCAGCGGCCCACCGATGGCGTGGGTGCGGCACGCGTGCCTCGTCAGCCAGCCAGCGGGACACCGTCTTAACGTCCACCTCGCACCGGAATGCGAGGTCCCTTTCGGTAAGTCTCGCACCGGACATGGCTTGGCGTAGAGAGTGATTGGTCATCGGCGACCTCGAATCGGGGGACGTTGAGGACGTATCCCGACGGTAACGCAGAACGTCCCGCACGTCCCGAGAACGCGGTGTGAATGCCCTGACACGCTAGGTCACGCTGTCGCCATGTCCACGACGACAACCTTTGAGGATCTGCAGGCCGCGTTCCCCCGCTGGACGATCTGGCGGAGCTCAGCGGATCGCCTATGGGCCACACGTAATCAGCGACTCACCGACGCGCAGTTGAGTCACGGGTTGAGCCACACCATCGACGCTGACGACGCCGACCAACTCGTTGCGCGGCTCCGCGACCAGGAAGAGCTCGCCGCAGGGTTGTCGCCCCAGTGAGTGGCGGCGTATCTGCCCTCCGAGCATCCGCCGTCCGGGCGCTCGAGTCTCTGACCCAGGCGGACTCCACCTGTCCCGGGTTGCATGTGGCTCCGGAGCAGCCGGGGCGTGTCGCGATTCGGTGGATGGGCGAGACCAGGCGCAGTGTCCGGGCCCGGGTTGTCGCCCACACCTGCGACCACTGCTCGCCGCTGGCGTACGAGCTGTGCGCGTCGGGCGGGGTGCTGTTCGTCCGCCGTACGCACCGAAGCGGCGACCAGCCGAAGACCAGGGAGAGCGAACGACTGCCCGATGCGCGGGCGCGTCGCATGTGGATGGACCTGCTGCTCGGCAAGGCCCGATAAGGCCCACAGGGCGCCCGCCCTGCGCACCGTCCAAGGCGGGACCACCGACAGGAAGGCGCGCCATGGAGCTGTACGACCGCGACCTCGCCGGACTGCGCTTCCGGCGGCTGTGCGGCGGCAACCAGCAGGAAGAGGGCATGGAGTCCTGCGTCGAGCTGGCCCCGATTCCGGGCGAGGCCGACGCCTTCGCCCTGCGTGACAGCAAGAACCCGGATGCCGGGACTCTCCGGTTCACCGGTGCCGAGCTTCACGCGGCCAGCCTGACCACACTGTAGGAGCACGGTGGCCCCTGCCCGGTGATAGCGGGCAGGGACCACCCCCACTCTACGGAGCGCCATGCACCTGCACTGCTACGTGTGGAGCGGCATAGGGGCGGAGCTGCGCAACGAGGCCGAGCGACGGCCGCCGCTGCCGCCCGCCGACCCCGGCCCGTTCACCGGCTCCCCGCTGCCGCCGATGCGTACGTGCGACTGGCTGCTGAAGCCGGCCCGCCGGATCGACGCCTCCCCGGCCTCGCCCGACGACGCGCTCGCCTGGCTCGCGGAGCGCTACCGGTCGATGGAAGGCTCCTTCCTCCGCCCGGCCGACGAGGCCCGGATCGGGCTGGGGTTCCGCCTGGAAACCGCTCGCGAGGCACTTCGCAACGGCGTGGACGTGCAGTGGGGCATCTGGCTGACCGGCGGCCGGTTCCTCACCTGCGGCGTGGTGTGCTGCTCCCCCAACCGCCATGCCGACTACCGCTGCCCCGCCTCCTGACCCTTCTGATCAGTCCAGGACGAGGAACTGCTTGCCGTCGATCAGCTCACGGACCGCGTCGAGGTGGCCGGCGTGGGTCGCCGTCTCGACGAGGACGTGGAGGATCGCGTGACGCAGGTCCTGCGGCGGCCGGTCGTCGCGGTAGTCCGGCCACCAGCGCGGCGCCTGGTCCGGGTCGCTGGAGGCGATCACCTCGTCGGCGCGCGCCGTCTCCTCGCGGTAGAGGTCGAACACCTCCGAGGCGGGCCGGTCGCCGGGCACCTGCCATGCGTCCGTCGGGGTGGCGAACCAGGCCACCGCCTCGGGGTCGCCGCCGAAGACCGCGCGGAACCAGAAGCGCTCCACGTCGAGGGCGAGGTGGTTGACGAGGCCGGCCGGGGTCCAGGCCGACGGAAGGACCGGGCGCCGGAGGTCGGCCTCGTCCAGACCGTCCAGGATGTCGAGGACGTGCTGCCGCTTCCAGTTCAGGTAGCCGAGGAGGGAGGAAACCTCACTCGATGCCGGTGACGGGCTCACTTGCGATCTCCCCTTCGGTCAGTCTGTGGCGAGGGCGTCCAGCAGCCTCTGGAAGGCCGCGCGGTCGCCGGTGATCTCCAGCGGCTCCCCGGCCTGGTCGAGCGGCGTTCCGTCGATCACCAGGGCCTTGAGGACGGCGGGGTCGGTCCGCAGCGCCGCGTCCTGCCGATCCGGCTCGCCCCGGCGGATCGCGAGTTCGCCGCCGGACACGCGGAGGGTGAAGACGTCCCCGCCGACGTCGACCAGGAATGTGGCGTCGAGGTCGCCCAGCCGGGCGGGCTCCAGGTGGCTCTTCACAGCGAGCATCAGCGAATCGGTCCCCAGAGGCGTCGTCGTCTCCTTCAAGGGGGAGTGACGACCCCATCGGCCCAGGTGCACGAGGATCGGCTCCAGGTCGTGGCCCCACTCGGTGAGCTCGTAGACCCACGCCCGCGCCGGCGGGCCCAGCCTGCGCCGCCGGATCACCCCGCCCTCCTCCAGATCGCGCAGCCGCTGCGAGAGCACGGTGGGACTGGCGTTGGGCAGGCCGCTCTGCAGGTCGCTGTAGCGCTTCGGGCCGAAGAGCAGATCCCGGACGATCATCAGCGCCCAGCGCTCGCCGAGCAGGTCGAGAGCGCGCGCGGTGGCGCAGGGATCGCCGTACGTGCGTGCCGTGCTCACCCGCCCATCCTATTCATCCCGGAGCGGATGCTTGCTTTCCCGTAGTGCAACGCGTGGGTGAGGCGGCGACGGTCCACCACAGCTTCACCCACAGGGCAGCGGTCAGCCGGACAGCCCCGCCGGGGAGCTGTGATACGCCTCGACGAGCCATTCGCCGCCGCGCCGCACGAGCGTCCAGGTCGCCAGCTCCCAGCGGTCGGCCGGGGGCTCCACCTCCCCCGCGAAGGTGGTGACGCTCCGTGTGACCACGACCGCCACGTCCGGGCCGAGGAACCGGACGGTTTCCGTCGTGTGGATGCGCCTGGACCCCTTGAGCGGCCCCGCGAAGGCGGCGCCCATGGCGGACCGGATGCCGTCCCTGTCCCGCAGATGGACCCCGGGCAGGATCACGGTCGCGTCCTGCGCGTACCGGCCGACGAACGCCCCGGCGTCACCGTCCGACCACGCGGCCGACGTCGCCTCGAACAGGGCCCGTATGGCGCGCTCCTCGGCCTGCCCGGAGGCGGCCTCGTGAACTTCCGAACTCATTCCATCCTCCAGAAATAAAAGCGGTCTAGAACACCAGGAGTGGTTTGCCTCCGTGGCCGGGCGCCTCGGCCAGGCGGACCGCCTTCAGCACGCGCTCCACGGGGATCGCCTGCCCCTCGGGGACGGTCATCGCCGACTTCTCGACCAGCGCGATCACCTCGCCCAGCTCGCGGCGCGCGACCTGGGGAGGCGTGGTGGCGAACCAGCGCGAGAGGAAGAACCCGCGCATACTCCTGCCGCCGAAGATGATCGCGTCGGCGGGCACGGGGATGCCGAGCATGGCCGGGTCGGTCTGGCGGTGCGTGGACAACGCCCCGTAGACCACGAGTTCCCCGCCCGGGGCCAGCGCCCGGAGGACGTCGGCCCCCACTCGCCCGGCCACGCAGTCGATCGCCTTGGACATCGGGTGGGCGGCAGTGAGCTGGGCCAGCCGTTCCGGCAGGTCCTCGTCTTCGGTGCAGACCACCTCCGTGCCGCCGAGAGCCCGGATCCGGTCCACCGCGGCCCGGCGGCGCACGACGTTCACCGTGCGGAAGCCCAGTCGGCGTGACAGGTCGAGGACGAGCTGCCCGACCGTGGAACCGGCGGCCGTCTGCACGAGCCAGTCGCCGGGCCCGAGGCCGAGCCCGGTGACCAGCAGCCACGCGGTGAGCGGAGAGACGATCAGCTGGGCCGCGGTGGAGACGCTCAGCGAATCCGGCACCGGAAGGACCTGCGCGGCGTCCGCGACCACGAACTCCTGCCAGGTTCCGGTCACACCGACCGTCGTCACCCGCTGCCCGAGCCGCAGCCCGTCCTCACCGTCCTCACCGTCCTCACCGTCCCCGGCGCCCGGCCCGAACGCGGCGACGGTGCCGGCGCACTCCAGTCCGGGCACGGCCGGGAACGGCGGCGCGTAGCCGTACCGGCCTCGGATGACGTGCAGGTCGCCGGCGTGCACCGGCGCCGCGTCCACCCGCACGAGGACCTGTCCCGGTCCGGGCTCGGGCACCGGCACGCGGCGAACCGTGAGCACGTCGCCCGGCTCGCCGACCTCCCGCGCGACCACGGCCCGCATCGTCGTCACCGCTCGCCGCCACCCGCCTGCCCGAGGAACGCCGCCGCGTGGTCGCGGGCGAACTCGGCGAAGCTCGTGGGCCGCACTCCGAAGGTCCGGTGGGTCTCCAACCGAACGTGCGACTCGGGACGCCGCCCGCGCTCGGCGAACAGCTCCCTCAGGATCCGGATGGACGGTTCGGGCATTCCCGCCTCTTCGCACTCGCGCAGCTTGTCCTCCAGAGGCAGCTCCACATGGCGGAAGGCGGTTCCCGTCGCCGCCGAGATGTGCTCGACGACCTCCTTCATCGTCAGCGCCTCCGGGCCGGTCATGTCATACGCCCTGCTCTCGTGGCCGTCGGAGTTCAGCAGCGCGACCGCGACCTTCGCGACGTCCTCGATGGCGACGGGCGACAGTCTGCTGTCGCCGATGGACATGCGCAGCTCCCGCCGGTGCGGATCCACGCCCGTGAGGGTGCCGGGCAGGTAGAACTCCATGAACTGGCTCGGGCGCAGATGGGTCCAGGCCAGGCCGGAGGCCTCGAGGTGGCGCTCGATCTCCAGATGCTCGTGCGTCCCGATGAAGCTGCCGGGATCGAAGCCGACGCCCGACTCCTTTCCGGAGTACTTCACGATGTGCGGCACGCCCGCGGCCCTGGCCGCGTCGACGAAGGTGCACTGCGTCTCCACCATCCGCTCCCTCGGGGAGGAGATCATGAGCACGCGTTCCACGCCGCGCAGGGCGGCCGTCAGGGTCTCGGGGCGCAGCATGTCGCCCTCCACCAGTTCCACACCCGGCAGCCCGTGGAGCTTCCGGGCCTTGTCCGGGTCTCTGACCAGCGCTCGGACGGGAGCGTTCTGCCGGGCGAACTCCTGGACGACGATCGATCCACTGAGCCCCGTCGCTCCGGTGACAAGAATCATGGCTACGACGCTAGTACTCACTACTACTGAAAAACAAGTAACTAATACGAGATGCGTATCTGGATGCGTACGAGCGAGAGGGGTCTGTTGCCGCGCCGGTCGGGCTCCGCCGGCCGGCGCACCGGCCTCCTTCGCGCCGTCACCCGTTGAACGGGCCATCAGCCTTCGGCGGTCCAGTAGCGCTGGAGACGGGCGAGAGCCTGGTCCTTCGGCATCCCCGCGACCTCGGCGTCGGCCAGCCCGACCCGATGGACGACCTACGGACCCGGCCGGCCCCAGCCGGGGAGCAGCAGGGCTCAGGTGTCGCGGCCGGTTCTCGCCGACTGCGACGCGGCACGATCAGCCGATCTGGCGCGGGATGCCTTTTACCGGAGCGCTGTGTGGTTTCGCGCCGGGATCGGGGGTACGGGCCAAGGAAATCAAGGTGGCCGGGTCGCGGACGCGCCGTCGGGCCATCCGGCACAGACGGTGCCCGCGGTTCCCCCCGGGTGCCCGGAAATCCCGTTCCCACTGGTGAAGGAGCATTTCCATGCTGACCCTGACCGACAACGCCGTCGTGGCGATTCGTGATCTGACGGTCGGTGAGAACATCCCCGACCAGGCGGGCCTGCGGCTGGCGCCGAAGCCCGGCGAGGAAGCCTCGCTCGAACTGTCTCTGGTGAGTGCGCCGCTGGCCGGCGACCAGGTGATCGAGAAGGAGGACACCAGGGTCTTCGTCGAAGCGGGGGTGGCACCCGCGCTCGACGACAAGACACTCGACGCCGAGATCGGCGCCGAGGGTGAGCACACCTTCAAGCTGATGCGCCAGTAGATCCAAGCGCCAGCGGTACTGCCCACGGGGTATGGGCCCGCAGGTCGTCCGGCGTCGAATCGACCGGCGGCCCCCGCGGGCGCACATCGGGTCACCCTCGCGTACAGGAGTCAGGCTCCGCCGGTCACTTTGACGGCCTGTCCGGTGATGCCGGTGTTGGCGGCCGAGCCCAGGTAGACGACGGCGCTCGCGACCTCGGCGGCGTCGAGCAGGCGGCCGATCGGAGCCCGCGCGCTGTAGTGACCGCCCGCCTGCTCGACCATCGCGACGTTGGTCTCGGTCCTGGTGAAGCCGGGCATGACGACGTTGGACAGGATGTCGCCGTCCTTCCCGAGCCCGAACGCGGCGGACCTGCTGAAACCGTGCAGTGCCGCCTTGGCCGCCCCGTAGTACTCCCCGCCGGGCATGCCGTCGACCGCGATGCTCGACGAGATGTGCACCATCCGGCCCCATCCGCGCTCCCGCATCGACGGGACGACCGCCCGGCTGAGCCGCAGCGCGCCCTCGATGTTGGCCCGGATCACCGTCTGCCACCTCTCGTCGGGCACGGCGTCGAAGGGGAGGCCGGCATCCGGCTCGGTCGCGCCCCAGTGCACGGCGTTGTTGACCAGCACGTCGATCCGGCCGGACCACCCCAGCACGCTCTCGATCAGGCCGCGGGCCGATCCGCCGCCGTCCAGCTCGTACGGCGCGACGAGCGAGCGTCCGCCGATCTCCTTGGCGAGCCGCTCCGCGCCCGCCTGGGAGTGGTGATACGCGAGCACCACGTCGGCCCCTTCGGCGGCGAACCCGCGGGCGATCTCGCGCCCGATGCCACCGGAGGCTCCCGTCACGATGACCGTACGGCCGGTGAGTCCCAGATCCATTTCCGCGCTCCTCACAAAGTAGGAAAACCTTGAGCAGCGCCAAGGATCCGGCGACCGGGACCACCGGAGGGAGGCCGGGCCGAGACTGGCCCCCGCAGGGCCACGCTCGGAGACGAGACCGCTCGATAGCCTGCGAATCGTGAGCGACACCACTTTGGGCGAATTTCTGCGGGCCTGCCGCGAGGCCGTCACCCCCGCCGACGTCGGGCTGCCCGGCGGCGGGCGGCGCCGCACCCCCGGCCTTCGCCGTTCCGAGCTGGCCACGCTCGCCGGGATCAGCGTCGAATATCTCACCCGGCTTGAGCAGGGGCGTGATCGTCATCCCTCGGTGCCTGTGCTCGCCGCCCTCGCCGACGCGTTGCGCCTGTCCGCCGACGAGCGCCTCCATCTGCTCCACCATTTCAAGGCGGCCGATGGCGCCGGCCGGCTCGTCGGCCCGTGCCAGGGACCGCCCGCGCAGTCGGTCCGTCCCACCGTCCGGGCGCTGCTCGACCGGCTCGAACCCGCCCCGGCGTTGGTGGTCAACCGGCTCGGTGACGTGCTCGCGTACACGAGCGGCTACGAGCGGCTCGCGGGCCCCATCGGGTTGCTGGACCGCCGGCCGCCCAACCTGGTGCGGTACGTCTTCGCCGATCCCCGGGCCAGAGCCGCCTATCCCGAGTGGGACCGGGTCGCCGACGAGCGGCTCGCCGGGCTGAAACCGGGAGTTTCCCGCGAGGACCCGCACGTCGAGCACCTCGTCAACGAACTTGCCCTCGCCGTCGGCGCGCCCTTCACCGACCGGTTGACGACCCCGCCCGGCCCGCCCGGGCGCACCGGCGTCGAACGACTGGCGCATCCGGAGGTGGGCGAGCTACGGCTGGCCTACGAGACCCTCGGCCTGTCCGGCGACGACAGCCAACTCCTGATCGCCTATCTCCCCGCGGACGACGCCACCGCCGCCAGGCTCGACCGCCTCACCGGCCGCCGCCCCGGCGCCCTACGCGCCGTCACGGGCTGATGATCTCAGCGCTAATGTCGAGAAGAGCATCGAAGGGAGAACGAAGGGAGGCGGCACGGTGGGCGCGCTTGAGGTACGACTGCGACCGGTGGCGGAAGGCGATCTCGCCATGCTCCGGCGTTTCGTCACGGAGCCGGGATTGATCGGCCTCGACTGGGCGGGGTTCCGCGACGCGCAGGCACCGGCGCGGCGCTTCGCCGTCGACGGCTATCTGGGCGTGGACGACAGCAGGGTCATCGTCGAGGCCGACGGCACGGCCGCGGGCATGATGAGCTGGTCGGTGCGAGGGTTCGGAGTCTCCCGATACTGGGAGATAGGGATCGCCCTGCTGCCCGACTGGCGTGGGCGCGGCGTCGGCTGGCGCGCCCAGGCGATGCTGTGCGACTACCTGTTCACCCACACCCCGGTCGAGCGCATCCAGGCGTTCACCCACCCGGAGAACATCGCGGAGCAGAAGTCGCTGGAGAAGGCCGGTTTCCGGCTTGAGGGCGTCTTGCGCGCGGTGGAGTTCCTCCGCGGTCAGTGGCGCGACGGCTGGATGTACAGCAGGCTGCGCAGCGATCCGTACCCGCCGATTGTGTGAGCCGCCCGCGCGCTCATGCGGCGCGGTGCTCGTCCACTCTGTCGAGCCATTCGGCGATGAGCGCGGTCAACAGCCCGGTCTGCTCGTGCGGCAGCGCGTGGCCGGCCCGGTCCAGGACGGCGTACGTGGCGTGCGGATACCGCGCCACCAGGTCCCACGCGCCGGCGTATCCCACCGTGGCGTCCTGACGCCCGGCGAGGATCAGAGTCGGGCCCGCGTACGCGGACGTGTCGCTCAGCCGCCATTGGTCGAAAACCCGCCCGAGGCCGTCCCGGTCGACGAGGGGCAAGGCCGGAGCCACGTACTTCCGGAACCGCTCCACGGTGGCGGGCGTCTGCACGACGAAGTAGTCCCGGAACGAGGCCTGCTCGGCCGGGCTCAGCGCATCGGCCACGTCGGCCGAGGCGTGCAGCACCGCGTGTGCGGGCACGTCACGCGGCTCCTCGCCGAGGGGGCAGATCAGTGCCAGCCCCGCGACCTGGGCCGGGCGCCGGGCGGCGATACCCCTGGCCAGGTATCCGCCGAACGAGTGGCCGACGATCACGAACTGCTGGTCGCCGACGACGGCGTCGATCAGACCGAGCAGGAGATCGAGGACGTCGTCGGAGCCGCGGAGCCGGTCGGGCACCGGAGTGCGCCCCATGCCGGGCAGGTCGGGGTAGACGCGCCGATAACCCGGCCGGCCGCGGAAGACCGGCTCCAGAGCGCCGGCCATCTCGCGATGGTCCACCCCCGCTCCGTGCAACGCCAGAACGGGAATCCCGTCGCCGTGCTCGACGTAATGGACCACTGCGCCGCCGATCTCTGCCTCCATGCCGGCAGCCTAACCACGCGTGGCCGGTTGGGAGGCGAGCCACTGCTCTCGGGTGATCGCGTACTCGACCTCGCCGAGATCACTGCCGGGGAGCGGTTCCTCCCAGTCCGCGTGGAACGTACGGATGTGCTGCATGCCGATCGAGGTCATCGTCGCGCGGGAGGCGGCGTTGACCGCCATGGTTTCGGCGAAGACGCGGGTCAGCCGGAGGTCCTCGAATCCGTGGCGAAGAAGCTCGCGGGCTCCCTCACTGGCCAGGCCCTGGCGCCAGTAGCGCCGCAGGAGCCGGTAGCCGAGTTCGGCCTGTCCGTCGACCGGGCCCTGGTCGGCACGCGTGGGTGGCTCCAGAAGCCACCAGCCGACGAACCGCCCGTCCACGAAACCGACCCAGAAGCCGAGCCCCGCGACGGGGTCCGCGGCGGCGAGCCGCTCACGATGGAGGACCTCCACTTCCGCACGGCTACGCGCACGGCCGGTGAGATAGCGCATGACCTCGGGATCGGCGTCGAGCTCGATCTCGTGGTCGAGGTGTTCGTCGGACAGCGGGACAAGCGTGATGCGGTCGGTGCGCAGTATCTGCTGGGACATGGGGGCGATTGTCGCGCTTGAGCCGCGTGCCGGTCATTCGCTTTTCCCGCGACCTCCCGCGACCTCCCGCGACCTCCCACGACCTCCCACGACCTCCAGTGACCGCGATGACGGTTCACGGCGATGACGGTTCAGAGCCAGCCGTGCTCGTCGGCGATGCGGGCGGCCTCGGCGCGGGTCCCGGCGCCGGTCTTGCCGATCGCCGCCGACAGGTGGTTGCGTACGGTCCCGGCCGACAGGTGCAGGCTCCGCGCTATCTCCGCCACGGTGCCGCCCTGCCGGGCCGCGCGCAGCACGTCGCGCTCCCGCCCGGTCAGCGGACTCGACCCGCTGGCGAGCGACTCGGCGGCCAGAGCGGGATCGACCACGCGCAGGCCGGCGTGGACCCGGCGCACGGTGTCGACCAGGTGCTCGGGCGGCGCGTCCTTCACGACGAAGCCCGAGGCGCCGTTCTCCATGGCACGGGCGAAGTAGCCCGGCCGCCCGAAGGTCGTGCAGATCACCACCCGGCAGGACGGGAGCGCGGCGCGCAGGTCGGCGGTGGCCTCCAGCCCGTCCCTGCCCGGCATCTGCACGTCCAGCAACGCCACGTCCGGCCGGCTGCGCCGCGCCGCCTCGACGACCTCCTCACCCGAGCCGACCTGGGCCACCACCTCGATGTCGGGTTCCAGCGCGAGCATCGCCGCCAGCGCGCCGCGTACGAGCGCCTGGTCGTCGGCGAGCAACACCCTGATCACGCGCGGCTCGCCCGCAGCCGGAAACCGCCCGCGGGCACCGGGCCCGCCTCGACCCGCCCACCGACGGCGCGCAGCCGTTCGGCCAGCCCGGTCAGGCCGTTGCCCGGCCTCGCCGCGTTCCGCCCGGGGCCGTTGTCGCGCACCTCCAGCCAGCCGTCTCCGAGCAGCACCTCGCATCGGGTCGCGCCGCTGTGCCGGATCACGTTGGTGACTCCCTCCCTCAGGACGTACGCGAAGGGCTCGGCCAGTTCGGCCGGGACACGGTCGGCGGACGGCGGCAGAACGGCGCTGATCCCGGCGGCCCGCAGCGCGGCGCGGGCCCCCGCGAGCTCGACGGCGAGGGACGGCCGGCGGCGGCCGGACACGGTCAGGCGCACCTCGCTGTGCGCCTGCCGGGACAACCGCTCGACGTCGCGCAGCTCGGCCAGCGCGTGTTCCGGGTCGCCACCGCTCTCCAGCATCCGGCGGGCCAGACCGGTCTTCACGGTGATCGTGGTCAGGCTGTGCCCGAGCACGTCGTGGAGGTCCCTGGCCAGCCGGTCGCGCTCCGCCGCCGCGGCCAGCGCCTCGATCTCCTCGCGGGCCTGGCCGAGCTGGACGACGAGCCGGATCAGCAGCACCACGGCCACCGGGATCACGACGGCGGGGAAGAGGCCTCCCATGAGATCCCAGTGGACCGGCCCGGGCGCCGCCCACTGCAGGAGTGCCTGGGCCGTCCCGATCCCCAGCCCGAGGAGCACGGCCCACAGCGCCGGGAACAGCCAGGCCGCCGCCGCGAGCGCGAAGCTGAACAGGCCGGCGTGGCCGAGGTAGAGCGGGCCGTCGCGCAGCAGCGCCGCCACGACCGCCAGCGCGAACAGCGACCCGACGAGCAGGATCCGCCGCCGGGGCGACAGGCGGGGCCCGATGGTCATGGCGGCCAACCAGCCCGCGCCGTACAGGGGGAGGACGGCCCCAACCGCCGCGTCCAGCCCGCCGCCGTCCGGGCGCAGGATCTCCCAGAGCGGCCACAGCAGGAAAAGCGACAGCACGACGACACCGCGTACGCGAGCCGCGCGGGAGCCGGACCCGGCCGGGTTCCACGCCGGCCAGGCGGAACGCCCCCATACGCCCTGCTCACCCACGTCAGTCACCCTAGGCCCGAGCCGTGTCCCGGCGATACCGGACGACCACGGCGGCGCCGAGCACCAGCGCGTACAGCGCGAGGACCAGCGCGGCCTGCCAGCTGTCAGCCCCGCCGCCGAGCGCGGTGGCGTGCCCGACCTGCGCGAGCCAGTAGCTCGGCAGGACCTTGGCCACCACCGCGAGCGCCTGCGGGAACGTGCTCACCGGAATGAACAGCCCGCCGATGAAGCTGAGCACCAGCACCACCGCCCCCTGGTAGGCCTGCAGGTTCTGGGCGGTGGCGAACTGGCCGATCAGCAGGCCGAGCAGCGCGAACGGCACCGTGCCCGCCCACACGCCGAGCACGGCCGCCGCCCACCCGGCGGCGGACAGGTGCACCCCGCTGACGAGCCCGGCGACCAGCGACACCCCGGCCACCGGCGGCAGCGCCACGACCATCGCCACCGACGCCTTGGCCAGCAGGTAGCCGCTTCCGCTGAGCGGGGTCAGCCGCAACTGGCGCTGCCAGCCGATGCCGCGCTCCACCGCCGTGCGGGCACCGACGTCGAGCGCCGCCTTCATCGCCCCGAACGCCGCCACGCCTCCCATGACGTACGACGCGGGAGCCCCCTGGTCGATGAAACGGTCGGCCATCAGCAGGTAGAGCCCCACCGGCAGGGCGACCGCGAACAGCAGGAACTTGGCGTCCCGCAGGGTCCGCCTGATCTCGAAGGTGAGGTATCCAGTCATCACACGGCCTCCGAGGCTCCGGTCAGGCGCAGGAAGGCGTCCTCCAGGCCCAGCGCGCCCACCTCGGCCATGACCGCGGACACCGGCCCGTCGGCCACGACCCGCCCCGCGTGCATCAGCACGACCCGGTCCGCATACGCCTCGGCCTCCTCCAGGTAGTGGGTGGAGAACAGCACGGTCCGGCCGGTCTCGGCGAAGGCGTGCATCGACTGCCAGAACTCCCGCCGGGCCGCCACGTCCATGGCCGCCGTCGGCTCGTCGAGCACCAGCAGGTCCGGGCCGGACACCAGTGCCATGGCGAACCGGACCCGCTGCTTCTGGCCGCCGGACAGCAGCGCGGCCCGCCGGTCGGCGAGGTCGGCCACCCCGGCGCGGCTCAGCACCTCCTCCACCGGCAGCGGCGTCCGGTGCAGGGACGCGATCAGCGCCACGGTCTCCCGGACGGTCACGTCGTCGAGCAGCGCGCCCTCCTGCGGCATCACACCCACCATGCCGCGGCGCACCGCTTCGTGGGCGGACGCGCCGAAAACGGCGATCTCCCCGGCGTCCGGGCGGGCCAGCCCGACGACCATGTCGATCGTGGTGGATTTGCCCGCGCCGTTGGAGCCGAGCAGGGCCACCACCTCCCCCCGGGCCACCACCAGGTCGATGCCGTCGACCGCACGGGTCTCGCCGTACGTCTTGCGCAGCCCCGCCACGGACAGGGCGGGGGCGCCCTCATGAATGTTCATACAGCAAGCCTCCGCCACCATCCCGGTGCGGACCTGCGCCGTCTGTCACGACCCACCCACGACAGATGTCACGGTCTTGTCGACACGCAATATTTCGGTGACACTCCGAAACATTCGCCCACATTCGCGGTTCCGTCCCGCGCCCGCCCGGGGATCGGGATCCGCAGGAGGAAGGACGGACGCTGTGAAACCCCTCACGGTTATGGCACAACCCCTGGGGCGGCCCTCCCCCGCCGTCCGCCGCACGCTCGTCCTCGCCGCCGTCGCGGCGCTGTCGATGGGCCTCGCGGTGGCCGAGATCCCCAGCGCGAACGCCACCGCCGACGCCCCCGGCACCACGCTGGGCGCCGCGGCGGCACGCAGCGGACGCTACTTCGGCACGGCGATCAACGCGAGCAAGCTCGGCGACCCGGCGTACACCACGATCGCCGGCCGCGAGTTCGACATGGTGACGCCCGAGAACGAGATGAAGCTCGACGCCACCGAACCCCGGCAGGGGCAGTTCGTCTTCACCGCCGCCGACCGGATCGTCGACTGGGCCGCGGAGAACGGCAAGCGGGTCCGCGGCCACACCCTGGTCTGGCACTCCGGGCAGCCGCAGTGGCTGCAGAGCCTCAGCGGCAGCGCGCTGCGCCAGGCGATGGTCGATCACATCAACGGCGTGATGGGCCATTACAAGGGCAGGATCTACGCCTGGGACGTGGTCGACGAGGCCTTCGCCGACGGCACCGGCGGCCGGCGCAACTCGAACTTCCAGCGCACCGGCGACGACTGGATCGAGGTCGCCTTCCGCGTCGCGCGGGCCGCCGACCCGGACGCCAGGCTCTGCTACAACGACTACAACATCGAGAACTGGACCTGGGCCAAGACCCAGAGCGTCTACAGCATGGTCATGGACTTCAAGCAGCGCGGCGTGCCGATCGACTGCGTCGGCTTCCAGTCCCACTTCAACAGCGGCAACCCCTACGACGCCGGCTTCCGCACCACGCTGCAGAAGTTCGCCGCCCTCGGGGTCGACGTCCAGATCACCGAGCTGGACATCCAGGGCGCCCCTGCCGCGACGTACGCCGCCGTGGTCGGCGACTGCCTTGCCGTCCCCCGCTGCGCCGGCATCACGGTGTGGGGCGTGCGCGACCCCGACTCCTGGCGCAGCAGCGACACTCCACTGCTGTTCGACGGCAACGGCGACAAGAAGGCCGCCTACACCGCGGTGCTCGACACCCTCAACGCCGCCGTTCCCAGCCCCTCGCCCAGCCCCTCGCCCAGCCCCTCGTCCAGCCCGGTGCAGTCCCCTGCGGGAAGCTGCGCCGCGACGCTCTCCGCGGGCGCGAAGTGGCCCGACCGCTACAACCTGGGCGTCACCGTCACGGGTTCGGACGACTGGGTCGTGACCATGACCCTGCCGTACCCCGAGAAGATCATCGCGACCTGGAACGTCAGCGCCACGTGGAACCCCGCCAGGAACGTCCTGACCGCCCGGCCCAACGGGCACGGCAACTCCTGGGGGGTGACGATCAAGCACCACGGCAACCGGACCTGGCCCACGGTCTCCTGCCGTGCCGCCTGACGAACCGCGCCCGCAGGGCCCGCTAGATCGGATCTAGCGGGCCCTGCCCCGCGTCTGGCGCCTCTTCCGCGAACGGCTGGACGGAACGGAGACGACATGCGAGACCTGGCAGTAGAGACATCGGGCCTGGTCAAGATATTCGGCAAGAACCGCGCGGTGGACGGGCTCGACCTCGCCGTGCCCGCGGGCACGGTCTACGGCGTGCTCGGCCCCAACGGGGCGGGAAAGACCACCGCGGTCAAGATGCTGGCCACCCTGCTGCGCCCGGACGGCGGCGAGGCCAGGGTGTTCGGCCACGACGTGCTGCGCGAGCCCGACGCCGTACGCAGCCGGGTGAGCCTGACGGGCCAGTACGCCTCGGTGGACGAGGAGATGACCGGGATGGAGAACCTGGTCCTGCTCGGCAGGCTGCTCGGCCACCGGCGGGCCGCCGCCAGAGACAGGGCCATGCGGCTGCTTGAGGCGTTCGGGCTGACCGAGGCCGCCGGCCGGCAGGTCAAGACCTACTCGGGCGGCATGCGCAGGAGGCTGGACATCGCGGCCAGCATCCTCAACACGCCCGACCTGCTGTTCCTGGACGAGCCCACGACCGGCCTCGACCCGCGCAGCCGCAACCAGGTCTGGGACATCGTCAGGATCGTGGTCGCCCACGGCACGACCGTGCTGCTCACCACGCAGTATCTGGACGAGGCCGACCGGCTCGCCGGGCGTATCGCCGTCATCGACCACGGCAAGGTCATCGCCGAGGGCACGCCGGGCGAGCTCAAGTCGTCGGTCGGCTCGGGGTCGGTGCACGTGCGGCTGCGGGACGCCGCGCGGCGGCCGGAGGCGGAGCGCGTGCTGGCCAGGGAGCTGAACACGCCGGTTCAGCTCGAAGCCGATCCCGTGGCCCTGACCACCCGCATCTCCGGACAGGACGCGGACGCCGGAGCCGAGCGGGCCTCGCGCGCCCTCGCGGCGCTGGCCGCGTCGGGCATCGTCGTCGACGACTTCTCCCTCGGCCAGCCCAGCCTCGACGAGGTCTTCCTCGCGCTGACCGGCGCGCCTCCCGGCGAACGCGGCCCGGCCCGCACCGACCACCCGGCGACCGGCCGGAACGCGCAGGAGGAGGCGGCATGAGCACCACCACCGAAAGCACCAACACCCCCGGAAGCACCACGACCACCCAGAACGGCACGACCACCGAGAACGGCACGTCCTTCGCCCCCGCGTCCGAGACGCTGGGCGCGGTGCTGGCCCCCGGCACGCGCCCACCGCGCCCCAGTGCCCTCTCAGCCTCGCTGACGTTCGGCTGGCGGGCCATGCTGAAGATCAAACACGTGCCCGAGCAGCTCTTCGACGTCACCGCCTTCCCGATCATGATGACGTTGATGTTCACCTACCTGTTCGGCGGTGCGCTGGCGGGCTCCCCGACGGAGTACCTGCAGTTCCTTCTGCCGGGCATCATGGTGACGAGCGTCGTCATGATCACGATGTACACCGGGGTCGAGGTCAACAAGGACATCGAGAAGGGCGTCTTCGACCGCTTCCGTACGCTGCCGATCTGGCGGCCGTCGACCATGGTCGGCTACCTGCTCGGCGACGCGTTCCGCTACACGATGGCCGCGACGGTCATCCTCGTGGTCGGCCTGGTGCTGGGCTTCCGCCCGCAGGGCGGGGTCGCCGGCGTGCTGGGCGCGATCGCGCTGCTGGTGGCCTTCTCGTTCGCGTTCTCGTGGATCTGGACGATGTTCGGGTTGCTGCTGCGCAGCGAGAAGTCGGTGATGGGGGTCAGCATGCTGGTGCTGTTCCCGCTCACCTTCCTCAGCAACGTCTACGTGGACCCGCAGACGATGCCGGGCTGGCTGCAGGCGTTCGTCGGCGTCAACCCCATCTCCCACCTGGTCAGCGCGGCGCGTTCGCTGATGGCGGGCAGCCCGGACACCGGGGAGATCACCTGGGTGCTGGTCTGCGGGGCGGTGTCGATCGCGGTCTTCGGCGCGCTGACCATGCGCCTCTACAACCGCAAATAGATCAAAGGCGCCAGGTGATCTCGTGGTCCGGCCGGTAGCGGCAGGTGGCTCCCGTGGAGACGGCGGCGCGCAGATGGGCGGCCATCGCGGGATGAAGCCGGTCGAGCTTGCGCAGCACGTCGCGGATCCGGGCGGTGACGGCCTTGCGGGCGCGCTCGGCCTCGTCGCCGAGGCGGCGGTCACGCCCGCCGAGCCCGGAGGCGGAGCGCAGCTCGGCCAGCAGGGCCGCCCGCTCCCTGTCGAACTCGGCCGCCCGGCCGTCGTCGCCCCGCTCTGCCGCCCGGTCGATCTCCTCGTCGAGCAGAGCCAGACGGCGCCGGTATCGCGCCTTGGCCTCCTCGTCGAGGACCGCGTCGCCGCCCATCCCCCGGGCGGCGACGACCAGCTCCCCGCCCTCCGGGGCGAGGAGCCGTACGGCGGGCAGGTCGGCCCCGGGGTGGTGCAGCAGGCAGTGGAGGTCGCGCAGGCCCTTGGCATCGGGCAGGTGAACGGTGTGACCGCCGAACCCCAGGGTCCAGACCGCGCCGTCCCGCCGGAACTCGGCTTCGGGACCGGGCGTACGGCTCCTGCGGACGCGCTCCAGAACGTGCCGCATACCGAGCTGCGCCGCTTCGCCCTCCACGTCGTCCAGCAGCTTCCCGGCCTCCTCCGCGTCGCCCGGGCGGCCCCGGCGCAGCAGCGCCTCACCGAGATGCGCCCGCGCCTCGACGGACCACGGGCGGGCGAGGAGCAGGTCCGCGGAGTGCCAGGCGGCGGTGAACCCGTCGACCGCCTCGTCCCAGCGTTCCTGCGCCGCGTCGAGGAGAGCGCGCAGGAGGACCACCGGGCCGCCGATGTCCCAGCCGTACATCGACACCACCCAGCTGCCGAGGTGGGGGTCGAGCTCAGCCCTCGCCTTCTCACACAGCTCCGGGTCGCGCGACCACGCGGCGACCATGGCCTGGAACCGCAGCCACAGGGGCCGTATCGAACGCCGCGGTTCGCCTCTCGCCACGGTGTCGCGCAGGTGGCGCAGTGCGGTCGCGCCGTCTCCCCTTCGCAGCGCGGTCATCCCCTCCAGCAGGCTCGGGCAGGGGTGCCGGCTCCTGCGCAGCGCATGGTGGACCTCGTCCAGGCCGTCGTCGCGGCCCTGGAGCATCCGCACCGTCCAGCGGTGGTGGTCCAGCATGTACGCGAAGTGGTCGTGCCCGTGCTCGAACCGGGTGAGCTCGTCGAGCAGGGTCTCCGCCTGGCCGAAGTCGCCCGTGAGCGCGGCGATGATGCTGCGGTCGGTGGCCGTGGCCATGTCGATGCGCGGCACGTCGACACGTCCGCCGAGCGCGACGAACTCGCGGAACTGGCCGAGATAAGCGGGGTCGCCCTGCTCAAGCAGGGCCACCCAGCGCAACGCGGCGGCGATGCTCTCCATCTCCATGTCACCCGTGCGGCGGGCCAGGGTCAGCAGCTCTCCGGTGAGTGCGGCCCTCTCCGGTGCGGTGCCCAAGCCCCAGATGGCGTCGTGGAAGGCCCACAGGCTGAAGGCCAGCGCCTCGTCGTCCTCACCGCGCCGGGCGAGCAGCGCCACATGGATGGCCAGCTCCCGCGCGAGGTGGTCGAGAGAGAGCTCCTCGTCGGGGCGGCCGTCCCGGACCAGCTCGCCGTGCGCCTCCCGCAGCAGGTCGGCGACCAGCCGGCCGTCGTCGCCGCCACCGCCGTCGCCCCAGTCCGGGTAGACGGACAGCGCCACCCGGGCGACCAGCTCGGGATCGCCGGTCTCCCGCGCGACGGCGGCCGCCTCCTCGACCGCGCGCCGGCCGCCGTCGCGGTCGTCCCCGTGGTACAGCTCGCGGCCGAGTTCGAGTGCGATAACGACGCGCCGGTGCGGCTCGCCGCCGGCGGCGGCCAGTTCGAGCGCCCTGCGGTAGTGCCCGAGCGCCTCCTCGGCGGCCAGGCGAGCGGCGGCGGCCCGGGCCGCGGTGAGCAGCCGGTCCACCGCATGGGCCGGCTCGACGTGGTCACCGGCGAGGTAGGCGTGCCGGGCCACGTCGGCGGAGAGCACATGCTCGGCGAGGGCGGGCGACCGGTCGACGGCATGGACGACCGCGGCGTGCCGGCGGGACGCCGCCTTCTCGTCGAGAGACTCGTAGAGCGTCTGGCGAACCAGATCGTGCGCGAACGCGAACTCCTCCCCGCCCGCCACCCCGTCCTTGGCCACCACGAGCCGGGCGGCCACCGCCTGGTCGAGCAGCCGTTCCACCTGGACAACGGGAGCGGCGGCGACGGCGGCCAGCACCTGGCGATGGAACTCACGCCCGAGCACCGCGGCGGTGACGAGAAGGTCAACGACCGGCGCGGGCAGCAGGGACAGCCGCCGCAACAGGGTGTCGCGGACACCGGGAGCGATCGTCGTGACGGAACCGCCGCTGCGCCACAGCCGCGCCGTCTGCTCCACGAAGAAGGGGTTGCCGCCGGTGCGCCTGTGCACCTCGGCGACCAGGTCGGCGGACGGATTCCGGCCGGCGGCGCGGGTCATCAGCGCGCCGACCTCCTCGCGTTCGAGCCCGGTCAGGGTGACCGTGGTCGCCCGCGTCACGAGCGGAAGCACGAGGGCCCGCAGCGGATGGTCCGCCGACTCCACCTCCACGTCGCGGTAGGTCCCCATCAGCAGCACCCGCTCGAACCAGGTGTGCTGTGCCGCGAACTCCAGCAGCCTGAGCGACGCGGTGTCCGCCCAGTGCAGGTCTTCCAGCACGACCACCAGGGGGCGGCTCTGCGACACCGCCACCAGGGCGCTCGTCACCGCGTCGTACAGCCGGAAGCCCTCGGCCGCGTCGCCGCCGGGCGACTCGCCGAGCAGCGCGGCGAGGCCGGCTCCTCCGGCCTCCTCGGCCGCCGCCCACTCCCCCGGCGCGGCACACCGCCGTATCCCCCGCAGGACCTGCACCCACGGCCAGTAGCCCGGGGCGTTGTCGGAGTCCCAGCACGACCCGCTGAGGACCAGCGCGCCCAGCCGCCTGGCCTCCTCGGCCGCGCTGGTGACGAGCGTGGTCTTGCCGATGCCCGCCTCACCGGCGACCAGCGTCAGGCCGCCGTGGCTGCCGACCGCCCGTGCGATCTCGGCGTGCAGCACCGCGGCAGGATGCTCCCTGCCGATGAGCCCGGTGTTGATCAGTTCGGTGCCGATCAGCCCGGTGGTCGCGTCGTCGTTTCGCATGCCGACTCGAAGGTATCCGCCCGCTCCGACAATTTCCCGCCCCCGGCGTGAGCGCGTACCTCAGCCGAAGAACGTCGTGAGGATCCGCGCCAGCGCCGCCGGCCGCTGCAGCACCCCGTGGTCCTCTCCGGGCATCACCGTCAGCTCGGCGCCGGGCACGGTCGCCGCGACGGCCTTCGTCGCCTCCGCGAGGTTCGGCGCGGTCTGGTCGCCGTAGACCGCCAGCACCGGTACGCCGATCCCGGCGAGCCGGTCGAAGGGCATCAGCTGCCAGGGCGCGCTCACCAGCACGTCGTACGGCAGGCTGGGCGCCTTGTCGGCGAGGAACGCCCACCCCGCGCCGGCCTTCATCCCGGCGATCGCCTCGGCCGGGACCCCGACCCCCTCGTGGAGGAACAGCTCCACCGCACCGTCGCGGTCACCGGCGGCCACCAGCGCCTTGAGCCGGTCGTAGACGTCGGCCGCCGGCCTCGGCTGGTTCTCGTCGGCGCAGTACGGCGGCTCGTAGACGGCCACCCGGTCGACCGGCAGCCCGCGCATGACCCCCTCCAGCACGAGGACGGCGCCCGAGGAGTGCCCGAACGCCGAGGCCCGGCCGCCCACGTGCTCGACGACGGCCGCCAGGTCGTCGACCTCGTTGGCGACGGAGTAGTCCTCGCTCCTGTCGTCGCTGCCCACCCGGCCTCGCCGGTCGTAGGTCACGACGGTGAACGCCGACGCGAGTTCGGCGCCGAGCCCGGCCACGGTCGAGCGGTCGTTGAACGCGCCGCCGACGAGGACCACCGGCGCGCCCTGGCCGATCACGTCGACGGCGAGGGTCGTGCCGTCCTTGGAGGTGATGTTCTCGGTCATGTCTGTCAGCCTTTCAGCGGTCTACCGTCGTGTGAAGGTCATGTGGGTGACGCCGCTCGGGGTGGTCACGGACTCGATCTGGAAGTTCTTCTCGAGTCCTTCGAGCCCGTCCCACAGGCGTTCGCCACGGCCCAGGATGATCGGGACGACGGCGATGTGCATGTGGTCGACCAGGCCGGCGGCCAGGAACTGGCGGACGGTGCTCGGCCCGCCGCCGATCCGCACGTCGAGGCCGCCCGCGGCCTCGCGGGCCTGACGCAGGGCCTCCTCGGGCGTGGCGTCGACGAAGTGGAACGTGGTGCCGCCCTCCATCTCCACCGAGGGCCGGGGGTGGTGGGTCAGCACGAAGACCGGCGTGTGGAACGGCGGGTTCGGCCCCCACCATCCGGTCCACGCGTGGTCCTCCCACGGGCCGCGCTGCGGCCCGAACTTGTTGCGGCCCATGATCTCGGCGCCGATGCCCGAGTCCCATGTGCCGGTGACGGCGCTGTCGACGCCGGCGCCGCCGCCGGCCTTCCCCTGCATGGCGTGGAAGGTCCGGGTCGCGAAGAACCACTCGTGGAGCCGCTCGCCGGCGTGGCCGAACGGCTCATCCAGGCTCTGCCCCTCGCCCGTGGCGAAGCCGTCCAGAGAGACGGAGAAGTTGTGCACCCTGACACGAGACATCGCTGATCTCCTGGGTTCGACTAGTGATTGCGGATTGCAACTGCTGAAGATGAGCGTAGGCTTAGTAGTAGCAAAACGCAATCACTTTGGAGGTGGCCGTGCGAGAAGGACCGCGATCCGGCTGTGCGATCAACGCGGCGGTGGAGGCGCTCGGCGACCAGTGGAGCCTCATCGTGCTGCGGGACGTGATCTTCGGCGGGCGGCGGCACTTCCGTGACCTGCTCGCCAACTCCGACGAGGGGATCGCGTCGAACATCCTCAGCAGCCGACTCAAGGCGCTCGTCGCCGGTGGCCTGCTGACCCATGAGGACGCGGGGCGGGGACGGCGAGGGACCTACAGCCTCACCGAGGCGGGCATCCAGACGGTTCCCGTCATGGTCGCGCTCGGCTCGTGGGGGCTGCGGCACCGGCCGACGACCCCCGCCCTCGCCATCCGGGCGCGACTGCTGGAGGAGGGGGGCCCGCCCCTCTGGGACAACCTGATGGACGAACTACGCGAGACGCACCTGGGCATCCCCCGCCCCGACCCCGATCGCCCGCGCGCCTCCCGGCTGCTCCGGGAGGCGTACGAACGGGTCCTGGCGACGTCGTCGACAATGGAAACGTGACATCCCAAGTCGTTGAACTCAGCCATGTCGTCCGGCACGGCATGATCACCTATCCGGGCCTGCCCGGCCCGGAGATCGGCGATCACCTGACGCGCGAGGACTCCCGGGGACGGTACGCCCCGGGCACCGAGTTCCAGATCGGCCGCATCACGATGGTGGCGAACACCGGCACCTACGTCGACACGCCGTTCCACCGGCTGGCGGAGGGCGAGGACCTGGCGCAGATCGACCTGACCCGGCTGGTCGACGTCCCCGGTCTGCTGATCGACGTCTCCGGCTCCCCGCGGCGCGGCATCGGCGTCGACGCGTTCGAGGGCCACGACGTCGGAGGGCGCGCGGTCCTGCTACGTACGGGCTGGGACAGGCACTGGGGCGGCCCGGCCTACGGCGACCCGGACCACCCCTTCCTCACGGCGGACGCGGCCGCCCTGCTCGCCGACCGGCAACCGGCCGTCGTCGGCATCGACAGCGTCAACATCGACGACATGGCCGACGGGCTCCGCCCGGCCCACACCTCCCTGCTCACCGCGGGCGTTCCGATCATCGAGCACATGCGCGGGCTGGAACGGCTGCCGCACACCGGGTTCCGGCTCCACGCGGCGCCCGTCGCCGTGTCCGGCATGGGCACCTTCCCCGTCCGGGCGTACGCCCTCGTCCCCTGACCCGCCTCACCCGTACGCGACGTTCGCGGCCCCCAGGAACGGCAGCAGGCGCTCGGCCTCCTCCGCCACCGCGTCCCTTTCGGCCGCCCGCAACGGCCGGAACGGGACGAGCCGCAGCGTGCCGTCCCTGACCGACCAGCTGCCGTGGACGAACCCGTCCACGAGGAAGGTCGGCAGCACCATCGCCGCGCCCGGCATCACCCGCTTGCGGTCGGCGTCACTGATCACGCGGGCCCGGTCGGCGTGGCCGAGCAGCAGGTTGTCGAAGGCGGGCAGGAACCGCACGGGAACCGGTGCGCCGGGGTCGGGTAGCTCCGGCGCGGTCTCCCGGTCGAACGGCAGGTCGTACAGCTCCCTGCCCTCGGGGTCGCGATAGCAGCGCAGCTCGCCGCGCATGGCGTGGATCACCTCGCGCAGCCGCGTCAGCCCCGACCACGCCTGCACGTCCATGACACCGGCCGGGCCGTAGGCCGCCAGATAGCGGCGGACGAGTTCCTGGGCCGGGGCCGGTGTCATGGGCGCGCCGAGGCAGTCCTCGGCGCGGGTGACCGAGACGGCGTTCCGGGTGCCCCAGCGGCCCCACGTCGCGGTCTCGGGGGTGTGGACCAGCGGGGTTCTCAGCTCCACCTCCCCGGCCAGGATCTTCCCCTCCCGGCCGGGGTAGCGCAGCGCCAGCAGCCGGGCCAGCTCCCGCCGGGGCAGCGTCCGGCCCGCCAGGATCCGCGCTCCGGCCGCCGTGAGCGCGCCGGTGTCGAGTCCCCCGCTCACCCGCCTGAAGTACGACGTGCTCGCCGTACGGTCGAGAACCGGTTGCAGCACGGGCCGGAAGCAGCGGAAGTCGCCGGCCACGGCCAGGTGCTGGGTGCTGCGCAGCAGCGCCGAGCGGACCACCGTCCGCTCCTCCAGCAGGACGCTCAGCTGGGCCGGGGTGAAGCCGTCGACGCGGCTCCACAGCCCGACGTAGGGCCAGTTCGGCTCCTGGGCCTGCATGGCGACCAGGTGTCCGAGCACCTGCGGCACGGTGCGGCGGGTGCGCTCCATCAGGAACTGCCGGTGCAACAGCGCCCGGTTGAGCGCACGCGGGGAAAGCACGCTCACGCCAGCCGCACCGCGACGTTGCCCCGGTAGGAGCCCTTGAGCAGGGACAGGAACGCCTCCGGCACCTGCTCGATGCCGCCTTCGACGACCGTCTGCGGAAAGACGAAACGGCCTTCCGCCAGCCAGCGGGTGAAGTGCTCGCGCCAGGCCGCGACCTGTTCCGGCGTGTGGTGACAGGAGAACGGCAGCAGCTCGATGCCCCTGGCCCCGGCCGCCGCACGGTCCGGCTCAGGGAAGCGGTCGGCATCGCCGCCGAGCTGGTGGGACAGGGAGCCGCACAGCGCGAAGCGGGCGCCGGGACGTGCCGCCCGGACCGCCGCGTCGTACTGCTCTCCGCCCACGACGTCGAAGAAGACCGTGATGCCCTCGGGCGCGAGCTCCCGCAGCCGGTCGGCCACCGGACCGTCGTGGTAGTCGAAGGCGGCGTCGTAGCCGAGCTCGTCGACCAGATAGGCGGCCTTCGCCGGGCTGCCCGCGCTGCCGATCACCCTGGCCGCGCCCCGGCACTTGGCGATCTGCCCGGCCAGCGAGCCGACCCCGCCGGCCGCGCCCGAGACGAACACCACATCCCCCTCCCCTACGGCGGCGACGTCGGCCATCCCGTGGTAGGCCGTCACGCCCTGGCCCAGGTGATAGGAGGGGTCGGGGAAGAGCCCCCGGTCGAGCTTGACGTACTGCGCGGCCGGGCCCGCGGAGTATTCGCTCCAGCCGGTCATCGACTGCACCAGATCGCCGACGGCGAGATCCGGGCTGCCGGACCGGACGACGGTGCCCACGACGGCGGCTCCCACGCGGTCACCGGGCTGCCAGGCGGGCACCGGGATCCGGCAGTCGGCCCGCATCAGCTCCAGGTAGGTCGCGGCCAGGCCCACGTAGTCGGTCCTGACGGTCACCTCGCCGTCCACATCGGTCTCGGCGACGGTGAAGTGGCCGGGGCCCGGCTCGCCGGTGACGGATGCGGCCAGCCGGATCTCACGAGTGATCATTCCTGTTCCTCCTGCTCAGGGCTTCGAGATCCACATTAGGGAGGCTTCCGGCCACTTTCTGACCGGAAATCCGGACAGACTGGGCACCATGGCGAACACGAGCTCACGCACCCTCCGGCTGCTGTCCCTCCTGCAGACCCACCGCCGCTGGGCGGGCGCGGAGCTGGCCGACCGGCTCGGCGTCTCGGAGCGGACGCTGCGTCGTGACGTCGACCGGCTGCGGGAGCTGGGATACCCGGTGGACACCTCGCGCGGGACCGACGGCGGGTATCAGCTCGCGCCCGGCGCCGTGCTGCCGCCGCTGGTGCTCGACGAGGAGGAGGCGGTCGCGCTCGCCGTCGGAATGGGCGAGGCCGCGCGGAGCGCGATCACGGGCATGGAGACGTCCGCGATCCGCGCTCTCACCAAGGTCGTCCAGGTCATGCCGCCCCGGCTGCGCCGCCGCGTGGACGTCCTGAGCGAGGCGATGGTCTCCGCGACCTCGGCGCAACCGGTCGTCGCCGTGGACGTGCTGACCGTCGTCGCCCAGGCCTGCCGTGACGAGGAGCGGCTGTGCTTCTCCTACGCCGCGCGGGGCCGCGAGCCCTCCTCACGGGAGGTCGAGCCCTACCGGCTGGTCACCGTCGGCCGCCGCTGGTATCTGGTCGCCTACGACCTGACGAGGCTGGACTGGCGCAGCTTCCGGCTCGACCGCCTGACAGAGGCGCGGCCGGCGGGAGCCCGCTTCCGCCCGCGCGACCTGCCCGCCAGGGACGCGGCGGCGTTCGTCAGAGCGGCCGCCGGCGTGCCCGAGCCGTACGCGGTCGAGGCCCTCGTGCACGCGCCCGCCGCACGGGTGCGTACGGCGGTCGGGCAGTGGGGGACGGTCGAAGAGGCCGGCGAGCATAGCTGCGTGCTCACGATGACCTCGACCTCACTGGACTGGCCGATTCAGGCGCTGGGCACCGTGGGCGCGGAGTTCGAGGTGCTCGGTCCGCCGGAGTTCGCCGCGTACGTCCGCGAATGGGGCGAGCGCTTCGTCCGGGCCGCATCCCCCGGACCAGCCTCACGCTGAGCCGTACAGCATGGGCAGGTCGACCAGGAGGATCCGGGGATCGCGGGCGGCGGCGTCGGTGAGTGCGGCGTCGAAACCGGCGCCGCTGTAGAGGGCGAGCACGGTGTCGCGGGTGTCGAGCCCGCGCGTGTGCAGTTGGTCTCTGGCCTGCTCCAGGCGCTTCAGGTGGCCTACGTTCATGATCTCCGACCACTTCGCCTCGCCGACGGACAAAAGCCAGCGCGTGTGGTTGTCCTGAGGCGCGAGGGCGATCACGTCGACCTCGATGTTCTGTCCCCTGCCGCCGCCGGGGGCGATCCCCGCGGCGACCTCGGCGGCGAACTCGCCATCCCAGTCACGGGCGAGCGCGAACTCCCGGCACACGTGCTCGAAACGCGGGCCCACCACCTGGGACGTGAACCTCGGCCTGGCCGCCTGCCACACCCGGTCGGCCCAGCCCCTTTCCAGCAGGCTCCAGGACGGCCGCATGATCGCTTCGTAGAACGTCACGAGCGGCTCCGCGACACGGTAGAGCGAGCGCTTGCGAATCGGGTCGATCTCCTTGCGGATGAGCTGACAGTCCTCCAGCACGGCGAGCGGATGGGCGATGTCCGTCGTCTTGCGCTCCATGTGTCCCGCGATACCGCCCCGCGTGTTGTTCCCGGCCGCGATCGCTCCGAGGACGGCGTGGTAGAGCGCCTCGTCCCGGATCTCCATCTCGTTGGTCAGCAGGTATCGGGCCTCCCGGAAGAGCGGCGTCGCGGAACCGAGCACCCGCCGGACGACCCAGTCGTCGAGATCGTCGCCCGGACTGTCGTGGTCGACGAAGCCGGTTCTGTACGCCGGAGTCCCGCCCACGATGGCATTCAGCCGGAGCGCGAGCCGCGGATCCTCGATCCCCCAGAACCGCCTGGCCACGCGGTAATCGAACGGCTGTACCACCAGGTCGAGTGACGCCCGCCCGCGTAGCGGCGCCTGCCCGGCGAGGAGTTTCCCCATGACCGACATGGCGGATCCGGCGAGCACCAGACGCACCCGGCTGCCGGTGCCGCGATGCGCGAGCCGGGCGTCGATCTCCCGCTGCAGGATCGAGGGGATCGACAATATAAGTGCACTTCTAAGAAGCCGGCTTCTTAGAAGTGCACTTATACACGTCGCCGTCCTACTGCTGCGGCGCGAAATGGGTGAGGACCTCGGGGTTGGCCATGGCGTCGAGGTTGGCGGCCTTCTCGATCGGGGTGCCGAGCAGGATCTTCCGTACGGGGACCTCCAGCTTCTTGCCCGACAGCGTCCTCGGAATGCCGGGGACGACGTGGATCTCGTCGGGCACGTGCCGGGGCGACAACTCGGTGCGCAGGACCGTACGCAGGCGAGAGGTCAGCTCGCCGGAGAGAGACGCGCCCTGGGCGAGGGTGACGAACAGCAGCAGCCTGCCCTCCCGGCCGAGCTGCCCGGTGTCGATGACGAGGCTGTCGGCGATCTCCTCGAAGCGCTCCACGACGCGGTAGAACTCGCTGGTGCCCATCCGTACGCCGCCGCGGTTCAGGGTGGAGTCCGAGCGGCCGTAGATGACGCAGCCGCCGTCGGGGAGGATCTTGATCCAGTCGCCGTGCCGCCAGACGCCCGGGTAATCGGCGAAGTACGACTCCCGGTAGCGGTCACCCGAGGGGTCGTTCCAGAACATGACCGGCATGGACGGCATGGGCCGGGTGACGACGAGCTCCCCCACCTCACCCACGATCGAGGCGCCCGCGGGGTCGAAGGACTCGACGGACGCGCCGAGGCAGCGGCACGGGATGACGCCGGCCCGGATCGGCAGCAACGGCACCGCGCCGACGAACCCGGTGCACACGTCGGTGCCGCCGGAGAACGAGCCGAGCTGCACGTCCGGCTTCACATCGGAGTAGACCCAGGCGAACCCCTCGGGCGGCAACGGCGAGCCGGTCGAGCCGATCCCGCGCAGCCGGTCGAGACCCTCCGGCTTCACCCCGGCCTTCATCGACGCCATGATGTACGGCGCGCCGGTGCCGAAGTAGGTCACGCCCTCCTCGGCGGCCAGCCGCCACAGGGCGCCGGTGTCGGGGTGGGCCGCGCTGCCGTCGTACAGCAGGATCGTGGACCCCACCAGCAGGCCGCCGATGAGGTAGTTCCACATCATCCAGCCGGTGGTGGTGTACCAGAAGAACACATCGCCCTCGCCGAGGTCCTGATGGAAGGACAGCGACTTGAGATGCTCCAGCACGATCCCGCCGTGACCGTGGACGATGGGCTTGGGCAGGCCGGTGGTGCCGGACGAGTACAGCACCCACAGAGGATGGCCGAACGGCACCCGCTCGAACTCCAGCGGCGCGGACTCGGCGCGCAGGTCGTCCCAGCTCAGCGCCGTATCGGGGGCACTGTCAGAGGCGTCGTCGGGCGCGCCTTCGCGGAGCACTGGAATCCAGACGGTGGCCTGCAGCGTCGGCAGCCTCCCGGCGATCTCGCGCACCACCTCCGACCGGTCGTACGCCTTGCCGCCGTAGCGGTAGCCGTCCACCGCGACCAGCACCTTCGGCTCGATCTGGGCGAACCGGTCGGTCACGCTGGGCGCGCCGAAGTCGGGCGAGCAGGAGGACCAGACCGCCCCGAGCGAGGCGGTGGCCAGGAAGGCGATGAGGGCCTCGGGGACGTTCGGGACGTAGGCCGCGACCCGGTCACCACGCCCGACGCCCAGCCGCGCGAGGCCCGCCCGGACCCGGGCGACCTCCTCGCGGAGCTCGCCGAGCGAGTACTGCCAGCGGCTGCCCGACTCGCTGCGGAAAATCACCGCCGCACGGCCGGGGTGGCCGCGCAGCGCGTTCTCGGCGTAGTTCAGGGCCGATCCCGCGAACCATTCGGCGTGCGGCATCGTTCCCTGGATGACGGGCCCGTCGCCACGCGTACCGACCACGCCGAAGTAGTCCCATATGGACGTCCAGAAGTCGGCCGGAGACTCGACCGACCACTTCCAGACGTCCTCGTAGTCCCCCGTACGGCCCAGTCGTTCCATGTAACGGGTGATCCGGGCCGCACGTACGACGTCGGGCGTGGGTTCCCAGAGCAGAGCGCCTTCCTCGACCATGCCCCCATCTTTGCCACGCTTGGGCCGCATGTCACCCTCCCCGCCCACATAGAGGGGGTCTGTCATATGTGGGTGCTGAGCTGGTCGATCGCCATCCGGGCGGCGGCCCCGATCGCGGCGTCGGCCCGCGGCTGGTTCTGCGCCGTGCTGAGCGACCGGGTGAACACAGCCACGGCGTAGCGCCCGCCGTCGGGATATTCGACCACCCCGACCTCGTTGCGGAGCGTGGGCAGCGTGCCCGTCTTGCCGCTCACCGCGACCTCGTCAAAAGGGAACCCCGAGGCCAGCCGGTGCGGCCACACCTGCAGGGCCATGAGGCGGCGGATCGCCGCGCAGGAGGCCGGTCCGGCCGCCTCGTCACGCCAGATCGCGGCCAGCAGCCGGGTCATCTCGCGCGGCGTGCTCCGGTTGCCCCAGGCCGGGTCGAGCGCGCGCAGCCGCGCCACCACCTCGGGGTCGGTGCACGCCTGGGTCACGGCCGACTGGTCCGCTACGCCCGCGTCCACCCACAGGCTGGTGAGCATCTCGCGGCAGTCCTGCACCACCCGGGTCGCGGTCAGCCCGAGGCCGTCGAGCAGCGTGTTGACCGCCTCCCGGCCCACCCGGGCGAGCAGCACGTCGGCCGCGGTGTTGTCGCTCACCGCCATCATCAGGTAGGCCAGGTCGCGCAGCGACAGCGTGGCGTCGTCCAGCATCGCCGCCAGCCCGGTGCCCCCGCCCGTACGGTCCGCCGCCGGCACGCCGACACGTTCGGTGAGGTCGAGCAGCCCGCGCTCGGCCTGGCGGTGCAGTTCCAGCAGCAGGGGCACCTTGAAGACCGACGCGAGCACCACCGGCTCGTCGGCCCGCAGGCCCACCTCGCGCCCGCCGTCGATGTCGACGGCGTGCAGCCATCCGGTGACGCCGGCGCTGCGGAAGACCCGCTCCACCGGATTCATGCCGGGATTCGCACCGGGGCTCATCCCGGGGTGCACACCGGCGCTCATGCGAGGAACCCTGTCGCGGGGCGCGGCGTCACCCGCGGCGCGGGCGGCACGCCTTCGTCCACCATGCCGGCGCTCTGTTTCAGCACCTCTACGGCCACGGTCGTGAAGTCTCGCACGTACGGCCCCGGCTCGGCCCGCCAGGCCGGGGAGCAGCGCCAGGCCAGGGGCGCACCCGCGAGGGGCCGCCACACCACGCCCGGCACCTCGGCGGGAGCGCCGAACGCGACAGCCGTGCCGGACAGGACCAGGCCGAGGGAGAACTCCACACGGTCAGTGCAGATGATCTCAGTCGGGACGAAGCCACCCCGGCGGCACGAGGTCAGCGTGTCGTCGTACAGGCCGGGCTCGGCGTCCCGGGGAAACAGCACCAGGTCTCGCCCGGCCAGGTCGCCGAGGTGCACGGCCGCCCAGGCGGTCAGCTCGTCGTCCTCCGCCAGCAGGACGCCCGGATGCCGGACGAGCACCGGCCCGTACGCGAGCCCGTTCGCGGCGACCGGATGGCGCAGCAGCCCGACGTCGAGCCTGCCCTCCAGCAACGCGGCGACCTGCGCGGCCGTGCCCATCTCGGTCAGCGACAGCCGTACGTCGGGGCGGCGGTCGCGGAACCCCGCGATGAGCGCGGCCAGCACGGCGGCGCCGAGGTCGGCGGGGACGCCCGCCCGCACGACCGCCGCATCGCCGCGCGCCAGGTCGGACATGAGGTCGCGCATCCGCTCGACCCTGGCGACGATCTCGCGGGCCTCGGGCACCAGCAGCCGTCCCGCCTCGGTCAGCGCCACCCGCCGGCTCGACCGCTCGAACAGGCGCACGCCCAGCTCCTCCTCCAGACGCCTGATGCGCTGACTCAGCGGCGGCTGGGCCATCCCCAGCCGCGCGGCCGCGTTCCCGAAGTGCAGCTCTTCCGTCACGACCAGGAAGTAGCCGAGGTGCCGGACAAGGTCCACGAGCTGGGAGCATATCCGAATCGCACATGAAGCGCGTTGATATCCATATTGGACATACTTCCTGCCGGTCTGCTGCTCTTGACGGGCACTCGACTCGAAGGGGGACGCATGCGAGAGCGAAGGCGCTGGCCATACGTCACGGCGGCGGTGCTCGTGCCGGTGGTGGCCGCGGGGGTCACGGTGTGGGCGCTGCGGACGAAGGGATCGCCTGAGGAGACCGCGCGGAACTTCCTCGCGGCCTGGTCACGCGCGGACTACGCGGCGATGCGCACACTCGCCGCGGACCCGCCGGCCGGCTTCGAAAGCACATACCGCCGCTTCCACGACGACCTGAAGCTCACCGGGCAGCGATTCCAGGTGACGAGCGTCCAGGACGACACCGTGCGGTTCCGCGCCCGGCTGACCGGACCGCTGCCCATCGTGTACGACGGGAGACTCCGCCTGGTCGAGCGCGACCGCGCCTGGAAGGTGGCGTGGACGCCGGCGGCCGTCCATCCTCGGATGACCGACGGCATCCGGGCCAATCTCACCACCGTGCCCGCGGAGCGCGCCCCGATCACCGCCGCCGACGGCACCCGCATCGACACGCCGGACACGCCCGGCTCCGTGCAGCAGATCGTCGAGGGGCTGCGCGAGCAGTACGCCTCCCGCCTGACCGGCACCTCGTCCGCCCGGGCCGACCTGGTCGACAGCCGTACGGGCTCGAAGGTCGCCACGCTCGCCGAGGGCGGGTCGAAGCCCGGCAAGGCCCTGTCGACCACCCTCGACCTGCGGGTGCACCGGGCGGGAGCCCAGGCCCTGGAGGGCGTGGACAAGCCCGCCTCGCTCGTCGCGCTGCGCCCGTCCACGGGCGAGGTGCTCGCGGTGGTCAACAAGCCGGGCGGCTACAACCGCGCCCTGCTCGGCACGTATCCTCCCGGATCGACCTTCAAGATCGTGACGGCGTCGGCCCTGGTCGCCGGTGGCGTCACGCCCGGCGAGACCGTCGAGTGCCCGGCCGAGAAGACGATCGGCGGCTTCCCGTTCCACAACGCCGAATTCCACGACTACGGCACGCTGCGCTTCGTCGACGCCTTCGCCCACTCGTGCAACACGACGTTCGGCGACATGGCGGTGCGGCGCCTCGGCGCCGACCGCCTGTCCAAGGTGGCCGCCGACTTCGGTTTCGGCGCCAGCATCAAGATCGGGGTGCCGGCCGTGGACGCCGCCTTCCCCGCGCCGCATGACGACACCGACCTCGCGTCCGCCGCCATCGGTCAGGGACGTGTCCTGGCCAGCCCGCTGAACATGGCCGCCGTCGCCGGCGCCATCACCGCGGGCACGTGGCGGCAACCCCGGCTGGTCCCGGCCTCGCTCGTCCCGGACGGCGGCACGCCCCCGCGCCCGCTGGAGCCCGCGGTGGTGTCCGCGCTACGCCGCCTCATGCCCGCCGTCGTCAGCGAGGGCACCGCGAGCGGCGTCTCCTTCCCCGCCGGCACGGGCGGCAAGACCGGCACCGCCGAGTACGGCTCGGCCGAGAACGGCGAGAACCCTCCGACGCACTCGTGGTTCATCGGCTACAAGGGCGACCTGGCCTTCGCCGTCGTGGTCGAGGGCGGCGGCACCGGAGCGCAGGTCGCGGCCCCCGTCGCGGCCCGCTTCCTCAACGCGCTGTGACACCAATCAGTAGGGCCAGCCGGGGACGTTCAGCCGGACGCGGTACAGGCCGAAGTTGCCGCTGTTCCCGCCGCGGGAGGGTGTGCCCGAGGTGATGTACAGCGTCTTGCCGTCAGAGCCGCCGAAGGCGAGGTTGGTGGTGTTCTGCCCGGCGGAGATGGTGCCGAGCTGTACGCCGGACGGCGCGTACACGTGGACCTTTCCGTCGTTGAAGGAGGCCTGGTAGAGATTGCCGGCACAGTCGATGGTCGCGCCGTCCGAACCGTTCAGGGACGCGAAGTCGGCGCGGGAGCCGACGCTGCCGTCGGAGTTGACGGGCCACTTGTAGATCCGGCCCGTGCCGTTGCCGCCGACGTAGAGCGTCCTGCCGTCGGGGGAGAGCACGATGCCGTTCGGCTGCCGGATGGTGTCGTCGATCAGCGAGACGACGCCGTTCTTGACCCGGAACACGCCGGTGCGGCCGGACATCTGGTCTGGCCGGTTGGCGCGCTGGAAGTCGGGATCGGTGAAGTAGACGGTGCCGTCGGCGCCGACGGTGAGGTCGTTCGGTGAGTTGAAGACGCGACCCTGGTAGGAGGAGGCGACCACGCCACGCGTCCGGTCGGGCAGGTGGAAGGAGGAGACGCTGCGCTGGTCGTGCGTCGCGGCCAGGAGGGTGCCCCCGTCCCGGCTGAGGGCCAGGCCGTTGCTGCCGGAGCCGGAGATGAAGGTCTGGAAGGTGTCCGGCTCGGTGAACCGCAGTACGTCCGAGGGCTGGACGCCTTCTGATCCGGTGCCGTCGCGCATGAGCGACAGCAGCAGGGTCTGGGTGGTGGCGTCCCAGACCGGGCCTTCCAGGAAGTTGAACCCGTCCCGGATCTTCGTGGCGGTCACCGACGTCGACGGCAGCGGGTTGGGGTAGGTCGCGCCGGGCGTGCACGGTCCGACGCCGGGGCGCGGCGTGTCCGGCGAGGGGGTGACGCTGGGCGTGGGTGTCGGAGACGGCGTCGGCGACAGTGACGGCGACGGCGTGGGGGTGGGCGACGGCGACGGCGTGGGGGTGGGCGTGGGGGTCGGTGACGGCGACGGCGACGGCGTGGGAGTCGGGCTGAGGGTCACGGGACCGCTGCACATGACACCGTTGAGCCAGAACGTGGTGGGCACCGGGTTGGCGCCGGTGAGGTTCGCGGTGAACCCCATGCCACTGGCCGTGGCGTTGGTGGCGATGGAGCCGTTGTAGGACATGCTGGTGGCGGTCACGCGCGCGCCGGACTGCGTCCAGGTGGCGTTCCAGCCGGAGGCGATCCTCTGGCCGGAGTCGGGGAAGTCGAACTCCAGCTTCCAACTGCCGATCGGGTCGCCGAGGTTGGTGATGGCCACGTCGCCTTGGAAGCCGCCGCCCCATTGGGAGACGATTTTGTAGGTCACCTTGCACCCGGCGGCGGCCGCGGCCGGCATCGTCGTCGTCGCGGCTCCACCGACGGCGACCAGCGCGGCGGCCAGTCCGGTGGCCGCGACGGTGGCGAGACCTCGTCTCATCAGGAAATCCTTTCGCGAGACGGCGGGCGACTGCCGCCCACGTCAGGGTGGCGGCCGGAGGCGGGAGCCCACGGACACGCCACGCGGCGCACCGCCGGCCGCGCGTTTCGAAATTAGGCGACCAAACGAACGGTCGCGATCGGTCGCCGGACCCGGTGTTCGCCTGGTGAGACCCGCTGTGATCATCACCGCCGCGGCGAACGGTCGTGCGCAGCGCGGTTGGCGCCTCAGCCTGGGTGAACGCGACCGCCCGCCCACCCGGCGAGCCGATCGGCGGCGGAAAGGAACGTGGCCACAGCGCTGAAACGTTCAGCCCGCGTCGGGCGGGGATGACCGCCGGCCTCCTGCTGTCAGGTCGCCTGTCATACCCTGCGGCGCGTCACCGTCCTCGGTACGGCCGGAGCTCGCGGAGCCCGAGGTCAGGGGGCTGTGCGGTCGGCCGGGGTGGTGAGGCGGGCGACGGCCGCGACGACCTCAGAGGGGTTGGACAGGTCGGACAGCACGATGTCGGCGCCCGCCTCGCGCAGTTCGGCGGCCGTGGACCGGCCCGACGCCACGCCGATCATGGCCGCGCCGCCGATCTTCGCCGCCTGGACGTCGCGCGTGGAGTCGCCGATCAGGACGGTGTTGCCCGCCGTGAAGACGGCGCCGTACCGGGCCTTCGCCCGTCCCTGTGCGACCTGCAGCAAGGTGGCCTTCGGATAGACCTCCTCGCCGTAG
The DNA here is from genome assembly GCF_006874465.1 of Microbispora bryophytorum. Classification (GTDB taxonomy): domain Bacteria; phylum Actinomycetota; class Actinomycetes; order Streptosporangiales; family Streptosporangiaceae; genus Microbispora; species Microbispora bryophytorum. The sequence continues at coordinate 403,478 of NZ_VIRL01000003.1, read as the reverse complement.
CCGCCCACCTCGACGTCGACCCACTTGTCCAGCCCGAACGCCTTGAGCTTGTGCACGGCGTTGCTCTTGATGGTGCCGGTGAGCACCGACTGCACGGCGCCGTCGAGGCGCGACACGGCCTTGAGCGCGTCCTTGGCGCCGGGCAGCGCGCGGCCGTCCTTGGCCAGCCGGCCGCGCCGCTCGGCGAAGCAGACGGCCAGCGCGTCGAGGAACCTCGGCAGGTGGTGGTCCTCCACGGCGATGCCGTTGACCGCCAGGGTCTCGAAGATGATCTCCGAGTCGGGACGGCCCAGTGCCGGCGCGAGCTTCACCAGCGGCCGCCCCGTCACCATCCGGAACGCGTCCACGTAGGCGTCGCGGGTGACGATGGCGACGTCGACGAGTGTCAGGTCGATGTTCCAGAGAACGAGGCGGTTGATCGCGACCTCCGTGGGGGTGCGGTGTGGATCGTGCTCAGCGTACGGCCCACGCGGGGCACCCGCCGCATCCCCCTGCCGCATCCACCCGGCGCCACCCACCGGCGCCATCCACCCGCTGCATCCAACGGCCTCGGCAGGCCGGTACGCGGGGCCAAGCCCCGGTGGCTGCTGGAGGAGGAGGAACGCCAGGCCCGCTGACGCGTCAGACGAGGTCGAGGGCGTCGGCCAGCGAGTCCACCACCGGGACCCCGACGCCCTCCAGCTCCGACCGCCTGGTCATGCCGCCGGTGTAGAGGACGGCGCGGGCGCCGACGTGCAGGGCGGCGTGCGCGTCGTCCACGCTGTCGCCGATGACGACGACCTTCGCCGAGTCGATGCCGAGCGCGCGCAGGTGCTCCACCATGTGCTCGGCCTTGTGACCGCCGGTCGCGTCACGCGAGCCGTCGATCCGGGTGAAGTGGCCGTCGATGCCGAACTCGCCGGTCTTGCGGACCAGCCGTTCGTGGCCCCACATGGACAGCAGCGACTGCGTGCGGCCCGACTCCTGCCAGGCGTGCAGGCTCGACAGCGCCCCATCGGCGAGGCTGCACGCCTCCATCAGCCGGTGGTAGTGCTCGTGGAAGCCTTTGTCGAGTAGTTCCCACTCGCCCTCCCCGAGCGCGCGGCCGAGCATCCGCTCGTACGCCACCCAGATGGGGCGGGTGTACACCTCGCGGAAGCCCTCCGCGTCGTACGGCCCCAGGCCGTACGGGAGGAAGAGCTCGTTGGTCGCGCCGACGACGGCGTCGATGTCGTGGAAGAGCGTCCCGTTCCAGTCCCAAACAATGTGTGTCATCTTGCTCCCCAGCTTAGACGCCGGGTGTGACATATCCATGAACTCCGCGCGTCAGGCGAGCAGATCCGGGATCTCCTGTGTGGCGTACCAGAGCAGTTCGTGGTCCTCCGCGCCGTCCACGGCGAACCGCGCGTCGTCGTCCCCGCCGTCGGCCGCGGGCAGCGCCGCGATCGCCGCCTCCACGTCGGGTGCGGCGTCGGGGTCGTCCACGTGGACCGCGGCGACCAGCCGCATCGGGATCGGCTCCAGCACCCGCACGCGGGCGCGCTCCTCCAGGTCGGCGCCGGACTTCACGGTCTCGTCGGGCACGTCGGCCGCGATGACGACCCGCCGGGCGGCCACCTCGACGCCGTCCTTCCGGTCGGCGGCCAGCATGCGCAGGGAGGTCCGGGCGGCCTCGGTCAGCGCGACGTACTCCAGCTCCTCGGTGTCGCCCGAGACGTACCACTCGATCAGCGCGGGGGTGACCGCGAAGCCGGTCAGCGGGGCCGGGCCCAGCTCCCCCGCGGCGACGACGCGCGCCAGCGCGGGGATCGTGGACGGCAGATAGACGCGCATGCGTTCCTCGACTCGGTCTCTCGTTGCGGCTATACGGGCGGCTACAGACGGCGCGTTCTACGGATGGGCGGCGGCGCCGGGCTCGCGCAAGTGGACGCCGAACAGGCGCTCCATCTCGGCGATGGTCTCCGAGGGATCGCTGTGATGGACCCCGACCAGGCCGATCGCGCGGGCCGCCACGATGTTCGCCTCGATGTCGTCGACGAACACGCACTGCCCCGGGTCGAGCCCCAGCAGGCCGAGCGCATGACGGAAGATCCGCGCCTCGGGCTTGCGCATGCCGACCTCCCCCGAAATGACGACCGCGTCGAAGAGTGCCTCCCAGCCCTCACGCGCGTAGTGGTCGCCCCAGGAGTTGGACACCAGGCAGGTGCCGAGCCCGGCCGTCCGGGCCTGGCGGAGCATCTCGTTCATCTCCTCGACCGGCCGGAACCCGGCGAACATCCGGGCCAGCATGCCGTCGGCCTCCGGCGGGCCGCCGTCGAGGGTCACCAGCCGGGCCGCCAGGGTGCGCTCGAACTCCAGGACCGGAATCTCGCCCCGTTCGAGCGCGTGGATCGGGTTCTCGCCGTCCGGTTCGACACCGGCCCGGTACGCCTGCGTGACCAGCGCCCGCATGACCTCCCGGTAGTGCCGGGGGTCGATCCGGTCCGCCTCGATCCACTCCGCGACGGACTCGGCCAGGCTCGTGGTCAGAACCCCGCCCCAGTCGATCAGCACACCCTTGAGCACCGCGCCTCCCACCCGACGTGCCTACAAATATAGGGAGTGGTCACTCCGGCCGCTCGAACGGCTTGAGCACGCCGCCGAACCACTCGTCGACGGCGTCCGGGCCGAACGACTCGCCGGGCGCCAGCTCCCGCAGCGCGTCACCCACCATCCGGCGGGTCTGCCGTTCCGCGTCCTGCTGCGCCCGGCGCAGGGCCAGCAGGAGTTCCTCTGCCAGCGTCCGGCTGGGCAGGCGCATGGCACGGGGCTCGATGACGACCTCCCGCACCTCCCCGTACGCCGTCGTGACGACCTTGATCCGGCCGTCCGCCGCCCGGCCGTGACCGGTGACGGCCTCGATCTCGCGCTGCCCGTCCTCCAGCCACGCCTCGATCTGTGCGGCCCGTTCCGCGTCCTGGTCCAGGTCGCCGGAGTGCTGGTTGATAGAGCGTGGGCCGAAGGCGTCCGCTCCCGCGTCCAGCTCCTGGGCGAGCTGGTCGAACCGATAACGCACGAACGTCTCGTCGAGCGGGGCGGCCAGCCCGCTCAGCCTGCTCTGGGCTGCGGCGACGAGCTCGTCCGTCCTCTCCTTCGCGGCGTCCTGGGCGGCCCTGATCGCCTTCGTCACCTCCGCGCTCAGGGCGGCCGCGTCGAGCCGCATGACCCGCGGATCCAGTGTGACCGAGGTGACCTCTCCCCGGCCGTCGGCCCTGGCCCGCACCAGGCCGTCGGCGCCCTCCCCTTCGCCGGTGACCTGCCGGATCCCGGCCTGGACGTCCGCGAGGCCGCGCATGACGTCCTCGGCCTGGCGAATCATCTGCTCCAGGAGCTCCAGGTCACTGCCCCCCGGAAACGACAGAGACAAGTATTCCTCCACAAAAAGGACAAAAGGCTTTTACTGTGCAATTCACCCGTCCATAATTCGCCGGTCATGCTAACGTGCCGCGCATGTCCGGGGAACTAGGCATCGAGCACGGCGAAGTGGAAAGGGCCTCCTCTCGCCTGGCGGAGCACGGCGACGAGTTCGTGACCGCCCTGCAGTATCTGCGCGGGCGGGCGGGCGCCTCCTCGTGGGGCGACGACGGCCTGTTCGGCGCCTTCGTGGCCGCCTACAACCGCTCCGCGCTGACCGCCGTCGAGGCGTACGCGCAGCTCGGAGGGACGGTGGGCGGCACGGGGGACGCGCTCTCGGTGGCGCGCCGGCGGGTCTCGGACGCCGAGGGCGACGCGGGACGCTGGATCGCGGGGGCGCACGACGAAACGGGCCCTGCATGAGCGAGCGTAGCGAGCGAATCAGTCAGCACAGTGCCTGGCGCATGCCGCTCCGAGCCGAAGGCGAGGAGGTGGCATGGGCCTGATGCCGCCGGACTGGGCGCAGCCGATCGCGAGCCTGGTGAACTTCCCGAAGATCGACGAGGCCGACATCCGCGCGGAGATCCGCCCGTGGCAGGTCGTGCAGGCCGGCGCCGCCTCCGGGGGAAGCGGCGCGGAGGGCGAGGTCAGGCGACTGCCGGGCGTGTACCAGGGCGTGTCCGCCGACGCGATGCGCACCAACTGGAACACGGCCGGCACCGCGGAACACCTCCGCACGGCCGTCCGGGCCGCCGCGTACGCGCCCGCGGTGCTCGAAGGCACCGCCACCGCGGTGACCGCCACGAAGGTGGCCATCATCACGCAGGCCATCGCGGGCGCGACCAGGCTGGCCTCGACCCTCGTCGCGGGCGGCCCGCTCGCCGCGGCCTCGGCGACGGCGGGGCTTCTCGCCACCCGGTACGCCATGCGGAAGATCCTCAAGGAGGCCGAGGAGGGCGGTGCCCGGGTTCTGGCCCCGGCCGTCACGCGGCACATCACCGAACCGCTGGAACGCATCCTGAAGAACACCCGCGGCCCCTTCGGGGGCGGCCCGTCCCTGGCGGGGGCGGGCGGCCCCCACGTTCCCCTGAGGGGCGCGCCGGTGCGGACGGCAGGTGAGACGGGGCCCCGCGGCGGCCTCAAGCTCGACATGGGCAGGAGCCGCAAGCCCTATTCACGGCAGAGCGGCCCCGAGCTGTCCTCCGCGGAGCAGGCGGCGCTGGACGCGAAGAAGGCCGGTCAGCCGTACGACAGGAAGGCCGCCAGAGCGGCCGAGCAGAAGGTGAAGACCGGCGAGAAGCTCGACGGCGAACGCAACGCGCAAAAGCGCGGCACCCAATCCGGCCAGGGCAACGAGAACCAGCAGCAGGGCCAGCAGCAGGCCCAGCAGCAGGGCCAGCAGAATCAGAACACCCAGGGCAAGAAGAAAAGGCGTTTCCTGTAGGGACTTGTCATGACCAAGCCAATTTCGAGCCAGATGTACCACTTCACCCAGAACAATCCGGAAGGGATCGGACAGGACAGCGTGCCTGCGCTGCTCCGCCGGATCGCGACCACGATCGAGGAACTGGGCCAGGTCGAGGTGTACGACCTGATCATGCACAACGAGGTCACCGACGACGGGTCCGACTGGCCGTCGATCACGGTGTACTTCGACTACACCCAGGCCGAGGAGGCAGAAGAGGTCGAGGAGGCAGAGCAGGACGAGTCCGAAGGAGACGCGCCCGGCATCACCTGACGGCGGCGAAGACGCGCTCCGCGACCTTGCGGTGCGCGGCGGACCTCAGCGCGCCGGGGTCGGTGCGGATCGGGCCGAAGACGCCGCGCTTGTCCTTCAGCCGCAGGATCCGCAGCACCGACTCGTCGATCCTGCGCTCGGAGATCCGGCCCGACTTCACCGCGCCGAGGACGGCGTCGTACGCCTTGGGCAGGTTCGGCGGCATGAGGAGCATGTCGGCCCCGGCGAGCACGGCACGCACGGCGACCTCGGCGTCGCCGTACTTCTTCCGCACCCCGGCCATGTCGAGCGCGTCGGTGCTGATCACGCCGTCGAAGCCGAGTTCCTCGCGGAGCAGGCCGGTGAGGATGCGGTGGGACAGCGTCGCGGGGTCGCCCGAGGGGTCGAGCTTCGGCATCACCACGTGCGCCGACATGATCGCGTCCACGTCGTGCGCGATCGCCGCGCGGAACGGCGGCGCGTCCAGCTTCCGCCACTGCGTCTTCGAGTGCGTGATGACCGGCAGGCCCGTGTGGCTGTCGACCGAGGTGTCCCCGTGGCCGGGGAAGTGCTTGGCGACGGAGGCCACGTCCGCCGCGTGGAAGCCGTCGACGGCCGCCCCGACCATCGCGGCCACCTTCCCCGGGTCGGAGCCGTACGCGCGGGGCCCGATCACGGGATTGCGCGGGTTGATGTTGACGTCGGCGACCGGCGCGAAGTCGAGCGAGATGCCGAGGTCGCGCAGCTCCTCACCGGTCGCCCTGGCGACGTCGCGCGCGTTCGCCGTCTTACCGGTCTCGCCGATCTCCGACGCGCCGGGGAATTTGGTGACGAGAGACTTGAGCCGGGAGACGAGGCCGTTCTCCTGATCCACGCCGATCAGGAGCGGCGCCTCGCCGGACCGGGCCGCCGCCTGGCGTAGGCCGGTGGTGAGCGCGGCCACCTGGCTCGCGCCGGAGACGTTGCCCGCCCAGTCGAACAGGATGACCCCGCCGGGGCGGAACTTCTCCACCACCTGCGCCGGCGTCGCCACGCCGTACCGCGCCTCGTTCTCCTTGCTCGCCGCCCCGGCCTTCTGTCCCCACACGACGATGGTGAACAGCTGCGCCACCTTGTCCCGCAGGCTCATCGCCGCGAGCGTCCGCTCGGCCAGGCTCCCCGAGGGGCGGGCCGAGGGTGACAAGGACGGCGACGGGGACGGCGGGGACGCCGCCGGAGACACGGCGGACACGCGCGGCGAGGGCGCCGAACTCGCGGCGCCGATGCCGGACGAGCATCCGGTCGCGAGCAGGGCGGCGATCATGACGATACCGTGTCTGATTCGTGGCACGTTGTTTACCGTATCCGTGCCCGGCCGTGACCGGGCCCGGAACCCGGTCGCGACCTGCTGCGGCGGTCAGAGCGCGAGTGCCTCCAGGCCGGGCAGCTCGGCGTATGCGGCGGCCTTGGCCGCCCGCGCCGACGTGACCGAGCGCGCCGCGGCGGCGGCGTCGCGGCACTGCGCGAGCGTGTGCCGCGACAGGGCGGCGCGCACCCAGGGCAGTGCGGGCGCGCCCATGGACAGCGAGGTGATCCCCATGCCGACGAGCACGCAGGCGAGCACCGGATCGGCCGCGGCCTCGCCGCAGACCCCGCAGCCCTTGCCCGCGGCGGAGGCGGCCGAGGCCGCCGTCGCGATCAGGTCGAGCACGGCCGGATGCCACGGGTCCTGCAGCCCGGCGACGGCGCTGACCTGGCGGTCGGCCGCGAGCGCGTACTGCGTGAGGTCGTTGGTCCCGATCGAGAAGAAGCCGGCGACCCGGATGAGGTCCGCCGCCCTCAGCGCCGCCGACGGCACCTCGATCATGACGCCCGCGCCGTCGAGCCCCGCCGTACGGCAGGCGTCGGCGAACCACTCGGCCTCCTCGACGGTGGCCACCATCGGCGCCATGACCTGGACCTCGGCCGAGACGCCCGCCGCGGCCCGGGCCAGCGCGCCGAGCTGGGCGGTCATGATCTCCGGATACCTGCGGAACATGCGCAGGCCGCGCTCCCCAAGCGCCGGGTTCGGCTCCTCCTCCGGCGGCGGCAGGAACGCCAGCGGCTTGTCGGCGCCGGAGTCGAGCGTGCGCACCACCACGCGGCCCTGTGGGAACGCCTCGAACACCGCCCGATAGGCCTCCTCCTGCTCGCTCGCCGACGGTGCGGTCTCGCGGTCGAGGAAGAGGAACTCGGTGCGGTAGAGGCCGACACCCTCGGCGCCGTTGGCCAGCGCGCTGTCCAGATCGCGGGGGCCTCCGATGTTGGCGAGCAGCGGGACGGGGTGCCCGTCGGCGGTCGCACCGGGACCGGTGGCCGCCGACAGCACCGCCCGCCGCGCCTCCTCGGCGGCGCGGGCCGCGGCCACGCGGGCCGGGTCCGGTGCGAGCAGCACCTGCCCGGACGCGCCGTCGACCAGCACGGACGTGCCGGGGGCGATCGCCGTCGCGCCGGCGCAGCCGACGACGGCGGGCACGCCCATCGAGCGGGCGAGGATCGCCGTGTGGCTGGTCGGCCCGCCCTGCTCGGTGACGAACGCGGCGACCACGTCCTTCGACAGCAGCGCGGTGTCGGCCGGGGCGAGGTCCTTGGCGACCAGCACGAACGGCTCGTCGGCTCTGGCCGGCACGCCGGGCATGGGCAGGCCGGTGAGCACGGCGATCACCCGGTCGCGGATGTCGTCGAGGTCGGTCACGCGCTCGGCCAGGTAGCCGCCGGCCGCCGCGAGCAGGTCCCGATACTTGCCAAAGGCGTCGAAGACGGCGCGCGGGGCGGCAACGCCGCGCTCGATGAGCTCGCCGACCTCCGCGGCGAGGCTCGGGTCGCGGGCCATCAACGCCTGCGCGCCGAGCACCTCCTGGGCCTCGCCGCCCGCCCTGGCGCCCCGCGCCTCCAGGTCGGCGGCCACCTCCTCGACCGCCCGCTCGGCGCGGGCCCGCTCGGCGGCGGCGTCGCCGTCGTGGCGCGCCTCCTTGTCGGGCTCGGGGATCTCCCCCGCGAGCACATGGGCCGGGCCGTACCCGGCGCCGGGGCTGACCCCCGTGCCGGCTAGCGAGGTGCCGGCCAGCGACCCCGTGCCTGCCGACGACCCCGCGCCGTTCTCGTCCCCCGGCGTCATCGCCGTCTTCCGCTGTCCGTCCACTGGCGTCAGGAGGCCGCGGCGGCGATCTGGGCGAGCTCGTCGAGCAGCTCTTCGGCGCCGTCGCCCTCCGCGCTGATGACGATCGACTCCCCCTGCCGCACGTCGAGCGCCAGCACCGACAGGATGCTCTTCGCGCTCACCGGCGAGCCGCCCGCCTTCGCGACGGTGACGTCATAGGGCGCCTTCACCGCGGTTTGCACGAACATCGCCGCCGGGCGGGCGTGCAGCCCGACCTCGGACGTGACGCTGACTGTGCGCTGGGCCACGTTTCCTCCTCCTGCAGCGGTGGTCTAGACCGCCGGTAGTTCGGTCAAAGGCCAGTCAATACCCGACATATCGGGTATTACCAGATCTGCGTGTGACAGTTCATCCGGATGATGGGTGGTGGCCACCGCGACGCAGGCCATACCCGCGGCGCGTGCCGCCGCTATCCCGGCGAGCGAGTCCTCGAACACCACACACGTGGCCGGATCCACGTCGAGCAGGCCGGCCGCCATGAGGTAGCCGGACGGATCCGGCTTCCCCACGGTCACGTCCTCGGCGGAGACGATGGTTCGCACCACCTCCAGGACGCCGATCTCGGTGAGCCGCTCCACCGCCCACCACCGCTGGGCGGAGGTGACCAGGGCCAGCGGAGCCCCGTGCGCCGCGACCCGGGACACCAGCTCCGCCGCCCCCGGGACCGGCACGATGTCGGGCAGGTCCGGATGGTCGTAGTAGGAGCGGATCTCCTCCATCGCGACCTCGGGATCCATGCCGGGCAGCACCTCGGGGACGACGTCCACCCCGCGGCGGCCCATGACGCGCCGCAACAGCGTCTCGTCGCAGGTGATGCCGCGGTCGTCCAAGAACATCCGCCACAGGGCGCGGCTGCGGAGCTCGGTGTTGACCAGGGTGCCGTCGAGATCGAAGAGCGCGGCCGCCATCACCTGAGCATCACGACCACTCGAAGAGCGGGTCACCCGCGTTCACCCGGCCCTCGGCGACCTCGCCGACCGAGCCCGCCACCGCGTCGAGCGCCACCACCGGGCAGACCGGCGAGCGCCCACCGGCCTCGACCGCCGCGGGGTCCCAGGCCACGACGGGCTGCCCGACGCCGACGCGATCCCCCTCCGACGCGAGCAGACGGAAGCCCTCGCCCTTGAGTTGCACGGTGTCGATGCCGAGATGCACCAGCACACCCCTGCCGTCGTCCCCCACCACGACGTACGCGTGCGGGTGCAGCTTCACGATCGTGCCGCTGATCGGGGCCAGGGCCTCGACGGGCTGCCGGAGGGGGTCGATCGCGGTTCCCGGGCCGACCATCGCCTGCGAGAACACCGGGTCCGGCACGGCGGCCAGGCCGATGGCCGCCCCCGCGACCGGGGCGAGAACAGTCGTCAATGAAGAGCCCTTCTCTGGAATCCGGGCAGGCGTCGCCACAGGTCCGCCCACAACCAGCGGACCCGCGACGATCTCCCGGGTTCAGCCGATGATGTCCTCGATGTCGCTGGCGATGGTGTCGGCCTCGGGGCCCACCACGACCTGGACGACGTTGCCCGCCGCCATCACTCCGTGGGCGCCGGCCGCCTTGAGCGCGGCCTGGTTCACCTTCGAGGCGTCGTGCACCTCGGTGCGCAGCCGCGTGATGCACGGCTCCACTTCGACGATGTTGTCGGCGCCACCGAGCCCGGCGATGATCGCCTCGGCGTCTGCAGCCATGAGGGTCCTCCTGTTGTTCGGCCGGTCTGTCGTCAGTCGGTCTGCGTGACCTTCTTCAGACCGCGGGGGGAATCGGGGTCGATACCGAGCCTGCGCGCGAGCGCCTCGGTGAGCAACTGCCCGGGGACGATGAGTCCCAGCGGAGCCACCCACTCGGGCAGGTCCGGACCGTTCAGGGCGGCGGTCGAGGCGGCGGCGAGCCGCCCGCCGCCCCCGACGCCGAAGGCGGCGGCCCCCGCGCCGGTGACCCGCTCGGCCAGCGCGACCGTGCCCGCCAGCGTCGGGCCCTGCCCCGCCGCCACCAGGATCGCCGGGGTCTCGGCGTCCACGACCGCGATCGGGCCGTGCAGCAGGTCGGCGTACGACAGGCCCATGGCGTGCAGGTAGCACGCCTCCTTGAGCTTGAGCGCCAGCTCCAGCGCGGTCGAGAACGCCAGGCCGCGGCCGGAGACGACGACACCGGGCTTGTCGGCCAGGCCCTCGACCACGGCGTCCAGGTCGCCGGGGTCGGATATCAGCTTCTCGACCGCGTCCGGCACCCGGCGCAGGTCATCGGGGTCCACGTCGGCGCCGAGGCCGATCGCGAGCACGGCCAGCGCGGCGAGCTGGGTCGTGTAGGTCTTCGTGGCCGGGACGGCCTTCTCCTCGCCGGCGAGCGTGCACAGCGCGAGGTCGGCGGCCTGGGCCAGCGGCGACTCCTCGCCGCCGTTGGTGATCGCGACGGTCTTCGCGCCGCAGTCCTTCGCCCACTGGAGGGTCTCGACGATCTCCTCCGTACGGCCGGACTGGGACAGGCCCACAGCCAGCACCCCGTCGAGGTCGAGCCTGCGGCGGTAGGTGGTGGCGACGGAGGGGGCGCCCATCGCGGCCATCCGGCCCGCCCGCGCCTCGATCAGGTAGCGGCCGTAGACCGCCGCGTTGTCCGAGGTCCCGCGGGCGACGAACAGCAGGTGGCGGGTGCCCCGCGCGACCGCCTCGACGTCGCCGGTCCTCGGAAGGAGGGCGTCCAGCGTCGCCTGAATCGCCGCGGGCTGCTCGGCGATCTCACCGCGCATCCTGGTCGTCATCGATGATCATCCTCTGCTTGGCGAGATTTGTCCGTTATCGATCCGTCGCCGACCCATACATTGACACATATTTCTCAGCTGTGGTCTAGTCCGGACTAGACCAGTAAGAACCTTAACTTATTCGGACGATTCAGAGTGAGAGGGGGGATCAGTGGCCCAGATCGATCCGGACAGCCCGGTGCCCAAGTATTTCCAGCTACGGGAGATCCTGCTCGACCTCGTCGAGAGCAACGAGCTGCCGATCGGCGCGGCGATCCCCTCCGAACGCGACCTGAGCCAGCGTTTCGACCTGTCTCGTATGACGGTACGGCAGGCCGTCGACCACCTGGTGTCCGAGGGCCGGCTACACCGGGTCCCGGGTAAGGGAACGTTCGTGGCCCGCCCGAAGATCGAGCTGGCACTCCAGCTCACCTCCTTCACCGACGACATGCGGGCGCGCGGCATGGAGCCGGGCTCCCGCGACCTGGACCGGCGGGTGGTCCGGGCCAGTGCGCACCTCGCGCGGCAGCTCGGCATCCAGCCGGGAGACGCCGTCCACTTCATCGAGCGGCTGCGCACGGCGGACGGGGAACCGCTGAGTATCGAGCGCGCCCACATCCCGGTCGCGCTCGCACCCGATCTCGATGCCTACGACCTGACCGGACGATCCCTGTACGCCCTGCTCGAGTCGCGTTACGGACTCGTCATGGACGCCGGGGAGCTGACCATCGACGGCGGCCTCGCCGATCCGAGCGACGCCGACCTGCTCAAACTGCCCCGGGGCGGGGCCGTGCTGCTGCTGCAGCGCCGGTCCTTCGCCGGCGGGGTGTGCGCCGAACTCGGCGTCTCCACCTATCGCGCCGACCGCTACCAGCTCCGGACGCTCCTCGGAGCCCCGGCCAGACGCCTCTAGTAGTCCCCCCATCCTGGAGGAACACCCGATGAGTTCCACCTCCGCCGACGCGGGCCTGCCCGCAGCGCCTCCCAGTCAGAACGCGGTGATGACCGCGCTGTCCCGCATCGGCCGTTCTCTGATGCTTCCGATCGCGGCGTTGCCCGCCGCGGCCCTTCTTCTCCGGATCGGTCAGGACGACCTCCTCGGCCGTACGGACAACGCGACGCTCGACAAGATCGCACAGGTCGTCGGCGGCGCGGGCGGCGCCCTGTTCGACGCGCTGCCGCTGCTGTTCGCGGTGGGCGTCGCGGTCGGTTTCGCCCGGCGGGCCGACGGCTCGACCGCTCTGGCGGCCGTGGTCGGCTACCTCGTCTGGGACCGGGTCACCCACCTGATGTTCTTCGACGCCTCCGCGGACGCGGCGGTGCACCAGAAGGTGGCGCAGTCCATCGTGGGGGCGGACGGCAAGCCGGCGGAGGCGCTCAACCTCGCGGCGGCCAACCCGACCGGAGTGCTAGGCGGCATCCTCATGGGCCTCGTCGCGGCGATCCTGTGGCAGCGGTACTACCGGACGAAGCTGCCGGCCTACCTGGCCTTCTTCGGTGGCCGCCGCTTCGTCCCGATCCTGACCGCGCTGGCCGGGCTCGTCCTCGGCGTCGTCTTCGGCCTGGTCTGGCAGCCGATCGGGCAGGGCCTGACCAGCTTCGGCGACTGGCTCGCCGGCAACTCCACGATCGGCGCCGGCATCTACGGCATCGTCAACCGCGGTCTCATCCCCTTCGGCCTGCACCACTTCGTCAACTCGATCGTCTGGTTCACCGTGCCGGAGTGCACCGTCGGCGCCACGCACGCCGCGGGCGACCTGAACTGCTACTTCGCCGGGCAGGACGGCGCCGGCGCGTTCATGGCGGGCTTCTTCCCGGTCATGATGTTCGGCCTGCCGGCCGCCGCGATCGCCATGTGGCGGGCCGCACCGCCGAACCGCCGCGCCGCCATCGGCAGCATCATGATCTCCACGGCCCTGATCTCGTTCGTCACCGGCATCACCGAGCCGATCGAGTTCGCGTTCATCTTCGTGGCCCCCGTCCTGTTCGCGGCGCACGCGCTGCTCACCGGCGTCTCGATGGCCGTGGTCGCGGCCCTCGACGGACGGCTCGGCTTCGGGTTCTCCGCCGGCGCGATCGACGCCGCCCTGAACGCGACGAAGGACAACACGCACAACTTCTGGCTGATCATGCTGATCGGCGTCGTGTACTTCGTCCTCTACTACGTGATCTTCAGCTTCCTCATCAAGAAGTTGAACATCATGACGCCCGGTCGCGAACCCGAGCCCGATGTGGACTCCGGGGAGAGCGCCGACACGGCGCGCGCTCGCGCCTGACGCGTCAGGTTCCCCTCTCAGGGAGCAGGGGCGCCCGGTGATCCCGGGCGCCCCTGTTGTGTTTCCTGCCATTGCGGATGCCGCTAATCGCCGATCGACCCGTGCTCAAATCCGAGGCGGCCGCGCCAACCCGGAGGGATCTTCCTGGACGAAGGCCGGCACAAAGGCGCGCGACTCGGCAAAGTTGGCGTATCCCCGTATCAGAGCGGATGACCGCAATCTCTATTAGGCGTCAGGTTCACGGCGCACGAGAGCGGAGTCCCCGATGCCCAAGCCCGTCCCCCTGCCCCGGCTCGCGTCCGTCCCCCCGGCCGACCCTCCCTACGACGAGCGTGACGGCGGCGGCCATGTCACGCGGCCCGGCACGTACGGCGCGCTCGCTCTGGCTCCCATTCCCCGCCGGGCGGCCACGCCCATGGACGAGCGCCGCCTGCGGGGGCTCGGCCAGGCGCTCGCGGAGATCCTGGCGGGCCGCAGGCCACCCGAGACCGTCCAGGACCGGCTGACCGAGCGGGCCTACCGCGAACTGGTCCGGGCCGGGAAGATGATCGACACCGAGCGGCCGCCCCTGACGGGCCTCCCCCACGTGCAACGGCCCCGCGACGGGGTCATCGAGATGTGCCTGCTCGTCCACTGCGGGCCGCGCAGCCGCGTGCTCGCCGTACGGCTGGAGCGGCAGGGCGTGCAGTGGCTGGTCACCGACTTCGAGACCGCGTGACCGGAGGCCGCGGACGTGAAGAACCCCGCCGGAGCATCGCCCGGCGGGGTTCTTCTCAGGTCATCTCACGCCTGCTGGTTGCGCGGGTCGCCGTGGCAGCGCTTGTACTTCTTGCCCGAGCCACACGGGCAGGGCGCGTTGCGCTCGACGTCGCCGTAGGCGGCGCGCTGCTCGGGGGTCGACCGCACCCGGCTGACCTCCACATCGCCGCTCTCGCCCGGCGCGGTGTAGACCATCTCGGTCGGCCGCGACGGCTGCCGCAGCGCCCTCGCGATGATCGAGCCGGTCTCGGAGAGCGTCGCGTCGTCCTCGGCGTTCTCCTCGACGATCGGGTTGGCCTGCACCTCGACCTCAAGGTTGAACAGGTAGCCGACCGACTCCTCCTTGATGCCGTCGAGCATCGCGGTGAACATCTCGAAGCCCTCGCGCTGATACTCGATCAGCGGGTCCTTCTGGGCATAGGCGCGCATGCCGATGCCCTCCTGGAGGTAGTCCATCTCGTAGAGGTGCTCGCGCCACTTGCGGTCGAGCACCGAGAGGATGACCCGGCGCTCCAGCTCGCGCACCGCCTCGGAGCCGAGCTGCTCCTCGCGGCGGCCGTAGGCCGCGAACGCGTCCTCCTTGACCTTCTCGGCGATGAGCTCCGCCGTCAGCTCCTCCCGGTCGCCGCCGACCTGCTGGATGAGCTCGTCGACGGTGAAGGAGATCGGGTAGAGCTGGCCGAACGCCTTCCACAGCTTCTCGAGGTCCCATTCCTCGGCGAAGCCCTCGGCGGTGGCGCCCTTGACGTAGTCGTCGATGACGTCGGTGACGAAGCCGCGGACCTGCTCGTGCAGGTCGGCGCCCTCCAGCACCCGCAGCCGCTCGGCGTAGATCACCGTGCGCTGGCGGTTCATCACCTCGTCGTACTTCAGGACGTTCTTGCGGATCTCGAAGTTCTGCTGCTCGACCTGGTGCTGCGCGGAGGCGATCGCCTTGGAGACCATGCCCGACTCGATCGGCACGTCGTCCGGGATGTTCAGCCGCGTCATGATCATCTCGACCCTGGCCGAGTTGAACAGCCGCATGAGGTCGTCCTCGAGCGAGAGGTAGAAGCGCGACTCGCCGGGGTCGCCCTGACGGCCGGAACGGCCGCGGAGCTGGTTGTCGATGCGCCGCGACTCGTGCCGCTCGGTGCCCAGCACGTAGAGCCCGCCGAGCTCGGTGACCTCCTCGTGCTCGGCCTTGACGGCCTCCTTGGCCTTCTCCAGGGCCTCGGGCCAGGCCTTCTCGTACTCCTCCGGAGTCTCGGACGGCGACAGGCCGCGCTGCTGAAGCTCCAGGTCGGCGCGGAACTCGGGGTTGCCGCCGAGCATGATGTCGGTGCCTCGGCCGGCCATGTTGGTCGCCACGGTGACCGCGCCCTTGCGGCCCGCCTCGGCGATGATCGTGGCCTCACGGGCGTGGTTCTTGGCGTTCAGCACCTCGTGCTGCACGCCCCGGCGCTTGAGCATCCGCGACAGCTTCTCGGACTTCTCGACGCTGGTGGTGCCGACGAGAACCGGCTGGCCGTTCTCGTAGCGTTCCTTGATGTCCTCGACGCACGCCTGGAACTTGGCGTCCTCGGTCTTGTAGACCACGTCGGCCTGGTCCTTGCGGACCATCGGCCGGTTGGTCGGGATCGGGACGACGCCCAGCTTGTACGTCTGGTGGAACTCGTTGGCCTCGGTGGCGGCCGTACCGGTCATGCCGGCGAGCTTGTCGTAGAGGCGGAAGTAGTTCTGCAGCGTGATCGTGGCGAGAGTCTGGTTCTCGTCCTTGATCTTCACGTTTTCCTTGGCCTCGATGGCCTGGTGCATGCCCTCGTTGTAACGACGGCCGTGCAGGACGCGCCCGGTGAACTCGTCGACGATCAGGACCTCGCCGTCGACGACGATGTAGTCCTTGTCCTTCTTGAACAGTTCCTTGGCCTTGAGAGCGTTGTTGAGGAACTGCACGAGGTGGGTGTGCTCGGGCTTGTAGAGGTTGTCGATGCCGAGCCAGTCCTCGACCCTCTCCACGCCCGCCTCGAGGATGCCGACGGTGCGCTTCTTCTCGTCGACGACGTAGTCCCCGGTGCTCTCCTCGCCGTCCTTGCCCTCGGTGCCGCGCCGCAGCCGGGGCACGATCTTGGCGAACTCCTGGTACCACTTGCCCGACTGCTCGCCCGGGCCGGAGATGATGAGCGGCGTCCTGGCCTCGTCGATCAGGATCGAGTCGACCTCGTCCACGATGGCGAAGTTGTGGCCGCGCTGGACACACTCCTCGATCGACCACGCCATGTTGTCGCGGAGGTAGTCGAAGCCGAACTCGTTGTTCGTGCCGTACGTGATGTCGGCGTTGTACTGCTTGCGGCGCTCCTCCGGCGGCATGTTGGCCAGGATGACCCCGACCTCCAGGCCGAGGAAGCGGTGGACGCGGCCCATGGTCTCGGCGTCGCGCTTGGCCAGGTAGTCGTTGACCGTGACGACGTGGACGCCCTTGCCCGAGATCGCGTTGAGATAGGCGGGAAGCGTACAGGTGAGCGTCTTGCCCTCACCGGTCCGCATCTCGGAGATGTTGCCCAAGTGCAGGTTGGCGCCACCCATGAGCTGCACGTCGAAGTGACGCTGCCCGAGGACCCGGCGGGCGGCCTCGCGGACGGTCGCGAAGGCCTCCGGCAGCAGGTCGTCGAGGGTCTCGCCCTCGGTGTGACGCTGCCTGTACTCGGCGGTCAGCGCGCGGAGCTCGGCGTCGGACAGGCTCTTGAAGTCCTCTTCGATGGAGTTGACCTGCTCGGCGATGCGCTTGAGCTTCCGCAGAGTCTTGCCTTCGCCGGCGCGAAGGATCTTGTCGAGAATGGCTGGCACTTTTAGTAAAGCTCCTCGCAGGTCTACCCCGGTTGATCGCCCGGTGTGAGGACGAGACAAACTTCCCCGCTAGCTATCGTAGGCGGTTCCCGTACCAGACACACCCACCTGCAATCGACGGAGCGCCGCGGCACAATCGTGTAACTCATAAGGGGGAAACCGCCCCCAAGGATCCCCCGATGTTCCGACCACCTCCGCCATCAGGTAGAAAACGGGGTATGGCACAGAGCGGACACCAGGGCAGCCACGCGGGAAGCGCCAAATCTTGGCTCGCCGTCATCATCATCCTCATCGGCTTCACGATCGGGGGTGTGTCGCTGACTCTCGGCCCGAACTGGCTGTTCGTCTGGATCGGCGTGGGCATCTGCGCGGTCGGCGGGCTGCTCGCACTCGCGTTCGACATCTTCTCCGACGTGATCGTGGACGCGCCCCGGGACATCTCGGTCCAGGAGCACCACTCGCCGTTCGAGCACCGGTCCATCACCTCCTGAGGGGTCCCGGGCCCGTGCCCGAACCGTCGTAAGCGTTTTGTCGGTCACGGCGTCTAGCATCTACGGCTGTGACCGACCTCAGCGCCGGCCTGACCGCCGACCTCACCGCCGACGAGGCCCGCAGGATCATCCTCCGGGCGCAGGGCTTCCTCGGCGCCCCCGCCCGCGGCGGTGGCGTCCCCGCCATGCTGCGGCGTGTCGGCGCCGTCCAGCTCGACACCATCTCCGTCCTCGCCCGCTCCCACGAGCTCGTCGCGTACGCGCGCCTCGGGCCGGTCGGCCGCTCCGCGGTCGAGGGGGCCTACTGGGACGCCCCCGCCCGTGCCTTCGAGTACTGGTGCCACGCCGCCTGCGTCCTGCCCATCGAGCAGTGGCCGCTGTACGCCTTCCGCCGCCGCGCCTACCGCGAGCGGCGCTACCGCTGGCACGAGGTGCCGCCGGTGGTCGACAAGGTCCTGGAGCAGGTGCGCTCGGACGGCCCGCTCACCACGGCCGACATCGGCGGGGCCAAGAATGGAGGCCCGTGGTGGGACTGGTCGGACACCAAGATCGCGATCGAGTTCCTGCTCGACATCGGTGAGGTCGTCTGCACCCGCCGCGTCGGCTGGCGGCGCGTCTACGAGCTCGCCGAGCGCGCGGTCCCGGCGGACCTGCTCGCCCAGGACCTGTCCGACGACGAGTGCGTGACCCGGCTGACCACGATCGCCGGGCGGTCGCTCGGCGTGGCGACCAGGGGCGACCTGGTCGACTTCACCCGCGTCAAGGGCAGGCACGCCGCCATGCTCGACGAGGCGCTGCTGAGCGGCGCCGCCGGCCTCGTGCCCGTACGTGTGTCGGGCTGGCCCGCTCGGCGCGGGGCGCCGGGCCCGGAGACTCCGAACGCCTGGGCGGACCCCGGCGCGCTGGACAGCGAGCCGCGCGGGCGGCACCGCACGACGCCGCTGTCGCCGTTCGACTCGCTCGTCTGGGAGCGGGCGCGGGCCGAGCGCGTGTTCGGCCTCAACCACCGCCTGGAGGCCTACGTCCCAAAGGACAAGCGGGTGCACGGCTACTTCGCGATGCCGGTGCTCGCGGGCGGGCGGATCATCGGCAGAGTCGACCCGGCCCGCGAGGGCGCCACGCTGGTCGCCCGGCAGGTCGGTTTCGAGCCGGGCGGCGGCCGGGCCAGGGCCGTGGAGGCGATGAGCGACGCCCTGTGGGAGGCCGCGAGCTGGGTCGGCTGCACCGACGTGCGGGTGGAGCGGGTCGGCGCACCGGACCTGGAGGCCCCGCTGCGCGCCGCGGTGGCCCGCGGCCCTCGCCGCCCGACCAGGTGATCAGGTGATCAGGTGATCTCCAGCAGCCGCTCGCGCACGGCGTAGACCACGGCCTCCATGCGCGAGTGGAGCTGGAGCTTCTCCAGGATGTTGCGGACGTGGTTCTTCACCGTGTTCTCGGAGATGAACAGGTCCTTGGCGATCTCGCGGTTGTTCATGCCCTTCGCGACGAGGCGCAGGACCTCCATCTCCCGCTCGGTCAGGCGGGGGACCGGGAGCTGGGGGGGCCGCTCGGCCTCCTTGCGGCTCATGTTCGCGAACTCGCTGATGAGCTTGGCCGCCATGGCGGGGTTGATGAGCGACTGGCCCTCGTGGACGCCGCGCACCGCGTCGGGCACCTCGTCGATCTGGACGTCCTTGAGCAGGTAACCGGTCGCACCGGCCTTGATCGCCTCGAAGAGGTCCTCCTCCTCGTCGCTGACGGTGAGCATGATGATCCGGGTGCTCGGCACCGACTCCTTGATCTTCCGAGTCGCTCCGATGCCGTCCAGCTTCGGCATGCGGACGTCCATCAGGACCACGTCCGGCATCAGCCGGTCCGCGAGCTCGACGGCCTCCCGGCCGTCGCTCGCCTCGCCTACCACCTCGATGTCCGCCTCCGCGGCCAGCGCGAGCTCCAGGCTGCGGCGGATCAGTGCGTGATCGTCGACGATCAGCACACGGATCGGCTCGCTTCGACCGGCTGCTCGGGCGGCCTCGTCGGGTCGGGTCACGGAACCTCCTTGCGGGGGCCAAGGACGCTGTCGCTCCGCCCGGCGAACCGTGGCGGTTAGCGCGCTGATCGCCATCATGACACGGTTCCGGAACCGGTGCGGATCTTCATTGAGGCGTTACTACCCCCGGCACCAGGACATACCTGGGCGAACGGCACCTGATGCGGACGCGCCCTTCTTCCTCACGATAGGTGCCCGCACCCCCGTTCACGCGCTCCGCTTCGATGCCGCAGGCCTGTGCCCAGCCTCGTACGGCCCGGCTCCGTCACAGGACGCCGTACCGGGAGAGCACGTCCGAGACAACGGGACCCACGGGGCTCATCTGACGGAGGACCCGTCTCAGCAGATCCTCCGGAGACGGCGGCTGCGGGATCCCCGGCGTGAGTGTTCGGGGGACGGCCGCCGCCGCGCCCCTGAGGAGCACGGCCCGTTCTCGCAGGCTGCCGCTGACCGTCCCGGTGCCGCGCCGCATCGCCCCCAGCTCGGCCTGAACCCGGTCCCGATGCGGGCCCTTCCAGTGCATCCGGTCCATCAGGGCGCTGACCGGCTGAAGCACTTCCTCAATCGCCTCGGCCAAGTCCTCATGTTCATGTGCCAACCGGCTCAAATCATCATGCAGAGACATCCCCGTTATTCCATCCGATCGAGTCGGGCGGTGTGAGAATACTTCCACATTGTGTAAAGACGGGCTAGGTTCTATTCCCGTGGAGCCGGAACGGGTGGTCGACGCCGACGATCTGGAACGACTGGCCAAGCTACTCACCGACAAACGACAACTGGCCGAGCAGTACTACGCACGGGCATGCCGGCTTGTGGGGCAGGCCCAGGCCACCCCGCTGGCGGCCATGCTGCGGTGGGCCGGGGATACCGCCACAGAACTGGGCAATCGAGCCGCGATCGTCCGCGCCGCGGAAAAGGGTGGAGACCCATTCGGCGCGTTGTCGGCATTCGGCCTCAGCACCGCGCTCGGCACAGTTTCCGGCGAGGATAGAACACGGCTCACAAAAGACTTAAAATCAGTCATCGCTCGCGGTGCGACAGCCCGTCCGGAACAACGCACAGCGGCGATCCGGAAATTCTTCGAAAAACTGACCGCGGCCGAACGAGCCTTGCTCGCCATCGAACAGCCCGACGTGGTCGGGCGACTGGACGGCGCTCCGGCCACAGTGCGCTACGCCGCCAACCGGCTCCTGATCGAGCGCGCCGTCGCCCATGAACAGAAGGACCTGGCCGCGTTGAAGGCCACCGACCCCAAAAATCCCCAGGCGACACTCCTGGAGGATCGGGTGGCCCGCATGACGGAATTCCTCCGGCCCCGGGTGACCGGCGACGGCCGGTCCGTCCCGCGCCAGTTCCTGCTGTTCGATCCGGCCGGCGACGGCCGCGTCGCGGAGGTCTTCGGCAACCTCGCCACGGCCAAGCACGTCGCCGTCATGGTGCCGGGCATCACCAACCGGCTCGACAACTACAACGACATCGCGCGAGATGCCACGCTGCTCATGATCGATCCCGAAACCAAGAAGGATCTGCCGGAGAGCGCGGTCATCACGTGGCTCGGTTATGACACGCCCGAGTTCGGCGACTCGGTGCTCCCCGCCAAGGCCGAGGCTGGTGCTCCCGCTCTCCACTCCTTCCGCGCGGGGCTGGAGACGGCCAAGGGGGCGAAGGTCGCCCTGTTCGCCCACAGTTACGGCACGCTGCTGTCAAGCAAGGCCCTGCAGGAGGGCACGCCGTTCGACTCGGTCGTGTTCATGGGGAGCCCGGGACTCGGCCCCACCATCAAGAGCGCGGCCGATCTCAAGCTGGGGCCCGGCACCCAGGTGTTCGCCATGCGTGCCCCGGGCGACTGGGTCTCCTACACGGAAGCACACGGGAGGGATCCCGCGGAGATGGCCGGCATCCGACGGCTGGCCACCGGCCGGTCGTCCGGCCACTCCGAGTACTACATGCAGAAGAACACGGGCTTGAATAATCTACAGACCATTCTCACCGGCGACGGGTGCGTTCAGACCTTCATAGGGTCGCCGAAGCTGGATGACGAGCAGTTCGGCGCCGCCAACGTACGGGTCCTGGTAAAGGAACTGCAGAGCAGGGTGCCGCAATGGAAGGTGGGCGAACTCGCCACCGCCTTCGAGCCGATCATCACAGAGGTGATGAGCGGCGGCACCGACATACCCACGCTCACGGCATTGACAACGAAGACGCTCGCCGACTCCGGCCTCGGCGGCTATTTCGCCCCACAGGACGTCGCACAGATCGTCGGCAGATCCCTCACGGAAGCCGGACTCGACCAGAGATGACCTTTCCACTCAGGCTTCGCCTCCTTGCCGCCGTGTTGGCCTCGTCTGCGCTCGTGAGCGCCTGCACAAGTGAACCGGAGATGAAAATGACCCCTGAGGAATCCCGCCAGGTTCTCATCACCGAGGCCAAGGCCATCATTCACGCAGTTTTCCCTGACGCCGACCCTCTCGTCGCCGTGCAGGTGACGGATGCACCGTGTGGCGGGCTGGTCGGTACCGACGACACGAGCGTGACAAGTGTCCTCACGGTTCGCAGCAACACCGCGGACGACACATCAAATCCGGACAAGGTGTTTCAGGAAGTTCTCACAGTGTTGCGGCAGCGCGGCTGGACCATCAACTATACGAAAGGTCGCGTAGCCGGCGCCGAACGCACCGGCGTGGGCGGCATCAGCGTAGGGGTGGCCGATTCCCCTGTCGGAATCAACATCGGCGGCGACACGGAATGTGTGAAGAACCCGGAACGAGCGACCTGACCTCAGAAATCAGACGAGCGTGGGCCGGGCCCCGCTGGGCGAGGTCCGGCCCACGCTCGTGGACGAAGTGCTAGCTCTCCACGAGCCTGAGGACTCCGTAGTCGTAGCCGCGGCGCCGGTAGACGACGCTCGGCTGGCCCCCTTCCTTGTCGCGGAAGAGGTAGAAGTCGTGACCCACGAGCTCCATTTCCAGGAGCGCCTGGTCGATCGTGATGGGGTCGGACTTGTGGAACTTCTCGCGTACGATCAGCGGTCCTTCGCCGTCCATCTCGATGGGCACGAAGGGGTCGGAACTCTCGATCCGCCCCCCGGCGGTCTCCGCCGGGATCTCCGCGACCGGCTCCGGCTCTTCCCGGACGGTCTCGACCACCCCCTGCGCGCTTTCGGCCACCGCGGTGAGCTCCGCCGTCGAGGGAGGGCAGTTCTTGCCGTGATGGATCTTGCGGCGGTCGGCGAGTCGCCTCAGCCGCTCCTCCAGCTTGCCGATGGCGATGTCCAGCGCCGAGAACCGGTCGTCCGCGCAGGCCTCCGCGCGGATGGCGGGGCCCCGTGAGTGGATCGTCAGCTCCACCCGTTCACGTTGCCCGCTCTGCCGATGGTTGGGTTCCTTCGAGACCTCTACGTCGATCTGGATGAGCTTGTTGTTGAGCTTCTGGATCCTGGCCAGCTTGGACGTCACTTGATCGCGGAACCGGTCACCCACAGTGGTGTGCCGTCCCTTGACGATGATTTCCACGCAAAGCCCCCCTTCGCACATCGACGGTCGCGCACGCGCTCCTGGGCACCCGTCCGGCCGACCTGGTCTTCGTCCCCACATCCGCCTGCTGAGGGGTTCGCGGCTCACTCGCCACTACTGCCCTTCTCCTCTTACGGGGGACATCTGGACCCCCGGGAGGGCAGGACTTACCTCTAAGCCGCACCGTGATCGGTCGACCAAGAGTCGCCTTACGTGGGCCGTTTCGCCTGCGGCTGGCATCGGCTAGCCAGGCCGGACCCCATGAGGGGGTCGGCCCGGCGCAACCACGGACCCGGACGGGTGCCATGCCTGAACGCTAGTCGCTACCGTCTCGAATGTCAGCCAGGAGATCGGCTAAACGATCACTTTGCGTGATACGGGTTGCCGTCTGGCCGTCGGAAAATTCGTGGTCATGTTCTGGGAATCCCCGCAACCACGACGCCCACACCTGCATTGAGCTGGCAAGTCGCCGCGAAATCGGCGTGCGGTCGCCCCTCGGCGGCACGCCCTGCCCTTACCAAAGTCTTTACTGTCCGTGATAATCTCCAATCCGACATCTCCGGCGTGTCGCAGCGATGGTCACCGCCGCGGACGGCTCCGCGCCCGCGGCGCGCAGCGCCCTGGCCGCCTCCGCCAGCGTCGTCCCCGTCGTGACGATGTCGTCCACCAGGACCACGGCGACACCCCCCGGACCGCGGCCACAGGGCCGTGGCCGCGCCACCCGCCCCGACACGGCCTCGAAGGCCCCGGACAGGTTGACGGCCCGCTCCGCCGATCCCAGCCCCGCCTGGTCGGCCACGCGGCGGC
Source organism: Microbispora bryophytorum (assembly GCF_006874465.1). GTDB lineage: Bacteria > Actinomycetota > Actinomycetes > Streptosporangiales > Streptosporangiaceae > Microbispora > Microbispora bryophytorum. The sequence continues at coordinate 379,782 of NZ_VIRL01000003.1, read as the reverse complement.
CCTGCCGCAGCAGGGGTGCGAGGACGGCGGGCCGGCCTCGCCTGCACAGCTCGCGGGCCGCCGCCGCGGCGACGGCCCGGACGGGGTCGTGCCCCCGGCGGCGGGAGGCGGCCCGTGCGCTCGGAACCGGCACCAGCCACACCTCGCGGCGGACTTCCCCACCCGCCGCCCACGCGGCCACGCATGCGCTCACGGCGGCCGCCAGGACCGGCACCAGAGCCGTTCTGCCGCGTTCCTTGCAGGCGAGGATCATCCGGCGGGCCGCGCCGTCGTAGGCGGTGGCCGACCAGCAGTCCGGCAGGCCCGGAGGCGGCGGGTCCGGCGGCCGGGGAGCCGGCTCCCGCAGCAGCTCGGCCCTGCAGGACGGGCAGGCCGGGGCGCCCGGGGCGCCGCAGCCGGCGCAGCGGGGCGGGAGGATCAGATCGAGCAGGGCGGGAGGCACGCCCTCAGCATGCCGTCCGTCACCGACAGTTCGCTGTGCCCTCCGGCCGGCTCAGCCGAGGGGATAGACGGGGTTGCTGGAGCCGTCGTCGGCGCGCGGGGTCCAGGCGTGCTTGTCCGCGCTGTAGGTGAGCACCTGGCCCTCGTCGGCCGCCGCGAGGACGTGGTCCGGGACCGCGACGATCGACTTGATCTTCGAGTCGAGCTTGATGGGGCCGTCGTTGGGGACGACCCCCTCCATCACCGACCAGGTGGCGAGCTCCTGGCCGCTGCTGCCTTCGGACAGCACGAGCAGATCGGCGGCGTCCTGCCAGGCGATGTCCTTGATTTTGCGCGCGTCGCGCGGCTCGATGAGCGTCCGCACGGACTCGATCCGCGTCTGCTGGCCATTGCGGACGATCGTGCCGATCTTCACGGAGGTGCCGAGGCCGTCGTCGATGATCACGGCGACCCTGGCCCCGTCACGGGCGACCCGCAGCTCCAGGATCCGCCCGTACGACAGCTCGTCGTCGATCTCCACACGGCGGGCCCGGCCGTTCTCGGCCGTCCAGATCCGGCTCTCGTGCGGGTTCACCCTCTCGGCCGACCAGACGGCCCCGTAGCGGTCCCAGGAGGGCGGGCTCATGTCCCCGCCCGCGATCCACCGCTGCCACTGGCTGCCGGGGGCCATCGGGGCGGCGTAGACGCCGTCGCCGTTGACCAGCGCGGCCACGAGGGGCGGGAAGTCGTCGGTGTTGGAGACGGCCGGCTGGGAGAACTTCGCGGCCTGCTCGCCGGCCGCGCCCGGCACCGGGGTGCCGTCGCCCTTCTCCTTGAACTGCAGCAGCCTGCCGCCCTGCATGTAGTAGGCCTGCAGGGAGCCGGTCAGCACGTTCGGGTCGTAGCGGGCGTAGTCGGCGGGCCGGAACCGCATCCCGGAGTCGCCGTTCATGCGGATCTCGACGGTCCGGCCGGTGACCAGTTCACCGAGCGTCCACACGAGCTGGGCCTTGAGCGCGTCGAGGCGGTTGGTGGGCACCGTCTCCAGTTCCGAGGAGAAGTCGACCACGACCGTGTCCCCCTCGACGCTGATCCGGTTGAGCTCGGTGCCCGGCGGGAACGCGCTGCTCACCGCGTTCCTGATGGACGAGGTCGGCCCGGCGAGCAGGCGGCGGACCAGCGTCTCGGGCACGCCCCTGCCGGGTTCGATCGGCACCCACACCCGGTCGGCCACGAGGCCGATCTCCCCGGTGGCGGGCGGGTAGTACAGGTCGACCTTCCGGTAGGCACGCCACAGGTCGTCGTACGACAGCAGGCGGGCGTCGGGCGGCACGTCGATCCGCCACTCGCCGTTCTGCTTGACCAGCGTGAACGGCTCGACGAGGTTGCCCGCGGCCGGGGTCGACCTGCCCTCCGCGTCGATCGTGGCGACCGCCGCGCCCTTCAGCGTCACCGTCGTCCGCGTGGCCTTCTGAAGATCCTGGGCGCGGTCCGACTCGATCTTGCCCTCGTAGATGCGGGTCTGCCGCCACGGGTTCCAGTGCTTGGCCGCGCCCGGGGTGAGGTATTCCCGGGCGACGGCGAGCTCGGGGTCGTCGAAGGCCGCCATCGCGGCCTGGAAGCCCTTCACGATGTCCTCGGGCGGGGCGCCCTTCTTGGGCGGGGTCGCGATGAGCCGCACGTACGGCTGGCTGAGCGTGTCCTTGCCGTGGTCCTCCTGGGCGGCGCGGGGGCTGCCGCTCGTGGGCACGGTGGCGCACCCTGCCCCGCCGGAGACCAGGACGAGCGCCGCACCCGCGGCGGCGGTGAGACGGCGGGCACCGAGCCGCTCACTCCGCCGCTCACTCCGCATCGAAGGCCCCCGCATCCACGTTCTCGCGCGCCCTCGGCGCCGCCTCCACCGGCGCCGGGGTCAGGACCGGCGTGGCGTGGCCGCGCCAGGTGCGCCGCATCTCGACCTCCGGCGGCACGAGCGGCAGCGGCGACCCGCGCAGCGGAGACCCCGCCGCGCGCGGCAGCGACAGGCGGAACTGGCTGCCCTCCCCCGGCGCGCCCCACGCCTGGAGCCAGCCGCCGTGCAGCATGGCGTCCTCCCGCGAGATCGCCAGGCCGAGCCCGGTGCCGCCGATGGTCCGGGCGCGCGAGGGGTCGGCGCGCCAGAAGCGGTCGAACACCATCGTCTCCTCGCCCGCCTTGAGGCCGACCCCGTGGTCGCGTACGGCCACGGCCACCGCGTCGCGGTCGGCGCCGAGCGTGACGACGATGTCCTTGCCCTCGCCGTGCTCGATGGCGTTGAAGAGCAGGTTGCGCAGGATCCGCTCGACCCTGCGGCTGTCCACCTCGGCCATGCACGGCTCGTTGGGCAGGCGCAGCTCGAAGCGGGTGGCCTGCCGCTCGGCGAGCGTCTCGGAGTCGCCCACCGCCCGCATGACCACGTCGCGCATGTCGACGGGGTCGAGGTCGAGGGTGGCCGCCCCCGCGTCGTAGCGGCTGATCTCCAGCAGGTCGGCCAGCATCGACTCGAAGCGTTCGAGCTGGTTCTGCATGAGCTCGGCGGCCCGCGCGGAGGAGGCGTCGAAGTCCTCACGGCCCTCGTAGAGCAGGTCGGCGGCCATGCGGACGGTCGTCAGCGGCGTGCGCAGCTCGTGCGAGACGTCGGAGACGAACTGCCGCTGCACCTGGGAGAGCTCCTCCAGCTGGTGGATCTTCACGGCGAGGTTGGACGCCATCTCGTTGAACGAGGTCGCCAGCCGGGCGAGGTCGTCCTCCCCGCGCACCTTGAGCCGCTCCTCCAGCCGACCGGCGGCGAGCCGTTCCGCCGCCTGGCGCGCGAGCCGTACGGGGGTGACCACCTGCCGGGTGACCAGCGAGGCGACGCCGGCGAGCAGCAGCACGAGCGCGGCTCCCGCGCCGAAGACCATCTGCTGGACCGTGAGCAGCGTCTTCTCCTCCTCGCCGAGGGGGAAGACGTGGTAGATCTCGTAGGTGCCGTTCACCCGGCCGCCGACCACCCAGGCGCTCTCGGGCTGCTTGGCGCCGATGTACCGGATCTTCACGGTCTGGTCCCAGAGCGACTGCTCCTCGCTGCTCTGGACCTTCTCGCGCAGCAGGGCCGGAATGCTCGACCAGTCGATCTGCCCGGACGCCCGGCCCTCGCCGACCGAACCCTCGTTGAGGATGACGACGTCGTAACGGCCGCCGGAGCGGTCGGTCAGCGCCCTGGCCGCCGCGTCGACGGGGTTCATCGTCTGCCCCTGGGCAGTGGCGTCCTGCGTGATGTCGGTCGAGTCCGCGGGCTGCGTGAGATAGCCGCTCGCGGTCGCGATGTTCGCCCGCGACTCCTCGACCGCCGACACCTCGGTGCTGGTCAGCACCGAGGCGACGATCGACTGCATCAGGAAGACGCCGAGGACGACCACCACGGCCATCGACAGCACCAGCGTGCTGGTGACGACGCGGAGCTGGAGCGAGCGCCGCCAGACGTGCCGCAGCCGGCCCGCGAGGCGGCGCGCGCGCCTGCGGACCCCGCGGGCGATCTGGCCCGGGGTCCGGCGACGGCGTTTCCTCGCGGGGACCGGCATGACGCTGACGTCCGGCTTACGCCGGGCCGGCCTTGTAGCCCACGCCCCGGACGGTGACGACGATCTCCGGGTGCTCGGGGTCCTTCTCGATCTTCGCCCGCAGGCGCTGGACGTGCACGTTCACCAGGCGGGTGTCCGCGGCGTGCCGGTAACCCCAGACCTGCTCCAGCAGCACCTCACGGGTGAAGACCTGGCGGGGCTTGCGGGCCAGCGCGACCAGCAGGTCGAACTCCAGCGGCGTGAGGTTGATGGTCTCCTCGCCGCGCTTGACCGAGTGACCGGCCACATCGATGGTGATGTCGCCGATCTGCAGGATCTCGGGCGTGGGCTCGTCGGTGCGGCGCAGGCGGGCGCGCACGCGGGCGACGAGCTCCTTGGGCTTGAACGGCTTGACGATGTAGTCGTCCGCACCGGACTCCAGGCCGAGCACCACGTCGATGGTGTCGCTCTTGGCCGTGAGCATCACGATCGGGACCCCGGACTCGGCACGGATGCGACGGCAGACGTCGATGCCGTCGGCGCCGGGAAGCATCAGGTCGAGCAGGACGAGGTCCGGCCTGGTGTCCCTGAAGGCGTCGAGCGCCTTGTCTCCATCGGACACGAACGACGGCTCAAAGCCCTCCCCGCGCAAGACGATGCCGAGCATCTCGGCGAGAGCGGCGTCGTCGTCGACGACCAGCACGCGTCCTTTCATGGCCCCTCATTCGTACGCGTTTGGGAGATTTGGGCGTTTGTCACAGTTTCCCCCGCAGGCTACCGTGGCCACCGCTTTGGTGTTACACGACCACGACAGAGGTTGGAGTTTAGGCGCAGCAGACGAAGCGCGCGATTATCTGACCAGATGCGGTCACACCGTCGGGAATCCCGTGGTGCGGTCACGTTCCAAGTGTGCGCCCGCACCCCCTGTTTCGGCCATCCCTTCCGAGCCCTCCAGTATGGCCGCGCGGCGCGCGCGTACATCATGCCAGGATTGGGACATGACAGACGGCCCCGGCTCCACCCCCGACATGCCCTCCGGCTGGGCGGCCGATCAACCTCCCCCGTACGGCGGGGCCGCCGGGGCGTCCGGACCCTCCTGGGCCTCCCCCGGCGCCGGCGCGCCGCAGGGCGCGAACCCGTCCGCGCCACATCCGTCCGCGCCGCATCCGGCCTCCCCTTATCCGGGCACGCCGCATTCGGCCACGCCGTACGCGCCCTATGCGGGCGGGCAGTACGGGTACCGGGCGCCGGACGCGCCGCGGCCGGGCATCATCCCGCTGCGCCCGTTGACGCTCGGCGACATCCTCGACGGCACGATCAAGCTGATCCGCTCGAACCCCAGGGCCACGCTCGGCCTGTCGGCGATCGTGGCGGCCGTGACCGGAATCCCGGCCGCGATCGGGCAGGCCATCTCGTTGGGCTCGCTCGGCGATCTCATTGCCGACCCGTACTCCGCCGACACGGTGAACGTGCCGATCGCCGGCCTGGCCGCGCAGTACATCGGCGCGATCCTCAGCTACGTCATGACGTTCGTCGGCACCACCGTCCTCACGGGCGTCCTGACCCGGGTGCTGGGCCGCGCGGTGTTCGGCGGGCGCATCACGGTGGGCGAGGCGTGGCGGCTGGCGCGGTCGCGGGTGCTCGCGCTGTTCGGGCTGGTGCTGCTGCAGGCGCTCATCCTCCTGCTGCCGCTGCTGGCGCTCGCCGCCGTGTTCGTGGTGCTGGCCGCGGCCGGCGCGTTCGACTCCATGGGGGCCGCCACCGCCGGGATCGGAGCCCTCTTCGGCCTGCTGTTCCTCCTGGCCTACATCTCCTATCTGCTGTTCTTCTACACGCGCCTGTCGCTGTCGGCCCCCGCCGTCGTGCTGGAGGGCCGCGGGGTCACCGACGCAATGAGCCGGTCGTGGCGGCTGGTGAAGGGCGACAGCTGGCGGGTGCTCGGCATTCTGCTGCTCACCGCCATACTCGCGGCCATCATCAGCAACGTGCTGGCGATCCCGTTCACGTTCGGCGGCTCGCTCCTCGGCATGCTGAACAGCGGCACCACCGCCGGGATGGTGATCGCGGCGCTCCTCCTGGCGGTCGGCCAGGTCATCGCCTCCATGATCACCTACCCCTTCCAGGCGGGCGTGACCGGGCTGCTGTACGCCGACCGGCGGATGCGGGCCGAGGCGTTCGACCTCGTGCTGCAGACGGCGGCGGCGCAGAACCAGTCGCAGGGCTGGATCCACGCCGGGGTCGACGACCTGTGGCACCCGAGCTACGCCGCCGGGACGGGGGCGGCCTCCGGGCCGCAGTCCGGGCCGCAGTCCGGGCCGTATCAGGGGGCTCCGCCGTATGGGCCGTACGGAGCGTCCGGCCCGTCCGGACCGCCGTACGGGCCATACGGGCCTCAGGCGTGACGACCGTACGGGCGGCGGCGGCGCTGCTCGCCTCGCCGCTCGACGTCGGCCGCGACCAGGCCGCCCGGGAGGCCGCGCGGGAGCTGTCCCGGGCGGGCTACCAGCACGAGCCGTTGTTCGACCGGCTGCAGCGGGAGATCTCCCAGTTCCTCGGCGACATCATGAGCGGCGGCGGGACGGGCGGAGGCGGCGTGAGGTCGATCGTCGTGATCGCCGTCGTCCTCGCCGTCCTGGCCGTGCTGCTCTTATGGGCGCTGCGCCGCTTCTCCGGCGGCCGGCGTACGGACAGCGGCGCCGTGTTCGGGCAGCGTGAGCGGACGGCCGCCGAGCATCGCGCTGAGGCCGAGCGCCTGGCAACCGAGGGCGGCTGGGCCGGGGCCATCCAGGAGCGGCTGCGCGCGATCGCCCGCGACCTGGAGGAACGCGCGATCGTCACCCCGATGCCGGGCCGCACCGCCGTGGAGCTCGCCGAGGTCGCCGGGCAGGCGCTGCCACCCCACGCGACGGACCTGCGCGCGGCGGCACGCCTGTTCGACGACGTGACCTACGGCGGGGCGGGCGGCACCAGGGAGGGCTACCTGACGCTCACCGCCCTGGACGAGCGCCTGCGGTCGGCCCGCACGGGCGCGGCCGCATGACCGCCACGACGATGGGGCGCGCGCGGCAGGCGGCCCAGGTCACGTTGCTGGTGGTGCTCGTGCTGGTCACGGCGGTGCTGCCCCTGCTGCTGACGGGGGAACAGTCCGGCGGCCGCACCCTCGATCCCGCCGACACCTCGCTGAACGGCAGCGGCGCACTCGCCCGGCTGCTGGAGGCGCACGGGGTGGAGGTGGTCCGGGTCGAGACGCCCGGCGCGGCGGTGGCCGCCGCCGGGCCGCAGACCCTGCTGCTGGTCACCGAGGCGAGCTTCCTGAACCGCGACGCCGCCCGCCGCATCGCCGAGGCCCCCGGCGACCGGCTCGTGGCCGGCGCCGTGCCGCACCTCGACGTGCTCGCCCCCGGCGTACGCAGGCAGGGCCCCGTGCGCGCCCGGTCACGGGCTCCGCAGTGCGCGCTGCGGGAGGCGGTGCGGGCAGGCGACGCCTACACCGGCGGAACGTCCTTCACCGGGCCGCCGGGGGCCACGGGCTGCTATCCGGCCGACGACGGGCACGCCCTGGTCCGCTACACCGCCGACGGGCACACGGTGACCGTGCTGGGCGACGCGTCGTTCATGACCAACCTGCGCCTCGCGGAGGACGGCAACGCGGCGCTCGCGCTGAACCTGGCCGGGGCGCGGCCGAAACTCGTCTGGCTCGCCGAGCCCGACGATCCGGACGAGGCGGGCGACCCCGGCGCAGGGGCGGACGGGCAGGCCCGCTCGCTCGGCGACCTCATCCCCGGCGGCGTGAGGTGGGCGGTCCTCCAGCTCATCGTCGCGGTGACCCTGGCCGCCCTTTGGCGCGGGCGCAGGCTCGGGCCCGTCGTGATCGAACGCCTGCCCGTGGTCGTGCGGGCCGCGGAGACCGTGGAGGGGCGCGGACGCCTGTACCGGTCCCGCCGGGCCAGGGACCGGGCCGCCCTCGCGTTGCGGGCCGCCGCGACCGACCGGCTCGCCCCCCGCCTCGGGCTGCCCCGCACCGCGACCGCGGAGGAGGTGGCCGTCGCCGCGGCCGTACGCACCGGCCACGACCCGGAACCGGTGCTGGCGCTGCTGTGCGGCCCGCCGCCCGGGGACGACACCGCTCTGGTGACCCTCGCCGCCCACCTGGACACACTCGAAAGGCAGGTACGAGATTCGTGACCACACCTGAATCGGACGCGGACGCCGCCCGCGAGGCGCTCGCCGCGCTGCGGGCGGAGGTGGCCAAGGCGGTCGTGGGCCAGGACCCGGTCGTCACCGGCCTGGTCATCGCGCTGCTGTGCCGGGGTCACGTGCTGCTCGAAGGCGTGCCCGGCGTCGCCAAGACCCTGCTCGTACGCACGCTGTCGGCCGCGCTCACGCTGGACTTCAAGCGGGTGCAGTTCACCCCCGACCTGATGCCGGGCGACATCACCGGGTCGCTGGTCTACGACGCGAGGACGGCGGAGTTCGAGTTCCGCGAGGGGCCGGTCTTCACCAACCTGCTGCTCGCGGACGAGATCAACCGCACACCGCCGAAGACCCAGGCCGCCCTGCTTGAGGCCATGGAGGAGCGGCAGGTCAGCGTCGAGGGCACGGCCCGCGCGCTGCCGGATCCCTTCATCGTCGTGGCGACGCAGAACCCCGTCGAGTACGAGGGCACCTACCAGCTGCCCGAGGCGCAGCTCGACCGGTTCCTGCTCAAGCTGACCGTGCCGCTGCCGCCGCGCGAGCAGGAGATCGCCGTCCTCGAACGGCACGCGCTCGGCTTCGACCCCCGCGACCTGACGGAGATCAAGCCCGTGGCGTCGGCGGCCGGCCTCGCGGCGGGACGCCGGGCGGTCGCGCAGGTCCACGCGAGTGCCGAGGTGCTCGGCTACATCGTGGACGTCGCACGGGCCACCCGGCAGTCGCCTTCGCTCCAGCTCGGCGTCTCGCCCCGCGGGGCGACCGCGCTGCTGGCCGCCGCGCGGGCGTGGGCGTGGCTGTCGGGGCGGTCGTACGTGACGCCGGACGACGTGAAGGCCCTGGCCCGGCCCGCCCTGCGCCACCGCGTGGGACTGCGCCCGGAGGCCGAGCTGGAGGGCGCCACCCCCGACGGCATCCTGGAGGGCATCCTGGCCACCGTCCCCGTTCCCCGGTGAGGGCGGCGTGGCGCTGACCGGACGCGCGGGACTGCTCGCCGCCCTCGCCGCGATCGTCGTGCTCCTCGCCCCCGAGCCCGGCCTGGTCGTGCTGGCCGCGGCGCTCGTGCTCGTCGTGCTCGTGGCGGCCGACCTGCTGCTCGCGGGCGCCGTGCGCGGGCTGCGCTTCCAGCGCGACGGCGAACGGCGGGTGCGGCTCGGGCAGTCGGCGGCGATCGGCCTCGTCGTGGACAACCCGGGCCCGCGGCGGATCCGGGGCGTGCTGCGCGACGCCTGGCAACCCTCGGCCGGGGCCGCTGCGCGCCGGATGACGCTCGACGTGCCGGCCCGCGAGCGGCGGCGCCTGGTCACGACGCTGACGCCCACCCGCAGGGGCGACCGGGAGGCCGTCGCCGTGACGGTCCGTTCGGTCGGGCCGTTGGGCCTGGCGGCGCGGCAGCGGACCTTCCACGTGCCGTGGACCGTCAGGGTGCTGCCGCCGTTCCTCAGCCGGCGGCATCTGCCGGCGCGGCTGGCCCGGCTGCGCGAGCTCGACGGACGGCATCCGGCGCTGGTGCGCGGCCAGGGCACCGAGTTCGACTCGCTGCGTGAGTACGTCGTGGGCGACGACGTCCGCTCGATCGACTGGCGGGCGAGCGCCCGGCGCAGCGACGTCGTCGTGCGCACCTGGCGACCCGAGCGCGACCGCCGTGTGCTCATCGTGCTCGACACGGGCCGCACCTCGGCGGGCCGGGTCGGGGAGGCGCCCGTGCCCGGCTCCGGCCCTTCCGGCTGGCCACGGCTGGACTGGTCGATGGACGCCGCGCTGCTGCTGGCCGCGCTCGCCGCGCGGGCCGGCGACCGCGTCGACTTCCTCGCCTACGACCGGGCCGTACGGGCCCAGGTGTCCGGCGCGTCGCGCACGGAGCTGCTGTCGTCGCTGGTGGACGCGATGGCGCCGATCGAGGCGGAGCTGGTCGAGGCCGACGCCGGCGGGATGGTGGCGGCCGTGCTGTCCCGGGCCAGGCGGCGCTGCCTGGTGGTGCTGCTGACCGACCTGAACGCCACGGCGATGGAGGAGGGGCTGCTGCCCGTGCTGCCCAGCCTGTCGTCCCGGCACATGGTTGTGGTGGCCTCGGTCGCCGATCCACGGGTGGCCGGCATGGCGGCCGGGCGCGGCACCGCCGAATCCGTCTACGACGCCGCGGCGGCCGAACGGCTGCGCGGCGAGCGACGTGAGATCACCGCGGTGCTGCGCCGCCACGGCGTGGAGGTCGTGGACGCCCTGCCCGAGGACGTCGCCCCGGCGCTCGCGGACGCGTACCTCGCTTTGAAGGCCACCGGCCGGCTCTGATCAGGCTGTGCGGGTTCAGGTTGTGGGGGCGAGGTCGGGAGCGTGCTCGATGTCTCCTGTCTCGTTCGCGCGTTCCGCCCGGCGGCCGAAGAAGATCACGTACGCGAGGAAGAGCGCCTCCGCGAGCGCGCCGATCGAGATGCGCGCCCAGGTCGGCAGGCCCGACGGGGTGACCCCCGCCTCGATGAGCCCGGAGACGAGCAGCACCACGACCAGGCCGAGCGCGACGCTCATCACGGCCCTGCCCTGCTCGGCCAGCGCCTCCGCGCGCCGCCTCGGGCCGGGGTCGATCGCGGTCCAGCCCAGCCGCAAGCCCACGGACGCCGCCAGGAAGACCGCGGTCAGCTCCAGCATGCCGTGCGGCAGGATCAGGCCCCAGAACACGTCCGCCTTGCCGTGCGCGTGCATCAGGCCGCCCATGAGCCCCACGTTGGCCGCGTTCTGGAACAGGATCCAGGGGATGGGCAGGCCGAGCAGGATCGCCGAGATCACGACCTGCATGGACAGCCAGGCGTTGTTCAGCCACACGTGGCCGGCGAACGACGCCGCCGGGTTCTCCGAGTAGTAGTCGGCGAAATCGTGCTCGACGATCTGCCGGATCTCCTCCGGTGTGCCGACGAGGTTCTGCACGGCGGGATCGCGCGCCACCCACGCGCCCACGACGTACGCGACTGCGAGCGAGGCCACTGTGACACCGATCCACCACCGGCGCGCCCGGTAGGCCACCACGGGGAACGACACCGTGAAGAACCGGGCGACCTCTCTCCAAGCGGGGCTGTGGGCGCCCGTGACGGCCGAGCGCGCTCTCGCCACCAGCGACGATAGGCGTCCGACGAGAAGGGCGTCGGACGACGCCGACCGCACGATGGACAGGTGGGTCGCCGCCCGCTGGTAGAGCTCGACCAGCTCGTCGACCTCCGCGCCGCGCAGCCTGCGCTGCCGCCGTACGAGGTCGTCCAGCCGGTCCCAGGACGGCTTGCTCGCGGCGACGAACGCATCGATGTCCACGGATCGGACCTTATCGGCGGGGGGCAGTAGGGTGCGCAGTGTGTCCGAAGTCGTGACCGGCGAAGCGGTCGTCGTAGAGGTTCGCGTCGCCCAGCTTCCCAGCCGCGCCCTGGCCTTCCTCATCGACTGGGCCGTGCAGTGGGCCGTGATCATCCTGGCCGTCGTGCTGGTCTCGCAGGCATCCCTGGTGACCGACGAGTCGCTGGCCACCGGCCTGCTCATCCTGTTCGTCGTGCTGGTCACGGTGGGTTATCCGGTCGCGTTCGAGACGATCAGCAGGGGCCGCTCACTGGGCAAGCTCGCCCTCGGCCTGCGCGTGGTGAGCGACGACGGCGGGCCGGTGCGCTTCCGGCAGGCGCTGTTCCGCGGGCTCGCCGGGTTCCTGGAGTTCTGGACGTTCCTCGGCGCTCCCGCGCTCATCACGTCGCTCCTCAACCAGCGCGGCAAGCGCCTGGGGGACGTGTTCGCCGGGACGACCGTCATCGGGGAGCGTTCGCCGCGCCAGGCCCCGCCGCCGGAGATGCCTCCGGCGCTCGCGTCGTGGGCCGCGACGCTGGAGCTGTCCGGGCTGTCCGACGACCTGGCCAACACCGCCCGGCAGTATCTGTCCCGGTGGCACGAGCTCAGCCCGCAGACGCGCGACGAGATGGGGCTGCGCGTGGCCGGCCAGATCAGCGCGCGGGTGGCGCCGCCGCCCCCGCCCGGTGTTCCGCCGCACGCTTATCTGGCCGCCGTGCTGGCCGAACGCAGGCGCCGTGAGGAGATGCGGCTCGCCCGGGCTCGTTCCACGCCCCCGCCGTACGGTCCGCAAGGGTACGGCGTGCAGGGGTACAGCCCGCAGGGGTACGGCATGCAGGGGCAAAGCGTGCAGGGACAAGGCGTGCCGGCGGCGCCGCCGCGGGAGGCGGGTCCTCCGCGTGGAGACGGCCCGACGACATCGGGAGGATTTGTTCCACCCATTTAGGTGTAGACCCCGATTTGCAGGGCACCTGTGGTCCTTGCAGGTCATGGGGCATACCTGCAGTGGGGTTGAGGCGGGCATCGCCGGTGCGTTGAGGGAGAGGTCGCACCGGAGGTGCCCGCCTCCGTGTTGTGTGGCCGATGCCTGCCGTACTCACGGTACGAGCCCTGACTCCGCCTGCATGGGCCACGGATGTGAGACGGATGCGACACGGGTGTGATCGCCGAACAGACCGCCGGGATTCGGCGGGTGCGCGAGACGCACGGGACTGGGTCTCCCCGCCCTTCACCTCCCTGCCCTTCACCTCGCCGGTCGCGTTACTTCACCGGTAATCGACGCATCGCGCCCGAGCCGACAAGAGTTGCGGCATGAGTAATGACACTTATGACGTCGTGCAGGAGTTGCTGCGCCGGATGACGGAAGGCGATCACGACCGTACGGCGGAGCTTTTCGCCGAGCCCGTCGACTGGCGGCTCTCCTGGCCTGCCGAGGGGCACTCGGCGGTTCCGTGGATTCGGCCACGGTCCAGCCGGGCCGAGGTGGCGGACCACTTCCGGTCGCTGGAGGCCCACCATGTGCCCGAACTCAACGGCACATCGGTGACGCGGATCCTGGTCGACGGGACGCACGCCGTCGTGCTCGGAGAGATCGCACAGACGGTCCGGGCCGGAGGCACCGCCTACACCTCACCTTTCGCGCTGCACCTCAGCTTCGAAGACGGACTCATCACCCGTTATCACATCTATGAGGACAGCCTTACTGTCACGCGAGCCCTCAGCACTTAGGCCGGGACTTACAACGCATAGTTGGCGAAAAGTCCCGCCTTTCCTGTGGCTCCAGGAAATCGTCTACCGAGCTTGCCTCTCATTCCCAGAGCATGACACGATTGATACAAGTTTTCGAATTCGTGGCTGACTCTTAGCTGGGGGTGTGATGGATAAGTCCATGTTCGATCCTGATCACCATCGACGTTCGAACAGCACTGATGACGGCTGGTGGGATCAGCTGACAGCCCGTTCGCCATTGTGGACATCCGACGGTTCTCTCGCCCGCGACGACTGCCGCCCTGAATATTTTCCGATCGCGAACGATCAAGCCGAGTGCACCGAAAGTGCGCACAGCGATTGTGGGGCGACGGGCGCCGGCGCCGAGACGGGAGCCGATGGTTCCGGAGCCCCGGATGCTGCTACTGGTGCTGCTCGGGGCCGGTCGTCGTGGGTGCTCGTTGCTTCGTTGCGTGAGTCGGCGCAGGCGTTGGCGCTGGCGGCGTCGCCGGGCGATGCGGGCATCTGTGTGGCTGAGGCTGAGGATTTGCTGTTCGCGCGGGATCGGATCACGTGCGCGTTGGCGGATCGGGTGGGGCAGGTGCATCGGGCGGGGCAGGCCAAACAGCATGGGCATGCCTCCACCCGCAGCTGGCTACGCACCGCCGCCGGGATGAGCGTGGCCGGAGCGGGCCGTCTGCTGACCCTGGCGGTGGAGTTGGCCCGCCTGCCGAAGGTGCGGGAGAAGTTCGCCGCCGGGGTGTTGTCGGCGGGGGTGGTGGAGGCGATCTGCACCGCCACCGCGCGGTTGAGTGATGAGCATGCGGGGCTGGCCGAGCCGATTTTGCTGGAGTTGGCGGGCAAGGCGGGGCCGGCGGAGGTGGCCAAGGCCGGGCGGTATCTGCGGGCGGTGTTGGACCCTGATGGTGAGGAGCGGGACGAGCGGGCCGATTACGGGCGGCGGTTTTTGCGGGTCCGCCCCACTGCGGGTGGGGGCTTGGAGGGGGAGTTTTATCTGCCGCGTGAGGCGGCGGCGCGGTTGCGGGCGCTGTTGGATGCTTATGCCAAGCCACGCGCGGAGGGCGATGATCGGCCGCTGCGGGTCCGCCAGGCGGATGCGTTCATCGCGTTGATGGAGCAGAAGATCGTCGCTGAGCTCCTGGTCCTGGTCAACGCCGAATCCCTGCCCGCCGACCCCCAACCCGACCACCCCGCCCCCGGCCCCGACCACCCCGAAGACGCCGAGGCCCCCGAGGCCGCCGAAGACGCCCAGGACACTGGGGATGCCCAGAGTGCCGAGGACGGCGAGAACGGCGAGAACTCTGAGGACCCGCAGGGTGCCGAGGACACCGAGAACGCCCAGGACGCCCAGGGTACGGACAACGAGGACGGCGAGGGCACCGAGGACGCGCAGGGCGGCGAGGGTGCCCGGGACGGCCAGGACGCTCAGGATGCGGAGGGCGCGGCCAGTGCCGGGGATGGCTGCGACAGTGAGGACACCGGCGCCTTCGGCGGCACCGGAAGCGTTGACGGGCCCTGCCCTGTGGAGAAGGGCGACGTCGAAGACGCCATCCCCACCGACGCCGACCTCGGCAACTTCAGCGACGCCGACCCCGGCGACGTGAGCGACGCGGGCATAACCGACGCAGCCGCGGACGCCGCCACCGGGAGCGCCGACCTTGATCTTGCCGGAACCGGCCCCCGCGATGAGGAGTCTCGCGACCCCGAAGCCAACGAGCACCGACCCTGCAAAGGCGGGACCGGTGAGCGCGGGACTTGTGAGCGCGCTGCCGGTGGTTGCGGGGGTTGTGAGCAGCGGGCCAGCGATCACGACACCGCGAACGCCGCCCCGGCCGAGGGCAGTGGTGCTGGTGATGGTGACGTGAGCATGGCCTCTGCCGCAGGCGACGTCACCGCACCACGTAGGGGCGCAGACCGCGACCATGCGGCGGCCCAAGCTGAAACAGACCCCGAGCGCGCAGCAGCACGGCCTGCCTACGGCGGTGGCACGCCTCCAAACTCAGCGCCACCACATGCGGTGCGTCCCCGCGCGGCGCATTCTCGCGCGGCGGAATGGCCGGACCCTCCTCCCGAGGACGCCGCCGCGCATCACACCCACGCTGGGCACCAGCCTGCGGGGGACTGCCGGCATGCGCAGGGCACGCCCGAAGGCCACGGCGACGTACACCATGAGCAGCCGTCAGCAGGGACGGCGCGAGGCGCGGCACCGAGAGCGCCCAGACCGGAGCCGGAGACACCGCCGGGCGAGCCGGGGCCGAGGACGCCGCCGGGCAAGCCACTGGGGGCAGCGCTGGGGGCGGTGCCGGGGGCTCTGCTGGGAGCGGCGCCGGGGTTGTTGCTGGCGACCGGGCAGATGCTGCCCCTCGCCAGTGTGCATCGCCTGGCCCGCACCTCCGCGCTGGTGCGGCTGGTGATGGACGCCGAGGGGCAGGTGCTGGACATGGGCCGCAAGGTCCGCCTGGCCACCCCCGCCCAACGACGAGCCGTCTACGCCCGCTACGCCACCTGCTGGATCGACGGCTGCCCCCTGCCCGCCACCATGTGCCAGATCGACCACGCCGACAACTGGAGCACCGGCGGCCTCACCGACCTGAAACTCCTCGGCCCCGCCTGCCAGTTCCACAACCGCGACCGCTACCAGCACCCCGACCGCTACACCCGCCACCAAACCGGCACCGACCGCTGGGCCTTCACCTACCACCGCCAGATGGGAGCCCGGCGACTGCGGGTGTGAGGGAACGGTCGAGCCGGGGAGGTCAGGACCCGAGGCGCCAGGAGTGGAGATACTCCTCCTGCTCGCCGGTGAGCGCGTCGATCGAGATCCCGGCGGCGGCGAGCTTCAGGCGGGCCACCTCGGCGTCGATGTCGGCCGGGACGTCGTACACGCCGGGATCCATCCGGACCGACTCCCGGACCAGCCATGCGACGGCGAGGGCCTGGGCGGAGAACGACATGTCCATCACCGCGGCCGGATGGCCCTCGGCGGCGGTCAGGTTGACCAGGCGCCCCTCGGCGAGCAGCAGCAGCCTGCGGCCGTCCTCCAGGACGTACTCGTCGGTGCTGGGCCGGATCCCGAAGCGCACCTCGCGCGCCATCTCCTCCAGCGCCCGTACGTCGATCTCGACGTCGAAGTGGCCCGCGTTCGCGAGGATCGCGCCGTCCTTCATCAGGGCCAGATGCTCGGCGCGGATGACGTCTCGGTTGCCGGTGACGGTCACGAACACGTCGCCGGTCTCGGCGGCCAGGCTCATCGGCCGTACGTCGTAGCCCTGCAGGGCGGCGTCCAGGGCCTTGACCGGGTCGATCTCGGTGACGATGACCCGCGCGCCGAGACCCTTGGCCCGTTCAGCGACGCCCCGGCCGCAGAAGCCGAAGCCCGCGACGACCACGGTGCGGCCCGCCAGCAGGACGTTGGTGGCCCGCATGATGCCGTCGAGGGTCGACTGGCCGGTGCCGTAACGGTTGTCGAACATCCGCTTGGTCCGGGTGTCGTTCACCGCGACCATCGGGAAGCGAAGCGCGCTCTCCGATGCCATCTGGCGCAGCCGGATGATCCCGGTCGTGGTCTCCTCGCAGCCACCGATGACGCCGTCGAGGAGCTCGACCCGCTCGGTGTGCAGGGTGTTGACGAGGTCGCATCCGTCGTCGAGCACGACGTTCGGCGCGATGTCGAGCGCCTGGTGGATATGCCGGTAGTAGGTCGCCTTGTCCACCCCGGCGCGGGCGTGCACGACGATGCCGTACGTTCTCAGCGCCGCGGCGACGTCGTCCTGGGTGGACAGGGGGTTGGACGCGGCCAGGGCGATCTGGGCGCCGCCCTCCCGGAGCGCCCCGAGGAGCACCGCCGTCTCGGCGGTCACGTGCAAGCAGGCGGCGATGCGCAGGCCGTCGAACGGCCGGTCGGCACCGAAACCGGCGCCGATCGCCTGGAGGACCGGCATCGACCGGGCCGCCCACTCGATGCGCCGCTCTCCGGCCTCCGCGAAGCCCGCCGCGACGTCCGCCGCGTTGTCCGGCTGAATCACGCCGTCTGCCTCCTGACGGGGGGCGCGGGCCGGGCCCACGCCCCCGTCGTCGTGCGAGTGACCGTCAGTAGCGGTAGTGGTCCGGCTTGTACGGGCCCTCGACGTCGACGCCGATGTACTCCGCCTGCTTCTTGCTCAGCGTGGTCAGCTTCACACCGAGCGCGTCGAGGTGGAGGCGGGCGACCTTCTCGTCGAGGTGCTTGGGCAGCACGTACACGCCGATCGGATACTCGTCGGTCTTGGTGAACAGCTCGAGCTGGGCGATCACCTGGTTGGTGAACGAGTTGGACATCACGAACGACGGGTGGCCGGTCGCGCAGCCCAGGTTCATCAGGCGGCCTTCGGCGAGCACGAGGATCGAGTGCCCGTCGGGGAAGACCCACTCGTCGACCTGCGGCTTGATGTTGTTCTTCACGATCCCCGGGATGCGGCCCAGACCGGCCATGTCGATCTCGTTGTCGAAGTGGCCGATGTTGGAGACGATCGCCTGGTGCTTCATCTGCGCCATGTGCTCGGCGGTGATGATGCCGAAGTTGCCGGTCGTGGTGACGAAGATGTCGGCGATGCCGACGACGTCCTCCAGGGTGGTGACCTGGAAGCCGTCCATGGCGGCCTGGAGCGCGCAGATCGGGTCGATCTCGGTGACGATGACCCGGGCGCCCTGACCGCGCAGCGCGTCGGCGCAGCCCTTGCCCACGTCGCCGTAGCCGCAGACCACGGCGACCTTGCCGCCGATCAGCACGTCGGTGGCGCGGTTGAGACCGTCGATGACCGAGTGGCGGCAGCCGTACTTGTTGTCGAACTTCGACTTGGTCACCGAGTCGTTGACGTTGATGGCCGGGAAGAGGAGCGTGCCGGACTTGTGCATCTCGTAGAGACGGTGCACGCCGGTCGTGGTCTCCTCGGTGACGCCCTTGATGCTCTCGGCCACGCTGGTCCACCAGTTGTCCTCGGAGACCGTACGGCGGAGCGTGTCGAGGATGACCGCCCACTCCTCGGGGTCGTCCTCACCGGCCACCGGCACGGCGCCGGCCTTCTCGAACTCCACACCCTTGTGCACGAGCAGCGTGGCGTCGCCGCCGTCGTCCAGGATCATGTTGGGGCCGGAGCCGTCGGGCCAGCGGAGGGCCTGCTCGGTGCACCACCAGTACTCCTCCAGCGTCTCGCCCTTCCAGGCGAAGACCGGGACACCGGAGGGGTTGTCGACCGTGCCGTCCGGGCCGACGACGACCGCGGCGGCGGCGTGGTCCTGGGTGGAGAAGATGTTGCAGCTCACCCAGCGGACGTCGGCGCCGAGCGCGACCAGCGTCTCGATCAGCACGGCGGTCTGGATCGTCATGTGCAGCGAGCCCATGATCTTCGCGCCGCGCAGCGGCTGGGCCGCGGCGTACTCCTTGCGGGTCGCCATGAGGCCCGGCATCTCGTGCTCCGCGAGGCGGATCTCTTTGCGGCCGAATTCCGCAAGCGTAAGGTCGGCGACCTTGAAGTCCATGAGTGTCTCCTCCGTTGTCCGTCGGTGCGAGTTTAGGCGGCGCGGACGCAGGAACGCATGCGCAGGCCCGCAAACCTGACACAAGATTGTGAGATTCCCTCGCTGACGGGTGCAGGAGGGCCGCTGGAGTGTCTAGCGTGGACCCCAGGAACGGGGACCGGAGGCACGATGCGCATCACCGAGGCGGCCAGGCGGCTCGGCATGTCCCCCCGGATGTTGCGCTACCGGGAGGCTCTCGGCCTGCTGCCTCCCGTACGGGACAAGGGCGCCCACCGGCGCTTCGGGCCCGACGAGCTGGAGGCGGTGCGCCAGGCGACGGAGCTGGAGCGGCGGTTCGACGTCTCGCCGGCCGAACTGGCCTTCGCGCTCCGGGCGCTGTCCGAGCCCGCGGTGGCCCAGGCCGTACGCGATCTCGGCGTGCGGATCGGGCGCATCCAGGCGCCGCGCCGGGCGCTGGACTTCGAGAAGGAGAAGGCCCTGCGGCTGCTGCGGCACCGGTGAGCCAGGCACTCAGGGATCAGGCGCCGACCACGAGGTGCAGGTCGTCCGCCCGCAGGGAGTCGGCCGTGACGTACGGCTGCTCGCTGACGACGTCGGTCATCGTCAGCGGGACGTTCAGGGACGGCACCAGTTTGAGCGCCCTGACCAGCAGGTTCGGGTGATCCGCCGTGAATTCCTGAGGCACGCCGAGGAGCTTGGCGGTCATCTTCGTCGTGCAGATCACCACGTTGCCCTCGAAGGTGAACGTGCTGCCGGTAAGCGTCGTCGGGCCCATGGTCTGCCGGGGCTGCTCCAGCACCGCCTTGTCCATGGTGAAGCGGAGCATCTTGACGGCGCCGGTCGCGGTGGGCATCTCGACCACACCGGTGAACTTCATCCCGGTCATGGTCAGCGAGGGCGCACGGACGGCTGCCGTCTCGGTCGCGACCGTCACCGCCCCGGGCGGGGACGAGGCCCCCGGTGTGTCCTGACCGTCTTCACCGTCCTCGCCGTCCTTCCCGGGCGGCGGCGAGGGGCTCTTCCTGCCGGTGAGCGACCCCACGGCGTCCTTGAGGTCAGTGGGCAAGCCGGTGGGCAGGGCCGTGGGGACCTCGCTGGGCAGGACGCCATGGAGAGCGTCGGACAGGCCGCCGGGAACGGCGCTCGGGACGACGCCGGGCAGGAGCGAGCCGCCCTGCCCGCCCGTTCCCGGGTCCTCACGTGCCATGCCCGTCCCGGCGGCCAGGATGACCGGCAGCACGGCGATGGCCAGCGCCTTGGCGGCGGGACCCGGACCCTGGTCTCCCCGCCCGCCACCGCCCGGCCGTGCGCCCCCGTCGTCAGGATCCTCACCAGGGTCGTCGAGATCGCCGGAAGCGGGCTTGGACGGGGGCTCGGCTTGGCGGCGGACCCGGGCGACCAGGATGCGCGGGCCATCGTCGGCGGGTTCGGCGGGCCGCTGCGGCCGGGTGGCCTCCAGGCGCTCGTCACCGCTGACCACCCGCCGCTCCGTGAAGGTGATTCCCCCTTCCCCCGGCACGGGCGGCGCCGCGGGCTCGATCGGCGCCGCACCGGCCTCGGTGGTCTCGGCGGGCGCCCAGGCCACCGCGAGCGCGCCACCGACCAGGCCGAGCAGCATGCCGATCAGGAAGCCGCCCAGGTTGGCGTAGACGAACGACGCGATCGAGACCAGCACGGCGACCACGCCGAGGAAGGCCCGCTGGCCGGGCTGGAGCCAGATCATCAGGCCCAGGATGATCAGCACCAGTGCGATCAGATAGGTGGCGCCGACCGTGCCCGACTGGATGACGAGCGGCAGGGCCTGGGTCGCGAACGGGATGCTCAGCAACTCCAGGCCGGCCGCGAGCACCAGCAGGCCGCCCCAGAACGGCCGTGACCGCCGCCATTTCACCGGCCGCTCCATCAGAAGCACTCGTGCTCGCCGGGCTCCACGGCCAGCTTCAGCCCCGGCAGCTTGAACGTGGCGGCGTTGACCGCCCAGGAGACCTGCCGGAAGTCCTTGATGGTGACCCCGGCGGCCTGCTGGCCGAACATACCCGCCGCGCCCTGGGCACCGGGCACCTGGTCGAGGGAGCTCGCGTCGCGGCCCGCCTCCAGCTTCGTGAAGACCGCGTTGCCCTCGATCTGGGTGGCATCGACGATCATGTTTTCGGCGATCACCGGGTCCTTGCCCGTGCCGGCGGTGATCCGGATGGTCACGGCGCCGACGGGCGACTTCACCAGCACCGTCTGACACATGTTGGTCAGCGTGGCCTTCCGGATGCCGGAGACGGCGACCGGGATCTTCTGGCCCTTCTTGTTCTCGACCGTGCTGCCGTACTGCACGAAGCCCTGGCCCTGCAGCGTGTCCGCGGAGACCTTGAACGTGTCACCCGAGACCACGAACGACGCGCCGATCGCCCCCTCGGCGGTCGCGCCGACCAGAACGGAGGCGACCGCGAGCGCGGGCACGAAGACGAGGGCGAATCGTTTCCACCGCACGCGTCCCTGAATCATGAGTCACCTCCGGGGTCAACCAGCCGTAATGTAAGGGTAAAGTTACCGACCGGTACCACCAGCACTGAAGTGACCGTGCATCACATTTCAATTACGGCGCGCAAGGAAATGTGGCCGCCCGTAACGGGGGTTATGCGCCGGCGTGCTGCTCCGAGACCGCGTCCGCCCGGTAGAGGTCCGGCTCCAGGTAGATCACCCTGGCGATCGGGACCGCCTCGCGGATGCGCCGTTCGGCCTCGTCGATGCCCCGCGCGACCTCGCCGGCGGTGTCATCGTGCTCCACGGCGATCTTGGCGGCGACCAGCAACTCCTCCGGGCCCAGGTGCAGGGTGCGCAGGTGGATGACCCGGCTGACCTCGGGGGCGGCCTCCAGCGCGGCGCAGATCTTCTCCTCCACCTCGGGAGTCGCACTCTCGCCGATCAGCAGCGACTTGGTCTCGGTGGCCAGGATGATCGCGATCACCGCGAGCAGCACGCCGATGGCGAGGCTGCCCACGCCGTCCCAGGCCCCGTCGCCGGTGACCACGGCCATCGTCACCCCGAGCAGCGCGAAGACCAGGCCGATCAGCGCGCCGAAGTCCTCCAGCAGCACGACCGGAAGTTCGGGGGCCTTCGCCCGCCGGATGAACGCCACCCAGGAGTGGTCGCCCTTGAGCGCGCGCGACTCCTTGATGGCCGTGCGGAACGAGAAGCCCTCGGCGACGATCGCGAAGATCAGCACCGCGAAGGCCCAGATCGGCGACTCCACGGGCTCCGGGTCGGCGATCTTGTGCCAGCCCTCGTAAAGGGAGAACAGGGCACCGATCGTGAACAGCACCACGGCCACCACGAACGCGTAGAAGTAGCGCTCCCGGCCGTAGCCGAAGGGGTGCTTGCGGGTCCTTCCCTTGGCGGCCCGCTTGCCGCCGAGCATCAGCAGCGCCTGGTTGCCGGAGTCGGCCACGGAGTGGACCGACTCGGCGAGCATCGAGGACGACCCGGTGAACAGGAACGCCACGAACTTCGCCACGGCGATCGCCAGATTGGCGCCGAGCGCCGCAAGGATCGCCTTGGTACCGCCACCCGCACTCACGATGAACTCCTCAATTCAATCGGCCGAGGCGATCCTATTGGGAAATCCTGGCCTGGAGTTCCGTCGCCGCCGCGGCCGATGCCGGGTCCGTCCCGTACCCGAGAGCGAGGTAGACACTCGCGTAGTCGCACAGGCCGATCAGGGCCGCGAGCCGGTCCAGCGGGTGCACGCCCTCGGCCAGGATCTCGGACACCGGAACCCCACGGTCCTCGGCCATCCGCACGGCGGCCATGCGGGACCTGGTCACCTGCGGGTGCTCCTCCACGTCGCGCAGCAGGAACAGGCGCAGGCGCGTGGCCTCCCCCGGCTCGTCGGCGAACGGGTCGGCGAAGACGTCCCGCCCGGCGAGAGGGCCGTCGAACGTCACGATCTGGTTGTGGGCGGCCTCGGGCAACTCCCCCCAGATCGCCGGGTAGCCCGCGTCCTCGTTCAGCCGAATGGCCAGGCGGTGGGCCGCCACCGCGGCCAGCGGTGAGGTGCCCCAGATGACCGGAAGCGTCCCGGCCAGTTCCATCGCCAGCGTCTTGCCGGGGTTGATGAACGACTCGCTGGACGGGCGACACCGATGGGCCAGGTCCTCCAGCCGCTTGGCCACCGACTCGAACTCGCTCTCCCCGGCCGGGACCAGCCCGAGCGCGGCCGCCACCAGGATCGGCGGCACCATGAGCGACCACAGCGTGGCCATCGGCTGCCCGGCCACCCCGGTCGCCCCGCCCACCGGCACGTACGGCCCGCCCGCCCGCTCGACCAGGGCCGACAGCGGCGTGTCGGGTGTGCCCGCACCCGCGAGCGCGCACCCGCGCCGTGCGGCCTCGGCGGCCACGGCGACGGTCTCCTCGGTCCTGCCGGAGCGGGAGACGGCGATGACGAGATCGGCGGCGCCGACCCAGCCGGGCAGCCGGTGGCCGCGCACCGTCACCACCGGGACCGGGGCGCCATACCGGCACAGCGCCTCGATCACGTCGCCCACGAGGGCGGAGGCGCCCACGCCCGCCACGACGATCGCCCGGGGCCGGCCCTCCCGGCCGGCCCGGCCCACGCCGTTCTCCACCGCCGATCGGTAGGCCGCCCGCACCTGGGCGGACGCCGACGCGACGGAGCGGAGCATGCCGGAGGGGTCGCCCTCCACCAGGTATGCCTGGTCGTCGAGCCGATCGGCCTCGAACCGGACCCCTCCGGCACTGCTCATGCCTTACGGGCCTCGTCGACGAGGAGCACCGGGATGTCGTCACGCACCGGATAGACCAGCCCGCACGACTCCGACGTGCAGGCCAGCTCGTCCGCGTCCGGCACCGCGCGGAGCGGGGACTTGCACGCCGGGCAGGCGAGGATGTCCAGCAGCCAGTCGTCGATCTTCAACTCGTCAGCTCCTTACAACGGCGAGCACTTCGTCTCGAACTGCGGCGACCTTCTCCTCGTCGGCGGCCTCCGCGTTGAGCCGGAGCAGCGGCTCGGTGTTGGACGGACGCAGGTTGAACCACCAGTCCGGACCGCTGACGGTGAGTCCGTCCAGCTCGTCGAAGGTAACACCCTCCCGGCCCGCGAAGGTCTCGCGCACCCGGGCCAGGGCGGCGGCCTGGTCCTCGACCCTGCTGTTGATCTCCCCGGACGCGGCGTAGCGCGAGTACTGGGACAGCACCTCCGACAGCGGCCGGTCCTGCTCGCCCAGCGCGGCGAGCACGTGCAGGGCGGCCAGCATGCCCGAGTCGGCGAACCAGAAATCACGGAAGTAGTAGTGGGCCGAGTGCTCGCCGCCGAAGACCGCGCCGGTGCGGGCCATCTCCGCCTTGATGAACGAGTGGCCGACACGGGTGCGGACGGGCTTGCCGCCGTGCTCGCCGACGATCTCCGGCACGCCCTTGGAAGTGATCAGGTTGTGGATGATCGTGGCGCCGGGGTTCTTGGCCAGCTCTCGCACCGCGACCAGTGCCGCGATGGTGGACGGCGGGACCGACTCGCCCCGCTCGTCGATGACCCAGCACCGGTCGGCGTCGCCGTCGAAGGCGATGCCGATGTCCGCGCCCTGCGAGACGACCGCCTTCTGCAGGTCGCGCAGGTTCTCCGGCTCGATCGGGTTGGCCTCGTGGTTGGGGAAGCTGCCGTCGAGCTCGAAGTAGAGCGGGGTCAGCTCGATCGGCAGGCCGTTGAAGACCTCCGGAACCGTGTAGCCGCCCATGCCGTTACCGGCGTCCACGACCACCTTCAGCGGCCGGATGCCCGACAGGTCGACCAGCGTCTTCAAGTGGGCGGCGTAGCCCTCCAGCAGGTTCCGCTCGGTCACCGTGCCCGCGCCCGGCGTGCCGCCCAGCTCGGTGGCGAGCAGTTCGGCCGCACGGTCGCGGATCTCCAGCAGGCCGGTTTCCGAGCCCACCGGCACGGCGCCCGCCCGGCACATCTTCATGCCGTTGTACTTGGCCGGGTTGTGGCTCGCGGTGAACATGACGCCCGGCAGGCCGAGACTGCCGCTGGCGTAGTAGAGCATGTCGGTCGAGCCGAGCCCGGCGTTGATCACGTCGGCGCCCCGGGAGGCCGCGCCCCGCGCGAACGCCGCCGCCAGCGGGCCGGAGGAGGTGCGCATGTCGTGCGCCATCACCACGGAGGACGCGCCGGTCAACTCGACGAAGGCCGCCCCGACGGCCTGAGCGATCTCCTCGTCGAGCTCGTCCGGCACCACGCCGCGCACGTCGTACGCCTTGAAGATCCTGCTGAGGTCGGCCACTGCACGCCCCTAAAAGTCGTTAAGTCTTCGCACCTGAGCCTATAGCGCCTGATTGCCCACACAATGAGCGCTTCAACGCGCCGTACGCGATCTCCTCGCGGGGTGTCATCGCTCCCTATTCGGCTGAGCGGACTTGAGCACCCTCAGGTGACCTCGGCGGCCCACCTCGACCGCCTGTCCGACGGGCTCGCCGGCGGCGGGAGCGGGGCGCGCGGCCTCGCGGACCGCGTTCGCCAGGGCCTCCAGGTCGTCTCCGTTCGGGGCGCCGGGCTCGGACGGAAGGCGCACGACCTCCCATCCCCTGGGTGCGGTGAGCCGTTCCGCGTGCTCCGCGCACAGGTCGTAACAGTGTGGCTCGACGTACGTCGCCAGGGGGCCGAGTACAGCGGTCGAGTCGGCGTAGACATACGTGAGTGTGAAGACGGCAGGCTGCCTGCAGGCGGTACGGGAACAGCTGCGGACGGGGCTCACGGAGGGACCGTATCCGGTCCGCGTTCACATTGCCACCACCCTGCCGCTCTTATTGAACGTGTCGCCACAATTCCGCGATCTCTGAAGTCGACATGACGTTGTTGGGCAAAGCGGACACAACCGACGGGATCCACCGCACCGGTGGGCCGGGCTCTAAGCTGACTGCGTGAGCGATCGGAACGGCGACAGGCCGGATCGAGGGCGGCGGGTGCGCCGGCGTGACCGGCACGGCCGCGGCATGCGCGGCCCCCTCGCGCCCTCGCACGTCCCGATCGCCAAGTCCCGCGGCGAGCGGTTCGACGACCTGGTGATCGACGCGGTCGACCGGCTCAAGCCGCGGTGGGGCACCCAGCTCGCGTCGGTCGAGTTCGCGGTCGAGGAGGTGCCGCCGGCCGCCGAGCTGGTGGACGGTCCCGCCCGGCTGTCCTCCGACCCGATCCCGCTGGGACGGGCGGAGCCGGCCTCGGGGGACGAACTCGCCACCGTCGTGCTGTACCGCCGTCCCCTGGAGGCCCGGGCCCGCGACCGCGACCAGCTCGGCACGCTGGTCCTCGACGTGGTCGTCGAGCAGGTGGCCAGCCTGCTGGGCCTCACGCCGGAGACGATCGACCCCGGCTACGACGACCGCCACTGAGGTTCAGGGCAGCACGGCGCCCGGCTCGTCGACGGTCGGGGGCACCAGCGCCCAGGTCCTGGCCATGGCCAGCGGCTGCGCGGTCAGCAGCCGGCCGTCCTTGACCCCCTCGTCGAGGACGCGCCCGCCGTACACAGGACCCGAGCCCGGCATCGGCCGCACGACCACGCTGAAGCCGCCCTTGCTTCCCTTCGGCGGCGTGAGCCTGAGCTCCTTGGTGCGGGCGGCGGGCACCTTCACCTCGACCGGGGCCGGCGCCGCACCCTTCGAGGGCACCAGCTGAACCTCCGCCACGGCCGCCCCGAAGGGCGCGGACAGCACCAGCCAGGAGGTCTGCTTGCCTTCCGCCCGGCCGTCCGCGACGACGCTGCCGAGATCGACGGAGGCGGCGCCGGCCGTGTAGGCGACGTCCTGCCTGGCCCCCGTTCCGGTGATCTTGAGGCCCGCCACGATCGGGACGTCGGACTCCAGCACCAGCGCGGCCGGCTGCCCGCCGATCCCGGTGGACAGGTCGAGCGAGGCCGCCGATCCGGCCGGCACCTCGATCGTCTCCTTGTTCTTCAGCGCGTAGGAGCCGTCCTCCAGCACTGCTTTGATCCGCACGACGGTGTCCCGCTCCCCCGGCGCGGCGACGTACAGCTCCCGCTGCCCGGCGGTTCCGGGGATGCCGGGGACGACGACCCGGGTGGCGGGGGCGGCGGCGACGGGCAGCCAGTCGACGCCCCTGCCCTCACCCAGGACGGCCTTCACCGCGGCGGCCACCCGGCCGCTGCGCGTGCTCACCTGCAGGGCCATGATCAGCGGGGAGGGCGCGAGGTCGCGCAGCCTGATCACGCGGTGCTGGCCGGGCTTGACGACGACGCCGTTGCCGCGCTCGCTCAGCACCGGGCCCTCTCCGGAGTAGACCATGAACGAGACGTTGGCCGGGGCCGCGTCGGGGTTGGCGAGGTAGAGGGTCATCTCCGCGGCGGCCGGCCCCGGCCCGACGAACCAGCTCTCCGCGCCCGGCTCGACGCACCGCACTCCGGCCAGACCCCGCTGGGTGCCCGACGTCTCCCTGGCGGTCTGGGCGCTCTCCAGCCCGGCGGCCATCGCACCGGTGGCGTCGACCACGAGCGGGCCGCCCCCGACGGCGATCTCGCGCTGCCACAGCAGGCCCGGCCTGTCGATCACGTCGTCATTGCCGCCGGCCTTCTCCTCCGGCGTTCTGATCGCCGACAGGGTGGCGCTGCCCGGCTTCTGGTCCTGCTGTCCCGGGTTCCGCTGGTCCTGGGCGGGGGTCACCACGCTCACCCTGCTGCCGGACGGCGCGGGGCACACGGCGGTCACCGACTCCACCGGCGCCCTGACGGCCTGCGGACGCACCTGAGCGGCGGGCGCGGGCCGGCTGACGAAGGCCACGCCGTACAACGCGCCCAGGGCGACCAGCACCAGAGCGAGCAGGCCGAAGCGGTTCTCGATCAGTCTCCTCACGCGGGCACCCGATCTTTCCTGCCCTTGTTCTCCTTGGCCCGGCGGCGGCCCCGCGGCCCCTCCTCGACGGGCGCGTCCGCGTAGTCGACGTCCGGCTCCTTCGTACGGGCCCCGGGCGAGGCGAGGATCAGCACGAGCACGAGCAGCCCGCCCTGGGCCCACAACCAGCCCCGATGCAGCCCGCCCGCGGTCGCCGGCGGCGGAGGCACCGTCACCTGGCCCGCCACACGCCACAGGCCGCCCGTCTCCGACAGGCTCACCCTGACCAGGGCGGGCTGCGAGTCGAGCGCCCGTCGCAGGGCGGGGTCGACGGAGCCGGGCACCGTCACGAAGCGGACCCCGGACGCCGCGAGCGTCTGGACGTACGTGCTGCCCCGGCCCGAGGCGAGCCCGGCGACCGCGGTCGTGAAACGCTCGGTCGTCTCCCGGGGCGGCGTGAGGTCGGACTCGCCGATCAGCGGACCCCGGCCGCGCATCAGCGTGTAGCCCACCGTGCCGTCCTTGGGACGCAGCAGGAGGGTGCCCTCGCCGGGCTCCGACTGCAGTTCGGCGAGCACCGGCACCGGATCGCTCAGGTCGCTTCGCAGCGGGTCGTCCGCGCCTCTGGTCACCCACAGCGCGGCGGCGGCGAGCGGCGTCGCGAAGGCGACCACGACGATCAGCATCGCGCCCAGCCGGCGCAGCCCGCCCGAGGCGCGGAACTCGGCGATCCGGTGCGCCTGGTGCCCCGCGGCCACCAGCAGGCCCGTCGCCGCGAACGCCAGCGGCACCCCCGGCCACGCCGCGTCGTCGACCCGGCTGACCACGATCGCCACCAGGAGCCCGAAGAGCATGACGCCCCAGCCGATGGCGACGATCATCTGGTGACGCCGCAGCAGCAGTGCGGCCAGCGCGACCGCGATCAGGCCCGCCGTCGCCCACACGGGCGGCACCCCCGGCCCGCCGGGGCTCAGCATGAGCAGGGAGTCGGCGGCCAGGCGGGGGGTGGTGAGGCGGCCGACATGCAGGCCGGACTCGTGCAGGCCGGACTCGAGCAGGATCCGGCCCGGCTCCCTGGCGATCTGCACCAGCCACGGGAACAGCAGCACGACCGGGGTGCCGAGGCCGATCACGAGCGACCGCCTGACGCCCCGGCGAATGCCTCCGAACGACACCGCGGCGAGCCCGCCGAGGATCGCCACCAGCACGTACGCGAGCGGGACGAAGGCCGTGCCCACGGTCAGGAGCAGGCCGAGGCCCCAGGCCGCCCGCCGCGACCCGGCCATCACCCGCGTGGCGAGCGCCGCGTAGACGGGCAGCAGCACGATCACGATCGCGGTGCCGAGCCGCCCGCCCGCCACCACGCCCGTCGCGACGGGCAGCAGGGCGTAGGTGGCGGCCAGCCAGACCCGCGCGG
Source organism: Microbispora bryophytorum (assembly GCF_006874465.1). Taxonomy (GTDB): domain Bacteria; phylum Actinomycetota; class Actinomycetes; order Streptosporangiales; family Streptosporangiaceae; genus Microbispora; species Microbispora bryophytorum. The sequence continues at coordinate 350,790 of NZ_VIRL01000003.1, read as the reverse complement.
GCGCGTAGGAGATCATGCGCTTGGTCGCCGCGTACGCCGAGATCCCGGCCAGCGGCACGCAGCCGAGCAGCACCACGGCCACGGCCAGCCACGTCTTGCCCAACGCGACCGCCGACAGCCCGGCCAGCACGGCGACGTACGGCGGGGCCCAGGTCTGCGAGCCGAGCCCGGCGGCGTGATGGTCTTCGACGTAGAGCCGCCACAGGTCGGACGCGCCCCCGGTGACCGGCACCAGAGCGCCGCCGCCCAGGTGCCCGTCGGAGGACAGAAGCCCGGGCAGCAGCGTCCTTTCGGCAACCAGCGTGATCACCGTCAGGATCAGGAAGAGCGCCACCCCCGGACTGCTGAACACGCGCTGGACGCCGCCCGAGTCGGTCAGCAGTTCGTCGCCGTCGTCCTCCTGGGCGCGGTCCGCGGCGGCGTGGTGGCGGCCCGCCGAGTCCACCGGGCCGGCTCCGGCGAGGAAGCCCTGCACCATGTCGGCCAGCCGCCGAAACGCCGCGCCCGGCGGGGTGAGCTTGCGCCGGATCGCGGGCCAGCCCTGCTTCCTGCCCTGCTTCCTGGCCTTACGTGCCCGCCGCAGGCGCATCGGATGGCCGATGACCGAGCCGAGCGCGGCCAGTTCGTCGAGGGCGTTGGCCGGCTGCTTGGCCAGCAGGAACAGCAGGGCCCGCAGCACGGACCCGAAGACGTTGCGCAGCACCGATCGCACGAGCGCGCCGAACGGCAGGTTCGCCATCAGGACGAACAGACCGTTGCGCCGGTCGAGCCTGCGCGGGTGCTCCTCGCTGGTGGCGATCCTGCGGCGCCGCCGCGCCGACGCCTCGGCGTGCCAGGCCACCGCGTCGCTCACGTTCAGCACGCGGTGCCCGGCCGTACGGGCCCGCCAGCACAGGTCGAGGTCGTCGCGGAACAGCGGCAGCGCGGTGTCGAGGCCGGACAGCTCGTCCCAGACGTCCCTGCGGATGAGCATGCCGGCCGTGGAGACCGACAGGACGTCGGCGATCCCGTCGTGCTGGCCCTGGTCGTACTCCCTCGGCTCCAGGCCGGTGTCGCGCCGTCCCGACCTGCTGACGGTGACGCCCATCTCGAGCAGCACCCGCCGGTCGAGCCAGTCACGCAGCTTGGGGCCGAGGATGGCGGCCTTGGGATCCTGCTCGGCGGCCCACAGCAAAGCCTGCAGCGCGTGCGCGTCGGGCACGCAGTCGTCGTGGAGCAGCCAGACCCATTCCTCGCCGGGCGCGGGCGGCAGCCGCCGCAGCACTTCGTGGACGGCCTCGCCGAACCCGGTGGACCGGGGCAGCGCCAGCACGTTTCCCGGGCCGAAGGCCTCGGTCAGCAGCGCCCCGCTGCCGTCACGGCTGCCGTTGTCGACGCCGACGACACGGTCGAGAGGCCGGGCCTGGCGCAGCACCGCCGCCAGCGTCTCCTTGAGCCAGCGGGCGCCGTCGTGAGCGACGACGATCGCGGTCACCGAGTGCACGTCGAGTCCTTGGGGGGTCGTACGGCTGAGCGCCGACCACGATACGGCAACCCGGACTCACCCGATCACATCCAGGCGAAACAGGATGTCAGCAACAACCCAGACATAAGCGTGGGGCCGTGCGCCGAACGCACGGCCCCACCCGCGTCGATGTCAGGGACACGACCTAGACGGCCTGGCGCTTGATCTTGCGCCTTTCCCGCTCGGACAGGCCGCCCCAGATGCCGAAACGCTCATCATGCTGAAGCGCGTATTCAAGGCATTCGGCGCGCACCTCACACGAACGGCACACCTTCTTTGCTTCCCTGGTGGAACCGCCCTTTTCAGGAAAGAACGCCTCAGGATCAGTCTGCGCGCACAAAGCGCGCTCCTGCCACCCGAGATCTTCACCGTCGCCATCGAGCGCCTGTGCCATGACCAGATCGGTCATTGCACACCTCCCTGTCGCTCGCCCGCCCACATGGAGCCCCCCATAAAAACGCCTGCCCTGTACCCACCCTTGGGAAGGCGTAACAACATGTCTGTAATTACACGCGCGTGGCGCGTGTGGCGTCAAGCGGCATACCGATACCCGGGGAAAGACCTGCTCGCCCCGGTTCGTACGCCCCGATCTACGGTCCTATCAGCGTTCGGAACCATACCAAGGGAGGTTGGGGTCGGTTCCGCGGCCTGCCTGATCGGGGGCGGAACCTTCCTCATACTTTGCCTGCGACCGATCAGGCGTGTAGATGGCCGTCGGGTCGAGCGGCTCCTCCCTGGGCAGCGGGTCGCTGAGCGGGTCTCCGTGATAGCCGGAGGAGTCGAAACGGACCGTCTGGTCGGCGGGGCCGGCCACGGGAGGCTGGAACGGCGCGGGCTCGGACTGGGGGTGGCCGAGCGGGTTGTCGTAGTACTCCGGCATGTCCTGCGGACCGGTGGGGTGGTCGGGCAGGGCGCCCTTCTGGTAGCTCTGCGCCTGCTGGTAGGCCTGCGCGAGCTGCTGCTCCCGCGGGTCGGCCGGGCCTTCGTACGCGGGGGGAGCGTCGAAGGCCGGGCCGCCGGCCGGGGCCTGCTCGGCGGCATGGCGGGCGAACGCCTGACCCGAGTAGCCGGAGAACGGGGAACCCTGTCCGTACGACTGGTCCTGCTCGTACGGCCTGGCCTCCGAGACCGGGGCGTAGGAGGACGGCTGACCGTAACCGCGAGGGTCGGGAGCGGCGGGGACGACGGGAGCGACGGGAGCGACGGGAGCGACGGGAGCGACAGGGGTATCGGGCACGGCGGGGGGAGCGCTCGGGAACTGCCCGTAGCCACCGGAGTCCGTCTGCTGGCCCGCGTAGCCGTACTGGTCGAACACCGGGCCCTGCGGCGGCGGGGCGTAGTCGGCGCGCTGGGGCGCCGCCGCCTCGGGCTGCGCGCCGTACGGGCCGTAGTCGGGGTAGTGCGCGCCGGTCTGGACGTCCTGCAGCGACGGCCGGGGCTGCTGCGCCTGCTGCATCTGTCCCTGGCCGGGGCCCTGAGAGGAAACCGGAGCGGGAGCCGGGGAGCCGGGCTGCCCGCCCTGCCCGCCGAAGGGCGGGGACTGCGGGGCGGTCGGGGCGGGCGCGTAGGAGGGCTGCGGCTCGTATTCCTGGCCGTACTGCTGCTGGTCGGGGTAGCGGTGCTCCGCGGGCGGCAGCTGGGGGTGAGCCGGCGCCGGCGCGTTCTGCCCGTACGCGGGCCCCTGCGGCTGGCCCTGTAGCTGACCCTGTGGCTGACCCTGTGGCTGACCCTGCGGCTGGCTCTGGTGGTCGCCCGGGGCGGGGTGGCCGAACTGCTGCTGATTGGGCACCTGCTGATGAGGCGCCTGCTGAACAGGACCGGGGGCGTGGGCCGGCGCGCCCTGCGGCGCGTGCGGCTGCTGCGGTGCGTGAGGCGCCTGCGGGTTGTGCGGCAGCGCCGGAGCGTACGGCTGGGGCGGGTAGGCGTCCTCGCGCCTGCCGAAGAAGTCGCCCGCCGGTTCCCTGACGGGCTGGAGCGCCGATGCCGTGCTCAGCGCGAACAGCGCACCGAAGACGGCGAGCGCGACCAACGGCAGTCCGGTGATCAGGTATTCGAACCGGTCGCGGAACGAGGCCAGCTCGCCCACGAGCACGCCCAGCACGGCGATCACGCCGAAGACGACGCTGAGACCGAGCGACCCGGCCGCGCCGAGCGCCACCAGGCGGGCCCGGGGGGTGGGCGTCCCGGCCTTGGCGACGAGCAGCACGGCGCCGAACGCGAGTGCGGTCGAGACCGGGGACACGAGAGAGTACAGGCTCGTCGCCGCGCGGACGCCGAACGTGCTGCTCGACGAGGAGCCGATCAGCAGGTGCGCGATGCTGACGAGGACGGTGGTGATCACCGCCGCGAGCATCGTCCACGCGGCCGGCTCTCGGAGCCGGCCGGTATCGACCTTGAGCACGACTACCCCCATCGGTCCAAACGGCACTCGGGGAAGTTTTGCACAAGACTGACTTAAGCGTCGGCAGACCCATGAACCTCACAAGCCAAACAGACCCTACATATCGCCGTTCATCCCGTTCCTGGGGTGGGTGTCGGCGATCCCGCGGACGGCCGGTGGAAGACTGGCCGCATGCGCATCGTGTCCCTCGCCGGAGGAATCGGCGGCGCCCGGTTCCTCCGAGGTCTCAAGGCGGCAGCCCCCGATTCCGAGATCACCGTGATCGGCAACACCGGCGACGACATCACCCTGTTCGGCCTGCGCGTGTGCCCTGACCTCGACACGGTCATGTACACGCTGGGCGGAGGCATCAACGAGGAACAGGGCTGGGGACGGGCCGCTGAAACGTTCACGGTGAAGGAGGAGCTCGCCGCGTACGGCATGGAACCGCAGTGGTTCGGCCTCGGCGACCGGGACTTCGCCACCCACATCATCCGCAGCCAGATGCTGGCGGCCGGTTATCCGCTCTCCCAGGTGACCGAGGCCCTGTGCGACCGATGGCGGCCCGGGGTGCGGCTGCTGCCGATGTCGGACGATCCCACCGAGACCCACGTGGTCATCTCCGACGAGGCCGGCAGGCGGGCCGTCCACTTCCAGGAGTGGTGGGTGCGGCTGCGCGCCTCCGTGCCGGCCGAGCAGATCGTGCTCGTCGGCGCGGACGAGGCGCGTCCCGCGCCCGGCGTGCTCGACGCCGTCGCGGCGGCGGACGTCGTCATCCTCCCGCCGTCGAACCCGGTCGTCAGCATCGGCACGATCCTCCAGATCCCGGGCATCCGGGCCGCTCTGGAGGACAAGACCGTCGTCGGCGTCTCCCCCATCATCGGCGGCGCGCCGGTGCGCGGCATGGCCGACGCCTGCCTGACCGCGATCGGCGTGGAGACGAGCGCCCAGGCCGTCCTGGAGCTGTACGGATCCGCGCTGCTCGACGGCTGGCTCGTGGCCGAGGAGGACAAGGGCGTGGCGCTCGACGGCGTCGCGGTGGAGGCCCGCCCGCTCCTGATGAGCGACCCCGAGGCCACGAGGGACATCGCCGCCGCGGCCCTCGCCCTGGCCCGGTCGCTGAAGGCCTGAATGCCGATGCCAGAACAGACGTCAGAGGAGCCCATGCCCCAGATCACTGTCAGCGGCGTGCCCGGCCTGCCCGAGGTGCGTCCCGGCGACGACATCGCCCTGCTCGTGGCGCAGGCCGCGCCCGACCTCCGGGACGGCGACATCCTGGTAGTAACCTCCAAGATCGTGAGCAAGGCCGAGGGCCGCATCCGGCAGGACGGTAGTCGTACGGCCGCGATCGGGGAGGAGACCGAGCGCGTGGTCGCGCGGCGCGGCGACACGGTCATCGCGCAGACGCGGCACGGCTTCGTGATGGCCGCGGCCGGCGTCGACGCCTCCAACACCTCCCCCGGCACCGTGCTGCTGCTGCCCGAGGACCCGGACGCCTCGGCGGGCCGGATCCGCCGGGGGCTGCGCGAGCGGCTCGGCGTGCGCGCCGGGGTGATCGTGTCCGACACCTTCGGCCGGCCCTGGCGGCACGGCCTGACCGACGTCGCCATCGGCGCGGCCGGCGTGCGGCCCCTTGAGGACCTGCGCGGTGGCACCGACGGCTACGGCAACCCGCTCAACGCCACCGTCACCGCGCTGGCCGACGAGATCGCGGCGGCGGGCGACCTGGCGAAGGGCAAGCTGTCCGGCGTTCCGGTGGCCGTCGTCCGCGGGCTGGCCCACCTGGTGACCGACGAGGACGGCCCGGGCGGGCGGGTCCTGGTCCGCCCCGCCGACGAGGACATGTTCCGGTACGGCTCTGCCGACGTCGTCTTCGCCCGCCGCACGATCCGGGAGTTCTCCGCCGCCGAGGTGGACCCCGCGGCCGTACGGCGGGCCGTGGCCGCCGCCGTCGCCGCGCCCGCCCCGCACCACACCACGCCGTGGCGGTTCGTGCTGCTGGAGACCCCGGGGGCGCGCGCGGAACTGCTCGACGCGATGCGGGACGCCTGGATCGAGGACCTGCGCTCCGACGGCTTCTCCGAGGAGTCGATCGCCCGGCGGATCCGGCGCGGCGACGTGCTGAGGAACGCGCCCTACCTGGCGGTTCCGTGCCTGGTGATGGACGGCTCGCACACCTACAGGGACGAGCGCAGGAACGCCGCCGAGCGGGAGATGTTCGTGGTGGCCACCGGCGCCGGCGTGCAGAACTTCCTGGTCCAGCTCGCCGTGCAGGGGCTGGGCTCGGCGTGGGTGTCGTCCACGATGTTCTGCCGTGACGTGGTGCGCAAGGTGCTCGGCCTGCCGCAGAACTGGGACCCCATGGGGGCCGTGGCCGTCGGCCATCCCGCCGCGCCGCCGAAGGACCGGCCGCCGCGGGACCCGGCCGACTTCTACGTCACGAGGTGACCGGCGGCCGGGAGACGGGTGAGACCGTGAGCAGCGGCCCGCGGACCGACTGGCACACCCCGTCGCTGCGCCGGGCCGCCTCGGCCCGCTCCTCACCCGGCCGGCCGTACGACGTGGTGCGCTGGCGCAGCGGACGGCCGGTCGGCGCCACCATGGCCGCGATCTCACTGATCGTCTTGTAGGAGCCGTTCTCCGAGCCGGCCATCCGGCTGATCGTCTCCTCCATGAGCGTGCCGCCGAGGTCGTTCACGCCTCCGGCGAGCACGTCCCGGCACAGGTCGTCGCGCAGCTTCACCCAGGAGCACTGGATGTTGCGGATCGCGCCGTGCAGCATGATCCGCGCCAGCGCGTGAACGGCCCGGTTCTCCCGCGCGGTCGGTCCCGGCCTGGAGATCCCCGCCAGGTAGATCGGGGCGCTGTGGTGCACGAACGGCAGCAGCACGAACTCGCTGAACCCGCCCGTCTCCTCCTGGATCGACCGGATCAGCCGGATGTGGCGCACCCAGTGCTCGTGGGTGTCCACGTGGCCGTACATCATGGTCGAGGTCGTGGGGATGCCGACCCGGTGGGCGGTGGTGATGACCTCGATCCACTCCCGGGCGGGCAGCTTGCCCTTGGTCAGCACCCACCGCACGTCGTCGTCGAGGATCTCGGCGGCCGTGCCGGGCAGCGAGTCGACCCCCGCCTCCCGCGCCGCGTGCAGCCACTCCTCGACCGACAGGTTCGTACGGCTCGCGCCGTTGACGACCTCCATCGGCGAGAACGCGTGCACGTGGATCTCGGGGCAGCGTTCCTTCACCGCGCGGGCGATGTCGAAATAGGCCGTGCCGGGCAGGTCGGGGTGGATGCCGCCCTGCATGCACACCTCGGTCGCCCCGGCCTCCCACGCCTCCTGCGCCCGGTCGGCCACCTCGCTCAGCGACAGGGTGTAGGCGTCGGCGTCGGTGCGCCGCTGGGCGAAGGCGCAGAACCGGCAGCCGGTGTAGCAGACATTGGTGAAGTTGATGTTCCGGTTGACGACGTAGGTGACGTCGTCGCCCACCGCCTCGCGGCGCAGCCCGTCGGCGATCCGGCACAGCTCCTCCAGGCCGGCGTCGTCGGCGCCCGCCCCCGACTGGTCCCCGGCGAGGTCGAGCAGCGTCAGCGCCTGCTCGTCGGTCAGCCGCGCCGGGTCCGCCTCGGCCTGCCGCAGCGCCTCCCGCACATCCGCCCCGACGGCGTGGTTCCGGACGGCCCCGTCCCGTCCGCCGCCGGGCAGGCGTTCGCGCAGGGCCTCCCAGTCGCCGTACACGCTGTCGAAGTCGGCCCGGCGGTCGCCCGTCCGGCCCTCGGCGTCGACGGCGGTGTGCAGGTCGGCCCGTCCGCCGGTGACCAGGCCGCCCAGGCCGCCGTCGGGCTCCTGCCAGGGACGGCCCCGAAGCACGGCGTCCTCACGCGCGAGCCCGGTGGCGGGGTCGGCCAGCGCCGCGACGTGCTCGGTGAGCCGGGGATCGAGCCACGGCTCCCCCGCGAGCACGTACTCGGGATAGATCGTGAGGCGCTCGCGCAGCGTGAACCCGGTCGCGGCGGTGCGGGCCGCGAGGTCGTCGATCTGCGGCCACGGGCGCTCGGGGTTGACGTGGTCGGGCGTGAGCGGGGACACTCCGCCCCAGTCGTCGATGCCCGCCCGCAGCATCAGCGCGTACTCCTCGCCGATCAGGTTGGGCGGCGCCTGCACGCGGACCTTCGGGCCGAGCACGAGCCGCGTCACCGCGATCGTCGCGGCCAGCTCGTGCAGGTCGGCGTCGGGCATGCCGCGCATGGCCGTGTCGGGCTTGGCGCGGAAGTTCTGGACGATGACCTCCTGGATGCCGCCGTACTCCCTGGCGACCCGGCGGATCGCGAAGATCGACTCGGCCCGCTCCTCGATCGTCTCGCCGATGCCGATCAGCAGGCCCGTCGTGAACGGCACGCTGGAGCGGCCGGCGTCCTCCAGCACGCGCAGCCGCACGTCCGGGTCCTTGTCGGGAGAGCCGTAGTGGGCCTCGCCCTTCTCGGTGAACAGCCGCCGTGAGGTGGTCTCCAGCATCATGCCCATCGAGGGCGCGACCGGCTTGAGCCGCTGCAGGTCCTTCCAGGTCAGCACGCCGGGGTTGAGGTGGGGCAGCAGCCCCGTCTCCTCCAGCACCCGGATCGCCATCGCCCGCACGTACGAGAGCGTGTCGTCGTACCCGTGGGCGTCGAGCCACTCGCGCGCCTGGTGCCACCGGTCCTCCGGCCGGTCGCCGAGCGTGAACAGCGCCTCCTTGCAGCCCATCGCCGCGCCCTGGCGGGCGATCTCCAGCACCTCGTCGGGCGACAGGAAGGCGGCGGGCAGCTTGTGCGGCGCGGTGGCGAACGTGCAGTAGCCGCATCTGTCCCGGCACAGCCGGGTCAGCGGGATGAACACCTTGCGGCTGTAGGTGATGACGCCGGGCCGGCCGGCGGCCTCCAGTCCCGCGTCCCTGACCCGTGAGGCGTGCGCGAGCAGGGCGTCCAGGTCGTCGCCGCGGGCGCGCAGCAGGATCGCCGCCTCGCCGGGGTCGAGGGTCTTGCCGTCCCTGGCCCGCGCGAGTGCCCGGCGGGTGCCGCTGTCGGAGCTGGCGTTCGGAGGTCGCTTCGCCGTCATACGCCGCACCCTATGAGGCGTGGGTCCGTCCGGCGCACCCAGCCCCCGGCCGCCCGGGGGAAGTCATGGCGTACGCCCGCCGGGCGGTTTGCGGCCGCTGGGTATGAGCGAGGGAGCGGAACAGACAACGAGCGAGGAAATAGTGGCCGTTATTGGGGCGAATAGTGCGTTTTGTCTAGCTTTGAGAGTCCGGTCCCTGGCCATCGCGACGATCGTCATCGGGTTGTCGGCGCCGGCGGCCGAGGCGCTCGCGGCGCCGTACGCCGGGCACGGCGGCGGATCGGGCAAGGGCCACGCCAAGCAGGTCACGGACGGCCGCAACACGGCCAACACGCCCGCGATCGCCAGCGCCCCCCTGCAGGTGTCCGCGGGCAGGCGCAACGTGAACGCCCCCGCCGGCAACAACGGCATCGCGTTCGCCGGCCTCCAGCAGGTGACGAGCGTCAGCGACTTCACCAACACCCTCAGCGGCAGGTGCCGGGACGGGGTCGAGCACTGCGGGATCAACCAGAACCTGAACGGACGTCGTCAGAAGGCCCGGTAGTCGCGCGGAGCCATGCGCGGTCCGCGCGCCGGCGGCCTGACGCCGCTGAGCTCGATTAGCTTGACCACGCGGTGGCGGTGCCCCCGGAACGGATCGAGCAGTTCGAGCATGCCGTCGTCGTCGGTCTTCCGGCCGGTCAGCGCGTAGCCGACGAGCCCCGGAATGTGGAAGTCGCCCACGCTGGGGGCGTCCGGGTCGCCGTGGGCCCGCTGGCGGACCTCGGCGGAGGTCCACACGCCGATGCCCGGCAGCGCCCGCAGCAGGCGGTCCGCCTCCGCCGACGCCTCCACCGACGCATCCGCGGTGCGCTCCAGCTTCTCGGCGTGCCGGGCCGCGTTGCCGATCGTCCTGGCCCGTACGGCCTCCGCGCCCGCCCGGTGCCAGTCCCACGACGGGATCGCCCGCCACACCTCCGGCGGCGGGATCACGTACATGCCCTCGGGGGCCGGGCCCGGGGCCGGCTCGCCGTACCGGCGCAGGAGGAACCTCCAGGCCCGCCACGCCTCGCTGCCGACCACCTTCTGCTCCAGCACGGCGGGCGCCAGCGCCTCGAAGACCCGCAGGGAGCGCCCGATCCGCAGCCCGGCGGCGCGGCCGGCCAGGCCGGCGACGAACGCGGCGGCGCGGGCCTGCCGGGGATCGCCGGCGCGGGTGAGCCGCGCGAGCATCGCGGCGAAGCCGGCCACGTCGTCGTCGGCGCCCAGCAGCGACGGAAGCGTCTCCAGCAGCCAGCCCGCCCCCGGCCCCCACGCCTGCCCGAGGACCTCGCCGCCGCCTGCCGCCACGCGCAGGGTGCCGGGCCCTTCGGGGGTGCGCGAGGCGCGCCAGATCGCCCCGTCCGGCGTGGACCGCCAGGCCGGGTCGCCTCCCCCGTGCCGGTGCGGCGACAGCGTCAGCGCGAGGTCGAACGGCGCGGACGGCCGCCAGCGCCGCTCGCTCCGCCGTCCGGTGGAAGCCGTGCAGATCATCAGACGTCGCTGGAGAAGCGGACCGCGCACTCGGGCAGATTTACACCGGGCCAGACGCGCATACCGGAGGTGAGCTCGTTGCCGGGGCCGATGAGCGCGCCGTCGCCGACGACGACCTCGCGCAACATGGCGCCGGAGGCGACGCGGGCGCCGACCCCGACGACCGAGTCCACGACGGTCGCGCCGGACGCGACGTGGCAGTCCTCGGACAGCACGCTGCCGCGCACGCTCGCGCCGGCCTCGACCGTGGCGCGGGCGCAGACGACCGTGCCACCGGTGACCTTGGCCTCGGGCGACACGACGGACCCGTCCAGCAGGAGGCTCTCGCCCACCGGACCCGGCAGCGCGGGCGAGCCGAGCTTGCCCAGCACCAGGTCGGCCGAGCCCTGCACGAACGCCGCCGGCGTGCCCACGTCCAGCCAGTACGACGTGTCGGCGTAGCCGAGCACCAGCTCGCCGGACGCGATCAGCCCGGGGAAGGTCTCCCGCTCGACCGAGACCACCTGGCCCTCGGGAATCGCGTCGATGACCGAGCGCTGGAACACGTAGCAGCCGGCGTTGATCCGGTTCGTCACGGGATTGGGCGTCTTCTCCAGGAAGGCGCTGACCCGGCCGTCGTCGTCGGTCGGCACGCAGCCGAACCTCGACGGGTCGTCCACCTCCGTGAGGTGGAGGGTCACCGCGGCCCCCCGTGAAACGTGCAGGTCCACCTGCGCGGCGATGTCGTGACCCGACAGGATGTCGCCGTTCAGCACGAGCACCGGCGCCTCGGGCGGGCAGGTGAGCGCCCGCGCGGCGTTGCGGATCGCGCCACCGGTGCCGAGCGGGGTGTCCTCGGTCATGTAGACGATCTCCAGGCCGAAGCCGGAGCCGTCGCCGAAGGCCTCGGCGAACATCGAGGCCCGGTAGGACGTCGCGAAGACCACCCGGCGCACGCCGTACGCCCGTGCCTTGGCCAGTTGGTGCGCGAGGAAGGGCACCCCCGCCGTCGGAAGCAGCGGCTTGGGCGTGCTGAGCGTCAGCGGTCGCAGCCGCGTGCCCTGGCCGCCCACGAGAAGGATCGCCTCAAGCCCATCGGGCGACCGCACAGAACTCTCCCTCACAGCCGCGAGAGTAGCCTAGCCGGGCCCTCCGCGGCCGTCCGTTGTGCCGACGTTTCACGACAGGGGCGCGATCCCCGTTCACCGGCCTCGGACCGGGCGATACGGGAGCCGATTTCGTCCCAGCACGAGCGGTGAAACCGGATGCCCGAAACCGGAACGCCGCCGCCCTAGGCTTCGACGGCCCGTTGATAGGCGACGAGGTGGGCCTCGGCGGAATGCCGCCAGGTGAACTCGCGCGAGCGGGTGACGCCCGCCTGTGCCAGCGACTCACGCCGCTCCGGCGACTCCAGCAGGGCGCGCAGCGCCCGCGCGATGCTGTCGGCGTCGGGCTCGGTGTAGACCACCGCGTCGCCGCCCACCTCCGGCAGCGAGGCACGGTGAGTGGTCAGCACGGGCGCCCCGCAGGCCATCGCCTCCAGCACCGGCAGCCCGAACCCCTCGCACCGCGACGGCGAGGCGACCACGAGCGCACCGCCGAGGAAGCCCGGCAGGTCGGCGAAGGGCAGGAAGCCGGGACGCACGACCTTCACCCGGGGCGGCAGCGCGGCCACGGCGGCGTCCACCTCCTCGTCCCAGGCGGGACCGCCCGCCAGCACCAGCGCGGGCGGCGAGGACAGATGCCCGACCGCCCGCCCGAACCCGGTCACCAGGTTCGGCACGTTCTTGCGCGGCTCCAGCGCGCCCAGATAGGCGACGTACGGCCGGTCGTGCAGGCCGAATCGCCCGGCCACCCGGCGCACGTCCTCCGGCGCCGGCGGGTGGAACAACGTGGGGTCCACTCCGTGGTAGGCGACGTCGACCCGGGTGGGGTCGGCGTCCAGCACCCGGACCAGCTCGTCCCTGGTGGCCTTCGACGGCACGATCACCCGGGTGGCGTGGCGTACGGCGGTGCGGGTGGCCGACCGGAAGAACGAGGCTCTGACGGGGTCGTGCTGGTCGGGGTCGGTGAACGAGGTGAGGTCGTGGACGGTGGCCACCGTCGGCAGGCCCGAGCCCAGCGGGATCGAGTAGTAGGGAGCGTGGATCACCTGGGCGCCGGCGTGCCGGGCCAGGATCGGCAGCCCGGTCTGCTCCCAGGCCAGCCGCTTGTTGCGGTTGGTGATCGCCGGCGGTCCGGGGAGGATCCGCGCCGAGGGGACGAGAGCGGCGTAATGCTCGGCGTCCGCGCGCTGGCAGATCACCGCGAGGTCCGCGCCCGCCTCGTGCAGGGCCGCGACCAGTCCATCGACATACCTGATCAGGGCGCCGCGGTCGGCAGGGACCGCGGCGGCGTCGACGAGCACCCGGGGTGTCAAGTGAATCGCTCCCCTCACTGGGCCCGCTCAAGGCCGGGAGGATCGCTCCCCGCCCGCACGGTCCCGCTGGTTCCGGCGGTGTTCGGGCAGGGGCCAGGGGCCCCGCGCCACGAACTGACGCCTTCCCCCACTTCCCTCCCTGTCACTCTATTTCCGGCGTCCCCCGAAACGTGAGTGATATCACATCAGGAGCATCTCGAAGGGTGGGCGACCCGCGCCCATTCCACGGATTCAGGCCCGTGGTACGGGTTCCTCCCGCGTACGGACCGCGCGCCGGGAGGCCAGACCGGCGGCGCCGGCGCACACCAGGTCGCCGACGGACACGATGAGCCGGGAACACAACACGGCGGCGGTCGCCGCGGGCCGGTCGAGCACCGGGGCGAGCGCGGCCACCATCGCGACCTCGCGCACGCCCACACCGGCAGGGGCGATCACGAACACGAACCCCAGGCACCAGGCGAGCGCGAACGCGCCGAAGCTGAGGATCACGGCCGAAGGCCCGCCCGCCCCGAGGCCGTGCACGATCAGCGCCAGGTGCACGCCGTAGGCCGCCCAGCCCGCCAGGGCCCAGCCGCAGGCGACGAGCACGCCGCGCCGGGTGAGCGGCCGTTCGAGCGGCGGGCGGCGCAGTTTGCGCAGACCGAAGGCGATGACGCCGTTGACCACCTTCGGGTGCAGGGCGGCGGCGACCACGGGCACGAGCAGCAGCAGCCAGGCGTATCTCGCGACCGACTGCCCGGCGAGCACCGGCAGCGTGACGAGGGCGACCAGCAGGCCGGTGCCCAGGTAGATCGGATAGGTCAGGAAGAAGGCGGCGGCGCTGCGCGGCCGGGGGATGCCGTGGTCGCGGCCCATCTCCATCTGCGCGAGCATCGGCCACACCGACCCGGGGATGTACTTGCCGAGCTGGCCCACGAAGAAGATCTTTGACGCGTCGGTGAACGCCAGCGGGGAGCCCAGGTCGGTCAGCAGCGCCCGCCACATGAACATCCCGGCGAGCAGCGCGCCGAGCACCGCCACCAGCGAGCCGGCGAGCTCCGCCCACGACAGCCGGGCGAAGCCGTCCGCCACGGCGGTCCACTGGCTCGCCACCGCCCAGACGCCGAACCCCAGCGCCACGAGCAGGAACAGCGCGCGAACGGCCTTGCGGCGGCTCATCGGGACGTACGGACCGGCTCGGGCGGCTGCGGGAGCGCCGCGCCGAGGGGGCGGCGGGGCGTCTTGGTGGCGACCCACAGGTAGGTGGGGACGACCGGCAGCAGCGCCCGCAGGGCCGGGCGCGGGGTCCGCTCCAGCGTGGCCTTGGCGGTGCGGCCGGCCGCGCCGGGGAAGAGCTCGCCACCGGCGAACCGCTCGGGCGCGGCCAGCACCGGGAACGTGTAGTCCCACACGTGGAAGTCCGCCAGCATCCGCCGCAGCCCGGGCCGGGTGCGGAAGCGCTCGTAGTAGTGGTCGGCCCGGCCGAACGCCCGCACGTACCGGTCGGCGGCGGCGGGCGGCAGGTAGGACAGGAAGGGCAGCTTGTAGTGCGGCTCCATGACCCCGAGCCGGTTGCCCAGGCCCAGGTAGAGGACGCCGTCGTCGGACAGCACCCGGTGCATGTCGGCGAGCACGGCGTCGGGGTTCACCACGTGCTCGTAGATGTGGTTGAAGACCAGCACGTCGACCGAGCCGTCGGGAAACGGCAGGCGGGAGCCGTCGGCGCAGACGAACCCGACCCGCCCGCCGAAGCGGTCGGACGCCTTGCGCAGGCCCGGGACGTCGATGTCGAGCCCGAGCGTGCGGCGGGCGCCCGCGGCGGCGAGCTCGTCGGCGATGAACCCGGCCGAGCACCCGACGTCGCCGACCGTCAGCCCCGACAGCGCCTCGCCGGGCTTGGCGGCGTCCCTGCCCAGGAAGTGCGCGAGCACGGCGATGATCTTCGCGGCCTTGCGCCTGCGCTTGTCCTCGTCGAGCATCGCGGCCTGGAACTCGGAGTATTCGAGCTGGGCCGCGCGGTCCGCGCTCATTCCCGGCCCCCGCTCATTCCCGCCCCCCGCTCACCCATGTCTTCACGCTGCCCAACAGTACCCGTGCCCGCCCCGCCCCCGTCTCCCGATCAGCCGACACCCCCACCCTCCTCGCGTGATCTTGCAGTTTGTCGCAGAGACCCCCGATGAGCAGGATAGATCCCCTTCGTGATCTTGCACTGAATCGACTGATCACCGCACCCACCAGCCACAACGCGATCCGTGATCATGCAATTGCAAGATTACGAAGTGCGTTCGCGCCGGTCGGAGCCCATCAGCACGAAATTGTGCATGATCACGAAAGGTGGAAGGCCAGGTCAAGGACCCCGCGTGCGACAAACTACAAGATCACGCGGGGTTGTTTGGTGGGGGGAGGAGGGTGTCGAGGTAGACGGCCCAGTGCGGCTCGGGGTCGACGGGCGCGACGCCCGCCCGCAGCCGCTCCGGCGTCCCCGGCTGGTAGAACCGCTTGACGGCCTCCGCCAGCGCGCCGGCCGAGCCCGGCTCCGCCAGGAGGCCGTCCACGTCGTCGCGTACGTTGTCGGGCAGCGCCCCGACCCGGGTGGCGATCACCGGCACGCCGTGCTCGTGACCGAGCCACACGTTCTGGCTGGCGGTCGCCGACCGGTAGGGCAGCACCAGCGCGTCGGCCCCGGCGAACAGCCCCGGCACGTCCTCCGCCGCCACGTATCCCGGCCGGATCTCGACCCGGCCGGCCAGCCCGAGCCGGGCGATCAGGGCGCGGGTGTCCTCCAGGCCGCCCCAGAACTCGCCGGCCACCGTGAGCCGTACGTCGGGCACCTGCGCGAGCGCCTCAAGCAGCAGGTCGAGCCCCTTGTAGGGCCGGACGATGCCGAAGAACAGCAGCCTGCCCCGGGGTTCCCTGCCCGCCGCCTCCCGCGCTCCGCGCACGGGCAGGTGCGGGGCGAGGGCGGCCACCCGCACCGGCGCGCCGGTGAGCGCGCGGGCGAGGTCCGCCTGCTGCTCCGAGTGGGCGAGCACGCTGTCGACCCGGCGCAGCAGCGCCTTCATCAGCGGCCTGTCGTACGGCTTGGTCTCGTGCGGCAGCACGTTGTGGCACAGCGCCACCACTCGCGCCCTGCGGCGCAGGCCGTACAGGATGCCGAGGTACGCCGGCACCTGCACCGGGCTGAGCACGGCGAGCACGACCAGGTCGGCCCCGCGCAGCCGCCGCCCGCAGGCCACCCAGCCGTCCGGCCGCCGCCAGTCGAGGTCGCGGCGGGTGCCCGGGTAGGGCTCGCCCTCGGGGCTGTCGATCGTCTGCTGCCCGGGGTACAGGAACGAGGGGTACTGCGCCCGCCACGACTCGATGACCACGTCGTGGCCCCGCGCCCGCAACCGGTGGGCCAGTTCCGTCGTGTGCTGCGCCCCGCCTCCCTTGTACGGATACGTCGGGCCGACGATCGCGATCCTCACACATCACCCCGGGATCGCACGATCAGGTCGGCCAGCAGGGCCACCGACCCGATCAGCATGCCGGATATGAAGATCACGATGGTGTTGCTGGTGAGGTAGAAGCCGTAGCGGACCACGTCGTACAGGCCCTTGACGAAGCCGATGCCGACCAGCCAGAGCGCGGGCGGCATGAGTACCTTGAGCGGGTTGAAGTACATGACCATCCGCAGCACCTGAAGGATGTAGCGGTAGGCGTCGGAGACGAAGTTGAACTTCGACTTCCCGGCCCGCTTCGCGTACTCGATCGGCAGGTAGTGGACGTCGTGCTGGTTCGACATGAACGCCAGCGTGATCGTCGTGACACAGGAGAAGCCGGGGGGCAGCAGCCGCAGGTACGGCCTGGCGACCGACGCGCGGAAGGCCCGCAGGCCCGAGTTGAGGTCGGGGATCTTCTGCCCGGCCAGCCGCTCGGCCACCTTGCGGATGAACCACTTCGCCGGCACCCGCAGAACCTTGTGCGAGCCCTCCTCGGTGGTGCGCGCTCCGACGACCTGGTCGATCGTCTGGTCCTTCTCCAGGATCTGGACCAGCTCGGGGATGCGCTCGTTCGGGTAGCTCATGTCGGCGTCGGTCCACACGACGATCTCGCCGCGGGCCTCCTGGCTGCCGATCCTGCGTACGGTGCCCGAGCCGCCGTTGCGGTGGAACGCCCTGATCCGCATGCGCGGGAAGCGCGGCGCGGCCTCGTGCAGACGCGCGAGCGTCTCGTCGGTGGAGCAGTCGTCCACGGCCAGCAGTTCATAGGTGTACCCGCTGGCGTCCATGGCCGCGCAGATGCGCTCGACCTCGTCGATGACGTGGTCCTGCTCGTTGTAACACGGCAGAACAATCGTGACGTACGGGGTTTCTGCGGGAGTCACGGCGCTTCCAGAGGTCTCGGGCTGGGTCACGTCGGGCTAGGGTACTCTGCCCGGTCAAATCACGGTCTCACTTCCCGGACGCCGTCGTCACAGCCGCTTGTCCTTCGTGGTCGCGTCGACAGCGCCCACGAGGAGCACCCCGGCCGCGCTCCGCAACGCCCGCTTGACCTCGCGCAGCACCGGCGGGGTCGTGAACTTCACGTAGAAGACCTCGGGAAGGTAGGCGTCGAAGTCTTCCTCCGGCACTAGGCCACGGACCGTCCGGGCCGTCATCTTCCGGCTCCGGGACTCACCGCGAATCGCCACTGCGCCGGCGCGGACACCTCGACTACGGCGGTGACGCCCGGCATCCGTCCGAAGATCTCTCTCAACTCGCTCAACCTGCCCGGCCTGTCGAGCTTGAGCCAGAAGCTCTCCGGCACGACGAGCGGGTCGATTTCCGTCCCCTCCCACACGATGCGCCGCCTGTCCTGCAGGGCGTGGGCGAGATCCTCGAAGTAGACGGCCTCCACCCCGTCGAGGTCCTCGATCCGGCCGAGCACGGCCGCCTTCTCCTGCGCGGAAGCTCTCGTAGTCCGCTCGCATCGCTCGAAGGCGCCGCCGCCTCTGTCCGGACAGAACTCGATCGCGATATCAGCCCTGCCACGCCATGCGGTGTCCCCGACGACGAGGACGTCCCAGACACCGGGCAAGCTTTCCAGGCGACGCTTGACCCCCTGCCAGTCCCCCGGGCCGAGCGCGCCGTGATAGGCCTCCGGCATGTCGGCGGGCTCGTAGGCGCCCGCGACCCCGGAACCTTCCCCCGGCGTGGCCCATTCCTGGAAGTCCTCCCACCCCTGCTCCCGGGTCCGGAAGCGGAAGATCCGAACCTCCGGTAAGGCTTTGAGCGCGGCCTCAAGCCCCCGTTTGTCCTCTTCTGTCGCCGCGCCGTCATGACAGGTCGGAAGATCGGGCGTCGGGTGCAGACACATGTAGACCGAGAAGAACCCCGACTGCGGCGCTGACTCCGCCGGCGGGGGCAGCGGCCAGCGGGACCGCTCGTGGATCCGCCATCCGGCGATCCCGAGCCCCGCGAGGAGCACGATCACCACTCCGGCGACGACCAGCGGCCTCCGGAGAAGGCCCGTCCTGGGTTCCGGTTCGCGACGATCGTCGCCGAAGGACAATTCCTCCATCTCAGGGGAATCCACATGCCGAACCCTAGATCCATCAGATCGGTACGGTCATCCAGACGTCGATGGTGAGCGACCAGGTGCCGTTGGGCGGGTCCACCAGCGAGCGTTCGTCCTGCCGGGTGCGCAGGCTCATCACCCGGGTCGCCGGGCCGTACGCCATGAGCTGCTCGGGCTCGGCGGCGAGCAGCACGGGCACGCGGCCGGTGCGGCGGACGGCCTCGGCCAGGCGCAGCACGTCGGCCCGGAGCGGCACGTCGGACTTCTGGGGATAGACCACCCGGGCCGTCGGCAGCCCGCACTGGCCGCGCAGGACCTGCGTCAGCCGGTCGCCGGTGACCCGTTCGGCGATGAGCACCGAGGCGTTCGGCGGGATCGCCCGGCACAGGCCCGCCACCGCGGCGGCCTCTCCCCTGTTGACCGGCGTGAACGCGGTGCCGATCGAGGTGATCGCGGGCGGGACCGCCAGCAGCAGCGCCCCCGCCGCGACGGCGGCCCGCGAGCGGCCCGGACGGCCGGCGAACCAGCGCGTACGCGCGAGCCGCCGCGAGAGCCACCGCAGCCCCCAGACGGCGAGCAGCACCAGACCGGGGATGACGATCGGCACCAGCCTGCGGGAGGCGAAGGGGTGGTCGGGGGTGATCGCGGGACGCCAGAGCGTCGTCACCGTCGTCCACCCGATCACGGCCAGCGGCAGCAGCCAGCCGAACTCCTCTGTCAGGCCGCCCCTGGTCAGGCGTCGGACGAGCACGGCCGCCGCCACGGTCGCCAGCACGACGGCGGGGATCCCGACGTACCAGAAGACCCAGTCGAGGGAGTGCTCGTAGTACAGCCGGGACATGTCCTTCGCAAGGCCGTTGGCGACCTGCGTCTTCTCGATGAAGTCGGCCGTGAGGCGGTCCTCGGGCGTGACCGCGTCGCGACGCACGGTCTGCACCCAGGGCCGTACGGCGAAGCCCGCCATGACCAGCACGACCAGGACCGCGGCGGCGTTCGGCAGCCACCCCGCTCCCCTGAGGAGCCGGCGACCGCGGACGGCGATCCGGGGCGCGAGAGCCGTGCCGGCGACCGTGAGCGCCACGACGACGGCGCAGATCGCGAGCAGGGGAATGAGCGAGCCCGACAGATACTCCAGATAGGGCCGGGCGAGGACGTAGCCGCCGGCGAACCCCCACAGGCCGCCCACGACCAGGCCGGTCAGCAGGGGCACGCCAAGCCGCCCCTCGGGAAGGGGCCGCACGCGAGGTGTCCGCCGGAGCGCGATGAGCATCCCGGCGAAGGCGAGCACGGGCAGCACGTCGCGCAGGCCGTCGATGCGCACCAGCAGCGCCAGCCCGAACGACAGCCCCGCGAGCGCGGCGGAAGGGAAGCCCGCGCCCGGCAGTGCCGCCCCGAGCCGGGCCCGGGCGTCGAGCAGCAGGTTCATCCCGCCGAACAGCAGGATGAGTGAGGGGATCTCGCTGAACGTCGTCCGCGACGTGTAGAGGATGGGCAGGCTGACGGCGAACACGAGGGCGGCGAGGGGCGCCCACCGCGCGCCCGCGAGCCGCGCGGCGGTCCCGGCGACGGTGAGCACCGCGAGCGCGCCCAGCACGGGCGGCACGAGCAGCAGGCCCGGGACGCCGCCCAGCCAGTGGCCGATCGCATAGGTCATCGGCGACCCGGCCATGAACTGGGGGACGATCCCGCCGCCCGTCATGTAGACGCCCATGCTGTCGAAGCGGAGCGCGGGGTCGGGACCGCCGAAGTCCCCCACCGGGATCGGCAGCGACCCGTGCCGGGCGAGCCAGACGGCGTACTGCGCGTAGGTCGACGGATCACGCCGGACGATCAGCTGCTCGCCGTGCAGCAGCCCGTTGAACACCCCCGACCCGAGCGCCACGGCGAGCGTGGCCGCCGTCGCCCAGCGGTGCGGGGTGGCGGTCGCTGGCAGGCGGCGCAGGCCCGCCGTGCACAGCAGCAGGGCGGCGGCGCCGCCGAGCAGCGCCATGGGCAGCGGCCGGAAGGAGCCGAGCAGCAGCAGCGGCAGCCCCGCGAGCAGCCACCCGCTCAGCGCGAGCGCGGGCACGACGGAGACGGCCGCGAGCGCCCTGCCCGCCGCCTCCCGCTCGGACGGCAGCCGTGTGCGGCCACGCGAGTGGCCTGATCTGTGCACAGGAATGCCCCCGAGACTAGCGGCCCGCCCCGGCGCCCCGCCTTCATCGGGCAGCCCGCCCGCTGCGCGCGTCGCGGTTGTCCACAGGCGCGTGCGGTCCTCGCACAGGGGTCCGAGGGAGCCGGTAGCGTACGCCGGGAGGCAGGCAGGGGGGCATATGAGGGTGTCGGACAGCCGGGGCTCGGCGCCCTGGCCGGAGGGGGACGGGCACCCGCACGCACGCCCCGCACCCGCCCGGCCCGGCGAACCGCCGTTCCCGGGACCGCCCGCGCCGCCCACGGGCGGTCAGCTCGTGAGCGGTCAGCTCGTGAGCGGTCAGCTCGTGAGCGGTCAGCTCGTGAGCGGGCGGCTCGGGCGGTGGCTGCGCGAGCGTGTGGAGCCTCGCGATCCGCTGCATCCGGTCGCCTGGGCGCGTGCCGGCCTTCCGGGGTGGGCGCGCCGGCACCGGTGGTTCCTCGTGGTCTTCGGGCTGGGGGCGCTTCTGCGGCTGGTGACCGCGCTCGGCTACCGGCCCGCGCTGTGGTTCCCCGACTCCTACACGTACGTTGTGACGGCCATGCGGCCGAGGCCCGACCTCGTCCGCCCGGCGGGCTACTCGATGTTCCTGAGGCTCCTGGAGGCGTTCCACAGCTTCGCCCTGGCCGTGACCGTGCAGCACGTGCTGGGGCTGCTCGTGGGCGTGATGGTCTACGTGACCGTCCTGCGGCGCGGCGGTCCTTCGTGGGCGGCCGTCCTGGCCTGCGTCCCGGTGCTGCTCGACGCGTACCAGATCGAGCTGGAGCACCTGCTCGTCTCCGACTCGCTGTTCACGTTCCTGGTCGTGGGCGCGGTGTGCCTGGCGATGCGCCCGCCGACGCCGCGCTCGGCCGCCGCGCTCGGCCTCGTGCTGGCCGCCGCCACGCTGACCAGGACCGTCGGGCTGCCGCTGATCGCCGTCTTCGCGCTCGTCCTGCTCGCGCACGGCGTTCGGGGCGCGGGCGCGCCGGCCCGCCCGGGCCGGGCGGTGGCCAGGCTCACCGTGCCCTTCCTGGTGGCCGCGCTCCTGCCGGTCGCGGGCTACGCGGGCTGGTTCTACGCGACCTACCAGCGCGTCGGGCTGGTCGGCTCCAACGGTGTGTTCCTCTACGCCCGCACGATGGCGTTCGCCGACTGCTCGGTGATGAAACCGCCGGCCGACCTCGCCGTGCTGTGCGACTCCCGGCCTCCCGCGTCCCGGCCGGCGTCGCAGGAGTACATCTGGAACGCCGAAGCCCCGTTGCCCCGGCTGCCCGGCATCACGTTCACCAAGGAGACCGACACCCTGGCCGGGAGGTTCGCCTCGCTCGCGATCCGCAGCCAGCCGCTCGACTACCTCCGGAGCACGCTGACGGAGCTCGGCAGGTCGTTCACGCTCGGGCGGCCCGTCTATCCCGACGCCGAGACGTACGGGTACTACGAGTTTCCGGACACCGTGCCGCCACCGCCCGGGCGCAACCCCGCCGTGGTGGGCAAGGAGTTCGCGCAGCGTTACGAGGGCGGGCCCGTCACGCTGCGCATCTCCGAGCCGTTCGCCGGCCTGATGCGGGCCTACCAGGACGTCGCACGACTACCGGGAACGGCGCTACTGGTGATCCTCCTGGCGCCCCCGGCCGCCTGGCTCGTCCGGGCCGGGTCGGCGCGGACACGACGGCCGCCCGCGAGACGAGCCCACTCGAACCGCGCTTCCTCGAACCGGGCCTCCTCGGACTGGGGCATCGCCTGGGCGACGGCCTGGGCGCTGCTGCTCGTCCCGCCCGCCACGGCCCAGTTCGACTACCGCTACGTCCTGCCCGTGGTGCCGCTCGCCTGCCTGGCCGCCGCCCTGTCCGTCCGGAGGCTCCGCCGGCGGACAAGACCTGCCGCCCCGATCGACCGGCCCTCGAACATCAAGTAAAGGTAAAGAGAAACTCATTCTCATACCCAATATGTCGGTGTTTAGTATGCTCTGCGCCTGGATCAGGGGGACGTGGCACGGCGTGATCGCGGCCCGGATCCTCCCAATCGCGGCGCCCGCAGAAGCTCCGGTGACCTACCCTCGGAGCGCGATGTGTGATCGCCAGGCAAGGAGGACAAGTGGGCGAGCGAACAAGTAATCCTTCCGTCCCCTCGCCCACTCGTCCGGCCGCCACACTGTGCCGTACGGCCGTCGCCCGCCGGGCAGGCGTGCGGTGAGCGAGCGCAGGCGCGTCGGCGCGCGTTCCGGTCCTCCGCAGGCTTCGTCCGACCAGAGGGTCTGGAGTCCCCCGGAAGACGGCTCGTACGACGGCGCCTTCGAGCCACCCCGGGGCGGCAGAGGCGCTCCCGCGCCCGCCGGATACGCCGACATGCCGGTGGCCACCGCCCCCGCGGGCTACGCGGAGATGCCGGCGAGACGGGGCGGGCGGCGACCGGCCCGGGACGACTACCCGCCCGAGGCGTACGACGAGGGACGTCGCCGAGGCGGGCGGCGCGCCGAGCCGAGCGAGCCACCCGATCCCCTCTACGAGGAGGAGGAGCCGCCGCGGCGGCGCGGCCGCAGGCGCGGGGGCGACGAGGAGACCGGCTACGGCCCGGCCCCCACCCCCCCCGGGCCGCGCGTCCAGGGGCGGCGGCGATCTCCCCCCTCCGGACGACAGGCCGTCCCGCCGGCGCGGCGGGGGCGGCGGCCGGCCCGGATTGGGGATCGGCGGCTGGATCAGCGTCGTGCTCACGTGCGTGATGGTCCTCGGCACGCTGGCGGCCTACAAGGTCTACCGGAGCACCTTCGGCCTGATCAACAGAGGCGCGTCCACCGACGACCTCGACAAGAACCGCCCCGTCAACGAGACCGGCGCGATAAACGTCCTGCTCGTGGGCTCGGACAGCCGCGCGGGAGACAACAAGAAGTACGGCCAGCATCTGGTCAACGACGGTGAGCGCACTGACACGATCATGCTGCTGCACGTGTCGCCCAACCGCGACGCGGCCACGCTGCTCAGCTTCCCCCGCGACTCCATGGTGATGATCCCCGCCTGTTACAACAGGAACAGGACGCTCGTTCCCGCGCATCTGGGCATGATCAACTCCGCGTTCTCCGACGGCGGGATGATCTGCACGCGCCGGACCATCGAGAGCCTCACCAATATCAGCGTCCAGCACTACGTGAAGGTCGACTTCACCGGCTTCAAAAGCATCGTGAACGCACTCGGCGGCATCGAGATCTGTCTGCCGCAGGCCGTCAACGACAAGAAGTCGAAGCTCATGCTGCCGGCCGGCAAGCAGATCGTGAAGGGCGAGGCGGCGCTCGGCTACGTGCGGCTGCGCTACGGCCTCGGCGACGGCAGCGACATCTCCCGCATCAAGCGCCAGCAGGTCTTCATCTCCCAGGTCGTGAAGAAGGCGACCAGCAGCGCCCTGCTCACCGACGTCGGCAAGCTGCAGAACTTCATCGCCGCCGCGGCCAAGTCCGTCACCATGGACGACGCGCTCAACGCCGAGGAGCTCATCAAGGTCGCGCAGAGCGCGCAGAAGCTATCGGCGAAGGGTTTCAAGGCCACCACCGTGCCGTGGGAGCCATACGTCGCCGACAAGAACCGCGTTCAGTGGAAGCAGCCGGCCGCGGACAACCTCTTCAAGGCCATCGCGAACGACACCGAGGTGACCCCCACCGCGTCCCCGAGCGCGGCCGCTTCGCCGACAGGGCCGGTGGTCACCAAGCCGCAGCAGGTCAAGGTGCAGGTGTTCAACGGCACCAACACGGGCGGCCGGGGCAAGGAGGTCGCCGAGGAGCTCGCCGGGCTCGGCTTCAACGTCGTCGGCGTCGGCAACGCTCTGCGGCCCGACGGCACCGACCAGCCGAAGACCCTTGTTCGTTACACCGGTCAGGGCTGGAACTACTCGAAGATGCTGGTCGGCAAGCTGGTCAACTCCGTCAGCCCGGAGACCGGGAAGGTGGCGAGCGGCGTGGTCACGCCGTTCACCCCCTCCTCGCCCCCGCCGGACGCGCCCAAGGGCAAGGTGCGCGGGCCGGTCATCCAGCTCGTCATCGGCGCCGACTGGAAGGGCGTGCGCGTCCCCCTGCAGGTCGGGGACAACGCGGTGACCTCCGAGACCAACATCTGCGCGAGCTGACCCGCGTCACCCCCTGCCCGCCTCCTGCCCACCCCCCTTGCGGTACACAGCCCGGCCGGGGCTCCCGAGCCGTCCCACGAGGACGCGGGGCCCCGGCCCGGCCCGGCTCGGCTCCAGCGCCCTCTGACAACACGGCCGACAGGTGTCACAGCAGTCGAGTTCGGTCCCAGAGGCGACATCAGTGGCCAAGACCGTTAGGGTGAACACCTGGCGAACGCGCCCTGTTCGCCCGTTCGGGCTGATGCGCCGGGGCGCCTTCGCTAGTGTCCGAAAGGACACGGCGACGCTACGTCAGGCGTGGCCGTTCCCCCCGAGCCTCCGACAGATAGCTGAGCGTTTCTCCCGTGAGTGACTCCCGCCATCACGCCCCGGTTCCCGGATCCCCGCAAGGCAACGACCCCGATGCCGAAGAGGCTCCCACCGGAGTGATAGGCCGCGTCACCGGAGACTGGCCCCCTCCGGACGGCGGCCTGCCACGGCGGGAGCCGAAGACCGCGGGCGGTGCGGAGGCGGAGCAGGGCGTCGGCCGGCCCGGCTTCCAGACCCAAGAACGGCACGAGCACGGGCGCCATGAGGGGGCTCTTCCGGCTCCCGGCGACGAGAGCGCGATCGCACCCGCGCACGGACGCCACGAGGGCGGCGAGACGGCCGGCACGGCCGCCGAAGCGGGGCGTGCCGACAGCCCCGGCGCCGTGCCGAACAACGCCATGCCGAACACCGGCGTGCCCAACACCGGCGTGCCCAACACCGGCGTGCCCAACAGCGCCGCGCCGACGGGCTTCACGCCGACCGGCTCCGCCCCCTCCGGCGCCCCGCCGTACGAGAAGCAGCCACTGCCCGTGCGCAAGCCGCGGAGCGCCGGTGAGCCCGGCGTCTCAACGAGCGGCGCAGCGCTGACCAGTTCCATGCCCTCCGGTGCCCCGCCGTACGAGAGGCAGCCGCTCCCCGTACGCAAGCCGCGCCAGCCGGGCGCCTCACGCATGGGCATGCCGCCCGCGTCCGCCCCGCAACCGGAGGGCTTCGACTACTTCTCCGCAGGCCGGGGCCCGGAGCTCAGGGACACCGAGCGTCAGGACACGGAGCGTCCCGCGGCGGGCGAGGGCACCGCCGACGGCCCCGCGTGGCCGCAGACGTTCCCCGAGCACGGTCCCCGCAACCTGGCGGACGCCTTCCCCGGCGCCACCCGGCGGTCGTCGGCGCCCAGCCCGCAGGACGGCTCCGACGTCCCCACGCCTCCCTTCGGCGAGTCGCCGGCCTTCCCCACCCCGGCCTTCGGCTCCGGGCCAGAGTCGCTGGGGACGCCGTTTTCCGGCTTCCCCGAACCTCCCAGCTTCCCCGAACCTCCCGGCTTCCCGGAGCCACCGGCGACCGCCGCCGGCAGGTCGGCGAACCCTTTCCTCGACACTCCCCCGTCCGGCGCCGGCCCCGCCTTCACACCGGACGACCCCTTCGGCGCCACGCCGTTCCCCGAGACCACCCGCGGCCAGCGCGGCGGGCGGGGTTTGCCTGACGCCTTCTCCGGGGCCGCCCCGAACGCGGCGTTCAGCCCCGCGCCGGACGCGCCGGCTCCCGCGTGGCCCGGTCAGGAGGCCGGCGACCCCGCCCAGTGGGACCCCTGGCGGCGCTCGCAGGACGGCTCCGGCGGCGCGGACCCCCGCCAGACCGGTCCGCTCGGCAGGCCGCTGCGCGCTCCGCTTCCCGCCTGGGCCGAGGTGCCCGTCCAAGCGGACGCCCCCTCCGCCCGGGGTGCGGGACAGCGCGGCGACCTGGAGAAGGAGCCCGAGCAGGAGTCCGCGCCCCGGGCCAGGAAGCCGCGCGATCCCTACCTGGACAACGTGAAGTTCGTCGGCATCGCCCTGGTGCCGATCGGGCACTCGCTGGTCCCGACGGTGGCGGTCGACTCCTCCCGGGCGGCGTACCTGTTCATCTACGTCTTCCACATGCCGCTGTTTGTCATCGTCAGCGGCTACCTGTCCAGGAACTTCTGGAACTCCAACGCGAAGACCAACAAACTGGTCGACACGTTCCTCGTGCCGTACGTGATCGTCGAGCTGGGATATGCCGTGCTGCGCACCGCCTTCGGGCACAAGTTCAGCATCACGATCACCGACCCGGCCTGGTTGAACTGGTATCTGCTCGCGCTGCTGTTCTGGCGACTGTCCACACCCGTGTGGAAGCGGATGAAGTATCCGTTCCTCATCTCGATCGCCGTGTATCTGTTCGCCGGGTTCTCCCAGCTGTCCGGCGACTTCAGCATGGACCGCTTCTTCGGCCTGATGCCGTTCTTCGTTCTCGGCCTCGTGCTCAAGCCGGAGGTCTTCGACTTCCTCAAGCAGCGCTGGGTGCGAGTGCTGTCGGTGCTCGTCCTGCTGGGCGCGGCCGGTGTGGCGATCTTCCTGGTGAAGAACTACTCGATCAAGCTCGGCCCGATCTACTACAAGAACAGCTACAAGGACCTCCACCTGGTCTGGTGGAAGGGCATGATGCTGCGCACGGGCCTGCTGGTGGCCGCGCTGGCCATGTCGGCGGCCGTGATGTCGCTGGTTCCCCGGCGCCAGACGTGGTTCACCGACCTCGGCACCCGCACGCTCTACTGCTACCTGCTGCACGGCGTGCCCGTGATGATCGCCAAGGAGATGGGCTGGCTCAGCTTCTCCTGGCTGCACGGCCCGCTCGGCGTGGCGGCAATCGCGTGCTCCTGCTTCGCCCTGGCCATCGTGCTGTGCCTGCCGGTCACCCGTACGGCGTTCAAGTGGCTGCTCGAACCCCGGCTGACCTGGCTGTACCGGAGGCCCGGCGGACGGACGCCACAGCCGGCGAACACCGGAAGTTAAGCGGCATTTCGAGGGGCATTCACCCGGCGCATCCGGTCATTTCGGACGGTGCAGTCAGCCTCCCCATATGAGGGTATGCGTCGGCACGACAGTCCATCACCCCGAGGACGCCCGGATCACCCACCGGCAGATCCGGGCGCTCCTCGACGCCGGGCACGAGGTCACCTTCGTCGCGCCGTTCACGCACTGCAACGTGACGCCGCGGCAGGGCATCCGTGCCGTCGACGTCCCGAGGGCCGTGGGGTTGCACCGCGGCAAGGCGCTGCGGACCGCCGCCTCCGCCCTGCGCACGGCGGTGCGAGACGCCGACCTGCTGGTCGTGCACGACATCGAGCTGCTGCTCGCGCTGCCCCGCAAACGTCCGCCGACGGTCTGGGACGTGCACGAGGACACGATCGGCGCGCTGAACGCCAAGACGTACCTGCCGGGGCCGGTGCGGAGCGTCCTGCCGCCGCTGATCCGCGCGGTGGAGAGCCGGGCGGAGCGGCGCCTCCACCTCATCCTCGCCGAGGAGTCCTACCGTGAGCGCTTCCCCGGCGCGCACCCCGTGGTGCCCAACCACACGTACGTGCCGCGGACGCCGCCCGCGCCGCCGGGGGACCACCGGATCGTCTACGTGGGCCAGATCTCCCTCGCGCGCGGCGCGGCCGAGATGGTGGAGATCGCCCGGCGGCTCCGGCCGTACGGCATCCGCCTGGATCTGGTCGGACCGGCCGACGCCGCGGTGCGTCCGATGCTGCGCGACGCGCAGCGCGGGGGGCTGCTCGACTGGTTCGGGTACGTCCCCAACAACCACGCGCTGCGGATGGCCGAGGGCGCCCTGGCCGGGCTGTCCCTGCTGCACGACGTGCCGAACTACCGCGAGTCGACGCCCACGAAGGTCATCGAATACATGGCCCGCGGCATCCCCGTCGTCACGACCCCGCTGCCGGGGGCGGCGTCCCTGGTCGGGCGGGTCGGCTGCGGGACGATCGTCCCGTTCGGCGAGGTCGGCGCGGTGGCCGACGCGGTCGTGCAGTGCGTGCTCCACCTGCGCGCGGACGCCGAACGGCGTGCCGCGATGGGCGCGCGGGGTTACGTCGAGGCGCTGAACCACTACCACTGGCCCGCCGTGGCCGGGGAGTTCGTCACCCTGCTCGAACGGTGGGCCCAGGCCCCCAGCCCCGTCGCCGCCCTCCCGGACCGTTCTCCCGCCGGCCGCCTGGCCAACCTGTCGGGGCAGAACGTCTAGGACCGCCGCGCCCGCCCCCGTGGGCGCGGGCGGCCCTGCTCTACCTCGACTCCCTCACCTGACGCAGGCGGCGGTCGAGGAAGGCCCACTCGGCGGCGTTGCGGGTGCGGGCGATCGCCTTCTCGTACGCCCGCGCCGCCTCCCCGGCCCGGCCGAGCCGCCGCAGCAGGTCGGCTCTGACGGCGTGGAACAGGTGGTAGCCGTCCAGGCCGAGTTCGTCCAGGAGGGCGAGCGCGGCCTCCGGTCCGTCCACCTCGGCTACCGCGACGGCGCGGTTCAGCGCGACGACCGGGCTCGGGGCGAGGGCGAGCAGGTGGTCGTACAGGCTCAGGATCTGCCTCCAGTCGGTGGCGGCGGCGATCGGCGCGTCGGCGTGGACGGCGTTGATCGCCGCCTGGATCTGGTAGGGCCCCGGCCGGCCGCGCCGCAGGCACGCCCGCACGATGTCCTGGCCCTCGGCGACAAACGCGCGGTTCCACCGGCCGCGGTCCTGCTCCGGCAGCGGCACGAGGTCGCCGGCCGGGCTGGTACGGGCGTCGCGCCGCGCGTGGACGAGCAGCATGAGCGCGAGCAGCCCCATCACCTCCGGCTCGTCGGGCATCAGCGCCGCCAGCAGGCGGCCGAGCCTGATGGCCTCCACGCACAGGTCGTCGCGGGCCAGCCGGTCGCCCGCGCTCGCCGTATGCCCCTCGTTGAAGATCAGGTAGACGACGGCGAGCACGGCCCGGAGGCGGTCCGGTAGGTCGGCCTCCCGCGGAACGCGGTACGGGATCCCGGCGTCTCGGATCTTTGCCTTGGCCCGGACCAGCCGCTGCGCCATGGTCGGCTCGGGGACCAGGAACGCCCGCGCGATCTCGACCGTGGTGAGACCGCCGAGCAGGCGCAGCGTCAGCGCGACCCGAGCGGCCGGGGCGAGTGCGGGATGGCAGCAGGTGAAGATCAGGCGGAGCCGGTCGTCGTGCACGGGACCCTCCTCGGCCGGTTCGTGGTCGGCGCCGTCGGGGGCGTGCAGCAGGGCCGCCCGCGCGTGCCTGTCCGCACGCACGGACTCCCGCCGGTGGCGGTCGATCAGCCGGTTGCGGGCGGTCGTGATGATCCAGCCGGCCGGGCTCGGCGGCGTCCCGTCGTGCGGCCAGCGCCGCACCGCCTCGGCGAACGCGTCCTGGACCGCCTCCTCGGCGACGTCGATATCGCCGAAGTGGCGGACCAGGACCGCGACGGCCCGGCCGTACTCCTCGCGGAACACCCGCTCGACGTCGGGGTCCCTACCGGCGGTCGTCATCGCCCTCCACGACGCCCGCGAAGGGGCGCACCTCCACGGGGAGCGTGGTCGCGCGGGCGAGCCTGCGACCCCATTCGAGCGCCGCGTCGAGGTCGGGCGCCTTGATGATCGTCACCCCGCCGACGTGCTCCTTGCCCTCGGTGTACGGGCCGTCGGTGACGAGCTCCTCCCCGTCGCGCACCCGCACCACGGTCGCCGTGCCCGGATCGTGCAGCCCGCCGGAGAAGACCCACGCCCCCGCGGCGCGCAGTTCCTCGTTGAGGACCGCCAGGTCTCGCATGATCGGCTCCAGGACCTCCGCCGGGGGCGTCCCGCCGCCGGGCTGCTGGATGCTGAGCAGATAGTGCCTCATGGTCTCCTCCACCTCCTCGGGAGGCCCGCGGCGCGGGCCCGTCCACCCTCTACACGAACGGCCGCCCCGGATGTCGACATCCGCCGGAAAACAGGTGTGGGACAACCTTGCCCGCCGTACGGCTGTCGCCCGGCCGCCGGGCTTTGCTGTACTGGAAGCATGGCAAGCCACGTCGTCCAGGGGCGCAGGGTCGAGACGCCGGTGGAGGTTCGCGACGCATCGGTCTGCCTCGCCGCCTACCTGGTGCGGGCCGACGCCGCCCGTGCGGTCCTCGCGTACTCCAGGATGGACGTCACCGAGGTCCTGCCGGGCAAGGCCCTGTGCTCGCTGGTGTTCGTCCGTTATCGCGATTCCGATCTGGGCTCCTACAACGAGTTCGGGGTCACCTTCCTCGTACGGCCGGCCGATGCGGGCCCCCCGCCGAGGCGCGGGCCGCTGGCCGGGCTGAAGGACCTGCGCGGAGCGGGGTCGGGCGCCTTCGTCCACTGGCTGCCGGTCGACCAGGCGTTCACGCTGGAGGCCGGGCGGAGCATCTGGGGCTTCCCCAAGGAGCTGGCCGACGTGGATCTGCGGCTCGGCTCGCCGTACAAGCGATGCCTGCTGCGCAGGGACGGCCGGATGGTCGTCGACCTGCTGGTCAGGCCGGGCATCGCGGCGACGCCCGCGCCGCTGCTCGGCGGGGTGCTGCCCCTGCCGGACGCCTACGCCCACCTGGACGGGGTCACCCGCCGCATCCCCTGGACGGTCCGGGCCCGGGGCATCCGCTGGCGGCCGGGCGGCGCGCTCATCCGCCTCGGCAACCACCCGATCGCCAAGGAGCTGAGCGAGCTCGGTCTGCCCCGGCGGGCCCTGATGACGGCCGCGGCCGAGCACGTGTCGATGGCGTTCGAGGAGCCTGGACCGGCGTGACCGTCCGAGGGCGCCGCGGCTCTCGCACATCCGCCTGTGGGTGCGTCACGGATCTTGGCCGCAGGAGCAGCGATCCCCTCCTGAGGGGGCGTCAGCCTCCGCGGGAGGGGCGTCCACGGGCATCGGCAGGACGGCCGCCAGCCGGTCGACCCTTTCACTCAGCGCCCTGATCTCGTCCATGACCGCGGTGTGCTGCTGCAGTTCCAGCTCCTGGTCCTCCTTCCACCGCTGGGCGTTGACCTCCGCCTCCATCGCGGAGACGATCACCCCGATGAGCAGGTTGAGGACGAAGAACGCCGTGATGACGATGAACGTGGCGAAGAAGATCCACGCCAGCGGCTCCTTGGCCATCACGTCCTCGGCCACCTGCGGCCAGTTCTCGACCGTGAGCACCGTGAACATGGTGAACAGCGACCGCCCGAGATCTCCGAAATACTGCGGGGCCGCTTCTCGGAAGAGCTGTTCGCCGATCACGGACGCCGTGTAGAGCGACAGCAGCAGGAGGACCACGGCCGAGGCCAGTCCCGGAATCGCGGTGAACAGCGCCGAGACCACCCGTCGCATGCCCGGCACCACGGAGATCAACCGCAGGACGCGCAGGAACCGGAAGAGCCGCAGGATCGACAGCGACTCCGAGGCCGGCATGAGAGCCGCCCCGACGATGATCAGATCGAACCAGTTCCAGGGGTCGCGGAAGAACGCCTTACCGTACGCGACGATCCGCAGGAGGATCTCCACCACGAAAACGGCGAGGATGACCCGGTCGATCACGAGGAAGGCCGTGGCGTGGCGGTCGGCCAGCTCGGGCGACGTCTCCAGCCCGAGGGCGATCCCGTTCAACGCGATGACGGCGATGACCGCGCGCTGGAAGACCGGAGAGTCGACGACGACGCGGAACCGTTCGCGATGGAAAGGGGGCAAACCCACACCTCAGAAGATCAGGCCGAACAAACGCCCGAAATCCTACATGCGAAGTTGACTCCGGTTTCCGAACGTGTCGGCAGCCCCGCGCTCCGGCGGCGTGCCCCGGTCACCCCGCGCACGCCGCCGGGCGGGACGACGAACCGCTAGACGATGGGCGGGCGGCCGAGGCGGAGCATGCGCCAGGCGGTGCGCCAGGCCATCGGACGGCGCTCGCCCGCGGGCTCGCGCAGCCCTTCGAAGAAGCCGCGGAACCACGACTTGATCGCGGGCATCGAGCGCTCGCGTACGAGCGTGAGCACGACCCAGTTGAGCAGGTAGAACATCGCGAGCGGCCACGGCAGGTTGCGCCGGGCCAGCCAGACGCGGTTGCGGGCGTTCAGCCGGAAGAAGTCCGTGTGCCGGGACGGCAGCACCAGCGGGTGGTACATGACCGTCTCGGCGTCGTACTCGATGCGATAGCCCTCGCCGAGCAGGCGCCAGGCGAGGTCGGTCTCCTCGTGGGCGTAGAAGAACTTCTCCGGCAACCCACCGACCTGCAGGAACGCCGACTTGCGGATCGCGCAGGCGCCGCCGAGGAAGGTCGTCACCGGGGAGGAGCGCTCGGGATCGCCGGCCCGCAGGCGGGGCACGTGCCGCCGCTGCACCGAGCCGCCCTCGGGGTCCATCACCCGGAAGCTGACCACGGCGAGGTCGGGTTCATGCGTGAACCGCTCGCGGACGTGCGCGGCGACCTTGGAGTTGGCATACCAGCCGTCGTCGTCCAGGAACAGGACGATGTCACCCGAGCACTCCTGCACGCCGCGGTTGCGCCCCTCGGGGATGCCCGCGTTGTGTTCCAGCCGTACGGTCTTGATCGTCGCGGCGGAGCCGGGGAACGGCCGCGCGGTCAGATCCGGCACGTCCGCGCCGTTGCCGACGATGACGACCTCGATGTCGCCGTCGGTCTGGGTGAGCGCGGATTCCACCGCCCGGTCGAGCTCGGCCATCCTGTTGCCCATGGTGAGGATGACACAGGAGATTTTCACCGCGTCATCGCCTCGACGTGGGGCGCGCTACACACGACTTCATGATCACCGAGTCTGTATGGCCGGGCAATCCGGAATCTGCCTGGTTCACCGTGGGACAAGGGTATCGGAACTGCCACCAAACCCCTACCCAACCGCGAATGTACGGCCGATCGGCATGCCGCGCGGGAGACGACGCGCTCATGACAGCCGCCGGGAGGCGAGGATGCTGACCAGGTGCAGCAGGAGCTGGACTCCCGCGATGACGACGCAGGCGACCATGAGGATGCGGGTGGCGGAGAACCAGTTGTCGAGCAGCGCCGCGACCACGACGATCAGCGACAGCTCGACGGCCTGGATCACCCGGTGGAACCGCAGCACCGCCGCGGCCCTGCGGGCCAGCGCGAGCCGCGGCGAGGTGAACTGCTGCGCGGCCGCCTCGGTCGTCGCCAGCAGGCCCGACCGGGCGCGGGCGACGTCGACCAGGTCGGTCTCCGACTTGATCAAAATCGCGCCGAGCGCCGCCGCCACGCCTATCACGGTGTACCAGTCGGGCAGGGTCTCCGAGGCCCGGAAGCCCAGCCCGATCAGCAGCGCCGCCTCGGCGAAGTAGTGCCCGACCCGGTCGAGGTAGACCCCGGTGATCGAGGTGCGGCCGGTCCACCGGGCCAGCTCCCCGTCGGAGCAGTCGAGCAGCAGGTAGATCTGGATGAGCAGGGCCGCGCCCAGCGCCGCCCAGAAGCCGGGGAGGGCGAGCACGGCGCCCGCCCCCACCCCGCACACGATCATCAGACCGGTGACCTGGTTCGGCGAGATCGGGGTCTTGGCCAGCAACCAGGTGGCGTAGATGGACAGGCGCCGCATGTACAGCAAGCCGGCCCAGTGCTCGCCGCTGCGGCGGTCCATGGTGGTCTGCGGCTGGGCGACCGCGCGAAGCTCAGCGACCGACGGCGCGGACATAGTCCTCAACTCTTTCCCGGACCTCGTGCTCCGACAGCCGGAGGTGCTCAAGGATGGTGTAGCGGCCGGGCCGCGTGCTGGGTGCCAGCATCACCGCGGCCGTGAATTGTTCGGTCGTGAGGCCGACGTCGCCGGGCGCGACGGGCAGGCCGTGCCGTTCGAGGCAGGCGGTCACCTGGCCGAGCCGGTGCGCGTCCTCACGGAGGAAGTAGCAGAACGCGGCGCCGATGCCGGCCAGCTCACCGTGATTGGAGGTGCCGGGGAAAAGCTGGTCCACAGCATGAAGGATCTCATGATCGCCGCCACTCGCCGGACGGCTGGACCCCGCGATGACCATCGACATCCCCGACAGGATCAGCGCCTCGGCGAGCACGGTCAGGAACGCGTCCGACTCGATCGAGTCCGGCCGGCCGAGCACGGCCTCGGCCGCGGTGCGCGACATGGAGATCGCCAGCCCGTCGATGGGCTCGCCCCGCTCGGTGTTGCCGAGCTGCCAGTCCTCGATGGCCGACAGGTTGCTGAGCACGTCGCCGATCCCGGACCGGACGAGTGAGGGCGGCGCGTCGTGGACGAAATCGAGATCCACCATGATCGCCAGCGGCATGGGAACGCCGAACGAGCCCTTGCCGCCCTCGTGCATCAGCGAGGCCACCGGCGAGCAGATGCCGTCGTGCGAGAGGTTGGTGGCGACGGCGACCATGGGGATGCCGGCGAGCGACGCGGCGTACTTGGTGGCGTCGATCGTCCTGCCGCCGCCGACGCCGACCACCGCCTCGTAGTTGCCCTTGCGCAGGTCGGCGCCGAGCGACACGGCCGCGTCCACGGTGCCGTCCGCCACCCGGAGCACCTCGGCCTCACCCAGCGACGGCGCGATGACCTCCGCGATGCGGTCGCCCTGCCCGACGCCGACCGCGACCGCGACTCTGCCGGAGGTGGCCACCCTGCTGTCGGCGAGCAGGGTGCCGAGCTGCGCGATCGCGCCCCGCCGCACCTCCATCGTGAGAGGCGCGGGGAGCATCCTTGCCAGAATCGGCATGCGAACTCCTCAGAAGGCCGCGGAAATCAGTAACGGCATGCGATCTCACGTGCCTTCGCGAGGTCGTCGTGGTTGTCCACTTCGACCCACTCGACCTTGCCGATCGGCGCCACGGCGATCTTCTCGCCGCGCTCGACCATCTCCTGGTAGCCGTCCTCGTAGTAGAGCTGCGGGTCGCGCTCGAAGGTGGCCTTCAGCGCGTCGGCGAGCCGCTCCGCCGCGCCCGGCCGGATCAGCGTGGCGCCGATGTACTCGCCGTACGCCTCGGACGGGTCCATCAGCTTGGTGATCCGCTTCAGCCGTCCGTCCTCCAGTGTGACCTTCATCTCCTCGTCCGCCAGCGACTTCACGTCGTCGACGGCGAGCAGGATGTCGGAGGTGTCCTCGGCGGCCAGCAGAGTCCGCTCCACCGACACGGGGTGGACGGTGTCGCCGTTGACCAGCAGCGCGCCCTGGGAGAAGTAGTCGCGGGCACACCACAGTGAGTAGGCGTTGTTCCACTCCTCGGCCTTGTCGTTGTGGACAAGCGTGAGCTTCACCCCGTGGCGCCGCTCCAGGTCGGCCTGCCGTTCCCGTACGGCCTGGGCCTGGTAGCCGACGATCACCACGACCTCGCGGAGGTCCACGGCTGCCAGGTTACGCAGGGCGATGTCGAGGATCGTGGTCTCACCGTCGACCGGCACCAGCGCCTTCGGCAGCGTGTCGGTGTACGGCCGCAGGCGACGTCCGGCTCCGGCGGCCAGCACCATTCCGAGCAATTTCCCGCACTCCTTGAGGTCGAGCATCAGACAGTAACCCCAAAGGTTAGTTGGCTCAGCGCCCCTGTTGGGTAATTCACCGTTGGTCTGACGTTAGGGAGTGCTTGATAAAGGCCGCCCGTCGCGAGCGTGGATCCAGGGTTGATGCGTCGCAAGGCCGACGAGAACGCGGCCAGGCGCCGTCTGGGCCACGTACAGCAGGGCACGTTCTGCCGGGCACGACTAATCCTGGGGTGCCGGGTCCACGGCCTCGTCGGGCGTGCGGGGAGCGGCGAGCCAGCAGGTCAGGCTCTCCCAGCCGAACAGGGCCCACAGGTAGACCGCGAGCAGCACGAACACGGCGGTCATCACGTCGAGCAGGCCGCCCAGGGCGACGATGAGCATCCGGCCGTCCCAGCCCAGCCCGGCGGTCGCCAGCCACGGCGGCGCGTACACGTGCTGGCGCAGCCGGTAGACCGTGTCGTAGTGGTGGAAGGCCATCGCGCCAAGCAGCGCGACGATGAGCGCCGGCGGGACGGAGCGGGCGAACCCGGCCGAGGCGATGAAGCCATACTCGGTCAGCCGCAGGATCGGGGGCGCCAGCCAGTCGAGCCGGCCGTCGTGCCGGTGCGCGCTGCCCGCCCCGGCCAGCAGCAGGGCCACCGCCGGGGCGAAGACCGCGAAGTCGTCGGCCCCGGCGATGCCGAGCACCAGCAGCACCCCGGTCACGAAGGCGCCCGCGAGCGCGGGCGGCAGCGGCGGAAGCTGCCCCGCCACGAGCAGCCCCATCGCCTTCGACAGCGGGCCGTCGTCGCGGTAGGCCACCACGGCGCCGCTCGGCACCGGGGTCATGTGCACGGAGATCGCGCCCCGGGCCTTCCCGCCGGCCTCGCGCGGGCGGCGGCTACGCTCGCTCATGCGAAGGACCTCGCCATCCGCCCGGCGGCCGTGTAGGCCAGGGCCACCGCGCCCCAGACCAGCAGCGCGAGGAACGTCACCCGCGCGTCGAACAGCGCGGCCGTCACCGAGATCAGCGCCATTCGCTCCCCGATCGGCAGCACGATCATCTTCTTCGCCCAGTAGGCCACGCCCCTCGCGCCGCTCAGCGCGTCGAGCCGTCGCGACAGCGCCAGCACCGATCCCGTGCCCTTCGCGGCGGCCGCCGCGGGCGCCTCGTCCCAGGGCACGGCCATCGGACGCGGGGCCGACGCGCGCGAGCCGGCCGCCCTGACCCGGTCGGCCGTCGCTCCCGCGTAGGCGAAGTCGACCATGTGGCGGATCGTCTGGAGGATCATCGCGCCCACCGCCAGGGCCCAGATCTCCCACGGCTCCCGGGAGCCGGCCAGGTATCCGGCCGCCAGCCCCACGTACACCAGGTATTCCTTGAGCCGGTCGCAGATCGCGTCGAGCCAGCTCCCGAGCGGGGAGAACCGGCGCGTGTATCGGGCGAGCTGCCCGTCCAGGCAGTCGAGCACGAACGACAGGTAGAGCGCGACGGCGCCGACCACGAGCCCCGCCCGGCGGCCGTCGGAGAACCAGATCGCGGCGATGGCGGCGAACCCGACCGAGATGCCGGTGACGGTGTTCGGGGTCAGGCCGAGACGGGCGGCCGGACGGATGAGGTGACGCGACCACGAGCTGACGCAGTAGGTGGTGAAGAAGCCGTCGCCGCTCTTGACCGCGGCGTCGAGCTTGGCCTGCGCCTCGTCGACGTCGGCCAGCTCGCGCACCGCGCGCTCGGCGGCCGGGCGCGTGCCGGTCCGCCCGCAGTGCAGGGTGTTCAGCGCGACGGCGTGCACCTGGACGCCGGCCCGCACCAGGCCCGTGAGCAGCAGCTCGGGAACCTCGCCGTCGCCGACGCGCCCGAGATGCCGGCGCTGGGCCAGGTCGGCCAGCTCCTCGGCGATGTCGGCGAGCCCGGCCAGGTGGGCCTCCCCGACCTGGAGGACGCCGCGGAACGTGCCGTTGGCCCACTCGACCTCGTGGAAGGACGTGCCCGCCGACACGACGCGGCCCCACTCGGTCCGCACCGGCGGCCGCAGCGGGGCCGGGTCGCCGCTGGCGACGATCGCGCCGGTCGGGCGCGCGGGATGTTCGAGCAGCAGCGACAGCGCCTCGGTGTGCGCGACCACGTCCGCCGCCAGCACCGCGACCGGCGAGGTCGAGGCGCGGGCCGTCTTGGCCACGATCCGCAGGTCCTCGGCCAGCCCGTCGCTGACGCAGATCTGGTGCCGCGAGCCGCTCTGCGCGCCCTTCTCCCACCCTCCCGCCTGGGCGTCCTGGCTCCGCACCACGACCAGCACCTCGCGGACCGGCAGCGTGAGGAGCTGGGCGGTGAGCCGCTCCAGGATGCTGCCCTCCGACCGGGCGCCGTCGGACCAGGGCAGCCCTGCGGCCGGCGAGGTCGCGAGGACGACCGCCACCGTCTCTGTGTCCCGTGACGTACCGGGCTTACTCGGATCCGCCCCCATATGGAAACCCGCTTCACGTTGACCGCACGTGCTCACCTCGCAAAGTAACCGAGTGATCACTAGGTGGCAATCACCTTCTCCGGCTTCCGGCACGGGTAGGGTCTCCTCCGGGGAGGACATCATGATCGCCGAATCGCGTCTGCGCAGGGTGGGGGTGGTGCTGGCCGGCGGTGTCGGCCAGCGCGTGGGCCTCAACACCCCGAAACAGCTTCTGAAGATCGCCGGGAAGACGATCCTGGAGCACACCCTCGACGTGTTCGACGGCCACCCGGAGATCGACGAGGTCGTCGTGCTGATGGCCCCCGGCTTCGTCGCCGAGGCCGAGGAGCTCGTCAGGAGGAACGGCTACACCAAGGTCGGCCGGGTGCTCGAAGGAGGCGCGAGCCGTACCGAGACGACCTGGCGGGCGCTGAGCGCGCTGGGCGAGCAGGAGTGCGACGTGCTGCTGCACGACGCCGTGCGGCCGCTGATCGAGCCGCGCATCATCAGCGAGTGTGTGGCCGCGCTCGAACGCTACGAGGCGGTCGAGGTGGCGATCCCCTCCTCCGACACGATCGTGGTGGCCGCTCCCGGCCCGCGCGGCGACATCATCCGCGACATCCCCGACCGCTCCCGGCTGCGCCGGGGGCAGACCCCGCAGTGCTTCCGGCTGTCGGTGATCCGGGCGGCGTACGAGCGGGCCCTGGCCGACCCCGAGTTCCCCTCGCTGCCCACCACGGACGACTGCGGCGTCGTGCTGCGCTACCTGCCCGACGTGCCGATCTACATCGTGCCCGGCAGCGAGCACAACATGAAGGTCACCCATCCGGTCGACGTCTTCATCGCCGACAAGCTCTTCCAGCTCGCCGAGAACGCGGCGCCCGCGCTGGACGAGGAGGCCTACCGGGCCGGGCTCGAGGGCCGCACGCTCGTGGTCTTCGGCGGCAGCTACGGCATCGGCGCGGACATCGTCGCGCTGGCCGGGAGATACGGCGCGAGCGTCCACTCGTTCTCCCGCAGCCAGAACGGCGTGCGCGTCGAGGACGTCGCCGCCGTGGAGGACGCGCTCGCCCGGGTCTACGCCGAGACCGGCCGGATCGACTACGTCGTCAACACGGCGGGCGTGCTGCACATGGGCAAACTCGGCGAGGCCGGGCAGCACACGATCGAGGAGACCATCGGGGTCAACTACCTCGGACCGGTCAACATCGCCCGCGCGTCCGTGAAGTACCTGATGGAGACCCACGGCCACCTGCTCCTCTACACCTCCTCGTCCTACACCCGCGGCCGGGCCGACTACAGCCTCTACTCCTCCACGAAGGCCGCCGTCGTCAACCTCACCCAGGCACTCGCGGACGAGTGGTCCTGCCAGGGTGTCCGAGTCAACTGCGTGAACCCCGAGCGCACCGCCACCCCCATGCGGCTGCGCGCGTTCGGCGACGAACCCGCCGGAACGCTTCTCTCCCCCACCGCCGTCGCCCGCACCAGCATCGACGTGCTGCTGTCCCGCCTCACGGGACAGGTCGTGGACGTACGGCTCATCCGATGACCGCAACCATGTACGGAGGGACGGGCGCTCGCCCATGGGGGGAAACAACAAGGGGCGCACGGCCCCGAAGGCACTTGTCGCGATAGTCCGGCGACCGGCGCTGAGAAGCCTGGCCGGTGGACGCAGGAGCGCGTTCACGGCGCTCACGCTCGCGTCGTACCCTGCCCTGCTCGCGACCGCCGTGTGGCCGTTGCCCGCGACCTTCGCGGTGCTCGTGCCGCTGTCGTACGCCGCGGAGGCCATGCTGCCCGGCCGGGCGGCGCGGGCGCTGAGCCGGGCCCACCTCGGGGCCACGGTCCGCTTCCTGTCGCGTGAGACGGCCGCGGTCGTGCTGCTGGCCCGGCTGACGCCGGGCCGGCCGCTGTGGTTCGCGGCGCTCGCGGCCGGGCTGTTCCTGTTCCACGGCCTGCGCGCCGTGCAGACGTGGCTCGCCGAGCACGTCGACCGCCGGCACAACCAGATGCCGGTGGTGACCCGCAACATCGGCCTGTCCGCGCTGCGGATCCCGCCCGCGCCGCGCCGCGCGCTGCTCAACTGGCGGGGCGCCCGGCTGCTCTACCTCGACGTGCTCGCGGTCGTGCCCGCGGCGGCGACGGCGCCCATGGGCCTGGGCTGGACGGGCGTGGCGGGCGCCGCCGCGGCCCTGATGCTGGAGATCGCCGCCGTGGTCGCGCTGCTGGCCCACGCGAGGCGGGCCAGGCACCTGGGCGACCGGCGGCGGGTCCTCGCCGCCGTGGACGACTGGGTCGCGGCCTACCGGCCCGAGGTCGTCATGTACTTCTCGGGGCCGGTCACCGCGGTCTACCAGGCCACCATGTGGCTCGGCACGCTGGAGCGGATCACCCCGAGGACGCTGGTGGTGCTGCGTGACCGGCCGCTGGCCGCGGCCCTCGGCGCGACGACGCTGCCGGTCGTGTGCATCCCCTCGTCGGTCGACCTCATGAACTTCCGCGCGTTCGACGGCGTGCGGGTCGCGCTGTTCCCCGCCAACGTCGGCAACAACATCCACATGCTCCGGGTGCCGGGCGTGCGGAGCGTGTTCATCGGCCACGGCGACAGCGACAAGGAGGCGTCCTTCAACCCGTACACCAAGGTGTACGACGAGGTCTGGGTGGCCGGTCCTGCCGGGCGGGACCGCTACCTGCGCGCCCAGGTGGGCGTGCGGGACGAGGCCGTCGAGGAGGTCGGCCGCCCCCAGCTCGCCGGGGTGCTGCGCACCAGTCCGTACGCCGAGGGGACGGCGCCGCACCGGACCGTCCTGTACGCGCCCACGTGGGAGGGGTGGAGCGACGACCTGTTCCACAGCTCGCTCGTCGCCATGGGACCCGCGATCGTGCGCGCCCTGCTCGCCCGGCGGGTACGGGTGATCTACAAGCCCCACCCGCTCACCGGTCACCGCTCGGCCGCGGCCAGGGCGGCGCACCGGAAGATCCTGGCCCTGCTGTGCGAGAGCACGGAGATGCCCCACCTCGCCGTGACCGGCCGGAAGCCGTCGCTGTACGAGTGCTTCAACGAGGCCGACGCGCTGGTCTCCGACATCTCCAGCGTGGTGTCGGACTTCGTGGCGAGCGGCAAGCCGTACGTCGTGGCCAACGTGGCGGGCCTTCCCGCGGACCGGTTCCGCGAGCGCTACCCGGCCGCGGGGGCGGCATATCTGCTCGGGCCCGACCTGGCGGAGCTTCCCGACATCATGCGCCGTATCGGCGGGCCCGGGGAGGACGACATGGCCGCCGCCCGGTGGGCGCTGCGCGCCTACCTGCTCGGCGCCGACCATCCGGACCCGCTGGCCCGCTTCGAGGAGGCCGTACGGCGTGCCGCCGCACGGGCCGAGGCGCGCGCCCGCTCCCTCGGCCTGAACGCCCTCGATCCTGTCGTTCACGAGTGAGATACTGTCCGCGTCAACTCAGCGTATCGACGCGGACACGAAGGGACATATGCCCATGGTCGCGACCTCGCGCAAACCCCACGGTCCCGCTCTGGCCCCGGTGCCCGAGCGGCCGCTGCCCGGCACTCCTCGTGAGCTGTTCGATTCGCTGCCCCCACTTCCGGGTCTGCGGACCGAGATCATCGACGGGAGACTGATAGTGAGCCCTGCGGGCACCCCCGAGCACGGCTGGACAGGCACCCTGCTCTACGAAGCGTTTCGTTCGTTCTGCCGAGAGCGTGGTTGGCGCGCGTGGATGGGCGGCAGCGTGGACGTGTGCATCGACGGCAGCCGGGAGCCGGTCGAGCCGGACTTCGTCCTCGCCCCCAAGGACTGCCCACGCTGGGGGGAGCGCGAACTGCTGTCCTCGGGGCTGATGCTGGTCGCCGAGGTGGTCTCGAAGGGGAGCGCGGAGGACGGCCGCCTCAAGAAGCCGGCGATCTACGCCGGTGGCGGCGTGCCGGTGATGCTCCTGGTGGACTCGCTGACGAGGCCGGCTTCGGTCACGGTCTACAGCGACCCGAAAGAGGGTCAGTACCAGGTGACCTCGACGGTGCCGTTCGGGCGGGAGATCCACGTCCCCCACCCGATCGGCTTCACGCTCGACACCTCAGTCTTCGAAGAGGTCCTCTAGCCGCGCGCGTTCGGGCTTGGGACGGGGCTTGCTGAGCTTCGGGGGGCTGGTCAGGAAGCCCGTCCCCCACGAGATGTGCATGGCGGCGTACACCACCGGCAGGCGTACGAGCGCGGCACCGGACAGCCCGCGACCGGTGAGGACCGAGCCCGCGAGGATCGCGGCGAGGTAGCCCCCGGGGATGATCAGGCCGGGCCAGAAGAACGGCGAGACCACCAGGCCCAGCGCCATCGCCGCCACGGCGGCGGGCGGGGCGAGGTAGCGCAGGTTGATCGTGCCCTGGTGGGTGCGGGAGACGACCCGCCGCCAGCGGCCGTAGTGGAAGTACTGCTTGGCCAGGGCGCGCACGTTGGGCCGGGGGCGGTAGGTGACGCGCATCCTCGGCTGGAACCACACCAGCCCGCCGGTCTCCCGGATGCGGTGGTTCATCTCCCAGTCCTGCGCGCGCAGGAAGTGCTCGTCATAACCGCCCACCCGGTCGAGGGCGCTGCGGCGGAAGACGCCCAGGTAGACGGTGTCGGCCGGGCCCGCCTCCCCACCTGTGTGGAAACGCGCGTTGCCCACGCCGATCTTCGAGGTCATGGCACAGGCCACCGCCTGCTCGAACGGCGTGATGCCCTCGGCGGCCATGATGCCGCCGACGTTGTCGGCGCCGGTCTGCTCCAGCGTCTCCACGGCCGTACGGAGGTAGTCGCGGGGCAGGATCGC
The DNA here is from genome assembly GCF_006874465.1 of Microbispora bryophytorum. Lineage (GTDB taxonomy): Bacteria > Actinomycetota > Actinomycetes > Streptosporangiales > Streptosporangiaceae > Microbispora > Microbispora bryophytorum. The sequence goes on along the minus strand of NZ_VIRL01000003.1, from coordinate 307,588 downwards.
GTGCCCGTCGACCCGCGCGATGATGGGGTTGCGGGACGCCGCGATGGCGGCGTTCAACGCGTTGGGGGTGCGTCCGGTGGGGTTCGGCACGACGACGACACGGCGGTCCGCGGCCGCGATCGCGTCGGCCACCTCCTGCGTGCGGTCGTGAGAGGGGCCCACGCTGATGACGACCTCGAGCGGGCCCTCGTAGTCCTGTTCGAGAACCTGCCGCACAGCGTCGCGCAGGTGCCGTTCCTCGTTGAGCACCGGCATGATCACCGAGATCGGCGGCCAGTTCCGCGCGGGATTCTGGCTCGCCTGTCGCGAGTCGGGAAAGGGCTTCATGGCGGCGCTCACGCTACTGTACGGAGGGGTGGAGAAGGCAACCGGAGGACGGGAATGCCCGGCGACGATGGGGAGGACTCCGGCGTCCGTGTAGGGGGCGACGGGTACGGCGGGGTGAGGCTGACGGCGCAACGCGCCCGCCGGCGGAGGACGAACCTCCGTTCCCTGGTCATTTCGGGCTCGCTGTCCGGAGTCGTGCTGATCGGCTCGGGCGTCGCGTGGGTGACGTCGAACTACGCGGCGGGGCAGATCCAGGCGGTGGACGCGGGCACGAGCGAGGCCGAATCCACGGGCGCGATGAACATCCTGCTGGTGGGCGTCGACAAGCGCGACAACCTGACCAGGCGCCAGCAGAACCAGCTCCACCTCGGTCGTGACGTCGGGCAGCGCACGGACACGATGATGGTGATGCACCTGTCGGAGGACCACCGCAGGGTGACCGTGGTCAGCCTGCCGAGGGACACCTGGACGACGATCCCCGGCAAGGGCGAGCACAAGATCAACTCTGCCTACCAGTTCGGCGGCGCGAAGCTGGCCGTGAAGACGGTGGAGCAGGTGACGGGCCTGAGCATCAACCACTACGTCGAGGTCAACGTGCTCGGATTCATCGACGTGGTGGAGTCGCTGGGCGGTGTCACCGTCTGCACCCCGGTGCCCATCGACGACCCGAAGACCAAGCTGGACCTCCAGCCGGGGACGTACACGCTGGACGGTGTCAACGCGCTCGCGTACGCCCGTACGAGGGCCACGGCGCGCTCCGACCTCGACCGCATCGACCGGCAGCAGCAGGTCATCTCCGCGCTGCTGGGCAAGGCGCTCAGCGGCGGCACGCTGGCCAACCCGGTCAGGCTGAAGGGGTTCCTCGACTCCACCTTCAAGACGCTCACCGTGGACGCCGCCCTGCAGAAGAACCTGCTCGGCATGGTGAACCAGTTCAAGGACGTCTCGACCGACGACGTGTCGTTCGCGACCGTGCCGCTGGCCGACGTGAACTACCACGCGCCCACGGGCGAGTCGGCGGTGCTGTGGGACAAGGACGCCGCGCGCGACCTGTTCAAGCGGATCGACGCCGACCAGCCCCTCGTCAAGCCGTCGGCGAAGGCCTCCGCGTCTCCCACGGGCAGCCCCACGGCGTCGGCGAGCGCGGCGTCGGCGAGCACGGCGCCCTCCGCGACGGCCTCTCCGACCGCGCTCACGATCCCCCCGGCCCGCATCTCGGTCAAGGTGCTCAACGGCACGCTCATCACCGGCCTGGGCGCGACCACGAAGGCCCGCCTCGTCGAGGCCGGGTTCATGGTGCCGTCGCCCCCGGGCGACACGGCCCGCCGCGACTTCACCACCACGGTCGTCCGCTACCCGCCCGGCCGCGAGGACTCGGCGCGTACGGTGGCCGCGGCCATCCCGGGGGCCGAGTTGCGCGAGCAACCGGACGTGACCGGCATCGAGGTCGTCGTGGGCCAGAAGAACCACGACGTGAAGAAGGTGACGGTGGCCGCGCCGGAAGGCTCCGCCACGCCGGCGACGCCCACGCCGCAGGCGACCCCCTCCGCCCGCACCGCCACGCAGAACATCTGCAAGAAGTGACCTCCCGGCCGGAGACGAGCCGCGGCACCCGAGGTCACGACAGTCCGAGACCGAAGCGGTAAACCGGTCGATGGACAACAGGTCCATCGACCGGTGGGTACACATTCACGGCCCTCTCGAAAATCCTTGACTCATGCGCTGGCGGGCCCAAGCCGAATTTGGGCCCGCCAACGCATGCACCTTACTTCGCGGGCACGCTGCGGCTTGACGTGCCGGTCGTGACGTGTGCCGCGGACCCACCGAGAGGAGACCCCCTTGTTTCTCACGATCCGCCGACGATGGGCAGTGCCACTGCTGGCAGCGGTGACGGCATTCGCCGTTGCCGTCACCTCGTCGTCCGTTCACAGCGCCTCCGCCGAGACTGCCCCGGTCCCCCGGTTCTCCGCGGTCGACCTCGTCGACGCCATCGCCTTCGGCCAGGGGCCGGCGGTGCGTTATCTGCACCCGTCCAGGCAGGAGCCGTTCCCGCTGGACGACAAGCTCGCGAAGGTCAAGCAGCTGGTGGACCAGAACGTCGCGCAGAACGGTCAGGTCGCCGCCGATCTCGCCGCGAAGCTGCAAAGCGGCAACCGCGTGGCCGTCACGGGCGCCGTCGCCACCCTCGCCAAGATCGCCCAGACGGCGATGAGCAAGGTGTACGGCGCCGATGTCGTCGACCGCGCCATCAGCCGCACCAAGGCGCAGGTCAGCGCGTCCGTCGACGCACAGGGAAACGGGGCGGCGGCCTACCAGGTCAACACCAGCTACCAGATCAACACCAACTATCTCTACGCCTACGCGGCCCTCTACGGCGCCGCCGCCGTTCTGATCATCATCGTCCTCCTCCTGCCGGTCGCCCCGGCCAACGGCGCCCCGGTCCTGGACAACGTCGACAACTCGGCCAGGCTGGCATACGAGCAGTTCATCGACCAGATCGCCGGCAATCTCCGCGCGGCGTAGGACGCACGCGCCCGGCATTCCCAAAGAGAGTTAAGAGGAATTCGTCCGATGGGGCTCAGGTTTTGGCAGAAGGGCGAAAGATCCGTCACCACGACTCACGATCACTCCCACTTCCGTCTGCCTGAGCCCCAGCCCGGGGCACGCGCGGACATACGGCGGGGAGGACGCTTTCTTATGATCGCGTCGGTCGCGACGGCCTTCGTGACCTATGTTCTCCATGCGGCTCTCCCTGTGAACGCGGTGGAGCTGCCCTTCGAGAACAGGGACGTCATCCGGCAATTCATCCCCGAGGGATGGGCGTTCTTCACCGCCAGCCCTCGTACCGTCTATCCCCAGGTTTACGAGAACGCGGCCGGCGCGTGGCGGTTGCACGGCGGAACTCTCGTCGTACCGTCCGGGCTGTTCGGACTGAACCGGTCGCAGCGCGCGGAAGGCACAGAGGCGGCCCTGCTGGTGTCCTCGATTCCCAAGGACACCTGGCAATCGTGCGACACGCTGCCCACGAACTGCCTCAACGGAATGCAACCGGCCGTCGCGTTACGCAATACATCGACGCTGCGTCATATTTGCGGAGACATCGGATTTGTCAACCAGGAAGTCCTGCCATGGGCATGGAGAAGGTCCAGCACGGTCATGCCCTCGACGGTGGTGCGGGTGAGGGTCACATGCTGACAGGTCAGCTTGAACGACTGGGCGGCTGGGTCAGGCCGTACGTCGCGCGACCCCCCTGGGGGACGGTCCTGGGGCTCGCGCGCACGCTGCTCGCTCTCGGTACTTTGGGCACCCTGCTCGCGACTCCCGCGTCCGTCCTGCTCTCCCCGCTCGCGGGTGGTGTCCGGCCGCCGGTGTGCTCGGGCGCGGGCTCCTTGAGCCTCTGGTGCGTCCTGCCCTCCGACCGGCACGAGCTCGCCAAATGGGTGTCGATCGGCGTGCTGGCCGTCGTGGCCAGCGGTTGGCGTCCGACGCTCACAGCGATACCCCACTGGTGGATCTCGTGGAGCTTCATCACCTCCGTCACCGTCCAGGACGGAGGTGATCAGGTGACCGCCGTGCTCACCCTGCTCCTCATCCCCATCGCGCTCACGGACCCCCGCCGATGGCACTGGACTCCCACGGCCTGGAGAGGCGTCTCCGAGACCCGGCGACTCGTCGCGGTCACGGCGTTCTTCCTCATCAGGGTGCAAGTGATGGTGATTTATCTGCACGCGGGAATCGCCAAGCTCGGGGTTCCGGAATGGGTGGACGGAACCGCCATCTTCTACTGGTTCCGAAACGTCGCTTTCGGCGCACCGGAACTGCTGCGACCGGTACTCGACGCAATGACCGACGTTCCTCTGCTGGTCGCTCTCATCACGTGGGGCTCGATCGTCCTGGAGGTCCTCATCGGCGTGGCGCTCTTCCTGCCGAGGCGGGCACAGGTCGTGCTGCTGTTTTCCGGACTGCTGTTCCATGACGCGATTTCCGCGCTCATGGGCCTGTGGAGCTTCGACGCGGCGATGACGGCCGCACTGGTCCTCTACCTGTCTCCCATCGGCGCCAACCTGGCGGGGGTGAAAAATGCGACCAGGCTCTGGCGGAAGCGGAACCTGTCAGGCGGGCCCGGTCAGCCCGCCACCGCGGAGTCCGCAGAGCCGCCGAAACCAGAATCGTCTAGCATGATTGTTTCCGGCGGCACCGGCAGAGAACTTGTCCGGGAAAGTGAGGCGGGCTGAATGTTTTCGGAGCTCCTGCAGGTCATGTTGCCGCTTGCGGTGATTCTGGGAGTGGTCCTTCACGGAGTGACTCTCGCGAAGACGGGCGACCTGGCGGAGATCTCCGTCTCGGAACGAGAGATTCTGATAAGCCCGCGCAGCGTATTCAAGATCCTCTCGCTGCGCTGGAACATTCGCCTTCCCTCGGAGGCCATCACAAGTGTGTCCGTCGTCCTGCCGGGAGGGGTCCAAGCGCCTGGCCTACGATACGGCGCCGTCTTCTTTCCGGGGCTGACGGCAGGCACCTACATGGCTCCCGACGGTATGTCGTACTGGCTGACCGGCCAGCGTCTGCCCGCATTGGAGATCACCTTGCGTGAGGGGCCTCTGTCGTACGTCGTCGTCCAGGTGCGCGATCCGGAGGCCGTGGCCACGCGCATCCGCAACCGCGGCAACGCGCCTTCGGGCGGGCCGGGACGGGGATGACGGACCATGGCTTTTTCGCCCGCCCGTAGGGATCTGCTGATCTTCCTCGGTGTCGCCTTCGGCCTCTCCTGGCTGATCGCGCTGCCGCTCTGGCTGGGAGAAGGCCTGGGGTCGCCGCTGGCCGGGCCGATCATCACCGTGATGTCGTTCACCCCGGCCCTGGGCGTGCTGGCGGTCCGGCTGACGCACCGCGGATCGGCCGCCGGCTTCCGCGAGGCCATCGGCCTCACGATGGGCCCGAACAGGAAGCGGACGATCGGACTGATCGTGGCCGGCTGGCTGGGAGTCCCGCTGATCGCGGTGGTCGCCACCGTCGTCAGCGCGATGCTCGGCCTCGTCTCTCTCGATTTCGGAAGACTCAGCCTCCTGCGGGGCGCCGTCGAATCGGCCACTCCCGCCGGTGCGGACGTGCCCAACCTGACTCTTGTCGCCGCCTCGCAGGTCGTGGGAGCGCTGACGATCGCCCCACTGATCAACTCGATCGTGGTCCTAGGCGAAGAACTGGGGTGGCGGGGTTGGCTGCTGCCCCGTCTCGCCGAGAGCCAGGGCGTTCTCAAAGCGCTGGCGGTGACCGGGTTCGTCTGGGGACTGTGGCACGCGCCCCTGACGCTACTCGGCTACAACTATCCGGATATCGGTCCGTGGGCAGCCCTGGCGTTCACTGGATTCTGTGTGCTGTTCGGCATGCTGGTCGGCTGGTTGCGCCTGTCTTCCGGCAGCCTGTGGCCGGCGATACTGGCCCACGGCTCGCTGAACGCCTGTGCGGGGCTGCCGCTGTTATTGGGAGACGCGACCGAGCCGCCGAACATGCTCGTCGTGGGACTGCCGGGTTTCGTCGGATGGGCATTCCTGGCCGTTCTCGTCGTGGTCGTCCACCGGTGGTCCCCCATCCGATTCACCGACGTCGAAGGCCGGGTGAACTCGTGAACGGATCCACTCCGTACGATCTGCCGCTGCTGGTGTACGACGGTGACTGCGGTTTCTGCGCCACTTCGCTTCGCGCCCTGCGGCGGACGCTTCCCTCCTGGCCTCAGGCGACCGCCTGGCAGGCAGTGGACCTGGGCCGTCTGGGTCTGTCCGCCGACCAGGCCCAGCGCGCCGCGTGGTGGGTGACCGGTGACCGGCCGCCCCGCCGCGGAGCGATGGCGTTCGCCGCGCTGCTGGCCTGGCAGCCCGCGCGCGGCTGGCGACTCACGGGCTGGTTGCTAGCGCACCCGCCCTTGTCGTGGGCGGCGGTCGTCGTGTACGCACTGGTGGCCCGGTACCGCCGCCACCTGCCGGGCGGCACCGCGGCGTGCTCGGTATCACCGAGAATCAATCGGCCGAAGATCAGATCAAGCCCCACCTCAGCGCGGCGGTGACCGCCGCCGTCCGATCGGAGACGTCGAGCTTGCCGAAGATGCGATTCAAATGCGTCTTCACGGTGCTTTCGCCGATGATCAGCGACCGTGCGATCTCGGCGTTGGACCGCCCCTTCGCCACCAGGGAGAGGACCTCCGCCTCTCGAGGAGTCAGGGGTTGCGTTTCCGGCACGCTCATCCTGGACACGAGTTTCGTGGCCACCGGCGGAGCGAGAACCGTGCCTCCCTCGACAACCGTGGAAATCGCCGAGAGCAATTCGAGCACGCTGGTTTCCTTCAACAAGTAGCCGGCGACGCCCGCCGAAATCGCTCCAAGGATGTCCCGGTCGTCCGCGGAGCCGGTCAATACGACCACCCGGGTCTCGGGGCGGTCGTCCAGAATGCGCGCGACGGTGTCCGCACCATCTCCGGATGACATCCGCAGATCCATCAACACGACGTCCGGGCGCAATTCCCTCGCCCGTACGACGGCCTCATCCCCCGAGGAGGCCTCGCCTGTTATCGCGATATGAGAGTCGGCGAGGACGGCGCGCAACCCTTCCCGGAAGATCGGATGACTGTCCGCTATGATCATTCTGATCATTGAAATCCCCGTGATGTAAATTATTCAGCTGGTGTCGGCGCGCGCGTCTTCTTCGTTCCCACCGAAGCCAGGCCGGTGCGAGACCATCCCCATCGCCGAGGACGCCGCCCGCCGGATTACCCCGTTTCACGTTTTCCCGCTCAACGAATGCAGCCGTCGACCACTGCGGTAATCACAGGCCGTCACGACCTTTTCGACCGATCCCCGTTCAGCCCCATTCATGCATCATTGATGCATAGACCACTTTTATCCCATCTTCACATCGCCCACAAGATCCCGTAGAGGAAATCTGCGTACCAATTCACACCCGGCCTCGGTGCCCGCGGCTCGCGCGAGGCCTCGAGTACGGAACACCGGCGCGGTCCCAGGACGGGCCCGCACGTATCCGCGCCGCCGGAATGGGCGGTACGGATCCGGGGCCGGGCGGATGGGGTGCCGTGCTGACGTACGGCAGGCACCGACGGGAGATTCACGGCGGCGAACCGGAGACTACCTAGGACCGCATGGACCTTCTCGCGGTCGTGCGGGCGCTTGAATGCCTGCTTCCGCGCACTGGAACTGGGAGTGATGGTGTCGATCACGAACTGCGCCGCCGGCGCGGCGTACATCGGCTCCAACTCGGGGATGTCGGTGGCGTCGGAGAGCCACCTGTGGGTGTAGAGCGCCGGATACTCCGGCTGCCTGCGGCAGAAGTCGATGTATCGGTCGAGGAGCCGGTGCAGGGCGACGATCTTCTGTTCGGGCGAAGCTCCGACGATGTCCTTGACCCCTTTCTCCAGCACGGCGTTGTGCGCGCTGTTCATGCGGTCCATGACCTCGAGATAGATCTCCCGCTTGTCGCCGAACCGCCGCCTGACGTAGGCCACGTCCGTGCCCGCGGCGTCGGCGATCTGCCGCATGTCCGTGCCGTCGTAACCCAGCCCGGCGAACAGGCGGGTCGCCACCTGGAGAACCCGGTCGGACAGCCCCCCGTCGTCCGTACCCGTCATGGGTAGCCGGTTCCCGCCTGGTCTGCCCCAATCGCGCGCTCGCCCCGGTAGGCGCAGTCCGGAACTGTTCCGGATGCTCGCCGACCTTGTGAGGGTTCGTGGCGGACAGGGATCTTGGTAGGGATTCCGACACTTATGGAGATCCTTCGTGTACCGATCATGCGGTTGGACGCGTACGTCAGCACCCTCGGGCTTCCGGAGGATGGATTGAGCCTCCGGTTCGGGTTGCTGGGCCCGATCGAAGTCAGGAAGAACGGCAGGCCGGTCCCGCTCGGCTCGCCCAAGCAGCGCGCCCTGCTGACCGCGCTGCTGCTCGAACCCAACCGGGTCGTGTCGATCGACCGGCTGGTCACGGCCGTGTGGGACGAGGAGCCGCCCCACTCCGCCGTCGCCAACATCCGCACCTACGTCAACCGGCTGCGGTGCACGCTCGGCGAAGGCGACCGGCTGGCGGCCCGGCCGCCCGGCTACGTCCTCACCGCGCACTCCGGCGAGCTTGACGTGACCGAGTTCGCCGACGCCCTGCGGCAGGGCAGGAAGGCGCTGGCCGCCGGACGGCCGGAGGCGGCGCTGCGGCACCTGTCGGCGGCCCTCGCCCGGTGGCGAGGCGCACCGGCCGAGGACGTGCCCAGGTCGGCGGCGCTCGGCCCGCGCCTGGACGCGCTCGCCGAGCAGCGCTGCCTGGCCCTGGAAGTGCAGGCCGAGGCCCGCCTCATGCTGGGCGAGCACGCCGACGCGGTGCCGGAGCTCCGTGAGACGGTGGCCGCCCATCCCACCAGGGAGCGGCTGTGGAGCAGCCTCATGGTCGCGCTGTATCGCACCGGCGACTCCGCGGCCGCGCTGTCCGCCTACGGGCAGGCGCGCACGTTCCTGGCGGAGGAGCTGGGCGTCGAGCCCGGGCCGGAGCTGGCCGAGCTGCACCGGAGCATCCTCAATCGGGACCCGGCGCTCTGCGCCGTTCCCCGGCTCCCCGCCCCGGGCCCGCCCCACCCGGTGCCTGAGCCGGTGCCGGTGCCTGTGGCGAGAGCGGAGCCGCCATTGGTCGCGGGTTCCGGACGTCTCCTGGGCCGGGATCTGGAGCTGAATCAGATCATGGCCGCGATCGCCACCTCTCCCCCGCGGCCCGTCGCCGTCCACGGTCCGGCGGGTGTGGGCAAGTCGGCCCTGGCCCTGCATGCCGTCCGGATGGCGGCGCCGGACTTCCCCGGCGGCGTGCTCCACGTCGATCTGCGGTCCCTTCCCCGGCCCGGCGCGTACGAGACGCTGGCGCGGCTGCTGAGCCTGCTGGGGCCGGCGGGCGACCGGATCGCTCCGGACCTCGACGACGCGGTGCTCCAGTTCAGGGCCGCGACGACCGGCAGGCGCGTGCTCGTCCTCCTCGACAACGTGACCGACGAGGGGCAACTGCGTTCTCTGCTCTGCGCCTGCCCGGACTGCCGGTTCGTCATCACCAGCCGGCGGGTGCTCGCGGCGCTCGACGACGTCGACCATCTGTCGCTCGCTCCCCTGACGGACGACACGGCGTACGAACTGCTGGTCCGGGTCTGCGGCCGGGACCGGGTCGACCCCGAGCAGGTGAGAAGAGTGGCCCGGCTCTGCGACAACCTGCCACTCGCGCTGCGGATCGCGGGCAAGCGACTGGCGGTCAGACGGGAGTGGACGCTGGCGGCGTTCGCCGACATGCTGGCCGGCGAGGAGCACCGGCTCGACCTCCTGACCTGCGGCGACCTATCCGTGCGGAGCGCCCTCGACCTCGACTACCAGGCCCTGCGGCAGTGCGGGGGAACGGCGGACGGCAGCGCACTGGCCCTGTTCCACCGCCTCGGCGAGCGGGGAACCGCCGACTGCGGGTCGGCGACCGCGGCGGGGCTCCTCGGATGCGACCGGCGCACGGCGTGGGCGGCGCTCGGCAGGCTGGCCGATCTCCGCCTGATGAAGTCGATGGCCCCGGACCACTATCGGATGAACGACCTCACCCGCCTGTACGCCATGGAGATCGCAAGAACCGCCGGAAAGAACGAGAGCGGGAATTCGGCGGAATTCGCGTAGGCCGGCGAAGCGAGAGCGGAGCGCCCTTTGCGCGAGGGAAATTCGCGCAAAGGCCGCTCCGCCGTACCCGTTCAGCAGGTGTACTGCCATGGAGTGCAGTAGCCACTGGGGACGCCCGAGCCGGTGCAGCAGTAGCGGCGAACGCAGGTGCCCGAGTACTCATACCAGCAGTTGACCGCCTCCGCGCGGGTGGCCGGGACCAGCCGGGCGACCATCCGGTCCGCCAGTCGCTGCATCGTCCGTGTCATTCGGCTCCTCCTTCTGAAAAGGCTCCTTTTCGATGACCGACATTAGGAGCGGCGTCGATCACGGACGTACCGCTCCGATACACGACTTCCTGTATCGGCTCGGCCTGGTTCACGCGTTCAACCGCCGGAGCACGACACCCGTGATCCTGCTTTCCGGAAGGAGCCCCCACTGCCGCGAGTCGGTGCTGCGCGACGGGTTGTCCCCGAGGACGAGCAGCCGCCCCGGCGGCACGCGGGTCTCCCCCAACGCCTCGAATCCCGGAGGGATCGGGTCCCCGGCGACGGCCGCGGCCCGCTTGATCACCAGGTTCGTGCCGCCGTCGAGCGCGACGCCCTCCCCCGGGCCCACGCGGGAGATGACCACGATGTCCCCGCGCCGGACCCGCCGGACGAACAAGCCAGGCCTGCGGGGCCGCACTCTGCGCACGAGAACCCGGTCACCGGACCACAGGCCGGGCTCCATGCTCTCCCCGTGCACCTCGACGACGCGCAACGCCCGGCCGGCCGCCACGACGCCGCCCCCGGCCCCGAGCGCCGACGCGAGCAGGACCAGCAGGACGGCTGTCATCGTGCCTCCGAGAACCGGTCGCGCGGGGCGTCGGCGTTCCGGTCCCCCCGCTGCCGGTATCCCTCCGCCTGCAGGGCGAACAGGTGAGCGTAGATCCCGTCGTGCGCGAGCAGCCCGGTGTGCGTGCCCTGCTCGGCGACCTGCCCGCCGTCGAGGACCACGATGTGGTCCGCGTCGCGTACGGCGCCGAGCCGATGGCTGATCAGCAGGCTCGTGCGACCGTGGCGGTGCGCCCGCAGGCCCTGGTGGATCTCGTGCTCCGCCTCGGCGTCCAGGCCCGAGCTGGGCTCGTCCAGGATCAGCAGGTCCCGCTCGCCCCGCAGGTAGGCGCGGGCGAGGGCGAGCCGCTGCCACTGCCCGCCCGACAGGTGGACGCCCACGCCGCCGCCGTCCTCTTCGAGACCGGCCCCCGCGAGACCGGCCTCCGTGTCAGCGGCCTCCCCGGCACCGGCCTCCCCAAGGCCCGGCTCCCCGAGACCGGCGAAGATACGCGACAGCATGGTGTCGTACCCCCGGGGCAGACCGCTCACGACGCCGTGCACGCCCGCCCGCCGCGCCGCCGCCTCGATCCTCCCCCGGTCGTCCATGGCGGCGAGGTCGCCCAGGCCGATGTTCTCGGCCGCGGTCATGTCGTACTCCATGTAGTCCTGGAACACCGCCCCGATCCGGGCGCGAAGCTCCGCCGGGTCCAGCTCTCTGAGATCGATCCCGTCCCAGAGGACCGAGCCGCGTTCCGGGTCGTACATCCGGCACAGGAGCTTGACCACCGTGCTCTTGCCCGCGCCGTTCCTCCCGGCGAGCGCCACCGCGCTGCCGTACGGAATGGTCAGGCTGACGCCGCGCAGTGCCCATGGATGTCCGGGCGAGTAGCGGAACCACACGTCCTTCAGCTCGATCCCCCGGCGCAGCGGACCGGCCCGCCGTGGCCGGGCCGCGACCGGCAGGTCCGGCTCGGCGTCCAGGACGGCGAGGTAGTGGCCGAACAGCAGCACCTGCTGGTGCGCGGTGACGAGTTCGACCACGAGACCGCTCGCCGCGGCCTGGACTCCGGCGACGGCGGCCACGAACAGCGCCACGTCGCCGATCGCGCCCATGCCGTTGGCCGCGGACACGAGAACCCACAGCAGGCCGGCCCCGGCCGCCAGCGCGGCCGTCGTCGCGGTCACGGCCTGGACCCCCAGCTCGCGCCGGTCGGTGCGGCTCCGCTGGGCGTTCGCGGCGCGCCGCTGGGCGTTCATGAGCCCGCGCAGATGCGCTCCGATGCCGAACAGGCGCAGCTCCTTGGCCGCCTGGACATTGACGAGAAGCTCACCGAAGAAGAACTCGCGGCGCTCGACCGGGCCGATGCCCCACAGCATCGCGGCACGCCGCCGCGACAGCCAGAGCTCCGCGGCCAGAGACGGCACCGCGGCGCCGACCACGAGGGCGGCCATCCACGGGCTTATCGTCGCGAGGGAGACGAGGAACCCGGCACCGGTCATCGCCGTCCTGGCCGTGCCCAGGGCGGCGGAGACCACCATGCCCGGGGTCGCTCCGCCGTACTGCTGGGCCATGCGGATCCGGTCGAGGAACGCGGGGTCCTCGAATCTGGCGAGGCCGACGAACCGCTCGGTGGCCCTGAAGAGGCTGTCCTGCGCGACGAGCCCGATCCTGCGCCCGCTCTCGTCTTTGACGTACTGGACGATCTGCGGCCCGAGCGCCGTCAGGACCCCGCACCCGGCGAGCACGCCGCCCAGCGCCGCCGTCACACCGGCGCCGGGCCTGCCTCCGGCGATCTCATCGAGGACCAGCTTGGTGCACCAGGCGATCGTCACCGGCAGGACGGCCATGAGCATGCTGAGGACGGCGAAGGCGATGGTGAGCCTCCTGCTCGCCCGCCAGGCCATGCCGAGAGCGACAACCACTGCCCGCACTCCGGCCATGCCGCGCACCCGCGCCTTCACGCGTGTGCGGGAATCTTGTCGAGGTCCTCGATCGTGCTCCCGCTGGCGACGACCTTCCCGTGCTCGTCGACCAGCGCGAGGGACGGGAAGCCTTTCACCTGCAACGCCTTCGTCAGGCCGGTGCCGTACTCCTCGATCAGCACCAGGGCGACCGGCTCCAGCGTCCGCCGCTCGTCCGCCACCTCCTCCTCCGCGCCGACGAGCACGGCGAGCACGTTGCCGCGTCCTCCGGGGAAGGATCGCGCGCGCTCGGCGAACTGCGGCAGGCGGTCGTGGCAGGCCGGGCAGTCGGGCGAGAAGACGCCGACGAGGACCGGCTCGGTCAGCGTCTCGCCGGAGACGGGGACGCCGTCGGTGCTCACCGCGGAGAAGCCGCCGATCTTCGCCCCCGCGGGGAGCACGATCGACGGGGACACCGCCGGCCTCGCCGACAGCATCTCCTCGTGCGCCCGCAACCGCCGGATCACGCCGACCGTCAGCACCAGGTCGATCAGGCACAGGACGCCGACGCCCAGGACGAGCGCTGTCAGGAACGGCATGAGGGACTACCTCCGTCAGGGTGAACTGGTGAACAGACCGGCGATCTCGCCGATCGCGGACAGCAGGACCGCCGCGGCTCCGGCCGCCAGGGCGGCCCCGGCAAGCCCGGCGGCCCCAAGGTCCGCGGGGACGGCTCCGGTCCCGGCGTGCACCGCTCCGGCCGCCGCTGCCACGATGAGCACGGCGTTGCGCGCGAGATGGCCCGGGCCCACCGGAACGGCGGAGGCGCCGAAGCAGCGGCAGGGGACCCGCCTGCCGCGCCGCAGGGCGACGACGACGGCCACGCTGAACGCCGCCAGCAGCCCGAGCGCGACGCAGAAGCCGGCGAGCATGGTGGGCGGCCAGGCCAGCAGCGGCGCGACGGCGACCTCGGCGGCGACGACGAGCGCCGCGACGGGCCGGGCCGGCAGCCGCGTGAGGGCGCGAGTGGCCACCGTGAACTCCTCGTACGCCGCCCGCCCGCGCAGCTTGCTCACCGCGGACATGAGGAAGACGATGCCCGTGAGCAGCCGGCAGAAGGCGAAGAGATAGGCCACGGACGTCCTCATCCCCGGTCGGACAGGCGGGTCGCCCACCACGCTAGGAACCGCCGTGAGACGCCGGGTACACGACGGCTACACGAGGCGATGTATCGGGGACGAACGCCAACGCCCCCGCCCACCCCGCTCGCCCGACGCCCCGATATGCGACAGGCCGGTGTCCGCGGGGGGGGCGAACGCTTCCGATGTCCATCGGATCGTTCATCGGCGGGGCGGAAAACGTATTAACGGCATGTCCCTCGGGGATGACAGCGCGGCCTGTGGCCGTCATCAGCGAAATCACTCCGTCGAGAAATGGGTGCGGAATTTGCCGGTGTGATTCCGGGACTGCATCATGGGGTGAACGTTTCGGGCCGGTGAGGCAATCGGAGCATGGCGGAAACGCGGCCTAATGCGACCGAAGGGCGACGATGAAGGCATTTCTGGGTTTCCTGGGCGTCGCCACGCTGGGTGCGGTGGTCGCGGTTTTCGTGTTATTACGAAGCCCGGCGGGCGGCAATGGCGACAAGGAGCCTGTGGCCTCGGTTTCCATCGCCGCCGCCTCCGCTTCCCCAGCGGCCCGCAAAAGCGTGCTGCTGGATGCCGAGGGCGCCGTCATCGAGGAGTTCTCCGGCGACTGCACGGACAGCCGATATCCCTACCTCTGCCGATACGTCGAAGGGCGGCTTCTCGCCGAGGACCCGCAACTGCTCACCCGTGACGGCCTGACGATCCAGACGACGATCGACCAGCGGCTCCAGCGCACGGCGCAACAGGCCGTCGACGCCTACGTCCACCGCGACGACCCGCAGGTCGCCACGCAGGTCGTGATCGTTCCAGGCGAAGGGGTCGTCAAGGCCATGGTCACCAGCCGTGATCCTGCCGATGGGCCAGGTCTCCAGCAGGGCACGACGGCGATGCCCTACGCCCTGGCCGCCGCGCTCGCCGCCGGTTGGCGATACGACGACGGCTTCTTCGTCGGGGAGGCGTACCGACCCCAGAGGTTCTCGGCGTTCAAGGACTGCGCGGGCCGGTCCGTCGCCGACATGGCCGTCAAGATCCACAACCGGAAGAAGGTCGGAGCCCGGTTCGTCACCCTGCGGTCGGGCACCCGGGACGCGGTGAACACCTTCTTCATGCAACTGCAGGAGAAGGTGGGCCTGTGCGAGACCATCCAGATGGCCCAGCGGCTCGGGCTCAGGAGCGCGGACGGGAAGCCGCTCCAGGAGTTCGAGACCTTCCCGCTGGGCATTGCCAAAGCCGATCCCGTCTCGGTGGCCAACTCGTACGCGAGCCTCGCCGCCCGCGGGCGCTTCTGCGAGCCGAGGGTGATCACGGAGATCCAGGACGGCTCGGGCGCCGTGCGCGCCTTCCCGGCGCACTGCGAGCAGGTCCTGGACCCGGCGGTCGCCGACGCGGTCACCGGCGTGCTGAAAGATGTTCTGGCCAAGAGCACGCTCAAGGGCATCGGCCGCGAGGCGGCGGGCATGCCCGGCCACGGCGACATCTTCCGCACCGCCTGGTTCGCCGGTTACACCCCCGGCCTGGCCTCGGCCGTCAGCCTCGGCGACTCCCGTGATCCGCTGCGGCACCCACTGGTGGACGTCACCATCGGCGGCCGCCGCTATTCGCGGGTGGACGGCACGTCGGTGCCCGGCCTGATCTGGAAGAAGGCGATGACCGAAGCGCTGCGCGGCACGCAGGAGACCCGCTTCGTCCGGCCGGACGCCGAGCGCTTCGGCGGCTGCCGCGACGCCTGCCCGCCTCCGGTCCCCCGGCGACGGTGAGCGGGGCGTTCGACCTCAGCCGCGCATGCTCTCGTCGCTCAGCTCGTCGAGCGGGGTCAGCGCGGCCGATGCCTCGTCGTGATCCATGCCGGTCGCCTCAAGCAGATCGACGGCGATGGAGCGCAGCTGCGCGATGATGACGTTCGCCGAGAAGCCGAGGTTCTTGGGCCGCTCCCGCGCGGCGACGGCGAGCAACGCCTGCCTGGTCAGCATCGGCTCCCGTCCAGCCCCCAGTTCGAGCTGGAGCAGCAGCGCCGCCTCCGAGACCTCGCGCAGCACCTCGGCCAGGGCGATCGGTGGCGGGCTCGCCTCCCCCATCGCCGCGAGTGTGCGGCGGACCAGGACGCGTGCGTTGCGCAGCGCCAGATCCACTGGTAAGGCGGCGGTCGTGTACCCGGCCAGTCTGGCCCGGTGATGCCAGCGCAGCGGCGAGATCCTGATGATCTCCTTGCTGTTCTCCAGCGCCGCCGCGAACTCCTCGACCGCGGTCTGGGTCCTGCGGCCGCACTCCAGCGCCTCGGCGGCCAGGTCCATATCGCCCTTCTCGATCGCCTCCGCCGCCTGCTCCAGCACGGTCGAGAAGGCGTCGAGCACGCCGGACAGATGTTTGCCCGCGATGGTGAGCGGACTGGCGGGCAGCAGCGCGACCGCGGCGAGGCCGACGATGCCGCCGGTGAGCGCGTCGGCCATCCGGTCCAGCCCGCCGGCGTCCGCACCCGGCACCAGCATGGCGACCAGCACCGCGGACGACCCGGCCTGCGACACGAACAGCTCGCGGCTGTTCAGCAGCCACGCGATGGTCATGGCCAGCGCGATCACGAGCGCGAGCTGCCAGGGGCCGGAGCCGATCCAGGACACCAGCAGGTCACCGATGCCCACGCCCAGACTGACGCCGACCACCAGTTCGACCATCCTGCGCAGCCGCTGCCCGAGCCCCAGGCCCACGCAGATCAGCACAGAGATGGGCG
The DNA here is from genome assembly GCF_006874465.1 of Microbispora bryophytorum. GTDB lineage: Bacteria > Actinomycetota > Actinomycetes > Streptosporangiales > Streptosporangiaceae > Microbispora > Microbispora bryophytorum. The sequence continues at coordinate 291,007 of NZ_VIRL01000003.1, read as the reverse complement.
CGAAGAGGGGATGGGCGTGGCCGAGCAGATGAACGGCGGCGATCCAGGCCAGCGCGGCGCCCACGGCGCACTGCGCGATAGAGGGCGCGATCAGGCCGAACGTGCCCAGCCGTTTCCTCGCCTGATCACCGAGCCACGTTCGCACTCCTCCACGATCGCGGATCTTTATGACATTTGGATCACATTTGCCCCGAATTCTTCTGGTTCGAACCATTTGGCGAAGGCCGGGCCTTTCAGGTGTGGCGATCACCCTGTCACCGTCGCCCCGCACGGCTGTCCAGAGGGATGGGCCACCACCCGGGGCCGTCGTCACCGACCGATAAGGCGGCGCTACCCGGCCAGCGTCTAGGCTCTGCCGGACACGACCTGACCCGCCTCGGCGCGGCGGGTCGTGCCGAACCGGCGTTGGTAGGCGGCGGGGCTGATCGACAGCTTCCTGGCGAAAACCCGTCGCATGCTTTCGTAACTGGGGAACCCGGCGAGGGCCGCGGCCTGCGTCGCGGTGTGTCCTTGGTCGAGCAGCGCCCTGGCCATGTCGAATCGGATGTTCTCCACGTAGCGGGCCGGTGTCGTGGACAGCTCGTCGCGGAAAAGCCGGGTGAGATGCCGGGTGCTCACGTTGAGATGTTTCGCGAGTTCACCGAGAGAGTGGTTCCCGCAGGGGTCCGCCGTCACCAAGTCGGTGATCTTACGCAGAGCCGACGAGCGGGGCGGCGGTCCTTGCAGCGGCGCCGAGAACTGGGACTGGCCGCCCGCACGCTGCATGTACACCACCAAGGCGCGGGCGACGTCGCGCGCGAGGCCGGGCCCGTGGTCCTCCTCGACGAGGGCGAGCGCCAGGTCGATGCCGGCCGTCACCCCTGCCGACGTGTACATGGCGCCGTCACGAACGTAGATCGCGTCGGGCTCGACACGGCACGTCGGACACCGGGCGGCGAGCTCGTGCGCGACCTTCCAGTGCGTGGTCGCGCGCTTGCCGTCAAGGAGACCGGCGGCGGCGAGGACGAACGCCCCGGTGCAGATCGACGCGACCCGGCCGGCCATTGCCGCCGGTGTCCGCGCGGCGTCCGCCAGGTCGGCGGGGACACGGGTGCGCGGATAGAGATCGGACCCGGCCACCACCAACGTGCCGAAAGCCGGCTCCGAGGAGACCGCGCCGTCCACCGCGATCCGGACCCCGAGGTTCGACGTGACGTCGGCACCGGTCGGCGACAGCAACACGATCCGGTAGTCGGCGCCGAAGCGGTTCGCCTCCTTGAACACCTCCGCGGGACCTGCGACGTCCAGCAACGTCACTCCGTCGTAGACGAGGATCGCGACGCCATGAGGGGTAGCGTCCGCCACTCCGGCCCCTCCGGAGCCGGAGCCGTGCGGTGACGGGCCCGGTGCCGCCGGCACTGACCGCTGTCGGATCGGCGATGCGGAAGGCATTGACACCGTTCATTGGTAGCACATCGTTATCGCAGATCACGGGCGCGCCCTGTCCGGATATAGGGGATTCCTGGCCAGACGAGGGCGGCACCGCACGCCGACCGGCGGGGAGCATGGAAGTCGGACATATGGTCCATAGTCCGACGTAAATCCTGGAAGGTCAGGGTCATGCCAGAGGTCATCGCGGGGTTGGAGATTCCTGAGACAGCGGCGGTCGCCGAAGCGACCAGGCTCGTCCAGGAGACGACCAGCCCCCTCATCTACCACCACTCCCGGCGGGTCTTCTTCTTCGGCCTGATTCACGCACACGCGCTCGGTGTGGAGCCGGATCGGGAACTGCTCTATTTGGCGGCCATATTCCACGACACCGGCCTCCTGACTCCCTTCTCCGACGTCGAGCAGCGCTTCGAAGTGGACAGCGCCGATCACGCGCGCAGGTTCCTCCTGGAGCGTGGTTTCTCGACGACCGCCGCCGACACCGTCTGGACGGCGGTCGCGCTGCACACCACGCCGGGGATCCCCGACCGGATGGCCCCCGAAATCGCGACCACGTACCTCGGCGTCCTGACCGATGTGATCGGCTTCGGCCTGGACGGACTGGAACACGATCGGCTGGGCGAAATCCTCGCAGCCCACCCACGGGGGGACTTCAAGAACGAGTTTCTGCGAGCCTACGTCGACGGGCTCAAGGACCGTCCGGAAACCACGAACGGCACCGTGAACTCCGACGTGCTCGAGCACTTCATCCCCGGCTTCCAGCGCACGACGACCGTCGAGCGCATCCTCGGCTCGCCCTGGCCGAGCTGACCGGACATCACCCGAGGCCACGCGGCGAACGGTGTGAGGCGCTCCGACGACGAGCAGAGCGCGCCGTCCCCGATCCACCCGCATTCCGCAACGGCCTCCGCGTTCGCCCGCCACCGCCGCACGCCAGGAAAGACGGTCATTCAGGTCGCGACGGAAGCGGATGCCTGTCCCGGCACCAACGAGATGACGTAGGGAGCACCATGAGGGAAACACCAGAGACAGCGCCAGGACACGAGGACGCGGCCCTTGAGCGGGAGCGCGACTTCGGCAGGCTGCTCCAAATGATCACCGGCCACGGGGTGGCGCAGATCGTCCGGACGGCGGCAACCCTGTCGATCATGGACCATATCGCCGCCGGGGCACGTACAGCCGATGAAGTCGCCGAACGGGCATCCACCCATCCGGCCACGACCTACCGCCTGATGCGGGCGTGCGCCTCCATCGGGCTGCTCGCCTACGAAGGCGACGGCAGGTTCGCCCCCACCCCGATGGGAGAACTGCTGCGCGAGGGGGTCCCCGGTTCACTGCGCGACACCACCCTCCACCTCGCGGGTTACTCGACCTGGGTGAGCTGGGCGCACCTTCCCGAAGCCGTGCGCGAGGGCAGAACGCAGGTATACAAGGCGCTGGGCATGGACCAGTTCACCTACTTCGCCCAGCATCCCGAGGAGGGCGACGCCTTCGCCTCCAGCGGGTCGAGCATGTCGGAGATCGTGGCCGCCGAGGCGGCGAGCATGCTCGACCTCTCGGGTGTCTCGTCGGCCGTCGACGTGGGCGGCGCCAACGGCCGGCTCGTCCTCGGGCTGATGCAGGCCAGCCCCGCTCTGCACGGCATCGTCCTGGACAGGCCGGAGGTGACCGTCGCGGCTGCCCGTGCCGCCGAGGAACTCGGCCTTTCCGACCGCTTCAGTGCGGTGCAGGGCGACTTCTTCGAAGAGGTCCCCGCAGCGGACCTGTACCTGCTGAAGTGGATCCTGCATGACTGGGACGACGAAGCATGCGTTCGCCTTCTTCGCAACTGCCGTGCCGCCGCCCGGCTCGGAGCGCGTGCCCTCGTCTTCGAACTCGTGCTCGGCGAGGTCGGCACGCCGGACTTCGGCGCTGTGGCGGACATGAACATGCTGTCCGTCACCGACGGGGGCCGGGAACGACACCTGCACGAGTACGACGCCCTGTTCACGGCCGGAGGATGGCGCCGGGTCTCCGCTCGGCCCACTCGTTCGCCACTCTGGATCATGGAACTCGAGGCCGCCTGACGCCGGCACCCCGCCTGTCCCTCCACCAGCACGACAGGCGGGGTTCTCGCTGCTCAGGGGCTACTTGAGGAGCTGGCGGGCCATGACGACGCGCTGGATCTGGTTGGTGCCCTCGTAGATCTGGGTGTTCTCCGCCGTACTCCTGAGCGAACTGGGCTAACTCCTTGATCTAGCCTCTGACCTGGGCATAAGCCTCTGGGTACCTGTCATGGTTTCTCGCTGACTTACGGGCTCTCACGGAACAGCCACGGAACAAAATCCGCATTATCGGCAATCCACCGCTCTTGATCACTCGCCCGAAGGGTGACTCACAGTAGCCATTCGGATGGAGGGTGAACATCGGATTTGGTGTTGCCGTCGACGCGCGCCACATCTCAGCCCACCATGATCGCCTCGTCTGCCGTCGTCCCAGGGCGACCCGAAAGCGGGCCGACGACGGAGACGCAAGCCCGGTCTCGCGTGTACCTGTCCCCGGCGCCCTTCCTCCTCTGCTGGTTGCCCTGCAGAAGGGACCGGGCTTGTGTCGGAGGAGTCGGTCTGCTGGGCTCCGCCTGGGCGACGTCAGGTGAGTCGATCATGGCCCTCAGCCACACCACAACCGGAACCCTTGCTCCTCGATCCCCTCGGAGCCAGACTCCCCCGCCGGAGGCCCTTGGACCTTCTGTTTACAAGCCGGAAGAAGATCGTCTACTCCTGTCCCTCAGCGTCTCTTCCTGCCTGCTCAGCGGGCTGATTGGCTTGATCGTTAGACATCTCGCCGGCTACCCCTGGCCGCAGGGCGGAGCGGCCAGGGGTAGCGGTCGACGCCGCGGCAGCAGGCGAGAACCGGGTCGTCCGGTCAGGTCTGGTTAAATTGCCATTGCTGGTTGGCCCCGCCGTTGGCGGGCCACTGCACGACCTGTGCCCCGTCGCTCGTCGCCGCACCGGAGACGTCCGCCAGCAGTCCGCTGTTGTGGCTGACGATGGTGTAGTAGCCGTTGCCGGTGGATCGCAGATACCACATCTGGTTGGTGCCGCCGTTGGCCGTCCACTGCTGCAGTTGCAGCCCGGCCGTGCTGCTGCCGGCGTTGACGTCGAGCACCTTTCCACTCGGGACGTACTTGAGGGTGTAGGAGCCGTCGGAGGTTGTGGCGATGGTCCAGGTGGCGGTGCCGCTCTGCTGGACCACCTTGGCACCATCGGCGGTGGAGTTGCCCGCGACAGCGAGCGGCTTGCCGCTGTTGCGGTTGACGATGCGGTAGGTGCCCGGTGCGGGTCCGCTTCCGCTACTTCCGCCGAGGTTGAAGTACTCCACCGCGTCGGTGAAGACGGGGCTATCGGACTTCGTGGTCGACAGCTGCAGGTACACGCGGTTGCCGGTGTCCGGGGTGGTGAAGGACACCGGCTGGGTGACCCGCGAGCCGAGCGGGACGGTCAGGGTCGTGCTTCCGGACGCGACGACCGCGCCGTCCGGCGCGTCGAGCCGCGCCGTCCAGGTGAAGCCCACCGAAGTGTCGGCGAGGTCGTCGTTGAAGACGGTGATGTTGCGGGTGACCGTGGCGTTCCGGGCGTAGGTGGGCACGGCCTGCGGCAGCGGGAAGCTGCCGTTCGAGTCCGAGGCGCCGGAGGCGGACCAGTACGGGAGGTCGACCGCTGCCACCGGGTTGAACCCCGCCTGCACACGCTGGATCTGCGGGTTGCTCCAGGGGTCCGAGAGGTTGTCCGCGCCGTAGAGCGGATGACCGCCCTCCTCCGGGGTGAAGTCCGTGGAACGCACACCGGGCACGAAACCGGCCCACGCGGACAGCAGCGTGTACGGACGCAGGTCGGTGGCGTTCTTGCCGCGCTTGGCCAGGGTTGCCGTGGCGAACCACTCGAAGCCCTGCTTGGTGTTGCATGCCGGCCAGATGTACTCGCCCTCGCCGTCGGGCCGCCCATTCACGGTGATCAGGCCCTCCCCGTACCTGCCGAAGCCGTCGACGTAGTGCGAGATCACCGCGAAGTTGGCGTACGTCATCCCGGGATACATGTTGAGATTCGCGCCGACGCCCAGCTCGACAATGACCGGCCGGGTGCCGTCGGCGCCGTTCATCGCCGCGTACAGGTCCTTCTCGAACTGTTCGGAATCCTGGCCGCTCTGGTTCGGCTCGTTGTTCTGACTCCAGCGGATGACCGCGGGGTGGTTGCGGTCGCGCAGGACCAGCGCACGGGCGTGGTTGACCATGTTGTCGTGCCCGGAGATCCAATCCTGCCCGGACTGGGAGCCGCGAATCGCGGTCTCGTCGATGATCATCAGGCCCATCTCGTCGGCGACATCCAACATGTACGGGCTGGCCGGCTCCTGGTGGATGCGCACCACGTTGAAGTTCAGCCGCTGGTAGTTGTCCACGGCCTGCGGCCAGCCGCCGTTGCCCGACGAAGGCGGAAGGAAGCCGGGCAGCGTGTCGTAGGCGTCGCCCTTGCCGCCGTTGTTGATCCGGTCGTAGTCGGCACCCTGGAGGTTGTCGCCGCGGAAGTTCACGCGCACGCCGTTGAGGTAGTAGTACTCGCCGTTCTGGGTGGCCTCCCGGAACCCGAACCGGTACGCGGCGTCGCTGGTGTGCCCGTCATCGGTGACGGCATGCACCGTCAGCCCGTGCAGCTGCGCCCGGTACCCCGACCGGTACGGCACGTTGGGCCACCAGTACGAGGTGCTGTCGAGGTTCCACGCGACCGGCCCGACGGTCACGGTCCCGGTCGAGTGGGCCGCCACGGTGACCGTACGGCTGGGCAGTGCCGGGTAGCTGAAAGCCGTTCCGCTGTCAGACGACAGCGACCCGGTCAACGTCACCGACCGGGAACTGCCCGACGTGTTACGCACCGACACGTCGTAGCTCAACGTCTTGTTCGCCACCGACGTACGCACGAATGTGTCGCTGACGTACACCGCCGGGTACACCCGCAGGAACGCCGAACGGTAAATCCCCTGGGGGACCGCCTCGGACCACTCGGCGGCGTCGGGCACCAGGTACCGGCCGTTGGATGCCTTCAACGCGCCGCGGCCCTTCACGTCGACGCTGATCGTATGAGTGGTGCCCGGGGCGGCGTAGGCGCTGATGTCGAACTTCGAGGGAGTGAAGGCCGTGGTCTGCGTCGCAACCACCCGGCCGTCCACCGACAAGGTCGCCTGGTGGTTCACGGCGCCGAACTCGATCCACGTCGACTGCGGCTGCCCCGAGTCCGGCACCGTCACCGTACGCGAGTACACCGCCTGGGACACATCGGTGAACCCCTGCTTGTACCAGCCACCTCCGGGCACCTTGATCGACGTCGTCGACCGGCCCGCCGGAGTGAAGCTCCACGTCCCGGCCAGATCGACCGAGGCGACCGCGGCATTGCCCGCGGTGAAGCCGTCGATGTCCCCGGCGGCGGCGACCGAGGCGGCGGACTTCGACACGGTGGATTCCGACGATGCGGACCGCTGTGCCGCCACAGCCGGCTGAGCCCCGATCAACGCGACCAGCAAGGCCGCCACCACAGCCGGCCACCTGCTCGCCGAACGTCGAGGACGGGAGGAGGGATCGCTCCGCTTCATCGGTAATCCTTTCGGGTGAATCCCGTGTGAGGCACTTTTCGGGTCCGGCTGCCCCTCCGCGGGCGCCACTGCCCGGCCGTTCAGGCCGTCGCCGTTCGTCGGCGAAAGCCGACGGCTTGAGGGGGGCATCCTGTCTCCTCGTCAATGGGAGCGTCGTATCGGTTCGACGGCATGGCCGGACATCACGCTTAAGGCCCAGGCTCCCACCTGTCAATGCTCAGGGGTCCACAGAGATCGGTTCACTTCGGCCGTCTGGCTCCCATCACGCCCGATGAGAGCACGCGGTCCCAGACGTCGTGTAATTTTCAGGCTGCGTTGGACGCCTCGAACACGGTTCCAAGATCGAGAAGCGGCATGCTCAGGACCATCCAGACCTGTGTCGAACTTTCACAGTTGACGGATCGATTCGATGCCGTCGGGCGCCTGGTAGAGGAATGGGCCCACCTACGGCCCTACGCCAGCAATGACGAACGCACCGATGCCCTCGGAGACTTCCTGCACCGCTACAACAGCGGCGACAGCGGTTGCGTCTTCACCGCCGAACTCGGGCGACCGTTGCGTCCACAACACGTCGGCGACCAGTTTTCCTGCTCGCCTGCCAGGCAGGGCTCCCGCCTACGGCATGCGGAGTTCGACCGCACGCCGGGCTATGCCGGTGAGGGACCGCCGAAGACGAGTTCGCCACCAAGCTGGCTGTATAGCCCCAACTGGTCGTAATAGATCCGATGAATGATGATCTTGTCGTTGCCGACGGAGCAGGGAGCGGGCACGGTGGTTGTTAGGTGTTGGCCTGCATCTTTCGGCACTGGGCCGCCCGACCGACGCCCTGCCCTGCTCGCTGCCCTGGGAGAAGCTCAACGGCCCTCTTCGTACGCACAACCTGCTCTTCCGCTGGACGGACGACAAGTTCATTCGGGCGCGCGGCTACAGCGAACTCGTCTGGAAGCCCGCCCTCGTCGCGGCCGGCGTCATCCCGCACGCCGAGAAGGACGCCCGAGCAAGGAAGCGCTTCACGACCTCCCGTAGGGAAGGCCTCCACCAGCTCCGCCACTACTACGCCAGCGTCATGCTCGCGGGCGGCGTCTCCGTGAAGGAACTCGCCGAGTATCTCGGCCACGCCGACCCCGGCTTCACGCTCCGGGTGTACGCGCACATGATGCCGGGCTCCCATGACCGCGCCCGTAAGGCGATCGACGACCGCTTGTTCCGGCCTCGTGCCGTCTCCGGCGATCAGGGCGCCACGGGGTAGCCCTCGAAAGCACACGAGCCACCGGCGACGACAACCGCCCGGTGGCTCTTCGCTTTCATGATCCGTGATCGTCACACTAGGTGAGCGCGAACGCGTCCCACTGGGGGACGTTAACGATCAACGGGGCACTCGCTCGGCAACTCTCACGGAACAACCACGGAACAAGATCTCTGAGAGGCTCTCAACCGGACACGACGAACCCCGCCGCCCCCACGAGGGAAGCGGGGTTTACGCACGTCAAGGGCTACTTCAACAGCTGGCGGGCCATGACGACGCGCTGGATCTGGTTGGTGCCCTCGTAGATCTGGGTGATCTTGGCATCGCGCATCATGCGCTCGACCGGGAACTCCCGCGTGTAGCCGTACCCGCCCAGCAGCTGGACGGCGTCGACGGTGATCTCCATGGCGGCGTCGGAGGCGGCGCACTTGGCGGCGCTGGAGAAGAACGTGAGGTCCTTGACCGGGGTGCCGTGCATGGCCAGCTCCGACTTGGCGGCGGCGGCGTAGGTGAGCTGACGGGCGGCCTCCAGCTTCATCGCCATGTCGGCGAGCATGAACTGCAGGCCCTGGAAGTCGGCGATCGGCTTGCCGAACTGCTTGCGCTCCTTGACATAGCCGACGGCGTAGTCGAGCGCGCCCTGGGCGATGCCGAGCGCCTGCGCGGCGATCGTGACGCGGGTGTGGTCGAGCGTGGCCAGCGCGGTCCTGAACCCGGTGCCCGGCTCGCCGATCATCCGTGCGGCAGGAATCCGGACGTTCTCCAGGATGACCTGACGCGTGGGCGAGCCCTTGATGCCGAGCTTCTTCTCCTTCGGACCGAACGAGACGCCCTCGTCGTCCTTCTCCACCACGAACGCCGAGATGCCGCGGGCGCCGGCCGAGGGGTCGGTCACGGCCATGACCGTGTAGTACTCCGACACGCCCGCGTTGGTGATCCACATCTTGGTGCCGTTGAGCACGTAGTGGTCGCCGTCGCGCTCGGCCCTGGTCTTCATCGAGGCGGCGTCCGAGCCCGCCTCCGGCTCCGACAGGGCGTAGGAGAACATCGCCTCCCCGCGCGCCACCGGCGTCAGGTAGCGCTGCTTGAGCTCCTCGGACGCCGACAGCAGCAGCGGCACGGTGCCCAGCTTGTTGACCGCCGGGATCAGCGAGGACGAGGCGCACGCGCGGGCGACCTCCTCGATGACGATCACGGTCGCGAGCGCGTCGGCGCCCGCCCCGCCGTACGCCTCGGGGATGTGGACGGCGTGCATGTCGGCCGCGACGAGGTCCTTGTAGACCTCCCAGGGGAACTCCTCGTTCTCGTCGGCCGCCGCGGCACGCGGGGCGATCTTCTCGTCGGCGAGGGCCCGGACCGTCTCGCGGAGCATCTCGTGCTCCTCAGCGGGGGCGTAGAGAGGGAAGCTCATAGCGCCGATACTAGGACGTCCGACTAGAAAGTTACCAGTCAGTACGGTGTTTTCCCTGACACATCCCCCTGACAGGGGGTGAGGAAGTGATGGCGTGGCGTCGACCGGGCACGTCCAGAGCCGTACCGTGGGGGCCAAGGTGCCGGTTTGCCCAGGTGGCTCTCAGGGCAGTTGACCGGGCCGGTACCATGCCAGATCACAAAGAGTCGGTAAGAGGGGAGCATGCCGTGCCGTACCGCCTCACTGTTCTGGGGACCGGATACCTGGGTGCTACACACGCGGCGTGCATGGCCGAACTGGGCTTCGAAGTGCTCGGTCTGGACGTGGACCAGAGCAAGATCGAACGGTTGCAGCGCGGGGAGCTGCCGATTCACGAGCCCGGTTTGCAGGAGCTCCTCCGCCGCAACCTCGACTCGGGCAGGCTGCGCTTCACCACCTCCTTCGAGGAGGCGGCGAAGTTCGGCGACGTCCACTTCATCTGTGTGGGCACACCCCAGAAGAAGGGCGGGTACGCCGCCGACGTCTCCTACCTCGACGCGGTCGTCGAGTCGCTGGCCCCTCACCTCGACCGCGAGTGCCTGGTCGTGGGCAAGTCGACGGTGCCGGTCGGCACCGCCGAGCGCCTCGCGGACAAGCTCGTACGGCTCTCGCCCGCCGGAATGCAGGCCGAGCTGGCCTGGAACCCCGAGTTCCTGCGTGAGGGCTTCGCCGTGCAGGACACGCTCCGTCCCGACCGGATCGTGCTCGGGGTCGCCTCCGAGCGCGCCGAGAAGGTGCTGCGGGACGTCTACGCGCCCCTGGGCGAGGTCCCGATCGTGGTGACCGACTTCCCCACGGCAGAGCTGGTGAAGGCGGCCGCGAACGCGTTCCTGGCCACGAAGATCTCGTTCATCAACGCCATGGCCGAGGTCTGTGAGGCCGCCGGCGGCGACGTCACCCAGTTGTCGCAGGCGCTGTCGTACGACGAGCGGATCGGCGGCAAATACCTCAACGCCGGCCTCGGCTTCGGCGGCGGCTGCCTGCCGAAGGACATCAGGGCGTTCACGGCCAGGGCCGACGAGCTCGGCGCCCACCAGGCGCTCGCCTTCCTCCGCGAGGTCGACGAGATCAACCTGCGCCGCCGGTCCCGGACGGTCGAACTCACCCGTGAACTGCTGAGCGGGGCGTTCGACGGGCGCAGCGTCGCGGTGCTGGGAGCGGCTTTCAAACCCAACTCCGACGACATCCGCGACTCGCCGGCGCTCGACGTGGCCGTGCAGATCGCCGAGCAGGGCGGGCAGGTCACGGTCTACGACCCGGCCGCCCTGTCGAACGCGCGGGCGGCCCATCCCCACCTCGGGTACGCCGAGTCGGCGCTGGAAGCCGCTCAGGGGGCCGAGGTCGTGCTGCTGCTCACCGAGTGGCAGGAGTTCGTCACCCTCGACCCCGAGGAGCTGGGCGCGGTCGTGACGGCCCGCACCATCGTCGACGGCCGCAACGCGCTCGACGCGGACTCCTGGCGCGAAGCCGGCTGGGACTATCGCGCCCTCGGCCGCCCCTGACCCCGGCTCCGGCCGCCCCGCCGATCACGGGATCGGTGGGACGGCTGTCCACCCCGCCGCGGGCGGCCGCGGGGGGACGAGAACTACCGGCTCAGTTGTGACGCCTCGGCGCGCAGGCGCTCGCCCTTGGCGTGCGCCTGGTCCCGCAGGGTGACCTGGAACTCCTCCATCCGCCGCCGCAGCCCCTCATCCGAGGCCGCCAGGATCCGTACGGCGAGCAGTCCCGCGTTGCGGGCCCCGCCGACGGCGACGGTCGCCACGGGCACCCCGGCCGGCATCTGGACGATCGACAGCAGTGAATCCATGCCGTCCAGATACTTCAGCGGCACCGGGACGCCGATCACGGGCAGCGGGGTGACCGAGGCCAGCATGCCCGGCAGGTGGGCCGCGCCGCCGGCGCCCGCGATGATCACCTTCAGTCCGCGCCCGGCGGCGCGGGAGCCGTACTCGATCATCTCCGCGGGCATGCGGTGCGCCGACACCACGTCGGCCTCGAACGACACGCCGAACTCCGCGACCGCCTCGGCGGCCTGCCGCATCACCGGCCAGTCCGAGTCGCTCCCCATGACGATCCCAACAGCTGGCCCGACGTCAGGCATCCACAGGTCCTCTCAGGCAGGTGACGGCGTGGTGAGCGCGGGCCCGCACCTCGTCGAGGTCGGTCCCGAGGGCGGTGACGTGCCCGATCTTGCGGCCGGGCCGGACGTCCTTGCCGTAGAAGTGGATCTTGATGCCCGGGTCGTTGGCCATCACGTGCTCATACCGGGAGTACACGTCGGGGTCGGGGCCGCCGAGCAGGTTGGCCATGACGACGACCGGCGCGGTCATCGACGGCGACCCGAGAGGCAGGTCGAGCACGGCCCGCAGGTGCTGCTCGAACTGCGAGGTGCGGGCGCCCTCGATCGTCCAGTGGCCGCTGTTGTGGGGGCGCATGGCCAGCTCGTTGACCACGAACCCGGACTTCGTGACGAACATCTCGACCGCGAGGAGCCCGGTCACGCCGAGGTCGCGGGCGATCGTGAGCGCGACACGCTGGGCGACCGCCGCCTCCTCCTCCCCCAGGCCGGGCGCGGGCGCGATGACCTCGACGCAGATGCCGTCCTTCTGCACGGTCTCGACCACGGGATAGCTGACGCCCTGGCCGTGCGGGGACCTGGCCACCAGCACGGCGACCTCCCGCTCGAACGGGACGAACGCCTCGGCCAGCAGGGCCACACCGGTGGCGAGCACCTCGCGCGCCTCGGCGGGGGTCTCGCACACCCACACGCCCCGGCCGTCGTAGCCGCCGCGCACGGCCTTCAGCACGACCGGCCAGCCGTGCTCCTCGGCGAACGTCTCCACACCCGCCAGGTCCTCGACGCGGGCCCAGGCCGGGCAGGGCGCGCCGATCGCGGTGAGCCGCTCCCGCATGACCCCCTTGTCCTGCGCGTGGACCAGGGCGTCCGCCCCGGGGTGTACGGCGTGGCCGTCGGCGGCCAGGGCCTGGATGTGCTCGGTCGGCACGTGCTCGTGGTCGAAGGTGACGGCGTCGCACCCCTTCGCGAACTCCCGCAGATCGGCGAGGTCGCGGTAGTCGCCGAGCCGGGTGTCCACGATCACCTTGGCGGCGCTCTCGTCACGGGTGTTCGCGAGCACGCGCAGGTCGATGCCGAGCGCGATCGCGGCCTGCTGTGTCATCCTCGCCAGCTGGCCCGCGCCGACCATGCCCACCACGGGCGCGGTCACGGGTGCGGAAGGGGGAACGTTCGGGCTGTTCACGACACGTCAGCCTACCTATTGCGCGGCGAACCCCCGTCAGCCGGACCCCTGGCCGGAGCCCTCGGCGATGTCGGCGAGGACCCGGCGCATGCCGACCGTCGTCATCGTGTTGTCCTTCGCCACCCTGGTGGCCAGCACCAGGATCTCGCTGCCGGTGACGGTCGTGGCCGCGCCGCCGGTGAAGGCGCGTACGTCGGCGGCTCGGTAGCGGGGATGAGCGAGGGAGGCACGGCCCGAGCGCGGTTTCTGCGTGAAGACGACACGCAGCGCGTGGAACACCAGCGAACCGCCGCCGGGCAGCGCGAGCGCGCGGGCCGGTCCCTCGATGCGCACGTCGGTGGACAGGTGATCGGGACGGACCCTGCCGGGGGCGCGGACCAGTTCCGCGAGAAGGCGGCGCATGGGATCGCCGGAGGCGAAGCGCACCCCGCTGACCCCGTTCCCGTTCACTCCGGTGGGATCGGTCAGGAACGCGACGTGCCGGGTGGGCGCGAGCCGCGCCCCGACGGCCGCGCGCGGGTCGGAGACGGCATCGACCGCCGTGCCGTCCACGCCGCCCTCCGCCTCGGGCGCCTTGCCGACGAGCGGAATCGGCCCGGCGCCGAGCCGCCATCGGCCGTCCGCCCGTACGAAGACGAAGTAGGCCGGCGCGGGCTTGCGGGCCAGCACGGCGAACCAGGCGCCGTCCTCGCCGTCCTCCCCGGCGGGCAGCAGGAACTCCGGATCCCCATAGGCGCGGAGGGCGGGCGCCGAGCGGCCCTCGCGCGCGGCCGCGCAGACGCGGCTCCCGACGGTGCGCTCCATGCCGGTCGTGAGCTGTTCGATCTCGCCGCAGTCCCGGTCCTTCCAGGCGCCGGACAGGTCGCCGAGGCCGTCGAAGGCCGCCAGCGCGTCGGCCGTGCCGATCTCGACCGTCGCCGGGGACGTGGCACCGGGCTCGGGCGGGGTCTCACGCACGCCCTCGGTCCCACACCCCGCGAGCAGGACGAGGCCGAGACCGAGGGCCGTGAGTCTGCGCAACACGAGAAAGGCCACCCCTCCAGAACGCGCGCGTCCCCGAACGAAGTGATCCTGGTCGGGCGAGAGCGTAGTGCGAAGAGCGCCCGCTCATCCTAGATAGCAGGATTTTTCTTGAAATGTTCTTCAATGACCTGGGACGAAGCGGGCGAAGGTTGCGGCAAGACCCCGATTTGTGCCTGCGGCCGGTAGCCTGAGAAGACCTCGCCGCCGACCGAGGCCGCTGATCAGGAAGGACCGTGCGGGACGTGCAGCTTCTACGACGCGCCTACGAGCGGTTCGCCGCGCTCATCCACGAGTTGATCAAGTTCGGTCTGGTGGGCGCGATCGCGTTCGTCATCGACTTCGGCGGCGCCAACCTGCTGCGGTTCGGCATCGGCATGGGCCCACTGTTTTCGAAGGTCGTGGCCACGATCGTCGCCGCCACGTTCGCGTACATGGGCAACCGCTTCTGGACCTATCGGCACCGCCAGCAGAGCGGCCTGGCACGCGAGTACATTCTGTTCTTCCTGCTGAACGGCATCGGCCTGCTGCCCTCGCTCCTCGCCATCGGTTTCGTGACGTACACGCTGGGCCTGCACGACACGCTGAGCTACAACGTCGCCCAGGCCGTCGGCCTGGTGCTCGGCACGCTGTTCCGCCTCTGGTCGTACAAGAAGTGGGTGTTCCTGGCGGCCCCGGAACTGGCCGAGGACTCCGTCGAAGGGGCCGGCGCGCGACCCCACCCCGATGTGAAGGCACAGGCCGACCCCCTCACCACCCCCTGAACCATTCGTCAGGCGGGACCGCTCACGACGCGGTGATGACGCCCGCTGTCACGGGTGTGACGTAAGAAGATGGCGAAGGTCGCCGGGCGGCGCTTGACCAGCTCCAGCCGCCCTCCGTCGGCCGCCACCAGGGCACGCGCGAGGGTGAGCCCCAGGCCCGTGCCGCCTCCCCCGCTCACGCTCCGCTCGAACACCCGGTGGCCGAGTGCCTCCGGGATGCCCGGGCCCTCGTCGGCCACCTCGATCACCACAGACCTGCCCGTACTCGATGTGTTGATCGTCAGCACGCCGTCGCCGTGCTTGAGGGAGTTCTCCAGCAGGGTGGACAGCACCTGGCTGAGCCCGCCGGTCGTGCCGAGCGCGCTGAGGCCCCGGTCGCCCGCGAGCACCAGCGACCGGTGGGCCCGGCGGAACGCCGGCTCCCATTCGACGATCTGCTGCCCCACCACGTCGTCCACGTCGATCGGCGCCGCCTGGGCGTGCCGCTGCCTGCGGGCGGCGGCCAGTAACTCGTCGATCACGGCGGTCAGCCGCTCGACCTGCACGACCGCGGCCTCGCCCTCCTCGCGGACCACCTCGGGCTGGTCGGCCGCCGCGACGATCTCCTCCAGGCGCATGCTCAGCCCCGTCAGCGGCGTGCGCAGCTGGTGGGAGGCGTCGGTCGCGAACTCGCGCTCCCGCGCGAGCAGGTCGGAGATCCGCAACGCGCTGCGGTCCAGCACCTCGGCCACGAGGTCCAGCTCGGGGATGCCGTAGCGGTGCCTGCTCGGCCTCGCGTCGCCCGAGCCGAGCCGCTCCGCGATCCTGGTGAGATCTTGGAGCGGCAGGCTCAGGCGACGCGAGGTGACGGTGGCCAGCCCGATCGCGGCCCCGAGGGCCACGACCGCCAGCGCGATGATGAGCACCAGCCGCGCCTGGGTGTCCTGTTGGATCTGGGCCGCGTCGCGGCTGACGCGTACGTAACCGTTCTCGGAGCGCGCCTCCTCGGTCAGGTCGCGGCCCACGAGCGGAGGCGAGCCCACGACGATCGGCGGTTTCCCGCGGACGAACACCTGGAGGTATCGGTCCGGGTAGTTCCGTGCGAGCTGATCCGGACTGATCCCCTGACCCTGGCTGAGCGAATACTCCACTCCCAGCAGCAGCCGGTTCGCGTCCGTGCTGAGCTCCTGGGCGACCTCGTCGTTGAACAAGCGCACGACGACCACACCCAGGGGCACGCCTAACAGCAGTACCGCGATGACCGCGACGAGCAGCATGGAGGAAAGCAGGCGCCGGCGCACGTGCTAGCCCCTCCCCCGCAACCGCCCCACGGCGGCTACTCGCGCTCGAAACGGAAGCCGACCCCTCGGACGGTCGTGATGTAGCGCGGCTTGGCCGCGTCGTCGCCGAGCTTGCGGCGCAGCCACGAGATGTGCATATCGAGTGTCTTCGTCGACCCCCACCAGTTCGTGTCCCACACCTCGCGCATGATCTGCTCGCGGGTGACGACCTTGCCCGCGTCCCGTACGAGCACGCGCAGCAAATCGAACTCCTTGGTGGTCAGGTGCAGTTCCTTGTCTCCCATCCAGGCCCGGCGGGAGTCGGCGTCGATGCGGACGCCTTGCACCACCGGGGTCTCCGATGTTCCGCGCCGGAGCAGTGCCCGCACCCTGGCGAGCAGTTCTGCGAGGCGGAACGGCTTGGTGACGTAGTCGTCGGCCCCGGCGTCGAGTCCGACGACGGTGTCGACTTCGTCGACGCGGGCGGTAAGGATCAGGACCGGAGTCCCGTGTCCCTCCGCGCGAATGCGGCGCGCGACCTCCAGCCCGTCCATCTCTGGAAGGCCGAGGTCGAGAACAATCAGGTCGACGCCCCCCGACAAGGCCCTCTCCAGGGCCTGCGGGCCATCTGGGCTCACCTCCACCTGATAGCCCTCCCGGCGCAGGGCACGCGCCAGTGGCTCGGATATCGAGGTGTCATCCTCGGCGAGAAGTACGCAGGTCATGGTGCGATCGTAGGACCTTGTGCGATCGTTTCCCGGCTACAGCGCGCCTTTTGACTTGTCGTTGACCCATCAATTGACCTGGGCAAACACTGATAAATCCGGGATAGTCAGCACGCAAGCGACGCGATCTTCCACCCAATTTTCGACCATTC
Source organism: Microbispora bryophytorum (assembly GCF_006874465.1). GTDB lineage: Bacteria > Actinomycetota > Actinomycetes > Streptosporangiales > Streptosporangiaceae > Microbispora > Microbispora bryophytorum. The sequence goes on along the minus strand of NZ_VIRL01000003.1, from coordinate 274,084 downwards.
CGAACTTCGTCGCTGGAAAGCGGATAATGGCACGAAAAACGCCCGCCGAGACGATGACGGCGGGCGTTGTCCATCTGATTTCGTGTCCGTCCGGAAGCGACGGACCGCGTCGGCGGCCCCAACGACGACCCCACGGCGGCCCCTGCGGCGGCCCGAGCGGCGACACGAAGCGCCAGCCCGAGGCGACGGCCCGAGCGGCGACACGGAGCCCCGGCCGGAAGGCGCCGGCTAGGAGGGCGACGGCGGCTCCGCGTACCGCTGAAGGTACAGCTGCTCGCCCAGGCTCTCCAGGAGGCCCAGCTCGGTCTCCAGGTAGTCGATGTGGTGCTCCTCGTCGGCGAGGATGCGCTCGAAGAGCGTCGCCGAGGTGATGTCTCCCCGCTCCCGCATGAGGGCGATGCCGGGCCGCAGGCGCTTGACCACGCCCAGCTCGAGATCCAGGTCGGCCTGAAGCTGCTCCCTGACGGTCTGGCCGATGTGCAGGGTGTTCAGCTTCTGGTAGTTCGGCAGACCCTCCAGGAACAGGATCCGGTCGGTGAGTTCCTCCGCGTGCCGCATCTCGTCGATGGACTCCGCCCGCGTGATGGCGGCGAGCTTCGTATATCCCCAGTTCTCCTGCAGCTTGGCATGCAGGAAGTACTGGTTGATGGCGGTCAGCTCGGAGGTGAGCTGCTCGTTGAGCAGCGCGATGATCTCTTTGTCGCCCTGCATAAGCTTCCTCGATCTATGCGCTGGTGACCAGGTCCTCTGACCGTTTCAGGATCGCACAGATCTTTCGAACACAAGACGCGCAGTCCCCCCCTGCACCGGTGACGTCCCGCACCTGGCGAGCCGTCTTCGCCCCCTCGGCGATGCAGTCGTGCACCTCGCTCTCGGTGACGGCGCGGCAGACGCAGACGTACATGTATCGCCTCTCTGGGATCTTGAGGAAGGTTAGGCATACCTAAGATAACCCACTTTGGTAAGGCTTGCCTATGTGTTCCACGGCACAGAAAGGGGCGGCACTCCGCAAACGGAAGCGCCGCCCCTCGCGTGAGCGCCCTCGTGCGAGCGTCAGAGCACCACGACCGACCTCAGCACCTCCCCGCGGTGCATCTTGCCGAAGGCCTCCTCGACCTGGTCGAGGCCGATGGTCTCGGAGACGAACCCGTCGAGGTCGAGCCGTCCCTGCAGGTAGAGGTCGATCAGCATGGGGAAGTCACGGCTGGGCAGGCAGTCGCCGTACCAGGAGGACTTGAGCGCGCCGCCGCGGCCGAAGACGTCGAGCAGCGGCAGTTCCAGCTGCATCTCCGGGGTCGGCACTCCGACGAGCACGACGGTCCCGGCCAGGTCGCGGGCGTAGAAGGCCTGCTTGTAGGTCTCGGGACGCCCGACCGCCTCGATCACGACGTCGGCGCCGAACCCGCCGGTCAGCTCACGCACGGCCTCCACCGGGTCGGTCTCGCGCGAGTTGACCGTGTGCGTGGCGCCGAAGCCGCGGGCCCATTCGAGCTTGCGGTCGTCCACGTCCACCGCGACGATCGTCCGGGCCCCGGCGAGGTGCGCGCCCGCGATGGCGGCGTTGCCCACGCCGCCGCAGCCGATCACCGCGACCGTGTCGCCGCGGGTCACCCCGCCGGTGTTGATCGCGGCCCCGAGGCCGGCCATCACGCCGCAGCCGAGCAGGCCGGCGACGGCCGGCTTGGCCGCCGGGTTGACCTTCGTGCACTGCCCGGCCGCCACCAGCGTCTTCTCCAGGAAGGCCCCGATGCCGAGCGCCGGGGACAGCGCGGTGCCGTCGGCCAGGGTCATCTTCTGGGTGGCGTTGTGGGTGTTGAAGCAGTACCACGGCCGGCCCCGCAGGCACGCGCGGCACTGCCCGCACACCGCCCGCCAGTTGAGGATCACGTAGTCGCCGGGCTCGACCTCGGTCACGCCGGGGCCGACCGCCTCGACGACGCCCGCGGCCTCGTGCCCGAGGAGGAAGGGGAAGTCGTCGTTGATGCCGCCCTCGCGATAGTGGAGGTCGGTGTGGCAGACCCCGCAGGCCTGCACGTTCACGACCGCCTCGCCGGGCCCCGGGTCCGGCACGACGACCGTCTCCAGCGTCACCGCCTCGCCCTTGCCGCGCGCCACCACACCCTGGACTTCGTACGGCATGTCCCGCACCTCAACTTTCTCGGCTGGATCTTCTCAGAACATACGGCTCCACCACGCCGAGCCCGCGGGCGGGACGGCGGCGGAGCTTGACCAGGTCGACGCCGGGCGCACCGGCGAGGCCCGCGGCCAGCTCGCTGTCGGCCAGGATCGTGCCGGGCCTGGCGATGGCCGTCAGCCGGGCCGCCAGGTTGACGGTCGTGCCGAAGACGTCGCCCATCGCCGGGAGCACCGGGCCGTACGCCAGCCCGACCCGCACGTCGGGCCCCTCGACGTCCCGTTTGAGCTCGTCGAGCAGGTCGAGCGCGATGAGGGCCGCGGTCCTCGGGTCGGCGGCGGTGAAGAGCACCTCGTCGCCGAGCGTCTTGACCAGCCGGCCGTCATGGGCGGCGATCACGTCGGAGGCCCGCGACTCGAATCCCTCCACCAGGTCGGCCAGCGCCAGCTCGTCCAGATCCCGGGACACGCGGGTGAAGGCGACGAGGTCGGCGAACCCCACCCCGAGCCTGGGCCGGGTCGGGGCGGCGTCCCCGTCCGGCTCGTCGGGCTCGGCGAGGCTGACCAGCCGGCTCGCGGTCGCGGCGAGCTGTGACCGCCAGACGTGCACCAGCGTCTGCTCGAAGTCCGGCAGCAGGCGGCTGACCGTGTCCATCACCTGCCGGAGCCGCTGCTCCCCCGGCCGGGCGCCGGGCTCGATCAGCGCGTCCACCATGATCTCGGCCTGCCACTCCGCGAGTCGCGCGGTGTTGCGGCCGAGGGCCCTGGCCATGCGGATCACGGACCGCTCGTCGAGCGTCTCCGCGTCCAGCAGGTCGCGGATGCGGTGCAGGGCCTCCAGATCGGCGTCGGTGAACGCCACCGCGTCGTCGGCGAACGTCGCGAAGCCGAGGGCCCGCCAGATCCGGGCGGCGAGGTCCTGCGGGATCCCGGCCGCCTCGGCGACCTGCCGCCGCGTGTACACCGGCGGCGGCCCCAGGAACAGCCGCCGCATGTCGTCGGCGCCGGGCCGCCCGCTTGTCTCCACGTCTCCCTCCCCGTACGGCACGTGGTCCGCGCCGCGCTAGTCCCCGTCGATGTTCCCGTCCGCGGCGTCCTCCACCAGCCGGAACAGCTCGTGCCGTACGCGCTGGATCTGGGGGATGTCGCGGTAGTCGATGTCGCCCTTCTCCGACGCCGACTCGACCCGGAGTGTGCCGCATCCCAGGATGCGCTCCAGGAGCCGCTGGTCGGAGCTCACGCTGCTCACCTTGGCGAGTGGGATGTCGTCCTCCGACTTGTTCAGCACTCCCGTGCTGATCGCGAAGCGGTGCGAGGTCAGCGTGTAGGACGTCGTCACCCAGCGCAGATAGGGGATGATCGTCCACAGGACCAGCGCCACGAAGGCGACCACGGCCACCGCGCCGCGGGCGTACCCCGCGTACTCGTAGTCGCCGGGGATGAAGATGAAGGCCACGACGGCGGCGGCCAGCACGACGATGAGGGCGAGGACCGGAAGGATCAGCCGCTTCCAGTGCGGATGGAACGATAGAACGACCCGCTCGCCGTCGGCCAGGTATTGATCGGGAAGACCCATGGCGCAAATCGTGACACGATCGCCGGTCGATTGCATGTGTTCGCCCGTTCACCCCGGCAGCCCCGTTCACCCCGGCAGCCCCGATCACCCTGGCAGCCCCGATCACTCGGCAGCCCGATCACCCGGCGGCTCAGGCCGGCGGGCCGGTCTCCGGCGACGGACCCTTGCGGACGTGGACGACGTCGCCCGCGCTGAGCGAGTGCTCTCCGTCGCCGGCGCGTACGAGCAGGTGGCCGGACGCGTCGACCCCGGTCGCCAGGCCGGTCAGCACCCGCTCGCCGGGCAGTTCGATCCTGACCTCCTGCCCCACGGTGGACGACCGGGCGAGGTAGGCGGCGCGCAGGCCCGAGGCGTCCGCGTCGCCGTCGGCGGCCTTCCAATCGCGGTAGTGCGACTCGACCTCCCGCAGGATCGCGCGCAGCAGCGGGTCGCGGTCGGTGCAGGCGGCGTTCTCGACGGCGAGGGACGTGGCCCGTTCCACCGGCAGCTCCTCCGGCCGCAGCGAGACGTTGAGCCCCATGCCGACGACCACCATGCGGTCCACCCGCTCGGCCAGGATCCCGGCGAGCTTGCGCTCCCCCACCATGAGGTCGTTGGGCCACTTGAGCCGCACGTCGACCTCCGCGATCCGCCGTACGGCCGAGGCGGCGGCGATACCGACCAGCAGGGCCAGCCAGCCCTGCCGGGCGAGCGGCACCTCCGGCCGCAGCAGCATCGAGAACGTCAGCCCCGAGCGCGGCGGCGCGGTCCACGGGCGCCCGAGCCTGCCCCGCCCGGCGAACTGCGACTCCGCGACCAGCACGGCGCCCTCCGCCGGGCTCTCGCGCACGGTCCTGGCCAGGTCGGCGTTGGTGGACCCGGTCCGCTCGACGACGCGTACGGACGACCACAGCGAGCCCGGACGCACCAGCGCCAGGGTCAGCGCGGTCTCGGACAGCGGGGGCCGGTCGAGATCGGCGTACGGCGAGTCGGGCACGCGCCCAGGCTATCGGCTGACCTCCTCGGGCTGCTGTCTCCCCTGCTGCGTCCGGTGCGCCGCGACCCGCCTGTGCGCCGGTCGCCCTGATCTCCCCGTTCTTCCCGGGCGCCACCCGGCGGACGATCACCGGCCCGCGGCGTGGCAGGCTGCGTACGGGAAAGAACGGCAGCCATGCCGCCAAGGAGGTTGTGATGGAATGGGACGGCGTGGCGCGGCCCACCGCCCGGTTGGGACCCGTCACGCGATCACGCGTCCGGACGGTCTCCGGATCGGCCGTGCGCGACCGGCGTGACGACCTCGCGACGGAGGAACCGCTGGAGATCCGGCTCCTGGCCGGGGGCGAGAGCCGTACGGTGGCGATCACGATGCGGACGCCGGGCGCGGACTTCGAGCTCGCGGCGGGGTTCCTGCACGGTGAGGGGATCGCCGGTCCCGGCGACATCGCCGCAATCGGCTACTGCACGGACGAGGATCTCGATCCCGAGGCGCGCTACAACACGGTGACCGTGCGGCTCGCCGCCCCGCGACTGCCGGACCTCGCCACGGCGCGGAACTTCCTGACGTCGAGCGCGTGCGGCGTCTGCGGCACCGCGAGCCTCGACGCGTTGCGCGACCGCTGCGCCGTGCCGGCCGTGCGCCCGCCGGTCGCCGTGCCCGCCACGACCCTGTACGGCCTGCCCGACCGGCTGCGGGAGGCCCAGGGGGTCTTCGGCAGGACGGGCGGGCTGCACGGCGCCGGGCTGTTCACCCCCGACGGCGCACCGCTGGCCGTGCGGGAGGACGTGGGGCGGCACAACGCCGTCGACAAGCTCGTCGGCTGGGCGCTGCTCGGCGGCCGGACCCCCCTCGACCGGCACGTCCTGCTGGTCAGCGGCCGGGTCGGCTACGAGATCATGCAGAAGGCCGCGAGCGCCGGGATCCAGATCGTGTGCGCCGTGTCCGCGCCCTCCTCGCTCGCCGTCGACCTGGCGCGCGAGTTCGGCATCACGCTCGTGGGGTTCCTGCGCGAGGAGCGCTTCAACATCTACGCCTGCCCGGAGCGGATCGACGTCGAGCAGGTGGCCGGGACCCCGTGATGCCGGGACCCCGTGATGCCGGGACACCGGGATCCGGACCGGCGGCCGAACCGGGCGGGCGCTCGGGTTCGAGCGCCCGCCCGGTTCGCGCTGAGCAGCCAGCGGGCCGTCAGCCGGTGTTCTGCAGACCGGCCGCGACGCCGTTCACGCTGAGCAGCAGCAGCGTGGACAGGCGCTCGCGCTCCTCCTCCGACAGGTCGCCCGCCGCCCGCAACGCCGACAGCGCCCGCAGCTGGAGGTGACTGAGCGCGTCCACGTAGGGGTCGCGCAGCTGCACGGCCCGCGACAGGACGCGCCGGTTCTCCAGCAGGCGGGCGTGGCCGGTCACCTCCAGCACCAGCCGCCTCGTCAGGTCGTACTCCTCCAGGACCTGCTCGGCGAAGTCCCTCCGGCTGCCCAGGGCCAGGTAGCGGGACGCGATGGGGCGGTCGGTCTTGGCCAGCGACATCTCCGCGTTGTCCAGCAGCGCGGCGAACAGCGGCCACTCCTGGTAGGCCGAGCGCAGTTCGGCCATGCCGCCGTCGGTGACCACGGCGGCCAGGCCGCTGCCCAGGCCGTACCAGCCGGGGAGGTTGACCCGCGTCTGGGCCCACGAGAACACCCACGGGATGGCCCGCAGGTCGTCCAGGGAGCGGGGCGCACCGAGGCCGCGCCGCGCGGGCCGGGAGCCGAGCCGCAGCAAGCCGAGCTCCTCCAGCGGGCTGACCAGCGCGAACCACTCGGGGAAGCCCTCGGCCTCGGTCAGCGACCGATAGGCACGCTCGGAGGCCACGGCCACCGTGTCGGCGAGCCGGCGGAACTTCGCCGCCGCGGCGGCCGTGCTCGACTCCACCCCCGAGGTGGACGCGAGCAGCACGGCGTTGGTGACCTGCTCGATGTGCCGCTTGGCGATCGCCGAGTGGCCGTACCGCGCGAAGATGACCTCGCCCTGCTCGGTGACCTTGAACCGGCCGGCGACCGAGCCGGGCGCCTGCGCGAGCACGGCCCGGTTGGCCGGGCCGCCGCCCCGGCCGAGCGCACCGCCCCGGCCGTGGAAGAGCGTCAGCGTGATGTCGTTGGCCGCGGCCCAGGCGGTGAGGGCCGCCTGCGCGTCGTACAGGCGGAGAGTGGCCGCCGCCGGGCCGAGCTCCTTGGCCGAGTCGGAGTAGCCGAGCATGACCTCCATACGCCGCCCGTTCTCGGCGAGCCGCCGGCGCACGGGCTCCAGGCCGACCATGCCCTCCAGCACGGCGGGGGAGTTGTCGAGGTCCTCGCCCGACTCGAACAGGGGGACCACGTCGAGCACCGGGGCGCGCTCGCCCAGGGCGTGCCTGGCCAGTTCGTAGACCGCCGCGATGTCGTCGGACGAGCGGGTGAACGAGACGACGTAGCGGGAGCAGGCGGCCACGCCGAAGCGCTCCTGGATCCAGCCGATCACCCGGATCGTGGCCAGGACCTCCTCGGTGCGCTCCGAGAGCGTGCCGGAGGCGATCTCCTTGAGCGCCGCCGCGTGCACCGCCGAGTGCTGGCGCACCTCCAGCTCCGCCAGGTGGAAGCCGAACGTCTCGGCCTGCCAGACGAGGTGCTGCAGCTCGCCGTAGGCCTGCCGTACGGCGCCGGCCCCGCGCAGGGAGTCCTGCGCGAGCCGCAGGTCGGTCAGCAGCTCGGCGGGCGCGCGGTAGGCGAGGTCGAGGTCGCGGCGGCGGGTCGCGGCGATCCTGGCCGCCACGAACATCAGCCACTGGCGGTGCGGCTCCCGCGGCGACCGGGTGGCCATCTCCGACACCAGGTCGGGGTGGTCGTCCTCGGCCTGCGCGAGCGCGGCCCGCAGCTCCGCGGACGGCGGCGTGAAGACACTGGCGAGGGTGAGCGACCTCCCGATCCGGGTGGTGGCGTTCTCCAGTGCGATCAGCACGTGCTCGGCCTGGATCTGGATGGCCTCCCTGGTCACCTTGGCGGTGACGTTGGGGTTGCCGTCGCGGTCGCCGCCGATCCAGCTTCCGTAGCGGATGTACGCCTTGGCCAGCGGCTCCCGCGTCCCGGTGCCGGACCCGAGCGCCGCGTCGAGCGAGCGGTAGATCAGTGGCACCGTGCGGAACAGCGTCTCGTCGAACGCCGCCATCGCCGTACGGACCTCGTCCAGCGGGTCGAGCTTGGTGTGGCGGAGCTGGGCGCTGCGCCACAGGATGTCGATCTCCTCAAGCAGCCGCCGGTGGGCCTCCTCCCGCTCGGCGGTGCCCCGTCCGGGCGTGTTGTAGGCGTCGAGCTGGGCGCTGATCCGCTGGATGGCGGTGACGATCGCCCGCCGCCGCGCCTCCGTGGGATGGGCGGTCAGCACGGGCCGGAACTCCAGCCCGTCGATCAGGTCGTGGAGCCGGTCGTCCCCGCGCAGCCGTTGCACGGCCTCCGCGAGGGACTCGCGCAGCGGCACGTCGTCCTTGTCGCGCTGCCGCAGGATGCGGATGCGGTAGTGCTCTTCGGCGAGGTTGGCGAGATGGAAGTAGCAGGTGAAGGCCCGGGCGATCTGCACGGCGCGGTCCACGGGCCATTCGGCCACCAGGGCCGCGACCTCGTCGGCCGTCGTCTCCCGGCGCCGGGCCGCGATCACGGCCTTCCGGAGCCGTTCTACGTCGGCGAGGAGGTCGGGGCCGCCGTGCTCGGCGATCACCTGACCCAGTAGTCCACCCAATAGGCGCACGTCAGCGCGGAGTTCGTCCGGCATCTCCGCTACGGCGTTGTGTCGTTCGGCAGGAGCGATGGCGGCCATGTTTGGAAGGCTAGCGAATCGCGCTCGGGAGCCCGAGGGCGGTCTCACCAATTGGACTAGACCACTCAAACATGTAGCAGACGGTCAGGCGTCCGGACCGCGGAGCACCGTCAGGTGGGGCGGGAGATGGCGGCGAGTATTTCGGGGAGGCGGGCGAAGCCGACGCCGGCGGCGATCCTGCGGCCCGCCCAGGCGGCCGCCACGCCGTACGGCACGGCGAGCACGGCCCACCAGGTCAGGCCGAACAGGACCGGCAGCACGACCGGCAGCATGAGCACGCCGGTGACGAGCGTCGTGGCGAAGGAGATGGCGAACGCCTGCCCGCCCTGCCCAGGAGCGGCGCCGCTGAAGGCGTTCAGGCGATCGGGATAGGTGTACGGCGAGGTCACGCTGGTGAGCGCGCCGACGCCCATGGCGACCCCGAGCACGCCCCAGGCGATCGGGGCCGCGACGAGGGCCCAGACCGCGTCGCCCGCCACCAGGGCGGCGAACAGCGACACCAGGGCCAGCATCGGCACCCCGATGACCGCCATGGCCAGGTGCCGCCCGGCCAGGTCGGTACGCATGTCGCGCGGGGTGGAGAACGCCACGGCGTTCATCCACAGCGACCTGCCGTCGATCCCGAAGGAATTGGCCGCCTGCAGCCCGATCATGACGGCCGCCATGCAGGCGGGCCCCAGCACCGAGCCCAGCCCGGCCCGGCCGTCCTGCCCGTGCAGGGAAAGCGTGATGAGCACGGTGACGAACAGCGCGATGATCCAGTTCACCCGGCCCCGCGGCTCGCGCCCGGCGTACTTCAGTTCCTTGGCGACGACGGCGCCGAGCATGCCGTCGGGCAGGAACCTGCCGATCGAAACCCGTCCGGGCCGCCGGACGGAGCCGCCGCTCCGGGTGGAGGCGTCGGGCCGCACCAGCGCGTGCCGCAGCGCGACGATCCACAGCCACCCCAGCACGACGACCGACATGGCGACGACGATCAGCTCGGCGGCCCCGACGAGGCCGCCGTCGGCGATCGCGTGCGCGGCCAGCCCCGGCGGCGTCCAGCGCAGGACGTCACCCACCGACGCCAGGACCCGCGTGGGGTCGCCCGACAGGCCGCGGTTGACCAGCAGATTCGGCAGCTGGACGAGCAGCACCACGAAGATGGCGGCGACCGCGAGCAGGTCCCGCCCCCGGCGGGTGCGCAGCACGCCGGACAGCGCGGTGGTCACCAGGCGGGAGGCCGTGAGACAGAAGGCGAACTGGAGGACCACCGCGGGCACCCCGAGCAGCACTCCGCCCGGCCCGTGGGCGAGCGCGACCATGCCGCCGAACAGCGCGGCCAGCGAGGCGATCGGCCACGCCCCGGCGGCCGACGCGGCCAGCATGCCGGTCGCGAGCTGCCGGGTGGTCAGCGGGAACACGGCCAGCCGGGCCGGGTCGAGCGTCTCGTCCAGCCCGAACGCCGTCAGCGGCACGATGATCCAGCCGACGGCGAACATCGCGAACGCCGCCGCCACGAGGTCGAGGGCGACGCCGGACGGCGCGAGCCGGATGAGGGACAGCAGCGCGAACCCCGCGACGGCGGCGAGAAGGGCGGCGGCCAGCGAGAAGACGAAACCGGCCTGCTTGCCGGCGTCGCCGCGCAGGCCCCCGCGCACCAGGCTGAGCTTCAGCCGGACGAACAGCCAGGTCATGCCGGCGACCCGAGCCACGACAGGCCCTCTTCGCCGTTGCCGCGCGCGCCGACGAGGTCGAGGAACGCCTCGTTGAGCGTGCGGCCCCGCCGCACGTCGTCGAGCGGGCCCTGCGCGACGACGAGGCCCCGGTTCATCACCGACACCCAGTCGCACAGCCGCTCGACCAGGTCCATCGCATGGCTGGAGAAGACGACGGTGGAGCCCGAGGCGGTGTATCGGCGCAGCACCTCGGTGAGCGTGTTGGCGGAAACGGGGTCGACGCCCTCGAAGGGCTCGTCGAGGAACAGCACGCCCGGGTTGTGCAGCAGCGCCGCCGCGAGGCCGATCTTCTTGCGCATGCCGGTGGAGTAGTCGACCACCAGCTTGTCCTGCGCCTCGACCAGGTCCATGACCTTGAGCAGCTCGTCGGCGCGTTTGCCGACCTCGTCCATGGGGATGCCGCGCAACCGGCCGCCGTACATCAGCAGTTCGCGGCCGGACAGCCGCTCGAACAGCCGCAGGCCCTCGGGCAGCACGCCGATGTGCGCCTTGACGCTGACGGGGTCGGCCCACACGTCGTGGCCGTCGATCTCGATCCGCCCGCCGTCCGGACGCAGCAGCCCGGTGACCATGCTCAGCGTCGTCGTCTTGCCCGCGCCGTTGGGGCCGACCAGGCCGGCGAAGCTGCCCCTCGGCACGACCAGGTCGACCCCGCCGACCGCCGTCTGCTGCCCGAAGCGCTTGTACAACCCCTGCGTACGTACGGCATCCGCCATGGAGCCCCCATTTGTATGAAGCCGTCGTAAAGCCGAACGAACGGCGCACGGGCCGCGTTCCTGTGGACGGTTCCCGCCCGGGCAAATGCGATCCCGGTGAGCGCGACCCGGCGCGACCGCGCGGCGCCGTTCTGGTTAACCTGTCGCCCATGGATTCGACGCGACCCGGCGCGGCGTTCGGGGCCCGAGGGCCGCTGAGCATACGAGGAACGGTGAGCGGGCGATGAGCGCCGAACACGCCCCCGAGATCGACATCCACACCACCGCCGGCAGGCTCGCCGACCTGGAGCGCCGCCGGAGCGAGGCGGCCCACGCCGGTTCCCGGCGCGCGGTGGAGAAACAGCACGCCAAGGGCAAGATGACGGCCCGCGAGCGGCTGGCCGCCTTCCTGGACGAGGGCTCCTTCGTGGAGTTCGACGAGCTGGCCAGGCACCGGGCGACCGCGTTCGGCCTCGACCGCGAACGCCCGTACGGCGACGGGGTCGTGACCGGCTACGGCACCGTGGACGGCCGGCCGGTCGCCGTGTTCGCGCAGGACTTCACCGTGTTCGGCGGCTCGCTGGGCGAGGTCTTCGGCGAGAAGATCGTCAAGGTGATGGACCACGCCCTGAAGACCGGCTGCCCGGTGATCGGCATCAACGACTCGGGCGGCGCGCGCATCCAGGAGGGCGTGGTCTCCCTCGGCCTGTACGCCGAGATCTTCAAGCGCAACGTGCACGCCTCCGGCGTGGTCCCGCAGATCTCGCTGGTCATGGGTCCGTGCGCGGGCGGCGCCGTGTACTCCCCCGCGCTGACCGACTTCGTCCTGATGGTGCAGGAGAAGTCGCACATGTTCATCACCGGGCCGGACGTCATCAAGACCGTGACCGGCGAGGAGGTGACGTTCGAGGAGCTGGGCGGCGCGCACACGCACAACTCGAAGAGCGGCGTCGCCCACTACGAGGCGTCCGACGAGCAGGACTGCCTCGACTTCGCCAGGGCGCTGCTGTCGTATCTGCCGTCCAACAACATGGACGACGCGCCCGCCTTCGACGCCGAGGCGGACCTGGAGACGACCGACGAGGACCGCGAGCTCGACACGCTGATCCCCGACTCGGCCAACCAGCCGTACGACATGCTCACGGTCATCGAGCACGTCCTCGACGACGGCGAGTTCCTGGAGATCCACGCGGGCTTCGCGCCGAACATCGTCGTCGGCTTCGGCCGGGTCGAGGGGCGTTCGGTGGGCGTCGTCGCCAACCAGCCGATGAGCTTCGCCGGGACGCTCGACATCGACGCCTCCGAGAAGGCCGCCCGGTTCGTGCGCACCTGCGACGCCTTCAACATCCCGGTGCTGACCTTCGTCGACGTGCCGGGCTTCCTTCCGGGCACCGGCCAGGAGTGGAACGGCATCATCCGCCGCGGCGCCAAGCTGCTCTACGCCTACGCCGAGGCGACCGTGCCGCTGGTCACCGTCATCACCCGTAAAGCGTACGGTGGGGCATATGACGTGATGGGGTCCAAACACCTCGGCGCGGACGTCAATCTGGCCTGGCCCACCGCCCAGATCGCCGTGATGGGAGCGCAGGGCGCGGTCAACATTCTTTATCGGCGCGAGTTGGCCGCCGCCGACGATCCGGAGGCGGCGCGGGCCCGTTTCATCAGGGAATATGAGGACACGCTGGCAAATCCGTATCTCGCGGCCGAGCGCGGCTACGTGGACGCGGTCATCCGGCCCTCGGACACCCGGGTTCAGATCGTCCGCGCGCTGCGTGCCCTCCGCAACAAGCGGGCCACGCTGCCCCCGAAGAAGCACGGGAACATTCCGCTATGACCAGCCGCGAGCCGTACCTCAGCATCGTCCGGGGGGACGCCACCCCCGAGGAGACCGCCGCCCTCGTCGCCGCGCTGGCGGCCCGAACGGCGGCCCAAACGGCGGCGGGCGATTCCCGGCCGCCGGCACCGCGAACGCGCCCGGGCAACTGGAGGAATCCGGCCCATCGGCTACGTGTGGGGCTTCCGCACGGCCCGGGAGCCTGGCGCGGGGCCGTGTTCCCCGGCGGGTGACACTCTTCCGACGCCATCCGCGACGACTACGGACCGATTACATCGCCGGAACAGGGTGTCAACTGGCTCAAGAGTTGGGACTATCTAGAAAGCGGGGGAATATAGTCAGCCGATCAACTAGTGACGAGTCCAGGAGGACACCATGGCCATCCCGGACTTCAGCGCACATGGCATAGCCGCAAAGTATGCCGTTCTCGTGGACGTCGGTTACCTTTACGCGGCCGCCGGTGAAGTTCTCTTAGGCGCCAAGGAGCGTAAGGAGTACCGCGTCTCCGCGGACGAGCTGATCCAGGCGCTCCAGAAGCACGCGCTCGAGCGCATCCCGGGCGAACTGCTGCGCGTCTACTGGTATGACGCCGCCCGCGACCGCGTGCCCACGGTGGACCAGCGTGTGATCGCCCAGCTGCCCTGGGTCAAGGTCAGGCTGGGCAACCTGAACGCCCGCGGCCAGCAGAAGGGCGTGGACGCGCAGATCCGCAGCGACCTTGAGGCCCTCGCCCGTCACCACGCCGTGAGCGACACCGTGCTGATCGCCGGAGACGAGGACATGGTGCCCGCCGTGGAGGCCGCGCAGGCATACGGCGTGCGCATCCACCTGTGGGGGGTCGAGCCGCCGTTCGGGACCAACCAGGCCGAGCGGCTCGTCTGGGAGTCGGACACCGTCGAGATCCTGAGCGCCGACTTCCTGCGTCCGTTCTTCACGCGCGCACCGGTGCCCGTGCCCGTCGTGCCCACGCCGTCGCCCGCCCAGGTCTTCGCGGGCCGTACGGTCAAGCCGATGCCGCCGAAGTCGCCCATCGGCCAGGTCGCCAAGCTGGGCCCGGGCCGGCCCCGCGTGGAGGAGGTCGGTGAACACGTGGCGCAGAAATGGATACTGACCAGGGGCCGCGACAACATCCGGGACCTGCTGCCGGGTCCGCTGCTGCCCACGGTGATCGACACCGAACTGCTCATCGAGGCGGAGAAGGAGCTCGGCCACTCCCTGCGGCCCTACCCGGAGGCGCGCGTCTGGCTGCGCGACGGCTTCTGGGCCAGGGTCTACCGCGAGTTCGACCTCGGGGTCGGCATCTCCAGCAAGTGACGTCAGGCGTTCCGGTCCAGCACCCGAGCTCGCGCGGGAGCACTCCCGGCTCAGCGTCGTCTCCGTGCCCGGTCCCGCGCGAGGCTCCTCCGCACCGCCGCGGCATCCGCACGGCCGCGTCCGATTTCCGCCAGCCCGCATCGGTGGCCAGCGCATAACGTCGTGTGCGTGACCACACGCCAGCTCGACTTCGACGCGTGCTACCTCGCCGTCTCCGCGCGGGACTCCCGCTTCGACGGGCGTTTCTACACGGCTGTCACCACCACCGGCATCTACTGCCGCCCGATCTGCCCCGCCCGCACCCCCGCCCGAGGCAACGTCCGCTTCTACCGGCACGCCGCCGCGGCCGAGGCCGCCGGGTTCCGGCCCTGCCGTCGCTGCCGTCCCGAGCTCAGCCCCGGCGACCCCGGCTGGGACGTACGCGCCGACCTGGTCGGACGGGCGCTGCGGCTGATCGACGACGGGGTGGCCGACGAGTCCGGCGTCGCCGGGCTGGCCCGCCGCCTGCATGTGACCGAGCGGCACCTGCACCGCCTGTTCGCCGCCGAACTCGGCACCGGGCCGCTCGCCGTCGCCCGCACCCGGCGGCTGCTGCTCGCCAAGCAACTGCTCACCGAGACCACCCTGCCGATCACCGATGTCGCGTTCGCCGCCGGGTTCGGCAGCGTACGCCAGTTCAACGCGGCCCTGAAGGAGTCGTACGGCTTCGCGCCGGGAGAGCTGCGCAGGACCAACGGGCCCATGCACGAGAAGGGGGGTCCGGTCGCCCTCACGACCGGGCTGACCCTGCGGCTCGGCCACCGGGACCCGTACGACGCGCAGCCGGTGCTGCGCTTCCTCGCCGCCCGGGCGATCCCATCGGTGGAGGCGGTCTGCCGGTCGGGGGACGACGTGACGGCCTACACGCGGGCCGTGCCGGGCGGCTCGATCACGCTGCGGCCCGCCGCCGGTCACGTCCGGCTCACGGTGCGGACCACCGAGACGCACCTGCTCTCCCGGCTGGTGGCCCGCTGCCGCCGCCTGCTCGACCTCGACGCCGACCCCGGGGCGGTGCGGGAGATCCTCGGTGCGACGTCGCTCGCGCCGCTGGTCGCGGCCCGTCCCGGGCTGCGGGTGCCGGGAGCCTACGACGGGTTCGAGCTGGCGGTCCGGGCGGTCGTCGGGCAGCAGATCTCGGTGGCCGGGGCCCGCACCCTGCTGGGCCGTATCGCCGCCCGCGCCGGCGTCCCCGCCGTCGCCGACCGCCCTGCCGACCATCCCACCGACGAGGGCGGGAACCCCGGCGCGGCCGTGACCGGACACGTGCCGCTGCTGTTCCCCACGGCCGACCGGCTGGCCGCGGCCGACCTGGACGGCCTCGGGCTCACCACCCGCAGGGTCGCCACGATCAGGGCGCTGGCCGAGGCGGTGGCCTCCGGCGCGATCGACCTCGACGGCGCGGGCGACCCCGCCGACACCACCGCCGGGCTGCTGGAGATCCCCGGGATCGGCCCGTGGACGGCCGGCTACATCGCGCTGCGCGCGCTGCGCGACCCGGACGCGTGGCCTGAGGGCGACCTCGTGCTGCGCAGGACGATGGAACGGCTCGGCATCGCCGCGGACGAGGCCGAGCGATGGCGGCCCTGGCGCGCGTACGCCGCGCTCCACCTGTGGAGCCACGCCTCCGACAATCCAGACACCACACCACGAGGACGCAACAGATGATCATCACGCAGACCGTGCCCACCCCGGTGGGACCCCTCGCGCTGCTCGCCCGCGACGGCGTGCTCGTCGCGGCCGGTTTCACCGCCGACCCCCGCGAGATGTTCACCCGGCTCGCGCCGTCCTTGCAGGCGCTTTCCCTGCGGGAGGGCGATCTCGGCGACGCGGCCGAGGCCGTGCGGGAGTATCTCGGCGGGAAGGTCGGCGCGCTCGACCGGATCCCCGTCGAGCAGCCCGGCACCCCCACCAGGCAGCGCCTGTACGAGGCGCTGCGCGCGGTGCCCGCCGGGACCACCGTGTCGTACGCACAGCTCGCGGAGAAGGCGGGGCTGCCCAGGACGGCCGCGCGGGCCGCGGGGTCGGCCTGCGCGCAGAACCTGATCGCGCCGTTCGTGCCGTGCCACCGCGTGGTGCCCTCGACCGGCGGTTACGGCAGTTACTACTACGGCACGCCGGTCAAGGAGTGGCTGGTCGCCCACGAGTCCCGCGCCTGACCTGCCGGAGCGCGGCATCGGGTCCTCCTGGACGACGGCGCGGCTCGCTGGACCTCATTCCTTGACGATGCTCTGGACCTCGCCGACGGGCACGTCCCTGGTCGCGGCGACCTGGATCGGGTCGTACGCGAACGGGACGGCCTCGCCGCCCTGGTTGCCGTTGCCGACGACGGTCCAGACGCTCGTGACGGTGAGCGTGTAGACCTTGCCCGGCAGGTCGACGGAGGAGTGCCGGTAGATGACGCCGCACTCCGGTTCGCCCTTCCCGTCCTTGTCGGCGCCCTTGACGTACGGCTTGCCGGTGGTGCCGCAGTCCTTGAACACCTGGGCGCGGTCGTCCTCCTTGGTGCCGGGGTCGATCTCGAGGTGGTCCGGCGTCGCCGTGACGGTGGCGGTCATGACCCCGGGCAGCGTGGCGGTGACGGACCGGGGGGCGGCCTCGGCTCCGTCCAGCCACACCCAGGTCCCCAGGTTGACGTAGCTCTTGGCGTCCGGGCTCAGTTTGATCTTCGGCTCCGGCACGGTCAGCGCGGCCCGCGCGATCTGCATGAGCTGCTCCAGCGTGATGCCTCCGGCGGGGGCCGTCCCTTCGGGCACCCAGATGAGCGGCTCGAGTCCGGCGGCGCACGAGGCTCCGTCCGGGTTGCCGGCGTCGTAGGCGGCGCCCCACCACTGGCCCTTGTCACCGATCTTTTCGCCGAACCTGTCGAGATCGACGTCGTAGTCCAGCCCCGCCTCCACCGCCTGCTTCTTCTGCTGCGCCTGGAGGCCGCGCATGTCGTCGGCCGAACTGTTCGGCTCATACCAGCAGGGGCGGGGCATCCGGTAGCCGTCGCTCTTGCCGCCGAGCCCGTTGCCGGACAGGCCGATCTTGGAGTTGGTCAGCTTGACGCCGGCCGTGTTGCCCTTCTGGAACGCCTCTCCGTGCGCCCCGACGTCCGGGTCGGCGGCGGCGGGCGGCGCGCACACCGCGAGCAGGGCCCCCGCCAGCAGGGACGTCACAGCAATGGCCCTCATCTCAGGCACTCCTTCGCGCGCTCGTCCGGATAGTCCGCGTGGCGGTAGAGCCGGATCCGCCAGACGCCGTCGTCGCCGTGCCCCAGGCCGGCGGTCTGCAGGAAGACCGCCTTCGGGGGTTTGAGCCAGGCGGGCTGACGGGCCAGCGGGGTGCCCTCCTGGTCGGTCAGCCGCACGCCGGTCAGATCGACACAGCCGTCGGCCTCCGCCCCGCGTCCCATGACGGAGGGCACCCGCAGGGCGTAGAGCCTGGCCACGCCCCGGGCCGACTGCCTGTCCTTGAGGAATCCCTGCACCCAGGTGACGGCCTCCATGTAGGCGGACGACTCGGCATCGATCCCCTTCGCGTACGAGCGGTCCCCGCCGGAGGTGCCGACGGCCCGCCACTGCGCCGTGAAGTCGCCGGCGAACGCCTTGATCACGGCCGACCGCTTCGGGTCGGGCTCCAGCGGCCACTCGATCTCGATCGTCAGTCCGGGCGCCGCCGTAACCGTCTCGGTGCCCGGCTGCGGGCCCGGCGTCCCGGAGGCCGCCGCGGCCGGCTCCACGCCGCCGCCCGGGGTGAAACCCCGGTCCGCGTCCGGCACGGCGCACGCCGACAGGAGCAGCAGGCACGCCGTCAGGAGCGGCGCGCGGGAGGACGTCCCTGGCATTGGGGCTCCGATCAGGCGAGACGTGAGGTTCTGAGGTCCGCCGGGTCTCCGGCGGCCCGGTCTGCGGCGGCCCGGTCTGCGGCGGCCCGGTCCGCGGCGGCAGGGTTCCTGAGCGTCGGGCTCCTGAGAACCGGGTTCCGAAGATCAGGGGAGACGGTCCGGCGCCAGTCGGGCAGCAACTCGTCGATCAGCGCCTCCGTCTCCGGCGCCATCCCACCGCCGTACGGGTGGGAGGTGGCGCGGCGCAGCAGGCCGTCGACGACCGCCCGCAGCCGCACGGGCTCCCCGGTGGCGTGCGCCGCCCGGAGCAGATCGCGCCACAGCCCCTCGTCGTCGGCCGCGAGCAGCAGCCCGGCCCTGGCCGCCGCCACCGCGCCGTGCGGGTCGTGACGGGCCAGCCGAATCTCGCACAGCGCGTGGGCGGCGTCCGCCACCCAGGCCGTCACGTCGTACTCCAAGGGGTCGGCCGCCAGCCAGGCGTACCGGTCGGGCGGCCTGCCGTTCAGCAGCGGGCCGCGCACCAGCGTGAGCGCGCGCTCCAGCAGGCCGGCCTCCATGTCACCGGGCCTGCCGTCCGCGGGAGCGGCGGCGTCGGCCCATTCGCCGGCCTGCCGTACGAGGTCCTGGAAGAGCCGCCAGTCCGTACGGATCTCCGGCCCGAGCCGCAGCCGCCCGGACCGGTCGAGGAACAGGTGGGGGCGTCCCTCGCCGTCGCGCCCGAGCCACTCGGCGACCCTGGCGATCGTGGCGTCGCGCACCGCGAGCTGCACGCCACGCGGCCACAGCACGCCGGTCAGCACGGCCGGGTGCACTCCGTCCGGATGGGTGGCCAGGTAGACGACGAGCTCGTGGGCGAGGGCCGCCCGGCCCTCTTCGAGCGGGTTCACCGGGCTGATCTCGATCGGGCCGAGGATGCGCACCTCGATGGAGGGCGGCTCCTCGCTCAGCCGCTCCACCACCGGGGTGAGCGGCTCGCCCTCCTGCTGCCGGGCCGTGCGGAAGAGGCCGATCACGGCGTCGTAGTGCCGGCGCGGCAGCAGGTGGGCATCGATGTCAAGGCCCAGGGCGTCCACACGGGCCCGGCCGTCGTCGGTGACCTCCCACGTCCAGGTGGCGTGCGGCACCTCGCCCGCGATCACGAAGCCGCTCGCCGTCCGCGTGCCCTTGCCGAGCAGCGCCAGGCGGCGCGCCTCGTCCTCGTCGGGGCGGATGGCCGACAGGAGGTAGTGCGGGGTGTAGGCGGGGTCGGCCACGCGGCTGTGGATCCGGCCGGTCAGCACGTCGCCGTCGTGGCGGGCACGCTCCTCGAACTCCGGCAGCACCTCGGCCAGGCTGCTCGCCGTCCTGATCCGGTCGGGCGCGAGCAGGGTCAGCTCCTCGCCGAAGCCGACGAGCGTGATGCGCATCTGGTCGGACCACCGGTTGGTGGCCAGCTCGACGGCGAGCGCCGACAGCGCGGCGACGGTGTGCGCCCCGGTGATCGAGATCACGCCGTGGGCGGCCTCCAGATCGGCCAGGACCCGGCCGCCCTGCCCGGTGCCGAGCGAGACCAGCCCGGGGTAGGGCGCGGGCACCCCCGCCAGCACGTGCTCGTCGATGCGGCGTCCCTCGTGGGCCGGAAGGCGCCACACCTGCCCGTCGTCGCAGGACTCCCAGGGCTCGGGCGCGTCCTGTTCGGACGGGTGGATCCACAGGTCGAGGCCCCGGTTGGACAGGTGGACGGCGTAGATCGTCGGAGGGCGCCGGCCGGCGTCGGCCAGCAGGCGGCCGAGCAGGCGCAGGCCGAGGTCGAGCATGCGGCCGCCGGGGGCGTCGGCGCCGAGGCGGATGGCGACCTCGGCCTCGGCGGCGTCTCCGCGCGGCCTGGCGATGCGCCATCCGAAGGCCCGGCGCCACAACTGCTCCCGCCGCCTGCGACCGAGCAGGGCCAGCAGCCCTGCCGCCGCCAGCGACGAGGCGGCCAGGTAGTCGGCGAGGACCGGCCCGCCCTGCTGCTCCCCTGCCTCCTCGCCCGCGGTCTGGTGGCCCGCTTCCGCCGGCGCGATCGCGGGCTGGACGGTGGTCGTGATGATCGGACGCGGGGTGGGCGTCGCGCGGGTCGTGGCGGGCGTGTCCTTCGCATCGCCGGTGCGGCCCTTCGGCTCCGACGGCGTGTCCTGCGGCATCGCGGGCGGCGGCAGCACGATCCCCGGCTTGCCCGGCTCGGGTGTCACCCTGCCCCGCTCGTGGCCCGCGTCGCCGGACCGCCCGGCTTCGCCCGGCTGAGCGCCGTCGGGGCGGGTGGTGTCCGCCTCGTCTCCCGCCGGCTTCCCCGTGTCCGCACCGGGGTGCGAGCCCGTGTGCGAACCCGTGTGCGAGCCGGCGGTGGGACGCGGGTCCGGCGTCGCGTGCCGGTCCTCCGCGCGCCTGTCCTCCGTCGCGTGCCGGTCGGCGTGGGCGTCGCCGCCGGTCGCCCCTCCCCCGGCGTACCGGGTGTCGCCGTCGAGTTCGGCGGGCGCGTGGCGGTGCTCCTTCAGGGTCTCCGGCCGGTCCTCGTCCACCGGCACGATGTGGACGTTCCTGGCGTCGTCCGGCATGTCGAGCACCCAGCCGGGACGGATGAGGTCGGCCATGTGCAGGCGGCTGCCGTCGGGCTGCTCCTTGTGCTGGTTGAGCCGGTAGATCTCCGGATAGCGGCGCCCGTCCCCCAGGCACTTGTCCGCGATCTCCCACAGGCTCTCGTGGTGGCGCCCGTGCGGGGGCTGGACCACGTAGACCTTCTTGACCTCCCTGGCGTGCAGGGCCGGTCGCTCCGCCTCGGTCTGCGGCACCGGCGCCGACAGCGCCGCGACCTGGGGCCGGATCGGGGCGGGGGCGCCCGCGCGGACGATGGGGATCGCCACGGCGGTCGCGGTGAACAGCAGCAGCACGGCGGAGACCAGGCGGTTCGCGAGCGCCTGGGTGCCGCCCGACAGCGGCACCCGGGCCGGCATGCCGACCCGCCGCAGCGCCGCGTAGACCTCGACGACCACGCACAGGAACAGCTGCAGCCAGGCCAGCCACACCAGGAGGATCAGGATCGCGATGATCGTCTCGGGCCCGACCTCGCTCGTGAACAGGTCCGGGTTCAGCAGGTCGCCGCTGATCGGGGGGCCGGCGAGCCGGAGCAACGCGTACGGCACGCCGCCCACCAGGCCCACCAGTGCGACCAGGGCCCCAAGGCCGGCGAGGACGTCTCCGGCCGTGCGCCGGGCCCGCAGCCGCACGGGCCGGTCGTCCTGCCAGTGCTCGGGCGCCCGCTGCGGCCCCAGCACCGACGGCATGCCCTCCGGGCGCGGTCGCGGGCCCCGGCCCGGCACGCCGCCCGCCGTCGCATCGGAATCGGCCCGCGGGTTCCGGCCGGGGGCTTCGCCTCCCTGGACCCCGCGCGCGACCTCCCACCCGGGCCCCCGCCGGGCCTCGCGGTTGAACTCCTCCCGCCGGCCGCCCGGCGGCCGTGGCCCGGTCACGCCTCCCCCGGATCAGGAGCGGCCGTGGCCTCGGCCTCCATGTCGGAGCCCGCGAAGCCCAGCGCGGACAGGAAGAAGGCGTCCCAGTGCACCGACACCGCCACCGTGACGTCCGCCTGGCCGCCGCCCACGGTGCACTCGGTCATGCGTACGCCGTCGGCCCCCTGGTCCGCGGTGATCTTCTCGGCCGCGCCGCACACCGCGCCCTCGTCGGCGAGCAACCGCACCTCGCCGGTGGCGCGCAACGTCTCGACGTCGATCTGGTCGGCGGCGGCGCGGGCGGCCTGCTCGGCGATGTCGGCGGCCTTGAGGCGGGCGTTCATGGCGGCCCCGCCGTCCACCAGCAGCCCGGCCAGCAGGAACACCACCCCCGAGAAGAGGACCACGAACACCGACATGGAACCCCGCTCGCCCGCCCGCCCGCCTCCGACCGGCGGCGGCACCCTCACTTCACCCTCCGATACTTCTCGAGCGGCACGACCGAGGTGCCTGACATCTGCTTGGCGGCGCCGAACCCGAGGAAGTCGAGGTTCAGCTCGCAGGTCACGGTCATCCGGACGACGCCGTCCATCTCCCACTCGCTGCCGGACATGTCCACCTGCGGTGAGCAGTCGCCGGAGAGCGACGCCTCGGCGGCCTCCTTCGCGGCCGACTCGGCCTCCGCCTCGGTGCGCTGCACGGAGGCGGCCCGGGCGGCGTCCCGCGCGGCCCCGTTGACCTCTCCCTGGGCCTCCACGATCCGGCCCGCGCCGACGAGGAACATCAGGAAGAGCAGGAACAGCGGGGCCAGCATGACCGTCTCGGCCGTCATCGAGCCGCGCTCCCTCCCGTGCTCCATCCCGCGCCTCATCCCGCGCTCCGACCGGGTCATTCGCAGCCGTCCGAGCCGTCGTCGGGGCGGAAGCACTCGATGGGCCCGCCGAAGCGTGACGTGATCGTGAAGGTCATCGCGGGCAGCAACGGCACCACCTGGACGGCGCTGCCGGTCACCTCCACGCCGCGCTGGTCGCCCTGCTCCCACGCCTGTGCCTGGGCGTTCTTCAGCAACTGCGGTCCGATCGCCTGCACGATCTGCCGCGCCTTGCCCTCGGCCGCCTCCTGCCAGCCGTCGGAGCCGCCCGCACGGGCGATCCGCGCGCCCTCCCGCGCGGCGGCGTCGGCGACCTGGCGGCCGTGGAACCAGAGCGTGACCTGGACGATCAGCAGCACGACGGCGAGGACGATCGGCATGAGCATGGCGAGCTCGATGACCGTCGCACCCCGCTCGCGGCGCACGCCGGCCGGGGCGCGGGGGCCGGTCACGCCCTGAGCGGTCACTCCCCGGCACCTCCGCCGGCACCCCCGCCACCGCCACCATCGCCGCCGCCGCTGAAGCTGTTCTGGATGTCGGACTGCTTCTGCTCGACCAACTGCTTGATCAGCGTGGCCAGGCCGAGCGCGACTCCGGCGATGATGGCGGTGATGATCACCCATTCGACCGCGGAGGCTCCCCTGGACGGGGCGTTCCTGGCGCGGTCCAGCCGTACGTGGAGCACGGCGATCAGATAGTGGAACCAGAGCATCAGGCCCCCAACATCTTCATGGCTGCAGGGAAGGAAAGGAAGATCACGAAGCCCGCGCACAGCAGGAGCTGGGCGACGAGCATCGACTGGGACCGCTCACCCGCCTTGCCCTCGACCTCCGCGAGTTCGCGGCGGCGGAGGGTGGCGGCGCGGGCCGTGAGGGAGGCCCGGACCTTGGCGCCGTCGTCGGCCACGAGCCCGAGCGCGGCCGACAGGTCCCGCAGCTCGTCCACGTTGATCTCGTCGCCGAGCCGGCCGAGGGCCTGCCAGGGGGTGATGCCGACGATCCGGGCGTTGGCCAGCGCCTCGCGGATGCGCTCCATCGCCCAGTTGGCGCCCGGGGCGGGCCCCGCGCCGTTCGCGGCGCTGTTCACGGCGCCGTTCACAGCGCTGTTCACGGTGCCGTTCAGCGCCCCGGGCGTGGTGACCGGACTGCCCACGGCCACCGCCATCATCAGCGCCTCGGGCACGCCCCTGCCGCCCGCGAGGTTCATCGACACGAGGTCGAGGAAGGCGCCCACGGCGTGCCGGAAGTCCCGGCGGCGTACGGCGGCGTCCCGCCGGATCTGCGCGTCGGGCAGCAGGAAGAAGATCACGCAGACGACGAGGGCCGACCAGAGCGGCACCTGCACCGAGACGCCCCATCCCATCAACGCGAGCCAGCCGACGAGGAGCGGGAACGCCAGCAGGCCCGAGACCCCGAGCAGCAGCTTGGTCGCGAGGAACCCCTCGAACGACTTGCCGAGCAGCGCGAGGTCGGCCTTGATCGACCGCGCCTCCCAGCCGCGCGCCGCGTAGAACCGGGCGAGTCGCAGGCCGAGCATGCGGCGCAACTCGCTGACGTCCTCCTCGGGCGCGATCAGCGGCGCCAGCGGCACGCCCTTGCCGTCGCGGGCCTGGTCGAGCGCGGCGAGCCGGGCGGTCAGGCCGGGCCGGGGCGGGAACAGCGCCCGCGCCAGCAGGAAGAGCCCGAGGCCGAGCACGGCTCCGCAGAGCACCGTCGCGATCATCTGGCCACCTCCGCCGCCGGCTGCTGCGCCTGCGCGGCCACCTGGGACCGTGGGCGGTGGTAGGGGGCGAGGATCCTGGCCGGCTTGTCGAAGCGGGCGAGCCGCCGCATCCAGGCGAACCCCGCGCCGAACAGGCCCGCCACCACGACGAGCACGGCCTGGCCGAGCACCGAGTTGTATTCCTCGACGTAGGAGCGGTTGAAGACGACCAGTGCGGCGGCGAAGGCGAGGGCGGTGCCGACCACGATCTGCACGCTCTTGCGCGTGGACCTTCGCTCGGCCTCCACCCGCCGGCGCATGTCCAGCTCCTCGCGGGCCGAGACCGCCAGGGCCGACAGCACGTCGCGCAGGCCCGGCCCGCGCAGCCGCGAGTTGAGGATCAGCGCCGCCACGACGAGGTCGGCCGAGGGGTCGTCCAGCTCGTCGGCGAACATCCGCAGCGCGTCGGCGAGCGGCATCCGCGTGTGGAGCCGGTCGACCAGGGCCCGCAGGTGCGGTTGCAGCATGGGGGCCGCGGCCCGGATCGAGGAGGGGATGGCCTGTTCGAGCCCGGCCGCGCCCGCGATCGTGTCACGCAGCGACTCCGTCCACGCCGCCAGGCCCTCAAGGCGCCGCATGGCGGCCCGCTCCTCCGCCGCGCCGCCGGTGAAGCCCCGCCAGGCCAGGACCAGCAGCACGGCTCCCGCCGCGATGACCGGCCAGCCGGTCACCACCAGCACCACAACCCCCGTCACCGCCGCGATCGCCGACCGCGTGGACAGGGTGCGCAGCAGGCGCATCCGCTCGGCCCGGCCGTCCGGCGTGGCCGGGCGGGGGCGCAGGCCGTAGACGGCCAGGGCGAACAGGAAGAGCCCGCCGCCCGCCGCGGCCCCGGCCAGCAGCACCAGAGGGTCGAGGACGCCGGGAGGCAGCGCCGGCAGCAGGCCGCTCATCGCCACGCTCCCCGCGCCGGGTCGTACCCGTGGGCGGCCAGCTCGTCGGCGCAGGAGATCGGCGCGTGCGGCACCAGGTAGTCGCCCGCCATGGCGAACACCTCCGAGGACAGCACCCGCCCGTCGCAGCCCGTGACCTCCCGCACGCTGGACACGTAGCGCCGCAGGGTGCCTCCCCGGTGGTAGTCGTTGCGCTTCTCGATGAACACCACGAAGTCGATGGCCCCGGCGATGAGCATGTGGGTGGCCTCGATCGGCAGCCGCTCCGCGGCCTGCAGCGCGTAGGTCGCGATGCGGTTGAACACCTCCATGCTGGAGTTGGCGTGGATCGTCGACAGCGACCCGTCGTTGCCCTGGGTCATCGCGTTGAGCATCGTGACGATCTCGTCGCCCAGCACCTCGCCGACGATCACCCGCGAGGGGTTCATGCGCAGCGACCGCCGCACCAGCTCGGCCATCGTGATCTCGCCCTGCCCCTCGGCGTTGGGCAGGCGGTGCTCGAAGGCCACCGCGTTCGGGTGCAACTCGGGGAACTGGTCCAGCCCGAGCTCCAGCGCCCGCTCCACCGTGATCAGCCGCTCGTGCGGCGGGATCTCGTTGGCCAGCGCCCGCAGCATCGTCGTCTTCCCCGCGTTCGTCGATCCCGCGATCATGATGTTCTTGCGCGCGGCGACGGCGGCGTTGAGGAACCGGCCCAGCTCGGGGGTGAGCGTGCCGTTCCCGACGAGGTCGCTGAGGAACACCTTGCCGAGACGCGCGCGGCGGATCGACAACGCCGGCCGCACGGTGACGTCCATGACGGCCGACAGCCGGGAGCCGTCCGGCAGGCGCAGGTCGAGCTGCGGGTTGGCGGTGTCGAACGGCCGCGACGACAGGCCGGAGTACGCCGCCAGGATCTGGATCAGCTCGATGAGCTCCTCGTCGCTGTCCGCGACGGGGTCCTGCATGAGCTCCTGGCCGTCGGCGTAGCCGACGAAGACCCGGTCGCAGCCGTTGATGTCGATGTTCTCGACCTCGGGGTCGTCGAGCAGCGGCTGGAGGCGGCCGACGCCGAACAGCGCCGCGTGGATGCCCGCCGCCAGCGCCTCCTCCTCCTCGGCGGTGGGCGGGGTGCGTCCGACGCCGATCTCGCCGCGCGCGTGCTCCTCCAGCACCTGCGCGATCAGCGCCCGGGCGAACTGCCGCTCGTCCTCCCCCGACATCGGCGGCACGCCGCTCGCCTGGTCGAGCCGCCGCTGGTGCGCCAGCCGGTCGCCGACCTCCTGCCGGAAGCGCTTCACCAGGCCGTGGTCGATGGGACGCCGCTGGGAGCTCACGACCGCACCTCCGGCTCCCTGGTCGCCCGTCTGACGACGGGAGGCGCCGCCGTCTCGCCGCCCGCGGCCAGCTGCGTGGCCAGGCGGGTGGCCAGCTCCCTGGCCGTACGGATCAGGAGGCTGCGGTCGAGCCGCCCGCCCCACTGGCCGCGCAGCAGCTCGGCGCCCTTCGGGTCGTACGCGAGACCGCCGACGAAGGCGACGTCCCAGCCGGAGACGATGCGCCGGATCTCCTCCAGGGACGACCGGTACGACCGGGGGTCGGCGATCACCACGATCCCGACCTTCCGCCCGATGAGCGACAGCCGTTCGCGCAGGTGGGCGACGTGGTCGAGGCTGGCCCGGGTGAACAGCACCACCTGGTCGGCCTCGGCCACCAGGTCGCCGATCTGGGGGTGCAGCCCGAGCCTGCCGCAGTCGGCGAGCACGTCGGCCTGCGGCAGGGCGGCCAGCGCCCGGCCGAGCGGGCCCCACAGCCAGGTGAGGCCGGCCGCCTGCTCGCCGCTGGTCAGGCCGGCCAGCACGTCGAGGCCGCCGACGAGTCGCTGCGTGTGCTCGTAGATCAGCTCCGCGTGGAGCCCGCGCCGCGCGACCGCGCCGAGGCTGAGCAGGCCGCGTCCCGGGTTCAGCACGCTCCCGTCGTCGCCCGGCAGCCGATAGGCGAGATCGCCGCCGGAGGGATCACACTCGGCCAGCAGCACGGGACGGGGCCACACGGCGCCGAGGGCGGTCGCCGCGGTGGTCACGCCGGGCGCCCCCTTGTCGGCGGCGAGCACGATCAGCGCCACGTCACTTGACCCCCGGGAGCGTGACGAGGGCGATCTCCCCGCTGGAGGCGTACTGGGCGATGGCGGGCGCGATCGACGTGTCGACGACGATCGTGACCAGCCCGCCCCCGGACCGCCCGGAGGACGCGCTCTCGACGCGGGCTGCGGTGGCCAGCACCTTCTGCTGGGCGCTGCCCGACCCCCGGCCCGCCGCCGGCACGTAGATCACCTGGACGATGTCGCTCCACTTGAGGTCGGTGGGCATCTGGCCGGCCTTCAGGGACAGGCCCACCTTGGCCCTGCCCGGCCCGACCTGGTCGGTCGTCGTGGCGGTCATGCGCTGGGTGAGCAGCGTGCCCGGCAGCAGCGTCACGGCGGCGTACGTGGTGGCCACCTGTTCCCTGAACCGCCAGGGGACGTAGTCGACGCCGGTGTCGGCGATCTGCACCTCCCGCATCGCGGACTGCGGAATGCGCTGCCCGGCCCCCACCTGCTGGGTGATCTGCACGGCCGAGACGCGGTCGCCGCTGCGCATGACCAGCAGCGTGGTGGCCAGCGCGCCGCCCAGGATGAGGAGGACGGCGAGCGCGGCGAGCGCGGGCTTGCGCTCCCTCGGCGGAACGGGCAGCTTTCGTGCGGCCGGTCCGGACAGGCCCGGCCGTGCGGGTGCCCGGCCGTCCTGCGACGTCTTCTCGCTGGTCCTCATGGGTGGGGGACTCCCAAGGGATGAGGGCGCCCATCTGTTTTCGGGCCGCTCGAATCTGTTTATGGTCTTGCCGTTTGTTGCGAATTCACTCCATTATGGCCAGCTCGCGCCGCCATAAGTGCCGCGAAGTGGCGACCCATGCTTATCCGTTAGGAATACGCCTGTCAACGGGAGTGGATCTATCGTCATATCGATACACGGGTTTACTGACACGATATTTCGTGATAGTACGTTTGCACTTCTTTCTCGATTGTCACACCATTCACACTGTTCGTACCGCGGCATCCGGGCGAGCCGGAGGGGTGCGCCGGTGTCGCGCGGGCGACGGGTAGACGCGGGGGGCATGTTCACGACGGCGTCGTACGAAGCGCGCGATGACAGGCACCTTTACCTCTTCCGGGAAACGCCCGGATGAGCGCGGGAGTCGCGGCTAGCGTGGCCCCGCGGGCCACGCGGCCCGCGCACCCGGAGATCTTCACGGGGACGCCCCGGGATGAAACGCTTTCCGCGAGGCCGCCGCACAACCGCCTTCTGGGAGTTCGCGCATGCGGATAACGCTCACCGTGGTCGGCGGGGACGGCCGCCGCGACGTGCTGGTCGAGGGCGACGAGAGCACCACGATCGCCGCCCTCGCCACCGCGCTCGACGGCGGCGCCGCCGCCCGCCCGGCCAACGTCGTACGGCTCCCGCACGCCCGCGCGCCGTACGACCTGGACCGAGGGGACCGGAGAGACCGCGGAGACCGGGGAGACCGGGGGGACCGGCCGTCCGATGAGGTGAAGCTGTGGGTCGACGGCCGGCCCGTCGATCCGGACGCGCCCGTGTTCGGCCTGCTCAGGGATGGCGACCTGGTGGCCGTGGACGGCCACGCCGCCGGGGCGACGGTGACCGAGGAGCCCGGCGGGCCGGCGGAGCTGCGCGTCGTGGGCGGCCCCGGCGCGGGGGCCGTCCACCGGATCGGGCTCGGCGCGCACACGATCGGCGCCGACCCCGCGTGCGCGATCTCCGTCCCCGATCCGGGGATGCCGCCGGTCGCGCTGGTGGTGCGGCTGACCCCTGGCACGGCCACCGTGGAGCCGGCGGCCCCCGCGGTCTCCGGGGGCGACCCGGTGGCCCGGCTCGCGGGCGAGCCGCTCACGGAGGCGGCGCCGTGGCCGGCCGGGGGCATGCTCGCCTGCGGCGGCTCGGTGTTCGCTCTCGGGCCGGTCCTGCCGCCGGACGCCCACCTCGACGCGCTGCCGGACGGCGGGCTCGCCTACAACCGGCCGCCCCGCCTGCAACGGCCCGAGCGGCAGCGGCGGTTCACGGTCCCCACGGAGCCGAAGCGGGCTGAGGGGATGCGGCTGCAGTTGCTGGCCGCGCTGCTGCCCGCCGTGCTCGGTGTGGTCATGGCCGTCGTCACCCACACGTGGTACTACCTGCTGATCGCGTTCATGACGCCGCTGATCATGATCGGCCAGTGGGTGAGCGACCGCAGGCACGGCAGGAAGAAGCACCGCCGGGCGGTCAAGGCGTACCGCGAGCGGCTGGCCGCGTTCGAGCAGGAGGTGGCCAGCGCGGTGCGGCAGGACGAGGAGGCCAGGCGCGGCGGCGCGCCCGATCCGGCCGAGGTGCTGCTCACCGCGACCGGGCCGCGCCGCCGGCTGTGGGAGCGCCGCGTGCACGACCGAGACGCGCTGCGGCTGCGCGTGGGGCTGGCCGACCTGCCCGCCGACCTGGAGTTCGAGCCCGAGAGCGGCACGCCCCAGGACGCGCCCCGCCGGGAGCCGCCCACCTGCCACGACGTCCCCGTCGCGCTGGTCATGCGGCGTCTCGGCGTGGCCGGGCTCACCGGCCCCAGAGACATGGCACTCGGCTGCGCCCGCTGGCTCGTCGGCCAGGCCGCCGCCCTGCACAGCCCGCGCGACCTGGCCATCGTGGTGCTGTCCGCCAACGCGGACGGCGCCGGGCAGTGGGGCTGGGTCCGCTGGCTGCCGCACTGCGCGCCCGACGCCGCCGCCCGCGGCGGCGCTCTGTCGTCCGACTGCGCCGCGCTCGTCGGCGCCGACCCCGAGGCCGCCGCCCGCCGGGTCGCCGAACTCGCGGCCCTGGTGACCGAGCGGCTCGACGCCGAGAACGGCTCGGGGCCCTACCCCGGGGCGCCGCGCGGCGCCCGCCTGTCCGGCGGCCCGGCCGGCTGGGACGACCTGGGCCGCGCGAGCGGCAACCGGCCCGCCGAGCCGGCCTTCGCCACCTACGACGAGCGGCCGTTCGACGTGCTCGTCGTGCTCGACGGCGCGCAGGTGCTGCGCGGCCTGCCCGGCATGCCGCAGGTGCTGCGGCAGGGTCCGCGCGCCGGGGTCTACACGATCGCGATCGACGACGACGAGCGGCTGCTGCCCGAGGAGTGCGCGACGGTCGTGTGCTGCGACCGCGAGGGCGGGGTGCGCCTCCACGGCGGCGGGCTCGACCCGATCACCGGCATCCGCGCCGACCAGGTCTCGCCGTCCTGGGCCGAACGCCTGGCCCGCGCGCTGGCCCCGCTGCGCGACGTGAGCCGCGACGACCCCTCGGCCGCCCTGCCCGACGCGGTCCGCCTGCTCGACCTGCTGGAGGTGTCCCTCGATCCCGCCGCGCTCGCCGAGCGGCAGGGCCGTACGACCCGGGCCCTGATCGGCGTGGGACCGGAAGGCCCGTTCGAGGTCGACCTGAGCAGGGACGGGCCGCACGCCCTGGTCGCGGGCACGACCGGCGCGGGCAAGTCGGAGCTGCTCCAGACGCTGATCTGCTCGCTCGCGGTGGCCAACCGGCCCGACGAGATGACGTTCGTGCTCATCGACTACAAGGGCGGCGCGGCCTTCAAGGAGTGCGTACGGCTCCCGCACACGGTCGGCATGGTGAGCGACCTCGACGGCCACCTGACCCAGCGGGCCCTGTCGTCGCTGGCCGCCGAGATCCGGCGCAGGGAGCGCCTGCTGCTGGACGCGGGGGCCAAGGACATCGAGGACTACCAGCGGGCACGCGGCGCCACCTGGGTGCTCGGCGCGGGCGGCGTCCGGCGGGCGAGCGGCGGCGGCATCTTCGCCGCCCCGGTGCCGGAGACCGCGGGGAGCAAGGACCTGCCGCCGCTGCCCCGGCTCGTGCTGATCATCGACGAGTTCGCCGCCCTGGTCGCGGAGCTGCCCGACTTCGTCGAGGGGCTGGTCGACATCGCGCGCAGGGGCCGCTCGCTCGGCATCCACCTGATCCTCGCCACCCAGCGGCCCGGCGGCGTGGTGACCGCCGACATCCAGGCCAACACCTCGCTCAGGATCGCGCTTCGCGTCACCGACGCCAACGAGTCGGCCGACGTCATCGACGTGCCGGACGCCGCCCACATCTCGCGGACGACTCCCGGCCGCTGCTATGTGCGGGCGGGCTCCGGCGCGCCCGTGGCGGTGCAGACGGCCAGGATCGGCGGCCGCACCCCACAACCGCGCGGCACGGGGGCGGCCGACGCGGGACAGGACGTGCGCGTCCTCGACCTGCCCTGGCAGGCGCTCGGCCACCCGCTGCCCGCCCCACCCGCGCAGACGGCGAGCGGCAGCGACCTGGCCCTGCTCGTGGACGCGCTGCGGGACGCCGGGAGCGACGTGCCCCGGCAGCCGAGCCCGTGGCTGCCGCCGCTGCCCGACCAGGTCGTCCTCGACGTCGGGGCCCCGGACTCCCCCGGCGGCCTGCTCGCGGGCGCCGCGCCGTACCGGCCGGGGGCCGAGGAGGTGCCGCCGCTGCCGTTCGGCGTGACGGACCTGCCGTGGCAGCAGGGCCGGCGCCCGCTCACGCTCGACCCCCGGCACGGCGGCCACCTGCTGATCGCGGGCGGCGCGCGCAGCGGCCGCTCCAGCGCGCTGCGCACGATCGCGGGCTCGATCGCGGCCGGCGCCTCCCCCGAGGACGTGCACGTCCACGCCGTCGACTGCGGGTCGGGCGCGCTGCTGCCGCTGGTCGCGCTGCCGCACTGCGGGGCGGTCGTCACCCGCGACCAGCTCGACCGGGTGGAGCGCCTGCTGACCCGCCTGCGCGCGGAAGTCGGACGCCGTCAGCACCTGCTGGCCGAGGCCGGGTACGCCTCGCTGGCCGAGGCGCGCGCCGCCGCCCGGTCGCGGGCCGCCCGCGACCGCATGGGCGTGGGCGCGCTGCCCTGGCTGGTCCTGCTGGTGGACCGCTGGGAGGGGTATGTCGCCGCGTTCGAGAACTACGACTACGGGCGGCTGGTCGACGCCATGCTGCAACTGCTGAGGGAGGGGCCGGCCGTGGGGCTGCGGGCCGTGGTCACCTCCGACCGGTCGGGCCTGCTCGGGCAGATCTCCACCGTCTTCGAAGACCGGCTCGTGCTGCGGCTCGCCGACCCCGCCGACTACGGGCTCGCCGGGCTGCCGATGCGCGACCTGCCGAGCGTCATGGCCCCGGGCAGGGCGCTGGCCGTCGGCGAGCACGGCCTGGCGGAGAGCCAGATCGCGCTGCTGTGCGACGACCCCTCGGGCCCCGCGCAGGTGGCCGTCCTGCAGGAGCTCGCCCGTACGGCGGCGGCGCGGTTCGGGGGCCCGGACCTCCTCGGCACCGGCACCCCCGGCACCGGCACCCCCGGCTCGGACCTCCCCGGGACGTGGGCCTGGCCGTCGGAGCCGCCGCTGCGGGTGGACGCGCTGCCGATGCGGATCACGGCGAGGCAGGCGCTCGACCTAGCGCCGTCGCACCGGCCGCCGTCGGCCCTGTGGGCGCTGCTCGGCGCGGGCGGCGACGCCCTCACCCCGATGGGCGTGGACCTGCAGGGCCAGGGACCGGCCGCCGTCATCGCCGGGCCGCCACGCTCGGGACGGTCGTCCGCGCTGGTCACGGCAGCGCGCTCACTGCTCGACCGGGGCACGCCCGTGCTCGTCGTGACCCCGCGCCGCAGCCCGCTGCGCGACCTCGCCGGGGCTACGGGGGTGCTCGCCGTGCTGGACGGCAACGCCAGAAGCGTGACCGGGGGCGGCGCCGACGACTTCGGCGGCCTGCCGGGCGCCCTCGATCCGCTCGCTCTGGTCGCCGGGCACGAGCGCTACGTGGTGGCCGTGGACGACGCGGAGCTCATCTCCCCCGACTCCGCGCTCGGCCTGGCCCTGGACGAGATCCTGCGCACCGGGCGGGACGGCGAGCACGGCCTGCTCGTCGCGGGGGCCACGGGCGACCTCGCGACGGCCTACCGGGGGTTCGCGGCCGAGGCGCGCAAGGGCAGGACCGGCCTGCTGCTCAACGTGCAGAGCCCCGCCGACGGCGACCTGTTCGCCGTACGGCTGCCGCGCGGCGCCGTCGGCGGGCCTCCGGGGCGGGGCCTGCTGGTCGTCTCGGGCGCCGCGACCCCGATTCAGGCCGCGGTGCCGGATTGATCACAAAAAGGCCGCCGGTCCGCCGATGGCGGTCCGGCGGCCTTCTGGTGCCGGTCAGCGGGTGGCGGACTCGATGTTGCCGCGGTAGGTCGTGATGACCCGGGACGCCTCGTTGAGCTCTTCTGTCATGCGCTGGAACGCCGCCCGATAGCTCTGCCAGGCGTCGTGGAAGCGCTGCGCGCCGGGGCCGGTCCAGGCGGTGCCGACCTTGGCCGCCTCACGGTCGAGGTTGGCCATCGTGGCGCGAACCTGGTCCGCCTGCTGGCTGAACTGCGCGGCCATGCTCTGCATCTCCGCGGGGTCGCCGCCGAGCAAGCTGTTACCCATTCAGTCACTCCTTCATCGACAAAGGGGCCGCCCTCACCGTAAATCGATTGTCAATCCTGTGAACCCCTTATGCCGATCGGCTATATCCAGAGCTGGGAAAACCTGGCTTTTCCCCCACTCCATTCCCCTTTTTCCTAACGTCCGGAACCGGCTCCGCCCCGCAGGAGACCGGCGGGGCGGAGACGGCGGCGGAGATCACAACGGCGCCGGAGGCCAATATGCTGGCTCCCATGCCCTCGGACAGGGAGAGGTGACGTGCAGACCCGGAAGGACCTCTACCAGGCATACCGGCTGATGCAGCAGCGTCTGGGCCAGGCCCTGCTGCAGGGCGAGCCGGACGTCGCGGAGTCGCCGATGCGGCGGCACACCATCGCCACGTTCTGCGGGGTCCTGCTGTCGGTGCTCCTGCTCGCCGTCTTCGGCATCTGGGGTGTGGTCAAGCCGGGCGGCGCCACAAAGCTCACCGAGCCCGGTCAGCTCCTCGTCGAGCAGGACACCGGCGCGACCTACGTCTACAGCCAGCAGGAGCGCGTGCTGCTTCCCGTGGCGAACTACGTCTCCGCCCGGCTGCTGCTCGACACCGCCGACGTGACGGTGCGCGACGTCTCCGCCGCCTCGCTGGCCGAGCTCCCGCGCGGGCCGCTCGTCGGCATCCCCGGCGCGCCCGACTCGCTGCCGGCCAAGGACAAGCTGGTGCACGGACCGTGGTCGGTGTGCGTGGTGGACGGCCCCGACGCCACCGGGGCGCCGCGGCCGTACGTCACCTTGGTGGGCGGCGTGGACCTCGGCGGCAAACCCCTCGGCGGCGGCGCCATGGTCGTGGACGACGGCCGGCAGAAGTGGGTCGTCTGGGGCGACCGGCGGATGCGGGCGAGCTCCAGCGCGGTGAGCGCCCTGAACGCCCAGCCCAGGAAGGTGCCCGCGACCTGGCTCAACGCCATTCCCGAAGGCACCGACTTCAGCGGCCCGAAGATGCAGCACCTGGGCAGGAAGGTCCGGGGGCCCGACGGGAAGGTCACGGCGGCGGTCGGGCAGGTCTTCACCGTGCCCGGCATCGGAGGCGCCCCCGCCCGCTGGTACGTCCTGCTGTCCGACGGCTTCGCGCCGATCACCCTCACCCAGGCGACCCTCCTGCTGGCCGACCCGGCCATCAAGGCGGCGTACGGCAGGCGGCCTCCGCAGGCCGTCCCGATCGACGCGGCCACGGCCAACGCCTCGCTGTCCAAGCAGAGCGTGGTGGGCGGCGGGATGCCCGAGACGATGCCGACGGTGACCTCCCCCGCCTCCACCACGCCGCTGTGCGCGGTCTACTCCGGCACCCGCGGCGGCTCGACACGGGCGACGCTGACCGTCGGCGCCTCGATCGCGATCCCCACGCCCAGGACTCCGGGCGGCCAGGACACCTTCGACCAGGTGCTGCTCCCGCCGGGGACGGCGGCGGTCGCCGGTCTGCTGCCGGGCGAGGGACAGCTGGGGTCGATCACGAACTACTTCCTGGTGACGGACCAGGGCCGCAGGTTCGCCGTCGCCTCGGCCGACCTGCTGCCGAAGCTCGGTTACGACGCCTCCGACGCCACCCCGGTGCCCGCGCACCTGCTGCATCTCATCCCCGAGGGCCCGCCGATCGACCCGGCCGCCGCCCGCGTGCCGGTGCCGCTCGGCAAGTGACTCAGCCGTTGAGGTGGCGGAAGTCGTCCAGATTCTGCTGGTAGAAGGCGATGTCCTCGACCAGCCGGTCGCGCAGGAAGCAGTCGGGCTCCGCCTCCCGGGCGGCCAGCCCCGCCGCGGTCCGGAAGGCCTCGGCGGGCACCTCGTCCTCGCCGGGCGGGATGAACTTGAGCGCCTCCCCGAGCGCGTCCCTGGCCGTCTCCCAGCCGCTCACCACCCGCTGGAAGAGCCTCTCGTCCCCCGGCTCCTCGCTGTATTCGAGGTCGTCGGCGAGCGCGAGGCGCGCGTAACCGGCACCGGCGAGCCGCCACTGACCGGGGTCGATCAGCTCGGACGGGCCGATGCCGAACCGCTCCCCCTCGTCCCTGGCCTCCGCCTCGCTCGCGTACGGCACGAGCACCTCGGCCCCGCCGGACCGGACCGTCCACGCCTCGGGCCCCTCGACCGGCGGCTCCTCGCGTCCGGCCCCGTCCACGGTGAGCGCGAGATACAGCCGGGCCTCCGCGAGTGTCCGCGCCTGCGGAATCGGCACTGCCTGCTCCATTTCTCTTACTCTAGGCTCCGGCGAGCTCCCGGTAGGTGTCGCGTACGACGAGCAGCCGGTCGAGGCGGAACCGTCCCGGCTCGGCGGCGCGCACGGCGCGTCCCCGCTCCGACCAGAACGCGTCCTCGGGCACCTCGTCCTGCCCCGGCGGGACGAACTTGATCACTTCCTCGACCGCGGCCCGCGCGATGGACAGCGCCTGCCGCTCCCCGCCCTCCGGGACGTTGCCCGCCGTCAGGTCGGCCACCCACAGCCACTCGCCGGGGTCCAGCAGCTCGGACGGCTCCGCGCCGCCGAACGTCGGGAAGCCCGTGGGCGTCACCTCCCGTTCCGGGAGTCCGAACAGGTGCTCCCGCTCGGCGCCGCACGCCGCGCACCGCCCCTCGTAACAGGTGACCAGCTCCCCCTCGACGCTCGCCAGGCCGCTGTCCCAGCCGGTGTCCGCCGAGCCGCAGGCGCAGGGGTTGAGGTCGAGATAGAGATGCGCCTCGTCCCTGCTCCTGGCGATCGAGTAGGGCATCACACGTTCCTCGCGTTCCGCTGTCCGGTGTCCTCCGGTGCGGGGACGGTGTCGTCCTCGTCGGGCGGCTCCCAGCCGGAGGTGTTGCTGAGCCTGCGCATCCGCTCCCACAGGTCGGGGACCGGCGCCTGGGGCGGCACGGTGACCCACGGCGGCGGGGGCGCCACCTGGCCCCGCGCGCCGAGATCGCGGGCGACCGCCTCGATCTCGTGCCGCAGCCGCGCCCGCTCCTCGTCCGAGGTCGTCGCCCGCCATCTGCGCGACAGGTAGGCGTGCTCGTTGTAGCGGGCGGAGGCACAGGCGTCGTAGCCGGGATCGAGGGCGTTCAGGAACCGGCGCACCGTCCCCTGCTCCGCCGCCGACCGCTTCTGCAGGGTGTCGCTGATCTCGTGCAGCAGCACCCGGGCCACCACGTCGGGGGCCAGCCTCGGCGCCAGCCGGATCACGTGCGGGCCGGCGCCCGCGGCGACCTCCGTACGGCCCGGGCGTCCGCCGCCGGGATCCTCGGGCAGCACGGTGAAGCGCTGCGTGCCGAACCGGGCGGTCTCGACGGTGACGACCGTGCCGTCCGGCGTCGCGGTCACGGCGTGGACGCCCCGGCCGAAGTCCGCCGGGCGCAGGTCGGCGACGGCCGCGGGGATCTCGGCGTTCGACAGGCCGGGCAGGTGCGGGGCCCGGCCGTCGGCCACGAACGCGGTCTTGGGGATGGGCTCGGCCGTCACGCTGCCGGGCGGGGCGGTGATGAGGGTGGTGCCGCCCCAGGTGGCGTCCGCGGCCGTCTCGGGCACCGGCCAGCCCGGGTCGGCCGGCGCGGGCCTGGCGACGCCGAGGGCGTCGAGCCGTTCGCCGATCCGGTCGGCGAACCCGTCGGACCGCCCGCCGTACAGGTCACGCAGGTCGAGGCCGTGCCCCTCGGCCAGCGCCACCAGATCGGGCGGCACCGTGCCGAGCGCCTCGGCGAAGGACTCGCCGGACAGCTCGCCGGCGGGCGTGGCCAGGTAGCGCTCGAC
The DNA here is from genome assembly GCF_006874465.1 of Microbispora bryophytorum. Classification (GTDB taxonomy): domain Bacteria; phylum Actinomycetota; class Actinomycetes; order Streptosporangiales; family Streptosporangiaceae; genus Microbispora; species Microbispora bryophytorum. The sequence goes on along the minus strand of NZ_VIRL01000003.1, from coordinate 236,911 downwards.
GCTGCCGTCCGGCCGCCTCAGGTGGAGGTGGACGTCGGCGCCGAGGTCGCGCGCGAGCAGCCTGGCCTCCTCCACGAGAGCCATCGAACCGGGCGGCGTCGCCGGCGTCGCATTCGTCTGCGTGGGATTCGCCGGCGTCGCATTCGTCGGCGCCGCATTCATTTGGCCGATGTCGGCGACGATGCCCACCGGCAGCGTCCCCGTGCGTCCTCTGAGCGCCGCGGCCATCGCTCTGCTGGGTGCCGCCGGGTCGTACGACGGCTGCCTGGCGGCCAGCGCGCGCACGGTGTCGTGGGAGAGGAAGACGCCGGGCGTGGCCGCCCTCTGCCGGTGGAAGTCCCACAGCGGCCGGGTCGCGCCCGCGTCGCGCCGTGCCAGCATCTCCTCCAGCGCGTACTGGAACATGATCAGATGGGCCGTGCCGGTCGCGCCGTGCGGGATGTCCTCGGTCCGCAGCACCGTCTCCGCGCCGCCGCGCGCCACCTGGCGCACCTCGAACCGGAGGTCGAAGTCGACCCGGAACCGCACCTTGGCCCCGGTGCTCTTCGCGAAGACGCTGGTCTCGTCGCGGTTGCCGCCGCTGCCCGAGCTCGACTGCGCGGTCTGGTCGCCGGCGCCGAGGTCGGCCCCGACCCCGGCGGCGTGCCCCCCGCTGTACGTGCGGCCGAGCGGCAGCATCTGCCCCCGGTCGGTGGCCGTTCCCGCGGTGTTCTGCTCGCGGTCCACCAGCCCGAGTTCGGTGTCGTTCAGGCCCAGGGCCACCGGGTCGGGTTCGGACAGGCCGGCGTGTATCCGCACGTCCACCACCCGGCCGGGTCTGCCCGGCATGGGCAGCCGGATGAGCCGGTGCCCGTCGGGGCCGGTCATCCGCTCCAGCCGGGTCGTGAGGCCGTTCCCGGTGAGCGCCTTGGCCAGTTCGGCGTAGTGCTCCATGGTGGCGGCCCCGCCGAGCAGGTCCTTGCGGGAGAGCCGGTCGAACACGGCGCGCAGCAGCCCGTCGGCCCTGAGCCCCTCGGTCGCGAAGACCTCCGGCGGCACGACCCTCCGCACGTCGGGCCGGGCGGGCGGCCGCGCGGCGACCGTGCCCTCCTTCGCCACCATGCCGTCCGGCAGCACCCGGGTCATCGTGCCGTCCAGCGTGACACGGCCGGCCCGGGGGACGCGGGTGGCCTTCGCGACGGCGCCGCGCAGGCGGCTCGAGGTGCGTTCGACCTCGATCGTGACGGTCAGCGGATGCTCGACGAGTTGCCCGCCGCGGAATGCCGCGTGGCGCTGGATGCGGGTCCGCTGCGTGCCGGTGGTGGCCGTGCCGGTGTGCGACCTGTCGGTGGCGACCGCGCGACCGCCGCTGCCGGCGTCCTGTCCCGCTCCGGCGTTCGCGTTGCCGCCGAACGTCTTGCCCGACGACTCGGCGTGGTCCTCCTGCGTGTACGTGTAGTCCTGGAGGATCTGGCCGAAGTTGTGGACGTTTCCGCCGTACGTCGCCTCGTCGCCGTGGAGCACCGCGCTGATCCTGACCGTGACGTCCTCCGTGAGGTGCGGACCGATCCTGAGCGAGTACGTCTTGACGAAGCCCTCCGTCCCGCTCATGTCGTCGATCTTGCCCCACCAGCGCTTGCCGGCGAAGTCGCCGAACAGGCTGCGCAGCAGGACCGGGTCCCGCTTCAGCGCGCCGGGCGCCACCTTCCCGATCTGGTCGAGCACCTGGTCGATCAGGCGGGTCGGCGTGCCGTCCGGGGCCGTGAGCTCGGCCCTCTTCACGGTGCTCTCACCGAGGGAGTCACGGTAGAGGTCGGGGACGTCCACACGGCTGGCGAGGTCCGGCAGCCTGTCGTGCATCTGCTTGAGCCGGTTCCCCTCGGCCGCCACGCGCATCGGGAAGTCCTTGGCGAGCCGCTCGGTGAGCACATCGCGGGGGTGCTTGTGCTCCAGGTCGGGCCGGGGGTGACCGTTCCTTCGCGCCAGCGCCCGGTCGGCCAGGTATCTGCGGACCAGCGGCACCGCCGTACGCGGGTCGAGCCGGAGGTTGCCGTCCAGCAGTCGCGTCACCGCGTCGGCCACCTGGTCGAGGGGCAGCTTGAGCCGGCCCGTGCCGTAGAAATCGAGCGCGTCGCGCTCGGGAAGGGAGTAGACGACCGTCCTGTCCCGCAGCGGCGCGGCGTCGGCCCGCCGGTTGCCCGTCTCGTCCCCGGAAACCGTGATGTCCGCTTTCATCTCGAACACGTAGTGCTTGCCGGTGTCGATGGCCAGCCGTTCCCTGCCCCAGATCGCCGTGTCGGAGATCGCCGACGACCTGCTCCCCGCTCCGGACGCGCCGGCCTCCTCCTTGCCGCCGAGCGGGCCGGGCAGCGCCTCGCTCACACCGGTCGAGGCGTCCACCGACCGTCCGCCGCGCGTCTCCGTCCGCGTGGTGTGCGCACCCATCGTGAAGTTGATGTCGCCGACCACCAGGTCGGCCGCGGTCACGAACGTCGACTCGCCCAGCCGGGCCGTGACCCACGCCGACGCCCGGTGCGTACGCAGGCCGCGCGGGCGCACGGCCAGGGCGGTGCTGTACGTCGTGGCGGGTTCGGCGGGGTCGGCGAGCAGCCATTCCGGGTGGGAGATGAGGTTGCGCATGGTGAACGCCTCGGCGAGGTGGTGGAACGACACCGAGCCCGGCCGCATCGCCTTCGGCAGCACCGACCGGAGGGAGCCGAGCACGCCGGTTCCGTCCACGTGCAGCAGGGTGGCCAGGCTCAGCGCCTCCGGGGACGTCGGGTGGCTGGGCGAGGGCTCGGCCCGCTGCTCCGGCAGCAGGTCGGAGGGCAGCAGCACCCGCATCCACACGTCGCCGCTCCGGGCCAGCAGCGTGGCCGTACCGTCGTCCTCGATCAGGTCCACGGTGAGCCTGTGCGGGACCTCGAAGACCGCCGCCGGAGCGGTGCCCTCCGCCAGCGTGACCAGGTTGCCCGTGTCGTTGAGGGTCGTGGAGAACGTGTGCCCCTTGCTCCAGTGAGCGCCGAACCCGCCGCCGGTCGAGCCGCCCTGGCCCGGCTTCGTCTCCAGGCCGAGACCGGGGCCGACGTCCCGGGACCGGCCGCGCGAACGGCCGACCGAGCGGCCGGAGGTCTCCGACGAGATGTCGAGGTCGGTCACGACGTCGGCGGCGCTGGTGCCCTGGAACTCCTCCTGGCCCGACTGCGCAAGCCGGATGCGCACGGTGAGGTGCCGGCTGGCCCGGCCGATGCCCTGGGTCACCAGGTCGAGGAGGATGCCGTCCTGCATGGCCTGGTCGTACGCGGTCTGCAGACGGGCCGGGGAGAACTGCTCGGCCAGCTCGATCATGTTGGCGATCTGGCTCGCCCGGGTCAGCGGGTCACGCGACAGCCGGCCGTTCTCGCCCGGCAGCAGGCCGCGCGCCCGCAACGCCACCTCGACCTTCGTCCGCACCTCGTCGAGGTTCCTGACGCTCTGCGGCCGCTCGCTGGCCTGCACGAGCGCGGGCCCGGCGCCCGTGGCGCCGCCCGCCGCTCTGCGCGACCAGCCGGGCAGCCTGGGCAGGCGGCCCTCCGGGGTGCCGGGCGTCGGATCGTCCCTGAGCCTGCCGTCCTTCTGTACGGCCGACCGGTCGACGGGAAGGCCGTAGCGGTATGCCTGGGGCTCCGGCATGCGGAACAGGCCCCTGCTCTGGCCTTCCACAGGGGTGTGCGGGGCGTCGTCGGTGTTCAGCCGCACGGTCACCGTGTGTTCGAGCTCCAGCGCGTACGCCTGGGTGTGGCCCGCCCAGCGCTGCACGCTCGGCCGGATGGCGGTCCCGCCGGCGCTCATCGACCGCGACCGCGACCAGGAGCGGCCGAGCCCGCCCGTGAGGCGCGGTGTGGCGGTCTTGTAACCGTCGAGACCGGCGGCGCGGAGCATGTGCCGATTGCCGACGGGAAGCTGGGCTCCCGCGGTGCCCCTGATCTCGAAGGACCGGCCGGCCGAGCGCGAGCCCGACGCGCCCGAGAACCCCACACGCAGCCGTTCCAGGCGGTGCTTGGTGCTCGGCGTGCCGACCGGCCGCGCCGTGTCCATCATGACCTCGGTGTGAATCTGCACATAGCCGATCACCCGCCCGTTGACGGTGATCGGGCGGCGCAGTCCCTCGGGGTCGTTGATGGCCTCACCGAGCCGGGCCGGCAGCTCCTTCGTCATGATCGTGAAGATCTGGTCGCGAGTCATGCCGCCGACCTCGGAGTGGCCGATCCGCGCCGCGGTGCGCTCGGCGAGGTCCTGCAACCCGGTCAGCCCGGTGACCGCGTGCTCGGGGAACGGCGTGCGCTGCCGCTCTTTCGGGTGAATCCGGGTGACCTCGGCCGGCCCCCGCTGCGCGTGCGTGTGCGGCAGATACATCCGAAGGCTCCCGGCGTCGCCGGCCGTGCCGCCGTCCACGCGTGCCGTCTCGGCGCCGGTCGCGGTGCGCAGCTCCACCTCCGCCGAGGCGAGCCCGTCGAGCACCAGCGCCTCGCCCGCGTTGTCCTGCACCGCGCCGGCCAGCGCGAAATCCGACGCGTTGCCGTTGAACGACTCGCTCCTGCCGAAAGTGGAGCCGATCCTGAACACGCCGAACTTCATCAGCATCCCGAGCCAGTGGGTGTCCTGCCACGGCTTGGTCAGGGCGTTCAGGTCGAGATTCGGCGCCAGGCGCACCGCACGGTTGGCGGTGGCGGAGGCCGAGCGGCCGCCCTGCGGCAACTGGCCGAGCATCGACTGGGAGTGCCGCACCGGATGGCCGAAGACCTCGACCAGGTCCGTCACCCTCAGCCGCAACCGCAGCTCGGCCCGGGTGCCGCGGCCCACCCGCAGCAGCACCCCGTCCTGCGACACCACCCACCTGAAGTTCGACCGCAACACGTGCGACAGCTCGTCGGGCGCGTAGCGGTGGTCGACCCCGGCGCGTTCGAGCATGTCGTTGACGACCTGCGTGAGCCGTTCGAGATGGGGCAGCCGGCCCGCGGGCGTCGCCTCCGACAGGACCTCGGGCGCGGGCAGGGCCTCCGCGAACGCCTCCTTGTACGCGGTGTGGGCGGCCTCCGCCTCCCGGGCCAGCCTGGCGATCTCCGCCGGCGGCGTGCCCGTCCGGCCCGCGGGGACGGCGTTCAGGGCGCTCTCCAGCGTCTGGTACGCCCTGCGTGCCTCGACCGCCTGCCGCACCGCCCGCGCGTACGCCTCCTTGCTCTGGCCGGCGCGCTCGGCGCTCGCCCGGTGGGCGTCGCGGTCCGCCAGCGCCTTGCGACGGCGTTCCCCGGCGCCGCGGTCCTGTTCCTGCGACGCCTTCTCGGCGGCCTCCTCGGCCTTCTTCGCGTCGGCCGTGGCCGCCTTAGTGCTGTCGATCTTCCCCTTGACCGCCTTGAGCAGCTCGTCGGCGGCTTTCGTCAGCGTGTCCTGCTGGGCGCGGGCCAGCCCGAGCAGATCCGCCACCGGATCGGGCGCGGCGGGGCTCTGCGGGGCGGGGCTCTGCGCAGTGGAGGTCTGCGCGGTGGAGGTCTGTGTCGCGGGGTCGGGGGCCGGCTGGGGTGCGGCGGATGGCCGGGGCGCCGACCAGGGCGATGCCGGGGCGGCGTGCCCGAGCCTCTCGATCTCACGCCCCAGTTGCTCGATCTCGTGCACGATGGCGGGGCGCTCCTGTGCCGGCGCCGCCCGCCACTGCCTGTCCAGGAGCGCGTGCTCGCGATAACGGGCCGTGACGCAGGCCGTCGCGTCCGGCTCGGCCGTCCGGCTCAGGAAGGAGCGAATCACGCCCTGCCGGGGGCCGGACATCCGCTGGAAGACGTCGCTGATCTCGTGCAGCCACACCCGGGGCAGGATGTCGTTCGCCAGGCGCGGCGACAGCCGTACGACGTGGGGGTCTGCGGCAGTGCCGGACCGGACCCCGGTCCTGGCGAGACGGCCGCCGCGTACCGGGCCGACCTCGAACCGGAAGTGCTGCGCGCCGAGCCGGCCCGTGTCCACCACGACCGTCTGCTCACCGGCTGTTCTCAGCGCCGTCACATCGGGAGCCACGTCGGACGCGCGGAGCGATAGGAAGCCCCGCTCCGCCTCCTGCTGCGACAGGTCGGCCAGGTGCGGCGGCCTGCCGTCGGCGACGAACAGGCTCCGCACGATGGGCCGGGCGGTCACGTTCCCCCGCCCCCGGGTCGTACGGGGTCCCGGCCGCGTGCCGGGCCGCGCCGGGTTGGCCGTTTGAGCGGAGTTCGCCGCCGGAGCGGCCCCCGTGTTGGAGTTGGCCGTGTTGGAGTTGGCCGTGTTGGGCGAGGCCGCGGCGTTCGACGACGCCCCGGCGGAGGCCGCGACGGCCTGGCCTCCGCTCGCCGGGTTGGGTGTCCCGTTCGTGCCGGAGGCGGACGCGATCCCGGCGAGGCTCTCGGCGCGCCGGACGATGTCCGCAGCGATGTCGGAGGAGCGGCCGACGCGAAGGGCGTGGTCGAGTCCGTGCGGCGGGACCACCGCCTCCTCCACCAGTCCGGCCCCCGCGTCGCTCAGCCGGTCGGGCCGCCAGCCGCGTGGGTTGTCCTCCAGCACCTCGCCCGCCACAGCAACTGCGGCGGCGCGGCTGTCCGGCGTCGCGTCGGCGAGCCGGGCGAGCGCGTCGAGGGCCCCCTCGACCGGGAGCCCCTGGCTCTCCTCAGCGATCCTCGCCCCCAGCAGGGCGGCCGCCTCCGCGCGGAGCCGAGGTGTGTCCACCCCCTCGGCGGCACGCGCCGTCAGTCGATCCGCGAGGGCCTTCATGTCCTCGCCCGGCAGTTGTATCGACCTTCCGTCGGGACCGGTCAGCCTGGCGCCCTGGCCGTCGCGCAGGAAGAGCACGTCGGGCGCGATCGTGAACAGCACGTCGGAGACCGCGGTACGAGCCGAAGCCTGCAGCGCGGCGCTGCCGGAAGTGGTGCCGGCGGTCGTCCCGGAGGACGCCGAGGCCGAGGCAGCCGGGGCCTGAGCACCCGGGCCCGGGGCAGCCGCCGCAGCCGGTGACGCCGCGGCGGATGACGTGGCGGGTGAGGTGGCGCCACCGGGAAGAGATGCGGCCGACGGCGCGACGGAGGGCGTCCCCGTGGACGCGGGGGCCGACGTGGGGCTCGCGGCCGGAGTGGGGCTCGCGGTGGAGGTGGCGGGTGTGGCCGGGGCGGGCGTGCCGGAACCGGCCGTGCCGGGGGCGGCACCACCCGCGTTGGCGGCACTGCCTATGCCGGGGTTCGTTGGGCCCGCGCCGGACGGTGCGGGGGACGGCGCGGTGCTCGCCGCCTGGGTGGACCCGCTCGGCGTCGCGGCCCCCGCCTGGCCGACCCCGGTGGCAGCGGGCTGGCCGGCGGTGGCCGACGGAGCGCTGGTGGCGGAGGAAGCGGCCGTTGCCTGGCCGGACGCTGCGGGGGACGGCGCTGTGCTCGCCGCCTGGGTGGACCCGCTCGGCGTCGCGGCCGCAGTCTGGCCGGCGCCGGATGTGGCGGGCTGGCCGCCGGAGGGCTGCCCCGCGACGGACGCGGGGCTCGTGCTCCCCGAGCCCGTGGACCCGCCGGTGCCTGTGATCTGGCCGCCGCCGGCCGTGTTCGTGGACGCGGCCCCCGGATCGCCGCCCGAAGGCTGCCCGGCGGCGGAGGCCGGAGACGTACCGGAGAGGGCACGGGTCAGGTCGGTGCGCAGGCTGGTGTCGTACGCCGAGGCCAGGGCGGTACGCGGGCTGATACCCGCCTCGATCGCGTCCAGGTTGAACGGGCTGATCGTGTTCGTACGGGCGGCGCCCGACAGGGCGGCTCCGAGCAGCGACTCCCCGTCGGGCATCTCCCACTGGCCGTACACGAGCCCGTTGGCGAGGACGCTTCCGGCCGGAGAGGCGATCACATTGGTCAGGCCGGTCGTCAGCGCCCGGCCGGGGAAGCGCTTGAACGCGTTGCCGAAGCCGGGGGCGTCGGTGTTCAGCCTCCTGAGCAGGGGCGTCCTGTTGACCAGGTTGCTGACGGGGCGCGCGGCCCCCATGCCGACGGCCGCGCCGCCCGCCGCGCCCAGGGCGGCGGCGCTCGTCATCTTCCACTCCCAGCCGTCCCGGGTGCCCATCTTCCCCTGCTGGAACTGGGCGATGCCGTCGCCGGCGATCTCCTCGCCGATCTCCTCGACGATCTCCCTGCCCAGCGGGTTGGCGAGGATGCGGCCGAGCAGGCCGGCCCGGACCGAGGCCAGCGCGGTCCCTCTGGCGAGCGCCCGGGCCGCGGCGGGACGGCCTGCGGCGAGGGCGAGCTGTTCGAGGATCCTCTCCATCTCGGCGCGGGCGCGGGCGGCGATCGGCCCGACCAACCGGGTGGAGGCCCCGGCGGAGTAGAAGGCCGCCACGAGTGCGATGAACGTGGCGATCAGCGCGATCCAGAACATCACGTTGTTGGACAACTTGGAATACTGGGTCGCGCGGGCGTAGTCGTCGGCCTGCGCCGCGTAGGCGAAGTGGTTGTTCGCCACCCCGAGCAGGCCCGACTGCTCCGAGTAGTGCTCGCCGAGCCGTGCCAGGAACGCCTGCATCGACGGGCCCTGCATCCCGCTGAGCACGGCGACCGCGGCGGCTCCCACCGGATCGATGGACTGGACGACGCTCACGGTCGCGGACCGATGGGCCCGGGCGAGCTGCCAGAGCAGGCTCTCGCTCGCCTCGGGCCATGTCTGGCCCGCCGTCAGCATGGCGATGAGGTCGTCGGCCCAGGCGGGCAGCGACTCGCCCCAGGCGGGGGTGACGTCGGCGACAGAGCCGCCGCCGTCGGCGAAGCCGGGCAGCCCGTCGCCGGTCGAGGTGACGTCGCCGTTCGTCGTGGCCGGCTTGGCACCGGAGCCCGTACCGGTCGTGGAGGAGTGCGTCATCGTCAGACCCGTTTCAGGATCTCGCGTACCTCTCTGGCCCGTTGGGCGTCCATTCCCCGGGCGTTCTCGGCGCTGCGCCGCACGGTCGGGCCGAGCTCGACCACCTTCGCGGCAAGGTCCTCACCCTGCTTCATCACCGTGTCGGGCCCGTCGCCCTGCATGTAGGCGGAGCGGAAGGCGGCCCCGGCCTTGTCCTGCCCCCACGGCTCGGCGGCGTTGAGCCGACGGATCTCCCCCAGGCTGGCGGCGTAGCCGCTCTCCGTGTCGGACGAGGCGGCGTGCCACTGCGACAGGCCCTTCGCGAGCTGCTGGGGACGGATGTCGACGTAGTTCACCTCGAACAGCTCACTCATGGCCCCTCCGGTGTCCGCCTCGGCGTCTGCATCGGCATCTGCATCGACATCTGTTCGAGCACCGCGTCGAGGTCACCGCCGATGTGTGCCCTCATCTGCTCGGCGGGGATGAGCGGCGCGAAGATCTCGACGACCCGGTCCTGGGCCTTGGCCACGGCGGCGTGGATGGTCCGCGTGATGGCGTCGGCCAGGCCCCGCGCGTCCTGCCGCCGGTAGATGCGCGGGTCGAGGTCGAGCCTGATCAGGTCGCCGTTCGCGCCGACGGTGGCCGCCACGAGCCCGTCGCGCGACTTCTCCGTCACCTGCACGGCACGCGCCTTCTCGTGCAGCGCGGGCGCCTCCTCCTGCAGGCGCATGAACGTGGCCCGCAGTTCCTCGGCGTACGCCCGCATCCCGGCGGCGTCCGGCGTCTGTCCCCCGGTCGTGTTCATCACCCCGATCGACCGCGTTCACCTCGATGATGATCTATGTCCAATATGCGGGATTATCACACCTCGCTTTGACATTCGGCTAGTGATGTCGGCAGAGGCGGCGAAGACACCGATCGGACACGCAGGGCACCGTTCTAGCCGGAGAACCTCTTCGCGAAGTCCCGGGCCCATCGCGCGGCCCTGGCGGCCTGGTCGCCGGTGACGGGCGCGCCGGGCATCCGGCTCAGACGCTCCACCTGCTCGGCGTAGCGCAGGTACTCCCGGTGAGCGTGTTCCCGGCATGCGAGGCAGGTGACGCTTTCCGGGCGGGTCGAGGTCATCGCATAGGGCACCGGGAGCCCGCAACCAACGGTGACGACATCCGGCGCATCGGGTGCGTGCCCCAACGACGAGGCGATCAGATTGCGGTAGTCGGCTCCGGCCTGCATCACCTTCTGCTCGACATGAATGTGCGGATCGGTCTCGCTCATCTGCGTCCGCTCCTTCGATCCGAATGGTCCCGGAATCAGGCTGGTTCGTGGAGCCCCAGGTCGAGGGGCTCGGCGTGCTCGTGTAACCCGCTCGCCTCGGCGCGGGCCACCCAGCGCCGGTGGACGCCCCGCTCGATCCGCTCCAGGCCGAGCGCCCGTGCCACCGGCAGCCGCCCGCCGGTGTATTCGAGCAGCAGCTCGCCTTCGCGCTCGTCCCGTACGAGACAGGGTGCGCCGCGCCACTCGCACACCCGCGTGACGTGGAAGACGGCCTCGCACTCCCCGGCGGGCACGGGCCGCACGAAGCGGCCCGGAGCGCGCTCCTCGAACCCGTCGGCCGGCCCGTCGCCTAGCAGCCGGATCAGCAGCCCGTCGTGTCCCGGATCCGGACTCGCCGGGAAGTCGGCCCCCCGCCAGCGCGCGCGGTAGGAGCTCAGGGAGGCGGCGGCCGGCTCTCCGGGCCCCCAGCGGCCGAGGTCGCCGTCGTGAACCGCGCGCACGACCTCGGTGCCGGCCGCGGTCAGCTCGACGACCTCCGAGCCGTGCGGCAGCCGTACGGCGTCCACCTTGTATTCGCGGACCAGGAAGTCCACATTCGGCGCGAGGCCCATGCCGGCGAACGGCGGCTCCTCGACGACCCAGCCCGCCACCGCCTCCATGCCCGCCTCGTCGGTCCCGCCGTACGGCGTGCGGTAGAGGTTGAGCCCGACCGTGCGCCACCGCAGCAGGAACAGTGAGCCGTCGCCGCTGAGCAGGCCGTCGTCGGCGCCCCGGCCGAGGGCGTCGGCGAGCACGGCGGGCGTCGCCACGTGCGCCACGTCGAGCGCGTGGTGACAGTAGCCGGAGACGCGCGACTCCCCGTCGCCGAGGTAGCCGTGCACCTCCTCCGGCGTCAGCGGCTTCTGCACGACGGGCAGGGCGGGCTCGGGCTCCGCCATGCGGTCCTGCGCGAGTGTGGGGACCGCCAGCCTGGCGACGGTCCCCGGTTCGAGCAGGAAGCGCACCGGCAGGCCCGGGTTGACGGCGAGGCCCCAGTGCGGGTCGGGCCAGCCGGCGGCCAGCTCGGCCAGCGAGGTGATCCGGGCGCGGGACAGGCCCGTGGCCGCCGTCATGGCCTCGAAGGAGGTGTAGGCGGGCAGCCACACCCGGTCGGGCGCGGTGATCGTCGGCCAGGCGGCGTCGCCGTCCGGCGGCATGGGCAGCGCCAGCTCGGTGTCCCTGAGCATGCTCAGGCAGACCGCGAGATCGCCCGCGTCGTACGCCGCCCCGAGCCGCCGCTCGAACGCGCCGGCCGCCCACTCCATCAGATGCCGATCGGCGGCATGAAGGACGGCGTCTTCCCGATGTCGCCGGGGTCCGGGAGGGGCTCGGTGAGGCCTCCGCTGGTCGGATCGAAGGCCACCTTGGCCTTGGTGAAGTCGGGCGCCTGCATCGTGACGGCCTGCATGCCGGGGAACTTCTGCTGGGCGCCGCCGGCGAGGTAGGCGACCCCTGTGAAGATCGCGGCGACCTTCCAGTTCAACCTCGCCAGGACCGCGAACACCTTCTGCGCGGTCCTCGACATGGTGGCCATGATGCCGGTGACGGTGGGCTGCACGGCGGCCATGGAGATGGGGTTGGTCTTGGCCGCGACGCTGATGTTCGCCAGCGTCAACGCCACCCCGCCCATCGACAGCGCGATGACACTCGCCACCGTGTAGAGCTGGGACGCGGAGTCCAGGCTGGCACCGACCCCCTTCATGCCCTGGTCCAGTCCGTCGAGCTGACTGTCCAGCTCGGCGAACTTCTCCTTGACCGTGGTCAGCATCCGCCCCTTCAGATGCCCGTTCGACTCGAGCGCGGTGAGCTGCCCTTTGAGATCCGCCCGCAGCCCCCCGATGTCGACGGGCGCCTGGCCGCCGTCGCCTCCCTCGTTGCGCCACTCGCGCGCGCCCCGCGACATGGCGTCGGGGTCGGCGACCATCGTGGCCAGCAGTCCCGCCAGCGGCAGCGCGCTCGGCTCCAGGATGGCGGCCATGCCGGCCATGCCGGCGCCGGCGATGAAATTGTTCCGCGCGTCCCAGATCTCGACGTTCCCGATGCTCACCATGGCTTAGACGTCCTCCTGCATCCCGAGGACGGCAGGCGCCACGTCCTCGTCGCCGAACCAGGTGCTCTCGTCCTCCGGCACCGCGGCGCCCCGCTCACGCTCCTTGTCCTGGTCGCCGCTGCCCGCGCCCGCGCCCATCGGGGCGTACGGCATGGCGGGTATCCCCCCCGCCCCGCCGCCGCCGCCGGCACGACCGGCGGCGCCCGGGCCCCCGCCCGAGCCGTACGCGCCGGAGCCGTTTCCGCCCGAGCCGTAGGCGCCCGAGCCGTAGCCACCGCTCCCCGGCCGGTTCACGGAGTGGTCGCCCGGCCCGTAGCCGGTCGTGCCGAGGTCGGGGACCGGCGGCGGCGTCGGCAGGGACAACGGGTTCGGGGTGTACGACGACAGGGCGGTGTCGCCCGGCAGTTTGGGCGTCTCCAGCGGATTCACATTGTTCTGGCCGAGCCCGTCCAGGCCCGTACGGCCGAGGCCGTCCTGACCGAGGCCGCCGCCGTTCGGGTCGTCGAGCCCGCTGCCGCCGAGGCCGTCGCCGTTCACGTCACCGGGGCCGGGCAGGCCGTCGCCGTTCCCGCCGGGGCCGGGCAGCGTGCTCCCGTCGGGCAGGTCCGGGTGCGACAGGCTGTCGTCGATGTCGGTGCCCAGTTTGTCCTTCGGAAGCGTGAGGTCGTTCCCGAGGCCGGAACCGGGGCCGGTCTTGGGCAACCCGTCTCCGCCGAGTCCCAGCTTCTTGGGGTCGAACCCGGGGACCTTCGGGCCACCCGGCAGGCCGTGCTGACCGCCCTTCCCGGTGTCGCCGGAGCTCTGCTTCTCGGCTTCCTTGGCGTTCTTCACCGCCTGGTCGACGGCCGCCTTCCAGGACTCCAGGACCTCCTTGCCCTTCGCCACGGCATCGGCCGTCGTGTTCCGCACCTGGCTGTGCACGCCGTTCAGGCTGCCGCCGATCACGCCGAAGGTCAGCATCGGAAGGTGGATCTTCTTGATCCGGTCGCTCGTGTCCGCCAGGACCTGTCCCCGGCCGGCCACGTCGTTGCCGAACTTCGTGACCTCGGGGTAGTCCATCTTGAACTCGGGGTCCGTCAGGCGGGGGTCCACCGCGCCGCCCGTGTTCATCGTGTTCGCCAGGCCGGCGAAAGGATTCCCGCCGCCGCTCGTATCGGTCACAACACCCTCCAGCCGATTGCCGGCAGATTGCGTTTTCAACTACTTACGGCCGAGTCACCACAAAGCTCGCAAATCGCACAAAGCTCCTAACCGGCCGCCTGACAAAAGCGCAATAGACGTGACAAAATCTTAATCTCGGACAGCCCCGGCAAGTCCCCTGCTGATCCATTACTGTGACTTTTGGGTCATCACCCGACCCGCCTGGTCGGGGGTAATTGACAGGATCAGTGGAGGTGGCCATGTCGCACTCTGGCGCAAGCCAGGCTCAAGTCAGCCGGCACGACCTGGACGAGGCGATCACCTGGATCGGCGACGCGGCCGAGAACATCCGCGGCATCCAGCGTTACCTGGACAGTGCCGGCGAGAACCTCAGGACCCACTGGCAGGGCGAGTCGCACCACGCGTTCGACAAGGTGCACCTGCTGTGGCACGAGCGCATGGACGTCATCCTGGGCAGCCTGCAGACCCTCGCGGAGAGCATCCGGGCGAACAACAAGAACTACGCCGAGTTCAACGCGCAGGCGACCACCGAGATCAACAAGATCGAGGCGCTCATCAACCAGGCCCCGCCCGCCTCGTACAGCCGCTGAGCCCGAGACGACCACCAGGAACGGACGGAGAGCGCGATGGTGGACTTCGACATCACCAAGGTCAACTTCAGTGGTCTGGACTCAGGCGAGACCGAGTTCCAGAACGCCTTCAACCGGTTGGTCACCGAGCTGGAGAACCTGGAGAACAAGCTCAACACCAAGACCGCCATCTGGCAGGGCGGCGCCAAGGACGCCTACGACCAGACGAGGCGGATCTGGCAGCAGGAGGCCAAGGGCCTGGCGGACATCGTGTCTCTGCTGGCCAAGAACATCAACATCACCAACATGAACATGCAGGACGTGGAGCGGATCAACGCGGCCATGTTCGACGGCAAGTGAGCGGACGTCCGACGATACGGCCGGAGGCGCCGGCGCTCGTACGCCGGTGCCCGTCACGGCGTTGACGGGAGTGTGACGCATGGCTCGCGACGGTGGCATGGAGGTCAGCCGCACGGCCCTCAGGAACGCGCGCAAGGACTTCGAGGAGGCGCTGGAGCTGCTGGCGCCCGGTGCGTCCAAACGCGAGGTGACTCCGGTCGCCTTCCACGAGGGCGGCGCGGTGAAGCGCCTGCTCACGCAGCGTGATGCCGTCGGCGGCTTCTGGGAGGCCGCGATGGGGTTCCACACCAGCGTGACCGGCGCCGAGAGCGCGGTCACCGCCGTCTACGCGGAGATCGCCTCGACCCTCGGCATCGCCGCCGAACGCCTGGAACTGGCGGTCAGGAACCTCGACGCCGGAGAGCAGGCGGGCGTGCGGCATGTCGGTGTGGCGGACGTCTAGTCGCATGCGGAGTGGTTGAGGAGGCGCCGTGGCGGAGCGGAAGATGCCGATCAGGGCCGCGATCGACGCGTCCGATCCGGGCGTCGTCATGCTGGAGACGCTGCGCACCTCGCTCGAGAAGACCGACCCCGAGCTCATCAGGGCGGCCTCGGGCGAGTTCAAGAGCGTGCACGACAAGCTCAAGTCCGTGGTCGCCACGCTCGACAGGCACCTGGACTCGCTCGACAAGCACTGGACGACGGGTGAGGACGCCAAGCAGGTCAAGGAGCAGCTCCACCGGCTCAGGGCCTCCACGGTCGCGGTGATGACCGCGATCGTGGACACCTCCGCTCCGGCGGGGCAGTCGGGGTCGCCCTCGGCGCGCGGCGTGGTGCCCGCGCTGGACGTCTACGCCAGTTCCCTCAACCAGTTCCGGGGCGAGAACGTCCCCGAGCCCACGAAGAGCGACGTCGACTGGTACGACGCGGCCGTGGAGGCGGGGGCGGTCGGCGCGGCCGGCGGCGCCATCGCCGGCTCTCCCTTCGCGGGCGTCGGAGCCATCCCCGGCGCGGTCATCGGCGGCGTGGGCGGGTTCATCGTCGGCGGCCTGGCCGGCGCCATCGGCTCGGCCTTCGGCGACGGTCCCTTCCTCAACCTCTTCGGGGAGTCGAAGGAGGAGAAGGACATGAAGGCGGCCGAGGAGCACCTCAAGAAGCTCACGCAGGCGACGCAGGCCGCCAACGCCCTCTTCCCCGCCTCGCTCGACACCGACGTGCCGAAGTTCGACATGACGCCCCCGACGTTCACGCCGGTGACCGGTCCCGGGGCGACCTTTCCGAACCCGACGCTCCGTACGGACATGGGGAACTGGCAGAACCCCGCCTCGCTCGGCGATCTCGGCACGGGCTCGACCGGCACCACCGGCCTGGGCGACGGCGGTTTCCCGGGCTGGAACGGCTCCGGCGATCCGTACGGGCCGGGCACGGGCGTCCCCGGCGGTGGGACCGGACTGGACGGTGCCGGCGGCGGGTTGGACGGCAACGGGCTGGACGGCAACGGGACGGGCGGCGACCCCAACGGCGGCCTCGGCGGCACGGGCGCGGGCGGCGGCACGAACGGCGGCGCCGGCGCGAACGGCACGCGGCCGGGCGACGCCGGGCTCGGCGGCACCAGCCTTTCCGGCCACACCCCGCAGACCGCCGTCCCCAACGGCCTGACCGGCGGCACCGGCTCGGGCACCGGCACGGGATACGGCGGCGGGTACGGCGGTGGAGGCTACGGCGGTTCCGGCGCGGGCGGCGGTTCCGGCGCGGGCATCGGCGCCGGGGGCGTGGGCGGGGCGGCGGCACGCGCCGGCGTGGGCAACGGCATGGTTCCGATGGCCCCGCACGGGGCGGGCGGGGGCGGCGAGCGCCAGGAGCGCGAGCGCACCACCTGGCTGCTCGAAGACGAGGACTTCTTCGTCAGCGACCAGACGACCACGTCGCCCCGCATCGACAGGGCGTAAGGCGAGGGAGGCAAGAGGTGGGCCAGGATCCCGGCGGCGGGTCGCCGCCGCCGAAGCTGCCGCTGCCCGAGACCTGGCCGGGTCTCGGCGCAGGTCCGGGTGAGGTGTACATCGACCACACGCGGGTCCGGCAGATCCTCAAGGGGCTGCGGGACGAGCTCGGCACGCTGCGCGGGCGCGCCCCCGCCAGCATGAGCGCCACCTGGAGCGGCCCGGGAACCGCGGGCGAGGTCCAGGGACTGACCAACGTCGGCCCCTCGGAGACCGGCCCGTGGGAGGCCGCGAAGTATTTCGGGTTGAACGCCGAGCAGGCCCACGAGGTGCTCGGCGGCAAGTATCAGCTGCTGATCGACCGCATCGAGGCGATGGTGAGCGCGGTGGAGCAAGCCGTCGTGAACTACGAGAAGGGCCACACGAGCAGCAGCGCGTGAGTCGCCGAGGGCAAGGGGAAAGATCGCGATGGGGGCCGAAGCCGGCTGGGAGCCGATCAAGGTATACACGAGCGTCGACGGGCTCGACCCGGACAACCTCTCCCGGGAGCAGATCAAGCAGAAGCTGGACGCCGCGAGTCCCGACACGGTCCGCCGGGCCGGTCAGGCGTTCATCGACGCCGCCGACCTGGTGGGCGGGAAGGTCGGCGGCAGCGGGCCGTCCGAGGTGGGCATCCAGGCGGCCCTGAGCAGGACCGCAAAGGAACTCGCCGCCGTCTGGCGCGGTCCCGCCGCCGAGGAGGTGCAGTCCGCCCTCCGCGCGCTCTACGCCACGGCGGGCGCGCTCGGCGACGCCATGACCGCGAGCGGGGCGGCGATGTCCTGGTACGCGGACGTGGTCAGCGACGCGAAGACGAACTTCCCGGCCGGCCCGAGTGGCTCGGGCGGCTCGAACGAGGGCGCGGGCGGCGGCACGAACGGGACCCCTTCTCCGTACCCCTCGCCTCCGCTTTCCTCCTCTTCCTCGTCCCGGAGCTTCTCCACGCCCGCCCCCTCTCCCGGCGCCATGCCCTACCCCGACGGGGACGAGGCGGCGAGGGCCCACTTCCGCAAGCTCAACCAGCAGATCCAGGAGGCCAACAACGCCTTCGCCGAGGGGCTGGCCTTCGAACTTCCCGCCGTCGAGCCGCTGCACATCGACCTCGCGAACTCCCCGCGCATCCATGTGGGCGGGACGGGCGCACCCACCACGACCTCCGACGGCGTGTGGCACGGCGGCTCGTACGGCGACGGCACGACCGGCTCGGGCTCGACCGGGTCCGAGTCCGGCGGCTCGGGATCCGGCGGAGGCGGCCAGTCGGGCGGCGGCTCCGGCGGCACGGATGGTTCGGGCACCGGTGGCTCGGGCTCCGGCGGTTCGGGCTCCGGTGGCACGGGCGGCGGTGACACCGGCTCCGGGGGCGGCGGCACGGAAGGGTCCGGCGGCACGGGCGACCCCGGCACGAGCGACCCCGGAGCGGGCGGCGCACCGGGTGCGGGACAGCCCGGCACGGGACAGCCGGGCGGCTCCGGCGACGGATCGGGCACGGCTCCGGCCGTGATCGGCGGCGGCTCGACGGAGCTGGCGACCACCCACCCCCTGCCCGGCGCCACGGCCCCCGCGGGCACCACCCCCCACGCGCTCACCGGCTACCCGGACCCGCGGATCCCCCTGCCCACCGCCGGGCCGACCGGCACGCTGCCGCCGGGCGGCGTGATCGGCGTGTACGGCGGGGCGCGCACCGGCTATGGGGCGGGAGCCGCCGTGGAGGGCGGCGGCCTCCTGGGCGGCTACCGGGCCGCCCAGGGCGGTGCTGGCTCGTCCTTCCTCCCCTATGCTCCGGCGGCGGGCGGCGCCGGGACGGGCGGCCAGGACGAGCGCGAGCGGGAGATCTACGACCCCGAACCGGACGTCTGGCGGGTGACGAGCACGATCAGCCCCGACCGCATCGGCTAGGGAAGTCGCGCCCGTTCGCGTGGTCTCCACCGGACGGGCGCGCCGCCCGTCAGAGGTTCAGCCTGCGGCTGATCCGGTCGAGCTCGCCCAGCACGTCCTCCGTGGTGCGGTCGAAGGCGGACTCCGCCTCCCTGACCTGCTTGAGCACGGCCTCGGGGTCGTTCAGGAACCGCGTCTGATCGCCCTCCTGCCCGAGGACCTCGGCCATGGCCCGGTTCATCTGCCGGTACAGGTCGTCGGACGCGGCGCCCACCGTCTCCTTGATCCGCTCGGCCAGCTCGCCCGAGCTCAGCCGCATCGCCTTGGGGTGAAGCTTCAGCTCGCTCAGCCCCCGGCCGGTGAACTCCACCTCGACCAGGCCGTCCTCGTCCCGGGCCCGGCCGACAAGCGAGGACAGGGTCTCCTGGAGTCGTTCGACGGCCGCGATCGTGGCGTCCGCGCGCCGGCCGAACCGCTCCACGTCGAAGTCGTCGAATCCGCTGCCGGCCATTCGAGCCCCCTTTTGCCGTTATTCCGGAACATCGGCACGCTAACGCATCAAAGGCGGGC
The DNA here is from genome assembly GCF_006874465.1 of Microbispora bryophytorum. Taxonomy (GTDB): domain Bacteria; phylum Actinomycetota; class Actinomycetes; order Streptosporangiales; family Streptosporangiaceae; genus Microbispora; species Microbispora bryophytorum. The sequence goes on along the minus strand of NZ_VIRL01000003.1, from coordinate 218,219 downwards.
GTACGGGGGTTTGCGAGCTCGCCGTTACACGCCAGTGAACGGGCCCCGAATTTCCGCTGTCCACCTGCGGAAACGTCACCACTGCGCATGGCGGGGGCGCGGAGCCCGGTGATAGGCAAGATCAGTGTCGTACGGCGCATCTCCCTCCAGCGGGCCATCCGGGACGTCCTCCCTCCCGGCCTCCTCCGTCTCCCCGATGGTGAGCCCCTGCCCGCACACGCCTCCGTGCCCGGCCGGTCCCTGCCTGCCTGACTCGATACGCGGGCGGCGGCCGGGAGAGGCCGCCGTGATCCCGGTGCGGGCCCCGGTGCGGGACCCGGTGCGGGACCCGGCGCCGGGCGGCGGCTCGTCCGGCCTGCCCGGCTACGAGGTGGCCGCGAGCTTCATCAGGAAGTTCGCCGACACGGTGGACGGCTCCGCGGACGGCGTGCGGCGGATGAAGGACGCCGCGCCCCGTTTCGAGGGCGGGAACCTCGCTCCGCTCGCCGGGGTCCCCATCGTCGGGCTCGCCTTCGTCCACCGGTTCAACACCGTCTCCGACACCTGGTCGGGCGCGGCCGGCATCCTCGGCGACGCCCTGCGCAGGGACGGCGAGACGCTGGTCAGGGCGGCCGACAACTACGTGGCCGCGGAGAAGGCCGGCGCGGCGGCCATTCAGAAGACCCCCATCTGAGAGGATCCGCATGACGACCTCACCCGGCGAGCCCGGCGAGTTGTTCGTCCCCGGCCGGTCCGCCCCCGGCCCCGGCCCCGGCCCCAAGAAGCTTTACGTCACGGACGCGAGCGGCAACGTCCGGCGAGCCGTTTCCGTGGCACCGGCCGAGACGGCCGGCACGGGCGGCACGGCCGCCGCCTCCGCCGCCACCCGCACCGATCCGGGTTTCTTCCGCAACCTGGTCAAAGGGCTGAACCCGCTGCGGCAGCAGACGCGTACGGCGATGGCCATGTCCGGGCTGGGAGGCGCGGCCCTCGCCCTGGACGTGGCGGCCACGCTGAACCTCGGCAATCCCTTCCTCTTCTACGACCGGCGGGAACTGTGGAAGGAGATGGGGGGCCGGCTGGAGAGCGGCCGGTCCGACATCTGGTTCTCCTACTTCCAGGACGTCGGCCCGAACTGGAAGGGCCACGCGGCCGACCTGCTCGGGCGGCGGGTCCGCTTCAACACCACGGTCCTGTACGAGAAGCTCCACGGGGTCACCGGTGAGATGAGCGGCGCGATGCACAACCAGTTCAAGGAGGTCCTGGAGTACGACCTGTCGGTGTTCGGCCTCTACGCCGCCACGGCGCCGATCCTCCGTACGCTCGCGGCGATGAGCGCGCACCCGGCCGGGCGGGTCGCGCTGATCTCGCAGGTGGGCGTGTTCGCCAGTGCGCTGGGCAACCTCGTCAAGCAGTTCGCCGACGTCTACATGGCCTGCGAGGGCGACCTCAACAAGGCGGAGCAGAAGCTCAACGACCTGCGAGCCGCCTTCTACGAGGATGGCGACCCGGCGCGGGGCCGCCGTGACCTCACGCTCACCCCCGCCGTGGCGGACCGCGCGCACATCCACGACTACTGGCAGCCCGTGATCGAGGAGCCCCGGTGAGGAACACGGCCGCGTTCAACGAGGGCAGGGAAGGCGACGTCGCCGGGCTGGTGCGAGAGGTCCAGGGCCGCGTCGGCGCGCTCGCCGACCTGCTCCACGGGCTGAGCGAGGAGGTGGTCGAGGGGGCCGACGCCACGGGTGCCGTGGTGGCCCGGGTCTCCGGAGCGGGCCACCTGCTCGGGCTGACCGTCGACCCGCGGGCGATGCGCGACCTCGACCACGTCGCGATGTCCGCCGCGATCCAGGGCGCGATCGGCGCCGCGCGGAGCGAGGCGGGCGAGCGGCTCGCTCGGGCCATGGCGGGCCTCACGCCGGGCCTCACGCCCAACCTCGCGCCGGACCTCACGGCGGACGCCGACGCGGATCCGCCGCCCGGCGATCCGCTCGCCCCGTACGTCCTGGCCCTGCTGCGGGAGGAGTGAGCGTGGACGAGATGCGTGAGCTCCGGGCGCGCATGGAGCGGCTGTCGGCGGCGGCCGCGTGGATGGACGAGGTCGCGGCCGAGTGGAGCACGCGCGAATACGCCGGGAGTGCCGACGGGGGCCGGATCACCGCGACCGTCGACGCCGTCGGCACGCTCCGCGCCGTCGACATTCACCCGCTCTGCATGCGCAGGCTCGACAGCCGCACACTCGCCGAGGCCGTCCTGACGGCCGTACGGCGGGCCGAGGCGGCCGCGGAGGCGGCGAAGGAGGAGATGCTGCGCGGCGGGCTGGAGGCCGCGGGCCTGCCCCACGTGGCCGCCCTCCTCGGCGACGCCCGCCGCGCCTTCGACGAGCGGGCGTCGCCCGAAGGCGCCGGCCGGCTCCAGGCCGGCCCTGCCCGGCGATAGGCCCGCGGGAGGGGCTCGGCTGCTCCGTCCGGCCCGCTCCGTCGTCGTCATCGCCGTCATGGTGACCGTGTCGGTGGCCCGTCCGCATGGCTCGGCTCCCTCTCCGGGTGATGCACGGATCGCGCGGACCGGCGCATCCGGGAGATGCCGTCAGGCGATCCGAGAAGTCAGCCCGACAGGCCGCGCACCCAGGAGTACAGGTCGAGCACGCCCAGCGTGAGCGGGACCAGTGCGACGATCAGCAGCGCGTCGAGGATGTCGGCCGCCCGCCCCCAGAACGGCGACGGCCGGCCCGTGGGCAGCCAGAGACCGAGGCCGAGCACGAGCAGGGCCGTCCACAGCACCCCGATCGTCACGGCCACCTCGGCGACCGCGTCGGCGCCCGTGCCCAGTGCGAACGCCAGGGCGGCGGCCCCGGCCGCGGCGGTGAGGACCATCCACAGCCGCTGGGCCACCCCGGCGAAGACCCTCGCCCGCATGGCCAGCGCCAGCGCCAGCGTCGCCGCCGTCACGCGGGCGACCCAGCCGCCGTGCTGGACGAGCAGCAGCTCCCCCGCGACGCCGGCGAGCGCGATCGCGATGACCATGCCGGTGGCGTACCGGTGGGCCTGCGCGGTCCGCTGGAGCACCATCGGGCCGTCGATCCGCTGGTTGTCGCTGCGCAGCTCCTCGGCGCTGGTGGGCAGCGGCGGCAGCGGCACCCTGGCCATCCGGAACGACAGCGTGGGGATGAGCGGGCTCAGCGCCAGCAGGGCCGTCGCCACCACGGCCGCAGCCCCGGCGCCCGATCCCCCGAACACCATCACGCATCCGGCTCCGACCGCCCCGGCGACGGACGCGACCGCGACGCCGAGGAAGCCGGCCACGCCGTCGGCGATCAGCACGCCGCCGACGGTGGCCAACAGCGCCGTGTACGCGAGCGCGGCCAGCAGGTTCGGCGCCCCGAGGACCAGCACGGCGCCCGACGCGCCCGGCGTGAACAGGCCGGCGAGGAAGCCGTGCGGCAGGGCCGCGTAGCCGACCAGGGCGCCGGCGGTGGGCCGGCCGACGGCCCTCGACACCACGGCCCCGGCGGCGAGGAGCAGCACCGCGACGGCTCCGGCCACTCCGGCGGTGAGCCGCGGCGGAGCCGCCGCCAGCGCGAGGACGACGGCGCCGAGCGCGAGCAGCCCGGCGGCCACGCCCATGCCGAGCAGCCTCGTGTGCCGCGGCTCCCACCTGCCGCCGCCTTCCTTGGTCCCGGTGGCGACGACGTCGGCCACGTCGTCGTACACCGCGGGCGGCAGCACCGCGTCGCGCGGGCGCAGGTAGAGGACCTCACCGTCCAGGACGCCCAGCGCGCCCAGGCTCTGGCCGAGGTCGAGCGGCGGGCCGCCGAGACGCTGGAGCACCCAGCCGGGGGCCGCGGCCGCGTCGCCTCCCGCCTCGCCGACCGCCCGGAGCAGTCCGGGCATGACGTGCGGCAACGGGATGTCCGACGGCAGCGCGAGGTCCGCCTTCCTGCGCGGGGCGACCACGGTGATGTGGCACAGGGGCGGCAGCGGGGCGGTCATCTGTGGCAACGCGCCCTGCTGGGCCGCTCCCTGATGACCGGGGCCGTGCTGGACCATGCCCTGCTGGACGACACCCTGCTGGATGTGAAGGGGGGCCGGCGATGACACAGCGGGAATCCTCTCCCGGAGATCTCTCTGACAGCCCGAAAATATCGGCAAACCTGGTAGAAAAGTCAGTCAGATGAGCATTGTCGTGGTTTCGCGTCCCGAGCGCCGCCCGGGCCCCAAGCCCCCCCGTGGCGAGATCCTCCTGGAATCCCCGCCGGAGATTCCCGAGGTTCAGCCGCAGGGTCTGATGTCCATGCTCACGTACGTGCCGATGCTGGCCGGCGGCGCCGCGATGGGGCTGATGTTCACGGCGGGGGGCAACGGCAACCCGCTCATGTACGTGGCGAGTGGGCTGTTCGCCGTCTCCATGGTCGGCATGAGCGTCGGCCAGCTCGGCCGCAACGCCGGTGAGCGCAGGAACCGGCTCAACGGGCTGCGCCGCGACTACTTCCGCTACCTGTCGCAGATCCGCAGGAAGGTCCGCAGGGCCGCCGTGCAGCAGCGGGAGGCGCTGGAGTGGAGCGGGCCGCCGCCCGACTCGCTGTGGTGGATCGTGATGGGGCCGCGTCTGTGGGAGCGCAGGCCGCGCGACGACGACTTCGCGACCGTACGGCTCGGCACCGGCGTGCAGAAGCTCGCCATCCAGCTCGTCCCGCCGGACACCAAGCCGGTGGAGGACCTCGACGCCCTGTCGGCGGGGGCGCTGCGCCGGTTCGTCCGGGCGCACGCCACGGTGTCGGAGCTGCCCGTCGCGGTCGCCCTGCACTCCTTCGCCCGCATCCACCTCACCGGCGACGCCACCGCGGTGCGCGAGCTGGTCCGGGCCGTGATCGCTCAGCTCGTCGCCTTCCACTCCCCCGACGACATGCGGATCATGATCTGCGCGAGCAAGGAGTGGATGCCCCAGTGGGAGTGGGTGAAGTGGCTGCCGCACGCCCTGCATCCCGAGCAGGCCGACGCCGCGGGCCAGGTCAGGCTCATGGCGGAGAACCTCGGGCACCTCGACGCGCTGGTCGGGGAGGAGCTCAGGGAGCGGGCCAGGTTCCGGCCCGGCGCCTCCACCGAGGCGTTGCCGTACCACGTGGTGATCGTGGACGGCGGGCACGTGCCGCACGACAGCCAGCTCGGGTCCGACGCCATCCAGGGCGTGACCGTGATCGATCTGTCCGGCGTGACCGGAGCGGTCCCCGAGGCGATCACGCTCCGGCTGGACGTCCAGCCCGAGGGCTTCCACATGGTCAAGATCGACCACGCGGGACGGCAGTCGAGCACCCGGCTCGGCGACCCCGACCGCCTCGGCTATTCCGAGGCGGAGGGGCTGGCCCGGCAGCTCGCGCCGCTGCGCGCCTCCGCCGGCGCCCAGGGCGAGGCGCAGGACGTGCTCGGCGTCAACACCTCGCTCACCGACCTGCTCGGCGTGGGCGACCCCGCCCATCTCGATCCCTCGGTGATCTGGCAGCCCCGGGCCGGTCGCAACCGGCTGCGGGTGCCGATCGGGCTGGGCGCGGACGGGCGGGTGGTCGAGCTCGACATCAAGGAGTCGGCGCAGGGCGGCATGGGGCCGCACGGCCTGGTCATCGGGGCGACCGGCTCCGGCAAGAGCGAGCTGCTGCGCACGCTGGTGCTCGGCCTGGCCATCACGCACTCCTCGGAGATCCTCAACTTCGTGCTGGTCGACTTCAAGGGCGGCGCCACGTTCCTGGGCCTCGACTCCCTCTCGCACGTGTCGGCGGTCATCACCAACCTGGAGGACGAGCTGCCGCTCGTCGACCGCATGCACGACGCGCTGCACGGCGAGATGGTGCGCCGCCAGGAGCTGCTGCGCGCCGCGGGCAACTACGCCTCGCTGCGCGACTACGAGCGGGCCAGGGAGCAGGGCGCTGATCTCAAGCCGATGCCGACCCTGTTCGTCGTGATCGACGAGTTCAGCGAGCTGCTCACCGCCAAGCCGGAGTTCGTCGACCTGTTCGTGATGATCGGGCGGCTCGGCCGCTCGCTCGGCGTGCACCTTCTGCTGGCCTCCCAGCGCCTGGAGGAGGGCCGGCTGCGCGGCCTCGACACCCACCTGTCCTACCGGATCGGCCTGCGCACGTTCTCGGCCATGGAGAGCCGGGTCGTGCTCGGCGTCGCCGACGCCTACGAGCTGCCGCCCGCGCCGGGCAACGGCTACCTGAAGTACGACACCACGGGGATGACCCGGTTCAAGGCCGCCTACGTGTCCGGGCCCCACCACGCCGACCCGGCGCGGTCCGCGGCCGGCGGAGCCGGCCGGCCGGTGCGCGACGTGGTGGAGTACGGCACCGCCTTCGCGCCCGTCGAGGTGACCGAGACGACCAGGGAGCTGGCACCCGCGGAAGAGCCCGGCGGCCCGCGCCACAGCCTGCTCGACGTCGTGGTCGGCCGGCTCACCGGCCACGGCCCGCCGGCGCACCCGATCTGGCTGCCCCCGCTGGCCGAGTCGCCGACGCTCGCCCACCTGCTGCCGCCGCTGTCCGTCACCCCCGAGCTCGGTCTGACCACCGCGGGCTGGGGCGGCCGGGGGCTGCTCCACGCGGTCGTCGGCATCGTCGACCGGCCGTTCGAGCAGCGCCGCGACCCCTACTGGCTGGACCTGTCCGGAGGCGCGGGCCACGTCGGCGTCGCGGGCGGCACGCAGAGCGGCAAGAGCACCGTGCTGCGGACGCTGATCACGAGCATGGCCCTGATGCACACGCCGCGCGAGGTGCAGTTCTACTGCCTGGACTTCGGCGGCGGCTCCCTGGCCTCGCTGGAGGCACTGCCGCACGTGGGCGGCGTCGCGAGCCGCCTCGACGCCGACCGCGTCCGCCGTACGGTCGCCGAGATCTCCACGATCCTCGAGCGGCGCGAGGCGGACTTCGCCGAGCACGGCATCGAGTCGGTCGCGGCCTACCGGCGGATGCGGGCCGAGTCCGGCCGCGACGGCGACGGCTGGGGCGACGTGTTCCTGGTGGTGGACGGCTGGCTGACGCTCAGGCAGGAGTTCGAGTCGCTCGAACCCGTCGTCACCGACATCGCCGCCCGGGGCCTCGGATACGGCATCCACGTGGTGGCGGCCACCAACAAGTGGTCGGAGTTCCGGGCGAGCATCCGCGACCTGTTCGGCACCAGGGTCGAGCTCAAACTCGGCGACGCGTACGAGTCCGAGGTGAACAGGAAGGCGTCGCTGGCGGTCCCCGAGGGCGCGCCGGGACGCGGCCTCACCAAGGAGGGGCTGCACTTCCTGTCCGCGCTGCCGCGGATCGACGGTGTGCAGAGCTCCGAGGACCTCGGCGCGGGCGTCCGCGGGCTGGTGCACGCGGTCAGGGACTCCTGGCAGGGGCCGCCGGCGCCGGCGATCCGGCTGCTGCCGCCGGTGCTGCCCGCGGCCTCGCTGCCCGGCATCGAGGAGACGGGACCGAAGATCCCGATCGGCATCGACGAGGCTACGCTCTCGCCCGTGCTGCTCGACTTCGACGCCGACCCGCACTTCGTCGTCCTGGGCGACACCGAGAGCGGCAAGTCGAACCTGCTGCGGCTGGTCGCCGAGGGCCTGGTGGCCAGGCGGCAGCCGCACGAGGCGATGATGATCGTCATCGACTACCGCAGGTCGCTGCTCGACTCGGCCGCGACCGCCCACCGCATCGGCTACGCGGCGTCGAGCACCGCCGCCCAGGAGCTGATCAACAACGTGCGCGGGGCCCTGCTCAAGCGGCTGCCCCCGGCGGACCTCACGCCCGAGCAGTTGCGGGACAGGAGCTGGTGGCAGGGTTCGGACGTCTACGTCGTCGTGGACGACTACGACCTGGTCGCCACCTCCTCCAACCCGCTGCTGCCGCTGGTGGACCTGTTGCCGCAGGCGCGGGACATCGGGCTGCACCTGGTCCTGTCGCGTCAGATGGGCGGCGCCGGCCGGGCCATGTACGACCCGGTCGTCCAGAAGCTGAAGGACATGGCCAGCCCCGCCGTCATCCTGTCCGGCAACAAGGACGAGGGCTACCTGTTCGGCAACGTCCGGGCGCATCCGCTGCCGCCCGGCCGGGGCTACCACGTCGACAGGAGGTTCGGCGCGCGGCTCGCCCAGACCGCGTTCCTGCCTCCTCCCGGGGAAGAGTGACAGGCGGAGAGGAGCGGTACGTGGCCGGTTTCGACATCCACTTCCAGGCGCTCGAAAGCTGCCGTACGGCGGTGAGCAAGGCCTGGGGCCAGTACGAGAGCCTGCACGGCGGTCTGCCCGAGACGCCCGGCACCCGGGCGGCCTCCTTCGGGCACGTGGACGGCGCGGCGGCGCTGGCGGCGGCCGTCGACACGGCCTACGCCGCGCTGACCGCGGAGGTGGCCGACGCGAGGACCAAGCTGAAGGGCGTGGAGCGGGCGCTGGAGAGTGTGCAGGACAACGTCCGGACGGCCCACAAGGCCACGTCCACCTCGATGCGGGTATGAGCGAGCGAAGCGGGGTCTCCGACCTGCCGGGTGGCGGTGAGCTGGCCGCCATGGCGCAGAAGGTGAACGGCGATCCCGGCGGGATCCGCGACATCGCCGGGAAGTGGCGCGGCGCGGCCGGTGACGCGCAGGACTACGCCGGTGGCGTGGGCCGGGCCGTGCGCACCGTGGACGCCGCGTGGCAGGGCCGCTCCGCCGATGCCTTCGTCACGTACATGAACAGGTACGGCAAGGCGGCCGACGGGCTCCACGACGCTCTGGTCGCGTGCGCGGGCGCGCTGGAGAAGGTCGCCACGGCGTTGGAGAGCGCCAAATCGAAGATCGACGGCATCTGCGCCGACGTGGTCGCCGAGGCGGCGGCCTACCGCGGCCGGAACCAGGACGCCGGGGACAAGGAGCTGGAGAACGGGCTGCGGGCCATCGTCTCCCGGGGAATCGAGGACGCCCGGCCGCACCTGGAGCAGGTGAACACGGCCGTCGGCGACGCCACGAAGACGCTGGGCTCCCACCTGGGCGGCGACTACCGCGACGGCGCGCTCACCTTCGCCAAAATTCCGGACCCGGGCAAACAGGACTTCGTGCCCCGGCAGGGGCACACCGTCGACTGGCAGCGCACCCCCGGCTACACGGGAGCCCCCGGTGACAAGGCGCACCCGACGTACGCCTCGTACGGCGGGACGAGCCTGAGCGGCGTGAGCGGCGTGAGCGGTTACGGCGGCTCGGGCGGGAGCGGCGGCTACGGCCCGAGCGGTCCGCCGCCGGCCGGCGGCGGACCCGCGCCCACCGGCCAGGTCAAGGAGTGGATCGAGCAGGCCATCGAGATCCTCACGGCCCAGGGCTACCCCGCCGGGAAGATGAACCGGGACGACATCTGGATGATCATCCGGCACGAGTCGGGCGGGAACCCGCACGCGATCAACAACTGGGACTCGAACGCGGCCGCGGGAACCCCCTCCAAGGGGCTGATGCAGACCATCGACCCCACGTTCAACCGCTGGTCCCTGCCGGGGCACAAGGACATCTGGAACCCGGTGGACAACATCGTCGCGGGCGTCCGCTATGCCATCGAGCGCTACGGCTCGGTCTCGGCCGTTCCCGGTGTGGTGGGCATGAAGACCGGCACCGGCTACCGCGGATACTGATCGTTCAGCCGGCGGGAAAGCCGGTGGCGGGCTCCGGCACAGGGCTCCGGCACAGGGCTCCGGCAGCGGGGGCAGGCAGGGGGGCCAGGCGGCGGGGCCGCGCAGACGAAAGGCCGGGCGGGTGCTCCCGCCCGGCCTTCGTGTGTCCGGACCTGCCGATCCGGCCTTCCCGTGAACCGGTCAGCCGCAGTTGTCCCAGTCGCCGCCGGCGCCGGCCGAGCCGACGCTGCCGGAGAACCTGACGCACTTGCCCTTGGCCTGCAGCTTCGCGGGGCCGGCGTAGTACTTGTAGTTACCGCTGTCGGTCTTGGACCCGCCGCCCTGGACCTCCAGGGTCGCGGAGACCGGCGTCTCCTTTCCGACGTCGGCCGTCTTGATCGTGACGGCGCAGTTCTCCCCCGTGCCGGCGTTGTACAGCTGGTAGGCGACGCCACCCGCCAGGGGGCTGCTGCGCTGCACGGAGAAGCCCGGACCGCAGACCTGGACCGGACCGAAGGGGTTCCGGATCGGCGCCGCGGTCGTCGGCTTCGGCGCCGGAGTGGTCGGCTTCGGCGCCGCGGTCGTCGGCTTCGGCGCCGGGGTAGTCGGCTTCGGCGCCGGGGTGGTCGGCACCGGAGCATTGGACGGGCTCGGCCGCGCGGGCGCCGTCGGGGCCGCGGTGGGCTTCCAGGTAGGCCTCCTGGTGGGCCTCCAGGTGGGTTTCCAGGTGGGCCTCTTGGTGGGCACCCAGGTGGGCACCTCCGTGGCGTTCTGGGTGGGCTTCTGGGTGGGGCCCTGAGCGGGGCTCTGAGTAGGGCTCTGAGCGGGGTCCTGAGTCGGATTCTGGGTCGGGTTCTGGGTGGGCTGGGTGCGCCACCGACCCCGTCCGTGCTCCTGCCTGTCCGTGGGCGCCGGGCTCGGCGACTGTGTGGGCGGGGGCTCGGGAGTCGGCTCCGTCGGCACCGGGCTGGGTATGGCGGTCACCGTGGCGGTGGTCGTCACCCGGGCCGTCGGCTGCATCGTCCGCCCGTTCGTCTGACCGGGCGGCTGACCGGGCGGCTGCGCCGGCGGCGGGACCACCGGCTGGGTCGGCACCGGCACGATCGGGCCCGGCGTCGGGACCGAGGTGAGCTCCGGCGTCGCCGGAGTGTCCGTGGGCCACTCGCTCGGCAGCACCAGCGGCTGCACCGGCGAGTCCGGGTCCTCGGATGACAGCGCCCACGGCACCGTCACCTGCGGCGCCGCCGTCGGCGCCTGCCCGCCGCCTCCGGTCGCGCCTCCCGTGGTCCCGCCGCCCACGTTTCCGCCACCCACGTTTCCGCCGTCCGCGTCACCGGCGTCCGCGATCACGCGCCCACCGGTCCCGTGCCCGCCTGCGGCGCGCTCCGCCGCGGCCGGCGACAGCCGGACCTCGGCGTAGTGGCCGGCGCCCCACAGACCCGCTCCGGAGAGCAGGACCACGGCACCGACCGCCGCCGCGAGGCCGACGGGGAACGGCCTGCGCCTGGCCGTCTCGACCTGGCCCTGGGTGGTCGGCCGCCCCCACGTCTGCTGCTGGATCTGCTCCTGCGGCATGGCGGGCGGCTGCCAGGCGGTGGTGGACGACTGCTGCGGCTGCTGGGGCACGGGCGGCGGGCCCCACGTCTGCTGCGGAGCCGGTGGAACGGGGGCTCCCCCGACCGGCTGCTGCGGCGGCTGCTGCGGCTGCGCGGGCAGCACCATCGCCGTGCCGGGGCCCGCCGCCGGTTGCGCCCCGGCGGCGCCGCCGCCGAGCAGTTGCAGCATCGCGGCGTAGGCGGTCGGCCGCTGCCCGGGCTCCTTGGCCAGCGCGGGCAACGCGACCTGGCGCAGCCGCTCCTCAAGTCCGCCGAGGTCGGGCTGCGCGTTCAGCACCGCCTGCGGCTCCTGCGGGAACGGCGGACGCCCGGTCGCGGCGAAGACCACCGTGGCGGCCCAGGCGAACATGTCCGCGTACGCGTCGTACCGCTCGCCCCTGATCTGCTCCGGAGCGCGGTACGCCGGCTCGCCCGCCGGGGGCCCGGCGGCGACATCGGTCAGCTTGACGCCGTCGTCCGCGACGATGACGTTGTGCGGGGTGAGCGAGCCGTGCGCGAGGTCGGCGAGGTGCACGGCGGTCAGCGCCGTGAGCACGCCCACCGCGACCCGTTCGAGCGCCTCCCCCGAGAGCGGCCCCTCGGCCGCCACGGCGGCGGCCAGGCTGCGCCCCTCGACGTGTTCCCTGACGACGTACGGTCGATCACCGAAAAGGCCCGCCGTGATCGTGCGGGCCACATATGAGCTGGACACTCTTGTGGCGACAGTGAGCCGGTCGAGGACGGTCTGCCCCGAACCCGGCTCGGCGGCCAAGAGCTTGATCACCCGCACAGGGGCGTCGTCGCCGGTCTCCTTGCCGACATAGACGTCGCCGCGGGGCCCCTCGTCCAGCCGTCCCAGGATGGCGTACTCGCCTATCTGCTCGGGATCACCCGGCCGTAAAGGGTGCATCTCAGTCCTTTCTGGAAGTGACCTGATTAGGATCATTCAACCAAGAGGACCCGGCACAAAGCAGCTGTTTCCGGCAGGCCAAAACATTTAACCGTCAATTACTCAAAGCCGACGAGTCAACGCTCGCGGCCGGGGCGCCACCTTCTGCGCCTGCCCATCGGCACGAACACCCGCACGGCCACGATCAGTCCCACACCGCACAGCGCCGCCGCCGCGATCGTCAGCGCCAGGTCGATCGCCTCCCGGTCCACCGGAGCCGCCCTGCTCACCGCGTTCCGCGGCAGCGGGGCCGGCGCCGGCGGCGCGATGACGGGGGCGTCGACGGCCTCCAGCGGCAGGATCGCGGTGACGGCGAGCATCGGGTTCACCATCCCCGCGCCCGTGCCCGTTCCCACGCCGCCGTCCGCCGTGGCGGTGATGCGCCACCGCACCCGCTCCTGGTCCAGCTCCGGATGGCGGGCGCGCACCAGCGCCGCCACCCCCGCGACGTACGGCGCGGCGAAGCTGGTGCCTTCGAGCCCGCTCATGTACGACCGTCCGGGCCAGGTGGAGGTGATGTCCTGGCCGGGCCCGAGAACGGAGACGGGAGTGATGGTGTTGGAGAAGTCGGCACGCCTGCCGTCCGGGGTGGCCGAGCCCACGGCGAGCACCCCCGGGTAGGCGGCGGGGTAGGAGGCCTCCGGGGTGCCGTCGTCCGCGGTCGTGTTGCCGGCCGCCGCCACGATCACCGCGTCCTTGCCGAGCGCGTACGCCACGGCCTGCCTGAGCTTCGGCTCGTCGTGGGCGTCGATCGACACGTTGATCACGTCGGCGCCGAAGTCGGCCGCGTCCGCGATGGCCCTGGCCAGCGCGTCCGGGTCGCCGTTCTCCTCGTTCGTCTGCTTCAGCGAGATCAGCCGCACTCCCGGCGCGACGCCGACGAAGGGGACGCCCTTCACGTACTGGGCGGCGATGATCCCGGCGACGGCGGTGCCGTGGCCGACGCAGTCGCGGTGGCCCGTCCCGGTGTAGTCGACCTCCTTCGCCACCCGGATCTGGGGGTGGGTCAGGTCCACCCCGCTGTCGATGACCGCGACCGTGACCCCCTCGCCCGTGGTGAGCGGCCACACCCGCTTCGGGTCGAGCCTGCGCTGCGCCCACGGCTCGGCCACCCCCATGCCGCCCTTGCGCGGCGCGCACCGCACCGGCGCCGTACGCGCCTGAGCGGGCGGCGCGGGCGGCGCCACGAGAAGCAGCGCCAGCACGGTCGCCAGAAGGCCGGGTCCCCGCATAAGTGATCAGCCTAACGAACCCGACCGGCGATGCCGCTTCACAACATGCCGCTTCAAACCCGGGCATACCGGTTATAGGGCCGGGGAAGCGGTGAGGACGAGGCGCGCCGGCCGCCCCACTTGGTAAGGGGGCGCACGCCGTCCGGCGTCGGCAGGTGCATAAAATCCACCAAGGCTCGTAACCCGGGGGTCCGACGGAAGGATGGACGCGGTGCACAAGGTCCTGATCGCCAATCGCGGCGAGATCGCCGTACGGATCGCGCGGGCCTGCAGGGACGCCGGGCTGTCCAGCGTCGCGGTCTACGCCGACCAGGACCTCGACGCGCTGCACGTGCGGGTGGCCGACGAGGCGCACGCGCTCGGCGGGCAGAGCCCGGCCGAGACCTACCTCGACATCGGCAAGATCCTCTCGGTGGCGGAGAAGACCGGCGCGGACGCCGTCCACCCCGGCTACGGCTTCCTCGCCGAGAACGCGGGCTTCGCCCAGGCCGTGCTCGACGCCGGCCTGATCTGGATCGGCCCGCCGCCCTCGGCGATCACCGCGCTGGGCGACAAGGTCCAGGCCCGGCACATCGCGCAGCGCGTGGGCGCCCCGCTCGTGGCCGGAACCTCCGACCCGGTCTCCGGAGTGGACGAGGTCGTCGCCTTCGCCGCGGAGCACGGCCTGCCGATCGCGATCAAGGCGGCGTTCGGCGGCGGCGGGCGCGGGCTCAAGGTGGCCCGCACCATGGAGGAGATCGGCGACCTGTACGAGTCCGCGGTGCGCGAGGCCGTCACCGCCTTCGGGCGCGGAGAGTGTTTCGTCGAGCGCTACCTCGACCGGCCGCGTCACGTCGAGACCCAGTGCCTGGCCGACGCCCACGGCAACGTCGTGGTCGTGTCCACCCGCGACTGCTCACTCCAGCGCCGCCACCAGAAGCTGGTGGAGGAGGCCCCGGCCCCGTTCCTGACCGGCGAGCAGTTGGAGCTGCTCTACTCGTCGTCCAAGGCGATCCTGCGCGAGGCGGGCTACGTCGGCGCCGGCACGTGCGAGTTCCTCGTCGGCCAGGACGGCACGATCTCCTTCCTGGAGGTCAACACCCGGCTGCAGGTCGAGCACCCGGTCAGCGAGGAGGTCGCCGGCATCGACCTGGTCCGCGAGATGTTCCGCGTCGCCGACGGCGAGCCGCTGGGCTACGACGACCCCGTGCTGCGCGGCCACTCGATCGAGTTCCGCATCAACGCGGAGGACGCGGGCCGGGGCTTCCTGCCCGCGCCGGGGACGATCACGTCGATGCGCGTCCCGTCCGGCCCCGGCGTGCGGCTGGACGGCGGCTACGAGACCGGCATGAGCGTGCCGCAGGCGTTCGACTCGCTCGTGGCCAAGCTGATCGTCACCGGCGCGACCCGTGAGCAGGCGCTGGAGCGGTCGCGCCGCGCCCTGGCGGAGTACGAGATCGGCGGCATGCCGACCGTGCTGCCGTTCCACCGGGCCGTGGTGGACGATCCCGCCTTCGCCGGCGAGCCGTTCTCCGTGCACACCCGGTGGATCGAGACCGAGTTCGTGAACGAGATCCCCCCGTACGAGGGGGCCGTGGGAGCGGCCGAACCGGCGGAGCGCGAGCGGATCACGGTCGAGGTCGGCGGCAAGCGCCTGGAGGTCGTCCTGCCCGCCGGGCTGGGCTCGTCGGGTTCGGGGACGGCCGGCGGCGCCCAGGCCAAGAAGGCGGCGCCCCGGCGATCCGGCGGGCGCGGCGCCGGGAAGGCCGCGGCGAGCGGCGACTCCCTCGTCAGCCCGATGCAGGGCACGATCGTGAAGGTCGTCGTCGCCGACGGCGACACCGTCGAGTCCGGCGACACGATCGTCGTCCTCGAAGCGATGAAGATGGAGCAGCCGCTGACCGCCCACAAGGGCGGCACGATCACCGGCCTCGCGGCCTCCGTCGGCCAGACGGTCACCGCCGGGGCCGTCCTTTGCGAGATCAAGGACGCCTGAGCCTCCCGGCCGGCCGGCCGTGGAGGCGACGCCACCGTCATTCACCGGCGGAAGGACGCATGCCGCCCCCCGGGTGCGGAACGATAGGTTTTTGTGGAGGAACCATCGCGCCCTGCCGTTCGTCCAGTAGGGCGAAGGAGGCTTGAAGCCGTGACCATGAAGACACCGCTCGGCCGGGTGGTGGCCGCCCTGGCGGCGCTGCTCGCCGGACTCATCACTGTGCTCGCGCTCGCGCCGTCCGCAGTGGCGGCGGCTCCCCCGGACCCGACCACGGTCCTGTCGTCCTGGAAGAACGCCCAGGACCCGCTGTTCGTCCAGAGCGGGTCTCCGCTCTCGTCGAGCCAGCAGAACGAGATCCGCCAGGCGCTGAAGGACTCGAAGTCCAAGATCTACGTGGTCGCCATGCCCGACGGCACCGTGAGCACGAGCCAGGTGAGCACCTACATCCCGCAACTGCTGTCCGAGCTCGACAAGGCCGGCCGGTCGAGCGCGACCGTGGCCCTCCTCGACGGCAACAGCCTGTTCGCGGGGTCGACCGAGCTGCCCAGGAACGCGCCGGGCGTGCTGACCCGGCTGGCCACCAGCGCCAACGGCGACGTGGTCACCGGCATGAAGGACTTCGTCAACCGGGTGAACCTGGTGCGCGAGGGCGACGTCAACGGCGCCCGCGCCAAGGGCAGCACGGTCGGCGGCGGCAATGGCACAGGTGTGCTCGTCGGCATTCTGGGCATCGCGGTCGTGGGAGGTGCCGGTTTGTGGATCATCGGACGCCGCAGCAAGCGCAAGCGCGAGGAGCGCGAGGCCGCCGAGCTCGCCGCCGTCAAGCAGACGGTCGAGGAGGACGTCACGAAGTTCGGTGAGGAGATCACCGAACTCGACGTGGACGCCCGGATGCTCCCGCAGAGCGAGACGACGGGCGACTGGCAGCGCGCCCTCGACTCCTACGAGCGGGCCAAGGTCGAACTGGACGCGATCAAGCGCCCCGAGGACCTGCGCACGGTGACCTCGACACTGGAGGACGGCCGCTACGCGCTGGCCTGCGTCAAGGCGCGCGTGAACAACCAGCCGCTGCCCGAGCGGCTGCCCCCGTGCTTCTTCAACCCGCAGCACGGCCCGTCGGTTCGCAACGTCCGGTGGGCGCCCCCCGGCGGCGCGGTGCGCGACGTCCCCGCCTGCGCGGCGGACGCCGAGGCGGTGGAGCGCGGCTTCGACCCGCAGATGCGCGAGGTCATGGTGAACGGCCAGCGCAGGCCCTACTGGGACGCCGGTCCCGCCTACCAGCCCTACGCGTACGGCTACTACGGCGGCTTCGGCGGCGGCGACCTGCTGACCGGCATGCTCGTCGGCACCATGCTCGGCGGCGCGTTCGGCGGCTGGGGTCACGGCGGATACGGCGCCGGCTACGACTCCGGATACGCCGCGGGCGCGGATGCCGGTGGCGGCGACTGGGGCGGCGGCGGCGGCGGTGGCGACTTCGGCGGCGGAGGCGGCGACTGGGGCGGCGGCGACTTCGGCGGAGGGGACTTCGGCGGCGGCGACTGGTAACGCCTGAGCGCTTCGGCGCGGCATCGACGAGGGGGCGGGCCCGACGGTCCGCCCCTTCTCATGTCCGGGGGCCGTCCGCTGTCCGGGACCGTCCGCCCCTCATGTCCGGGGGCCGTCCGCCCCTTCTCATGTCCGGGGTGCCGCGACCACGGGTTCCGGCGGCGTTCGCCACTCCGCGGATGCCGGCGGCCACGCGTTCAGCGACCCGGGGTGGTCAGCGGATTGCAAGTGCGATTCAAGATCGCGTGGAAGACTCGGGGCGTTCCCTTCAGGAGGCCCCCCGTGCGTCGCTTCGCCCCCCGTTTCCTCGCCGCCCCGTTCCTGGCGCTCGCGTTCCTGTCGCTCGTGTTCCTGTCGCTCGTGTTCCTGTCGCTCGTGTTCCTGGCACTTCCTGCGACCCCCGGTCACGCGGCGTCCACGCCCTGCAAGCCGGGCAGCGGCGTCGACCTGCGCGGCAGGGACCTCACCGGCGCCGCGCTGCCTCCCGTCATGCGGTGCGCCGACCTCACCGGCGCGAAGCTGGACGGGGTGGACCTCACGGGCAAGGACCTCACCGGGGCCGTCCTGCGCAAGGCGTCTCTGAAGGAGGCCGACCTGGGGCAGGTCCATCTCGACTACGCCGACCTGCGCGGCGCCGACCTCAGCGACGCCGACCTCGGTCAGTTGCAGGCCAAGCAGGCGAACCTGCGCGGGGCGATTCTCACCGACGCGGACGCCGTGCAGGCCGAGTTCCCGCACTCCGACCTGACCGGCGCGGTCCTCACCCGGGCGGTGCTCACCCAGGCCGACCTCACCGACGCGAGACTCGTGGACGCCGACCTGAAGGACGCCACGCTCGGGCAGATCAAGGGCCGCAAGGCCGACTTCACCCGGGCCAAGCTCGACGAGGCCAAGCTCGGCCAGGCTCACCTGGAGCACGCCACGCTGAAGGACGCCGACCTGTCCGAGGCGGAGTTCACCCAGGCCGAACTCGACGGCGCCGACTTCCACGGGGCGAACGTCGACAAGGCCTCTTTCATCCAGGCCGACGACGTGGACCTCACCGGGGCCCGGGGCACGCCGGTCAACCTCCCCGACGACGCCGTCGCGCCCGGCGGCGCCGCCGGAGACGAACCGGCCGCGGACAGGACGACCACCACCACCTGGGAGCGGGACGTGCCCGGGAACGCCGTCCGCCCGAAGGGCCTGTCGCCCGCGCTCATCCTCGTCATCGTGTCCGGACTCGGCCTGAGCCTGACGCTGATCCTGTGGGGCGTGGCGCACCGGCGCAAGGAGCGCTTCGTGGCCGAGATGGCGGTGGCCAGGCACGCCGCCGAGGAGGACGTGACCCGCTTCGGCGAGGAGATCGACGCCCTCGACTTCGAGATGAAGATCAACCAGATCAGCGGCCCGACGCATGAGTGGCGCGCGGCGCTCGACGCGTACGAGGCGGCCAAGCAGGCGCTGAACGTCGCCCAGACCCCCTACGACCTGCGGGCGGCGGCCACGGCGGTCGCGCGGGGACGGTACGCGCTGCACGAGGTCAGGTCACGGCTGTCCGCCACGGGCGGCCACCGCTGACCTCTGCGGGCGACCCCGGCGGGTGAGCCGGCGGTTGACCTAAGCGGGTGACCTCGGCGAGGTCACCGGCGGCCCTGCCCGAAGACGGCGTCGCGAGCGATCGAGAGGGCGGTGGAGACCGCGCCCCTCAGTACGGGATTGTCCGGGATGGCGCTCACGCGTACGTGCACGGGCACGGGCGAGACCTCCGCCAGGCGCTCGGCGACCAGGGCGGCCAGGGGGTCGCCGCCCGCCAGGCTGGTGGCGCCGCCGAGGACGACGAGGCCGGGGTCGAGCACGGCCACGAGCGCGAAGGCGGCCGTCACGACCCTCTCGGCCAGGGCCGGGAGGTCCAGTCCACGTACGGCCTCCGGGCCCAGCGCCTCGCACACCCTGATGTCGAGCCGGCCGAGGAAACCGATCTCGCCGGCTCCGCCGGAGGCGCCCCGGCGGAGCCTGCCGTCCAGCACGACGGCCGCGCCGACGCCGTCGTCCAGCCACAGCAGGACGAAGTCGTCCCGCCCGGCGGCCGCCCCGGTGGTGTGCTCGGCGACGGCGGCCAGGTTGACCTCGTTCTCCATGGTGACCGGCGCGTCGACCAGGGTGCGCAGGGCCGGGAGGAGCCCGGGCCGCCAGGCGGGCTCCACGTTCCCGGCCGCGAGGTCTCCGGTCTGCGGGTCGACCATGCCGGGCGCGCCGATCACGACGGCGTGCAGGGGACGTGAGCCGGCCGCCTCGGTGAGCGCCTGCGCGACCAGCGCGGGAAGGTTCTCCCCGAGCGGCCGCGTCACCGCGCCCACGGTGGCGCCGGTGATGTCGGCGACCGTGACGCCGACCACGTCGCGCCGCACGTCAACCCCGCCCACGAACGCCCGGTCGGCGACGATCCCGTAGAGCCGGGCGTTGGGGCCGCGCCGGTCGCCGCCGCTCTCCCCCGTGACCCGGATCAGGCCCTCGACCTGAAGGCGCTCGATCAGGTCCGACACGGTCGGGCGGGACAGGCCCGTGAGCGCGCGCAGCTGGGGTGCGGTCAGCGGGCCCCGCTCCAGGAGCAGATCGAGGGCGAGCCGGTCGTTGATGGCCCTCGCGAGCTGGGGCGTCGCGGTCTTCATGACATTCCCACTTTCTATCAGGGAGCCTGCCTGTTAATTTATCCCCATGCGAGACAGACATCAGCGGGCCATCGCCCTCGTCTTCGCCGTCCACGGAGCGGTGGCGGGCACCATCGCCACCAGGATGCCCTGGTTCCAGGACCACTTCGGCCTGAGCACGACCGCTCTCGGGCTCATCCTGCTCTGCCCTCCTGTCGGCTCGTTCCTCACTATGCCGGTGACCGCCCGGCTGGCCTACCGGTTCGGCGCCAAGGCCACGACCCGGGCACTGCTGGCCCTGTGGAGCGTGTCGCTGGCCCTGCCCGTGCTGGCACCGGGACCCCTCTGGCTGGCCCCCGTGTTCCTCCTGTCGGGCGCCGCCGCGGGCATGTGCGACCTTGCCATGAACGCCCAGGGCGTGCTCGTCGAGCGGCGGCTGGGCCGCTCGGTCATGTCCGGCCTGCACGGCATGTGGAGCGTCGGCAACCTGGTCGGTGCGGGCCTCGGGGCCGCGGCGGCGCAGGCGGGCCTGGACGCGCGGGCGCATCTCCCCCTCATGGCGGCTGCGCTGATCGCCGCGGGCGCCGTGGGCAGCCGGGCGCTCCTCGACGACAGGCCCGCGCCGGAGGAGAAGCCGCCGCCGCGATTCGCGCTGCCGCCGAGGGCCGTCCTGCTGATCGGCCTGATCGGCTTCTTCGCCACCTTCGCGGAGCGGGCCAGCGGCCAGTGGGCGGCGATCTACCTCACGAACGTCGCCGGGGCGGGAGCGGGCGTCGCCGCGGCCGGATACACCGTGTTCACCGCGTGCATGGTCGCGATGCGGCTCGGCGGGGACTTCGTGGTGCGCAGGCTCGGGCCGGTCGCGACCGTGCGCGCCGGGGCCGCCGCCGCCGTCCTCGGCGGCGTGATCGTGGTCGCGTTCCGCACGCCCGTGCCGGTGATCGCCGGGTTCGCGTTGTTCGGCGCCGGCATCGCCGTCGTCGTGCCGTTGGTGTTCGCGGCGGCGGGCCAGATCACCCGGACGCCCGCCGAGGGGGTGGCGGGGGTCGCGACGATCACCTGGATGTCGGGTCTCGTGGCTCCGTCCGTCACCGGCTGGCTGGCCGGCGCGTTCGCCTTCCCGTTCGCGTTCGCCCTGGTGACGTGCATGGTCGGGGCGATGATCTGGCCGGCGCGCGCCCTGCGCCCACGCCCGGCGCCCGGCGCCCGCGTCCCCGTGGGCGCGGCGTGCGCGGACTGATCCGGCCGTGGCAGGGGACGGGTCAGATGCCCCCGGCGGTCAGCGGGGACATGAGACGGCGGGCGGCCTCGGTGACCGAGCCCGACAGCGACGGGTAGACCGCGAAGGTGTGGGCGAGCTGGTCCACGGTCAGGCGATGCTGCACGGCCACCGACAGGGCCAGGATCAGCTCCGACGCGCGCGGGGCGACCACGACGCCGCCGAGCACGATGCCGGTGTTCGGACGGCAGAACAGCTTCACGAAACCGTCGTTGAAGCCCTGCATCTTGGCCCGGGCGTTGGTCGCGAGCGGCAGCTTGACGACGTTCGCCTCGATCTCGCCCGCCTCGATCTGCCGCTGCGACACGCCCACGGCGGCGATCTCCGGATCGGTGAAGATGTTGGCGGCGACGGTGGCCAGCCGGATCGGCTGCACGGCCTCGCCGAGCGCGTGCCAGACCGCGATCCTGCCCTGCATGGCGGCGACCGAGGCGAGCATCAGGACGCCCGTGCAGTCCCCGGCGGCGTACACGCCGGGCGCGGAGGTCCTCGACACCTTGTCGACCTCGATGAAGCCGTTGCGGTCGAGCCGCACGCCGTTGTCCTCCAGCCCGAGCCCGGAGGTGTTGGGGACCATGCCGACGGTCATGAGGCAGTGGCTGCCCTCGGCGGTGCGGCCGTCCTCCAGGGTCACGACGACGCCGTGCTCGGTGCGCTTGACCGAGGCGGCGCGCGAGCGGCCCATGACGTTCATTCCGCGGCGCCGGTAGACCTCCTCCAGCACCTCGGCGCCGTCGGCGTCCTCGTTGGGCATCATCCGGTCGCGCGAGGAGACCAGCGTGACCTCCGACCCGAGCGACCGGTAGGCGCCGGCGAACTCGGCTCCGGTGACGCCGGAGCCGACCACGATCAGGTGCTCGGGCAGCTCCTCCAGGTCGTACAGCTGCCGCCAGCTGAGGATGCGCTCGCCATCGGGCTCGGCCCCCGGCAGCACGCGGGGGTGGGCGCCGGTCGCCACGATGACCACGTCGGCCCGGACCGTACGGTCGCCGGCGCGCACCACCTGGGGATCGACGAGACGGCCCCGCGCGCGGATGACCTCGACGCCCTCGGCGGCCAGCCGGGCGGCGATGTCGTTCGACTGCGCCAGCGCGAGCTCCTTGACGCGCTTGTTCACGTCGATCATGTCCACGGAGACGCCGCCGGCGTCGTGGTCAAGGCCGCCGTCGAAGCGGACCCCCAGCGTCGACGCGTCGAGAAGCGCCTGCTTGCGCACGGAGGAGGCGATCAGCGTCTTGGACGGCACGCAGTCGGTGAGCACGCACGCCCCGCCCGGTCCTTCCTCCTCCACGACGGTGACCTGGGCACCCAGTTGCGCGGCGACCAGGGCCGCCTCGTACCCGCCGGGGCCCCCACCGATGATCACGATCCTTGTCACATGCTCCATTGTCCCGCATTCTGGCTTCGTATTCCCGGCGAGGTGCGCGTAACGGATTAACTACGCGGATTTGTGTCGCCGCATCCCCGTCCGCGCGCTACCCGTCCAACTTTGGGGATCTTGGTTTAGGCTTGTGTACCGTGCCTGTTTACGCGGCCTACGGCAGCAACATGGACCCCAAGCAAATGGCGGAGTGGGCGCCCCACTCGCCCATGCGAGGAACGGGCTGGCTCCCGGGCTGGCGGCTCACCTTCGGCGGCGAGGACGTCAGCTGGGAGGGCGCTCTCGCCACGATAGTCGAGGACGCCGACGAGCAGGTATTCGTCGTCCTGTACGACGTGCCGGAGTGGGACGAGGCGTCCCTCGACCGCTGGATCGGCACCGACCTCGGCCTCTACCGCAAGCTCCGGCTCCGCGTCGCGACGCTGGAGGGCGACGTGCTCGCCTGGTCGTACGTGCTGAACTCCTATGAGGGCGGGCTGCCGTCGGCGCGATACATCGGCATCCTCGCCGACTCCGCCGAGAAGGCCGGCGCCCCCGACGACTACGTCGCGCGGCTTCGCACCCGCCCCTGCAAGAAGCTCGGCGACTGACACGGGCCCGGCTCTTATCCGCCGGGTTCATGCTCTTCTGTACCCTCAGCAAAGTGACCCCATATGACCTGGCGGCCGAGGCCGCGACCACGCTGAGGAACCTCACCGGCATCCCTTCCTTCGACGTCGCCCTCGTCATGGGCTCGGGCTGGGTCCCGGCCGCGGACGTCATCGGCGAGACGGTCGCCGAGCTCGCGGTGACGAAACTGCCCGGGTTCTCCCCTCCCGCGGTCGCCGGTCACGCGGGCACGGTGCGCGCGGTGCGCACGGGCTCAGGGCTCAACGCCCTGATCTTCCTTGGCCGTACGCATCTGTACGAGGGCCGCGGGGTCGAGCCGGTGGTCCACGGGGTGCGCACGGCAGTCGCGGCGGGGGTGCGCACGGTGGTGCTGACCAACGCGGCGGGCGGGCTGCGGCCGGAGACCCAGAAGGTCGGTGACCCGGTCCTGATCAGCGACCACATCAACCTCACCGGTGACAACCCGATCACGGGCGCGACGTTCATCGACCTCACGGAGGTGTATTCCAAGCGCCTGCGCGACCTCGCCCGCGCGGTGGACCCCTCGCTGGCCGAGGGCGTCTACGTCGCCTTCCGCGGCCCGACGTACGAGACGCCCGCGGAGATCCGCATGCTGCGCACGCTCGGCGGCGACCTCGTGGGCATGTCCACCGTGCTGGAGGCGGTCGCCGCCCGGGAGGCCGGGGCAGAGGTGCTCGGGATCTCCCTGGTGACCAACCCCGGCGCGGGCCTGGTGGGCGAGCCGCTCAACCACGAGGAGGTCCTGCAGGTCGGCCGGGCCACGGCCGCCCGCATGGGCGTCCTGCTCGCCCAGGTCGTCGACAAGCTGTAGGGAGCCCATACGTGACCGACGCAATGACCGACCTCGTACGGCTCGCCGAACAGTGGCGCGACCAGGACCCCGACCCCGAGACGCGGGCGGAGCTCGACGCGCTCCTGAAGCGCGGCGGGTCACACGGGCATGCCGATCCGGCCGCCCTGGAGGACCGTTTCGGCGCGAAGCTCGAGTTCGGCACGGCGGGCCTGCGCGGCGCGCTGGGAGCCGGCCCGAACCGGATGAACCGGGTCACGGTGATGCGGGCGGCCGCCGGGCTGGCCCGCGTCCTCGGGCCGGGACGCCACGTGGTGATCGGCTACGACGGGCGGCACAAGTCCGACGTCTTCGCCACCGACACGGCCCGCGTGCTGACCGGGGCGGGCCTGCGCGCCTCGGTCATGGGCGGCAGGTGGCCCACCCCCGTCCTGGCCTTCGCCGTGCGCCACCTCGGCGCGGACGCGGGCGTCATGGTGACCGCCTCGCACAACCCTCCCCAGGACAACGGCTACAAGGTCTACTGGGGCGACGGCGCGCAGATCGTGCCGCCGATCGACCAGGAGATCTCCGCCGCCATCGACGCGGTCGGCCGGGTGGACGCCCTCCCGCTGGGCGAGGACTGGCAGACCCTCGGCCACGACGACATCGTCGTGCCGTACCTGCGGGCCCTGGCCGCGCTCCCCATCGGCGACGCCCGCGAGATCGCGGTCGCGTACACACCCCTGCACGGCGTGGGCGGCGCGACCGTGTCCGAGGCGTTCCGCGTGGCGGGCTTCGAGGTGCCGGTCACGGTGAGCCGGCAGGCGATGCCCGACCCGGACTTCCCCACCGTGGCGTTCCCCAACCCGGAGGAACCGGGCGCCATGGACCTCGCGCTCGAACTCGCCGCCGCGACCCGCGCCGACCTGGTGATCGCCAACGACCCGGACGCGGACCGCTGCGCGGTGGGCGCCCCGCTGCCGGGCGGCGGCTACCGCATGCTGACCGGCGACGAGGTGGGCGGCCTGCTGGCCGAGCACGTGCTGCGGCACACCTCGGGCGGCGACCGGCTGGTCGCCACCTCGATCGTGTCGTCGTCGCTGCTCGCCAAGATCGCCGCCGGGCACGGCGTGCGGCACGCGGAGACGCTGACCGGCTTCAAATGGATCATGAAGACGGGACCGGGGCTGGTCTTCGGCTACGAGGAGGCGCTGGGCTACAGCGTGGGATCGGACGCCGGGCTGCCGGTGCACGACAAGGACGGCGTGGGGGCCGCCCTCACGGTGGCCGGGATGGCCGCCGCGGCCAAGCGGGACGGCAGATCGCTGCTCGACCTGCTGGACGACCAGGCCCGCCGCTACGGCCTGCACGCGACCACCCAGCTCTCCGTCCGGGTCGAGGACCTGTCGCTGATCGCCAAGGCCATCGAGCGCCTGCGCACGCACCCGCCCGTGGAGCTGGCGGGCCGGACGGTGGAGTCGGCCGAGGACCTGTCCCAGGGGGTGGCGGGGCTGCCGCCGACCGAGGGCCTGCGCTACCGCCTGTCCGGCGGCGCCCGGATCATCGTCCGGCCCAGCGGCACCGAGCCCAAGCTCAAGTGCTACCTGGAGGTCGTCGTACCGGTCGAGGGCGACGACGTCGCGCCCGCCCGGGCCCGGGCCGCGCAGGACCTGGAGGACCTGAAGAAGGACCTCGCCGTCGCCCTCGGCCTTTGAGCGCGCCTACCTGCAGATCGTGTCCCGGGCCGGCCGCCTGCCGGTGACCAGGAACGAGGTGACGGTGTCGTCGCCACAGGCGTTGCCGTTGACCAGGTAGGACCCGTGCCCGCCCGAGTCGACGGCGACCATGCGCGCCCGGCTCCCGAAGGCCTCGCGCATCCGCAGGGCGCCGCTGTACGGCGTCGCCGGGTCGCGCAGGTTCTGCACGAGCAACACGTTGGACGGTCCCTGCGACGTGACCCGCACCGGCGCCTCCGCCGGCCGGTAGGGCCAGTAGGCGCAGGGACCGATGTTCACCGGCATGCCGCCGGTGAGCGGGTGGGCCGCCCGGTCGCGGGCCACCAGCCGCCGGTGCAGGCCGGCCGAGCTCGGCCACTCGACGTCGTTGCAGATGGTCGCGGCCACCGAGGCCGCGCCGTTCTGCAGCGCCGCGTCCGGCGCGCTGGAGGGCTCGGGAAGGGGACCCGAGCCGAGCGCCGCCCGCATGAGCCCGGCCAGGCCGGGGAACCCGGTATCGGAATACAGCGCGTTCAGCATGGTCTCCCGCAGGGCCGCGCCGTCGAGCCGCGGCGGGTTCGCGCCAGGCCATGCGATCGGAGCGTGGTCCAGGCGCTCGGCGAGGTCCAGGAAGGTGCGGCGGACCGCGCCGGCGTCCGTCCCCAGGCCGTACTCGTCGTCACGGGCGGCGGCCCAGGCGGCGAAGTCGGGGAAGCGGTCCTCGACGCCCAGCGAGTAGTTGGCCAGCCAGACCCGGGCGACCTGGCCAGGGTCGGGATCGTCGTTGCTGTCGAGGATCACCCTGTCGGTCCGGCCGGGGAACATCGTGGCGTAGACGGCTCCGGCGTACGTGCCGTAGGAGACGCCCCAGTAGGACAGGCGCTCCTCCCCTAGGGCCCGGCGGATGACGTCGATGTCCCTGGCCTCGTTGCGCGTGCTGATGCTGCGCAGCACGGGGCCGCCGTTGCGGGCGCAGGCCTCGCTGAACCTGCGGGCGTACGCGACGTTCTCGCTGATGTCGCCGCCGGCCGAGGGGTAGGGCTTGAGCCGGGAGGGCGCCAGATCCTCGTGCGCGAGGCCACAGGAGACGGGCGAGCTCTGGCCGACGCCCCGCGGGTCGAAGCCGATCAGGTCGTAACGGTCGAGCACGGCGCTCGGCAGGCGCTTCACCATCGTGCTCGGCCTGCTCAGGCCCGGGCTGCCGGGTCCTCCGGGGATGAGTAGCAGCACGCCCCTGCGCAGTCCCGGCCGCGCCGTACGGATCCGGGAGACGGCCAGGGAGATCGTGCCGCCGCCCGGCTTGCCGTACGTGAGAGGGACCTGGAGCGTCGTGCACTCCTGGCGGGGGTCCAGCCCGCCGGTGGCGCCGCAGGAGGTCCAGGCCGTGGCGGCGTGAGCCGCGACCGGGGTGGCGGACAGGGAGATCAGGGCGGCTGCGCCGATGAAGGCGATGCGGTTCATGGTTCTCCGCTTTCGTTTCGTGTGGGGGTCGGCGGCGGCCCGGCTACTGGCGGGCGCCGATGGTCTCCGCCGGGCGGGCGCGCAGGGCGAGACGCGCGGGGAGGCTCGTGGCGATCAGGGCGAGCGCGGCCACGGCGGCGATCACCAGCGCGTAGCCCACCGGAGGGACGTACGGCAGGGCCGACCCGGTCATCCCCCTGCTGAAGGCCGACAGTGTGATCAGCGCGATGCCGGTCCCGGCGAGCACGGAGACGGTCAGCGCGGTCAGGGTCTCCAGGCGGAGCATGCGCAGCACCTGCCGCCGGGTCGCGCCGACCAGGCGGAGCAGGGCCAGCTCCCGCGACCGATCCGTGGTGGACATGGCCAGCGTGTTGACGACGGCGATCGCGCTGAAAGCGATGATCAGGCCCATGGCCACGTAGTTGACCTCGGCGTTCGGTGTCTGCGTCCCGATCCCTTCCGTCGGCGACACCACGGGCGCCACGGCGGCCACGGCCTCACGCCGGACCGAGGGGGCCTCGACCAGCAGGGTGCCCGAGGGATCGTCGACATGATCTGCGACCAGCGCGTACGGCAGGGTCAGGTCGCCGAACCCGAGGCCGCGGGAGTAGACGGCCACGACCTTCAGCTCCGCAGGGGTGCCGTCGCCCAGGGTGAGCCTGACCGCGTCGCCGATCGACAGCCCGAGCCTGGAGGCCGCCGACTCGCTCAGCGCGACCGACCCGGCGCCGAACCCGTCGAGCGAGCCGGACACGACTCCGAGGTCCACGGCCTGCCGGAGCGGCCGCTCGCCGCCGTCGACGCCCTGCGCGGCGTACTTGTCCAGCCCGACGCGCACTGAGGTGCGCACCACCGAGGTGACGGCCTTCACGCCCGGCACGCGGCGCACCGCGTCCGCCGTCGCGCCGCTCACCACGTAGTCGGCGTGGGTGCCGGCGGCGGCCTGCGCGGCCGACGCGTGTCCCATCGTGGTCTGGGTGAACAGGATGGTGCAGGTCATGGCGACCAGAAGGGTCAGCGGCGCCATCACGGAGGCCATCCGTCCCGGGCCCGTCCGCAGGTTGCGGGCCGCCAGGTATCCGGCGCTGGAGGCGCGCAGCGCGACGCCGAGCAGGACGGTCGCGACGCGGGCGAGCACCGGCCCGAGCAGGGTGACGGCCACCGTCCAGACGAGCGCGGTCAGCATCGTCACGGGGCTCGACGCCGCCTCGGTCTCGAGGCCCGACAGCACCAGCGTCAGCACGATCCCGCCGGCGACGCAGAGGACGCCCGCGATCGACCGGCCGAGGGGCAGGCCGCCCCCGCCCATGGCGGCCTCGCCCAGCGCCTCGACGGGACGGATGCGCGCGGTGCGGCGGACCGAGAGGCGGGTCGCGGCCCAGGCCGCCGCCACGGCGGCCAGCAGGGCGGCCGCCGCCGGGAACGGGCTGACCACCAGGCGCAGGTTCTCCGGCATGGCGCCCAGCTCGACGAACCGGCCGCGCAGCCAGAACCCGAGGGCGATGCCGGCCGCCGATCCGATGACGCCGGCCGCGAGGCCGACCAGCAGCGACTCGCCGCCCAGCAGCCTGCGCACCTGCCCGGGCGTGGCCGCGACCGCACGGAGGAGGGCGATCTCGCGCCGTCGCTGCTGGACCGCGAGGGCGGAGGTGCCGGTCACGACGAGGATCGCCACCAGCAGGGACGTGCCGCCCAGCGCGCCGCCGAGGCTGATCAGCCGCACCCGCGCCTGCTCCGCGTCGAGGAACTCCACCGTGCCGCGCTCGTCCCCGGTGGAGGCCACGAGACGCTCTCCTGCGGAGAGCACCGGCGACACATCCACCCGCATCCCCACCCTGGGGAACACGCCGATCGCGGTCACCAGCCCCGGGCGTCCGGCCAGCCGGCGGGCCTCGGACGTCGAGAAGAACACCGTGTCCTGGCTCGGCAGGGCCTGCGCGGTGACCCCCACGACCTGGTACGCCTCGCCACGCACGTGCAGGGCCGCGCCCACGGACAGGCCCGCGCGGGCGTCCACGACCACCTCGCGGTTCTCCCGCGGCGGGCGTCCCTGTGCGACGGTGAACGGCGTGAGCCCCGCCGACTCCCACCCGTGCCCGAGAGCGTGCCCGTTCACGGGGAACGTCACCTCGGTCAGCACCTCCGAGACGCCCGGCAGGCCGCGCAGCCTCGCGGCCGCCGCCTCGGGGACCCAGACCCGCTCCGAGAGCGGCTTGGCCTTCGTCTTGACCTTCCCGGAGGACTTGGTCACGGTCTCGTGCACGTTCTGGTCGCCGGCGACGATCAGCGGCGCCGCCGCGTAGCGTTCCGGCGCGACCCCGCCCCGCAGGCCGGTCTCCAGCAGCATCAGGCACGCGCAGACCAGCGCGGCGGCGCACACCAGCGCCACGAACGCCCCCGCGAACGCCGCCCTGCGGTGCCGCAGGGTCTTCAGAGCGAGTCCCATGATCATGCCGCGTACGCCCCCAGCCTCGTCATGCGCTCGGCGACCTTCTCGGAGCTCGGCGCGGCCATCGCGTCCACGATCCGGCCGTCGGCGAGGAACAGGACGGTGTCGGCGTAGGAGGCGGCCACCGGGTCGTGGGTGACCATCACCACGGTCTGGCCGAGGCCGTCCACCACCTCCCGCAGCAGCCGGAGCACGTCCTGGGCCGTCATCGTGTCGAGCGCGCCGGTCGGCTCGTCGCCGAAGACCACCTGCGGCCGGGTCACCAGCGCCCTGGCGATGGCCACGCGCTGCTGCTGCCCGCCGGACAGCTGGGCGGGGCGGTGTCCGACGCGGCCCGCCAGCCCCACCCGCCCGACGATCTCCTCAAGCCACGCCCGGTCGACCCGCGCCCCGGCCAGCCGCATCGGCAGCGTGATGTTCTCCAGCACGGTCAGGGACGAGACCAGGTTGAACGCCTGGAACACGAAGCCGATCCGCTGCCTGCGCAGCTCCGTCAACCGGGTCTCGTCCATGCCGGACAGCTCCGTGCCGCCCAGCCGCACCGAACCGGAGGAGGGCGTGTCCAGCCCCGCCGCGCAGTGCAGGAACGTGCTCTTGCCCGAGCCCGACGGTCCCATCACGGCGGTGAAGCTCCCGCCGGAAATGTTCACCGAGACCTCGCGCAGGGCGGCCACCGCGCCCTGTCCCTTCCCATACACCTTGCTCACCGCGTCAAGCCGAAGCACCTCTGTCATGTGCTCAAGCCTGGCGATCAACGGACATGCGGCCCAGAGACCGCCTCACCTCCTGCCCATGACGTCCTCATGATCCGGACACTGGTAGACATATGGGCGTGATTCGCGTACTCCTTGCCGAGGACCAGCACGTCATCAGGAGCGCCCTCGCCGCCCTGCTCGGGCTGGAGGAGGACCTGGAGGTCGTCGCGACCGTGGAGTCCGGAGAGGCCGCCCTGGCCGCCGCGCTGGTCCACCGCCCCGACGTCGCCGTCCTCGACATCGACATGCCCGGGAGGCTGGACGGCCTGGCGGCCGCCGCCGAGCTCCGCACGCGCCTGCCCGCCTGCCGCGCTCTGATGCTGACGGCGTACGGCAAGCCGGGGCACCTGCGCCGCGCTCTCGGCTCGGGTGTCGCCGGATACGTGCTCAAGACGGCGCCGCCGGACGAACTGGTGACCGCCATCCGCAAGGTCGCGGCCGGGGAACGGGTGCTCGACCCCTCGCTCGCGGTCACCGCCTGGGACCTGGCGGACAACCCGCTCACCCCGCGCGAGGCCGACGTGCTCCGCCTGGCCGCCGCCGGCGCGGACGCCACGGACATCGCCGCGCGGCTCCACCTGGCCGCGGGCACCGTGCGCAACTACCTCACCGTGATCGTCACCAAGCTCAACGCCCGCAACCGGACCGACGCCGTGCGCATCGCCACCGAGGCCGGCTGGATCTAGGGGCCGGCTGGATCCGGAGGCCGGCTACATCTGGGCGGGCACCGGCGCGCGGTGCGGCACGCAGGCGTCCAGCGTGAACCGGTCGCCGTCGACGTGCGAGGCCAACCGGCCGTCCAGAGCGGCGAGGCGGGTGGTCAGGTTGCCGATGCCGGACGACCCCCGCCGCGTCTTCCCCGCACTCACCCCGTCGTTGCGCACCCGCAGCCGCAGCCCACGCTCGTCGGCGCGCATCGTGATCGCGCAGTGCCGGGCCTCGCTGTGCCTGAGCACGTTCGTCACGGCCTCCCTGAGCACGGTGCCCAGCACGGTCTCGACCTCGGCGGGCAGGTTCAGCTCGACCGGCTCCACGGTCACCCGGATCCCGGCGGCCGACAGCACCGTGCGCGCCGACTCCACCTCGGCCGCCAGGGACAGCTCCCGTTGCTCGCCCGACACCGAGCGCAGGTCCGCCCGCGCGCCCTCCGCCATGGCGGCGATCTCCTCGATCCGCTCGCGCGGGCACTTCAGGCGGCGGGCCAGCTCACAGGTGAGGAGGATCGCGGCCAGCGAGTGCCCGAGCAGGTCGTGCAGGTCGCGGGCGGCGCGCAGGCGCTCCTCGACGATCGCGGAGCGGGCCAGGCTCTCCCTCGCGGCCTGGAGCTCCTTCACGATCTGGGCCAGGCGGAGCAGGGCGTAGACCACCAGCCCGGTGACGAGCGCGCTGAGCGTGCTGTTGGCGAGGACGGGGGCCGGCAGGCCGAACAGCATTCCGGCCGCGGCGACGCTCGCCACGATCGCCGCCGTCGTCGGCCACGCGGCCCGCCATGGAAACGCGAGCAGGACCGGCCCGGCGAGGAAGCCCGCCGCTCCGAGCCAGACGGGTCCGAAGACCGGGATGGGCGCGTACGTGAGCACCGCCATCACGGTGAGCGCCACCATGTGACGCCCGTTGACGGAGCGGAGCTGCATGACGACGATCACGGCGAGGCACGCCGCGGCCGGGATCGCGAGGGGGCCGTCGAGCTGGAGCAGCGTCTTGGCGCTGAAGCCCACGAGGACGGCCGCGAGCACCGCGACCGACATCGCGTACGACGCGTCGTGGGCGAGCTTCGGCAGGGGCCATCGCCGCCTTCGGCCCGCCGGGAATTCCGGAGCGTGAGCGTCGCCGGCGCCCGTCCCACCAGCGCCCGCCTCACCAGCGCCCGCCTCACTGGGGGCCGCCTCGGTGGAAGGGCCGCGAGGAAGCGTCGCCTCCACCACGAAACGTCCGGAGGGGGACAGACCGGTGGTCAGGGTGCCGCCCGCCTCCTCCAGCCGGAGCCCGTCGAAGTCGGGGCCCTCGGCGGTGCGGTGGCCGTCGTCGACGACCCGCAACCGCACGGTGTTTCCCCGCTCGTCTCCCTGCTCGCTCGTCTCGATGACGCACAGCCGGGGGGTGCCCCGCCGTACGACGTCGGTGACGGCCTCCCGCAGCACGTTCGCCAGCAGCGCCCCGCCGGGGCCGAGCGGCTCGGTGTGGCCGCCGCGCACCTCGACGGCGATTCCCGCGGCGTCGAGCATCGCCCGCGCCGTGACCAACTCGGGAGCGAGGGAGGTGGCGCGGTAGTTCGCGGAGGCGGCGCGGGCGTCGGCCAGTGCCGCACGCGCGGTCGCGGTCACCGAGGCCAGCACCTCGGCCGCGCCGTCCGGCTCCGCGAGCGCGCGGCGGCCGCCTTCGACGATGACCTCCAGGCTCCGTCCGAGGCCGTCGTTCAGCTCGGCCGCCAGGCGCAGCCGCTCAGCGGCCACGGCCGCGGCGGCCAGCGAGAGCCTGGCGGCGTGCATCTCGCCCGCGCGCTCCACGAGCCGGGTGAGGCCGAAGACGACAAGCGAGACCAGTATCACGGTGATCGTCGCGTCGGCCGTCGCCCCGCCGCGGGCGGCGTCGATCAGTGCCGCGCTCGCCACCACGAACGGCGCGAGCACGCGCGCGGTATCACGATGGGCAGGGGTCAGCAGCAGCGAACCGGCCAGGAATCCCAGGATCCCGGTGGAGACGCCGCCGGCGAGGCTCGCCGTGTAGACGAGGACGGCCTGCGCGGCGAGCAACCACCACGTCCTGAGCTTGAGCAGGTAGAGAACCTGCACGCCGAACACCGCCAGCGCGATCGGCGCACCCGCGATCACGTAGACGCTCGCGAGCGCGGCGAGCACAACGACGACGATCACTCGCGCCAGACGCACTCGAATCCCCTCGGCAAACGATTACGGGTTCGGCGCCGCACAGCGCCGCACAAGGCCTCTCTCCGTGGTCAGGAGAGGGCGAAGGCGGCCACGACCAGGGCGAGCGCGGCGGCGACGGCCGCCAGGGCGGACGGCGACCAGGTGACCCCGGTCTCGCCGGAGGAGCTCTCCCGGCGGGACCGGCTCATCTCCGTGAGCTGGTCGGCCACCCAGTCGGCATGGGTGCGGGCACCGACGGCCTCGGCCGCCGCCCGCTCGGCCTTGTTCGCCGACCTGGCCGCCTTCGCGGCCCGCCCGGCGGCCCTGACCCGCTCACGGGCCGTCGCCTGGGGCGCCCAGCAGCGCACGGTGGTGTCCCCGGACGCGATCATGATGGCGTTGGTCACGGACACGTCGTCCACGCCGTTCCACGGGATGTAGGCGTTCCTGAACACGTTGCGCACCCGGACGCCGCCCTCCTCGGCGACGACGGCGGGCCGCAGCGCCATCACGAAGACCAGCGCCGTGATGACGCCGAGCACCGCGCCCGCGATCAGCGCGCTGGGCAGACGGCCGTGGGCCGTCAGGTCCCACACGTTCCAGGCGGCGAACAGCATCCAGGCCCAGCCGAGGAGCCAGGCCACCTTCGACCGGAAGACCTGCGGCTTCATGCGCCCCACTTCATCTGCGCGTAGCCGGGTTTGATCACGCCGTTGATCAGCGCGAGCCGTTCGTCGAACGGGATGAAGGCCGACTTCATCGCGTTGACCGTGAACCACTGCAGGTCGTCCCAGTCGTAGCCGAAGGCGTCGACCAGCGTGGCGAACTCCTGCGACACGCTCGTCCCGCTCATCAGCCGGTTGTCGGTGTTGACCGTCACCCGGAAGTACAGGCGGCGCAGCAGGCCGATCGGATGCTCGGCGATCGACGGGGCCGCCCCGGTCTGCAGGTTCGAGGTCGGGCACATCTCCAGCGGGATCCGCTTGTCGCGGACGTACGCCGCCAGCCTGCCGAGCTTGGCCTCGCCGTCGTCCGGCACCGTGATGTCGTCGATGATCCGCACGCCGTGGCCGAGCCGGTCGGCGCCGCACCACTGGATGGCCTGCCAGATCGACGGCAGCCCGAATCCCTCCCCCGCGTGGATCGTGAAGTGGGCGTTCTCCCGCTGGAGGTACTCGAACGCGTCCAGGTGCCGGGTGGGCGGGTAGCCGGCCTCGGCTCCGGCGATGTCGAACCCGACCACGCCGAGGTCCCGGTAGCGTACGGCGAGCTCGGCGATCTCCATCGAGCGGGCCTGGTGGCGCATGGCCGTGAGCAGGGTGCCCACCCGGATCCGCGGCCTGCCGTCGGGCCCGGCCGAGCCGAGCCGGAAGCCTTCGAGCACGGCCTCCACGACCTGGTCGAGCGACAGGCCACGGGAGGTGTGCTGCTCCGGTGCGTACCGGACCTCGGCGTACATCACGCCGTCGTCCGCCAGGTCCTCTGCGCACTCCGCGGCCACCCTGACCAGCGCCTCGCGGGTCTGCATCACCCCGACGGTGTGCGAGAACGTCTCCAGGTAGCGCTCCAGCGAGCCGGAGTCCGCGGACTGCCTGAACCAGATCGCCAGCTCATCGGGGTCGTACGTCGGCAGCGTGTGGCCGCATTCGCGGGCGAGGTCGACGATCGTGCCGGGCCGAAGCCCGCCGTCGAGATGGTCGTGCAGGAGCACCTTGGGCGCCCTGCGAATCTCCTCCAGCATGGGCAGCCTGGTCATGCGCCCTCCTCGCCGCCGTCGTTGTTCCGGCAATCCTAAGCCTGGCCGTCCTCAGTCCTCGCGGTTGGCGGTGTCCGGGGAGAACGCGGGCAGGCAGACGGCCACGTACTCCGCGCCGGACGGCCCGGAGCTGTAACGGATCTTCTCGCCGGGCTCGCTGACGAACGCCTGGCCCGCCTCCACCACGGTCGTGCCGCCCGCGTGCTCCACGACGACCGACCCCTTGAGCACGAGCGTGTACTCGGCGAACTCCGGGGTCTGCGCGGGCTCCTCCCAGCCGGGCGGGGCCACCATGCGCGCGATGGAGACCTGCTCGTCGCCGCTGTTGACGCGGCCGACGTACTCCTCGATGACCTTGCCACCCGGCACCGGAATACGGGTGGGGCCCTCAATCCTCCTGACCATGCCGCCCAGTGTGTCAGTTGATCCGGAATCACGTCATATGCGCATATCCCCACGCCGCTTCGGCGGCGTTCCGTCACAGGCCGGGGCACCCGGGGGCGCTACCGTCGGAGGGCCGTCGAGGGAAAGGTGCCCATGAAGCCAGCAGACCCGTCCGCCCTGCCCGTCCGCCGCCTCGGCCTCGCAGACCTGCCCCACTGCATGGACCTGGCACAGGACCGCTCCTGGCCGAGGGAGGAGCGCAAGTGGCGGCTCCTGCTGGAAAGCGGCGAAGGTTTCGGCATCGACGCCCCGGACGGCGGCGGACTCGTGGGAACCGTCGTGCTCACCCGCTACGGCAGGACGGCGGCCGCGGTCGGCATGATGCTGGTCGCCTCCCGTTACGGCGGGCGAGGGCTGGGGCGCCGTCTCCTGGGCCACGTCCTGGCGGAGGCCGGCGACGCGACCCTGTTCCTGTACGCGACGGAGTACGGCCGGCCCTTGTACGAGAAGCTGGGCTTCGAGACGGTCGGCCTGATCGAGGCGCGGACCGGCCGCTTCGACGCCGGCGACGAGCCGTACGGCGGGCCGGGTCCCGGCCGGAGCTCCTCGCGGCCGGCCGAGCCCGGGCGGGACCTGGCCGCGCTGTGCGCCCTCGACGTCGAGGTCTTCGGGGCGGACCGGTCGCGCCTGCTGGCCCGCCTGTTCACCTTCGCCGAGCAGGTCAGGGTCGCCGAGCGGGACGGCGCGCTCACCGGCTACGGGGCGGCCTGGCGGAGCGGTGACCGGCTGTTCGTCGGGCCGATCGTCGCGGAGGACGACGAGACTGCCCGCGCCCTCATCACGGATCTGGCCCGGGACGCCGACACCCGGATCAGGATCGACCTCGGCCACCACCGCCGGGAGCTGACCTCGTGGCTGGCCGGGCACGGCGTGCCGCAGACCTCCACGACGTCGTTCATGGTCCACGGGGGGCGGGCGCTCCCCGGCGACCGGTCCCGTCTCGTCGCCTCGTTCATGTCGGCGCTCGGCTGAGCGGACAGGGGCGGGCGCGGCCTCGCGGAGTCCGGCGCACCGCGCCGCGTCGGCTCCGGCGGCCATGCGGACGGCGTCAGGGGGCGCCCCGGCGACCGGGACGCCCCCTCATTCGAGGACGGCGGGGAACCGCGGAAGGGTCAGACCACCTCCAGCACCGTTTCCTCCCGT
Source organism: Microbispora bryophytorum (assembly GCF_006874465.1). Taxonomy (GTDB): domain Bacteria; phylum Actinomycetota; class Actinomycetes; order Streptosporangiales; family Streptosporangiaceae; genus Microbispora; species Microbispora bryophytorum. The sequence goes on along the minus strand of NZ_VIRL01000003.1, from coordinate 182,061 downwards.
GCCTCGACCGGCCGCCGCCCGGATCGCCGCGCGGATCGCCGCCCTGGCCGGAGCCCGGTGAGGGCGACGGCCAGGCCGACGAGGGCGAACCCGGCCGAGACCACTATCGCGGCGCGGAAGCGGACGATCGGGTCACCGCCGCCCGCCCCCGAGGTCAGGACGGCGGTGACGATCGCCAGCACCACGGCTCCGCCGACCTGGCCGGAGGTGTTCAGCAGGCCCGAGGCGAGCCCCTGCTCCTCGTCGCTCACCCCCGCGGTGGCCTGGATGTTGAGCGAGGGGAACGACAGCGCGAACGCGATGCCCAGCAGGACCATTCCCGGCAGCACCATCGTGAGCAGGCTGGGGTGGAGGTCCACCCGCAGGAACACCGCGTACCCCGCGAGCAGCGCCACCGAGCCCACCACGATCAGCCGCGCGGTGCCGAAGCGGTCGGCGAACCCGCCCATCTTGGTCGAACTGATCGCGACCAGCAGCCCGGACGGCAGGAACGCGAGGGCGGTCTCCAGGGCGCTCCAGCCCAGCAGGTTCTGGAAGTACTGCATCGCCACGAACTGGAAACCGACGTACGAGCCGAACAGGATGACCAGACCGAAGTTGGCCCGGGCGAGCGGCGCGGAGCGCAGGATGCCGAGCCGGACCAGCGGATGCCGCACCCGGCGCTCCAGCCAGACGAACAGGCCGATCAGGGCGGCGGCCCCGGCGAGCGACAGCACGGTGCGCACCACGCTCACCTTGGGCGCCTCCACGACGGCGAAGACCAGGAGCAGCATGGCCGCGGTGATGGTCGCGGCGCCGAGGAGGTCGTGGCCGCCCTCGCCGCGCTCCTCGCTCCGCTGGAGCAGCCGCGTCCCGGCCACGAGAGCGATGATCGCGACGGGCACCGGCATGAAGAACGTCCAGCGCCATCCGATCTCGGTGAGCAGGCCGGACAGGACCAGCCCGAGCGAGAAACCGCTGGCACCGCAGGCGGTGAAGATGCTCAGGGCCCGGTTGCGGGCGGGCCCCTCGGCGAACGTCGTGGTGATGACGGACAACGCGGCGGGCGCGGTGAACGCGGCGCTGACGCCCTTCACGAAACGGGCCGCGATCAGCAGCGTCCCGTCGCTCATCAGCCCGCCGAGCAGCGAGGCGACCGCGAAGACGGCCAGGGCGATCAGGAAGACCCGGCGGCGGCCGAGCAGGTCGGCGGTCCGGCCCCCGAGCAGCAGCAGACCGCCGTATCCCAGCACGTAGCCGCTCACCACCCACTGCAGGGATGAGGTGGACATTCCGAGATCGGCCTGGATGGAGGGGAGCGCCACCCCGACCATCGACACGTCAAGGGCATCGAGGAACACGACGGCGCAAAGGACGGTGAGGACACCCCACAGGCGGGCCCCCCAGCGCTCGTCCTGAGTGGAAGAAGTCATGGCACCGAAACTTACATGCACATGCATTCAATGCACAAGCAAATAATGTGAATGCATCTAATGTGCGCGCATGGTATGGTCGCGACGAGAAAGGCGGTCTCGCATGAACGACATCGACACCGGCTTCGTGGTCATGGCCTGGCGCGAACTGCTCGCCCGGCACGCGGAGGTGTCGTGCGTGCTTGAGCGGGAGCTGAGCGACAAGCACGGGCTCGGCCTGAGCGAGTTCGAGGTGCTGGAGCGCCTCGTGGAGGGCCAGTCCCTCCATGCCGAGCCGGGGACGGTCAAGTTCCGCGTGCAGGAGCTCGCCCACCAGGTCCACCTCAGCCAGAGCGCCCTGTCACGCCTCATCGCCCGCCTGGAACGCGAGGGACTCGTCACCCGCGCGCTGTGCGAGGCGGACCGGCGCGGGGTGTTCGTGCACGTCACCGAGGAGGGCCGGCGACGGCACGCGGAGGCGATCCCCACCCACCGGGCCGTCCTGTCCGCGCACCTGTTCCCCCACCTGGTGAACGCCGGCTACGCCCCGCCCGTCCCGGATGAGGCGCCTCGCCCCGTCTGATCGTGAGCCTCGCGCCGGCGCGCGAGCAGGCCGGACGCGCCGGCTCCCGGGAAGGCGGCGGGGTCGGACGAGCAGGGTCGGATGAGCACAGTCAGACCAGCGCAGTCAGACGAGCGTGAGGGGCACGCCGTCCGCGTCCACCAGCACATCGTCGGGTGCCACCCTCGCGCCCGCCTCCGTCAGCCGCAGGGCCGCCTCCTCTGGGTCCTCGACGGCGAGGGCGACGCGCCGGAACCCCCTCCGGCACGGGTCGGGGGTCCACGGGCTCGCGGTCGTGGGGGCGGCGAACGTGAACACCTCCAGGACCGCGTCCCCGGCCAGCAGGTACGTGATCAGGAAGCCTCGCGGGTCCTGGTCCTGCGTGATCTGGCCGACGACCTCGTAGCCGAGTGTGTCGCGGTAGAAGGCCAGCGCGACGTCGAGGCCGGCGGACGTGACCGCCACGTGGTCGAAGACCGGCGGGGCCGTACGCGGCCTGCTCAGGGCGGCGAGGCGCTCCCGCTCGGCCAGTTCCGGTGAGGCGACCCGGTGATACCGCAAATAGTTGTCCGTGATCTCCAGATGGGTGCCGTCCGGGTCCTGGAAGAATGCGATGCGCACGCCGCCGACCGCGTCGAGCGGCGGCAGCGTGAAGGGCACCCCGGCGTCGCGGACGCGCTCGGCCCGCAGATCGACGTCGCCGACCTTGAATCCGATGTGCCGGATGCCGCGCTGGAGGTCGTCGTTCACCCAGCCGCCGAGATCGCCGTCGCCCGTCTCGACCAGTTTGAGCAGCACGGACCCCGCCGCCAGCCAGGCGACGCCCGGGCCTCCCACCGGCCCCTGCGCCGGGGCGAGATCGAGCAGGTCGCGGTAGAAGCCGAGCGAGCGGGCCAGGTCGGCGACGCCGATCTCGACATGCCGGATGCCCCGCTGATCGGACATGGCTCTCCCCTCTGCGCGTCCGGCCGGTCCGGCGCGGCAGGACCACCCTGGCACACCGTCTCGTACGGCCGATCACACCGCCCTCCCGGCAGGCGCGGAGGAGCGGGCCTCCCCCGTCACGCCGGCCCGCAGGCCGGGCGCCAGCGCGAGGGTGACCACGACGGAGGCCACCGCCATCACGCCCATCGCGGTCGCGGCCGAGGTGAACTGGGCCACCGCCCCCGCGACCGCCGCGCCGGCCCCCTGCATGGTGAGCATGCCGGACGACTGCAGCCCGAGCGCCTGCCCGCTCATCTCCTCCGGCGTGACGGCCATGAGGCGTTCCTGGAGCAGCAGGCTGGCCGAGTATCCGGCCGAGGCGAGCACGACGGCGGCGACCGCGACCGGCAGGGACGGGTGGAGGAGGAAGACCAGGTACGGCACGGCGAGCAGCAGCCGCAGCGGAGCGCCCAACCGCTCGCGCCACCGCTTGGGGACGAACCGCCCCATCAGCGTGTCACCGGTGAGCATCCCGACGGCGGCGCAGGCGAACAGTGGCCCGGCGTGCCGCGAGTCGTAAGCGACGTACAACGACTCGCAGCCCACGATCAGGCCGTTCGGCACCCACAGAGCCAGGTAGAGGCGGCGGCGCAGCCCTGACGACCAGAGCGCGCGGTTGATCCGCCACGTCTGCGCGGGCGAGGGCCGTCCCTGCGCGCGGGGCGGGCGGTCGGTGAGCCCCCACCGGGCGACGGCCGCGGCGGCGAGGTACAACCCCGCCCCGGCGAGCAGGGTGCCGCGCGGGGACAGCGCGGTCATGAGCACGCCTCCGGTGACGAAGCCGATGATCTGCTGCACGCCGACCGACATGCTGAGCACCGAGCGGCCGAGCAGGTAGCCGTCCCTGGGCAGGATCTCGTTGAGCAGCCCGAACCGGACGCCGCCGCCGAGGGAGGCGGCGAGCCCCACGCCGAGGACGACGGCGAACACCGCCCACAGCGGCAGCCCGGGCACGGCGAGCGCGGCGGTGCCGGCGCAGTGGACCAGCGCCAGCGCCGTCATCGCGGCGCGCGGAGGCAGCCGGTCGGCGGCCGACAGCAGCACCGTCGCCCCGACCACCTGCGCGAAGGACGAGCCGAACATGCTCAGCGCCGACAGCAGCGGCGACCCCGTCGCCCCGTACACGAGCGTGCCGAGCGCCAGGCCGCTCACTGTCGAGGCCGCCACCTGCGCGGACGCGAGGGTGAACAAGGGCGTGTATTCAGGGGTGCGGAACAGTTCCCGATAGGTGCGCATGGCGGGAGCCTCGATCACCGCCGCGCTGCGCCGTTATTGTTTCGCGGGGAGGCGAAACATGGGCTGGTGGCTGGTCGACGCCGACACTCTCGCGGAGAGCCGGTTCGTGATCTCTCCGCTGGCCGAGGCGACCGCCTGCCTGTACACCCTGGAGAGGGCGTCGGCCGGGCACCCGGGCGAGCGGGCATGGCTCGACGCCCACCTGCCCGCCTTCCGGGCCCTCCTGGCCGGCGACCCGATCACGGCGTTGCTGCTGAGGGCCGCGCGGGGACGCAATTGGACCGCCGACTTCCTCACGCCCGCTCCGACCGGCGAGGGCGAGCCCACCTTCGAGGAGGAACTGGCCGTCGTCCGCGCGACCCCGCCCGAGACCGCGTACGCCGACATCGAGGTGGCGCTGCGCGGCCCGTTGCCGGAGCGGCTGCGCCGCCCCGACCTGTCCGAGCGCGCGGCCGGCCTGCTGGAATGGGTGTGGACGCGGACCGTGCTGCCCGACTGGCCGCGCCGCCGGCGGATCATGGAGGCCGACATCGTCGCCCGCGTGGGCCAGGTCAGCCAGGGCGGCTGGGCCGCCGCGCTGAACGACATGCGCAAGGGGATGCGCTGGCTCGGCGGCGATCGGCTGCAGATCAACACCTACGACTACCCGCCGAGGCGGATCGGCGGGGCGAGGCTGATGTTCGTCCCGGTCACCCCCCGGCAGGCGTGGGCCGCCTGGACGGCGGGCCGGCACTACGCACTGATCTACCCCTGCTCGGGAACGCTGGCCGAGCCGGACCGGGCGCCGGTGCCCGAGGCCCTCGGCAGGCTGCTCGGCCCGGCGAGGGCGCGGGTGCTCGTGCTGCTCGCCGCTCCGAAGAGCACGACCCATCTAATGGCGCTGACCGGCCAGGGCCTGGGATCGGTGGGCCGGCATCTCAAGGTGCTCCTCGACGCCGGTCTCGTACGGCGTCGACGGGCGGGGCGGTCGGTCCTGTACTACCGCACGCCTCTCGGCGACGCCCTCGCGGCGAGCGACGCGGACCATCGTTCGTTATAGTGAACGTATGGTTCCGTTGAAGATGCCGCCGTGAGTGGAACGGCGGCGGCGATCGGCGCCCAGATCCGGCTGCGCCGGACGCAGCGCGGGATGAGCGCGGCCGAGCTCGCCCGCCGGGCCGGTCTCGGCAAGGCGACGCTGTCCAGCCTGGAGGCGGGCACCGGCAATCCGACGATCGAGACGCTGGAGGCCGTCGCCCTGGCGCTGCACATCCCCCTGACCGACCTGCTGACCAGGGACACCGACGCCGGTCCCGTCCACCTGCCCTCGACGCCCGCCGCCGGCGACGGGCCGACACGCGAACTGCTGCGCCGGATCGGCAGCGGGCACAGCCTGGAGCTGTGGCGGCTGCGCGTGCCCCCGCACACCGACCTCGACGGCGTCCCGCACGCGCCCGGCACGGTCGAGCACCTGCTTGTCGCCGCGGGCGAGATCACGGCCGGGCCGGACGACGACCCGCGCCTCCTCGGGCCGGGTGACCTGCTGGCCTTCGCGGGCGACCGCCCGCACCGCTATCGCACCGGCGACGCCCCGGCGGACGTCACCGTCGTCATCGCCTCGCCCGTGGCCGGCTGAGCCCGCCGCCGTCTCCCCATCCCTGCCCTCCTATCCCAGCCCCCCGCCCCCGGCCCTCAGCCCCCAACCCTCAGCCCTCTGACTTTCCTGCCCCGAACCGTCCGTCGGCCGGCCGAGCCCGGCCAGGAAGGACCCGCCATGTCGTGGCTGCCGTTGTTTCCCCTGCTCGGCGTCTGGATCCTGGTGGTGATGAGCCCGGGCCCCGACTTCCTCATCGTGCTCAGACACTCGGCCGGCGGGTCGCGGCGCAGCGGCGTGCGCGCGGCCGCGGGCGTCGTCACCGGCCTCGGCGTCTGGGCCGTCGCCGGTCTGTTCGGCGTCACCGTGCTCGTCCAGCGGTTCGAGTGGCTCTACTTCGCCGCCCGCGTCGCCGGAGCCCTGTTCCTCATCGTGTTCGGCGTGGCGACCATCCGCGCCGCTCGCAGGCGGTCGTCCCCGGCCGGCGACGACGCGGCGCCGGCCGTCGCCATGCACGGTCCGGGCAGGCTGCGCGAGTGGCGCGCCGGGCTGCTGACCAACCTCGCCAACCCCAAGGCCCTCGTCTTCTTCGGCGCCCTGTTCGCCAGCCTGCTCCCGCACCGTACGGACCTCGCCATGCGGGCGGTCACGCTCGGCGCGATGCTGGCCGTGGCGTTCGCCTGGTTCTCGGCCGTCGCGTTCCTGGCCGGCAGCCCGTGGATCACCAGGGGCTACCGGCGGCTGCGGAAGAGGCTCGACATGCTCACCGGCGGCCTGTTCGTCGGCATGGGCGCACTGCTGATCACCCGCTGATCACCCGCTGACCTCTCGGTGACCTCTCGGTGGCCGAGCACATCGGTGAGGTGCGTCAGCCATTCGAGGAGATCACGTCCCGGCCGTCCACGGGGTCGGACGAAGTCGCGCCCCGGGCCGGTCAGGCGGTGAGGCGGTCGATCACCAGGGGGAGCAGCTCGGCGCCGTCCCCCTCGCCGATCTCGTACGCGCCCTCCAGAGCCTGGAGGGCCCGGTCGAACCTGGCGGCCTCGTCGGCGTGCAGGGTCATCAGCGGGGCTCCGGCGCGCACCGTCTCGCCGGGCTTGGCGTGCAGGACGATGCCCGCGCCGGCCGACACCGGGTCCTCCTTGCGGGCGCGGCCGGCCCCGAGCCGCCAGGCGGCCACCCCGACCTTGAGCGCGTCGAGCGTGCGCAGCGTGCCCGAGGCGGGGGCGGTGACCACGGCCGACTCGGCGGCCGTCGGCAGCGGCGCGTCCGGGTCGCCGCCCTGGGCGGCGATCATGCGCCGCCAGGCGTCCATGGCCGAGCCGTCCTTCAGCGCCTCCTCCGGGTCCCTGGCGCCCGGGACGGCGGCGGCCTCCAGCATCTCCCTGGCCAGCCGTACGGTGAGTTCGACCACGTCGGCGGGGCCGCCACCGGCGAGCACCTCGACGGACTCCTCGACCTCCAGCGCGTTGCCCACCTTCAGGCCCAGCGGCCGGTCCATCGCGGTGAGCAGGGCGACCGTGCGCACCCCGGCGTCGGTGCCGAGCTCGACCATCGTCCGCGCCAGCTCCCGCGCGTCGTCCACGTTCTTCATGAACGCGCCGGAGCCGGCCTTCACGTCGAGCACGAGCGATCCCGTGCCCTCGGCGATCTTCTTGGACATGATCGAGGAGGCGATCAGCGGGATCGACTCGACCGTGCCGGTGACGTCGCGCAGCGCGTAGAGCTTCTTGTCGGCGGGCGCGAGACCCGCGCCCGCCGCGCAGACGACCGCCCCGGCCGAGCGGATCACGGCGAGCATCTCGTCGTTCGACAGCGACGCCCGCCAGCCGGGGATCGACTCCAGCTTGTCCAGCGTGCCGCCGGTGTGCCCGAGACCCCGCCCGGACAGCTGCGGCACGTACGCGCCGCAGGCGGCTACCAGCGGAGCCAGCGGCAAGGTGATCTTGTCGCCGACCCCGCCCGTGGAGTGCTTGTCGGCCGTGGGCCGGTCGAGGGAGGACCAGTCCATCCGCTCCCCCGACCTGATCATGGCCTGGGTCCAGTCCGCGATCTCCCTGCGGTTCATGCCGTTGAGCAGGATCGCCATCAGCAGCGCCGACATCTGCTCGTCGGCCACCTCGCCCCGGGTATACGCGTCGATCACCCAGTCGATCTGGGCGGTCGGCAGCTCACCCCGGTCGCGCTTGACGGTGATGACCTCGATCGCGTCGAACCCCACGCTTCCCCCTCTATCGCGACAGATCGTCGGGCCCGAAGGCGAACGGCAGGAAGTCGGCCATCCGCATCGGCCCGTCGGGCGTCTCCACCAGCAGGTCCCGCCCGCCGTGCTCGAACAGCAGCTGGCGGCAGCGGCCGCACGGCATCAGCAGCTCGCCGTGGCCGTCCACGCAGGTGAAGGCCACGAGCCTGCCGCCGCCGCTCGCGTACAGCGCCGAGACCAGCCCGCACTCGGCGCACAACCCCACGCCGTACGACGCGTTCTCCACGTTGCAGCCGGTCACGACCCGGCCGTCGTCGACGAGGGCCGCGGCTCCCACGGGAAACTTCGAATACGGCGCGTACGCGTGGGTCATGGCCTCGCGGGCCGCGACCTGCAGCGCCTCCCAGTCGATGCTCATTTCGCCTGCCCCCTTCGATACGGGACGCCGTCGGCCGCCGGCATGCGCAGGCGTTGTGAGGCCAGCGACAGCACCAGCAGCGTGGTCAGATGGGGGGTGAACGAGGTGAACTGCTCCGGCACGGTGTCCGTCACGGCGAACACCGCGAACACCGCGATCGCCACGACCGCGGTGATCAGTGCCGCGCCCCCGCGCCGCTGCCGTACGAGCTGGTAGACCGCCACGGCGGCGAGCAGCAGCGCGACGACGAGCAGCAGCGCGTGCACCGAGATGCCGCCCTGCCGGAGCTGGAGCGCGTCGGTGTAGCCGAACAGCGCCGCGCCGCCGGCGAGCCCGCCGGGACGCCAGTTGCCGAAGATCATGGCGGCGAGGCCGATGTAGCCGCGTCCGCCCGTCTGCCCGTCGCGATAGATGCCCGCGGCCACCAGCGACAGGAACGCGCCGCCGAGCCCGGCAAGCACACCGGAGACGAGCACGGCGGCCCACTTGTACAGGTAGACGTTGACGCCCAGCGACTCCGCCGCGACCGGCCGCTCGCCGCACGCCCGCAGGCGCAGGCCGAACGGCGTGCGCCACAGGAGGTAGAACGACAGCGGGACCAGCAGGATCGCCAGGATCGTGAACCAGGACACGCCCTGGGTGATGCCCCGCAGCACGCCCGCGAAGTCCGACACCACGAACCAGTGCCCGGCCTCGACCGTCCGCAGCGGATCGTCGAGGAAACTCAGGCTCACCGTGCCCATCTTGGGCAGCGGCGGCGAGTTCTTCGTCCCGCCGCCCGGCATGCCGTCGAAGACGAGCTGGGACAGGTACTGGGTGAAGCCGACGCCGACGATGTTGATCGCCACGCCGGAGATGATGTGGTCGACGCCGAAGGTCACGGTCGCGACGGCGTGGATCGCCGCGCCCAGCGCCCCGCCGACGGCGCCCGCGACCACGCCCGCCCAGGGGCTGTGGAACTGGAGGGCGCCCCAGGCGGCGAACCAGGTGCCGAGCACCATCATGCCTTCGAGGCCGATGTTGACCACCCCGGCCCGCTCCGACCAGAGGCCGCCGAGACCGGCGAGCCCGATCGGCACGGCGAGGCCGAGCGCGGCGCTGACCGTGCCCGCCGAGGTGATGTCGTTCGCCCCGGTCACCAGCCGCGCGACCGACAGCAGCACCACGAGCCCGGCCAGGCCGAGCAGGAGCACCGGCGCCGACAGCCGCAGGCGCCGCGCCGGGGGTGTCTCGACCGGGCGGTCGACCGGGAGGTCCGTCGCCGTCATGCCGTCTCCTCGATTCCGTCCGGCCCGCCGCGTCCGCCGTCTCGCGCGCTTCGCTCGCTCATGCCGCCGCCCCCGCCTTCGGCGCCTCCTGTGGCGCGGCGAGCTCTCGGCTGACTCTGCGCTGCTCCGCGACGATCCGGTAGCGGTGGACCAGCTCGTACGCGATGATCACGGACAGCACGACGACGCCCTGCATGATCTGGACGATCTCCTTGGAGATGTCGAGCAGCTGGAGCTGGTTGGACGAGTTGTCCAGGAAGCTCCACAGCAACGCGCCGACCGCCATGCCGACCGGGTTGTTGCGGCCGAGCAGGGCGATCGCGATGCCCGTGAAGCCGAGACCGGCCGGGAAGTTGTTGCTGTACTTGTAGGAGGCGCCGAGCAGTTCCGGCATGCCGATCAGACCGGCGACCGCCCCCGACATGACCATCGTGACGACGATCATCTTCTTCACGCTGACGCCGCTGGCCACCGCGGCCGACTCGGACTTGCCGGTCGCCCGCAGCTCGAAGCCGAACCGGGTGCGGTTGAGCACGACCCAGTACGCGACGCCGAGCACGACCGCGACCACGATGAAGCCGTTGACCAGCACCGGCGTTCCGGCGATCAGCGGGATGCCCGGCATGTGCGCGTCGTCGGGGATCGGCCTGGTGCCGAGGTCGTTGCCGGTCAGCACGCCGAAGTGCTCGCTGACCAGCCACGACCCGAGGCCCGTGGCGATCGCGTTCAGCATGATGGTCGAGATGACCTCGCTCACACCCCGGTACACCCGGAGCAGACCGGCGATCGCGGCCCACAGGGCGCCGACGATCACCGCGACGACGACCACGAGGACGATGTTGAGCACGCCGGGCACCACGGCGGCGCCGCCGAGCCCGGCGGCGACCACGGCCGCGAGCCGGTACTGACCGTCCACGCCGATGTTGAAGAGGTTCATCCGGAAGCCGACGGCCACCGCGAGTGCGGAGATGTAGTACATGACCCCCGTGTTGAGGATCATGGCCATCGACCGCGGCTGGGTGCCGTAGTCCGCGAGGGTGGTGAACGCCTCGACCGGATCGCTGCCCGCGATGAGCAGGACCACCGAGGTGATCAGCACCGCGAAGGCGACCGCGATGACCGGCGCGGCGACGGCGAGCCAGCCGCCGAGGCGCACCCGGCCGAGCAGCCGGTCGACGAACCCGTTCATACGCCCTCCCCGGCGCCGGTCATCGCCGAGCCCAGTTGCTCGGGGGTCACGTTCGCGGGATCGACGTCGGCGACGATCCTGCCGCGCAGGATCACCTTGAGCGTGTCGGACAGCCCGATCAGCTCGTCGAGGTCCGCGGAGATCAGCAGCACGGCCAGCCCGGCGGCGCGCGCGGTGCGCAGATGGTCCCAGATGGCCGCCTGCGCGCCGATGTCCACGCCGCGGGTGGGGTGGCTGGCGATGAGCAGCACGGGGTCGCCGCTCATCTCCCGTCCCACGATCAGCTTCTGCTGGTTGCCGCCGGACAGCGTGGCCGCGTCCACGTCGATGCCGGGCGTGCGCACGTCGTACTCCTCGACGATGCGGCGGGTGTCGGCCCGCGCGCCGGCGCGGTCGATCCACGGGCCCCTGACGTTGGGCCGGCGGGTCTGGTGGCCGAGGATGCGGTTCTCCCAGAGCGGCGACTCCAGCAGCAGGCCGTGCCGGTGGCGGTCCTCGGGGATGTAGCCGATACCGCCGGCGCGCCGCCTGAGCGTCGACCACTGGGAGATGTCGGCCCCGCCGAGCGTGAGCGCGCCCGCCTCGCAGGGGCGCATGCCCATGATCGCCTCGACGAGTTCCGCCTGGCCGTTGCCCTCGACACCCGCGATGCCGAGGACCTCGCCCCTGTGGATGTCGAAGCTCACGTTCTCGACCACCGGACGCCCGTCGCCGGTGCGCACGGTCAGGTCGCGTACGGACAGAGCGACGACGTCGGTGACGGTCGACTCACGGGTCTCGGGGCTGGGCAGCTCGCTGCCGACCATGAGCTCGGCGAGCTTGCGGGAGGTCACGTCCTTCGGGTTCACGGTCGCCACGGTGGTCCCCCGCCGGATGACGGTGATCTCGTCGGCGACTCGCAGGACCTCGTCCAGCTTGTGGGAGATGAACAGGATCGTCAGCCCCTCGCGGACCAGGCCGCGCAGGTTGTCGAACAGCTCGTCCACCTCGTGGGGCACGAGCACGGCGGTCGGCTCGTCCAGGATCAGGATGCGGGCGCCCCGATAGAGCACCTTCAGGATCTCCACCCGCTGCCGGTCGCCGACCCCCAGGTCCTCGACCTGCGCGTCCGGCCGTACGCCCAGGCCGTACGCGTCGGAGATCTCTTTGATCTTCTTACGCGCGGCGGCGAAGTCGAGGGCGAGGCCGCCGCGGCGCGGCTCGCTGCCCAGGACCACGTTCTCCAGCACGGTCAGGTTGTCGGCCAGCATGAAGTGCTGGTGGACCATGCCGATGCCCGCGGAGATGGCGTCGGCGGGGGTGTGGAAGCCCACGGGCGACCCGTTGACGCGGATCTCGCCCTCGTCGGGGCGCTGCATCCCGTACAGGATCTTCATCAGCGTGGACTTCCCCGCGCCGTTCTCGCCGACGATGGCGTGGATGTGCCCTTTGGCGACGCGGAGGTGAATGTCGCTGTTGGCGACGACTCCCGGGAACCTCTTGGTGATCCCGGCGAGCTCTACTGCAGGTTCCGTAACGGTCGCGGCGGTAATGTCGGCCTCCTCCTCGCGGAGTGCCCGGTGACGGTCAAGTGGTAGTGAGAGTAGAGCAAAGGGCCCGGGGCGGGTACCCCCGGGCCCCTCGATTACGCAGGTCAGGACGTCGGGACCGTGATCTCGCCGCTGATGATCTTCTGCTTGTACTCGTCGATCTGCGACTTGATGTCGTCGATCTTGCCGCCGGTCGTGGAGTAGTCCACGCCGCCCGCCTTGAGGTCGTAGACCGACGGGCCCGACTTGACCGCGCCGGTGGTGAAGTTCTTCAGGAAGTCGAAGACCGCGACGTCGACCTTCTTGGTCATCGAGGTGATGATCACGTCCTTGAAGTCGGCGTACGCCGGGAGCGCCGCCTGGTCGGAGTCGACGCCGATCGCCATCGCGTTCGCGGCCTTGGCCGCCTCGAAGACGCCCGCACCCGAACCGCCGGCCGCCTGGTAGACCACGTCCGCACCGGCGTCGTACATGCCCTGCGCGGCCGTCTTGCCCTTGGCCGGGTCGCCGAAGCCGCCGAAGTCCGGAGGCTGGGTGAGGTACTTGCTCTGGATCTTGATGTCCGGCTTGACGGCCTTCGCGCCGGCCTCGTAGCCCGCCTCGAACTTGTGGATCAGCGGCACGTCGACGCCGCCCACGAAGCCGATGTTGCCCTTCTCGGACTTCAGCGCCGCCGCGACCCCCACGAGGAACGACCCCTGCTCCTCGGCGAACATCAGGTTCGTGATGTTGTCGCCCTTGGCCGCGTCGTCGTCCACGATGGCGAACTTGACGTCGGGGAACTCCTTGGCGACCTTCGCCACGGAGCCGGAGTAGGCGAAGCCCACCGCGACGACCGGGTTGTAACCCCCGGAGGCGAGCAGGCGCAGCCGCTCCTCCTTCTGGGCGTCGGTCTCGCCCTGGGTGGCCTCCAGTTCCTTCTTCTCGACCTTGAGCTCCGACTCGGCCTTGTCCAGGCCGGCCGCGGCCGCGTCGTTGAAGGAACCGTCGCCGCGGCCACCGATGTCGTACGCCAGACCGACCTTGACCTGCGCGGCGGCGGGCGCGGAGGACGCGCCGGCCGAAGCTCCGGTCGTGGTGGTGTCGTCGCCGCCCCCACACGCGGCGGCGGCCATGAGCAAGGCCCCGCCCACAGTGGCAGCGGCCAGTTTGCTAACTCGATTGTGGAGCAAGGTCGTGACTCCCCTTCCGTTCCCCGCCCGTCTGACTCCCGTCGCACGCACGCAGGAACGCACGGCAACCCTGCACGGAAGATAGTTGTTTGACCTGCATAGACCAAACCCGCACACCAGTCCGCAACATGTCCGTTATTCACCCCACGCCGCACCGTGACCGGGGCGTCAGCCTGGGGAAACCTTGAGCCTGCCGTGGATGATCTCCTGCTTGAGCCGCTCCAGGCGCGGATGGAGGTCGGCGATGTGGCCGCCGGTCAGGCTGTAGTCGACGCCGCCGCGCTTCAGGTCGTACACGATCCGGCCGCTGGTGACGGTGTGATCGGCGACGCCGGCGAGGTAGTCGTAGACCGCGACGTCGATCCTTTTGATCATCGAGGTCAGGATCACGTGGCGTACGGCGGGGTCGGCGCTCTTGGCCTGGTCGTAGTCGACGCCGATGGCCCACGCATCGGCCTGATCGGCGGCGCGGAACACCCCGGCGCCCGAGGCCCCGGCCACCTGGTAGACCACGTCGGCCCCGGCCCGGTACATGCGCCGCGCGGTCTTGCACGCCTTGTCCGGCCGGTCGAAGCCGCTCAGGTCGTGCGGGTCCGCGAGGTAGGCGATCCTGATCCGCGCCCGCGGCTTCACATGCTTCACGCCCTGGACGTAGCCGACTTCGAACTTCCTGACCAGCGGCGACCGGTTGCCCCCGACGAAGCCGACGTCGCCGGTGCGCGACCTCATCGCCGCCGCCGCGCCCATCAGGAACGAGCCCTGCTCCGAGGCGAACAGCAGGTTGGTGATGTTGGGGCCGGACACCGTCGGCTCGTCCACGATCGCGAACCGGGTCCGGGGAAACCTGGGGGCGATGCTCGCCAGCGCCGGCGCGTACGAGTAGCCGACGGCGATGATCGGGTCGTAGCCCGCCTCGGCGAGCGCCCGCACCCGCTCCACCTTGCGGCCGGCGGGCTCGCCCTGCGCGGCCTCGACCTCCCGCACCCGCAGGCCGGTCAGGTTGCGCTTGGCTTCGTCCACTCCGGCGGCCGCGGCGTCGTTGTAGGACCGGTCGCCCCGTCCGCCGATGTCGTACACGAGCCCGACCTGCAGCGGGCGGGAGCGCGGCGTCGTCGTCTCCGCACCGCCGCCGCATCCCGCGGCGACGGTCACGGCGGCGGCGACGGCACCCGCCATCACCGCCCGGAACGCCCGCAATCGGACCTCCAACCCGGAATGGTGGTCCCCGATCCGCGATACCCGCTGGGCGCGTGGGAGAACACGCCGGACAAAGACCCTGACCGATTAATCCGTTTTGAGTCAATATGGGCGAGTAAGGGATACCGATCTTCCGGACGCGGGGGGAGAGACGTCGGGCAGGGCGGTGTACGGTTCAGCGCCGTTCAGCGGCGCGGCGTTGTTCGGTGGCGCCATCCGTTCAGCGCGGCCTGTTCGGCGCCGTCTGGTCAGCGCGGCCTGTTCAGCGCAGTCTGGTCAGCGCCGTCTGGTCAACGTGGCCTGTTCGGTGCCGTCTGTTCGGCTGTTCAGCGGGCGCCGCCCCACAGCGCGGTCAGCGCGGTGGCGGCGAGAACCTTGACGCCGATCCCGATCGCCCGCTCGTCCACGTCGAACAGCGGCCGGTGGATGTCGACCTCGTCCACGACCCCCGGCGGCCGGGTCCCCAGCCGGGCGAGCGCGCCGGGCACCGATTCGAGGTACCAGGAGAAGTCCTCGCCGCCGAGGCTCTGCGGCGTGGGCACGGCCGCCCCCTCGCCGATGATCTGGGTGACCGCGTCGTGCAGCATCTGGATGCTGGTGGCCTCGTTCACCGTGGGCGGGGTGCCGCGCCGGTAGTCGATCTCGGCGTCCACGCCGTACGCGCCGGCGACCGAGTCGAGCAGGGCCTTGACCAGGTCGGGAGCCTGGTGCCAGGCATCCTCGTCGAGCGACCTGACCGTGCCCTGGGCGACCCCGACGTCCGGGATCGCGTTGGCCACCGAGCCCGCGGCGATCTGGCCCCACACGAGGCTGAGGCTGGAGCGAGGGTCCACCCGGCGCGACAGCGCGGCCGGCAACTCGGTGACGATCTTGCTGAGCGCATAGACGAGGTCGACGGTCAGGTGCGGCCGGGCGGTGTGCCCGCCCGGGCCCGCGACGCTGATGCGCAGGCTGTCGCAGGACCCGGTGATCGGGCCGGTGCGCAGGCCGACGTGCCCGACGTCGAGGCGCGGGTCACAGTGCACCGCGAAGATGCGGTCGACCTCGTTGAGGCCGCCGTCGCGCATGACCTCAAGCGCGCCGCCCGCGACCTCCTCGGCGGGCTGGAAGATCAGCCGGACCCGGCCGGGGAGCGCGCCCGCGTCGGCCTGCGACGCCAGGAACAGCCCAGCGCCGAGGACTATCGACGCGTGCACGTCGTGGCCGCAGGCGTGGCACGCGTTCGGGTTCGTGGAGCGGTAGGGGACGTCTTTCTCGTCCTCCATCGGCAGCGCGTCGATGTCGGCACGCAGGGCGACCGTTGGGCCCTCGTCCCGGCCGAAGTCCACCCACAGTCCGGTGCCGCGCGACAGCGGGCGCGGGGTGAGCCCGGCGTCCGTCAGCCGCTCAGCGATCTTCTCGGTCGTGCGATGCTCGCTGAAGGCGATCTCCGGGTGCGCGTGTACGTCGCGCCGGAACTCGATCAGCTCATCGTTGTGCCCGCGAAGGAATTCCGCCAGCTGTCCGGCCAGGTCGTTACTTCCCGGCACGGCCGCGTCCGGCGTAGCGAGCTTCGATGAGGTGGCCACGGGTCTTCCCTTCTCCGGCGCGCCGTCCCGCCACGGATCGCCGGATCGTCCATATGATCACAAAAGGTCACAGAAAAGCCTAAAAGGGTCAAGCGGGCGAGTCTCGCCTCCACCGACCCTTCAATCACAATCCTTCCATGCCGCGACCCTTCGATACGGCGGATTGCCCAGTATTTACACCGGCCTCCGCACGTTGTCAGAACTGAGGCACTGTTGCCGGATATATCAGGCCTACCCCGTCAGGTGGCTGATTGTCCGATCTCGTGGTTGGGGTTCGAGGTGACGAACCTGTCCTCGGCGAGCTCGATGACCGTGGCGTCGACCACGTCCTGGAGGGTCCCTCCGTCGGCGAGGATCGCCCGCTGGCGCTCGGATGAGCTCCCCTGCTCCAGCACCTCGGTCACGACCGCCAGTTCGTCGGCACAGCCGAGCCGCTCGGCGACGGGTTCGAGTTCACGCTGAAGTTCATACAATACGTCTCGCATCGGCGCCGTGGAGCCATGGTCGTCGGTGATGACGTCCGCGTCGAGGCCGTAGCGCGTGGCGCGCCACTTGTTGTCGCGCACCACCCACGCCGCCGGATGCGGCAGCGTGTACCCCCGGTCGAGCTGCTGATCGAACTGCTGCACGAGGCACTGGGTCAGCGCGGCCACCATGCCCACCTCGCGCGGCGTCGGGATGCCGTCGAACATCCGCACCTCGATCGTGCCGAAGTCGGGATGCGGCCGGATGTCCCACCACACCTCCTTGATGCTGCGGATCGTGCCCGCCCGCAGCAGCGTGTCCATGTACTCCTCGAACTCGGCCCAGTCGGCCAGCAGGTGCGGCGGCCCGGCCGTGGGCAGCGAGCCGAAGACGATGGCCCGGCTCGACGCCAGCCCGGTGTCCTGCCCTCCCCAGTAGGGGCTGGAGGCGGTGAGCGCGAGGAAGTGCGGCAGGTACGCCGCGAGGGCGTTGACGATCGGGATGACCTTGTCCCGGTCCTTGACGCCCACGTGGACGTGCACGCCGAACGTCTGGATCCGCCGGGCGAGCCACTGCAGGTCCTCGACCAGCTCCACGTAGCGCTGGCTCGGCGCGTAGACCGCGTCACGCCAGTCGCTGATCGCGTGGGTCCCCGTGCAGGCGAGCGCGATGCCGCGCGGCTCGACGGCCTCGGTCAGCCGGTCGATGCTCTTCTTCAGGTCCTGCACCGCCTCGGCCACCGTGTGGCAGACGTCGGTGATGATCTCGACCTGCGACTGCATGAGCTCGTGCATGGCCTTGGGCCGCGGCCCCTCGCTGAGATCGGGAACCGCGCCGAGCACATCCTTCGCGTCCTGGCGGAGATGACGCGTAAGCCGGTCGACGAGCTGAAGCTCCCACTCCACGCCGAGGGTCGCGCCGCGCGAGGGATTGAAGTCGATCGCCAAAGCTTGCCTCCATCACGTTCGGTCCCTGTCGACACTCAGGTCACAGTGGACAAGGTCGTTCCAGGATCAGGCCCTACCCTTCATCCATCCCCGCACGCCGACCGCCCCGAGCGCCAGTGCCAGGAGGATGTTCACCGCGATGAGTACGCCGTGGACGACGTAGAAGGAAGTCTCGTGCCCGTCGGCGAGGTTGAAGCCGAGGTTGATCCATTCGAAGATCATGAAAGCGGCGAGTGCCACGAGAAAGATCGATACACGTCTCGTCATGCTGACAGTATCGGGCGGCCGCCTGCGTGGCCCTGTGGCATATGGGGCATATGTCGCTTCATGCGAAGGCAGTCAAGGCTAGGCTGAGCGACCTATGGGGACGAACCTGCGGGCTCTCGCCGCGGACGTGACGGCGGCGGGAGTGCTGACGACGGCGCTGTTCGGCGCCCCTCCCGCCGCGGGCGCGGGGACCGTACCGGACCTGACACCGTGGCAGACCGGCACGGCCGTTGCCGGCACCGCGGTGGCCGGCACCGCCGTGGCCGGAATCGGCAAGGGCAACGGCACCGTGGGCGGAGACCTGCTCGCCGGACACGGGATCATCCGGCCCGCCGGGATCAAACCCCCGCCCAAGACCGAGGCCAGCGCGTACGTCGTGGCCGACGCCGACACCGGCGCGGTGCTCGCGGCCAAGGACCCCCACGGGCACTACCTGCCCGCGAGCACGCTCAAGACGCTGACGGCCGTCACGCTGATCCCCAAGCTCGACAAGAACCGCAAGGTCAAGCCGAGCGAGGAAGCCTCCAACGTGGAGGGCAGCGCCGTCGGCATCGTCCCCGAGCCGATCTACAAGATCGACGACCTCATGCGGGCGCTGCTCATGGTCTCCGGCAACGACGCGGCGGTCGCGCTCGCCGAGGCGAACGGCGGCGTGAAGAAGACGCTCGCCGACATGAACAAGGAGGCGCACAAGCTCCAGGCGTACGACACGGTGGCCAAGACGCCGAACGGCCTGGACGCCCCGGGCCAGCGCAGCTCCGCCTACGACCTCGCCCTGATCGCGCGGGCCGGGCTGGCGCTCCCGGACTTCCGCGAATACATCAGCACGAAGGTCGCGAAGTTCCCCGCGCCCAAGGACGACCCCAAGAAGAAGAAAAAGAAGAAGAAGCGCGATGACGACTCCGAGGCCAGTGAGTCTCCCGCGCCCGCCTACTACGAGATGGCCAACCACAACCGGCTGCTCGGAAGTTACAAGGGCATGCTCGGCGTCAAGAACGGCTGGACGTCCAAGGCTCTGGGCAGCTTCGTGGGGGCGGCCCGGCGGGACGGCCACACCATCCTTGTCGTGATCATGCATCACCCCGGCGGTTTCTGGGAGGAGGTCGCCAAGCTGCTCGACTGGGGCTTCGCCGCGAGGGGCAAGGTGGCCCCCGTGGGCCAGCTGGTCGGGCCGGCGCCCGACCCCAAGCCCTCCTCCTCCCCCCTGGCCGTACGGCCCTCTCCGACGCCGGGTGCGGCCGACGCGGGCGCGGCCAAGGCGCGCGGAGAGGACCCCGCCTCCAATGGTGCGGGCGCGACCACCCCGCTGCTGATCGGCGGCGGCGTCCTCGTGCTCCTCGCCCTCGGCGCGTACGGCCTGCGCCGGCGCCGCAGGACGCCCGGCGACGCCGACGGCTAGCGGGCAGGCGGGGCGGGGATGGCATGCTCGGTCAGGCGGGGCCTGTGGTGGGCGTGGTCGCGGGCGACGGCAGCGGGGTGGGCTCGGGCGGCGGGCCCAGCGTGGCCGTCGCCGTCCACGCGGCGGCGTAGAGGATCACCCGGGACGACAGGTTGATCCACAGCAGCAGCCCCACGACCACCGCGAACGTGCCGTACACCGGGTTGCGCAGGGTGCTGTAGAGGATCAGCGCCGCGAGCTGCTTCAGCACGCCGAAGCCGACCGCGCCCAGCAGGGCGCCCTTGAGCACGACGAAGAACGGCTGGGGCGGCTTGGCCAGCCAGCCGAGGATGACCAGGAAGAGCAGCAGGTCGGCGACGAGGCTCGCGGCGATCCCGGCGAGCCAGACCCCGAAGCCGGCCAGCGGCGAGGAGCCCAGGCCGAGCCATCCGGCGACCATGCTCGTGGCCCCCGTGGCGAACCCGCTCGCGATCACCGAGGCCAGCATGGCCAGGCCCATCAGCACGAGCGCGACGAGGTCGCGGAGCTTGCCGACGAAGTAGTTGAGCGGCGGCTCGCAGGTCATCCAGACCGTGCGCAGCGCCCCGCGCAGGGCGTCCATCGCGCCCAGCCCGGCGTACAGCAGGCCGAGCAGGCCGATCAGCCCTGCCCGGGCCCGGGCCCCGGCGAGCTGGTCGATGTGGAGCTGCCCGGCGAGCCCGGGAAGCTGGCTGTTGATCGCCTCGGTGAGCGTGGCGAGCGCGTCCGGGCGGATCGTCACGACATACCCGAACAGGGCGAACGCCAGCGCGATCAGCGGGAAGAACGACAGGAACGCGAAATAGGTGATGGCGCCCGCCAGCCGGTCCCCCGACTGCACCTGGTAGCGCTGGACGGTCCTGATGAGGTGGTCGAGCCAGGGAAAGCGGATCCGGTCGCGCTCGATCCACATCCGGCCCCACGCCTTGACTTCGTCGACGCGCCGCGTGACCCGGTCGACCATCGCCATCCCCATCGGCATGGTGTACCCGGAGAAGGCGTCTCGATGCGCGGCGACCACGGCCCGGGGCGGGGCCGCGGTCTCAGGCGTGGGTCACGCGGAGGTCGGCGGCGTGGGCAGCAGGCCGAGGCGCTCGCGGACCTGCTCCATCGTCTCGCGGGCCACCTTGCGGGCCCGTGCGGCGCCCGCGACCAGCATCCGGTCGAGCTCGGCCTCGTCGGCCAGCAGCTTCTCCGTACGCTCCCGGATCGGGGAGAACGTCTCGATGACGGCCTCGGCGACCTCCTTCTTGAAGGTGCCGTACCCCTGCCCGGCGAACCGGGTCTCCAGCTCGGGGATCGGCGTGCCGGTCAGCGCGGACAGGATCCTCAGCAGGTTGGTGACGCCCGGCTTGTTCT
Source organism: Microbispora bryophytorum (assembly GCF_006874465.1). Lineage (GTDB taxonomy): Bacteria > Actinomycetota > Actinomycetes > Streptosporangiales > Streptosporangiaceae > Microbispora > Microbispora bryophytorum. Next base: position 161,316 of record NZ_VIRL01000003.1, on the reverse strand, counting down.
CCTCGTCGGCGACGACGTCGCTACCGGTGTCGGTCACCGCTCGCATGATCTTCTTGCGCAGGACGTTCGGCTCTTCCAGCACGTCGAGGATGCCCTGCGGGCTCGACGACGACTTGGACATCTTCGCGGTCGGGTCCTGGAGGTCGGTGATCTTCTCGACCTCCTTGAGGATGTACGGGCTCGGCACCTTGAACGTCTGGCCGTAGCGGCTGTTGAAGCGCTGCGCGAGGTCGCGGCTGAGCTCCAGGTGCTGCTTCTGGTCCACCCCGACCGGCACCTGGTCGGCCTGGTAGATCAGGATGTCGGCCGCCTGGAGGATCGGATAGGTGAACAGGCCGACGCTGGCCGAACTCTCGCCGTACCGCGCGGACTTGTCCTTGAACTGGGTCATCCGCCCGGCCTCGCCCATGCCGGTCTGGCAGATCAGGTACCAGGCGAGCTCGCTGTGCTCACGCACCTGGCTCTGCGCGAAGACCGCGGCCCGCTCCGGGTCGAGCCCCGCGCCGAACAGCTGGGCGGCGGCGATCCTGGTGCGCCGGCGCAGCTCCTCGGGCTTGGGCGCCACGGTCAGCGCGTGCAGGTCGGCGATGAAGAAGAAGGCCTCATGGGTGTCCTGCAGTGCCACGTACTGACGGATCGCGCCGAGATAGTTGCCCAGGTGGAACGAGTCGGCGGTGGGCTGGATACCGGACAGGACGCGAGCAAGAGCCATACGGCAATTCTGTCAGCAGTCGCGGGCTGCCCGCGACAGACACGGCCAGGGGTGGGCACAGCCGCCCGCCGCTCAGCCGGCGGTCACGGGCGCCGTGCTTTCGGGGGGATTGCGGGTGACGCGGACACGGGAGACGCGGCGTCCGTCCATCTCCGTCACGGTCAGCTTCACGCCCGGCGCCTCGGCGACCTCGCCGCTCTGGGGCAGGTGGCCGAGGGATGCCATGACGTATCCGCCCAGGGTCTCGTACGGCCCGCTGGGCAGCCGCACGCCCGTCTGCGTGTGGAACTCGTCGAGGTTGACCAGCCCCTCGACCTCCATGTCTCCGGCGATCACGCGTACGGCGTCGCCGCTCTCGTCGTATTCGTCGCGGATGTCGCCCACGAGCTCCTCGACCAGGTCCTCCAGAGTCACGATGCCGTCGGTGCCGCCGTACTCGTCCACCACGATGGCGAGGTGGTGGCCCTCGTCGCGCATCTCCGCGAGCGTGGCCAGGACCCGCTTGCTCGCCGGCACGAGCTTGACCGGACGGATCGGCACGACCTCGCTGATCGGCTCCAGCCGTCCGGTGCGCACGGGGTCGAGCAGATCCCGCACGTGGACGAACCCGATGACGTCGTCGTAGGTGTCGCGGTAGACGGGGAACCGGGAGTGCGGCATGGCCGCGGCGAGCACGGCGGCCTCGGCGAGCGGGGTGTCCACCGCCATGAACTCGACCTCCGTGCGGGGCAGCATGACCTCCCTGAGCTGCCGCTTGCCCGCCGCGAACACCTCGGCGATCACGTCGCGCTCGTCCTGGGTGAGGTCCGTGTGGCCCACGACCATGTCGCGCAGCTCCTCGGTGGTCATGGCCGCCCTGTCCGCGGACGGGTTGCCGCCGAGCAGGCGGACGACGCCGTTGGTCGACTTGGACAGCAGCCAGATCACCGGCCTCGACAGCGTCGCGATCCGGTCGAGCAGCGGGGCGGTCGCGAGCGACAGGTTCTCCGCCCGTTGCCGGCCGAGCCGCTTGGGCGCCAGCTCACCGAGCACCAGGGTCACGTACGAGATGGCCAGCGTGACGGCCACGAACGCGACGGACGCGGCCGCGCTCGGCCGCAGGCCCCACTGCTCAAGGACCGGGGCGAACCGCGGGCCCAGCGCGTCGGCGCCGAGCGCGGCCGACAGCACGGTCGCCACGGTCACCCCGACCTGGATGGCCGACAGGAAGCGGTTGGGGTCGCGGGCGAGCTTCTGCACCCGCGCGCCGCGGCGTCCCTCGTCGCGGCTCAGGCGGCGGATCTGGCTCTCCCGCAGCGAGACCATCGCCATCTCGGCCGCGGCGAAGAAGCCGCCGATCAGGATGAATATCAGGACCAGGGCGATGGTCACCGCGACGTTGCTCAACGTCATCAGTCCGTTCGGGTGTCAGGCAGGCCAGGCCGGTCGTCGCAATCCCCCGCGGCTTGCTGAGATTGCGGTACTGGTGGCATTTAACCCGCTCCTCCTGGGAACCGCGTAAGCTAGGCCCTGGACGTACATAATCCAACAGATTTGAACAGGAGTAAACAGTGAAGCTGCTGGTTACTGGTGGAGCCGGGTACATCGGCAGCGTCGTGGCGGCGCAACTCCTGGAGGAGGGGCACGAGGTCACGGTGCTCGACGACCTGTCGACCGGGCACGCCGACGCGGTGCCGCCCGGGGCCTCGTTCGTGCAGGCGTCGATCATCAAGGCCGAGGGCGTGCTCGCCGACGGCTATGACGCCGTGCTGCACTTCGCGGCCAAGTCGCTGGTGGGCGAGTCGGTCGAGAAGCCGGGGCTGTACTGGTCGCACAATCTCGGCGGCACGCTCGCGCTGCTCGACGCCATGCGTCGGACCGGGGTGAACCGGATCGTGTTCTCCTCCACCGCCGCCACCTACGGCGAGCCGGAGCGCACTCCCATCCTGGAGACCGACCCGACCCGCCCGGGCAACCCCTACGGCGCGTCCAAACTCGCCGTGGACACCGCGCTCACCGCCTTCGCCGGGCTGTACGGCCTCGGCGCGGTCAGCCTGCGCTACTTCAACGTTGCCGGGGCGTACGGCGCGTTCCGCGAGCGGCACACGGTCGAGACCCATCTGATCCCCAACGTCCTGAAGGTGGCTCTGGGCGAGCGCGAGTCGGTCAGCGTCTTCGGCACCGACTACCCCACGCCGGACGGCACCTGCGTCCGCGACTACGTCCACGTCGCCGACCTCGCCCGCGCGCACCTGCTCGCCCTCGACGCCTGCACGCCCGGTGAGCACCGGATCTACAACCTCGGCAGCGGCGCGGGCTTCTCGGTCAAGGAGGTCGTGGACGTCTGCCGCGAGGTGACCGGGCACCCCATCCCGACCACCGTCGCGGCGCGCCGTCCCGGCGATCCGGCCGTGCTGGTGGCGTCGTCGGAGAAGATCCAGCGCGAGCTGGGCTGGAAGCCGGCTCACGCGACGCTGCGGGACATGGTCGCCGACGCCTGGACCGCCTCCGCGAAGCCCGCCTGAACCCCGCTCCCCCGCGGGCTCCCCCGGCCGGGCTCTCGATCACCGGCCGGGATCTCGATGCCCGGCGGACTGCCGGTCCCCGGCTGGACTTCCCATCCCCGGCCGGACTCCCGACGCATGTGTGACCCGGCGGCCCGGCCGACGGCGCGCCGCCGGGTCAGGCCCGGCGCAGAGCCACCCGTACGCTCGCCTTGTTGTTGGCCGGGCGGCGGTCGCCGTAGCGGCGCGAGTAGACGGTGGCCATCGTCGCCACGGCGTGCGAGGCCCGGGACGGCACCCGGAACACGAGTTCGAGCAGCCCGCGCGACCCCGACCTGATCGGCGGCAGCGAGCACCCCACGAACTGGCGGTTCCCCCGGCAGCGCCCACCCCGGGCGGACTCCAGCCGGGCCTGGCGCGGCTGGAAGAACACGTAGGCGTCCCGCACGACGCGCGGCCCCCGGTTGCGCACCTCCGCCCGCACGGAGAACCAGTGGCCCGGGCGGATGAATTTGGTCGAGGAGCGGAACCGCATCGCCAGGTCGGCCCCCTCGTCGACCTTGTTCACCGCCTCGGCCGTGTTGTCGGTCTCGTCCTGGTCGAGCACCTCGGAGGACAGGTCGGCGCGCGCCCGCAGCGGACCGTGCGCGCCCGGCGCGATCACTCCCGTGATCGTCATGTCGCCCGAGCCGCCGGGCAGGACGTCGTCGGACGAGTGGCAGACGACCCGGTTGCGCGCCCGGCCGGGCTCGCACTCCGCCACGCCCACGTTGACGATCTGGAAGTCCTTCGGCAGCGCGACCCGCAGCGTCGGCAGCACGGCGTCCCCCGGGCCCTTGTTGTGCACGGTGACGTGGTAGGTCAACGGCTGCCCCGGTTGCGCCACCTTCGGCGAGGCGGTGATGCCGACCTTCAGGTCGGCCGTGCCCCATTGATTTTCCAACGGCTCCTTCACCGGCGCCGGCCGGGGAGGCTCCCCGGAGGCGGCGAGCGCCGGTTGCGGCGCTCCGGCGACGAACACACAGACCAAACCCGTGACGACCCTACGACCCACTGCCGCTCCCCCGAACGCTTGAGATCAATTCAATCGTGTCGGACGGGCCCCGCGCACCGTCCGACACGCCGCTCGCAGCGCCGCTGACGCACCGCTTCACGCCCGTCTCGCGCCCGTCTCACGCGGCGACGAGGTCCCGCTGCGGTGCGGGCCCGCCGAGCCGCGCATCGCCCCGCGGCAGCAGGGTGAGCGCGAGGAGGGCGACGACCGCGCCCACGACCCCCAGCCAGGGGATGACGGTCGCGGTCGCGGCGGCGTGAGCCGCGGGCATGCCGTGCACGGGCGCCTCCCGCGTCACCACCGACGTGTACGCCGTGCCGGCGACGGCCAGCGCGACCGAGCCGCCGATCTGCCGGAAGAACGTCAGGTTCGCGCTGGCCGTGCCGATATACCGGGGCGGGACGGATGTCTGGATCGCCACGGTGAGGCCGGACAGCATGGGCCCCATGCCGAGCCCGATCAGCGCCATCCATGCGGCGAGCAGCGGCGTCGAGGTGCCGACCTCGAGGTTCGCGCACAGCGCCGTGCCCGCGACGAGGAAGACCGGCGCGATCACCAGCCACGGCTTGTAGCGGCGCGTACGCGAGATGAGGGCGCCGGTGACCGCGCTGCCCACGACCATCGCCAGCATCAGCGGGTAGATGTGCAGCCCCGAGGAGGTCGCGCTCAGGCCGTGCGCCTCCTGGAAGTAGCGGGGCAGGAAGACCACCCCGGCGTACATGCAGAACGCCGTGAAGAACGACGCGACGTTGACCAGCGAGTACGTGCCGTTCGAGAACAGGTGGAGCGGCACGATCGGCTCGGCGGCCCGCCGCTCGACGAGGACGAACACCACGAGCAGCGCGAGCGCCGCGCCGAGCGGCCCGGCCACCGGCCCGCTCGTCCAGGTGTGGCCGTCGATCCCCTTCTCGGTCAGGCCGACGAGCAGGGCGCTGATCGCGGCGCTGAACACGGCGATGCCGGGATAGTCGGGCCGCGCCCCTCCGTGCCCCGGCCGGTGCGGCAGCCGCCACACGATGATGGCCACGAGGACGGCGCCGATCGGGACGTTCACGTAGAAGGCCCAGCGCCAGCTCGCGTGGTCGGTGAACAGGCCGCCGAGGAACGGCCCGGCGATGTAGCTCAGCGCCATGACGCCGCCGAGGGCGCCCTGCACCTTCCCGCCGCGCTCCGGCGGGAACAGATCGATCACCAGCGCCAGCGACAGCGGCAGCAGCGCGCCCGCGCCGAGCCCCTGCACGCCGCGGAAGGCGATGAGCTGCCCCATGCTCTGCGCCGCCCCGGACAGGATCGAGCCCAGCAGGAAAAGGACCACCCCGACCAGCAGGAGCGGCTTTCGCCCGTACGCGTCGGAGAGCCGGCCGTAGAGCGGGACCGTAACGGTCGAGGTGAGGAGATAGGCGGTCACCACCCAGGTGTAGAGGCCGGTGCCGCCCAGCTCGGTGGTGATCCTCGGCAGCGCGGTACCGACGATCGTCTGGTCGAGCATCGCCAGGAACATGCCGCCGAGCACGGCGAACAGGAGGAGTCCGTTTCTGGATCGCATGTGTCGAAGGTGACATGTAAGTTCTGACATGTCAATCCGGAGGTATAGTTGGAGGCATGTCCCTGCGCATGGCTCTTCTCGGTGTGCTGTCGGCCTACGGCTCGGCGAGCGGCTACGACCTGACCAAAGGGTTCGAGCGGTCCGTGGCCCACGCCTGGCAGGCGGGGCACAGCCAGATCTATCCCGAGCTGGCGAAGATGACCGCCGACGGGCTGGTCACGGTGGAGGCAGAGGGAGCGCGGGGGCGCAAGATCTACTCGATCACGCCGGAGGGCCGCGCGGAGCTGCGCGCCTGGCTGATCGGGCACGACCCCACGGGTCCGGCCCGCAGCGAGATCGCGTTGCAGGCGTTCCTGCTCCCGCTGCTCGACCCCGGCGAGGCGCTGGCCGTGCTGGAACGGCTGAAGACATACGCGGAACGGAAGCTGGCCGAGCTGGAGGCCCTCTGGGCGGCCAAACACGCCTCCCCCGTCCCGGAGGGGACGTCCGGGGTCAGGTTCGGCGATCTCGCCCTGGACCTCGGCATCCGGCACACCCGCACCACGCTGCAGTGGGTGAACGACGCCATGGCCCAGCTCGAACGCCGGGCCTGACCCACCCGCCCGGCGGAGGCCTCACCCGCAGGCGAGCTCGGACGGCGCGTCCCGTTCGGGATCGAAGTCGACGTTGCCGAAGTGCTTGCGCAGCAGGTCACGCATCGTGCCGTCGCCGTACATGCTGATGATCGCGTCCTGCACGGCCCGGCAGGTGCGCACGTCCTTCCTGGGCAGGCCCACCGCGTAGTGCTGGTCGGTCAGCCGCAGACCGAGCACCGACAGCTTCAGGCCCGCCACGCGGTCGGCGAAGCCGGCGATGATGAGGTCGTCCCCCGGTATGGCGTCGACTTTGCCGGAGGTCAGCAGATCCATGCACTCGGCGTAGTTGCCCGCCCGGACCTGCTCGACTTTCACCTTGGCGGCGACGAGCCGGGCGGTGGTGCTGCCGGCGGGCGCGCACATCCGGCGCCCGGCCAGGTCCTCCAGCTTCTCGATCCGCGAGCCGCCGAGCACCAGCAGGTCGGCGTGGGCCGTGTAGTACGGCCCCGCGAAGGTCACCGCGTCGTCGCGGTTGTCGTCGTAGGAGTAGGTCGCGACGACCATGTCCACATCGTGGTCGGTCAGCGCGCGCACCCGGTCGTTGGCGCCGAGCCTACGGAAGGTGATCCCGTTGGCGGGCACCTTGAGGCTCCTGGCGATGGACGTCGCGACGTCCACGTCGAACCCGCTGAACCCGTTCGCCTGCTCCAGGCCGACCCCGGGCACGTCCCCCCGCACGCCGATCGTCAGCCGTCCCGTCCGCTGCGCCTTCTCGTAGACGGAGGCGTACGCCGGGCTCGGCCGCGGCGTGACCGCGGCGTCCGCGGTGCCGTCACCGGGCGCGCTGCCGAATGCGAAGCCGGTCTTGGCGGCGATGATCGCGGCCATGGCGGCCACGACGGCGAGCACCGCCGCGAGCGCGCCGACGAGGCCGTTCCGGCGGCGCCGCGCCGGGCCGGTCCCTGCCGGCCCGGTATCGGTCGGCATGATCCCGCCAGGCCCCGTCCCAGCAGGCCCGGTCCCAGCAGGCCCAGTACCGGTCGGCATGATCCCGCCAGGCCCCGTCCCGGCAGACCCGGTCCCGGCAGACCCGGCCCCGGTCGGCGCGGGCCCCGTCACCTCGAATATCCCCGTGCCGTCCCCCGTCCGCGCTCCGTCCCCCGTCCACGCGCCGTCTACCGTCCGCGCTCCGTCCGCCGGCGAGTGGCCCGCGCCCGTCGCCAGGACGCGGCCCGGACTCGTGCGCGCGAGGCGCGTGACGTCGGGGTCGGCCGCCTGCGCGGCCCCCTCGGACAGCACGACCGCCGACGCGTCGCCCGACACCGCGCGGCCCAGCAGGCGCAGCAGGATCTGGTCGGCCGTCGGCCGCTCGTCCGGCGACTTGCGCAGGCACGCTCGGACCACTCCGCCGAGCGGCTCGGGCAGCATCGCGGTGTCGATGTCGTGGTTGAGGATGCGGTTGAGCACGACCGCGATCGAGTTGCCGCCGAACACGACGTCGCCCGTCGCGGCGTACGCGATCGTGGAGGCCCAGGAGAACACGTCGGCCGGGGGCCCGACGTCGCCGCCGGAGATCTGCTCGGGCGCCATGTAGGCGGGTGTGCCGATCGCCCGGCTGGTGATCGTGGCGGTCGAGTCGAGGAGGCGGGCGATGCCGAAGTCCACCACCCGGGGCCCGTCCACGGCCAGCAGCACGTTGTCGGGCTTGAAGTCGCGGTGCACGATGCCCGCCTGGTGGATCGCGGTGAGCGCGGTGGCCGTGCCGACCGCGAGCCGCTCCAGGACCGAGCCGGTCAGCGGCCCGTTCTCCTCGACAGCCTCGCTCAGCGACCGCCCGTCGATGAACTCGCTCGCAATGTACGGCGTGTCGCCCTCCAGGTCGGCCGCCAGGACCCGCGCGGTGCAGAAGCTCGCCACGCGCTGGGCGGCGCGCAACTCCCGCGCGAAGCGGGACCTGGCGATCGCGTCGCCGGAGAACTTGACGTGCAGCAGCTTGACCGCGGCCTGCTCGCCGGCCTGGCCCTGGCCGAGGTAGACCACGCCCTGCCCGCCCTCGCCGAGACGGCCGGACAGCACGAAGGGACCGAGCCTGGTCGGATCCCCCGGTTGCAACGGCGCGATCTGCGGCATCCCGTTCCCCACGATTCGGCAAAAGTATCCGGCCACCCAGAACTTTACGGCCCCGGTGTGACGGTTCCGCGGCCCGATACCGCGCCGTGACGTCAGGAAACCGTGACAAAGGAGCGAGCGGCCCCTACCCCGGAGTCACGGGAAAGGGGCCGTCCGGAAACGTCCGGGCGGCCCCCTGCCGGTGAAGCGGTGTTCCGGTGAAGCGGTGTTACAGCGCCATCTTCTTCTTGAGGTTCTCGTCGAGCGCCGCGAGGAAGTCCTGCGTGGTCAGCCACTCGGCGTCGCCGCCGACCAGAAGCGCGAGGTCCTTGGTCATCTGACCGCCCTCGACGGTCTCGACGCAGACCTGCTCCAGCTTCTCGGCGAAGTCGATGACCTCGGGCTGGTTGTCGAGCTTGCCGCGGTGCTGCAGGCCGCGGGTCCACGCGAAGATCGAGGCGATCGGGTTGGTGGAGGTCGGCTTGCCCTGCTGGTGCTGGCGGAAGTGGCGCGTCACCGTGCCGTGCGCCGCCTCGGCCTCGACGGTGCGGCCGTCGGGGGTCATGAGCACGCTGGTCATGAGGCCGAGCGAGCCGAAGCCCTGCGCCACCGTGTCCGACTGGACGTCGCCGTCGTAGTTCTTGCAGGCCCAGACGTATCCGCCCTCCCACTTCAGGGAGGCGGCCACCATGTCGTCGATCAGGCGGTGCTCGTAGATGATCCCGGCGGCCTCGAAGTCCGCCTTGAACTCGGTCTCGTAGACCTCGGCGAAGATGTCCTTGAACCGGCCGTCGTACGCCTTGAGGATCGTGTTCTTGGTCGACAGGTAGACCGGGTAGCCGCGGTTGAGGCCGTACCGCATGGAGGCGCGGGCGAAGTCGCGGATCGACTCGTCCAGGTTGTACATCGCCAGGGCCACGCCGGAACCGGGGAAGTCGAAGACGTTGAGCTCGATCGGCTCGCTGCCGTCCTTCGGCGTGAACGTCAGCGTCAGCGTGCCCTCGCCGGGGATCTTCAGGTCGGTGGCGCGGTACTGGTCGCCGAAGGCGTGACGGCCGACGACGATCGGCTTGGTCCAGCCGGGCACGAGCCGCGGGATGTTCGACATGATGATCGGCTCGCGGAAGATGACACCGCCGAGGATGTTGCGGATCGTCCCGTTCGGGGACTTCCACATCTTCTTCAGGCCGAACTCCTCGACGCGGGCCTCGTCCGGCGTGATCGTCGCGCACTTCACGCCCACGCCGTACTGCTTGATGGCGTTGGCGGCGTCGATCGTGACCTGGTCGTCGGTGGCGTCGCGGTGCTCAATGCCGAGGTCGTAGTACTTCAGGTCGACGTCGAGGTAGGGAAGGATCAGCTGGTCCTTGATGAACTGCCAGATGATCCGGGTCATCTCGTCGCCGTCGAGCTCGACGACCGGGCCCGCTACCTTGATCTTGGGCATGCGTGGGGTTCCCCTTCTGATTAACTGGCCAGCACGTCCTTTTTGAGGCTCACTGGCCGTTGAGGCTATCGGACGGGTGTGGTAAGTCCGCGACGAGGTCGTGTTCCTACGAGTCGTGCAGCCGCAGCAGCATGAGCAGCGAGCCGATGACGAGCGCCGCGCCGAACGCCGCCAGCGTGAGCGCGTCCATCCGTCTGCTGCGCACCGCGAGCGCGCCCGCCCGCCGTTCGGAGACCGTCACCCGGACCAGGGATCCGGCGAGAAAGCCGAATCCCATGATCGCACCGCCCGCGGACACCGGCGCACCCAGGCCGATCACACCCAGCCCGGCGGCCGCAGCCGCCACCACCAGCAGGTACGGCCCCCAGGCCGTGCTCTCGCTCGTTCTCACCGCAGCCTCCGGAGGAAGCCCGGTCCTTCAGGGCCGGGAGGAATCCGGACCACATCACGGGTGACCCGGCGAAGCCGTGACAGCCCAGCGCGCGAAGCACTCACGACTTTGCTCCTTTCGCTGACCAAGCAAACAAGGGGACAGTAAATTCCGAACATGCGTACGGCCTACAAGGTGCGGGTGTACCCCACCACCGAACAAGCTGCGGTGTTGAACCGCACGTTCGGCTGCGTACGCCTGGTCTGGAACACGGTCCTGGCATGGCGGCAGGCCCGCTACCGCAACGAAAGTGAGACAACCTCTTACGCGCAATCGGACCGGTACCTGACCGAGTTGAAACGCGACGGCGGCCACGACTTCCTGTACGAGGTCTCCAGCGTCCCGTTGCAGCAGGCGTTGCGGCACCAGCACACGGCGTTCGCGAACTTCTTCGCCGGACGCGCCAAATACCCGCGGTTCAAGTCCCGCCACGGCCGCCAGTCGGCGACCTACACCCGCTCGGCGTTCCGCTGGCGCGACGGGCGACTGTTCCTCGCGAAGATGGACCACCCGCTCGAGTTTGTGTGGTCCTGGCCCGCCGTGGACCCTGCGACGATCAACCCGACCATGGTGACCATCACCCGCGATGTCGACGGCCGCTGGTACGCCTCCCTGGCCATGGAGGAAGCCGCCGAACCCGAGCCGCTGCCCACAGGCGGGGCGTCGGCCGGCATCGACCTGGGCGTGACCGATTTCGCCGTGCTTTCGACCGGACAGAAGGTCACCAACCCACGCCATCTGGAGCGCAAGGCGAGGAACCTGGCCCGCTACCAGCGGCGCATGGCCCGCAAGCAGCGCGGGTCCAACAACCGGGCCAAGGCCAAGGCGAAGGTCGCCCGCGCCCACACCAAGGTCCGCGACGCCCGCGCCGACTTCCTGCACCGCACATCTACCCGCCTGGTCCGCGACCACGACCTGATCGTGATCGAAGACCTCAACGTCAAAGGCATGGTCCGCAACCGGCACCTCGCCCGGGCGATCTCTGATGCCGGGTGGGGGGAGTTCCGCCGCCAGCTCGAATACAAAACCCAGCGGTACGGCCGGCGTCTGGTCGTGATCGACCGCTGGTATCCGTCGTCCAAGACGTGCTCGGCGTGCGGGCACCTGCTCGCCGCACTCTCCCTGTCCACCCGGCACTGGTCGTGCCCGGACTGCGGCACCCGGCACGACCGGGACGTCAACGCCGCCAAGAACATCCTGGCCGCTGGTCGAGCGGTGTCTGCCTGTGGAGCTGACGTGAGTCCGCAAGGGTCCTCCCTTCGGCGGTCGGCGGTGAAGCAGGAAACCCAGCCCGCGAGGGGTGGAATCCCCCGCCCTTAGGCGGGGAAGGAGTCAAGTCTCTCCCATGCCTGTTTCAACGCTCGTCGATGGGCACCCACTTCTGGTCACGCTCGCCGATGTACTCGCTGTCCGGCCGGATCAGCCGGTTGTCGGCGTGCTGCTCGATCACGTGGGCGGTCCATCCAGACATCCGGCTGACCGAGAACACGGGCGTGAACAGGTCCGTCGGGATGCCGAGGTAGTGGTAGACGGTCGCCGCGTAGAAGTCGACGTTCGGGTACAGGTGCTTGTCCGCGAAGACGACCTCCTCCATCTCCCGCGACATCCGGTAGTAGGTGTCGTCGCCCGAGGCCTCGGCCAGCTCCTGCGACATCCGCCGCAGATGCGTCGCACGGGGGTCCTCGGTCTTGTAGACGCGGTGCCCGAATCCCATGATCTTCTCGCCCGCCGCCAGCTTGTCCCGTACGGCCTGCGCGACCCCGCGTGGGTCCAGCGCTTCCAGCGTACGCATGACCTGCTCGTTCGCCCCACCGTGGAGGGGGCCCTTGAGCGTGCCGACGGCGGCGACGATCGCCGAGTGCATGTCAGACAGCGTCGCGGCGCACACGCGGGCGGCGAAGGTGGACGCGTTCATCGTGTGGTCGGCGTGCAGCACCAGGCAGGTGTCGAAGATCTCGACCTCGCGCCGCTCGGGGCGGCGGCCGGTGATCTGCAGCAGGAAGTTCGCGGCGGTGCTCAGCTCGGGATCGGGCGCCGGGATGTCCGCTCCCGTCCTGGCCGCGTGGTAGCGGGCGACCAGGACCGGCTGCTGCGCCGTGAGCCTGGCGGCCTTGCGGCGGTTGGCGTCGGCGGCGTTGGAGTCCTTGTCCGGGTCGTCGGCCGCGGCCAGTGAGACCAGGGTGCGCAGCGCCTCCATAGGCCCCTGCTTCCCGGCGAGCTCGGAGATGTCGCTCTCGACGAGTGCGCCCAGGGTGCGGCCTTCGGCCAGCTCCGCGCCGTAGTCCGCGAGTTGCCGGCGGGTCGGCAGCGTGCCGCGCTGGAGCAGGTGGGCCACCTCCTCGAAGGTGGCGTGGCCGGCCAGCTCGTGGATGTCGTATCCCCGGTAGGAGAGACGGCCGGCCGTGCCGTCGATGTCGCTGAGCGCTGTGGACGCGGCGACGACATCGGCGAGGCCTTTGGTGGGCTTGTCCGCCATAAGTGTTTCCTCCGCTTATCTCCGCCCGAAGTCTACCCGTGAGCAGGTAAAGCGCCCCTCAAAGGTCCAGACCAATTTCACGATTGATTCTGCTCACGGCAAAGGCGATTCCCCCTCGCCACGGGTGGGTAAGCCGCAGCTATAGGGAAAGTAACGGCGGGCTACCTGGGGAGGAACTGCCGTGGAGGGGCCGTTCATACGGATCGAGGACAGCGGCGAGGTGGTGCCGCTGCGCCCCGACGTCACCACGATCGGCCGCGGCCGAGGCGTGGACATCCGGCTGACGGATCCGAGCGTGTCACGGCTGCACGCCGAATTCGTCCGTCGCGGGCCCTACCTGTACGTCGTGGACCTGGGCCTGTCCCGCAACGGCACCCGGGTGAACGGCAGGCCGATCGCCAGGAGGGTGCTGGACGACGGCGACGTCGTCTCCTTCGGAGCCGCGCGGGCCCGGGTGGGCGGGATCCCGCGGGAGGACCTCGCCCCCGAGGTCGAGCTGCGCCGGGCCGCCGCGCCGGAGCTCACCCGCCGGGAGGTCGACGTCCTCACCTCGCTGTGCCGTCCCGCGCTGTCCGACGAGGCGTTCGTGGCGCCCGCGACGGCCCGGGAGATCGCCGACGACCTCGTGGTGACCGAGGCGGCCGTCAAGCAGCATCTGCTGCGGCTTTACCAGAAGTTCCGCATCCCGGAAGGCACCAACCGGCGCACCCGGCTCGCCAACGAGGTCGTCGCCCTCGGCCTGGTGCGGCCCACGCCGGTCGTGCCGCCACAGCGGGGAACCGGGCCGGCCGAGCCGGAACCGCAGCCTCGCACCAGCGCGGGCCGCCGGGCGTCCTGAACCAGCGGCACACCGGCCGCCGAGGGCGCAAGCCGTCCCACCCCCCGCGGCCGGTGGAGCGTTCCGAACGGTCCACAGGCGTATACAGCCGCGGGGCGTCCTCACCCCCCACCAACCGGTAACGGAGACGGAGACAGCCAAGCGAGAAAGATCAGCGCATCGACCGCTCGTTGACCGGCGGCGCCGGCCGCACCACAGGCCATCGGCGCGGGCGGCCGGAGAGGCGTCCGGAGCCGTGGTGATTCATCGGTCACCGTACCCACCGTTGAAGAACGACGTGACCCCGGACATGATCGCTCCCGTGATGCTCAGCCCACTCGTGTCGGCACCCTGAAGGACGATGGCCAAGGCGAGATCCGTAGCGTCGGCGTCCGATAGGACGGTCAATGCGAACTTCTGCCCCGTGGGGTCCACACTGGACAGCCTCACCAGAGGGCCACGTGCGCTCTCGCGCAACTCTTCCCCTCTTGAACCGAACAGGTAGGTGTAGTCGCGTTCCCCCAGTTTGATGCTGAAGCCGCGATCCTCCCTGCGTAGAGCACGCCGGTTTCGGGCGAGGCTGGCGGTGGCTCCGCCTACAACCAGGCGCGTTTCGGCGTCGATCGGGATGTATCCCTGTCTAAGGAGGTCCGGATGAGAAAGCGACGCCTTCGGCAACCCCTTCGCGAGGAGGGTGGCCTCTCTGGGAAACCTGGAGATCGTAAGAGATACCTCCCCGTACGGACTCGCAGTACCGACAAGGACCAGGAAGATTGCTTCCTGCTCCCGGCGGTCAGCAGGCCGTTGCAGCACAAGATCAAACGTGAACTCTGGCATGTCACCCTCACCGCTCGACGGAAATAGGCAGTTCCTCGACGCCGGGCAGGAGCTGACTGATCAGCTCCCAGACACGTGGCGTCTCGGTGAACACGAGCCTGAATTCGCTGTCTGAGGTCACCGTCCCCGGCAGGATCGGCTCTGCGGGACGCTCACGCAGCCAATATCCGAGAGGGCCGCAATCCAGCACCGTGATGCCGCGAACGTCGGTGCCTCCGCTCTCCCGGTTGTTCCACGCCACGGTCATCCGCCAGTTGCCGTTGAGCTGGAGCAGAAGGTGCGTGAAGACCGTCAGTTCGGGATCGGCAAGCCCGCCCTCCACGGCTAGCACTGCGCGCAACTGCTCGGCGGCCTCCTCCACGTCGCCGGTGTCCGCTTCGGACAGTGCCACGAATCCGGCGTCCACCACGCCGATCGTCGTCGTGACGACCGCGACCGCGGGTGGGTTGGCATCCCTGTCGCGCAAGCCCACGACGCGTGCCAGCGACCAGACCAGAGTGCTGGGATCGGTGCGGACAAACTCGGACTCCGGTTCGCCCGGCCACCCCTCGTACACGTAGCAGGCGTCGTTCCCGATGACCGCGCCGTGGTTCGTCATCCCCTGGCCGCCGGTGGTCTCGATCTGGACGAGCACGATCGGCTCGGCGAGGGCGTCCGTCAGGCGGGCGAGTTCGGGGATGACGACGTCGTCGTCACTGATCACGCCGATCGCCTGCAACTCCTGCCGCGCCTTCACCAGGTCGCTCGTGACCCGTTTCCCTTCGTACAGGCACCCCAGGACTCCCAAGTGCTCGGGACCGAACCGGTATCGGTCACGTCCGCTGTCGAAGGACGGCATCGTCGCTCTCCCCTGCGCTAGTCGAACGGGTTGAGACTGGAGAGAACTTTCTTGGCTCCGTCGCCGATCGCCTTGCTCGCCTTCTTCGCACCGGCCTCGATGTCGTCCCAGTGTTCAACGACCTTCGCGCCGAGATAGACGGAACCGGTGATGACGGTAGCGCCGATGGTGACGGGATTAGGACAGACCAACGCGGCGGTGAGTGAGGCGTTGAATCCCACCTCGGCAACATCCGCGACATAACCGGCGCCGTTGCGCTTGAAGGCGTCTCTGGGATCGCCCTGTGAGATGACGTTGGCGGCGCTGTAGCCGGTGGCGACGATTTGCCCTGCCAGGTTGCCCAAACGAAGGAAACCGGCGGTCCGGACGACAGCCCCCATCCGTGTCAAAGCAGCGGGCTCCACCTTCAGAGTCCTCGCAGCGATCTCCATCTTCTGCGAGTTCCCGGTGGCCTTCCAGACTTTGAGCAGACTGGCCTGACCAGAGGCCTTCACCTCCTCACCCGCGTGGGTTTTGCCGCCCAGCAGCGCGGCTAGCTGATTGTTCCCGAAGGCTCGGTTGAGGAGGTTGTTCGCCCGGACACCAACGAGGGCTCGTCCGGCTTCCACAGCTCGGCCAGCGGCGTCCAACTCCACGTGGTGAGGAAGCAAGGTCACGTAATCGCGATAGAGCTTGCTTTTCATGAAGAGCCGGCGAGTGAGACCGGCGAGGCCGGTACCCGGTGCGGTGACGGATCTCGGGGCCAGCGCGAGGTTCTTCACGAGAGCCTGGAGTCGCGGGCTTGCGTTGACCACGCTGCTCTCCTTGACCAGCGTGCTTTCCTTGGCCTTCGCCAGCAGTGGGTTGACTGCCGGTCTCAGGACGTTGTTGTGGAACAGCACGCGGCTGAGGGACACGGCTTGGGTGGTGACGATTGGGGCCGCCGTGGTGACTCCGCGGACATCGCCCACGATTTTGAGGATGTTGGCGACCGTCGCCTCGTGCGGTTCGAGGGCCGGAATGGCGTGCGCGACGGCGGCGGCCTTCAATCGCGTGAGGTAGTCGTCCAGCGACTCTTCGGGCTTGCGCTGGAAATCCGAATTTCCGGTCTTGTTCGCCCAGTCCGCGACCGAGTTGACGGAGATGAGAGTCGCCGGGTCGATCTTGTTGCCATTCGCGACGATTTCCAGCGGTGGAAAACCGGCCCACGCGAGCCCGGCGAACGGGTCGCCGGTCTGCAGTCGTCCAATCGCCGCCCGCCGCCTCAACTCCTTGGCCGTGTCACTCCCCCAGCCCGGCATTTCCCCCAGCGGTGTGACGAATTGGGACGCCTGCAGGGGCCAGGCACGCTTAAAAACCTCATCTGCCGACCTGTTCAGGTCGTCCATAAGGCCGGCCAGACGTTCAAGCTCTTCTGGCCTGAAGCTCCGCGTCACGCCTTCCCCCATGCGGCGGGAGCCTACCTGTAACTTATCCTCTGATAAAGCGCTCCGAGAGGAGAAAAGGTGTCGTCTCCGCCCGAGGTGCAGGAACTCGAAAGCAGGGCCGCCAAACTTCGGGAATTAGCCCACGACGTGGAAAAACTGGTCGACAGCGTGAACGGTATGGCCGCCACTATGGAGTGGTCGGGCCCGTTGACCGACCGGGTACGCGGTGAGATCGGAACCTGGAGAACGCGCTGCGGCACGGTGGCGGCTCGGCTTCTCGACGAGGCCGATCGGCTGCAACGCGAGGCTCGCGACCTGGCGAACAGGCGCTGACGGGGCGACATGCCAGACAACGTGCAGAACAAAATCCGCGAAGGCCCCGTCGAACGGGACGTCGACCGATCGGCAAGGGAGCATGCGATGCGCAGGGTTCTGACCTCCGTGGCGGCGGTCGCCGTGGCGACGGTGATGGCTACGGTGACGGGCGCGAGTCAGGCGAAAGCGGCGCCGGTGGCGCGCGTGACGGCCACGGCGGCGGACGCGAGCCAGGCGTCCGCTCCGGCCGGGCTGCCCAAGGGGTTCCTGCTGAACGAGGCCAAGGTGAACGGCCCGCACCGGCCATGGGAGCACCTGAAGCTCACCGACAGCCGGAAGAGGCCCCTTGAGGTGAACCCGTGCGGACGCAGGACCGCCCGCGACGGCCGCAGCGCGAGCCGTACGTTCACCTATGTGGCGGAGACCGTCTACCGCAGCGAGCAGGTCGTGCTCTACCCGTCGGAGCGGGCCGCGAAGGCCGCGATGAAGTCCGTACGCGCCGACCTGGCCGAGTGCGCCGCGAGAGGCCGCGGCGCGAACCGTCACTCGTACAGGTGGAAGAGCACCAACGTCGGCGACGAGGCCCTCCGGGTCGGCGGCTTCTTCTTCGAGAACCGCTCCCGCACCGTCATCGTCCGCAAGGGGAGCGCGGTGGCGGTCTACGTCAGGACCGGCCTGGTGACCAAGAGCCTTCCGGTCTCCCAGTTCCGCCCGCTGATCACGGACGCCCGGACGATGGCCGCCAAGCTCTGCGACCTCCCCGGCGTCTGCCGCCGGTGACCGCGTCGGGGACGGCCTGCGGGCGGCGCCACCGCTGGAACGGGCCGTTCCCCCGGCCCAGGCCCGGCAGCGTGAGGAACGCCTCCGCCCGGAGCGCGGAGACGCCGATGCGCGGCAGGTCGCGCGCGGTCGGGTAGACCAGGAACCTCGGCACCCACAGCGGGCTGAACTTGGCGTTGAAGCGGTACAACGACTCGATCTGGAACCAGCGGGACAGGAAGACGAGGACGCCGCGCCAGGCGCGCAGCACCGGCCCCGCCCCCAGCCGCTCCCCCCGCGCCAGCGCGGAGCGGAACATCGCGAAATTCAGCGACACCCTGGCCACGCCGAACTCCGGCGCGGCCTGCAGAGCCCGGACGATCAGCAGTTCGTTGAGCCCGGGGTCGGCGTCGCGGTCGCGCCGCATGAGGTCGAGGGAGATCCCGTCGGCTCCCCAGGGCACGAAATGCAGGACGGCCCGGATGTCCCCGCCCGGCGGCTCCTCGCCCTCGGGCGCGGCCCGGTGGGCGGTGACCACCAGGCAGCCGGCGTCGGCGGGGTCGCCGAACCGGCCGAGCGCCATCGAGAAACCCCGCTCGGTCTCGGTGCCTCTCCAGAAGTCGGCCGCGTTGCGGATACGCTCGCGGTCCGCCTCGCTCAGGTCGCCCGTCCGCCGCACCCGGCAGGTGTAGCCGAGCCGCTCCACCCGCTTGACCATCTGGCGCACGTTGCGCATGGCCCGGCCTTCCAGTGTGAAACCGGCCACCTCCACGACGGCCTCGTCCCCGATCTCCAGCGCGTCGAGTCCGCCCTCTCTGGTCCACACCTCGCCGCCGGTCTCGCCGCACCCGATGACGGCGGGGACCCACGCGTGCCGCCTGGCCTCCTCCAGGAACCGCCTGATCGCGCCGGGCCACGCCTCCGGATCGCCGATCGGGTCGCCGCTGGCCAGCATCACCCCGGCGACGACCCGGTAGGCCACGGCGGCCTTGCCACTGGGCGAGAAGATCACGCTCTTGTCCCGGCGGAGCGCGAAGTATCCGAGCGAGTCCTGCCGGCCGTACCGGTCGAGCAGGGCCCGCAGACGCCGCTCGTCGTCCTCGGTGAGCGCCGCGACCGGCCGTTCCGGCCGGAGGGCCAGGTAGATCGTGGTGACGGCGGTGAGCGCGCCGAGCCCGGCGAGTGAGAAGTAGACCAGGTCGCCGGCGCGCTCGGACGTGAACGCGACCGGCCCCTCCAGGCCTACCAGGCCGAGCACGACGTGCCACAACTGGTCGCCGAAGCCGGGGTGGTCGGCGATCGTCTGATGGTACGCGGCGATGAGGATCCACCCGATCACGACGTCGAACGCGCCGAGCACCAGCAGGTTCCACAGCGCCCGCCAGCGCGAGCGCGGGTCGGACAGGGCGTAGAACTCCCGTCTGTTGACCAGCAGCACCACACACAGGAGCAGCGACACCGACGCGGCGACCGGGCGCCGGTGCAGCGCCTCGAGCACGACGCTCACCGTCAGCAGCACCACGACCGCGCGCCACGCCCGCGCCTTCCGCCGCCTGAGAGCGTGGGCAAGCATGATCAGCAAGATCCCGACCAGCAGCGACGCCGTCTCGGCGAGCGTGGTGACGCTGCCCGGCAGGACGCTCGCGATCTCGCTGATCCTGCTTCCGCGCAGGCGCGGGAACACGCCCTTGACGATGTCCAGGATGCCGATGATCAGCGCGGCGTACGCTGCCGCTGCGGGCACCCATGGACGCGCTATCCCGTTGCGGGAGATGTGTGTCCGACGGCTCACGGACGAGACCTTAGGTGGCGATGTTCGCTCCGCGGACACGGATCGCGATCCTTAACCGCTCTCTTACGCCTGGCGGGTACCTTTGCATGAACCGGCACTACGGGGGACTTTAGGAGAGGCCGGATTTGGGGCTCACAACGGCGCACGTGCAGGTCCTGTTCGTCGCGCTCGCCGTCGGCGGGCTGGTCGCGACGGTCTGGCTGTGGCCCCGGCTGAGCGGGCCGTCCTGGCGCTCCATCGCCGTGCGGGCAGGCGTGCTGGTCGCGGACCAGGCCCTGCTGGTGCTCGCGATCGCCGTCGTGGTCAACGCGTACTTCGGATTCTTCGGCTCGTGGGGCGACCTGCTGGGGACGAACGCGACCGACGCGCCGGCGATCATGGCGGACCCGGCGGGTACGGCGGCCGGCGGTGGCCTCGTCCGGGTGCTCGACAGCAGGCCGGTGCGGGTCACCAGGCCGAAGGCCGGCCTGCCCGCGGGGCGCCTGGAGCAGGTGACGATCGCCGGGGCGAGGACAGGACTGAGCTCGCCGGCGTACGTGTACCTGCCGCCGCAGTATTTCGACCCGAGGTACGCCGGGCGGCGCTTCCCCGTGATCCTCGGCCTGACCGGCTATCCGGGCGACGAGGAGAACCTGGTCAGCCGGCTCGACCTGCCCACACGCGCGGCGACCTCGATCCTCACCCACGAGATCGGCCCGACCGTCCTGGTGCTCATGCGCCCCACGATCGCGCCGCCCCGGGACACCGAGTGCGTGGACGTGCCGGGTGGGCCGCAGGTCGAGACGTACTTCACGGCGGACGTACCGCGGGCGGTGACCGCGGCGTTCCGGGTCGGCACCGGAGCCGCCAACTGGGGCATTCTCGGCGACTCGACCGGAGGTTACTGCGCACTCAAGCTGACCATGCGGCACCCCGACACGTTCTCGGCCGCGGTGTCCCTGTCCGGATATTTCCACGCTCTGGTGGACGTGACCACGGGCGACCTGTTCGGCGGGAACCGGCGACTCCAGGACGAGAACGACCTGATGTGGCGGCTGGCCAACCTGCCGGCCCCGCCGGTGTCCGTCCTGGTGGCGAGCAGCCGTCAGGGCGAGTCCGGCTACCGGGCGACGACGGAGTTCACTGCGGCGGTCAGGGCGCCCATGCGGGTGTCCTCCCTGATCCTGCCGAGCGGGGGCCACAACTTCGCCACCTGGAACAGGGAGCTCCCCCAGGCCCTGCCCTGGCTCGCCCAGCAACTGCACGCGCCCGCGCAGGCGCCGTCCCGGCACGGGGGCGTCCCCATGCGCGGGGAGAACGCCGGGAGATCCCGCCGGTCGGCGGATCAGGCCCGGTCGGTGGATCAGGCCCGCTCGGCGGCCTCGACGACGTTGGCCAGCAGCATGGCCCGGGTCATCGGCCCCACCCCGCCGGGGTTGGGGGCGACGAAGCCCGCGACCTCGCGTACGTCGGGGGCCACGTCACCGGTGAGCTTCCCGTCGACCCTGGAGACGCCCACGTCGAGCACGGCCGCGCCGGGCTTGACCATGTCGGCGGTCACGAGGTGGGGCACCCCGGCCGCGGCGACGACGATGTCCGCCCGGCGCACGTGGGACGCCAGGTCCTGGGTGCCGGTGTGGCAGAGCGTGACGGTGGCGTTCTCCGCGCGGCGGGTGAGCAGCAGGCCCAGCGGCCGGCCCACGGTGATGCCCCGGCCGACCACGACGACCTCGGCGCCCTTGAGCGGCACGCCGTACTCCTGGAGGAGGACCACGATGCCGCGCGGGGTGCACGGCAGCGGGGCGTCGACCATGTGGACGAGCCTGCCCAGGTTGACCGGGTGGAGGCCGTCCGCGTCCTTGGCCGGGTCCATGCGCTCGATGAGCGCCTGAGTGTCCAGGTGGCGCGGCAGCGGCAACTGGACGATGTAGCCCGTGCAGGCCGGGTCGGCGTTCAGCTCGTCGACCGCGGCCTCCACCTCCGCCTGGGTGGCGCTGTCCGGAAGGTCCTTGCGGATGGAGGTGATGCCGACCTCCGCACAGTCGCGGTGCTTGCCCGCGACGTAGATCTGGCTGCCCGGATCCTCACCGACGAGGATCGTGCCCAGGCCGGGGGTGACACCCCGGCCGGCCAGGGTCTTCACCCTCTCCGCCAGCTCACTCTTGATCTTGGCGGCGGTCGCCTTGCCGTCCAGAAGCCGCGCGGTCATGGCTCTCCCTGTCCTTCCAGGTGGTCATTCCGAGTGCTTTACCGTCCCCCCTCGCGCCGCTCGATGATCCGGCGGGTGAAGGGAATGAACTCCACGATGCGCCAACCGAAGTAGGCGGCCAGCGCGACGACGGGCAGCAGCGCGATGGGGCTGTTCCACACGCCGTTCATCGTCGCGAAGGAGCTCATGATCATGTCAAAGGGCATGGAGGGACTCCGTGGGGAGGATGGGGTGGGCGCTTCAGGCTAACCGCCCCCTAGGGGTGATCGTGCCTTTTTCATCCCATCCATCCCGACAGCCGCCCCTCCATGGCGGTACGTCGGACTTCTCGATCAGTGGAAGAAGTGCCGGGTGCCGGTGAAGTAGAGCGTGATGCCCGCTTCCTTCGCCGCCTCGACGACCAGTTCGTCGCGGATCGAGCCGCCCGGCTCGACGATCGCCTTCACCCCGGCCTCCGCCAGCACCTGCAGGCCGTCGGGGAACGGGAAGTACGCGTCGGAGGCGCCGACCGACCCGGTCGCGCGCTCACCGGCCCGGGAGACCGCCAGCCGGGCCGAGTCCACCCGGTTGACCTGGCCCATGCCGACGCCGACGGTCGCGCCGCCGGAGGCGAGCAGGATCGCGTTGGACTTCACCGAGCGGCAGGCCCGCCAGGCGAAGGCCAGGTCGGCCAGCACCTCGGGCGAGGCCGCCTCTCCGGCCTTGAGCTCCCACGCGGACGGGTCGTCGCCCGGCGCGTCCGCCCGGTCCACCGTCTGCACGAGCAGGCCGCCGTCGACGCGGCGGAACTCCGCGGCGTTCGACGGCCCCTGCGGGCAGGCGAGCAGGCGGATGTTCTTCTTCTCCCGGAGCACGTCGAGGGCGTCCGCCGCGAACGACGGCGCGACCACCACCTCCGTGAAGATCGGTGCGATCTGCTCGGCCAGCTCGCGGGTCACCTCGCGGTTGACCGCGATCACCCCGCCGTACGCGGAGACCGGGTCGCACTCGTGCGCCTTGCGGTGCGCCTCGACCACGTCGGCGCCCACCGCGATCCCGCAGGGGTTGGCGTGCTTGATGATGGCCACGCACGGCTCGGCGAAGTCCCAGGCGGCGCGCCAGGCGGCGTCGGCGTCCACGTAGTTGTTGTAGGACATCTCCTTGCCGTGGAGCTGCTCGGCGTTGGCCAGGCCGTCCTCGCCGCCGGTGTAGAGGGCCGCTCCCTGGTGCGGGTTCTCGCCGTACCGCAGGGCGGTCTTGCGCTTCCACGCCGCGCCCATGAAGGACGGCCAGTCGCCCTCGGGCGCGTACACGTTCGCGAACCAGGACGCGACCGCGACGTCGTAGGAGGCGGTGTGCGCGTACGCCGTGGCGGCCAGCCTCCTGCGCTCGGTCAGCGAGAAGCCGCCCTCGGCGACCGCGGCGAGCACCTCGCCGTACGCCGAAGGGTCGACGACCACGGCCACCGTGCCGTGGTTCTTGGCGGCGGCGCGGATCATCGCGGGCCCGCCGATGTCGATCTGCTCGACGCACTCGGCGTCGGAGGCGCCGGAGGCGACCGTGGCGGCGAACGGATAAAGGTTCACCACCGCGAGCTGGAACGGCTCGATCTCCAGCTCCTCCAGCTGCTTGACGTGGGAGGAGTTGGCGCCGTCGGCGAGCAGCCCGGCGTGGACGCGCGGGTGGAGGGTCTTCACCCGTCCGTCCAGGCACTCGGGGAATCCGGTGAGCGACTCCACCTTCGTGACCGGCACGCCGTAGGAGGCGATCGCGGCGGCGGTGCCGCCGGTCGACACGATCTCCACGCCCGCGGCTTCGAGCCCCCGCGCCAGGTCTTCGAGACCCGTCTTGTCGTAAACGGTGATCAGCGCACGGCGGATGGCGATGCGGGTCACTTCGTGATCCTTCCTGGTGTCCGGCCTTCTGCGGCCTGTCCTGCGACTCGTCCCGTCCCCAGGCGCACAGTCCGCCCGGTCAGGGTCCAGCCCTCGCGGGCCATGCGGCCCACGGTCTCGACGAGGAGACGCCGCTCGACCGTCTTGATTCGCTCGTGCAGCGACTCCTCGTCGTCCCCCTCCCGTACGGGCACCGCCTCCTGGGCGATCACCGGGCCCGTGTCCACGCCGGCGTCGACGAGGTGGACCGTGCAACCGGTGACGCGGACGCCGTACGCGAGGGCGTCGCGCACGGCGTGCGCCCCGGGGAAGGCGGGCAGCAGCGCCGGATGGGTGTTGACGACGGGGAACGCGCTCAGCATGCGAGGGCCGAGGATCTTCATGAACCCGGCGGAGACCACCAGATCGGGCTTGTGCTCGGCGACGCGCCCGGCCAGCCTCTCGTCCCACTCTTCCCGGGTGGGGTGGTCGCCCACGCTCTCGACGAACGTGGGGACGCCGGCGCGCTCGGCCCGGGCAAGGCCCTCGATGCCGGTACGGTCGGCCCCGACGGCCACGACGGACGCGCCGAACGCGTCGTCTGCCGCCGCGTCCAGCAGCGCTTGTAGGTTGGTCCCCGAACCCGAGACGAGGACGACGAGCCGGACGGACAGAGCGGAACTCCTTCGTAAGCTGCCTTCGTTTTGCAGGTGATTGCCGGGAGATGGTTCCTTAGAGAGTGGTCGAGCGTGGAGGGCCGTCCCTCAACGCAGCTAAAGCGTATCGGGCGCCGGCCATCACGACTTACGACGGGTTATGCGGAACGCGAGGCGAGAAGACCGTGACACCACCCCTACAGACGCCGACCCCTGCGACCGGAGGGCGCAGGGCCCTCGTGCTCGCCCTCATGGCGCTCGTCTTCACACTGATGCTGCCGGCGGCCGGGCTGGCGCTGTCGCTGTTCGCGGTCGTCATCGCGATCCGTGACCTGCGCCTGCTCAACCGCGAACGACGCGGGATCGGGATGGCGACCGGGGCCGTCGTGCTCTCGTCGCTCGCCTTCGTCCTGGGGATCGTGACCACCGGGTTCCAGCTCTACTTCTCCGACGAGCTCACCGCGTACAACGAGTGCCGCAAGGGCGCGGGCACGGTGGCGGCCCAGCAGGACTGCTCCGAGCAGCTGATGCGGGCGTTCGAGCAGAAGATGGGCGTGGCCTGGCCCCAGGGCGTCCCGGCCCCCGCCTGAACGCACGACCGCATGGGAGCCGTCCGCGCCGTCGCGGACGGCTCCCACGGTCTTGCCTCTGACGCACGGGTCAGGGGTTAGCGTCGCGGGGCCGTGCGGCTGCGCCGCACGAACGGTTCCCCTCCGGCACCGTTCCCCTCCGACACTATTCCCCTTGACACCGTGGGAGTTCCCCATGCCCCGAACCCTGCCGCACACCGCACGGGAGATCCGGCTCGCCGAGGTTCCGTCCGGCCTTCCCGGCCCAGAGCACCTGACCGTGGCCGAGGTCCCGCTGCCCGTGCCGGGGGCCGGTGAGGTCCTGGTGCGCAACCGCTGGTTCCAGGTCTTCCCCTCGCTGCGCACGCTGATCGCCGGTGGCGTGCCAGGCACGCCCTTCCCACCGCTTCGTCCCGGAGACGCGCTGTTCGGCCCGGCCGTCGGCGAGGTCGTCACGGCCCCCTTCGTCAGGGGCACGGATGACGGCGGGCTGCGGCCGGGCGACCTGGTCGCGCACTTCCAGGGGTGGCGTGAGTACGCCGTGGTCCCCGTGTCCGCGCCGCTGGGGGACGCCCTGCCCGATCCGGCCGCGCATCTGGCGTCGGGCGCCACCGCGTACGCCGCCCTGACCCGGATCGCCCGCCTGCGCGCGGGCGAGACGGTGCTCGTCACCGGGGGCGCCGGAGGCGTCGGGTCGCTCACCGGCCAGATCGCCCGGCTGCTGGGCGCGGCACGCGTGATCGGCACCACCGGCTCCCCGGCGAAGGCCGAGCGGATGACCGCCGAGCTCGGCTATGACGCGGTGGTGCTCCGCGACGGGAGCCCGATCGGCGGGCGGCTCGCCGAGGCGGCGCCCGGCGGCGTCGATGTGGTCGTCGACACGGTCGGCGGCGAGCAGCTTCAGGCGGCGGTGGCCGCGGCGCGGCCCGGTGCCCGCATCGTCGTGGTCGGCACCCTGGCCACGCAGCTGTCGGCCGCGTCCGGCGGCACGACGGCCCCGGTGGAGCTGGACGCCTTCCAGCTCATCGCCAGGAACATCACCCTCCGCGGCCTCACCGGCGTCGGCGACGAGATCCACGCGGAGTGGACGGAGCGTTTCGGCGCCTGGCTCCGCTCGGGCGCCGTCGTCTTCCCGCACACGCGGATCACGGGCATCGAACACGCGCCGCGGGCGTTACGTGAGTTGTTCGAGGGGCGGCACATGGGAACGGTCGTCGTAGAAGTCTGAGGACGGCACAGGAGGGCTCATGCGGATCGGCGACGCCGCGGCGGCGGCCGGGACCACGCCACGCGCGTTGCGCCTGTACGAGCAGCGTGGGTTGCTCCTGCCGCCTCCGCGTACCTCGTCGGGCCAGCGGGAGTACGGTCCGCGGGACATCGCCCGCATCCGCCTGGTGCGCCAGTTGCTCGCCCTCGGCCTGACCATCGAGGACGTCGCCCGCTGCGCCGACCGCCTGGACCTGCTGGAGGGCGACACGCTCCCGCCGTACGGCAGCCCCGGCTGCTCCGGCGGCGGCGGAGGCGAAAGCGGCGGCGGAAGCGGCATCGTGCAACGCCGGATCGCCGTCCTGGACGCCGAGATCGCCCGCCTGACGGACCTGCGCGACCGCCTCGCCTCGGCCGTCGCCGAGCCTCCTTCGCGGGCTCAGTCGCGGTCCCAGACGTAGGGATCGACGTAGATGACGTGACCCCCGCGGTCGTCGCTCTCGTCGACGATGTCCTTGCGCGGCTTCGGCGGGGGGCTCGGGGCACGACGCTTCGCGGCCGGTCCGCGCGGGATGCCGGCTGCCGGAGGAGTGGCGCCGGCCTGCCGCGCGCCCATGTCGTCGAAGGTCTCCGCCGCCGCCGCGGCGTGCTCGTCGGTCCAGTCGTCCCTGATGACCGGGATCGGCTGGGTGTCGGCCTCGGTGGCGTCCAGCCAGTGGCCAGGCAGGTGGGCGCCGCGGGCGGGCCGCACCCGCCCGGCCGCCTTGGCGATCGCGGCGCCGGCCTTCCGCACCGGCTCGGGCGGGGTGGCCGGCCGCCGGGAGATCAGCCACCAGTTGGCGATGCCGGCCGAGATGCCGGCGGCCACGCCGACCTCGAGCGTGACCGACAGCGCCACCTCCCAGGGAGAGGGCCCCACAGCGGCCAGGCCCGCCCCGCCGAGCGGGCCGCCCGACAGCGCGGCGAGCGTTCCCGCGACGAGGCCGGAGGTGATCCCGCAGACGAACCCCCACAGCGGCGCGGCCTCGATCGACGGAGTCGGCGCGACGCGGGCCGTCACCACGCCGGCGACCGCCCCGGCCGCGAACGGCACCGCGATCACGCCCATGACCCAGGTGGGCGCGGCGCCGGGCGACGGCAGGGCGCCCAGCAGCGGCAGCATGGGCACCGCGCTCAGCTTGACCCCGGTGGGCGCGACCAGCGTCCCGACGCCCACGGCGAAACCGGGCCCCGAGATGTAGGCCATGCCCCAGATGACGGCGTTGAAGAAGTAGAGGACCTCCAGGAGCAGGAGCAGCAGTCCGCCGACAACTCCGGGGCTGAGGACCTCCGACATCTGCTGGATCCGGGCGAAGTCGACCACCACCGCCCCGAGGACCAGCACGGCCCCGGCCACGAGCATCAGCGAGGTCGCGACGGCCGTGCCGACCACGAGCGACCGCGGCCGCTCCGGCAGCAGGCGCAGCATCGACCGCCATGGCCCGATCGTGCGGGCGGTGGCCACCGAGCCGGTGACGAAGGCCAGCAGCAGGTGGCTGACCAGCGCCTCCCCCAGGAACGGCTGCATGATCTCGTTGCCGGAGACGAGGGCGATCACCCCGGCGAGCAGCGCGTACGGCGCGGCCAGTGAGATGCCGGCTTGGGCGATGAGCACGAGCTGGGCGCGGCGCCGGGCGTTCTCAAGGTCGCGCGGCGTGCCCTTGGGCAGCCGGGCCGGCATCCGCACCCGCAGGTCGGCGTCCCGCGCCATCCACAGGCCCGCCCGGTAGAGCAGCACCCCCGGCAGGATCATCAGGCCGATGGGCAGCAGGCCCACCCGGCCGCCGGGGATCGCGAAACCGGCGTGGTGGGCCGCGAGCCAGAGCTGGCAGGCCGTGCGGAAGACGCCGGGCAGGCCCTCGCCGAACGGCCCGCGAGGCGCGGCCATCCAGCCGATGAGCGTGAGCGTGGTGAGCACGGCGAGGCCGACGCCGAGCGTCCCGACCGCGGCCAGCATGCCGGAGACGGGAAGCGGCCGGCGGGTCTCCTCGTCGTCGCCGCCGCCCATGCGGCCGAGCACGGCGCGGGGAGCGGTCCTGAATTGATCGAGAAGGCCCGTCACGCTACCGCATCATCCCAGCCCCGCCGTCTCCTTCCACGTCGCCACGCCGCCCACCCCCCAAAATCGCCGTGATCTTGTAGTTTGTTGCGCATCAGCCGCCCGAGCTGGACACGGAGCATCCGTGATCTTGCAGAAAAATCGCGGACACCTCTGCGACCTGGGCTCATACGCATCGTGACCTTGCACTTCATCGGAAAGTGCAAGGTCACGAATGACGGAACCGCTGGCAGGAGCGCCGATCGCCCGGCGACTGCATGATCACCAACGATGGTGGCGCAGGCCAAAGGGGCCGCCTGCGACAAACTACAAGATCACGAGGACATGATGTCGCGCATCAGGCGGGCGGTCTCGCTGGGCGTGCGGCCCACGCGGACGCCGACCTTCTCCAAGGCCTCCTTCTTGGCCTGGGCGGTGCCGGCGGAGCCGGACACGATCGCGCCGGCGTGGCCCATGGTCTTGCCCTCGGGCGCGGTGAACCCGGCGACGTAGGCGACAACCGGCTTGGTCACGTGCTCGTCGATGTAGGCCGCGGCGCGCTCCTCGGCGTCGCCGCCGATCTCGCCGATCATCACGATCGCGTCGGTCTCCGGGTCCTCCTGGAACGCCTGGAGGGCGTCGATGTGCGTCGTGCCGATGACCGGGTCGCCGCCGATGCCGACGCAGGTGGAGAAGCCGATGTCACGCAGCTCGTACATGAGCTGGTAGGTCAGCGTGCCGGACTTCGACACCAGGCCGACGCGGCCCTTGGTGGTGATGTCGGCCGGGATGATGCCCGCGTTGGAGGCGCCCGGCGAGGCGATACCGGGGCAGTTCGGGCCGATGATGCGGGTCTTGTTGCCCTTGGAGACGGCGTACGCCCAGAACTCGGTCGTGTCGTGGACCGGCACGCCCTCGGTGATGACCACGCACAGCGGGATCTCGGCGTCGATGGCCTCGCGGACGGCGGCCTTGGTGGCGGCCGGGGGCACGAAGACGACGGACACGTCGGCGCCCGTCTGCTCCATGGCCTCCTTGACCGTGCCGAAGACCGGCAGGCCCTCGTGCGTGATGCCGGCCTTGCGGGCGTTCACGCCGCCCACGACCTTGACACCGGCGGCGAGCATGCGGCGGGTGTGCTTGGTGCCCTCACCGCCGGTCATGCCCTGCACGATGATCTTGCTGTTCTCGGTGAGCCAGATAGCCATTACGCACCTACCGCGGCGAGCTCGGCGGCGCGCTTGGCCGCTTCGTCCATGGTGTCGACAAGCTCGACCCGCGGGAGCGCGGCGTCGGCCAGAATCTGCCGCCCCAGGGCGGCGTTGTTGCCGTCCAGGCGGACGACCAGCGGGTGGGTCACTTCCTCGCCCCGGCCCTGCAGAAGCTGGAAGGCCGAGACGATGCCGTTGGCGACCGCGTCGCAGGCGGTGATGCCGCCGAAGACGTTCACGAAGACCGACTTCACCGACGGGTCGGACAGGATGATCTCCAGGCCGTTCGCCATGACCTCGGCCGAGGCGCCGCCGCCGATGTCGAGGAAGTTGGCCGGCTTGGGCTGGCCGGGGAACTCCTCACCCGCGTACGCCACGACGTCGAGCGTGGACATGACCAGGCCCGCGCCGTTGCCGATGATGCCGACGTTGCCGTCCAGCTTGACGTAGTTGAGGTGCTTCTCCTTGGCCCGGGCCTCCAGCGGGTCCTCTGCGGCCTTGTCGACGTACGCGGCGTGCTCCGCCTGGCGGAAGTCCGCGTTCTCGTCGAGGGTGACCTTGCCGTCGAGCGCCTTCACCTGACCGTCGGCCGACAGGATCATCGGGTTGACCTCGACGAGCGAGGCGTCCTCGTCGACGAAGACGGCCCAGAGCTTCTCGATCAGCTCGGCGGCGCCGTCCAGCGCCTGCTGCGGCAGGCCGCCCGCCACCGCGATCTCGCGGGCCCTGGCGCGGTCGACGCCCGTCAGCGGGCTGACCGGCACCTTCGCCACCTTCTCCGGCGCGGTGTGCGCGACCTCCTCGATGTCCATGCCGCCGGAGGCGGAGCAGATGGCGAGGAAGGTGCGGTTGGCACGGTCGAGGAGGAAGGAGAAGTAGTACTCCTCCGCGATCTGGCTGGCCTCCTCAATCAGGACCTTGTGGACCGTGTGGCCCTTGATGTCCATGCCGAGGATCTGCGTCGCCTTCGCCTGCGCGTCGGCGACGTCGTCGGCCACCTTCACGCCGCCGGCCTTGCCGCGCCCGCCGGTCTTGACCTGGGCCTTGACGACAACGCGTCCGGTGAGCTGCTCCGCAGCCGCCCGCGCCTCCTCCACGGTGTGCGCGACGATTCCGCGCGGCACCGGGATGCCGTACTCCGCGAAGAGCTCCTTCGCCTGATGTTCGAACAGGTCCACGAGGGTCCGTCCCTTTTGATGTCCGAGGCCGGGCGCCGTCGTCCCGCCCGGCGTTTCCGCGCATGAAGCCTAGTCCCCGTACGAGCGTGCGCGCGTCGCCGGGTCCCGCTGGAGCCTTGCCAACAATCCAGGAGTACGGCAGTGTTGGGCAAATTGCCTAAACGATGGCGGGAACCGCCGAACGGACCCATTCCACGATCTCCTGTGTCGTGGATCCGGGCGTGAAAATCCTCGCGACCCCCATCGTGGCCAGTTCGGGAATGTCGGCCTCGGGGATGATGCCACCGCCGAACACGACGATGTCCTCGGCGCCCTCCTCACGCAGCACTTCGAAGAGCCGGGCGAACAGCGTCATGTGGGCGCCGGACAGGATGGACAGCCCGATCGCCGCCGCGTCCTCCTGGATCGCCGTACGGACGATCTGCTCCGGCGTCTGGTGCAGGCCGGTGTAGATGACCTCCATGCCCGCGTCGCGCAGCGCCCGCGCCACCACCTTGACCCCGCGGTCGTGCCCGTCGAGCCCCGGCTTCGCGACGACGACCCGAATCCTGCCTGCCATGAAGACCTCCTTACGGTGCCCGCTGCCCGAAGCGTAACCGCCGCCCGGGTCCGGACCGTGGAACGGCCCCGCATCGGCCGCCCGCCGGCCGCTCCCGCAGACCGTTCACGAGCCCGCCTCTCCTGACGGATCACCGTGCCCACGTTCGATCGGAACACATCCGAACTTTCGCAGCGAATGACAATCAGCCCGCATCTCGGATTACAAAATGAAAACTCACAGGAAATGTGGATTTTCGTGACACCCTTGTGATCATTTTTGGAGAAGATTCCCCGGCTGCCCTCATGATCACGAGGGCACTTACGGGAGGAATCACCTTGAAGCGAGCACTCATGGCGCTGGCGTGCGCCGCGACGGCCGCGCTCGTGGCGCCCGCCGTCGCCGCCCCCGCGCACGCTCACACCACCACCGACAGCCAGGCCCGGCCCCTGGACCCCACGGCCGCGCTCAAAAAGGCATTCGTCCCCGGCCGTGGCGTCCGGTTCACGTCCTCGGAGACGATCGACGTCGGTGGCATTGCCACGGTCAAGTCCAGCGCCAAGGGCCGCCTCGCGTTCGGCCGCTCCGGTGTCACCGGATCCGACGTGACGGGGAGAATCAATTACGGCGCCCTGCTCGACGAGGATCTCGAGGGCGCCGACAAGCCCACCCGGACCATCACCGTCGGCCGTACGGCCTACGTCACCGGCGGCGTCTTCTCCAGCCTGTTCCCCGAAGGCAAGAAGTGGCTGCGCACGCCCGGGAAAAACCCGGCCGACGTGCTGGGGAGCAACGGCGTGCCCGTCAACCCGCTGGACGCGCGCACCCTGAAGGCGGTGCTCGCGACCACGAAGGCCAAGGGCGCGGGCGGCGTCGTCAACGGCGCGAGGACCACGCTCTACCGGGGCGCGATCACGCTGAAGCAGCTCGCCGCGGTTGAGCCGAGCCTGAAGAAGGGCCTGACCGCCTCCGAGGCCAAGACCGTGGTCGCCTGGAAGATGTGGGTGGGCGGCGACCAGCTCATACGGAAGGTCCAGACGACCCTGACGCTGAAACTCAAGTACGAGAAGATGACCATGGAGGTCGACGCGAGCAGCGCCGTCTCGTTCGTCGGCTGGGGTTCGAGGGTCACGGTCAAGGCGCCGCCGAAGAGCCAGGTCGCGAGCATGGCCGACCTTCTCGGCAGCGTGCCCGACATGCCGGACACCATCGATCTGGGCGACTGAGTCGCGTCGGCCACCCGCGCACGGGTGACACCGCGCTGCCGAGCCCCCCGCGAGGTGTGAGGCAGAGGCGGCCGGTTCCAGGGTGACCGCCACCCGGGGGCCGGGCACAGGTGGCGGCCGGAGCGGGTTTCCCGCCCGGCCGCCCAACCAATCGCCGCCGCCTCGTACACCCCAGGAGCACGGGCGCCGGGCAGCAGCGGCTCAGAGCTTGTCGATCGGGGCGTAGGCGAGCAGCAGGGTCTTCTCGCCCTCACTGCCGAAGTCGATCTTCACGCGCGTCTTCTCGGCCTGACCGTCCACGGCCACCACGGTGCCGAGCCCGAACGTGTCGTGGGTGACCCGGTCGCCCGGCGACAGGTTCGGGACCTGCCGGCCACCCGTCTTCTGCGCGGGAGCCGTACGGGCCGCCGGGCGGGAGGTCGCGGCGGACCAGGCGGTCTTGCCCGGGTCGCCGCGCCACTCGACCAGGTCGCCCGGCACCTCGGACAGGAAGCGCGAGGCGGGGTTGAACGACGGCGCGCCCCACGCCGAGCGGACCGCCGACCTGGACAGGTAGAGCCGTTCCTTGGCCCGGGTGATGCCGACGTACGCCAGCCTGCGCTCCTCCTCCAGCTCCTTCGGGTCGCTCAGCGAGCGCATGTGCGGGAAGACGCCGTCCTCCATGCCCGTGAGGAAGACCACGGGGAACTCCAGGCCCTTGGCGGTGTGCAGGGTCATCAGCGTGACCACGCCGCCGCTGTCGTCGCCCTCGGGGATCTGGTCGGCGTCGGCGACCAGCGAGACCTGCTCCAGGAAGTCGACGAGCGTGCCCTCCGGGTTCGCCTCCTCGAACTCGGCGGCCACCGAGATCAGCTCGTTGAGGTTCTCCAGCCGGCTCTCGTCCTGCGGGTCGCCCGAGGTCTCCAGCTCCGTCCGGTAGCCGGTGGAGCTCAGCACCTCCTCCGCCAGGTCGGACAGCGGAAGCTCCTTGGCGCGCAACTCGTCGAGTAACGCGACGAAGTCACGGATCGCGTTCAGCGAGCGGGTGGCCACCCCCGGCGCCTCGTCGGCCCGGCGCAGCGCATCCCAGAAGGCGATGCGCTCCCGGTTGGCGAACGCCTCGACCATCGCCTCGGCGCGGTCGCCGATGCCGCGCTTGGGCACGTTGAGGATGCGCCGCAGCGACACCGTGTCGCTCGGGTTGGCCAGGACCCGCAGGTAGGCGAGCAGGTCCTTGACCTCCTTGCGCTCGTAGAACCGCACCCCGCCCACGACCTTGTACGGCAGGCCCGTGCGGATGAAGATCTCCTCGAACACGCGGGAGGCGGCGTTCGTGCGGTAGAAGATCGCCACCTGGCCGGGGGCGACGCCGTGGTCGTCGCCGAGCCGGTCGACCTCCTGCGCGACGAACATGGCCTCGTCGTGCTCGTTGTCGGCCGCATAGCCGATGATCTTGGCGCCCGCGCCCTGGTCGGACCACAGGTTCTTCGGCTTGCGGCCCTCGTTGCGAGAGATGACCGAGTTGGCGGCGTTCAGAATCGTCTGGGTGGAGCGGTAGTTCTGCTCCAGCAGGATCGTCCGCGCGTCCGGATAGTCGCGCTCGAACTCCAGGATGTTGCGGATCGTCGCGCCGCGGAAGGCGTAGATCGACTGGTCGGCGTCGCCGACGACCACCAGCTCGGAGGGCTCGACGCCCTCCCGCACCACGTCGCCGTCGACGGTGCGCACCTCGGGCCGCCCGACCAGCTCGCGGATCAGCGTGTACTGCGCGTGGTTGGTGTCCTGGTACTCGTCGACCATCACGTGCCGGAACCGCCGCCGGTAGTGCTCGGCCACGTCGGGGAAGAGCTGGAGCAGCGTGACCGTCAGCATGATCAGGTCGTCGAAGTCCATCGCGCCGGCCTCGGTGAGCCGCCGCTGGTAGGTGCGGTACGCCTCGGCGAGCGTCCGCTCCAGATGGGTCGAGGCCCGGTCGGCCGCCGTCTCGTAGTCGATCAGCTCGTTCTTGAAGTTGCTGACCTGGGCCGAGAAGGACCGCGGGGGGTAGCGCTTGGGGTCGAGATCGAGCTCACGGCAGACCATCGCCATGAGCCGCTGGGAGTCGGCCTGGTCGTAGATCGAGAAGCTGGAGGAGAAACCCAGCCGCTTCGCCTCGCGCCGCAGGATCCGCACGCAGGCGCTGTGGAACGTCATGACCCACATGGCCCTGGACCGCGGCCCGATGAGCTTGTCGACCCGCTCCTTCATCTCCCGGGCGGCCTTGTTGGTGAAGGTGATCGCGAGGATCTCCCCCGGCTGGACGTCACGCTCCGCCAGCAGGTAGGCGATGCGGTGCGTCAGCACCCTGGTCTTCCCGGAGCCGGCCCCGGCGACGATCAGGAGCGGACTGCCCTGGTGGATGACGGCGTCCCGCTGTTGCGGGTTGAGGCCGTCGAGCAACGGATGAGTGGCGGCTCGGGTGGACACTCTCCTTAGGTTATGACCGCGCGCCGACATCCGGAGCCCACTCGCCCGGCAAGTCACGTTTAAGGTGATGTGCCGAACCATGAGGAGGGGCTGCTCGTGCTGGACGAGGCGGAATTCAAGAAGGTGCTGATGGTCGTCGCACACCCCGACGACATCGACTTCGGCGCGGCGGGGACGGTCGCCCGCTTGACCGAGGCGGGGGCCGAGGTGGCGTACTGCCTGGTCACGGATGGCGACGCGGGCGGGTTCGACCGTGCGGTGGACAACGGCGGCATGGCGGCGCTGCGCCGGACCGAGCAGACGGCCGCGGCCAAGTGCGTGGGCGTGAGCGACCTGCGCTTCCTCGGCTACCAGGACGGTGCGGTCGAGCAGACGCTCGGCCTGCGGCGGGACATCGCCCGGGTGATCCGCCAGGCGCGGCCGGACCTGGTCATCACCTCGACCCCCGAGCGCAACTACGCGCGGATCAGCCCGAGCCACCCCGACCACCGCGCGGTCGGCGGCGCCACCCTCGACGCCGTCTACCCCGACGCCCGCAATCCCTACGCCTTCCCCGAACTACTCGCCGACGAGGGCCTGGAGGCCTGGACCGTCCGCGAGGTGTGGCTCACCGGCGGAATGACCCCCGACCACTACGTCGACGTCACCTCGACCGTGGACCGCAAGATCGCCGCGCTGCGCGCGCACGAGAGCCAGACCTCGCACATCCCCGACCTGGACGGCATGATCAGGGGCATGCTCTCCGGTCACGCCGCCGCCGCGGGCCTCCCCGAGGGCTCGTACGCGGAGGCGTTCCAGCGGGTGATCACCGCCTGAGCCGGGCGGACCGGGTCCTCCACCCCCGGGTGGAGATCGCTGATCTCCACCCCGGTTTTCCACCCTCGCGCCGATCCGGTGCGCGCCCGATATTCCTACCGTCGAGCGCATGGAAACCACACAGATCGTCGCCCTCACCCTCGTCGTCGTCGCCGTCGTGATCTACCGGCAGATGAGGCCGAGGCCCGTCGCCAGGCCCGTGGTGTTGATCATCGCCGCAGTGATGATCCTGGCCGGCCTCGGCGGCGGCGGGCTCGTCGACGCCGGTCACGCGTCCCTGAGCATCGCGGTGCTCGTCGCGGAACTCCTCCTGGCCGCGGGTCTCGGCGTGCTGCGGGCCATGACGACGCGCGTGTGGCGCGACCAGCACGGCGTGGCGTGGGCGCAGGGCGGCGTCCCGACCCTCATCGCCTGGGTGGGCTCCATCGCCGTCCGGGTCGCGATGATGGCCCTGACCTCCTTCCTCGGCCTCGCCTCGTCGCAGAGCTCCGTGCTCCTGTTCGTCGGGGTGACCCTCGGTGTGCAGTTCCTCGTCGTCGCCCGGCGGGCGAACGCCCTGCCCACCAGCCCCGCATCGGGTATCCAGACGGCCCGCTAACGTCGGGACGTGCCCAGTCGTGACGGATATGTCCAGGCCGGCCGAGAGTCCAGCCGCAGGAACGCGATCGCCGGCGCGTTCCTGCGGCTGGCCGTGATCGCCCTGCTGGTCGGCGGGCAGGCGACCGGCCCGCCGGGGTTCGGCCTGACCGGCGATAGGCTCGCCATCACCGCGCTGACCGCCGCGATCGCCGTGACGCTGTCCCTCATGGTCGTCATCCGGCTGCGGCCGATCCTGCCGGGACGCTGGAACGACGGACCGGCGGAGGCCGTCCTCATCGGGCTCACCATCGTGGCGGCCATCGCCCTCGACATGGTCTCCGACAGCAGCCCGGCCGTCGCCGTGCTCATGTTCGCCGTTGGGGCCGCGGCCGTACGGCATCCGCTGAGATGGTCGCTGCCGCTCCTGCTGCTGGCCCTGGCGGGCCTGGGATCGAGCGCCATGGGACTGCTGCCGCCGGTCTCCCCCGAGGCGCAGCAGCGCGACCTCAGCCTGTGCGTCTCGATCTGCGTGGTCTTCGCGGTCGCCTACGCCATCAAGCAGCGCAGGGCCGCCACCGCCGCCCAGGCGGGCGAGGCCGTGCTGGCCGAGCGCGCCCGGATCGCCAGGGAGATCCACGACATCCTCGCGCACTCCCTGTCGGCGCAGATCGTGCATCTGGAGGGCGCCCGGCTGCTGCTGCGCGCCGACCGGTCGCAGGAGGCCCTCGACCGGGTCGAACGCGCCCGTGAGCTGGCCAAGCAGGGCCTCGACGAGGCACGCAGAGCCGTCGCCGCGCTCCGCGACGACGCCCAGCCGCTGCCCGCCGCACTGGACGCGCTCGCCGGGGAGTTCCGCGACGCGACCGGCAGGGAGTGCGCCGTCGTCGTCTCCGGTCACGAACGCCGGCTGCCGCCCGAAACCGAGCTGGCGATGATCCGCACCGCCCAGGAGGCCGTCACCAACGTGCGGCGGCACGCTCCGGGCTCCCCCGCCACCGTACGGCTGAGATTCGGCGACCGGACGTGCGAGCTGGAGGTCGTCAACCCCCCGAGTGACGCGCCGGGGACGCCGGGAGGAGGATACGGTCTCGTGGGTATGCGCGAACGCGCCGAACTCCTGGGCGGCACGCTGGAGGCAGGCGAGACCGAGCACGGTTTCCGGGTCCGGCTGCGGGTGCCGGCATGACCGCCCGCGTGCTCGTGGTCGATGACCAGGCCGTGGTGCGCGACGGGCTCGTCCTGCTGCTCGGCCTGCTGCCGGACATGGAGGTGGTGGGGTCGGCGTCCGACGGCGAGGCCGCGCTCCGCCTGGTCGCGGGCGAACGGCCCGACGTGGTGCTCATGGACCTGCGCATGCCCCGGATGGACGGGGTCGAGGCGACCCGGCGGATCCGCGCCGAGTTCCCGGACACCCAGGTCGTCGTGCTCACGACGTACACCGACGACGAGTCGGTCTTCGCCGCGCTGCGGGCCGGGGCGCGCGGCTTCCTCACCAAGAGCGCCGACGCCGAGGAGATCGCCCGTGCCGTCACCACGGTGATGAACGGCGACGCGCAGCTCGACCCCGGCGTGCAGCGCCGCCTTCTGAACACCGTCACCGGCACGGGAGGCGACACCGGCGCCGCACCACCCGGCGGGACGCCCGGCCCGGACGCCGCGCCGCACCGGTCGCGGTTCTCGACGCGCCACGCCCGCGAGACACCCCGAGCGGGCCGGAGGCCGGGAGCGGGGACGCCCCCGGACGCCGGGGCAGCGCGAAGCGCCGGACCGTCACCAGGCGCCGGACCGTCGTCCAGCACGGGGCCAATCTCCAGCACGGGTCCATGGTCCGGCACGGGGCCAATCTCCAGCATCGGGCCGTCGTCCAGCACCGGGCCCTCGTCCAGCGCCGGTACGCCGCCCGACGGGCTGACGCCGCGCGAGGCGGAGGTCCTGCGGCTCATCGCGCGCGGCCTGTCGAACGCCGAGATCGCCGGCACC
Source organism: Microbispora bryophytorum (assembly GCF_006874465.1). Lineage (GTDB taxonomy): Bacteria > Actinomycetota > Actinomycetes > Streptosporangiales > Streptosporangiaceae > Microbispora > Microbispora bryophytorum. The sequence goes on along the minus strand of NZ_VIRL01000003.1, from coordinate 123,198 downwards.
CTTTTCATCAGCGAGGCCACGGTCAAGACGCACATCAACAACCTCTTCGCGAAGGTCCGGGTGCGCGACCGGGCCCAGGCGGTCGCGTACGCCTACCGGACCGGCCTGGCCGACCCCCGCGAGGGCTGATCGAGGCGGCGCGCCACCCGGGCGGCGGCATAGCCGAGGGAGTTCGTCGCCAGGTGGAGCAGCGCGGGCGCGAGCAGCCCGGCGCGGTGGCGCAGCCCGTGGAACACGAGCCCGGCCACCGCAGTGGACGCCACCGTCCCCGCCACCAGCCGCGCCGTCTCCAACCGCGCCGTCCTCACCGTCCTCACCGTCTCCTGTCCCTCCGTCTCCCTCCTCACCGCTTCCGGTCGTGCCGTCCTCATGGGGCCGGCGGCCTCGTCCGGGGCCTCCCCGGCGGTCAGCCGGCCGAGAGCGGGGTTGGCCACGGCCATGTCCATCGCGGGCAACACGTGCCACAGCCCGAACAGCGCGGCCGAGACGGCGACGGCCGTACGCGGCGGGAGCGAGCGGCCGAGCAGGGCGGGCAGCACGCCGCGGAAGCCCACCTCCTCCAGCAGCACGGTCCCGAAGGGCACCTGGACCAGTGCCTCCTCCAGCACCCGGCGGCGCGACAGGGCCAGCGCGCGCTCGTCGTGGAACAGCGCGCGGGTGCGGGGGTGGGCGACGCCCGCCGCGTAGACGGCCGCGACGCCGGCGGCGAGCGCGCCCCCGGTCACGGCCCCGGCGCGGGCGCGGCGCACGCCCAGCTCCCGCCAGGTGATCCCCTCGCCGCGGGCGATCAGCAGCAGCGCGCCGGTCGCGACCGCCGAGGTCAGCGGCGCCCACCGCCGGGCGGCCCGGTTGTTGAGCACGTTCGCGGCCGTGAGCACGCCGAGAGCGCCGAGAACGCCGCCCAGCACACCCGTCCGCCTGGTCCGGTTCGTCGTCACGCCCGCCATGCTCCCATCGCCACCGGCGCACACGAGGCTCCCGGCGACCGCCGCCTCTAAATAGCCATTTAGGCGGCAAAGATCTGCATCTGTCGCCGAACGCGAGCTTTTTAGATTCCCCAGGTGTGGACGGGCTCGTTGGTGTGCATGTGCTGCAGGTAGCGGAGCGTCATACGGCGCAGCGCCTCGTGGTCCCCGCCGAACGCGCGGGCCGCCCTGACCTGCCAGTCCGCCCCCGTACGGCCGGTCACGCAGCGCCGTTCGATGATGCCGAGCAGCCGGTCGCGCTGGACCGGGTCGACCTCCCACAGGTCGAGCCCGTGGTAGGCCATGGGCAGCAGCCTGCGCAGGATCAGCTCGGCGGCGGGCACCTCCCCCAGGCCCGGCCAGTAGAGGCGGGCGTCGAGGCCGTACCGCGCGGCGTTGCGGAGGTTGTCCTCGGCGGCGGCGAAGGACATGCGCGTCCACACGGGCCGCCCGGCCGCCGGGAGCACGCGCATGAGCCCGTAGTAGAACGCGGCGTTGGCGGCGATGTCGGCCACCGTCGGTCCGGCGGGCAGCACGCGGTTCTCCACCCGCAGGTGGGGGATGCCCTCGGAGACGTCGTAGACGGGCCGGTTCCAGCGATAGACGGTGCCGTTGTGCAGGCGCAGCTCGTGCAGCTCGGGCACCCCGCCCTCGTCGAGCACCCGCCTCGGGTCCTCCTCGTCGCACAGGGGCAGCAGCGCGGGGAAGTAGCGGACGTTCTCCTCGAACAGGTCGAAGACCGACGTGATCCACCGCTCCCCGAACCAGACGCGCGGCCGCACGCCCTGGGCCTTCAGCTCCTCCGGCCGGGTGTCGGTGGCCTGCTCGAACAGGCTGATCCTGGTCTCGCGCCACAGCTCCTTGCCGAACAGGAACGGCGAGTTGGCCGCGACCGCGACCTGCGGACCGGCGATGACCTGGGCCGCGTTCCAGTGGTCGGCGAACGTCTCGGGACTCACCTGCAGATGGAGCTGCACGCTCGTGCACGCCGCCTCGGGGGTGATGCTGTCGGCGTAGGTGTCGAGCCGCTCCACTCCCTCGATCATGAGGTGCAGATCCTCGCCACGGGCGGCGAAGATCTGCTCGTTCAGCAGCTTGTAGCGGGGGTTGGCCGACAGGGTCGCCTCGCTGACGTCGCTCTCGCGCAGCGTCGGCAGGATGCCGACCAGCATGAGCTGCCCGCCGACGCGCGCCGCCCGCTCCCGCGCCCGGTTGAGGCGCAGCCGTACGGACTCCTCCAGCAGGCGGCTGCCCTCGCCGGACAGCACCTGCGGCGGGACGTTGATCTCGACGTTGAACTGGCCCAGCTCCGTCGCCCAGTCGGGCTCCGCGATGGCGGCCAGGACCTCGGCGTTCTTCATCGCCGGCTCGCCCCGGGAGTCGACCAGGTTCAGCTCGATCTCCATGCCCATCCGGGGCCGGTCGCACTCGAACCGCGACTCCCGCAGCATCCCCGCCAGAACGTCCAGCGACAGCTTCACCTTGTCCCGGTAGCGGCGGCGGTCCTCCCGGCTGAAGGAGACGGAGGGTACGTCACGGCCCATCAGAACCTCGGCAGGGGATCATCGCCTTCAGGCGAGGGGGGAATACCGTCCCTGGCTGGTTTGCCTCTGGCCTCATCGCGAGTTCCTCTCGTGTGGGTTATATGGACGGTGCTTTCATCGTGATCGTGTGACTCGTCAGGTGCGCGTCTCCCACGGTGCGGCCTATGACCTCGGGTACCACGTGGTGTGGTGTCTGAAGTACGGCTGTCCCGTTCTGGCTGGCCCGGTGAAGGCCCGCCTTGAGGAGCTGGTCCGCGCCAAAGTCGGTGAGCACGGTTGGGAGACCGCAGCGCTTGAGGTGATGCCCGACCACGTGCATCTGTTCGTTATTCCACGCTTCCTGCCTCCAGCTTTTGTCAGCGCCTTCCAGTAGCGTGGTGATTTGATTACTGAAGGTGAGAGGAACGTGGGGGGGTAGGTGTGCGCCAGTCGTTCAAGTTCCTGCTGCGCCCCACCAGCAAGCAGGCCGCCTCGCTCGCCGCCTGCCTTGAGGATCACCGCCAGCTCTACAACGCCGCCCTGGAGCACCGACGGACCGCCTACCGCAGGGCTGGCGTCACGGTTCGCTACGGTGACCAGTCCGGGGAGTTGAAGCACATCCGTGCCGATGACCCCGCCGGTCAGGGCCGGTGGTCGTTCTCCTCTCAGCAGGCCACCTTGCGCCGGTTGGACAAGGCGTTCGCGGCGTTCTTCAAGCGGGTCCGAGAAGGGCACGTGCCGGGGTTCCCCAGGTTCAAGGGGCGCGGCTGGTTCGACACGGTGGAGTGGCCGAAGGACGGGGACGGCTGCCGGTGGGACTCCCAACCCGAGCACCCCACGGCGACGTTCGTCCGTTTGCAGGGCATCGGGCACGTTCGGGTGCACCAGCACCGCTCGGTGCGGGGCCGGGTGAAGACGATCAGCGTGAAACGGGAAGCGTCCCGCTGGTACGTGGTGCTGTCGTGTGATGACGTGCCTGCGCAGCCGCTTGCCTCGACCGGTGCGGCGGTCGGTGTCGACATGGGCGTCGTCTCGCTGGTCACCACCAGCGACGGGGAGCGCTTGGCCAACCCGCGCCACTTGCAAGCGTCCGCTCATCGTCTCGCAGTTCTGCAGCGGGACCTTGCCCGTACCAAACGGGGGTCCAGGCGACGCCGGAAGGCGGTGGCGCGAGTGGCGGCGCTGCACGCGAAGGTCCGCCGTCAGCGCTTGGACGGCGCGCACAAGGCCGCCCTCACCCTGGTCCGCAGCTATGACGTGATAATGCACGAGGACCTGCGGATCGCGATCATGACCCGCTCGGCTTCGGGCACAATCGACAACCCCGGCCGGAAAGTCGCCCAGAAGTCCGGCCTCAACCGAAGCATCCTGGACGCGGGTTGGGGGGTGTTCCTGCGTGTGCTCGCGCACAAGGCTGAAAGCGCCGGTCGAGAGCTGATTGCGGTGAACCCCGCCAACACCTCCCGCACATGCGCCCGTTGCGGGCACTGCGCGCGGGACAACCGCCTCACCCAAGCCGAGTTCGCCTGTACGTCGTGCGGGCATACCGCGCACGCCGATATGAACGCGGCCATCAACATCCTCAGGGCAGGGCTTGCCCTTCGTGACGCTGCGGAAGCGGCCTAGCGAGAAGCCGCTCCCCTCAGGCAGCGGAGGAGTCACTCACCGAGCGTCGCATGCCGAGGGGCGATCGCACCAGACGGATCCGTGCGAACGGTTCAGACCAGACGCCTGGCGGTGGCCCAGCGCGACAGCTCGTGCCGGTTGGACAGCTGCAGCTTGCGCAGCACGCTCGACACGTGCGTCTCGACGGTCTTCACCGAGATGAACAGCTCCTTGGCGATCTCCTTGTAGGCGTACCCCCGGGCGATCAGCCGCAGCACCTCGCGCTCCCGCTGGGTGAGCGAGTCGAGCTCGGGGTCGATGGGCGGGGCCTCCGTCGAGGCGAACGCGTCGAGGACGAACCCGGCCAGCCGCGGCGAGAACACCGCGTCGCCCTCGGACACCCGGTTGATCGCGTCGGTCAGCTCGGCGCCACTGATCGTCTTGGTCACGTAGCCCCGGGCGCCGCCCCGGATGACTCCGATCACGTCCTCGGCCGCGTCCGACACCGACAGCGCGAGGAAACGCACCTGGGAGCCGGAGCCGAGCACGCGCCGCAGCACCTCCTGGCCGCCGCCGCCCGGCATGTGCACGTCGAGCAGCACCACGTCGGGCTGCAGCTCGCCGATCGCCGTCACCGCCGACTCCACGTCCTCGGCCTCGCCGATCACCTGGATCGACGGTCCGAGCTCGGCCCGTACGCCGGACCGGAACAGCCGGTGGTCGTCGACGATCAGCACGCGTACGGTCTTCATTGCTGCTCCCTCTTCATGGTCAGCATGACCTCGGTTCCGTCGCCCGGCTCGGTCCTGACCCGGGCGCTTCCCCCGTTGCGTTCCATCCTGCCGATGATCGACTGGCGGATGCCCATCCGGTCACTGGCGACGTCGTCGAGCACGAAGCCCTTGCCCCGGTCCCGGACGAACACCGTCACCTCGTCGGCCTCGACCTCGGCGTAGACGGAGACGACCGGAGCACCACTGTATTTGCACGCGTTGACCATCGCCTGCCGGGCGGCCTGCAGCAAGGCCACCAGGCCCTCGTTCAGCTCGCAGTCGCCCACGCAGACCACCTCGATCTGCACGCCGTGGGCGTCCTCCTCCTCGGCGGCGACCCGCCGTACAGCGGCGGCGAGGCTGGCGTCGGCGTCCTGCTTGGGCTGGTAGAGCCAGTTGCGCAACTCCCGCTCCTGCGACCGGGCGAGCCGGGCGACCTCCCGCGCGTCGTGGGCGTTGCGCTGGATGAGGGTCAGCGTGTGCAGCACCGAGTCGTGGACGTGGGCGGCCACCTCGGCCCGCTCCTCCTGCCTGATGCGCTCGGTGCGCTCCCGCTGGAGCTCCTTCACGAGCGAGGCCAGCCAGGGCGCGGCGATCATCAGCATGCCGCCGACGACGACCGCGGTGAACACGAGCCCGGTCCCGGCCTTGGCCAGCTCGCCGCTCGCGGCCAGGAAGCCGATCGCGCCCACGACGACGAGCAGCGCCCCGATGCCGGTGCGCACCCAGGTCGTGCTGACCTGTTTGACCGCGCCCGACATCCACCGCTGCCGCCGTCCCGGATCGGCCTGCTGCCACAGGATCAGCGCGCCGATGCCGCCGACCGCGATCGGCCACGTGCCGAACCCGCCGCTGGAGGCGCCCGTCATCCAGGCGAAGCCCGCCAGCGCCAGCCACAGCACGCCGTACGCGGCGAGCTGGCCCCACTCGCGGGCCGGCCGGCGGCCCTCCGCCTCCTCCTTGGGGGTGAACATCCACAGCGCGGCGTACGCCACGACGCCCAGCCCGTCGACGACGGTGAGCAGCACGAACGCCAGGCGCAGCACGACGGGGTCGAGCCGTAGCTGGGCGGCGGCGCCCTGCGCGACGCCCGCGACCACCCGGCCCGAGGCGGGCCGGACCATCCGGGGGTACGCCACGGGGGCGTTAGGCATCTCAGACATCTCAGGAAGCATCGTCACACGTCACAAACCCTGCGCGCATCAGGGCATGCCCTGACCCCGCCCCTGAGGGGTCGGGGACGAGTCAGGGGTTCCCCCGATGGCAGGGATACGGCGGGCGAGGCCAGGATGGGACCATGACCGAGGCACCACCGACCCCTGCTCCCGACTCCGCCGGCGCGCCCGAACCCGAGAAGGTGCTGAGCCGTTCCCGGGACGGCCGCATGATCACGGGCGTCTGCGCGGGACTCGGCAGGTTCACGGGCATGGACCCCGTGCTCTTCCGGGTCGGTTTCGCGGTGCTGGTCCTCGCCTCCGGCATCGGCGTCCTGCTGTACGTCGCGGCGTTCCTGCTGATGCGCCAGCCGGACGGCGGCCCCGGCCACATGGAGCAGTGGACCCGGCGGCTGTTCGACGCCGAGACCGTGCTCGCGCTGCTGGCCGCGGTCTTCGCGTTCGGCCTGATCATCAACGTCGCCTCCGGGGGGATCAACCGCGGCACGATCGTGGTCGGCACGCTGCTGGCCATCGTGCTGATGGCCGCCCGCGCGCGCGGCGTCGACCTGCTGACGATGGCCAAGTCGATGCCCGACCGAGCGACCGGACGGCGCGGTATGACCCGGGCCACTCCGAACTTCGCGCCGTTCTCGCCCTTCACCCCGCCGCCCGCCGGGGAGCCGTACGGAGCGGCCGGCGCCCCCGGGGCGGGAGCTCCGACGGCGGGGACACCGCCGCAGGCGCCCGCGACGGGCGCAGCGGTCCCCGGCCCGTCGGCGGGCAGACCCACAGACAGCGCCGTGGACGACACCACGCTCCACGGCACGACGGCCCACGACACAGCGCTCCACGGCACGGCGCTCCACGACACGGCGGTCCAGGCCGCGGCCGTGGACGACACCGCGATCCACGACACGATCGCCCAGGCTCCGGCGGCACCCCCGAAGGCCGTGGACGACACGCTCGTCCAGGAGACCGTAGCGGGGGACGCGGGGGACGCTGCGGCACCGTCGGGGCGGGCCGACGGCGATCCGCCGACCCGGCCCTTCGAACCCCTCGCCCGGCTGGCCGCGGAGCCCGCCCCCGGCAGCACGTCGTACACCCCAGACCAGACCGCCCCGGACCCGCACGCCACGGGACCGGACGTCCCCGGGGCGCCGGCCGGCTGGGCTCCCGGAGCGCCGGGGCCCTCCGTCTCCGCGCCTGCGGCCGGCAGCGGCTACCGGCGGCTGTCCGACCTCGCCCGCGAGGCACGGGCAGGCGCGTACGGCGACCGCGGCTCCCAGGACCACCTGCACGGCATGGGGAGGCCCGGAGCCGGAGGGCACGGCTACGGAGCCGGAGAACCCTTCGCCCCCCACGGCCCCTACACGAGGCGGGAGCCGTACCAGCCCTACGGGTCGCCCTACGCCCCGCCGAGCCCCTACGCCCCGCCCACGCCGCCGCCCGCGCGGCCGGCGAGGCCCAAGCGGCCCAGGTCGTTCGTCGGCGGCCTCACCATCTGCCTCGCCCTGATCGTTGGAGGGATCATGGTCACCATGCAGCGGACCGGCTCCGGCTCGGTCGGCCTGCCGGTCGTCGGCGGGGCGGTCCTCGTCACGATCGGGGCCGGCCTGCTGGTCGCGGCGTGGTTCGGCCGGGGCGCGGCACTGATCGCCGCGGGAACGATCGTGGCCCTCATACTCGTAGGAAGCTCGACGGTGAACGGCATACCCCGCAAGGTCGGCAGTTTCGTCTGGCACCCCGTCGGCACCGTCCAGTCGCCCGGCGCCTACGAACTGGGCATCGGCGAGGGGAAGCTCGACCTGAGCGATGTGACGCTCGCGCCGGGCGGCCGCGTCAGGTTCGACGCCTCGGTGTCGATCGGACAGCTCACGGTGATCGTCCCGTCGACCGCCCGCGTGGAGGTGCACGGCTCGGCCAAGCTGGGCGAGGTGAGGATCGACCACAGGGTCGAGGACGGCGGCGACGTGCGGTTCGACCGTGTCCTCGATCCGGAGACGCCCGTGGAGGGCGACGTGCCGACGATCGAGCTGTACGTCAAGGCCGGGGTCGGCGACGTGGAGGTGCGCCGTGGGGCCTGAGTCGCAGCCCGAGCGCCCGCGCCGGACGCACCGTACGAACTGGATGTCCCTGCTGTGCGGCCTGCTGTTCATCGGCATGGGCGTCCGCTACCTGACCGGGCCCGATCCCGACGCCGTCATCATGGCGCCCGTCCTCGTCGGGGGGCTGGGCTTCGCGGCCTTCGTCGCCATCCTCGCCAAGGCCGTCCGCCGCTGAAGCTCTCGCCCGCTTTCTCTCACGGGGACGGCCGGACTATCGCGTTAGACTGATCCGGTGTCCTCGTCGCTGGTCCTGGAATTCGTGAGCACCGTACGCGCCAATCGGTCCGGCCCTGTGGACGCGCTGGAGGACGCCGGCGGGCTGACCGTCTGGGTCGCGGACCACGCGCCCGATCTCGGCGTCGACCCCGCCACGTTCGTCGCCACTCCCGAGATGCACGAGGATGTCGTGGCGCTGCGGCAGGCCATCCGCGCGCTGCTCGCCCGGGCCGTGTCCCCCGGGCGGGCGAGCGGCGCGGACGCGACCGTGCTGCCGGCCTTCGAGTCCTCCCTCGATCTCGTGAACGCCACCGCGGCGTCGGTGCCGGTCACCCCACGGCTCGAATGGCCGCAGGACGAGGCGCCCCGCGCCCGGACCCTGCCCGCGCGTGCCGCCGGCGATTCCGCCCGCCTGCGCGCGACCCTCGCGTCCGCCGCGATCGACCTGCTGGCCGGGCCGTACCGGACTCAGCTGCGTGCCTGCCCGGCACCCCGGTGCGTGTTGTATTTCGTCAAGGAACATCCGCGCCAGGAGTGGTGCTCGGCGGCCTGCGGGAACCGCGCCCGAGCGGACCGCCACTACCGCCGGCACAAGAACGCCTGAACCCCGGGCCGTTCGCCCCTTCGATCGGGCCGCCGCCCGCTCTCCCGTCGGCCGCGCTCGCGCCGTCTCGCCTGGTCACCGGTGCCGCTCGTCAGGCGAGAGCGGCCCGGCTTCTAATGGACTGCAACGGTGATGTCCATTAGTCTTCCCTCCATCTTCTAATGGGACGAACCATTAGAAATCACCACGAAGGGAGCGGCTGTGAGCTTCACCACGGGGCACATCGGCCTGAACGTCTCCGACCTCGACAGGTCCGTCGGCTTCTACCGGAAGGTCTTCGGCTTCGAGGTGGCCGCAGAGTCGGGCGCAGAGTCGGGCGGGGAGTCGGCCGAGGAGACGCGTCGGTACGCGTTCCTCGCACAGAACGGCACGCTGGTGCTGACGCTGTGGCAGCAGAGCGAAGGCACGTTCGCCGCCGGCCTGCCGGGGCTGCACCACCTGTCCTTCGAAGTGCCGGACATCGACGCCGTACGCAGGGCGGAGGCCGTCGTCCGGGAGACCGGGGCGACGATCCACCACGGCGGCATCGTGCCGCACCGCGAGGGCGGCTCCTCGGGCGGCCTGTTCTTCGAGGACCCCGACGGGATCCGGCTGGAGATCTACGCGCCGAGCGGCGCCGACGAGCGCCCCGCCCCCCGCTCCGACGCTCCGACCTGCGGCTTCTTCTGAGATGCGGCACGCGGGAGAGAGCGCGGTCCAGCGCCGCACGGGTGTCCGGCTGGCCGGGCACGGATCGGCCCGCGTACGGGCCGAGATCCCCGAGGTCGCCGCGCGGTTCCTGGAGTCCCAGCGCATGGTCGTGATCGGCGCGGAGGACCATGAGGGCCGGGTGTGGGCCGCGCCGCTCACCGGCCGGCCCGGGTTCGTCGCGCCGTCCGGCGACCGCACGATCCTCGTGGACGCGGTGCCCGTCGCGCCGCTCGCGGGGGTGTTCGACGACGAGCACGACATCGGCATGCTGGCCGTCGAGCCGTGGACCCGGCGGCGGATGCGGGTCAACGGGCGCGCCCGGCGGGACGGCGACCACCTGATCGTACGGACCGAGCAGGTGTACTCCAACTGCCCCAAATACCTGCAGAAACGTACCATCGTCGAGGACCTGGAGCCCGGTGAGCGGACGTCGCGGTCCGGGGACCGCCTGTCGGAGGCCCAGCGGGAGTGGATCAGGGCCGCCGACACCTTCTTCGTCGCGACGCACGCGCCCGGGCTCGGCTCGGACGTCTCGCACCGCGGCGGCAACCCCGGGTTCGTCGAGGTGGTGGACGACCGGCGGCTCGTCTGGCCCGACTACGCCGGCAACCTGATGTACATGACCCTCGGCAACCTGGAGCTGAACCCCGCCGCGGGCCTGCTCTTCCTCGACTGGGCCACCGGCGACGCGCTGCACCTGACCGGCAGAGCGCGGGTCGACTGGGAGCCCCGTGAGGTGCCGGGAGCCCAGCGGCTCGTGGAGTTCGACGTCGAGCATGTGCTGGAAGCCGGCGGCGCGAGCCCGCTGCGCTGGGCGTTCGAGGAATACTCGCGCTTCAACCCGCCCGTCGGGGGCGCGTGAGGGCGGCCCGGAGAGGGCGCCGGCACGAAGGAGGCGAGGACGCCCGAGTCGCCAGGAGCATACTCAGTATGCATACTGAGTATTCATGTCGGTACGACACGGCCTGCTCGCCCTCCTGCGCCGGGGCCCGCGCTACGGCTATCAGCTCAGGGCCGAGTTCGAGGCGTCCACGGCGACGACCTGGCCACTGAACATCGGGCAGGTCTACACGACGCTGTCCCGCCTCGAACGCGACGGCCTGGTGTCCCGCGACGAGCAGGGCGACCGGGACGAGCAGGGCCGGGTCCGCTACGCCATCACCCCCGACGGCCGCGACGAGCTCGACCGCTGGTTCGCCAGACCCGTCTCCCGGGCCGACCGGCCCCGCGACGAACTTGTCATCAAGCTCGCGATGGCCGTCACCACGCCCGGCGTGGACGTGGCGGCGGTCATCCGGGCCCAGCGGTCCGCGACGATGCGGGGCCTGCAGGAGCTCACTCGCGCCCTGCGGACCCTCGACGCGTCCACCGAAGCCGCCCAGCGCCTGGTCGTCGACTCGATGATCTTCCATGCCGAGGCGGAGCAGCGCTGGCTCGACCACTGCGAGGCCGTCCTCGCCCGTCCCTCCGAGGAGAATCCGTGACCGAACCCCGATCCGCGGACCGGTTGCCCGCGCCGGACGGCGAGCCGGTCGTCCGCATGACCGGCGTCGTACGCGTCCACGGCGAGGGGACGGGGGCCGTCCACGCGCTGCGGGGCGTCAGCCTGGACGTCGCCGCCGGGGAGCTGGTCGCGGTCATGGGCCCGTCCGGGTCCGGCAAGTCCACCCTGCTCAACCTCGCGGGCGGGCTGGACCGCCCGACGGAGGGATCGGTGCGGCTCGAAGGCCGCGAGCTGCGGGATCTGTCGCCGGAGCAACTGGCGGAGCTGCGCCGCAGGAGCGCCGGTTACGTCTTCCAGGACCTCAACCTCGTCCCGTCGCTGACCGTCGCGGAGAACGTCGCGCTGCCGCGCGAGCTGGACGGCGTCCGTACGGCGAAGGCCAGGCGGGAGGCCCTGGCGGTGTTGAAGGAGGTCGGGCTCGCCGACCTGGGCGACCGGTTCCCCGACGACCTGTCGGGCGGCCAGCGCCAGCGGGCCGCGATCGCCCGCGCGCTGGTCGGGGAGCGGCGGCTGCTCCTGGCGGACGAGCCGACCGGCGCCCTCGACACGCGGGCGGGTGACGAGATCATCCAGGTGCTCCGGCAGCGGGCCGACGCCGGGGTCGCCGTGCTGCTGGTCACGCACGAGCCGCGCTACGCCGCCTGGGCCGACCGCGTCGTCTTCCTCAAGGACGGGCAGATCGCCGACTCGGCGGCCGCCGGGACGGAGACCGCCCGATGAAGGGCGTCAGGGCCGCGTTGCGGATCTCCCGCCGCAACGCCCGGCGGTCGACGTGGCGCAGCGCGCTGATCCTCGCCATGATCGGGCTTCCGGTCGCCCTCGCCTCCTTCGTGCTGAGCGCCCTCTTCGGCCCGGGGCCGCTTCCCGACCACGGGCACTACCCCCTCGGACAGGCCGGCGCGCTGGTGACCGGCGCCCACGAGTGGGCGGGCCTCACCCAGGACGCGTGGGGAAACAGCGACTCCCGGCAGCCCGGGCGCGATCAGACGCCGTTCACCCCAGCCGAGATCGCGGCGCTTGTCGGCCCCGGCAACCGGATCGTCCCCTTCGCTCAGGCGTACGTCCGATACCTCACGCCGCAGGGGTATGGCACGGGGGAGATCCGTCAGGTCGATCTGAACGATCCGATGTCCCGTGGCACCTTCCGGCTGATCGAGGGCAGGCTTCCCACAGCTCCCGGCGAGGCCGTCGTGTCCGCCGCGCGGCTGGATTCGGCCGAGGACGCGGCTCCGGGGGTCACGCTCTACGTGGGCGAGGAACGCCGGCCACTCCGGATCGTCGGCGTCGCCCTGTTCGACCTGGCGGGGATCGAGCCCGCGTTCGCGGCCTTCCCCGGCAGCCTGCCCGACGCCGCCTTCGGACCGGTCGATCCCGGGCTGATGTCGCGCGGCTGGCTGGTGGACTCAACACGCCCCGTGACGTGGGCGGACGTGCGACGACTCAACGCACGCGGCCTCGTGGTCGTCAGCCGCGCCGTCGTCGACGCGGCGCCGCCGGACGAAGCGCCGTCGCGTGTGCGCGTGTCCTCCATCGCGCAGACCGCGCCGTGGGTCGCGATCATGCTGCTGGAGGTCGTCCTCCTGGCCGGGCCGGCCTTCGCCGTGGGACGGCTGCGAAGGGCGCGCGAGTTCGCGCTCGTCGCCGTCCAGGGCGGCTCCCCCGCCCATCTGCGGACGATAGCGCTCGCCGACGGCCTGCTGTTCGGCGTCGCCGCCTCGGTGTCCGGCGCGGCGCTCGGCGTCGGCGCGGCCTGGCTCGCGCGACCGCTGCTGGAACGGCGGGCGGGCTACCTGCTCCCCCCGTTGGCCGTCCCCTGGGCGGCGGTCGCGACGGCCGCGGCGCTGGGCGTCGTCGCGGGACTGCTGGCCGCCCTCGCCCCCGCCGTCTCGGCGAGCCGTACGGACCCCGTCGCCGTGCTGTCGGGCAGGCGCGAGCGAGGCCGCGAGCGCGCGGGCCGGCCACTGCTCGGGATCGTGCTCGTCGTGGCGGGCACCGCGGCGACCATCGCGAGCGCGGGCCACGAGCTCGGCTTGATCGCGGCCTCGGCCCTGGTCACCCAGCTCGGCCTGGTGGCCCTGACGCCGGTGCTCGTCGCGGCGGTCGCCCGGCTCGCCGCCCGGCTCCCCCTGCCGCTCCGGTTCGCCGCCAGGGACGCCGTGCGCAACAGGGGCCGCACGGCGCCCGCCGTCGCCGCGGTGATGACCGCGGTCGTGGCGCTCACGGCGGTGGGGGTGACGTGGCAGAGCCGGCTGGCGCAGAAAACCGGCGTACGCGCAGGACTACCCCCAGGCGCCGGCAGGGGCGCTGTGGATCGCCGGGCCGGACCTCACTCCCGGGCTCTGGGATCGCGTCCGGTCCGCCGTACGCGCGGAGCTGCCCGCCGGCGTGCCCCTGGTCGAGGCGCGGATGCTCGCGACGAGCGCCGGGGCCCCGGTGTACGCCTCCGTGCCGGACGACGCCTCGGGAACGAGCAGGGTGGAGTGGTTGGACGCGAGCCGGTCCGGAGGCCTTCTGGTCGGGAACGACGACCTGCTCCGCTACGTGATGCGGCGCGACGACCCTCGCGCGGCGGCGGCGCTGCACGAGGGGAAGGCCGTCGTGCTCAACCCCGCGGTGATCCGGCAGGGGCAGGTGAGTATCGACGTGCCGCCCGCCGCCGGGCCGGACGACCCGGCGCCGCTCACGCTGCCCGCCGTCGGCACGCAGGCCACCGGGGAGGGCTGGGCCCGCGCGGTCGTCGCGCCCGAGGTGGCCGCGAAGCACGGGTACGGCACCGTCACCGCCATGCTCGTGGTGGATCCCGCGGACTTCCGCGTCCCGAGGGCGACGGCGGACCGGATCACCGCGAAGGTGACGGGCATCACCGGCAAGGCCACCGTGCGGCTCGAAGTGCCGGAGCCTCCCGACGACACGCTGCTCCTGGTCGTGCTGGGCATCGCCGCGGCCGTGCTCGTGCTGGGGATGACGTTCGTCGCCACCATGCTGGCCGCCGCCGAGGCGCGCCCGGACCTCGAGACCATGTCCGCCGTGGGCGCGGCGCCGCGCGTGAAGCGGGCGATCGTCGCCGGGCAGGCCCTGGTCATCGCGCTGCTGGGCTCGGTCGCGGGCGTGCTCGCCGGTTTCGCTCCGGGCATCGCCGCGGCCCGATACCCCGACTCCCACCCGGCGGTGTTCCTGCGCGCCGACGGAGTGACGACGATGGTGCCGGCGGACACCCCGGTGATCGCGATCCCCTGGGCGCTCGTCGGCCTGCTCGTCGTGGCCCTTCCCCTGCTGGCCGCGCTCGGCGGCGCCGCGTTCACCCGGTCGCGCCTGCCGCTCCCCCGGCGGAGGGCGACCTGACGGTGGGGCCATGTGGTCGCCCCCCGCCGGCCGCCTGGCTCGAGCAGGGGATGTCAGCGGGGGAGCAGCTCGTACGAGCGCTGCTGGGGCAGCCCGGCGAGCCGCCGCTGGCCCTCCGTCAGCAGCGCGGCGATCGGGCCGGGCTCGCGCAGCCGGGTGAGCCGGTCGCGGTTGTACTTGCGCAGCCGCGCCGCGCGCCGCTTGGCCCCCGCCGCCTTGAACGCGGCGACGTGCTCGCGGTCGGGCTTGCGCGCGCCGCTCAGCTCGTAACCGTAGGCGGCGAGCCGCTCGCCGAGCACCTCCTCGCACAGCGAGATCTCCCAGGGCTCCAGCCGGGAGGCCCACTTGCCCGAGTGGGCGGTGGTCACCTCCTCGTGCGTGTTGCTGTGCCACACCTTGTGCTTGGGCACGGCCAGCTCGGCGATGTGGCGCGGATCGCACATCGCCGGGTCGTACTCCTCGCCGATGAAACCGCACAGCTTCTTCAGCTCGGTCTCCGGGTCGGCGGTGAGGTCCTCGTACCGCAGCTCGTAGAAGCTGTCGGCCGGCAGCTTGCGCGCGTGCTTGCGGCCGAAGTCGACGGCCTCGGCCCAGTTGGCCATCGCGTGCACCGCGTCCGCCTTGTACCAGGGCATCTGCTTCAGCGAGGCCACACAGTCGCGACCGTCCCTGACGAGGTGGACGAACTGCGCGTCGGGGAACATGCGCATCAGCATCTCGACGTGCCGGTAGTAGCTGGGCCGCTTGTCGCCCCAGCGCGGCTTGCCGAAGCGCTCGGCGTAGCTCTTGAAGACCATGCCGACGACCGAGCCGAAGCTGCCCGGGCCGAGCATGGCCGCCTGGACGAAGTCGGGACGGCTCAGCCCGAGCTCGTGGAACTTCGTGGTCCGGCCCTCGGCGATCCAGGTCGCCAGCCTGCGCCTGTTGTCGGCCAGCCGCATGTCGCCGTACGTCCGGCGGGAGAAGTAGGCCGGAACGAGGAACCGCGTCTCGGGCGGGACCGCGATGCGCGGGTGCGAGTGCAGCATGAGCTGCAGCATTGTGGTGCCGGAGCGCGGG
This sequence comes from Microbispora bryophytorum, assembly GCF_006874465.1. Taxonomy (GTDB): domain Bacteria; phylum Actinomycetota; class Actinomycetes; order Streptosporangiales; family Streptosporangiaceae; genus Microbispora; species Microbispora bryophytorum. Next base: position 107,655 of record NZ_VIRL01000003.1, on the reverse strand, counting down.
CAGCCGACGACGAAGACAGGTCTGTCCGAATGCATAAGTTCTATCCCCCGTGGTGAAATTGCCAGACGTCAGGCCGCTCTCCCCCGAGCGCGGCTTGTGACGCGGGTCCTACGGCGTCACGCCGTAACGTGCGTGCGGAATCGGCCGGAACGGCCGGTCAGACAAGGATCTTCTGTTTCTCGGCGGCGGTGCTGGGCACCTGCCTCGCGGCCAGCCAGACGCGGTAGACGAGGCTCATCTCGAACGTCAGCAGCAGCGCGCCGGCCACGACCGAGACCGGCACCATGGCCCTGGGACCGAACAGCGGGCCCACGACGAAGACCGCGGCGTGGAACTCGATGCCGCTCACCACGTGGGTGCGCACCCGGTGCCGCACCAGGAAGACGCGGAACCGGTCGTACCAGGGGAAGCGGGCGTGGAACGCCTTCTGCAGGTCGACCACCGTCGCGCCCTCGTCGGTGGCGACCTCGCCGAACTCCGCGGCGGCCTGCTCCAGCTCGCTGCGCGGCCTGGAGCGCAGGACGCTCTCGGCGAGGACGTACTGCCCGTCCAGCCGCGCGTAGAGCAGTGCGCGGGTGGCGTCCTTGACCCGCTTCAGCTGCGGGCCGTTGATATAGCGGAACAGGTCGAGCACGACGACGCCGACGGCGGCGAGCACCACGTCGGTGTCCCCCGTGCGGGTGTATTCCCCGAACCCCCATCCGAAGGCGCAGCAGACCACCCGCACCCGGTCGCCGACATAGTCGAGCCACAGACCGAAGGGCGTCCCCGTGCCCTTGAGCCTGGCGATCTTGCCGTCCATGCAGTCGACCGTGAAACTCAGATAGAACAGAACCGCCCCGGCGGCGAGCATGCCCTCCGTGAAGGCGGCCGCCGAGGCGAAGCCGATCAGCATGGACAGCCGGGTCAGCCCGTTCGGCGTGATCGATGTGTGATTGGCCACGAGCAGCGCGAGCCGGCAGGCGAGCGGATCGACCATGAAGACGGTCCACCACGAGTCTCTCGGCTTGCGCGTCGCGAGTATGTCGTCCAGCGTGAAGCCTCCCATGCAGGCAAGAATGACTACAACCGGTAGCCGTTGGCCTGCTCTTCGGTAACAGGCAGGGAATCTCATTGCCGGTTCTTGACCGTTCCCCTCGTGTACGTAAACCCTGCGCCAATCCGGTCGCCGATCGGTTACAGTCCGTGGTCGAGGGGGAACCATGCCCGTTGTCACGTTGTACCGGCGGCTGCAGGGGCGGCTGCCGTCGCGGGAGCCCGCACCGCGGGCCGCGCTCATCCGGGCGGACGCCGGTCCGCTCCAGGCCCAGCGCGAGACGCTGGACGTGGTCTGCGCCCTGCTGGCCGAGGCGAAGGTGCCGTACTTCTGTGTGCGCCCGCTGCCCAACCGGCCGCCGGTGATCGCCGTACCCGAGGACGACCGCACGCGCGCGTTCGCCGCGCTCGTGGCCGGCAGTCAGCCGCTGTTCGCGGCGCGGCAGCCGTACGGCAGGCAGGGGGCACGGACGCGCCAGACGGACGCGGGCCGGATGCGCCCGGTGCGGCGGGCGGCGGCGCTGCTCGGCGACGCCAAGGTCGTGCGGCTGGCCATGTATTTCGCCAGCCCGTCGCGCACGCTGATGCTCGGTCCCGAGAATGGGTGCGACCTGGAGTTCTGGTCCCGGGAGGGCGACGAGCTGGTCGCCCCGAGGCCGAACCCCGCCTGCGACCGCGTCCCCGCCGACGGCCCCGCCGTGGACGGCGGCGAGGAGCTGTTCACGCCGCTGGCGTGCGCCGCCCGCCGCGCCCGCGCCTACCGCACCCGCCCGGAGTTCGTCCGGCGGCTGCTGGACGACATCGACTTCCCGATCGACGCCGTCTACACGTGGGTCGACGGCGGCGACCCGGCCTGGCGGGCGCGCCGCGTCCGGGCCGAGCGCGACATGGCGCTGCGCACCGGCGCGCCGCTGAGCGAGATGGCGACCACGGAGGCCCGGTTCACCAGCAGGGACGAGCTGCGTTACTCGCTGCGCTCCCTGCTGATGTACGCCCCCTGGATCAACCGGGTGTGGATCGTCACCGACGGCCAGACGCCGTCGTGGCTCGACACCACCCACCCCCTGGTCGCGGTGGTCGACCACAAGGAGATCTTCACCGACCCGTCGATGCTGCCGGTGTTCAACTCGCACGCCATCGAGACGCAGCTTCACCACATCGACGGGCTCAGCGAGCACTTCCTGTATTTCAACGACGACTTCTTCCTGGGGCGGCCGCTGCCTCCCCGGACGTTCTTCGAGGGCAACGGGATCACCCGCTTCTTCCCCAGCACCGTCCACGTGCCCTTCGGCGTGCCGGAGACCGAGGAGTCCCCGGTCCACGCCGCGGGCATGAACAACCGGCGCATCCTGGAGAACCTGACCGGCCGCACGATCACGCAGAAGCTCAAGCACGTGCCGTACGCGCTGCGCCGGTCGCTCATGTACGAGCTGGAGGGGCGTTTCCCGGCGGAGTTCTCGGCGACCGCCCGCAGCAGGTTCCGCACGTCGCGGGACATCTCGGTGGTGTCATCGCTGGCGCACTACTACGGCTACCTGAGCGGGCGGGCGGTCCCGGGCACGGTCGACTACACCTACGTGGACCTGTCGCTGCCGAAGACGCCGGCCAAGCTGCGCCGCATGCTGGCCCGGCGCAGGCACGACGTGTTCTGCCTCAACGACACCGCCCCCACGACCCCCGACCAGGACGCGCTGCTGGCGCGGTTCCTGGACGCCTACTTCCCCACCCCGGCGCCGTTCGAGCGGTGAGCGTGCCGCAGGACGTACCGGTCCACGAACAGGCCGCGGAACGTCCAGCGGCCGGCCGGGGCGAAGGTACGGGTGACCAGGGCGCGCCGCCGCGCGGGCAGCACGTTCTTGCCCGTGTGGCCGACGACCCAGAGCGTGCGCAGCCCGTCGAGCCGGGCGGCGAGCACCCGGGCGCCCACCTCGCGGCCGGGGAAGCTGCCGTCCTGCTCGGGTGACCGGGCCAGCGCCACGTCGCGGAGCCTGCCGAAGACCGACGGGTAGACCGTTTCGTACTTCCTGACCTTGGCGGGGACGAACAGCACCCCGTCGCCCGGCTGCGCCTCGGCCGCGAGCAGCGCCATGACGGGCCGGGGGTCGTCCTGCCTGCCGTCCGGCCCCCGCGTGGCGAGCTGCCCGGGAACCGACAGGCCGAGCCAGGCGGTCAGCACGGCGGCGGCGAGGCCGGGGGGCAGCGCGGCCAGGCCCGCCCCGGCGAGCAGCGCCGCCGCGGGGACGCAGCAGAAGACGTAACGGAACACGTACACGGGATGGACCGTCCACGAGGCCGCGAGCAGCACCAGCGCCGGAACGAGCAGCCACGGCAGCGTCAGCCGTACGAGCGCGGCGGGCGTCCCGGCACGCTCGTGACCGGGCGTCTCCGCACGCGCGCCGGGCCCGTCGGCACGTCCTGCCGCGGGCTCTGGCGTGTGCTCTTCCCCGGGCTCTGGCGCGTGCTCTGGCGCTGGCTCTTCCATGCGACGGGCCGCGCGGGCCCGGCGGACGCCCACGACCGCGGCGTACGCGAGGCCGAAGAACGCGAGCGCCCAGGTCGGCGGGGCCACCCCGGGGCCCGTCGCCCCGCCGAGGTCGCCGAACAGCTGAACGGCCAGCCTGCCCACGTCGTCCGCCGCCGGCCGGGGGATCCACCCCACCTGCGCGCTCTGCCGGGAGCCGAGCCAGGCCAGCGGCGCCACGGCGGCCAGTGCCGGCGTCGCCGCGCACGCCCACTGGAGCAGCGGTCCCCTCGACAGGATCAGCGCGATGCCGTGCGCCCCCACGACCAGTAACGCGAACAGGTTGAGATAGGCCAGCACGGTCAGCGCCGCCGCGTACGCGGCCAGGACCGCCGACGTCGGCGACCGCAGCACGCGCAGGAACAGCAGGGTCACGCCGACGGCCGCCGCCGCCGTCAGCGCGTACGGCCGGGCCTCCTGGACATACCTGGAGAAGATGGGCATGAGGGCCAGCAGCACGCCGCCGTACAGACCCGCCCGGGGGGCGCCGAGCGCGCGGCCGATCGCGCCGGTCCCGGCCGCGGCCAGCGCGCCCGCGACGACGGACGGGATCCGCAGCGCCACCTCGGCGGTGCCGGACAGCCCCGCGACCATGTGCATCAGCGCGTAGTAGAGGCCGTGCACCGCGTCGACCGACCACAGCAGGTGCGCCAGCTGGGGAAGGGTGCGGCCGACCGCGCTGACGGTGGCCGCCTCGTCCCGCCACGGCGGCGGCCCGCCGAGGTCCCACAACCCGGCGGCCAGCGCGAGCACGGCAGGCACGACGATCACGACGGACAACCGGTCCAACCGGGCGGCGCGCTCGGCCGCCTCCGCCGGGGCCGTCGGCGCCGCAGGGGCCGTGGGCGCCGTGGGGGCTGTGGGCACCGTGGGCGCGGTGCCTCGCGACGGCGCTTCGGCCGTACGGCGGGGCGAACGGCCGGCGGCGTGCCGGGACGGGCGGGTCATGGCCGCACGCGCGCGACCACGCGCGCCGAGGCGTGACCGTCGTCCCACGGGCAGTATCTGCGGGCGAACCCCTCGTAGCGCGCCGCGAACTGCCCGAGGTCGCCGTACCGCAGCACGTCGAGCACGTCGTCGGCGGTCCCGAGGACGGGCCCGGGGGCCTCGGCCTCGAAGTCGAAGTAGAAGCCGCGCACCTCGTCGCGGTAGTGCTCCAGGTCGTGCGTGAAGAACACCATGGGCCTGCCGGTGCACGCGAAGTCGAACATCGCCGACGAGTAGTCGGTGACCAGCACGTCCGCGGCGGCCAAGAGATCCGCCATGTCGGGAAATCTGGAGACATCGCGGATGCGATCGCCGTTCGGGATCGTCATGTCCCGCGCCACCAGGTAGTGCGCCCGCACGAGCAGCAGGTCGTCGTCGCCCAGCGCCCCCGCCACCCTGACCGGGTCGAGCGCGAGCCGTCCGCCGGTGTCGTCGTCCCGCCACGTCGGCGCGTACAGGATGATCCGCCGGTCGCCGGTCAGGCCAAGCCGCCGCCGGGCCGCGCGGGCGCGAGCGGGATCGAACAGCAGGTCGTTGCGCGGGTAGCCCGACTCCAGGATCTCCCCCTCGTAGCCGAACGCGCCGCGCAGCGCGGAGGTGGCGAACGGGCTCGGCGACAGCAGCAGATCCCAGGTCGCCACCTGCCGCGCCAGCTCGTCGCGCGGCACCCGCTGCGCGTACGGCATGCCCTCCAGGTCAAGCCCAAGGCGTTTGAGCGGCGTGCCGTGCCAGGTCTGCACGACCGTCTGCCCACGCGGCTTGCGATACCACCCCGGCTGCGTACGCCGGTTCGCCACCACGAAGCGGCTGGTGCGCAGCGCCTCCTCGTGCTCGCGCGAGCCGTACAGGACCAGGCGCACCCCCGGCGGGACCGCGAACTGCCCGTCCCGGGTGACCCAGACGATCTCCATGCCCGGGTGGCGGCGCGCCAGCTCCTCCGAGACGGCCCGGGGATTGCAGGAGTACTGCCCGCCGCCGTAACTGTCGAACACCGCCGCGTCCCGCAGGGTCGTGCGGCGCGGCGCCACCGCCCGCCGCCTGCGCGTCGCGTACGGCCCACGCTCGTGCGGGCCGAGCGCGGGGCGCACCGCGAGGCTCAGGTCGCCGTCGCGTGAGGTGCGGACGGAGATCTCGTGGAACCCGGTGACGCGCGGCCGCGGCGGGTCGGCGATCAGGGCCGCGCTCAGGCGCACGCGCGCGTCCGTGCCCTCCGGTGACAGGGTGCCCTCCGGTGACACGGCGCCCTCCGGTGACAGGGTGCCCTCTGGTGACAGGGTGCCCTCTGGCGACGGGGCGAGCACCCGCCAGGTCCCGCTGCGGAGCGGGAGTCCCTCGGCCGTCCTGCCGACGGCGGCCGTCCACGTCTCCTCGTCCTGGCGGACCGGCCAGGAGTGCCGCTCCGCCCCGCGCTCCAGCACGATCCGGCCGGCAGGGCACCGGCCCGTCCCCTCCAGGACCAGCTCGCCGGACTCCGTCCACCGGATCGTGCTTATTTCGCCGCCGGACTCCGTCCGCCGGGCCGTGGCCATTTCGCCGCCCGGATCGGGACGCGGGCCGCCGCCGGTGCGGGGGCCGAGCGTCAGCCCGCGGTCACGGGTGAGGGAGACGCGCGTGTTTCCGGCGTCGAAGACGCGCTCGCCCGGGGCTCCGACCGCCCGGCCCGTCCGGGTCACGCCCCGCGCCCGGACCCGCGCGTGCAACGCCCACCGGCCGGCGGGCAGGGTGTCGAGGGCGATCACGGTCTCGAAGCCGGAGTCGTCGTGGCAGGCGACCGACTGGCGGGAGTCGGCGGTCACGTCGGGCCTGCGGGTCCGCCGCACCGGCAGAGCGATCCGCTCCTCCCCCCGCTGAAGCCACAGCTCGATCCGGCTGCGCCCGCTGTCCAGGTGGGCGATGTACGCGTGGCCGGCCAGGGCCAGCCTGTCGTCCGCGTGCCGTACGTCGTCCACGCAGGCGACGAGCCGCAGGTCGTGGGTGGCGTCGAACAGGGAGCGCGGGAGCCGGGGATCGCGGCGGAAGGGGTAGTCGAGATACCAGCGGCGGGGCCGCAGCCCCCGCCGGAGCACGCCCCGGTGCCTGATCTCCGACGCGGCGAACGTCCGCAGCTCCGCCAGCTCGCCGGTCATGCCGCTGGCGGCGAGGTGGATCTGCAGCCGCCTGAGGACCGGCAGCCGTTCCACCGCTTCGGGGTCCAGGCGGCCCAGGCGGCCCAGGATCTCGGCGGGCGCGTCGGGAACCGGGTCGCGTACGGACCCCAGCACGGCGTCGAGGTCGGGGCCCTCCGCGAGGCGCAGGTCGTAGGCCGTGCGCAACTGCGGTGCGTGCCGTCCGAGCAGGTCCGACACCTCCAGCATCGCCTCCAGACGGCGCAGCGGATCGGCCGGCGGCCGGGACCCGCGCGTGAGGCAGACCACGTCGCCGAGCACGTCGGCCGAGGTGGACAGCACGTGCGCGGGAATCGTCACCGGGAAGTCCTCGCCCAGGCCCGCGAGGAAGGCGAACCCGTGCCGGTTCCAGAACTCCCGGCGGAAGACCGTGCCGCCCGCCCGCGGGTCGTCCAGCAGCTTCGGATGCCGGGTGATGTGCGTGCGCAACCGCGCCCTGCCCTTCGGATCGCCCTTCTGATCCGGGACATCCGCCGGCGTGGACGTGTGGTCCGGCGCGTACGGCGTCCAGGCGCGGATCCGGCCGCAGGCGAGGTCGGAGCCGGTGTACTCGAGGGCGCCGACCAGCGCGCGGTAGGCGTCCGCGGGGACGACCGAGCCGGGGTCGGCGAAGGCCAGGTAGCGCCCGGTGGCGAAGGACGCGCCCGCATTGCGCGCCGTGCCGGGGTCGTCGCCGCCGTCGCCGAGAGTGAGGAGTGTGAACCTGTGGTCGGGCGGGCGAAGGCCCCGTGGACGGCCGACGAGGATCACCTCGATGTCGTCCAAGGTCTGGTCGCGCAGGGATTCTAGGCACTCCTCGGCGTGTTCCTCTCCGCCGTGCAGGGGAACGACCACCGAGAGCCTGGCAGGCACCGTCACGCCGTCAGGATGCCGACGCGGGACGGCACGCCACCCGGTCCATCCCCATTGCCTTACGGTCGCTTGGCCAGCTCTTGACCCGCGAGGGCCGCCAGACCGCGGATCTCCGGGTTCGCGGCGGTCAGCCGAACAGGGCGTCCGCCACCCGGCGGGCGGCCTGCCCGTCGACCATCGGGCGATACCTCGCCAGGAACGCGGCGTACGCGTCCCGGTGCTTGGCCGCGACCTCGCCGAGGTGCGCGAGCGCGTCGAGCACCTCGTCTTCTCCCCCGGCGCCACCCCAGGCGTTACCGTGCAGCACCGGCCCCGGCGCCTCGGGCAGCAGCCACAGGTCCCGCGGCCGGCCGGCGTGCAGGAGCACCGGGCGTCCCGTCACGGCGAAGTCGAACACCGCCGCCACGTCCCCGGCGATCAGGACGTCGGCGGCGAGGTACAGCTCGTGCGGGTCGGGATGGCCGCTCACGTCCCGCAGGCGGACGCCCTCCGTCCCGGTCCCCGCCGGATGACGGACCAGCAGGACCTCGTCGCCGGTGAGTCGCGCCGCCAGGCGTCCGGCGTCGAGTGTGTCGTGCTCCCCCGCGACGTACAGCAGGACGCGGGCGCGGCCCGGCAGGCCGAGGCGGCGCCGCACCTCGGCGGCGCGCTCCCGGGCGCCGGCTCCGGTCAGCAGGTCGTCACAGGGCAGGCCGGTCTCCAGCACCTCTCCCTCGAAGCCGAACGTGCGCCGCAGCAGCGGCGTCCACCATGGGCCCGCGGAGACGAGATGGGTCCACTGACCCGCGCGGAAGCCGTCCGCCGCACCGGTCGCGGAACCGCCGGCAGAACCGGCGGCGGGGCGATCGCAGGAAGAACCGTGCACCGAGGCACCGGCCGCGTGCACGGGCTGCTGCCAGGTCTGCACGACCACCTGGCCGGGCCTGCGCTCGAACCACGGCGGCAGCGGCGCGTCGGTGACGATGTAGCGGCACCGGGCGAGTGCCTCGTAGTGCTCCCGTCCCGACGTGCGCACCGGTTCGACGTCGCCGGGCAGGGCGACCTGGCCGTCCCGCACGTTCCACAGCAGGGGCAGGTCGGGTTCCCGGCGGCGCAGTTCCTCGCAGACCGCCCTCGGACTGCCGCCGAAGCGGGTGCCCGCGCCGCCGTCGAACAGGACGGCGTCCCGCAGCGGCCTGTCCCTCATCTCGGGATAGGTCCTCGTGCGCAGCACCCGCTGGGCCTTCCTGCCACGCTCGTCGCCGGTCAGGTCGCCGCTCACGGTCAGCACGGCCCGGCCCGGACCCGACATGACGATCCCGAACGTGCGGCGGGCCGTCTGGTGGGCCGCCGGCACGTCCGTGTCGAACTCCAGCGGCAGGTCCGTCCACTCTCCCCCGGCGGCGCGTGCCCGGACCGCCAGGGCGTACCGGCCGCGCGGCAGCGGCAGCGGCCCGGCGGGCGAGCCGGCCTGCTCGGGGGTGAGCCGCGCCCGGAAGCGGGTGCCCGCTCCCTCGATCGGCAGCAGCCGCTCCGCCCGCCCCGAGGTGCTGGAGCCAAGGGCGGCCACCACCAGCGCCGACATCTCGTGCGGCACCGCGAGGCCGCCCTCGATGAGCAACTCGCCGCCGCCTCCCCGGTGCGCGGGCAGCCATTCGGCGAGGTCGGCGTACGCGGCGACGGGCTGGTCCCGCAGCACCAGGCCGCCGGTGCGGTCGCGGGTCACGACGACCTCGCGGCCGGCCAGGCCGTACCGGCCGGTGGGCACGTCCTCGGCGACGGTCACGGGCGTCACGGTGCCGTCGGCGGCCCGCACCTCGACCTCCCACCACGCCTCGGGCGCGGCGACCTCCGCCGGCACGGCGATCCACGGGGCCGGGGACGCGGGCAGCAGGTCCCGCAGGTCGACGACGGCCTCGAACGTACGCCGGTCGACGTGCACGGGATAGACGCGGGGAACGCCTCCGGGGCGCCGGGTGACTTGGAGCACCGGGCTCGGGCCGAGGTCGTTGACGACATGACCCACCAGGCGCAGGCGGTCGTCGCGCACCTCCCGCGTGACGACGCGGGCGGTCTCCCGCTCGGCCCGCAGCACGAGGACGCCGGTCTCCCCGAGCAGCGGCGCGACGTAGTGGTCGGGGCCCACGGTGCGATAGCCCGCCTGCTCGACGGCCGAGGCGTCGGCGCGCGGGTCGGTCAGCCGTCCGCGCCGCAGGACGCCCCGGTGGAGCACGCGCAGCTCGACGTGCCACCGCCCGAGCCGGCCGGGCCTGGCCAGCGCGGCGGGGTCGATGGCGAGCCGGAAGCCGCCCCAGTCGCGCTCCTTCGACTTCGTGGATACCCGGGTCCTGATGACGGAGGCCGGCACCCGGACGCGCTTCCCCGTGCGCTCGTGGACGAGGGCGGCGAAGACCTGCTGGTGGACCCGCCGAGTGGGGCGCAGGAACGGCGAGGCCGCGCGTCCCTCCACCACGAGCACGCCGTTCTCCCAGCGGACCGCGTCGATGCGGTGCCGCGGGACGAGTTCGTCCCTGGCCCGGGTCACGGCGGCGGGGATCTCGCGGTCGGCGGTGCGGGCGAAGGGCACGTTCAGATGGTGGCCGCCCATCCTGCGGACGAGCCGCCGGTCCGGTGTCGTCTCCCGGTCCCAGGCCAGGACCTCCAGCAGGTCGGCCGGGCGGCGCAGCCGCACCAGATGCCACTGCAGCCGCCGCAGCGCGGGCAATCCGTCGAGCACGGGCGGCGCCACGTCCTCCAGGTACAGGCCGGCGAGGTCGAGGAACCGCTCCCGGAACGCCGGGGAGGCCTGGTCGAGCACGTCGAGGAAGTTCGTGAGGTCGCCGTCGAGCACGGCGTGGTCCCAGGCGTGGATGTGCGCGGTGAAGTTGTGCTCGCTGAGGAAGCGGCGGACCTCGGTGACGGCGGCGAACCGGTCCTCCAGATGCGCGGCTCGCGTCTTGTCCTGGGTGATCGAGCGGCCGCCGCCCTCGCGCCGCCGCCACAGGTAGACCGGCGTGGGCAGCACGTCCACGGCCCGTGCCAGGAAGTGGGCGCGCAGGGCCACCGCGATGTCTTCGTAGAGCACGCCTTCGGGAAAGGCGAACCCGTGGGCGTCCCAGAACGAGCGGCGCCACAGCTTGTTGGTGACCAGCCGGTCGCGCAGGAGCGCGTGCGCCCGGGTGATGTGCGTGGCCGCGGCGGCGTCGGCGAAGACGGCCCGGTGCATGGCCGACTGGCGGGCGCCGCGCCCGTCGAGGCGCAGCACGTTGCCCGCGGCGAGGTCCGATCCCGTCTGTTCCAGGGATGCCAGGAGGCATTCGAGGGCGTGCGCCGGCAGCAGGTCGTCGCCGTCGAGGAACATCAGGTGCTCCCCGGTCGCGTGCCGAACGCCCGTGTTGCGCGCCGCGCCGAGCCCCGCGTTGGCCTGGCGGACCAGCCGGAACCTGCCGTCTCGCGCCGCGAAGCCGGCGGCGATCCCGGCGCTGCCGTCGGGCGAACCGTCATCGACCATGACGACCTCGATGTCCTGCCAGGTCTGCGCGGCGACCGAGGCCAGGCAACCGGCGAGGTACGGTTCCACGTCGTAGATCGGGATGATCACGCTGAGGCGGGGCACGGGCGGTCCTTAGGGTCGGCGAAGCGGCGGGCGGAAAACGCGCGGCTCAGGCCGGGCGCACGAGCGCGCGCAGGCGCCTGCGGAGCCGCCGGGCGGTGCGGCGCAACCGGGCGGTGTGGCGCAGCCGGGCGGTGCGGCGCAGCGGCCTGGGCGCGGAGAGGCTCAGCCCGCCCCGGCGGCGGGGACTGCGACTGCGGAGCGCCCTCGCGGTCCCGGCCACTCCGCGAGCGCCCGCCTCGCCGGTAGCACCAGCGTCACCGCGAGCGCCCCCCTCACCGAGAGCGCCCCTCTCACCATGAGGGCCCGCCTTACCGCGAGGGCCCCTCTCACCGAGAGCGCCCGTCTCACCGAGAGCGTCGGTCCAGGCGCGGCCGGGCGCCGTCGGGGCGAGCGCGGCGGGCAGGAACCCCCATTTGTCGCCCGCGTCCCACACCGTGCCGTGCATCTCGTGGACCAGGTCGCCGAGGTCGTCCCCCGGCCCTGCGCAGTGGCGGGCGCGGCGTATCGCGGCGGTCCGCTCAAGCCGGGCGTGCACGACACGGCCGTCCTCGCGCTCGTCCAGCGCGAGCGAGACGATCCCGAGCCGCTGCCGGTCGGCGTGCTTGACCACCGAGCCGATGGCGCCGCGCGACGGCACCCAGCCGGGCGGGCAGTGGAAGCGGAACGGCACGGGGAAGCAGTCGTCCGGCACGGCCTCGCGGAACCGAACGCGCGGCTCGCCCTGGTAGCACGCGAGCACCAGCCGAAGGTCGAGCGAGGGATCGCCGAGCGGATCCCGCCGCCCGCCGCCGAGCCGTCCCCACGGCCCGACGACCGTCACCCGCACGTCGGGCAGCCGCCCGGCGAGCACGGCGTCGACGGTCGCCCTGACCTCCTCGAACGACGCGTCCCCCACCTCGACCACGACCTCGACGTACGGCACGAGGTAGGTGCGCTGGGGGTGCCTGCGCAGCCAGCGGAAGCTCGGGACGCGCTCGGCGAGGTGGGGCCAGTTGTGCCGCTTCACGTCGGGCTCCCGGCGCATGACGGTGGACCGGCCGAGGTGCCAGCACCGGCTGAGCCGGTCGGGCACGAACACGGCCCCCGCCTGGGCCAGCCGGTAGCCGAGTTCGGTGTCCTCGCCGAGGACGAGCGAGGCGTCCAGCCCTCCGGCGGCGCGCAGCAGGCGGGCGGGCAGCGACGCGGTGGCCCCGACCATGACGGAGAAGGCGCCGAAACCGGCCGTCCGCAGGTCGTCGGTCTGGTCCCAGCGCCGTTCGGTCCACTGCGGCGTGGCGTCCTGCTCGGCGAAGAGCTTGGGCACCGCTCCCGCCTCGACGGCCGCGAGCACCTCGTTCGCCGGGACCTCGTCGAGGCCGGGCACGAACCGCAGGTGCCCGAGCACGACCAGATAGTCGGCCAGATGGTGCCAGCGCATCTGGGCCTCCACGTGCTCGGGGAACAGCACGAGGTCGGCGTCCAGGTAGAGGATCACCTCGCCCTGGGCCGCCTCCGCCCCCGCCGCGCACGCGCTCGCCCTCCCCCATGCCCCGCCGCGCGGGCGGACCACCCGCAGCCGCTCCGGCAGCGGCCCGGCCGCCGACTCGGGCGGCGGCTCCATGGGCCGCTCGCCGTCGTCCACCACCACGACCTCCATGAGGTGGGCCGGGTAGGTCTGCCGGGCCAGGCTGGCCAGCGTCAGCGGCAGCGTGCGCTCCGCGCGGTATGCGGGGATCACCACGCTCACCGTGAGTGTGGGAGTCCATTCCCCCGGCGCGGGTGGCTCTCCGAGCACCCCGTAGTCGTTGAGCGGGATGCGCGCAGCCCCCGTCACGTCCTCACCTCCGCCCGCCATCGGGCACCGTCCTCCATCAGTTCGTTGAAGACCAGCCCGCGCCACTGCTCCTGGTAGGACGCGAGGAACGACTGCACGGGCTGGCGCCAGGTGTGGCCGTACGCGCTGCGGCGGCGCAGCACGTAGCCGAGGCCGTGGGTGCGGTAGATCCGGCCGCCGACTGCCTCCACCGCCTGCAGCAGCTGACCGTCCACGGTCCTCGCCAGCGGCCGGAAGCCGCCGGCCGCCTCGAACGCCGCCCGGGTGACCAGCATCGTGCCCCCGGCCACCAGCGGCGCGAACCGCTCCGTGCCGATGCACCTCCTGATCGTCACGTCGAGCGACTCCAGGTAGACGAACTCCGCGGCCGAGCCGACGAGGTGGGCGCCGCTGTAGCGCCGGGCGAGCAGGAGGTCGGCGAGGTGGTCGGGCCCATACCAGTCGTCGTCGTCCACCTTCGCGAGGTACGACCCGGAGGCGGCGGCCGCCATCCGGTTCAGGACCTCCCCGAACGGCGTCGCGGCGGGGGCCTCGATCACGGTGACCGGCAGCCGCGTGCGGGGGATCGCCGCCTCCCGCGCGGTGAAGCCGTGGAGCCCCACGATCAGCTCGGCGCTCACGCCGCGCTGGCGCTCCATCTGCTCGACCGCGAACGGCACCATCTCCGGGCGTCGCGTGCACAGCAGGATCGAGACCTTCGGATCCGGCGGCACCGGCAGGCCGGCCGCCAGGGCCAGACGCCGCCAGCGGGCGGCGGCCCCGTGCTCGCGCAGCGCGGCCCTGCGCAACCGGATGCTCAGCTCCTCGCGGCGCAGGTCGGACGCGAGCGCCTCGCCGGTCACGGCGGCGAGCGCGGCGGCGAGCGCGGGGCCCAGCGCCCGGTCGCGGGCCGGGTCGGGCGCGGCGAGCACCGGGATCCCGGCGGCCGAGAGGGCGGCCACGACGCGGGCGACCGCGCTAGCCCTTCCCTGCCCCTCCTGCGAGTCGAAGGCGGGCACCTCGATGCCGCGCACCTCCCGCAGGCGGGCGACGTCCACGTCCGTGACCCGCCCACTGGCCGGCAGCCGCACGAGCCTGCTGCCGCCGAGGGTGACGACGAACCCGTCCCGGTGCGCGGCGAGCGCCGCCGTCTCCTGCGAGGGATGCCGGCGGAATCCGATGGGGTTGACCACGGCCTCGTCCAACGGCGGCAGGCCGGCGGCGACCGGGCGGTCGACCACGGGACCGGCACCCACAGAGCCCGCACCCACCGGACCGGCACCTACAGAGCCCGTAACCACAGGGCCCGTAACCGCAGGACCCGTAACCACAGGGCCCGCGATCACAGGACCCGCAAGCACACAACCGTCTGCCTCAGCCCGGCGCAGCGGCAGGTCGCAGCCCGGGGCGTCGCGGCGGTCCGGCACCGGCCCGCCGGGTGGCGTCAGCGTCACGTTGGGGTCGCCGGGCCGCCAGTCGGCGGTGACACCGCCTTCCAGCCCCGCGACCGGGGTGACCGCCTCGCATCCGCCGAACAGGCCGTTCGCGACGTGGGCCACGACGTCACCGGCCGGCACCGGCTCAGTGAAAGCGGCGTCCAGGTGCCAGCCGCGCCCCCGGCGGGAGACCCGCATCTCGGTCAGGTGCCGCCAGCAGGCACCCGGCGCGGCGACCGGCAGCGGCTGGGCCGCCCAGGGCGGCACGTCGGCGACGGCGATCCGCACCCGCGTCGTGGCGGGGAGCAGACCGCGCAGCGGCACCGCCCTGCGCAGGTCGGCCGGGGACCGCGCGGCGAGCACGACGCATCCGATCGCGCCGGTCGCGCCCGGCTCCACGTCCCGGCTATCGCCCCGTGCCGCGTCCCGGCTCTTGTCCCGGCTCTCGTCCCGGCTATCGCCCGCGTCGCCCACCGGAGCTGCCGCAAGGCCGGGGACGGGGACGTCGTCCAGCGGGGTCCAGGGACCGGCGAAGCCCTCGACCAGGCGGCCGAGCAGCATGGGACAGGACTCGAACCCGATCCACGTCCCCCACGCCGACCGGGTGGCGGTTCGCGTCACCCGCCCTCCTCACGCTGCCCGGTTCCTCTTCCGACCGGCCCAGCATCGCGAACCCCACTCGTGCGGGGGCAGGCTTAGCCCCTTCCTTGGTCGAAGGTTTAATCGCTCCCGTCCCAGGTGGACGAAGGTTTCCGGGCCGTACGAAATCGGACTGAAGAGGAGGAAGCAACCCGAAGCGCGTTACGATGCCGCGTTATAGATCCCCCCGAGGAGTACCCCATGGCTGTACGTCGTCTGATCCCTCTGGCTGTCGCGTGCGCTCTCGCCGCGGCCACCGCCACCCCTGCGCAGGCTCGCGGGACCGATGAGCCGTACTGCGCGACCCACAAATGCATCGCCCTGACCTTTGACGACGGTCCGGGGCCGTACGTGCAGACGCTGCTGAAGACCCTTTCCGAATACAAGGCGAAGGCGACGTTCTTCGTCATCGGCTCGGAGGTGAAGAAGCACCCGAAGCTCACTCAGCTGATCGCCAAGTCGGGCCACGAGATCGGCAACCACTCGTGGGACGGCACCTACCTGACCTCACTCAAGTACGCCGAGATCAACAAGAAGATCGGCGACACCCAGCGGCTGATCCAGAAGACGACCGGCAAGGCGCCGAAGCTCTTCCGCGCGCCCGGCGGGCTGCGCAACGGCGGCGTGGAGGAGATCACCGCCAAGTTCGGGCTCCTCCAGGTGCCCGGCACGACCGCCACGAAGGACTACATCAAGGACTACCGGCATGTGGACTTTCTCACCAACCGGGCCCTGGACGTGGCCGGGGAGGGCGAGGTCGTGCTGATGCACGAGACCGTGAAGGAGACCGTGGAGTCGATGCCCGAGGTGCTCCAGATGCTGACCGCGGAGGGCTACAGCTTCGTGACGGTGTCCACCCTGCTCGAAGGCCAGGAGCTCACCCCGGGACAGGTATATCCCGACCAGCCTGGGGTGGAGACGACGACCGCCGTCGACTGATCCTGCGGCCCAGCGCCTGGGCCGGCGCCTCCACGAAGCGGTAGGTGAGCCAGCTCAGCGTGAGCAGCACCACGAGGTAACCGAGCGCGGCCACGGCCCGGCCGGTCGGCGTGAGCGACCGCAGGTCGCCGGCGAGCGCGTTCAGATACTTGAGCAGCGGGTGGTGCACCAGGTAGACCGAGTAGCTGATCAGGCCGAGCCAGGTCAGCACGCCGGGGACGCGCCGCCCGCGCAGCACCATGCCGAGCGCGAACGTCCCGCCGGCGAGGACGATCGTGGTGATCCACACGTCGGGCTGCACCCACCACCAGCCCGCCTGGATCGACCACACCGGCGCGGCGGCCACCAGGGCCGCCGCGGCCACGACCGGGCCGAGCCCGCCCGTGCCCCGCTCCCACCGGTACAGGGCCGTTCCCGTGAACATCACCGCGAGGATGGCCGCACCGAACCACGGCACGAAGCTGCCGAACACGAGCAGCACGAGCGCCATCAGGCCCAGCGCGTACGCCGCGACCGTGCGGAACCGGCCGGTGATCAGGCAGGCCAGGCCGGCGAGGAACAGCACGCAGGCGGCGACGGCGGGCCACGGCCCCGGCAGCAGCGGCGCCGACAGCACCAGCCCGGCGGCGACCGCCACGACGCCGAAGGCGATCGCCAGCGTGCCGCTGCGCTGGTGCACCCCGCCCGCGAACAGCGCGGTCACCAGCAGGTAGAACACCATCTCGTAGGAGAGCGTCCACATCGGGTCGGCCAGGGCGCCGGTGTGGACGACGTCGAGCAGCATGCTCATGTGCGCGGCCACGGCCGACAGATCCCGGGGCACCTGCGGGCGAACGGGAACCCAGAACGCCATGACGAGCACGGCGGCGATCACCAGCAGGTAGAGCGGGTACAGCCGGAACACCCGGCTGGTCCAGAACGCTCCGACGTCACCCCTGTTCTCCAGGGAGGCGGGGATGATGTATCCGCTGACCAGGAAGAAGACCAGCACGCCGTACATGCCGAGGCTGAACCAGTAGGGGCGCAGCGACGGCATGAGCCAGGGCAGCGCGTGCTCGGCGACCACCGCCATCGCGCCGATCCCCCGCAGGGCGTCGAGCCACGCGAGCCTGGCGACCTTGGTGCCCGACCGATCGGTGGCTTGGGGAGTGGCAATCACACCGCGCCACTCTATCCGGCACGGCCGGGATCACACCGATTGATCCCGGCTCATTGCCCCGCGTCCGTTCATCCGCGCTCGACGAGCCGGGCTCGGACACACCGGGCTCGGACACACCGGGCTCGACGAGCCGGGATCACTCCCACTCGATGGTGCCCGGCGGCTTGCTCGTCACGTCGAGGACCACCCGGTTGACCTCGCGGACCTCGTTGGTGATCCGGGTCGAGATGCGCGACAGCACGTCGTACGGCACGCGCGCCCAGTCGGCGGTCATGGCGTCCTCGGAGGTCACCGGCCGCAGGACCACGGGGTGGCCGTAGGTGCGGCCGTCGCCCTGCACGCCGACCGAGCGGACGTCGGCGAGCAGCACGACCGGGCACTGCCAGATGTCACGGTCGAGACCGGCCCGGGTGAGCTCCTCGCGGGCGATGGCGTCGGCCTCGCGCAGCAGGTCGAGACGCTCACGGGTGACCTCGCCGATGATCCGGATGCCGAGGCCGGGCCCGGGGAACGGCTGGCGCCACACCATCGCCGCAGGCAGGCCCAGCTCCTCGCCGGCCCGCCGCACCTCGTCCTTGAACAGCGTGCGCAGCGGCTCGACCAGATCGAACTTGAGGTCGTCGGGCAGGCCGCCCACGTTGTGGTGCGACTTGATGTTCGCGGTGCCGGTGCCGCCGCCGGACTCGACCACGTCGGGGTAGAGCGTGCCCTGCACGAGGAAGTCCACCGGCCCGTCGGCGAGGATCGCGCGCTGCTCGTCCTCGAAGACCCGGATGAACTCCCGGCCGATGATCTTGCGCTTCTCCTCCGGGTCGGTGACGCCGGACAGCGCCTTGAGGAAGCGCTCGGCGGCGTCCACGACGCGCAGCTTGACGCCGGTCACCTCGACGAAGTCGCGCTCGACCTGCTCGGCCTCGCCCTTGCGCAGCAGCCCGTGGTCGACGAAGACACAGGTCAGACGGTCGCCGATGGCCCGCTGGACGATCGCGGCGGCGACGGCGGAGTCGACGCCGCCCGACAGCGCGCAGATGGCCCGGCCGTCGCCCACCTGGGCGCGCACGGCCTCCACGGCGTCCTCGACGATGTTGAGCATGGTCCACGAGGGGCGGCAGCCGGCCGCCTCCAGGAAGTGCTTGAGCACCCGCTGCCCGTGCTCGGAGTGGAGCACCTCGGGGTGGAACTGCACGCCGTACAGACCGCGCGAGGGGTCCTCCATCGCGGCGACCGGGGTGGCGTCGGTGGCGGCGGTGACGGCGAACCCCGCGGGGGCGCCGACCACGGAGTCGCCGTGCGACATCCAGACGGTCTGGGCGACGGGCAGGCCGGCGAACAGCAGGCCTTCCTGAAGGACCTTGAGCTCGGTCCCGCCGAACTCGGCGGAGCCGGTCTTGGCGACCTCGCCCCCGAGCGCCAGGGCCATGGCCTGGAAGCCGTAGCAGATGCCGAAGGTCGGCACGCCGGTCTCGAACAGGCCGTCGGGCACCGGCGGGGCGCCCTCGGCGTACACCGAGGAAGGGCCGCCGGACAGGATGATCGCCTTGGGCTTCCTGGCCAGCATCTCCGACACCGGCATCGACGATGGGACGATCTCGGAGTAGACGTGGCACTCACGTACCCGTCGTGCGATCAGCTGCGCGTACTGCGCGCCGAAGTCCACGACGAGGACCGTGTCGAACTCAGACACTGGAAAGGACCCCCAAGAAGGCAGCGAGGCGGTGACGCCAGTCTATCGGCGCGGTGACGCTGCCCGCCCGGGCGTCCACCGCCCGCCCGATACCCCTGCTCGATGCCCCTGCGGGATGCCGTGCGGGATGCCGTGCGGGATGCCGTGCGGGATGCCGTGCGGATGCCGTGCGCGCACCCGGTGGACCGACTCCGTCAGGCCCTCCGGCGGGCGTGGGTGATCACCGAGATCCCGCTGCACGCCAGGGCGTCCGCACGCTCCCGGAGGGCGGGGCCGGCGGCGTCGCACTCCGGCACCTGCTCGGCCACCTCGAAGCCGTGCTCCTCCAGCAGGTCCGCCGCCTCTCGCGGGCTCAGGAACGTCAGCCAGGGTTCACCGCCCTTCGCCACCAGCGGCATCAGGGCCTCGGCGTACGCCCGGGCCCGCGGGCCGCGCAGCGCCTCGGGCAGCAGGTGGTCCATGACGATCTCACTGCCGGGGGCGAGGCGGCCGAGCCCGGCCAACGTGCGCGCGACGGCCTCGCGGGTGAGGTAGACGGTCACGCCGAGCCAGCTCACGAACGCCGGCCGGGCCAGGTCGAACCCGTGCGCGACGAGCCGGTCGACGGGGCACTCCCCGGCCTCCATGTCCGCGGCGACGTACGTGAGGTGGGGCGGCGCCGGGAGGCCCGCGCGTGCGGTCGCCTCCCGCTTCCAGCGCTGCGTGCCCGGGTGGTCCACCTCGAAGACCTCCACCGGCCCGGAGGCCGGCCTCCAGGCGTAGGTGTCCAGCCCCGCGCCGAGGATCACGTACTGGTGGACGCCCCGCCGTACGGCGCCGGCCAGGCGGTCCTCGGCGTAGCGGCCTCGGGTGACCACGGCCGCACGCAGCCCGGCGACGACGGGATGGTCCCCCATCTCACGGTGCGGGCGCAGGTAGTCGTCGGCCCACTCGCCCAGCAGGGCGTACGCGAACGGGTCGCGGAAGACGACCGGCTCCCCGTCGACGATCAGGTGCGCGGCGCGCGCCGCCGCCGCGTGGAGCGCGGTCGTGCTGGGCCCCTCGGTCTGCACCCGTCGAGCGTAGACCGCCTCAGCGATCTTGGCGATGGGTCACAGGCCGTGTGCCCGCGCGCCGTGCCGTAGCAGTTCGAAGGCGGTGCCGGCGGCGGCGACGGCCTCGCCGTACACCTGTCCGGCCGTCCGGCCGGACGCCAGCGCCGCGTAGTTGTCCCTGGCCAGGATCTGCCGGACGGCGACGTACTGCGCGGCCACCAGCCGCGATGTCAGGCGCGACGTCGGGCGCGGCACGGGATCGGAGTCGGTGCCCGCCGCCTCGCGCAACGCCTGCGCCAGCGCCTCCGTGTCCGCCACGGCGTACTCGGCCACGCGGGAGGCCAGGCTGGGGGTGTCGAACACGAGGCGGTGGTAGGCCATCACCGCCGGGTGGTCGCACAGGCCGGTGGTCGGCTCACGGGCGTCCAGCCCGGCCATGAAGGCGTCGTGCAACGCGTCCAGCGGGGTCCGCCCGGCCTGGCGGGCGCGCACCACGGCCGCCGCCTCTCCCCGGTGGTCGGCGATCCGGTGCAGGACCAGATCCTCCTTGGAGGGGAAATACCGGAACAGTGTGGGCTTGGAGACCTCCGCCGCCACCGCGATCTCGGCCACGCCCACCCGGTCGAAGCCGTGTTCCAGGAACATCGCGATCGCGACCTCGGAGATGGCTTGCCGGGTCCGCTCCTTCTTCCGCGTGCGCAGCCCCTCGACCATGCGCACAGGCTAGCAGCAGTGCCGAGAAAAGTTAACCAGGTTGCATATTTAACCGAGTTGCTGTTCTATGCCCCTACGGAGACCGGGGGAAGGAGACGGCGGATGACCCCGCTGGAGGAGGAGCAGGCGTACGTCGAACGCTGCAGGGAGGGCCTGCGCCGGATGCTGGACGGCGCCCGGCACAACGTGGTCGTCGGGGAGACCGTGGCGGGCGACCGCTACAGCGCCGAACGGCTGGGCCGCCACCTGAAGAGCCTGGCCAAGGAGCTCGGCGAGGACGACGGAGGGCCGCCGTTCTTCGGCCGCCTCGACTTCGGCCCGGCCGTGAGCGAGCACGCCGGGCGGCGCTACCACATCGGCCGCCGCCACGTCTCCGCCGACGGCGGCTGCCCGCCTCTGGTGATCGACTGGAGGGCGCCGATCTCGCGGACGTTCTACCAGGCGTCGGCCCGGGATCCGCGGGGCGTGGCCGTACGGCGGCGCTTCGGCTGGGCCGGCGGGGAACTGACCGGGTTCGAGGACGAACACCTCGACCGTGGCCCGGACCATGGCCCAGACCACGGCCCAGACCACGGCATGGATCGCGGGGCGGACCACGGGGCGGACCTCGACGGCGCGGGGCGCATCCTGACGGCCGAGATCGAACGCCCCAGGGTCGGGCCGATGCGCGACATCGTCGCCACCATCCAGCCGGAGCAGGACGACCTGGTCCGCGCCGGCCTGGAGGAGTCCCTGTGCGTCCAGGGCGGACCGGGCACCGGCAAGACCGCCGTCGGCCTGCACCGCGCCGCCTACCTGCTCTACGCCCACCGCAAGCGGCTGTCACGCGGCGGTGTGCTCGTGCTCGGCCCCAACCGGGCCTTCCTCGGCTACATCTCCGCGGTGCTGCCGGCCCTGGGCGAGGTCGACGTCGAGCAGACGACGCTGGACGCGCTCCTCGCCCGGGTCCCGGCCAGGGGGATCGACGGCACGGACGCCGCCGTGGTCAAACACGACGTGCGCATGGCCGAAGTGCTGCGCAGGGCGCTGCACCGGCGCGTCCGCGAGCCCGCGGAGCCGCTCGCCGTGGCGGACGGCTCCTCCCGCTGGCGTGTCTCGCGCAGCGAACTGCGCCACGTGGCCGAGGAGGCCCGGCGCGAGGCGATGCCGTACGCCGTGGGCCGCGAGCGCGTCGTCGCCCGCGTGGCGTCACTCGTGCGGAGCCGTGCGGAGGCTCGCGGCCGGACGATCGACACGGCGTGGACGCGCCGGACCACCCGGGCCGTCACCTCCGCCGTGGACGCCTTCTGGCCGGCCGTACGCCCCGAGGAGGTGCTGTTCGAGGTGCTCACGGATTGCTCGGAGGCCGCCGAGGGCGTGCTCACGGCGGCCGAGCGGGCGGCGATCACCTGGGCGAGACCACCGCGCACCCACCGGAGCGCCGCCTGGACGGCCGCCGACCTGATCCTGCTCGACGAGCTCGCCGGCCTGATCGAGCGCCCGCGGGGATACGGCCATGTGATCGTCGACGAGGCGCAGGACCTGTCGCCGATGCAGTGCAGGGCCGTCGCCCGGCGCAGCGAGCACGGCTCGCTCACCGTGCTCGGCGACCTGGCCCAGGGCACGACCCCGTGGGCCGCGCGCGACTGGGCCGAGCAGATGGCGCACCTGGGCAAGCCGGACACCGCGGTCATGGCGCTCACCACCGGTTTCCGCACGCCCGCCGTCGTCGTCGAGCTCGCCAACCGCCTGCTGGCCGAGCTCGCGGTGGACGTGCCGCCGTCCCGGTCCTTCCGGCGCGACGGCCGGTTGCGCGTGCTCCGCGGGCACGACCCGGCGGTCGTGACGGCGGTGTTCGAGGCGCTCGGCCACGAGGGCTCGATCGGCGTCATCGCCGCCGACGCGTCGGCCGGCCGCCTGCGCGCCGCGCTCACCGGCGCCGGGCTGGCCGTCGCCGACGGCCCCACGCCCGACCCGTCCGTACGGATCTCCGTGGTGCCCGCCACCCTGTGCAAGGGCCTGGAGTACGACCACGTCGTGCTGGCCGAGCCCGCCGAGATCGTCGCGGCCGAGGAGCGCGGGCTGGGCAGGCTCTACGTGGCGCTCACCCGCGCGGTGTCCCGTCTCGACGTGGTGCACCGCCGTCCGCTGCCGTCCCCCCTGACGTCCCCCCCCGACGTGATGCCCACGATCGGCAGGCGCAGCGCGCCCGGCGCCGACGCGGGGACGACCGGCCGCACGGGCGCGACCGGCCCGAGCCGCACGTACGCGGAGCCGAGGGCGGGGCGCGGGTCCGGCTCGCCCTTGTTGGGCCACAGCGCCATCGCCCGCTCGGCCTGCGCCGTGATCGTGAGCGAGGGGTTCACGCCGAGGTTGGCCGACACGGCCGAGCCGTCCACGATGTGCAGGCCCTCGTAGCCGTAGACCCGGTGGTAGGGGTCGATCACGCCGGTCTCGGGCGAGTCGCCGATCGCGCAGCCGCCGAGGAAGTGCGCCGTCGCCGGGATGTCGAACAGGTCGAGCCAGGAACCGCCCGGCATTCCGCCGATCTCCTCGGCCGCCTGGCGGACGGCCTCGTGCCCGGCGGGGATCCAGGTGGGGTTCGGCTCGCCGTGGCCCGGGCCCGTCCGCAGTTTCCCGCCCTTCAGCGAGAGCGTGATCGAGTTGTCCTTGGCCTGCATCACCAGGGCGATGATGGCGCGCTCCGACCAGCGGCGGTGGTTGAACAGCCGGGGCAGCAGGTGGGGCCGCCGCAGGGCCGCGCCGAGGAACTTCAGCCAGCGTGGAGCCCGGCCGCCCCCGTCGACCAGCAGCGTGCGCAGCGCGGCCATGGCGTTGGAGCCGTCGCCGTACCGCACGGGCTCGATGTGCGTCTCGGGGTCGGGATGGATCGAGGAGGTGATCGCCACGCCCCGGTTGAGTTTGGCGCCCTTCGCGGTGAGGCGTTCGAAGCCGAGCAAAGCCTCGGAGTTCGTCCTGGTCAGCACGCCGAGCCGGGGCGAGATCCGGGGCAGCGCGGTCGCCCTGAGCCGGTGGAGCAGGTGCTGGGTGCCGTACGTCCCGGCGGCGAAGACCACCTGCCCGGCGGTCAGCGTGCGGGTGGGGCCGAACGGTCCCGTTCGCTTCACCGTGATCTCGTAGCCGCCCTCGACGGGCCGCACACCGGTCACGGTGGTCTCCGGGTGGACCTTCGCCCCGGCCTTCTCGGCCAGGTAGAGGTAGTTCTTGATCAGCATGTTCTTGGCGCCGTGGCGGCAGCCGGTCATGCACTCGCCGCACTCGGTGCAGCCTCGGCGGCGCGGGCCCGCGCCGCCGAAGTAGGGGTCGTCCACCTCGGCGCCGGGCTCGCCGAAGAACACCCCGACCGGGGCGAGATGGAAGGTGTGGCCGACGCCCATCCGCTCGGCGACCTTCTTCATCACCTCGTCGGCGGCGGTCACCGTCGGGTTCTCCACCACGCCCAGCATCCGCCTGGCCTGGTCGTAGTACGGCGCGAGCTCGGCCTTCCAGTCGGTGATGTGGCGCCACTGCGGGTCGTCGAAGAACGGGTCGAGCGGCTCGTAGAGGGTGTTGGCGTAGACCAGCGACCCGCCGCCCACCCCCGCGCCGGCCAGCACCATCACCCCGTTGGAGCCGCGCAGGACGTGGAAGCGTTGGATGCCCTTCAAGCCGAGCGCGGGCGCGAACACGAAGTCCCTGGCCCGCCAGGAGGTCTTCGGCAGGGTCGTCTCGTCGAAGCGCCGGCCGGCCTCCAGGACGCCGACCGAATAGCCCTTCTCGGTCAGCCGCAGGGCGGTCACGCTCCCGCCGAACCCCGACCCGATCACCGCGACGTCGTAGTCCAACGCCCCGCCTTCCATCTTCACTTGAGGTGCAGCCGCTTCATCGTCTTGAGCAGCCCCGCGAGCGTGTCGGCGTACTTGTCGTAGGTCATGCCGAGGATCGGCTCGAAGCCCAGCCACGTGGCCTGGCTGGCCACCGTCTGGACCTCCGTGTATTTCAGCAGGCCCTCGGTGCCGTGGCGGCGGCCGAGCCCGGACGACTTCATCCCGCCCATCGGCGCGTCGTAGGAGGCGTACGCCGAGCCGTACCCCTCGTTGACGTTGACGGTGCCCGCCTTGATCAGGGCGGCGAGGCGGCGGCCCCGCGCGACGTCCCTGGTCCAGATCGAGGCGTTCAGCCCGTACGCGGTGTCGTTGGCCGCGTGCACCGCCTCGTCCTCGTTCCTGAAGCGGTAGAGCGACACGACCGGCCCGAACGTCTCGTCCCTGCAGACGGCCATGTCCTCGCCGACGCCGTCGAGGACGGTCGGCTCGTAGAAGAACGGGCCGAGGTCGGGGCGCGGCCTGCCGCCCGTCAGCACGGTGGCGCCCTTGGCGACGGCGTCCTCGACATGCGCCGACACTCCGTCGAGCTGCCTCTTGGAGGTGAGCGAGCCCATCTGCACGTCCCAGTCGAGACCGGGGCCGATCCTCATGTTCCGCACCGCCCGGACGAACTTGTCGCGGAAGGCGTCGGCGATCGCCTCGTGCACGTAGAGACGCTCGATGGAGATGCACAGCTGGCCCGCGCTGGTGAAGCAGGCCCGGATCGCGCCCTGGGCCGCCACGTCGAGATCGGCGTCCTCGAGCACGATCATCGGGTTCTTGCCGCCGAGCTCAAGGGAGCAGCCGATGAGCCGCTTGGCCGCCTCCTCGGCGATCCTGCGCCCGCCGCGCGTCGAGCCGGTGAACGCGACATAGCCGGCGCCGTCGATCAGCGGGTCGCCGACGTCCTCCGGATCGCCGAGCACGACCTGCCAGATGTCGCGCGGCATGCCCAGCTCGGCCAGCAGGTCGATCGTCCACAGCGTGGACAGCGGGGTCTGGGTGTCGGGCTTGTGCACGACCGCGTTGCCCGCGATCAGCGCGGGGACCACGTCGGAGACGCCGAGGGCCAGCGGGTAGTTCCACGGGCTGATCACCGCGACCACGCCCTTGGGGTGGCGCAGCTCGGCCGTGCGGGTGGCGATCGGGAAGATGCCCTGCCTGCGCTGCGGCTCCAGCAGCCCGGGCGCCCGCCGCGCGTAGTGGAGCGTGCAGCCCGCCACGTCGACCACTTCCTCGTACGCGTGGCGCCGCGCCTTGCCGGTCTCCCACTGCACGATGTCGAGCAGCTCCTGGCGGCGGTCGAGCAGCGCGTCGTGGAGCCGCAGGAAGGGCGCGATCCGCTCCCGGACCGGCAGCGCCGCCCAGGCCTCCTGCGCCGCCCCCGCCCTGGCGTACGCCGCGCGGACGTCCTCGGGGGTGGAGATCGGGACCTCGGCCAGGACCTCGCCGGTGAACGGCGCGACGATCTCCCGCGTCTTGCCCTCGGAGGAGACGTGCGTGAGGATCCGGTCGACCATGGCCGCGTCGAGCGTCCGATTCATGGCACCCATGCCCGAAGAATATTCCGGAGCCCCGCTCGTGGCTACCGGTAAGTAATGCCTCGGTCGCCGCACCCCCGGCCCGTGCCCGTCTGAACCGCCCTGACCTCCGGTCGCGGGACGGGAAGGCGATGGGAGGGTCAGGGGAGCCCGTTGAGGGTCGTCACGGCGCGGTCCAGGAACGCCTCGAAGAGGCGTCGTTCCTCCTCCGTGAACGCCGCGCCCAGGGCCCGCTCTACGCGCAGGGCGGCCTCGTCCGCCTTGTGGACGAGGGTGCGCCCGCGCGCCGTGAGCGTGTTCACCAAGACCTTCTGGTGCAGCGCCGACGAACGTCGCTCGATCAGACCGGCCCGCTCCAGATTGGCCAGCACGGTCGCCATCGTCTGGGGCGTCACCATGCATTCCCGGGCCAGCTGGGCGGCCGACATGCCCTCGGACGTGGACAACAGCAGCAGTGTGGCGTACTGCGGCACGGTCAGGCCGTACTCGCGCAGCGCGTGGGTCTTCCGGCCGATCAGGGCCTGCTCGGCGCGCTTGATGACGTGCCCCAGTCGGCCCGCGGCGGGCCCGGGCGTTCCCGAGGGAGGGCCGTCCGTCGTCCCCACGGCTCCGATATCGGTCATATCAGTAGTCTGACATGGAGAAACGCCTGTCAGCCCTTGGTCGTCCCCCGCGGCGCGGGCGGGAGCCGCTCCGCGAGCTGCTCGTACGCATACCGAGGAAGCACGAGCACCAGCCCCGAGAGCCTTGCCGTCATCAGGTACCGTCCCCTGATTTACTATCGTACTCTGTCTTATATCAGGGCTCTGTTATTCCTGGAAGAACCGAACAAAGGGGTCTCGTTATGCGCACCACCACCTTGGGTGGCTCCGGCTTGGAAGTCGGCGTGATCGGGCTCGGCTGCATGGGGATGTCATGGGGCTACGACATGCTCGGCCGGGACCAGGCGACATCCATCGAGGTCATCCATCGCGCCGTCGATCTGGGCTGCACTTTGATCGACACCGCGGACCAGTACGGCCCCTTCACGAACGAAGAACTGGTCGCCAAGGCCCTGCGGGAGCGCCGGGACGAGGTGGTGGTGGCGACCAAGGGCGGCCTGGTGGTGGATGATCCGCAGACCTTCGCCAGCCACCGCGACGGACGCCCGGAGCACATCCGCAAGGCCTTCCATGACAGCCTGCGCCGGCTGCGGACGGATCACGTGGATCTCTACCAGCTCCACCGGGTCGATCCCGCCGTGCCGATCGAGGAGACCTGGGGGACGATGGCGGAGTTCGTGGCCGAAGGCAAGGCCAGGGCGCTCGGCCTGTCCGAGGTCTCCGTCGAGCAGATCGAGCGTGCGCACGCCGTCCACCCGGTGGCGAGCGTGCAGACCGAGCTTTCGCTGTGGAGCCGTGAGCCGCTCCTCGACGGGGTGCTCGACCACTGCCGCGAGCGGGGGATCACGTTCATCGCCTACTCACCGCTCGGCCGGGGCTTCCTCTCCGGGCGGATCTTCGGTTCCTCCGACCTGCCGCAGGTCGACGGCCGGCACCGCACACCCCGCTTCCAGCCCGAGGCCCTCGCGGCCAACCAGGCCGTCGTCGCCCCGGCCCGTGAGCTCGCGGAACGGTTGGGAGTCACCGTGCCACAGGTCTCGCTTGCCTGGGTTCTGGCGCAGGGCACCCACGTCGTGGCACTCCCCGGCACCAAGACCCTCCGCTATCTGGAGGAGAACGCCCGCGCGGCCGATCTCGTCCTACCGGAAGACGCCCGCAAGGCGCTGGCCGACGTGCCCGCACCGGTCGGCACCCGCTACTGACCGCAGGCAGGAGCAGAGGATCAGGGATCCTTCATGCTTGTATTCCAGTTCCGCGCCGGTTCCTTCGAGACCAACGCCTACGTGGTCGCAGCCGGGCCGGGCAGCGGTTGTGTGATCATCGATCCCGGGCAGCGCTCGGCCGCCGCGCTGCGCAGGCTTGTGACCCGGCATCGCCTCGAACCGGAAGCGATCCTGCTCACCCACGGCCACATGGACCATACCTGGGACGTGCTGCCGCTCAGCGAGCGCTACGGCGTGCCGGTGTACGTCCATCCCGATGACCGGTTCATGGTCGCCGCGCCCGCCCGGGGGCTGCCGGAGAGCTTCCCCCGGGAACTGCTCGCCGGCCACCCCAATGCGGAGCCCTCAGACATGCGCCCCTGCGGAGCGCCCGGCTCTCCGGTCGTCGAGGCGGCGGGCCTGACCATCCAGGCCCATCATGTCGCCGGGCACACTCCCGGTTCGGTGGCGTACTACGTCGAGTCAGGTGAGCCCGCGCTCTTCACCGGTGACGCGCTGTTCGCCGGGTCGCTCGGCCGAAGTGACGGGCCGGGCGGCGACGCCAGTCGGCTCCGTGACGGCCTCTCCCGGATCTGCCGGCCGCTGGACGACGCCACACGCCTGCTTCCGGGCCACGGAGGACCGAGCACTCTCGGCGGGGAACGGCGGTTGCACGCCTTCCTCCGGTGGCCCCGCCCTGTCCTCCCCCGGTGACGAACCGCTGGTGCTCCATGTCGTCGGCATGCTGCCGCAGGGCGCCCCCGTTGCGGCGCCGGCCGCGAATCCCGGCTGCAGGAACCTGCCTGCCCGGATGACGACGGGCTCGCGCGGGCCGTACGAGGCGCACCGACCGGATCGGCGGCGGCCGTCGAACCGGGACGGAGGGTGATCCGTCTTGGGAGCATGAGGACATCGATCCGTACGGCGGGCGTTCTCGCCGCGCTGCTGGCCCTGGGAGCCACGGGCTGCGCGGGTGGCCGTACGACGCAGGACTTCCCGCCGCCTCCCGCGGACGTGACCAGTACCGATCCAGCCGGCACCGATTTGGTCGACAACGTGCGGCTCGTCGCGTACGCCGACTGCGACGAGATGACGGAGGGGCTGCGGCGGGCGGCCGCGCGGAACGTGACCCCCTGGGGCTTCGGGGACGCCATGTTCTACGCGGCCCGCTCCGACGTCGCCGCCACCGCCAAGCAGGCGATGCCCGAGCAGCAGTCGCACTCGACCACGAACACGCACGAGGCGGGCATGGACGAGCCCGACCTGGTCAAGACCGACGGCGACCGGGTGATCACCGTCACCGGGGGCGTGCTGCGCGTCGTGGACGCGAGGACCCGGAAGGTCACCGGGACGCTGCGGCTCGTCGCCCAGGATCAGGCGGGGGACCAATCGTGGGTCCAGGCCGGTCTGCTGGTGCACGGCGACCGCGCGCTCGTGCTGTTCGAGGGGGGCGGGATCATCCCCTTCGGAGCGACGGCCACGGCCCGGGTCGCCCCCGGCGGCCCGAGGTACGTGCTCGTGGACCTGTCCGGCGAGCCGCGCGTCCTCGGCGCGATGACCGTGCACGGGCAGCACGTCGACGCCCGGCAGGCCGGCTCCACGGTGCGGCTCGTCGTCCGGTCCCAGCCGGAGATCGCCTTTCCGCCGCCGAAGGAGAACGCGTCGGAGCGGGAACTGCTCGAAGGCAACCGTGAGGCCGTGCTGTCCGCCCCCGCCGGCGCGTGGCTGCCGTCGTACGACGTCGAGTCGGGTGACGCGAGGCGCACCGAGCGGGTCGGCTGCGACCGGGTCAGCCACCCCGGCCGGTTCACCGGCACCTCGATGCTGACCGTCCACACGATCGACCTGGCCGCCGCCACGCCGTTCGGCTCGCCTGCGCCGATCGCGGTCGCGGCCGACGGCGACACCGTGTACGGAACGGCGGGCAGCCTCTACGTCACCAGCAATCCCCGCTGGTGGGGGGCTCACCCGATCGACGTGGCGCCCGCGCCCGGCTCGTCGGCCGCCGCGCCAACGGCCACCCCGGGGGTGCCGCCCGAGCGCACGGACGTGCATCGCTTCGACGTCTCCACCCCCGGCGCCCCGCGCTACGTCACGTCGGGATCGGTGCCGGGACGGCTGCTGAACCAGTACTCCCTGTCGGAGTACGACGGTCATCTGCGGGTGGCGACGACCAGCGGCGACGAGGTGCTCGGCGCAAGCCCGGGCACCGGCGAGAGCGGCGTGTACGTGCTCGACGCCGGCACGCTCGCCCGGACGGGCTCGGTCACGGGCCTCGGCAAGGGCGAGCGGATCTACTCGGTGCGGTTCGCGGACGGCCTCGGCTACGTGGTGACGTTCCGCCAGACCGACCCCCTGTACGCGCTGGACCTGCGGGATCCGGCCGCGCCGAAGGTCACCGGCGAGCTGAAGATCACCGGATTCTCCGCCTATCTCCACCCGGCGGGCGAGGGGCGGCTCGTCGGCATCGGCCAGGAGGCGAGCGAGGCGGGCCGCGTGCTCGGCACGCAGATCTCGCTGTTCGACGTCTCCGACCCGGCCGCGCCCGCGGTGCTGTCGCGGTTCCACCGGGAGGGGTTCGGCTCGGAGGCCGAGTGGGACCCGCACGCCTTCCTCTACTGGCCCGCCACCGGGCTGGCCGTGCTCCCGCTCCGAAACCGGGCCGGCGGCGGGATGGCCGGCAGCGCGGCGCTCGCACTGCGCGTCGGCGACCGCGAGATCACCGAGCTGGGCGTCGTGACCCACCCGCGGCCGCCGGCCAGGAGCGGCTTCGCCCCCGCCGACCAGGGCATCCGCCGTTCCCTCGTCATAGGCGCCGACCTGTGGACCGTGTCCGGCAGCGGTCTCAAGGTCAGCGACGCCGCCACGCTGGCCGAGCGCGCGTGGATCCCTTTCATCTGATGGTCCCCGGCGCCTTCGCGAGGTCGCGCGGGGGTGCGACGGGCACGATCTCCGGCGCACCGAGGCGGATGGCGTCGGCCTCCTGGTCGGTGTCCTGCTCCTGGGAGGCCCGCTCCGCCTCGATCCGCTTGGTGTAGTACTCGACCTCGCGCTTGACCTGATCGGCGTCCCAGCCGAGCGGGCCGGCCATGAGCTCGGCGGCCTCCTGAGCGACCGCGGTCCCCCGGTGGAAGGTCTCGATCGAGATGCGGGTGCGCCGCGTCAGCGTGTCGTTGAGGTGCCGGGCGCCCTCGTGCGTCGCCGCGTACACGATCTCCGCGCGCAGGTGGTCGTCCGCGCCGTCGAGGGGCCGCCCGAGCGCGGGGTCGCGCTCGATGATCGCCAGCACCTCGTCGATCAGCGAGCCGTACCGCTCCAGCAGGTGCTCGATCCTCGCCACGTGCAGCCCGGAGGAGCGCGCCATGCGGTGGCGGGAGTTCCACAGGGCCTGGTAGCCCTCCGCGCCGGCGAGCGGCACCTGATCGGTGCAGGACGGCGGCACGCGCTGGTCGAGGCCGTGCGCGACCGCGTCCACGGCGTCGGCCGCCATGACCCGATACGTCGTGAACTTCCCGCCGGCCACCATGACCAGCCCCGGCACGGGGTGGGTGACGACGTGCTCGCGCGACAGCTTGGAGGTCTCCTCGGACTCCCCGGCCAGCAACGGCCGTAGGCCGGCGTACACGCCCTCGACGTCGTCCCTGGTCAGCGGCACCGAGAGCAACGCGTTGACCCGGTCGAGCAGGTAGTCGATGTCCGCCCGCGAGGCCGCCGGGTGGGCCTTGTCGAGGTTCCAGCGGGTGTCGGTGGTCCCGATGATCCAGTGCCGGCCCCAGGGGATGACGAACAGCACCGACTTCTCGGTGCGCATGATGAGCCCGCTGAGCGAGTGGATGCGGTCGCGCGGCACCACGAGGTGGATGCCCTTGGACGCCCGCACGTGGATCTGCCCCCGGCCGCCGACGAGGTGCTGGATGTCGTCGGTCCACACGCCGGTCGCGTTGACGACCTGGCGGGCCCGCATGTCCAGCTCGGCGCCGGTCTCCAGGTCGCACACGCGCACCCCGGTGACCCGCTCCCCCTCGCGCAGGAAGCCGACCGCCTGCGCCCGCGAGGCGACGTGCGCGCCGTACGTCGCGGCGGTGCGCAACGTGGTCATCACGAAGCGGGCGTCGTCCACCTGGGCGTCCCAGTACTGCACGGCGCCGGTGAAGGCCGACCTGCGCAACGAGGGGGCGACCCGCAGCGCCTGGCGGCGGGTCAGGTGGCGGTGCCCCGGCACGCCCCGGGTGAGGCCGAAGGACAGCCCGAGCGTGTCGTAGAGCGCGAGCCCCGCCCCGACGTACGGCCGCTCCCAGCCCGCGTGCGTGAGCGGGAACAGGAACGGCACCGGCCTGACCAGGTGCGGCGCGATCCGCTTGAGCAGCAGCGACCGCTCCCGCAGGGCCTCCCTGACGAGGTCGAAGTTGAACTGCTCCAGATAACGCAGCCCGCCGTGGATCAGCTTGGACGACCGGGACGACGTGCCGGAGGCGAAGTCGCGCGCCTCGACCAGGCCCACCGAGAGCCCGCGCGTCGCCGCGTCGAGCGCGACACCGGCGCCCACGACGCCGCCGCCGATCACGACCACGTCGAGTTCCTGCGCCTCCATCCGCGCCAGGGCAGCGGTGCGTTCCGCCGGGCCGAGCCTCGCCGTCCCCATCCTCGCCGTCATATGGCTCCTTCTGTACCGCTTTCGCCGCTTCCGAGCAATCTACCCGTGAGTAGTTACCCACCAATCCATCTTT
Organism: Microbispora bryophytorum; assembly: GCF_006874465.1. Taxonomy (GTDB): domain Bacteria; phylum Actinomycetota; class Actinomycetes; order Streptosporangiales; family Streptosporangiaceae; genus Microbispora; species Microbispora bryophytorum. The sequence goes on along the minus strand of NZ_VIRL01000003.1, from coordinate 75,186 downwards.
TCCGTCCGCTTTTCCAGGGATCTCCTAATAGTCGGTGAACACTTCGGCGCACCCCTCGCCGTCCCGCGGCGAGGCGCATCACGGTCACCACACACGGCACGCGCCCACTCCGGGACGCTGCGTGATCAATCAGACGGGCCTGGCAGGCGGTCATCGCCGTAACGTGAGCGGCGGACCGTCCCCACCGGCCCCTGATCTCAGGGACGTCTGCAGGCGACCATCGACGTACGGGCGTGCGGCCCGCCGTACCAGAACCTCCAGCCGAGGTCGTAGACCTCGACGTCGGCGGCGCCGCACTCCGTGAGCACCTCGGCGTACCGGCGGGCGTTGCGGAAGTCGGCGATCCGCAGCAGCCCGCCCGGCTTGAGCACGCGGAAGGCCTCGCGCACCGCCTCCGCGCGGCCCTCCTCCTGCGGGATGTTGTGGATCGCGAGGCTGGAGACGACCAGGTCGAACGTGGCGTCGTCGAACGGGAGGTCGCGCATGTCGCCGGTGATCAGGTCGACCCGGTCGCCGACCCCCTCCGCGCGCGCGTTGGCCGAGGTGGCGTCCTGATTGTTGCCCGACTGGTCCCTGGTCGACCACAGGTCGATGCCGGTGGCCCTCCCGGACGACAGCCGCGCCGCGGCCTTGAGCAGCACCAGGCCGCGGCCGCAGCCCAGGTCGAGAACCTGTTCGTTCCCCGTCAACCCGAGCCGGTCGAGTTCGGCGTCCCAGACCTCGAACTTGCCGCGGAGGGTGGTGTGGGCGAACAGCGCCCCGCCCACGACCAGCACGATCCCGCCCACGAGGAGCACGACGGCCGGGATCGGCCAGCCGATCCCGAAGAGCACGGCGGCGAGTGCCAGCTCGGCGATCCCGCCCAGGGTCAGTCCGGCCAGCACGCCGGGGGCGTCCACACCGTAGTTCGCACGCGGATTTACCATCGTTAGTTCTTACCTGTGACTTACCTGTCATGTACAGGGTTTCTCGGGTGAATGATCCGGGTTTCCCGATCGATGCCCCTGACGTGCGCTGACGTGCGCAGACGTGTGCAGACGTGCCCCGACATGCCGTCTCCCGGGGTGCCTGACGTGCCCCTTCCGGCCCTTCATGGCGTTATAGAGCTTCGACCGTTATTCACGCCCATTGTGGACTTATCGCTCTAATGGGCGCTTTCTGGAGTGATGACCGTCCTGTCGGCGTGCCCACGCGTACGGCGGGAGCCGCCGGACCCCGAGCGGCGGGCACGCGCGGCACGCGGGAGGATGGCGGCATGAGCGTGACTCTCTCCGATGCCCGTGTCGTCACTCCCGACGGCGTCCACGACGGCTGGCTCACCATCGAGGACGGCAGGATCACCCACATCGGGCGCGGGCAGGCCCCGCGCGACGGGCTCGGCCTGGGCGGGCGCACCGTCGTCCCCGGCTTCGTCGACATCCACACCCACGGCGGCGCCGGCGGAAGCTTCCCCGACGGCGACCCGGAGACCGCCGCCACGGCCGCGGCCCTTCATCTGAGCCGGGGCTCGACCACCCTGATGGCCAGCCTGGTCACCGCCGCGCCCGACACGCTCACGCGGGCCGCCTCGGCGCTCGCCGACCTGTGCGAGCAGGGCCTGCTCGCCGGCATCCACTTCGAAGGGCCCTACATCGCCAGGTCGCGCTGCGGCGCGCACGAGCCCACGCTGCTGCGCGAGCCCGACGTGGCGGAGTTCCGGGCACTGGTGAAGGCCGGGCGGGGCCACGTCCGGATGCTGACGATCGCGCCCGAGCTGCCGAACGCGCTCGACGTGATCAGGGACGCCGCCGCCGAGGGCGTCGCCGCCGCGCTCGGCCACAGCGACGCGACCTACGAGCAGACGATCGAGGGGATCGACGCCGGGGCGACGGTGGCCACCCACCTCTACAACGCGATGCCGCCGCTCGGCCACCGCGCGCCCGGACCGATCGCCGCCCTGCTCCAGGACGAGCGGGTGACCGTCGAGCTGATCAACGACGGCGTCCACGTCCACCCCGCGATGCTGCGCCTGGCCATGCACGCCGCGGGCGCGGGCCGTACGGCCCTGGTCACCGACGCGATGGCGGCGACGGGCATGGGCGACGGGCGCTACCCGCTCGGCCCGATGACCGTCGACGTCGTGGACGGGGTGGCCCGGCTCGCCTCCGACGCGCCCGGAGGCGGCCCGATCGCCGGCAGCACGCTCACGATGGACGTGGCCTTCCGCCGCACCGTGCGGGAGGCCGGGCGCTCACCGGTGGACGCCGCGCTGATGGCCTCGCTCACCCCCGCCCGCGTCCTCGGGCTGGACGGCGAGATCGGCTCGATCACGGTCGGCAAGTACGCCGATCTCGTGGTGCTCGACGACGACCTGCGCGTCGGCGGCGTGATGAAGCGCGGCGCCTGGGTCCGCCACCCCTGACCGTTCCCCGCCAAGCCGAAGTTGGGCCCGGCGGGCCCCCTGGCCGATCAGCCGATGCGGCGGGATCGGGTCAGCGCCAGCCCGCCGACGACCACGCCGGCCAGCCCCACCACCAGGGCGAAGTAGCCCCCGACTATTCCGTAGCCGGTGCCGGGACCGCCGTCGGCGGCGGCCACGACCAGCCCGCCGACGACAGCGCCGGCGAGTCCGGCCACCAGGGCCACGACGGCCCCGCGTCTCGCGTCGCCGATGCCGATTCGTCCGGCGGAGCGGGCCAGCGCCAGCCCGCCGACGACCACGCCGGCCAGCCCCAGCATCATGGCCGCCAAGGCCCACAGACGTCCGGCGGTCAGGGTGTAGGCGCCGACGCCGGCCGGCTGAACCAGGAGATGCGCCGCCGACGGCGTGGCATGCCCGGCATATCCGAGCAGGGCGGCCGGGGCGGTCGGGGCGGCGGCAAGCAGGTGACTGACGGACATGAGGGGCTCCTTCTCCTCGAACGACAGGACGTCACCCGAGCATGTCCGCCGGACCCGCCGCCGGTCGTCCGCCGCGAGCGGGCGATCGGCGCTGCCGCCGGTGCCGCGTCCGGCTGCCGCGGACGCGGCAGGAGCCGTGGAAGTACCGCGGGCGCGGTAGGCCGCCGATCATCCGCGCGGAGGAGCCGCCCATGCGCGCATCCGGCTAGGGTGCGCGCATGAGGCGCGCATGAGGACAGTCCGGTCCGGTGCCGGAGACCGGGCGATTGCCGTCTGCGTGGCGGCGGCGCTGCTGGTCACCGGGCTGTCCAAGCAGCACCCCGCGACGAACCTCGATCCGGTCGGCTACACGCTGCTGGTGGCCGGCGGCCTGGCACTGGCCGCGGGCCGCAAAGCGCCGGTCCCCGTCCTGGCCGTCACCGGGCTGTGCGCGGTGGGTTACCAGGCGGCCGGCTTCGATGTGCCCGCCGTCGCGTACCTGTTCGCGGTGTACGCCGCGATGCGGGCCGGACACCGCGTCATCACGGTGGCGGCGAGTGTGACGATGTTGGCCGCTCTCCCCCTCGCGGCCATGGCCGCGGGCCTGCACGACACGGGCGCGGCGCTCGCCCAGGCCCGCGGCGCCCTGGAGCTGGCCTGGCTGATCGCGGCCGGCGCGGCGGGTGAGGCGCTGCGGCAGGCGGAGCGCCGGGCGGACGAGGCCGAGCGCACCCGTGAGGAGACCGCGCGCCGCCGCGCGGACGAGGAGCGGCTGCACATCGCGCGGGAACTGCACGATTCGCTGACCCACCAGATCTCGGTGATCAAGGTGCAGGCCGAGGTCGCCGTCCACGTGGCCCGCAAACGGGGCGAACAGGTGCCGGAGGCCCTGCTGGCGATCCGAGAGGCCGGCCGTGAGGCGGCCCGCGAACTGCGGGCGACTCTGGAGGTGCTGCGCGACGACGGCGAGAACCCGATGCGTGGGCTCGACCACGTCCCGGACCTGGTGCGAAGGGCCCGGACGACCGGCCTGGACGCGACGCTGACGGTCGAGGGACACCGGGACGACGTGCCGGCCGCGGTCGACCGGACCGCGTACCGGATCGTCCAGGAGTCGCTGACCAACATCGCCCGGCATGCCTGCGCCACCACTGCGGCGGTCTGGATCGACCACCGTCCCGACGCCCTGGTCATACGGGTGGACGACGACGGAAAGGCCACTCCCGGCGCCGCGCCCGTGCCCGGTGTCGGACTGCTCGGGATGCGCGAACGGGTGACCGCCCTCGGCGGTCGCCTGCGCGCGGAGCCACGCGGCGAGGGCGGCTTCACCGTCCACGCTGAACTCCCGGTGGAGCGGACGCCGTGATCCGGGTCGTGCTGGTCGACGACCAGCCGCTCCTGCGCAGCGGGTTCCGCGCGCTTCTCGACCTCGAAGACGACATCGAGGTGGTCGCCGAGGCCGGCGACGGGGTGGAGGGCCTGGCGCTGGTCAGAGAGCACCTGCCCGACATCGCTCTCATCGACATCCAGATGCCGGTCGTCGACGGCATCGAGGCGACCCGGCGTATCGCCGCGGACCCGGCCCTGGCCGGGGTGCACGTCGTCATCCTCACCAATTACGGGCTGGACGAGTACGTCTTCGACGCGCTGCGTGCCGGCGCCGCCGGCTTCCTCGTCAAGGACATCGTGCCGGAAGACTTCCTGCACGCCGTACGCGTCGCCGCGCGCGGCGACGCCCTGCTCGCACCGTCGGTCACCCGCAGGCTGATCGACCGGTTCGTCACGCAGCCGCTCCACACGGGCGCCGAGGTGGAGCTGGAAGAACTGACCAACCGCGAACGCGAGGCCGTCGCACTGGTCGCCCAGGGGCTGTCCAACGACCAGGTCGCCGGCCGCATGATGATCAGCCCGATGACCGCCAAAACCCATGTCAACCGGGCCATGGCCAAGCTGCACGCCCGTGACCGCGCGCAGCTGGTGGTCTTCGCCTACGAATCCGGCCTGGTGACCCCGCGCGGCCGCTGACGCGGGGCCGGGTGCCTGAAGGAGGCCGGGCCCGGCCTGCTTGACAGCGGCTCAGCGCTGCGGCGGGGCGACGACCACCTCGACGCGCTGGAACTCCTTGAGGTCGGAGTAACCGGCGGTGGCCATCGTGCGGCGCAGCGCGCCGAGCAGGTTCATCGAGCCGTCGGCCAGCGACGACGGGCCGTGCAGGATCTCCCGCAGTGTGCCGATCGTGCCGAACTCGACCCGCTTGCCGCGCGGCAGCTCGGGGTGGTGGGCCTCCGATCCCCAGTGGAACCCGCGGCCGGGGGCCTCGCTGGCCCGCGCCAGCGGCGAGCCCACCATGATGGCGTCGGCGCCGCAGGCGATCGCCTTGGCGATGTCGCCGGAGCCGCCCATGCTGCCGTCGGCGATGACGTGGACGTACCGGCCGCCCGACTCGTCCATGTAGTCGCGGCGGGCCGCGGCCACGTCGGAGATCGCGGTGGCCATAGGCACGACCACGCCCAGCACGGTGCGGGTGGTGTGCGAGGCGCCGCCGCCGAAGCCGACCAGCACGCCGGCCGCGCCGGTCCGCATGAGGTGCAGCGCCGCGGTGTACGTCGCGCAGCCGCCCACGATCACCGGGACGTCGAGCTCGTAGATGAACTGCTTGAGATTGAGCGGCTCGGCCCGGCCGGAGACGTGCTCGGCGGAGACCGTCGTGCCGCGGATCACGAAGATGTCCACGCCCGCGTCGATCACGGCCTTGTGGTGCTGCACGGTGCGCTGCGGCGACAGCCGTACGGCGGTCGTGACACCGGCCGCGCGGATCTCCTCGATGCGCCGGCCGATCAGCTCGTCCTTGATCGGCGCGGTGTAGATCTCCTGCAGCCGCGCGGTCGCGGCGGCCCGGTCGAGGGTGGCGACCTCCTCCAGGAGCGGCGCCGGGTCCTCGTAGCGGGTCCACAGCCCTTCGAGGTCGAGCACGCCGAGGCCGCCCAGGCGCCCGATCTCGATGGCCGTCTGCGGCGACACGACGCTGTCCATCGGGCTCGCCACGAGCGGAGAGTCGAACCGGTAGGCGTCGATCTGCCAGGAGATCGACACCTCCTCCGGGTCGCGGGTGCGCCGGGAGGGCACGATGCCGATCTCGTCCAGCGCGTAGGCACGCCGCCCGCTCTTGCCGCGCCCGATCTCCACCTGTGTCATATCGCCCGTTCTTTCCGTCTCTTGCGGTACAAACTATCGCCCGTGGTAGTTCGGAGCCTCGACCGTCATCTGGATGTCATGCGGGTGGCTCTCCTTGAGCCCGGCCGTGGTGATCGGCATGAGCTGCGCCTTCTCGTGCAGCTCCTCGATCGTCCGGGAGCCGGTGTACCACATGCCCTGCCGCAGGCCGCCGACCAGCTGGTGGGCCACCGCCGCCGCCGGGCCGCGGTAGGGCACCTGGCCCTCGATGCCCTCGGGGATGTACTTGTCCTCCCCGGACACCTCGGCCTGCGCGTACCTGTCCTTGCTGAACGACGTGCCGCCGCGCTCACGGTTGCGGACCGCGCCCAGCGACCCCATGCCCCGGTAGGACTTGAACTGCTTGCCGTTGATGAAGATCAGCTCGCCGGGCGACTCCTCGCAGCCGGCCAGCAGCGAGCCGAGCATGACCGTGTCGGCCCCGGCGGCCAGCGCCTTGGCGATGTCGCCCGAGTACTGCAGGCCGCCGTCGCCGATGACCGGGACGCCGGCCGGGCCGCACGCCAGCGCGGCCTCGTAGATGGCGGTGAGCTGCGGGGCGCCCACGCCCGCGACGACCCGGGTGGTGCAGATCGAGCCGGGCCCGACACCCACCTTGACCGCGTCGGCGCCCGCGTCGACCAGCGCCTGCGCACCCGCGCGGGTGGCGACGTTGCCGCCGATGACGTCCACCCGTCCGTTGGCCTTGATCTTGGCGATCATGTCGCACACGCCGCGCGAGTGCCCGTGGGCGGTGTCGACGATGATGACGTCCACGCCCGCCTCGATCAGCGTCATGGCGCGCTCCTCGGCGTCGCCCGCGACGCCCACCGCCGCGCCGACCATCAGGCGGCCGTCAGCGTCCTTGGTCGCGCTCGGGTACTGCTCGCTCTTGGTGAAGTCCTTGACCGTGATGAGGCCCTGCAGGCGGCCGGCCTCGTCCACGAGCGGAAGCTTTTCGACCTTGTTCTGCCGCAGCAGCCGGAACGCCTCGTCGCGGTCGACCCCCACCGGCGCCGTCACCAGCGGCATCGGGGTCATGACGTCGCGCACCTGCCTGCTCTGGTCGCTCTCGAACCGCATGTCGCGGTTGGTGACGATGCCCACGAGCACGCCGTCCCGGTCGGTGACCGGGACGCCGGAGATCCGGTACGTCGCGCACAGCCGCTCGACGTCGGCCAGGGTGTCCTCCGGAGAGCAGGTGACGGGGTTGGTCACCATCCCCGCCTCCGACCGCTTCACCAGGTCGACCTGCTGCGCCTGCTCCTCGATCGAGAGGTTGCGGTGCAGGATGCCGATGCCGCCCTGCCGGGCCATGGCGACCGCCATGCGCGCCTCGGTGACCGTGTCCATCGCGGCCGACACCAGCGGGATGCGCAGCGTGATGGTGCGGGACAGCCGGGTCGTCGTGTCGGCGTCCCCCGGCTGCAGGTCCGAATAGGCGGGAACCAGGAGCACGTCGTCGAACGTGAGTCCCGGTTCGGTGAACTTGGCCATCTGCTGCACCCCTCCTGCGCTGTGGGTCCCCGTGCGCGGGTCTTCGCGCGCGGGTCCTCGCCAGACCCGAGGTCAGTCTAGTGGCCGCCCCAAACCGCATCCGGCCGACCTGTCAAGAGGGAGGGCATAAAAAGTGGGGGGACCGGCTTCCGGTCCCCCCACTTCCCCGCGTCGCGCCCGCCACGCCCGTCGAGCCCCCCTCCGCGCCCGGCAGACGGGGCGTTCCCGGCTAACGCTGGGTCAAGAATGCGTCACGTAGCGTCCATGCGCAATGGCGTAACGTGCAACTGCACAAAGATGCATTTCCTGTCTCTCGAAACTACGCCCGAGACAAATGCCGAACGATCACATCCATACAAAAGCCGCCATGCTCACCCCGGCCAAATGTGTGAACGCGACGGACAGCGCGGAAAATCCGAGCTATTCTCGCGATCCGAAGCGAGGCGGGGATGGGCGGAAGTCGGCGCGCGGGACGCCGGGAAACGTTTTCCCCCAGGGGCCGGCGGGCCATTGGATCAACGCGCCGATGCGACCGGCGCGGCGCGACCGGTGCGGGGCCATCGGCGCCGCGCGACCAGTGTGACCACCGACGGAGCGAGCATGAGTACGACGCGCAACGCCCCCTCCCCGGCCGACGACCCGTTCGGAAGCCTCGGCCTCTCCCCCGACCAGACGGCCCTCTATACGGCCATGCTGCGGCTGCACCGCACCACGCTGACCGAGCTCGCCGAGGCGGTCGGCCGGTCCGCCGAGGACGTGCTCGACGCCCTGGACGGGCTCGTACGGCTCGGTGCGGTGAACCGGCGGCGGGAGGAGCTCATCGCCCGCCACCCGGCCGCGACGATCGGGCGGCTGGTGGCCGAGCGGCTGGACCGCATGGCCCGCGAGACGCGCCAGATCGACGAGGTGCTCGCGGCGGCGGGGCGCCTGACCCACCACTACGACGCGGGCCTCGACTGGCGCAGCGGGCGGTTCTCGGTCGAGGCGGTGAGCGGCGCGGACGAGCTCTGCGAGAGCGTGATCGGCCTCGCGCTGCAGGCGCCCCCCGCCGAGCTGGTCATGGCCGTGCCGGACCTCCGCACCATGGCCAGGCTGGCGGACGGGTACGGCGCCCAGTGGATCCAGGCCACCGCGGACGGCATCCTGAGCCTGCGGATGGTCGTCGCGCTCGACGCCGTGTCCGCACCCGCCATGCGGGAGGTGTGCGCGCGGTTCTCCGCGGCGGGCGCGGGGCTGCGGGCCCTCGACGCGGTGCCGAGCTGGTTCTTCGCCCTCGGCGACGGCACCGCCGGGCTGCCCGCCGAGTGGGGCGTCCCGCCGCACGAGCACTCCTGCAACTGCTTCCTGGTCCACGCCCCGGTGGTGGTGGGGGCGCTGCGGGCACTGTTCGATGCGCTGTGGGCCCAGGCCGCGCCGATCTCCCCGCGCACCAACGCGCAGCAGGTGCTGCGGCTGGCCGCGCACGGCCTGTCCGACGACGCCGTCGCCCGCCACCTCGGGGTCTCCGTACGCACGGTGCGGGCCAGGTTCGCCGAGGCGATGTCGGAGCTGGGGGCTCAGTCCCGCTTCCACGCCGGAGTGGAGGCGGCCCGCCGCGGCTGGCTGTGACGCCCGCGCCGCGGGGCGCGGCCCGCCGAGCGGATGGGGCGCACTTATCCTCGTGGAGGGGGCCGTGGTCATAAGGTGGGATGCGTGCTGGAAGACGTCCCCCGCGACCCGTTCGCGGATGACCCCAACGACCCCGCGTCGGAGCTTGGAGCGCCCGACGACGTGGAGCCGCTGACGCTCGCGGAACGCGACGAGGCGCTGACCGATCTCGCCGACGTGGAGGTCTTCCGTTCCCTGCTCGAACCCCAGGGTGTGCTCGGCCTGGTCCTCGACTGCCCGGAGTGCGGCGAACAGCACTACTTCGACTGGGACCTGCTGCGCGGCAACCTGCGCCAGATGATCGACAACGGCCGGCCTCAGGTCCATGAGCCGGCCTACCAGCCCGATCCGGCCGACTACGTCAGCTGGGAGTACGCCCGGGGCTACGTGGACGGCGTGATCGACACGGAGGAGAGCCACTGACCGTCCACGTCGACGACGAGCGCGCCGAGCAGCCGGATGGCGGCGTCCGTGCCGCCGACCGGCTCGCGGCGGGCGAGCGCGTCAAGGACGGCGTCCGTCCGCATTACTTCGCCCTCCACGTCGGCATCGCCGTACGACCCGAGGTGGCGAGCCGTACGACGACGTTTCGTGGTCACGCAATCGACTCCAGCTCGGCCAGTTGCCGGAGCCTGGCGAGCGCACGATGCTGCGCGACCCGGACGGCACCTGGTGACATGCCGAGTACATTACCCGTCTCCTCGGCGGACAGGCCCGAGACCACCCGCAGGATGAGGAGCTCGCGCTGGGTGTCCGGGAGCCGGGCGAGCAGGTCGCGGGCGTGCTGGGCCTCGATGTAGCGCACCACCGTCTCCTCCGGCCCGGGACCCTCGTCGGGCCCGTCCGGCAGGTCCTGCGTGGGCACGGCCGAGCGAACCGAACTGCGGAGGGCGTCGGCCACCTTGTGGGAGGCGATTCCGAAGACGAACGAGGCGAACGGGCGGCCCATGTCGCGGTAGCGCGGCAGCGCCGACAGCACCGCGATGCACACCTCCTGGGCCACGTCGTCGGCGATGTGATACTGACCGGACACCCTGCCCAGTCGAGCTCTGCAGTAGCGGACCACCATCGGGCGCAGGTGTCTCAGCAGTGATTCGATCGCGGTGCGATCTCCCTGTACGGCAAGGCTGGTCAGTTCCCTGAGGTCGGGCTCATCCGATCTCGTCGCAAGCCTTACCCCAGTTACGGCGTCGGCGACGCATCCCTCGGTCACGTTAGGCATGATGCCCGTCACGATCGTTCATGTCGTCATGGTTAACGGCTACGGATTGGTCACATTGGCGCGTCGATAACACTCCGTAATCGACTGATCACTCTGCCGTTGGAACATTCCAACCGTAATGTCGAAAATGACGAATATACGACTGACGACTTGACAGGGAAAAAGAAACATGCGGGTCGTTCGCATTGCCCGCGAGCCCGCTTCGCCTCCCGGCGGCCCGTCTCACCGGCGGAGCGGACAAGGGGCGGAGCGGACAAGGGGCGGAAAGCAGTGCGCCCCGCGGTCCGCCCTTACGGGCGGCGCGGGGCGCGGTGCGCGGAAGGCGCGGGATCAGTGGCCGTGACCGTGGCCGTGACCGTGACCGCCGTTGGCGGCCGGAGCCTCCTCCTCGGGCTTGTCCACGACGAGGGCCTCGGTGGTGAGCAGCATGCCGGCGATGGACGCGGCGTTCTGCACGGCCGAGCGGGTCACCTTGACGGGGTCGATGACGCCCTGGGCCACCAGGTCGCCGTACTCGCCGGTGGCGGCGTTGAGGCCCTCACCGGCCTTCATCTCGGCGATCTTGGCGGTGACGACGTAGCCCTCCATGCCCGCGTTCTCGGCGATCCAGCGGGCGGGCTCGACCAGCGCCTTGCGGACGATCGAGACACCGGTGGCCTCGTCGCCGGTCAGGCCCAGGTCGTCGAGCTCCTTGGACACGTGCACGAGCGCGGAGCCACCGCCGGAGACGATGCCCTCCTCGATCGCGGCGCGGGTCGCGGAGATCGCGTCCTCGAGGCGGTGCTTCTTCTCCTTCAGCTCCACCTCGGTGGCGGCGCCGACGCGCAGCACGCACACGCCGCCGGCCAGCTTCGCGAGACGCTCCTGGAGCTTCTCGCGGTCCCAGTCGGAGTCGGACTGCTCGATCGCGACCTTGATCTCGCGGACGCGGTCCTCGATCGCCTGGGCGTCGCCGGCGCCGTCCACGACCGTGGTGGTGTCCTTGTTGACCACGACGCGGCGGGCCGTGCCGAGCACATCGAGGCCGACGTGCTCCAGCTTGAGGCCGATCTCCTCGCTGACGACCTGGCCGCCGGTGAGGATGGCGATGTCCTGCAGCATGGCCTTGCGGCGGTCGCCGAAGCCGGGGGCCTTGACGGCGACGGAGGTGAAGGTGCCGCGGATCTTGTTGGTCACCAGGACGGCCAGGGCCTCACCCTCGACGTCCTCGGCGATGACCAGCAGCTGGCGCTTGGTCTGCGCGATCTTCTCCAGCAGCGGCAGGAAGTCCGCGATGGAGGAGATCTTGCCCTGGGTGATGAGGATGTAGGGGTCCTCCAGGACCGCCTCCATGCGCTCGGAGTCGGTCACCATGTAGTGCGACAGGTAGCCCTTGTCGAACTGGAGGCCCTCCGTGAACTCCAGCTCCAGGCCCATCGCGTTGGACTCCTCGACGGTGATGACACCGTCCTTGCCCACCCTGTCGAACGCCTCGGCGATCAGGCCGCCGATCTTCGCGTCCTGGGCGGAGATCGTCGCGACGTTGGCGATCTCCTTCTTGTCCTCGACGTGGCGGGCGCTGCTGAGCAGCCGCTCGCTGACGGCCTGCGCGGCCTTGTCGATGCCGCGCTTGAGCCCGAGCGGCTGCGCGCCGGCGGCCACGTTGCGCAGGCCCTCGCGGACCATGGCCTGGGCCAGGACGGTCGCAGTGGTGGTGCCGTCACCCGCGACGTCGTTGGTCTTGGTCGCCACTTCCTTGGCGAGCTGGGCGCCAAGGTTCTCGTACGGCTTGTCCAGCTCGACCTCACGAGCGATGGTCACACCGTCGTTCGTGATCGTCGGGGCACCGAACTTCTTGTCGATGACGACGTTGCGGCCACGGGGGCCGAGCGTCACCTTGACGGCGTCGGCGAGAGCGTTGACACCACGCTCGAGAGCGCGCCGCGCGTCCTCTTCGAACTCCAGGATCTTCGGCATTCAGGTCTCCTTAAGAGCGCGCGGAGCCCCGGGCGCATGGCCCGGGGCTCCACAGGCCGGCGCGGCCTACTACTTCTCGATGATGGCGAGCACGTCGCGGGCCGAGAGCACCAGGTACTCCTCGCCGCCGTACTTGACCTCGGTGCCGCCGTACTTGCTGTAGAGGACGACGTCGCCCTCCTTGACGTCCAGCGGGATGCGCTTCTCGCCGTCCTCGTCCCAGTTGCCCGGGCCCACAGCGAGGACACGGCCCTCCTGCGGCTTCTCCTTGGCGGTGTCCGGGATAACCAGGCCGGAGGCGGTGGTCTGCTCAGCCTCAAGCGGCTGGACCACGATGCGGTCGCCAAGCGGCTTAACGGGAACCTTGGTGGCGGTCGTCACGATCGGACCTCCCCTTCAGATTGCGATGAATGAGCTGAAGAGGCGACCAGCGGCCTGCCGTCGCGGGTGTCAGACCTGTCTCGTCGCTATTGGCACTCTCACTGGGAGAGTGCCAACACGAAACAGTATGCAAGTGGCGCGTGACAGTCAACACGAACCGGCATCGCAGGTCAGACGCACCTGGCGGCAACACGCCAGAGCCCGCCCGTTCAGCCGTCCGCCGCGCCCGCGTCACCGTCCGGCCGGAACATCGCATCCACGGCTCACATTTCAATGTCGAAGTGTTGGATACGATGGCAGCGGAGGAGGAGCGGCGAGGAGGACCCAGACCGCGCGCGCCATGAACGACACCCTCACGGACACCACCCTCACGACGCACACCGCCGCCGACCACACCACCGCCGACCGCGCTCCCGGCGAGGACGCCGTCGACCGGATCCTCGGCCAGTGGGCCCGGGTGCGCCCGGATGTGGACTGCTCCGCGATGGGAGTCGCCGGGCGGATCTCCCGCGCCTCCCGCCTGCTGGAGAAGGGCATCAAGGAGTACTTCACCGGGCACGACCTCGAACCGTGGGAGTTCGACGTGCTCGCGACTCTCCTCCGGTCCACCCCCGATCACCGGCTCTGCATGAGCGATCTCGCCACGGCCGCGATGGTCAGCTCCGCGGCGCTCACCAACCGGGTGGACCGCCTCGTCGTCAAGGGCCTGGTGCACCGGGAGGTCTCGCCGTCCAACCGCCGCATGGTCCTGATCACCCTCACCGGCGAGGGCCGGGCGGTGGCCGACGCCCTGCTCGCGGGTCACGTGGCCAACGAGGAGCGACTTCTGGCCGGCCTCACCGGCGAGGACCGGGAGCAACTGTCCGGCCTGCTGCGCAAGCTGCTCACCTCGCTCGGCGACGTCGGCTCCTGCTGACCGCCGGGCAGGCGGTAGCGTCGCGGGCGTGGACCTGGACGCCTTCCGCACGCTGCTCACGCCCGCCGGGCGCGGGGCCCTGGACGAGGCCGTGAAGATACTCGCCGACGGCGCCGACCCGGTGGCCGCCGCGAGCGCGATGCGCCGCAGCCACCCGGCGGACCTGACGGCGGCGGCGCTCACGCAGGCGTCGCTGCGACGGCGGGCCGAGGCCAAGTTCGGCCCCGACGCCGCCGTCATGTACTTCACCCCCCACGGGCTGGAGCAGGCCACGCGCCCCGAGGTCGCCGCACACCGCGCGGCCAGAATCCGCGCCGCAGGGCTCCAAGCCGACGGGCTCCCGGCCGACGGAACCCCGGCCGACGGAACCCCGGCTCACGGGGAGCCGGAGGGCGGTCCTGCCGTACTGGACGTCTGCTGCGGGATCGGCGGGGACCTGCTCGCGCTGACGAGGGCGGGCTGCCCGGTCGACGCCGTGGACCTCGACCCGCTGACCGTGGAGATCGCCCGCGCCAACGCGGCGGCGCTCGGACTGTCCGGTCTGGCCCACGTCCGCACGGGCGACGCCGCGCTGACCGACCCCGGCGGATACGGCCTGCTGTTCGCCGACCCCGCCAGAAGGGGGGCGAGAGGACGGACCTTCGACCCTATGGCCTACTCCCCCACCTGGCCGGTCGTGCTCGACCTGGTGGCCCGCGCCCCGGCGGCCTGCCTGAAGGTGGCTCCCGGCATCCCGTACGAGTTCATCCCGGAGGGCGCCGAGGCCGAGTGGGTGTCGTACCGCGGCGAGGTGAAGGAGGCGGCCATCTGGACCGGGATGGGGCCGGGCGGACGGCGTGCCACCCTGCTGCCGTCCGGGGCCACGCTCACGGCGTCCGGCGCGGAGGCGGAGACCGGGCCGGTGAGCCGCTACCTCTATGAGCCCGACGGCGCCGCGGTGCGGGCCCACCTGGTCGCCGAGGTCGCCGCCCTCGTGTCGGGCCGCCTCGTCGATTCGCGGATCGCCTACATCACAAGCGACCGTCTCGTACGCACGGAGTGGGCCTCCTGCTACGAGGTGACCGACGTCATGCCGTTCTCGCTGAAACGGCTGAGAGCGGTGCTGCGCGAACGGCGCGTCGGCGTGGTCACCATCAAGAAACGCGGGTCCGCCGTCGACGTCGAGCGGCTGCGCAAGGATCTGCGGCTTTCCGGCGGCAATTCCGCCGTGATCGTGCTCACCCGCATCGAGGAGCGTCCGTTCGCCCTGCTCTGCCAGCCCGTGACCAGCGCAAACGGATGAAATCGGAATAATTCACCGGCAATTACCGCCTTTCTCATTCCCCGCCTGATGGCCGCGGGTCAGGGCCTAAAGTTGGCCGTCGGGCGTCCGCCTGTTCGTTCATCTGCGCGAGACCGGGCCGAACCGATGTTTCGGCGAGTGAAGGAGCATTCTCGGTGGAGCATTCCAGCCACAACCTCCTCCAGGCGGGCAGCCAGACCGCCATCTCCGATCGGATGCGCGAACTGCTCGCCCGGGCGGCCCAGGACCATGTCTACGAGCAGCGAACGCAGGGTGCCGTGCTCGACGAGATCCGCCAGCGGCTGGAGGGCATGGAGTGGCTCCTGCGCGAGGTGCGCGAGCGCGAGCTGGGCGGCCTCGGCGTGGCAATCGAGGTGATCACGCAGCGGCTCGACGACATGACGGTCAGGCCGCCCGCCTGGGCGGAGGGGCTGGCCCAGCACATGGAGCTGCTGCGCGACCACGTGGACGAGGTCGGCGGCCGCGCCCAGGGCCTCGCCGAACGGATGGCGGACGTCGCGCACCGGCTCGGCAAGTTCCAGGGGAGCATGGAGGCCGCCGCCGGGCGGTTCACCCGGATCGACAAGACTCTCGCCGCGATCACCGAGCGCACCGAGCGGCTGGAGGCCGTCGTCGTCGAACGGCTGGACTCGGTCGGCGGCCGGATCGAGGCGGTGGAGAGCGGGGTCGAGGGCATGGACGCCAGGGTGACCGCGCTGGGCGCCGGCGTCGGCGACGTCGCCGCCGGAGTGGACGAGATGAGCACCACCATCGCGGGCATGAACGCCGACCTCACCGTGGCGGCGGGGGCCGTCGTGCCCCTCGTGGACGCGGTGCGCAGCAGGCCGGACCGTGAGCAGATCGCCGAGACCGTCTCGGACGCGGTCACGCGCGCCATGGAGCCGGCCCGGGGCGACGTGGCCCGGCGGCTCGCCGCGCTGGAGGAGACCATGCTGGCGCTCGCCGAGGTTCTCCTGCGCCCCGCCCGCGGCCACGCCGACTGACGACCGCCCCCGCAACCACGCCGGCTGACGACCGCTCCGCCGCCACGCCGGCTGAAAACCGCAGCGCCGACCCAAAACCGCGACGCCGGCGGGGAACCGCTCCGCCGCCCGGCGGCGATCAGACGTTGACGACGGTGATCGGAAGCGACGAGTCGGCCGGGATCTCCAGGGTGGAGGGGTGCACGCCCGCCGCCACCAGGTCCGCGCCGAGCGCCGCCACCATCGCGCCGTTGTCGGTGCACAGGCCGGGCCGCGGCACCCGCAGGCGCACCCCGGCCGCGTCGCAGCGCTCCTGGGCCAGGGCCCGCAGCCGGGAGTTGGCGGCCACGCCGCCCCCGATCAGCAGATCCTTCACGTCGTAGCGGGCACACGCCTGCAGGGCCTTGCGGGTGAGCACGTCCACGACCGCCTCCTGGAACGACGCCGCGACATCGGCCACGGGCACCGTCTCGCCCGCCGCCTCGCGGGCCTCCACCCACCGCGCCACGGCCGTCTTCAGGCCGGAGAAGGAGAAGTCGAGGGTGCCGTCGTCGAACTTGCCCCGGGGGAACGTCACCGCCGTGCCCGAGCCCTCGCGGGCGGCCCGGTCGATGTGCGGCCCGCCGGGGAACGGCAGCCCGAGCACACGGGCCACCTTGTCGAACGCCTCCCCGGCCGCGTCGTCCACCGTCGACCCGAGCGAGATGACGTCCCGCGCCACGTCGGGCACCAGGAGCAGCGAGGAGTGCCCTCCCGACACCAGCAGCGCGATCGAGGGCTTGGGCAGCGGGCCGTGCTCCAGTTGGTCCACGGCGACGTGCGCGGCGAGGTGGTTGACCCCGTAGAGCGGAACGCCGAGCCCCAGCGCGTACGCCTTGGCGGCGGCCACGCCGACGAGCAGCGCACCCGCGAGACCGGGGCCCGCGGTGACGGCGACCGCGTCGATGTCGGACAGGCGCAGCCCGGCGGCGGCCAGCGCGCCTTCGACCGTGGGCGCCATCGCCTCCAGATGGGCCCGCGAGGCCACCTCCGGCACCACGCCGCCGAAGCGGGCGTGCTCGTCCATGCTGGAGGCGATGGTGTTGGCCAGCAGCGTGTGGCCGCGGACGATGCCCACGCCCGTCTCGTCGCAGGACGTCTCGATGCCCAGCACGATCGGCTCGTCATGCCTGCTCATGCCGCCTCCTCGCCTCGCCGCTCGGGGTCTCGTCGTGCCGGAGGCGCGCAGACGACCCAGCCGCGAATCGCCCGGTGTCCACGTATTCGCTCGTTCATGCCCCGCCCCCCAGGTCTCCGTCTCGTGGCCCGAGGTCCTTCACCATGGTGATGGCGTCGGTGCCGTCGTCGTAGTAGCGCCGCCGCAGCCCCAGCCGCCGGAAGCCGAACCGCTCGTACATCGCCTGTGCGGGCGGGTTGTCGGCGCGCACCTCCAGGAACACCGAGACCGCACCGCGGCGGGCCGCCTCGGCGAGCAGCGCGTCCATCAGCGCGGTTCCGACGCCGGCGCGCCGGTGGTCGGCGAGGACCGCGATCGTCTGGACGTCGGCCTGGTCGCCCGCCGCCGCCAGGCCGGCGTACCCCACGACGCGGTCGCCCACCTGGGCGACGACGTAGTGCCGGGTGCGCGGCTGGTCGGCCAGCTCGCCGCGCAGCATGGCCTCGGTCCAGGCGTCCACGGGGAACGTGGTCCGCTCGATGTCCATTACGACGGGCAGGTCCTCGTGGGTCATCTGGCGCAGCGCGACCCCGGCCTGCCTCACGACGTGCTCCCGCGGCGGCTCACGCCGTCACCCGCTTGGGCGCCCCGGGCACCTGCGCGTCGGGACGCCGCAGGTAGATGGGCCGCGGCGGGCCGAGCACGGCCAGCTCTCGCGCCTTCTCGACCGAATCCACGCGTCCCTCGGGCACGCGGGCGAGCCGCGCCGCCTCCTGCTCGCTCAGCGGCGCGAGGAGCTCGGCCGCCAGGGCCGCGAGCGCTCCGGCCGAGGGATGCTCGGGACCGCGCACCCGGTCGGCGCCGACGACGTCGGCGTACATGGCGCCGCCCGCACCGATCACGGGCAGTTCCCCGGGCAGGTCGTGCGGCCGGTCCACGCGCGGCCCGTCGAGCCGCGTGCGCGGGTCGCCGTACCGCGCCCAGAAGACCTCCTTGCGGCGCGCGTCGGTCGCGACGAGGAACGGCCCGCTCTCCCGCGCGGAGTACGCGAGGGCGTCGAGCGTGCACACCCCGAACGCCGGCACACCGGCGGTCATGGCCAGCGCCTCCGCCGTCATCAGGCCGACCCGCAGACCGGTGTACGGCCCGGGGCCGGTCCCGGCGACGATCGCGGTGACGTCCTTGAGCGTCGCGCCGGACTCGCGCAGGACATGCTCGACGGCGGGGGCGAGGAGCTCTCCGTGCCGCCGCGCGTCGATCGTCGTCGACTCCGCCACCACGCGTTCGCCGTCGTACAGCGCGGCGGTGACGGCGGGAGTTGCGGTGTCGAAGGCCAAGACAAGCACGAAGGTCAAGCGTAGTCGCTGTGCGGAGGCGGACGGCCACGCCCGGGACCGGCTCCCGCCGCCCGGTCCCCGGGGCCGCGGCGGCCTCGGCCCACGGGGTCGCCGACGGCGTCAGGCGGCGCGAGCAGGGAGGCGTAGCCGGCGTCAGGCGGCGCGGATCAGGGAGGCGTAGCCGGCGTCAGGCGGCGCGGATCAGGGAGGCGTAGACGATGATGTTGTCGCGGTACTCGTGCCGCGACCAGTCGAAGTTCCCGCCGCAGGTGATCAGGCGCAGGCCGTCCTCGGTGTAGACGCGCTCGGCCGGGAAGTCGTCCTTCGGCACGCGCTCCACCGAGTCGACCCGGTAGGAGGCGGTCTTGCCGTCGCTGCGCGCCACCTTCACGACCTCTCCCTCACGCAGGTCGCGCAGCCGGTAGAAGACGGCGGGAGCGGTCTTG
Organism: Microbispora bryophytorum; assembly: GCF_006874465.1. Taxonomy (GTDB): domain Bacteria; phylum Actinomycetota; class Actinomycetes; order Streptosporangiales; family Streptosporangiaceae; genus Microbispora; species Microbispora bryophytorum. Next base: position 56,291 of record NZ_VIRL01000003.1, on the reverse strand, counting down.
GTGTCCACGTGACCGATGATCACGGAAGCGCCGGGGTCGCCCGGCACCACGCTTCCCGTGTACCAGCCCGCGGTGGTCGGCTTGTCGAACGGCGGCAGTTCGACGTCGCCCTCGTCGGACAGGCCGAGCTTCATCAGGGGGGCCTTGAGGTGCAGCGCCGGGATGTCGATCCGCTTGGGGACGACGGAGGACCGGGCGGCGGGCTGGTCCGTCGTCCCCTTGCCGCCGGCGACCGCGGCGAACACGAGCCCGGTGACCGCCCCGGCGATGATCACCCCCCGGGTGGACAGCGCCAAGGTCAGGCTCCGGAGCGCCTGCGGGCCACGGCGACGCCGACGCCGAGCGCGGCCAGCAGCACGACGACGGTCACGCCCGTCGGCAGGCCGGACTCGTCTTCGGGGCCACCGGCCGCCGTGCCGCCGCCGCCCGCGTGCGGTGCCCGGGTGGGAATCCTCGTGTGGTCCTCGGTGCGGTCGGGCTCCGGCGCGACGATCCTGAACGACGCGCTGCCGATGTCGTTGGTGGCCTCGCAGCGCACCTGCACGCGGTAACCGCCCGCCTTGGCCCCGGCCCTGATGGTCGCGCTGCCGCGCACCATCGGCACGGTCGCGGCCGGGCTTGCCGACGGTGGAGGGGGCGCCACCAGCGTGACGAGGCCGGTGAAGGCGTCGGAGCGGGCGGTCGCCCGATATTCCGTGCCGCCCTGGGGCAGCGGGCACCTGGCGGTGATGTGGATGCTCTTGGTCGACCCGCCGACGATCCGCTTCGGGTCGACCTCGACCCGCACGTCCTGCCGCGAGACCGAGACGAGCGGCGTCGGCAGAGCCGGGGTCAGCGTCATCGTGGGGTCGGCGGAGACCGTCTTGGCCGACGCGGTGCAGCCCAGCGCGCCGAACAGTAAGGCTCCCCCGACGGCGACCTGCGTGATTCTGCTCAACGGCACACCTCTTCCACGCCGGTCCCTTACCCAGAAAATCCTTACCGACTCATGACCAAGGATCTTCCTTGCCCCGATGATCCTCAGGAACGCGGACAGGCGTCAAGGACTGTTCGGCGGACCGGTCTGGATCGCGCGCGGACGGTGCCCGGCTTATCCCCGCAGGTCCTTCTCGCACTTCAGAGTCCGGGTTGCAGTCTTTTGTGCGGCTCCGGGGTGGCCATTGCTCACGCTTCTATTCGACTCCGGGTGACCGGTGCTCGGGCTTCTACGGGCTCCGGCTCCGGGTGACTCGGATGGCCGGCGCTCAGGTCAGGGACAGCCCCGACCAGCGCGGGCCCACACCTGTCACCCGTACGCGGCGCTCCTCGTCCTCGGCTCCCCGCTCGACGTGGACCTCCAGGCGCTCCTCGGACAGGCCCTCGACCAGGCCCTCGCCCCACTCGACCACGGTCACCGACTCCTCCAGCGAAGCGTCGAGATCGAGGTCGTCCACCTCCAGCGTGCCGCCCAGCCGATAGGCGTCCACGTGCACGAGCGCGGGCCCGCCGGACAGGGACGGGTGGACCCGGGCGATCACGAACGTGGGGGACGTGATCGGCCCGCGCACCTTCAGACCCTCCGCGATGCCCTGCACCATCGTCGTCTTCCCCGCGCCCAGCGGCCCGCTCAGCACGACCAGGTCTCCGGGAGCGAGCAGCGCGGCCAGCCGCGCTCCCAGCGCCCGCGTCTCCTCGGCGGTCGTCGCCCGGAGCCCGGCCATGGTCACTGGTTCTCCCTCTCGGCTCGCTTCAGCAGCTCGCGCAGCGCCTCGTTCACGACGTCGGGGCGTTCGAGCTGCACGAGATGCGCCGTCTCCGGCACCGTCGTGAGCTGCGCGGTCGGCGCGGCCGCCGCGATCGCCCTGCTGTGGTCGAGCGGCGTCAGCCAGTCGCGTTCGCCCACGATTATCGCGGTGGGCACCTTGTTGAGCACGTCGAGCGCGGTGAGCTTGTCGTGCGTCATCAACGCCGGATAGAAGTCGGCGATCACCTCGGACGGGGTCGCCCTGATCATGGACTCGACGAAGTCCACGACGGTGGGGCTGACGTTCCTGGAATCGCCGAACCCGAGGTGACGCAGCGCCAGGAACGACAGGTCGGTGCCGGCCTCGCGCCCCCGGTCGACCAGCGCGCCGCTCCTGCGCATGATCGTGACGGCCGACGGCACCGCGAGGTTGACGAGCTTGGAGACCAGGGCGGGCAGGCCGAGGGTGATCTCGGCGAGCTTGCCCGCCGACGTCGCGATCAGCGACACGCCCCGGATCTTGTCGCCGAACAGCTCGGGCCGCCGCTCCGCCAGCGCCATGATCGTCATGCCGCCCATGGAGTGGCCCACCACCACGCACGGCCCCGGGACGAGCTCCTCCAGCACCAGCGCGAGGTCCTCGCCGAGGCGCTCGATCGTGCAGTCGTTGGCCGGTCCGCGGGCGGACTGGCCGTGGCAGCGCTGGTCCCACAGCACCAGCCGATAGGAGTCGCGCAGGTCGCGTCGCTGGTAGTGCCAGGAGCCCGAGGACAGGCAGTAGCCGTGGCACAGCACCACGGTCAGCGGCGCGTCCTCCACGCCGTCGACCTCGGCGTGGATCTTCACGCCATCGGAGGTCGTGAGCGTCACCGAACGTCCGTGCAGCTCGCCGAAGGGCTCACTCGCCTCCAGGTCCGGCCGCAGGCGGATGCGGCCCACGGCGTACCTCTTCGCGAGCGTGGCCGCCGCCACTCCCGCGGACGCCGCGCCGAAGACCGCTCCGGCGATCCCGACCTTGCGACGTGTGCTCATGCCTGCCCTCCTCGCAGCCGCGGCTCAGCGTCCATCCGTATGGACACGAGGCACGCGGGATCCGATCCTCGTCACGATCTCATGGGTGATCGTGCCCAGGGAATCCGCCCATTCCTGACAAGTCGGCTCGCCGTTGTCTCCGGGACCGAAAACGATCACCTCGTCCCCCGATTCCGCCGGGTCGTCACCGAGGTCGATGACGAACTGGTCCATGCACACCCGCCCGGCGATCCGCCGCCGCCGGCCCGCCGCCAGCACCTCCGCCCGATTGGTCGCGTTTCGCAAGATGCCGTCCGCATACCCGAGAGGAACGAGGCCAAGCGTGGTCTCACGCTCCGTGACGTACAGGTGCCCGTACGACACTCCCGAGCCCGGGGCGGCCCTCTTGACCTGCGCGAGCCTGGCCGTCAGCGTCATGGCGGGGCGCAGCCCGAAGTCGCCCAGCTCGGGAATCGGGCTCAGGCCGTAGACCGCGATGCCCGTGCGGACCATGTCGTACCTCGCCCGTGGCAGCGTGACGGTCGCGGCCGAGTTCGCGAAGTGACGGATCGCGTCGCTCGGCACGCCCGCCTTGTCGGCGACGGCGAGCGCCTCCTCGAACGTCGCGAGCTGGCTGTCGATCGAGGGATGTCCCGGGATGTCCGCGCAGGCGAAGTGCGACCACAGCCCGGCGATCTCGACGGCCCCGCTCGCCCGCGCGGCGAGCGCGTGCTCGACCAGCGACGGCCAGTCCGCGGACGTCGCGCCGCCGCGGGAGTTGCCGGTGTCGGCCTTCAGATGCACCCGGGCGGTGCGCCCCGTGCGCCGGGCGGCCTCGACGATGTCGTCCACGACCCACGTCGACCCGGCCGACAGCTCGACGTCCGCGAGCAGCGCGGCGTCCAGCGGCTCGCCGGGGGTGATGAGCCACGACATGACCGGTGCGGTGACGCCCGCCTCGCGCAGCGCCAGCGCCTCGCGGACGAGTGCCGTGCCGAGCCGGCTCGCGCCCGCCTCCAGGCACGCCTTCGCCACCTGCGCCGCGCCGTGACCGTACGCGTCCGCCTTGACGACGGCCATCATCTCGGCGCCGGCGGCCGACTCGGCGAGCAGCCGCACGTTGTGCGCGATGGCGGACAGGTCCACGCGTGCCTCGGCCGGGGTCGCGGAGCGCACCGCTGAGAAGCTCATTTTTCCAGTGTGTCAGGTGGACCCGGGTGGATGCGCCCACCCTGACGGCGCACGTCAGAGCGCACGTCAGAGCACACGTCAGAGCGTACGCAGGGCCTCGGGCAGCGCCTGGGCGACGTCGAGGGCGGCGATCGGCGCCTGCCCGCGTCCCGCGGCCTCGCCTCCGGCGGCCGTCCGCGCCGCCAGCCCGTGGACGTACGCCGCGCACGAGGCCGCGTCGTAGCCCGTCAGCCCGGCGGCGAGCAGGGCGCCCGCGATGCCCGACAGGACGTCGCCCGTGCCGCCCGTCGCCAGCCACGGCGTGCCCGTGGTGTTGACCCGCACCGGCCTGTGCTCCTCCGCGACGAGCGTGGTCGAGCCCTTGAGCAGCACCGTCGCCCCCAGCTCCGCGGCGGCCCTGCGCACGTGGTCGAGCCGCCCGGCCTCGATGCGCTCGCGCGGCACGCCGAGCAGCCGCGACAGCTCCCCCGCGTGCGGCGTGAGCACGGTGGGGGCGGCCCGGCGCAGCAGCGTGCGGTCCTTGGCGACCAGCGTCAGCCCGTCGGCGTCCACCAGCACGGGCACCCCGGTGGACAGCACCGCGCGGGCCACCGCGTGCGCCTCCGGGCCCGTCCCGAGCCCGGGGCCGAGCACCCATGCCTGCACCCGCCCGACCTCGTCCAGCGAGCTCTTCAGCACCAGCGACGGATCGAGCACGGTCGTGATGGCCTCCGGCCAGCGGGCCCTGACCAGCCGCACCGGCTCGGCGGAACTCGCGAAGCGGACCATCCCCGCGCCGGCGCGCACCGCGCCGCCGACCGAGAGCACGGCGGCCCCGGTGTACCTGTCGCTGCCCGCGGCGATCCCGACGACGCCCCGCCGGTACTTGTCGCTCTCCTCGCCCGGGCGGGGCAGCAGGTCGGCCACGTCGTCGGCGGTCAGCGCGGCCACCTCGGGGTCCGGCAGGAAGGGTCCCAGGCCGATGTCCACCAGCTCGACCGCGCCCGCGTGGGTGGCGCCGGGATCGACCAGCAGACCGGCCTTGTACGCGCCGAACGTCACCGTCAGGTGCGCGCGGACCGCCGGTCCCTCGACCCGTCCGCTGCTCGCGTCCACCCCGCTCGGCACGTCGACCGCGACGACCAGGCCCCCGGCCTCCGCGGTCAGCTCCGCGAGCGTGCCGTACGGCTCCCGCAGCGGCCCGCTGCCGCCGATGCCGACGAGGCCGTCCATGACGAGGTCGGCGTCGGCCAGCAGCTCGCGCGCCCGCGCGGCGTCGTACGGATGTGCCCGGCCGCCCGCCTTCCGCAACGCGGCCAGGCCGCCCTCGTGGGTGCGCGAGCCGGCGAGGACCGCCTCCACCCGCGCTCCCCTGCGGGCCAGCCGGGCTCCGGCGTACAGGGCGTCCCCGCCGTTGTCGCCGCTGCCGATCAGCAGCACGGTGCGGGAGCCGTACACCCGGCCGCGGGAGCCGGCGAGCAGGTGCGCGCAGACCGCGGCGAGCCCGGCGGCGGCCCGGTCCATCAGCGTCCCCTCGGGGAGCCTCGCCATCAGCGCGAGCTCGGCGGAGCGGATCTGGTCGGAGGTGTAGGCGGTCCGCATGCGTCCGACGGTAGCCTGCCGGGTCGGCGATGGCGATCACCGTACGCCGGGCATCGGCGAGGAGATGCCCCCCGCGGCGCGAACGGCGGTCGCTCCCACGGGCCGGCCATGCCGGCCGGCCATGACGCGCGGCCATGCCGCGTGGCCATGACGGCGGGTCTACAGCCCGTGCCGCTCCGCCCACGCGTCGATCGCCGCGGCGATGGCCTCCGGCCGGTCCTCCGGCGCGTGGTGGCCCGCCGGTCCGCAGTGCTCCACCTCCAGCCCCGCGATGTTCGCCGCGCACCAGGCGGCCATCTCCGGCCCGATGGACAGGGTCGGCGAGGAGTCGAAGGTTAGCAGCAGCTTGGGAACGTCGTGGCTGCTCGCGAGCCACCCGCCGTACGCGCCGATGCGCTCGGCGACGTCGGCGGGCTCGCCGTCGAGCGGCATCGAACGCGCCCACTCCAGCAGCGGGCGGCGGCTGACGCGCGTCGGGTACGGCTCCAGATAGGGCCGCATGTCCTCCTCACCGAGCGGCGTGAGCACCCCTCCGGTGAAGGCGGTCTCCACCATGAAGTTCCGGTCGAGCACGAGCGGCTCGCCCTCGGGGCTTCGGATGGCCTCCGCGCGGGCGCGCGGCGCCTCGCCCAGCTCGCTCCACGACATCGTGCGGACGATCGTCTCGAAGAACGCGACGCCGCGGACGCGTCCGGGATGGCGGGCCGCCCAGTCGAAGGCGAGCGACCCGCCCCAGTCGTGTCCGACGAGCACCACGTCCTCCAGCCCCAGCCGGTCGAACCAGGCGTCGAGGTAACGGGCGTGATCGGCGAACCGGTACGGCATATCGGGCTTGCCCGAGCGGCCCATGCCGATGAGGTCGGGGGCGAGCAGGCGGGCGTCGGCGCGGATCCCTGGCAGGACCTTGCGCCACAGATGGGACGAGGCGGGGTTGCCGTGCAGGAAGACGAAGGGAGCACCGCTGCCGGTCTCCTCGTGGTACATCGCCGAGTCGAGCACGTCGATCGAAGGCATGGGGGTTCTCACATTCGTTCGTCTGACTAACGTTAGTAACACGAACAGATTAGGTCGTTAGTCGGACTAACGCAATCGGTAGGATGGCGGCATGAGCAGCAGCGAGCCGGGCACGGCCCCTCCAGCGGCCCCCCGCATGGACGGGAGGACCGGACCGGCCCGGTTGCAGGGCCTGCCGACCCGGCTTCTGTCACTGGCGGCGACGCACTCCGACCGCCTCGTCAACGAAGGGCTCGCCGCCGCCGACGCCCGCAAGTGGCACTACGCGGTGCTCGCGACGCTGGAGGAGTCGGGCCCGGCCAGCCAGGCGGAACTGAGCCGCCGCACCGGCATCTACCGCAGCGACCTGGTCTCCGTCATCAATGAGCTGACCGATCGGGGCTTGGTGGAGCGCGCGCCGGATCCTGCGGACCGGCGCCGCAACGTCATCACGATGACCGAGCGGGGGCGCGCCCGCTTCGCCCGGCTCGACACTCTGATCACCGAGCTGGAGGACGAGGTGCTCGCGCCGCTCGGCCCGGCCGAGCGCGACCAGCTCGCCCGGCTGCTCACCCGCCTCGTGGACCACCACGCGCGCCGGGACGGCTGACTGCCCGGGATCCCCGCTCGGCGTTCCCGCTCGGCGTTCCCGCTCGGCGTTCCCGGTCGGCGTTCCCGCTCAGGACTCGGCGAGGACGTAGGCGACCGCCATGCCGCCGTCGTGCGACAGGGAGACGTGCCATCTGCGCACGCCGAGGTCGCGGGCCACCTCGGCCGCCCGGCCCGTGATCCTCAGCTCGGGCCGGCCGTGTCCGCCACGCACGACCTCCGCGTCCAGGTGCCGCAGGCCCGGCGGCGCACCGAGGGCCTTGGCCACCGCCTCCTTCGCGGCGAACCGCGCGGCCAGCGACTCCAGCGGCAGCGCGCCCTCGGCATCGGTGAACAGCCGCCTCCGCAGCGCGGGCGTGCGCTCCAGGGCCGCGCCCAGGCGCGCCACCTCGACCACGTCCACCCCGATGCCCACGATCACAGCGCCAGCGTACGGCGCGGCAGGGAGCGAACCCGACGCAGTGAGCGCAGTGGCGGGCCGAGGAACGAGGAACGCCGCGAAGCGAACGAGGAGCGGTGAGCGACCAATGGCAGGAGCGAACCCGACGCAGTGAGCGACCAGTGAGACGAAGCGATCGTTCTTCCCCGTCGGGCGCCGCGGTAATCCATCGATTTTTGTCCACAGGCTGTGCACGACCCCGGGTGGGAGCGCGGAAACGCCATGGCTACGCTTGCCGTCGTGGCAGATCGGGACGGGTACGTCGAGCTGAGCCGGGAGCAGTGGCGTGACCTGCGCAAGAACACACCGCTCACCCTCACCGAGGCGGAGCTGGAGGAACTGCGCGGCGTCCACGACCCGATCGACCTGTCCGAGGTCACCGACATCTACCTGCCGCTCACCCGGCTACTGAACCTGCACTTCACCGGTTCGCGGCAGCGCGGCGCGGCCGTCGGCGCCTTCCTCGGCGAGCAGGACGCGCCCCCGCCGTACGTGCTGGGCATCGCGGGCAGCGTCGCGGTCGGCAAGTCGACCACCGCGCGGCTGCTGCACACGCTGCTCGCCCGCTGGCCCGAGCACCCCCGGGTCGACCTGGTCACCACCGACAGCTTCCTCTACCCCAACAAGGTGCTCGAAGAGCGCGGGATCATGCACCGCAAGGGCTTCCCGGAGAGCTATGACCGGCGGGCCCTGGTGGGCTTCGTGGCCGACGTCAAGGCGGGCCGTCCCTCGGTGGAGGCGCCGGTCTACAGCCACCTGGAGTACGACATCGTGCCCGGCGCCGTGCAGACGGTGGACCGGCCGGACATCCTCATCGTCGAGGGGCTCAACGTCCTGCAGCCCGCGCCGCCGGACGCCCTGGCGGTCTACGACTACTTCGACTTCTCCATCTACGTGGACGCCCGGATGGAGGACATCCGCACCTGGTACGTGGAGCGCTTCCACAAGCTGCGCCGCACCGCCTTCTCCGACCCGAAGTCCTACTTCCGCCACATCGCGGCGCTGTCGCACGAGGAGGCGACGGCGTTCGCCGAGAACGTCTGGCGGGAGATCAACGAACGCAACCTGGTGGAGAACATCGCCCCCACCCGCCACCGGGCCGGGCTGATCCTGCACAAGGGCTCCGGCCACTCCGTCAGACGGGTGCGGCTGCGCAGAACCTGAGTCGTCTCCAGCAAACCGAGCCCTGCCGCAGTTGCCAGACGCTCCTAGGATGCGGCTGTGCTGCATCTGCGGATCATCTCCCCGTTCCGGCTGACCGGCCAGGTCGTCGAGGTGCTCGACCGTACGCCGGGAGTCACGAACGTCGTGTTCCTGGCCAAGGCGGCCAGGAGGCCGGAGGGCGACGTCGTGCTCGCCGACGTCGCCAGGGAGGCCGCCGACACGGTCATCGGCCGGCTCAAGGCGCTCGGCCTGGAGCGGGACGGCTCGATCACCGCCGAGGACATCGAGCTGTCGATCTCCCGGGGCGCGGCCGAGGCGGAGGAGCGGGCGCCCGGCGAGGGCGACGACGCGGTCGTGTGGGACCAGTTCGAGCAGCGTGTGGCCCTCGACAGCCGCATCACGTGGGCGTTCCTGGCGTTCCTCGCCATCGCCACGCAGATCGCCGCGATCGGCGTCCTCATCCCCTCGCAGATCCTGATCGTCGGCGCGATGGTCCTCGGGCCGGAGTTCGGCGCGGTGGCGGCCGTCTCGTTCGGCCTGCTGCGCCGCCGGTGGCGGCTCGTCGGCGCCGCGGCCCGCACGCTCACCCTGGGTTTCGCGGCCGCGATCGCCGTCACCCTGGCCTGTGCCCTCGTGTCGCGCGGCCTCGGCTGGATCTCCCCCGACAGCCTGCGGCACCACGACGAGGTGCGCTTCATCGTGACGCCCGACCGCTGGTCGTTCATCGTGGCGCTGCTCGCCGGCGCGGCCGGGGTGCTGTCGATCACGGCGGGCAAGTCCTCGGCGCTGGTGGGCGTCTTCATCTCCGTCACCACCGTCCCCGCGGCCGGCTACATGGCCCTGGCCCTGGCGCTGGGGCGCTGGGACGAGGTCGGCGGCTCGGCGCTGCAGCTTCTCGTCAACATCGCCGGGATGGTCGTCGCCGGCACGCTGACGCTGCTCCTCCAGCGCGCGCTGTGGTCGCGCTACGGTGGCGGCCGGGCACGACGAGGCATACCTGAGGCGTAGGCGGGGTTCCTCCATCAGGCGGAGGCCCGGCGAACGCCCCGCCCAGTAGGGTCGGATCATGACAGCGAGCGCGACCCCATGCTTCGCGACCGAGGGGCTGACCAAGCGCTTCCCCCGCGTCACGGCGCTCGACGACCTCACGGTCGCCGCCGGAACCGGCGTGACCGGCCTCGTGGGCGCCAACGGCGCGGGCAAGTCGACGCTGATCAAGATCCTGCTCGGCCTGCTCCCCCCGACCTCCGGGCGTGCCTCGGTGCTCGGCTTGGACACGGCGACCCAGGGCCTGGAGATCCGGCGCGTGGTCGGCTACATGCCCGAACACGACTGCCTGCCCCCGGACATGTCCGCGACCGAGTTCGTGGTGCACATGGCCCAGATGTCCGGACTGCCGCGTACGGCCGCCCGCGAGCGTGCCGCCGACACCCTCCGTCACGTCGGGCTGGACGAGGAGCGTTACCGCCCGATGGGCGGCTACTCCACGGGCATGCGGCAGCGGGTCAAGCTCGCCCAGGCCCTCGTCCACGACCCGCAGCTGGTCTTCCTCGACGAGCCCACCAACGGGCTCGACCCGCAGGGCCGCGACGACATGCTCGCGCTGATCCGGCGCGTCGGCACCGAGTTCGGCATCAGCGTGCTGGTCACCTCTCACCTGCTCGGCGAGCTTGAGCGGGTGTGCGACCACGTCATCGTCATCGACGGCGGGCGGCTGCTGCGCTCCTCGGCGATCCGGGAGTTCACCCGGGCCGAGCAGACCGTCGCGGTGGAGGTCGAGGAAGGGCAGCAGCGGCTCGCCGAGCGTCTGATCGCGGGCGGCGAGACGGTCGCCGCGCAGGGCAGGCTGCTGACCGTCCAGGTGTCCGCCGACGACCCCGGCCGCACCTACGACGCCGTTCGCGACGCCGTCTGCGACCTCGGCCTGAGCCTCCTGCGGCTGGAGCAGCGCCGGGGCCGCATCGAAGACGTGTTCAAGGAGTCCACAGCCAAGGAGCCGGTGGCATGACCCCAGAGCCGACCGCGGTCATCCACGACATCGGATACCGCCACTACGACGGCGTACGGCTGGGGCGCGGCCGGGCCACGCTCGCCCTCGGCGTGCAGAGCCTGCGCGGCGTGTTCGGGCTCGGCCGCACGGTCCGCGCGAAGATCATGCCGCTGCTGCTGGTCGCGATCATGTTGATGCCGACGGTCGTGTCGATCGGCGTGATGGCACTCGCCAAGCAGTTCGTGATGCCCTATCCCAACTACGCGGTCTTCATGCAGGCGGTGATCGCGGTCTTCCTGGCCGCCCAGTCGCCGTACCTGGTCGCGCCGGACCTGCGCTTCCGTGTGCTGCCGTTGTATTTGTCCCGCCCGCTGACCGTGACCGACTACGTCCTGGCGAAGCTGACCGCGCTCGCGGTCGCGCTGTTCGGGCTGCTGGCCGTGCCGCTGACGATCGAGTTCGTCGGCGAACTCCTGGTGGACCTGCCGGGGCCGCCGCACACCGCCGACTATCTCGGCGCGCTGGGCGGCGCGGTCCTCCACGCGGTGCTGCTGTCCTCCGTGGGCATCGCTCTCGCGTCGTTCACCCCGCGCCGCGGTCTCGGCGTCGCGTCGGTGATCGCGTTCTACATGTTCACCGCCGCCGTCTCCGGGATCTTCGCCGGCGTGCTGATCTCGTCGGGACGCGACGACCTCGCCGGGTGGGCCCTGCTTCTCAACCCGTTCTTCCTCGTCGACTACGTCCAGTCGGCACTGTTCGGCACCACGCCCGTCAACACGGAGTCGGCTCCGCCCGGCATCGCATCGTGCCTGATCCTGCTGGCCGTCGTCGCCGTGGCTGTGACGGGCGTTCTCCTGCGCTACCGGAAGGCGGCGTCGTGACCACCACGAGCTCCCCCGTGACCACCCGCCAGGGCGTGCTCGAACTCGCCCAGGTGTCCCGCTGGTACGGCAACGTCGTGGCGGTCAACGACGTCACGATGACCATCGGGCCCGGCGTCACCGGCCTGCTCGGGCCGAACGGCGCGGGCAAGTCGACGCTGCTGCACATGATGGCCGGGTTCCTCGCGCCGTCCAGCGGCACGGCGACCCTCGACGGCGGACGCATCTGGCACAACCACGGGATCTACCGGCAGATCGGCCTGGTCCCCGAGAAGGAGGCCGTGTACGGCTTCCTCACCGGATGGCAGTTCGTGCTGTCGTCGGCCCGGCTGCACGGCCTGCCCTCGCCCGCCGAAGCGGCCAAGCGGGCCCTCGACCTGGTGGAGATGACCGACGCGTCCGGCCGCCGCGTCGAGACCTACTCCAAGGGCATGCGGCAGCGGGTCAAGGTCGCGGCGGCCCTCGTCCACGACCCCCAGGTGCTGCTCTTGGACGAGCCGTTCAACGGCATGGACCCCCGGCAGCGGCTCCACCTCATGGACCTCGTGCGCCGCATGGGCGAGGAGGGCCGGACGATCCTGTTCAGCTCGCACATCCTCGAAGAGGTCGAGCGGGTGGCCCACCACATCGAGGTCCTGGTCGCGGGACGGCACGCCGCGTCGGGCGACTACCGCGAGATCCGGCGCCGCATGGCCGACCGGCCACATCTGTTCCGGGTCAGGTCGAGCGACGACCGGCGTCTGGCCGCCGCGCTCATCGGCGACCCCTCCTCCAGCGCCGTCTCACTGACCGAGCAGGGAATCGAGGTCCAGGTGACCGACCACGCGCGTTTCACCGCGCTGCTGCCGCGGATGGCGCGCGACCTCGCCGTACACCTGTGGCAGGTCTCCCCCACCGACGAGGACCTGGAAAGCGTCTTCTCCTACCTCATCTCCGGGAGCACGCGATGAACACGGTGGTGGCCGACATCACCTACCGGGCCATGCTCGGGCGCAAGCGGATCTGGCTGCTGATTCTGCTGCCGGTGGCGCTGGTCGCGCTCGCCGCGCTGCTCAGGCTGGTCAACGGCCAGGACGAGCAGACGGCCGTCCTCCTGATGAAGAGCTTCGCGATCGGCACGATGCTGCCGCTGCTCGGGCTGATCGCCGGGACGGGGGTGATCGCGCCGGAGATCGAGGACGGCACGATCATCCACCTGCTGGCCAAGCCGATCTCGCGACCGGTGATCGCGGTGACGAAGTTCGTGGTCGCGGCCTCCCTCGTCGCGGTGCTCGGGGCCGTCTCGACCTACGCCGCCGCCTACCTCCTGGCCGGCTCGGAGTCGGGCGTCGCGACCGGCTTCACCCTCGGCGCGCTGTTCGGCGGCATCGCGTACGCCGCGGTGTTCCTGCTGCTGGGCGTGCTCACCCGCCACGCGGTCGCGGTCGGGGTGATCTACGCCCTCGTGTGGGAGGGCGTGGTCGGCGGCTACGTGCCCGGCGCGCGGAAGTTCTCCATCCAGCAGTGGGCCCAGTCACTCGCCGACCAGGTCTCCTCCTCGCCCTTCTTCTCCACCGAGGTGACGCTCGGCTTCGCCGTACCGGCGATGGTCATCGTCACGATCGGCGCGGTCGTCTGGACCGGCCAGCGCCTGCGCTCCCTGTCCCTCACCGGCGACGACTAACTCTCCTCTACCGGACAATCCGCTCGCAGGACCCGGGCGAGCCAGTCGGTGCGCGTCCGGCGGGCCGTGGCCGAGATCCGCGCCTGCGGATACAGGGCGTCGAATCCGTGGAAGCCGCCCGCCCAGACGTGCAGCTCCGCCTGGCCACCGGCCGCCCAGATGCGGGTGGCGTAGTCGGCGTCCTCGTCGCGGAAGACCTCGGCGGAGCCGGTGTCGATGTAGGTGGCCGGCAGCCCCGACAGGTCGTCCGCCAGCGCGGGCGAGACGTACGGGGACACCTCGTCGCCGGTGAGGTCGCCGAGGACGCAGCGCCACCCGAACTCGTTCATCTCGCGGGTCCAGACGCCGGGCTCGCCGGAGAACTGGCGGCTCGACGTGCTGGTGTTGCGGTGGTCGAGCATGGGGCAGATCAGCATCTGCGCGGCGATCGGCGGGTCGATCCGCGAGGCGCCGCGGTCGCGGGCCAGCAGGGTGACGCCGGCGGCGAGGCCGCCGCCGGCGCTGGCGCCCGCGACGACGATCCTGGCGGGGTCGATGCCCAGCTCGGCGGCGTGCTCGGCGATCCAGAGCAGACCCTGGTAGCAGTCGTCGACCAGGGCGGTGCCGGTGGCCTCCGGCGCGAGCCGATACTCCACGGAGACCACGACCGCGCCGAACCGGTCGAGCCACTCCAGCGGGATGTCGATCTGCGAGAAGCGGTCGCCCATGACCATTCCGCCGCCGTGCATCCAGTAGACGCAGGGCGCGGCGACGGCGCCCACGGGTTTGAAGATCGACAGCGGGATGGGGGCGCCGTCCACGGCGGGCACGGTGACCTCGCGCCGATCGACCTGCCGGTGGGCGAGGAGGGGTTCGACGGGTGTGGACGGGAGCCGGCGCAGTTGCGCGAGCATGCCCTGGTCGAGCTGGGACATGAGGGGCATGTCGGCCAGCAGTTCACGCAGTTCGGGGTCCAGGCCGGGTCGTGCGGGGGTCATGGTCACTGCCTTTCACAGGGGATGGAGGGCCGTTGGGTGATCGGCGGGGTCAGAAGGCGGCCTTGCCACGCACCGGGACGTGGTCGGCGTACTCGGACTCCTTGGCCAGCAGCCCGCCGATCCGCGCCACGATGTCCTGCGCGGCCTGGCCGGCGAAGATCCGGTGGTGGTCCTCCTCGCTGGTCCAGCCCTCGATGACGTGGACGACGTCGGGATCGGACGCGGAACGCGAGACCAGGTAGACGACGCAGTGCTCGCTCGCGCCGGGGCTGCCCTCGTCCAGGCCGGCCAGCAGCACGTCGACCAGCCGATCGCCCATTCCGGGCCGTGCGGTCAGGGTGGCGGCGAAGCCGTAATTGACGGTCATGGATTCCCTCTTCTTCATCGGTGGAATGAGGTGATCTCATTGAACCGCTATGACCTGCGGAAATGTTAGAACGATGCTCGCTCGTACTTGCACGATCCTCTCGCCTGTGGGAGTACCGGCGCGAAATCGTGCTGCAATGGCCGCATGTGCCTCGACGAGCTCCGCACTCTGCTGGCCCGGCATGCCCGGCCCGACGGGACCACCCCCATCGACGGCCTCCTCATCTCGAAGGTCGACCGGTCGGATCCGCCGGCGCCCTCGATGTCCGGCACCGTGCTGGCGGTCATCGCCCAGGGCGCCAAACGGCTCGCGCTCGGTGACCGGATCTTCGAGTACGGCGCCGGGCAGTATCTGGTCGCCTCGGTCGACCTGCCGGTCACCGGGCAGTTCACCCAGGCGGACCCCGAGCGGCCGGCGCTGGGCTTCGGTCTCCTCCTGGAACCGCCCGCCGTCGCCGAGTTGCTGCTGCAGGCCGCGCCCGGAGACACTCCCCCCTCCGGTGCGGGCGCGGCGCCGGGCATCGTCGTCAGCGACGCTCCGCCCGCTCTGCTCGACGCGGCCGTCCGGCTGCTGCGCCTGCTCGACGAGCCCCGCGACCGGGCCGTGCTGGCCCCGCTGGTCAAGCGCGAGATCCTGTGGCGCCTGATCACCGGCGAGCAGGGCGCGACGGTTCGCCAGCTCGGCCTCGCCGACAGCGGCCTCAGCCACATCTCCCGGGCCGTGCGCTGGATCCGCGACCACTACGCGCAGCCCTTCCGGGTCGAGGACCTGGCGCGGCTGTCCGGCATGAGCGTGTCCGCCTTCTACCGCAACTTCCACGCGGTGACCGCGATGAGCCCCATCCGGTTCCAGAAGCAGATCCGGCTGCAGGCGGCCCGGCTGCTGCTCGCCACCCATCCGGGCGACGTCACCGGAGTCGGCCACCGCGTCGGCTACGACAACGCGTCACAGTTCAGCCGGGAATACCGCCGCCAGTTCGGGGCGCCCCCCAGCCAGGACGCCGCCCGCCTGCGTCAAAGCGCCCGCGACCCCGCAGGCGTCCTCCCCTGAGCCCGGGCTCACGAGGGCTGGTTCTCCTGGAAGGCGACTCGACGGGGGGTCATCGAGGGACGCGCCGGGCAGCACCGTGCGGACGGCCCGCCGCGATCGGCGGGCCGTCCACACTCCTGGTAGGTCAGAACGGGCAGGTGCTGCGGTATTCCTCGACGGTCAGGCTTCTGCCGGGGCCGGGGCACAGGAACTGGTCGTAGCGGGTGTCGTCGTCGACGAACCGCTTCATCCAGGCCACGGCGTACTTGCCGATGGTGGTGTTGGTCGTGTTCGGCGCGAAGTGGGTGGCGCCGTTCAGCTCCAAGTACGCCTTGTCGAGGGACGAGGACAGGCTGGTGTAGAAGGGCACCGCGTGCGAGGCGACCGGCGCGACGGTGTCGGCCTCGGCGCCGATGATCAGCGTGGGCGTCCGGACGCCCGACCAGGTCTTGTCGAGGTTCCACGGGGTCAGCGGGACCGCGGCCCGCACGGACGGCCGGTCGTCGACGGCCTCAAGTGTGCCGCCGCCGCCCATCGAGTGGCCCATGACGCCGAGCCTGGTCGCGTCCACCCGGCCGCGGACCGAGCTGCGCTGGGTCAGGTAGTCGAGCGCGGCCAGCAACTGCCGGCCCCGGCTGTCGGGCTGGTCGAGCCGCGTCAGCGTGTCGATGTTGAACACCACGAAGCCGTGCGAGGCGAGTCGGGCGGCCAGCCAGGCGAGGCTGGACTTGTCGGCCGTGTAGCCGGGAGCGATGGCCACACCGCCGAACGTCCCTTCGGACGTGGTGGTCGGGTAGTAGATGGTTCCGCCGCCGAAGCCGCTCACGGACAACGACGACACGTCGGTCTGCGCGGTCGCGTACGGCCCGCGCGACGACTCGAGGAGCGCGTCCGTCGGGTCCGGGCCGTGTACGGCGGCGTGGGCGGCGGGAGCGGTGAGGAGACCGCCGGCCAGCGCGAGCAGCACGACGAGCGCCAGCCTCGTGACCATGGAGGACGTCCGGTGGAGGAATGGGGTTGGGGGGTGTGTCGGCACGTCGGTGCACTCCTTGGGGGATAGGAGTGGGAACGGCCCCACGGGCCGGTTCCCGCGAACGGTCTGACCGTCGTCACTGTCGCGCCGTCAGCCCGTACGCGCATCGGTGAAATCACCGGTCCCCGCCGACCACGGGCGGGGCCCCGGCGGACCACCGGCCCCGCGGCCGGTTCCAGAGATGATCTGATCGTCACCCGTCTGCCGGCCCTCACGGCAGCAGGCGGGCCAGTTCGACCCGGGAGCGCACACCGAGCCTGGCGAAGATGTTCCTCAGGTGGTGCTCCACCGTGCGCGGGCTGATGAACAGCCGCGCCGCCACCTCCCGGTTCGTCGCGCCCTCCGCCACCAGGGTGGCGATCTGGAACTGCTGCGCCGTGAGCAGCCGGCCGGCCTCGGAACGGGAGCCCGAGGGCCGCACCGACTCCCCCGCCGCCCGCAGCTCCGCGCGGGCGTGCGCGCTCCACAGGCGGGCGCCGTACCGTTCGAACGTCTCCAGCGCGCCGTGCAAGTGCTCGCGGGCGGCTCCCGGGCGGCGCGACCGCCGGAGCATGCCGCCGTACAACAGTCGCGTGCGCGCGGTCTCGAACGCGCACGACCCTTGCCGGTGCAGTTCCAGCGCCTGGGCGAAACGCTCCCCGGCCTCGTCCGGGGACGCCAGGAGCGCGTGGCATCGGGCCGCCAGCGCCAGCCGGTCGGGGTCGCGGGTGCTGTCCGCCCAGCGTTCCAGCACGACCAGCGCGTCCCGCGCCTGCGCGACGTCCCCCGTCCGTACGGTGCTCTCAACGAGCAGCGGCGTCGCCATCACCCGTACGACGAGGGGGTCTCCCGTGCGGGCCACCACGCGCAGGCGGTTGACCGCGTCGGCGTGGCGGTTGGCCGCGACGTCCAGATGGGCCAGCGCGAGCGTGCCGAGCGCCTCGGCCACGCTGACGCCGTGGGCGGCGGCCAGCTCGACGGCGCGCGCTGCCCGCAGGGCGCACGTCTCCTCGTCGCCCTCGACGGCGGCGGTGAAGGCGAGCCAGGCCAGGTGCTGCGCGCCGCTGACGGCACGGCCCGTCTCCTGCGCCAGGCGCAGGCCGTCCATCGCGTTGGCCGCCACCGCGTCGTAACGGCCCATCCACTGCTGGGCCTGGATGAGGATCTCCAGCATCTGCGGCATGCTGGCGACCGCGCCGTGGGCACGCGCGACCTCGACCGCCCGGGAGGTCAGGGTGAGCGCGGCGGCGCCGTTGCCGAGCAGGAGGCTCGCCACCCCGCCCCACACGAGCGCCGAGGGACTGCCGGCCGAGGACGGCGCCATCACCCCGGTGGCGACGCGGCGCAGGGACGCGGTCGCCTCCCTGTGCCTGCCGCGGAACGTCGCGGCCATGCCCCCGAGATACTCCAGCGCCATGCGCGTGAGGTGGGCGTCGTCGGGCCGCCGCAGCGTCTCTGCCCGCCGGGCGATCGTCAGGAACCGCCGGTTGTCCCCCGCCAGGTAGCTCGCCTCACCCGCTCGGACCAGCGCGCGTACGGCCTGCTCGCGGTCGGTGCGCAGCAGCCGCTCCGCGGCGGCGAGCAGCGTGTCGCAGGCGCTGTCGGTCTTGCCCGCCCGCAGCTCCAGGCTGCCCCTGAGCAGCTCGGCCCGGCCGCGCACCTCGGCGCCGGCCGTGAGCGTGTCGATCCTGGCCAGCAGCGACCGCGCCCGCTGCGGCTGCCCCGCCCGCCAGGCGTGCTGGGCGGCGGCCGCGAGCCGTGCGGCCTTGGTCTCGCCGTGCCCGGTGAGCTCGGCCGCCCGTTCGAGGACGCGGAACGGTTCCGGGAAGGCCGCCGTCGTCGCCTTCGGCATCTCCGCCAGTGCCCGTACGAGGTCCTCGGCGAGCTCACCAGCGGGACCGTCGAGGGCGGCGGCGCGATGCCACGCCCGCCGCAGCCGCCGGCGCTCCCCTCCGGAGTCATCGCCGGAGGCATCGGCGGCACCCTCACCGGCACCCTCACCGGAAACATCGCCGGAGACATCGCCGAGAAGGCCCGCGAGCAGGCGGTGAGCGGCCCGCCTCCGGGCGAGGGACGCCTCGGCGTAGGCCACGTGGCGCAGGAGCGGGTCGGCGAGGTCGAAGCCGCCGTCCGGCAACTCGACGACGACGCCCGCGGCCTCCGCCGCCTCCAGCGCCGCCAGCCCGGACCGCGCCTCCGCCGCGCGCGTCAGCGTGACCGCGTCGATGCCGGGATCGGCCGCGATCAGCGTGACGAGGTCGGCCGTGTCGGCGGGCAGGCCGAGGAGCCGGTCGGCGTACGCCCGCCACAGCCGGCCGCCCCGCGGCGGCGTCTGCGGCGGCGGCGCCGTGCCCTCACGGTGCTCATCGGTCAGCGCGCCGGCGAGTTCCGCGAGTGCGAGCGGGTTGCCCCGGGCCGCCCGGACCAGCGCCGTACGCAGGTCTCCCGGCAGGCCGTCGGGGACGAGGTCGTCGAGCACCTGCCGCGACGCCCTCTCGTCGAGCGGGGCGAGCGGCAGCGTGGGCAGGCCGTCGGGGGCGGTGCCGGGCTCCGCGCAGGCCAGCAGCACGGCGACGGGGATCGTCCCCACCCGGCGGGCCACGAAGCAGAACGCCTCCCGGCTGGGGGCGTCGAGCCGCTGGAGGTCGTCGGCGCACACCAGCACCGGACGACCGGCGGCCCGCAGGAGCCGCAGCAACGCGGCCGGCAGCGCCAGGCCGCCGGCGTCGGCGCCGGTCCGCAGCGCCTCGGCGAGCACCCGCGTATCGGCCGCCGGCGTGTCCAGCCGATCGGTGATCGGGCCGAGCAGGGCGTGCAGCCCGGCGTACGGCAGGTGGGTCTCACCCGCGACGCCCTGGGTGCGGAGCACGAGGAACCCCGGCTCGCCGGGGGCGCCGGTGGCCGCGTGCGCGGCGGCGAGGTCGAGCAGCGCGGTCTTTCCCGCACCCGGTCCGCCGAGGAGGAGCAGGCATCCGCCCGCGCCGGCTCTGGCCCGGTCCACCAGTGCGCGCAGCGCGTCCGATTCCTTTTCCCGGCCTCTTACCGAATTCGACCGAACATCGGTCAAACAAGACATGAATCAGTGTTACGCGCACATTACGCAATTGAGAAGGGTTTCCAATAAGGAACCCCGCCGGGCGCGCGCCCGGCGGGGTCCTCAGGAATCGTGACGCGTGCGGCGTCAGGCGCAGACCGTGCGGACGACCTCCGCGAGGCGGTCCGCCACGGCCTTGGCCTGGTCGTGCGACGAGGCCTCGACCATGATCCGGATCATGGGCTCGGTGCCGCTCGGCCGGATCAGCACCCGGCCGGAGTCACCGAGTTCCGCCTCGGCCTCGGCCACGGCCGCCCGCAGTTCGGGGGCGGACGCCTTCGACTTCGCCACGTCCCGGACGTTGACGAGCACCTGCGGCAGCTTCGTCATCGCCGAGGCGAGGTCGGCGAGGGAGCGGCCCTGGCGGGCCACCTCGGCCATCAGGTGCAGCGAGGTGAGCAGGCCGTCCCCGGTCGTGGCGTGATCCAGCATGATCACGTGACCGGACTGCTCGCCGCCCAGGGTGTAGCCGCCGTCCTGCATCGCCTCCAGGACGTAGCGGTCGCCGACCGCGGTCTCCACCACGGACAGGCCGGCCTCCCGCAGGGCGAGCTTGAACCCCAGGTTGGACATGACCGTCGCGACGACCGTGTCCTTGGCGAGGCGGCCGTCGGCATACATCGACAGGGCCAGGATCGCCATGATCTGGTCGCCGTCGATCTCCTCACCCGCACCCGTGACGGCGAGGCAGCGGTCGGCGTCGCCGTCATAGGCGATGCCCAGGTCGGCACCGCCGTCGACGACGGCCTTACGCAGCGCGGCCAGGTGGGTCGAGCCCACGCCGTCGTTGATGTTCAACCCGTCCGGGGCGGCGCCGATGGTCTCCACGGTCGCGCCGGCGCGCAGCAGCGCCTCCGGAGCGACCATGTGCGCCGCGCCGTGCGCGCAGTCGACGACGACCCGCAGGCCGTCGAGCCGGTGGGGCAGCGTGGTCAGCAGGTGGGAGACGTATCGGTCGGCCTCGCCGTACGCCTCGCGGACCCGGCCGACCGACGATCCGACCGGACGCTCCCACTTCTCCCCGAGCCGTTGCTCGATCTCGTTCTCCACCGCGTCGGGCAGCTTGTAGCCGCCGCGGGTGAAGAACTTGATGCCGTTGTCCGGCGCGGGGTTGTGCGACGCGGAGAGCATGACGCCGAGGTCGGCCCCCAGCGCGTTGGTCAGGTACGCGACCGCCGGGGTGGGCAGCACGCCGAGCCGCAGGACGTCCACACCGGACGACGCGAGGCCGGCGACCACGGCGGCCTCCAGGAACTCTCCTGAAGCCCGCGGGTCCCGGCCTACGACGGCGATCGGGCGGCCGCGCCGCCCGACACTGGCGTGGAACGCCCCGGCGTCGCCGAGCACATGCGCGGCGGCCACGGACAGGTCCATGGCCAGCTCCGCGGTGAGGTCGCGCCCGGCGACCCCGCGTACCCCGTCGGTGCCGAAGAGGCGCCCCCGGGAGGGGGCGCCTACGGGCTCCTGCGACATTAACGCTTGCTGTACTGAGGAGCCTTGCGGGCCTTCTTGAGGCCGTACTTCTTCCGCTCCGTGGCGCGGGCGTCACGGGTGAGGAAGCCGGCCTTCTTCAGCGGCGGGCGGTTGACCTCGGCGTCCAGAACGGCGAGCGCGCGGGACAGGCCCATGCGCAGCGCGCCGGCCTGGCCGGTCACGCCGCCGCCGTCGATGCGGGCGATGACGTCGAACGCGTCCTCGGCGCCCAGCACGACGAACGGCTCGTTGATCAGCTGCTGGTGGACCTTGTTCGGGAAGTAGCTCTCCAGCGAGCGGCCGTTGATCGTCCACTTGCCGGTGCCCGGCACGATGCGGACACGGGCGATGGCCTCCTTGCGGCGGCCGGTGCCGTACGAGTTGCCCGTGGTGACGGGCTTGCGCACGGCGCCCTCGCCGGCGGCGGCCGACTCGGTGGTGTATTCGGAGGGGAACTCCTCCGCGGTGTACTCTTCCGGCTCGCCCTCGACGAGCGTCTCGATACCGGTGGGCTCGGCCACGGTTCTCCTCTTAACTTTCCTGGCTCGCGATTACTGGGCGATCTGGGTGATCTGGAAGGACACCGGCTGCTGGGCCTGGTGCGGGTGCTCGGCGCCGGCGTAGACCTTGAGCTTCTTGGCCATCTTGCGACCCAGGGCGTTCTTGGGGAGCATGCCGCGGACGGCCTTCTCCACGGCCTGGTCCGGACGCTTCGCCATGAGCTCGCCGTAGCTGACGGAGCGCAGACCGCCGGGGTAGCCCGAGTGGCGGTAGGCCTTCTTCTGCTCGAGCTTGTTGCCGCTCAGGGCGATCTTGCCGGCGTTGATGACGATGACGAAGTCACCCGTGTCGACATGCGGAGCGAAGATCGGCTTGTGCTTCCCGCGGAGCAGGGTCGCCACCTGGCTGGCCAGCCGGCCGAGCACGACGTCGGTCGCGTCGATGACGTACCACTGACGTTCGACGTCGTTGGGCTTCGGTGAGAACGTGCGCACGGCAGTGCCTTCTGTCGGAATGTGAACTCTCGGTAGGTTGCGCAGGCACGGCGACAACCTCCGTCTCCACATGTACGGGAGAAGACGCCGGACGCGCCGTGCACCGGTCTGCGGACAGACCGATCCACACACAACGAACTAGCAGCCTACCGACCCGATGCCACCTGGTCAAAACAGCGAGCGGTACGGGGCATTGGAACGACTCATTTGAACGTTCATCAAATCCATACCCATTCGCCTCTTCTTCCTCATGGCGCAGATCTCTATATTTGACTGCGGTATGTCGCAGACCCCTCACAAAAATCACACCTTCCGTGTCCCCTTACGGGGGACTCAGATGGGTTTGCTGGCATGCGCCGTCGCCATCCTGCTCACCGGTGTCGTGATCGGCAGGATGAGCACCAGGTCGGGCGAGGTCGACGACGTCTATCTGCGCAAGTCGGAGCCGTCCCCGTCGCCGAGCGTGAGCGCGGCGGGCGCGGTGCCGCGTGAGCGCCCCACCCTCGACCACGTGCTGCACACCGTGGCTCCGGTCGCTCCCCGGCAGGTGCCGCAGCGCCGGCCCCGGAAGGAAAGGCCGTCCTCCACGCTGATCGACGGCTCCGAAAACGGCTCGCGGCACACCGTTCTCACGCCCGGGACGGACGGCGGCGACGCGTACGACGCCGACTCGATGCGCTCCGCCTCGATGGAGGCCGAGGTCGTGCGCCTGGTCAACGCCGAGCGCCGCAGGCACGGCTGCCGGTCCCTGCGCATGGACCCCCGCCTGGTGGAGTCCGCCCGCGCGCACTCGGCCGAGATGGCGTCGAGCCAGCTGTTCCGGCACAGCTCCCCGGGAGGCGCCTCTCCCTGGGACCGCATGGGCGCGGCGGGCTACTCCGACGGGGGCGCCGAGACGATCGCCAGGGGCTACCAGACCGCCGAGGCGGTCGTCCGCGGCTGGATGGCCGGGCGGAGCGACCGCGCCACGCTGCTCGACTGCCGCCTGGTCGCGACCGGGGTCGGCGTGAGCGCGGGCGAGGGCGGCCTGTGGTGGACCGAGGACTTCGGGTATTCCTGACGCTTCCTCATGTGTCCGAATAGCCGACTAATCTCAGCGCCATGGGTTATCCCGGCGACCAGCAACCACCTCCGCCGCATCATCCCCAGGATCCCCGCAGGCGGGACCTGCCGCCGTACTCCGGCGGGGACGACCCTCCCCTCGCCGGACGTCGCGACGCGCCGCCCTACGGCCAGCCGCCGTACCAGCGCGAGCAGTCGCCGTACGCCCGCGAGCAATCGCCGTACGAGCGTGAGCAGTCGCCGTACGAACGTGAGCAGGCGCCCTACCAGCCCTACCCACAGCAGCCCCATCAACAGCAGCCCTATCCGCAGCAGCCCGAGCAGCCGCCGTACGGCGGGCGCGGGCCGTACGAGCAGGAGAGCCCCCGCCGTGCGGAGGAGCTCGCGTCGGGTCCGTACGCGTCCCCACCCGGCGGACAGACGGGCGGCCAGCCGGGCGGACAGCCGGGCGGCGACTGGGACGTGCGGCGGCAGCCGACGGCGCCGCGGGTGCCTCCGCCGCCGGAGCCCGTGTGGGATCCGGACGCGAAGGGACCCTGGTGGCGTCGCCCCTGGGCTCTCGGCCTCGCCCTGCTGCTCCTGATCGGGGCGCTGTTCACCGGCCTGTGGTACGCCGCGCGCAACGAGAAGCCGCCGGTCGCCGCCCCGACGCCCACCGCCCGCCCCAGACCACCGCTCGTCTCCGAAGGCCCTCTCGGCAAGTTCGGCTACACCGCGTCACGGACGACCGACAAAAGTCCGCTGTCGCTGCGAGAGCTGTTCGCCAAGGGCAAATTCGTCAAGAACAAGCGGTCGTACGTTCGCACGACGTTCCGTAAGGAGAAAAAGTGCGCGGACGGCGTCACCGGCGACAAAATAACCAAGGCGCTCAAGGCGGGCGGATGCACGCAACTGCTGCGGGCCAGCTTCGCTGACTCCAAGGGCACGGTCATCGGCACCGTGGGCGTCGCCAACCTCAAAACCTCCGCCACGGCGAAGAAGGTCGCCTCCGCCGGAGGCGGCGGCGAGCGCAAGGACTACCTCAAGCCGCTGCCGGGCAAGGACGAGGCCACCAAGCACCTCGGCGCCGGCGAGGCGTACGCGGGCGGCTGGACCCACGGCCACTACGCGGTGCTGCTCTGGTTCCAGTTCAAGGACGGCCATAAACCGGCCAAGAACGAGCTCAAACGGCTCTACCAGACCGCGGTGGACGTCACCGATGCGACTGTTTTCCCTGCCCTCGACACCCGTTCGCTGAAGGGTGGTCCCATCTGAGGCCAGGCGTTCACTGAGGTGAACGCCGGTGGGCGAGCCGGGGCGGCTCGGACCGAAACGCCCATAGGGGCACGCCGATCGCGCCCACGCCGTTACGCTTCCGGCTATGCGTGGCAAGGATTCCGCTTCCGAGCACGAACACGAAACGGCGTGGGCCCGCCGCGAGGCGGACGCCGAGGGCTCGGCGACACCTCCGACGCCACCTCCGAGCTTCGGCCAGACACCGCCGGCCGGATCCGGGCAGCCACCGGCGGACGACGGCACGGCCTGGGCCCCGGACGCCGCCGGTGCGGCGGACCGGCTTCCGGCCGTGTCCCACCCGACGAGGTACGGCCCTCCTGGCGGTCTCGGGGCACCGGAACCGGCGGACGACGACCCGGAGAGCACGAACAGGTTCAGGGCCGTTCCGGCGTACGGCCCTCCACCGGCCGACCCCGGCCTACCGGAAAACGCCGGTATGCCCGGGAATGCCGACGTGCCCGGGAATACGAGCGTGCCCGGGAACGCCGGAGTATCGGGGGACGCCGGGGACCTTCCCGCGCCGCGCCGCCCCGGCGACGAGGCCCTCGGCCTGCCCGCGTCCGGTGAGCCGTATCCCGGAGCCGGTTCCGGCCCCGGAACCGGCCCGGGTCACAGCGCGGTGCCGCCGCAGGCCGCGTACGGCCCGGGAACGCCTTCCTGGCAGCAGCCGGAAAGCCAGGGCATCCACTCGTGGCAGCCGGCCGGACACGAAGACCAGCAGCAGCCGGGTCACGGCGCACATGGTCATCCCGGATACGGCCCGCCCGCATGGCAGCCCCCGGCTCCGGCCACCCCTCCGTGGCGGCCTCCGGCGGAGCACGCCGATCAGCGGCCGCCGGTTCCGGACCCGGCCGCGCCCTCGTGGCAGCCCGAGGGCCAGGCAGTTGCCCCGTGGCAGCCCGACGGCCAGGCAGTCTCCTCGTGGCAGCCTCCGGCCGACCCGAACGCCGTGCGTTGGGAACAGCACCCGCCGGGCCCGGAAGCGCCGTCCTGGCAGCCCGCACAGCCGCCCTGGCAGCCCCCGCAGGGCGCGGGCGGGCCCGCCTACCCCCAGACTCCCCCGCCGCCGCCCGGCCCACAGCAGCCCGGCCCACAGCAGCCCCCGTACGGCCCCGGACCCCACGCCTGGCAGCCGCCCGCGGACGGACCCAACCCGGGATGGCAGCCCAACCCGGGGTGGCAGCAGCCGCCCACGGAGGGACCCAACCCGGGGTGGCAGTCGCCGGCCGGCGCGGGAGCGCAGCCGTGGTCTCCGTATGGCCCCGGAACGCCGGCCTGGGAGCAACCGCCCCCGGGCTCGGCTCCGCAGCCGTGGCAGCAGGAGCCGCCGCCTCCGGGAGCGGGAGCCCCGCACATGTGGCCGGCCCCCGTCGCCGATCCCGGCGCCCGGCCCGGCGCCTTCGGCGCGTCCCCCTCGCCGTACGGCGAGGGATCTCACGGCGGGGGGTGGAATGGCCCGGCCGGGCCCCCTTCCTGGTCGCAGCCCGGCGGCCCGCCCCCGGCTCCGGCCTCCTACGGGCCGGATCAGCAGACCGCAGCGCCGGCCTCCTACGGGCCGGATCAGCAGAACACCGGGGCTCCCTGGGCCCAGCCCGGCGAGACGGCGCCCGGCGTGCCGACGTTCTCCGAGTGGGGGCCCGCCCCCGACGGGGGGCAGCCGCCCGGCGGGGAGGCCTGGCCGCAGGCACCGGCCCCGGCACCGGCGCCCCACCAGGGGTACCCACCCGCCCTCCCGCCGCAGTACGACCCCCAGTACATGCCGCAGCCCGGTCCGGATTTCCCGGCCGGGCAGCCGGAGATGTACGCCCAGGGAGCCATGTCCCCGGACGCGGTCCACCCCGGGGAGCCCGGCGACGTGCCCGTGTGGCCGCCACGGCTGCCCGGTGAGCCGTACCCGCAGGGGGAGATGCCCGCGGGCACCTCCTGGCCCCCGACGAACGCCTACCAGGGCGAGCCCGGCTCGGCGCAGGCGCCCGAGGGCATGTCCGGCGAGCGTCCGGGCCCTGACGAGCCAGGCGGCACGTCCGACCACAGCACCGCGCCCGACCAGACCCCCGGGCCCCACGACACCACCGGTCCCTACGACACCACCGCACCCGAGCACAGCACCGGGCCCCACACCACGGGACCCCACACCACCGGGCCCTACGACACCACCGCGCCCGGCCAGGCCGGCGCGCCTGCGGGCGTGCCCACCAAAGGACCGGGACAGACGGGCACGCCAACGCCGGGCGATCCCGGACAGGACGCTCCCGCGGGGAGCATCCCCCCACCGGACGCGCCGGCGCCGTATCCCGCCGGGCCGGATCACGCTGGGCCGGATCACGCTGGGCCGGGTCACGCCGGGCCACCCGGCAGCTTCGGGACCGAGATCGGCCATGCGGTGACCCCGATCGAGGGGTTCCCGGCGCCCGGCGCACCGTACGAACCCGGCCATGGTCTCCCGCACCCCGGACAGCAGGGCACTCCGCACAGCGAACCGCAGCACCAGGCCCACGACAGGACGACGCAGCCGCTGCTCCCCCCGCAGCCGGAGGAGCCGTTCCAAGCGCCCACGCAGACATCGATCGCGCCTGGTCAGGCGCAGTACAACGCACCGTCCGGGACACCACTGGGGAGACAGGACGAGACGCAGGGTCACATGGCGTCTCAGTCACCGTCCCAGTCGCCGTCCGCGACGTCCCCCTCGGATGTCCCGCCATCCGCCGCGCCCCCGGGTGCGGCGCCATCCGACCCGCCGCCCCCGGGCCCGTCCGCGAGCGACGGCGCCTCCGGAGCGGACTCCCCCGACCCCAATTCAGGACAGATGGCGACAACCTCTCCCACGAACGGTTCGCCCTCGCAGTCGACGGGTGAGACCCCGTTCGCGTTCACGCCGGTGACACCTGCCAAGGCGGGCAAGCCGGCGCCTCCAGGCGGATTCGGGCCGAACCCCTCCGCCCCCTCCTCTGGGAGCAACCTCCCGGCGACGCTGGGCTCCAGCAGCCCTTCCTCCTCCGGCGGCAAGGTCAAGCGGATCCTGATGGCCGCCGGTGCGGTGGTCGTCGTGGCGGCGATCGGCACCGCGGCCTACTTCGCCTACTCGGGTGAGCCGGACGGCGACCAGGCCGCCCGCCCGCCGGCGACCACCACCACGCCCCCCTCGGACGAGCCGCAGCCGACCGCCTCGGTCTCCTCCGCCATCCTCGACTCGGAGCAGACCGACCCCAAGACCCTCAAGCCGGGAGAGGCGTTCCCGGACGAGAAGGTGACGCTGGCGGGCATCACGTACCGCCGGGTCAAGGCCGACGTGACCGACGACTGCGAGAAGGCGGCGGCGGGCGCGTTCGCGCAGGCCCTCACCGAGCAGCAGTGCCGCAGGGTGCTCAGGGCCACCTACGTGGACGGCAAGCGCCAGTACGCCGTGACCACGGGCATCGCCGTGCTGCCCGGCAAGACCGAGGCCCTCGCCGTGGACCAGGCCAAGGATCTCGGCGCGAACGTCTGGTTCCGCGGCCTCGACGGCGACCAGAAGAACCGGGCCGACAAGGTGTCGATCTCCGGCGGCTACGCCGCCGGCATGGTGTGGGGACGCTACATCGTGTTCAGCTACGCCACCTACGCCGACGGCCACACCCCGGACGCGAACGACAAGAACCTCGCGCCGATCAGCGGCGCCTTCCGGGACAGCATGGCGAAGGTGATCGAGAAGCGCGCCTCGCGCTGACGATCCCGGCGCGTGGTCTCCCCACGGGGGCCACGCGCCGCGCGGCCACGCCGTCAGGAGCTCAGCGTGCGCACGCGGCGGGTCGCGGCGGCCCGCCGTGCCAGCTCCTCAGGCGCGGGGTAGCGCACCTCCTCAAGGGTGAGACCGTGCGCGGGAGCGACGTGCACACCCGAGTCTCGTACGGCTCTCGCCAGCACCTCGGCGGGCCACTCGACGGGCCGCCTGCCCTCCCCCACGGTCAGCAGCGAGCCGACCAGCGCCCGGACCATCGAATGGCAGAAGGCGTCGGCGACCACGGTCGCGAGGAGGATCCCGTCCGCGCCCCTGACCCAGTCGAGCCGCTGCAGCTCGCGGATCGTGGTCGCGCCCTCGCGCCTGCGGCAGAAGGCGGCGAAGTCGCGCTCGCCCAGCAGACGGGCGGCCGCCGCGTTCAGCAGGTCCACGTCCAGCGGCCGGGCGTACCACAGCACCTCACGCCGCCGGAGCGGGTCCACCCCGCCGGGGACGTCGCCGACGCGATAGCCGTAGCGGCGCGACAGCGCGGAGAACCGGGCGTCGAAGCCCTCCGGAGCCACGCTGACGGTGTGCACCCGCACGTCGAGGGGGAGCACCCCCGCCAGCCGCCTCGTCAGCGCACCGAGCCACTCAGCGCCGCGCTCTCCCCACGCCCGTTCCGGATCCTCGGGGACGGGGGCACGCACGGACGAGACGGCGGCCAGCGCGGCGAGCGGGAGGTCGACGTGCGCCACCTGCCCCCTCGCGTGGACGCCGGCGTCGGTGCGGCCCGCGACGGTGAGCGACGGCGGGGCGTCCAGACGAAGGACACGGCCCAGCGCGTCCTCGATCTCCCCCTGCACGGTGCGCCGCCCCGGCTGGCGCGCCCAGCCCGAGAAGTCCGTGCCGTCGTACCCCAGGTCCAGCCTCAGCCGCAGTTCTCGCTCCACGCCATCCCTCGTACGGTGCACAAACGAAGAGCGGGCCCAGCATCCCCGGAAGGGAAACTGAGCCCGCTCACAGAGCCTGGGATCAGGCCTCGTCCTTCTTGTCACCCTGTGCCGACTCAGACTCGGCGGCCTCGGGAGCCTCCGCCGTCTCGGCGGCGGCGCCCTCGGCGGCCTCGTCCTGCGCGGCCGGCGTCTCCTCGACCTCGGCCGGAGCGGCCTCGGCGGCGGACGCGGCCGGAGCCGTACGGGAGACCCTGACCGGGTTCAGCTGCTCGGTGACCAGCTCGATGACCGCCATCGGAGCGGCGTCGCCCTTGCGCGGGCCGAGCTTGGTGATCCGGGTGTAGCCACCGGGACGCTCGGCGAACGTCGGGGCGATCTCGGTGAAGAGGTGGTGGACGATGCCCTTGTCGCGGACGACCGTCAGCACCTGGCGACGGTTGTGCATGTCGCCCTTCTTCGCCTTGGTGATCAGCTTCTCCGCGAGCGGGCGGAGACGCCTGGCCTTGGCCTCGGTGGTGGTGATCCGGCCGTTCTGGAACAGCGAGGTGGCGAGGTTCGCCAGGATCAGCCGCTCGTGGGCCGGGCTGCCGCCGAGGCGGGCGCCCTTGGTGGGCTTGGGCATTTCATGCTCCTCATGGCTAACCCGCTCCGGCCGTGTCAGGTACCGGGGTCGGGCCGACCGGAGTACCGGTCGTGACTTGTCATCGCCGGCTCATGCCGCCCTCGACGGGCGGCACGAGCCGGTGGTGCCGCTGCTGAAAGACCGGCGATCAGTACTGCTCGGTCTCGATGAACCCGCCGTCCTCGTCGTCGTACCCGCCGCCGGCGACCGCGGAGGGGTCGAACCCGGGCGGGGAGTCCTTGAGAGCCAGACCCATCTCGTGCAGCTTCTGCTTGACCTCTTCGATCGACTTGGCGCCGAAGTTGCGGATGTCCAGCAGGTCCTGCTCGCTGCGGGCGACGAGCTCACCCACGGTGTGGATGCCCTCGCGCTTGAGGCAGTTGTACGAACGGACGGTGAGGTTGAGCTCCTCGATCGGCAGCGCCAGGTCGGCCGCGAGAGCCGCGTCCGTCGGCGACGGGCCGATGTCGATGCCCTCGGCCTCGACGTTGAGCTCGCGGGCCAGGCCGAACAGCTCGACCAGGGTCTTGCCGGCCGAGGCCACCGCGTCGCGGGGCTTCATGGACGGCTTGGTCTCGACGTCGAGGATCAGGCGGTCGAAGTCCGTGCGCTGCTCGACACGGGTGGCCTCGACCTTGTAGGTGACCTTGAGCACCGGAGAGTAGATCGAGTCGATCGGAATCCGGCCGATCTCCTGGCCCGGCTGCTTGTTCTGAGCGGCGGAGACATAGCCGCGACCGCGCTCGACGGTCAGCTCCATCTCCAGCTTCGCCTTGCCGTTCAGCGTGGCGATGTGCAGGTCGGGGTTGTGCACCTCGACACCCGCGGGCGGCGCGATGTCGGCCGCGGTGACCTCACCCGGGCCCTGCTTGCGCAGGTACATCACCACGGGCTCGTCGTGCTCGGAGGAGACGACCAGCGACTTGAGGTTCAGGATGATGTCGGTGACGTCTTCCTTGACCCCGGGCACGGTCGAGAACTCGTGGAGCACGCCCTCGATGCGGATGCTGGTGACCGCCGCCCCCGGGATGGAGGACAGCAGGGTCCGCCGCAGCGAGTTGCCGATGGTGTAACCGAAGCCCGGCTCGAGCGGCTCGATGATGAACCTGGACCGGTGCTCCTCGAGCGACTCCTCCTGGAGGCTCGGGCGCTGTGCGATGAGCATCTGGATCTCCTGGATCCGGGACGGCCCCGTTACGGTGGACGAGGAGCCCCTGGGTTACGGCGACGCCCGCTATTTGACGCCGCTCGCCTACAACCATGATGCCGTACGGCCGGAGTGTACCGGCCGTACGGCGTCATGAAACTGCCGGGGCCCTACTACTTGGAGTAGAGCTCGACGATCAGCTGCTCCTGGACCAGCGTGTCGATCTGCTGGCGGACCGGGAGCTGGTGCACGAGGATCCGCATGTTCTCGGTCGAGGAGCCCAGCCAGGCCGGGACGGTCTTGTCGCCGGCGCTCGCGCGGGCCACCTCGTACGGAAGCAGGTTGCGCGACTTCTCGCGCACCTCGATGATGTCGTGCTCGCGCACGCGGTACGACGGGATGTCGACCTTCTTGCCGTTCACGATGAAGTGGCCGTGGCGCACCTGCTGGCGGGCCGCGTCACGCGACTCGGCGAAGCCGGCGCGGTAGACCACGTTGTCGAGACGGCTCTCCAGGATCTGGAGGAGGTTCTCACCCGTCTTGCCACCCTTGCGGTTGGCTTCCTCGTAGTAGTTGTGGAACTGCTTCTCGAGGACGCCGTAGATCCGACGGGTCTTCTGCTTCTCACGAAGCTGGAGCTGGTACTCCGACTCCTTCGGACGGCCACGGCCGTGCTCACCCGGCGGGTACGGGCGGATCTCGATGGGGCACTTGGCGGACTCGCACTTCTTACCCTTGAGGAAGAGCTTGGTCTTCTCACGGCGGCAGAGCTTGCAGTCCGGACCCGTGTAACGAGCCATTTCTTTCTACTCTCCTGAGCTCAGACGCGACGGCGCTTGGGCGGACGGCAGCCGTTGTGCGGGACCGGGGTCACGTCCTGGATGGACCCGACCTCGAGACCGGTCGCCTGAAGCGAACGGATCGCGGTCTCACGGCCGGAGCCGGGGCCCTTGACGAAGACGTCGACCTTGCGCATGCCGTGCTCCATGGCACGGCGAGCGGCGTTCTCGGCAGCCATCTGCGCGGCGAACGGGGTGGACTTGCGAGAGCCCTTGAACCCGACGTGGCCGGCGCTGGCCCAGGAGATCACGTTCCCGTTCGGGTCGGTGATCGAAACGATGGTGTTGTTGAACGTGCTCTTGATGTGGGCGTGCCCGTGAGCGACGTTCTTCTTTTCCTTGCGGCGCACCTTCTTCGGTGCGCCCTGGCGGCTCTTCGGCGGCATTGAAGCGCTAACTCCTGGAAATGTGGCTGCTAAGGACTACTTCTTGCCCGGCTTCTTCTTACCGGCGACGGTCTTCTTCTTACCCTTGCGGGTGCGCGCGTTCGTCTGCGTCCGCTGACCGTGGACAGGCAGCCCCTTGCGGTGCCGGATGCCCTGGTAGCAGCCGATTTCGATCTTGCGTCGGATGTCGGCCTGAACCTCGCGGCGCAGGTCACCCTCGATCTTGTAGTTCGCCTCGATGTAGTCACGCATCGGAACGAGCTCGGCGTCCGTGAGCTGGTGGACGCGCATGTCGGGGCTGATGCCGGTCGCGTCAAGGATTTCCTTGGCACGGGTGCGGCCGATTCCGAAAATGTAGGTGAGAGCGATCTCCAGCCGCTTGTCGCGGGGGAGGTCGACGCCAACCAGGCGGGCCATGGTCGGGCATTCTCCTTCAGTGTGGCGGAGGTCTAACGCCACACTTCCCCTCCCATGCCCGGGCGAGGGCCCCGGCCTCCGACCGGGGGTCTCCCGCGTGGTACGGACTCCTCGCGGAGACCGCCTGCGCGGGTGTGTGGCGCGATTTCGTTGTTCCGGCCCGTTCGCTGGCCGAGTCCGCCGCAGGGGCGGACTCAGCCGGGGCCCGGTGGCGACGTACTGAGAGCTGTGCTCAGCCCTGACGCTGCTTGTGGCGCAGGTTGTCGCAGATCACCATGACGCGACCGTGCCGGCGAATCACCTTGCACTTGTCGCAGATCTTCTTGACGCTCGGCTTGACCTTCATAGTCCTTATTCGTTCCGCATACGGCCCGTCCCGCTGACGGGGGGGCTACTTGTACCGGTAGACGATCCGCCCACGACTCAAGTCGTAGGGGCTCAACTCCACGACAACCCGGTCGTCGGGCAGGATCCTGATGTAATGCATCCGCATCCGCCCGCTGATGTGGGCCAGGACCTTGTGACCGTTGTCGAGCTGCACCCTGAACATGGCGTTCGGGAGCGACTCAATAACAGTGCCCTCAATCTCGATGGCGCCGTCTTTCTTGGCCATGGCCCTCGCGTTTCAGTGATCGGATCGTCTGAGGCTTCGGAACACTAAGCAGCCGCGACCTTCGGGCGCTTCCAGAGAGCAGCGACCAGCCAGGCCGCCTAGGCGCAAAGGTCATAGTGAACCGACAAAGGAGTGTACGGCAACCCGGGCCGAATTGCGAAACAACGGCAGGGGTCCCGACACAACCAGATCACAGAGTACCCCCGGAGGGGGCCGCCCGCCAATTCGGCGCCGGCCTGTTCCTTCGGGGCGTCGCGGGGGACGCCGCCGCACCCGCCCGCCCGGCACCGCCGAAATGCCGACGCGGGTGGGTGCGGCCCGATCACCGCGGGGACGCGGCCCGAGAGGGACCGCACATCGCGACACCGGTCGTCTACCCGCCCGCGGCTCCCGCGACGGCGGCCCTACGGTAAAGAACGCTCAGGTGTCGCGCCGGGACTGTCCGCCCCGGTCGGAGACCGTCTTGATCAGGAGGATTACGCCCCAGGGGCCCATGACCCACATCGGCCACGGAGGAATGAGATGGCCCGAGGCGACCGTGGACAGGAGCCAGATCATCCAGCTCACGGCGCTGGCGGCCGCCCAGGCGGACCATGCGCTCTTGACGCTGCCCTGCGCCTTCCCGTCACGCCGGGCGGGGCCCGGCCGTCCCGCGGGCGCAACGGCGGCGGGCAGCCGGTGCAGGTCGATCGCGGGCAGGTCGGAGGTGAGCGTGGCGAGTTCCCCGTACGTACGGCTCTGGTACACCTGCTCAAGCCGCTCATTGAACTCGTCGATGGTGAGCCTGCCCTCGGCCACGTGCTCGCGCAGTGCCGCGGCGACCCGGTCACGATCGCCGTCGGAGGCCCGCATCTCCGGCGCTGCCGCCATCACCATCTCCCGGTCATTTGAGCGATACGACCATTATTGTTCACGCGCCGCCGGAACGGGCGTCAGGTTCAGGAGACGCTCTCCCCCTGGCCCGCGCCCACACCGGGGAAACGGGAGGCTCCACCGTCGAGCGCCGTGAGAACGAGGGGGCCGTTCTCCGTCACCGCGACACTGTGCTCGAAATGGGCGGAGGCGCGGCCGTCGACCGTCACGACCGTCCAGTCGTCGCCCAGCACCTTGGTCCGGTCCGTGCCGAGGTTCACCATCGGCTCGATCGCCAGGCACATGCCGGCCTCGAAGCGGGGGCCGCGCCCCGGCCGGCCGTGGTTGGCCACCCACGGATCCATGTGCATCTCGGTGCCGATGCCGTGGCCGCCGTACTCCTGGGGGATGCCGTAACGGCCCTGAGAACGCACGTACTGCTCGACCTGATGGCCGATGTCGGACAGGTGCCCGCCCACCCGCAGGGCGCCGATGCCCCGCCACATGGCCTCCTCGGTCACCCGCATGAGCTCGGTCAGCGCGGGGTCGACCTCGCCGATCCCGACGGTGATCGCCGAGTCGCCGTGCCACCCGTCGAGGATCGCGCCGCAGTCGATCGAGATGATGTCGCCCTCGCGGAGCGCGCGGCTGTCGGTGGGGATGCCGTGGACGACCTCGTCGTTCACGGAGGCGCAGATCGTGGCGGGGAAGCCCTGGTAGCCCTTGAACGACGGGATCGCGCCCTCGCCCCGGATGGCCTCTTCGGCGATGGCGTCGAGGTCGAGCGGCGTCATCCCGGCCCGGACCGACGTCCGGAGCAGTTCCAGTGTGCGGGCGACGACCAGGCCGGCCGCACGCATCTTCTCCAACTGCTCGGCGCTCTTGATCTGGATTCCGTGCCGATTCTTCTTGAACACGTAACGCACCCCCTCCCGAAATTGTCCCATATAAGCGTGAACGCCACCCCATGGACTGGAGTGGCGTTCCCGGCTGCGGTAATGAATCAGTCGGCGAACCGCCGCAGCGCCGACATCGACCGCTGGGTGATCTCCTCGACCGGCCCGGTCGCGTCGACCCCCTGCAGGATTCCCTCGTCGGCGTAGAACGAGATCAGCGGCGCCGTCTGCTCCTGATAGACCTCCAGGCGCCGCCTGATGGTCTCCTCACGGTCGTCGTCCCGCTGGAAGAGCTCCCCGCCGCAGGCGTCGCAGACGCCCTCCACGGTGGGCGGATCGAACACGACATGCCACACCTTGCCGCAGGAACGGCACGTACGGCGGCCCGCCAGACGGCGCACGACCTCGTCGTCCTCGACGACCAGATTGAGCACCACGTCGAGCCCCGTGCCGAACTCGGCCAGCATCTTCTTGAGGACCTCGGCCTGCGGCACGTTGCGGGGGAAGCCGTCCAGGAGGAAGCCCTCCTGCGCGTCGTCCTCCGACAGCCGGTCGCGGACCATGGCCACGGTCACCTCGTCGGGAACGAGGTCACCGCGATCCATGTACTCCTTGGCGAGCTTGCCGAGCTCCGTGCCGCCAGAGACGTTGGCACGGAAGATGTCGCCTGTCGAGATTTTCGGGATCGACAGGTGCGAAGCGATGAACTGGGCCTGCGTCCCCTTACCCGCTCCGGGGGGCCCTACCAGGACGACGCGCACTATCTCAGGAAGCCCTCGTAGTTGCGCTGCTGAAGCTGGCTCTCGATCTGCTTGACCGTGTCCAGACCAACACCAACCATGATCAGAATGCTGGTCCCTCCGAACGGGAAGTTCTGGCTCGCTCCGGCCACCGCCAGCGCGATGATCGGGATGAGCGAGATCACACCCAGATACGGAGCGCCCGCGGCCGTGAGCCTGTTGAGCACGAAGCTCAGATACTCAGCGGTCGGCCGGCCCGGACGGATGCCCGGGATGAACCCACCGTACTTCTTCATGTTGTCAGCCACTTCAGGGGGGTTGAAAGTGATGGACACGTAGAAGTACGTGAAGAAGACGATCAGCAGGAAGAACGTGGCCATGTAGATCGGGTGGTCACCCCTGATCATGTTCTGCGCCAGCCACTCGACGACCACGTTGGGCTTCTGGCTGTTGCCGAACAGCGTGACCAGAAGCTGCGGCAGGTACAGCAGCGACGAGGCGAAGATGACCGGGATGATGCCGGCCTGGTTGACCTTGAGCGGGATGTAGGTCGAGGTGCCGCCGTACATCCGGCGGCCGACCATCCGCTTGGCGTACTGCACCGGGATGCGGCGCTGCGCCTGCTCGATGAACACGACGACGCCGATCATCACGACGCCGACCACCATCACGACGACGAACTTGAACGGGCTCTGCCGGTAGATGTTCACGAGCTCCGACGGGAACACCGCGATGACCTGAGTGAAGATCAGGATCGACATGCCGTTGCCGACGCCGCGGTCGGTCACCAGCTCACCCAGCCACATGATCACGGCGGTTCCGGCGGTCATCGTGATGACCATGGTGATCAGTGGGAAGACGTCCTGGCTGAGCAGGATCTCCTGGTTACAGTTCTGGAAGAGCTGCCCGCTGCGGGCCAGCGCGACGAACGCGGTGGACTGCAGCACCGCCAGCCCGATGGTCAGGTAACGGGTGTACTGCGTGATCTTCGCCGTCCCCGCCTGGCCCTCCTTCTTGAGGGCCTCGAGCCGGGGAATCACCACCGTCAGCAGCTGCAGGATGATGCTCGCGGTGATGTACGGCATGATGCCGAGCGCGAACACTGAAAGTTTCAACAGGGCGCCGCCGCTGAAGAGCTGCACCATCCCGTAGATGTTGGCAGCGTCTCCCGCCTGGGCCTGCTCCAGACACAGGGCCACGTTCTTGGCGTTGACTCCCGGAGTGGGAAGCACCGAACCAAGACGGAACAGCACAATGATGGCCAGTGTGAAGAGCAGCTTATTGCGCAGGTCAGGCGTTCGGAACGCCCGGGTAAACGCGGTCAGCACGGTCCCTCCTGCGCGCCAGTGACGCGGTAACGGTCGGCGATGGTCCGCAAGGCGTCCATCGACATGTCTTTCTGCCAGAGTGCTTGGTCGAACACGGGTGGAGTCCCGTGCCAGGCGAACTCTAACGCACTACGGGCGCGGAGGCTCATAACGAACCTCCGCGCCTCGTGCAGCGTCATGCCTACAGCTCGGAAACCGAGCCACCGGCCGCGGCGATCTTCTCCTTCGCGCTGGCGGAGAAGGCGTGCGCCTGCACGTTCAGCGCCACGGAGATCTCGCCGGTGCCCAGCACCTTGACGGGCTGGTTCTTGCGGACCGCACCCTTGGCCACCAGGTCGTCGAGCGTGACGTCGCCGCCCTGGGGGAACAGCTCCCCGAGCCTGTCCAGGTTGACGACCTGGTAGGTCGTCTTGAACAGGGCGTTGGAGAAGCCCTTCAGCTTCGGCAGCCGCCGCTGGAGCGGGACCTGGCCACCCTCGAAGCCCGGCATCACCGACGTACGGGCCCGGGTGCCCTTGGTGCCACGACCGGCCGACTTGCCCTTGGAGCCCTCGCCGCGGCCCTTGCGGGTCTTGGCCTTGTTGGCGCCGGGAGCCGGACGGAGGTCATGGATCTTGAGCGGAGCGTTCTCGGTCATGACTAGTCGACCTCCTCAACATCGACGAGGTGCGACACCTTGGCGACCATGCCCCGGATCTCCGGGCGGTCCTCCTTGACGACGACGTCGCCGATTCGCTTCAGACCCAGCGAGCGCAGCGAGTCACGCTGGTTCTGCTGCCCACCGATCTTGGACCGGGTCTGCGTGATCTTCAGCCGAGCCACCGTCAGCTCACCGCCTTCGCGGCCGCCGCGGCCTCGGCCAGACCCTCGGCGCGAGCCTTGAGCATCGCCTTGGGCGCGACATCCTCGATCGGCAGGCCACGGCGGGCGGCGATCTCCTCGGGGCGGCTGAGGCCCTTCAGAGCCGCCACAGTGGCGTGCACGATGTTGATCGGGTTGTCCGAGCCGAGCGACTTGGACAGCACGTCGTGGATCCCGGCGCACTCCAGGACCGCGCGAACCGGGCCACCCGCGATGACGCCCGTACCGGGCGAGGCCGGACGCAGGAGGACGACGCCGGCGGCTTCCTCGCCCTGCACCGGGTGCGGGATGGTGCCCTGGATCCGCGGGACCTTGAAGAAGTGCTTCTTGGCCTCCTCGACGCCCTTGGCGATCGCCGCGGGCACCTCCTTGGCCTTGCCGTAGCCGACCCCGACGAGACCGTTGCCGTCGCCGACGATGACCAGCGCGGTGAAGCTGAAGCGCCGACCACCCTGAACGACCTTGGCCACTCGGTTGATCTTTACGACGCGCTCGATATACGAGACGCCCTTGTCTGCGGCGCCACCGCGGCGGTCATCACGACGGTCACGCCGCTCGCCACCGCCGCCGGCACCGCGACGCGGAGCTGCAGCCATCAGTGGTTCCTCTTCTCGTTGCTCTTGGGACGGGTCGCCGGTCGCGACCCATGGACCGGAGCCATCAGAACTCCAGCCCGCCTTCACGGGCGCTGTCCGCGAGAGCGGCGATGCGCCCCGCGTAGCGGTTGCCACCGCGGTCGAACACGACAGCGGTGATCCCGGCGGTCTTGGCCCGCTGAGCGAGAAGCTCGCCGACCTTCTTCGCCTTCTCGGTCTTGTCACCCTCGCCGCCACGCAGCGAGACGTCCATCGTGGACGCGCTCACCAGCGTGTGGCCCTGAGTGTCGTCGACGATCTGCACGAACAGGTGACGCGTGGACCGGTTGACGACCAGGCGCGGACGCTCGGACGTGCCGAAGACGTTCTTGCGGACTCGGCGGTGCCGGCGGGCCCGGGAGACCGTGCGGGCGGCCGTGTGCTTGCCGAACGCAGTCTTTCCAGCCATGCCTACTTACCAGCCTTTCCGACCTTGCGGCGGACAACCTCGCCCTGGTAGCGCACGCCCTTGCCCTTATACGGGTCCGGCTTGCGCAGCTTCCTGATGTTGGCGGCGACCTCGCCGACCCTCTGCTTGTCGACACCGTCCACGTGGAACAGCGTCGGCCTCTCGACGCGGAAGCTGACACCCTCGGGAGCCTTGACGATCACCGGGTGACTGAAGCCCAGCGAGAACTCCAGCTCCGTCGGGCCCTTGGCCTGGACGCGGTAACCGACGCCGACGATCTCGAGCGTCTTCGTGTAGCCCTGCGTTACGCCCGCCACCATGTTGGCGATGAGCGTGCGAGACAGGCCGTGCAGCGCACGAACCTTGTTCTCGTCGTTCGGGCGGGTGACGGCGATGGTGCCGTCCTCGCCGCGCGAGACCTCGATGGGCTCGGCGACCGTGTGAGTGAGCGTGCCCTTGGGCCCCTTGACCTGGACTTCCCGGCCGTCGATCGTGATGTCGACACCCGCGGGTACGGGGATGGGCAGCCGTCCGATACGCGACATGCTGAGTGCCTCCCCTCGTTACCAGACGTAGGCGAGGACTTCCCCGCCCACTCCACGCTTGCTCGCCTGCCGGTCGGTCATGAGGCCGCCGGACGTCGAGATGATCGCGACGCCCAGACCGCCAAGAACGCGGGGCAGGTTGTCCTTCTTTGCATAAACCCGCAGACCGGGCTTCGACACCCGGCGCAGTCCTGCGATGGCGCGCTCGCGGCTGGGGCCGAACTTCAGCTCCATCACGAGGTTCTTGCCAACCTTCGCGTCCTCGACGCTCCAGCCCTGGATGTAGCCCTCCTGCTGGAGGATCTCCGCGATGTGTGCCTTGATCTTGGAGTAAGGCATGCTCACGGTGTCGTGATAGGCCGAGTTCGCGTTACGCAGACGCGTCAGCATGTCTGCGATCGGGTCGGTCATCGTCATGGCCGGTGGCCTTCCTCACCGCGGTTTCCCGATGGGACCTTCGGTGCGGTCGTGGGCGCTGCGATCAGCGCCCGGTTGATATGACTTCTGTGCGGCTGGCCCGCGGCGGGCTTACCAGCTCGACTTCGTGATGCCGGGCAGCTCGCCCCGGTGCGCCATCTCGCGGAAGCACACGCGGCACAGGCCGAACTTGCGGTAGACAGCGCGGGGACGGCCGCAGCGGGAGCACCGAGTGTACGCCCGGACCTCGAACTTCTGCTTGCGCGCTGCCTTGACCTTCAGCGACGTCTTCGCCATGATCAGGCCTCCTTGAAGGGGAAACCGAGGAGCTTCAGCAGCGCCCGGCCCTGCTCGTCGTTCTTCGCGGTGGTCACGACCGTGATGTCCATGCCCCGCTGCCGGTCCACCCTGTCCTGGTCGACCTCGTGGAACATGACCTGCTCGGTGAGGCCGAAGGTGTAGTTGCCGTTGCCGTCGAACTGCTTCGGCGACAGGCCGCGGAAGTCCCGGATACGCGGCAGCGCCAGCGACAGCAGCCGGTCGAGGAACTCCCACATGCGGTCGCCGCGCAGCGTCACGTGCGCGCCGATCGGCATGCCCTCGCGGAGCTTGAACTGCGCGATGGACTTGCGGGCGCGGGCGACGGCCGGCTTCTGGCCCGTGATGGCGGTCAGGTCGCGCACGGCGCCCTCGATGAGCTTCGAGTCGCGGGCGGCCTCGCCGACACCCATGTTCACCTTGATCTTGGTGACCGTGGGCACCTGCATGATGTTCTCGATGCCGAACTCGTCGCGCAGCTTCGCGATGATTTCCTCGCGGTAGCGCTGCTTGAGGCGCGGAGCGACTCGCCCGGTCTCAGTAGACTCAGTAGTGGTGGTGGTCATCAGCTGTCCTCACCCTCACCCGTCGCCTCGGCGTCGCCCTTGCCGGCGGCCTTCTTCTCGGGCTTCTTCTCGTCATCCTTGAGCTTCTTGACGTTGCTCACGTGGATGGGAGCCTCCATGGTCTGCACGCCGCCTTCCTGGGCGCCACGCGGGCCCTGGTTGGTGACCTTGGAGTGCTTCTTGATCATGTTGACGCCCTCGACCACGACGCGCTCGTCGCTCGGGTAGGCGGCGATGATCCGGCCCTTGGCGCCCTTGTTCTTGCCGGCGATGACCTGGACGAGGTCACCCTTCTTCACGTGCAGCTTCGCCATCACAGCACCTCCGGCGCGAGCGAGATGATGCGCATGAACTTCTTGTCGCGCAGTTCACGGCCCACCGGGCCGAAGATGCGGGTGCCCCGCGGGTCACCGCTGTCCTTGATGATGACCGCGGCGTTCTCGTCGAAGCGGATGTAGGAGCCGTCGGGGCGGCGGCGCTCCTTCACGGTGCGCACCACGACAGCCTTGACAACGTCGCCTTTCTTAACGCCCCCGCCGGGAATGGCGTCCTTCACCGTGCCCACGATGATGTCGCCGATTCCCGCGTAGCGCCGACCCGAGCCGCCGAGCACGCGGATGCAAAGGATTTCCTTGGCACCCGTGTTGTCGGCGACCTTGAGCCGCGACTCCTGCTGGATCACGTCTACTCCTGTGTGTCGTGCCGGTTCTCACCCTCGCGGTGAGCCTGGCCGAACCTGATGTGGTCTTTTTCCCTCGGCGACAGCCGTACGACCGCCGCCGCGGGCGGACGGGACCGATGGTCGGCCCCGCCCCTTGGACACCATCATGGGGGGCGGTCTCCCACCCCCCACGAGGCGCGTCTGTGGTGTTACTTGGCCTTCTCGAGGATCTCGACGACCCGCCACCGCTTGGTGGCCGACAGCGGCCGGGTCTCCATCAGGAGGACACGGTCGCCGACGCCGCAGGCGTTCTGCTCGTCGTGAGCCTTGTACTTGGTCGTACGGCGGATGACCTTGCCGTACAGCGGGTGCTTGACGCGGTCCTCGACGGCGACGACGACGGTCTTGTCCATCTTGTCGCTGACGACCAGGCCCTCACGGGTCTTGCGGTAGTTCCGCTGCGTCTCAGCGGCCGTCTCAGTGGTCGTGGTCTCGGTTGCTTCAGACATCGCTCGGCTCCTTCTCGACCGTGACGATCCCGAGCTCGCGCTCGCGCATCACGGTGTAGATGCGGGCGATCTCGTGGCGGACGGCGCGCAGCCTCCCGTAACTTTCCAGCTGACCCGTCGCCGACTGGAAGCGGAGGTTGAACAGCTCCTCCTTGGCTTCCTTCAGCTTCTGGACCAGCACCTCCTGGTCCTCGACACGCAGCTCCGCGGCGGTCAGACCCTTAGCCATCACGCCTCACCCACTTCACGCTTGACGAAACGGCACTTCATGGGGAGCTTGTGCATCGCGCGGCGCATGGCCTCACGGGCCACGGGCTCGGCGACACCGGACAGCTCGAACATGACACGGCCGGGCTTGACATTGGCGATCCACCACTCCGGAGAACCCTTACCGGAACCCATGCGGGTCTCGGCCGGCTTCTTCGTCAGCGGGCGGTCCGGGAAGATGTTGATCCACACCTTGCCGCCACGGCGGATGTGCCGGGTCATGGCGATACGCGCGGCCTCGATCTGGCGGTTGGTCACGTAGGAGTGCTCAAGCGCCTGAATGCCGAACTCGCCGAAGACGACCCTGGTGCCGCCCTTGGCGGCGCCGCTGCGGTCGGGCCGGTGCTGCTTGCGGTGCTTGACCCTGCGCGGGATCAGCATGGTCAGCTCCCTTCAGCACCCGGCTGCTCCGCCGGGCCGGTCTCGGGGGCGGCCTGCGCGGCCGCCTCGGTCCTGGGTGCACGGTCGCCGCGGCCAGCGCCGCCACGACGGGGACGGTCGCCGCCGC
The DNA here is from genome assembly GCF_006874465.1 of Microbispora bryophytorum. Lineage (GTDB taxonomy): Bacteria > Actinomycetota > Actinomycetes > Streptosporangiales > Streptosporangiaceae > Microbispora > Microbispora bryophytorum. The sequence goes on along the minus strand of NZ_VIRL01000003.1, from coordinate 13,573 downwards.
CGCGACGGGGACGGTCGCCCGCGCCGCCACCACGACGGTCGTCACGCTCACGACGCTGGCCCGCACGGGCGCCGGCCGCGGCCGCCTCCCGCTCGGAACGGCTGGTCGGAGCCTCGCCCTTGTAGATCCACACCTTCACACCGATGCGGCCGAAGGTGGTGCGGGCCTCGTAGAAGCCGTAGTCGACGTCCGCGCGGAGCGTGTGCAGGGGCACGCGGCCCTCGCGGTAGAACTCCGAGCGCGACATCTCGGCGCCGCCCAGACGGCCGGAGCACTGGACACGGATGCCCTTGGCCCCGCTCTTCATGGCGGACTGCATGGCCTTACGCATGGCCCGGCGGAACGAGACGCGGCTGGACAGCTGCTCGGCCACGCCCTGCGCGACGAGCTGCGCGTCGATCTCGGGGTTCTTCACCTCGAGGATGTTCAGCTGGACCTGCTTCTTGGTCAGCTTCTCCAGGTCGCCGCGGATGCGGTCGGCCTCCGCGCCGCGACGGCCGATGACGATGCCCGGCCGGGCGGTGTGGATGTCGACCTGGACGCGGTCGGTCGTGCGCTCGATCTCGACCTTGGAGATGCCGGCCCGCTCCATGCCCTTCTGCAGCATGCGACGGATCGACACGTCCTCGGCGACGTACGACTTGTACAGCTTGTCGGCGTACCACCGGCTCTTGAAGTCGGTCGTGATGCCGAGGCGGAACCCGTGCGGGTTAACCTTCTGGCCCACTAGCGGGTCCTTCCCTTCGGCTCGCGGGACTCCACGATCACGGTGATGTGGCTGGTCCGCTTGTTGATCCGATAGGCACGACCCTGGGCGCGCGGGCGAAAACGCTTGAGGGTCGGACCCTCGTCTACCCATGCGCGGCTCACGAAGAGCGTCTCCCGGTCGAGCTTGAAATTGTGCTCAGCGTTCGCGATCGCGCTCGAGAGCACCTTGTAGACGGTCTCGCTCGCCGACTGGGGAGCGAACTGCAGCACGGCCTGCGCCTCCGAAGCGGGCAGCCCGCGAATGAGGTCCACCACACGGCGGGCCTTCCGGGGCGTGTGGCGCGCGTACCGCGCCTGTGCCCTGGCTTCCATCGCTTTCTCCTCTAACTGCTGGCTTGAAGGCGCTTACCGCCGGCTGCGGCGGTCTTCCTTGACGTGGCTGCGGAACGTCCGCGTGGGGGCGAACTCACCGAGCTTGTGACCGATCATTGATTCGGTGACGAACACCGGAACGTGCTTGCGGCCGTCGTGCACGGCGATCGTGTGGCCGATCATGTCGGGCACGATCATGGAGCGCCGCGACCACGTCTTGATGACGTTCTTGGTGCCCTTCTCATTCTGAACGTCCACCTTCTTCTGCAGGTGGTCGTCCACGAAGGGACCCTTCTTAAGACTACGTGGCATATCGGCTGCTCCTACCGCTTCTTCCTCTTGCTCCGACGACGGATGATCAGCCGGTCGCTCGGCTTGTTCGGCTGCCGCGTGCGGCCCTCGGGCTTGCCCTTCGGGTTCACCGGGTGGCGACCACCGGAGGTCTTGCCCTCACCACCACCGTGCGGGTGGTCGACCGGGTTCATGGCGACACCGCGGACCGTGGGGCGCTTGCCCTTCCAGCGGTTGCGGCCGGCCTTGCCGATGTTGATGTTGGCCTGCTCGGCGTTGCCCACCTGGCCCACCGAGGCCCGGCAGCGCACGTCGACCTGGCGCATTTCTCCGGACGGCATACGCAGCGTGGCGTACATGCCCTCCTTGGCGAGCAGCTGGATCTGCGCACCGGCGCTGCGGCCGAGCTTGGCGCCGCCACCGGGGCGCAGCTCCACCGCGTGGATGAAGGTACCGGTCGGAATGTTGCGCAGCGGCAGGCAGTTGCCCGGCTTGATGTCGGCCGTGGGGCCGTTCTCGACCTGGTCCCCCTGCTTGAGGCCGGCCGGGGCGAGGATGTAGCGCTTCTCACCGTCGGCGTAGTGCAGCAGTGCGATGCGGGAGGTCCGGTTCGGGTCGTACTCGATGTGCGCGACCTTGGCCGGGATCCCGTCCTTGTCGTGGCGGCGGAAGTCGATGATCCGGTAGGCGCGCTTGTGCCCGCCTCCCTGGTGCCGGGCGGTCACCCGCCCATGGACGTTACGGCCGCCCTTGCTGTGCAGTGGGGCAAGCAGCGACTTCTCCGGGGTGCTGCGCGTGATCTCGGCGAAGTCCGAGACGCTCGCGCCGCGCCGACCCGGAGTCGTCGGCTTGTACTTACGGATGCCCATCTTTTTCGTTCATCCTTCGTCGGTTCGTACCGGTCGGGGTCCGCCTCACGGCGGTCCCCCCGGTGCTCTCTTCCTCGGGGCCGGTCCCTCGCACGATGGCGAGGGGCCCCTCTCCCCGCTGCGGCAGGTGCTAGCCGATCTGACCGAAGATGTCGATCCGCTCGCCCTCGGCCAGGCTCACGATCGCCCGCTTGGTGGTCGGGCGCTGACCGTAACCGAGCTTGGTCCGCTTGCGCTTACCCTGGCGGTTGATCGTGTTCACGCCGGTCACCTTGACGCCGAAGATCTGCTCGACGGCGATCTTCACCTGCGTCTTGTTGGCACCCTTGCGCACCAGGAACGTGTACTTGTTGTGCTCATCGATCAGGCCGTAGCTCTTCTCGGAGACGATCGGCTTGAGGATGATGTCACGCGGGTCGGCGATCTTCTGCATCAGGCCTCTTCCTTCCCGCTGTTCGCCAGCCGCGCGATGACCTGGTCGTAGGCCTCACGGGTGAAGACCAGGTCGTCGTGGCACAGCACGTCGTAGGTGTTGAGCTGCCCCGCGTCCAGCAGGTGGACCTCGGGCGCGTTGCGCAGGCTGAGCCAGGTGAGCTCGTCGTTCTCGTCGACCACGACGAGCACGCTGCGGGCCTGCGTGATCTTCCGCAGCGCCTCCAGGGCGGCGCGGGTTCCGGGCGTGTCACCCGTGACCAGGCCGCTCACCACGTGGACGCGGCCGCCGCCGGCGCGGTCGGACAGCGCGCCCTTCAGGGCGGCCGTCTTCATCTTCTTGGGCGTCCGCTGCTCGTACGAGCGCGGCTGCGGACCGTGGACGACGCCACCACCGGCGAACTGCGGTGCGCGGGTCGAGCCCTGGCGCGCGCGGCCGGTGCCCTTCTGCCGGTACGGCTTCTTGCCGCCGCCGGACACGTTGCCCCGGGTCTTGGTGGCGTGGGTGCCCTGCCGGCGCGCGGCGAGCTGGGCGACGACCACCTGGTGGATCAGCGGGACGTTGACCTTGGCGCCGAAGACCTCCTCGGGGAGGTCGACGGTCCCCGCCTTGGCGCCGCTGGCGTCGAGGACGTCGATGGTCGTGGTCACTTGGCAGCAACCCCCTTCTTGGCGGCGGTGCGGAGAAGAACCAGGCTGCCGTTGGCGCCGGGGATCGCACCCTTGATCAGGATGAGGCCCTTCTCGGCGTCCACGGCGTGCACCTTGAGGCTCTGGACCGTCGTGCGGACGTTGCCCATCCGGCCGGCCATGCGCACGCCCTTGAAGACGCGGCCCGGGGTGGCGCAGCCACCGATGGAGCCCGGGGAGCGGTGCTTGCGCTGCGTACCGTGCGAGGCGCCCAGACCACGGAAGTTGTGGCGCTTCATGACACCGGCGAAGCCCTTGCCCTTGCTCTTGCCGGTGACGTCGATGTACTGCCCGGCCTCGAAGGCGTCGGCGAGGATCTCCTGGCCGAGCGAGTATTCGGAGGCGTCCTCGGTGCGGACCTCGGCGAAGTAACGGCGCGGCGTGATGTCGTGCTTGCGGAGGTAGTCGCCCAGGGGCTTGTTGACCTTACGAGGGTCAATCTGCCCGTAGCCGAGCTGGACGGCGGAGTAGCCGTCCTTCTCCGGAGTGCGTACCCGGGTCACCACGCACGGACCGGCCTCGACGACGGTGACCGGGATCACCCGGTTCGCCTCATCGAAGACCTGGGTCATGCCGAGCTTCTTGCCCAGGACGCCCTTGATCTGCTTAGCCATGTCAGTGCGTTCCTTAGAGCTTGATCGAGATGTCGACACCGGCGGGAAGGTCGAGACGCATGAGCGAGTCGACCGTCTTCGGCGTCGGGTCGATGATGTCAATCAGCCGCTTGTGCGTACGCATCTCAAAGTGCTCGCGGCTGTCCTTGTACTTGTGCGGCGACCGGATGACGCAGTACACGTTCTTCTCGGTCGGCAGCGGCACCGGGCCAGCGACCTTGGCGCCGGTCCGCGTCACCGTCTCGACGATCTTCTTGGCCGAGCTGTCGATGACCTCGTGGTCATACGCCTTGAGCCGGATGCGGATCTTCTGTCCCGCCATAATGGCCTCGGTGTCCTTCGCTGTCGTCCTATAAAGCTTCACGCGGCCTGGTGCCGCAGGTCGTTTCCACGCGACCGACGTTCCGGATCCCGTCCGGTGTTCCGTGATCTGGCAGTGGTTTCGGTCGAAGTGCGGCCGAAAGCACTGCGAGATCACGGTCTCGTCGTCCGTGGGGGACCGTTTCCGGCCCCTCCGTGGTGCGGCGGTCAGGCCCTCACGAGCCCGACCGCCGCCCAGCGGTGTACTACTTGATGATCTTCGTCACACGGCCGGCGCCGACGGTGCGGCCGCCCTCGCGGATCGCGAACTTGAGGCCTTCCTCCATCGCGATCGGCTGGATGAGCTGGACGGTCATCTCGGTGTTGTCACCGGGCATGACCATCTCGGTGCCCTCGGGCAGGTTCACAACGCCCGTCACGTCAGTCGTACGGAAGTAGAACTGAGGACGGTAGTTGTTGAAGAACGGCGTGTGGCGGCCGCCCTCGTCCTTGGACAGGATGTAGACCTGCGCCTCGAACTCGGTGTGCGGGGTCGTCGTGCCCGGCTTGATGACACACTGGCCGCGCTCGACGTCCTCGCGCTTGATGCCGCGCAGGAGCAGACCGACGTTGTCACCGGCCTGGCCCTCGTCGAGGAGCTTGCGGAACATCTCGACACCGGTGACGGTGGTCGTGGTGCTCTTCTCCTTGATGCCGATGATGTCGACGGTCTCGTTGACCTTGACGACACCGCGCTCGATACGACCGGTGACGACGGTGCCGCGACCGGTGATCGAGAACACGTCCTCGATCGGCATGAGGAACGGCTTGTCGGTGTCACGAACGGGCTCGGGGACGTTCTCGTCCACGGCGTTCATGAGCTCGACGATGGAGTCGCCCCACTTCTCGTCGCCCTCGAGCGCCTTGAGAGCGGACACGCGCACGACCGGCAGGTCGTCGCCCGGGAACTCCTGGGCGGACAGCAGCTCGCGGACCTCGAGCTCGACGAGCTCCAGGATCTCCTCGTCGTCGACCATGTCGGCCTTGTTGAGGGCCACGACGATGTAGGGAACGCCGACCTGGCGGGCCAGGAGGACGTGCTCCTTCGTCTGGGGCATCGGGCCGTCGGTCGCCGCGACCACCAGGATCGCGCCGTCCATCTGGGCGGCACCGGTGATCATGTTCTTCACGTAGTCGGCGTGACCGGGGCAGTCCACGTGAGCGTAGTGGCGCTTCTCGGTCTGGTACTCGACGTGCGCGATCGAGATGGTGATTCCGCGGGCCTTCTCCTCGGGCGCCTTGTCGATCTTGTCGAACGGGGTCGCCTCGTTGAGGTGCGGGAAACGGTCGTGAAGCACCTTGGTGATCGCCGCGGTCAGAGTGGTCTTGCCGTGGTCGATGTGCCCAATGGTGCCGATGTTCACGTGCGGCTTGTTCCGCTCGAACTTGGCCTTGGCCACTGGTCTGTCTCCTTAGAGATTCTGACTTGACTTGCGTCTTCTACCTCAGGCTGTGCACGGCGGAGGTGCCCCCGCCGTACACCGAGCGGAACGAGTCGTCCCGAGCCCCTCCGGCAGCGGGGCGACGATCACATCGGCGCCCCGCCACAGTGGTGCGGAACTATTCGCCCCGAGCCTTCGCGACGATCTCCTTGGCGATGCCCGGGGGCACCTCCGAGTAGGAGTCGAACTGCATGCTGTAGCTCGCCCGCCCCTGAGTGCGGCTGCGCAGGTCGCCCACGTAGCCGAACATCTCGGAGAGCGGAACGAGCGCCCTGATCACACGGGCGCCGGACCGTTCGTCCATTGCCTGGATCTGTCCGCGACGACCGTTCAGGTCGCCGATGACGTCTCCCATGTAGTCCTCGGGCGTGGTGACCTCGACGGCCATCATCGGCTCGAGGAGTACGGCGTCTGCCCTGCGCGCGGCCTCCTTGAAGGCCATCGAGCCGGCAATCTTGAAGGCCATTTCCGACGAGTCGACCTCGTGGAAGGCACCGTCCTGAAGCGTGACCTTGACGCCGACCATCGGGTAGCCGGCGAGCACACCGAACTCGGCGGCCTCCTGCGCGCCCGCGTCCACCGACGGGATGTACTCCCGCGGGATGCGGCCGCCGGTGACCTTGTTCTCGAACTCGTAACCGTCGTTGCCCTCGCCCAGCGGCTCGAGGCTGATGATCACGCGCGCGAACTGGCCGGAACCACCGGTCTGCTTCTTGTGCGTGTACTCGACCTTCTCCACCTTGCGGCGGATGGTCTCGCGGTAGGCGACCTGCGGGCGTCCGACGTTCGCCTCGACCTTGAACTCGCGGCGCATCCGGTCGACGAGGATCTCCAGGTGGAGCTCACCCATGCCCCAGATGACCGTCTGCCCGGTCTCCTCGTCCCGGCGGACCTGGAAGGACGGGTCCTCCTCGGCCAGCCGCTGGATCGCGGTGCCCAGCTTCTCCTGGTCGCCCTTGGTCTTGGGCTCGATCGCGACGTTGATGACCGGCGCGGGGAACGTCATCGACTCGAGGACGACCTGCTTGACCGGGTCCGACAGAGTGTCGCCGGTGGTGGTGTCCTTCAGGCCCATGACGGCCACGATCTGACCAGCGATCGCGGTCGGGCGCTCCTCGCGCTTGTTCGCGTGCATCTGGTAGATCTTGCCGATCCGCTCCTTCTTGCCCTTGACCGAGTTCACCACAGTGGTGCCGGTCTCGAGCGTTCCGGAGTAGACGCGGATGTAGGTGAGCTTGCCCAGGTGCGGGTCGCTCATGATCTTGAACGCCAGCGCCGCGAAGGGCTCGTTCGGGTCCGCGTGGCGCTCGATGGCCTCCTCCTCGTTGCCCACCGCGTGGCCCTTGAAGGCCGGAATGTCGGTGGGAGCGGGGAGGTAGGCGACGATCGCGTCGAGCAGGGGCTGCACGCCCTTGTTCTTGAAGGCGGTGCCGCACAGGACCGGGTTGATCGAGCTGGTGATGGTCGCCCGGCGGATGGCCGCGACGAGCTGCTCCTCGGTGGGCTCGACGCCCTCCAGGAAGAGCTCCATGAGCTCGTCGTCGTTCTCGGCGACCGTCTCGACGAGCTTGTCGCGCCACTCACGAGCGGCGTCGGCGTGGTCGGCCGGGATGTCGACGGTGTCGTACATCTCGCCCTTGGCCGCCTCGGCGCTCCAGAGCAGGCCCTTCATCTTCACCAGGTCGATGACGCCCTTGAAGTCGGCCTCGACGCCCCAGGGAAGCTGGATGACCGCCGGCGTGGAGCCCAGCCGGTTGATCATCATGTCGACACAGCGGTGGAACTCCGCGCCGACCCGGTCCATCTTGTTCACGAAGCAGATGCGGGGCACGCCGTACCGGTCGGCCTGGCGCCAGACCGTCTCCGACTGAGGCTCCACGCCGGCGACGCCATCGAACACCGCGACCGCGCCGTCGAGAACACGCAGCGACCGCTCGACCTCGATGGTGAAGTCCACGTGTCCGGGCGTGTCGATGATGTTGATCGTGTGATCAAGCCAGCTGCAGGTGGTCGCGGCGGAGGTGATGGTGATGCCGCGCTCCTGCTCCTGCTCCATCCAGTCCATGGTGGCAGCGCCCTCATGGACTTCACCGATCTTGTAGTTGATGCCGGTGTAGAACAGGATGCGCTCAGTCGTCGTGGTCTTGCCCGCGTCGATATGGGCCATGATCCCGATGTTGCGGACCTTGGCCAGGTCAAGAGCGGTCGTGGTGGCCACTTCTTCGCGTCCTTAACTCGTCGTCGGTGCTCACTACCAGCGGTAGTGGGCGAAGGCCTTGTTGGACTCGGCCATCTTGTGCGTGTCCTCGCGCCGCTTGACGCTGGCGCCGAGGCCGTTGCTCGCGTCGAGCAGCTCGTTCATGAGCCGCTCGGTCATGGTCTTCTCACGGCGCGCGCGGGAGTACTGGACGATCCACCGCAGCGCCAGCGTGGTGCTGCGCGAGGCCTTGACCTCGACCGGCACCTGGTAGGTGGCGCCACCGACGCGGCGGCTCTTCACCTCGAGCGTCGGGCGGACGTTGTCGAGGGCGCGCTTGAGGGTGACGACCGGGTCGTTGCCGGTCTTGTCCTTGCAGCCCTCGAGGGCGCCGTAGACGATCGACTGCGCGAGGGAGCGCTTGCCGTCCAGGAGAACCTTGTTGATGAGCGCGGTGACCAGCGGCGAGTTGTGCACCGGGTCAGCGACCAGCTGGCGGCGGCCAGGGGAACCCTTGCGCGGCATGTCAGCTCTTCTCCTTCTTAGCGCCGTAACGGCTGCGGGCCTGCTTGCGGTTGCGGACGGCCTGGGTGTCCAGCGAACCACGGATGATCTTGTAGCGAACACCCGGCAGGTCCTTCACACGACCACCACGCACGAGCACCATCGAGTGCTCCTGGAGGTTGTGGCCCACCCCGGGGATGTAAGCCGTGACCTCGATGCCGTTGGTGAGCCGAACACGGGCCACCTTGCGCAGCGCCGAGTTGGGCTTCTTGGGGGTCGTCGTGTAAACGCGGGTGCAAACGCCGCGCCGCTGCGGGCTCCCCTTGAGGGCAGGAGTCTTGGTCTTGCTGACCTTGTCCTGCCGGCCCTTACGGACCAACTGCTGAATGGTGGGCACCGCGTCTCCGTTTCGTGCCTAGCCGGTGATACGTGGAACCCGATCGAGGTGGCGATGCCGCCTCTCACAGGCTTGCAGGTACTGCCGGTGTCATGACCTGCTGGTTTTCCATCCTCTTCGACCCCCGCGGTCGGGCGTGTCGCGCTCTTGTCGCATCACACCCGAGCAGACCCGGTCGATCCGGAGGAGTCTCGCGGCACTCCCGCACACCCCTCTCGTCGAGAAGTGGCATTCAAGCGCACGCGTGCGAGCCCACAGACGGGCACGGAGGTTAAGCCTACCCGCCCCCGTACAACACGTCAAAACAGAGGAGGACGCCCCGGAGGGACGTGCCCCGCTGTCTAGACGTGTCGCTGTGCCGACGGCCCAAGCAGGACCGCCGAAGGACCCGGCGCCTCATCATACCGTCCCCACGAGGGACTTCTCACGGTTTCCACGCCGTCCCACCCTGCGCCGTGGGCGTACGCGGGAGTGCGGACAACGGAAAGCGGCCCGGGACGGGGTGTCCCGGGCCGCTTCCGTACGTCCCCGCCGCGGCGATCGCTCGCCGCGGCGACCTGTCAACGGCCGTACTGTCCGAAGTCGTACTCCTCCAGCGGGACGGCCTCGCCGCTGCCGGAACCGAAGGTGTAGTCCGCGGCCGAGCCGTCGTAGCCGCCGACCGTGTACATCGCGGCCTTGGCCTCCTCGGTCGGCTCCACCCGGATGTTGCGGTACTGGGGCATGCCCGTACCGGCCGGGATGAGCTTACCGATGATGACGTTCTCCTTGAGGCCGAGCAGCGAGTCCGACTTGGCGTGGATCGCCGCGTCGGTGAGGACTCGCGTCGTCTCCTGGAAGGACGCCGCCGACAGCCACGACTCGGTGGCCAGCGAGGCCTTGGTGATGCCCATCAGGACCGGACGGCCGGCGGCCGGCTGGCCACCCTCCGCCACGGTCTGCCGGTTGAGCGCCTCGAAGCGCGGCCGCTCGACCAGCTCGCCGGGCAGCAGCTCGGTGTCGCCGGACTCCAGTACGTTCACGCGCTTGAGCATCTGCCGGACGATGACCTCGATGTGCTTGTCGTGGATCGACACACCCTGCGAGCGGTAGACCTGCTGCACCTCGTCCACCAGGTGGAGCTGGACGGCACGCGGGCCGAGGATGCGAAGGACCTCGTTCGGGTTGCGCGCACCGGCGATCAGGAGCTGACCGACGTCCACGTGCTGCCCCTCGGAGACCAGCAGCCGCGACCGCATCGACACCGGGTAGGCGATCTCGTCCGAGCCGTCGTCCGGAGTGATGACGATCTTGCGGGTCTTGTCGGTCTCGTCGATCCTGACCCGGCCGGCGACCTCGCTGATCGGAGCCACACCCTTGGGGATGCGGGCCTCGAACAGCTCCTGGACACGCGGCAGACCGTGGGTGATGTCCGCGCCCGCCACACCACCGGTGTGGAAGGTACGCATGGTCAGCTGGGTGCCGGGCTCACCGATCGACTGGGCCGCGATGATGCCGACGGCCTCGCCGACGTCCACGAGCTTGCCGGTGGCCAGCGAACGGCCGTAGCAGGTCGCGCAGACACCGATCTTGGCCTCGCAGACGAGCGTGCTGCGGGTCCTGACCGTCTCGATGCCGACGTTCACCAGCGCCGTCACCACGTCGTCGTTGATGTCGACGCCCGCGGACGCGATGAGCTTGCCGTCCACCTCGACGTCCTCGGCCAGGATGCGGCCGTGCACGTTGCTCTCGGCGTTCTCGGCCTTGACCAGGTTGCCCTGGGGGTCGCGCTCGCCGACGTGCAGCGGGACGGCCCGGTCGGTGCCGCAGTCGATCTCGCGCACGATGACGTCCTGCGCGACGTCGACCAGACGACGGGTCAGGTAACCGGAGTCGGCGGTCCGCAGGGCGGTGTCCGCCAGGCCCTTCCGCTGGCCGTGGGTCGAGATGAAGTACTCCAGCACCGACAGGCCCTCGCGGAAGGAGGACTTGATCGGCCGCGGGATCGTCTCACCCTTGGTGTTGGACACCAGGCCGCGGATGCCGGCGATCTGCCGGACCTGCATGCGGTTACCGCGGGCGCCGGAGTTGACCATCATCCAGACCGGGTTGGTCGCCGGGAACGCGTTGACCATGTCGGTCTCGACGTCCGCCGTCGCATGGGTCCAGATCTCGATGAGCTCCTGACGGCGCTCCTCGTCGGTGATCAGACCGCGGTCGTACTCGCGCTGGACCTTGTCGGCCCGCCTCTCGTACGACTCCATGATCTCGGCCTTGTTCGGCGGCGCCACGACGTCCTCGATGGAGATCGTGACACCGGCGCGGGTCGCCCAGTAGAAGCCGGCGTCCTTCAGCGAGTCGAGCGCGTTGGCCACATCCACCTTCGGGTACCGCTCGGCCAGCTCGTTGACGATCGCCGAGAGCTGCTTCTTGCCGACCTGGTAGTTCACGAAGGGGTAGTTGTCGGGCAGCGTCTGGTTGAACAGGCACCGGCCCAGCGTGGTCTCCAGCCGGATCGGGTCGCCGGTCTCCCAGCCCTCGGGGGCCTCCCAGCCGCGCGGCGGCGGGACGTCCTTGAGCCGCACGTGGACCTTGGCCTGGATGTCCAGCTCGTGGCGGTCGAAGGCCATGAGCGCCTCCGACACCGTGGCGAACACCCGGCCCTCGCCGACGCCACCCTCCTTGTGGGTGGTCAGCCAGTACAGACCGATGACCATGTCCTGGGTGGGCATCGTCACCGGCTTGCCGTCCGCCGGCTTGAGGATGTTGTTGGTGGACAGCATCAGGATCCGGGCCTCGGCCTGAGCCTCGGCCGACAGCGGCAGGTGCACCGCCATCTGGTCGCCGTCGAAGTCCGCGTTGAACGCGGTGCAGACGAGCGGGTGGATCTGGATGGCCTTGCCCTCGACGAGCTGCGGCTCGAAGGCCTGGATGCCCAGACGGTGCAGAGTGGGCGCGCGGTTGAGCAGCACCGGGTGCTCGGTGATGACCTCTTCGAGCACGTCCCACACGACCGGCTTGGACCGCTCGACCATCCGCTTGGCGGACTTGATGTTCTGCGCGTGGTTGAGATCGACCAGGCGCTTCATCACGAACGGCTTGAACAGCTCCAGCGCCATCTGCTTGGGCAGGCCGCACTGGTGGAGCTTGAGCTGCGGGCCGACGACGATGACCGAACGGCCGGAGTAGTCGACGCGCTTGCCGAGCAGGTTCTGCCGGAAACGACCCTGCTTACCCTTCAGCATGTCGCTGAGGGACTTCAGCGGACGGTTGCCGGGGCCCGTGACCGGGCGGCCGCGGCGGCCGTTGTCGAACAGGGCGTCGACGGCCTCCTGCAGCATCCGCTTCTCGTTGTTCACGATGATCTCGGGCGCGCCGAGGTCGAGCAGACGCTTGAGGCGGTTGTTCCGGTTGATGACCCGGCGGTAGAGATCGTTCAGGTCCGAGGTGGCGAAGCGGCCACCGTCGAGCTGGACCATCGGCCGCAGGTCCGGCGGGATCACCGGGATGCAGTCGAGGACCATGCCGCTCGGCGAGTTGCGGGTGTTGAGGAACGCCGCGACGACCTTGAGCCGCTTGAGCGCGCGGGCCTTCTTCTGGCCCTTGCCGCTGCGGATGGTCTCCCGCAGGTTCTCCGCCTCGGCCTCCAGGTCGAAGCCGGTCAGCCGCTCCTGGATGGCCTGGGCGCCCATGCCGCCGCGGAAGTAGCGGCCGAACCGGTCGCGCATCTCGCGGTAGAGCAGCTCGTCGCCCTCCAGGTCCTGAACCTTGAGGTTCTTGAAGCGGCTCCAGACCTCCTCGAGCCGGTCCAGCTCGCGCTGGGCCCGGTCGCGGAGCTGGCGCATCTCGCGGTCGGCGCCCTCGCGCACCTTGCGGCGGACGTCGCCCTTGGCGCCGGCGGCCTCTAGCTCGGCCAGGTCCGCCTCGAGCTTCTTCTGGCGAGCCTCGATGTCGGCGTCGCGGCGCTGCTCGATGTGCTGCCGCTCGACGGAGATCTTCGCCTCCAGCGACGGCAGGTCGCGGTCACGCATCTCGATGTCGACATGCGTGATCATGTACGCCGCGAAGTAGATGACCTTCTCCAGGTCCTTCGGGGCCAGGTCGAGCAGGTAGCCGAGGCGCGACGGGACGCCCTTGAAGTACCAGATGTGGGTGACCGGAGCGGCCAGCTCGATGTGGCCCATCCGCTCGCGGCGCACCTTGGCGCGCGTGACCTCGACGCCACAGCGCTCACAGATGATGCCCTTGAAGCGGACGCGCTTGTACTTGCCGCAGTAGCACTCCCAGTCCCGGGTCGGACCGAAGATCTTCTCGCAGAAGAGCCCGTCCTTTTCCGGCTTGAGGGTCCGGTAGTTGATGGTCTCCGGCTTCTTCACCTCGCCGTGCGACCACTGCCTGATGTCGTCGGCGGTCGCGAGGCCGATGCGCAGCTCGTCGAAGAAGTTGACGTCGAGCACTAGATAATCCCCTTTTGAATCAGACCTCGTCGACGGTCATCGCGCCCTCGTGGGGACGCCGGGACAGGTCGATGCCGAGCTCCTCCGCCGCGCGGAAGACGTCCTCGTCGGTGTCCCTCATCTCGATCGACATACCGTCGCTGGAGAGGACCTCGACGTTGAGACAGAGCGACTGCATCTCCTTGATGAGGACCTTGAAGGACTCGGGAATGCCCGCCTCGGGGATGTTCTCGCCCTTGACGATGGCCTCGTAGACCTTCA
>NZ_VIRL01000039.1 GCF_006874465.1 Microbispora bryophytorum | reverse complement strand
CACCGGCCCCCGACGCACCCGTCGTCTACGCCGGAACAACCGAGCCGCCCCTCCTCGCGACACACCGCCTCGAATACCTCATCACCGGAGCCACCCTCCTGATCGTCCTGACCGGCGGCCGCCTCATGTGGACCGTCATCGACCGGGCGCTACGCCCGGCCGAACAGCAACGCCACCTCGCCTCCGTCACCTCCCACGAACTCCGGACACCCATCGCCGGACTACGCGTCCAACTGGAGGAAGCACTGCTCCACCCCGACCACGTCGATCCCCGCGACACCATCCGCAAAGCCCTGACGGTCACCGGCCGCCTGGAGGCGATCGTCCAGGACGTGCTGACCATGACCCGGCTCCGCGGAGGCCAGCCGGCACCACACGAACCGATCAACCTCACCACACTGATCACCAAGGAGACAGACACACCCCCCGGCAGTACACCAGTGAAGATCGACACGACCGCAGACGTGTGGGTGCACGGCTCACGGATCCAACTGATCCGGCTGGTGGACAACCTCCTGACCAACGCCAGGCGGCACGCGGCGACCGCAGTCACGGTCCTCGTCGAATCCACCGACGGCCAGGCCGTCGTCACGGTCACCGACGACGGCGACGGCATCGCACCCGCCGACCGCGAACGCATCTTCGAACGGTTCACCCGCCTGGACGAGGGACGACGCCGCGACACCGGCGGCACCGGACTGGGACTGGCCATCTCCCGCGACATCGCCCACGCCCACCACGGCACCCTGCGCATCGAAGACTCCCCCCACGGAGCGCGCTTCGTCCTCCGGCTGCCACTCCTCGAACGGAACGCGATCGACGGGCTGCATCTCATCCGCACCGGGCGGACGACCCCGAACCAGACCGCCGACGACCGGTGACCGGCGGGCGGGCGCACTTTCGTAGCGGTCGCGGAAGACGTGGCGGTAGGTCTGAGGGGAGACGCTGGTGACGCGGCCGAAGTGATAGCGGAGAGTCGCGGCGGCGCCGAAGCCGGATCGGCGCGCGATGTCCTCGACGGACTCGTCGGTGGTCTCCAGGAGCTCCTGCGCCAGCCGCACCCGCTGTTGCAGCAGCCACTGCAGCGGAGTGATCCCCAGGGTGTCGCGGAACCGGCGGGCGAAGGTGCGTTCGCTCAGGTGCGCCACCTGGGCGAGCCGGGGAACCGTCAACGGCTCCCCCAGATGGTCACGGGCCCAATCCAGCACGGGCGTCAGCGAGTCGTTCCTGCCCGGGGCCGTGACGACCTGGGTGTACTGCGCCTGACCGCCCTCCCGGTGCGGCGGCACCACCATGCGCCGGGCGACCTCGTTGGCGATCGCCGCGCCGTGATCCCGGCGGACCATGTGCAGGCAGGCGTCGATGACCGAGCCGGTGCCGGCGGAAGTGATGATGTCGCCTTCGTCGATGTAGAGCGGCACGGGGTCGAAGTCGATCTCGGGGAAGCGATGGGCGAAGTCGCCGCCGTTCAGCCAGTGGGTGGTGGCGCGCCGGCCGTTGAGCAGCCCCGCGGCGGCCAGCACGTAGGCTCCCGAGCAGATCGACATGATGCGTTTGCCCCGCTCGTGCGCGATGCGCAGCGCCTCGACCAGGCCCTGCGGGGGATCGAGCTGCACGGCGCGGGCGACGGCGGCCACCACGACGGTGTCGGCCTGGAGCAGGTCGTCCAGCCCGTACGGCGTGTCGACCCTCAACCCCGCGGTGGTGCGCAGCGGCCCGGGTTCGGCGGCGCACAAGCGCAGCTCGTACCACGGATCGACGAGGTCGCTGCGGTCGGTGCCGAAGACCTCGCATGGCACCGCCAGCTCGAACACCGGCGTGCCGTCGGTGACGGCGAGGCCGATGACGTGTCGGCTCATGGCTGAAATTTAGCGCAGAATGGCGTTTCTGCCACTGGTTGTCCTTCGACACGTGCCCGGATGCTGATCTCCATGAGTGACATGACGCACAGGGGCCGGATGACCTTCGGCCACGGCACGGCGATGTACGTGGGAGCGGTGCTGGGCACCGGCGTCATCGCGCTGCCCGCGCTGGCGGCCGAGGCCGCCGGGCCGGCCTCGCTGCTGGCCTGGCTGGCCCTCGTCCTGCTGTCGGCGCCGCTGGCCGGGACCTTCGCCGCGCTCGGCGCGCGACACCCCGACGCGGGAGGCGTGTCCACCTACGCCAGGCTGGCGTTCGGCGAACACGCCGCCGCGGTGGTCGGCTGGTGTTTCTACTTCGCGGTGCCACCGGGGGCCGCCGCCGCGGCGCTTTTCGGCGGCGCGTACGTCTCGGCCGCGCTCGGCGGCGGGACGACGACCACCACGGTGACCGCGGCGGGCCTGATGGTCGTGGTCACCGCGGCCAACGCCGTCGGCCTGCAGGTCAGCGGCAAACTGCAGTTCGCGCTGGCGGGGTTGCTGATCCTGCTGCTGCTGGTGTCGGTCGGGCTGTCGCTGCCCCACGCCGACATGGGCAACCTGGAGCCGTTCGCGCCGCACGGCTGGACCGCGATCGGCTCGGCGGCCGCGCTCCTGGTGTGGAGTTTCGCGGGATGGGAGGCGATCACCCATCTCGCCGGCGAGTTCCGCCGCCCTCAGCGCGATCTGCCGAGGGCGACCGCCGCCGCGGTCACCATCGTGGGCGTGCTCTATCTGCTGGTGGCCTTCGCCACCGTCGCGGTCCTCGGCAGCGACGCGGCCCGGACCAACGCGCCGCTGGGCGAACTGATGGCCATCGGGCTGGGCGGCAACGCCCGGTGGCCGGCCGCCGCCGCGGCGGTGCTGCTGACGCTCGGCGCGATGAACGCCTACTACGCCGGCGCCGCCAAGCTCGGTGCCGCCCTCGGCCGGGACGGGGCCCTGCCCGGCAGGCTGGCCGAGGGCAGTGTGGCGGGCGAAGTGCCGCGCCGCAGCCTGGCCGTCAACTCGGCCATGTCGTTCGCCGCGCTGGCCATCGTGGTCGCGACGGGGGTGGGCTCCCGGCCGCTGGTGCTGCTCACCACCGGCTCGTTCGTCGCGGTGTACGCGATCGGGGTGGCCGCCGCGATCAAGCTGCTGCCCCGTCGCAGCCTGGGCCGGGCCACGGCGATCGCGGCGCTGGTCGCGGTGGTCGCGCTGCTGCTCATGTCCGGCGTCTATCTCCTGTGGCCGTTGGTGGTGACGGGGGCCGCGCTGCTGTACGTGCGGCTCGATCGCCGCCGCCGGAGGACTGCCGAACAGGGACAGCCGGAGGGCGTCGCGGAGCTGAGCACGTGACAGCCGGTCACAGGGCGAGACGCTCCATCGAGAACCAGGCTCACGGAACGGACGACAGGGCGGGCGTGGACTGGCCGTGGAATGTCCGCCGATACTCCATCGGGGTCACGCCGACCGACCTGGTGAAATGGTGACGCAGATTGCCCGCGGTGCCCATGCCGCACAACTGGCTGATCCGCTCGATCGGCAAATCCGTCGACTCCAGTAGGTGCCGGGCCCGTGCGAGGCGCTGCGCGTGCAGCCAGCGCAGCGGTGTGGTGCCGGTGGCGTCGTGGAACCGCCGGACCAGGGTGCGCGGGCTCACCCCGGCCAAGCAGGCCATCTGCGCGACGGTGAGCTGCTGGTCCAGGTGCTCGACGGCCCACTGCAGGACCGGGGCCAGCCCGTCGTCTCCGGCGCGGGGAACCGGGGTCTCGATGTACTGCGCCTGCCCGCCGGGCCGGTGCGCGGGCACAACCATCCGGCGTGCTACCTGGTTGGCGATCTCGGCGCCGAGATCGGCCCGGATCAGGTGCAGGCACAGGTCGATCCCCGCGCTGCGGCCGGCGCTGGTGAGAACGTCGCCCTCGTCCACGTAGAGGACCGCGGGATCGACCCGCACCTCAGGATGGCGCGCGCTGAGGATGTCGGTGTACACCCAGTGCGTGGTGGCTCGCCGCCCGTCGAGCAGTCCGGCCTCGGCGAGGACGAAGGCCCCGGTGCACAGCGAGACGATCCGCGCCCCGTTCGCGTGCGCCGCCCGCAGCGCGTCGAGCAGCCGCGGGGCGGCGGGCTCGCCGGACAGCACCGCGTCGGCGGACACCGCCGGGACCACCACGGTGTCGGCCGCGGCGAGCGCCTCCAGGTCATGCGGGGTGTGCAGGACGAACCCGTTCTGTGTCCGCGTCCCTCCCGGGTCGGCCGCGCAAAGCCGCAGTTCGTACCAGGGGTCGGCGAGGTCGCTGCGGTCGGTGCCGAAGATCTCGCAGGCGATGGACAGTTCGAACAACGGCATGTCCGCGGTGACGGCGAGGGCCACGACGCCGGTGACGGCTTTCATGTCCTCAAGGTAGCGGCAGGATTTTGATGAAGACAGGCAGTCCTGCCACTCGTCAGCCGTCGGGCGCCGGGCGACGCTGATGAGCGTGAACAACGACGCTTCCGCTGCTCCGCCCGCGAGGCGGCCGGGACCCGGGCCGGCGTTCGCGCTGACCGCGGGGGTCATCGGAGTCTGCCTCGCCGCCTCGGCCCTGCCGTCTCCGCTGTACAGGCTCTACGCGGCCCAATGGCACCTGCAGACCTCCACCGTCACCCTGATCTACGCCACCTACTGCTTCGGGGTGCTCGTCTCACTGCTTGCCTTCGGCCGCGTCTCCGACACCTGGGGCCGCCGACCGGTCATCGTGGCCGGCCTCGTCGGCCTCCTCGTCTCGATGGTGGTCTTCATGTCCGCGTCCGGCGCCGGCTGGCTGTTCGCCGCCCGCGCCGTACAGGGCCTGGCCACCGGCATCGCCATCAGCGCCTCCGGCGCGGCCCTGCTCGAGTTGTACCAGGGCGGCAACCCGGCCAAGGCCAGTCTCTACAACGTCGTCGCCAGCGCCCTGGGCGTCGGCGTCGGCGGCCTGCTCGGTGCCGTGCTCGTGCAGTACGCGCCGGGACCGCTGGTGACCCCGTTCATCGTGCTCACCGCGCTGATCGTCGTACTGCTGCTCGGCATGCTGGGCGTGCCCGAGACCGTGACCGGCACGTCCCGCACCGGGTTCCGGATGGCCGCGCCGGGCGTTCCCCGGCAGATCATCGCCCCCTTCACGCTCGCCGCCCTCGGGATCACCTGCACCTGGTCGATCATCGGCATCTACCTGGGGCTCGTCGGGACGCTCGCCCCCGCTCTGCTTCACTCCACGAGCCAGCTCGCGGCCGGTCTGGCCATCCTGGCCCTGGGCGGCACCTCCGCGGTGCCGCCGCTGGTCACGCGGAAGATGGCCCCGGCCGTCCAGATCGCCTGGGGGACGATCGCGCTCACCGGCGGCATCGCGTTGACGGCCTGGTCGCTGTCCGCCGACGGCGCGGCCCTGTTCGTCGTGGCGAGCGTGGTGATCGGCATCGGCGTCGGGTTCGGCATGTTCGGATCGCTGCGCACCGTCGGCGCCGCAGCGCCGCCGGACCGGCGCGCCCAGGTCATGGCCGCCTTCTACATCGTCGCCTACGCCGCGATCTCGCTGCCCGCGGTCGCCGCCGGGTTCTCCGTCCGTCAACTGGGCGCGGTGCAGACCTTCCAGATCTTCGGCGCGGGCATCGTCGTCGTCTCCGTCGGCACCCTGCTGCTGGCCGTGGCCCGGCAGCGCGCCCAGACGCGGGCCGCCGTCACGCCGGTCCCGCCCACCCGGGCAGGCGCGGTGACGGAACGCGGCTGACCGTGCCGGCGGCGGCCACCACCCGGGTTCCCGACCGGTTGCGACCCCTCTAAAGTGGGCCGCACCGTCCGCACGCACCTGTCAGGAGGCGACCGTGGTGACCACCCAGGACGTGCGGCAGGTGGCCATGTCGTTGCCGCGCACCACCGAGCACCTGATCCGTGACCGGATCAAGTTCCGGGTCGGGCGGATCGTCTACGTCTCGCTGTCCCGCGACGAGACGCTCATGGGTTTCGCCTTCCCCAAGGAGGAACGCGCCGCGCTGGTCGCCTCCGACCCCGACAGGTTCCTCATGCCCATACCGTCGGACGAGCGGTACAACTGGGTGCGCGTGCGTCTGGCCACGCTCGGCACCGTCGAGCTCGCCGAGATCGTGACCGACGCCTGGCGCATGGTGGTGCCGAAGCGAGTCGCCGCGGCGCATTGCGGAGACTGACCGGGCCTGTTTCAGGAGACCGGGCTTGTTCAGGTGATCGGGTCCGTTCGGGAGCCGGAGCGTCTGTGCCCGGTCCGGGGGCGGGCACGCAGGTGGGCGCGCTCGCCCTGGCTGCCGAACAGGCTGAGGAACTCGACCGCCTGCTCGTCGGCGGCGCCGAACCAGTGCGGCAGCCGGGTGTCGAACTCGGCCGCCTCACCCGGTGACAGCACCAGATCCTGCTCGCCGAGCACCATCCTCAGCCGCCCGTTGAGCACGTAGAGCCACTCGTAACCCTCGTGCGTCTTCGGCTCCGGCGTTCTCCTGACGCTGCCCGCCGCGATCACCAGCTTGTAGGCCTGGATGCCCCCGGCCCGGCGGGTCAGCGGCAACATCGTCATGCCGTGGCGGACGACCGGCCGCAGGTGGATGCGCGGATCTCCCGTCGGCGGGGCGTCGACGAGCTCGTCCAGGGTGACACCGTGGGCCTTTGCCAGGGGCAGCAGCAGTTCGAGGGTCGGCCGCCGCGCGCCCGACTCCAGCCGCGACAGCGTGCTCACCGAGATGCCGGTCGCCGCCGACAGGTCGGCCAGGGTCGTCTCGCGCTGCCGGCGCAGCGCGCGCAGCCGGGGCCCGACCGACACGAGCGCGTGTTCGAGGTCGTCGTCCACGTCGTCAGCTTGCCACACCGGCAATGACCCGTACGGATGACCGAAATGAGACCGCCGTCCATTATTGGTAGGTTCCTGAATAAGTGTTGACTTATCAGATCGGAGGAGCGACGCCGTGGATGTCGAGCAGACGGTGTTGCCGGGAATCGGGCTGCGGCACGAGTTCACCACGCGCTCGGGACGGCGCATCGGGGTGGTCTCCCACCGCACCGGGCGGCGCGACCTGGTGATCTATGATCCCGACGATCCCGACAGGGCCTGTGAGACGGTGAAACTCAACGACGAGGAGGCGGACGCGCTCGTCGAGCTGCTCGGCGCCCCCCGCATCGTCCAGCGGCTCAACGCCCTGCACCGCGAGGTCGAGGGGCTGGTCAGCGTCCAGCTTCCGATCGCGCCCGGTTCCCCCTACACCGGCCGTCCCATGGGCGAGGCGCAGGTGCGCACGCGCACCGGAGCCTCCATCGTGGCCGTCGTCCGTGCCGGGCACGTCTTCGCCAGCCCCGCCCCCGACTTCGTCCTCACCGGGGACGACATCGTGGTCGTGGTGGGCAGCGAGGACAGCACCGCCACCGTCGCCGACATCCTCGCCAGCGGCTGAGGGCAGCGCGTGCACAATACGGCGATACTTTTCCTGGAATTCGGCGCCGTCGTCCTCGGACTCGGCATCCTCGGAGCGCTGGCGCTGCGCGTCGGCATCTCCCCTATCCCTCTCTACCTCCTCGCGGGCCTGGCCTTCGGCACCGGCGGCATCCTCCCCCTGGCCACCAGCGAGGAGTTCACCGCCACCGGCGCCGAATTAGGCGTCATCCTGCTGCTGCTCACCCTCGGCCTGGAATACAACGCCGACGAGCTGGTGACCAGCCTCAAGGGCAACGCCCGCGCCGGCCTGGTCGACCTCGTGCTCAACGCCGCCCCCGGCGCGATCTTGGCGCTGCTCCTCGGGTGGGGGCCGGTCGCCGCCGTCGCCATGGCCGGCGTCACCTACGCCACCTCCTCCGGCATCACCGCGAAGGTCCTGTCCGATCTGGGCTGGATCGGCAACCGGGAGACTCCGGTGGTGCTGTCGCTGCTGGTGTTCGAGGACCTCACGATGGCGGTCTACCTGCCGGTCCTGACCGCCATGCTGGCGGGCCTGAGCCTGGTCGCCGGGGCGGTCGCCGTGGCCGTCGCACTGGTGGCCGTGAGCGTGGTCCTGCTGGTCGCGCTGCGCTTCGGCCGCTACATCGAGGCGTTCGTCGCGAGCCCCAACTCCGAGGTGCTCGTGCTCAAGGTGGTCGGGCTGGCGCTGCTGGTGGCCGGCCTGGCCCAGCAGCTGCAGGTGTCGGCCGCGGTCGGAGCGTTCCTCGTCGGCATCGCGCTGTCGGGCGAGCTGGCCGAAGACGCCCAGGTGCTGCTCGCGCCGCTGCGCGACCTGTTCGCCGCGGTCTTCTTCGTGTTCTTCGGCCTGCAGACCGACCCCACCAAGATCCTGCCCTCCGCCGGCCTGGCCGCGGGCCTGGCCCTGGTGACGATGATCACCAAACTGCTGACCGGCATCTACGCCGCTCGACGGGCCGGCATCGCCCGTGCAGGACGGGTCCGCGCGGGCATCGCGCTCATCCCCCGCGGCGAGTTCAACATCGTCATCGCCGGGCTGGCGGTGGCCGCCGGCGCCCATCCAGACCTGGGCGCGCTGGCGGCGACGTACGTCCTGATCCTGGCCGCCTTCGGCCCCCTGGCTGCCCGTCTGGTCCAGCCGCTCCTCACGCGAGTGGCGAGCCGCGCCTGACTCCGTCGCGCCCCCCTGCACCGGCCGGCACTCGCCGGCCCGCACCCACCGGCCTGCCCCGCGTCGCGCGGCGGCGGGCCGGTCGCGTTTCAGGCTGGTACGGCCCCCCTGACCCGCCCGGCGACGGGCCGGGAACGGCGCTCCGGACGCCAGGTGGAGACGAGGGCGGCCGCCAGGAGGAGTTCGGCGATGTCGCCGCCGTAGTACATGATCTCCGCGCCGCCCCGGATCTCGGGAATGGGCGCGTGCACATTCACCCAGAAGCCGCCGTACATCAGCTGTGCGACGACCGCGTGCACGAAGATGGCGCAGCCGAGGTAGACCAGGCGGGCCCGTACCCCGGGCCGGGCGGGCGCGGGATCGGGACCGGCAATGACGTGCGCGAACAGGCAGCCCGACAGCAGGAAGTGCGCATGCAGCAGCCAGTGCCCGGCGGGCAGGGCCGTGACGGCGTTGTAGAGCGGGGTGAAGTAGAGCACGCCGAGGCTGCCGGTCGACAGCAGCAGGGCGGTCGCCGGATCCGTCGGCAGCCGGCCGGCACGGCTGTGCACGACCGCGGACAGCCGTCGCGCGCCGCGGGCGGGCAGGGTCCGCAGCAGCAGAGTGACCGGGGCGCCCAGCACCAGCGCGATCGGGGCGTACATGCCGATCAGCAGGTGCTGAACCATGTGGCCGCGGAAGTCGGCGTGCGCGAACGGCGCGACGGGCGGCAGGAGCGCCACCGCCGACAGCGCGACCCCGGTGGCGAAGCTCGCCGTGCGCCACCGGCTCCAGCCCACGACCGGGTTGCGGCGGCGCGCCCGCCGGACCAGGTGCAGGTAGACGAGCAGGGCGAGCACCGGCGGCAGCGCGCCCGGCAACCCCGCCACGTGCGTGCCGTGACCCATCACGTCATGACCCATCACGTCATGACCCATCACGCCGGGCCCGTCCGCGCGGGGTCTCGGCGGGGTCGAGGGACCGGCCGCTGCGCGCGAGCAGGTAGCCCCCGGCGAGCAGCAGCGCGCCCAGGACGAGGAAACCAATGTCCCACCAGAACTGGTAGGGACCGCCATGGACGTGATGGATGGCCAGGATGTGATGATCCAGGACGCCTTCGACGAGATTGAAGATCCCCCAGCCGGCCAGGATCCACCCCCACAGCACCCGCGAGGTCCACACCCGCCGCCGCTCTCGGGTGACCCTGGAGTACAGGATCGCGAGGCCGATGAGCACCGCGAGCCAGCACACCGCGTGGAAGATGCCGTCCCACACCGTGTTCATCTCCAGCCCGGAGACCGTGCGGGGGTTGTAATACCGCACCCCGATGCGATCGCTGTTGGTGCTGCTCAGCATGTGATGCCACTGCAGGAGCTGGTGCAGCAGGATGCCGTCGACGAACCCGCCGAGTCCCACCCCGAGCACGATCCCCGGCAGCCGCAGACTGACCGGCGCCGCACCGGCCCGGGCCTCGCCCGCGGTGGTCGCCATCGCCGTGCCTCCGTCCCCTCCGCGCCGCTGTGCGGATCTCCGCCAAGGCAGGTTCCCCGGACGCGAAGGCATAGTCACGCAGGCACGCGCGGACCCGACCCCGGGCCTACCGACTCTTTGAACAGCACCTCACCCGGCGGCACGGCCCGCGACGCCGGCTGCGACCGCGAAGCGCTCCAGCGACTCCGTCGGGCCCGCTCACTCAGCCTGTCACCTCGCGGGCGAAGCTCGGTTCCGCCGCTTCCAGTCGCGGTACCGCGACGCCCAACCGGCGTGCTTCGGCCAGGGTGTCCCGGCAGACCTCACGCGGCTCCTCGGCGTCGGGGTCGGAGTGCGCGGCGAAATTCGCGCGCATCGGCGCGACATGAGCGGTCAGCCAGGCGAGCGCGGGAGCCGTCAACCAGGTGGGCGCACGGAACAGCAGCACACCGCCCCGGTGACGTCGCAGGTCGACGCCCCGCGCCTTGAGGAGCGGCAGCAGCTCGCGGCCCGTCAGCAGCGCCTCGCGGAAGTCACTCGTCGACCCGGCCAGCTTGGACAGGGAACCCAGCCGCAGGCCCTGCGAGAACAGGCCGGCGTCCGACACGAAATGGACCCACAGCCAGCCGCGGAAGTCAGGCTGCTCCTTGAGCCGGAGCCCGGCCTCGCGAAACGCCTGGCGCACGGCCCGCTCCCGTTCGGTCGGGGGCTGGCCGAGGATGCCGAAGACGACCGACGGCAGCAGCCCCCCACGGAGCACGCCGTCCGCGCCGAAACCGCCACCGGCCTGGGGAAAGCCCCAGGCGATCCGGTCGACGGGGAGTGCGCCGATCGCGGCCGACGGCTCGGTCCAGAGGTTGCCGAAGACCAGCACCGTGGCCTGGCCGACACGCGGGGACAGGAAGGCCGTCGCCTCCGCGAGCCGATGGTGCGGCACGCTGAGCACGATCAGGTCGAAGTCGTGGTCCGGCTCCAGCGCCTCGCGGTAGCGCACCGGCCACTTCTCGACTACACGCTGCCCCCACACCCGGCGCCGCATATCGAACAGGTCGAGGTCCACCGCGTCTCCGTACGTCGCCGCGCGGCCCGGCCGGACGTAGAACTCGACGTCATGTCCCGCCTGGTGCAGGGCCCAGCCGTAGACGGTGGCGATCACGCCCCGGCCGAACATCAGGATCTTCACGTTGCACCTCGTGGGGTACGATCGATTTGGAGGTCATCTCCACTTCCCAAAATATGGAGGTCATCTCCACTTGTCAACGCGAGGTAGCCCATGACCGCCGACAAGCCGCTGCGGGCCGACGCCCGACGCAACCGCGATGCCCTGATCGCCACGGCACGAGAGGTCTTCGACGCCGGTGATTTCTTCGACCTGCGCTTCGACGACTTCGCACGCCTGGCCGGGGTGGGCACCGGCACGCTGTACCGCCACTTCCCCACCCGGGAGGCACTGGCCGAGGCGGTCTACCACGGGGAAGTCGCCGCGCTGTGCGACCGCGCACGCCGGCTACAGGCCACGCTGCCCGCGGCGGAGGCTTTGGCGACCTTCCTCCGCGGCATGGTCGACCACATAGACGCCCACCAGGGCCTCGCCCGGACGCTGGCCACGCTCATGGCCGCCGGCTCAGGTGCCCTCGCCGAGGGCAGCCGGGCGCTGGAGCAGGCTGTCACCGACCTGGTGGCCGCCGCCGTGAAGGACGGCGCCGTCCGCGACGACGTGGATGCCGGTGCCGTCATGATGGCACTGCACGGCATCGGCGCCGCCCATGACCGCCCCGGTTGGCGGGCCGAGGCCGACGGTGTCATCACCCTCGTGCTGGACGGGCTGCGCCGGTCGTGCTCGGGCGACAGTCAGCGCGAGCACGAGCAGGACAGTGCCGGCACGGCCCTCCGGCAGCTCGTCGATCAACCGGCCCCCCTCGGCCGCCGACACCCCGGGCGGATGCGTTAGCGTGATCGCCATGCTGCGCCGATGGATGCTGCCGATCCTCTTCCTGGTCGTCGGGCTCGCCTCGGCGGCGCGGCAGATCGCCCAGGGGTCCCCGGTCGCCGCCGTCACACTGCTCCTGATCTTCCTGGTCGGCGCCGTCCTGCTGTCCCCGCTGATGTTCCCGAGGTCCGTCAGCGCGGCGGAGGCGCTGCGCCGCAGCGCGGCCGACGGCCGGCCCATCGTCTACTGGCGCCCCGGCTGCCGCTACTGCATGCGGCTCCGCACCCGGCTCGGCCGGCACGCCTACCGGATGCACTGGGTCGACATCTGGAGCGACCCGGACGGCGCCGCGGCGGTGCGGGCCGCCACCGGCGGCGACGAGACGGTGCCCACCGTGGTCGTGGCGGGCGAACCGCACGTCAATCCCGACCCTCGATGGGTGCGCGCGCAACTGTCCTGACGAACCTCAGCCGCGGCTGCGGACGCGGGGTCCCCCCGTCAGAGCACACCCCGGCGCACACCCCGGGGCACGACCCAGGCACGTCCCCGGGAACGCCGTCGGGTACGCCGTCCAGCCCGCGCAGCGTCCGCGCCGCACCCGCGAGCAGCGCGGCACGCGACAGGTCCCCGCCGACGGCGCACCACTCGGCCACCGCCTCCAGCACCGTCGCCCGCACCGTCTCGTCACCCGCGCGCCCCGACGACTCCAGCGCCGAGCGCAACGACCGCCACGCCCCCTCGCGGTCACCGCGCCCCGCCCGCACCCGCGCCAGCTCGACATGCACCGTGGCCAGGAACTGCGCAGGCACACCCGCCTGCCCGCCGACCAGATCCAACGCCCCCACCAGCAGACTCTCCGCCTCGCCGAGCTCCCCCCGCCGCCGCGCCACCTCCCCGGCGGCCTGCCGCACCCGCGCCGCCGCCACCCGATCCCCTGTACGGCCGGCCACCTCACCGGCCCGCGCGAGCTCCCGATCCGCCCCCGCCAAATCACCCGTACGGGCGCGCAACTGGGCCAGCCTCACCCGCAGCATCAACGGGACGGGAACCGCCTCCATCCCCCCGAGCAGCCCCGCCAGCTCCGCCGCCTCCTCCAGCAGCGTCAGCGCCTCCGCCGCCTCCCCCCGGTTCTCCGCCGCCAGCGACAACCAGTACAGCGCCAGGGACAGCCCCCACCGCTCCCCCAGCGCGCGATAGCCCGCCAGCGCCTCCCGCAGCCACCCCTCGGCCGCCCTCGCCCCCGCCCTGCCGTACTCGAACTCGCCGATCCCGCCCATCAGCAGCGCCGTCGCCCGCGCCCACGGGTCCTCGTGATCGCCGAACGCCCGCATCGCCGCGAGCGCCCTGCGCCAGTGGTCCACGCCCGCGCCCGCGGGCCTGACCCCCACGATCCAGGCCCACAACGCCACGGGATGGCCCGACTCCTCGACCACGCGCAGCGCCTCCGGCGACGCGCTCGGCCCGTCGGACGCCAGCAGCGCACACAACGTGTGCGGCAGCTCCAGCCCGGGCGGCGGGGCATCACCCCGCGCCGCCCTGATCGCCCGCGCCCACCTGGCCGCCTCGTCGCCCCGTCCCCGCACCGTCCACGCCCACAACCTGGCCATGAACAGCCGCAGCGCCTGCCGCTCCCGCCCGGTCCGTACGGCATGGCCGAGCGCCGCGTCGAGGTTCCCCCGCTCGGCGTCCAGCATCGCCAGCAGGCCAAGCTGATCGGCCGTACGCAACCCGGGCTCGGACTCCTCCGCCGTCATCAGGAACAGGCCCAGATGCCGGTCCCGCACGGCCCGCGCCTCGCCCGCCTCCTCAAGCCGCTCGGCCGCGTACGCCCGGACGGTCTCCAGCAAGCGGTAACGCACCCGCGAGGCCCGGCCCCCGGGCCCGTCCGGCTCGGCCACGACGACCAGCGACTTGTCCACCAGAGCGGCCACCGTCTCCAGGTCGGCCCCGCACACCCGCAGCGCCGCCTCCGCCGTCGCCCCGCCCGCGAACACCGACAACCGGCGCAACGCCACCCGCTCCCCCGGTGACAGCAGATCCCAGCTCCAGTCGATCACCGCCCGCAGCGTCCGATGCCGCGGCCCCGCCGTACGGCCACCGCGCAGCGTCAGCCGTTCCCCCACCGCCTCCGCGAGCTGCCGCACCGTGAACGACCGAAGCCGGGCCGCCGCCAGCTCGATCGCGAGCGGCAGGCCGTCCAGCTCCCGGCAGACCGCGACCACATCGGCCACCACGGACTCGTCCACCGCGAACCCCGGACGCGCCGCCGACGCCCGCGCCGCGAACAACGCCACCGCCGGGAACTCCAGCGCCCGCGCCGCGTCCACCCCAACGCCGGGCAGCGCCAGCGGTCGCACCGGATGGAGATACTCCCCGGGAACGTCCAGCGGCTCCCGGCTGGTCGCCAGGACCCGCAGCCCCGGCACCCCCGCCAGCAGCCGCTCCGCCACCGCCGCCACGCCGTCCACCACGTGCTCGCAGTTGTCCAGCACGAGCACGAGCTCCCGGCCCGCCAGCGCCTCCACCAGCGCGTCGAGCGGCGACCCGGCGGGCCGCCTCGCGACGTCCCCGTCCGGCTCGGGCGCGGCCGGGGGTATGGTCGCGTGCACGGCGGCGGCCACGTCCGCCGGATCCCCGGCAGAGGCCAGCTCGACCAGCCACACCCCCGAAGCGACGGTGAGCCCGCCCGCGACCTCCACCGCCAGCCTGGTCTTGCCCGCGCCGCCCGGTCCGGTCAGCGTGACCAGCCGTGCGGCCGACAGCAGGCCACGCACCCGTGCCACGTCCTCCCGCCGCCCGACCAGGCTCGTCACCGGCGCCGGCACGTTCCCCCGTACGGCCCGCGTCGGTGCGGCCGGCGTCGCGGGCGGGTCGCGCAGCGCCTCAAGGTGTGCCGCGCGCAGTTCCGGCCCGGGATCGACACCCAGCTCGTCCGCCAGCCGCCGCCTGACGCGTTCGAACGTCTTCAGTGCGTCTCCGCGCCGTCCCGCCGCGCACAGCGCACGCATCAACAGAGCGTGGAACGGCTCACGCAGTGGGTGCGCGGCGACGAGCTCCTCCAGCTCCGCCACCAGCGCTCCGGGCGCGGCCGCGCCCGCCACGGCGAGGTCGGCCGTCACCCGGGCCTCCAGCGCGGAAAGGCGCAACTCTTCCAGGCGCGCCGCCGCCACCCGCGCGAACGGCAGGTCCGCCGCGTCGGCGAGCGCCGCACCGCGCCAGAGTGACAGGGCGGACCGCAGGACCGCGGCGGCACGCCGGGGATCACGCTCGGCCCGGCCCGCGCGCAGCAGGTGCTCGAACTCCGCCGCGTCCACCGCCTCCGGCGGGACGTCGAGCAGGTAACCGGCCGGATGCGACACCACGGCACCCCGTAATTCCTCCTGCGATTCCTCTTGCAGGCCCTTCTGCAGCTCACGACGGAGGCGCGACACCAGGGAGTGCAGCGCCGCCGCCGGGTTCGCCGGTGGCTCCTCCCACAGGTCGTCGGCGAGCGTCTCGGCGGTGACCACCTTTCCGGGCTCCAGAGCGAGCCGGATCAGCAGCACACGCAGGCGCGCACCCCTGATAGGAGTGCCGGTCACCCGCAGCGGCCCGAGAATCCCGATTCGCATGATTCCCTCATTGTCGTCGAGGGTTTGGCCGTTAGGCGTAAATGATCTTGTAACGATCGCGCGCCTTTACAATGTAGATTCATAGTAGGATCGAGGCGATGGACACCCCCGCCGTCCCCGAGCGGAACACCCCCGCACGGCCAGAGCGCGACCCCTACCGGGTGTATCTCGACGCGCTGCAGAGTCCCGAGTCCAAGCGCACGATGAGGGGCTGCCTCGACCGCATCGCCCGCCTCATCACCGGCGACCCGGAGGCGACCGGCGCCGGCCAGCCCTGGGAACTGCTCCGCTACGAGCACACCATCCGGCTGCGGACGCTGATGCGCGAGCAGGGCTGGTCGCCCTCCCATGTCAACAAGCACCTGGTCGCGCTGCGGCGCGTGCTGAAGGAGGCGTGGCGGCTCGGCCTGATGAGCGGCGAGGACTACCAGCGGGCCGCCGACCTGCCCGCCTACAAGCACACCCGCGTCCCGGCGGGACGGCACGTCGAGGCCGAGGCGCTGGCCGCCACGCTCGAGGTGTGCGACGACGACCCCTCCCCCGCCGGCCGCCGCGACGGCGCGATGCTGGCCGCGCTCTACTCCACCGGCTGCCGCCGCGCCGAGATCGCCGGGCTCACCCTGGCCGACTTCGACCCCCATGCGCGCTCCCTGCGGGTGCGCGGCAAGGGCGACAAGGAACGGCTGGTCTACCTGACCGCGGAAGCCGTCGAACGCCTCGGCCTCTGGCTCGCCGTACGCGGCCGGGCGACGGGCCCCCTGTTCTGCCCCGTCAACAAGGGCGGGCGGCTGCGGCTGGCCCACATGACCGGCCAGGCCATCGCCGACATCGTCTCCCGGCGCCTGGCCGCCGCCGGGGCGTCCCCCCGTACGCCGCACGACTTCCGGCGCACGTTCATCGGCGAGCTGCTCGACGCCGGGGTCGACCTCGCCACCACCCAGGCCCTGGTGGGCCACGCCTCCCCCGCCACCACCGCCCGCTACGACCGGCGGCCGGAGCGGCGCCGCCGCGAGGCCGTCGACCGGCTTCGCGTCCCCGGCGCCGCCCGCTGACCGGGCCTGCCGTTCCTCAGATGTCGTCGACGGTCATCGCGCCCTCGTGGGGACGCCGGGACAGGTCGATGCCGAGCTCCTCCGCCGCGCGGAAGACGTCCTCGTCGGTGTCCCTCATCTCGATCGACGTGCCGTCGCTGGAGAGGACCTCGACGTTGAGACAGAGCGACTGCATCTCCTTGATGAGGACCTTGAAGGACTCGGGAATGCCCGCCTCGGGGATGTTCTCGCCCTTGACGATGGCCTCGTAGACCTTCA
>NZ_VIRL01000038.1 GCF_006874465.1 Microbispora bryophytorum | reverse complement strand
CCAACTCGCCCTCCTCACCCTCCTACTCCTCACCCTCCTCACCATCCGCATCACCAGCACCCGACGCCGCAAGCGCATCGAAAAGCTCATCCTCAACACCCGCGGCACCCCCCTCGGAGCCTGAACAGCCGGGTCCGCGAACGGGAGGAATCCGTTCCCCACCCGCAGGCCACTCCGACGCCCGGACCGAGGACTCACCCCACCCCGATCACCGACATCCGCCCCTCAGGAGGTGGCGACCATCAACCGACCCAGGCAGCCGACGCCGGTCAGGCGTCCGATTTGGGGCCGCGTGCTCGCCCTCACGGTCGCGTTCGCGCTCGGCGCGCTCGTCGCCGGCGGTGTGGTGTTCGGAATGACGCGGCCGGACTCGATCGAGCAGATGGCCGACCAGATCCGCGCCGAGTCCGCTCTCCGGGACAAGACACAGATCAAGACTTTGACGGAGCTGGCCCGCACCACGCGGGACCGGCTCGTTCCCGTGCTCGACGGACTGGACCGGGCCATGCCCGCCAACGGCACCGCGGGGCCGGCCGTGGTGACCGCGTCCGACGTCGAGACCTGGCGGAAGGCGGCCACCGCGGCCGTCGAAGGCTTCGCCGACCCGCCGTCCGGTGAGACCGCCACCAATGTGGCGAGGTCGAGTCTCGCCTCCGCCGTGCGGCAGATCGCCACGACCGTCGACACCTACGCGGCCGCGCGGGACCTTACCGGAGACGCCCGCACCACCGCGATGGGCCTGGCCGTGCGGCAACGCGCCGACGCGTTCTTCACCTGGTCGGTCGGAGCCACCGCCCTCGACGCCGTGAACGTCGACGCGGGCTACGGCCACCAGCATGTGTTCCTGCCGACATCATCCGGCGAGGGGGACCTCACCCCCGACACCGAACCCGAGGGGAGTCACGACTCGTGAACAAGACATTGAAATACGTCCTCACCGTCCTAACGGCCGGGCTCGTGCTGATGCTCGGCGCGCCGGCGGCCTTCGCCCACAGCGGGCCGATCAAGCTGGAGGTCACGGGGGACGGCGCCGACAACGTCAACGTGCTGGTCACGTACAAGAAGGACGGCCATCCTGTCACGGAGATCCTCAACGCGACGCTGGCCGCGACCTCGTCCGACGGCCGTTCCTTCGGGCCGGTGCCGCTCAGGTCGGCGCCCGAGGGCCAGAACCTCTACCACGCCGCCGAGCCGCTGCCGAACGGCGACTGGCGGGTCACCGTGACCGCGACCGAGCCCTCCAAGGCGCACACGACGGTGACAGTGAAGGCGGGAGAAATCGCCGCCTCGCCCGTGGCGGCGACCGGGCCGGCATCGGTCCAGGAGAGGTCCGCCGCGCAGAACGCGGCGGACGAAGGCGCGATGGGCATGCCCGTCAAGATCGGCATCATCGCTCTCGTGGCGCTCCTCGCCGTCGCGGCCTGGATTGGCCTCGTGCGGCGCAACCGGGCGAGCGTCCGGCGCTGAAGAAGCCCCAGGAGATCGGCGGCCGGAGACCCGGTGTGTCGATCACCACGATGGGCCGGGATGGGAATCCCGGCCCGATCCGGCCCGGTCCCGGCCCATCCCGGCGCTGTCCCGTGACGGGGTCAGGGGCTGGTGCAGGTGAGGGTGGGGGTGGCCGCGGTGCCGTTGGCGGTGAAGCCGAAGGTGGTGGACGCCCCGGCCGCGATCGAGCCGTTGTAGGCCGCGTTGCGGACGGTCACCGAGGATCCTGACACGCTCTGCGTGCCGTTCCACAGGCTGCTGAAGGTCTGCCCGCCCGGCCAGGTCCACTTCACGGTCCAGCCGTCGACCGCCGAGCCGCCCGCACGCACCGTGACCTCCGACTGGAACCCGCCCGGCCAGCTGTTGACCGTCGTCAGGGTCGCCGAACACGAACCCGTCACCGGAGGAGTGGGGCTGGGACTCACCCACGGGCTGGGACTCACCGGCGGGGTGGGGCTGGGGCTGACCGACGGGCTGGGACTCACCGGCGGGGTCGGGCTCGGCGAGGTGCCGGGGCCGCTGTCGAGGGCGTTCAGCGCCGCGGTGTACGCGGGCTTGGGCTGATAGCCGGAGTCCCACATCATGGGGGCGCCGTAACCGGGGAACGTCCCGGGGATCCAGGTATGGCCGTCGTCCACCCCCCACTGCGAGACGCCGACGCAGCGGGAGACCGCCATGCAGGCGCTCACGACCTTGCCGTAGTCGGTGCCCTGCTGCTGCAGTTCGGACGAGTCGGCCGGCATCGGAATGCGGTCGTCGAGTTCGGTGATGGCGACGTCCAGTCCCAGGTTGGCGAAGCGCTGCATGTTCGCCTGCAGGGACGACGGAACCTGACCGACGATGAAGTGGCTCTCGAAACCGATGCCGTGCAGCGGAACGCCCCGGGACACCAGCGACTGCGCCAGTGAGTAGAGCGCGTTGCTCTTCGCGTTGGTGCCCTCGATGTTGTAGTCGTTGATGTACAGCTTGGCGTTCGGGTCGGCGGCGTGCGCGGCCCGCAACGCGTTCGCGATGTAGTCGGCGCCCATCGCCTTGTAGAACACGTCCTGGCGCAGCGTGCCGTCCTCGTTGTACGGCTCGTTGACGACGTCCCAGGAGTAGACCTTCCCCTTGTAGTGGGTGGCCTCGTTGGTGATGTGGTTCTCCATCGCGCTCTGGACCTGGTTCAGCGGCAGGCTGCTGACCCAGGAGGGCAACTGGTTGTGCCACACCAGGGTGTGCCCGCGCACCCGCATGCCGTGGGACTGGGCGAAGGAGACGATCTGGTCTCCCGATCCGAAGTTGAACGAGCCTCTGGACGACTCGGTGGCGTCCCACTTCATCTCGTTGCCGGGGGTCACCATGTCGAACTGGGCCGCGGCGAGGTTGACCTCGGCGCTGATGCCGAGGTCGCCCCGCGTCAGCGCGGTGCCGAAATACCGCCCCTTGGCCTCGGCCGACGCCTTCAGCGTCGACGCCGCCTGCGCGGGCATCGCCAGGCCGACCGCGACGGCGGTGACCGCGGTCACAACGGCGGCCACAACAGCGGCCGGACCGCAGGCGCGGCCTCCTGACCGGTCCATCGGATGGTTGGGCGGTTTCATCTCGGCCCTCCAGTGGAGATTCAGAGCTGTGTGCGGGCATGGCACGGGCGTGCGGAAGAGATCGGCGGCCAGCGACGCTCCCGTGACCCCGGATCTCGGCTCCGGACCCGTGCGGGGAACGACCGTGAATTGTTAGCGTTAACAATTCACCTTCTCGACGTCCCCTCAGCCCGATGGTGGTGAGCGGAGCAAATTACGACACGGACCGGTCCGTCAAGAACGCGGCCGTGCGCCTCCGCAAGGGCTCCGCCCCTTACCTGCCGTCCCACCGCCGCATATCCGCCCCGGCTCCCTTCGCCCGCGCGCATCCGTCGCTGAAACGTTCACCGTCCCGGAGCCGGCGCACATCACCGCAGTCGCGGTTGACGCGGCGCGGAAAACGTCCCGCCGTACCTGATGGTGGGGTGTGGTCACGGTGAAGAAGTGGAGCTGCCGGCGTTCGGCAGCGGGAGGCGGCGCAGCTGGAGTTTCTGGATTTTTCCCGAGCCCGTCTTCGGCAGGTCGTCCGCGATGTCGAAATAGACCGGCATTTTGTATTTGGCCAGGCGGGGGCGGAGAAAGTCGCGCAGCTCGTCGGCGGTGACACTCGTGCCGGGGCGGAGCACCACGAACGCGCGGCCGACCTCGCCCCATCGGGCATCGGGCACACCGAGCACCGCGACCTCGGCGATGGCCGGATGCTCGAAGATCGCTGCCTCGACTTCGGCCGGGTAGACGTTCTCCCCGCCCGAGATGTACATGTCCTTGACCCGGTCGACGACGTACAGGTGGCCCTCCTCGTCCAGAACGGCGACATCGCCGGAGCGGAACCAGCCGCCGTCGGAGAACGCGGCGGCGGTCGCCTCCGGGTTGCGCCAGTAGCCGGGGGTCACGTTCGGCCCCTGAATGAGCACCTCACCCGGCTGTCCCGCCGCCGCGTCCGTGCCGTCGGGCTGGACGACCCGCACATCGGCGAAGAACACCGGCACTCCTGCCGAGCCCACCTTGCGCACGCTCTGGCCGGCCTCAAGGAAGGTGGCGCCGGGGGCGGTCTCGGTGAGCCCGTATCCCTGGCAGAACACCAGGCCCCGCTCCTGGTAGGTGCGGATCAGCGCGGTGGGGATCGCCGCGCCCCCGGACATCAGGGTACGCAGCGACGACAGATCCGCGCCCTCCCATCTGGGCGACTGTGCGAACGCGGCGAACATCGTGGTGACCCCGAACATCCAGGTGACAGCGTGCTTGTCCATGAGGTCGTAACACTCGTCCACGTCCCACGACGGCATGATCACCGAACAGCCGCCCTTGAGGAAGGTCGGCAGCAGGGTCTGGTTCAGGGCGGCGACGTGGAAGAGCGGCGCGCCGATCAGCGTCACCTCGTCGCCGGCGACATCGACGCCGAGCAGCAGGTTGAAGCAGTTCCACACGAGGTTGCCGTGGGTCAGCATCGCGCCCTTGGGCCGCCCGGTCGTACCCGAGGTGTAGAGGATGAGCGCCGTGTCCTCCAGCCGCACAGGCGTGTCGATCGGGGTGGGATCGCCCTCCGCGAGCCAGGTCTCGTAATGCCGCTCCCCCGGCCCAGGAGCACCCAGCGCGACGACCTGCCGGGCGGGAGCCGCGGTGCGCGGCGGCAGGGCCCGGACCACCTCGGCGCACTCGGGCGCGTAGACCAGGACCTCGGCGCCCGAGTGGTCCAGCATGTAACCGATCTCGGGCGCGGCCAGACGGAAGTTCAGCGGCACGAAGATCGCCCCGAGCACGTGCGAGGCGAACATCGTCTCGACGAAGGCGACGTGATTGCGGCCGAGGTAGGCGACCCGATCACCGGCCCCCACTCCCGCCGCGCGCAACCGCGACGCCAGCCGTGTCGTCCGTTCGTGAACCTCGGCGTAGGTGAAGGGCCGGTCCGCCAAGATGAACGCGGTCCGGTCCGGTGTCATCCGGGCCCGGCGGGCGGGCCACCCTCCCAGTCCGGCGTTGCGCATCGGTGTTCGACCTCCTGTGAGCGGGGGGATCGGGGAAGGCGTCGGGACCGAGCAGGTGCGGCGGCTCGCGGCCGCCGCGAGGCCGGCCCGGGGGCCGCCGGAGGCGGCACCGGGCACGGCGTCCGACCAGGGTTCAGGCGTAGTGCCGGTAGATCGCCCGGGCGACGCAGGCGGGCTTGTTCGCACCTTCGATCTCGACGGTGAAGTCGAGCAGCATCTGCACGCCGTCGCCGGGGACGTCCTCCACGGAGACGACGACGGCGGCGAGGCGGATCCTGCCGCCCACCTTGACCGGGCTGGGGAAGCGGACCTTCTCCAGCCCGTAGTTGATGCTCATCTTCACGCCCTGGATGTCGAGCAGTTCGCCGAACAGCGGGATGACCAGGGACAGGGTGAGGTAACCGTGCGCGATCGGGCCGCCGAACGGCCCGTCCGCGGCACGCGCGGGATCGACGTGGATCCACTGGTGGTCGTCGGTGGCGTCGGCGAAGGTGTTCACCCGCTCCTGGGTCATCTCCAGCCAGCCGCTGTGGCCGAGATCCTTGCCGGCCAGCGCCTTGATCTCGCCGAGCCCGTGCGCCGTGGTGGTCATGCGTCTGTCGTCCTCTCCTGCGTGCCGAGCCCGAGCAGGCGTACGGCGTTGTCCTTCAGGATCTTCGGGCGGACCTCGGGCTTGATCTCGAGCTTGTCGAAGTCGGCCATCCAGCGGTCCGGGGTGATCACCGGGTAGTCGGAGCCGAAGAGCACCTTGTCCTTCAGCAGCGTGTTGGCATACCGCACGAGCTGCGGCGGGAAGTACTTCGGCGACCACCCCGACAGATCGATGTAGACGTACGGCTTGTGCGTGGCGACGGCCAGCGCCTCGTCCTGCCACGGGAACGACGGATGGGCCAGGATGATCCGCAGCTCGGGAAAGTCCACGGCCACGTCGTCCACCAGCATGGGATTGCCGTGCTTGAGCCGGATGCCGCCCCCGCCGGGCACGCCCGCGCCGATGCCGGTCTGCCCGGTGTGGAACAACGCCGGAACGCCCAGCTCCTCGATCGCCTCGTACAGCGGGTACGCCACGGGGTCGTTGGGGGCGATGCCCTGGATGCTCGGGTGGAACTTGAACCCGCGCACGCCGTACTCCCCGACCAGCCGCCGCGCCTCACGCACGCCCGCCCGGCCCTTCCACGGATCGACGCTGGCGAACGGGATCAGCACGTCGGCGTGCTCGGCGCAGCTGTCCGCGACCTCTTCGTTCGAGATGCGCGGGTGCCCGGTGGCATGCTCGGCGTCCACGGTGAACACCACCGCGGCCATCTTCCGCTCCCGGTAGTAGGCGGCCAGCTCCGCGATGGTCGGCTGCCGGTGCCCGTGGGCCTTGAAGTAGTCCTCCGAGGCGCCGAACAGCTCCGCGCTCAGCGCGCCATGCCCGTCCTTGGAGATCTCCGCGTGGGTGTGCACGTCGATCGCGACCAGATCGGCGACGTTCATGACGGCCATGTCAGACCCCCTGAACGTCGGAGGCGGGGACCTTGGGCGCGGGGATGCCGTACGTCTCGGGGTCGGCGCCGACGCCCGACTGCCAGGAGGCGGCGATGGTCCCGGCCGTCCACCCTCCGTCGGCGAACGCGACAGCCTTCTCACCGGGGTGCGACCACAGCGCGAGGCGGTCGCCGCCGATCCCGATCGCCTGGCCGGTCACCTCCGCGGAGGCGTCGGAGGCGAGGAACACGACGAGCCCCGCCACGTCCTCGACCGTGCCCAGCCCCTCGTCCCTGCGCAACCAGCCCGGGAACGGCTTCCCGGTCCGCTCGGACTCCTCGATGATCGGCGCGAACACGGGAATGGTCTTGGTCATCTCGGTGGCCGCCACCGGGACGACCGCGTTCACCGTGATGTTCGCCCTGGCCAGCTCCAGCGCCCAGGTCCTGGCCATCGCCACGATGCCGGCCTTGGCCGCCGCGTAGTTGGTCTGCCCGAAGTTCCCGCGCTGGCCCGCCGGCGAGGAGATCAGGATCAGCCGGCCCCCGCTCCCCTGCTCGCGCATCCGGATCGCCGCGGCCCGCGCGCAGGTGAACGTGCCGCGCAGGTGCACATCGATCACCGCGTCGAAGTCGTCGTCCGACATCTTCCACAGCACCCGGTCGCGCAGGATGCCCGCGTTGGTGACCATCACATCCAGCCGTCCGAACTCCTTGACCGCGGTGGCCACCAGCCGGTCGGCCACCTCGGCGGATCCGACCGGGGCGACGACGCTCCGCGCCCGGCCGCCGTCACCGGTGACGGCCTCGACGACCTGCGCGGCCGCGTCGGCGTCCACGTCGTTGACGACCACCGCCGCCCCGGCCGCGGCAAGCGCTTCGGCGTACGCGCGGCCGAGCCCGCGGCCCGCACCGGTGACAACGGCGACCTTGCCGGAAAGATCCATGGGATTCCCCCTGAGTTGTACGGCGATTGCAGCGAATATATGACAGTTATATGACGACCGTCAAAGATATGCCCAACGTCTGTCCACTCGTACCGGGCCGCGACGTCGCCTCCTGAGCCTGCCGTCGCCGGACATCCAGGTCAGGCCAGGACGACGTTCTCCAGCCACTGACCGATGCGCCTGACCACCTCGTCGTCGAAGGTGCGGGCGTCGACGTTGTCGGCGTGGATCTCGATCACCGGGAACCCGGCGGCCTCCAGTGCCCTGGCGGTGAAGTAGCTGCCGCGGGGGTCGTCGGAGACCAGGTGGACCACGCCGTCGATGCCGTGCAGGCGGGCCTCCTTGACGTACCACTCGCTCGACCACGGCGGCGTGTAGAGCTGGTCGGTGAAGGCGGCGAACCGCGCCGCCAGCGCCCTCATGGGGTCGTCGCCGTGGCGGACGTAACCGTCGGCGGCGATGGCCAGGTACATCGACCAGACGAAGACCGCGCCGTACTCGTCCTGGAAGCGCTGGTAGAAGCCCATGTCGTACCAGAGGCCGCGGCCGATCCACATCAGGCGGGCCCGCTCGCCCGGGCACGCGGCATGACCCGCGTCGACCCGGTCGCGCACCTCCTCGTAGAAACGCCGGGCGATGTCCCGGGCCCACTCGGTGCCGCGGTGCCATTGCGGGAGCATGACGCTGGGGATGCTGTCGACGACGCCGAGCGGGGCGGGCCGGGTGCGGGCGATGAGGTCGCGGGTCTTCCTGTTCCACTCCTCCTGCTCGTTGACCAGGGCCATCACCTCGCGGAAGCGGGACTCGCGGAACCGCCTGCCGGTGGTGGTCTCCAGGAACCTGACGAGGTTCTCCAGCTCCGCGGTGAGCAGGTCGAGCCTGGCCGGGCCGACGGCCTGCTCCCAGCGGTGCGGCATGAGCTCCCACCAGTTGGCGGGCACCTCGTTCTCGGCGGCGCTCTCCAGCGGGTAGAAGGTGACCCCGGGCTCGTGCCCCCAGATGTCGAAGACCTTGCGGGTGACGTCGCCGGTGGCGTCGCCGACGACGATGTCCGGCCTGGGCAGGCCGCCCCACGGGCCGGCCTCCGGTTCCGGGTCGAAGGCGGAGCCGAGGGTGACCGAGTTGTACTGCTCGGAGTAGTCGGGGTAGCCGCGCTGCCGCACCAGGTCCAGGTAGTGCCCCGAGCGCTGCTTGGCGGCCACCAGGGACGCCCACCACTGGCTGACCGCGTACGGGATGTCCATCGTGCGGAAGATCTCGTGCGGGACGTCCGCGTTGAGCAGGGCGAACGGCTCGCCGTCGGCGACCCGCCGCCGCAGGTCGGCGAACCACTCGCGCTGGTGCCTGCCCGCCTCTGCCGCCGTGGCGAGGGTTTTCACACTGCGCATGGATGTTCCTTCCGCAGGGCGGCCAGGTCGGCACGCCCGTACTCCTGGCGTTCCAGCAGCACGGCGGGAATGTCGAGCGCCGCGCGCTGCGCCGGGAAGTCCCAGGCCGGGGCCTCGTCGCCGATCCTGGAATAGCCGACGAACAGCTCGGCCCGGCAGTGCCGTACGGCCCGCGCCGCGTGCGCGGCGCGCTCGCCCACGGTGGCCCGGTGGGCGGTCGGGCCGCTGTGGTGGTAGTGCTCGGCCAGCGCGTCCAGGCCACCGGCGCCGACCGGCTCCCCGAGGAACAGGTCGCCGAAGGAGTGGTCCTCGCCGACGATCACGTAGCCCTCGGACTCGACGGTCTCGTACACGTGCGGCGTGTCGTGGTCGCTGCCGCTCAGGAAGACGCGCCGCCCGGGGTGCTCCCCCAGCCGTCCCGCCTCGGCGAGCAGCCGTTCCAGCAGCGCGATGTGCTCGTCGACGGGCAGGGCCGCGTTGGCCACGGCGAGGAACTGCCGTCCCGTCAGGCGGGCGGGCACCGCCCTGCGCAGCTCGGCGACGGCGGTGAGCAGCCGGCGCCGCTCGTCGTGCGCCGCCACCGCCCCGGCCAGGTCGAGGGGACGGCCGGTCCAGGCCTCCAGCCTGGCCGCGAACTCGCCGATCCTGCGGCGGTTGTACCGCGCGGTCGTGCGGTGCGGCAGGTGCAGGATGTCCACGAGGTACGCCTCGGGCAGTGCGGTGCCCGGCTCCACGCGGCGCAGCTCGCGCAGCGCGTAGAACAGCCGCAGGGACGCCTCGCAGTCGTGCGAGACCACGATGCGGTCCAGGTCGCCGAAGGATCCGGCGAGCAGCCGGGTGAGCACCGAGCGGGCCATCGGGTCCACCCCGCGACCCAGGTATCGGTCTCCGAGCACGGAGCCGGAGTCCGGGTCTCCCGTGAGGCGGACCGCGTGCACCCCCGCGGCGGTCAGCAGTTCGACCGGCACGTCCGCCCCGACGTAGCCGACGACCGGCGTCCGGTCGCCGGCCGGACTCGTAGAGACGGCCGGGCCCATCGAAACGGACGGGTCCATCGAGACGGACAGGCGCGTCGAGGCGGCCGTACGTGCGCCGCGCCGGGCGTACGCCTCCTCCAGCGCGGCCAGCGCCGTGGGCATGTCAGATCACCCCCTCCTCGGCCAGGGCCTTGAGCTCGTCGTCGGAGTAGCCGAGCAGGCCGCCGTAGATCTCGGCGTTGTGCTCGCCGAGGCCGGGCGCCGGGCGGTCGAGCCTCGCCTCCGAGGCGGAGAAGCGGATGGGCACGCCGGTCCCGTACAGGTCCGCCTGGCGGCCCTGGCCCGGACGATGGCGCGGATGCTCCAGCGGCACGACCTCCTCGCGCTCCAGCACGAGCGGGTCGCGCACGGCGTCGCCGGGCTCGCGCACCTCGGCGGCGGGGACGCCGTTCCGGGTGAGCAGGTCGAGGATCACGGCGAGCGGCCGGTCCGCCGCCCACGCGCCCACCAGCTCGTGCAGCTCGCCGGCGTTGGCCACGCGCGCGTCCCTGGAGGCGAACCGCGGGTCCGCGGCCAGCTCGTCGCGTCCCATCGCCGTGAACAGGCCACGGGCGAAGGCGTCGGTGGGGCCGCACAGCGCGAACCAGCCGTCCGCGGCGGGGAACGTGCCGAACGGCGCGAGCCTGGGCACGGTCGTCCCCGTGCGCATGGGTAGTCCCAGCTTCTCGTAGGCGTCGAACGGCTCGCACGCGACCAGCGAGGTCAGCGCCCCCAGCATGGACACGTCCACGTGCTGGCCCTGGCCGGTCGCGTCGGCCCGCAGGACCGCGGCGAGCGTGCCGATCACCGCGTACAGCGGCGCGACCAGGTCGCCCACCGGCAGCCCGAAGCGGACGGGCGGCTCGCCGGGCGCGCCCGCGGTCATCATCACGCCGCTGAGCGCCTGGATGATGGTGTCCATCGCCTTGCCCGAGCCGGGACCGCCCTGCGCGCCGAAGCCGCTGATCGACGTGCACACGATGCGCGGGTTGATCGCGCTCGCCCAGTCGTGGCCGATGCCGAGCCGCGCCATGACGCCGGCGCTGTAATTGTCGATCATGATGTCCGCCGCCCCGACCAGACCGGCCAGGACGTCGCGGGCCTTGGGGTGCTTGAGATTGAGCGTGACGCTCTGCTTGTTGCGGCCCCGCAGGAGCATCGACACGGACATGTCGTCGTCCCCGTGGCGGCCCAGCGTCAGCCCGTCCGCCCCGAGATAGGGGGCGTTGTTGCGGGAGGTGTCGCCGCCGGTCAGCGGGTTCTCCACCTTGATCACGCGGGCGCCGAGCCCGGCCAGCAGCAGGGTCGCGTACGGTCCGGACAGCGCGGTGGTCAGATCGATCACCGTGCGGCCGGCGAGTGGACGGTCAGCCACGCAGCACCACCTCGTCTCCCTCCCAATGGAACTCCGTCTTCAGGCCCGCCTGCCGCGTGATGTGCTCGATGTACGACACGACCCGCCGCCCCTCCTCGTCGTCGCCGAGCGGCACCGGCCTGCCCGCGCCGTCGATCCAGCAGGGCACGAGGCCTGCCGACACCAGTCCGTCCCGGTCGAACCGGCAGACCGCGATCGCGGTGTTCCGGCTCTCGGGATGGAAGGGGTAGTACGGCATGTCCGGGTCGGGCGCGAAGCCGTACAGCTCGACTCTGCGGCGCGCCCATTCGGCCCGTTCGCCCGCGTCGCCCGTTGCGGGCGTCAACGCGTGGGTGACGGTCACGAAGTTGCCCAGGCCGTGGTAGATCGGCCTGCCGCGGTACATCTCGACGCCGCGCATGATGTGGGCGTGGTGGGCGAACACGGCGTGCGCGCCGGCGTCGACGGCGGCCCGCGCCACCGGCCCCTCGTACATCGCCAGCACGGCGGGCGTGTGTCCGACGCCCTTGTGCAGCGACACCAGCACGACGTCGGCCTCGGCGGCCAGGGCTGACACATCCTCGGCCATCCGCTCCAGGGAGGCGGGGTCGGCGAAGGTGTAGACGGCGGGCGGCCCGCCGGGGCTGGCGTGGTCGAGCTCGTAGTGGGTCAGCACCTTGACGTACGCGCAGCCCGGCTTGCGGCTGGTCGCCCAGGACTCGCGGGGGCCGACGCAGTTGTAACTGAGCACGCCGATCCGCAGCCCGTCGCGCTTCACGACGGCGGGACGGCGGGCCTCGCCGAGAGTCAGGCCGGCGCCCGCGGTGGCCAGTCCGGCCTCGGTCGCGTATTTGATCGTGTCGGCCACCCCCTGGTCGCCGACGTCGTAGACGTGGTTGCCCGCGAGCGTCACCACGTGGAAACCGGCGCCGGCGACCGCGGACAGCGCGGCGGGATCGGCCGGCGGGGCGGGGACGTCGGTGCTGACCTGGGCGGTGGACGTGCTGTGGGGCACCTCGATGTGGCCGATCACCACATCGCCCCGGGCCAGCGTCTCCCGGGCCGGGGCGAAGAAGGACGCGGGGTCGGGCTCGTCGACGACGAGGTCGCCGACGGCCATTACCGTGAAGCTCAAGAGGTGGTCTCCTCCTTCAGGAGGCGTTCGTCGGAGATTTGCGCCGCGCGCCCGGAGAAGCGCGACAGGAAGGCTCGCAGCCGGGGCGAGGCGGGGTTGTCGAAGATCTCCTCGGGAGTGCCCGTCTCGACGATCTGGCCCTTCTCCATGAAGACGCACCGATCGGCCACCTCGCGGGCGAAGCTCATCTCGTGCGTCACGATGATCATGGTCATGCCGCCGCGGGCCAGGTCGAGCACGACGCTCAGCACCTCGTCCACCAGCTCGGGGTCCAGCGCACTGGTGGGCTCGTCGAACAGCATGATCCGCGGGTTGGTGGCCAGCGCCCGGGCGATGGCGACGCGCTGCTGCTGGCCCCCGGAAAGCGTCCGGGGATGGGCGTCCGCCTTGTCGGCGAGCCCCACCCGCTGCAGCAGCCGCAGCGCCTCCTCCCGCGCATCCTCCGGCCTGCGGCCGTGGACCAGCACCTGCGCCTCGATGACGTTGCGCAGCACGCTCCAGTGCGGGAACAGGTTGAACTGCTGGAAGACCATGCCCATGCGGCCGCGCTGGGCGGCCACCCGCCGGTCCGGCAGGGGGCGCAGGTGGCCCCGATGGAACTCGTAGCCGAGCAGCTCCCCGTCGAGGTGCATGGCCCCGCCGTCGATGCTCTCCAGCTGGTGGACGCAGCGGGCCAGGGTGGACTTGCCCGAGCCGGACGGGCCGATCACGGTGACGACCTCGCCCTCGTGCACGTCCAGGCTCACCCCGTCGAGCGCCACGTGGTCGCCGAACCGCTTGCGTACATCACGGATGCGCAGGACCGGCGTGTCGCTCACCGCTGCCCCTTTCCGAAGTGCCGCTCCAGGCGCCGCTGGCCGAGCGACAGAGCGGTGACCACCACCAGGTACCAGGCGCAGGCCACGATCAGCAGCGGCACGACCTCGTAGGTCCTGTTGTAGATCACCTGCACCGAGTACAGCAGGTCGGCCATCGCGATCACACTGACCAGGGAGGTGCCCTTGAGCAGGCTGATGAACTCGCTGCCGGCGGGCGGGACGATCACCCGCATCGCCTGCGGGAGCACGACCTTGACGAAGCTCTGCCTCGCCGTGAACCCCATCGCGCGGGCCGCGTCACGCTGACCGCCGTCCACGGCCAGGATGCCCGCCCTGACGATCTCGGCCATGTACGCGGCCTCGTGCAGGGTGAGCCCGATGACGGCCGCGGTCAGCGAGCTGATCACGGAGTTGGTCGGCCACGAGACGAACGTCGGGCCGAACGGCACGCCCAGCGGAATCCGCGGCAGCAGATAACCGAGGTTGAACCAGAAGATCAGCTGGAGCAGGGGCGGGATGCTGCGGAAGACCGTGACATAGAAGCCGCACGCCCAGGCCACCGGCCGGAAGC
The DNA here is from genome assembly GCF_006874465.1 of Microbispora bryophytorum. GTDB lineage: Bacteria > Actinomycetota > Actinomycetes > Streptosporangiales > Streptosporangiaceae > Microbispora > Microbispora bryophytorum. The sequence continues at coordinate 7,174 of NZ_VIRL01000038.1, read as the reverse complement.
CGCTCAGCCTGCCCGCCGCGAGAAGCACCCCGAACACGCTGCCCAGCAGCATCACGATGACGGTGAGCAGCAGCGACATGCCCAGACCGCGCAGGACGTTCGGGTCGAACAGGTACCTGCCGACCACCGGCCACTCGAACCGCGGGTTGGTGACGAGGAACCAGGCGAACTGCGCGAGGAGCACGAGCAGCACGACCCCGGCCACCCAGCGCAGGGGACGGATGCGCGGACGGGCCGAGGCGACGTCCACGCCCGGCGGTGCCACGGTCTGTGGTGCCACGCTCATTGCGTCGCCGCGGTGTTCATCTTGGGCTCCGGCACCGCCACCTTCTGGAGCCCGTACTTGTCCATGATCTTCTTGTACTCGCCGTTCTTGAAGATCTCCTTGAACGCGTCGAGCATCGCCGGGCCGAGACCGCTGGACTTGGGCACGAGCATCGCCAGCTGGTCGACGCCGGCGCCCTGCTCCTCGGTCTGCGTGACGTAGGTGAAGGCGTCCTTCTCCTTCGAGAGCACGTCGAGCGCGGCGCTCTCGGTCATGCCGGCCGCGTCGGCCCGGCCGGACTTGGCGGCGAGGATGGTGCCGTTGGTGTCGGCGAAGCCGATGAAGTCGAGCCCCGGCCTGCCCTGCTTGGCGCACCACTCGGTCAGGCGCTTGGCCTGGTCCTCCACGATGCTGCCGGCGGTGCCGGCGACGCGCTTGCCGCACAGGTCACCCGAGCTCCCGATGGCCGCGGACCCGCCCTTGGGGATGAGGTAGGAGGTCCGGGTGACCATCCACACGAGCGCGTCGAACTGCTTCTCCCGCTCGGCGCTGTCCTTGACCGGACCGTTGAAGGCGTCGTATCGGGAGGCGAGCATGCCGGACAGCGCCGCGGGCAGGCCGCTGACGATCGAGATCTCGGTGCGGACCCCCAGCGCCTTGCCGAGGGCGTCCTGCAACTCCTTGTCGATGCCCGTGACGGTCTTGCCGTCGTCGGCGACGATCCGATAGGGCGGATGGGAATCCCCGGCAAATCGGATGACGCCCGCTTCCTTGATGCCATCGGGCAGGGCGTCGTACAGAGCCGTCGCGCCCGCCGGCCGCTGCGCCTCGCCGCCGTCTCCACCGCAGGCTGCGGCGCTGACGAGGGCCAAAGCCGCCACACCCGCGAGGATGGTCCTGGGCATTCTCATGGTGGTCCTTCCACGACCAGCTAACGATGCAGTTAATTTGGCGGTCGTTGGGATAAGTGTCACACCTATAGGTGCACACCTGTCAAGAGGCGGCTGTGCAGCGGAGACGTGCGGGGCGAGCCGGAACGCCGCCCCGTCGCCGGGAAACGATCAGGTGAGCGCGAGGATGGAACTGGTCCGGTGGTGGGCGACCAGCTCGGCCAGTTCGGGCTCGAACTCCGCGACGATCTGCTTGACGCGGAACTCGGCGAGCGGCCCGAGGGTGTCGTAGATCTCCACGAAGAGGTCTCTGGCCGCGGCACGCGGCCAATCGGCGGGCAGCAGCTCCGCCGGCAGGTCGGGATCGTGGTTGGGGAACGTGCGCCAGGTGTCCATGATCCCCGTACGCGCCACCAGGGCCTCGGACGCGCCGACCACGCCCTTGCGAACGCGCTGCAGCAGAGGCGAGTACTGGGCCACGAACCCCTCATAGGTGCGCCGGAGCTGGTCGAAGTCCCACGCCTCCTGCGGGGCGCGCATGCCCGCGAGATCCAGGGCCTCGGCGCGGAAGATCGTCGACGTGGGGATCTCCAGCTCGGCGAGCACCTTCGCCGCGCTGTCGGCGTCGGCGGTCGGCGAGACCCACAGCCCGTCGTAGAGCGGGGCGAAGCCGAGCCAGCGCAGCCTCGCGCGCAGCGCGTGGCGCAGGTCGCGCTGTTCCTCGGAGATGGAGAACGCCGCCATCACCCATCGCCCGTCCCACGCGCCCTGTTCCAGGCCGAAGGACATGATCCGCTGCCGCCCCTCCAGCATCACCGCGGCGGCCCGGTCCGTCAGGCGATAGTAGGTGCGTCGCCCGATCTTGGACGACTCCAGCAGATCCCGCTTGGTCAGGCGGCTGAGCGCGGCCCGGGCCGCCACGGCGGAGACGCCGAACTCCTCGGTCAGCCGCACCAGTGCGGCGGACGGCAGTTGCTCGGGCCTGCTGATCCAGTAGTCCCCGAGAAGCGTCGTGATCAGGTGCTGCGGGGGTGCGCCCACCTGGAAACGCGGGAAGTCGAGGTCCGCTGCCTCGGACCTTTCACCATCATTCACAGCAGAAGTATATTGACAACGCTTGGACGTGCGGTCGTTATCAGAATGTCATGCTTCTTTGAGCGACCCCGGACCGCGGGTCGTAGGTGCCGCACGACCGCAGCAGGCAGGAACGATCAGGCGGTGTGGTGGCGCCGAACGTCAGCAGCCGGCGCATGTGCGTCACGATCACGTCCGACGCCCGGGGCGGCAGTCCGTACGCGGTGGTGCGGCCGTTTCGCGAGCTGACCAGCAGCCCTCGTGAGGCGACCCGCCGCGAGGCGGCGCGGGCGCAGGTCACGGTGATGCCGAACTCCCCAGCAGCCGGACCAGCGCCGACGACAGGATGTGCTCCGGACGCCAGAACCAGTAATCGCCAGCAGCGTGGTCAGCAGCCGCTGCGATTCGGCCCCTTGCCGGGCCCTGGGCAGGGAGCCGGAGTCCGGCGACGCGGCCACCCGGCGTCCCACCATCGTCAGACTCCTCAGCCGGTGTGGGTGCCCCAGCCGGCCGCCTCCCGAACACGGGCGCGCTCACCGGGCTCGACCTGGATGAATTTACGTCACCCGGCCCCGCGTTCCGGGCCCCCCTCCGGCGATCCCGGCCGCCGGTGCGCTGCTGCGACGCGAGGGACGCAACAGTTCATCGACCGGTCGTCCAGTTCCGCCGCCAATTATGTTCGGCACTAATCTTACGGTCGTCACAGAACTGTTGACAATGCTCTGAGGCCTGCCTACTTTGGCTCGACCGCCTGCATGTGAGGAGCCTCGATGTTCCGAAAGTCAGCTCCGGGCGTCGTCGCGGCGAGTGCGGCGATCGCGCTCCTGTCCGTCTGCGGTGCCGGCCCCGGCACCACAGGCGGACAGGCCGGCGAGGTGGAGATGCTCGACTGACTGGAGTTCGGGCCCAGGTCGGCACCGCTGCGCCTTGTCCCCCGCTGCCTTGTCCCCCGCTGCCTTGTCCCCCGCTGCAAGGTGCCCCGCCGGCCACTCGCGGGCCTCGTCGACCCCGAGCCGGCGCCCCCTGCCCGTCCATGACGCTGGATGACCCTGGAGGAAAACGCGACATGCCTACTCGCTCCATGACCGTGCGGACCCTGCTGGCGGCGGCCGCAGGGGTGGTCGTCCTCGCCGGCTCCGGCGCCGCCGCGGCCTCGCCCGCCCACGAGCCGCCACCGCCGAAGCCCCCCGCGGCCGGCGCCCCGGCGCCCACCATCCTGCCCACGGTCCGGGAGGCCGCCGTGGGCCTGCCCGGGCACACCGTCTATCGCCCGGCCGATCTCAAGGCCCTGCGCAAGGCCAGCCTGCCCGTGATCGTCTACGGCAACGGCGCCTGCGCGAGCAGCAACCTGGAAGGGATCACGTTCCTCACCGGCCTGGCCTCCCAGGGATACATCGTCGTGGCCAACGGCGGGCTGGACGAGTTCCCCGTCCCCAACACCCCCGAGAACACGATCGCGCACCCCGAGGCGCTCCTCGCGGCCGCCCACTGGGCCACCGAGTCGGGGCAGGCACGCAAGCAGTTCGACGGGCGGGCGGACACGACGCGGGTCGGCGTGCTCGGCCACAGCTGCGGCGGTGTCGAGGCGCTCGCCGCCGGGACCGACCCCCTGATCGACGCGGTCGCCGGATTCAACACCGGATACTTCGAGGAGCCGGTTTTCGGCGGCTACGGGCGCGACCGTCTCGCCGATCTGCACACGCCGACGCTGCTGGTCAACGGCGGCCCGGACGACGTCGCCTACCACAACAGCATCGACAACTACGCCCTGCTCGACGTCCCCGCCGCCCTTGTCGGTGACACGGCGGCCGGCCACACCGGCCTGATCGCGGGTCTCGAGGCCACCAACGGCTGGCAGGTGGCCGCCAACTGGTTCGACTACGTCCTGCGCGGAGACCGGACCGCCGGGGCGCGCTTCGTCGGCCCCGGCTGCGGACTGTGCACCGAGAACGGATGGACGGCCGAGTCGAAGGGACTGTCGCTGTGATGCGCCGTAAAGTGACCGCGTGCCTGGCCTTGGCGCTGGCGACCGCCGTCGGATGCGGCACCGCCGCCGCGGCCTCCGCCGGCACCCCCGGCGGCACCCCCGGCGGCACCCCCGGCGGCACACCGTGCCTGCCGGACTCCCCCGCCCACCCCACCTGCATCAGCGGCACCCTCGATGACGGTACGCCCTACGAGTTCGTCGTCCCGGCCCCATGGAACGGCACCGTGGTGGTCGCCCTCGACTTCGCCGGCACGGGCAGGAGCGAGCCCCTGACCGCGCGATTGCTGGCCGACGGCGTGGCCCACGGCGGGACGAGCCGGGCGATCACCGGCTGGGACATCCGCTCCGCCATCGACAACCAGGCCGAGGCGCTGGCCCGCTTCGAGGACGCGTACGGCCGGGCACGCGAGGCGATCGCCTCCGGGACCTCGATGGGCGGTTTCGTCGCCGCCGGCGTCGCCCAGGTCCACCCCGGCGCCTTCGACGCCGCCGTCCCGATGTGCGGCGGCCTCGGCGGGTCCGTCGGCCAGTGGAACCAGAAGCTCGACACGGTCTTCGTGCTCGAGCGCCTGGTCGCGCCGGGACTGCCGGTCATCGACATCCCCGCGGACATCGAATCGGCCCGGAAGGCATGGATCGACGCCCTGGCCGCGGCGCAGCAGAGTCCCGAGGGGCGGGCCCGGATCGCGCTGGCCGCCGCGATCGGCCAGTTGCCGGCCTGGGGACGCAACCCCGACGGGTCCGCGCCGCCGCCTCCGGACAGGGGGGACGCCGCCGCGCTGCAGCAGGGCGCCTACCTCGCGCTCGCCGGTGGGCCCCTGCCGTACATCGGGCAGGCCATGAGCAGCCGGCGTCAGATCATGGACGTGGTCGGCGGGAACCCGTCCTGGAACACCGGAGTCGACTACGACAAGCAGCTGCGCCTCGCCGATCCTGCCCTCGGGCGTGCCGTCCGCGACCTGTACAAGGCGGCGGGTCTGGACCTCGCGGCCGACCTGAAGAACCTGGCCGCCGCGCCCCGCGTGGCCGCGGACCCGGACGCCGTCAGGCGCTTCTCGCGCGGCATCGTCCTGGACGGCAGGCTGCGGATCCCCGTGCTGACCGTGTCCGGCACCGGTGACCAGATCTCCACGGTCGCCCAGCAGCAGTCGTACGGGGAGAATGTGCGCCGCGCGGGGGCGAACTCCCTGCTGCGCCAGACCTACACCGAAACCGTCGGCCACTGCGACTTCTCACCGGCGGAGCAGGAGGCGGCGCTGACGACGATGCTCGACCGGCTGCGCAGCGGTCACTGGCCCGCGACGTCGGCCCCGGCGATGAATGCCCGTGCGGCGGCGTCGGCCGCCGACCCCGCCCCTCGATATGTCCCGTTCACCCCGCCTCAGTTCAACCGTCCCTATCCCGGCTGAGCCGCACGGGCCGCTGCCCGCACCACCCCGGTGCGGGCAGCGCGACGCATCCCACGCGCATTCCGCGACGTACGCCGCCGGCGCGAGACCGGGGATCGGTCCCGTGGATCCGCCCGGGGAGCGGACGGCCTGCGGCTGCGCGAGTGATGACACGACGCGACGAAGACGAGCGTGTGGGGCGGTCGTCCCTGCCGCCGTGGACCTCCTCATCGGTGACTCTCCGGGAGGCGGCCCCAGGGACGTGGTGTCTGTCCGCCGGACCGCCCCGCACCATGGCCTCCGGATGGTGGCCACAGGCGACTGTTAGCGTTAACAATTTGTCTTGCCGCGTTTTCCTTCTTCTCTGTCAGTTGGGCTGTGGTGGCAGGTCGGAGCAAATACGAGGCGAAGAGGCGATGTCAAGGACGGCGACGCGTATCCGCACAGGAGCGGTGGACGGGCGCGCGGCTCATCAGGCGTTATCAGGGGCCGCCGCCCGTGACCGCGAGAGCGCCCCCTGAAACTTTCTCAGAAGGCTTGACACATTTCGGCAGGATTTCCCACACTGTGTCCTCGAGGCGGCTTCCTCCTGCCATCTGGTGGCGCGCGGTGAGGACCGTCGTTCGCGACGCCCTGGTGGTGTGCGTTCCCCGATCACGGGACGCGGCGTCGATCGCGCGGAGCGACCCCCCGCGTGTCCGCTTTTCCTGCAACGGCTCCATCGCCGTCGGCGGCTCCACGACCTTCGGGTTCACCGTGAACGACACCGCGGCCACCCCGACCGCTACCCGTACCAGCCCCTGACGGCGGCCGGACAAGATGATGAGGAGAACACAGATGCGTCTGCCCTGGCGAGCGCGGTCACCGCGCCCCTCCGCCGTCACGACCGGGGCGCCGCCCCGGCGGGCCCCGCGCCGCGGCCTCGTGATCGGCGCCATCCCGGTCCTGCTGGCCGGAGCCGGCGGCCTGCTGATCACACAGCCCGCCGAGGCCGCCGTGGCCTGCCGGGTCGACTACGCCATCAGTTCGAGCTGGCCGGGCGGATTCAACGCCAGCGTCACCATCAACAACCTGGGTGACGCGGTCAACGGCTGGCAGCTGACCTGGTCTTTCGGCGCCGGAGAGCAGGTCACCCAGATCTGGAGCGCCACCCACAGCCAGTCCGGCTCGACGGTGACCGCCACCAATGTCTCCTACAACGGCAGCATCCCCAGCGGCGGCAGCACGAACTTCGGATTCAACGGTTCCTCGAACGGCTCCCCCCAGGTGCCCACCTCGTTCTCCCTGAACGGTGTGGCCTGCACCGGCAGCCCGGGCTCGCCCAGCCCCTCCCCCACACAGTCGCCGACGCGTTCCCCCTCTGCGTCCCCGTCCCCGTCTGCGTCCCCCTCCCGGTCTCCGTCGCCGTCCCCGTCCCCCTCGGCGAACCCGACGTGTAATCTGCCGTCGTCGTACCGCTGGAGCTCGACCGGCGCGCTGGCGAGCCCGAAGTCGGGCTGGGCCTCGCTCAAGGACTTCACCAACGTCGTCTACAACGGCAAGCACCTCGTCTACGCGACGACGCACGACA
>NZ_VIRL01000037.1 GCF_006874465.1 Microbispora bryophytorum | reverse complement strand
TCGGCCACGGCCTCGGCCAGGTTGGCGAACACGACCGTCAGCCACAGCCACACCACGATGGCCCAGGCGAACAACGAGGGATCGGCGATCGCGAGCACAGTGGTGAACGCCGCGCCGACCTCGACGACGAACATCACCGGATTCCGCCACAGCGTGACGGGGTTCAGCTTCCGCAGCGCGTGGGGCAGCGACCTCACGAGCTGCCGGGGATCGAGCAGGCCGCCGCCGACCCCGCCGCTGACCCCGCCGCCGGTCCCGCCGCTTCCACGCCGCGCTGACGCCGGCATCAGGACAGTCCTTCCGCGAGGGGCGCGAGCGCGAGGGCAGGCAGGAACGTGAGGGCGACGAGGACGACCGTGACGCCGGCCACCATCCCGACGAACTGCGGACGGTGGGTGGGCAGCGTCCCGGCGGAGACCGGCACCGGCGCCTGCCGCGCCAGCGATCCGGCCAGCGCGAGGATGAAGACGATCGGCAGGAACCGGCCGAAGGCCATGCACAGACCGAGCGCGACACACCACCAGGGCGTGCCCGCCGAGATCCCGGCGAACGCCGAGCCGTTGTTGGCGGCCGCGCTCGTGAACGCGTAGAGGATCTCCGAGAGCCCGTGCGGGCCGCCGTTCAGCATGGCCGCCAGACCCGCCCGGTTGCCCATCGCCGCGGCCGTGCCGGCGAGCACGAGGGCCGGGGTCACCAGGAAGTAGAGCGAGGCCAGTTTGATCTCACGCGAGCCGATCTTCTTGCCCAGGTACTCCGGCGTACGGCCCACCATCAGACCGGCCACGAAGACGGTGATCACCGCCAGCACGAGCATGCCGTACAGGCCGGAACCGGCGCCGCCCGGCGCGACCTCGCCGAGCATCATGTTCAGCATCGTCATCATGCCGCCCAGGGGCGTGAAGGAGTCGTGGGCGGAGTCGGCGGCGCCGGTCGAGGTCAGCGTCGTGACGGCGGCGAACGTCGCGGAGCCGGGCACGCCGAAGCGGACCTCCTTGCCCTCCAGCGCCGCCCCCGCGGCCTGGGGGACCGTGGCGCCGCCGGAGACCTCGAAGACGTTCGTCAGCACCACGCTCACCAGGGCGATCACCGCCATGACGGCGAGGATCGCGTGTCCCTGCCGCACCTGGCCGACCATGCGGCCGAAGGTGCGCGGCAGCGCGACCGGGATCGCCAGGAGCAGGACGATCTGCAGCCAGTTCGTCCACCCGGCCGGATTCTCGAAGGGATGGGCGGAGTTGGCGTTGTAGAAGCCGCCCCCGTTGGTGCCGAGGACCTTGATCGCCTCCTGGCTCGCCACCGGGCCCCCGGTGATCGCCTGGGTGCCGCCGGTCAGCGTCGTCACCTCGTGTGGCGACGCGAGGTTCTGCACCACGCCCCCGGCGACCAGGACCAGCGCGGCGACGAACGCGATCGGCAGCAGGACCCGGAACGTGCCGCGCACGAGATCCACCCAGAAGTTGCCGATGGTGTCGGCCTGCCTGCGGGCGAAGCCCCGCACGAGCGCGACCGCCACGGCCATGCCGACCGCCGCCGACGCGAAGTTCTGCACCGCCAGGCCGGCCATCTGCACCAGGTGACCCATCGTGGACTCACCCGAGTACGCCTGCCAGTTGGTGTTCGTAACGAAACTGACGGCCGTGTTCCAGGCGACGTGGGCGGGGACCGCGGGTCGCCCGAGGCCGAGGACCAGCCGGTCCTGCAGGCGCTGCATGCCGTAGACGGCCAGCACGGAGACCGCGGAGAAGGCCAGCAGGGCGCGTGCGTAGACCGCCCAGGACTGCTCGGCGTCCGGCCGCACGCCGACGAGACGGTAGACGAGGCGCTCGGCCGCGCTGTGGCGGGTGCCGGTGTAGACCCGGTACAGGTAGTCGCCCAGCAGCAGATAAACGACGGACAGCACCGTGACGACGGACAGCACGAGCACGGCCCCTGCCGCTGCCGCGCTCATCAGAAGCGCTCCGGGAACAGCAGGGCCGCGACCATGAAGACCAGCAGCGCCGCGGCCACGCCGAGACCGACGGCGTTGATCACGCTCACCGGCGCTCCACCGCCTTCACGACAAGCCCCACGATCGTGAACACCGCGATCGTCAGAGCGACGAAGATGACGTCCGCCATCCCCACTCCCCGGTTGTGATTCACGTCCGTCGGTTGTGACTCACGTCCGCCGGACCACGACGGTCTCAGCACAAGCAAAGTCCGAGATCGGTGGCATTTGGTGGCTCTTGACGGCTTTCATACGGGTTCGAACCGAGTATTGACGAGCTCTGTACGCCGTCCACGCCGAGGGTTTCGGGCGTACCGGTGCCGGAAATCAACGCGGTTCAACCGGCGAGCGACGCCCCCCGAGCATCTGTGCCGGCTTCCTGTGCCGGCTTCGGGGAGGGGACGCGGCGTGGGCGAGGTGACCGATCAGATCGTGGAGGTCCTCCTGAAGGCGCTGGCCGGGGGCGTCTTCGTGCTGGCCTTCGCCGCGCTGGCCGAGACGCTGACGCCGAAACGACTCGCCGGGGTGTTCTGCGCCGCCCCTTCGGTGGCCCTGGCCAGCCTCATCGTCACCGCCGGCATCGCCGGTGTCCCCGACGTCCTCGCCTCGGCCCGGGGCATGCAGGTCGGCGCGGTCGGCTTCGCCCTCTACTGCCTGATCACCGTTCCCCTGGTGCGCAGGTGGGGCGTCTGGCGGGGGGCGCTGGCCGCGCTCGCGGTCTGGGGCGTCGCCGTGGCCGCCGGGTACGCGCTGGCGCCGCAGGGCCTGCCCGGCGTCCGGACCACGGCGGTCCCCGCTTCGCTTCCCCAGCCGGCCTCCCCGGACCTGCCCCAGCCGGCCTCCCCGGACCTGCCCCCGCCGACGGCCCCGGACCTGCCCCCGCCGACGGCCCCGGAGCTCCCCCCGCCACCGGCGCGCCTGTCGTGAGCGCCCGTCGTGACGGCGACCCGGCCCCCGACGACGACAGGAAGGTGCGGCTGCGGCTCGGCGAGCTGAGGCGACCGCCCATGCGCGACTGGGTGATCCGGTTCGCGTTCGGCGCCGGAGTGTCGGCGCTCGCCGGGGTGGTGTCCGTGCTGGCCGGCCCGCGCGCGGGCGGGCTCTTCCTCGCGTTCCCGGCGATCCTGCTGGCGAGCGTCACCCTCGTCGCCAAGGAGGAGGGCGCACGCCAGGCCGCGCAGGACGTGGCGGGGGCGGCCTTCGGCACCGTCGGCCTGTACGGCTTCGCCGTCGTGGTGGCGCTCACGGTGACCGTCTGGCCGCTGTGGCTGTCCCTCACGATCGCCACCCTGACCTGGGCGGCCCTCTCCCTGGCCCTGTACGCCACCGTGACCCGGCTCCGTCGCTGAGCCCGATCGGCGGGCGGAGACCGCTGACCCGATATGATCCGTCCACTCTTGCGGACTTTGCGAGGAAAGGGCTGATTTGTCGGTCTACCCCACGCCCCCCACCTCTTCTCGCAGGGTGACGGGCGTACCTCGATGACGGACGAGACGCTGGCGCGCCTCCAGTTCGCGACGACTGCCGGTTTCCACTGGCTGTTCGTGATGCTCACCCTCGGCCTCGCCCCGCTGATCGCGGTGATGCACACCCGGCACGCCCTCCGGGGCACACCGCTCCTGGAGCGCATGACCCGGTTCTGGGGCCAGATCTACGTCGTGAACTACGTGCTGGGCATCGTCACCGGCCTGGTCATGGAGTTCCAGTTCGGGCTCGCCTGGAGCGGCCTGGCCGAGTACGCCGGCAACGTCTTCGGCGCCCCGCTCGCACTCGAGACGATCGTCGCCTTCTTCGCCGAGTCCACCTTCCTGGGCATGTGGATCTTCGGCTGGGGGAAGCTGCCCAAGGCGGTGCACGTCACGTTGATCTGGCTGGTCACCCTCACCGCGTACGCCTCGGCGTACTGGATCATGGTGGCCAACGGCTTCCTGCAGCACCCGGTGGGGCACGAGGTGCGCGGCGGCGTCGCCTACCTCACCGATTTCGGCGCCATGCTCACCAACCCCAACGCGATCAACGCGCTGGTGCACGCCGCCACCGCCGCGCTGATGACCGGTGGAGTCTTCGTGGCGGGGGTGAGCTCCTACCACTTCCTCAAGCGCACGGCGGAGCGGGAGTTCTTCCGCGCGTCGCTGCGGCTCGGCCTGTTCGTGGCCACGCCCGCGGCGTTCGTCGCGCTCTACTACGGGTTCGTGCAGATCCCGACGCTCGTGGACACCCAGCCGATGAAGGCGGCGACCCTGCGCGGCCACATCGACGACCTCGGCTCCCTGCGGGTCGAGGACGTGCAGGCGCAACTGGCGCAGCGGTTCGGCGCGGGGGACTACCGGCCGCCCACCTGGATCGCCACCGCCTTCGACGTCATGCAGGACGTCGGCTATCTGATCTTCCTGCTGATCGTCGTGGCCCTCGTCCTGCTCTACCGGGACTGGTACCTCCGGTTCCGCCCGGCGGCGTACCTGATGCTGGTCGCGGTGCCCCTGCCCTTCGTCGCCGCGCTCGGCGGATGGCTGCTGCGCGAGGTGGGACGCCAGCCGTGGGCGGTGTACGGCGAGCTCACGACGGCCGCCGCGCGGTCGCCCGTCGGCTCGATGGCGGCGTCCCTGGTCCTGTTCTGCGGGGTGTTCCTCGCGCTGGGGGTCGCCGACGTGGCGCTGATCGTCCGGTACGCCCGCCGCGGCCCGGCCGAAACCGACCTGGGCGGATCACCCGGCGACGGGCAGGCGGAGCGGCCCACCGCGTCCCTCGCCCTGTGAAAGAGGAGCCCTCGTGACTCTCGGACTCGTGTGGCCGGCCCTGCTCGGGCTGCTGCTCGCCGGCTACTTCGTCCTGGCCGGTCTCGACTACGGCGTGCAGATGCTCACGCCCCGGCTCGGCCGTGACGACCGCGAGCGGCGGGCGCTGCTCAACGCCTTCGGCCCGTTCTTCCTCGGCAACGAGGTCTGGCTGGTGGCCGCGTCCGGGGTGCTGTTCGGCGCTTTCCCCTTCCTGGAGGGACGGCTGCTGTCCGGGATGTATTTCCTGTTCACGGCGATCCTGGCCGGAATCGTCGTCGGCAACGCCGCCGTACAGCTGCGCAGCCGCCACCGGGGCGCCGCGGCACGCCGCCTCTGGGATGGGTTGATCTTCCTGGGCGGGCTGGTGCCCGCCGTGGGATGGGGGCTCGTGGCCGGCCGCATCCTCGCCGGGGTGCCGCTGGACGCCCGGAACGCCTTCTCCCTCGGACCGGCCGACCTGCTCGACCCCTTCGTGCTGCTGTGCGGCGCCACGACCGCCGCGGTGTTCCTCGCGCACGGGGCGGCCTTCCTGGCGTGGCGGACCGACGGCGAGCCGGGCGCGCGGGCGGCGAGGGCCGGCCGCCGCGGCCTGCTCGTGGCCGCCGCGGCGGCGGCCGCCGTCCTCGTCACCGGCTCCCTCTCCTCGGCGCGGCACGCCCTCGTCCATCCGTGGCCCGCCTTCGTGGCCGGCGCCGCCTTGGTGATCGCGCTCCTCGCGGGGGCGGCTCTGCTGCGGGCGGGCCGTACGGGCCCTGCTCTCGCCGCGACCTCGTGCGCGGCCGCCCTGCCCGTCGTCGCCCTCGGCGCCGGCCTGCGCCCCTTCGCGCTGGTCTCCTCCAGCGCCCCCGGCACCGGCCTGCGGCTGGCCGATGCGATGGCGGAGGCGAGCACCCTGCGGCTGCTGGCGGGCTTCGCCGCGGTCATGGTGCCGCTGATGCTCCTCGCCCAGGTCTGGAACTGGTGGATGTTCCGCGACCGAACCGGCCGTACGCCGACGTACCTGTAGCCCTCCCGCCGGCCGAGACCGATTCTTGACGAATGCCGGTCACTAGGATGGGTAGCCCGTTGAGACGGTGGGCGGCCGGGACCGCTCGGGGGTGGTGGCACGGTGACCGTCAGTGCAGAGGTGCAGATCACGGATCTGGCGATCAATGATCACGCGTGCCTGACCTTCGGCGAGCCGGAAGAACTGCTCGACCTCACGGCCGCGTTCGTACGGGACGGGCTGGCGGGAGGGCTGCGGGTCGTCTGGTTGTGCGAGGAGCCGCAGGGAGCGCTGGCCGAGCTGAACCGCCGCGGGATAGCCGTGCAGTCCGCCACCGCGAGCGGCCGGATGGACGTCGTCGCCTCTCAGGAGGGCCTGCTGTCCGGGCAGGTCTTCACGGTGGATCACGCGATGGGGTGGCTGAGCTCCCAGATGGAGCTGACCGCGCACGAGGGCTACTCGGGGCTGCGGGTGGCCCTCGACATGGGCTGGGCGCTGCGGCCGGTCCACGGTGTCGAGCAACTGCCCGCCTTCGAGGAGCAGATCGCGACGATCCTGTCGGACAGCAGCGTGTCGGTGCTGTGCCAGTACGACCGGGAACGCTTCGACCCGGTCACCCTCGCCTCGGTCTCCCCCTTTCACACGCGGGCGGTCGCCGCGGCCACCTATCACGACGACCCTTTGCTGCGGATCTGCCGCCAGTACGCGCCTCCCGGCATCCGGGTGGCGGGACAGATCGACCGGGCGGCCGAGGACGCCCTGGCCCTGGCGCTGAGCGAGGCGATCAGGACGGAGGGCCCCGTCACGATCAACATGGCCGAGCTGTCCTTCATCGACCTGTCCTGCACCCGGACCATCATCGACGTGGCACGGAGCCTGGCGCCGGCCCGCACGGTCGTCCTGCGATGCAGCCCCGCCATCGCGCCGCGGTTCGTGCTGCTCGGCGCGCAGGGCATTCCCGGGATCAGCCTGGTGACCGCGCATGAGCGATGACGGAACCAACTACGCCTCCCACCTCGCCTCGGGCTCCGGCAGCGGCGAGCGGGACGCCGCGACGCCGGTGCTGATCCTCGGCCAACCCTTCGACCGCGGGTCGCTCTACCCCCTGCGGGAGACGCTGCACGCGCACGTCGTCCACGCCGGGCTGCCCTATGGACGGTCCGTGGACCTGGTCCTCACCGTCCACGAGCTCGCCACCAACGTGGTCTTCCACGGCTCGGGAACCGGGCAGGCGAGGATCTGGCAGCTCGACGGCGTGCTGCGGTGCGAGGTCGGCGACCCCGGCTCGTCCGACTACGACACCGCCGCGTGGCCGGTCAAGCACGGGCACGGGCTGTGGCTCGCCCGCTACCTGCCGGACCGGTTCACAATCGCCTCCGGCCCGGACGGCACCCTCGCCACGGCCGACTTCGCCCTCCCCGGGCCCGGATCGCATCGGTCCGCCACCCCACGGCTGCGCCGTCTCGACTCGCACGCCGTCCTGGAGCTGGACGGCGCCCTCGACGAGCAGGCGGCCCCCCAGATCACCGCGGCGGTCGGGGAGCTCGTCTCCGGCACACCGGCGGCAGGGCTGGTGATCGACCTTTCCGCGGTGACCTACTGGGACAGCACCGGCATCACCGCCCTGATCGTGGCGCAGCAGCGCGTGGCGGAGACGACGGCGGGGATGCTGGTCCTGACCGGCCTCGCGGCCGAGTTCGCCGAGCGCCTCGACGCGCTCAGCCCGGTTCCGTTCACGACCCGCGAGACACCCGCCAAGGCGGTCCACCTGTTCCCGCTCCCCTGAAGCACCCGCATGTGCTGAAATGTGCCGGTGAATCGGACGAGGCAGGCGATGGGTGAGATGCTCATCTACCTTTTCGCGGTCTTCCTGATCACCGGCGGCGTGCTGGCGTTCTCCTACGTGCCCAGCGGCGAGACGGTCTCCTACACCGGCGACTACGAGCCGCTGCGAGGCGTGCGGGTGAGCGCCGCCTACCATTCGATCCTCGACATCGGCTTCGACGATCGCGGCGGCCTGCTCGCACGGCAACTGCACCACCGCTGTGCGATCCTGCTCGGCCTGGGGACCGTCGTCTGGGCCCTGCTCGGCCGGTTCCTGTACGCGCTCCCGGTGCTGGGCCTGGCCGCGGTCGCCGCGCTCGGCGGCTACGGGTCGGCCGACGACCTGCTGTCCGGCACCTTCCTGGCCAGGGTGCCCATTCCCGTCTGGTACGGCCTGCACCTCGTGGCGGCGCTCGCCGTGGGCGCCCTGCTGGTCGTCTCCTCTCGCCGGGAGGCCGCCCGGCAGCCCAGGACGGCCGGCTTCGTGGCGGCGACCCTCGGCCTCACCGCCATGCTGATCTTCGTGCTGTGAGCGGGAGAGCCGTCACAGCTCGACGACGACCTTGACGTCCTGCGGCCCGGCGGTGAAGGCGTCCCGGAACGACTCCAGCGGCACCCTGCGGGTGATCAGCCGGTTCAGCCAGGCGAGGTCGGCCTTGGCCAGGGCGTCGGCCGCGGTGGCGTAGTGGCCGAGGTTGGCGTTGACCGAGCCGATGAGCACGTCGTTCTCCAGCACGATGTCACGGTTGAGGCTGCCCGCGTCGAGCGTGATCCGGCGCCCGGCCGAGGAGACACCGGTGAGACAGACGATGCCGTAGGGCGCGGTGTTCGCGGCCACGGCGAAGATGACCGGTCCCACGCCGGTCGCCTCGATGACCACGTCGGGGCGCACCTTCGCGGCGACCTCTCCGGCGTCCTCGCAGTGGTAGACCGCGCCGAGGTCCCGCACGAGGGCCGGTTTCGGGCCGTCCGTGACCCGGTCGAGGACGTGCACCTCCAGCCCGCGCTGCACGCCGAGCAACGCCGCGAGCAGGCCGACCGGCCCTGCGCCGGTGACCAGCGCGGTCGTCGGCGCGAACCAGGCCCGGGCGCCGACCTTCTCGACCTCGTCCCAGGCCTTTGCTACGACACTGGTCGGTTCGAGGAGCATTCCGACGTCGGCCAGCCCGGGATCGAGCCTGACGGCGTAGTCCGGCTCGACCACCCAGCTCTGGCTGGCGAATCCGTCCAGTTCCTTGATGCCGCGCTCGGTGTAGCGGCCGTTGCGGCACATGTCGAACTGCCCGTGCGCGCAGGCGCCGCACGGCACCGGGTCGGGCCGCCGGACCACTCCGACCACCAGGTCCCCCGGGGCGAAGCCGCTGCCGGAAGGCGCCTGCCGCACCCTGCCCAGCGATTCGTGGCCGATGACCAGGCGTTCGCGGCCGGGCGGGGCCCAGCCGTACTCCCCGGCGGCGATCTCCTTGTCGGTGCCGCACACGCCGGCGGCGAGACCCTCGACGAGCAGGTCCCCCTCGCCCGGCTCGGGATCGGGGACCTCGGTGACGGCCAGGGAGTCCTTCTGCAGCGGTATGACGGTGAGAGCGCGCATCAGCGCTCACCTCCAACGTGTTGGCGGCCGTGGGCGACGTGCTCGGCCGGCCGGGCCCCGGACAGGTGGCGGGCCGCGTTCACGAGCCCGACGTGGCTGAACGCCTGGGGCGTGTTGCCGAGCTGCCGCCCGGTGACGGGGTCGTACTCCTCACTCAGCAGGCCGAGATCGTTACGAAGACTCAGCAGCCGTTCGAACAACTCGTACGCCTCCCGATGGCGGCCGATGCCGTACAAGGCGTCGGCGAGCCAGAACGTGCAGGTGACGAACACCCCCTCGGTGCCGGGAAGGCCGTCCACGTTGCCGTCGGCCCGCGGCTGGTAACGCAGCAGGAAACCGTCGGAGCACAGCTCGCGTCGCACCGCCTCGACGGTGCCGGCCACCCGCGGGTCGTCCCAGGGCAGGAACCCCACCCGGGGGATCAGCAGCAGGGCGGCGTCCAGCCCCTCGGAGCCGTAGAACTGGGTGAACGTGCCCCGCCCGGCGTCGTAGCCGCGGTCGCAGACCTCGGCGTGGATCTTGTCGCGGGTGGCGCGCCACCGGTCCACCGGCCCGTCCAGGCCGAAGCGTTCGACGGCCTGTACGGCGCGGTCCAGGCCCGCCCACGCCATGACCTTGGAATGGACGAAGTGGCGGCGGTCGCCGCGCACCTCCCACAGCCCGTTGTCCGGGTCGTCCCAGTGGCCTTCCAGAAAGTCCAGCAGCGCCCGTTGCAGGTCCCACGCCTGCTCGTCGGCGTGGATGCCGGCCGTCCTGGCCAGGTGCAGCCCGTCGAGGACCTCACCCCACACGTCGAGCTGGAACTGCCCGGACGCCGCGTTGCCGACCCGCACCGGAGCCGCGCCGTCGTAGCCGCCCAGCCAGTCGAGCGTGTGTTCCGGCAGGCGGCGGGTGCCGTCGATGCCGTACATGATCTGCAGGTCGGCCGGGTCTCCGGCCGCGGCCCGCAGCAGCCACTCCCGCCAGGCCCTGGCCTCGGCGACGAAGCCGGTGCCCAGCAGCGCCTGCAGCGTGAACGTCGCGTCGCGCAGCCAGCAGAACCGGTAGTCCCAGTTGCGCGGCCCGCCCGGCTGCTCCGGCAGCGAGGTCGTGACCGCGGCCACGATGCCGCCGGTCGGCGCATAGGTCAGCGCCTTCAGCACGACCAGTGATCGGCGCACGGCCTCCTCCCACCGGCCCTCGTGCCGGAAGCCGCGCATCCACGACGTCCAGAACGCCTCCGTGTCGGCGAGGGCCTTGTCCGCGTCCACCGGACGCGGCATGCGCTCGTGCGAAGGCCGATAGGTCAGCACGAACGGCACCCGCTGCCCGGCAACCACCTCGAATTCAGCATAGGTGGTCATATCCTCGCCGCGGAGCGGCACCGGTGTCTTCAGCCAGGCGGCGTCCGGTCCGGCGACGGCCGCGAGCCGCCCGTCCTGGTGCCGCACCCAGGGCATGATGTGCCCGTAGTCGAACCGCAGTCGCAGCGCCATGCGCATCGGCACCCGCCCGCTGACGCCCTCCACGACGCGCACCACGTCGGCCGCCTCACCCCGTGGCGGCATCGCGTCGATCACGCGTACGGATCCCTTGGGGGTGTCCCACTCCGTTTCCAGGATCAGGGAGTCGCCCCGGTAGCGGCGGCGCGTGCACAGCCCGCCGGCCGCGGGGGCGAGGCGCCACAGGCCCGCCCGCTCGTCGCCGAGCAGGGCGGCGAAACAGGCGGGGGCGTCGAACCGGGGCAGGCACAACCAGTCGATCGACCCGTCGCGCCCCACCAACGCGGCCGTGTGCAGGTCGCCGAGCAGCCCGTAGTCCTCGATCCGCAGTGCCACCGCGCCTCCCCCTCCGGGGGTCGATCTCGCGAACAAGGGCCGCGCTACCCGGGCAAAGGGCACGTATGCACAGGGTAAACAGGCACAGGGCGAACAACAGTCGCCCCGGGCGGCTCCGCGGCCTACCCACCTTTTACGGGTACGTCTCGGCCGGTCCTGAGCGGCGTGCGGCTTGGCGCCGGGCGCGCCGGAAGGCCACCGCCGTGGTCGCGACCGCCAATACGCGAAGCTCGGCATCGTGCGGTTCCGCGTCGCGTTCGGGGGCGTTCGACGGGACGGCGCGTCTCACGGTGCGGGCGAGCAGGTCGGCACGACAAGGGCGCCCGCACAGCGGGCGCCCCATCGTGATTGTCAGTCGGTGCCGAGCTCCGTGGCGGCCCGGTCAGTCGGTACCGAGCTCCATGGCGGCCTGGTCGAGCAGCTCCTCCTCGGTGGAGACCTCACCGCGAGAGGCGATCGCCTCGGCCCCGCCCTCGGGCATCGCGCCGATCAGCCCGGTCGAGGCCGCCTGAGCGGCTCCGATCAACGCCGGCTGCTGGCTGCCGACCATGCCCATCCTGGCGTACTGCTCCAGCTTGGCGCGAGAGTCGGCGATGTCGAGGTTGCGCATCGTCAGCTGCCCGATGCGGTCCACCGGGCCGAAGGCGGAGTCCTCGGTGCGCTCCATGGAGAGCTTGTCCGGGTGGTAGCTGAACGCCGGTCCGGACGTGTCCAGCACGGAGTAGTCCTCACCGCGCCGCAACCGCAGGGTCACCTGCCCGGTCACCGCCATGCCGACCCAGCGCTGCAGCGACTCGCGCAGCATCAGCGCCTGCGGGTCCAGCCAGCGGCCCTCGTAGAGCAGCCTGCCCAGCCGCCGCCCCTCGGCGTGGTAGCTGGCGAGGGTGTCCTCGTTGTGGATCGCGTTGACCAGCCGTTCGTAGGCCGCGTGCAGCAGCGCCATGCCCGGCGCCTCGTAGACGCCCCGGCTCTTGGCCTCGATGATCCGGTTCTCGATCTGGTCGGACATGCCCAGGCCGTGCCGGCCGCCGACGGCGTTGGCCTCCAGCACCAGATCGACGGCGGAGGGGAACTCCTTGCCGTTGATCGTCACCGGACGGCCCTGCTCGAAGCCGATCGTGACGTCCTCGGTGGCGATCTCGACGTCGGGGTCCCAGAAACGCACGCCCATGATGGGGTCGACGATCTCGATGCCCGTGTCGAGGTGCTCAAGAGACTTGGCCTCGTGGGTCGCACCCCAGATGTTCGCGTCGGTGGAGTAGGCCTTCTCCACGCTGTCCCGGTAGGGCAACCCGTGGGCGAGGAGCCACTCGGACATCTCCTTGCGCCCCCCGAGCTCGTTGACGAAGTCGGCGTCCAGCCATGGCTTGTAGATCCGCAGGGAGGGGTTGGCGAGCAGACCGTAGCGGTAGAACCGCTCGATGTCGTTGCCCTTGAAGGTGGAGCCGTCTCCCCAGATCTGCACGCCGTCCTCGAGCATCGCGCGCACCAGCAGGGTGCCGGTGACCGCCCGCCCGAGCGGGGTGGTGTTGAAGTACGTGCGGCCGCCGGACCTGATGTGGAACGCCCCGCAGGCGAGGGCCGCGAGACCTTCCTCGACCAGGGCCGCCCGGCAGTCGACCAGCCGGGAGAGCTCCGCGCCGTACGCGGTGGCACGCCCCGGCACCGAGGCGATGTCAGGTTCGTCGTACTGGCCGATTTCGGCGGTGTAGGTGCACGGTACTGCACCCTTCTCCCGCATCCATGCGACCGCTACCGAGGTGTCGAGGCCTCCGGAGAAGGCGATCCCGACACGCTCGCCGACAGGCAGAGAAGTGAGCACCTTGGACACGAGTAGAATATATACACGGGAATGCATGATCATGCAATCCCGTGTGGCACGGATGTCGTCATCGGCGACCGTCCGGGCGGGAGCGCCGATCACCGGAGAACGCCGTAGACCTCCTCGCTCACGAGCCTGGCCGCGCCGATGACGCCGGCCTGCGGGCCGAGGTCGCTCATCGTGATCGGCAGATTCCTGGTGGCGAGGGGCGGCGAGCGGCGGTAGATCGCACCGCGGATCTCGGCGAGCAGCACGTGGCCCAGCAGCGTGAGCCCGCCGCCCAGCACGATGAGGCTCGGGTTGAAGAACGACACCAGGCCCGCGAGCACCTCGCCCACCCGCCGTCCGCCGTCGCGCACCATCTGGACGGACGTCGCGTCACCCGCGGCGACCGCCTCGCCCACCTGCACAGCGGTCAGCGTGCCGTCGCGTTCGAGGAGTTCCCCGAGCAGGGGTGAGCGCCCGGACCGGGCCGCGGCGAGCGCGTCGCGGGCCAGCGCGTCGCCGCCGAAGGACGCCTCCAGGCATCCCGTGTTGCCGCAGACACAGATCTCGCCCGAATCGGCGACCGGTATGTGCCCGATATACCCCGCGCACCCGTCCATGCCGCGATAGAGCTCGCCCTTGGCGACGATTCCGCAGCCGATGCCCGCGCCGACCTTGACGAACAGGAAGTTCTCGGCGGTGCCGGCCGCACCGGCGTGTTGTTCGCCCAGGGCCATTGCATTGACATGGTTGTCGAGTACGACCGGACAATCGAACCGCATGCCGAAGACATCGCGGATCGGATAACCGTCCCACCCCGGCATGATCGGTGGCGAGATCGGGATACCGCGGGAGAAGTCGACCGGGCCGGGCACGCCGACGCCGACTCCCATCGGCCGGTCCACTCCCGATTTCAGGAGCAGCCGGCGACTCTGTTCCATGGCGAGTTCGAGCACGGGCTCGGGACCCTGGCGTACGTCGCATTCGGCGCGCTCGAATGCGAGAACGCGCAGCCTGCCGTCGGTGACCGCGGCGGAAACCGAGGTCGCGCCGATCGCGACGCCGACGAACCGGACCCGACCGGCGAGATCGACAACGGTCGAGCGGCGCCCTCCACGAGACGCGGCCGGCCCGATTTCCTCGACGAGTTGAAGCGCCGTAAGCCGGCTGAGTTCCGTCCCGATCGTGGTGCGTGACACTTCGAAGTGTTCTGACAGCTGAATGCGTGATTGCGGACCGGCGTCACGCAATCGCGTAAGTATTTTGGCCTGAAGCCGTGTTTCGGCTCGCCCTGGCACCGAGGTCTCCACCTCCCAAGTTTCTCACCGGGCGGCGCCTCGCCGGGCATCCTCGCGTAGTCCGGCGGCGGCCGGAATTTCACCGCGCCCACTCTTCCGGGAAGGATTTTGTGAGGAAGTCCGGTCGGCTCCGGAGACCGCCCGGCGATGAAACTTTCATTGCCGGGCTCGGGCCGGAACTCCGCTTTTAATCGGCCGTGGCCGGCGGGACCGACGGCCAGGTCGTCATCGCCTACCAGGCCGAGCCCGGAACGCCGCTTCGCCTGCGCGGTGACCTGAGCGGCACGGCGGGCGACAGCGGGGAGGCCGCGCCGGGAGACAGGGCGTCGAGGACGAGCGCGAGGTAGCGCCGCCAGCCGTCGCTGCCGCGATCCATCGTCCACAGGACGCCCATCAGCATGACCATGATCCGCGGCAGGTCGTCGGGGACGAGGTCGGCACGGATGAGACCCGCCTCCTGCCCGCGCCGGGCCAGCAGGGTCAGCGACTCGATGAACGGGCTGCTGGCCTCCGCGGTGACGGCGCCGGAGTTCCGCGCGGCGGCCAGGGTGTTGTGTTCCCGGGCCGCCGTGGACATCGCCGCCTCCAGCACGGCCGTCAGACCGCGCCGGGGATCGTCGTCGCCGAGTGCCCGTTCGATGGCGGGGGCGATGTTCTCGGCGAAGCTCTGGTCGAGGGCCGCCCGGACCAGGCCCGCCTTGTCGGGGAAGTGACGGTAGAGCGTCGCGATGCCGACCCCGGCGCGGCGGGCGATGTCTTCGAGCAGCGCGTCGGGGCCCTGCTCGGCCCAGACCTCCCGGGCCGCGCGCAGGATCCTGCCGGAGTTGCGTGCGGCGTCGGCGCGCAGCCGCCGTGAGCTCTCGGTGGTCACCATCACAGGTTAACAAAAGTGATAGGCGACTATCGATTAGCTCGGTACGCTCGTCAGGGCTCGTCCCAGGTGACCGGCATGTGCTCGGGCCCTCGGGTGGACAACCCCGTCTTCCACACGACGTCGTCCTCGTGGCCGGCGAAGCGCAGTCCCGGCAGCCGGGCGAGCAGCGTACGCAGGGCGACCTGCAGCTCCATCCGGGCGAGCGGGGCGCCGAGGCAGTGGTGCGCCCCGTGCCCGAACCCCACATGCGAGGCCTGCTGACGGTCGAATTCGAGTTCGCCGGGGTTCGTGTAGACCGACTCGTCGCGGTTGGCCGACACCAGGCTCACGACCACCGCCTGCCCGGCGCGCACCGTGACGCCGCCGAGCTCGACGTCCTCCAGCGCGTAGCGGGCGATGGAAGCGCCGCCTCCGAGCGGGACGAAGCGCATCAGCTCTTCGACCGCCCTGGGGATCAGGTCGAGGTCCGCCCGCAGCGCCGCGAGCTGCTCGGGGTGGGTGAGCAGCACGTAGACGAAGTTCGGGATCTGCGTGGCCGTCGTCTCGTGACCGGCGACCAGCAGCGCCTCGGCCAGCGACAGCATCTCCTCCTCCGACAGCCTCTCCTCGTTGTCGCGGGCCGCGACGAGCGCGCTGAGCAGATCGTCCTTCGGGGCCTGCCGGCGCTCGGCGATCAGGCCGGCCATGTACTCGCGGAGCAGGCCCATGCAGCGCGTCACCTCATCGGGGGTGAACCGCGTGGTGGACAGCAGCGCGTCCGACCAGGTCCGGAAGTCGACCCGGTCCTCGACGGGAACGCCCAGCAACTCGCAGATGACCGTGATCGGCAGCGGCAGCCCGAAGTCCTCGACGAGGTCGGCCGGGGCGCCCTTGACCAGCATCGCGCCGACGAGCTCGTCGGCGATCTCCTGGGTCCGCGGCCGCAGCAGCTCGATCCGCCGTACGGTGAACGCCTTCGACACCAGCCTCCGCAGTCTGCTGTGCTCGGGCGGGTCGAAACTGAGGATGGTGCCGGGGCGGGACCGGTGGGGCCGCATCCGCGGCTCGTCGCGGCCGATCGCCGCGGCCCGGCTGAACCGCGGGTCGCCGAGCACGACCTTGACGTCCTCATAGCGGGTCGCGAGCCACGCGGGTTCACCGTAGGGCAGCCGGACCCGGCACAGCGGTTCCTCCTGCCGCAACCGGGAGAAGAGCGGGTCCACCTCCAGCCGCTCCACCTGGCCGAAGGGGAAGGTCCGAGGTTCGGCAGTGGTCATGATGCCTCCAGAGCGGATCATCGTTCAGCACGAGCCGTCGAGCGCCACTTGATAGTCAACTATCACATGACTCGTGTAAAGAGATCAACGCAAGTGGGGGCAAAATCTCACCGAGGGGATGGACCGCAGGCCGGAGCGCCTGGGAGCGCCTGGGGGCGCCGGAACTACCGGGCGTCGGGGTCGCCGTCGTGGACGGTCGCGATGTCCGCCAGCCCGGAGATGGTCAGGACGGGAGTCAGCAGCGGATTGGCGATGAGGGTGATGCGGTCGGCGTGCGCGAAAAGGACGCTCAGGCCCGCGCTGTCGAGGTATTCGACGGAGGTCAGGTCGAGAACGACGGGCCCCGGCGTGCTTTCGAGAGCGGCCTCCAGGGCGTCGGTGTTGCTCATGTCGATCTCACCGGCCGCGGTCAGGAGAGCGGCGCCGTCCGGGCGAACCCCAGGAGTGAGGGTCAGGGGCGTGGTCATCAGGCGATCCTCATCTGCATGTCGACGGTGGTCCCGTACGGGCCGGGGGTGATGGTGACCTGCTGCATCATGGCGCGCATGAGCGCGACACCGCGGCCGCGGTGGGCGTTCGCCTCCGGCTCGGGGGACTTCCAGCGGCCGGTGTCGGCGACGGTGAGACGCAGGTTGTCGACCGACGCCTCGGCCCGCAGACGGACGACGTCGCCAGGGGTGTGGCGGTGGCCGTGCTCGATGGCGTTCGCGCACGCCTCACCGGCGGCGACCAGGATGTTCTGAACGATCTGGGCCGGCAGGTCGCACTGGCCGAGCCAGCTCCGCAGCGCCTTGCGGACGGGCGCCAGCTGGGACGACTCGGCGGGGAAGCTCATCTCCAGCGGGGCCGGGTGCCGGTAGAGCAGCAGAGCCACGTCGTCGTCGTAGCCGTCGGCGGGCGCCAGGCGGATCATCACCTGGGTGGCGAGGTCGTCGACGGCGACGTTCCTGCCGTCCTGGACGGCCTGGCTGGCCTGGTCGATGCCCGAATACAGCGGGCGGCGGCGGCGCTCGACCAGGCCGTCCGTGTACAGCATGAGCGTGGCGCGCGCGGGGATGATCGTCTCGCTCTCCGGGCGGGTCGCCCCAGGGCGTACGGCCAGGGGAACGGAGCGCCCGCCGTCGAGCAGGCCCGTGCTGCCGTCGGGGTGGGCGAGGATCCCCGGCGGATGCCCGGCGCTGGAGTAGGACAGGCGCCCGGTCTCCGGGTCGAGGACGGCGCAGAAGACGGTGGTGCACCTCGCGCCGGGGACGCCGGCGGCGAACTGGTCCAGTGCCATGAGCACGCGGGCCGGGCTGTCGTCCTGCAGCAGCAGCGCGCGGCACGCGCTGCGCAACTGCCCCATGACGGCGGCGGCGTCCACCCCGCGCCCGACGCAGTCGCCGACGACGATGCCGATGCGTCCCCCCGGCAGGGCGATCGTGTCGTACCAGTCGCCGCCGACCTCCAGGGGCCGGGTGGCGGGCTCGTAGCGTACGGCGAACCCCTCGGGAAGCCGGGCGGGGCCGAGGATGGCGCGCTGCAGCGCGATGGCGGTCTCGCGTTGCTGGTCGATCTGGTGGGCGCGCACCAGTCCCTGGGCGAGACGCCCGGCCAGCAGCGACAGCAGCACCTGGTCCTCGCCGGTGAAGGGCCGGTGGTCGCCGAAGCCGATGCGCAGGGCCATCTGGCCCTCGGGGTGCTCCAGCAGGATGCCGACCCCGTCGCGGTCGGCGACCGGGGTGAGCAGCGGCCGCCGCAGCAGATCGGTGACCACCCGGCGGCGATCGTCCGGCAGCCCGTGCCAGTCCACCGGCTCGCCGTCGACGGTCAGGGTCGGCTCCTCGCCGTGGTCGAAGACGGCGGCCAGAACCGACCGGGCGCGCCACAGGCTCCGCAGTTCCCGCAGTGCGCCGGTCAGCGCGTCGGAAAGGCTCCCGGCCTGGGACAGGCCGGTGCTCAGCGAGGCGAGGGCGCTCTCGCGCTGGATGGCGTAATGCTCGGCGGTGACGTCGCGGAAGGTGCCGACGACGACGTTCCGCCCGGTGTCGGGATCCTGCGCCTGGTTGAAGGTGACGCTGATCCACAGCCGGTGCCCGTCGCGGTGGGTGACCGGGATGGTGTAGCTGCCCTGGCCGGGACCGAGAAGGCCGCTGAAGGCGTCGGCGACCTGCTGGTGAGCGGCGGGATCGGTGGCGGCGTCCGGCCACCACGGATGGATCGGCGTGTAGGGGAGGCTCTCGGGGCCGTAGCCGAGGATCTCGGCGAAGGCGTTGTTGATCTCGATGACGGCGCCCTGCTCGTCGCAGACGAAGAACGCCTCCTGCAGCGAGTCCACCAGTGCGCTGCGCCAGCGCGCCTGGTGCTGGCGCAGCCGCGCCATGTCCATGTTCGCCCGCACCCGCGCGAGCAACTCCGCGGCGGCGAAGGGCTTGACCAGATAGTCGTCGGCTCCGGCCTGCAAGCCCTCGATGGACGCCTCCTGGCCCGCCCGGGCCGACAGCAGCACCACGGGCACGGCGGCGGTGCGCGGATCGGACCGCAGCGCCGCGACCAGGGACAGACCGTCCAGACGCGGCATCATCACATCGCTGACCACGAGGTCGGGGGCGTCCGCGCGGACGGCGTCCAGGGCCTCCATCCCGTCACTCGCGGTGCTGACGAGATAACCGGCGCCGTTGAGGAGCCGGACGAGATACCCGCGCATGTCGGCGTTGTCGTCGGCGACCAGCACGCGCGCCGGGACCGCCGAGCCCTTGGACCGGGTGGTGGAGCCGTCGTGGGACGGCAGCCCCATCGCGTCCCCGGCGGGCTCACGGCCGTCGTCCGCGGGCAGCCAGCGCAGCGCCTCTTCGACGTACGGGTCCGCGGTGGTGGCGCCGGCGCCGACGCCGGCCGTGGTGATCGCCTCGACGGGCAGGTGCGCGGAGCCGTACGGCAGGCGGATGGTGAAACGGGTGCCCTCGCCCTCGACGCTGTCGGCGCCGATGGTGCCGCCGTGCAGGCTCACCAGCTCGTGCACGAGGGCCAGCCCGATGCCGCTTCCCTCGTTGGACCGCGAGCGCGCGTTCTCGATGCGGTGGAACCGCTCGAACAGCCGCGGCACCTCCTCGGCCGGGACGCCGATGCCCGTGTCGGTGACGGTCACCACCGCGTGGTCGTCCTCACGGCGGACGGTGACGCCGATCGCGCCCTGGAAGGTGAACTTCAACGCGTTGCTGAGCAGGTTGAGCACCACCTTCTCCCACATGCCGCGGTCGATGTAGACCGGCTCGTCAGAGGGAGGGCAGTCGACCCGGAAGTCCAGGCCCGCCTTGTCGACGGCGGAGCGGAAGAGGCTGGCCAGCTCGGCGGTGACGGTGGCCAGGTCGACCGGCTCATAGCTGGCCTGCATCCGGCCGGCCTCGATGCGGGAGAAGTCGAGCAGGGTGTTGACCAGCTTGCCCAGCCGCAACCCGTTGCGGCGGATGACCTCCAGCTCCTCGCGCACCTGCGGGTCGGCTCCCTGCAGGCGCCCGCGCAGTTCCTCCACCGGCCCCATGATCAGGGTCAGCGGCGTGCGGAACTCGTGACTGATGTTGGAGAAGAAGACGGTCTTCGCACGGTCGAGCTCGGCCAGCTCCTCCGCCCGCCGCTGCTGGGCCTGGTAGCTGCGGGCGCTCGCGACGCCCGCCGCGACGTGCCCCGCGGCGAGCTCGATGAACCCGCGGTACGCCTCGTCCAGAGGGCGGTAGCGGTTGAGCCCGGCCACCAGGAACCCGTACGGCGCACTGCCCTGCTGGAGCAGCGGCACCACCAGCGCCTGCGTGGGCGGCTCCGGCCAGTTTCCGGCCGGCAGACCGGTGAACGGGGCCCCGTCGAGTGGGACAGGGTCGAGCGGCACGATCACCGACTCTCCCCGGGCCAGCGCCGCCGCGGGCCAGATCGCGTCCGGGGCGTCGGCCGGCAGCGTGAGAGGGGCGGCCGGATGCCCGGCGGCATCGCCGGTCACCCCCGCCAGCCGTGCGCCGCCGCCGTCCTGGAACAGGTAGGTCAACGTGAACGGAAGGTCGTGCAGATTGCGGCCGAGCTGCCGGCAGGCGAAGGCCAGCATCTCCTGCTCGGTGCGGACCACGCTGGGATCGGAGCCGAGATCCCGAAGGGTCGCCATGCGCCGCTCGCCGATGACCCGCTCGGTCTCCTCGCTGACGACGCACAACATGCCGACCACGGTGCCGGAGTCGTCCCTGAGGGGGCTGTAGGAGAACGTGTGGTAGCTCTCCTCCGGATAACCGGCGCGCTCCAGGAACAGCAGCAGCGCCTCGTCCCAGGTCGCCTCCCCCGTGGCCAGCACGGTGTCGATCCGCGGGCCGATGTCGTCCCAGATCTCCGCCCAGACCTCGCTGGCGGGCCGGCCCAGCGCCCACGGGTATTTCCGGCCCAGGGTGTCGCGGCGGTAGGCGGCGTTGCAGAAGAAGGTCAGCTCCGGCCCCCACGCCATCCACATGGAGAACCGGGACGACAGCAGGATGCTCACCGCCGTCTGCAGGCTCTGCGGCCACTCCTCCGGCGGCCCGAGCGGGGTCGCCCGCCAGTCCACCAACGCCAGGTCCCGGCCGACCTCGTCGTCGACCGAGAACACCCCGGCTCCGGCCGCTGTCGACGGCCCCCGCTCAGCGTCCTCACAGCGCGTCACTTGACACCCTTTCGTTCACGCCGAGCCCACCCCGGCCACGCCGGACTCCGTACCACGCCGTTGCCGCGCGGCAGGCCTCGCAAGGCGGCGGGGAGAGGTCGGTGACACGTGCGCAGCAGGATACTCCCGCCATGTCGAACCCGGATGAATCGCATGAAGCGCGGGTCCGGCGGCCTGCCGGCCCTGTAAGCCGCCCGGGCGCAGCCCGGGCGGCCGGGGGAGGACCTGCGGGTTCTACGCTGAGTCAGGGGCCGTCCTGGCGATGTTCCCCCGTGGTTCCCCCGTGCCGCTGTGCCGGATCTCGTCCGTCCCGGCCCACGCGGTGCCGCCGGCCGTGGTTCGCCGCCACGCGCCCGGCGAGAGCCCGGCATGTGGAGAGCGGAACAGTGAAAGGATCGCGAGGGTGACGGCATTAACCGGTGACATCGAGAAGGCGGCCGATGTGCTGCGCGCCGGAGGCCTCGTGGCCCTCCCGACCGAGACCGTCTACGGTCTGGGCGCCGACGCCGAAAACCCCGCCGCCGTCGCGCGCGTCTTCCAGGTCAAGGGGCGCCCGCCCTCCCACCCGCTGATCGTCCACATCGCCGGCGCCGAGCACCTGGGCGACTGGGCCGAGGACGTGCCCGAGACGGCGCGCCTGCTGGCCGAACGCTTCTGGCCGGGGCCGCTCACGCTGGTCCTGCGGCGCGGTCCCCGGGTGCCTCTCGAAGCGACCGGCGGCCTGGAGACGGTGGCCGTACGCGTGCCCGATCACCCCGTCGCGCTCGCGCTGCTGTCGGCCTTCGGCGGAGGCGTCGCGGCCCCGTCCGCCAACCGCTTCGGCTCGGTCAGCCCCACGACGGCGGACCACGTCCGTGCGGAGCTCGGCGACGCCGTCGACTTCGTGCTGGACGGCGGCTCCTGCGGAGTCGGCGTCGAGTCCACCATCGTCGACGCCACGGGCGACGTTCCGAGCATCCTGCGGCCCGGCGGAGTGACACGCGAGGACCTCGAAGCGGTGCTCGGGCACCCGCTCGCGGTTCCGTCGACGAGCGCCGTCCGGGTGCCCGGCCAGCATCCGTCACACTACGCACCGCGCGCGCGGGTGATCCTCGTGGAGCCCGGGAAGGTCGTCGCCGAAGCCGAGCTCGCGCAGGAGCTAGGGCACCAGGTGGGCGTCTTTCTCCCCCCCTCCTTCGCGGGCGCCCAGGTGAAGGCGCACGCCGTGGTGACGGTCCCGCATTCGACGGCCGCCTACGCGCGCGGGCTGTACGGGTTCCTGCGCGAGCTCGACCAGCGGGGGTGCGACCTCATCGTCGCGTCCCTGCCGGTGGAGGAGGGGCTGGGACTCGCGATCGCCAACCGGCTCCGCCGCGCCGCGGGGCCCCGGCCCTCGCAGTGACCGGCGGCCGGGTCGCGCCCACCTGCGCCCGCACCTCGAGACCAGGCCATAGACGAGGCAAGCAATTCCTTCGTCACGTGTTCATGCGATGTCCCGGCAGCCGCCGCACGTGACAGTAGAGCCCGAAGGGCGCACAGCCGGACGGGAGAAGAACCATGACAATCGACCAGACCGTGCCCGATACCGGGTTGGCGGCGGAGGCCACCGAGTTCGTACGCGAGGTCACCAGCGACCTGATCTACCATCACTCACGCCGTGTCTACTTCTTCGGCAGCCAGATGGGGCGGAGACGGGACCTGAGTTTCGACCCGGAGCTGCTCTACATCGGCGCGATGTTCCACGACCTGGGGCTCAACGAGGAGCATCGCGGCAGCGGGCGGCGCTTCGAGGTGGACGGCGCCGATGCCGCCCGCCGCTTCCTGCAGGAGCGCGGTGTGCCCGAAGACAGCGTCCGCCGGGTGTGGACGGCGATCGCCCTGCACACCACCCCCGGCATCCCCGAGTTCATGGAGCCGGAGGTGGCGCTGGTCACCGCGGGTGTGGAGTACGACGTGCTCGGCATCGGCTATCACGATCTCGACGACGCCCAGCGGGCCGAGATCACCACCCTGCATCCACGGCCGGGTTTCAAAGAGGCGATCCTGCAGGCGTTCACCGAGGGAATCGCACCCAAGCCCGAGACCACGTTCGGCAACGTCAAGGCCGACGTTCTGGAGCGCTACGTGCCCGGCTACCGACGGGGGAACTTCGTCGACACGATTCTCGGCTCCCCCTGGCCGGAGTAGGTCCGCCGGAAAGCCGGTTCCCGGTCGTCGGCGGCTCCACGAGTTGGTCATATTGGTCGGTGAGGTTCTGTTGGAGGATGCACATCACGCGGTCCTGAAGATCGGCCGGCTCATCGTGCCGGCGGGGTCGATCACGATGCTGATCACGCCGAGATCTCTGATCATGCTCCGCAGCGCGGGCTCACTCAGCCGGATCCAGTTCTGGTCGCTGCCCAGCACCTTCGTCAGCCGGAGCGGTGAGGTGAAGGCCACGGCCGTCTGCTTGCCCGCGGCCGTCCGGAACAGGCGTAGCGCCAGAGAGAACGAACTGCGGCGAACCGGCACATATAACGGATCTTCGAGCATGTCATGCCTTCCAGAGGACTCTACGAAGGCGACGTTAGATTCCACTCGACCAGCGGGAGCGCCATCGCTACGGAATTCCGACGCCGCGCCGCGGAAAGCTGACGCGGTGTTGACGGATCGCCGCGGTCACGTGCGGCGGCCCGGCGAGAGCGGCATCCGCAGGACGAAGCACGCTCCGCCGCATGGGGACTCCTCGACGTGGAGGGTGCCGTGATGGGCGGAGGCGATGGCGCGAGCGACGGCCAGGCCGAGGCCGGCGCCTCCCCGGTCCCGGCTGCGGGCGGCGTCCAGTCGCACGAAGCGGTGAAAGATCCGCTCACGGTCGGCCAGGGGGATGCCCTCTCCGTCGTCGGCGACCGTCAACTCGGCGCCGTCCCCGACGCGGCACAGGACGATCCGTACCGCGCGGGCGGCGTGCCGCCGGGCGTTGTCGAGCAGGTTGCCGAGCATTTGCCTGATCTGATCGGGATCGCCGTCGACGATCACTCCTGGGTCGAGCCGGAGATAGACGTGGTGCCCGTCCACCTGCCGGGCGGCCTGCGCCCGGACCAGCTCCGTGAGGTTCACCCGCTCCACTGTCCGTGGGACGGCCCCCAGCCGGGTCAGGAAGAGCAGATCGGCGACGATGTCCTGCACCCGGTCGAGGTCACGCAGCATGTAGCCGAGGAGGTCGTCCAGATCGGTCTCGTCCGGATGCAGTTGCGCCTCCTCCAACCGCATGCGCAGTGCGGCGATGGGGGTGCGCAGCTCGTGCGAGGCGTCGGCGGCGAACTGCCGCTGTTTCTTGCAGGCGTGTTCGGCGCGATCGTCGGCCTCGCTCAGCCGTTCCAGCGTCCTGTTGACGGCCCGGGCGAGCCGGGCGATCTCCTCGTCCCCGCCCGCCTCGGAGACCCGGGTGCTCGATTCCCTGAGGTTGACGGCCTCCAGTTCGATACGGAGGGACGTCACCGCCCGCAGTGACCTCTCCCCCGCTCGCCGCGCCCTCCGGGCGGACGGAACCCCGAGCAGGAGGGCGTCGGCGGCCCGCCGGGCGCGGATCCTCCGCAGGCGGCCGACGAGTGCCCGTACGTGTTCGTTGCCGCCGCGAAAGGTCACTGTCATGACCGCGCTCCTGCTCACCACTGGTCGCACTGTCGGGAGTCGAGTTCGCGCCTCGCGGATGCGGGCCGTCGAGCGCGGTGCCGCCCGGCGTGATGTCGGCCCCCCACACCGGTGTGGTCGCGACCGCGCCGGGCGGTCGTCGGGTGATCCCGGCGAAGGACTGGACGATTTCGTCCAGCTTGTGACTATTTGCCATTGGTTGTCAAGGTTACTCGTCCGACGTGACTCCCGGCGGGATCCGCGGCCGAAGGTGGGGTTTGTCGCATGGCCGATCGAAAGCCGAGAAGGGATTCTCCGAGGCTCATCGCACGCCGCGCGGCCACTGGCGCGAACGGCCCCTCGCGGTCCCCCCTCACGATCGCCCCTCACGATCGCCCGTCGGCTTGCCGGTCGACCACGCGAAGGCGCAGGTCAGGACTCCTTGTCATCAATTTGACACAGTCGAACGACTGACCCCAGAGTGGACCGAATCGTCCAAGTTTTCCTCGAAGGTGCCGGCCGTCCACGGGTGCGGCAGGAGAATGGTGAGACCGATGCCGTCTCTGCACTCGCTGCAGGCGCGCTACACCACAGCGGTGACGATGCTGTTGCTCCTGCTCACGGCCCTG
>NZ_VIRL01000036.1 GCF_006874465.1 Microbispora bryophytorum | reverse complement strand
CCAACTCGCCCTCCTCACCCTCCTACTCCTCACCCTCCTCACCATCCGC
The DNA here is from genome assembly GCF_006874465.1 of Microbispora bryophytorum. GTDB lineage: Bacteria > Actinomycetota > Actinomycetes > Streptosporangiales > Streptosporangiaceae > Microbispora > Microbispora bryophytorum. Next base: position 30,259 of record NZ_VIRL01000036.1, on the reverse strand, counting down.
ATCACCAGCACCCGACGCCGCAAGCGCATCGAAAAGCTCATCCTCAACACCCGCGGCACCCCCCTCGGAGCCTGAACACCAGAGTGGGCCCGGCACTCTCCGGCCGAACCCGGGTGCCGAGCCCCCATGGAGACAGGACGACAGGAAACGGAGGGCGCGAGAATGGCGATGGCAAGGAGACGGCCACGGCATCGGGCGGCCTCGTCAGCCAGGCGGGGCAGCAGATCTACATGGCCACGAGCGTCGGCAACGACCCCACCCGCTGGGTGGCGGCCAACGACGTCGACGGCACGGCGCTGCGCCCAGTCCCCTGCGCACCTGGTCGGAGCAGCGGCACGCCTGGGTGGCCCCGGACGAGGCGGGGATGGCGTTCGCCCCCGAGGCCATCTGGGACGAGGCGATCGAACCCCATCAGAACATCGACTCGCCGAGGCCCTGCGGGCGACCCGACTCTTCATTCATGATTAACGGCGTCCGCGGAAGGTTCGACGTAGATCGTCGACCCATTCCTCGGGTATCTCCCAGGGGATGAAGTGTCCGCCGTGGTCGTGGGCGGTGATGTTCACGTGGTTGTACCAGGCGGCGCGGTCGCTGTTGAGGAAGTGTTCCACGCGCTGCTCGTCGGTGGTGACGCCCGGCGGGTTTTCGAAGCCGACAAAAGTGACGCCGGTGGGTGCCTCGACGACCGGCCGGCGGTCGTGCGAAGGCTGCCAGGGGTAGCGGTTGTTGTTCGCGTAGGTGCGGATCGAGGTGGCGATCGTGTCTCCGGCCCAGTAGATGGTGGCGTGGGTGAGCAGGTCGTCCTTGGTGAAGACGTTCTCGATGTCGCCGTCGTTGTCGGACCAGGCGGCCCAGCGCTTCAGGATCCAGGCGAGCATGCCGGCGGGCGAGTCGGTGAGGCCGTAGCCGAGCGTGGCGGGGTCGAGCACGTGCGCGGCGAGGTGGACGGCGAACCGTCTGTCCAGTGCCACGATCCGCTGGTGGACCTCGGGTGGGAGCCCGTCGGGGATGGGGTGGCCGCCGGAGAGGTCCCAGGCGCGGTCGCCGTTGAACATGGTGAGTTTCTGCGCGGAGCCGATGTGGATGGCGTGGAGCTCGTCGGCGTACTTGTGGCCGAGCTGTCCGGTGACGAGTGCGCCGACGTCGCATCCCGCCGCCGCGTACCTCTGGTGGCCGAGGAGCCGCTGCTCGCCCGCTCCTGTCTCCACCCGCGAAACTGTATCTACGATTTATATAAAACGTCAGTGTAAATGCGGGACGGCACTGCGGCCGGCAGCGACCGGGCCCTACCGGCGTCAGGCCGGGTCGGTCAGGCCGGGTCGGTCAGGTCGAGTGTGGCGAGTTCGCCGCGGGAGGCGACGCCGAGCTTGGGATACGCCTTGTAGAGGTGGTAGCCGACGGTGCGAGGACTGAGGAACAGCTGAGCGGCGATGTCCTTGTTCGACAGGTCCTGGGCGGCCAGCCGGACGATCTGCAGCTCCTGCGGAGTGAGCTCGGCCAGGATCCCGCGGGCCGGGGTGCCCGGCGCCTTGGCGCCGGTCGCTTCCAGCTCACCTCGGGCACGGTCGGCCCAGGGTTTGGCGCCCAGTCGCTCAAAGGTCTCCAGCGCGAGCCGCAACTGCCCGGCGGCGGCGGCCCTGCGACGGGAGCGGCGCAGCCACTCGCCGTACAGGAGAGATGTGCGGGCGTGCTCGAAGGACCGCCCACCGGTTCTCAGCGCCGCCAGGTAGTCGGCCCGTTCATCGCCGGGGCAGGGATGGGGTTGGTGATGGCACCACTCCCCGCGATCATGCTGGCCGGCACCGTCCCTCAGCACGCCGCCGCCTCCGGCGTCCTCAACACGCCCAGCAGGCAGGCAACGCGATCGGCGTGGCCATCATCGGGCCGTCTTCTATGGCGCCCTCGGCGGCCAGCCCCTTCCCACCCTGTACGCTCCGCCTTCGCCCTCGGGCCCAGTCTCTTGGTGGGCCTCTGCGCCGTCGTGGCCGCCACCGTCCAGATCCTCCCGAAACCCGTGACCGGCTGAGTCCGGCACCGGGCCGCCCCCGTCGGCCCGGTGCCGGGCCAGGCGCAAGCGTGTCTCATATCTGGGATATTGTCTTGAATATGAGAACGGCCGAGGGAGCACCGCCGATAGCGACGCGATCGATGCGGGCCGACCGGCAGACGGCCAGGGCCGTCACCTCACGCCTGGCCGGGCGCGCGGCAGGCCGGTTCGGCTCCCGTGTGCGTCGCGGCCGTCTCAGACCCATCGTCGAGCCGGCGCACGTTCGCACCGCTCCGGCCGCCCCTCCCCCGCGCAGAGAAGGAATTCCGTGACGCACACCATTACCCGCCTGTCCCCCGACGACTTCCACTACAGCGTGAAGAGCCTGGCCGACCTCCTCGTCGACGTCGTCACGAACGGGGCCTCCCTCGGCTTCCTCGCCCCCTTCGACCAGGAAGCGGCAGCGGCCTGGTGGCGCGGCCGGCATGCTGCCGTGGCCGACGGCACCCTCACCGTCTGGGTCGCCCGCGGACCCGACGGCATCACCGGCACCGTCAGCCTCGCGGTGGAACGCACGCCCAACGGCCGGCATCGCGCCGAGATCATCAAGCTCATGGTCCACCGCGACGCCCGTGGCCGGGGACTGGCCCGCGCCCTTCTCACCACCGCCGAACAGGCCGCCGCGCAAGCCGGAGCCACCCTCCTGCTCTTGGACACCGTGACCGGCACCGCCGCGGACCACCTCTACCAGCGCGCCGGCTGGACGCGGTACGGCATCGTCCCGGGCTACGCGACCGACCCGAACGGCGTACCCGAAGACTGCAGCTTCTACTACAAACAGCTCATCTGAGACACCACGATCGTGAAGCGCAGCGACGCAAGATCAGCGTCGGAGGGATCCGTACATGTATCTGCTCGAAGCGGATCACGATCAGCGCCCCCCACCTGGTCTCCTCCAGGTGGCCGCCCGTCCGAGGGCGGCCGCTCTCGTCCTCGCGCTCACCGCTGTCTGGGCGGTCAAAGGGGGCTTCCAACTCATCCGCGGCGGAGCGTCGCCTCCCGGCATGCGGGGATCCCTTCGTGGTCAGATGCCAAGGGCGTGTCCCGTTGTGACGTCGATGTGGTTCGGGATTTCCTCGTCCGATCGCCGACGGTCAACGTCCCGGTCGGCTCAAACATGAGGATCGCGGCGCCCGACGGCGCGGACGGCTTGTGCTCGACGCCTCGTGCGATGGTGAAGACCGCTCCTTTGGGGAGCACGACCTCGCGCTCCCCGGTGGGCGCGGGCAGCGCGGCCGCGCTCGACCTCGGGCTGTACGTGGTCCGCCGCGATCACGGAGCGGAGATCGCCAATGCGGTGAGCCGGCGGCTGGTCTTCGCGGGGCACAGGGACGGCGGGCAGCGGCAGTTCGTGGAGCGACCGGTGCCCGACCTGCCGGACGAGTCCCTGGCCCCTGTCCTGGCCTGGGCGCAGGAACAGCTGGACGTGCCGCTCACCGTGTCCGACCTGGCCGCCCGCGCGGCGGTCAGCCCCGCGACGCTGCATCGCCGCTTCCGGGCGCAACTGGGCACGACGCCGCTGGCCTGGCTCACCGGGGAACGGCTCGCCCTGGCATGCCGGTTGATCGAGCGAGGTGAGTCCGGTCTGGACATCGTCGCGCGGCGCAGCGGGCTGGGCACCGCCGCCAATCTCCGTACGCTGATGCGGCGCGAGATCGGGCTCAGCCCGTCGGCGTATCGGGCCCGGTTCGGGTCGGACACGCGCGAAGAGCGGGGCTGAGCGGCGGGTCATGGAAGTCTCCTACCTGAAGGCCGCGGAACCGATCGAAGGGAGGCCGCTGACCGGTTCGGTCGGTCAGCGGCCTCGGGGTCGGTTGACGTTCTCAGCAGCCGCTGTAGGTCACGACGCCGAGATGAGCAGGTGGAGGGCGAGTGCGATGATCAGAGCGCTGGAGAAGACAGCGGTGATGAGCCGTCCGCGACCGCCGGTCAGAACCCGGCCGAGCAACGCTCCGCCGCCGGCGAGAAGCAGCTGCCAGCTGGCGGACGCCGCGAAGGCGGCGAGTACGAACACAGCCTGATCGAGGGGACTCGACGCCACTGTGCTCTGACCGGCGAGGACGAGTGCCGCGAAGTAGATCACGGTGATGGGGTTCATCATCGTGATCCCCAGTAACGCCAGGTAGGCCCGTGCGGGACCGAGAGGGGCTTCATCGGTCCGGGTCGCCAGGTGCTGCCTGCGATACCGGTTGATCGCCGTGACGCCACTGCGAACCGCCAGTGCGATGAGCACCAGGGCCGAGGCCCATCGCAGGGGAACCATGATCGGCTCGATGACGGGGGTGAGCGCGGAACCTCCGATTATGGCGATCAGGCCGTAGAGGCCGTCGGCGGTCGCGACGCCTAATGCCGCACAGGCGCCGATCTTCAATGACGTCCGGGCGGTGAGGGCCACCAGATATGTCGCGACCGCTCCGACCGGCATGGCGATGCCGTAGCCGGCGAGGAGTCCCGCGACCAGGGCGGCCATCAGAGGTGAGCGGGTATCGGCCCCCATGGGCGGCACGGCTGCTGCTGGACCAGCGCAGAGAAGGAGGTGGTGGAGGTCAGCGGCCGCGAGAGAGTGATCTTGTTCATGCGTAGATGATGGAAGCAGGACCACCACCTTCGCAACTCATATTTGAGATAATCTCTCAAATATGGAAAAGGCTGAACTCCAGAATCCAAGTCCGGACCAGTTGGAGGCCCGGCTGGCGGATCGGCTCTCGCGGTTGCGGGTGGATCACGGCTGGTCGCTGGAGCAGCTGGCGGGCCGCACCGGCGTGAGCCGCTCGACGCTGTCGCGGCTGGAACGCAGGGAGATCAGCCCTACGGCGGCCCTGCTCAACAAGTTGTGCGCGGCGTATGGCCAGACGATGTCGCAACTGCTCGCCGAGGTGGAGTCGGCGCCACCGCAACTAGTCCGGGCCGACCGGCAGGCGGTGTGGCGCGATGAGAGCTTGGGCTTCGTCCGGCGGTCGGTGTCCCCGCCCCACCCGGGGCTGCGCGGCGAGCTCGTCGAGGGCCTTCTGCGTCCCGGCGCCGACATCTCCTACGACGAGCCGCCGGTGCCGGGTCTGGAGCAGCACATTTGGATCCTGGAAGGAGCCCTGCAGATCACCACCGGCGAGGTCGTCCACGAGGTGCGGGCAGGAGACTGCCTGCGGTTCCGGTTGTGGGGCCGGTCGCGGTTCCACTGCCCCGGCCCGGATCCGGCCCGGTACGCCCTGGTCATCGTCCTCCCGTAGGCCTCCTGCCGCACGTGACGAGCAGCCGCCTGACACACCGCTATCCGCCCGTTTTGCCCACCATCGTCCTACCAAATCGACGACAACAGCGCCAAGGATGCGACCGTGGGGATGGCCGATGGCGCACCGTACAGACAAGGAAACCATGTGAACACCACTGCGCTCATCGTCGGCGACCTGCAGGCGGGCATCGTGGACAACTACCCCTTCGCCGCCGGCGTGCTTCCCGTCATGGAAAAGGTTCTCCCCGCGGCCAGAGCCTCCGGAATCCCGGTGATCTTCATACGTTTCGGGCTCCGGGCTTCGGCCCTTGATGTGGCAGCGGGAAACCAGTTGATCAGAGGTCTGCACGGGGTGGGGACGCTGTTCCACGAAGACTCCCCCGAGACGCTCGTCCACCCGCGCATCGAGCCGTTGCCGGGCGAGGCCGTCGTCCTCAAGCGCCGCGCCAGCGCGTTCGCGGCGACCGACCTCGATCGGCTCCTGCGCGCCCAGCGCATCGACTCGATCGTGCTGACCGGTGTCGCGACCGGGGCGATGGTCGCCGCTACGCTCTACGACGCCGCCGACCGCGACTACCACGTGACCGTGCTCAGCGACGCCTGCGCGGACGGGGAATCGGACGTGCACGACTTCCTGATCAACCGCGTCTTCCCGGCCAGGGGTGCTGACGTGCTCACGGGCCACGAGTGGACCGCCCGCCTGTGACCAGCCGCCGGCATTGACGATCCGGGCCATGCCCACGACCCTGCCCGCCCGGGTGTCCCACTCCCGCCGGTAGCCGTTACGGGAGTTGGTGCGCTGGTCGGACACCTCGATTGCATGATCTGTTACGGCGACGCCCGCGCCAACCACCTGATCGCGGCTGTGCGCACGTGCCTGACCGGCGATGAGCCGCCGCGTCAGACTGCGTTGAGGATGGCCCGCAGAGCTGCGGCGTAAGCCCTGGGGTGGGTGGTATTGCCGTTGTGGCCGCCGGGGAACCGGTGCGTGTCGGTGCCGAGCATGTCCGCCAGCGCGAAGGCGCACTTGTTGTCGAAGACGGTGCGCGGGGTGGTGCGGCCGGCGGCCGGCACGATGCGGGTCCGGGTGTCGGCGAGCGCGGCGACGTCGAGGGTGTCGCCGATGATCGCGGTGAAGTCGTGCTCGAGGAAGAAGCCGAAGTTGCGCACCCGCTGGGGGGTCATCGGCTGTGGGGTGAGGCCGGGTTCTGCGTCGGGGTTGGAGGGGTCGATGCCGAGCACCTCGGCGACCATCTTGATGGTCGCGGCCAGGCCGTCGCGGCGGTGGACCTGCTGGATGTGCTCGAGTTCCTTCTCGTGGTGGGCGCGCTGGTCGGCGGGCAGCAGTCGTGGGGTGACGGGCTCGTGGGCGATGAGCGTGCCGAGCTGGCCAGGGTGGTCGATGGCCAGGTGGAAGCCGATGGAGGCGCCGAGACTGCAGCCGAGCATGAGCGCCGGCGTGTCGGTGAGGCCGGCCAGCAGCCGATGCACGTCGTCGGCGTGCTGGGCCATGGTCGCCCCGTGGGCGGGGTCGTCCAGGGTGCTGCGCGAGAGGCCGCGGCGGTCGTAGGTCACCACGGTGTAGTCGGTCACGAGGTGGTCGACCAGGTCTGTGCTGCGCCCGGCGTCACCTTCGCCGCTTTGGGAGATCAGCAGCATCGGGCCGGCGCCGCGGACCTCGTAGTAGAGCTTGGCGCCCGGCACTCGCAGCAGGCCCGTCGTCATGTCTGTCGTAGCAGTGGTGCTCATCAGCGATGTCCTTTGGCGATGTGGCCGGTGTGGCTGGTCGCGATCGACGATAAAGCATCAGAACAGATACATCAAGCCTGATACATCTAAAATGATGTACCTTGGCGACATGAACGGAGTCGAGCTGTTCCTGTTGGGGCGAACCCTGATGAAGATCGGGGAGGAGGCGCTGCCCACCGAGGGCATCGGCCGGCACTCCACCAGCGTCCGGACCGTACTGATCGTGGTCGGCGACGTGCGCGCGCACCCCGGCAGCGCCGTCGGAGAGATCGCCACCAGGACCGGTCTGCCGCAGAGCGCGGTGTCGGCAGCGGTCGCCCGGCTCCGCGAAGTGGGCGCCGTCGTCACCGAATCCGACCCCCGCGACCGTCGCCGCCTCCTTATCCGGCCCGCACCCGAGGCCTCCGACCGGGTGGAGCAGGTCAGGGCCGCCCCCATCGACACCACGCTGGCGGCCGCCCTGGGAACCGACGATCCACAACGGGTCGCCGAGATCGTCGCCCTCCTCGACGAACTCGCGCGACACCTCACCCCGCAGGCACTCGCCCGCCTACGGGGCTAGATCTCACCTCCAGGTGGACCGTCTTCGATCTCCCCTCGTTCGCGGTAGAGCCCGACCAGCTCGGCGGCCGGGTGCCTGTGGGATCGGGGATTTCGGCATCCGGCTCTCCGTGGCCGACCCTGGTCACAGTGAGAAGACCCCGGCGCGCGCGGCCGCCAGCGCTCCGGCCGCGGCACGGTCCGCGGCGGCGTCGTTCAGGGGTTCTCCGGTATTGAGGAAGGCGTAGTACAGGGGCGCGGAAACGGCGGCGATCACCCGCCGCGGATCGGTGCCGGCAGGCAGCTCGCCTCGTTCGACGGCGTCGGTGATGCAGCCGGCCCATTCGTCGATCCGCACGGCGTAGAAGCGGTACAACGCCTGCGCGGCCTGTTCGTTGCAGAGCGAGGCGGCGATCAGCGCCTTGAACAGGCGTCCCTGACGTGGATCTGTGAGGGTCTTGACGACCAGGCGGGCGTTGTCTCGGAGATCCTGGTCGACGCTGCCGGTACGTGCGCGGGGCAGGGAGCTTTCGGCCATTTCGTCGAGAAGGTCGGCGGCGAGTGTGCCGGGTGTGCCCCAGCGGCGGTAGACCGTCGTCTTCCCGACCTCCGCGACGCGGGCGATCTCGGCGAGATCGAGGGCGTCGAAGCCCTTCTCTACCAGGGTGTCGCCGGCGGCTCGAAGGACGGCTTCGCGGACGCGCGCGGTGCGTCCGCCGGGGCGGACGGCTCCGGGCTGTGGTGCGGCCATGAGGAACTCCTTCTTCTCCCGGGCAGCTCTTATCGGGACCCGGGTTCCCTTACGTCGGCAATGGGTGCTACCGTTCCATCATCTTAACGGAACCCAAGACCCGTTTGGCTGGAATGCCCCCTCCATCATCCCGGCGCAGATGTGCCTCACGCCGGCATCCTCGAAAGGCCCCGTCATGTCCACCACAAAGCCCGTACCCATGGCCTCGGCCGCCGTTCATCCCGCGCCTCCGCGGCGACTGACCGGTCGCCTGAAGATCGTCCTCGCGGTGCTGCTGGTCGCCCAGTTCATGCTGGCCGTCGATTTCTCGATCCTGAACGTGGCACTGCCCGAGATCGGCGATGATCTCGGCTTCTCCCTGGCCAACCTGCAGTGGGTCGCCACCGCCTTCGCCCTGTCGGCAGCCGGCTTCACCCTCTTCTTCGGCCGCGTCGGCGATCTGATCGGCCACAAGCGCATCTTCCTCGGAAGCCTCACGCTCCTCGGCCTGGCCTCGCTCGCCGGTGGGCTCGCCCCGACCCCCGAGATCCTCCTCGTCGCCCGCGTCGCCCAGGGGCTCGCGACCGCCGCCGCCACTCCCGTAGGACTGGCCCTGCTCACCACGTCCTTCCCCGAAGGGCCCCTGCGTCAGAAGGCTCTCGGTCTCAACGGCGCCCTGATGTCGGCCGGATTCACCACCGGCGCCGTCCTCGGCGGCACCCTCACCGACCTGCTCTCGTGGCGCTGGGCCTTCTTCATCAACGTCCCCGTCGCCCTCGCCGTGCTCCTCGTGGCCCCGACCGTCATCACCGAGTCCCGGCCCGCCCTACGCCCCAGGATCGACCTGCCCGGCGCGCTGGCCGTGACCCTCGGGCTGTTCGGCATCGTCTACGGACTGACCCAGGCCGGCGAGCACGGCTGGACCCACCCCGTCGCCCTGACGGCCCTGCTGGCCGGCGCGGTCCTGCTGGTCGTCTTCTACCTCGTCGAACGCAAGGCCGCCCAGCCCCTCGTTCCCCTGCACGTACTGAAGAAGCGCACTGTGGCCTGGGGAAACGTGCTCGGACTGCTCGCCTTCGTCACCGAGACCTCCCTGGTGTACCTGCTCACCCTGTACATGCAGAAGACCCTCGGCTTCTCGGCCCTCACCGCCGGGCTGTCCTTCGGCGTCCTGGGGCTCGGGACCGTGGCCGGCGGCGTGGTCGCCTCGAAGGTGATCGCCCGGACCTCCACCGTGGCCGTCCTGGTCGGAGGCGGGCTGCTGCAAGCGGTCTTCACCGCCGTCCTGCTCTTCCTGGGCGACACGCCGGCTTCGATGGGGCTGCTGCTACCCGCCACCTTCCTGGGCGGTGTGGGCAACATGCTCGTCATCGTCGGCTTCATGGTCACCGCCACCACCGGCCTCCCCGACCACGAGCAGGGCCTGGCCACCGGTCTGGCGTCGATGTCCCAGCAGGTCGGCATCGCCATGGGAACCCCCATCATGTCCGCGATCGTCACCGCCGCGACGGCGGGCGCCGTGTCCGCCGGGGCGATCCTGCACGGCGTCACCGTCGCCGTCGCCGCGAATGCCGTCCTCGTCCTTGCCGGCGCCCTCATCGCCGCCGTCATCCTGCGCACACGGCGCGACCGTACGCGCGTGTGACCGGCCGTCGCCGTACCGCCGGCACACACCGCCGGCATAGCCGGGCGGGTTGACCCGGGGCCCCACCGGCCAGCCCGCCCAGCCTTCCCCATCTGCTTCGAATCCAAGGAGCACACCATGGACCTTCAGCTCTCCGGCAAGGTGATTCTCGTGACCGGCGCGACCAGCGGCGTCGGCCTGGCGACCGCCCACCTGCTCGCGGCTGAGGGAGCCAGCTCGCCCAGCGCCTCGATCTGCCGCCCGCCGACGCCGTCGACCACTTCATCCGTGTCGAGCGGCGTCTGCCCACCGGACGCATCGGCACCCCCGGAGGAGGTGGCCGGGGCGACCCTGCTGCCGTTCAGGAACTCCGACGGGGCCTCCCCCCGCCTCGACATCTCCTGGCCGCGGACGCGATGAGTTTCGGCCCCACCGCCGGTATGTAGTGGCGAGTTCGCCGGAACACCCCAGGCGAACCGGTCACAAGGGAGAATCCGATGTCAGACAGTCGTGCGGAGGACGAGGCCGCGATCAAGGCCGTGCTGGTTGACTCCTACGAGGCGTGGGAGGCCGGCGACGCCGACGGCATGGTCGCCAACTACACCGTGGACGCGACCGCCATCATGACCGGCTCGCTCCGCGACAGCCGTGAAGTGATCCGCCAGAGCATGGCCTTGGGCTTCGAGGGGCCGCTCAAGGGCAGCTCGACTTACAACAAGCAGCTCAGCATCCGCTTCGTCGGCAGGGACGGCGCGATCGTCGTCAGCGAATCCGCCATTCTGTTCGCCGGCGAGACCGAGGTTCTGGATCAGCGAAAGGTGAACGCGACCTGGGTCCTCGAGAAGCGGGACGGTCGGTGGCTGATCGCCGCCTATCACAACAGCCCGGTGCTGGCACCTGGGCACTGAGCTGCGGATGCGCGGCGCCCGGTCCCTGCGGGTGCCGGAGTCAGCGTGTCGTGGGCGTGGCGGGTGCGGCAGCAGGCCCGGAGGTGGCCGGCCACGCCTCTTGCCGTCACACCCACGCTCATTCTCTGCTCCTGCCAAGGCGGGTGAACGGCAACCCGCGTCGGGGCTGCCGCTCACCCGCCTGCACCACTTTGCCCAACCCCGCGTCAGCCCTTGACGAACTCGAGCAGATCGCCGTTGAACTGGTCGATTTGGGTGGCGAACAAGCCGTGTCCGGCCGTGGGGTACTCCTTGTAGACGCAGCCGGGGATCAGCTTGGCCGTACGCCGCCCGGTCAGGTCGATGAGGGCCGACTGATCTGCGGCACCGTGCACGACGAGCGCCGGCACGGTGATCCGGCGCAGCCCCTCGCGGTGATCGGTGCGGGCCGTCGCGCGCCACAACTCGATGCCTGCCATCGGCGCGGTCTCCAGACACCGGCGCACGCCCTGCTCCACCAGCGCGGGCGAGACGTCGTTGCCAAGGTGGGTGGCGTAGAAGCCCTGCGCCCGGTCGGCGAACCACTTGGGCCTGTCGATACGGAACTGCTTGACGGCCGCCTCCGACAACTCGATCGGCAGGCCCTCCGGGTTGTCCTCGGTGCGCATGACGAACGGCAGCATCGCCGAGACGAAGGCGACCCTGGCGACCCGGTCCTCACCATGCCTGGCCAGGTAGCGAGCCACCTCGGCGCCGCCGGTCGAATGCCCGACGATGGTCACGTCACGCAGGTCGAGGTACTCGATCAGACCGGCGATGTCATCGGCGAGGGTGTCGAAGTCGTAGCCGGTACCGGGCCGATCGGAGCCACCGTGCCCGCGCCGGTCGAGCAGCACGCATCGGTAGCCCTCCTCCACGAAGAACGGCACCTGGTACTCCCACATATCGGAGGCCAGCGACCAACTCGCCACGAACACGATGGGCTCGCCGGTTCCGTAGTCCTCGTAGGCCAGGCGGGTGCCGTCGGCAGCATCATAAAAAGGCATCGTCGCAACTCCTTGGTAGTGGAACGTGGCTTGATACAAGTAACCGACGCACAGCCGCGTCGATGACGCATGGGGAACGCGCGGTCCTACCGCTTCCTGTTCGCGCGCGGATCGCGCTGTGTGCCGGAGACGGCCGCGACGCACACGGCGGTACCCACACGCCGGTCCATCCGCAGATAAGGCGCCAGGATGAGGAGGAACGACGCCGTCGTCATGGAATAGAGCAGAATGATGGCCACCCCGGCGGGTCGGTTTCGTTCCAGGCGGCGACGTAGCGGGCGACGAGCCGGTCGACGTGATGCATGCGGAGCTCCTTCGTGTTGTGTCCTTGCTGGTCACAAACGTACGGAGATCCACAGAGCGGGGAATCTGTCACGCTTAGGCATTTCGCCTGATCATGATCGAAGGTGGATAGGTAGTCCGGCGGGAACAGGCTGCGAGGGCTGAGCACCGCGGCTCGGTCGCCGTGCTCGATTCGGTACGGCCGGCGCGGGCGCTTCTCAGCGTGCGATGAGGGACGGGATTCGATGCGTCGAAGGTTCTGTCACCCTTGTGTGCGGAGGGCGCCTATCGGGTCACCAGATCCCGAGGTCGTGTGCGAGATGGTCTGCCTCGCGGGCCCATCGGGCGCAGAGTGAAAGCCCGGCGGCTCGGGCGGCGTAACGGGCGTCCGGGTCGACGGTGGTGTCGCCGCCGTAGTCGGTGTGCTGGTCGGCTGAAGCCGTTTCGAGGCTTCTGGCGGTGAGCCAGTCATATTTCACCGCGGAGGCGCAGATCCCGAGCCGCACCAGGCGTTCGTCGCCGGTCCAGCCGGCTTCGTTCAGGCCTTCGAGGTAGGCCCGGGTGGCCCGGCGATCGAGGTCGCCGAGCAGTTGGTGGGGAACGAGCAGGTCGAAGACGGAGTCGGGGACGAGGTTGCCGATGTCTTCGCCCAGGACGCCGTCACCGACGAAGGCCCAGTCGAGCAACACCACTTCGCCGGTCGGGCGTCGGATGATGTTGTTTGGCCAGACGTCCAGGTGGCAGACGGTGCGAGGCACGGTCTGCATGAGCGACAACAGGCGTTCCCGGTCGAGGTGAAGGCGGTGAAGCCCCTCGCGGAGCTCCGGCGGGAAGTGGTCTTTGATCAGTTGCTGGGACCACGCTCGGTCCTCCTCGAGGAGACGCCAGTCCGCAGGCCGGGAAGTGCTGTAGTCCCGGAGGAAACCTCGGCTGAGCCATGGATATTCAGGAAGGTCTTTGCGTCCCTGGCTGCGACCGAGCGCCCGGGCGGTCTCAACGAGATCCTGGACGGACAACTGTGACGAGTGGTGGCCTTGCACGTCCTCCAGCAGCAGTTCGATCTCCTCGTCGCCGACTTCCCGAATGTCGAGGACCGTCGGTGCGCCGAGGCCAAGCTGTCGGGGGAGGCCGGTTTCGTAGGCGAGTGCCTCTCGACGCCAGTAGTTCCAGTGTGCCGGGTCGGCTGAGGAGGCCCAGTGGCCAGGGGCGTCGTCACGGCGATGGGTGAGGACCTTATGGACGACGTTGCCGTCCCGCCAGATACCGCCGGTCACTCCGTTGAGCCGGTTGTGGGTCAGATGCTGAAGAGACATTCGGCAACTCTAAAGGTCCCATGGTTCCTGTCTGCTGGACGATCACGAGCCGCTCGATCGGCCGGTCGAGGTGCGGACGTCGGGCTGCCAAGGTGGACGGTGGCGCTGCGGACGGCGAGCTCGCGCATGGCCTCCAGCTTCTGCGCGGCAGCGGCCGGCGTGGTCTCGATCGCGGCGACCTCACCGAGCCGGTCTGCGTCCCCGGCCAGGCCGGGGACGCAGACCGTGAGCGTGAGGTCGAGCTGACCGGCCACGAGGCGGTCCATGTGAAGGCGTCGCCGCGATCGGCGTACGGCGATTTTCGGATCAGCGGTAGCCGGCGGCGACGACGTCGGCCTGCACGGCGTTCTCGGTCGCGTCGGACGGGTAACCCGAGACGATGGCTCCTTCGTAGAAGGTGCCCTGGCTCTGGTTGGTGTTGGTGGCGCAGCAGTCGCCGCCGCTGCCCAGAATGATCGCGCCCTGCTTCCTCATCGGGCTGTAGCCGCGGGGAAGCGCGCCGTCGTAGAGGGTGTACAGGCTGCCGGACTGCGCGTTGCTGCCCTTGATCGCGAAGCGTGAGGTGCCGTTGTTCTTCAGCGTCGCGGTGACGAACTTGCTGGTGAACGCCCTCTGGTTGTAGTTCCACGACTGGCTGCCACCGGGGTAGAGGCCGTATTCGAGGTCGGCCTGGACCCACGGGCCGGACCCGGAGCAGCCGCCGAACCAGCAGCTCGTGCCGAAGTAGATGGCGTCCATCGCGCCGGCCCCGTCGGCCTTCCTGGTCGTCTCACTGTTGCCGTAGTCGAAGCAGCAACCGCCGTTGACGTGGGTGCCACTGGTCACCATGTACATGCCCTCGGGCGCGCTTCCCGTCGGCACGCCGGTCAGATGACCGTCCCGCCAGTAGCTGTTGCCGGGCTTGATGTACAGCGAGTACGCCTTGCTGCCGCCGACCGTCAGCGACTCGGATGTCGCGCTCGCGGCGGTGTCCCTGCCACCGGCCCCGCCGGGCCCCTGGTAGGCGACGTCGTTGCCGTGCCCGGACTGGTCGTACACGACGGTGATCACGCAGGACGTGCCGGAGCAGAAGGAGTCCTGCGCCGAGGCGTTGGCGACACCGCCCTGAGCCAGGACGCCGATGTTCCTGGTCGCGTTGTCGGAGGAGCGCCGCACCTGGTAGAGGTTGCCGTTGTAGGAGCTGTAGAGCGCGCGCGTGGTGCTGTGCGCGGCCACACACGGGGTGCCACCGGCGGCGTAGATGTCGCACGGCTTGCTCGACACCGGTGTGGACGACGGGCTGGCCGAAGGACTCGGGGAAGGGCTCGGGGACGGGTTCGCGGACGGGCTGACGCGGGGGCTGGGACTGGGGCTTGGCGAACTAGTGACGCCACCGGTGCAGGCCGTGCCGTTGAGCGTGAAGCTCGCCGGCGCCGGGTTGGTGCCGTTCCAGGAAGCGTTGAAGCCGAAGGACGTGCTCGCGCCGGTGGCCAGCGTCGCGTTGTAGCCCGCGTCGGCGACCGTCACCTGGGCGCCCGACTGCGTCACCGAGCCGCTCCACAGCTGCGTGATCGTCTGCCCCGCGGCGAACGACCAGCTCAACCGCCACCCGTTGATCGCGTCACCGAGGTTGGTGATGCTCACGTTCGTGCCGAAGCCGCCCGGCCACTGGTTCGTGACCGAGTAGTCCACGCGGCAGCCCGTGGCCGCATGCGCGGCGGGCGCGGTCAGCGCACCGGCCGCGCCGGCCACGGCGACGAGCCCGGTGGCAATCCAGAGCCGCAGGCGAGGGATCTTCATCCGTACTCCCGGTGGTTCGTTTCCCGTCTTCACAGCGGTCGGCGGCGGTCCGGCGGCGGTCGGCGACAGCACAGGCGGCTCGGCGTTCTCGCGAGCCGGCAGAGAGGGCAGATCCCACTGTTAGCGTTAACATTCATCTGCGGGACCTGTCCTTCTCTGCCGGAACATGTGCTGGTGGTGGTGCGGCGGAGCAAATACGACGCGAGGGAGCCTCGTCAAGGTCCCGGTCCTTTCCGCGCCGGCCCTCGGTCCGCCGGGGGCCCGCCCCACCTGCTCCCATCAGGGCGAGGTCCGGTCGCTCGCGAGGTATGGGAGGTGAAAGTTTCAGGCTGAAGAAGTCATAACATTCCGGGCTCTGACCGCCCCGTTATCGACCGATGAGGCCTTTCCGCAGGGGGCCGGAGAAACTTTCACCGATCATGCCCCTCACCAGCGCAGGCCAGCGGCGATAAGCTCCCAGCGCCTCCACGAAATAATTCGAGATTCTCTTGACAGTTTTCGTCGCGGTTTCCACACTGAGTCCCGAAGCGGCCTCCTGCCGGGGTCGGTGGTGACGGCAGGAGTTCCGGTCGCGGCGCCGCGAGTGTCGCATCGGCAGCGGTGGCGACGCGTCGTCCGCTTCACCTGCCCGTAGACCCGGTGCCGGGCGCTCACCCCACGAGGGCCCTCCGGCAGGACAAGGCTCTGCGACTGATTCCCGTCGGCGTACTCGACCGGTTCACCAGGAACAACGGCCGCACCGCTCAGAACGCGCCCGAGCCGGCGCAGGGCGGCAGCGCGGCCACGCCCGCCGCCACCTGCGCGAGCCCTTGGTCCTCGGCATTCGCCACACATCCGTAGCTCACTCATGGAGGATCCGTGCGGAACGTGAAAGTCCTACTCGCCGCGGGCGTACTCGCAGGCGCCTCGATCGCCCTGCAGGACCCGGCCGGCGCTCTGGAGAACGGCGTGGCCCGCACGCCGCCCATGGGCTGGAACAGCTGGAACACGTTCGGCTGCAACATCAACGAGACGTTGATCAAACAGATGGCCGACACGATCGTCAGCTCCGGGCTGCGCGACCTGGGCTACAAGTACGTCGTGGTCGACGACTGCTGGTTCAACCCCAACCGCGACTCGTCGGGGAACCTGCAGGGCAACCCGTCGCGGTTCCCGAGCGGGATGAAGGCGCTCGGCGACTACCTGCACGCCAAGGGGCTGAAGTTCGGCATCTACCAGGTGCCGGTGGACAAGACCTGCGCGCAGTACTTCGGTAGCTATCCTGGCGCGACCGGCAGCCAGGGACACGAGGCCCAGGACGCCCGGCAGTTCGCCGCCTGGGGCGTGGACTACCTGAAGTACGACTGGTGCTCGCCCAACGGCTCCATCGACGACCAGGTCCGCACGTTCGCGAAGATGCGTGACGCGCTGGCGGCGACCGGACGGCCGATCGTCTACAGCATCAACTCCAACAGCATCCACGCCAAGACGGGGCCGCAGCGCGACTGGGGCGACGTGGCCAACATCTGGCGGACGACCGAGGACATCACCAACAAGTGGGACACCGGTCAGACCAACGGATACCCGATGGGCATCCAGAACATCGTCAACGTCACCGTCCCGCTGGCGTCGTACGCGAGACCTGGGGCGTTCAACGACCCGGACATGATGGAGGTCGGCCGCGGCGGCATGACCGACACCGAGATGCGCAGCCACTTCGCCCTCTGGGCGATGATGGCCTCACCTCTGATCGCCGGAAACGACCTGCGCAGCATGGACTCGGCGACGCAGACCATCCTGAAGAACCAGAACCTCATCGCGATCAACCAGGATTCGCTCGGCCTGCAGGCCCGCCAGATCAGCAACGACGGAACCCGCCGCGTGCTGGCCAAGAAGCTGAGCAACGGCGACGTCGCGGTAGCCCTGTTCAACCAGGGCGGCGGCACGACCACGATCAGCACCACCGCGTCCGCGATCGGGCTGTCCGGCGGCTCGTTCACCTTGCGCGACGCGTGGACGAACGCCGTCAGCGCCAGCACCGGCGCCATCTCGGCAAGCGTGCCGTCACACGGCACCGTCGTCTACCGGGTCAGCGGCGGCGCGACCTCGTCGCCCAGCCCCACGCCGTCACCCACTCCGTCACCCACGCCGTCGCCGTCCCTTACACCGTCCCCCTCCCCCAGCCCGTCGCCGACGCCGGGCGGGCAGCCGGGCGCCTGCACGGCGACCTACAAGCAGATCAACGACTGGGGCAGCGGCTTCCAGGGTGAGGTCACCGTCAGCAACAACGGGTCGACCTCGCTGAACGGCTGGACCGTGACGATGACCCTGGCCAGCGGCCAGAGCATTACGAGCCTGTGGAACGGCGTGAACACCGGCACCAGCGGCGCCGTCACCGTCAAGAACGCCCCCTACAACGGCACCGTCGCCGGTGCCGGCTCGACGGCCTTCGGATTCACCGCGAACGGCAGCGGCTCGGCCCCCACCGGCGTCACCTGCACGAGCCCGTGATCTTCGTCAGGGGCCGAGTGCGTCCGGCCGGTCGATCACGGCCCCTGACACCGATCCTCGTTCACGACGTCGTCACGGGCAGGAGGAGCTGCGGTGGCCGGTCGCCGCGCTCGATCGCCTGCGCCAGGCCGGCGACGTCGACGACATCTCCGTCCGGCCCATAGCGGAACGGTGCGGCGGCGAAACTCGATGGCCGGGACGAGATGGTCTGTGGCACGGTGTGGGCGTGTCCGAGCAGATCGTGTTACCGCGCAGTGTGGACGAGGCGGTCGCCGCGGAGCGGGACGGCCGCGCCCTCCGCTACCTATACTTCTGGGGCCACCGGCCGGCCCGCGACGGCGGGGTCGGCCCCGGCTGCCTGTCGCAGTGGTGGCCGGCCGCCTTCACGGAGGACGGCCACACCTTCGCCTCGGCCGAGCATTACATGATGGCGCACAAGGCCTGGCTGTTCGGCGACGCGCCAACCGCCGAACGCGTCCTCACAGCCGGTCACCCGAACGAGGCCAAGAAGCTCGGCCGGGCGGTACGCGACTTCGACGAGCAGGTCTGGGCCGCGCACCGGTTCGGCGTCGTGGTCCGCGGCAGCATCGCCAAGTTCGGCCAG
Source organism: Microbispora bryophytorum (assembly GCF_006874465.1). Classification (GTDB taxonomy): domain Bacteria; phylum Actinomycetota; class Actinomycetes; order Streptosporangiales; family Streptosporangiaceae; genus Microbispora; species Microbispora bryophytorum. The sequence goes on along the minus strand of NZ_VIRL01000036.1, from coordinate 11,939 downwards.
AACCCCGAGCTGTCGCGCTTCCTGCTCGCGACCGCCGGCCGGGTGCTGGTCGAGGCCAGCCCACTCGACCGGGTCTGGGGCATCGGCCTGACCGCCGACGACGAACGCGCCGCCTCCCCCTCGTCCTGGCAGGGCCTCAACCTGCTCGGCTTCGCCCTGATGGCGGCCCGCGACGCCCTGGAGACCGGCTCGTGAGCGCCGGCGCCCGCGCTGCCCGGCCCAGCCGCGGGGGACGGTCCGCCCCCGGCACGCCGCCCCTGATCCGCCGCGCCGGGATCGGTGACGCCGAAGGCATCGCCGAGGTGTTCCTCGCCGCCCGGGCCGGGATGACGTACCTGCCCCGGCTGCACGGCGACGAGGAGACCCGGGCGTGGATCGCCGGCGTCGTGCTCCCCTCGTCGCAGGTGTGGGTCGCCGAGCTTCGGGGCCGGATCGTGGGATTCGCCGCCCTGCGCGGACAGTGGCTGGACCACCTCTACCTCGCGCCCGCCACGCAGAACGGCGGCGTCGGGAGCGCGCTGCTCGACCACGTCAAGAAGGCGCGCCCCCGCGGACTCGACCTGCGTGTGTTCCAGCGGAACACCGGCGCCCGGCGTTTCTACGAGCGGCACGGCTTCACCCTCGTCGCCGAGGACGACGGCAGCGGCAACGAGGAGAACCTGCCCGACGCCCACTACCGCCTGCGGCCCTGACCGCCCGCTCACCTCCGGACTAGACGAACCGCCACAGGTGGTCGTTCGCTCCGTTGTCGTCGGCGAGCACGATCTGGGCGCCCTGGGCGGTGGAGCCGCCGCTGACGCCGAGGACCCGGCCGCCGTTGGCGCACTGGATGCGGAAGTATCCGTTGGATCCGTACCGCAGCCGCCACCGGTGGTCGCTCGTGCCGTTGTCGGCCCACTGAAGCACCCGGGCTCCGGCGGCCGTGCTCGCGTTCTCCACGCCGAGCACCTTTCCGCTGTTGGAGTTGCGCAGGCGCAGGTAGCCGCCGGAGTCCACGACGGCGGTCCACAGGTGGTCGGCCGTGCCGCTGTCGCCCCACTGGATCACCAGGCCGCCGTCGGCCGTGGACATGTTCTGCACGCCCAGCACCATCCCGCTGGCCAGGTTCTGGATGCGCCGGGCCCCGTTGGGCACGAACCGCCACTGGTTGTCCGCGCCGCCGTTGTCGGAGTCCTGCACGGCCTGGGTTCCGTTGGCGGTCGAGCCGCCCTGGATGGCGAGCAGCTTGCCGCTGTTGACGTTGCGGATCTTGTGGGAGCCGTCGCCGGCGTCGATGACGGTCCAGCGGTGGTCGGCGGTGCCGTTGTCGGTCCACTGCAGCACGCGGGCGTTGTCGGTGGCCGACATGTTCTCCACCCCGAGAACCTTGCCGCTGTTGACGTTGCGCAGCCGTACGGCGGTGCCGTCGACGACCATTTCCCAGTCGTGGTCGGCGGTGCCGCTGTCGGTCCACTGCAGCGCGAGACCGCCGTCGGCGGTGGACATGTTCTGGATGCCCAGGACGAGGCCGCTGGCCGCGTTGACCAGCCGGTAGCTCGCGTTCCCGCCGCCTCCTCCGCCGCCACTGGTGTTCCAGTAGACGGTGTAGTTGTGCCCGTGCGCGTCGTAGAACGGGATCAGGGTGACCGCGGAGCCGCCCGCGCTCGCGGTGAAGGTGAGCGCCGTGGTGCCGGTCCGGGTGATCGAGGAGGTGTTCAGGGCGGGCAGCGCCGACAGCGCGGTGTTGCCGTAGTTTCCGGACAGGACGACCGGGCCGTACGTGATCGCGGCGACGTTGGGGTTGTCGTTGGCGGCCTTCATGACCACCCGCATCGGCAGGCTGACGGTGACGGTGTCGCCGGAGGTCCAGGTGCGGGTGAGGGTCGCGTACGTGCCGGGGGTGGTGTCCACGTTCTGCTGCTGGCCGTTGACGCTGATCGTCGCCCCGGTGGCCCAGCCGGGGATGCGGACGCGCATCGACCACGACCCGCCGGTGCCGCCGGTGACCTGCAGGGTGACGGTGTCGCTCGCGGGATAGGACGTCGTCTGGGTGACCGTGATCCCCCGCTGGGTCCAGTTCAGGACCGACGGCGTGAACAGGTTCACGATCAGTGTGGTGCCGTTGTAGAAGTAGACGGAGTCCATCAGCGCCGTGTTGACCTCCACACCCGTGCCCTGGCAGCACCAGAAGGAGTTGTAGTCGGTGCTGTAGGTGCCGCCGCCCCACGCCGGGCCCACGCCACGGCGGCCTCCCGGCTTGAGCGGGGTGAAGTAGGTGACGTGCCCGTGGCCGTCGGCGGGGTTCTGCGCGCCGATGACGTGGTTGAACAGCGCCTGCTCGTAGAAGTCGAAGTACGCCGCCCGGTTCGGGTCGAGCAGCCACAGCTCGCGCGTCAGCTTGAGCATGTTGTAGCTGTTGCAGTGCTCGCAGGTGTCGTTGGTGAGATAGCCGGCGATGGCGTTGGGCGCCCGGAAGTGCTCGGCCTGGCTGTTGCCGCCGATCGCGTAGGTGTGCGCGCCGACGGTGATGTTCCAGGCGTTGGCGGCGATGTCCCGGTAGCGGGTGGTGCCGGTCGCCTTGTACTCGCGGGCGGCGCCGATCCACTTGGGCACCTGGGTGTTGGCGTGCAGACCGTTGAGCTGGTCCTGGCCGGACGCGAGGGGGTTGAACACCGCCGCGTGGTCGAACCGCTGAGCCGCGGTCAGCCAGCGGGAGTCGCCGGTCTGCTGGTAGAGGTCGGTCAGCACCGCGTTCATGCCGCCGAACTCGGTGCCCAGCATGTTCTGCATCTGGCTGCCGCTCAGCCTGGCGGTCCGCCAGTCCACCCAGCCGGCCAGCGCCAGCAGCACGTCACGCGCCTGCGTGCTGCCGATGTACCGCCACACGTCGAGCAGCCCGGCCATCGTCTTGTGCACGCAGTAGTACGGCACGTTGCCGTTGCTCAGTGTGCGTGCTTCGAGGGCGGTGAAGTCGGACTCGGGGAAGCCGGACAGATATCCGGTGTTGAACCCGGCGGCGCCGTTGTTGGCCTGGCACTTGGCCAGCTCGGCCACCATGTGGTTCGCCTTGTCCCGGCATGTGGTGTCACCGAGCACGGCGTAGGCCTGGGCCCACGCGGTCAGGAAGTGCCCCTGCACGTGGGTGCGGAACGGAAACGTCGGGGCGTCCCACCCCCCGTTCGTGGCGGCGCCGTTGGTGGACAGCCGGTGGTTGGCCCGGAAGTTGTACAGCAACCGGTCGGCGTCGACGAACCGCAGATACGACAGCGTCCGGTTCTGGTTGTCCAGCCAGCGGCCCCCCGTCAGCCGCACCTGCCCGAGCTCGAAGGCGTACGCCGACACGCCGATGTCGGCCCGGGCCGGCGCGACCGCGGCTCCGGCCGCTCCGGCGCCGGCGATCTCCCCCACGGCGGAGGCCACAACGGCGGCCCCGGCGGTCTGAAGCAGCCGGCGGCGGCTGAGGGACGAGGGCGACACGTGGCCTCCTGAACTTCTCCGTCTTGTTAGCGTTAACAGATTCAGGCACTCGCCATTCGGCGTGAATGACGTCGAACGAGGCGCGGAACACCCGCAGAACCGACGGCGGTCACCCGTCACAGGAGCTGCGGTGGGCGGCGAGAACCGCCGCCCACCACCGCTCCGACAGGAGACCACCCGGGCTCAGTTTGGAAACCGTCCCCGAAATCTGTCAAGACTGAGTCGGAAAGTTTCGCGTGATCATTCATGGAGGAAGCTCTCCTGCCTGCGGCGATGGCGAATCCCGCCGCCGCAACGTTCCGGAAATGTCCGGTAGCGGCGCTCTCGGCTGAAACTTTCAACCGAGCGCGTGTCCCGGATCGACGACCGCGCCCGGTGAGGGCAGGCGGCACGGCATTCGGCCACGCATCCGCGCCGCAGCCCACTTGACGGGATCGGCGGGGTCGTATTTGCTCCGCCGCACACCACAAAGCACCCGGCAGGAGAGCCGACGGCGAGCGATGTTATCGATAACAGGACCCGGCCGGCTCCGAGGGCGACGGGCCGGGCCACGGCTAAGGAGTCAGATGCACAGGATTGTTCGATGGATGCTGGCGGCAGTGCTGGCCGCCGGGTCCCTGGTAGCCGTCGGCGGCATGACGTCGCCGGCCGCCGCGCTGGACAACGGGCTCGCCCGTACACCCCAGATGGGGTGGAACGACTGGAACAGCTTCTTCTGCAACGTCAATGAGAATCTCATCAAGCAGACCGCCGATGTGATGGTCTCCAGCGGCATGGCTGCGGCGGGCTACAAGTACGTCAACATCGACGACTGCTGGTCGACCAAGAGCCGCAACTCCAGCGGGGACCTGGTGGCGGACCCGCAGAAGTTCCCGAGCGGCATGAAGGCGCTCGCCGACTACGTCCACGCCAAGGGACTGAAGCTCGGCATCTACTCCTCGGCGGGCACCACGACCTGCGCGGGCTATCCGGCCAGCCTGGGCTACGAGCGGCGCGACGCCGCCCTGTGGGCCTCCTGGGGCATCGACTACCTGAAGTACGACAACTGCGGCGACCACCAGGGCAAGAACGGGCAGCAGCGCTACACGGCGATGCGTGACGCGCTCGCCGCCACCGGACGTCCGATCCTGTTCAGCCTGTGCAACTGGGGCCAGGAGAGCGTCTGGACCTGGGGCATGCAGACCGGCAACTCCTGGCGCACCACGGGCGACATCCAGGGGAACTGGAACTCGGTCATGGGCATCCTGGACCAGCAGGTCGGGCTGGAGGCGTACTCGGGACCGGGCGGCTGGAACGACCCCGACATGCTGGAGGTCGGCAACGGCTCGCTGAGCGGAACCGAGGGCAGGGCGCACTTCAGCCTCTGGGCGCTGCTGAACGCGCCTCTCATCGCGGGCAACGACATCCGCTCGATGAGCGCCGACACCCGTACGATCCTGACCAACACCGAGGTCATCGCGGTCAACCAGGACTGGGGCGGCCGGCAGGGCTCCAAGATCAGCGACAACGGCAACCTCGAAGTCTGGCGCAAGCCGATGTCGAACGGCTCGGTCGCGGTCGTGCTGCTCAACCGGGGCAGCGGCACGGCGACCGTGTCCACCACCGCCTCCGCCCTCGGCCTGGGCGCGGCGGCCTCCTACTCCGTGCGCGACCTGTGGGCGCACACGACCGGCTCCTCCTCCGGGTCGATCAGCGCGTCGGTGCCCGCGCACGGCGCCGCGATGTACGTCGTGAGCGGAGGGGGCCTGGTCACGCCGTCCCCCACGCCCACCCCCACCGGAACGAACGCGATCAAGGGAGTGCAGTCGGGCCGGTGCCTGGACGTCACCGGCGTCTCCCAGGCCAACGGCGCCCTGGCGCAGATCTGGGACTGCAACGGCCAGTCCAACCAGCAGTGGACCCCGACCTCCTCGGGTGAGCTGCGGGTCTACGGCAACAAGTGCCTGGACGTCAACGGTGCGAGCACCGCCGACGGCGCCAGCGTGCTCATCTGGGACTGCAACGGGCAGAACAACCAGAAGTGGCGGTTCAACTCCGACGGCAGCATCACCGCCGTGGGCGCGAACAAGTGCCTGGACGCCTACAACAACGGCACCGCCAACGGCACCAAGGTCATCATCTGGACCTGCAACGGCCAGTCCAACCAGCGCTGGACCCGCGCCTGACCGACCGGCACCGGCGCCGGAGGCGGCCACCGCCGCCCCCGGCGCCGGGCACCCGGCGATAACCCGACGGCTCTTCGAGAACCCGGCGGCTCTTCGAGCGCCTCCGTCTGTCCGTCGCGATCCGCGTCGGCGGGGAGGAGGAGATCGGAGGAACCGGTGACACCGTTCCTCCTTCCCGATGCCGACAAATGGCGGCGCCTCGGCAGAGGCAGGTCCGGTGCGCACGCGATCCCACTCCTTTACACTGCTAGAGATCCGATGTATGCGGCCTCGTTCGCGAGGAGACAGTGGAGGAGGCTCCGTGGCGGTCACGGACGCGGCGATCGACAGGATCAAGCAGATGATCACGTCGGGCGAGCTCGCTCCGGGTGACCGGCTGCCGAAGGAGGCCGATCTGGCCGAACGGCTCGGTCTGTCCCGCAACTCCCTGCGGGAGGCCGTCCGCGCCCTCGCTCTGATCAACGTGCTCGACGTGCGGCAGGGCGACGGCACCTACGTCACCAGCCTGCAGCCCCACCTGCTTCTGGAGGCGATGTCGTTCGTCGTGGACTTCCACCGCGACGACACCGTGCTGCAGTTTCTGGAGGTGCGGCGGGTCCTGGAGCCCGCCGCCACCGCGATGGCGGCGATGAACATGTCCGACGAGGACGTCAAGGAGCTCCGCGCCATCCTCGACGCACTGCCCGACGAGCCCACCGTGGAGGAGATGGTCACCAACGACCTGCGGTTCCACCGGCACATCGCGGCGGGGTCGGGCAATCCGGTGCTGTGCTCGCTGATCGACAGCCTCTCGGGGCCGACGACGCGGGCCCGCGTGTGGCGCGGCCTCACCCAGGAGGGAGCGCTCGACGACACCCGGGAGCAGCACGTGATGATCTCCGACGCGATCGCGGCCCGGAGGCCGGATGTGGCCAGAGCCTGGGCCACGGTCCACGTGGCAGGGGTCGAGGAGTGGCTCCGCCGCACGCTGTGAACCGGCGCGGGCCCCGGTGCCGCCGCCCGGCAGACAGCGTGGTCGGGAAATCCGCGTCGTCGGGAAACGCAGCGTCGTCGGGAAACGCAGCGTCGTCGTGAAACTTCCATGCGCGCATCAGGGGATGTGGCTGCTCAACGCGTGCCCACGGTGCTCCGGCGAACCGCGTTCTTGTTCCCGTCCGGGGTCTTGGCCAGCGTGATGGCCTGGCCGCGCGGCGGATGCTCCCCTCGCATCCCGCGGCCACCACAGGACTCGGAAGGAGACCCGTGCGAACGCGAACGCTCCCGATCGCCCTCACCGCGGCGATCGCCCTGTCGATCGGCGCGGCCGGTCAGCTGCCCGCCCTCGCGGCCGCCGACGGCCCCGCGCTGACGGTGGACACCACCACCGGGCGGCACCCCATCAGTCCGTACATCTACGGGATGAACTTCGCGGACGAGGCGCTGGCCAAGGAGCTGCGTCTTCCGGTGCGCCGGTGGGGCGGCAACGCGACGACCCGCTACAACTACCTGTACGACACCAGCAACCGCGCCTCCGACTGGTTCTTCGAGAACATCGCCGAGGACAACTCGGACCCGTCGAAACTGCCGGACGGCTCCACCACCGACCGGTTCGTCGAGCAGGACCGGCGCACCGGCACCGACACGATCCTCACCGTCCCGCTGATCGGCTGGGTCCCCAAGGGCCGCGACGCCTCCTGCGGCTTCTCCGTCACCAAATACGGCGCGCAGCAGCAGACCGACCAGTGGCGTCCCGACTGCGGCAACGGCGTGAAGCCCGACGGCACGAAGATCACCGGCAACGACCCCCACGACACGAGCGTCGAGGCCGGCGCGGCCTACGTGAAGGACTGGATCGGCCACCTCACCGGGAAGTACGGCACGGCCTCCGGCGGCGGCGTGAAGTTCTACAACCTCGACAACGAGCCCGACATCTGGCACAGCACACACCGCGACGTCCACCCCGAGGGCGCGAGCTCGGTCGAGCTGCGCGACAAGGCCTACCTCATCGGTGCCGCCGTCAAGGCCGCCGACCCCGGCGCGAAGACGCTCGGCCCGGTCGGCTGGGGCTGGTCCTCCTGGGACTACTCCGGCCTCGACCAGGAGACCTGCGGCCGCACCAACTGCTGGTCGAACCCTCCGGACAAGGAGGTCCGCGGCGGCCTTCCGTTCACCACCTGGTACCTGCGGCAGATGAAGAACTACGAGGACGAGCACGGCCTGCGCGTCCTCGACTACTTCGACGAGCACTTCTACCCGCAGGCGTCCGGCATCGCCTTCGGCGCCGGCGGCAACCCGACCACCGACGCCCTGCGGCTGCGCTCCACCCGGGCGCTGTGGGACCCGTCGTACACGGACGAGAGCTGGATCAACACGCAGATCCGGCTCATCCCGCGGATGAAGGAGCTGGTGGCCGCCGAGTATCCCGGCACCAGGACCGCGATCACCGAGTACAACTGGGGCGCCCTCGACCACATCAACGGAGCCCTGGCCCAGGCCGACATCCTCGGCATCTTCGGCCGTGAGGGCCTCGACCTCGCCACCCTGTGGAGCCCGCCCACGGCCTCGCAGCCCGGCGCGTACGCCTTCCGGATGTACCTGAACTACGACGGCGAGGGCGGCCGGTTCGGTGAGACGGCGGTCGGCGCGACCAGCGCCGACCAGGGCAAGCTGGCGGTGTACGCCGCCGAGCGGGCCTCCGACGAGGCGCTCACGCTCGTCGTGGTGAACAAGACCGGCGACGACCTGACCAGCGAGGTCGCCGTCAAGGGACGCGACGGCGGCGGGAGCGCCCAGGTCTATCGGTACGGCGCGGCCGACACGTCGGCCATCGTTCGCGACGCCGACGTGCAGGTCGGGGCCGGCGGCTTCACCGGCACGTTCCCGGCCAACTCGATCAGTACCGTCGTGATCCCCGCCGGCGCCGGCCCCTCTCCGTCGCCCTCGCCGTCGCCGTCGGCGTCTCCCTCCCCGTCCCCCTCCCCCTCGCCGTCGCCGTCGCCGTCGCCGAGCCCCAGCCCGTCGCCCAGCCCGTCGCCCTCGCCCAGCCCCTCGCCCAGCCCCTCGCCGAGTTCCTCGCCGACGCCTGCCGGCTCCTGCACGGTGACGTACACGGTCACCAACCAGTGGCCCGGCGGCTTCCAGGCCGGGGTCCGGATCGTCAATCGGGGGACCACGGCGGTGAAGGGCTGGCGGCTCGGCTGGACGTACGGCACCGGGCAGGCCGTGACCCAGCTGTGGGACGGCTCCTACACCCAGAGCGGATCGAAGGTGACGGTCACCAACGCCGCCTACAACGCCACGATCGCGGCGAACGGCGGCAGCGTGACCTTCGGCTTCCTCGGCCGCTGGGACAACGGCACCAACCCCGCGCCCAAGCAGTTCACGCTCAACGGATCGCCCTGCGCGACGGGCTGACCCGCTGATCCCGGTGCCTGCCTTCCCCGGCAGGCACCGGGATCAGTCCACCATCGCGCCCTTGTCGCGTCCGCACGCGCTGAAGCCGTCGTGCCGGCCGCATGCCTTGACGAGGGTGTAATCCCGCCAGACGGCCATCGGAGTGGAGACCGCCTGGCCGTCGCCGCCCACCGGGAAGGGACCGCGCCGATGCCACGGGCCGCCACCCGGCGGCCAGACGTCGAGCCAGACGGCGTCGTCCGGCCGGGTGCGGCCGGTGAGCGTCGCCCAGTAGTGCCACTCTCCACGCGGGCCCGCGTCCCCGCGCCACAGCGTGACGTCCACCGCGGCGCCCCACTTGTCGCTCGTCAGCGAGTACACCGGCCTGGCGTTCTTCACGGTCTGGGGGTTCGGCCGCGACCAGCCGCGGCAGTCGATCGGCCGATCACCACCGGGTCCGGCGGACGCCGCGCAGGACGAAGAGGGGAAGGCCAGGACCACGGCCGCGGCGACGATCACCGAGGCGGCCCTGCCATGCCTGGTTCGAACCACCCTTGACCCTCCCCGAATGCCGCTGCCACCACCCGGACGAGTATCGATGACACTGTGTGTCCATGCAATCGCCGTACGTGAACGAGTGGCCGGCGCCGGCCGGGGTGATCGTGCCGCCGGAGGGACCAGAACCGCAAAAAGCACGCATTGACCGCCATTTGACAAAAAGTTACATTCATCGGCAGATCGGGGGTCCGGGCGCTCGGAAGGAGACCCTCCTCATGGTGCGACGATTCCTGATCACCGCGGCGGCGGCCGTGCTCGTCCTCGTCTGCGGGGTTCCGCCCGCCGCTCACGCCGTGGACGGGACAAGGACGCCGGGATCGCCCTCCTACACGGTCACCTTGACCAGCAACGCCTCGGGCAGCACGTGGACGGGGCATGAGAGTGTCACCTTCGCCAACGCGTCGGCGGACCCCCTCACGGAGGTCTACCTCCGCCTATGGGACAACTATCACGGCACGTGCCCGTCCACACCGGTCACCGTGACCAACGTGACCGGGGGCACGCCGTCCCCGCTGTCGGTCTCCTGCACCGCTCTGAAGATCACCCTGCCCGCGCCGCTCGCCCAGAACCAGAGCGCCTCGATCGGGTTCGACCTCAGCATCGTCGTGCCCAGCGGCGCCGACCGGTTCGGGCGCGACGGGTCCTACACCTTCGTCGGCAACGCGCTGCCGGTCCTGGCGGTCCGCGACGCGAGCGGCTGGCACCTCGATCCGTACAGCAACAACGGCGAGTCCTTCTACACGCTGATCAGCGACTACTCGGTGACGCTCGACCACCCGACATCGCTGCTGGTGCCGGCGACCGGCACCTCCGTCGACACGCCGGGAACGTCCGGCCGCACGATCACCAAGGCGACCGCGAAGAACGTGCGCGAGTTCGCCTGGGCGGCCGGTCCGTTCGTGAAGACCACGAGCACCACCACGACGGGCGTGGTCGTGAACGTCTACCGGGTGAGCTCGATCAGCTCCGGCAGCGCGAGCTCGATGATGACCACGGCGAAGAACGCGCTCGTCGCCCACGCGGGTCGGTTCGGCTCCTACCCGTACGGCGAGGCGGACGTGGTGCTGGACAACAACTTCTGGTTCGGCGGCATGGAGTATCCGGGCTTCGTGCTCGACGTGGTCAGCTCCACCGCGCTCGCCCACGAACTGGCCCACCAGTGGTGGTACGGCATCGTCGGCGACGACGAGTACACCAGCCCGTGGCTGGACGAGTCGTTCACCGACTACGCCACCGACCTCTACAACGGCGTTTCGGGCACCAACTGCTGGAACAGCGTCTCCTGGCGGTCGTCGGCGGAGAAGATCAGCAACTCGATGGCCTACTGGGACGCCCATTCGAGCCGGTACGGCACCGTCGTCTACACCTACGGCAAGTGCGCGCTGCACGACCTGCGGCGCGCGATCGGCACGACGGCGATGCAGAACCTGCTGAAGAACTACGCCACCGCCCACTGGTACGGAGTCTCGACCACCGCGGACTTCAAGGCCGCCGCCCAGGCCGCCACCTCCGTCGACCTGTCGTCGTTCTGGACGACCCACCGCATCGACGGCTGAGCGCATCCGGCGTCCCGCTCCCGGCCCGGCCGGGAGCGGCGAGCGCGGCCAGGTCCACACACATACGCGTGCGCCGGTGGCCGTCGGCGGATGAGCAGGTGCGCCGTCACGAGGACGCCTTTCCTGCCGCGCGGGCGTGCTCCGCCACCTATCCTGGCGGCATGAAGATCGGCACGCTGATCGCCGCCGTCCTGCTGGCGGTCGTCCTCCCGGGATGCTCGTCGGAGGGCGCGGCGCCCGCGGACGCTCTGAAGGTGAGCAGCCCGGCCTTCGCCGAGGGCGCCGCGATCCCCGGGAAACACGTGTGCGCCGGGCAGGGAGGCCGGGACGTCTCGCCTCCGCTGGCCTGGAGCGGCGTCCCCGAATCCGCTCAGGAGCTGGCGATCGTGGTGGACGACCCGGATGCCGCCGGCGGCACGTACATCCACTGGATCGCGACCGGCATCCCCGCCACCGAGACGAGCGTGCCCGAGGGCGGGTCCCCGGGGAAGGTCCTGCCGGGCAGCAACGGCACGGCCGGCTACGCCGGCCCCTGCCCGCCGAGCGGCGTGCATCACTACCACTTCATCGTCTACGCGCTGCGCGGCCCGATCACACCGGACGGCGACGCGACGGCGGTGCACCAGCGGATCAAGGACGCGGCGATCGCCTCGGGCGAGACCGTCGGCACCTGGGGCGGCTGACCGGCGACCCGCACGCCGAGCGGGATGCTCCTATGGATGTCAAGCTGCGAGTTTTTGATCATTTGGTGTGGTGATGATCCGGTAGAGCTCGCGGGCGACGTAGCGTTTGAGGCAGCGGATGATCTCTTTTTTGGAGAGTCCGTCTTTGG
>NZ_VIRL01000035.1 GCF_006874465.1 Microbispora bryophytorum | reverse complement strand
AGGGCCAGGAACTGCTGGTCTCCACCGCCAACTCCGCCGACGAGATCGGCACCTCCCAGGTCAACGCCGACCTCGCCCTGCGCACCTCCACCGACGTCGCCGCCGGTGAATACCACTCCACCCTGACGCTGTCCCTGTTCAACCAGTCCTGAACCACAGGCGCGTCTTCGCCGTCGCCATAGGCGGACAGCGACCGCCCGAACCAGTTGACGACATGGCCGGGGGCGCGGCGGGGGGACACCCCCACCGCGCCCCCGGCGCACGCATGCCGGTGGCCACCCCGCCGGCGGCCGTCCGGCCTCCTGCGCTGAAACATTCAGACATCCCATTTCTGGACGGGATCGGGACCGACGCCTTTAGAGACATGGGCTGTCTGCACCCATGCGAGGCGAGTGACGGCATTGCCGACGCGGCATGCGCAAACGCGGCCACTGCCGCGCCTCACCTTCGTTTCCACTCGCCGAACGGGCGGGGCCCCGCTGCCGCCGGGCCGCGTCACGCGCACGCTCGCCGGTGGGGGAGTGTGGACAGATCCCGCTGCCTGACATACAACGACATCCAATGTCTCTGCGGTGACCGTCTGCTCATCTCCGGGAAACATCCAATGGATCGTGTCATGCGTACCGTCGCGGGCCCGGGTCCTCGTGGCCGGGCCGATCCTCACGGGCTGCCGTGCCCATCGTCGCCGTCCCGCTACCGTCGCCGTCCCGCCCGCCGGCGGCGAGCGCGGTCCGCCCGCCGCGACACCGCGCAGGAGAAGACGCACGAGGCGGTCACCCGAGCAGAGCCGAAGGGGCCGGCCTCGACGGCCGCGCACGCCCGGGAAAATCCCCCCGATCGCGAGAGGTATCTCGTCATGTCCGCATCCTCGTTCCAGTTCAGCCGCCGGCAACTGCTCGCCACGGCCGCGCTCGCCACGGCCGCCGGCGCGCTGAAGGCCGGCCCCGCGTGGGCGAACGCCGGTCCGCAGAGTTACAGCGCGAGCTGGTCGTCGGTGGACCAGCACCCGCCGGCCGCCGAGTGGTTCCAGGACGCGAAGTTCGGCATCTACTACCACTGGGGCGTGTTCAGCGTCCCGGCATTCGCCAACGAGTGGTATCCGCGCAACATGTACAACAACGGGTCAGGCGAGAACAACCACCACAAGAGCGTCTACGGTGACCCGTCGGTGTGGCCGTACCACAACTTCATCAACGGCGCCCGGGACAAGGCCGGCAACTGGGTGCAGTTCGCGCCCAAGTTGAAGTCGGCCGGCGGCAACTTCGACCCCGACGAGTGGGCGCAGCTGTTCGCCGATGCCGGCGCCAAATTCGCCGGTCCGGTGGCCGAGCACCACGACGGCTACTCGATGTGGAACAGCCGGGTGAACGAGTGGAACTCGGTCGCCACCGGGCCCAGGCTCGACCTGCTGCGGCTGCACGCCGACGCCATCCGGGCCAAGGGCCTCAAGCTTCTGGTGGCCATGCACCACTGCTACAACTTCACCGGCTTCTACCAGTGGGTGCCGACGCAGTCCACGACCTCGCTGAAGAAGCTGTACGGCCAGCTCAGCTTCGCCGACGAGCAGCAGCTGTGGTACGACAAGCTCAAGGAGGTCATCGACGGCTACCAGCCCGACGTCATCTGGCAGGACTTCAACCTCAGCCGGCTCGACGAGTCCCGGCGGCTGGCCTTCCTGTCGTACTACTACAACCAGGCGGTCGCCTGGAACAGGGACGTCGTCGCGACCTACAAGGACGGGTTCAACACCAGGGGAGAGGTCGTCGACTTCGAGCGCGGCGGTCCGGGCGGCATCCAGACCCCCTACTGGCTGACCGACGACAGCATCTCCAGCTCCAGCTGGTGCTACACGGCGGGCATCGGCTACTACTCGCTCAACGCCATGCTGCACTCGCTGATCGACCGGGTCAGCAAGAACGGCAACATGCTGCTGAACATCGCTCCGATGGCCGACGGCACGATCCCATCCGGGCAGCGGTCGATCCTGCTGGGCATCGGGGACTACCTCAAGCGATTCGGCGAGTCCGTCTACGCCACCCGCGCCTGGGCGATCTACGGCGAGGGCCCCACCCAGATGGGCGGCGGTTCGTTCACCACGCCGCGGGCGGGCACCAACACCGACATCCGCTTCACCCGCAGCAAGGACAACACGGTGCTGTACGCCACCGTGCTGGGCTGGCCGGGCAGCACCCTGCACATCACGACTCTGGGCGCCAACCGGATCAACCTGAGCAACCTGGCCTCGGTGCAGCTCCTCGGCTCCTCGGCGGGCCAGTACACCACCCTGCCCAACCGCACGCAGGACGGCTCGGCGCTGCACATCTCGATGCCCTCGTCCAACGCCCCGTTCAGCGCCCCGGCCTACGTGGTCAAGCTGACCTTCAACGGCCAGATCCCCGCCCCGGGCTCCGGCGGCACCCCCACCGGCTACGTGCGGATCGCCAACGCCACCACCGGCCTGGCGCTGGACAGCGGCGGCAACGTGGCGTCGGGGTCGAATCTGAAGCAGTGGAACTGGGACGGCAGCACGAACCTGCAGTGGCAGCTGGTCGACCTGGGCGGCGGCTGGTACCGGATCGTCAACCGCACCAACGGCATGGTCGCCGACAGCTGGGGCAACACCGCCAACGGCGCCAACGCCCGGCAGTCGGCCTGGAACGGCGGCAACAACCAGCAGTGGCGCCTGAACGACCTCGGCAACGGCCGCTACCAGATCGTCAACCGCGGCACCGGCACGTCCCTCGACGGCATGGGCTACACCACCGCCGGCTCCGCCGTCGGCATGTGGGCACCCAACGGCAACACCAACAACCAGTGGACCATCACCGGCGTCTGACCCCGACCCACCGCGCGCGTTGGACCACGACGCACCGCAGGCATTGGAGCACGAGCCACCGCGCGCGTTGGACCACGACGCACCGCGCGGCCCGGAGACGGAGGACGCCTCCGCCCACCCCGGCGAACAGGGCAGGATGAAGGACCCGCGCGATGGCGGGGCGTGCCGCCGGTGCCGCGAGTCCGCCCGGAAAGGTCGTCCCGGGCGCGAGAGGTTCACGAGGCCAGGTCTCTGATATCAGGGACCTGGCCGCCGGTTTTTCCACCGGTTCTGGCCCCGGCACCGCCACCGCCACTGGCCCCGGCATCGCCACCGGTCCCGGCACTGGCCCCGGCACCGCCACCGCCACTGGCCCCGGCCCCGTCAGCGCCAGGGCCACCGCCACTGGCCCCGGCATCGCCACTGGCCGCCGCCGCGCTGCCGCTCCCACCGCGATCGTGCGGGCCGTCCTCGTCCGCGGGCCGTCGGCGACGATCGTCGCTCACGATGAGAAGGGCTCTCCTTTCCGGTCCGTGACGCACTCGTCCGGATGGCGCAAGTGTTATCGCTCTCACCAGCCGCCGTCAAGGAAGACGCCGCGCGGAGATGAATGTTACGCATCCGTCGTGGCGGCATCCCGCGTCCATCGAAACGGGCCTGACCTGCGGTTGAGGACGGCATCGGGGCCGGGCGGCGCGTCCGGGCCGGAGCCCGGGGCTTGACACCGTCAACGGCACGCTCTAGACCCTGATGTTACCGATAACTCCTACAGGGCGTCGCCGATTCCGGGACGCCGAACGGCTGGGAGCGCCGCTTCCGCGCGCCTCCGTCGTTTCCGCCTTCACGCCCCCAACGAGGAGAAGAACGATGCACGACTTACCCGTTCACCCGGCGGCAGGGCGGCGACGGTCGCCGGGCGCCGTCGCGCCGCGCCTGCTGATGGGCCTGCTCACGGCGCTCGTCACGCTGGCGGCCACCGCGCTCACCTGGACGGCGCCGGCCTCCGCGGCCCCCGCGCCGCTGGTGAGCGCCGGCTCCGGCCGTTGCCTCGACGTGAAGGGCAACGTCGACACGCTCGGCACCGCGCTGGACATCTGGGACTGCAACGGCCAGGCCAACCAGGGCTTCGAGTTCACCTCGGCCGGCGAACTGCGCACGATGAACGGCACCCGCTGCGTGGACGCCTACAACAACCAGACCTCGCCGGGCACCCAAGTGATCATCTGGTCCTGCAGCGGCCAGGCCAACCAGAAGTGGCGGCAGAACTCCGACGGGTCGATCGCCGGGACGCAGTCGGGCCTGTGCCTCGACGTGGACCACGCCGGCACCGCCAACGGCACCGCCGTCATCCTGTGGACCTGCAACGGGCAGAGCAACCAGAAGTGGGGCGGCGGCACGACCGGCGGCGGCAGCGCCCTCGTGGTCGACGCGAGCAGCGTCGTGCGCCCGGTCACCCGCGTCGGGTCGGGCACCCTCTACGGCCTGTCCGACGCGAACACCCCGCCGGTGTCGATGATGCAGCCGCTGAAGCTGCACCAGCTCCGGCAGCCGCCGCCGCTGCACGAGCACCGGCCGAACGGCTCCCCGGTGCCGATCGGTGACACGCTGAACGTCTGGCGCAACGCCGCCGCCGTCGGCGCGGTGATCACGGTCGACATGGCCGACAGCTTCGACGGCTTCCCCTACAACTGGACGAACTGGAACGACTGGTACAGCCGGATCGACAAGATGATCGCGGCGGCGAAGTCGGCGGGCGTCAGCAACATCGACGCCTGGGAGCCGTGGAACGAGCCGGACTGGACCTGGCCGTCGGCGTCGGGCGTCTCCTTCAACGAGGGGTGGGTGCGGACCTACCAGCGGATCCGGCAGAGCGAGCCGAACAAGGCCATCATGGGCCCGAGCTACTCATACCTGGACCTCAACCGGATGCGGTCCTTCCTCACCAACGCGAAGGCCACGAACACCCTGCCCGAGGTGGTGTCGTGGCACGAGCTGAGCGGATGGCAGCAGGTCACCGCCAACGTCCGGGCCTACCGCGCGCTGGAGCGCGAGCTGGGCATCTCGCCGCGGCCCATCTCCATCAACGAGTACGCCACGACCGGCGAGATCGACGTGCCGAGCAGCGTCAACCATTACGTCGCCCAGTTCGAGCGCGAGGGCGTGCGCGACGCCGAGCGGGCGTTCTGGTACGAGGCCGGCACGCTCAACGGCCTGCTGTACAACGGCCAGCCGACGGCGTCGTACTGGATGTACAAGTGGTACGCCGACCAGACCGGCAACGTCGTCAAGGTCACTCCGACCACGTACAACGACGGCGTGGCCGCCTATGACGGCGGGACGTTCAGCCTGGTCTTCGCCGGTCAGGCGGGCAACAACACGATCCGCGTCGACGGGATCGGCGGGCTGGGCTCCTCGGTCACGGCGACCCTTGACTACGTTCCGGGCTCGGGACGCAAGACGAACGTGCCGGCGGCGACCCGGGTGTGGTCGAACGCCTACAGCGTCACCAACGGCAGCGTCACGATCCCGATCGCCAACCAGGACGCCAACGGCGCCTACCGGCTGGTCCTGACGCCGAGATGACATGCGGGAAGGAGGCCGCCGGGCGCCCGGCGGCCTCCTCTCCCACCTGTTCGCGGACGGCTGCTCTCGACGCCTATTCGCGGACCAGGTGGAGCAGGGCGCTGGCGTAGTCGCCGGGAGCCAGATCGGGGAACAGGCCGTGGGTGAGCAGGACGGCCCCGTGGTGGACCTCTCCGGTGGCCGTGTCGCGGTAGCGCCCGTCCGGGTCGAGGGCGCGCAGCGGGATCCCCGGATCGGGGTGGCCGAACCGGCGGCCCCGGCGGTGGACGAGCACGGCGGCCTCGCCGCCGTCGGCGGCGAGATACTGCACGGCCGACAGCTCGCCGCCCGGCGGCAGCAGGCGGTACTGCCGGCCGTGCTGGACCAGTGGGCGGATCCGCTTGTAGTCGGCGACCAGCTCGGCCGCGCGGTCCAGATCGGCCCGGCTCCACTCGGTCAGGGCGCCGCCGATCGCGAGCACCCCGGCCATGGCCACGTGGAAACGGAAGTCGAGCGGGATCTCCCGGCCGGTGAAGGGGTTGGGGCTGTCGGTGACCCACGCGCCCATCACCCGGGCCGGGTAGAGCTGCGAGAAGCCGTGCTGGATGTCCAGCCGGTCGAGGGCGTCGGTGTTGTCCGACGTCCACACCTGGTCGGTGCGCCGCAGGATGCCGAGGTCCACCCGGCCGCCGCCGCTGCTGCACGATTCGATCCGTACGTGCGGGTGGGCGGCGCGCAGCCGGTCGAGCACGTCGTACAGGGTGCGCACATGGCCCAGCCACAGCCGCTCGTCCGGGCCGGCCTCGGTGAAGGGGCGGTTCATGTCCCACTTGAGGAAGTCGATGGCGTTCTTGGCCAGCAGCTCGTCCAGCGTCCGGAACAGCCAGTCGCCGACCTCCGGCCGGGACAGGTCGAGCACGAGCTGGTTGCGGTGCTCGGTGCGCCGCCGGTGCGGCCGGTGGATCACCCAGTCGGGATGGGCGCGGTAGAGGTCGCTGTCGGGGTTGACCATCTCCGGCTCCACCCACAGCCCGAACCGCATGCCCAGCTCGTGCACCCGGTCGATCAGCGGCCCGAGCCCGTCGGGGAAGCGGTGCGGGTTGGGATACCAGTCGCCGAGCCCCGCGGCGTCGTGGGTGCGGGCGCCGAACCACCCGTCGTCCACCACGAACAGCTCCACGCCCATCCGGGCGGCCGACTCCGCCAGCCGGATCTGCCCGTCCATCGAGACGTCGAAGCCCGTGGCCTCCCAGGAGTTGTAGAGCACCGGCCGGACCTCGCCGGCATGCGGCAGGACATGCCGGAGCTGGTGGTCGTGCCAGGCGCGGCTGGCCGCGCCGAAGCCGCCTTCGGTGAAAAGGCCCGCGCAGACCGGCGTCACATGTTCCTCGCCGGTGCCCAGCTCCCAGGTCACGGGGTCGTGCCCGGCCCCGGCCGACAGCGTCACCCGCTCGGTCGGAAGGCGCTGGGCGGTGAGCCGCCAGCTCCCGCTCCAGGCCAGCGCGCAGGAGTAGACCGCGCCGTGCTCCTCGCCCGCCGTGCCGTCGTCGACCATCGCCCAGGGGTTGGCCTGATGGCTGGTCACCCCCCTGCGGCTGGTCAGGACGGTCTCGCCGTACGGCAGCTCGGTGCGGTGCAGGCGGGTCTCGGCGCCCCACTGACCGCGTACGGAACCGAGCCGGTAGCCGTTCATCCGGGGGAGGACCCAGGTGGCGGAGTCCGCCCGTGCGACGGTGACGGGCTCGCCCTCGTTGCGCAGGACCAGGTGGCGCTCGATCACGTCGCCGTACAGGCGGTAGTGGCACTCCACGGTCAGCGGGTAGTGACGGTCGGCGTACGCCAGCACCAGCTCCCGATCGGTGCGGCGTTGCCCGGTGAAGACGAGCTCCAGGTCGCGGGTGCCGTCGGCGAAGCGCACCTGCAGGCCGGCCTGCCCGTAACACATTCCCCCGGTCGCGATCAGGTCGAAGGACCCCTCCAGCGGGTCCTCCACCGGCCGGAAGCCGGGCCGGGGTAGCCGTAGCAACAGCGAGGCCGCCTGCTCGGGGGTGAGCCGGGGACCCCAGTGCATGACGCGCGGCCGGTCGGCCTCGTCGAGGTGCAGTACGTAGGAGGAGGACGGCCCGGACAGCACCCACAGGCGGTGTTGCGAGTCGTGGTAGATCATCTCAGCCTTTCGACGGCGAAGGAGAAGACGGCATGGCATGCGGGACCGCTCCGCCCGCATGCCGCGGCGGAGGGCTGTGGAGCCGTGGGAGGTCAGGCGGACGGGGGCGCGCTGCTCTCCCGCACGATGAGTTCGGGCTCGCTCCAGGCCGGGACGGCCGGGGCGTTCTGCGGGTCCAGCCTGCGGTGCAGCAGGCCGAAGCAGGCCCGGCCGAGACCCTCGAAATCGAGCCGGACCGTGGTGAGCGCGGGGTTGAGGTAGGCCGAGGTCGGGGAGTCGTCGAAGCCGACCACGCTGAGGTCGCCGGGGATGTCCCGCCCGGCCTCGCGGGCGGCCCGCATCACGCCCAGCGCCAGGTCGTCGTTGCCGCAAAGGATCGCGGTGACCGATCGGTCCGCGAGCAGGGAGCGTACGGCGAGGTAGCCGGATCGAGGGCTCCAGCCGCCGGGCAGCGACTCGGGCAGCGGCCGGCCGGCGGCGCGCAGCGCGTCCTGCCAGCCCTGGGTGCGCTGCGGAAGCGCGCTCGTGGAGGAGGGGATGGCCACGTAGTGGACGGTCCGGTGCCCCAGGCTCAGCAGGTAGCGGGTCGCGTGCGCGGCCGCCGCTCGGTCGTCCAGCCAGATCTGCCAGGGGTCGTCCGGCCCGTCGTCGGGCCGCCGCTCGACGGCCGCCGCGACGGGGACGTCCGCGGGCAGCGCCCGCAGCGCGCGCACGCCCGCGTCGTCGAAGGCGATCACCATGACCGCCTCCCCGGGCCGGTTCAGCCGCAGGGCGATGTCGGCCTGGCCGGAGTCCCGCTCCAGCACGCTGATGCCCACGAAGAACCCGGCCGTCCTCGCCGCCTCCTCCATGCCGCGCAGCGTGGCGGCGGCGCCCCACAGGGCGGTGTCGGAGGTGAGGACGGTGACCGAGCGGACCGGCCCTCCGGCCAGCGCCTGGGCCAGCCGGTTGGGCCGGTAGCCGAGCTCGGCGATGACCTGGAGGACCTTGGCCCGGGTCGTCTCGCTGACCCGGGCCTTGCCGTTGATGACGCGGCTGACGGTCTGCTGGGAGACACCGGCCACCCGGGCGACGTCCCAGATGCTCGCCGACCGCGCGCGAGGAGCGTCCTGGGCAGGCATGTGACCGGTAACTTCCATGAGTCAGACCTTACTTGATGGCGGCGTTGGCCTCGGTGGTGATCTTCTGGGCGGCGTCCTGCGGCGACAGCTGGCCCAGCCAGACCTGGTTGAAGATGTCGAGCGCCTTGACGTTGTAGACGTCGGCCGCCTCGGTCAGCGGGTAGCCCATCGTGGTGCCCTCGGCGGCCTTCTTGAAGCCGGTGACGTCGACGCCCTTGGCCTTCCACGCGTCGGCGAAGACGTCGTTGAGCGAGGGGATGCCCGGCCAGACGGCGCCCGCCTGGGCGACGGCCTTCTGATGGCGTTCGGACGTCAGCCACTTGAGCAGCTCCCACGCTTCCTTCGGGTGCTTGGTGCCGGCGTAGACGGCCTCGGTCAGGCCGTTGTAGACGCTGCCCTTGCCGACCGGGCCCGCGGGGAGGTCGGCGACGCCGAAAGCGCCGCCCGGCAGCGCGGTGTCGAACGCGCGCAGCATCCAGCTTCCGTCCATCGCGGCGGCCGCCTCGCCGCGCCCGACCACCTGGTCGAGGGACGGGCCGTTGGGCGGGTTGGTGACCGTGGCGGGCACCGCGACGTGGTACTTCAGCCGCAGGTCCTGGACGAACTGGACGGCCTGCACGCAGGCCGGCTGGTCGATGGTCCACCGGCCCCACGGCTTGTCCTGGAGCGTGCAGCCGTTCTGCAGGGCGAAGTTCCACCAGTCCTGCTGACCGGTGGGCGCCTGCATGGCCAGGCCGTACTGCTTGACCTTCTTGGGGTCGAAGCCGGCCTCGTCGGCGTGCTTGCCGTTCTCGTCGACCGTCAGTTTCTGCAGCGTCTTGACGAAGGTGCCGCCGTCGGCGGGGTTCCAGGTGAGGCCGTCGAGGTCGGCGGGGGTGAGCCCGGCCTCCTTGAGGGCCTTGGTGCTGTAGAAGAGCCCGATGGTGTCCCAGTCCTTGGGCAGGCCGTAGACCTTGCCGTCCACCTTCCAGCCCTCGGCGAGCTTGGGGTCGTAGATCGAGGTGTCCACCTTGTCCTGGGCGATGAGCGGCGCCAGGTCGGTGAGCACGCCCTCCTTGCTGAACTTGGGGAAGTAGGAGACGTGGTCCCAGAACACGTCGGGGGCCGAACGGCCGGCGAGCTGGGTCTGCAGCTTGCTCCAGTAGTCGTTCCAGTTGTTCAGCTCGATCTGCACCTTGATGGTCGGGTGGGCCTTCTCGAACTCGCGGATCGACTGCTCGATCGGGGGTTTCTGCACCTCGTCCCACATGGCGTACCGGAGGGTGACGGTGCCGCCGGTGGAGTCCGAGTCGTCTGCGCCGCCGCACGCGGCCAGGGACAGCAGGGCCGCCGTCGCAACTCCGGTTATGACGATTTTTCTGGACATATACGTATGCCCTTCTCTCTGCGCGGGGGGTGGTTACTTCAGTCCGGTGAGGGCGATCGAACGGACGATGTGCCGCTGGAACAGCAGGAAGATCACGACCAGCGGCAGCAGCGCGAGGGCGGCGGCCGCCAGGATCAGGTGGTACTGCGAGGAGTGCTGGCCCTTCAGCGCCGAGATGCCGAGCGTGACCACCCGGATCGCGTCGCCGTTCGTGACGATCAGCGGCCACAGCAGCGTGTTCCAGGTTGTGATGAACGTGATGGTCGCGAGGGTGGCCAGGATCGGCCGGCTCAGCGGGAGCAGCACCCGGACGAGCACGGTCAGCGTGCCCGCGCCGTCGATGCGCGCGGCCGACTCCAGGTCCACGGGAATCGTGCGGAAGTACTGCCGCACGAGGAAGATCCCGTACGGCGTGCCGAAGGCGGTGGGCAGGATGAGCCCGAGATAGGTGTCGATCAGCCCGAACTCCCGCATGATCAGGAAGAGCGGGACCAGGGTGACGATCTGCGGCACCATCATCGTCGCGAGGTAGCCCCAGAACAGCGCGTCGCGGCCGGGGAACGACATCCTGCCGAAGGCGTAGGCGGCCATCGTGCTGAACACGACCTGGCCGGCCGTGACCGCCCCGGCGTAGACCAGCGAGTGCATCAGGAAGCCGGCCATGTCGTAGTCCGACCAGACCTGGGCTAAGTTGTCGAACGTGACGGGGAGGGCGGGCTCCCAGGCGGGCGTGGTGAGCACCTGCGCGGGTTCCTTGAACGCCGAGTTCAGCGTCATCAGGTAGGGCGCGACCGAGACCACGGCGCCCGCGAAGAGCACGAGATACAGCGCGATCCTCTTCATCCGCATCCTCCTCATCCACGTCCTCTTCAATTGGGTCCTCTTCATCGGGTCCTCAGGAGAAGTCGTAGACGGTGCGCTTGCGGAAATAGAGGAACTGCACCGCGGTGACCAGCAGGATCAGCGCGAACAGCACCATCGCCAGCGCCGAGGCGTAGCCGGACCGGAAGAGCTGGAACCCCTGCTGGTAGATGTGGAAGTTCAGCACGTCGGTGGCGCCGCCCGGACCGCCCTGGGTCATCACGAAGACCGTGTCGAAGATCTGGAACGACCCGATCATGTTCGTCACCAGTACGAAGAACAGCGACGGCCGCAGCAGCGGCAGAGTGATCATGAAGAACCGCTGCACCGGCGTGGTGCCGTCGATCGCCGCGGCCTCGTACAGCGTGTGCGGGATCGCCTGCAGCCCGGCCAGCAGGATCAGCATCGTGTAGCCGGTGTACTGCCAGACGTTCACCGAGGCGATCACCGGCATGGCCCACGCGGGGTCGGTGAGCCAGTTCGGGCCGTCGATGCCCACCGTGCCCAGCAGCTGGTTGACCACGCCGTATCTCGGGTCGAACACCCAGGACCAGATGATGCCGAGCGCCACCGGCATGGCCATCCAGGGCAGCACGAAGACCACCCGGAGCACCTTGCCGCCGCGCATCCGCCGGTTCAGCGCCACCGCCAGCAGCAGCGCCAGCACGGTCTGCGCCGGGATGTTGAGCACCACGTAGTAGATCGTGTTGAGCACGGCCCGCCACACCTCGGGATCGGCGGCCAGCTCGCGGTAGTTGTCCAGCCCGACGAACGACGGCGCGCCCATCAGGTTCCAGTCGAACAGGCTCAGCGCCGCCACACCGAAGATGGGCGCCACCAGGAAGAGCAGGAAGCCGACGAGGCTCGGCGCGAGCAGGGCGTACGCCTCGGCGACGACGCGAACCCGCGCCGCGAGCCGGTGCTCCACCCGGCGGTGCCCCTGCAGGGATCGGTCGTAGCTGATGTTATCGATCACATTCTCTCTCCACAAGCCACCAGGGACCCGGAGGATTCCGGTGATGCAGAGAAGAGTTATCGATAACATCGCAGCCGTCAAGTGCCTTCGATCCGCGACAGCACGCGATGTGCGTGGAAAGCCAGTCCGCCCGGCCAGACCACCCGCCAGACCGTGCGGGCGTGATCCCCGCGTCGCCGTGGGGAGCCGGGCGGGTCAGGACAAGGGGCCGGGGGAGTCACGACGAGGGGCCGGGCCCGTCGAGTCGCGGACGCTGAGGGTCGTCGCCAGCTGGAGATGCCGGGAGGCGGGCTGGACGCCGTCCGCCATGCCGAGGACGGTCTCGACGGCCATCCGGCCCATGCCGACGAGAGGCTGCCGGACGGACGTGAGCCGGGGCGTGGTCCACTCGGTCTGCGGCGTGTCGTCGAACCCGGTGACCGACAGCTCGCCGGGGACGGCGATGTGCAGCTCCTTGGCCGCGGCGAGGACGCCGACGGCGATCTCGTCGTTGCCCGCGACGACGGCGGTCGGCCGTTCGTCCAGCGAGAGGATGTCACGACCGTGCTGGAGTCCCGCCTCGACGGAGAATGCCTCATGGCGGATCAGCGCGCGGTCCGGCGTGAGGCCGGCCGAGTCGAGCGCGGCCTGGTATCCGTGGAAACGCTCCACCGAGGGGGCGGAGCCCAGCGGGCCGCCGATCCAGGCGATCCTGCGGTGGCCGAGCCTGATGACGTGCTCGGCCGCCGAGCGGCCGCCCGCCCAGTTGGTGGCGCCGATGCTGACGACACGTGATTCGGTCGTATCGATCGGGTCGATCGTCACGGTGGGCACCTCGAGATCCTCGGCGGCGTGGAGCACCGCGTCGGGCACGGCGACGGCGAGCGCGATGACACCGGCGACACCGGTCGCCTTCTGCTCCTCCATCCAGGCGCGGGCCGCCGTACGGTTCGTGCTGATCGGCTCGCCGGGCGGCAGGCGAAGGAGGAGCTCGGCCCGCGCGGAGGTCGCGGCCACGAGTATTCCCTGGAGCACCGTCCCGGCATAACGGGACTCCACGAAGTCGAGCAGGGTGACGAGGGCCCGGTCCCGGGTCCGCTCGTGACGCGCCGTCGTCGGCCTGTAGCCGATCTCGGCCATGACCCCGAGGACAAGCTCCCGTGTCTTCGGCCCCACGTCGCCGCGCCCGTTGAGGACCTTCGACGCGGTCGTGGGGGAGACACCGGCCAGCCGGGCGACATCCGCCAGGGTGGCTCGCTCGGAACGACCTCGCCGTGGCATCAGGGCTCCTTCCGGGCTACGAAACTCTTTCGGAACCTAGCACGGGCCTGACCGCCACGTGCCGGCAGGCGTTCGCCCTTGTTCGTCCGTTGACACCGGACGGACCCACCACCTACTGTCCTGCCGACGTCGAACGAATCGCGAAATACTTTCGGACCTCTCCTTCCCGCCATGCCGTGCTCACCGGGGTTCCCGGCCTGCAGCGGAACCGGCGGCCGGGCCTGTCGCCGTGCGCCGTCACGGGCCGGGTGCGCGCCACCGCCGGCCATCTCCCACCCGCATCCCACCCGCGTCCCACCCGCAGACCACCCGCGTCCCACCCGCAGACCATTCGTGAAGAGAAGTGAGGCATGACGAGCGACGCTAGGGCCGATTCCACGCTGACGATCGACGGCAAGCGGTGCGACGACAGCGCGTTCCCGCACGTCTGGAGCAGGTGCATCGGCGCCGGACGGGCGAACGAGGCGCTGCGCGCGGACTGGCAACGGCAGTTCGCCGACGTCGTCGAGGCATGCGGAGTCCGGTACATCCGCTTCCACGGCGTCTTCCACGACGACATGTTCGTGTACCGGGAGAGCTACGGCGGTGGGTTCGGGCCGGACGCCCCTCTTGCCGAGCCCGTGTACACGTTCAGCTACGTGGACAAGGTGTTCGACTTCATCCTGGACTGCGGTGTCCGTCCGTTCGTCGAGCTGGGTTTCATGCCGCGCGAGCTGGCGACGGTGACGGAGACGCTGTTCTGGTGGGGCGCGCACGGCAGTCCGCCCAAGGACATGGCGCGCTGGGTCGAGCTGGTCACGAGGTCGGTCGAGCACTGGATCGACCGCTACGGCCTCGACGAGGTGCGGGAGTGGCGCTTCGAGGTGTGGAACGAGCCGAATCTGGTTCCCCACTTCTGGACCGGGACGAAGACCGAGTACTTCGAGCTCTACGAGCAGACCGTGACGGCGATCAAGAACATCGATCCCGCGTTGAAGGTGGGCGGGCCCGCGACGAGCGTCTTCGTGCCCGACGACCGCTACAAGGGCGAGGTCGAGGACCGCGTCGCGACGCACGAGACGGCCGCCGCCTCCGACGTGGACGCGCTCGACTGGCGCCCGGTGTGGATCGAGGACTTCATCGCCTGGTGCGCGGAGCGCGGACTTCCGATCGACTTCGTCTCGACGCACACCTATCCCACCGACTTCGCGTTCGCCGCCGACGGCGAGGCGGTGCACATCACCCGGTACGCCGACGCCACGTTCGACGACCTGACCCTGCTGCGCGAGCTCGTGGGCAGCAGCGCGTACCCGGACGCGGAGATCCACATCACGGAGTGGTCGACGTCGCCGTCATCGCGTGACTTCATCCACGACACGGTGTTCGCGGCGACCTCCATCACGCGGTCGTATCTGCAGTGCGCCACCCTCGCCGACTCGATCTCCTACTGGACCTTCACGGACGTCTTCGAGGAGGGGGGCGCCGGCATCGGGCCGTTCCACGGCGGCTTCGGCCTCGTGAACGAGGGGGGCGTGCACAAGCCCACGTTCCACGCCTTGACGATGCTGGAACGGCTCGGTGACCGGCTGCTCCTCGCGACCTCCGACGGCGTCGTGACCCGCGACAGCCGGACGTCGGCGGTGTCGGCGGTGTTCTTCAACTACCCCGACGACATGGGCATGAAGGGTCTCCGGGCGCAGAACTCGTATGAGGGGACACGCGCGCTGGCCGAGATGGGGCCGAGCCGGAGGATCCGGCACTCGATCGGGGGACTGGAGCCGGGCAGTGCGTTCCTCGTCGAGATCGTGGACTGGGAGCACGGGAATGTCGCCGAGGCCTGGTATCGGCTCGGGCCGCCGCTCAACCCGTCCCGGGCCGAGATCGAGCACCTGAGCAAGGTCGCCGACTCGCTCCTCCGGTTCACGCTGACCGTGCCCGGGACCGGTGTGCTCGATCTCGACGTCGAACTCGCGCCGTGGGCGGTGATGTCGTTGCGGCAGCCGGCATGACGGCACGGCGGCCTTCCCACAGGTGACGCACTGTGGTATCGGTTACATCATATGAATTACATATGTGCTGGAGCGTATACTGGCCTGGTGAAGATCCTCCTGGAGGCCCAGTGACTGCCGCGTCCTCTCATTCCGGTCCGACCGGGAGCACCTCCCACGCCTCGCTGGAGCCGCCCAGCTACCGACGCCCCAGGCGCCTGGGCGACACCGTCGTCACGCATCTGGTCGACCGCGTCGTGTCGGGCGCCTATCCCGTCGACACCGTACTCCCGACCGAGCCCGAGCTGTGCCGTGAGTTCGGCGTCTCCCGCACCGTGGTGCGCGAGTCGATCAAACTGCTGGAGGCGAAGGGCTTGGTCAAGGCGACGCCGGGCCGGGGGACCCGGGTTCTCGAGCCGATCGGCTGGAACCTGCTGGACCCCCTCGTCCTCGAGGCGCAGATCCGGCACGACAGCAACCTGTCCATCCTCGACGACCTCATCAACGTCCGGGCGGCGCTCGAGTGCGACATGGCGGCGCAGTGCGCCCGCGTGATCACACCGGATCAGGCCGAGGCGCTGAAGAAGCAGGCGAACGTCCTCGCGGAGAGCCTGCACGACCCGGAACGCTACGGCAGGGAGGACGTCGCCTTCCATGAGATGATCATGCTGGCCTCCGGCAACCGTCTCGGTCACGCGATCATCCACGGCATCCATGCCAAGGCACGGCTGTCGAGCCG
Organism: Microbispora bryophytorum; assembly: GCF_006874465.1. Taxonomy (GTDB): domain Bacteria; phylum Actinomycetota; class Actinomycetes; order Streptosporangiales; family Streptosporangiaceae; genus Microbispora; species Microbispora bryophytorum. Next base: position 17,356 of record NZ_VIRL01000035.1, on the reverse strand, counting down.
GTACAACGGCGACCCGAGCAGGGAGGAGCACCTCCAGTCGCTCGCCGAGCACCGGCAGATCGAGTCGATGATCCTCCAAGGAGACGCTCAGGGCGCCGCGGCCGCGATGCGCGTCCACATAGTGGGTTCGTGGGCCAGGCGCCGCCCCGGCGTACGCGGAGCGATGGGCCAGGAGTCCGGCTCCTGAGGGGCCGCCGTCGTGGCGCCGGCCGCAGGCCGGCGCCACGACGGCGGGCGGCGCTCACGCGCCGCCCGCCGCCACCACCTGTGGCCGGGGCCGGGGTGTCAGGGTTGGTGCGAGCGCACGGCCGCGGCCGGGATCAGGCCTTCGGCGATCAGGTCGCTCCAGAGCCCGGCGGGGATGTCGGTCTCGAACCGCCGGAGGTTCTCGTCCACCTCGTCTGGTGAGCGCATGCCGACGGCGATCGCGGAGACCGCGGGGTGCAGCAGGGGGAAGGCCAGCGCGGCGGCGGGAAGTTCGACGCCGTGATCCTCGCAGACCGTCGCGATGCGCTCGGCGCGCCCGATCACATCCGCGTCGGGGGCGCGATACTCGTACGTCGAGCCGGGTGCGGGGCGGGCGGTGGACAGCAGGCCGGTGGCGAAGACGCCGACGGCCACCACGGCGACACCGAAACGATGGGCCGGCGCGAGCACCGAGTCGAGCGCGGTGTGGTCGAGCAGCGAGTAGCGGTTCGCCAGCATGATCACGTCGACGAGCCCGTCCTCGATGACCCCGGCGAGCCCGGTGGTGGAGTTCGTCCCGATGCCGATGGCCTTCACGACGCCGTCGGCCTTCAGCCGCGCCAGCGCCGCGAGCCCCTCCCCGGTCGCGCCCTCCCACGCCTGGTCGGGATCGTGCAGGTAGAGGATGTCCACCGACTCGAGTCCGAGGCGCTCCAGGCTCTCCCGGAGCGAGCGTTCGACGCCCGCCGCCGAGAAGTCCCACTGCCGGGTGAGGTCACCGGGAACCGCGAACCCGTCGTCGTCCCGTTCCCGGGGCCGGGGGTTGGGCACGATCAGGCGGCCGACCTTGGTGGACAGGACGAACTCGTCACGAGGGCGGCGGCGCAACTCGGCGCCGATGCGGCGCTCGGAGAGCCCGAGGCCGTAGTGCGGCGCGGTGTCGAAGTAGCGGATGCCGCGATCCCACGCCCGGCGCATCGTCACGGCGGCCTCGCCGTCGGTCATGGGACGGGCGAAGTTGCCGAGCGGCGATCCGCCGAGGCCGAGGACGCCCTGCCTCGACCGCCCCCGCTTCAGCAGCTCCGAGACCTGCGCCGTCATGCGTCGAGCCGATAGAAGGCCGACGCGGTGCCGGACATGACCGCCTGGCGCTCCGCCGGGCTGAGCTCGCCGATCAGCTCGTCCACCGCTCCTCGCCACGCGACCGGGCCGCATCCCAGCTCGGCGAGCGGCCAGTCGGAGCCGTACATGAGCCGCTGCGGGCCGAAGGCCTCCAGCGCCACGCCGACCACGCGGCGCAGGGGGGCTGCGTCGCCGCCGCTCACCAGCCCGGCCAGCCCGGAGATCTTCGCGCAGGTGTTCGGCCGGGCGGCGAGCTCGCGCAGGCCGGCCTCCCAGCGGCCGTCGTCGTCCGCTTCGGCGATCCCGCCGAGGTGGTCGACGACGAAGCGCACGCCGGGATGCGCGGCCGCGACGGTCGCGGCCAGCGGCAGCTGCCACGACCGCACCACCAGGTCGAAGCCGAGGCCGGCGGCGGCCAGCCGGTCGAGCGCCGCTCCCACGTCGGGTCGCCCGAGCCAGTCGGGATCGGGGTCGACATGGACCAGGTGACGGATCCCGACCAGCCTCCGGCGCGCCGCGGCGTCGAGCTCGTCGAGCTGGGCCGCGACGTCACCTGTGAGGTCGGCCCAGCCGACCACGCCCGCGACGCGCGGGCCCGGCTGCGTCAGCAGCCGCCTCGTCTCGGCGGCGCTGTTGCTCGACTGCACGACGACGGCGACGTCCACGCCGGTCGAGTCGAGCATCCGCTCGAGGTCGCCGTGCGCGAAGTCTCTGTCGATCGCCGCCATCGTCACCGGGTCGATCCACGGCTGCGGATCGGTGGCCCGGTTCCAGAGGTGCACGTGCGCGTCGACGGAACTGATCACGACAGGTGCCAGACTTCGTCGATGGGCTGCCACAGGGCGCCGGGATCGCGTTCCTCGACGATGCGCACCTGGCAGGGGTCGGTGTGCGTCCACCACTCGCGCGACACCGGGTCCTCGGCGATGCGGGCCATGTCGGCCTCGTGGTCGTCGCCGACGTACTCGTAGTAGGCGAACAACATGTCGCCGACGATGAAGATCGAGTAGTTCGTGACGTTCGCGTCGCGCAGGGTCTGCTCGACCTGCGGCCAGACGTTGCGATGCAGTTCGAGGTACTCCTCCCGGCGCTCGGGCCGGACGCCGACGACGAGGGCGTGCCGCTCCACGCGGGGCTGGGCGCTCACGACCTCACCCGCTCTCCGGCGGACGCGCCGATGCGGTCGTCCCCGTGGGAATCCGGGATGAGGCGCAGGCCGGCCCGCTTGGGGCGGACATGGGGCCCGTCGATCGCGGCCGGCGGATCCGCGGCCCGCACGGCGTGGATGTGATCCTCGTCCACCCGGATGCCGAGGCCCGGTTCGTCGCCGAGGACGATCCCGCCGTCCTCGAATTCCTGGTCGACGTGGAGTCCGATGGGGGCCGACAGATCCTGGACCTCGAAGGCCAGGTGGTTCGGCACGGCCACGGCGGCGTGCGCCACCGGGTTGGTGTGGTAGGCCACCGGGCTCACGGGCAGGTCACGGCTGTGCGCGACCGCGGCCACCCGCAGGAAGTGCGTGATGCCCCACACGTTGCCCACCTGGACGATGTCGACGGCGTCGGCGTCCAGGAGCGGCCGGTACTGCTCAAGGCCGGTGAGGTTCTCTCCGGTCGCCACGCCGGCGCGGATGCCCTGCCGGACCGAGGCGAGCCCGGCCGCGTCCCACCTGCGCACCGGCTCCTCCACCCAGGCGAGGTCCACCGACCGCTCCAGTGCCGTGAGATAGCGCACGGCCTGCGAGCGGTTCCACGACTCGTTGGCGTCGAGCATGAGGGCGGGTTCGGCCGAGTTGCGGGCGAAGACGTCCCGCAGCGCCTGCAGCCGGCGCAGGTCGTGATCGAGGCTCCGGCCGCCCTTGAGCTTGGCGGCGCTGAAGCCCCGGTCCGCGAAGCGCTCGTAGAGGCGTACGAGGGCGTCGTCGTCGAGGGCGATGTCCAGCCCGGAGGCGTAGCCCGGAACGAACCGGTCACGACCGCCGAGAGTGCGCCAGAGCGGCTCATCGGCCGCCTTGGCCTTGAGGTCCCAGAGCGCCATGTCGATCGCACCGATCGCGCCGAAGGTGGCGCCGGAGTGGCCGGTCTTGAAGACCCGGTCGAGCATCCGGTCGTAGAGCGAGGAGACGGCCCGCGGGTCCTCGCCCTCGACGGCGCCGAAGACGCGGTCGATGTCGCCGTGCGCTCCGAGCCCGACGCCCTCGAGACCGCTGTCGGTCTCGAGGATCAGCACATGCACATCGGTGCGCGGCTCGGGCATGACGCCGTTGGCGTCGCCGATCAGCCGGCCCCAGTCGTGCCCAGTGGTCAGGCTGCGATAGCCGGTGACCTTCACGGTTGCTCCTTTACTACGAGAATTCGACTCACTCCTTGGTGCCTCCGGCCGTCATGCCGGCGACCAGGAAGCGCTGTGCGAAAAGGAAGACGATCAGCACCGGCAACACCGAGATGACGGTCGCGAGCGCGAGCGTGGGCAGCTGCACGGACTGGGCGCCGGCAGAGCTCGGGTTGAACGCCGGTGTCGAGGCGAGCAGGGAGGTCAGGCCGACCTGGACCGGGTACCCGTCGCTCGACGGCAGCATCACGAAAGGCAGGAAGAAGTTGTTCCAGTTCTGGACGAAGCTGAAGAACGCGACCAGGGCGACGATCGGCGCGGCCAGCGGCAGCGCGACCCTCGCGAACACCTGGAACTCGGTGCATCCGTCCAGGCGCGCCGCCGCGAGCAGATCACGCGGGACGCTGGTGGAGAAGTAGATGTAGGTGAGGTACACGCCGAAGGGGAAGAACGACATCGGCAGGATCACCGACAACGGGTTGCCGATCAAGCCCACCACGTTCAGCTCAAGGAAGATCGGCAGCACCAGCGCGGTGTTCGGGATCAGCATGACGATCAGCGTCAGCACCAGGAGCAGCCGCCGGAAGCGGAACTCCGTCAACGCCATCGCGTAGCCCGCCGGGATGCTCGCGACGAGCGTGATGATGAGCGCGCCCACAGCGTACAGCGCCGAGTTGCCGACCCACGAGGTGACCGCGCCGTCCTGGAAGTCGAACAACTGCTTCCAGTTGGCTGCCAGGTCGCCGATGCTGCCGGGCTGGAACGGGTTCTCGATGATGAGCGCGTGTGCGGACTTCGTCGTCGCCAGCAGCAGCCAGACGATCGGGATCACGAAGAACAGCACGAAGATCGCGACCACGACGCCGATGATCGTCCGCATGCTCCAGCCGCTTACACCGTCCTGTCGCCCCGCCGGGCGACCGACGTCGACTGTCGTCATAGCCTCAGTCCTTCTCGAACAGGCCGCCGCGTGTCACGAAGACGGCCGACAGCGCGAGGGCGATGACGAGCAGCAGCAGGGAGATGGCCGCCGCTCCGTTGAAGTCGTTCTGCTGGAACGCGTACTGGTAGGCGAGCTGGTTGAGCGAGTAGTCGTTGGGCACGATCGCGTTGCTCGCCTGAGAGAGCAGCTGTGGCTCGACGAACAACTGCGTGCCGGCGGCGAGCGACATGATGCCCATGTACGAGATCCACTTGCGCAGCATCGGCAGCTGGATGCGCCGGGCGATCTGCACAACGGTGGCGCCGTCGATGCGCGCGGCCTCGATCACGTCGGGGCTGATGTTGTTGAGCGCGCCGTACATGATGACGATCCACCCGCCCGCGCCGGTCCAGAACGCGATGATGGCGAAGACCGGAGGGAGGTTCGCTGGCACGATGACCTGCACGAAGCTGGAGAATCCCAGCATGTGCAGCAGGCCGCTGACCGGGCTGGCGGTCGGGTCGAGAACGAACAGCCACAGCAGCACGCTCGACGCGCCCGCCAGGGCGCCCGGCAGGTAGAAGACGAACCGAAGTGTCCGGCTCAGCCATCGCACCCGGACCGCGTGCACGACGACGGCCAGGAACGAGACCAGCACCACCAGGGCGACTAGCCAGATCACCAGGTAGAGCGCGACATGCGCGACGGCGGGCAGGAAGCGGAAGTCGCTCACAACCTTGGTGAAGTTGGCGATTCCCGCGAAGCCGCCCTCGTTGTCGGTGAACGCGAGGAAGACTGCGTAGAGGGCGGGCAGGACCCCGAACGCGACCACCAGCGCTGTGTAGGGGGCGACGAAGCCGTAGCTCATCGCGCTCCTCTCGCCGGCGGCGCTCCTTTCGCCCGGCCTTCCGCGCGGTGCCAGCGTGGCCGATGGGCCGGTCTCATTCATGGCTGTCATGTCATTTGACCGTATATCCGTTGACCTGGGCCTGGTTCTTGATCGCCGTTTCCCACTCGGGAAGCATGTCGACCAGGTTCTTGCCGTTGGCGATGGCCGGAGTCATCGTCTTCGCCCAGATCGCCTCCTGGCTGAAGACGCCGGAGCCCCACCCGTTCCAGATCAGCGACCCGGCCGTGAGCAGTGCCTGCAGGTCGGTCGCGTAGTAGCCGCTCGACTCCTGCTTCTTGAGCCACTTCTCCGCGGCCGGCGCGTAGGCCGGGTAACCGGGAGCGACGTTCACCTGGTAGTCGTCGGCCGTCGTGACGAACTCGACGAACTTCTCGGCCGCCTTGAGGTTCTTCGAATGGCTGCTGACGAACCAGGTGCCGCCGCCGACGTTGCCGGTCGCGGGGCTGTCGCCCTGCCAGGTCAGCGGCGCCGCGACGCCGAGCTGGCCCGCGGGGACGTTGAGCGACTGCGGGTTGTTGAAGATGGCTCCCGCGTACCAGGCCGGGCCGGGCATCAGGAGCACCTTACCGGTGTACTTCTTCACGAACTCCGGCGTGAACACGCTCACGTTGGGCGTGGTGCCGTTCTTGATCAGAACGTCGAGCATCGACGCGACGCGCTGGCACTCCGGGGTGCCGGTGCTGACCGACACCGTCTTCGGACCGGTGACGCCGTTCGCCTGGCACTTGCCGCTCCAGAAGTAGATCTCCGAGGCGAACGAGTCTCCGACGGCGCCGACGATGTAGCCGGGGTGCTCCTTGGCCACCTTCTCGCCGATCGCCTGATACTCCTCCCACGTCGTGGGGAGGGTGTAGCCGAACTTGTCGAGCAGGTCCTTGTTGTACCAGAGCGCGACCTGGGCGAGGTCGTTGCGCAGGCAGTAGACCTTGCCCTCGACGGTGCACGGGTCCAGCGAACCCTTGGTGAAGGAGTCGAGGGTGGCCTTCGGGACGAGCCCGCCGTCGAGCACGGCCGCGAACGCCTGCTTGCCGTTGCTCTTCTGGCTCGCCCACGCCGCGTCGTTGTTCTGCGTCGAGAACACGACGTCGGGCCAGCCGTTGCCGGCCCGGTCGAAGAGCTGCACCTTCGTCCGGAACGAGTTGGAGCCGTTGGCGGAGCCGTCGTACGTAACAACGTTGATCTTGACGTCCGGGTTGGCCTTCTTGAAGGCGTCGGCCGCGCTTGATCTATCGGAGTCAACCCATACAGTGATGGGAGCCTTGTCGTCCTGAGTTACCTGCGGAAAGCCGTAGGAACCGACTGAGGTGCCGCCGTCGCCGCCGCAACCGGCCAGGGTGAGGGCGATGGCCGATGCTCCGGCAACGCTGATCGCGCGCATCCATGGGCCCGTGCGTCCGGCTCGTGTGAAACGGAACATGTTCGAGTCCTTTTTGTCCTGTCTCCCACATCGGGGGGTGAGAGATGGTGATAAAAGTAACGGCATACGTATGATGAGCGCAAGGGTTGCCGCCGCTGGTGCGGTGCGGTGCGAAGGAGAGGGAGAACGCCGATGAAGGGTGCTGCGTATGTGGGCGGAGGCCGTCTGGAGACGGTCTCCGTGGAGGTCGGGCCGCCGGGCCCCGGGGAGCTTCAGATCGCCGTCGCGTACTGCGGATTGTGCGGAACCGACCTCCACATCGCGCACGGCGCCATGGACGCCCGGGTGCGGACGCCCCTCGTGTTCGGCCACGAGACGTCGGGCACCGTGGCGGCGGTCGGTGCGGGCGTGGAGGGCTGGAAGGTCGGTGACCCCCTGACCGTCATGCCGTTGGTCTGGGACGGCACGTGCCCGGCCTGCCTCGCCGGTCATCAGCATATTTGCCAGAACCTCGTCTTCGTCGGAATCGACGCCCCCGGAGGACTTCAACAGCGGTGGAATGTGCCGGCGTCGATCGCGGTGCCGCTTCCCCCCGGCCTCGACCTGCGTACGGCGGCGCTCGTCGAGCCCGTCGCCGTGGCGGTGCACGACGTCCGGCGCTCGGACCTCCAGGTCGGCGACCACGCGGTCGTGCTCGGCGGCGGCCCCATCGGCGTGCTCATCGCCACCGTGGCGCGTGACGCCGGCGCGCACGTCATCGTAGCCGAGGTCGACGCCTCTCGCCGCAGCCGCATCGCCGCGCTCGGGTTCGAGGTGATCGATCCCGCCTCGGCGGACATGGCCGCCGAGATCGGACGCTGGACGAACGGCGTCGGCGCCGATGTGGTGTTCGAGGTGTCGGGAGCCGCCGCCGCGGCCCGATCCGCCACCGACCTGGCGAAGGTGCGCGGGACGATCGTCGTGGTGGCCATCCACTCCGCCCCCCGCGAGCTGGACCTGCAGCGCGTGTTCTGGCGCGAGCTGCGTCTGCTGGGCGCCCGGGTCTACCAGCGGTCCGACTTCGAGCGCGCCGTCGACCTGCTCAGCCGGGGCCGCATCCCCGCGCAGGCCCTCATCTCCCGCGTCGTCCCGATCGAGGAGGTCGCCTCCGCGATGGACGACCTGTCGGCGGGCCGGGCCATGAAGATCCTGGTGGACGTCGCGGGGGAGGCCGGGGCATGAGCGGTCTGTTCGACCTTCACGGCCGTCTCGCCGTCGTCACCGGCGCCCGCCGTGGCATCGGCCGCGCCATGGCGGAGGCCCTCGCCGCCGCCGGCGCGGACATCATCGGTGTGAGCACTCAGGCGCGGGCCGACGACGAGATCGCCGAGTCGATCCGCGGGCTCGGCCGATCCTTCGAGAGCCGGGCGGTGGACTTCGCGGATCGCGACGCCGTCCTGGCGCTGGGCGCCGAGCTCGCGGAACGGGCTCCCGACATCCTCGTCAACAACGCGGGCACCATCGAACGGGCTCCCGCGGCGGAGCATCCGCTCTCGTGGTGGGACCGGGTGATCGAGATCGACCTGTCCAGCCAGTTCGCCCTCACGCAGCTGGTCGCGCGTCCGATGCTGGAGCGCGGCCGCGGCAAGGTCGTGTTCACGGCGAGCATGCTGAGCTTCCAGGGCGGGATCAACGTGCCCGGCTACACCGCCGCGAAGTCGGGGATCGCCGGCCTCACCCGTGCCCTCGCCAACGAGTGGGCCGGACGGGGCGTGAACGTCAACGCCATCGCGCCGGGCTACATCGCGACCGACAACACGGCGGCGCTCCGCGACGATCCCGACCGGTCGCGGTCGATCCTGGAGCGGATCCCGGCCGGGCGCTGGGGCCGCGGCGACGACCTCGCCGGAGTGGCGGTCTTCCTCAGCTCGGCGGCCTCCGACTACGTCTCCGGCGCGATCATCCCGGTGGACGGCGGGTGGCTGGCGAGATAACGCGCTCGCCCCGATAGAAGAGGCGGGGAAGCCGCATGGCTTCCCCGCCTCATCGTCGTCCGGCGGCTACCGCCGTTAGGTGACTACCGGGAGACCCCGGGGAAGGTCCGCAGGGCGGGCTCGATGCCGGCCTGCTCGATCACCTGCTGGGCGTCGGCCGGCCAGGCCGTGCCCGAGACCTGGACGTTGTCGATCAGCTGGTTGTTGTGCACGCCGGCGTCCGGCGTCTGCGTGCCGCCCGAGTTGTACCAGTTGTGCTGGAGCACGTTGTCGCTGGTGTTGTTGATCGTCCCGTAGGAGTTCGTGAACACCCACACTCCGCAGTCCTGGATCACGTTGTTCTTCATCGTCACGTAGCGAGATCCCTCATCCAGGTAGAGACCCACCGTGCGCTTGGTGTCGTAGATGTAGTTCCCGCTGAACACGGCGCCGGGGTTGGCCGACAGGTTGTACAGGCTCCCGCCGTCGTGGAAGACCTTCTTCACGCCGTGGATCAGGTTGCCGGTCACCTCGGTGTTCTTGAGGGTCGTCGGCGTGGTGTAGATCGGCTGGTACGCGTAGAGGCCCCGGTTCTTGTAGTCCTGACTGCCGCCCGTGTCGTTCGCACCCCAGCCCCAGCCGGTGTCGATCCCGTCGTAGGCGAGGTTCGAGACCTCGTTGTGCGCGATCACGGCGTGGTCCACGTAGGTGGTGAGGATGCCCGACATCTCCTTGTAGTCCTTGGCGACGTCGGTCACGAAGTTGTTGTCGATCGTGATGTCGCGCAGGGTCATCGCCGGGTCGCCCGGGTGGTGGGCGTCCGGCTGGACGCCGCCCGCGACGACCCCCGCGCCACCGAGATCGGTGAACAGGTTGTGGTGCACGGTCGTCTCGGTGACGCCGAGCCCGATCCCTGCTCCGTTCGCGTTGGCGTCCAGGCCGATGCCGAGGCCCACCTGCCCGAGGTGGGCGAAGACGTCGTCGGTGAACTTCACACGGGTGGCCGCGGCCACCTGGACCGCCGCCGGCATCTGGTTCCAGCCGTTGCGCGCGCCCTCGAACAGCGGGCAGCCCGACTGGCAACTGCTCAGATAGTCGGCGGGCTGCGGGTAGGCCTTCGGGATGAAGGCGCCGTTCTGCTGGTCGGCGTAGCCGATCGACGAGCCGGGCGACAGCCAGGTCGAGTGCGAGAACTGGATGCCCGAGAAGGTCAGGTCGTGCACCGGGTTCGCGTAGCTGCCCGCGATCTGCACGAGCGACTCGAGGGAGGGCAGCACGAACGACGCGCCGTTCGGGTCCTCACCGGCGGCGGCGCGGTAGTACAGCTTGCCGGCGGCCGGGTCGAGGTACCACTGTCCCTCCTGCAGGAAGGCGTAGGAGTTCTCGAGCAGCAGTTGGCCGCCCGCGAACGGGCGCGCCAGGGTGTCGTACCCCCAGTTGTTGTTCTGCCATGCGGGCTGCTGCATGGTGATCGTCGTCCCGCTGATGTTCTGCACGGGGGCGTACCGATCGGTGAAGGAGCCCTGGCTCTCGACCTCGATGCGGCTCTGGTCCGGCAGCGTCGCGAGGTAGTTCAGCGCGGGATTCTTGATCTCCATGCCGGACTCGGTGATCGTCACGTCGCCGCGGGCGATCGTGATCGCCGCGCGCGGCGCCGCGGCGTCGTTCTTGTAGAGCTGACGGCTGTCCTGCCCCTTGGGCACCGAGGCGACGAAAATGTTCTTGCCGGCGTCGTACGACGTCCAGCCGGTCACGGCCCGGCCGCCGGAGATGATCGGGTGCGCCCCCTTCGCCGCGGTCCAGGTCACCGGCTTGGCGCCGGACCCTGAGTCCTCCGCGGTGAAACGCAGCGGCTTGTCGAGCCGATAGGTCCCGTCCCTCAGCTCGACCGTCACGGCGCTTCCCGCGCGCGCCGACGCGCGCGCCATCGCCTGCGCCGCGGGCAGAGTGCGCAGCGGCTTGCCCGGCGTGCCCTGATGGTGATCGTCGCCGTCGGGCGAGACCACGATCGTGGTCCGGCCGGGATGGGGCGGCACGGCGAGCGCCGGTGTGGCGCCGATGACGACGATGCCGGCGGTCGCGACGGAGATGCTTGCTACGAGGGTTGCCAAATGACCCTGTTTCACTTGTCTTCGGCTCCCTTGGTGCATGTGATGTAACACATCATAGGTATGATGAAATCTTGAGTAAAGGGCGTCCGTCAAGAGGGGTGATTCCCGAGCATGAGCGAGCAGCAGAGCGAAGGCCCCGTCAGCGGCCGGCGCGTCGAGGTGTCGACGCTGGGTGAGGCCATAGTGCGGCTGTCGCCCCCGGCCGGCGAGCGGCTGCGCGATTGTGGCTGGCTGCGGGTGCACGCCGGCGGCGCCGAGGCGAACGTCGCCGTCGCCCTGGCGTCGGTCGGCGTGTCCGCCCGCTGGACGTCGGCGCTGCCGGACACGGTCCTAGGGCGCCGGGTCGCGGACTCACTGTCGAGCGCCGGCGTCCTCCTCGACACCGTGCGCTGGATGGCCGACGAGCGCCTCGGACTCTACTTCGCCGAGATCGGCTCCCCGCCCCGCCCGACGAGCGTCCTCTACGACCGGGCCGGTACCGCGTTCGGCTCGCTCCGCGTCGACGATCTCGACTGGACCGCCGTGTGCGAGGCGCGGATCATCCATCTGACCGGCATCACCGCCGCGCTGGCACCCGGATCGGACGCGCTCGTGCTGCGAACGGCACGGGAGGGGCGTACGCGCGGCGCTCTGGTCGTCTACGACGTCAACTATCGATCGGCGCTGTGCTCGCCGGAGGCGGCCGCCTCGTTCGCCGCCGAAGTGGCTCCCGACGTCGACCTGTTGATCTGCCGCGCCGAGGACGCTCGCGACCTCTTCGGCCTGGCCGGCGATCCCGCGACGCTCGCGCGCGATCTGGCGACGACGCTGGCGGTCGGCCGCGTCGTGGTGACGGCCGGGGCCGGCGGCGCGGTCGCACACTGGGAGGGCGAGTCCTTCGCGGCCCCCGCGCTGCCCACCGTCGGAGTCGATCGGATCGGCGCCGGGGACGCCTTCGCGGCCGGCGTGCTGTGGGGCGTACTCGACGATTCCCCCGAGGAGGCGCTCCGCCGGGGAACGGCGATGGCCTCCCTGGCGATGAGCGTGCAGGGAGACCAGTGCCGCTTCAGCGCCGAGGAGGTGCTCGAGATCGCCCGGGGCACCGGGCGTGAGGTCCGCCGCTGAACCTCACGCCCCGCCGCCCGGCCGGTGGGGGAACCTCCCCAGGCGCCGGCCTCCGCCGGGGTGAGGGATCACCCCGGCGAAGGCGCGTGCCCGGACGGCGTCAGACGCGGGTCCACTTCTGGTTGTTCTGACCGTTGCACGTGTAGATCTGCACCTTGGTGCCGTTGGCGGTGCCGTTGCCGGACACGTCCAGGCACTTGTTGGCCCCGACGGCGGTGATGCTGCCGTCGGAGTTGAGGCGCCACTTCTGGTTGTTCTGCCCGTTGCAGTCCCAGATGAGCACGCTCGTGCCGTTCGCCGTGCTCGCACCGTTGACGTCGAGGCACTTGTTGCCGTAGACCCGCAGCTCACCGGCGCTTGTGGTGGTCCACTTCTGGTTGTTCTGGCCGTTGCAGTCCCAGATCTGCGCCAGGGCGCCGTTGGCCTGCGAGGCGCCGTTGACGTCCAGGCACCGCCCCGACGCCACACCCCTCAGCGCACTCGTGCTCGCCGAAGACGAAGGTGACGGCGAAGGCGAAGGCGAGGGGGACGTGGAGGGGGATGGAGACGGGGACGGGGACGGGGACGGGGAGGGCGATGGGCCGGCCAGTTCCTTGACACGGATGTTGCGGTACGCCACCACGTTGCCCGACCCGTGGTTCTGGATGCCGATGTAGCCCTGCTGGAGCGAGCGGGCCGAATCGGTGTTGGTGAAATCGTTGATCTTGGTTCCGTTCAGGAACACCTGCAGCCGCTCACCCTCCACCAGCAGCTCATAGGTGTTCCACTGACCCGGCGGGTTCAGCGCCGCGTCGCGTGCGGCGATGTCCGCCGACTTGACCCCGTAGATCGCCCCTGTCGTCTTGTCCGAGGTGTCGGTCGCGTCGATCTGCACCTCATATCCGGTGTTGAGCGCCGTGTTCGGGTCGCTGGTGGGCGGGAATCCGACGATCACCCCCGAGTTGGAGTCGCCGGTCATCCTCCAGTCGAGCTTGAGGGAGTAGGAGTGGAACTCCTTGGCGCCGTAGTACAGCATCCCCATGCCGCCCTGGGAGGTCAGCGTGGCGTCGCTGTTGGTGAACGACCCCGGCCCGACCTGCGACCAGCCCGTCGTCGACCCGTTGTACAGCGCCGTGTACCCGGTCTCCGGGCGGCAGTCGGCGTTGACGGCCTTGGCCGCGTACCGGATCCCGCCCAGCAGCAGGGTGCGGAAGTTCGAGTCGGCGTACGACTCCTGGGTGTGTCCCAACCCCGTGTAGAACGCCCGGCCGGAGGACTGGGGGTGGCACCAGGTGATCGGGTGATCACCCATGCCGCCGCCGCTGTAGCTGCTCTCGTCCAGGCTCTGCAGCACGCGGACGTTCGAGCGGGGGTTGGAGCGGAAGCTGTACCACTCGTCCGTACGCGACCATGTCGTCCCCAGGTGAGCGGTCGCGGCGTGCGCCCGGTCCTCGTTCCGCACGGTGGCCTGCTGGATCGCCGGGTGGTTGTTGAACCAGGCGCCCATCAGCTGCCCGTAGTACGGCCAGTTGTACTCGGTGTCGGCGGCCGCATGGACCCCGACGTAACCGCCTCCGCCGTTCACGTACGTCTGGAAGGCGGCCTGCTGGCTGTCGTTCAGCACATCACCGGTGGTGCTGAGGAACACCACCGCCTTGTACTGGGCGAGGTTGCTCGTGTTGAAGGCGTTCGAGTCCTCGGTGGCGTCGACGGTGAAGTCGTTGGCGGCGCCCAGGTCGCGGATGGTCTGGATCCCCGTGGGGATCGAGTCGTGCCGGAACGCGGCCGTCTTGGAGAACACCAGCACCTTGAAGGCGGCGGCCTGGGCGGGGACGGTGGGGATCACCGTCGCGGCGACGGTGAGCGCCGCCGCGGTCATCGACAGGCGTCGCAGCAGGGATGTCTTCCGGTCGCTCCCCGCGACGCGCCCGAGCGCGGCGGGGGTCAGATGTCGCAGCATGGGTGTCCTTTCGTCGCCGCCCGGCGCGGCCCCTTCCGAGGAGGAAAGCCGGGGTCGCGCCGGGCGGTCGCATCAATGGGTGATCGGCGTGAGGCCGGGCGGTGTGCCGGGTGGCCTCAGACGCGGGTCCACTTCTGGTTGTTCTGGCCGTTGCAGGTCCAGATGATGACCTTGCTGCCGTTGGCGGTGCCGTTGCCGGTCACGTCGAGGCACTTGTTGGCCCCGACGGCGGTGATGCTGCCGTCGGAGTTGAGGCGCCACTTCTGGTTGTTCTGGCCGTTGCAGTCCCAGATGACCACGCTGGTGCCGTCGGCGGTGGCGCCACCGTTGACGTCCAGGCACTTGTTGCCGTAGACCCGCAGCTCACCGGCGCTGGTGGAGGTCCACTGCTGGTTGGCCTGCCCGTTGCAGTCCCAGATCTGCGCCAGGGCGCCGTTGGCCTGCGAGGCGCCGTTGATGTCCAGGCACCGCCCCGACGCCACACCCTTCAACGCACTCGTGCTCGCCGAGGGCGACGGGGAGGCGGAGGGGGAGGGAGAGGGCGACGGAGAGGGTGACGGGGAGGACGACGTGCCGGTGGCGAAGGTGAAGGCGTCCAGATCGAACAGGTAGCCCTGTCCTGTCGCGCCGCGGAAGACCAGGTACAGCGTCGTCGTTCCGGACGGCACGCCGCTGAGGTTCGCCGAGACGTCGGTGAAGGTTTCCCAGCTTCCGGTGCTCGCGACGTTCACCGTGCCCAGCAACGTGCCCGTGGCCGAGCCCGCCCGCACCTCGATCCTGCCGCCCGCGCCGGCCGAGGACACCCGAGCGGTGATCTTCGTCGCGTTGCTCAGGTTGTAGGGCTGGAAGGAGATCCAGTCGCCGTCGTCGGTGAAGCCGACCGTCTTGCCGCCCTCCGCGGTGGTGTGCTCCGCCACCTGGACGCCCTGCTGGGCGCCGAAGTGCTCGGCCTGCCGGTGGCGCGGCTGGAGCGTACGGAGATTGGTGGTGGTCAGGCCCCCCGCGTCGGTGTAGGAGGCCTCGAAGACGCCGAAGATGTTGGCCGCGGAGTCGTGCTCACCGTCCACCGGCACGTTGATCGAGCCGCTGCAGCCGCTCTTGGAGGTGATCTGGTGCGCGTGGCTGTCGTGGCCGAGGAAGTAGGTGACGGTCACCTTCGAGCAGTCGATCGTGCCGTCCTCCGGGTCGCTGACGCTGACCTGGAAGGGCACGGTGTCGCCGAAGGAGAACAGCTGCCCGTCGCCGGGGGAGGTCAGCGTCACCGCGGGAGCGGTGTTGCCGACGGTCACGATCACACTCGCGCTACCGGTCAGCCCCTGCGGGTCGCGGACGGTGAGGGTGGCGGTGTAGGTGCCGTTCGTGGTGTAGGTCTTGCTCGGGTTGGCGGCCGTGGAGGTGGTGCCGTCGCCGAAGCTCCACGAGTAGGTCAGCGTGCCGCCCTCGGGGTCGGAACTGCCCGAGGAGGAGAAGCTCACGGTCAGCGGAGCCGGTCCCGAGGTCTTGTTGGCGGCGGCCTTGGCGATCGGGTTGCGGTTGGCCTTGCCGATGTACTCGACCCGGTACAGCGCCTGGTTGTTGTTTCCGGTGCCGTAGTCGAGGACGTACAGGGCGCCGTCGGGGCCGAACGCCATGTCCATCACCTGGGTGCCGCTCCAGGGGAACGCCGAGATCTCCCCGTACGCGCCGTCCGATTTGACCTCGATCGCCTTGATCCAGCGGCGGCCGTACTCACCGGCGAAGAAGCGCCCGTCGAGCGTCTGGGGGAACTTGACGGCCGAGCTCGAGTTCGGGTCGAACCGGTAGACCGGGCCGCCCATCGGCGACTCGGACCCGGAGCCGAACTCCGGTGGCGAGCCGGCGTCCCCCGCGTACCTGATCCATGCCGGCCTCGCCGCGGGCAGCGTGGTCAGGCCGGTGTTGCGGAAGGAGTTGTTGGTCGCGCCGCCCGAGCAGTTGAACTTCGGTCCGGTGCTGTTGGTGGCGAAGTTCCACTCGTTGTAGGTCTCGCTGGTGGTGTTCGTGCCGGTGCAGTACGGCCAGCCGTAGTTGCCCGCACTGGTGATGCGGTTGAACTCCACCTGCCCTTGCGGCCCGCGGTTGGAGTTGGTCGACCCCGCGTCCGGCCCGTAGTCGCCCAGGTAGACGACGCCGGTCGCCTTGTCCACACTCATCCGGAACGGGTTACGAAAGCCCATCCCGTAGATCTCCGGCCGGGTCTTCGCCGTCCCCGGCGGGAACAGGTTGCCGCTGGGGATCGTGTAGGTCCCGTCCGGCTGCGGCTTGATCCGCAGGAGCTTGCCGCGCAGGTCGTTGGTGTTGGCCGCGGTCCGCTGCACGTCGTACTGCGGATTGCGGTCGGTCCGCTCGTCCAGCGGGGAGTAGCCGGCCGACTCGAAGGGGTTGCTGTCGTCGCCGGTGGTCAGGTAGAGGTTCCCGGCGGCGTCGAAGTCGATGTCACCACCGACGTGACAGCACATCCCGCGGTCGTTCGGCACCTCCAGCACGACCTTCTCACTGCTCAGGTCGAGCGTGTCGTCGGACTTGAGCGTGAAACGGGACAGGTTCAGGTGTCCCTTCCACGAGTCGAACTGCGCCTGCGTGCCGTTGGCGGGCGCGTCACCGCTCGGCGTGCTCAGCCGCGGCGAGTAGTACAGCCAGATGTACCGGTTCGACGCGAAGTTCGGGTCGACCGCCACACCCTGCAGGCCCTCCTCGTCATGGGTGTAGACATTGAGCTTGGCGGCCACCTTCGTGGTGCCGTTGACATCGGTGATGCGCACCGTGCCGTCGCGGGCCGTGTGCACGACCGATCGGTTCGGCATCACGGCCAGCGACATCGCCTCACCCAGCTCCGAGCCTCCCGAGGCGAGCGACACCTGCTGGTAGTCGGACGCGGGGATGGTCAGCGCGTTCGCCGGGGCGGTGGTGACCGCGAGGGCTCCGGAAGTGATCAGCGCCATCGTGGTCAGCGTTGTGAGCCACGAACGTCGGGACATCGGTTTCCTTCCTGACAGGTCAAGATCAGTCAGGGCAAAGCGCGCGCCGACGCGCTGTTGCCAAGGTTCTGCTTCGTGCCCAGAGGGGTGCCGCCTCTGGTTCCCTCATCCGGCCGCCGATCCCGGCGGCCGGATGAGGGAGGCTTCGGGTGCGGATCGCCGTCGCGAGCCGTCCACCGGGTTTCCCGTGAGTGCGCTGCCTGTGGCCGTGACGGCCGGTGGGGGAAAGCGTCACGTGCGGCCGTCGCCGGGGCGAGCTATCTCCCCGGCGACGGCGTGTGCCCGGATGGTGTCAGGCTCGGGTCCACTTCTGGTTGTTCTGGCCGTTGCAGGTCCAGATGATGACCTTGCTGCCGTTGGCGGTGCCGTTGTTGTAGACGTCGAGGCACTTGTTCGCGCCCACGGCGGTGATGCTGCCGTCGGAGT
>NZ_VIRL01000034.1 GCF_006874465.1 Microbispora bryophytorum | reverse complement strand
TACGGCGGTTATAGCGGCAGGGAAACACCCGGTTACATTCCGAACCCGGAAGTTAAGCCTGCCAGCGCCGATGGTACTGCACCGGGGACGGTGTGGGAGAGTAGGACGCCGCCGGACAATCTTTGTGGAGGGCCATCCCATTGGGGTGGCCCTTCCGCATTTGTTGGGGTTTTTTCCCCGTGTTTGTTCCTGGGATGTGGTGCCCCGGCTGTGGTTGGCCGGGGCTTTCGCATGTCCGGGGTTGCCGGCCGGCACCGGATGAAAACGTCGGCTGAGATTGTGGTGCAGGGCCGCCCCGGCTCCTCAGCAGCCAATCGGCCAAGCGATTGACGAAGGCATCATTCGAGGGACAGCCCTGCCGCTGGAGTGACCCGGGCGGCCCGGCGTGCCGGGAGGACAGCGGCGAGGAGTCCGGCAAGGGCGGTGATGAGGACGACGGCGCTGATAGACGGCCAGGGGACTTGCATGACGGCGTCGCTGACAGCCCGCTTCACGATGGTCTCGTAGCCGACCCAGGCGAACCCGACACCGATCACGGTGCCGAGCAGGGTGGCCACCACTGACAGCAGCACTGCCTCGGTCGCCAGCATCTGTCGCAGTTGTCTACGGGTGAGCCCGAGCGCGCGGAGCATCGCGTGTTCGCGGGCGCGTTCGAGCACGGAGAGGCCCAGGGTGTTGGCGATCCCGATCAGGGCGATCACGACGGCGATGCCGAGCAGGCCGAGCGCTGACCAGGTGTAGATCCCCAGCTGCTGGTCCAGCGATTCCCAGGTCCGCAACCCGTTCTCGATGGTCGCGCCGACCGGATCCGCGAGCTCGTCCAGGTCGATGCCGAGCCGAGCAGGGTCGGCCTGGGAGGAGGCGCGGATCCAGATGGCGCGCGGCTGGGCGGCGTCGGTGAGTGTCGCCAGCGTCTCGGGCGCGACCACGCCCACCGGGCCCCAGCCGGTGCCGACCGCGACCTGCAACTGGGCTTGCCGCTCGCCGACGCGCACGGTGACCCGGTCACCGGGCCGGAAACTCAGGTTCTTGCCGAAGGCCCCGGAATCCATTTTGATCTGCCCCGGTTCGACGCGGGCGAACGCCCCGCCGTCGCGGGCCACCTGCGCCACGGCCGGCGCGGCGACAACCGGGATCGGTTTGTCGAGCCCGGCCACTCGGGCCACGGCGCCGTCCACCGCAATGGCCTGCTCCACACCGGGCGTGTGACGTACCCGGACGAGGAGGTCGGTGGTGACCGGCTCCTTGGGCGAGGTGAGCGCGACATCGACGGGGTGGTCCCTGCCGATCTGCTCGTCCAACGACGAACGCCAGGTGGCCATCCCGGTGAGTACAGCGGTCGTCAAGGTGACGCCGACCAGCAGGGAGGCAGTGGTGGTGGCGGTCCGTCGCGGATTGCGCACAGCGTTCTTGGTCGCCAGCCGCCCGGCGGGGCCGAGCAGCGCGCCGATGATCCGAACCAGGCGGGGAACGAGCACCGGTCCGAAGATGAGCACGCCGGCGAACACCGCTCCGCCGCCTGCCACCATCACCGGCGTACTGCCTTGGGCCATCGCCACCCCGAGCAGGGCCAGCCCGGTGAGCAGGAGGATCGCCGCGAGCGCCAGCCGCACCAGGCCGGTAGCCGTCCGCACGCCGACCGGGGCATCCGGGCGCAGCGCCGCCAGAGGGCTCACCTGCACCACACGTCGAGTCGGCAACCAGGACGCGACCATGGTGACCACCAGGCCGACGGCGAAACCTCCGAGCAGCCAGGGCGTGGGCACCCCGGCGGCGCCCATCGGGATGGCGGGCGTGAAGGCGTTGATCAGGACGATCAGCCCATAGCCGAGACCGATACCGACCAGTGTCCCGGTCAGTGACGCGAGCACCCCGACGACGGCTGCCTCGCGGCGTACCGAACGCACCACCTGCCGCCGCGTCGCGCCGATGCACCGCAGCAGCGCGAAGTCGCGGAGTCGTTGCGCGAACAGGATGGAGAACGTGTTCGATATGACCAGGACCGAGACGAAGATCGCGGTGCTGGCGAACAACAGCAGCATCACTGACAGGCTGTCCACCCGGTTCTGGACATAGGTCAGCCGCTCCGCGGCGAACGCGTCCGGCGACTGCGCCTTCGCGCCTTCGGGGAGCTGACCCACCTCCCCGCGCACCGCCACCGCGGTCACGTGGAGTTGGTCGCGCCACTGCAGCAACTGCGGCCAGGTGACGTACATCGAGGCCTGGGCCGGAGGCGAGGGCGACTCCACGAGACCGACCACTCGTACGTCACGCGCGGCGGCGCCCTCGCCGATCCGAACCTGGTCGCCGGCCGCGATGTTCTCGGCCAGCGCGAAGTACACGTCCGCCACCGCTTCGCCCGTGCCTGCCGGGAAGTGACCCGAGCTGAGCTTCTGCCAGCGCCAATCCTCCGAGGTGGCGATCGGCCCTACGGTTGTTTCCGAGAGCCGTCGGCCGTTCGCGCGCGCCGACAGCATTGCCCGGCCGGTCGCGGCCGCGTTCTCACCGTGTCGCTCGGTGTAGGCGATCGCGGCCTTCGGGTCCAGCTCGTTTGATGGCCACCTCGCCGCCGAGACCACGTGGTCGGCATTGCGGTACGGCGCCCCCAGGCCGTCCAAGAGTCCGCTGTGTGCCCCGGACGTGAGCACGCCGACCACGACGACGAAGGCGACCGCGACGGCGACCGCGATGGCCGCTGCGACATACCTGCGGATGTGGGCGCGCAGCGACGCGAGGAGGACGGTACGCATCAGACGATCCGCCCGTCCTGCATGGTGACCACGTAGTCGGCGTACGCCGCCGCGTCCCGCTCGTGCGTGACCATCACGACGGCCTGGCCGAGCTCGCGCGACGACCGGCGCAGGTGATCCAGCACCTCCGCCGACGTGGTGCTGTCCAGGCTTCCCGTGGGCTCGTCGGCGAAGAGCAGATCCGGCTGGGTGATCAGCGCCCTGGCGATCGCGACTCGCTGCTGCTGACCGCCGGACAGCTCCGCGGGCCGGTGGCCGAGCCTGCCAGCCACGCCGAGGATGTCGGCAAGCATGCGCGCGCGCTCCCGCGCCGCGTCGTCGACCCGGCGACCGCCCAGCTCAAGGGGGAGCACGATGTTCTCGCCCGCGGTGAGCATCGGCAGCAGGTTGAACGACTGGAAAACGAAGCCGATGTGCTCGCGGCGGAAGATCGTGAGCGCGTCGTCGTCGAGTGATCCGAGGTCGGTGCCGGCCACGGTGACGGTGCCGCCGCTGGGTTGGTCGAGTCCGGCCAGGCAGTGCATCAGCGTGGACTTGCCCGATCCGCTTGGGCCCATGATCGCGGTGAACCTGCCTCGCGGGAGGTCGAGGTTGGCGCCACGCAGGGCATGCACCTTGGTGTCGCCTTGGCCGTGGCCGTAGGTCTTGGTCAGGTTCCGCGCGCTGGCGGCAACCGAGTCCCGGGTCTGGGCTGGGTGGCGGGGTGCTGTTCGCGCCGGTTCGCTGCAGGTCATGCCTGCAGTCAAGGCAGCATGGTGTTGTCAGGGCCTATGCGGTTTTCGATATGCCGAGGATATGTTCCGGCTCGTAGCCTCGAGAGTATGCGTGTGTTGATCGTCGAGGACGAGCCCTACCTGGCGGAAGCCGTCCGCGATGGCCTGCGCCTGGAAGCGATCGCCGCCGACATCGCCGGTGACGGTGACACCGCTCTGGAACTGCTGACCATCAACGCCTACGACATCGCCGTCCTCGACCGCGATGTCCCCGGCCCCTCCGGGGACGAGATCGCCAAGCGTATCGTCGCCTCCGGCAGTGGCATGCCCATCCTCATGCTCACCGCTGCCGACCGGCTCGACGACAAGGCCTCCGGATTCGGGCTCGGCGCCGACGACTACCTCACGAAACCCTTCGCACTCAAAGAACTCGTGCTCCGGCTCAGAGCACTCGACCGCAGGCGCGCGTACAACAGGCCACCCGTACGAGAGATCGCAGGCCTGCGTCTGGATCCGTTCCGCCGCGAGGTCTTCCGCGACGGCCGCTACGTCGCGCTCACCCGGAAACAGTTCGCCGTGCTCGAAGTCCTCGTGGCCGCCGAAGGCGGTGTCGTCAGTGCCGAAGAGCTCTTGGAGCGGGCGTGGGACGAGAATGCCGACCCCTTCACCAACGCCGTCCGCATCACCGTTTCCGCCCTGCGGAAACGACTCGGCGCACCCGAGATCATCGTCACCGTGCCCGGCGTCGGCTACCGCATCCACACGAAACCCGACGCCGGGCGTGAGGAACGGGACCGTGGATAGGGCGCCTGGGTTGAGCGTTCGCATCAAACTCACCCTCAGCTACGCCGGGTTCCTCATGCTTGCCGGCGCCTTGCTGCTCGCTGCCGTATGGATGTTCCTGCTCCGCTACGTACCCGACGGTTGGCCCGGCCTTCTCGGCATAGCACCCAACCGGTACCTCCTCCTGGTTGCCTTCGCCCCGGCCGCGGCCATCGTGTTGGTCTTCCTTCTAGTGTTCGGCCTCGTGGGAGGGTGGATTCTCGCCGGCCGCATGCTCGCTCCGCTGACCCGCATCACGGACGCGACACGCGTGGCCGCGAGCGGGTCGCTCTCGCACCGCATCCGGCTGGAAGGCCGCAGAGACGAGTTCCGCGAACTCGCCGACGCCTTCGACGCCATGCTCGCCCGGCTCGAAGCACACGTCGCCGAACACCAGAGATTCGCGACCAACGCCTCGCATGAACTGCGCACCCCGCTGGCGATCTCGCAGTCGATTCTCGACGTGGCTCGCAAGGACCCGAAACACGACCATGGCGAACTCCTCGCCCGCCTCCACGCTGTTAACGCTCGCGCGATCGACCTCACTGAGGCGCTACTCCTGCTCAGCCGTGCTGACCAGAGGTCCTTCACCCAAGAGCCCGCCGACCTGTCCCTACTCGTGGAAGAGGCCGCCGAGACACTGCTCCCGCTCGCCGAGAAGCGCGGTGTCACCATCGAGACCTCCGGTGAGATCACCGCGGTTTTGGGGTCGCACACGCTCCTGCTGCAGATGACGACGAACCTGATGCACAACGCGATCGTGCATAACCTGCCCGGACGCGGCACCGTGCGGGTCACGACCAGCGTCCGTCCCGAGACGGTGGTGCTCACTGTCGAAAACAGCGGCGAGACGCTGTCTCCAGAGTTGGCCGCGACACTCACCGAACCGTTCCAGCGCGGCACCGGAAGAGTATGCGACGCCCATCCAGGCGTCGGCCTCGGCCTGGCAATCGTCAAGAGGATCGCCCAAGCGCACGATGGATCCCTCACCATCGTCCCCTGCCCTGCGGGCGGACTCCGTGTCGTCGTCGAGCTGCCCACACCACCACCGAATGCAGTCGGCTAGGTACCGAAACGGCCCGAGCCGGTGTCTGTGCCCGTTCGTCTTCACTCGGTCCGCCGCAGCGCGGTCGTTACGGTGTGGGCGGCGTGACCGCGGCCTGCAGCAGGGGTTCGATGCGGAAGGGGATCTGGGTCGACAGGGCGATCGTCGTGTCGGTCCGCTGGATGGCGGGTGAGGCGAGGATCCGGGCGATGATCTCCTGGAGGTGCGGGGTGCTGCGGGCGGCCACGCGGCACAGCAGGTCGGCCTGGCCGCTGGTGCCGTACACCTCGAGGATCTCCGGGACGTCGGCCAGCCACCGCACGGCCTCGGTCAGCCGGCCCTGCGCGATCTGCAGGGACGCGAAGGCGAGGATGGGGTAGCCGATCTGCTCTGTCGTGATCGTCGGGCCGAAGTCGCTGATGACGCCGCGCGCGATGAGCTTGTCGAGTCGTGCCTGGACGGTGCCGCGAGCCACGCCGAGCAGGCGGGCCAGTTCGGTGAGCCCGATCCGGGGGTTGGCCCGCATGGTGGTCAGCAGGCGGCTGTCGAGCGCGTCGAGCATGCGCCGAGGGTACGCCTCGACTGAGCGAATCGACCAGTGCGACCGACCGCGAGTGCGCGGTTTTGAGCGTTTCGCACACTCTGACTGGTCACTCTTGCCAGCGAAGCGGTTACTTGCTGTCATATGGGAGTATGTTTGAAGAAGCGCAGTATTTCGCTCCGGTGGCGACGAAGGATGACGGATCCGTCGTCGTCGAGTTGGCCACGAGCCATCCCGGTTTCGCGGACGCCGTCTACCGTCAGCGGCGCAACGCGATCGCGGCGCTGGCGCTCGGTCACACCCCCGGTGATCCCATCCCGACGGCCGAGTACACCGACGAGGAGCACCAGGTGTGGGCGCTCGTCACCAAGGAACTGGCGGTCAAGCATCGGAAGTACGCGGTGCGCGAGTTCCTCGACGCGACCGGACGGCTCGGCCTGCCCAAGGACCGCATCCCGCAGCTCCAGGAGGTCGGCGACCTTCTTGAGCCGCTGACCGGATTCCGCTACCTGCCGGCGGCGGGGCTGGTCCCGCTCCGTGAGTTCTACGGCGTCCTGGCAGACGGCCTGTTCCACTCCACCCAGTACATCCGGCACCATTCCGTGCCCCTCTACACCCCCGAGCCGGACGTCGTCCACGAGGTGATCGGGCACGCGAACACCCTGGCTTCGCCTCGTTTCGCCGCGCTGTACCGGGCCGCGGGCCGGGCGGCGCGCCAGGTGGAGACCAATGAGGCGCTGGAGTTCGTGTCCAAGGTGTTCTGGTTCACGCTGGAGTTCGGCGTCATGCGGGAGGACGGCGAGCCCAGGGCGTACGGCGCGGGGATTCTCAGCTCGTACGGCGAGATCGAGGAGTTCCGCGGGATGGACATCCGCCCGCTCGACCTCGCCGCGATGGGGACCACCCACTACGACATCACGAAGTATCAGGAGGTGCTCTTCGAGGCGGCCTCGTTCGACCACCTCGAAGACACGGTCGGTGCGTTCTGGGACACCTGCGACGACGACACTGTCGCTCGTCTGCTCGCGGCGTCTCCGGTGTGAGCAGACCCAGGAGCAGGCTCAGCGCGCGCCGACGATCAGCAGGGCGTCGCCGACTCCCCGCTCAGCGCCGTCGGAGGGACGGTTGGCCGGCTTCTTGCCGATGACCATGGTGGTCGACCCGCCGCCGTCCAGGTTGATCGCGTCGCGTGCGCCGAGCCAGCGCATGAGCTCGGCCGCCTCGAAGAACGACGCGCCGATCGTGCTGCCCGGCGCGCGGCCGTCGACGACCGCGATGACGAGCTTGCCGTCGCGGGTGACGCCGGCGAGCGTGCGCGGGTGGCGCCGCAGGATCATATTGGTGTTGGCCATGCCGTCCCGCGAGGCGGTGATGGAGGTCGTGCCGTTCCGGACCAGGCCGATCGCGCCCCCGATGATGTTGGTCTCGGGGGTCAGCGGGATGGCCTTGTTCGTCCGCAGGTCGGTGACCCGGGTCGTGACCGTGACGGTCGTGCCGTCACCGGCGTGCTGCGACAGCCAGTCGGCGGCGGCTCCGACCCCGTGCAGCACGCGTGTGCCGCGCTTCACGGCGCCGCCGGACTGACGGACGGCGGTGACCCTGCCGGATTCGTCGAGGACGACCTCGGTCCCGCCGTCCTCCGGGGTGTCCCGCCCGAGTTCCTCGGTGTACATCACCAGCTCGTCCGGCTTCGGCACCCGGTTGAGGCCGGTCACCTCCGCCGTGGTCCCGTCGGCGGCACGGGCGGCGACCGAGGACGACAACTCAGTGACGCGGGCCGTGCGCCCCCGCAGGACCAGGCCCACACGGCCGGCGACGGCCTCGCTGAGCAACTTGCCTCCGACGACGGAGATGCCGGTGGGGTCGCCGCGGAAGGCGGGCAGCGTGTGGATGTCGAAGAAACCGCCGTTCACGGCGGCGAGCGCCTTGGCGGCGGAGGCCATGGCCGAAACCGTCTCCCGCTTGGCGACGCTCGTGCCCACAGAGGCCTGGTAGGAGCCGCGGAACGTACGCGGGTCGACGACGATGACCCGCACGCTCCAGGGGCCGGTGGTGACGAAGCCGTCGTCGCCCTGGAAGTCGACCTTCGCGCTCACCCCGGCGTCCTTGAGCTGCTTGACGACCTCGGCGGCCTCGGCCTTCCCGTCGAGCGGCCAGCTGCCCACCCGGACCATGAAGTAGTCGCCGGCGGGGTGGTCCGCGACGGCCGGTCGGGTGAACTTCACGATGAGGGGCGCGAGACCGGCCATCTGCACGGCCGTCGCCTGGGCCTGCGCCTTGGCCTCGGACATGAAGTCCTTGCCCTTGACGACGACGCTGACCGTGTACCCGTCCTGTGGCGTGCCGTGGTGAAGGGTGAAGTAGCTGACTCCGGGGGCCAGGCTCTTGGCCGCCGACTTCGGTATCCCGGGCTCGCCGAGAGGGAAGCTCGTCGTCGGCAGTCCGGCGACGGGCTCGGCGGCGACCGGTGCCGAAGGGATGGTCGTCGTCAGGGCCAGTACGGCGGCCCCGACGACAAGGCGGCGTCTCATGCGATTACTCCCCATTGGTGATCCTTGCGGGACCATCGTGGCGACATTCACGTACGGAGACGACGGAAACGCGCAAATGGCATGAAATTCCCGACGGAGAATCAGTCGTTTGGGGACATAAGTGCATGAACGTCAGGGGGTGTCGGCGTCGATCGCCCGGGCCCGCTGGACGAACTCCTGGGCGGATCGGGCCTCGATGTGGACGAGCAGCCCGTCGCGCCGCCGGGACATGCCCCAGTAGTGCGCGGTGGCCTGGCCCCACCAGATGGTCCATTTGGGGAAGCGTGCGGACAGGGCCCGCACCACGACCGTCGGGCTGATTTTGGGTTCGCTCATCGTGGGCACGTTTCGAGGTAAGCACGATTCACCCAGTGAGCGCGAGTATACGGAAAGTAGTCGGGTGCGATAGGACTTACACCCTGGACGACATACCTACTTTCCGGGTGTCAGCATCTCCGCAAAGAGCCGCCCACCGAGCCCTGTAACGGGTCAAAAGTCCTCGCTCGCCTCGACGACCGGGTACACGACAGCCCCTTCCCGATCAGGTGCTCTCGCGGCGGAAGGTCTCCAGGGCCAGCAGCGCGACGTGCAGCGACAGGCACGACTCGACGTCGTCGAGGTCGGTGTCGAGGACCCGCTCCAGCCGCCGCAGGCGGTCGTAGAACGCGGGGCGGGACAGATGGGCCCTCTGCGCGGCCACCGCCTTGTTGCGTCCGGCGTCGAGGTAGATGCGCAGGATCCTGGTCAGGTCGCCGTGCCGCTGGGCGTCGTAGGCCAGCAGGGCCCCCAGCTCGCGCTCGGCGAAGGTCTGCAGCCGGGCGTCGTCGCGCAGCAGGTGGAGCAGGCCGCGCAGCCGCAGGTCGGGCAGGCGGTAGAACGGCCGCCCGTCGGGCTGGCGCACCGCCACCTCCGCCACCTGCTCGGCCTCCAGGAAGCTGCGCCGTACGTCCTTGATCGACTCCACGACCGAGCCGGCCGCCAGCACGAACGGGGTGGCGAAGCTCGCCCGCAGACGCTCGGCCAGCGCGCCGAGCGCGGTCTCGGCGGTCGTGCGGGGCGGCAGCGGCAGCAGCACTCCGACGCGGCTCTGGTCCAGCGCCCCGACCAGGGCGGGCAGCTTGGCCTCGCGGCAGGCGGCGGCGCCGGCCTCGGCGAGCTCGCCCAGCCTGGCCTGCTCGCCCAGCGCGGTGCCGACGGGCGCTGTCAGCCGGATGACGACGCTGACGAGCCTGCGGCCGGTGAGCGGGACCCCGACGGCGCGGGCGCGGGCGGCGGCCTCGTCGGGGTCGGCGTACGCGTGGGTGAGGATGCCGGTCAGTATGGTCCCGTGTGCCTGCCGCTCCAGGGACTCCTGGTGCCGCTCCAGCAGGCGGCTCAGCGCGAGCGTGGTCGCCGCGCGTTCGGCGAGCACGATGTCGCGGGGGCTGGGCGGTCCGTCGTGCAGCAGGATGAGCCGTCCCCAGTCCTGGCCGCGGGCGCCCACCATGGTCACCAGCCACCCGGCGGCCGCGTCGTAGGCGGTCCGCTCGGAAGGCATGACGGCGCGCGACCTGGTCTCCCAGTTGGCTAAAAGGCTCCCCGTGTCGCCACCGGCGGCGTCGCACGCCAGGACCTGGTGGGCCAGGTTCTCCAGCAGCACCGGGAGGCCGGAGAAGCGGGTGACCTGGTTGAGCACCTCGGCCGGGGACGCGCCCTCGACCGACAGCTCGGTGAACACCTCGTGCAACTGTTCCGAGGCACGCAGCTCCTGCAGCTGGATGTCGATGATCCGCGCGTGGACCGACTCGGTGATCTGCACGAAGGGCGTCTCGCGGGCCAGCGTGATCAGGGGGAGCCCGTGCTCCTCCGCGGCCTCGACCACCGCTGCCGGCAGCTCGCGGACGAACCGGCGGCCGAGCTCCACGATCAGGCCCGAGGCGCCGACGGCGGCCAGCTCGCCGATGTAGTCGGCCAGCTTGCCGGGCTCGCTCGGCAGCGCCACTCCGGTCGTGAGGACCAGCTCGCCGCCGCGCAACAGGTGCGCGATGTCGTGGACCTCGCCGACATGGACCCACCGGACCCGGGTGTCGAGCCGGTCGCCACCCGCCACCACCCGGGGACTGCCACGCCGGACCGTGTCCAGTGCCAGCACGTCGGCGACCGTGGGGAGCATGTTCCGAGGCTACCTGATCAATATGTAAGGATGACCAGCCAGTAGCTGACAGTGTGCGAGCCCGAAAAGGACAGTCAGCGCAGGCGGGCGCCGAGACCGTTGAGGAGGGCCGTCAACCCGAATTCGAAGGCGAGCCTGCGGGCGACGAGGGGGTCGAAGCCCTCGTTCGCGTAGGACCGGTAGCGCTCCAGCAGGTTGGGCCGGTCGGCCGCCATCTTCATCAGGATCGGGTCCACCGCGGCCTGCAGCTCCGTCATGCTCTTGCCGGTCGCCTTCAGCGAGCTGAGGAAGGCGACCTCGGGGATCGTGGCGCCCAGCGTGTACGACACGACGGCCGTCATGGCGTAGTCCACGTCGATGCCCTCGAACCCGGCGCGGACGAAGGCGCCCATCAGCCGGTCGGACGCGGTGAGCGCGTTCGGCCCGAGCGCGGGGACCACGCCGATGAGGCTCGCGCTCCAGGGATGCTCGAAGACCGCATGGCGCATGCCGTAGGCGAACACCCGCGTCGCCTCCCGCCAGTCGGCGGCCTCGGGCAGCACCACGGTCGCGTAGACCTCGTCCATCACGAGCTCGATCAGCTCGTCCTTGTTGGCGACGTGCCAGTAGAGGCTGGTCGCGCCCGCGCCGAGCCGGGCGCCGAGCTTGCGCATGCTGAGCGCGTCGAGGCCCTCGGCGTCGAGCAGCTCCACGGCCGCCCGGACGATCTGGTCGCGGCTGAGGCCCTGCTCGCGCCCTCCTCTGCGCTCGCGGGTCCAGACCGAGGAGAACGGCTTCGCTGACACGGCTTCACAATATTCGCTCGCACAGTGTTCGATGGAGTCGTACAGTGTCCGAGACTACTCGCACACTGTTCGAGGTGACTTATGTCCCATCCCCGCCGCTGGTGGATCCTCGGCGTCCTCTGTCTGAGCCTGCTGACTCTGGTCGTGGACAACACCGTCCTCAACCTGGCGATCCCGTCGCTCATGCGCGACCTCGGCGCCACGCCGTCCGATGTCCAATGGGTCATCGACGCCTACGTCCTGGTCTTCGCGGGGCTGCTGCTCACCGCCGGCAGCCTGTCCGACCGGTTCGGCAGGCGGCGGATGCTCGTGATCGGTCTGGCGTTCTTCGGCGGGGCCTCGCTGGCGGCCACGCTCGCCACCGAGCCCTGGCAGCTCATCGCCGCCCGAGGGTTGATGGGCGTCGGCGGCTCCTGCGTGATGCCGTCGACCCTGTCGATCCTGATCACGGTGTTCGACGAGAGTGAGCGGCGCAAGGCCATCGCCGCGTGGAGCTCGGTCGCCATGGTCGGCGTCATCGCCGGTCCGACGGTCGGCGGGTTCCTGCTCCAGCACTACTACTGGGGGTCGGTCTTCCTGCTCAACGTGCCGATCGCGGTGCTGGCGATCGTCGCGGCCTTCGCGCTCATGCCCGAGACGTACGGCGAGACGCGGCGGGCCGACCCGGTGGGCGTGGTCCTGTCCACGGCCGGGATGGGCGGGCTGGTCTGGGCCGTCATCTCGGCGCCCGGCGGGCACTTCAACCCCCTCGCGGTGGCGGTCTCGGCGGCCGCGCTGCTGGCGTTCGTGCTGTGGGAGCGCCGCACCCCCCACTCGATGCTGCCGCTCGGCCTGTTCCGGGACCGTTCGTTCAGCGGGGCGTGCTTCTCCATCGTGCTGCTGTCGTTCGGCGCGGGCGCGCTGATGCTGGCCATCACGCAGTATCTGCAGTTCGTCCTGGGCTACGACCCGCTGAAGGCCGGCTTCGCCCTGCTGCCCTACGTGGTGGCCGCGATGGTGTTCAACGGCCTGGGCGCGGCGCTGGGCAAGAAGGTGAGCAACCGGGTGCTCATCGTCTCCGGCCTGCTCGTCATGGCCGCCGGGTTCGTCCTGCTGTCCACGCTCACCGGCGGCTACGGCACGCTGATCGCCGGCCTGATGGTCATGGGGGTGGGCGGCGGCCTGGCCGGTCCCGCGGCGTACGCGACGCTGATGGGCGCGGTGCCGCCCGAGCGCGCCGGCGTCGGCTCCGCGCTGAACGACACCGTGCAGCAGGTCGGCATGGCGCTGAGCGTGGCCGTCCTCGGCAGCGTGCTCGCCGGCGCGTACACCGCGGCGATGCCGGAGTCGGCGCCGCCTGCGGCGCGCGAGTCGATCGGCGTCGCGGTGAGCCTGGGCGATTCCGCCGTGGCCGCCGCCGGGCGTGAGGCCTTCGTGTCGGCGATGTCCGTCGGCACGTGGGTGGGCGCGGGCTGCTCGCTCGCGGCCGCCCTGGTCGCGCTGCTGGTCCTGCGCCGGAAGGCCGCCGGGACGGCTCCCGTGCCGGAGCCCGCGGCGCCCAGCACTGTGTAAGTGAAATTCGCGGCATCCCAGACAGGCTGACGGGTGAGGCGGTCACCCGTCAGCCGGGATACTCGGAACATGTCGGACCTTCTCGCACGCCATCGCGCGGTCATGCCGAACTGGATGGCCCTCTACTACAACGAGCCCATCGAAATCGTCGGAGGCAAGGGGAACCGCGTCGTCGACGCGAACGGGAAGAGCTACCTGGACTTCTTCGCCGGGATCCTGACCAACATGATCGGGTACGACGTGCCCGAGGTGCGGGAGGCCGTCGAGCGCCGGCTCGCCAGCGGCGTCGTCCACACCTCGACGCTGTACCTCATCCGCGGCCAGGTCGAGCTGGCCGAGAAGATCGCCCGGCTGTCGGGCATCCCGGACGCCAAGGTCTTCTTCACCAACTCCGGCACCGAGGCCAACGAGACCGCCCTGCTGCTGGCCACCTACGCCCGGGGGTCCGACCAGGTGCTCGCCATGCGGCAGAGCTACCACGGCCGGTCGTTCGGCGCGATCAGCGTGACCTCCAACCGGTCGTGGAAGAACAACTCGCTGTCGCCGCTCAACGTGCACTTCCTGCACGGCGCCGACAGGCACCTGACGCAGTTCCGCGGCATGTCGGACGCCGACTACATCGCCGCCTGCGTGGACGATCTGCGCCACGTGCTCGCCACGGCGGTCTCCAAGGACGTCGCCGCGCTGATCGCCGAGCCGATCCAGGGCGTGGGCGGCTTCACCATGGCCCCCGACGGGCTGTTCGCCGCCTACAAGGAGGTCCTCGACGAGGAGGGCGTCCTGTTCGTCTCCGACGAGGTGCAGACCGGCTGGGGCCGTACGGGCTCGGCGTTCTTCGGGATCCAGAACCACGGCGTGACGCCCGACATGATGACCTTCGCCAAGGGGCTCGGCAACGGCTTCGCGGTCGGCGGCGTCGTGGCGCGCGGCGACCTCATGGACGGGCCGCACGCCGCCGGTGTGGCCACGTTCGGCGGCAACCCGATCGCGATGGCGGCGGCCAACGCCACCCTCGACTACGTGCTCGACCACGACCTGCAGGCCAACGCCGCGAGGACCGGCGAGATCATCATCAGCGGGCTGCGCGAGGCGGCCCCCCGGCTGCCCGTGGTCGGCGACGTACGCGGCAAGGGGCTGATGTTCGCCGTCGAACTGGTCGACCCCGCCACCAAGGCACCCGCCCCGGCGCTCGCCGCCCGCTTCCTGGAGGAGACCAAGAGGCTCGGCCTGCTCGTCGGCAAGGGCGGGTTGTACGGCAACACGCTGCGCATGGCGCCGCCGCTCACCCTCACCGAGGACGAGGCCCGCGAGGGCCTGGGCATCCTCGTCACCGCTCTGGAGGCCGTCAACGATGAAGCACGTTAACCACTGGATCGGCGGCGAGATCGTCAAGGGCGCCGGCCGTACGGCCGATCTGTTCGACCCGGCGACCGGCGAGGTGAGCGGCCGGGTGTCGCTGGCCTCGGCCGAGGATGTCGACGCGGCGGTGGAGGCGGCCGCGCTGGCCTTCCCCGCGTGGCGCGACGCCTCGCTGACCAAGCGCACCCAGATCCTGTTCCGGTTCCGCGAGCTGCTCGACGCGCACCGCGACGACCTGGCCGAGCTCATCACGGCCGAGCACGGCAAGGTGCACTCCGACGCGCTGGGCGAGGTGGCCCGCGGCCTGGAGGTCGTGGAGTTCGCCTGCGGCATTCCCCACCTGCTCAAGGGCGGCTACTCGGAGAACGTCTCCACCCGCGTCGACTCCTACTCGATCCGCCAGCCGCTCGGCGTGGTGGCGGGCATCACGCCGTTCAACTTCCCGGCGATGGTCCCGATGTGGATGTTCCCGGTGGCCATCGCCTGCGGGAACACGTTCGTGCTCAAGCCCTCCGAGCGCGACCCCTCCGCGTCCCTGCTGATCGCGGAGCTGTGGCGGCGGGCCGGCCTGCCCGACGGCGTGTTCAACGTCGTCCAGGGCGACAAGGCGGCGGTGGACCGGCTGCTGGAGCACCCGGCCGTACGGGCCGTGTCGTTCGTCGGCTCCACGCCCATCGCGCGGTACGTGTACGAGACCGGCACGGCCCACGGCAAGCGGGTGCAGGCGCTCGGCGGGGCCAAGAACCACATGCTCGTGCTGCCCGACGCCGACCTCGACCTGGTCGCGGACTCGGCAGTCTCGGCGGGCTTCGGCTCGGCGGGGGAGCGGTGCATGGCGATCTCCGTGGTGCTCGCGGTCGACCCGATCGGCGACGAGCTGGTCGAGAAGATCGTGTCGCGGGTGCGCGATCTCCAGGTCGGCCCCGGGACCGACGCCGAGTCGCAGATGGGCCCGCTCGTCACCGCCGCCCACCGCGACAAGGTGGCGTCCTACCTCGACCTCGGCGTCGAGGAGGGGGCCAAGCTCGTGGTCGACGGCCGGGAGACCCCGGTGCGCGGAGATCGGGGGAACGGCTTCTGGCTCGGCCCGACCGTCCTCGACCACGTGCCGCCGAACTCCCGCGTCCACCGCGAGGAGATCTTCGGCCCGGTGCTGTCGATCGTGCGCGTCCGCTCGTACGAGGAGGGCCTGGAGCTGATCAACACCGGCGAGTACGGCAACGGCACGGCGATCTTCACCAACGACGGCGGCGCGGCCCGGCGCTTCCAGAACGAGGTCGAGGTCGGCATGATCGGCGTCAACGTGCCGATCCCGGTGCCGATGGCCTTCTACAGCTTCGGCGGCTGGAAGGCCTCGCTGTTCGGCGACACCCACGTGCACGGCACCGAGGGGGTCCACTTCTACACCAGGGGC
Source organism: Microbispora bryophytorum (assembly GCF_006874465.1). Lineage (GTDB taxonomy): Bacteria > Actinomycetota > Actinomycetes > Streptosporangiales > Streptosporangiaceae > Microbispora > Microbispora bryophytorum. The sequence continues at coordinate 25,789 of NZ_VIRL01000034.1, read as the reverse complement.
AAGGTCGTCACCTCGCGGTGGCTCGATCCCTCCCACGGCGGCGTGAACCTGGGCTTCCCGACCAACGCCTGACGTCGTAGGCGACGTCCCCGGCCGGTGGGGCCCAGTAGGCTCGGGACGTCCGTCTTTCTCATGGGGGTCGTGCGTGCGCCGTACACACCTGGTCGCGACGGTCGCGGCCGTGGGACTGCTCGCCGCCGCCTGCGCCGGCCGGCCCGCGCCCGCGACGCACGTGGCCACGCCGGGCACCTCGCCGGCCGCGGCGGCGACGGCCTCCAGCGGCGCCGGCCCCAGCCCGTCGTCCGGCGGCCCCACGCCCACCCCGGTCGCGTCCGCCGGGCCGGGGGAGGGAACGGTCAGCGTGGTCGCGATCGACGGGTACGCCGAGTGGGGCGGTGTCGACCCCAAGGTCAGGTGGGTCGGCACGTTCGAGAAGGAGACGGGCTGCAAGGTCAGCCTGCGCTTCTACGACCCGCGCCAGGAGGAGAAGCCGGGCGACTTCCCGCCGTCGTCGTTCGACGTGATCTCCGCGACGCCCGAGGTGGGCGGCCGCCTGATGGACGACGGCAAGGCCGCCCCGCTCAACACCGCTCTGCTGGACGGCTACGACAAGATCCCCAAGCGGCTGCGCACGCTGCCGTCGGTCACCCGGGACGATCGGGTGTACGGCGTGCCGTACGTGTGGGCGACCAACGAGATCCTCTACGACGCAGGCAAGGTCAGCCCCGACGGCCCGGAGTCGCTCTTCACGGACAAGGGTCCCGTGATGTTCCGGGACCGTCCGCTGTCGCTGGCCGACGCCGCGCTGGTGCTCAAGGCCCAGGGCACGGACGTCGGCGCGGACATCAAGAACCCGTTCGACCTCACCGACGCCCAGCTCGACGCCGCCGCCCAGCTGTTCACCTCCGGCGAGGACGGCCGCCGCACCTTCTGGCGCGATCCCGTCGAGGTCGTCCAGGGCTTCGCGACCGGGTCCGTACGGCTCGCGCAGGCCACGCCCTACCATCTGGACGTGCTCAGGCGGGGGCACAAGCCGGTCAGTGTGCTGACGGCCCGGCCGGTGACCGGATGGGCCGACGCGTGGATGATGTCGGCCCAGGCCCCGCATCCCTCGTGCGCGTACAAGTGGCTCGACTTCACGATGTCGGCGGACGTGCAGCGCAAGGTGTCCGCCTGGATGGGCCTCGCCCCGGCCAACCCCGAGGGGTGCACCGGCGCGGCCCGCCGGATCTGCGCGGACTACCGCGTCGGCACCTCCCGGGCGTTCCAGGGGGTCTACTTCGCGGTGCGTCCCGAGGCGTACGACAAATGGGTGGAGCGCTGGTCGCGGATCGTGTCCTGACGGGCGGCGCGGCTGCACGCTCGTCATCGACGGCCTGACCATTCACGTCCTGGCCCGGCCGGAGTCGATGCCGCCGGGCCGCGTGAGCGCCGTGCCGGCCGCCCACCTGGAGGATCTGGCGACCTGAGGACCGGGCGGCCGAATTGGGCCGGGGCGAAACGGGTGGTCAGGACATGGCCGCCCGGGAGCGGCGGGGCAGCGGAACCTTGCCCTCGGGGGCGGGCAGCAGGGCCTCGGCGCAGTCGTCGCAGGCGTGGACGGGGGCGTTGTCGGGCAGTGTTCCGACCTTCACGCGGGGGCGGGGCCACTTCTTGTGGCAGACGACACAGGCGTCGCCGTCGCGCTGCGTGGTGGTCAGGCCGGCAGGGTCGAACGTCAGCATGAGCCGCTCGGCGCCGTTCGGGTTCCAGCCCATCAAAGTCCCCCCTCGATCGCCTATCGGAACCGTTATAACGCGGTTACCCTTCGTGATCGGCGCGAGTCGGGCCAAGCGATGGTTAAATCGAGGCATAACGCAAGCCGTACAACATCAAAAGGGACACCTTGGAACAGACCGGGTGCCCCTTTTGATGTTGTTCAAACTGTCTAGTCCACGTTGAGCGCCTTTTCCAGGATGGAGAGACCCTCTTCGAGCAGGTGATCCGGGATCACCAGCGGCGGCAGGAAGCGCAGCACGTTGCCGTACGTTCCCGCGGTGAGCACGAGCAGGCCCTGCTCGTGGCACCTGCGCGCGATCTCGGCGGCCGGGTAGGGCTCCTTGGTGCCGGGCACCACGAGCTCGACGGCGATCATCGCGCCGCGCCCGCGCACGTCTCCGATGATCGGGTTGTGCTCTTGAAGGGCGCGCAGACGGGGCAGCATGATCTCGCCGATGTGCCGGGCGCGCTCGACGAGCCCGTCCTGCTCGATGGTCTCCAGCACGCCCAGGGCCGCCTCGCAGGCGAGCGGGTTGCCGCCGTACGTGCCGCCGAGACCGCCGCTGTGGACGTGGTCGAGCAGGTCGGCCCTGCCGGTCACGGCCGCTAGCGGAAGGCCGCCGGCGATGCCCTTCGCGGTGGTGATGATGTCCGGGACGATGCCCTCGTCCTCGCAGGCGAACATGTGGCCGGTGCGGGCGAAGCCCGTCTGCACCTCGTCGGCGATGAAGACGATGCCGTTGGCGCGGCAATACTCCACGATCTTCGGCAGGAAGCCCCGGGCCGGCTCGATGAAGCCGCCCTCGCCCGCGATCGGCTCGATGAGCACCGCCGCGACGTTCTCCGCGCCGATCTGCTTGTTGATCATGTCGATCGCCTGGGCCGCGGCCTCCTCGGCGCAGTTGTCCGGGCCGGTCGGCCAGCGGAACGGGTAGGCGAGCGGCACCCGGTACACCTCGGGCGCGAACGGCCCGAACCCGTGCTTGTACGGCATGCTCTTGGCCGTCAGCGTCATCGTCAGCAGCGTGCGGCCGTGGTAGCCGTGGTCGAAGACGACGACCGCCTGCCGCCCGGTGGCGTGGCGGGCGACCTTGATCGCGTTCTCGACGGCCTCCGCGCCGCTGTTGACCAGGAACGTCCGCTTCTCGTGGTCGCCGGGCGTGAGCGCGTTGAGCTTCTCGCACACCGCGACGTACGACTCGTACGGGGCGACCATGAAACAGGTGTGGGTGAAGTCGGCGACCTGCTTCTGCACGCGCTCGACGACCCGGGGGGCGGCGTTGCCGACGTTGGTCACGGCGATGCCGGAGCCGAAGTCGATCAACGAGTTGCCGTCCACGTCGACGATCACACCGCCGCCCGCACGGGTCACGAAGACGGGCAGCGTGGTGCCGATGCCCGGAGGCACGGCGGACTGCTTGCGCGCGAGCAGTTCGCGCGACCGCGGGCCGGGGATCTCGGTGACGAGGCGGCGCTCCTGCGGGAGCCGCGGGCCGCCGTGCGTGGTGGCAGTGCTCATATCTCCGACGCTCATATCTCTGACGGTACGGCCGTCGCCTCCACCAGCCGATATGCCGCTATGTCAGAATGTGAACGTACTTTTGGCCGGTGAGGACAAGCCGGGAGTTCGGGGGGAAGAGCAGTGGCACCAGCGCTGCGCCGGATCACCGCGATCGTACCGCTCCACCTGGAGGTTCTCGCCGGGTGGAACGGCCTCGACCGCCCCGTCCGCTGGGTCGCGGTCAGCGAGCTGGAGGACCCCACACCGTTCCTCGAGGGCGGCGAGCTGGTGCTCACGACCGGCATGCGCCTGTCCGCCGGCGACGCCGAGCCGTACGTCTCCCGGCTCGTGGCCCGGGGGGTCGCCGGGCTGGGGTTCGGGGTGGGGCTGAGTCACGACGCCGTGCCGCCCGCCTTCGCCGAGGCGGCCGAGGCCGCCGGGCTGCCGCTGGTCGAGGTGCCGAGGGACACGCCCTTCATCGCGATCGGCAAGGCCGTCAGCGATCTGCTGGCGGGGGAGCAGTACGAGGAGATCAGCCGCGCCTTCGCCGCGCAGGGCAGGCTGACCCGGGCCGCCCTCCAGCGGGAGGGGCCGGTGGCCGTGGTGGACCGGCTGGCCCGGGAGATCGGCGGCTGGGCGCTGCTGCTCGACCCCGCGGGCGCCCTACGGCATGCCGCCGGGACGACCGGCCGTCGCGCGGCCGGCCTGCACGCCGGTACGGATGACAAGCGCGGCGTGGCGGGGGACTGGGCGCGGGAGACGGCCCGGTCGCTGGAGCCCGAGATCGCCCGGCTGCGGAGCGCGCCGTCCCTGTCGAGCCTCGCCCTGTCCACCCCGGACGAGCACGTCGTGGTCCAGCCGCTGGGCCGGAGGGGATTTTTCGCGGTGGGGTCGCCGCGGCCGTTCTCGCCCATCGCGTACACGATCGTCAACGCGGCCGGATCCCTGCTGACGCTGGCTCTGGAACAGGGCAGGGAGCAACGGTCGGCGGCGGCGCAGGTGCGGTCCGCGGTGCTCCGGCTGCTGCTGGCCGGCGAGGTGCGGGCGGCCGCGGAGACGCTCGCGGCCCTGGGCATGCGGCTGCCGGAGGAGCCGGTGACGGTCCTCGCCTGCGACACGCCCGATCCGGAGGCGCTGACCGAGGCGCTGACCGGCGCGGCGCCCGGCGCGGTGCCCGGCGCGCTGACCGGCGCGGTGCCCGGCCCGCGGGGCGCCTTCGCGGGCGTTGGAACGTTCACCGCGCCCTGGGAGGGGCTGCTCGTCGTGCTGGCCCCGGACGCGGGTGCCGACGAGCTCGTCGCGCTGGCCGCACAGCACGGCCGGGTGGGTGTGAGCGCGCCCGGGGTGGAGATCGCCCGATCCGAGGGCCGCGTGGACGGCCGTATGGAGGGCCGCGAACCCCCCGCGGCCGGAGCGGCCGGATCGGTGACCCGGAACGCGAGCCGCCCGGATCTCGACACCGGGCTCGACCGTGGCTACGAGCACGACCTCGACCGGGCCGTCGACCAGGCGCGGCGGGCGCTGGTCTCGGCCTCGCCGGTGGCGCGCTTCAGCGAGCTGGCCGGGCGCGGGCTGCTGTCGCTGCTCGATCCCGCCGCCGCCGCGTCGTTCGCGGCGGCGATCCTGGCGCCGCTCCGCGAGTACGGCTCACGCGCCGACCTGGTCGAGTCGCTGCGCGCCTACCTGGCCAGCAACGGCCACTGGGACGCCGCGGCGCAGCGCCTGGGCGTGCACCGGCACACACTGCGTTACCGGATGAAGCGGGTGAGCGAGCTGCTCGGGCGCGACCTGGACGATCCCGCGGTCCGGGCCGAGCTGTGGATCGCGGTGTGCCTGTGACGCCGGTCAGGCCGGGGGCCGCACGCGGAAGGCGCGCACGGCGGCGTCGGTGACGATCTCGTACGTCTTGCCGTCGGGAAGATGCCCGGCACGTTCCAGACTGAGCGCGCCCTGGGCCGCGGCCCACAGCGCGTCGGCGATCTTCCTCGGCTGGGTGGGCACGAGGTGACCGGCGGAGATGCAGTCGGCGATCACCCGGTCGACGATGTTGAGCGCGGCCCTCGCCAGCGTGCGAGCGCGCTCGCTCGGCACGAAGCCGGGGATGGCCCGCTCGAACATGAGGCTGTAGTAGCCGGGCTCGGCCAGCGCCGCCTCCCGGTAGGCGGGACCGAGCAGGCTCAGGTGCTCCAGCGGGTCGCTGCGCTGCGGCACGGCCTCCAGCCTGCGCCGGAACCGCTCGAAGCCCTCCAGGTAGAGCGCCTCGGCCAGGCCTTCCTTGCTGCCGAACATCGTGTAGATGACCTGGGTGGAGCAGCCGGCCTCGGCGGCGATCCTGCGTACGGTGAGGCTCTCCGGTCCGGCCGCGGCGAGCAGGTCGTTGGCGACGTCGAGGAGGCGGGTGCGTAACTCGTCATAGTTGCTTCGATGGCCGCGTGCGTAGGCACCCTGAAGACCGAGCGGCGCCGGCGTACCCATCAGCGACGAGCCCTTCTCATATTGGGGGTCCCGCGACAGACCCGGATGATGACTTAACCATGCTGCTCGGCTTTCAAACCGGAGCGAAACAGAAAACATCATGAAATTGCCGCGCATCTGTGACATGTGAGAAGTTGTCCATGATGGTGCGACGGGGGACGCTGATTGGCCCGTCCGGAGTAAGGACCGGCTTCCATCAGGTGGCATAGCGTGAAGACATGGACGTAGGCCGCACTTCCGAACCCCGCCCCTTCTGGCTCGCCGGGCGCCCCGCGACGGGGGACGCCGAGCAGGCCGTGACCAACCCGCACGACGGCCGGGTCGTCGGCGTCCACTCGGTGCCGACCCCCGAGCAGGTCGAGCAGGCCGTGGCCGCCGCGGACGCCGTACGCAAGCAGGCCGCCGCGCTGCCCGTCCACGTACGCGCCGAGGCGCTGGCCCACGTGGCCCGGCGGCTGACCGAGCGCGCCGAGGAGATCGCCCGCCTGATCAGCGAGGAGAACGGCAAGCCGATCTTCTGGGCGCGCGGCGAGGTGGGCCGCGCGATCTCCACGTTCCGCTTCGCCGCCGAGGAGGCCCGCCGCTTCAGCGGCGCGGTGCAGCGGCTCGACACCGAGCCCGCCGCGCAGGGACGGCTCGCCTACGTCTCGCGCGTGCCGCACGGACCGGTGCTGGCGATCACGCCGTTCAACTTCCCGCTCAACCTGGTGGCCCACAAGGTCGCTCCCGCCATCGCCGTGGGCGCGCCCATCCTGGTCAAGCCCGCGCCCACGACCCCGCTGTCGGCGCTCGTCCTCGGCGAGATCCTGGCCGAGACCGACCTGCCTGAGGGCATGTTCTCCGTGCTGCCGGTGCCCAACGACCGCGCGTCGTCCCTCGTGGAGGACCCCCGGCTGCCGGTCATCTCCTTCACCGGCTCGGGCCCGGTCGGCTACTCGATCATGGACAGCGTGCCGCGCAAGCACGTCACGCTCGAACTCGGCGGCAACGCCGCCGCGGTCGTGCTGGCCGACGCAGACCTCGACTGGGCGGCGAGCCGCGTGGCGCTGTTCTCCAACTACCAGGCGGGCCAGAGCTGCATCGCGGTGCAGCGCGTGATCGTGGAGGACGCGGTCGCCGACGCGTTCACCGCCAAGCTCGTCGCCGCAGTCGGCGCGCTCGTGACCGGCGACCCCGCGGACGACAAGACGCAGGTGGGACCCCTCGTCAGCGAGGACGCCGCGGTCCGCGTCGAGAGCTGGGTCAACGAGGCCGTCTCGGCCGGTGCGCGCCTGCTGGCGGGCGGCACCAGGGACGGCGCGACCGTCGCCCCCACCGTGCTGGCCGACGTGCCCGCCGACGCCAAGGTGGCCTGCGAGGAGGTCTTCGGCCCCGTCATGATCGTGCAGCGGGTCGCCTCGGTCGACGAGGCGTTCGCCGCGGTCAACGACTCCCGGTACGGCCTGCAGGCCGGGGTCTTCACCCGCAGCCTGGACGTCGCCTTCCGGGCCAACCGCGAGCTGGAGGTCGGCGGCGTCGTCATCGGCGACGTGCCGTCCTACCGGGCCGACCAGATGCCGTACGGCGGAGTGAAGGAGTCGGGCGTGGGCCGCGAGGGGCTGCACTCGGCGATGGAGGACTTCACCTACGAGAAGGTCATGGTGCTCACCGGCCTCACGCTGTAGAACCACGCGTCGGAAGGGCCCGGGGGACCACCGTCCCCCGGGCCCTCGTCGTGAGGGAGACCCGGCGCGTCAGAGGAGACCCAGCGCCTTGGCGAGGCCGGGGTCGCGGCCCGTGGCCAGGTCGAGCGCGGTCATGGGGGCGTGGTGGTCGGCGGGCACGCCGACGGTGTCGATGATCTCCCGGGCGGGGCCGAGATGCCGGACCCTGGGCAGCAGCAGCACGCTGTTGTCGTCGAGAAGGTAAGCCTCGGCCGGCCCGGAGACGGCCCCCGCGGTCCGGGTCCCGACGAGGGCGCCCAGGCCGTTGTCCTTCACGGCCGCGCTGAAGTGCTCGCAGGCCGAGGCGCACGCGCGGTCGGTGAGCACGACAAGGCGCAGCCCGAGCAGGGGGACCGAGTCGTCGGTGCGATTGGCCGTGCACTCGCCTGTGAGCGGGCAGAAGTAGCCGGTGACCTTGCCGTGCGCGAACGCGCCGAGCAGCCGGTTCACCTCCTGCGGCGACCCGCCGCCGTTGCCGCGCAGGTCGACGACCGCGGCCTTCGAGGCGCCCTTGAGCTTGGCGATGACCTGGTCGGCCGCGCCCTGGAAGAACCCGGGCACCTTGACGTAGGTGACGCCGCCGGGGAGCGTCTTCGACGTGACCGCCGGCTCCTGCTCTTCGAGGGGACCCTCCGTGAGCTGCACGGTCCGGACGCGTCCCGTGGTGGGCCGCTTCAGCGTGAGCCGTACGGTGGCGGAGGCGAACGCGTCGACGAGGCTCTGGTTCACCTTGTCCCCGATGAACGCCGGTATCCCGTCGACCTTCTGGATGATGTCGCCGGGCCGGATGCCGGCCGTGTCCGCCGGGCTGCCGGGCAGGACGCGGGTGACGAACAGGGGCGGCCGGGCTGCCGGGTCCAATCGCGGGCCCTGCGCGGCCGACAGACCGGCGATGCCCGTCCCCACCGGTCCGTCCTCCGACGGGGGAGCGATCCTTTCCACCCGGGCGTGGTCGTCGTGGAGCCCCGTGACCATGCCGGTGATCGCGGCGCGCAGCGCGGCCGGGTCGCCGGTGCCGATCATGCCGGCGAACGCGGCCCAGTCGGCGTCGCGGTTCCCCGTCAGCGCGGGCAGGCGGAGACCGGCCTTGTCGGCCCCGCGACGCATCAGCTCCTGGGTGTACGCGGCGAGGGCGTCCCGCAGCAGGACCTTCGAATCCAGCACGGGCCCGCTGTAGTAGTTGTCCAGCACGCACTCGTACGCCTGCCGGAGCGTGTTCACCGACGTCGGCGGCGCGGACTCGGGCGGCGGCGCGGTTATCCGGGCACACCCGCCGTCCGTGGTGGCCGGCACGGTGGTGGCCGGCACGGTGGTGGCCTGTACGGCGGTGGTGTGCAGGGTGGCGGCGGTGAGCAGCACGGCGGCGCAGACAGTTCTGATCATGTCCGTCAGCGTGGCCGCCGGCGGGTTGCACGGCCGTGAACGGCACCGTTAACGCCGCTGTTACCGCACCTGAGGTACGAACGAGGCATGCGGGTTCTTGTGGCCGAAGACGAGCGCGATCTGGCCGACCTCGTCGCGATGGGACTGCGCCGCCAGGCCATGGCGGTCGACGTCGTTTACGACGGCGCCGCCGCGGCCGAGCGGCTGGCGGTCAGCGACTACGACGTCCTCGTGCTGGACCGCGACCTGCCGGGGTTGCACGGCGATCTCGTGTGCCGCGAGCTGGTGGCGCGCGGGAGCCGTACGCGGATCCTGATGATGACGGCGGCGTCGTCGGTGCCGGAGCGCGTCGCCGGCCTCGGCATGGGAGCCGACGACTACCTGCCCAAGCCCTTCGACTTCACCGAACTGGTCGCGCGGGTGCGGGCGCTGGGACGGCGCAGCCGGGACCAGGTGCCTCCGGTGCTGACTCGCCACGGGATCGCGCTCGACACGCACCGGCTCCAGGCGTCCAGGGACGGCCGTCACCTGCACCTGTCGCTCAAGGAGTTCGCCGTCCTGGAGGTGCTGATGCGGGCGGAGGGCGCGGTGGTGAGCGCCGAGCGGCTCCTGGAGGAGGCGTGGGACGAGAACGCCGACCCCTTCACGACCGTGGTGCGGGTCGTGGTCAGCCGCCTGCGCGCGAAGCTGGGCGACCCGCCGTGCATCCAGACCGTCCCCGGCGCCGGATACCTGCTGTGACGACGGTGCGGGTACGGCTCACGCTAATCTACTCGGGGCTTTTCCTGCTCACCTCCGTCGTGCTGCTGGTCATCGTCAACACGCTGTTGCGCATGGCGCTGCACTCGCGGATCGAGCGCTTTTTCCCGTCTCCCATGGGAGAGGCCCCTGCGGCCCCGGCCGCCCCGCTCCCCGGATCGGCGGTGGAGCGGCTCCCGCCGCTGTCCGAGCTGGCGCGGGACGTGATCCACTATCAGTGGGACGTGAGCGCGCTGGCGATCGGGGTCCTGACCCTGGTGTCGGTGGCCGTGGGATGGGTGATCGCGGGGCGGATCCTGCGGCCTCTCCACCGGATCACCGCCACCGCGCAGCGGCTGTCCCTGTCCACCCTGCACGAGCGGATCGCCCTCGGCGGGCCGCGGGACGAGCTGAAGGAACTGGCGGACACGTTCGACGCCATGCTCGACCGGCTGGAGCGCTCCGTCGAGGGGCAGCGCCGCTTCATCGCGAACGCCTCCCACGAGCTGCGGACCCCGCTGGCCGTGCAGCGGACGGCGATCGAGATCGGCCTGCCCGAGGATGTCGGAGAGATCCGCGCCACGCTCCTGCTCCACAACCACCGCATCGAGGGCCTCATCGACGCCCTGCTGGTCCTCTCCCAGGCCGAGCACGGCCTGGAGAGGCGGAGCCGGGTGGCCCTGGACGAGGTCGTACGGCTGGTCCTGGCGGAGGCGGACCGCGGTGAGGTGACCGTCACGGCCCGGATCGAACCGTTCACCGTCCACGGCGACCCGGTCCTGCTCAACCGGCTTGTCACCAACCTCGTCGACAACGCCGTGCGCTACAACCACCCCGGCGGCACGATCGAGGTGACGCTTGCCGGGGGCGTGCTGACGGTCCGCAACACCGGTCCCGAGGTGCCGCCCGAACGCTTCGGCGACCTCTTCGCGCCTTTCCGGCGCCTGCACACGACGCGAGGACAGGGCGCGGGGCTCGGGCTGTCGATCGTCGCGTCGATCGCGACGGCGCACGGGGCTGACGTCCGGGCGCGCCCGAATCCGGGTGGCGGCCTGGAGGTCGCGGTGACGTTCCCGGCGGGCGTCCCTTAACAGCGGTCGCCTCATGACCGGTTGCCTCATGACCGTCGCCCCAGGACCGTCGCCCCAGGACAAAGGTCGTGGTCAGCCGCGGGGGCGCAGGCCGTCGAACAGGACGTCGAGCGTACGACGGCGCAGTTCGTCGCTCCACTGGTCGCGTTCGGCCGCCAGGCACACCCCGCACAGCAGGGCCAGCAGTTCGGGCATCCGGAGGTCGGCCCGCACCGCGTCCGCCTCCTGCGCGGCCGTGAGCAGCCGCCCGATCACCTGCCGCATGTCGCGGCTGACGTCGGCCGTCCCGGCCTTGGGATCGACGCCGGCCCCGGCGAGCAGGTCGGCGGCGGTCTTCTTCTGGGCCGCGTGCACCACGATCCGATCGAGGAACGTGAAGAAGGCCGTACCCGGATCCGGCGACGGCCGGTCCGCCTCCGCCAGGAGCCGTCGCGTACGGTCGATGATCACCGCTTGGTAGAGCGCCTCCTGGGTGGGGAAGTGCCGGTAGATCGTGCCGAGCCCCACCCCCGCCTCCCCGGCGACCGCGCGCACCGACGCGGACGTCCCTTCGCGGGCCAGCACGGCTTCGGCCGCCTCCAGGATGCGCTCCCGGTTGCGCTGCGCGTCGGCACGCCGGGGCCTGACTTCGCCGCTCATCGTCCTCCTCGTCGCGTTTGACAGCCGGAACACGTGTTCCGTATCGTCCCAGCCAACCGGAACAGATGTTCCTGATACTACGGGAGGATACGTGATGGAGTACGCCACGCTCGGCCGTTCGGGACTGCGGGTCTCCACGGCATGCCTCGGCACGATGAACTTCGGCGCCCCCGGAAGCTGCGACGAGACGGAGGCCGCCGGCATCGTGGACGCCTTCCTGGAGGCGGGCGGGAACGTCATCGACACCGCCGACGGCTACAACGGCGGCGAGGCGGAGCGGATCGTGGGGCGGGCCGTGCGGGGCAGGCGGGACTCGGTGGTGCTCGCCACCAAGGCGTTCCTGCCGCAGGGCCCGGGTCCCAACGACCGCGGGCTGTCCCGGGCCCACCTCACCAGGGCGCTGGAGGCCAGCCTGCGCCGGCTCGGCACCGACCACATCGACCTCTACCAGTGCCACCATTGGGACGACTCGACCCCGATCGAGGAGACCATGGCGACTCTGGACGGATTCGTACGGTCGGGCAAGGTGCGGTACATCGGCTGCTCGAACTTCACCGCGGCCCAGATCGTGGAGGCCCAGTGGGCCGCGCAGCGGGCCGGCGGGACGCCGTTCGTCAGCCTCCAGCCGGAGTACTCGCTGGTGGCCAGGGGCATCGAGGCGGAGATCCTGCCCGTCTGCCGGCGGCACGGGCTCGGCACGCTTGTCTGGTCGCCCCTCGGCGGCGGCGTGCTCACCGGCCGCTACCGCCCCGGCGAGACCCCCGGAGCCGACACCCGGCTGGGGCGGCTCATGGCGTCGCCCATCCCCGCGGCCCGTACCTGGGCCGAGGGCTTTCTGAACGAGCCCAACCTCGCGATCGCCGGGCACGTCGCCGAGGCCGCCGCGGAGCTCGGCGTCGCCCCGGCGGCCGTGGCGCTGGCCTGGGTGCGGAGCAGGCCGGAGGTGACCTCGGTCATCGTCGGCCCGCGCACGCTCGACCAGTTGCGCGGCAACCTCGCCGGGCTCGACCTCGCCCTGCCGCCCGAGGTCGCCGATCACCTCGACAAGATCTCCCGCTGACGGAGTGTGAACAGCGGTCGCCGTGGTGTACGACACCCGGCGTAGGGCAGCAGGACGTCCGCGGACATGCTGGCCAAGGGAACGGGACGCCTGAAATGCCGGAAGTATCACAGCAGGTGGAAGAGCATCCCGACGGGGTCGAGCTGCTGCGCCATACGCCGGGGATGAAGGTGCTGGACGACGATGACGACGATCCCGTCCTCGTACGCGCCGACGGCGGACCGGTGGACACCTGGCGCGAGCACTACCCGTACGACCACCGCATCTCCCGGCAGGAGTACGACCGGCACAAGCGGCTGCTGCAGATCGAGCTGCTGAAGCTGCAGTACTGGCTCAAGGACACCGGCGGCCGCCTGGTCCTCCTGTTCGAAGGACGGGACGCGGCCGGCAAGGGCGGCACCATCAAGCGCTTCATGGAGCACCTCAACCCCCGTGGCGCGACCGTGGTGGCGCTGGAGAAGCCCAGCGAGCGCGAGCGCGGCCAGTGGTACTTCCAGCGGTACGTCGAGCACCTCCCGGCCGCGGGGGAGATCGTGCTGTTCGACCGGTCCTGGTACAACCGCGCGGGAGTCGAGCGGGTCATGGGCTTCTGCACTCCGGAGGAGTACATGGAGTTCATGTACCAGGCTCCGCTGTTCGAGCGGATGCTCGTGCGCGACGGCATCCGCCTGGTCAAGCTCTGGTTCTCGGTGTCGCGGGCCGAGCAGCGCACCCGGTTCGTCATCCGCCAGGTGGACCCCGTGCGGCAGTGGAAGCTGTCGCCGATGGACCTCGCCTCGCTGGACCGGTGGAACGAGTACACCCGGGCCAAGGAGGACATGTTCCTCAACACCGACACCGAGGACGCCCCCTGGACGATCATCAAGAGCAACGACAAGAAGCGCGGCAGGCTGGAGGCGATGCGCTACGTCCTGTCCCTGTACGACTACGACGACAAGGACGCCTCGGTCGTGGGCGAGCCCGACCCCCTGATCGTCCGGTCCGCGGCCGACATCGTGGAGGAGGACAACGCCGAGCCGCTCTCGCCGTTCTGACCCCTCAGCCGACCTTCCACCCCGGGCGGACCAGCCCCGACTCGTACGCGATGACGACGAGCCTGACCCGGTCCGGCGAGTTCCGTTACGCCCGCTCGGCGGTGCGGTACAGATCGCGTACGGCGGAGCCGAAGTAGGGGCCGTACATCGTGCGGTGGTCATTGCTGTACTTGAAGCTGCTGACGGACGTCAGCGTGCCCCGGCCCGAGACCGGGTCGAAGCCGCTGAGCCAGGGCCCGCCGCTGGCCCCCGCCGTGAGGTTGCAACGCAGGCCCTGATCGCGGGTCTGCCCCTGCGGGTCGCCGTGGGGGACGCCCGCGCAGTACAGCAGTCGCTCGCCGTCGTACGGGGGATCCGCGGGGAACCCGAACCCGTAGGTCCGGCGGCTTCGGGGCGGGTCGAAGGCGATGGGCTGTCCGCCCACCAGGTCGGTCAGGTGCCGCCCGTCCCGGTCGTCCACGGCGACCATGCCCACGTCGTAGTCGTCGTTCCCGGACCGCGACCAGGGCCCGGCCACGAACATCCGCCGTGCCGGGAAGGCGCCGTACGGCTGCCGCCCTTCGTCGTATCCGGGGACGAAGGTCCAGTTCTCCGCCCAGTCCCCGGCGCCGTCCTTGACGCAGTGTCCCGCGGTGACGACCAGGTCCCTGTTCGCGCCGTGCACGGCGCTGGCGGAGCAGGAGAAGTCCACCTCGTTCAGCGTGAGGAAGACCCTGCCGGTCGTCCTCGTCACCGAGCCGCCCGCCGCCCAGCGCGTGCCGCTCGTCGTCGCCGGGGGCATCGCCGCCGCCTGCCGTGTCCTGGCCGTCCCCGTTGTCCGGGTCGTCCCGGCCGTTCCGGTGGACCTGCGCGCCGCCTGGCCGGGGGCGAGGACCGCTCCCGCGGCCGGCAGTAGGGCGGCGTGAGCGACGGGCGGCAGGGCGGTCCTGGCGACAGGCGGCAGCACCGATCCCGAGGGAGTGGCCGGCGGCAGTACCGACGGGGCGCCGGGCCCGGCGGTCGTGATCTTCTGGAGGCCCCCCAGCAGCCCGATCGGGACCGCCCGCGCCATCCGCTGCGGCGTCCAGTAGGTTCCGGAGGCGTGCCCGGCCACGTGCTCCACGACGTCTCCCACCGGGGAGACCTCCCGGCCGGGGGCTCCCAGGAGTCCGGTGACGAGGGTGGCGACGGCAAGCAAGGGGAGGCTCGGAGTCATGGCTCCCGAGTGTGGACCACGAGAAGTGCTCTCGTGGTTACTTTCGGTGAATCAGGTGAGGGCCGCCTTCTGGGCCGTGTTGTAGACCGCCTCGGCCTCCGGGCCGAAGTAGGGGCCGAACATCCAGTAGGACGCGAAGTTGTACTTGAAGCTGTTCACCGAGTTGAGCAGGCCCCCGCCGGTGCGCTCGCTGAAGTTGAGGAACCACGGGCCGCCGCTGGCGCCGCCGGTCATGCCGCAGCTCAGCCCCTGGTCCTGTGAGCTGAGGTAGTCGTCGAAGGTCCGCCCGCTGCAGTAGACCAGCTTCGACCCGTCGTAGGGCCCGCCCGCGGGGTAGCCGAAGGCGTACGTCTGGCGCCCGCGCGGCTGGTTGAACGCGACGCCCTGCCCCCCGACGACGTCGGTGAGGCTCTTGCCGCCCTGCGGCGCGACGACGGCGGCGGCGACGTCGTAGTTCATGTTCTCGCCGGAGTTCCACTGCGCGGTGGTGAGCAGGGTGATCGCCGGCCAGGTGCCGTGGGGCCTGTCGCCCTGGTCGTAACCCGGGACGAAGACCCAGTTGGCGTGGAAGGCGCCGTTCAGCTTCACGCAGTGGCCCGCGGTGATGACCACGCTCTTGTTGGCGCTGGTGACGGCGGTGCCCGAGCAGGAGGCGTTCCGCCCGGCGTCCGATCCGGCCGTGACCGTGAAGAACACCCTTCCCGTTGTCTTCGCCACCGTCCCGCCCGCCGTCCAGGACGAGCCGGAGGTCCGCGAGGAGACACGGGCCGCGGCGGTCAGCGACGGGGCGACGGTGGGGGGCCGCGCGGCGGAGGCGTCAGCGGGCACCTCAGCGGACACCCCGGCGGGCGCCTCGGCGGGCACCTCGGCTGGCGCTGAGCGGGCCGAGCCGCCCGTGGAGCCGGCCGCCGCGAAGTGCCGGTCGCCGGCGCCGGGGGCGTCGAGCGGCTTCGCGGTCTCCATCCGCGCGACGGTCCAGAACTTTTTGACCGTGCGCTGCTCCGTCGCCGTGTCGGCCGCCTCGTGTACGGCGGGCCGGGGACCGGCGGCGGCCGACCGCGTGACGGTTCCCGTCACGGTGGCCGCGGCGCCGTGAGCGGCGGGGAGCATCGCCCCCGCCGCGGCGAGGGCGGGGACCGCGAGAACGGCGAGACGTCGTGCCCTGGGGTGCATGCCTGGCTACCTCCATGTCGGGATGCCTGAAACGAGGCGAGATGTCCTGACGTGGGAAAGTAGCGACGCCTACACCCTGGTTTCGCGCAATCTGCCAATACGGTTATGGGCAGATTCGGGCATATATGTGCTGCTTTCTCCCCTGCACCTTTCTGCGCAGCACCTTCCGCGTCAGCTCCGGCGGTTCCGCGTACGGCGCGTGCCGTTGCGGGCCGGCGGACCGTCTCGGAGACAATGAGGGAATGAGCTCCCAATCCCTGCCGCAGCCCCGGTCTGTCGTCGTGCTGGGTTCGACCGGCTCCATCGGCACCCAGGCTCTCGACGTCGTCGCCAACGCCCCCGGACGGTTCCGCGTGACCGCGCTCGCCGCGGGCGGCGGCCGGGTCGACCTGCTGGCGAGGCAGGCGGCCGACTTCGGGGCCGAGGCGGTGGCGGTCGCCGACCCGGCGGCCGTACCGGCGCTGCGCGAGGCGCTGTCGGCGGCGGGCGCGCGGGCGAGGGTGCTGGCGGGCCCGGAGGGGGTGGCGGAGGTCGCGGCGTCGCCCTGCGACATCGTGCTCAACGGCATCACCGGGGCCCTGGGGCTGACCTCCACACTCGCCGCGCTGGAGGCGGGCCGGACGCTCGCACTGGCCAACAAGGAGTCGCTGATCGTGGGCGGCCCGCTGGTCAAGCGCCTTGCCGGGCCGGGGCAGATGATTCCCGTGGACTCCGAGCACTCCGCGCTCGCCCAGTGTCTGTGGGCGGCCGGGCCGGGCGGGGCCGACCCTGCGGCCGTACGGCGGCTGGTGGTGACGGCGAGCGGCGGCCCGTTCCGGGGCAGGAGGCGGGCCGAGCTGACGGACGTGACCCCGGAGATGGCGCTGAACCACCCGACCTGGAGCATGGGCCCGGTCATCACGGTGAACTCGGCGACGCTCGTCAACAAGGGCCTGGAGGTGATCGAGGCCCATCTGCTGTTCGACATCGGGTTCGACCGGATCGAGGTGGTGGTCCACCCGCAGTCGATCATCCACTCGATGGTGGAGTTCGCCGACGGCTCGACGATCGCGCAGGCGAGCCCGCCCGACATGCGGCTGCCGATCTCGCTCGCGCTGGCCTACCCCGACCGGGTGCCCGGCGCGGCCCGGGCGGTCGACTGGACCACCGCCCACACCTGGACCTTCGAGCCGCTCGACGACGAGGCGTTCCCGTCGGTCGCGCTGGCCCGTCACGTGGGCGCCCTGGGGGGCACGGCGCCGGCGGTCTACAACGCGGCGAACGAGGTGTGCGTGGAGGCGTTCCTGAAGGGCGCCCTGCCGTTCCTCGGCATCGTGGACACGGTGGAGAGCGTGGTGGCCGCCCACACCCCCGGCCCGGCGGCGTCCGTGGAGGAGGTACTCGCGGCGGACGCGTGGGCGAGGGCGCGGGCGGCCAAACTGACGAGCTAGGAGCCCGTGGCGCGACCCGGGTCAGGCGGGCCGCGCCGCGGGCCGACGGGGTCAGGCCGAGCAGGACAGCGTCGGGGTGCTGCCGCTCGACCCGTTGGCCAGGAAGCCGAACGTGGTCGAGGCGCCGGCGCCCAGACTGCCGTTGTAGTTCACGTTCGTCACGCTGACGTTGCTGCCGGATTGGCTGAGCGTGCCGTTCCAGACCTGCGTGATTGTCGAGCCGCTCGGTTGAGTCCAACTGGCGGTCCAGCTGCTGATGGACGAGGAGCCGGCCTTCACCGTCACCTCACCCTGGTATCCGCCTCCCCACGAGCTGACGACCTTGTAGGTGGCCGAGCAGGCGCCGCCGCCGCCGGGGTTCGGCGACGGGCTGGGCGACGGGCTGACCCGCGGGCTCGGCGAGGTGTTGGGCGTGGTGACGGGGGACGGCGACGGGGAGGCGGGCCGGGTGGGAGAGGGGCTGGGGCTCGGGTTGCCCGAGTCTCCGACACCGGTCACCTGGCCGTTGCCGCCGTCGAAGACGACGTCGGAGCAGCTGTAGAACGTCTCGTTGCTGTCCGAGCGCTGCCACACGGTGTAGATGATGTGGCGGCCGCTCTTACCCGACGGCAGGTGGGCGTCCCAGTAGTAGTGGCCGTCCTCGGTGCCCACCGAGCCGACGCTCGGCGGGTTGGTGACGCTGTCGAACGGCGTCGACTCCAGGTCGCTCCAGGCCAGCGAGCGGGTCGGGCTCCAGGAGTCCTTGGTGATGTACGACCGGAACGTGCCGGGGTGCGCGGCCCACTTGTTGTACTTGAACTGGATGGTCGCCCCGGACGTCAGGTGGGTGACCGGCCAGTCGTTGCGGGCGAGGTCGAATCCGCTGAAGTCGTAGACGACCGCGCCGCCGCTGCACAGCTGCCCGTCCGGGATGAAGCCGGACATCCGGCCGGCGCCGTCCGAGCGCAGCACGGCGAACCAGTTGTACAGCGCGTTGGTCCCGCCCTTGGCGACCGCGGCCGCGCAGGCGGGGTTCTTCGGCTGGATGGCTCCGCTCGAGGTCGTGCCGTCCTTCCAGCACAGGTAGGTGCGGCTGCCGGGCATCATCGGGGCGCCGTGCGCGGACGCCGGGGCGGCGAGCACGACGGCGGAGACGAGGGCGGACAGCGCTGCGACGATCAGCCCGATCGTCGCTTTCGACAGTTTTCTTCGTGGTCTACCCACGGGCTACCCTTTCGCGTGGTCATGGCTGCCGCACTCGTGGTGCAGCACGGCACCGCCGACGGCGGGAGCACGTCGGCCCGGGGAGACAGCCGTTGACTTGCCAACCAGGTGGTGCGTAGAGCGCTCTCGCGATTCGGACTCTAGGTCGGCTTCTGCCGCCTGCCCACCCGCGTGAGGGCCACTGCGCCCGTCCTCGCAGGTGGCGGCTCTTCCTACGGCCGCGGGTCATGAAACCTTCATTCCTCGTGAAAAGGTTTCGGGCCGCCCGGCGTCGCGGCACTCCTTAGACTGGGAGGGCCCCTATCGGGCATCGCCTATTACAACAAGGTGCAGAAATGTCTGTTGATCTCGGGATTCCCGCCGTACGGACCCAGCCGATCGCCAACCGGCGGGTGTCACGTCAGATCATGGTCGGCTCGGTCCCCGTCGGTGGGGACGCGCCGGTCTCGGTGCAGTCCATGACCACCACGCTGACCGCCGACGTCAATGCCACCCTGCAGCAGATCGCCGAGCTCACCGCCTCCGGCTGCCAGATCGTCCGCGTCGCGGTCCCCTCCCAGGACGACGCCGACGCGCTGCCGGCCATCGCGAGGAAGTCCCAGATCCCGGTCATCGCCGACATCCATTTTCAGCCCAAATACGTCTTCGCGGCGATCGAGGCGGGGTGCGCGGCCGTCCGGGTTAACCCCGGGAACATCAAGAAGTTCGACGACAAGGTCGGCGAGATCGCCCGCGCCGCCTCCGACGCCGGCGTGCCGATCAGGATCGGGGTCAACGCCGGCTCGCTCGACCCGCGCCTGCTGCAGAAGTACGGCAAGGCCACTCCGGAGGCCCTGGTCGAGTCGGCGCTGTGGGAGTGCTCACTGTTCGAGGAGCACGGCTTCCGCGACATCAAGATCTCGGTCAAGCACAACGACCCGGTCGTCATGATCCAGGCCTACCGGCTGCTCGCCGCGCGCTGCGACTACCCGCTGCACCTCGGCGTGACCGAGGCGGGGCCGGCCTTCCAGGGCACGATCAAGTCCGCGGTGGCGTTCGGCGCGCTGCTGGCCGAAGGGATCGGCGACACCATCCGGGTGTCGCTGTCGGCGCCTCCGGTCGAGGAGGTCAAGGTCGGCACGCAGATCCTCGAGTCGCTGGGCCTGCGCGAGCGCGGCCTGGAGATCGTGTCCTGCCCGTCCTGCGGCCGTGCCCAGGTGGACGTCTACACCCTCGCCGAGCAGGTGCAGGCCGGGCTGACCGGGCTCAAGGCGCCGCTGCGCGTGGCCGTGATGGGCTGCGTGGTCAACGGCCCCGGCGAGGCCAGGGAGGCCGACCTCGGCGTCGCCTCCGGCAACGGCAAGGGCCAGATCTTCGTGAAGGGCGAGGTCGTCAAGACCGTCCCCGAGTCGCAGATCGTCGAGACCCTCATCGAAGAGGCCCTGCGTATCGCCGAGGAGATGGGCGTCGACGTCGACCTCGACGACGACGAGACCGCCGGTCCGGAGGTCGTCGTCAGCTGACCCCGGCATTACAGTTCGCAATGCTCTGACTACACAATGGCAATGATCGGGTAGTACGGAGCGTACGCGGCCGATCGCATCGCGAAGCTGTCCTCTGCTGTTCGGAAGCAGAGGAGCAATGCCGGTGAAGCGGGTCGTTGGTGTGATCGCGGGCGTGGCGGCGCTGGTCGCCGGGCTGGTCGGTCCGGAAGGGGTGGCCGCCGGATCGGACCGGCCGGGGCACTGGGGGCCGCCGCAGCGTCCGCTCGAATGGAAGCAGTGCCCGCCGGAGACCAAGTCGGCCTCCGGCGGCCTGCTGGGCTTCGGCTCGGCCCGGCCGCTGTGGCCGGCCCGCCGCGGCGACCGGCGGGAGCCGGTGCAGGAGTGCGCGGAGCTGCGCGTCCCGCTCGACTACCACGAGCCGTACGGTCAGCAGATCACGCTGGCGCTCAACCGGATCAAGGGCACCGTCTCGCGTGACGGCAACCACCTCGGCGCGCTGCTGGTGAACCCCGGTGGACCGGGCGGCGAGGGGCTCAGCCTGGCCAGATACGTCGCGACACGGCTGCCCAAGGACGTCGCGGCGCGGTTCGACGTCGTCGGCTTCGCCCCGCGCGGGGTGGCGCCCAGTCAGCCCGCCATGTCGTGCGTGGACCCGGCCCGCTTCTACGCGGCGCCCCGGCCGGACAACGTGCCGAAGAACGACGCCGAGGAGCAGGTGCTGGTCGGCCGGGCCAGGCAGTACGCCGAGGGCTGCGGCAACCGCTGGGCCTGGTTCCTGCCCTACCTGACCACGGAGAACTCCGCCCGGGACATGGACGCCGTGCGCGCGGCGCTCGGCGAGGAGAAGATCAGCTACCTCGGCTACTCGTACGGCACCTACCTGGGTGCGGTTTACGCCACCCTGTTCCCGCAGCGGGTGCGCCGCCTCGTGCTCGACAGCGTGGTCGACCCCGACGGCGTCTGGTATCAGGCCAACATCGCCCAGGACCACAGCTTCGACCGGCGGCACCGCGACTTCCTCGCCTGGGTGGCCGAACACGACGACGTCTACAAGCTCGGCGCGACGCAGGCGGCGGTGTCCTTCGCGTGGTACTCCATGCGCTCCCGCCTGCGCGACAGGCCCGCGGGCGGGGTCGTGGGCCCGAGCGAACTGGACGACGTCTTCTCCAACGGCGCCTACAGCGACCGGCTCTGGCCGTACCTGGGCGCCGCCTTCTCGTCCTACGTCCGCAACGGCGACCCCTCGGTCCTGGTGAAACTGTTCCATGTGGAGGCCGAGATCGACGCGGAGGAGGAGAACTCCTACGCGGTCTACCTGGGCGTGGAGTGCCGCGACGCGGCCTGGCCCCGATCCTGGGACCGCTGGCGGGCCGACACGCGCCGGGCGCACGCCCAGGCGCCGTTCATGGCCTGGCCCAACGCCGTCTACAACGCGCCGTGCGCGTTCTGGCCGGAGAAGGGCGGCACGCCGGTCAAGGTGGGCACGTCGCACCTGCCGTCGGTCCTGTTGATCCAGGCCGAGCGCGACGCCGCCACGCCGTACGAGGGGGCGGCGCGCATGCGCCGCCTGTTCCCGACCGCGCGCCTGCTCACCTCGGGCGGCGGCAACCACGGCGTGTCGCTCGCCGGGAACGCGTGCGTGGACCGGCAACTGGCGGCCTACCTGCGCGACGCGGCGCTGTTGCCGCAGCGCAGGGGCAAACGGGGCGCCGACGCGACGTGCCCGGGTGCGCCGGAGCCGCGGGCCGCGCTGATGAAGGTGGTGGCGGGTGCGCCGGGAACGGCGTCCCACGTCTCCGCTGTACGGCGGTGAGCACGGCCGGGCCGATACCTCCCAAACGCGAAGCGTTCGCGTAGGCTAAGCCCGTGATGCTGCGAACATCGGCGTCGCGCGTGCTCGACGACAGCGATCGTGACGAGGTGCTGGCGCTCCTCGACACCGATCCGGTCGCCAATGTGTTCGTAGCGGCCCGGGTCAGGGCTGTCGGCCTCAGCCCTGCACGGCTCGGTGGCCAGATGTGGGGTTACGGCCCGCGCGGAGGGCTGGTGTCCCTGTGCTACGCGGGCGCCAACCTGGTGCCCGTGAACGCCACCCGCGAGGCCGTGCACGCCTTCGCCGACCGGGCGCGCAAGCAGGGCCGTCGCTGCTCGTCGATCGTCGGCCCGGCCGGCGCCGTGGAACAGCTCTGGGAGCGGCTGGAACCGCACTGGGGCGGTGCCCGGGCCATCCGGTGGGCACAGCCGGTCATGGCCACGAGTTCCGCGCCCGCCGTCGAGCCGGACCCACTCGTACGGAGAGTCCGCCCCGAGGAGTTCGGCATCCTGCTGCCCGCCTGCGTGGCGATGTTCACCGAGGAGGTGGGCGTCTCGCCGGACAACGGCGACGGCGGAGCGCTTTACCGGTCCAGGGTCGCCGAGCTCATCCGCATCGGGCGGTCGTACGCGCGCATCGACGACGGCCAGGTGGTCTTCAAGGCCGAGATCGGCGCGGTGACGCCGCAGGTGTGCCAGATCCAGGGCGTGTGGGTCCACCCCGACCTGCGCGGGCGCGGCCACGCCGCGGCGGGCATGGCCGCCGTGGTCGAGCAGGCGCTGAAGTACCTCGCCCCGGTCGTCACCCTCTACGTGAACGACTTCAACCTCCCGGCCAGGGCCGTCTACCGCAAGGTGGGCTTCCAGGAGGTCGACACGTTCATGTCCGTGCTGTTCTGATCGGGCTGTTCTGACTACGTCGTTTGAACTGGGCCGCTCTGGTCGTGCTGGTTCAACGTGTGAGCTTCAGGCGCTGAGACCCGCCTGCGCCGGTCGCACCAGCCGGGTCAGCAGGTGGTCCAGCTCGGCCGCCGGGTCGCCGGTCAGCCCCGCGTGCACCGGCCCGGTCTGCACGACCGTGCTGCGTGGCGCGGTGAGCCAGCGGAACCGGGCGCCCAGCGGCTCCCCGCGCAGGGGCCCCGCCTCCTCACCACACGCCCGCTCGTAGGCGGCGAGCGCCAGCCGTACGCCGGGAAGATCGATCGGCACGCTCAGCGCCAGCAGCCGGGCCTCGTCCAGCTCCACCCGCGCACACAGGTAGCCGCGAGGCTGGCAGTAGAGGATGACCCCCGCGTTGACGAGTTCGCCCCGCTCCACGCTGGGCACGACGCGGATGACCGCGTACTCGTAGACGTCCAGATCGCTCATCGGCCGCCCTCTCGCGCCGCACGCCAGAAACCGCCGATCGTCGCGCTCCGCTCACCGCGGCGCGGCGCGGGAGCGGCGGCGGTGTTACTGGCGGCGTCGGGCAGCCAGTCGCGGTGCCCGGCGACCCGGGCGAGCAGGTGCTCTGCGTAGGCCCGCCGCACGGCCTGCGCGTCCGCGAAGCCCGGCTCGCCCTCCAGCCACTCGTCCGGCACCAACGCGGTCACCTCGTCGAGCAGCGGGCGGGTGACGAGCCCGGCCAGGTCCGCGTCGGCCTGCCCCAGCTCCGTCGCGAACGGCGCGAGCACGTGGTCGCGACCGTCGAACCGGCGGCGAGGGTCGGCCGTCGGCCAGTTGTGGTGGAACCACAGGGCCGCGCCGTGGTCGATCAGCCACACCCCGCCGTGCCAGACGAGCAGGTTGGGGTTGCGCCAGCTCCGGTCGACGTTGTGGACGAACGCGTCGAACCACAGCACCCGGGAGGCGAACTCGGCGTCGGGCTCCCATGCGAGCGGGTCGAAGCCGAGCGCTCCGGGCAGGAAATCGATTGCGAGGTTGTGCCCGGCGCTCGCCGTGAGCAGATCCTGGATCTCCTCGTCGGGCTCGCGGACGCCGAGCTGCGGGTCGAGGTCGATGACCTTGAGCTCCGGCGTGGCGAAGCCGAGCCGCCTGGCGAGCTCGGCGCAGATGATTTCGGCGACCAGCACCCGCCGGCCCTGCCCGGCACCGCGGAACTTCACGACGTATGTGCCGAGGTCGTCGGCTTCGACGACTCCGGGCAGCGACCCGCCCTCGCGCAGGGGCGCGACGTACCGGGTCGCCGTGATCTGTTCGAGCACGAGAGGAAGGCTACCGGCAGGACCGGCGGGCGCTCCCCTCCACGCGCCCGCCGGCCGTTCGGCCGACTCAGTGGGCCTGGCTCGGCAACCACCACATCCGGCCCTCGGCGACGTCGTGGTAAACGTCGAGCAGATCCATGCCGGTGGTCTTGCTCCGTGACTCGGCGGCGGCCCAGGCGTATACACCGCGTGCGATCGAGCCGCGCTCCTGCTGGACCCGCAGCGCGTAGACGAGGGCCCTGATCTCGTGCACCCTCCGGTTCTCCGGCTCGGCCTGCGCCGCGAGCTCGGCGAGCTGGCAGGCCAGGCGCAGGTCGCCGTCTGCCGCTGCGGCGACGGCCCGGCCCGCGACCGACGCCGCGCCCGCCGACAGCTCGGCGACCGCGCGGGCGAACACGGCGTCCGGTGCGGGCTTGAGATTGGCGGGGTTGCCGTCGTGCCAGCCGCCGTGCAGCCGCCAGATGTTGCGCACGATGAACTCGGGCTCGTCGTGACGCTCGCGCAGGTAGGGCCGCCCGGCGAGCGCCGGCGGCGGCTTGACCGAGTGCAGGACCTCGTCCAGGCGGGCGCCGGCGTTCATCAGGTCGAGCGTCTGCTCCACCAGGCTGTCGAGATAGTCGGCCGTGTCGATGAGCGCCCGGCGCACCCGTGCGGGCCCGCGAATCGGCAGCCCTCTTCCGGGGAGCAGCAGATCGGCGTCGAGTGCGGCCATGGCACGCAGCGCCACCGCCCAGTCGTCCGGATAGCGCTGGATCCGCTGTGGGTCGCCCGCTCCGGGGACCGTCCAGGCGAACAGGTCGCCGGTCAGCAGCACCCCCCGCTCGGGCAGGAACGCCCAGGTGGCGTCGTCGGTGTCGCCGCGGGCATGGGTGAGCTGGAAGGTGACGTCTCCCAGTGACAGGGACAGCCGGTCGCGGTAGGTCAGGTCGGGGAGCCGCTGCGGCGGCGGCCAGACCACGCGGGGGAAGCCCTGCTCACGCAGGTCGACGACCGCGTTGTAGCCGGCCGCCCTGCCCCGCTGGGCGAGACCGTGGGCCAGCCCCTCCTGCGCCACTACCAGCGGGCGGGGGCCCGGCTCGGCGTCGAACTCCTCCATCCCGGCCAGCCGGTCGGCCCGGCTGCGGGAGAAGATCGCGTATTTGAGCGATTCGGCCGACCACTTCCTGATCGCGCGGTACGACTGCTCGGCCTCGTGGGCGTCGCCCGTGTCGAAGAGACCCAGCCCGTCCTCGCCACGGACGACGTACACGTTGCCGCACGCCGGCCACATCGCCACGCCGTAGGCGATCTCCTGCACGCCGTCGCGGCGCAGCTCCGCGTAGGGCACGTCCTCGGGGCGCACCGAACCACGCCAGACCTCGTCGGCGTACGACAGGATCGGTGATTCCATGGTCAAGAGCCTGATCCTCCGGGCGGACGGTGCACAGTAGGGAGATCCCTAATGTCCGGCGACACCGCTGTCCCGATGCGCGGTGCCAAGCGGTGCCAAGGACAAGTGGCGTCTAAAACGGCGGCACTTCGAGGTCGCTTCTGAAGGAAGCTCCTCCGGTTTCGGTGTCGGCCTGCTCACTGGCGCCGTGTCTGGCGCCGTGTCCGGCACCGCTTCTGACGCCGTGTCCAGCACCGTGTATGGCACTGTGTCCGGCGCCATGTCCGGCGCCATGTCCGGCGCCATGTCCGGCACCGTGTCTGGCGCTGTGTCTGGCGCCCTGTCTGGTTTCGCTGTCCGCCTCGCCACTGGTCGTGTCGTGACGTCCGCCGCTGTGACTGGGAGTTGTTTGAGGTCGGGATGGAGTCATGATGGTGTCCGGTGTTCCGGCGGGGTTGGCGGGCAGGTGTCCGGGCGGGGTGTCGGGCCAGTTGCGGGGCTGGGGGTCGGGGGCGGGTTGGATGATCTTCGGGAGTG
>NZ_VIRL01000033.1 GCF_006874465.1 Microbispora bryophytorum | reverse complement strand
ACGCCAGATCGAACGCCGAGTCCGCCCGGCGGCGCGACCACACCAGCGCCGCCCGCGCCTCATCGGGAGCGAACTCATCGGGCACGTGCAGGCGGACCACGCTGTCGCCGGTGAACTGCTCGCGCAGTCCGACCTCCAGCAGCGCGTGCAGGAAACGCGCCCGCTCGTGACAGGACTGCCGGTAGGCGGCCTTGAGCACCTCCACCGTGTCGAACCCCGACACCTGCTCCACATCGATCCCCGCCAGCACCCGGGCCAGCCCGGCCCCCGGCGGCATCACCGCCAGCCCTGCGGGAATCGCCACCGGCGCCCCGTCCGCCCCACACCAAGACGACCCCGCGGCAGCAGACGACGAACCCGGCCCGCACCCAGACACGCACCCAGGAGCAGACACAGGCCCGGACCCAGGAGCGGACACGGGTGCGGACACAGACGCGGACCCAGGCCCGGATCCAGGAGCGGACACGGGTGCGGACACGGGCGTGGACACAGGAGCGGATGAAGGCGCGGGCGAAGGCGCGGACACGGTGCGGGACCCCCGGGAGCGGAGACGAAGGCGACTGAACGACTCCCGGCCGCCCGGACCGGGACTTCCCTCACACAGACTCGGCTCAACACACGGCGTACGGCCACCAAGGGCCCGCCCACTAGGCTCACCTGTAACGGCTGCCCTCACCCTATCTCGAACAGACTATCGACTCCAACCTCCCACCAGTACAAACGTGGAGTCACAGCCACTTGCAAGGGATGGCGCCGGCCGCGAATGGAAGGGCGTTCTCTGAGGCAGCGTGCGACAGGCCGGCGTCGGCGTCAACGCTGACGTGGGCGCCGCGGGGCCTCAACGCAGACGTGGACGTGGGCCTCGACGCCGACGCTGACCTGAGCTGGCGTGGGCGCGGGCCTCAAGGCTGACGCCGACGTGGGCGTGGGCCTTAACGCTGACGCTGACGTGGGTGTCGGTGTGGGTGTTGGCGTGGGCGCGGGCCTCAAGGCTGACGCCGACGTGGGCATGGGCCTCAACGCTGACGCTGACGTCGGTGTCGGTGTGGGTGTTGGCGTGGGCCGGGGCGGCCGGGCAGCTCGGGCAAGGCACGCCCAGAGAAGAGGGAGCCCGTTCCGGGTCGCGTGACCCGGAACAGGCTCCCTGTAGGGCGGCTTAGCCGCGGGAACGGCGCAGGGCGGTGATGCCCGCTCCGGCTCCGACCAGGCCGGCGACGAGGCCGAGACCGCCGAGCACCAGGGCCGGAGTGGTGTCCCCGCCATCGTGATCGTCATCGCTCGCCGCGGTCGCCACCGTGGGAGCGGCGGCGGGCGAGGATGGGGCGGCGCCGTGCTGGTCGTCCTCCCCCTCCTCGGCGGCGACGAGCTTGAGCGCCGGCGCGGGGTGTTCGGGCTCGGACCCGTCGGCCTTCGGCGCGTCCGCCCACTTGACGATCTCACCGTCGGAGTAGGTCTGCGCCGTGGGGAACTCGAGCGCGTCCACGTTCTTCGGCAGCGGACCCACCGACGCCTCGAACTCCTGGAACTGGCCGGACTCGATCTTCCCGCCAGACCAGGTGATCTTCAGCACCGACTCGGTGATCGTGTCGCCGCTGTCGGAGACGACGGGCTTGGGCAGCTTGCCCCGGGTGAGCTTGACGTCCCAGCCGGGGACCGGGCGCACCGAGACGAACGGCAACGGGTGGTCGGTGGGGAACTCGACCTCCACCTTGGTGGTCGAAGCGCTGTCGCGCTCGTTGGGGACCCGGAAGGCGATCTTCGTCCAGGAGCCCTGCACGGCGGTGCCGGGGTTGACGGTGACGTGGGCGAGGGCGGGCACGGCGAGACCGATGGTGAGCGCGAGAGCACCGGCGGTGACGGTGGCCGCTCGACGGACATACGAGGTCATGGGGGTTCTCCAGTCGTCTGCGAGATTACGGAGGCGCGCGAGCACGGCCCTGCGGGGACAGGCAGGTCCCGCAGGGAGATACGCGCCGCTCGCGCGTGAGGCTCAGAAGACCCGGAGAACCGGTGGCCCGCGGCGGACGACCGCGTGCCGCAGCACCCCCGCGGTGTGCGGGATGCGCTCGGAGTTCGGCATCGGGCACAGGCGTGGCCGTCCGGTGCCCGCGAGATCGGACCCCTGCAGCGCCGGCAACGCACGCACCAGCGCGGCCACCGCCCGCAGGCAGCGGACCACACCGGCGCTGATCGCGCGCAGCACGGACCACAGGGCCTCCTCACCGCGTGCCAGCCACAATCCGGTGAGCGTCGCCGCGGTGAGGTGGGCGGTGAGCATGCCGGTCTGCGTGCTCAGGCCGCCGTGCCAGGTGGGGTGTGACGCGGCGGCGGACCCCGTGGCGTCGAGGAGAAAGTGCAGGAACACCTGGGCACTGACCAGAAGGCCGACGATCGCCTGGGGCGACCGTTCCCGGCCCGCCGCGACGGCCGCGCCGGCCGTCACCGTGAGCACCCCCGTGAGGAGCGCGGCGGGCGTCGGCCCGCCTCCGCCCGCGAACTGGTGCGCGCCGACGGCAAGCAGCACGCAGACGGCGGAGAACGCGGCCGACCGCGCGAGCCTGAAGGAGAGCGTGGCGCGCATGACGCCGGGATTGTCTCACACCCGGGCGTTCCCGGCCGGTCCGTCGCCGATCTTCCAGGCGACCGCAGAAGGCGCGCCGCGACCACCGAAAACACCCGTGACCACAGAAAGCGCCCCCGTGATCACAGAAGACGGGCCGCGACCGCGTCGGCCACGGGGAAGAGGCCGCTCTGCGCCGCAGTTCCGCCGCAGTCCGCCGCAGTCCGCCGCAGTGCGCCGCTGCCGCGTACGGCCTTCGCCGGGACGGATCGCGCCGTCCCGGCGAAGGGCATGTGCGGAGCGGTCAGGTGCGGGCCCAGCGCTGGTTGGACTGGCCGTTGCAGGTCCAGATGATGACCTTGGTGCCGTTGGCGGTGCCGTTGTTGTAGGCGTCCAGGCACTTGTTCGCGCCGACCGCGGTGATGCTGCCGTCGGAGTTGAACCGCCACTTCTGGTTGTTCTGCCCGTTGCAGTCCCAGATGAGCACGCTGGCGCCATCGGCGGTGCTCGCACCGTTGACGTCGAGGCACTTGTTGCCGTAGACCCGCAGCTCACCCGAGGAGGTCGGGGTCCACTGCTGGTTGGACTGGCCGTTGCAGTCCCAGATCTGCGCCAGGGCGCCGTTGGCCTGGGAGACGCCGGTGACGTCCAGGCACCGGCCCGACTGCACTCCCTTGATCGCGTTCGTTCCGGTGGGGGTGGGCGTGGGGGACGGCGTGGCGCCGCTCCCCGTGACGGTGAGGAGGACCGCTTCGCGGGCGGGCACGGTCATGGTGTAGCCGCCGTCGAACGTCCCGGAGTCGGTCCCCGCCCAGAGGTTCCGTACGGTCGCCGGCCCGGCGAGGCCGAGGTCGGACCAGCGGGCGGTGATGGCGGCGGCCGAGGTGGTCCGGTTGAGCAGGAGCACCGCGCGCCGGCCTGTCCCCGACAACACCTTGGAGTAGACCTGGCGTCCGCTCACGGCCTCGGCCACCTTCACCCCCTGCCTCCCGAGAGGATCCTGGTCGACCGCCAGCACCTCCCGATTGGTGAGGATCGCCCTGGTCTCGGCGCTCATCGTGGCGAGGTTGTTGCCCGCCAGCAACGGCGCCCCCGCGATCGCCCACAGGCCCATGTGCGTACGGTTCTGCGCGGCCGAGAAGCCGTTCATCCCGACGATGAGCATGTCGGGGTCGTTGTAGTGCCCCGGGCTCTGGGCGGCGGGATGCTGGGCGGAGTCGAAGTTGGCCAGCACCCGGTCCATCGACGCGGTCTGCCCCCAGTAGATGATGTCGCCGCTGGTCCGCCACATGGTGGACATGCTCGGCGCCCAGTCCCAGGGGCTCTGGACACCCCAGTTGCACACCGACAGCACCATCGGCCGCCCGGTCTGTGCCGTGGCCCGGTCTATCGCGTCGCTGATCGCCTGGTAGGCGGTGCGAGAGTTGAGACCCTCGGCATTCCCTCCGCACCAGTCGACCTTCACGAAGTCGAATCCCCACTGTGAGAACTGCAGGAAGTCCTGGTCGTAGTGGCCCTCGCTGCCGGTGTTCGGCGCGGCCGGACGCCCGGTCGGGTAGTAGTAGCCGCATCCGTTCCGACCGGCGTCGGTGTAGATGCCCGCCTTGAGACCCTTGCTGTGGATGTAGTCGGCGATCGCCTTCATCCCGCCCGGCCACTCCGCCGTGTCGACCGTGATGTTGCCGGACGAGTCACGCGTTCCCTGCCACCAGCCCTCGTCGATGTTGACGTACTGGTAGCCGGCGTCCTTCATCCCCGAGGACACCATCGCGTCCACCTGGGCTTTGATCACGTTGTAGTTGATCTGCGCCGCGAAGGTGTTCCACGACGCCCAGCCCATCGGCGGAGTCGTCACCGTCGCCACGGCCGCGGCGGCGGCCGTTCTCGTCGTGGCGGCGGCGGCGCCGTCCGCGACCACCCACCCCGCCGGCACCATCGTCACGATCGCGAGGTGTACGGCGGCGACCAGCCGCCGTAACCGCCGGACGCGGGGGGAGCGGCCATCCACGGTGTGGCCGGGGGACTGACGCCGGCCAGGACCGCGTAGTCGCATTCGTCTCTCCTTCTGGTTGGGGGCCCTCGACAGGCGCGGGCACGGCCGATCTCCGGAGAAGGAGGCCGGCGGATCCCGCGTCCAGGTCGAGCGGGGCATGGCTGCATGACAGGGAAGAAGCCGGAGACACCCGCGAGATTCACTGCGTGACGGATCGCCGGACGCGACGCGACCGACGGCACCGTCAGCCCCTGCCGCTCATCACCGACCCAGGCAGGAAGAAGCCGAACGCGAGATCAGTGTCGAAACCACCGTGAGATGTGTCAAGACCGTTGAGCGAATCGTTTCGCGCGGCGCACCTCTCGCACGACCCCAACTGTCCGACGAAACCAGGTGTCCAACGAACTCGCGCCGCCCGCACGCGCCCCGGCCGGTGAAACTTTCAGCGTGGTCTGCCGCCGAGAAGAAGCGTGTTCCCGCAGCAGGAGGAGCTGTGCGCACCGGCGGGCGGGAATCCCCTGATGCGGCCAGGACCCGGGCTCTTGACAGCGCTCGCCGCATCGTATGTGCTCCGCTGCAACCACCCCTCGGGCTGCCTTCGGAAGGAGAACCTCTCGGCCATTCGATTGTTAACGCTAACAATCACGGAGAACCATCGAGGAAGACCTCACCGCTCCGCGACCGCGCGGCATCTCACGCCCGACCCCGTGAGACAGCGCGAACGCACTGACTTCCCCCCACGCGGCTCGCACCTGACAAGAGGAAGGAGAACATGCCGGCACGTCGGCGCTGACCCACTCGGCCGGCTCTTGCACCGCTCTTCCCCTCGATGCGAGTGAGCGCGCCCTGCCGCCGACGGCCGATTCCGTCGCCGGGGACTCCCCCAATGACGACTTTTCGGTCATACTCGCACACGATCAACGGTGCCGAGCCGAGGAACGCCGACGATGACATCTCCCCAGCGCCGCCGCGGCGTGGTCGTCCCCGCCGTCGCCGCGACGGCGTTCGCCGTGCTGGCGCTCGCCCTGTGGTTCGGGGGCGGCCGACCGCAACCGGCGATTCAGGGCCTGCCCTCCCCCGGCACCCTGACCACCTGGGGTCTGCCGGTCGTGCGCCTCGTCCACGACGTCTGCGCCGCCGCCACGGTCGGTGTCCTGCTGGCGGCCGTCGTGCTGGCCCCCGCGAGCGGCCGGGCCGTCGTGCGGGCGGCCGGGGCCTGGGCGCTCGGCTGGGCGGCCAGCGCGGCGGTCACCGAGGCGCTGACGCTCTCGGACTTCCTCGGGCTACCCCCCGGCGGCGCGCTGCGCTCCGGCGCGCTGCCCGCCTTCCTCCTCCACATCCCGCAGGGTCAGGCGTTCCTGGCCGTGACGCTCGCGGCCCTGGCGGTCGCCGCCGGCTCGCTCCTGCCGGACGGCCCCCTGCTCCGGCTCACGCTGCTCGCGGTGGCGCTCCTCGCGGTGCTGCCCCCGGTGTACGTGGGCCACTCCGCCTCGGCCGCCGACCACAACCTCGCCGTCCTCAGCCTGATGGCGCACGTGGCGGCCGTCGCGCTGTGGACCGGCGGCCTGTACGCCCTCGTGGCGCACCTGCGCGCCGTGCCCGGGCTCGCCGTCGCCGTGCGCCGCTTCAGCACGCTCGCGCTCGGCTGCTTCGCCGCCGTCGGGGCGTCCGGCGCACTCAACGCCTGGGTGAGACTCGGCTCCCTGCCCCTGCTCTGGCAGTCGCGGTACGGCCTGCTCGTGCTCGCCAAGATCGCCGCGCTGGCGGTGCTCGGCTGGTTCGGCTGGCGGCATCGGCGCAGGACCATCGAGGCGATGGACTCCGGCGGGGCCCGCGCGCCGTTCCTCCGCCTCGCCTGTGGCGAGATCGCGGTGATGGCCGGCACGCTGGGCCTGGCCGTGGCGCTGGGACGCACGCCCCCGCCCGCGGAGACCGCGACCGCCATGCACCAGCACAACGCGCTGGGATACGCCCTGCCTCCCCTCTCCCCGGGCGCGCTCGTCACCGAGGTGCGGCCCGACCCGATCGCGCTGCTCCTGCTGGCCGCCGCCCTCGCCGCGTACCTGTCCGGCGTACGGCGGCTGTCGCGCGCTCCGGGGGGCGGCGAGGGGTGGCCGGCCGGGCGGACCGCCTCCTGGCTGGCCGGCCTGGCCGTCCTCGCCTACGCCACCTCGGGAGGTGTGGCGGCCTACGCGCCCGCGCTGTTTTCGGCCCACGCGGCGCAGTACGCGCTGCTCGGCGCCGTGGGCCCCCTCCTGCTCGTCTTCGGCGCCCCGGTGACGTTGTGGCGGCGGGCCCGTCCGGACGGGGATCCCGCCGGCGGTCCCGCCGGCCGCGCGCTGTCCCATCCGGTGACCGCGCTGGCCCTGTACGCGCTGCCGTATGCGGCGCTGTACCTGACCGGCCTGTTCGGATACGCCCAGCCGAGCCTCGCCCTGCGGCTGGCCGCGCAGACGGTGGTGACGGTCACCGCGGTGCTGTTCCTCGCGGTGGCCGCCGGCGTGGACCCGCTCCCGCGCGCGATCCGGCCCCAGGTCCGCGCCTGGATGCTCGCCGGGGCGATCGCCGTACGCGTGTGGACCGGCCTGGTGGTGCTGTCGGAGCCGCCGCAGGCGCCCGAGTGGTACGCGGCGCTCGGGCTGCCGTGGGCGCCGGACCGGGCGGGCGACCAGCGACTGGGGGCGCTGCTCGGCACCGGCGTGACCGTCGCCGTCCTCGCGGGCCTGCTCGCGCTGCTGCTCGCCCGCTGGCGCGCGGCGCGGCGCAGGACCGCCGCGGCCGTCCGCTCAGGAAGGTCCGTGGGCGCCCGCTGACCGGGCCTCCGGGCGAGATCCGCCCGGGACGGTCAGCGGCGGCCGCGGGGAGCGTCGTCGCGGTCCCTGCGCACGATCGGCTTCCTGCCCTTGATCGTGGTGTGGCGCAGCGCCGCGACCACCTCGTCCACGGCGCCGTCCGGGATCTCGACCAGGGTGAAGCGGTCGGCGATCTCGATCGCGCCGATCTCGCGCCCGCTGACCCGGGTCTCCCCGGTGATCGCGCCGACGATGTCCTGGGGACGCACGCCCGCGCTGCGGCCCGCGCCGACGAAGACGCGGCTCATCGCGCCGCCTCCGCGCCGCCCGCGCCGCTCGTCGCGGCCGAACCTGTCGTCGCGCGGCCCGCGCTCGGGCCGCTGCGTGCGCGGCGTGACCTCGGGGATCTCCTCCTCGTCGGCGGCGGCGCCGGTCGACTCGTGGGCGAGCTTGACCGCCGCGAGCGCGATGTCGACCAGATCGAACTCGTCGGCGAGCGTCTCGACCACCACCCGGAAGCGGTCGAGGTCGCCGTCCTCCATCAGGCTCTCCTGCAGGGCGGCCCTGGTGAGCTCCAGCCGCCGGGCGCGCAGGTCGGCGACCGTCGGCACCTTCTCGACCGCGATCTTGCTGCGGGTGACGCGCTCGATGGTCTTCAGCATGCGGTGCTCGCGCGGTTCGGCGAGCGTGATCGCCACCCCTTCGCGCCCGGCCCGGCCCACCCGGCCGATGCGGTGCACGTACGACTCGGGCGCGGACGGCACGTCGTAGTTGATGACGTGGGTGAGCTGCTCGATGTCGAGGCCGCGCGCGGCCACGTCGGTCGCGACGAGCAGGTCGGCGGTCCCGCTGCGCAGCCGGCCCATGACCCGGTCGCGCTGCTCCTGGCCCATGCCGCCGTGCAGCGCCTCGGCGCGGTAGCCGCGGCCGTTCATCGTCTCGGTGAGGCTGTCGACCTCCTCACGGGTGCGGCAGAAGACGATCGCCGCGGTGGGGGCCTCCACGTCGAGCACCCGGCCCAGCGCGGCCGGCTTGTACGCCCGGCTCACGATGTAGGCGCTCTGGCGGATGAGCGGGGCCTCGCCGGCGGCGGGCGCCTCCCGCTCGATCCTGATCCGCACCGGCTCGCGCAGGTGGCGGCGGGCGATCCCGTCGATGCGCGGCGGCATGGTCGCGGAGAACAGCACGGTCTGCCGGTTCTCCGGGGTCTCCTGGAGGATCGCCTCGATGTCGTCGGCGAAGCCCATGTCGAGCATCTCGTCGGCCTCGTCCAGGACGATCATGCGCAGGCCCTTGAGCGGCAGGGTGCCCCTGCCGATGTGGTCGAGCGCCCGCCCCGGGGTGGCGACGACGACGTCCACGCCGCGCTCAAGCGCCCGCAGTTGCCGCCCGATCGGCTGGCCGCCGTAGATGGGCAGCACACGCGTGCCGAGGTCGCGGCCGTAGCGGTGCATGGCCTCCGACACCTGCACGGCCAGTTCGCGGGTGGGCACCAGCACCAGCCCGCCGGACTCGCCGCCGCCGGCCTCCGTGTCCACCCGGTGGGGGTCGCCGTGCAGCCGCTGGAGCATGGGCAGGGCGAACGCGGCCGTCTTGCCCGTGCCGGTCGCGGCCTGCCCGAGGAGGTCGCGGCCCTCCAGCAACGGCGGGATGGCCTCCCGCTGGATGGGCGTGGGCTCCTCGTAGCCGAGACCGGTCAGGGCCTTGAGGAGCTCGGGGCCCAGCGCCAGGTCGGCGAATCCGGGTCCTTCATCGATCTCGTTCACGACCATGTCCTGCTCCTGGTCCTGCTCCTGGTCCCGGCTGTGGCGGGGCGAATGTGCACGGGACGACCCTATGGTCTTTCCGCCCTTACCCCGAACGCAGCCCCCGGCACGCGGCCCGGAGTTCCCCTGGGTTCCACCGCGCAGCGGGGCGCGGAGAGCCCGTCCGCATGCGAGTCGGGGCCACCGCGTCGACCCGGAGTCAACCCGGCGTCGGGCTGGAGGGGGCTGGAACATCATCCCACAGGGCTGGGACCAGCGCGTCTCAGCGGTCACCCCGCTGACATGGCCCGAGAGGACATGGCCCGCGAGTGACACGGTCCGCGAGGACATAACGTGTGATCATGGATCTTCGGGAGCTGAGGCGGGCCAGGTTCGCGGTGTCGGTCACCTTCGCCCTGCACGGGGCGGTGACCGGGGGCTTCGCCTCCCGCATCCCCTGGATCCAGGACCACGTCGGGGCCGGGCCCGGCCAGCTGGGGCTCGCCCTGCTCGCGCCCGCCGTCGGCTCCATCCTCGCGATGCCGACCGCCGGGCGCCTCACGCACCGGTTCGGCGGGCGGGCCGTCACCCGCGTCTCGATCGGCCTGTGGTGCCTGGTCCTCGTCCTGCCCCCGCTGGCGCCGAACCTGCCCCTGCTGTGCGCGGCGCTCATGCTGTACGGCGCGGTGGCCGGCATCGGCGACGTCGCGATGAACGCCCAGGGGGTGGTGGTCGAGCAGCGGCTCGGCCGTTCGATCATGTCCGGGCTGCACGGCATGTGGAGCGTGGGGACGCTCACGGGCGGCGCGGTGGGCACGCTGGCGGCGAGCGCGGGCCTCGACGCCCGGATCCATCTGGGCGGGACGGCGGTCGTGCTGTTCCTCCTGGCCCTGGTCGTGGGCCCGTCGCTGCTCGACGTGCGGGCGGGCGCGGACGAGCCGGCCCCGCCCCATTTCGTGCTTCCTCCGCGCGGAGTGCTGGTCATCGGGCTGGTGGGCTTCTGCTCGGTGTTCGGTGAGGCGGCCGCCCAGGACTGGTGCGCGGTCTACCTCCGGCAGGTCGCGGGCGCGTCCCAGGCGGTGGGCGCCGCGGCGTACACGGCCTTCGCCTGCATGATGGCCGCGGGCCGGTTGTGCGGCGACGCGGTGGTGCGGCGACTGGGGCCGGTGGCGACCGTGCGCGGCGGCGGGGTGCTGGCGACGCTCGGCGGACTGCTCGTCGTGCTCTCCCGGGCCCCGGTGCCGGCGATCGCCGGGTTCATGCTGATCGGCGTGGGGATCGCGGTGGTCATCCCGCTGGTGTTCGCGGCGGCGGGCAACGCCGCGCCCTCACCGAGCGAGGGCGTCGCGGGCGCGGCCACGGTGAGCTACGCGTCGGGGTTCGTCGCGCCGAGCGCCATCGGCGGCATCGCCGCGCTGGCCGGGCTGCCCGCCTCGTTCGCGCTAGTCACCGTGCTGCTGCTGGCGGTCCTGCTGGGCGCGGGAAGGCTCGCGCCCTGGCGTGCCCTGCGGGACAGGTGACGGCCCAGGGACTGGGCTGGGCGCTCGACGAACCGGTAGGTCAGCGTGGAGCAGGCGAGCACCACCGCGAGCAGTAGGACGGCCATGACCAGGCGTTCGGCGAGGGAGAAGCGGCCCGGGTCCGTCGTCAGCCGCCGGAGCACCTGCACGGCGAGGGGATGCAGCAGGTAGACGGAGTAGCTGATCAGGCCGAGCCCCACGAGGGCGCGGGGCATCGGCCGGCGCCGCAGCAGCCGGGCGGCCAGGAAGGTGGCCCACGCCGCGGCGACGGCCGTGGACCAGCCCCAGGTGAACGCCAGCGCCTGGTCGGCGGGCATGCCCCAGCCGGGGCCGAACGCCCACGCGGCGCCGATGGAGGCGACCGGGACGCACGCCAGCGCCCATCCGCTCCTCTTCCAGCGAAGTTGTCCCTGGTCCAGCCGATAGAGCACGGTGCCGGCGAACATCGTCGCGAGGATGGCGAGGCTCTGCCACGCACCGATCCTGCTGTTGGCGCCGAGCAGCACCAGAGCCAGCACGGCCGCGACGGCGGTGCCGCACACGCGCGGCCACCCGCGGCATGCCAGCGACGCGGCCGCCGCGAGCAACACGACCGCCGTGACCACCACGACCTGGGCGGTGCCCGCGCCACGCGACAGCGCGCCCGCGGGCAGCAGTCCGCCCACGGTGAGAGCCGCCGCGGCGAAGGCGAGCATGCCCGTGGTGCCGGCGCGGTGCACGCCCGCCACGAACATCGCCGTCACGAGCAGGTAGAAGACCATCTCGTACGACAGCGTCCAGAACACGTTGACGACGCTGACCACCTGGAGGAGGTCCTGCAGCATCGTCAGGTGCGCCAGGGCCGAGATGCCCGGGCTGTCGGCCAGCTGGCTCGGCAGCGTCGCGTACACGCCTTCGGCGCCGAACACCGTCCCGGCCGCCGCGGCGACCAACCACAGGGGATACAGGCGGAAGACCCGGTTGATCCAGAACCCGCCGACGCTGCCGCGGCGTTCCAGCGAGACCGGCACCACGTAGCCGCTGACGAGGAAGAACACGAGCACGCCGTACTGGCCGAAGTTGAACCACTGGCTCGCGCCCGCGCGCACCTCGGGAAACAGCGCGTCGACGCAGTGCTCGAACACCACGACGAGCGCGGCCAGGCCGCGCAACGCGTCCAGCCATCCCTGCCGCGACGACTGCGGCGGCGACTGCGGCTGCGGCTGCGGCTGCGGCTGCGGCTGCGGCTGGGCGGGCGACGCCTCCTCTCCGACACCGGTCCGGTTCGTTTCCACAACATCGACGAACATCCGGTCAGGGTAGGGGGTCAGCCTGGGAAAAGCGTAAGCGCCCCCTGGACCTCACGGCCTCAGAGGGCGCATACGCACCTCTATGTCAGGTCCGCACAGCTTCGGGCGTCGGCGTCCCCGGCCGCGCCCGGCACCCACCGGACGTTCGCGAACGACGCCGAGAACGCGCCGTCGGTGTAGACGAGGAACGGCGTGTTGACGTTCTCGAAGTCCAGGTTGGGCGAGAAGCAGGACACCGGGATCTTGACGGTCGCCTTCGTGCCCGCGGGCAGGTTCTGGAACAGCGACGTCGCCACGACCTCCGCGAAGCAGGGGTAGACGCAGTGCGCGCTGATCACCGTGCGGGCCGCCGGCGGCTGGTGGACGATCGTGTCGAAGACCAGCGCCGCGTCGGCGTTCAGGTAGCCGCGCAGGTCGCTGCCGCCCGCGGGGTCCTGCATGTAGAGCTGCGCCGCTCCGGCGCCGTTCCAGGTCGCCTTCAGCCCGTCGCCCTGCACGGCGACGTCCGACGGGACGACGGCGATCTCCGAGTGCGTCGCCTCGCCGTCCACGCCGATCTCCGTGCCGCCCCAGTTCTCGGCCGAGCCGATGTAGCTCTTGTACGGCGCCACGTCCTGGCGGTTGTAGACCTCCAGGTCCTCGGTCGCGGTGCCGCCGCCGCCCGTGCCGGAGCAGCCGGACCCGGGCGAGGTCTCGTCGAGCGTGCCGACCGACCCGGTCTGCCCGTAGCGCAGGCCGTAGCCGGAGGGGAAGAGCGGGTCGTAGCTCTCCTCACCCTGCTTCTGAGTGGAGGGATTGAGCGGCGACTGGCAGGCGCTCCTCGGCCACGAGTACGACAGCGTGCCGGTGTAGCCGGGGCCGCTGTCGCGGCTCCTGACCAGCAGGTCGGCCACGCCGCCGCCCTCGGTGCCGGGAAGCCAGGCGACCACGAACGCGTCCGACCGGTTGAGCTCCTTGTTCACGTGCAGCGGGCGGCCGGTGACGTAGACGGTGACGACCGGCGTGCCCTTGCCGGCGACCTTGCCGAGCACCGCGAGGTCGCCGGGGTAGAGCGCGGCGGCCTCCAACGAGCGCCGCCCGAGGTCGCCCACGCCCTCGGCGTACGGCGTCTCGCCGATCACGGCGATCACGGCGTCGTACCGGCTAGGGTCCACCCCGTCGGCGCTCTCACTGAAGGCCACGTTGTCCGTGCCGAGGACCTCGCGCAGGCCGCCCAGGATCGTCGTGCCGTTCGGGAAGTCGGCGTTCGTGTTGCCGGTGCCCTGCCAGGTCAGGGTCCAGCCGCCGGTCTGGTTCTGCATGCTGTCGGCGCTCTTGCCGACCACCAGCACCTTGGATCGGGGGGAGAGCGGCAGGACCTTGCGGTTGTTCTTCAGCAGGACCTGCGACTCCCGCACCGCCTTCCTGGCCAGCGCCCGCGCCTGCAGGGCCTTCGCGGAGCCCGCACCGGGGCGCGCGGAGGGCTTGCGCGCGTCGAACAGGCCCGCCCGCAGCTTCACCCGCAGGATGCGCGTCACGGCGTCGTCGATCCGGGACATCGGGATCTCCCCCGCCTCGACCTGGGCGATCGTGGTGGAGATGAACGCCTTCCAGTCATTGGGCACCATCACCACGTCGATGCCGGCGTTGATCGCCCGGGCGCAGTTCGAGTTCGTGCACCCGGCGACCTGGCCGATGCCGTTCCAGTCGGAGACGACGACGCCGTCGAAGCCCATCTTCTGCTTGAGCACCTCGGTGAGCAGTTTCCTGCTGCCGTGCACCTTGCCCTCGGTGATGCCGAGGTCCTCGTTGGTCCAGCTGTTGAACGACGCCATGACGGTCTGCGCCCCGGCGGCGAGCGCGCCGTAGTAGCCCTGGCCGTGGATGTTGATCATGTCGGCCTCGGACGAGGGGTCGACCCCCTGGTCCTGCCCGTTGAGCGTGCCGCCGTCGCCGATGAAGTGCTTGGCCGTGGCGATCACGCCCCGGTCGCCCAGCCTGTGGGAGCCGCCGTCCTGCAGGCCGCGGACGACCTCGTAGCCGTACGCGCGGGTGATGCGCGGGTCCTCCGAGTAGCCCTCGTACGTGCGGCCCCAGCGGTCGTCCCGCACGACGGCGAGGGTGGGCGCGAAGGCCCAGTCCTGGCCGGTCGCGCGGATCTGCGCGGCGGTGGCGGCGCCGATGTCGCGCAGCAGGCAGGGATCGTGGGCGGCGCCGAGGCCGATGTTGTGCGGGAAGAGCGTCGCGCCGAACACGTTGTTGTGGCCGTGCACGGCGTCGATGCCCCAGATGACCGGGATCTTGGTCCGCGTGCTCACCGACGCCTGCCAGTACGCGTCGGCGAGGGCGAGCCAGTCCTGCGGGGAGGCGTGCTTGTCGCGGCCCGGCCATGACCCGCCGCCGTTGAGCACGGAGCCGATGCCGTACTGTGCGACCTCCTCCGGAGTGATCGCGGAGATCTCCGGCTGGGTCATCTGACCGACCTTCTCGGCCAGGGTCATTCCCGCGACTATCTTGGCGACGCGCTTCTCGTCGGCCGGGTTCCGCTTGATCTCGCTCTTGACGGCCGGCCAGTCGGGCAGCGTGGGCAGGCGCTTGTCGATGCGCGCGCAGCCGTGGTCCGTGTCCGGCCTGCCGACCACGGGCCGGGCCGGGGGCTTGCCTTCGGGCTTCCCCGGCGGCCCGCCGGGGGCCGCCGCCGCCGCGGCGCCCGGCAGCAGGGCGAGGCCGGCCAGGGCCGAGAGCAGCCGCCGACGGCTCGGCGGGCGGGGGGTGATGACTGTGCGCATGAACGTCCGTTCTCGAGGGGCCACGAGGACCAGATCGGGTGTTACGGGCGTGTTGCGCAGATCGTCACCCCATACGGCCCATCGGTCAAGAGAGCGCTCTCCCGGATCTCACCGGCGCGGGGCGGGACGATGTCCTCCCGGGCGCCCTCGGGCCTGCGGCACCGCCTCGTGAAAGTTTCGGGACGGCCGGCCGCGGCGGACCGCCGAGGCCGAGGTCACCGCGGACGGCCGGCAGGCGGAGCGGACCGGGCATTGCTTCCGTCCCCGGACCATGTCTATGGTCCGGGGAGCCCGAAGCCAAGATCGACGCTCCGTCCCAGGTGAGGCACCCATGAGACGCACACGCGCCTGGTTCACGGCGCTCGCCGCAGCCGTCCTGATGATCGCCGGGCTGTTCGCGCCCGCCCCGGGGTTCGCCGCCGCCGCGACGCTCCACCCCGGCGTCCTGTGGTACGACACGGCGGGCAACCGGCTGCAGGCGCACGGCGCCGGAGTGTTCAAGGTCGGTTCGACCTACTACATGGTCGGCGAGGACAAGAGCGCCGGCGCCACGTTCACGGCGGTCGCCTGCTACTCCTCCACGGACCTGGCCACCTGGACCCGGGTGGGCAACGCGCTGAGCCGGCAGAGCAGCGGCGACCTCGCCGCCGGGCGCATCGTGGAACGGCCGAAGGTGATCTACAACACGGCGACCGGCCAGTACGTGATGTGGGTGCACATCGACAACTCCTCCTACAGCGACGCGCGGGCGGGCGTGGCCACCAGCCCGACGCCGTGCGGGCCGTACACCTACCGCGGCTCCTCACGTCCGCTGGGGTACGAGAGCCGGGATCTGGGCCTGTTCAAGGACGACGACGGCACGGCCTACCTGCTGACCGAGGACCGCAGCCACGGCCTGCGCATCGACCGGCTCTCCGCCGACTACACCCAGGCGGTGAGCACGACGGCGGTGCTCGCCGACCTGGAATCCCCGGCGATGGTCAAGGTGAACGGACGGTACTTCCTGTTCGCCTCGCACCTGACCGGCTGGTCCACCAACGACAACGCGTACGCCACCGCGACCTCCCTGTCCGGGCCGTGGAGCGGCTTCACCACGTTCGCCCCCGCGGGCAGCCGCACGTTCGACTCCCAGACCTCCTCCGTCGTGCCGGTGTCGGGCTCGTCGGGCACCACATACCTCTACATCGGCGACCGGTGGAACCCGGGCGACCTCAACAGCTCGACGCCCGTCTGGCTGCCGCTCACGATCAACGGCTCCACCGCCTCGATGAGCGCGTTCTACGACTCCTGGACCATCGACACGGCGACCGGCACCTGGGCGGCCGCGCCGCCGCCGCAGAACTTCACGCTCGTAGGCGGCCAGTCGGGGCGCTGCCTCGACGTCGCCGGCGGCGCCGCGACCAACGGCTCGACCATGCAGATCTACGACTGCAACGGCGGCGCGGGCCAGAAGTGGTCCCTCACCTCCTCCGGGGAGCTGCGCACGTTCGGCGGGACGAAGTGCCTGGACGTGTTCGACCAGCGGACCACGGCGGGCGCGACGGTGGGCATCTGGGACTGCAACGGCGGCGCCAACCAGAAGTGGACGCTCAACTCCGGCGGCACTGTGGTCGGCGTCCAGTCGGGCCTGTGCCTGGACGTGAACGGCAACCAGACGGCCAACGGCGCCAAGGTGCAGACCTGGACGTGCAACGGCGGCGCCAACCAGAGGTGGACCCGCGTCTGAGCTGGAGTCGACGGGCTCCCGCGGGTTCCCCGCCAATGGCGGGGGACCCGCGGGGCCGGCTACAGCGACCTGAGGAAGGCCAGGCCGTCCACGGCGAGGGAGTCCTGGCTTGGTGCGAGCGGCCGCCAGATGGAGGCCGCGGTGGCGATCGTCTGGTTGTGGGCGGTGAAGGATTCGATGACGAGGGGGCCCGCATAGCCCGCTTCACCCAGGGCCTGGGTGAAGGCGGGCCAGTCGAAGCGGTCGACGCCTGGTGTGCCCCGATCCGTTCCGCAGACCTGCACATGCGCGATCCGGCCCGCCGCGGCACGTACGGCTTGCGCCGGATCCTTCTCCTCGATATTCATGTGATAGACGTCGAGCGCCAGGCCGCATCCGTCGGGCAATGCCTCGAGAGCCTGCTCAACGGTGTTGAGCAGACTGGTCTCGTAACGGTTGAGCGGCTCGACCGCGATCGCCACACCGCGCTCGCCGGCGTAGTCGACCACGGGTTCAAGATTGTCCCGGAGCTCGGTGTAGATCGTCCGGC
Source organism: Microbispora bryophytorum (assembly GCF_006874465.1). GTDB lineage: Bacteria > Actinomycetota > Actinomycetes > Streptosporangiales > Streptosporangiaceae > Microbispora > Microbispora bryophytorum. The sequence goes on along the minus strand of NZ_VIRL01000033.1, from coordinate 37,328 downwards.
GCTCGTCGTCCGACATCCGCCAGGTCCTGCCGACGGAGGCGTAGGCGGGCCCGCCGATCACCGGGGAGCCCACGACCGCCGCCACGTCCACGCAGTGCCGCAGGTAGTCCTGGGTCTCCTCGACGACCCCGGCCGTGGCCGCCACGAGCTCCCGCCCCGGCGGCATGACCAGCACCACCGACGCCTTCAGCCCGTGCTCGGCCAGCAGCGCCGCGGCCTTGTGAGGATCCCAGTCGCCGGGCCGCTCCACCGGCAGCTCGATGACGTCGAACCCCCACGCCGCGACCCGGGGCACCAGGGACGCGAGGTCGTCGTCCGTCAGCGGCGACACCCACACCCACGTGTTCACTCCGAGAGGGAACGCGTTCACCCCTTCTTACCGCCCCACTTCTCGGGGAATCCCGGCATGCCCTCACAGCCGCACAGCGCGTAGTGCAGCGGCGGCATGTTCGGCTGCAGGTACCGGTCGAGGGTCTCCGCCGTGATCTTGGGCTGCGGAAGGTTCCACACCTTCGGCACCTCCTCACCCTTGAGGATCTTCAAGGCGGCGATGATCGGTGTGCGCCACTGGTAGGTGGGGTACGTGGGAGCGACGGCGGTGAGACCGTCGTCCTTCCACTTACGCAGGAAGTCCTGCTGGTCTTCACCGGTCATCGGCGGGACGGGCATGCCGGCGTCCTCGAACGCCTCAGCGACGGCCACAGAGGTGGCTCCCGAGTCCATCCAGACGCCGTCGAGCTTGCCGTTCCGCTGGATGTAGTCGTTGACGATGCCCTTGGCCTTGGCCGCGTCGCCGTCGGTGAACTCCACACCGACGACCTGGAGGCCGCTGGAGTCGAAGGCGGCCTTCGCCGCCGACCAGCGGGTCTCCAGCACATCCACCCCGGGGCTGATGCGCAGCGCCAGGATCTTCCCGCCCGCCGGCACCTTCTCCACGAGGAAATCGGCCGCGTCGGCACCGAACGCGTAGCCGCCGATCGGCTTGATGAACGTCACCGGGCAGTCGGTCTCCACGCCCCGGTCGAAGACGATGACCGGGACCTTGCCGCAGGCGCCCTTGACGGCTGGAGTGAGCGTCGCCGTGGTGTTGGGCGAGACGATCAACGCGTCGCAGCCCTTGGCCTGCAGCTCGGCGATGTCAGAGATCTGCTTGTCGTCCTTGCCCTCGGCGTCGAGGGCGGTGAGCTTGGAAATCTCCTTGTGCAACGCCGCCTCGGCCTGCATGGTCTTCCAGCCGACCTGCCGCCAGGGATTGTCGACCGCCGCGTTGGAGAAGCACAGGTTGTACGGCCCGTCCTTCTTGTACTCGGCGGTGGACACCATCTGCGGCGCGATGGCCTGCTCCCAGGGCTTGTCCGCCGGTCCCTCCGCCGTCTGCGAGCGCATCGCGAGCTGAGCGTCGTAGTCAGCCTGGACGAAGAACTTGGACTGCTCACCGGTTCCCGAGGCCGGCGCCGTCGAAGCGGCCGTGGTCGCCGCCGTGTCGGCGCCCGTGTCGGCGGCTGTGGTGGTGCTGGGCTTGTCGCTGGTGCAGCCGCCGACGGCGAACACCGTCAGAGTCGCAGCGGCGAGGATGAGCGGTCTATGAAACCGCATGGGCGTCTCCTTTTAATTTCGGGGCATCAAGGAAGGGAAGTCGGATGGCTCCGGCCGCTACGGCGGCGATGAGGACGACGCCCTGCACGGTGAACTTCAGCGCCCCAGAGACGCCGTACAGGTTGAGCAGGGTGAACAAGGCCTCCAGGGTGAACGCCCCCGCCATCGCGGCGATGACCGTGCCGCGACCGCCGCCGAGGACGACGCCGCCCAGGACGACCGCGGTGATTGCCTGGAACTCCAGTCCCTGGCCGACCTGAGCGGACACGCCGGCGAACCCACCGAGCAGGATTCCGGCCACTGCGGCGGACACGCCGGAGAGGGCGAAGGCGATGATCCTCACCCTGGTCACCCGTACGCCGGACAGGGCGGCCGCACGCTCGTTGTCGCCGATGGCGATGAGTGTCCTGCCGAAGTTCGCCCGCATCAGCAACACGACCGCGACGGCGACGACCACGAGGATGAGCACAGCCCATCCGGTCTGCCTGCCGAACATGCGGAAAGCCTGGGAGAGCGCGCCGCGCGGTGCGCCGCCCGTCCACAGGAAGACCGCGCCGGACAGCACGAGCATCATGCCGAGCGTGGTGATGAACGACGGCACGCGAAGGAGGGTCGTCACCGCACCGTTGACCAGACCGACGAACAGGCCTAGAACGATCAGCAGGGCCAGCACCGCCCAGGTCGCCGCCTCGTCCCCGTCGATCAAGCGGGCGGCGACGACCACCTCGACGGTGACCAGCGATCCGACCGACAGGTCGAACTCGCCCGCGACGATCACCAGGTACTGCCCGGCGGCGAGGATGACCAGGGGCGCGGCGCGCCTGACGAAGGACAGGAACCCGGCAGGCTCCAGGAAGAACGGGTTGACGATGGCGATGGCGGCCAGCAGCACCGCCAGCACCGCGAGAATCGGCAGCGCACGCTTCACGTCCGCCTCCTTCCGACCAGGCCCGTACGCCGGGCGTAAACGGCAACGGCGACGACGATCACCACGCCCCGCACGACGTCCTTGAAGAAGGAGTTCACTTCCAGCTGGTTGAACACGCTGTCCAGGACGGCGAGCAGCAGCACGCCGCCCACGGTGCCCGCGACTCCGCCTCTGCCCCCGGCCAGCGCGGCGCCGCCGAGGACGACGGCGGCGATGGACTCAAGGTCGTATCCACCGTCGGTGCCCACGGTCGGGGCTCCGGCGCCGAGCCTGCTGGCCAGCAGCAGTCCCGCGATGCCGGCACAGAGCGAGCACAGCACGTGCGTGATGATGATCACCCGGTCGGTGCGGATGCCGGACAACCTGGCGACCTCGACGTCACCGCCGACGGCGTACACCCTGTAGCCGTATTTGGTCCGTCTGAGCAGGAACCAGGCGACGAGTGCGACCGCGGCCCAGAGCAACGCCGAGACGGGCACGGGGCCCAACCGGTCGTAGCCGAGGTGCTGGAAGGACTCCGGCACCCGGCCGGCCGGGCCGTCGTAGAGGTCGCCCAGGATTCCCTTGATGATCAGTGAGACGCCGAGTGTGGCGATGAACGCGTGCACTCGCAGCTTGCTGATCATCAGGCCGTTGACCAGCCCGACCAGTGCGCTCACTCCCATGACGGCGCCGACCGCGAGCACGATGTTGGAGTCCTGGCCCGCCATGGTCACCGCCGCGACCAGCGAGGCGAGGCTGATCAGATAGGCGACCGACAGGTCGAGGGATCCCGCCAGGATGGCCAGCGTCTGGCCTACCGCGACGATCCCGAGCGCCGCCGAGCGCTGCTGCACCCCGACGACGGTCTCCATCGTGAGGAACTGACCACCGTCCACGGCTACCAGCGCCCAGCCCACGAGGATCACGGCGGCCAGTGCCAGGAAGACGACACTCGTGGGATTCACCAGCGCCGCGAACCTGGCCCTGCTGTCAGCAAGCACGTTCTGGCTCATGAGGACACCTCGCCCGCGGCCAGGCTCATGATGGCCTCCTCTGCGGAGCCCGAGGGAAGGGTGCCCGCGATGCGGCCCTCCCGGAGCACGACGATGCGGTCGCTCATGCCGATCAGCTCAGGAAGCTCGGAGGAGATCATCATGATCGCGACGCCGTCTTCGGCCAGCTCGCGCATCAAGTCGTGGATGGCCGCCTTGGCGCCCACGTCGACCCCACGGGTGGGCTCGTCGAACAGGAGCACCTTCGGGGCGACGGTCATCCACTTGGCGAGCACGACCTTCTGCTGGTTGCCGCCGGACAGGTAGCGAACCTCCTGCTCCTCGCGGGGCGGCTTGAGCCGGACGCGTTCCAGCAGTTCCCGCACCCCGCTGCGGCGAGCACCACGGCCCATCGCGCGGGTCACGAGAAGGGCGTTGTCGCGCACCGACTGGCGCAGGGCCAGGCCCTCGCTCTTACGGTCCTCTGTCACCAGGCCGACTCCGGCACGGATTCCCTCGCGGACCGAGCGCGGGCGCACCGGCGTCATCTCGCCCCGGGTGAACGGATCGGCACCGAACAGGGCCTTGGCCAGCTCCGACCGGCCGGATCCCTGAAGCCCGGCGATGCCGACGATCTCTCCCGCGTTCAGCTTCAGGTCGATGTCGTGCAGCCGGTCGTTGCCGCCGCCGGTGACCTGGAGCCGTGTCTCCCCAACCGAGGTGGAGCGTGGCGGGAAGTAACCGTTCAGATCGCGCCCGACCATGAGGCGGACCAGATCCTCGGAGGTGACGTCCTCGGTGGCGACCGTCGTGACCAGCCTGCCGTCCTTGATGACCGTCACGTGGTCGCTGAGGTCGAACACCTCGCGTAGCCGGTGAGAGATGTAGAGCACGGCGATGCCTCGCTCCTGCAAGCGCCGCACCAGCCGGTAGAGCAGTTCGACCTCGTGCTCGGCCAGCGCGGCGGTGGGCTCGTCCATCACGACGATCCGGGCATCGAGCGACAGCGCCTTGACGATCTCCACGACCTGCTGCTGAGCGACCGACAGGCGCTTGACCAGCCGTCGGGGGCCGAAGGAGGCCTCACCCAGTTCGGCGAGCAGCCGGGCGGTCGCGGTGTCCATCGCGGTCCGGTCGACCAGGCCGCGCCGTATGGGTTCCCTGCCGAGGAAGACATTCTCGGACACGGTCCGCTCGGGCAGCAGATTGAACTCCTGGTAGATGATCGCCACGCCGGCGCGCTGGGCGTCCAGCGGGTGGCCGAACGATACGCGCCGGCCGTCGATCTCGATCGTTCCCTCGTCGTGTGCGTGCACTCCGGCGAGGATCTTCATGAGCGTGGACTTGCCCGCGCCGTTCTCTCCCACAATCGCGTGGACCTCGCCCGGAACGACCGCGAGGTCGACGCCGGATAACACCCGCACGCCGAAGAAGCTCTTGCCGATGCCCGTCATGGTCAGCATCGGGTCTACTCCGCCGCGGGAACGGAAGAGAGAAAGGCCTCGCGGATTCGGCCGCACTGCTGTGCTCTCTGGATTCTCGGCTCGGGCACGCCGTTAATACAGGTCATAAACTCGCTCCCGACCCGGCACCCGGTCTGCTTGTCAGAACTTTAGGTGCGCCGCCACATATCGCCGTGAGCGTATACATGACTTATGACTTTGGTCAAGCAAAAGACGCGTAGAGTAAAACATAAGTAAACGCCGAGGAGGAAGGAGTGCCAGTGGCTCAGGGCATGCCCGGCGGGACCGGAGCGGGAGCACTACTCTCGATCCTGCGCGACGGGCGGGCGCGTACCCGCGCCGAGCTGGTCCAGCTCACTGGTCTGTCAAGGAGCGCGGTGTCCCAGCGGATCGACGCTCTGCTGCACCAGCGCTTGATCCTGCCCGGCGAGGGCACGACTCCATCGGGCGGCAGGCCCGCCACCGCCTTCTCCTTCAACCGTGAGGCCCGCGTGGTGCTCGCCGCCGACCTCGGCGTCACCCACGCCAGGATCGCCGCCAGCGACCTCGGTGGGGCGGTCCTCGCAGAACGTGCCGCCGACCTGCCCATCGACCGCGGACCTGAGCCGACGCTGAGCTGGGTTCTCGACACCTTCCGCGAATTGCTCGCCGAGTGCGGTCACCCGGCGTCAGACGTATGCGGAGTCGGCGTCGGCCTCCCCGGCCCTGTGGACCACGAAAGCGGCACGGCGGTCAACCCACCGATCATGCCGGGCTGGGACGGCTTCCCCGTACCTGACTGGCTCGGCGAGCGGCTCGGCGTTCCGGTGCTCGTCGACAACGACGTGAACATCATGGCTCTCGGCGAGCACTGGGCCGTCTACCCCGAGGTCGAGCATCTGATCTTCGTCAAGGCGGGCACCGGCATCGGCTGTGGCATCATCGCCGGACGCCGGCTACATCGCGGCGCCCGAGGCGCTGCAGGGGATATCGGCCACATTCGCATACCCACCGTCGACCAGGTGCAGTGCCGCTGCGGCTACGTCGGCTGCCTGGAGGCCGTGGCCGGCGGCGCGGCTCTGGTCGCCCGCCTCCGCGACGCGGGGCTCGACGTCGCCGACGGCCGGGATGTCGTCCGCCTCACCAAGGAAGGCAATCCTCTGGCCATCCGCCTTGTCCGGCAGGGCGGCAGAGAGGTCGGCAGCGCGCTCGCCTCGATCGTCAACTTCTTCAACCCCACGCTGATCGTGATCGGCGGCGACCTGGTCGAAGCGGGCGATCACCTTTTGGCGGGCGTCCGCGAAATGATCTACGGCCGCTCGTTGCCACTGGCCACCCAGAGTCTCAGCATCCGCGCCAGCGAGCTCGGTGACCGGGCGGGCGTCACCGGCGCCGCTGTCATGGTCATCGAGCGCATCCTGGATCCCGAGACCGTCGATCGGTCAGTCGCCACGTGACTTCTGTCGGATCAGGGTTCTTCTATGAATATGTGGGCCACCCCTACGGCGAAAGGGGTGGCCCGTTTCCTTTCTGGTCCCGCCGGCTCAGGACTGGTTGAACAGCGACAGCGTCAGCGTCGAGTGATACTCACCGGCGGCGACGTCGACCGGAGTGCGCAGGGCCAGATCGGCGTTGACCTCCGAAGTGCCGATCTCGTCCGCGGAGTTCGCGATCGACACGAGCAGCTCCTGGCCCTCCAGACCCACGGCGGGAGCGTCGCTGCCGTCGGAGATGACACTGGAGACCGGCTCACCGGCCGACACCGCCCCGGTTGAGGAGTCGGTGAGCAGGCGCGGCTTCCAGCCGAGGTATTCGGGGCCGATGGTCGCGGACGGGTCGTCGGCCGCGGTGAACTGGTCGGCCTGGCCGACGACCGCCCAGAACTCGCCGTCGGGGATGTCCTCGGGGTTGCGGGTGTCAGACACCGTGACCGTCGGCAGGGTGCCGGTGAACTGGCGGGCGGCGGCGTCCGAGCCGTTCTCGGTGAGGGACACCCCGCTGTTGTCGGCGACCGTCATCGACAGCTGACCGGGCGTGGTGGTGGGCTCGATGTTCACCGACACGTCGATGCCGTCGCCAGAGCCGTCGCCGGGTCCGTCGGCCGCCATCGCGGGACCGACCACACCCGAAAGCGCCAGGCCGAGCACCGACACGGCCAGTATCTGGGCGGTTCTCTTGGTCTTCACGTGATGACTCCATCTTTTGGGAGGCAGGGGGTGCGGGGCCGGCCGATCGTCCGGTCGGCCGGCCCCGGTCAGTACTGTTCCGTGCGGCGGTCAGGCGCAGCTGATCGCGTTGTAGGCGGCGTCGTAGGTCGTGGTGACCTGCTTGCCGTCGATCGTCGCGGTCCCCTTAACCGTCGCCTTGCCCGCGCCGATCTGCCCGGCACGCGCGTTGAAGGACTGGTACGCCTGCTTGCCCGGGGCCACGTCGGCCACGGTCGTCGAACCGTACGGAGTCGACAACGTCACGCTCGCCGGCCCGTCGCCGTCGTTGACCGCCGTCACCGCGACGTACGCCGACGTGCCCACGCAGCGGGACGAGGCGGTCACGGTCAGCGGAACGCCGGGAGAGGAGACCGGAGTGAAGCCGAACCGCTGGTTGTCGTCATTGCTGCAGGTCCACTGGATCAACGCGGCGCCGTCGGCGACGGACCTGCCGTTGATGTCGAGGCACAGGCCACTCACCGCCGAACTGACCTGGTAGGCATCTCCGGATGGGATGAGATAGAACCTCTGGTTGACCTGGTCCGCATTTCCGTCGGGATGGCAGGAGTACTGGACGAGCTGGGTGCCCGTCGAGGTCGAGCCGGTCGGCACGTCAAGGCACTTGCCGCTCTTGACGTTCTTGAGCTGGTAGGCGCCCGCAGTGAAGGGAATGGCCTCCCACTGCTGCTCGCCGCCCTCCGTCGCACTCATCTGAACGATCTTGGCGTCATTGGCGGTCGAGGCGTTCTGCGGCGCGACGTACTTGCCGCTGTGCTTGGGAGAGATGGTGTAGACACCCGCGGCCCCTCCTCCGACCGTGATCGTCGTGACCATGCCTGCCCACTTCTTGCCGTCGAAGCCGGAGTGGAACCTGCAGATGACCGTCCAGGTCCCTTCCTTGTTCAAGGTGTAGGAGACCGACGGACCCCCCGGCGAGACAGCGCCCTTGGTGACCTCGAAGATGTCGCCGCCGTTCGGGTCCGGATTGCCGCCGGGCGGCACGAGCCAGACATCGTGCGGCATCCCCGCATCCGGCGCGTTGAAGTGCCAGGTGATGGTGCCACCGCGGGCGATCTCGCAGTTGTCGGGACTCCACACCGTGCCCATGGCGAAGATGTCGCACGTCGTGGGGAGCGTCCTGCCGCCGTCGAGCACCGTGAAGACGGCGCTCTGCGAGCTGGAGGTGTTACCGGAGTAATCGGTGGCCCGGTAGTCGACCGTGTACTTCCCCGGGTCCTTGAACGGGACCGGCGTGCCGTAGGCGGTCCACTCTCCGCCGTTGACGCGATACTCGACCTTTTCCACGCCGGCACAACCGACATCGCTGGCGTTGAGCTTGAGCGTGGCCGAGTCGATGTAGGTGTTCTGCTGGCTGGGGTGGGCCCGGCCATCGATCTGGTGCGACGCCGTCGGTGCCTGGGTGTCCTCGGCGCACGTGGTCGCGGGCTTGAACTCGATCTTGACCAGCTCCATCTTCGCTGAGGAGTTGGCCTGGCTGCGGCAGCAGCCGAAGGTCCAGCGCCCCATGTAGAGGGCGCCGTCGGGCCCGAATCTGGTCGGGATCACAAAGCTGTTGTTCGGCGTGCCGAAGTGGTTGACCGGCAGCCAGTCATTGACCCGGAGCATCTGGTTGTTGTCCTCCCGCAGGCGGACCTCCTTCCAGAACCCGTTGTCGGCACCACGGTTGGTGATCAGCCACGAGCCGTCGTAGTAGGGCGGGAAGGCCCCGGGACCGTAACTGTCCTTGTATCGGTAGACCGGGCCGGTGACCGGCTGCATGCCCCCGGAGCCCAGGTCGCCGAAAGCCAACGGATCCTGACCGCCCGGGTTGCCGGGGTACTTGCGCCAGATCGTCGCCGGCTTCGCGGGGCCTGGGATTTCATCGAGGCCTTGGAATGTGGGTTGCGAGCTCTTGCCGCCCGGCGGAGCCCAGGCGAGGTCGGCCGGGATCTCGCCGAGCGAGCAGTCGTACTGCTGGCCGGTCGAGGAGTTGGTCTCGTAGTTCCAGCGCCACGTGGTGTTGGTCTTCGAGTTGTCGCCGACGCAGAACGGCCAGCCCTGGAAGCCGGGCCCGTCGACCAGATCCCACTCGCAGGTGCCGGCCGGGGCACGGTTGGCCTGGTCCACCGAGTTGTCGTGGCAGTACTCGCCGACGACGACCGTACCCGGGTTGGCGGGGTCGGTGTGCACCGTGAAGGGCTGCCGGAAGCCCATGGCATAGATCTCCGGCCGGGTCTTCGGGGTCCCCGGCGGGAACATGTTGCCCTTCGGAACCGTGTAGGTCTTGTCCAGGCCGGGGTCGGGGGCGCTCTCTGAGGTCGGAGGCGGAATGTCGTCGATCGGTGTGATGCGCAGGACCTTGCCGCGCAGGTCGGCGGTGTTGGCCGCCGTCTTGCGCGCGTCCCAGCGCTCGGAGGCGCGATGGTCCATCGGCGGGTAGGAGTTGTGGCCGGGCGCGTTCGGGGAGGTGTCGTCGCCGACGCCGAGGTACAGGTTGCCCTCGGAGTCGAACACCAGGCTCGCGCCGCCGACATGGCCGGGGCCGTTGTCGGTGGGGCCGCCCGGGAAGCCTGAGGGGTTGCCCGCGATCTTCGCCTTGGGCACGCGCAGGATCTGCCGCTCATCGTATGGATGTGCCGGGTCACCGGCTCCGCCCGCTTGTGCGGGCACGAACGCGGTGCCGGCCTCGTTCAGCGTGAAGCGGCTGATCAGGTTGTAGCCGACCGTCTGCTGGTTGCCCGTGGTCGGCCAGTCGGGGTTGCGCGGCGAGTAGTAGACGTAAATGTCGCGCTTGTCCGGATCCGACAGGTCGAAGCCCGGCTCCAGGCTCATCCCCAGCACGCCGTCCTCGGAGTTGCCGTGGTCGGCGCGCGTCGGGATCGTCGCGACCGTGGTCGAGTTGTTCGGCGGGCCGTTCGGGTCGTACATCTTCACGTAGCCCTGGGACTGGTAGCCCGTGGTGGGGCCGATCTCGGTCCAGTAGAGCTTGCCGTCCTTCGCCACGTCGAGAGCCATCGGGCCGTTCGCGTTGTCGACCAGGGTCGTGCGGGTGAAGTTCGACCAGACGGTGCCCGAGCAGTCGGTCTTGTCTCCCTCGCCGGCGACCCAGCGCACCCCTCCGACGATCTGCTTGACCAGCGGGTTGTCGCCGCCGTTCTCGCTGTAACGCACGCCGAAGTGACCCTGCGAGGTCACCCAGCTCCGTCCGTCGTCGTAGGACCGCGGAGTGGTGGTGCCGTCCTTGACCCTGTCGCCGTCGTAGAGCTTGCACCACGTCGTGGGGTGGTCCTGGCCCATCTTCTGGCTGCCGGTGTTGTAGGTGCGCTCGTCGAAGGTCTCGAGCACATGGTGGGTGCCCCGCACGCTGCGGACGAAGTTGTAGTGCTCGTCGGCGATCTGGTAGGTGTCGGGCAGGTCTTTGGTGGCAAGGTGGTTGTGGTCGGCGACCTGGACGGTCGCGGCGTTGCCGGTGGCCGACCCGTTCGAGTGGGCGGTCATCGTCGTGCCGATGAGGCTGTCCGGCCCGCCGTCCCACCAGTCCCACACGGAAACGCCGGCGCCGGCGTCGGTCATGTTGTGCACGGCCGCGATCCCGCCGCTGTTCTGGGTGAAGCGGATCAACGCATCGCGCTGGGCCTGGTCGAGGAGCGGTCCGGGCCGGCCGCCGCCGGCCCACGACCATGATGAGTTCAGGAACAGGATCGCGTTGTATCGGGCCAGGTTCTCGTCGGTGAAGATCCGAGGGTTCTTGTTCGGGTTGTCGCAGTTGTTCGCGCCGCCACCGTTGTTGTCGCAGTCCTCCCAGTCGACCTCGTAGCCCTCGGCCTCGAGAGCGGCCTGCACCACTGGGCGCCCGTTGTCGATCCCATCGGCGTGCCGGTATCCGGTCGTGCCGGTATAGATGAGGATTCTCTTGCCGTCCTCCGCCTTGGCAGGAGCCGCAAGGAAACCTCTGTTGGCCAGCCCTGTGCTCGTCACAGGGGCAGCAGCAGTCAGGTGGGTGCTCTTCGCTTGGGCAGTGGTCGCCGGGGTGAACATCTGAGCCCCAAGAGCGACCGCAGTCAGCGCGATTAAAGAACGCCTCACACTCCGCGCGGGCAGCGCGGCGTTCCGCATACCACTCACTTCCTCTCCCGATGCGGCGGCGACCAGCCCCGCGGCCGGAGCGATATGGTTCGACCGCCCGAGGTTCAGACGTAGCGTCCGCATCTTTTGTCCTTATGTCAAGAACTTTCGCTCCGAAATTAAAAAAGTCGGCTCCGATCTGCCGTTGGTTCCTTCGCCAAAGGCGTTAGTTGTCTTGAATCAGACGGTTTCGTCGGTTAACGTCCCCGCTATGAGCGGGCAGAGGGTTCACCGGCGGCTTCTCAGCGTCGCTGCGGCCGCGTTGTCGATCACCGTCGGAGCACTGGCTCTGACGGGATGCAGCGACGATTCCGGGGAGGCGAAGACGAAGGGGCGCGACCTGACCGCGCTTCAATGCCCGATGGAGGAGACCGGGGAGACCGGGGGTGCCAACGCGTACAGGCCCGCGAAGAACGCCTTCGATACGGCGGAGCTGCTCGGCCTGCAGCTCGCTGAGGCGCGTGAGAAGGCGGCCCGTCACAACTGCGAGATAATCGTTTCGCGCGAGGACGACAAGAGCCGGCCCGTGCCGATTGAGATCGACCCGACGAGGATCTACGTCTACATCGCGCATGGCGCCGTCAGCCAGATAGAGGGGGTCGGTGGTGGCCTCTGAGGCCGGCGACCCCATGCGACTTCTCACCAGGGCTTCGGTGATCGCCGCCGGCCGGCGGTCACGGTGGGTCGTGATCGCGGTGTGGCTCGCGCTCGCGATGCTCGCGCTGCCGCTACAAGCCAAACTCGACGAGCGCGCCGCCGACGAGAGCGAGACCTTCCTCGTCCGGGGATCGGAGTCGGCGGCGGTCAAGCGGATCGTCGACGAGCGGTTCCGGCGCGGCAGCGAGACAGCGGCGGTGATCGCCTACTTCCGCGAGGGTGGGATCACCGCGGACGACGGACGGCGCGCCGACACCGACGCCCTCGCGCTGTGCGGGTCCGGCGCGATCCCGAACCTGACGATGGTCGCCACCCCGTACCAACGCGCGTGCGGCGAGACCGATCCGCTCGACATGAGCGCGGGCGGTTCACTACTCACCTCACCCGACGACACCGTCATCTTGAGCACGGTCCTGATGACCGACGACTCGACGCCCGACGTCGAGCAGGCGGTCGCGGCAATCCGCGAGGTGGTCCCGCCGGCCACCGGCGACGAGAGCGGATTGAGGGCCTTCGTGACCGGCCGTGCCGGCTTCGAGGCCGATCGACAAGCCGCGCTCGGAGGGATCAACGGAACCCTTCTGGCGGTCACTGTCGCCGTGCTGCTGCTCCTGCTGCTCGTGACCTACCGCTCGCCGCTGGTCGCTCTGGTGCCGCTGGCCGTCGTCGCCCTCGCCTATCTGGTCACCTCCGGCCTCGCCTACGGCCTTGTCGCCGCCGACCTCACCGACATCAGCGGCCAGACAACCTCGATCCTGGTCGTGCTGATGTTCGGTGCGGGCACCGACTACTGTCTGCTGATCGTGGCGCGGTTTCGCGACGAGCTGCGCCGGACGCGGGACGTCGAGGAGGCGATGGTCGCCGCCGCCCAGCGCACCGCCCCAGCGATTCTCTCCGCCGGAGCAATCGTCGTCGGCACGATGATGGTCCTCGCCCTTGCCGACTTCAACGCCACACGCGAGATGGGCCCGATCCTCGCCCTCGGTGTCGCGATCATGGTCTGTGCCGGCCTGACGCTCCTGCCCGCGGTGCTCACCGCCCTCGGGCGACGGGCGTTCTGGCCCGCGGTTCCCCGCCTCGAGCCCGAATCCGCACCTGCGGTCACGTTCTGGGGGCGCGTCGCGGGCCTCGTTCACGCACGCCCGGGAGTGATCGCCGCGGCGGTCACCGCTGTCCTCGCCGCGGGCGCGCTGGCCGGCATCGGCGGGCGTCCGGCGCTCGACTTCTCCGAGTCCTTCCGCGAGGCGCCGGACTCGGTCCGCGGCCAGCAGGTGATCCGCGACCACTTCATCCCCGGCCGGGCGGCACCGCTTCGCATCGTCGTAGCCGACGAGGTAGGCGGGAAGGTCCAGAGCGCTCTCACCGAAGGCACGCACACACCGGTCGCCGACATGCACGCGGTGGCGAGATCGGCCGGGGCGGACGGCTTGCTCATCTTCGATGCGGACCTGCGGATGGATCCGTTCTCAGAGCAGTCCACCGACGCCGTCCCCGTGCTACGCGAGGTCGCCGAGCGCGCGGCCGACGGGCAGACCGTCCTGATCGGCGGGACCGTGGCCGAAAACTACGATGCCCGCCAGGCACTCGGCCGTGACACCAGGCTGATCGTCCCGGTCAGCCTTGCCCTGATCCTCGTCGTCCTCGCCGTGCTCCTGCGCGCGGTGGTGATGCCGCTCTACGTGATCGCGACCGTGATCCTCTCCTTCGGCTTCGCCCTCGGCGTCAGTTCTCTCATCTTCACCCACCTCCTGGGCCAGCCGGCCTCAGACCCAAATCTGCCGATATACGCGTTCATCTTCCTCGTCGCCCTGGGCGTCGACTACAACGTGTTTCTCCTCAGCCGGATCACCGAGCGGCGTCGACAGCACGAAACCCGCCGTGCGGTGACGGAGGCCCTCGAGCGAACCGGTGGCGTGATCACCTCCGCCGGTCTCGTGCTCGCCGCCACCTTCGCCACTTTGATGGTGCTTCCGATGGAGGCGCTGTTTCAGATCGGCTTCGTGGTCACCTTGGGCCTGCTCGCCGACACCTTCCTCGTCCGGGCCCTGCTCGTCCCCGCTCTCGCGATGATGCTCGGCGAGCGAAACTGGTGGCCGTTCAAGCAGACCGCTACCCCGGGCTGACGTCGCCGGTGCTGTGACCCGGGCGCTGCGAGATCCACCAGCGGACGGCCGCGGCGGCGGTCTGCGGCGGCACCTGGTGCCCGCCGCGGAACTCCTCGTACGTCACCTCGTAGCCGCTCTCCCTCAGCTCGGGCACGAGGCGCCTGCTGCATTCGTCGATCGGCAGCACGCGGTCGGAGACGCCGTGCGAGACGAAGATCCGGGGACGGCCATGCCGGATCATCGGGGCCATGAAGCCCGGGGAGAACGCGAGCACGGCGTGGAACAGGTCGCCGTTGGCCAGGCCCAGCGACAGGGCGTAGGAGGCGCCGTCGGAGAAACCCGCCACGGCCACGCCGTCGAGCCCGACGGCCGCACGGGAGAACACCTCCTCCAGCGCGGCGTCGACCCGTGACACGTCCGCCCCGTATCCGCCGACGATCATGTCCCAGGTGGCGGAGACGGCCTGCGGCGCGAGCAGCAGCACGCCGGACTCCTCGGCCTGGGGCAGCAGCCACTCCAGCGCCTCCTCCGCCGCGCCGCCCGCGCCGTGCAGCACGACGGCGAGCGAGGACGGCCCGGGTCCCCGGGCGGACGGCACGTAGAGCAGGGCGCGCCCGCCCAGGCGGTGCAGGCCCGGCACGAGAGGCTCGGCGTGCTGAGGCGGCACCGCGACGGGACGGGCGGACAGCCGGCCGTGCCGCACGCCCTCCTCGGGCGCCGGATGGGGCCGGCTCCGCTCCGGAGTGGCCATCGGCCTCACCCCCCCGCCCAGGGTCTACCCCTCCTGGCCGCCGGTCACCTCGTCGCGCGTGGCCTCATGCCCGGGTGGCGGCGATCACCTCGGTCACCAGGGCGGGCGAGGTGACCCGGCGGACGTACTCGGGCTGGCGCAGCTCACCGCCCATGAAGGGGTACGGGTTGCGGTGGACGGCCGGGCTGGGCTCGTCCACCAGGGCGGCGAAGTGGATCTCCCCGGCCCCGGTCGCCTCGACCACCCGGCCCACGTTGCGCGGCGTGATGCCACCCCCGGGCATGACGACCAGCCGGTCGCCGGCCCGCCGCACCAGTTCGGCGATCAGCGGCGCGCCCTCCAGGGCCGAGCTGTCCTGGCCGGAGGTGAGCACCCGGTCGATTCCCAGACCGGCCAGCGTCTCCAGCGCGGCGAACGGGTCGGCCGTCATGTCGAAGGCCCGGTGGAAGGTGACCGAGAGCCCGCCGGCCGCGTCGATCAGCCGCCTGGCCACCTCGGTGTCCACCTCCCCGTCCGGGGTGAGCACGCCGATCACGACGCCCTGCGCCCCGGCGTCGCGTACGGCGGCCACGTCGCGGACCATGGCCGCGACCTCGTGCTCGTCGTAGACGAAGTCGCCGCCGCGCGGCCGGATGATCACGTGGACCCGGATCGAGGAGACCGCCTCCAGCGTGGCCTCGACCGTGCCCAGGGTGGGCGTCAGACCGCCCTCGAACAGCGCGGCGCACAGCTCGACGCGGTGCGCGCCCGCCCGCTCGGCGGCCAGCGCCCCGGCCGTGCTGTCGATGCAGATCTCGTACGTCAGGCTCATGTCTCCCCTATCCGGCAACCGCCACTCAGAAAACGGCATGGATCTCGCCGACCGGGACGCCCCCGCCCAGCACCGGGACGGTCGCGAACTCGGCCGCCGCCGAGACGTCCGCGCCCGCGGCCCGCAGCGCGTCGAGCGCGATCGCGGTCGTCGCCCGGGGGCCGCCGTCGATCGCCTTGACGGCCGCCGCGTGCCCGGAGGCGAGCGCCACGACCAGCACTCCCTCGGCCCCGCCCTTCACCACGGCGCCGGGCAGCGCCCGCATCAGGCGGGTGTTCACGTGACCGGTCCCGCCGACGTACTCCGGGTGCGCCCGCATGGCGTCGGCGACCGCGCGCGGCGGCGTCCCCGGCGCGGACACGACCATGGCGCGCACGGCGCGGGCCAGGCCCGTGAGCGAGATCCCGAACAGCGGGGCGCCGCAGCCGTCGATCGCCACATGGGCGGTCTTCTCCCCCGACAGCTCCTCCACCACCGACCTGACCCTCTCCTGCACGAAGTGGCCGGGGTCGAGGTAGGTGGCGGTGGGCGCGCCCGCGGCGACGGCGGCGGCGAGCATCGCCGCGTGCTTGCCCGAGCAGTTCATCCGCTCCCGCGACGGCCCGAGGCCCGCCTTGACCAGGGCCCGCCGGGCGGTCTCGTCCTCCGGCCAGTCGGGCGGGCAGCGCAGGTCGGCGAAGCCGAGCCCGGCCGCGCCGAGCATCTCGGCCACGAGCCGCACGTGGAAGTCCTCTCCCGTGTGGCTGCCCGCGGCGATCGCGAGCGCGGGACCGTGCAGGTGGGCCCCGGCGAGCAGGCAGGCGAGGGCCTGGAACGGCTTCGCCGACGAGCGCGGCAGCACCGGCGCGTCCACCGGGCCGCGCGCGACGGCGACCTCGCCGCCCGCCGAGAGCGCGACCGCGCTGCCGAAGTGGACGCTCTCCACGAAGCCGGACCGCACGACCTCCGCGAGCGGGGCGTATTCAGCGATTGACACGGATGATTCTCCTGCCACGGGTGATCCTTCTGCGCGCGCCGCCCCTGCCCGCCGCGGAGCGGTCGAGGGAACGGGCGAGCGCGGACAGCGACGCGTTGACCACGAGGTAGACCAGCGCGACGACGATGTAGGTCTGGATGAGCAGGCCGTTGAAGTTGGCCAGGACCTTGCCGCTGTAGAGCAGCTCGGCGTAGCTGACGACGAAGCCGAGCGAGGTGTCCTTCAGCAGGCCGACCGACTGGCTGACGATCGAGGGCAGCACCCGGCGGGCCGCCTGCGGCAGCACCACCAGCCGCATCGACTGCCCCGGGCTGAGCCCGAGGGCCAGGGCGGCCTCCCCCTGCCCCCGCTCCACGGACATGATCCCGGCCCGGAAGACCTCGGCGAACAGCGCCGCGTTGGACACGGCCAGCGGCACCACGAGCTTCCAGAACAGCGGCAGGTCCAGGCCGTACCTCGGCAGGGCGAACAGCACGAGGTAGACCAGCAGTAGCGCCGGGACCGTGCGCACGGCCTCGACGTACGCGGCGGACGGCAGGCGGACCGCGCGGCGCCGCGACACCCGTCCGAGTGCGAGGGCGATCCCGGCCGCCATCGCGAGCGCGGCGGACACGACGGCGGCCAGCGCCGTGGACCACAGGCCGCCGAGCAGGTAGCGCCACATCGGCCAGGTCGCGTACGGCTGCCAGCGCTCGGCGGCGAGCTGCCCGTTCGCGGCGAACTGGCGCACGGCCAGGGCCAGCAGAGCGAGCAGCACCAGCACACCCGCGACGGTGGCGAGGCGGATGCGGCGGCGGGCGCGCGGGCCCGGCTCGTCGAACAGCAGGTTGCTCACCGCGCCACCGCCAGCCGTCGTTCGAGCCGCCCCGTCACGAACCCGGCGCCGGCGGCGATCGCCGCGTACGCCAGGCCCGCCCCCACGAAGATCGGGATGGGCTGCGCCTCCAGCAGGTTCACCCGGTTGGCGGCGGCGGTCAGCTCGACCACGCCGACGGCCGCCGCGAGCGAGGTATTCATCGTGAGCGCGATGAAGATGTTGCCGATCGGCTGGACGACGGTCCGCAGCGCCTGGGGCAGCACGACGTGGCGCAGCGACTGGCCGAACGTCAGCCCCAGGGCGCGGGCCGCCTCGCCCTGACCGGCGGAGATCGCGTTGACGCCCGAGCGGAGGGCCTCGGCGATGTAGGCGCCCTCGTACAACGCGATCACCACGATGGCCGTGGTGGTCAGGCCGGCCTTGAGCCCGATCTCGGGCAGGCCGAAGACCGCGAGCACGAGCAGCACGAGCAGCGGGAGGTTCTGCAGGGTCTCGACGTAGACGGTCGCGACCCTGCGCAGGACCGGGACCGGCCCGACCCGCATCGCCACGATCACGAGCCCCACGACCGCGGCGCCGGCGAACGACGTCATGGTCATCTGGAGGGTCACGACCAGCCCCTGCCAGAACTCGGGCAGGTGATCAAACAGCGCCGACATCAGGAACCCGGCACCGACCCGATCTCGGGCGGCGTGGGGGCCTCGCCCTGCACGACCGTGCCGAGGGAGTTCTTCCAGACGTCCTGCCAGACGCCGTTCGCCTGGATCTTCTTCAGCCAGTCGTTGACGAACGACTTGAACTGGTCGTCGCCGTGCCTGAGGCCGATGCCGTACGGGTCCTGGGTGAACGGCTTGGCCACGACCTGCAGCTCGGGGTCCTTCTTGGCGTCGGCGACCAGCAGCGTCTCGTCCTGCACGTAGGCGACGCCGCGGTCCTGCTTGAGCGCCTGGACGCACTCGGGGTCTCCGCCGAAGGTGACGATCTTCGCCTGCGGCGCGAGCTTCTTGATCTCGGGAATGGCGGGGGTGTTGGCCCCGGCGATGACGGTCTTGCCGTTGAGGTCCTGCGGCGAGGAGATCCCCGTCGTGCCCTTCTTGACGGCGATGGACAGGCCCGAGGAGTAGTACGGCCCCGCGAAGGCGACCTGCTCGGCCCGTTCGGGAGTGATCGTGTAGGTCTGGAAGACCACGTCGACGGTGCCGTTGCTCAGCAGCGCCTCGCGGGTCTCGGACGCCGCGTTGACGATCTTCACCTTCGGCTGCCCGATGATGTACTTGGCCAGCGCCTTGCCGAGGTCGGCGTCGAAGCCCTCCACCTCACCGGTGGCGGGGTTCTGCTGGGACAGCAGCGGCGCGTCGAGCGAGCCGCCGACGATCAGCTCGCCGCGCTGCTTGATCTTCTCCATCGTCGAGCCGGGCAGGATGTCCGCGGCGGCGGCCACCGGGGCCTTGGCGAGCACGCCACCGCCGCCGCCCTCGCTCGCGCCCCCGCCCGGCACGGCCGAGCCGGCCGAGTCCGTCCCGGCACAGGCCGTCAGGCCGGCCATCGCCACCGCGGCGACAGCGGCCACCCGCTTAACGGACACCATCGGGGTCCACCATCCTTTGCGATCAGTGCGTGAGTACCTTGGCCAGGAAGTCCCTGGCCCGATCGGTCCGGGGGGAGTCGAAGAAGGCGTTCGGCTCCCCCGTCTCGACGATCCGGCCGCCGTCCATGAACACCACGCGGTCGGCCGCGCGGCGCGCGAACCCCATCTCGTGGGTGACGACGACCATGGTCATGCCGTCGGCGGCCAGGCCCGTCATCACGTCGAGGACCTCGCCGACCATCTCCGGGTCGAGCGCCGAGGTGGGCTCGTCGAAGAGCATGGCCTTGGGCCGCATGGCGAGCGCGCGGGCGATGGCGGCGCGCTGCTGCTGGCCGCCCGACAGCCGTGCGGGCTGCTTGCCGGCCTGCTCGGCGATGCCGACCCGGGCCAGCAGCTCATGTGCGGTCCGCCCGGCCTCGGCCCGGCTCACGCCGCGCACCTTCATCGGCGCGAGCATCACGTTCTCCAGCACGGTCTTGTGCTGGAAGAGGTTGAAGCTCTGGAAGACCATCCCCACGTCGGCCCGCAGCCGGGCCAGCTCGCGGCCCTCCGCGGGCACGGGCACCCCGTCGACGAGGATCTCGCCCGAGTCGGCCGCCTCCAGCCGGTTGAGGCACCGGCACAGCGTCGACTTGCCGGACCCGGAGGGCCCGATCACCACCACGACCTCGCCGCGTGCCACGTCGAGGTCGACGTCGTGCAGCACGTGGTGCTCACCGAACCACTTGTTGAGGCCTCGTACCCGAATCATCGCCATCTTCCTTCGAAATCGAAGATACGGCGGACCGTAATGGATGATTCTGGTCGAAGTCAACGCGTTGGCGGACAAAGTCACGCCGTGGTATTCCTTCCTCCATGCCAGGCAAAGAGAGGTTGCCGGTGCGGGGGGCGCAGGGCGACCTCCTGCGCCTCGTCGCCGCCGGCCACGCCGAGTCGCGGGCGGAACTCGCCCGCCTGTCCGGCCTGGCGGCCTCCAGCGTCTCGCTGCGCGTCGAAGAACTGATCGGCAGCGGACTGCTGGTGGAGGAGGGCGCGGGCACCTCCCGCGGCGGGCGGCGACCCCGCCGGCTGCGGCTCAGCCCCAGCGCGGGACTGCTCGCGGTCGCCGATCTGGGCGCCCACCACGCGCGCCTCGGCCTCCTCGACCTCAGCGGCACCCCGCTGGTGGTCGAGGAGCGCCCCTGCGATATCGCGGACGGCCCCGAGGCGACCATCGACGGGATGGCCGCCGCGTTCGAGGACCTGCTGTCCGCGCACGGCCCGCCCGGGGTCCCGCTGCGCGGGGTCGGCACGGGCATCCCCGGTCCTGTGGACCCGGCGACCGGCCGGGTCGTCGCGCCCTCGCGCATGCCCGGCTGGAACAACTTCCCCGTCGCGGAGCGCCTCGGCGCGCACTTCGACCTGCCGGTGCTGGTGGAGAACGACGCCAACCTCATGGCGGCCGGGGAGGCCAGGTCGTGGCCCAAGTGCGAGACGCTGATGGTGCTCAAGGCCGGCAGCGGCATCGGCTGCGGCGTGATGGTGAACGGCGCGCTCCATCGGGGGCGGGGCGCGGCCGGCGACATCAGCCACGTGCGGGTCAGGAGCGACTCGTCGGTCACCTGCTCCTGCGGGCACGACGACTGCCTGGAGGCCTACGCCAGCGGCGCGGCCCTGATGAGCGTGCTCAACGAGCAGGGCATCCCGGTGCGGCGGCCGGCCGACGTCGTCGCGCTGGTCGAGGACGGGGTGCCCGAGGCCACCGCCCTGGTCCGCAACGCCGGCCGGCTCATCGGCGAGGTGCTGACCGTGCTGGTGAACTTCATCAATCCCGACGCGATCGTGGTCGGGGGCAGCCTGTCGCCGGCCGAGCCGCTGATCGCGTCGATCCGCGCGGCGGTGTACGAGCGGTGCCTGCCGCTGGCCACCCGCGACCTGGAGATCTCCACCTCCCGGTCGGGACCCGACGCCGCCCTGCTCGGCGCCGGTTCCCTGCTGCTCGACGCCGTGCTCGCCTGAACACCGACCCTGAACGGACAGCCGTACGTGACCCGATACTGCCTCTTCGACCTCGACGGCACGCTGACCGACCCCGAGACCGGCATCGTCGCCTCGCTGCGGCACGCCCTGTCCGCGGTCGGGATTATGGAGGTGGAGCACGAGCGACTCCGCGCCATGATCGGCCCTCCCCTTCCTGAGGGATTCCTCCTGCTCGGCGTGCCGCCAGAGCGTGTCGACGAGGCGATCCACGCGTACCGCGAGCGCTACACCGACGGGATGTACGAGAACGAGGTCATCGAGGGAATCCCCGCCGTGCTGGAGGCGCTCGTCGCCGACGGCTGGACCCTGGCGGTGGCGACGTCGAAACCGGCCGTCTACGCGGAGAAGATCCTGGTGCACTTCGGGCTCGACGGCTTCTTCGCCTACGTTGCCGGGGCGACGCTCGACGGGTCACGACGGCACAAGGCGGACGTCGTGCGGCACGCGCTCGACACCCTCGGCGCTGCGCCCGAGGCGGCCGTCATGATCGGCGACCGTAGGGAGGACGTCGCCGGCGCGGCCGCCTGCGGTGTGCGGAGCATCGCCGTGACGTGGGGGTTCGGCGAGGCGGCCGACTTCGCCGATCCCGGCCTCATCGCCGTGGTGGACACGCCCGAACGCCTTCTCCAGGTGCTGTCCCAGACCGCCGCGGCCACCCCTCCGAGGGACTGAACGCCGAAGACGTGCCCGGCGAACGTTGCTTGGCCAGGGAAATACCTCGGCTGCGGTAGCGGCGGTGCAGCTCCCGAATGAACAAGATGTTTTCCAGCTTGGCGGCGCCGTATGTGCGCCGCAGAGTGAAGTTTCGATCGCGAATTCACCCACATGGCGAGGCGCCTGAAACCGCACACCCTTCAAGGGCGCCCAGCGGGTCGTAATGCACGAATACGCCGGAGAACATGCCTCCGTCCGTTGAGCGTTCGGAACGCGGCACGGCCTTCCGCCAGCGTACGGGGCGATATTGCCTTGACGTGATCGGGATGGATATGGCTACATCACTGTCGTGATCATCGCTTTCCTTCGGAAACATCCCAGTCGTTCCAGCACATCCGAATCAGGAATTCACGAGCGCTCGTCGCCCCGCGAAGAGCGCCGCAGATTCCATAAGTCATCAATCACCCGGCTGCTGGCCTGCCTCGTAACCGCTTTGACGGTGACAGCCGGCCTTGTCGTCGTGCACACACCGGCTGCCTCGGCCGCCGACATCACGACCGACCTGGGCATCACGGGCGGCGGTGACGTGGTGGCGGGAGGAGGCAAGGCCTTCATCGCCGGGGACGACCAACTCCTCGTCGTCAACGCCAACGGCACGTTCAACACCGCTGTCGGCGGCCTGTCCGCGCGGAGCCTTGCCATCACGCCGGACGGCACACGGCTGTATGCGGCACTACGCGATCCGAACGAGGTCATGGAGCTCGACACCGCCACTCTCGACACCACCCGGGAAATCAGCCTGGCCGAATACCCATGCCCGACGAACTTGGCGCTGTCGGGCAGATGGCTCTGGGTGGGATACGGGTGCGACCAATGGGATGGCGGTGTCGTCGGCATCGACTTGTCGTCCGGATACCGATCACGACTGATCCGGGTGGCGGCGACCTATGCCAGCCCCAAGGTCGCCGCCGCCGGAAATACTCTGGTGGTCGGCGACTCAGGGCTCTCCCCGGCCAGCCTGAGGGTGTATGACGTGAACACGCTTCGGGCCACCCTGCGCGGCATCATCGACGGCCACGACTACCACACGGGCTTCCTGGGAGACCTCGCCATCACACCCGACGGCTCGACGATCATCGCGGCATTCCCCGATTCGGACGAATACTTCGCCTGGGACACGACCAGCCTCCAGAAGGTCCGCGCCTACGGCCCGGATCCGGACTCCGGCTACTACTTGCCGGTCGTCGCGGTCAGCGCGGACGGAACTCACGTCGCGGCCGGACGTGGGACCAAGTCCGGACTGGGTGTCACCCTGTACGACAGTGCGACGACGGCCCCGACCTACACCGGCACTCTCACGGATCATGGCGGTCTGATGGACCTGCGGAGTCTCACTTTCTCGGGTAACGACCTCTTCGCCGTGTGGAGAGACCTGGATAGCGACCACCTGCACCTGTGGCGGCTGGAAACCGGCACGCTCCCGGAAGCCACGTTGACCCTGACGGCTCCGTCCACCGGGACCGGGGCCGACATACTCACCCTGACCGGCCGGCTCACGCTGCCCGACGGGTCGGCTCCGGGCGAGCAACCGCTTTCGGTGACCCGCTACGTGAACGACAGCGCCGAACTCACCCGCGAAGTGACGACCGCGGAGGACGGCACGTTCACCTTCACAGACAGGCCGAGAAGCGCTGGGGTGATCAGATACGACGTGATCTGGAACGGCAGTCCGACCGTGCACTGGAGCACCGCCTCGGCGACCGTCACCTTGGTCAAGGCAGTGTCGTCGATCACCCTCTCCGGACCGGAGACGGGCGTCGTCGGCACACAGCTCAAGTTCAGCGGGGTACTCTCCCAGGGTGGTCAACCCGTGGGTTCCACCACCAAGTTGAGGGTCCTGCGCGAGGTCACCAACAGCAGGGGCACCGTGGTCACCGTGCTGCCGTCCGTGTCCGCGATCATCTTCGACGGACGATTCCGCTTCATGGACACACCCGCCGAGGCGGGCGAGTACTCGTATCGCGTTGAGTTCGACGGCGACCGGGCGAGCCTGCCGACGACGGCCACCCTCGATGTGACGGTCGAAGAAGCGGGACAGGGATGACCTGCCCGGCGACCGGACGAGGTCGATCAGGGCAGGCTGCCCCACGGACGCCGTCCCGTCCGTCCCTCCCCCGGCTCCCGGCCAAGGCTCGTCAGGCCACCTGGTCGGCCGGGGCGGCCGCCGCGAGCCGTACGGCGTTGGCCGCGGTGTCGTCGATCTCACGCTGCGCCGCGAGGTCGGCCTCCACGCCGGACCGGTAGGCGTCGATCTCCGCGCGCACCCGGTCGTCGTCCCAGCCGAGGGCGGGCGCGATCAGCGCGGCGACCACGGGGGCCGCCACGAGCCCGTGGTCCCGTTCCTCGATGAAGACCCGGGTGCGCCGGACCAGCACGTCCTCCAGGTGCAGCGCCCCCTCGTGGGTGACCGCGTACACGGCCTCGGCCTTGAGATAGCCCTCCGCGCCGGGGATCGGGTCGCCCAGCCCGGGGTCGGCCTCGACGAGCGCGAGCACCTCCTCGACGCAGGAGCCGTACCGGCCGAGCAGGTGCTCGACCCGCGCGACGGGCAGCCCCGCGCGCCCGGCCAGGCGGCGCCTGTTGTTGCGCAGCGCCTCGAACCCGGCGGCCCCGAGGACCGGGACGCGGTCTGTGACCGACGCGGGCACCTTCTGGCCGAGGCCGGCCACCGCGACGTCGACCGCGTCCTTGGCCATCACGCGATAGGTCGTGTACTTGCCGCCCGCGACGATGACCAGGCCGGGCTCGGGCCGGATGACCGCGTGCTCCCTGGACAGCTTGACGGTCTGCGACCGCGCTGCCGACCCGGCCAGCAGCGGACGCAGGCCCGCGTAGACGCCCTCGATGTCGTCGTGGGTGAGCGGCGTCCGCAGCACGGCGTTGACGTGCTCCAGGATGTAGTCGATGTCGGCCCGGGTGGGCGCCGGCTCGACCTTGTCCAGGTCCCAGGGGGTGTCGGTGGTGCCGACGATCCAGTGCGGACCCCAGGGGATGACGAACAGCACGCTCTTCTCGGTGCGCAGGATCAGCCCGGTGTCGAGGCGGATCTTCTCCCTGGGCACGACGAGGTGCACGCCCTTGGATGCCTGGACGGTCACCGACCCCCGCGAGCCCGGCGACGCCCCCGCGAGCCGCTGAATCTCGTCGGTCCACACACCGGTGGCGTTGATCACCTGACGGGCCCGCACCCGCAGCTCGGCGCCGCTCTCCAGGTCGCGCACCAGCGCGCCGACGACCTGGCCCCCTCCTTCCGAGAGCGTGTCGCGCAGGAACCCGGTGA
Organism: Microbispora bryophytorum; assembly: GCF_006874465.1. GTDB lineage: Bacteria > Actinomycetota > Actinomycetes > Streptosporangiales > Streptosporangiaceae > Microbispora > Microbispora bryophytorum. Next base: position 12,338 of record NZ_VIRL01000033.1, on the reverse strand, counting down.
CCTTCGCGCGGGTGGTGACGCACGCGCCGTACTGCATGGCCGTACGGGCCACCGTCATCGTGAAGCGGGCGTCGTCGACCTGGGCGTCGTAGTACTGGATCGCCCCGACGAGCGCGTCGCTGCGCAGGCCGGGAGCCTCGCGCAGGGCCCGGCTGTGGCTGAGCTGGCGGTGCCGCGGCAGCACGCGGGCGCCGCCGAGCGTGTCGTAGAGCAGCACGCCCGCGCCGACGTAGCCGCGCTCCCACACGCGGTGACGCAGCGGCAGCAGGAAGGGCACCGGACGCACCAGGTGCGGGGCCAGCCGGGTCACCAGCAGGCCCCGTTCCCTGAGCGCCTCCCGCACCAGCCGGAAGTCGAGCTGCTCCAGGTAGCGCAGCCCGCCGTGGATCAGCTTGCTCGACCGGCTCGAAGTGCCGGCCGCGAGGTCACGGGCCTCCACCAGCGCGACGGACAGACCGCGCGAGACCGCGTCGAGCGCGACCCCGGCGCCGACCACCCCGCCGCCGACGACGAGGACGTCGAACTCGTCCTCGGCCAGCCTCCGCAGTGCCGCCTCCCGAGCGCGGGGACCCATGGGTACAGACATATCGGTGTTGACTCCCTCGTTCTTGTCAGCCGGCCCTGTTCTGCCAGGCGGCCTGTTCTGCCAGGCGGCCCTGTTCTGTCGGCCGGCTCAGTCGACGTCGACCCAGTCGAGCGTCCGCTGGACGGCCTTGCGCCATCCGGCGTAGCCGCGCTCGCGCTGCTCGTCGCTCCAGGTGGGCTCCCAGCGGCGGTCCTCGTGCCAGTTCCGCTTCAGGTCGTCGGTGGACTTCCAGAAGCCGACGGCCAGACCGGCGGCGTACGCGGCCCCGAGCGCGGTGGTCTCGGCCACCACCGGACGCGACACCGGGACGCCGAGGATGTCGGCCTGCATCTGCATGCACAGCTCGTTGGCCGTCACGCCGCCGTCCACCCGCAGCACGTCGAGGACGACGCCGGAGTCCTGCTCCATCGCGCCGACCACGTCCTTGGTCTGGTAGCAGATCGATTCGAGCGTGGCGCGGGCCAGGTGGGCGTTGGTGTTGTAGCGGGACAGCCCGACGATGGCGCCCCGGGCGTCGGACCGCCAGTAGGGCGCGAACAGGCCGGAGAACGCGGGCACGAAGTAGACGCCGCCGTTGTCCTCGACCTGCCGGGCGAGCGCCTCGCTCTGCGACGCCCCCGAGATGATCCCGAGCTGGTCGCGCAGCCACTGCACGGCCGAGCCGGTGACCGCGATCGACCCCTCCAGCGCGTACACGGGTTTGGCCGAGCCGAACTGGTAGCAGACCGTGGTGAGCAGGCCGTTCCGGGAGCGCACGAGCTCGGTGCCGGTGTTGAGCAGCAGGAAGTTGCCGGTGCCGTAGGTGTTCTTGGCCGTGCCGGGCTCGAAGCAGACCTGGCCGACGGTCGCGGCCTGCTGGTCGCCGAGGTCGCCCGCGAGGGGGACCTCCCCACCGAGCGGGCCGCCGGCGCGGGTCACGCCGTACAGGTCGGGGTTGGAGGAGGGCCGGATCTCCGGGAGCATCTGGCGGGGGACGCCGAAGAACGACAGCAGCTCGTCGTCCCAGTCGAGCGTCTCCAGGTTCATCAGCATCGTGCGGCTGGCGTTGGTGGGGTCGGTGACGTGGACGCCGCCGTCGACGCCGCCCGTCAGGTTCCACAGCAGCCAGGTGTCGGTGTTGCCGAAGATCGCGTCGCCGCGCTCGGCGGCCTCGCGGACGCCGGGGACGTTCTCCAGAATCCACTGGATCTTGCCGCCGGAGAAGTAGGTGGCGGGCGGCAGTCCGGCCTTGCGCCGGATCACCTCGCCCTTGCCCTCCCGCTCCAGCGCCGAGGCGATGCGGTCGGTGCGGGTGTCCTGCCAGACGATGGCGTTGTAGTACGGGCGGCCGGTGCGCCGGTCCCAGACGACGGCGGTCTCGCGCTGGTTGGTGATGCCGAGCGCCGCGAGGTCGGAGGCATGCAGGCCCGCGGTCCGCATCGCGGTCTCGACGACCGCCCGGGTGCGCTCCCAGATCTCGGTCGGGTTGTGCTCGACCCAGCCCGCCTGCGGCAGGATCTGCTGGTGTTCCAGCTGGTGGCGGGCGACCTCGTTGCCCCCGTGATCGAAGATCATGAATCGGGTGCTGGTCGTCCCCTGGTCGACCGCGCCGACGTAGTCTGCCATTCTCGTTGCGCCTCTCGTCTCGCGTGGGCTCGGGTGAGCTGGGACGTGGTGGGGCTCGGGTGATCAGCCGGCCCGCGCGGCGGCTTGCGGCGTGCGGGCGGGCTCGGCCGCGTCCGTACGCGGCAGGAAGCGGGCGACCAGGAGCTGGTACAGCCCGGCGCCGATGACGCCGCCGGCCAGCGGTCCGATGATCGGCACCCAGAAGTAGAGCCCACCGTACTGGTCGCGGAACGCCGAGCCGTACCCCGTGAAGAACGAGGCGAGGCGCGGACCGAAGTCGCGGGCGGGGTTGATGGCGTAGCCGGCGTCGGTCCCCCACGCCATGCCGATCGCGACCACCAGCAGGCCGATGATGACCGGCGCGAGGTTGGCGAGCGGCGCCGAGTTGCGCTCGTCGGAGATCGCGAAGATCAGGAACAGCAGGATCGCCGTGCCGATGATCTGGTCGCGCAGCGCACCCCACTGGGTGACCGGCAGCGTGCCGTTGCCGGGGAGGGTGGAGAAGACCCCCTGCGTCTTGATCGTGTGCCCGGGGTCCGCCTTGGCCAGGACCTCGGCGTAGTTCCAGCGGACGAGCAGTGCCGCCACGAAGGCGCCCGCGGTCTGCGCCAGCGCGTACGGCAGGACCTTCCGCCAGGAGAAGCCCTTGAAGACGGCGAGGGCGACCGTGACCGCCGGGTTGAGGTGGGCGCCGCTGACGCGGGCGGCCGTGTAGACGCCGAGGGTCACCCCCAGGCCCCACGCCCACGCGATGCTGTCGTGGTCGCCGATGCCGCCGGCCGAGACCTGGGCCACGACGCCGACGCCGATCAGGATGAGAATCGCCGTGCCCGCGAACTCGGCCGCGAGCTCACCGAACGGAGTGGGTGGCCGCCGGTCGCTTCGCCCTTCCGCCATGTGTCTCCTCCTTGACCACGCCCGTCGCGTCCCCCGAGGTGCTCGCTGTGAGCACCGCCGGTTGTCCGGACGTTAAACGTCGCCCAAGAGAGCGTCAACGAATGATCGTCGGCATTGTCGAACGCTGGTCCCATTGTGTGCCTCGCACTCCATCCCGGGTATGCCGCAAACTCACACATTTCACGCACACCCCTCCGTAGGCAAAAGATCTTCCAGAAGTACGCCACAGCAGGTTCGGTCAGGTGTCGACATTGTCGTACGCCTTCCGACATGGCTAGGATCCGGTGCGTGCCGGGTCCGATCCAGTCCATCGAGCGCGCCGCCGCGATTCTGCGGCTGCTCGCCCAGGGATCGGGGCGGCTCGGCCTCACCGAGATCGCGAACTCCCTGGGACTGGCCCGCGGCACGGCACACGGCATCCTGCGCACCCTCCAGCTCGTCGGCTTCGTCGAGCAGGACGAGGCGACCGGCAAGTACCAGCTCGGCGCGGCGCTGCTGCACCTGGGCACCAGCTACCTCGACGTGAACGAGCTCCGCTCGCGGGCGATCAACTGGGCCGACGCCCTGGCCGCGCGCAGCGGCGAGGCGGTGCGGATCGGCACCCACCTCCAGGGCAGGGTCCTGGTCGTCCACCACGTCTTCCGGCCTGACGACAGCCTGCAGACCCTCGACGTCGGCATGCTCCTGCCCCTGCACGCCACGGCGATCGGCAAGGTGCTGCTCGCCTTCGACGCCAACGCGGCCGCCGCACTGCACGACGCCGTACGGGACGGAGAGCTGGAGCAGTTCACCCGCCGCACCGCGCGCACGCAGCGGGAGATGTCGCGCATGCTCGCGACCGTGCGCGAGCACGGCTGGGCGTCGGACGCCGACGAGGCCGGCATGGGCGAGGCGGGGGTGGCCGCCCCCATCAGGGGGTACGGGGGACTCGTGGTGGGCGCGATGGGCGTCTCCGGCGCCACCGAGCGGATCTGTGACTCCGGCGGGCGTCCCCGGCCAGAACTGGTGGGCTACGTGCGCGACGCGGCGCGGGCCGTCTCCCGCGACCTCGGCGCCTCCCGCTGGTGACCCTCCCCACCCCCACACCGCATTCGCCGCCCGAAGGTTGACCGCCGTGACCCAGCGCTACGTGATGTCCATCGACCAAGGCACCACCTCGACCCGGTGCATCCTGTTCGACCAGCGCGGCCGGCTGGTCTCGGTGACGCAGCGGGAGCACAAGCAGCACTTCCCGCGTCCCGGATGGGTGGAGCACGACGCCGTCGAGATCTGGCGCAACCTGGAGCGGATCGGCCCGCAGGCGCTCGCCCAGGCGGGCATCGGGCCCGGCGAGGTCGCCGCCGTCGGCATCGCCAACCAGCGGGAGACGACGGTGCTGTGGGACCGGCGCACGGGCGTCCCGGTCACCCCCGCCGTCGTCTGGCAGGACACCCGGACCGGCACCCTGGTCGACGAGCTGTCCCGCCACCCCGACGCGCACGTGGTGCGTGAGCGCTGCGGCCTGCCTCTGGCCACCTACTTCTCCGCCCCCACCGTCCGCTGGCTGCTGGACGACACCGACGGGCTGCGCGAGCGCGCCGAGCGCGGCGAGGTCCTGTTCGGCACGATGGAGAGCTGGCTCATCTGGAACCTCACCGGCGGCCCGGACGGCGGCGTCCACGTCACCGACGTGACCAACGCCAGCCGAACCTTGCTGATGAACCTGCGCGACCTCGACTGGGACCCGGTCCTGCTCGGCTTCTTCGGCATCCCCCGCGCGATGCTGCCGGAGATCCGCCCGTCCAGCGAGACGTACGGCGTGGCCCGGCGGGTGCTGCCCGGCGTGCGGATCTCCGCGGCGCTCGGCGACCAGCAGGCCGCGCTGTTCGGGCAGACCTGCTTCCACCGCGGCGAGGCCAAGTGCACCTACGGCACCGGCGCCTTCCTGCTGCTCAACACCGGCACCGAGCCGGTCGCCTCCACCCACGGCCTGCTCACCACGGTCGGCTACCAGATCGGCGACCAGCCCGCGGTGTACGCCCTGGAGGGCTCCATCGCGATCACCGGCGCGCTCGTGCAGTGGTTCAGGGACGGGCTCGGGATCATCGGCACCGCGCCGGAGATCGAGACCCTCGCGCGCACGGTCGACGACAACGGCGGCTGCTACATCGTCCCGGCGTTCTCCGGGCTGTTCGCGCCCCACTGGCGCAGCGAGGCCCGTGGTGTCATCGTCGGGCTCACCTCGTACATCACGAAGGGCCACCTCGCCCGCGCGGTGCTGGAGGCCACGGGCTGGCAGACCCGCGAGGTGGTCGACGCCATGAACGCCGACGCGGGCATCGCCCTCACCACTCTAAAGGTCGACGGCGGCATGACGTCCGACAACCTGCTCATGCAGTTCATCGCCGACGTGCTGGACGTGCCGGTGGTCCGCCCCATGGTCGCGGAGACCGTCTCCCTCGGCGCGGCGTACGCCGCCGGGCTCGCCGTCGGCTACTGGCCCGACCTGGAGGGCCTGCGGCGCAACTGGCACCGCGCCGCGCAGTGGACGCCGGCGATGGACCCGAAGCGGCGCGCGGACGAGTACGACAACTGGCGGCGGGCGGTCGAGCGCTCCTTCGACTGGATCAAACCCACCGCGGGCCGGGCCGGCCCCTGACAGCGGCCGGTCGGCCCGATCGGACTCGCGGCACTCTTGCACCCAATTAATTGACCATATAGCGTCATCTAGTCAATCAATGAGGATGGGCGGATGACCAAAGTAGGACGGCCCCCGCAGGATCCGGCGCGCCAGGTGGAGCGGGCGAACCGCATCCTCGACGCCGCCGCGGAGCTGATCGGCCGGTGGGGCTACGACAAGACGACGATCGACGACGTCGCCAAGCAGGCCGGTGTCGCCAAGGGCACCATCTACCTGCACTGGAGAACGCGCGACGCGCTCTTCGCCGCGTTACTGCGCCGGGAGCGGGTGCGGATGCTCGAGGAGGTGCGGCGGAGCGGTCCCGCCACCCCGCGTGAACTGTTCGCCGGGATCGCCGCGGGCTTGCTGCGCCGGCCGTTGCTCAAGGCGGCGCTCGTCGGCGACTCGGAGGTGCTCGGCAAGCTCGTCCGGCAGAAGCGGCACGGCCCCGGCGCGGTGAACCCGGGCGAGGCGTTGGACGCCTACTACGCCGCGCTGATACAGGTGGGCGCGGCCAGGGACCTGTCGGGCGACCACGTCCTGGTGATCGGCTCGATCATTTACGGGTTCCTCACCGTGCCGTGGATGCTCCCCGGCGGGCCTCCCCCGGAGGAGCGACTCGCCCCGCTGCTCGCCGACATGGTCGAGCGCGCCATCGGCACCGGACGGGCGCTGCCGGATGACGCCGTAGACGCTGTGGAACGGGCCACCCTCGACTATCTCGACTCGATGACTTACGTCGCCCGGCGCAAGCTGGCGGACTCCCTGAGCTCTCCGAGGAGCGTGTGACATGAAGGTCGTCATCCCCCTGGACGACACCGGCGCCGACCTCGCCACCGTGGGCGGGAAGGGCGCCTCGCTGGCCACCCTCGCACGGGCAGGGCTGCCCGTCCCCGGCGGCTTCCACATCACCACCGAGGCCTACCGGGCCTTCGTAGCGGACTTCCGCGAGGAGACGCTGGCCGCCGCCGCGGCGGGCGACGCCGAGCGGATCGCCGCCCTGTTCGCCGGGCGCGAGCTTCCCGAGCCGATCGCCGCGGAGATCCGCGCCGCTCATGCGGCACTGGGCGACGACGTCCCGGTGGCCGTGCGCTCGTCCGCCACCGCTGAGGACCTTCCCGGCATGTCGTTCGCCGGGCAGCAGGACACCTTCCTCAACGTCAGAGCCGATGAGCTGCTCGACGCGGTCAAGCGCTGCTGGGCCTCCCTCTGGAACTCCCGCGCCATCGCCTACCGGGAGCAGAACGGCGTGCCACACGACGACGTCGCCCTGGCGGTCGTGGTGCAGGAGCTCGTGGACGCCGACGCGGCGGGCGTCATGTTCACCGCCGACCCCGTCACCGGCGCGCACGACAGGACCGTGATCAACGCGTCGTGGGGCCTGGGCGAGGCCGTGGTCGGCGGCCATGTCATCCCCGACACGGTCGTCGTCTCCGGCGCCGCGGTCGTCGAGGAGCGGACCGGCGACAAGACCGTCATGACCGTCCGCGCCCCCGGCGGCACCCGCGAGGAGCCGGTCCCCGAGGACATGCGCCGGGCTCCCGTCCTGTCCGGGGCGCAGGCCCTGGCGCTGGCCGAGCTGGGAGCGCGCGTCCAGGCCCTGTACGGCACGCCGATGGACGTGGAATGGACCATGCGCGCGGGCACGTTCGCCCTCGTCCAGGCCCGCCCGATCACCGCTTCCGGGTCACGGGTGGAGGAGTGGAACGACAGCCTCAAGCGCGACTACCTGTGGACGTCCGGCAACCTCGGGGAGGCCATCCCCGACGTCATGACGCCCATCACCTGGTCGTTCGTCCGTCTGTTCATCAACGAGGCCATGTCGGCCTCCGCGCTGCCCGGCTTCGACCTGGTCGGCAACATCGGCGGCCGTTTCTACATGAACCTGAGCATCGCGGTCTCCGTCGCCCGGGCGTTGGGCATGGGGAGCAGGCTCGGTGCGATCGAGCAGGTCTTCGGCAAGCTGCCGCCGGGCCTGGACGTGCCGCCGCTCGAGATGTCCCGGTGGCAGATCATCACAACGGTGGTGCCCTTGGCCGTACGCCGCCGGCGCAGGGTCAGGGCGAGCCTCGGAGGCATGCGGGCCTTCCTGTCCACCTCCCTGGAGCGATGCGAGGAACTGCGCGCCGCGATCCGGTCCACCTCGTCGGCGCCGGAACTGGCCGGCCTGTGGTCGCGGGCCGTCGAGCCGCATTTCCGCACGGCCTGCCGCATGCTGGAGGCCGCGGGCCGGCAGGACGGCGGCACGCTCGTCCTCACCCGCGGCAGCCTGCGCAAGCTGGTGGGCGAGACCGACGCAGACGCCATCCTTACGGGCGCGGGCGGCGAGGGCGAGCTGGCCAGCCTCGGCCTGATCACGGGGCTGGGCCGGCTGGCCTCCGGCGAGATCACCAGGGAGACCTTCACCAGGCTCTACGGCCACCGCGGCCCGCACGAGTTCGAGGTGTCCGTCCCGCGCCCCGGGGAGGACCCCGCCTGGATCGACGCTCAGCTCGCGGGGCTGCGGGACACACGGGCCGACGCGGACGTCCTGCTGGCCCGGCAGCGCGAGGCCAGGGAGGAGGCGTGGGCGCGGTTCGCCCGGCGCCACCCCCGCCGCGAGGCCGGGATGCGGGCCAGGGTCGCGCGCTGGGCCGGGGTGGTGCGCGACCGCGAGGCCACCCGGTCGGAGGTCATCCGCGCGTTCTGGGTGCTGCGGGACTTCGTTCTGCGGGCCGGCGAGCTGACGGGCCACGGAGACGACCTGTTCCACCTCTACCTCGACGAGCTACTCGCCCTGCTCCGCGGCGACGCCACGCCGCTGGAACGGGTGCCCGTGCGGCGGGCGACATACGAGATGTACGCTGCGCTCCCGCCGTACCCGACGCTCATCGTGGGCCGGTTCGACCCCGTTCGCTGGGCGACCGACCCCGGCAGGCGCGCCGACGTCTACGACGCCTGCGGCGCGGTCCCCCCGGCCGTGGACACCGTGACCGGCTTCCCCGGCGCGCCCGGCGTGGTCGAGGGAGTCGCCAGGGTGATCGCCCGGCCCGAGGACGGGGAACGGCTCCAGCCCGGCGAGATCCTGGTCACCACTCTCACCAACGTGGGCTGGACGCCGCTGTTCCCGCGCGCGGCGGCGGTGGTCACCGACGTAGGGGCGCCGCTGTCGCACGCCTCCATCGTGGCCCGCGAGCTGGGCATTCCCGCCGTCGTGGGCACCGGCAACGCCACCACGCGGGTCCGCGACGGCGACAGGATCAGAGTGGACGGCGCACGCGGCACGGTGGAGCTGGTCGGCCACCCGTGAACGCGCGGCCAACCGGCCGTACGCGTTCTCGGGATGGCATGTGCTCCCCGCAGCCGGTCTCACCTGCGGAGGGCTCGCACACCTGATCCTGAAGGCGAGCCCTGCCGCCGAGTCGGCCGAGACCGCCCTCCCACCCGCGCGGAGCCGGGACGGCTCAGGAGGTCGGGCCGATGTCGGGCTCTGGCTCGGGCATCGCCGACTCCTCCCCGGTCGCGGGCGGCGTCTCGGCGGCCGGCGTCTCGATGTCGGACACACCGCCGATCATCGTCTCCAGGCCCTCGTCGTCCGGTTCCGGTGTCAGCGGCTCGGGCGAGGCGCCCCTCGCGTCCCGTGCTCCGGATCTGTCCGCCACCACGTCCGCGTCTCCTCCCACGTGTCCTCGCCGCTGTCCGCCGGTCCCCCCGGCCCGCGGATCACCCATGACCGCTCACCTGCCCCCGTCGTACGGCCTTCATTCATCTTCGCAAAGGCCCCTCATGCGTACGCCCGGGCCTCCCGGGGGTAGACGACAGGTGATCGGAGCGAGGAGTGGACGGCATGGACATGCGTCGGCGTGGCCTGGTCGACCGGGACCTCGACGAGGCCGCGGCCGACCTCCTGGCGCACGATTCCCGGCTGCGCGGCCTGGACGTGCGGGTCCGTTTCGACGGCGGGGTGGCCCACGTCGAGGGCGACGTGCCGGCCACCGCCGACCTCGCCGTGCTGCGCGAGCGTCTCGGCCGCCTGGCCGGGGTGCTGGCGGTGTGGGACCGGGTGCGGGTGGCCGGCGCCCCGCCCCGGGTCGTCGATCTCGGCTGCGGCGGCACCAAGCAGCACCCCGGCAACATCGGCGTCGACCTGCGCCCCGGCCCGGTGATCGACGTGCTGGCCGACCTGGCCCACGGGGTGCCGCTGGCGGACGCGTCGGTGGACCAGATCTTCGTGGTGCACGTGCTGGAGCACCTGGCCGACTACCTGCCCCTGCTGCGCGAATGCCACCGCGTGCTGCGGCCGGGCGGCGTGCTGCACGTCCTCGCGCCCTGGTGGCGGCACGTCAACGCGGTGGCCGACCCCACGCACGTCCGGCTGATCGACGTGCAGACGTTCAAGCACCTGTGCCGGCCCGACGACGCGGGCCGATGCTGGTATCCGCTGCTGGTCACGCGCGACGAGTCCACGGTTTTCGCGGACCTGGTTCCGGCCGTGGACGGCCAGGAGCCCGCCTGCGAGCGGCGGCTGGCCCGGTTCTTCGACTGAACGTGCCGCCGGCTCGCCCGTTACTGCGGTAATTCGTTTCTCAAAATGTCATGGCATCGCGGCTCGCACCACGGGTAGGGGCCCATCGTGGGTAGGTGGTCAAGGACCACGGGGGTGGGCAGATGGAGCAGGGCATCCCCTCTTCTCACGGGCTGTCGCTCGCGTTGACGGGCATGCTGGAGGGCAGCCATCTGGTCGCGTTCGAGGACATCCCGTCGCTGATCGACCGCCACAGACGCGAGGCGGGGTTCAAGGGGATCGGTGTCTACCTGGCCGACCTTCAGCAGAGCGTGTTGCGCCGGCTGTGCGGCCACGGCGAAGCGGACGCCCAGCCGGAGGAGCTGAAGATCGACACCACGCTCGCCGGGCGCGCCTTCCAGGAGGTCCGCATGCTGCGGAACGGGCCGGAGGGCAGCGGTCCGCGCCAGTGGTGGGTTCCCCTGCTGGACGGCACCGAGCGCCTCGGCGTGCTCCACATGATCCCCGAGTCGGAGGGCGACGACGTCGAGGAGCGTATGCGGCACATCGCGTCCCTCCTCGCGCTGGTCGTCGTCAGCAAGCGCTCCTTCAGCGACTGCCACGCGCGCCTCGTCCGGAGCCGCCCGATGAACGTGGCGGCCGAGATGCAGTGGAACCTGATGCCGCCGATGACCTTCGCCACCCCCTCGGTGACGATCGGCGCGGTGCTTGAGCCGGCGTACGAGATCGGCGGCGACGCGTTCGACTACTCCACCTCCGGCGAGCAGGTGCACGTGGCGATCTTCGACGCGATGGGGCACGACGTGTCGGCCGGACTGACCGCGAACCTCGCGGTGGCCGCCTGCCGCAACCAGTGGCGGCAGGGTGCGAGCCTGGTGCGCAACAGCGAGGCGATCGAGCGGGTGCTGATCGACGAGTTCGGCCGGGGCGACCGCTTCGTCACGGCGATCATCGGCGACCTCGACCTCGCCACCGGTCTGTTCACCTGGGTCAACCGCGGCCACCACGCGCCGGTGCTGATCCGCCAGGGCCGCTGGATCTCCACCCTGCAATGCCCGCCCGCCCACCCGATGGGACTCGACCTCGGCCTGCCCGTCCTGCTCTGCCGGGAGCAACTGGAGCCCGGTGACCGGCTCCTGCTCTACACCGACGGCATCACCGAGATGCGCAGCCCCGACAGCGGCGAGTTCGGGCTGGGCCGGTTCGTCGAGTTCATGATCCGGCAGAACGCCGCCGGCCTGCCGGTGCCCGAGACGCTGCGCCGCCTGATCCGGACCGTGATGGAACATCACGACAGCCGGCTGCACGACGACGCCACCGTGCTGCTCGTCGAGTGGCACGGCACGGCCCACGAGCAGCTCAGCCCCTGAGCCCTCGGCGGGTCGAGACCTCCGGCGCGGCGGGGTGGCCGCACCGGAGGCGTGTCGAGTGGGGCTATCGGGCCCAGGTCCACTTCTGGTTGGTGCCGCCGTGGCAGGAGTACAGCTGGATCTTGGTGCCGTTGCTGTTGGCGGCGCCGACGGCGTCGAGGCACAACCCGGACTGGACGCCCTGGATGGAGCCGTCCGAGTTCACCCGCCACTTCTGGTTGTCGCCGCCCCAGCAGGAGTAGATCTGCACCTTGGCGCCGGTGCCGGCGCCGGCCGCGTCGAGGCACTTGTTGCCGTACACCCGGATCTCACCGGCGGAGGTGGAGGCCCAGGTCTGGTTGGTCTGGCCGTTGCAGTCCCAGATCTGCACCTGCGTGCCGTCCGCGGTGCTCGCGCTGGGCACGTCCAGGCAGCGGCCCGAGGCCACCCCCTTGATCGCCCCGCTACCGCCGCCGGAGGTCGGGGTCGCCGACGGACTGGGCGATGCGGGCGCCGACGGGCTGGGTGAGGGGGACGATGGTGTGGTGCCGTCGAGGCCGAGGAAGGAGATGGCGTAGGCGAGTTGGCCGTTCATCGGCAGTTGGTGGCCGACGCCGGAGATGCTGATGCCTTCGACGGTGGCCTGGGTGGAGGTGTTGCCGTAGCGGGTGCGGGTCCATGACGACTGTGGGTGGTCGGTGAAGGCGGGGGTCTGGCTCAGGCCGTTGAGGTTGGTCC
>NZ_VIRL01000032.1 GCF_006874465.1 Microbispora bryophytorum | reverse complement strand
CGAACACATCGTCTACGCCATCGCCCTGATCGGACTCGCCCTCACCGGCGCCGGCACCACCCTCGGACTCGGCACCCAATGGGCCGCCACCCCACTCGTCCGCCGCTACCCGATCCTCAAGTAACCCTTCCGAAGACCCTCCTTGAAGGCAGAAGACCCTCCCTGAAGAAGGTGCGCCGTGCACTCTCCCTTCGCCACAGAACGCGCTTTTCACCGGCTGCTCACCGCCGCCGGGCAGGCGCCCTCGGTGCTCAACACGCAGCCCTGGCGGCTCGCAGCGGTCCGCGGGGAGTTCGCCGAACTGCTGGCCGACCCCGACCGGCGGCTGCGCGTCAGCGACCCCCGGGGGCGTTCACTGCACGTCAGCTGTGGCGCCGCTCTGTTCAACCTCCGGCTCGCCGTGCGGACGGCCGGTCACCGGCCGCTGATCTGGCTCCTGCCCAACACCGCGGAGGAGCCGCTGCTCCTGGCCGCCGTCCGCGTGTCGCCGTACGGACCGGCTTCCGGGCGAACCCGCGAACTGTACGACCGCATCGGCGTGCGCCGGACCAACCGGGAGCCCTTCGGCGAGCGGCCGGTTCCCCCGCACGTGCTGGCCGACCTGCGCCACGCGGCGTCCTGCGAGGGGACGCGCCTGGTCACGCTGGAGCGGCACGCCACGGCGGACCTGCTGGAACACATCGCCGTCGCCGACGACGAGCTCGGCAAGGACCGCGACTACCAGGCCGAGCTGCGGGCGTGGACGATGAGCGGAAACCGCCGCGACGGCCTGCCGTCCTACGTGCGGGGGCCCGGCTGCGCAGACGACCCTGCGCCCGTCCGCGACTTCGGGACGCGCGGGGAGCGCCGGGGGGTCCGTTTCGAGTCGAATCCCCGGCTGGCGGTGCTCACCACCTCGGGCGACGGCCCCGCCGACTGGCTGCGCGCCGGCCAGGCCCTGCAGCGCCTGCTGCTGACCGCGACCGTCCACGGCGTCTCGGCCTCGTTCCTCAACCAGCCGCTCGACCTCCGCGACATGCGCCGACGCAGCGATCCCCACCACCGGCGCGGGCACATCCAGATGATCATCCGGCTGGGGTACGGCCCGGCGGTCCCCCGCGCACCCCGCCGCCCCGCCGCTGAGCTGAGGGGAACCCCTCCGGCCCGGCCCCGCGAAGGCTGCGCGGTGTGAGCCGGCGCCGAGATGGCCTACTGCTCGCGGGGCAAACCGGGCGGGTTGACCACGGATTCGGGGACGGCCTCGCCGGACAGGCCCCAGCGGGTGAGGACCTTGGCGTACGTGCCGTCCTCGATGAGGGCGTTGAGGGCGTCGGCGATCGGCTTGGCCAGGCCGTTTCCCTTCCGCGTCATCGCGGCGATGAGCCCCTGGAGCGTGGGCCCGGCGCCGGAGTAGGTGCCGACGATCTTCGTGTCGCCGCTCACCGCGGCGTGGTAGGCGGAGGTGGGGTTGGGTGCGAAGTACGCCTGGATCCGGCCGGACCTGAGCGCCAGATAGGTGTCGGCCGCCTGCTTGTAGTACTGGATCTGAGCGGGTTTCCGCCCGGCGGCGCGGTTCTGCCTGTCCCAGCCCAGCAGGATCTTCTCCTGGTTGGTGCCGGAGCCCACGGCCACGCTGAGCCCGGCCACGTCGGCCGGCTCGGCGATCGAGGTGATCGTGCTGTCCTTCGGCACCTCCCATGCCACCTGGTCGAGCCGGTAGGTGGCGAAGTCGTAGACGTCCTTGCGCTCCTCGGTGACGGTGATGTTGGAGAAGCCGGCCGTGTACTTGCCGGACCGCACCGCGAGGAACAGGTTCCCCCACGAGGTGGCCTCGATGCGCACCTTCAGGCCGAGAACGTCGGCCACGAGTGAGGCGATGTCCTCCTCCACCCCGATCGGGGTGACGTCGTCGTCGGCGACGAACGACAGCGGTGGCTCGAAGGTGGAGGTGCCGATCAGGAACTCCCCCTTGGCCCGGATCGCGGCGGGCACCTCGGCGGCGATCGCCTCCACCTTCGCGGCCCGGATCCGGTTCTGCTCCGGACTCGTGTTGATCTTCAAGACGCCGGGCGGGGCCGCGGCAGCGGCCGCGTCGCCGTCGTAGGGAGCCGTGCCGCAGGCGGCCGTCAGCAGCAGAGCGGACACGCCGAGCACGGATAATCGGGATGGTGACATGCGATCGTCCTTCAGGGTTCAGAGCACCTTGCTGAGGAAGGCGCGCGTACGGTCGTGCCTCGGCCGGTCGAGCACCTGCCGGGGCGGTCCGTGCTCCACGATCTGACCGGCGTCCATGAAGACCACGGTGTCGGCGACCTCGCGGGCGAAGCCGATCTCGTGGGTCACGACGATCATGGTGGTGCCGTTGCGGGCGAGCGCCTTCATCACTTCCAGCACCTCGCCCACCAGCTCGGGGTCGAGTGCCGAGGTGGGCTCGTCGAACAGCACGACCTTGGGCCGCAGGGCCAGGGCCCGGGCGATCGCGACGCGTTGCCGCTGTCCCCCGGACAGCTGCCGCGGATAGGCCTCGGCCTTGTCGGACAGGCCCACCTGCGCCAGCAGCTCGGTCGCCAGCGCCTCGGCCTGGCCGCGTGGGCGGCCCTGCGCCGAGATCGGGGCCTCGGTCACGTTCTCCCGGACGGTGAGATGGGGGAACAGGTTGAAGTTCTGGAAGACGAAGCCGATCTGGGTGCGCCGGCGCAGGATCTCGCGTTCCCGCAGCTCGTACAGCCGGTCTCCGGACCGCCGGTAGCCGACGAACTCGCCGTCGATGGCGACGTACCCGCGGTCGATCTTCTCCAGGTGGTTGATGCTGCGCAGGAGCGTCGACTTGCCCGACCCGGACGGACCGATGATCACCGTCACCTCGCCGGGCTGGACCTGCAGGTCCACCCCGCGCAGGACCTCCAGAGGGCCGTAGCTCTTGTGCACGCCGCGCACGTCGACCATGGGAGTGCTCATCGCCGCTCGCCTCCGCCCCAGGCCGGGCGCTGCCGCCGGGCGGCCCGCCGTACGGAGAGGATCCGGCGCACCCGCTGCAGCGGCGTGGGCGGCAGGGCCTGCGCGAGGCCCCGGCCGAACCGGCGTTCCACGTAGTGCTGCGCGGCCGACAGCACCGTGGTGAGGACGAGATACCAGATCGCGGCCACCAGCAGCATCGCGATCACCCGGCCGTTGCGGTTGTAGATCACCTGAACCTGGTAGAACAGCTCGGGCAACGCCATGATGTAGACGACCGAGGTGCCCTTGACCAGGCCGATGATCTCGTTGCCCGCCGCCGGGACGATCGACCGCATGGCCTGGGGAAGCTGGATCCGGAAGATCTGCCTGGCCCGCGGGATGCCGAGCGCGGCGGCCGCCTCCAGCTGGCCCGGGTCCACCGACAGGAGGCCTCCGCGGACGATCTCCGCGGCGTACGCCGCCTGGTGCAGCGCCAGGCCGAGCGCGGCGGCCGTCACCGGCCCGATCAGGTCCATCGAGTCGACGGAGAAGAACGCGGGCCCGAACGGCACCCCGAACGAGATCTGCTTGTACAGGGCGGCGAGGTTGTACCAGAACAGCAGCTGCAGGATGAGCGGCACCGAGCGGAACAGCCACACGTAGCCCCAGGCCGCCGACGCGAGCAGCGGGACGCGGGACAGCCGCATCAGCGCGAGCGCGGTGCCCAGCAGGAAACCCAGCACGATGCCGAGCGCGGTCAGCTCCACGGTGAACAGCACCGCGTGCACCACCGAGGGATGGAACAGGTATGCGCCGACGACCGGCCAGTCCCAGGCCGGATTGGTGACCAGCGCGTTGACCGCCATCGCCAGCAGCACCGCCACCGCGGCGCCGGCGATCCAGCGTCCCGGGTGACGCGCCTTGAGCACGGTCAGCGAGCCGGCGGTCTCCGCCGCCGCCTCCTCCAGCACGGCGGGCGCGGTCATCGTGCCTCCGTGGCGTGCGGTGAGTGGTCGTGATTGAGCGCGAAGAGCTCGGCAGTCATGGATCAACCCTCCCGGCGACCGCGCTGATCGCGGACGTCCGACGTGCCTCCATCTTCGGCACAGGTACGCAATACCGTCAAGACCTACTTGTTTAGTAGGTAATTGCCTAGGATGCCTCCCGGATGAGGACGAGTGACAGGAGGCCCGATGCCGAAGGAATCCGTGTTCCCCGCGTCTGGCGGCGCCGACGGCCGCGCCCCGCGACGAGATGACCATGGAGGCGAGTGTGAGCACCGGCCACGACGCGTCCCGAGGAGAGCCGCGATGAGCGACCGGCACCTCCTGGACAATCCCGTGTGGGCGTCGCTGACCGGCCCGCACGCGCGCTTCGCCGAACGGCACGGCGGCGCGTTGCGCTACCCGGATGACGTCTCGCCGTTCTTCGCGCTGCCCGACGACCCCCGACCGGCGGACTGGAGCGACCTCGCCGCGCTCGCGGGGCCCGGCGCGACGATCCCGGTCACCGGCGAGGCCGCCGCGGCGCCGGACGGGTGGGAGGTGGTCGCGCACGGCGGGGGCGTGCAACTGGTCGGCGACGACGTGGTCCCCGCGCCCGACGACGAGGCGGTCCGCCTGCGGGCGTCGGACGTGCCGGAGATGCTGGACCTCGTCGCACGCGCGCAGCCGGGACCGTTCCGGCCGCGCACCATCGAGATGGGCGTCTACCTGGGCATCCGCCGCGGCGGCGCGCTGGTCGCGATGGCCGGGGAGCGGCTGCACCCACCCGGCTGGACGGAGATCAGCGCGGTCTGCACCGACCCGGCCTTCCGCCGCCAGGGGCTGGCGTCACGGCTGGTGCCGGCCGTCGCCGCCGCCATCCGCGCCCGCGGCGAGACCCCGTTCCTGCACGCCGCCGCGAACAACACCGCGGCGATCCGGGTGTACGAGAAGCTCGGCTTCCGCCTCCGCCGGCGGACCACGTTCGCCACCCTCCGGGCGCCTGCCGACGTGCCGGTCGCATGAGCACGAGGCCGATTGATTGACGACAAAACCCCATATACCTACTATATTAGTTGGTTTAGCTGCACGCCGGCCGAGACGTCAGGAGTCCCCCGTGACCAAGCAGATCCATCTCGCCGCGCACTTCCCCGGCGTGAACAACACCACGGTCTGGTCCGACCCCGCGTCGGGCAGTCAGATCGACTTCGACTCGTTCCGCCACCTCGCCCAGACGGCCGAACGCGGGAAGTTCGACTTCTTCTTCCTGGCGGAAGGACTGCGGCTGCGCGAGGCGAAGGGACGCATCCACGACCTGGACGTCATGGGACGCCCGGAGTCGCTCACGGTCCTGTCCGCCCTGGCCGCCGTCACCACCCACCTGGGGCTCGCCGCGACGGTGAACTCCACCTTCAACGAACCGTACGAGGTGGCGCGGCGGCTGGCCACGCTCGACCACCTGAGCGGCGGCCGGGCCGCGTGGAACGTGGTGACCAGCTTCGACGCCTTCACCGGGGAGAACTTCCGCCGGGGCGGCTTCCTGGCCGAGGCCGACCGGTACACCCGGGCCAAGGAGTTCCTGCAGACCGCCAGGGAGTTGTGGGACTCGTGGGCGTCGGACGCGGTGGCCGCGGATCCGGAGGCGGGGCGGTTCCTGCGGCCCGGCGGCGTCACCCCCTTCCGGCACCGGGGACGGCACTTCGACATTTCGGGACTGTTCAACGTGCCGCGCGGCCCGCAGGGCCACCCCGTGATCATCCAGGCCGGAGACTCGGACGAGGGCCGCGAGTTCGCCGCCTCGTCGGCTGACGTGATCTTCAGCAGGCACAGCAAGCTGGAGGAGGGCCGCGCCTTCTACCGTGACGTCAAGCGCAGGCTCGCCGCCTACGGCCGGCGGCCGGAGGAGCTGAAGATCCTTCCCGCGGTGACGTACGTGCTCGGCGACACCGAGGCCGAGGCCGCGGAACGGGCCGTCGAGATCCGCCGCGCGCAGGTCGGCCCGCAGACGGCGATCTACTTCCTGGAGGCCGTGTGGGGCCGCGACCTTTCGGGATACGACCCGGACGGCCCGCTGCCCGACGTCGAGCCGGACCTCGACGAGGGGGTGTCCAAGGGCCACGCGGCGTTTCGCCGCGACCGTGGCGAGCTGGTGGCCAAGTGGCGCGCCCTCGCCGAGGAGAAGAACCTGTCGATCCGCGAGCTCGCCATCGAGGTCTCCGCGCCGCAGACCTTCATCGGCACGCCGCGTTCGGTCGCCGACGAGATCGATCACTTCGTGCAGGCCGACGCGGCCGACGGCTTCATCTTCGTGCCCCATCTGACTCCCGGCGGGCTGGACGACCTGGTCGACAAGGTCGTCCCCCTGCTTCAGGAGAAGGGCGTGTTCCGGGCCGACTACACCGGGCCCACCCTCCGCGACCACCTCGGCCTCGCCCCCCGCACCCAGGACGGCATCGAGGAGACCTCATGACCCTGCATCTCGCCGTCGCGCTGGACGGCGCGGGCTGGCACCCGGCCGCGTGGCGGGCCGAAGGCGCGCGGCCCGACCGCCTGTTCACCCCCGGCTACTGGGCCGGACTCGTCGCGGAAGCCGAGCGCGGCCTGCTCGACTTCGTCACCTTCGAAGACGCGCTCGGGCTCCAGTCCTCCCGCCTCAACGAGCCCGACGGGCGACTCGACCAGGTGCGCGGGCGGCTCGACGCGGTGCTGATCGCGTCACGCGTCGCCCCGCTGACCTCACGGATCGGCCTCGTGCCGACCACCGGCACGACCCACACCGAGCCCTTCCACGTCGCGATCGGCATCGCCTCGCTCGACCACGTCAGCCGCGGCAGGGCCGGCTGGCGACCTCAGATCTCCGGCCACCCCGACCACGTGGCCCACTTCGGCCGCCGCCCGCCGTTCCCGCCGCAGGACTACTCCGGCGACCGGGATCCCGTCTTCGGCGAGCACGTGCTGGGCCTGTTCGCCGAGGCCGCCGACGCGGTCGAGGTGGTCCGCCGCCTGTGGGACAGCTGGGAGGACGACGCCGAGATCCGCGACGTCGCGACCGGCCGGTTCGTCGACCGCGACAAGCTCCACCACATCGACTTCCGCGGCGAGTGGTTCAGCGTGAAGGGTCCTTCGATCACGCCGCGCTCCCCGCAGGGCCAGCCGCCGGTCACCTCCCTGGCCCACGACACGCTGTCGTACGAGTTCGCGGCCCGGTCTAGCGACGTCGTGTACGTCACGCCACGCGACCGGGAGGACGCCGCCGCGATCGTGGAGAGCGTCCGGGCGGCGGAGGCGGCCGTCGGACGCACCGAGCCGCCGTTGCGGATCTTCGCCGACCTGGTGGTCTTCCTCGACTCCCGCGACGCGTACGGCCGGAAGGCCCGGCTGGACGACCTCGACGGCGCCGAACTCAAGAGCGCCGAACTCGACGGTGCCGAACTCGATTGGGACGCCCACGTCTTCACCGGCACCCCCGAGGAGCTCGCCGGGCTGCTGCTGGAGTGGCGGGAGGCGGGGTTGGAGGGATTCCGGCTCCGGCCGGGACAGCTCCCTCACGACCTGGTGGCGATCACCAGGGCCCTCGTGCCCGCCCTGCAGAACGCGGGCGCGTTCCGGACGGCGTACGAGACGGTGGACCTGCGCGGACGGCTCGGCCTGGCCCGTCCCGCCAGCCGCTACGCGGCATGAATCCGCGGGGGGGGGGGGGCGAGCCGGCGCGGACCGCTCGCCCCTCACGCGGGATCGCCTGGGCGGCCGACGTCAGGCCCGCGCTCGGGGGCGATACCAGGACGCCGCCACGGCGACCAGGGCGGCGGCCCCGACGAACCGCGGAGTTCCACGGTCCGCCAGATGCCGAGAGGCATCCTCAGGTCAGGCGACGGAATTTCCTGAGGACTCCTCAGGTTGATGGTCAAGATTCAAGATGAGGTAGCCTCAGGAAGTTAAGCGGGAGGTACCGATGGACGCGAAGCCCTACATCGCCCAGCGCCCGAAGCGCGCGGACGGCCGGCGCAACTACGACGCCATCCTCGCCGCGGCGCGCAAGGCGTTCGAGACCTCGGGCGCCGACACCTCGCTGGAGGATGTCGCGAGCCAGGCGGGCGTCGCCATCGGCACCCTGTATCGGCACTTCCCCACCCGTGCCTCACTCGTGGAGGCCGCCACCCGCGACGGCCTGGAGAGCCTCGTCGCCCACGCCGAACGGCTGGCCGGCGGACCGGATCCGCTCGACTCGCTGATCGAGTGGATGCGCGAGGCCGTCGTGCACTTCAGCACCTTCCGCGGCCTGGTCGGCATCCTCGCCCGGAGCATGTACGACGAGGGCACCCCCTCCCACGCCATGTGCGCCGCGATGCGCCGCGGCGGCGCCGACCTGCTGCGCGCCGCCCAGGCGGCCGGCAGGGTGCGGCCCGACCTCACGCCCGAGGAGCTGTTCGACCTCCTCAACGGCGCGGCCTGGGTGCGCGAGCAGGCCGCCTCCGGCAGAGACGGCAGCCCGCGATTCCTGCGGCTGGTGCTGGAGGGCATCACGATCCCTGAAGACTGACCCTCGCCGCACCAACCCTCGTACGCCGCCCGCCGCCCCCTCCTCTCGCGCACCGACCCTCCGCGCCGCCCGTCGCCCCGCTCCCCTCGCCACACCCCGACCCTCGCCGCGCCGTCAAGCCGGGGTGTCCTCAGGTCGTCACCGGTCGCCGCCGGCCGCTCGCTCGGGGAGCCGGGGCACTGCCGCGAGCAACTCCCGGGTGTAGGGGTGCCGGGGATGATGAAAGACCTCGCCGGCGTCCCCCTCCTCCACCACACTGCCGTCCTTCATCACCAGGACCCGATCGCTCAGCCGGCGCACGACGCCCAGGTCGTGGGAGATGAACAGCAGCGCCGTCCCGTCCTCGGCCTGGATCTCGGCCAGCAGGTCGAGCACCTGTGCCTGGATCGACACGTCGAGCGCGGAGACGGGCTCGTCGCAGATCAGCACCTCGGGCCGGGACGCGAGCGCGCGGGCGATGGCCACGCGCTGCCGCTGGCCGCCCGACAGCTCGCGCGGACGCCGGCCGAGCAGTTCGGGCGGCAGCCCGACCCGGCCCAGCAGTTCGACGGCGCGCTCCCGGCGCCGCCGCCTCGGCAGCGCGGAGAGCGGATCGGCGACCAGGCGGCCCACCGTGTGACGCGGGTCGAAGGAGTCGAGCGGATTCTGCGCGATCACCTGGACGGCCGGGCGGAGGGGGCGCCGCCGTCGCTCGGGCAGGCCGCTCCAGGGGCCTCCCCGCAGAATCACCTCACCGGCGTCCGGCGCGAGCAGGCCGAGGGCCAGCCGCGCGAGCGTCGTCTTGCCCGACCCCGACTCGCCGACCACGCCGAGTGTCTCCCCCGCGTGCAGGCGGAAGGAGACGTCGTTCACGGCCCTGCGCGAGCCGTACGCGACCGACAGCCCCATGGCGGCGAGCACGGGACCACGCGGAGCGGCCACCGGGGAGCGATCCGGCCGGCGCGGCACGGCGGACGCGGAAGGCACGGCGGCCAGCAGAGCCCGGGTGTAGTCGTGCCGTGGAGCCGTCAGCACCTCGCGTGCCGGCCCCTCCTCGACCACCAGGCCCTCCTTCATGACCAGGACGCGGTCGGCGACCGCGGCCACCACGGCGAGGTCGTGGCTGATCACCAGCAGTGCCGTCCCGGCCGCTTTCCGGTCCGCGAGCAGCCGAAGGATCTGGGCCTGCACGGTCACGTCGAGGGCGGTCGTGGGCTCGTCGGCGATGATCAACTCGGGCTCCGCGGCGATCGCGGAGGCGATCAGGGCCCGCTGCCGCAGCCCACCGGAAAGCTGGTGCGGATGCTGCCGCACGCGCGTCTCGGGGTCCGGGACGCCCACGGCCTCCAGCAGTGCCCGTACGCGCTCAGGGCGGGCCCGGCGGGGCACCACGTCATGCTCGGCCAGCACTTCGGCGATCTCGGCCCCCACGGTGCGCAGCGGGTCGAGCGAGACCAGGGCGTCCTGCAGGACGAGCCCGGCGAACCGGCCGCGCACGCGGCGCCACTCGCGCGGGCCGAAGGTCAGGGCGTCCCCACCGCCAACGTGGAAGAGCGACGCCCGCACCTTCGCACCCGGGCCCGCCAGGCCGATGAGCGCGCGGGCCGTGACGCTCTTGCCCGACCCCGACTCCCCTACCAGGGCGACGCACTCCCCCGGCGAGATCGACAGCGACAGCCCGCGTACGGCCTCGACACCGGACGCGGGGAAGGAGACCCGCAGGTCCTCCACCGCGACGAGCGGCGGAGCGGCAGCGGGGCCAGGCACAGCAGCGGGTACGCGTGCGGCGGCGGGGCCGGATGCGGCGCCGGCACGGGTGATCGCGAGCTCCGTCATGGTGTCCTTCCCTCGAAACGCCGCTGAAGGTGCCGCCCGGCCACCGTCAGGCACACGACCGACAGGGTGAGGGCCACTCCCGGAGAGAAGGCCACCCACGAAGCCACACGCAGGTAGTCGCGCGACTCGGCGAGCATGGTGCCCCACTCCGGGGCGGGCGGCTGGGGGCCCATGCCGAGGAAACTGAGGCCGGATGTGGCGATGACGGCCTGGCCGAGCCCCATCGTGGCCAGCACGGGGACGGGCCCGACGACGTTGGGCAGCACGTGCCGGGCCACGACGCGCGCCCGCGAGTGCCCGAAGGTCACCGCCTGCTCGACGTAGCCGGAACGGCGCACGACGAACGTCTGCGCCCGGACGACCCGCGCGTACGTGGGGATCTGCGCGATCCCGATGGCGGCGACGACGTTCCACGTGCCGGGGCCCGTGATCGCTATCACGAGGAGCGCGAGCAGCAGCTCGGGAAAGGTCGACAGCACGTCGAACAGGCGGGCCAGCGCCTCACCGGCCAGGCGGGCCGCCAGCCCGGCGGCCAGGCCGAGCAGCGAGCCCGCGCCCACCGCGAGCGCCGTGGCGAGGACCCCGATGCCGAGCGAGTGGCGGGCGCCGTACACAACGCGGGCGAACACGTCCCTGCCGAGGTGGTCGGTGCCCAGTGGATGGCCCGCGCCGGGTGGGGCCAGCGCCCGCAGCGGGTCGGCCGCGAGCGGGTCGACCCGGGTGACCAGGCCGGGCGCCGCCACGGCGACGACCAGGACGGCCAGGACGAGCAGGGCGAGGACGAGACCGGGACGCGTCCGGACGCCCGGTCTCGGGACGGGTGCTGCGACGGCCATCACGCGCTCCTGAGCCGGGGGTCGATGAGCCGGTAGGCGAGGTCGAGCAGGGCGCTGATCGTCACGTACACCGCCGCCGACAGGATGACGACGGCCATCACGACCGGCATGTCCTTGGCGCTGACGGCCTGCATGGTCACCCGGCCGAGCCCCGGCCGGCCGAAGAGTGCCTCGGTGATGACGGCCCCGCCGAGCAGGACGCCGGTGAACCAGCCGGTGAGGGTGACGGCGGGAAGGAGGGCGTGCCGCAGCGCGTGCCGGGCCACCACGGCACGCTCGCCGAGGCCGCGTGAGCGTGCCGTCACCGCGAACGGCTGCTCGAGCGCGCGTTCCAGGCCCTCCCTGAGCACCTGTCCGAGCACGCCGGCGACGGGCAGGCCGAGCGCCAGCGCGGGGAGGACGAGCGCCTCCGGGTCGGCCGCGCCCGAGACGGGAAACCAGCCGAGCGAGAAGGAGAACACGAACAGCAGCACGATGCCGATCACGAACTGGGGCACCGACACCGCCACCAGCTCGGCCGCGGAGACGATCCGGCGCGGCCAGACCGACCTGCCCGCCGTCGCCACCGCCACGACGAGCGCCAGCACCACGCCGACCGCGGCGGCCGCCAGGGTCAGCCGCACCGTCGGGCCCACCTGACCGGCCAGCACCTCGCCGACGTCGCGCTGCAACTGGTAGGAACGGCCGAGGTCGCCGTGCAGCAGGCGGCCGAGGTAACTCAGGTAACGCACGGCTTCGGGCCGGTCCAGCCCCCACTCGGCCACGATCTGCGCGCGGATCTCCGGTGTGTCGGCGCCGTCGCCAATGAGGATGTCGATGGTGTCCCCGGGCGCCAGCAGCAGGGCCGCGTACGCGGTGGTGGCGGCCGCCCACAGCACGGCCACGGCCGAGACGATCCTGCGCACCGGCGTGCCCAGCCAGGCGGGCACGCGCAGCCCCGGGAGTCGCCGCGGCGCCGGGGGCCGGGTCGCGAGCGGCTCGGCGGGCGGCTCGGCGGGCGCCGTCGTCGTGGGCCGCCGGGCCGGCGGCGCCGCCGTCATGCGGCGATCCGCACGTCGTAGGCGCCGCGCGGCGTGCCGGAGACGGGGTCGAAGCCGAGGCCCTGCACGTTCCTGCTCGCCGCGATCTGGTCGGACGGCACGTAGACGGGGAAGACGACCGCCTCCGCGGTCACCACCTTCCGCTGGACCTCGGCGTACAGCGCCTTGCGTTCGGAGGGGTCGGAGCTCGCCGACGCCTTGGCGAGCCGGTCGTCCAGCTCGGCGTCCTCGTAGTGACTGCGGTTGATGGCCCCGCCCTTCGGCAGGATGAGGTTGAGCGCGGCCCCGGCGTCGGAG
This sequence comes from Microbispora bryophytorum, assembly GCF_006874465.1. Lineage (GTDB taxonomy): Bacteria > Actinomycetota > Actinomycetes > Streptosporangiales > Streptosporangiaceae > Microbispora > Microbispora bryophytorum. The sequence goes on along the minus strand of NZ_VIRL01000032.1, from coordinate 42,374 downwards.
TCGCCGCGCGAGTTCTCGAAGATCTCGTACTCGTCTCCGTCGTACGCCTTCTGCGCCGTGCCCTGATCCACGATCCTCACCTGGAACTCGATGCCCGCCGTCTGCTTGACCTGTGCCTGGATCGCCTGGGCTAGGACGTCCCTGCGGTCGCGGACGAACGGCGCCGACGCCACCGAGCGGACCGTCAGCCGCTTGCCGCCTTTGGTCCGATAGCCCTCGGCGTCGCGCCCGGTCCAGCCCGCCGCGTCGAGCAGCGCGTTCGCCTCGGCGACGTCCCCGCCGTACGTCCCCTCCAGCGACGGGTCGTAGAAGGGGCTGGTGTCGGCGACGACGCTCCAGGCCCGCTTGGCGGTGCCCTGGTAGACGGACGCCAGCACGGCGTCGACGTCCACGGCCTCCCGGAACGCCTGCCGCACGCGCCTGTCGTCGAAGGGCGGGTGGGAGGTGTTGAAGTAGTAGGAGAACGATGTGCCGGAGTTGAGCGCCGACTGGAAGGACAGCGCGGGGTCGCCCTTGACCGACTGGATGTCGGTGGCCGGGACGCCCTCGACGACCTGGACCTGCCCGGAGGTGAGCGCGCCGACGCGGACGGCCGCCTGCGGCAGGAAGCGATAGGTGACCTCCGACAGGTACGCGGGTCCCTGGTGGGCGCTGCCCTGCGGCGCCCAGTCGTAGCGGGGGTTGCGCCGATAGTGGGCCTCCTGGCCCCGCACGTAGCGGTCGAGGACGAACGGGCCGGTCCCGACCACGTCCGGACCGCCGGCCTTGAGGTCCTTGGCCTCCCTGAGGGACTTCGGGGACACCTGCCCGGCGTACGGCGAGGCGAGGAAGTCGAGGAACAGCCCGTCGGGCTCCTTCAAGGTGATCTTCAGGGTGGTGGGCGAGAGCACCTCGGCCTTGTCGAGGGCGTGCAACTGGATGGCGGCGACCGCCGGGTTGTAACCGGGCTCGCGCAGCTTGTCCAGGTTCGCCTTCACCGCCGCCGCGTCGAACTTCGTACCGTCCTGGAAGGTGACGTCGTCGCGCAACTCCAGGGTATAGGTGCGCCCGTCGTCCGAGACCTTCCACGACCGGGCGAGCCAGGGGACGAACGACCCGTCCTCGCCGTACGCGAGGAGCGCGTCGAACTGGTTGAACACCAGCAGCCTGGCCTTGTTCTGCGCCCACAGATGAGGGTTGAACGTGATGGGCTCGGTCTCGACGGCCCACGTGAGAGAGGTGCCACCTGACTGTGCGGCGGGCGTCTGGGACCCGCACGCGGCCAGCGCCGCGACGAGAATGAGGGGCAGCGCGCCCCTGACGACCTCCACAGTGATCCTCCTGCCGTGCCCGCGTGCAGTGCCCCGGTCTCCGGCGGCGGGTACCGGAGGCTTGCGTCCAGGCGGCTCGTGGCCCGGCGTACCGGCGGCGGCGCGACCGCGCTCCCTCGCCGCCGCGCTCACGCGGGCCGCCCGGACGGGTGAGTTCGCGACGCGCGGAGCGTGTCTTCTCCGTGCCACGCCTCCGCGAGCAGCTCGTAGGAGCGCACCCGGTCGGCGTGCCCGTGCGTGATCGTGGTGATCAGCAGTTCGTCGGCGCCCGTGACCCGCTGGAGCACGCGGAGCCGCTCCTCGACCGTCTCCGGCGAGCCCGCGAACTGGGTGTCCACGCGGTCGGCCACCAGTTCCCTGTCCGCCTCGCTCCAGACGTGCGCGTCCGCCTCACCCGGCGTCGGGTAGGGGATCGCCCCCTGGCCCGTACGGATGGCGCGCACCCAGAGGCCGTACGGTTTGGCCAGCTCCCTGGCCGTCGCGTCGTCCTCGGCCACGACCACGTCCGCGGAGACGACGACGTACGGCTCGGACAGCACCTTGGAGGGGGTGAACGCCTCCCGGTAGGCCTCCACGGCCTCCAGCACCGACGCCGGGCTGACGTGATAGTTGGCGGCGAACGGAAGCCCGCGCTCCCCCGCCACCTTCGCGCTCTGTCCGCCGCTGCTGCCGAGGATCCACAGCTCCACCTCGGCGCCCTCACCCGGCACGACATGCACCGCGATTCCGCCGGGCGACCGGTAGGTGCCCTCCAGGAAGGCGACGACCTCGTCGACCTGCTCGGCGAAGTCGGGGGTGCGCGCGCCCGGCTGCTGCAGCAGCGCGGCCTGGAGGGCGAGCTGCGGAGAGCGGGCCAGCTCGGCGAAGGAGAACGCGGGCGGGATCAGCAGCCCGTCCACCACGCGGGACTCGCTGGGCGCCGCGGCCCGGGCGGCCTGCGGAGCCCGCGCGGCGTGAGGAACCTGCGCGGCTTGGGGCGCCTGCGCGGATTGAGGAGCCTGGGGAGCCTCAGCCACGATCTCCGCCCTGCGCTGCCCGGAACGGCCGAGCCCGAGGTCGATCCGGCCGGGGTGGAGCGCGTCGACGAGGCCGAACTGCTCGACCACCGCGACAGGCGTCTGGTGGCCGAGCTGCACCGCGCCCGAACCCACCCTGATGTGGTTCGTCGCGGCCGCGATGAGGCCGATGAGCACCGCCGGGGCCGAGCTCGCGACACCGGCCGCGAAGTGGTGCTCGGCCACCCAGTAGCGGAGGTACCCGAGACGCTCGGCGTGGCGCGCGAGGTCGATGCTGTTGCGCAACGCGTCTCCCGCTCCGCTGCCGGACGGGATCGGGGACAGGTCGAGAATCGACAGGGGAACCGGCCGCCTGACCGGCCGCGCTGTGCTGACCGACCGCGCTGTGCTGACCGGCCGCGCTGTGCTCACTGGCTGCGCTGTGGACTGTGCTGTCGGCTCGGGGACGCTCATGCCGGGGCTCCGGTGCTCGTGACGGTGCTCTGACGGGTCCCGGCGCTCTGGTTGGTCACGGCGGTGTTCTGATGAGTCACGGTGCTCCTGCGGGTAACTGCGCCTTCCTGCCGGGTCGCGCCGGCGCTCTGCGGAACCACCGGCACGGCGGGGAACGGCCGGCTCGGGATCTCCTTGCGCAGCACGGGGGCGACGGCGCTCTGGAACAGCTCCAGCGCCGCCCGGTGCTGCGCCCGGGTCAGACCGTCGGCGTCCGCACTGATGTGCATGACCTCGTGGCCCAGCCGCTCGTGGTAGCGGAGAACCTTGTCGATGATCTGCTGGGGGCTGCCGACGAGGATCGAGCCGCGCTCGATGGCGTCCTCCAGCGAGTGGAAGACCGGTTCCACGCCCGATCGGCGGAACAGCGCGACGCGGGCGTCGTAGATCGGGCGGTAGGTCGCGATCGCCTCCTGCGAGGTGCGCGCCGCGTAGAAGCCGGCGCTGCCCGCGCCCACCAGCGCGTCGGCGGGGTCGTGCCCGTGGTGTGCCCACCGTTCGCGGTAGTGGTCGACCAGCTCGGCGTACGGCTCGATGGGGTTGGTGACGTTCGCCGAGAACAGCGGGTCACCGTAGTGGGCGGCCAGCTCCACCGACTCCTTGCTGGTGGCGCTGCCGTGCCAGACCCGGATCGGCCGCTGCAACGGGCGCGGCCACGTCTCCGCGTCGGTGAGGGACGGCCGGAACCGGCCCTCCCAGGTGACCCTGTCCTCCCGCCAGAGCCTGCGGAACAGTTCGTACGCCTCCCGGTTGCGGTCCCACTGGTCCTCCGAGGTGACGTGGAAGAGCCGCGCCTGGGCCGACCCGTTCCCCTTGCCGATGATCAACTCGAGGCGTCCGCCCGACAGGTGGTCGAGCGTCGCGTAGTCCTCGTACGCCCGTACCGGGTCGAGCAGGCTGAGCGTGGTAACGGCGGTGAACAGCCGGATGCGGGAGGTCCGGGCGGCGATGTGGCTGAGCACGACCGGCGGCGAGGAGGAGATGAAGGGCCGCTCGTGCCGCTCCCCCACTCCGAAGCCGTCGAAGCCCAGCTCCTCGGCGAGTACGGCGGTGTCCACCACATCGCGGAACCGCTCGGTGGTGGACCTGGTCTCGCCGGTCAGCGGGTCGGGCCCGTGCGCGATGAGGGTGATGGCGAGGAATTTCACGTGGTCGCATACCTCTCGAAGAGGGGCTTTACGCTTTACCTACTAACTATGTAGGAAAAGCAGGCTATGTCAACGGCCGCGAAGAAATCCGCCCGCCACCGCGCCCCGCCGTCCCCGCCCCGTCGCCACGTCTGGCCGTCCCCACGTCCTGCCGCCGCGCCTGTGTCACGCCTGCCCGACCACGCCTGCCCGACCACGGCTGCCTGACCACGGCTGCCTGACCACGCCTGTCTGACGTCAGGGTGCGGGCCGATGGCAGGATGCTTGCGACAGGTGCCGTGGCGGTCACGGCGTGAGGAAATGGCCGCCGGACCGAGGGAGAGCCGGAGGAGGCCGATGAGCCGGAAGAACCACCGCATCGCCGTGCTCGTGCTGGAGGGCGCGAAGCCGCTCGACGTCGGCATCCCCGCGCAGGTGTTCTCCAACCGGCCGAGCATGCCGTACGAGGTGCGGGTCTGCGGCGCCGCGCCCGGACTGGTGACCGGCGGCGACGGCCTCTCCTATCACGTGGCCGAGGGCCTCGGCGCCTTGGAGCAGGCCGACACCGTGTTCATCCCCGGTTATCGGGAGCCGGCGACCACGGAACCACCGGTCGCGGTCGTCGGCGCGCTCATGACCGCCCACGAGCGCGGAACCCGGCTCGCGGCCATCTCGACGGGGGCGTTCGCGCTGGCGGCGACGGGCCTGCTCGACGGAAAGCGGGCGACGACCCACTGGCACTACACGAAGGCCCTCGCCGGCAAGCACCCGCTCGTGCGGGTGGACGAGAACGTGCTGTTCGTGGATGAAGGCGACGTGCTGACGTCGGCGGGCGCGGCGTCCGGCATCGACCTGTGCCTGCACCTGGTGCGGCGCGACCACGGCGTCGGGCTGTCCAACCATGTGGCGAGACGGCTGGTGGCCGCCCCCTATCGCAGCGGGGGTCAGGCGCAGTACGTTCCCCGCAGCGTCCCCGAGCCGCTCGGCGACCTGTTCGCGAACACCCGCGAGTGGGCCCTGGCGCACCTGTCCGAACGGCTGACCCTGGAGACCCTCGCCCGCCACGCGCGGGTGTCGGCGCGCACCTTCTCCCGGCGGTTCGCGGAGGACACCGGCTACACGCCGATGCAGTGGGTGCTCAGGGCACGCGTGGACCTGGCACGCGAGCTGCTCGAACGCACCGACCTGGGCGTGGAGCAGATCGCCGACCGGGTGGGGCTCGGCACCGGCGCCAACCTGCGCCTGCACTTCCAGCGCATCCTCGGCACCTCTCCCACCGAGTATCGCCACACCTTCTCGGCCTGAGGCTCGCGGCCCTGGCGCGTGCGAGGAGGACATGGCGAGATCCTTGCGATCGGTGGCGAAACTTCTGGCTGGATCCTTGCGTGCGCTGTCGTTCAGGCCACTGTCGGCCCGGCATCCGAAAGCCGATCATGGAGCGCGAACGAAAGGAACGCCCATGACTCGCATCGCCGTCAACGGATTCGGCCGCATCGGACGCAACACCCTCCGCGCTCTGCTCGAACGTGACAGCGACCTCGAAGTGGTCGCCGTCAACGACCTCACCGCCCCGGAGACCCTCGCGCACCTGCTCAGGTACGACAGCGCGCTCGGCCGCCTCGGCCGCTCCGTCGAGGTCGACGGCACCGACCTCGTGGTCGACGGCCGCCGCATCACGGTGCTCGCCGAACGCGAGCCCGCCAAGCTGCCCTGGGCCGAGCTCGGCGTCGGCATCGTGCTGGAGGCCACCGGCCGCTTCACCGCGGCGCGTGCCGCTCGCGCCCACATCGACGCGGGCGCCAGGCGCGTGCTGGTGAGCGCCCCCTCCGACGGCGCCGACGTCACGCTCGCCTACGGCGTGAACACCGAGGTCTACGACCCCGCCCGGCACGTGATCGTCTCGAACGCCTCGTGCACCACGAACGCGCTGGCTCCGCTGGCGTCCGTGCTGGACGACCTGGCCGGCATCGAGCACGGCTTCATGACCACGGTGCACGCCTACACGCAGGAGCAGAACCTGCAGGACGGCCCCCACCGCGACCTGCGCCGCGCCCGCGCGGCCGGCGTCAACATCGTGCCCACCACCACGGGGGCCGCCAAGGCCATCGGCCTGGTGCTGCCGAACCTCGACGGCAAGCTGTCGGGCGACTCGATCCGCGTGCCGGTCCCGGTGGGGTCGATCGTGGAGCTGAACACGGCCGTCTCCCGCGAGGTCACCCGCGACGAGGTGCTCGCGGCCTACCGCGCCGCCGCGGACGGCAGGCTCAAGGGCATCCTCGAGTACGCCGACGAGCCGCTGGTCTCCAGCGACATCACCGGCCAGCCGGCGTCGGCGATCTTCGACGCCGCCCTCACCCGCGTCGAGGGCAGGCACGTCAAGGTGGTGGCCTGGTACGACAACGAGTGGGGTTTCTCCAACCGCGTCGTCGACACGCTGGAGCTGCTCGCCCGCGACTGAGCTTCGTCGGAACGCGCACGACCGACCGGGGCCGGACAACGGCAGAACCGCGGCAGAAACCGGGGCCGGACCACAGCAGAACCGGTACCGGAACCGGACCGCGGCAGAACCGCGGCAGGATCGGGGCCGGCCCCCGGGGATCGCGCGGAGCGGCATCTCCGTGTCCGCCGCGCTCGTCAGCGGCGCGGTCGCCGCCCGCACGGGTTCCGGCCTTCCCGGCGGGCGCCTCGGGTCCTCGGCTTTCTGATCTTGACGCAGTGATTCGCCCGGTTTGTGGGAGACTGTGCACTTGTGACCCCCGTGCTCGACCTCGCCGGAACCTTCGTGTTCGCCCTGTCCGGCGCGCTGGCGGGCGTACGCAAACGGCTCGACGCGGTCGGCATCGCGGTGCTCGCGTTCTTCACGGCCGTCGGCGGCGGCATCGTGCGCGACCTGTTCATCGGTGTGCAGCCCGCCGCGCTGCGGGACACGGCATATCTCCTCGTGCCGATCGTGGCCGCCGTCATCGCGTTCTTCTGGCATCCCCAGGTCGAGCGGGCGATGCCCGGGGTGCTGGTCTTCGACGCGGCAGGCCTCGGCCTGTTCTGCGCCGTCGGGACCTCCAAGGCGCTGCACTACGGCCTCGCGCCGATGCACGCCGTGTTCCTCGGGGTCTGCACGGCGGTCGGCGGCGGCGTCATCAGAGACGTCCTGTCCGGTGAGAGGCCGACCCTGCTCTACGACCGGGAGCTCTACGCCGTGCCGGCGATGCTCGGCTCGGCGTCGATGGCCCTGCTGTTCACGCTGGGGGTGCAGGGGTTCGTCGCCACTCTGTCCTCGGCGGTGCTCGCCTTCGCGTTCCGTATGCTCGCCATGCGGTACCGCTGGCGTGCGCCCCTGGCCAGGGGCGTCGGCGAGAGGGAGTGAGCGGCTCGGGCGGGGGCGACGGCGGCAACGGAAGACGACCGGCGCCACGCCCGTGCCCCGAGTGCATGCAGGGGCGCCTGCCGACATAGGAGGACAGACGGTGAGCATCATCCTTCCCGAGGATCCGTTCCACCGGAGGCTGCACCACGTGGCACCGGCCGGCCTGACATCCGACACGGCGCAGACGGGCGGCATGCGACGCCAGGCCGCCATCAGCGGCGCCACCGTCGGTGCGACACGGCTGTGGATGGGCCAGACCCAGGTGGCGCCGGCGACCGTCTCCGCCAACCACCACCACGGTGACTCCGAGACCGCGATCTACGTGGTCAGCGGCACACCGTCGTTCGTGTTCCTCGACGTCGACGCCGACGTGCCGCACGAGGTGCGCATCGACACGAAACCGGGCGACTACATATTCGTGCCGCCGTTCGTGCCGCATCGAGAGGAGAACCCTGACCCCGACCTGGAGGCCGTCGTCGTCATCGCGCGGAGCTCCCAGGAGGCGATCGTGGTCAACCTGCCCGAGCTCAAGTGGACCGGCCCGGTCCGGACGTCGGCCTGACCTCGGCCTGACCACAGGGCGCTGTCCTCTCCTCGGTCGCCCTCGTCGACGACGTCTGCCCGCGCTCGACGGTGTCCGCCCCCCGCACCCGCTGCGCCGGGCCCTGAGCTCCCGTCTCGCGTTCTACCGTGGTCTCGTTTCCACTGCTGGGCCGCGCAGGCCGTGACGTGACGGGAGTAGCGATGGGTGACGTGCGGGTGGAGGTCGAGGGACCGATCACCACGATCTGGATGGACCGGCCCGATCGGCGCAACGCCGTCGACCGGGTCATGGCCGGGGAACTGCGGGCGGCGTTCGCGGAGTTCGAGGCCGACCAGGACCAGCGGGTGGCGATCCTGGCCGGCAGCGGCGGCACCTTCTGCGCGGGCGCCGGTCTGACCGCGGCCGGGGACCCCGAGCGGCGCAACGAACTGGATCCCGACGGAGGCGGCAGCGGTCCGATGGGGCCGACCCGGATGCGACTGGGCAAGCCGCTGATCGCCGCGATCGGCGGATACGCGGTCGCGGGTGGCCTTGAGCTGGCGCTGCTGGCCGACCTGCGGGTCGTCGAGTCCGACGCGGTGCTCGGGGTGTTCTGCCGTCGCTGGGGGGTGCCGCTCATCGACGGCGGCACGGTCCGGCTGCCGCGGATCGTGGGCCTGGGCCGCGCCCTCGACCTGATCCTCACCGGCCGCCCGGTGGGGGCCGACGAAGCCCTCGCGATCGGCTTGGCCAACCGGGTCGTCGAGCCGGGCCGGGCGGTCGAGGCGGCCCGTGAGCTGGCCGGGCAGATCGCGGCGTTCCCCTTCGAATGCGTCCTGACCGACCGGGCCTCCACCTACGCCGCGCTGGACCTGCCCCTGGCCGAGGCGTTGCGCGCCGAGGGGGCGGCGGGCGTTCCGATCGTGGAGCGCGAGGGCGTGGCCGGCGCCGCCCGCTTCGCCGCCGGCGCCGGCCGCCACGGGGTCTTTCCCGCTCGTCCCTCCGGCCCCGAGCCGGCGTAGGCGCGGCGGTCCACTCGCGTGGCCGGCAGGTTCCAGAAGGGCCGCCGGAAGGGCCGCCGGACACGTTGCCGGAGACCCTTCGCACGCGCTGCGCTAAGGAGTGTCTGACAAGGCCATGATTGTCAGACACGACCTAACGGAAGCGGCGCAGTCTGAGGCTGTTGCTGACGACGAAGACGCTGGAGAAGGCCATCGCCGCTCCGGCGATCATGGGGTTGAGCAGTCCCGCGGCGGCCAGCGGCAGGGCCGCGACGTTGTAGGCGAACGCCCAGAACAGGTTGCCCTTGATCGTGCGCAGCGTGCGCCGCGACAGCCGGATCGCGTCGGCCGCCACCCGCAGATCACCCCGCACCAGCGTCAGATCGGCCGCCTCGATCGCCACGTCGGTGCCCGTGCCCATGGCCAGCCCGAGATCGGCCTGGGCCAGCGCCGCGGCGTCGTTGACCCCGTCGCCGACCATCGCCACGGTCTTGCCGTCGGCCTGCAACCGCTTGACCACATCGACCTTGCCGGCCGGCAGCACGTCGGCGATCACCTCATCGATGCCCACCTGGGCGGCGACCGCCTGGGCGACCGCCCGGTTGTCACCGGTCAGCAGCACCGGCGTCAACCCCAGCGCCCGCAGATCGGCGATGGCCTGGGCGCTGGTGGGCTTGACGACGTCGGCCACCACCAGCACCGCGCGGGCCTGGCCGTCCCAGCCGACCGCCACCGCCGTACGGCCGGCGGCCTGCGCCTGCTCCAGCGCCCGCGCGAGGCCGGCGGGCAGGTGCTGAGACCAGTCCTCCAGCAGGCGGGGCCGGCCGACCAGCACGGCGTGGCCGTCCACGATGCCCTGCACCCCCAGGCCCTCGACGTTGGCGAAGTCCTCCGGGGCAGGCAGGTCGCCGACGCGTTCGGCGGCGCCCCGGGCGACGGCCTGGGCGATGGGGTGTTCGGAGGCGTGTTCCAGGGCCCCGGCCAGGCGGAGCACCTCGTCACGGTCCTGCCCGTCGGCCAGGTGGACCTCGACGAGGGTCATCCTTCCTTCGGTGACGGTGCCGGTCTTGTCCAGCACGATCGTGTCGATCGCGCGGGTCGACTCCAGCACCTCCGGGCCCTTGATCAGGATGCCGAGCTGGGCGCCCCGGCCGGTGCCGACCAGCAGCGCGGTCGGCGTGGCCAGGCCCAGCGCGCACGGGCAGGCGATGATCAGCACGGCGACCGCGGCGGTGAAGGCCGCCCCGGCCCCTTCACCGGTGCCGAGCCAGTATCCCAGCGTCGCCACGGCCAGGGCGATGACGATCGGGACGAAGATCCCGGAGATGCGGTCGGCCAGGCGCTGCACCTGCGCCTTACCGGTCTGGGCGTCTTCCACCAGGCGGGCCATCTGGGCGAGCTGGGTGTCGGACCCGACCCGGGTGGCCCGCACCACCAGCCGCCCGCCGGCGTTGACCGTCGCCCCGGTGACCGAATCGCCCGGCCGGACCTCGACCGGGACCGACTCGCCGGTGAGCATCGAGGCGTCGACGGCCGAGGCGCCTTCCTCGACGATGCCGTCCGTGGCGATCTTCTCGCCGGGCCGTACGACGAAGTGGTCTCCGGCCTTCAGCTCGTCGACGGGGATGCGCACCTCGCGGCCGTCGCGCAGCACGGCCACATCCTTGGCGCCCAGTTCAAGCAGGGCGCGTAGCGCCGCTCCGGCCCGCCGCTTGGACCTCGCCTCGAAGTAGCGTCCGGCGAGGATGAACGCGGTCACCCCGGCGGCGGCCTCCAGGTAGATGTTGCCCGAGCCGTCGCTGCGGGTGATGGTCAGGTCGAACCCGTGGGTCATCCCGGGCACGCCCGCATCACCCAGGAACAGCGCCCACAGCGACCAGCCCAGCGCGGCGATCGTGCCGAGCGAGACGAGGGTGTCCATCGTGGCGGCGCCGTGGCGCAGGTTGGTCCAGGCGGCCTTGTGGAACGGCAGGCCGCCGTAGACCACGACGGGGGCGGCGAGCGTCAGCGACAGCCACTGCCAGTAGGTGAACTGCACGGCGGGGATCATCGCCAGCGCGATCACCGGCACCGCGAGCACCACCGACACCAGCAGGCGGGTCCGCAGGGGAGCGAGCTCGTCTCCCGGTTCCTCAGCCGCCTGCTCGGGTGCGGGCGGCTCGGGCAGCCTGGCCGTGTATCCGGCCTTCTCCACCTCCGCCACCAGCAGGAGTGGATCCACATCAGCGGGGAAGGTGACCTTGGCCTTCTCCGTGGCGTAGTTCACCGTGGCCGTGACACCGTCCAGCTTGTTGAGCTTGCGCTCGATCCGGTTGGCGCACGACGCGCAGGTCATGCCGCCTATCGAAAGCTCGACCGCGCCGGACGGCCGGTCACCGGTTATGGAGGCCATCGCTCCTCCTTTCCGCGTCATACTCGCTGTCAGTGGCCGGAGTGGGCGTGTTCGGATCCGTGGTCCGCCGTGGCGGTGGGGATTGCCCCTGAGGGTCGCTCCGCCCGTACGGTGAAGGCGGCGGTGTGCACGGTTCCGTCGTGCTGGAAGTCGAGGAAGAGCCGGTAGTCGCCGGGGCTGGGAACCTCGGCGTAGAAGGTGATGCCGGGGCCTGCGGGGGTGACGCCGTCACCCGGAGCGCCGTCGGGGTGCACATGCAGGTAGGCGAGGTCGCCCACGCGCAGCGCGACCAGATGTCCGTACGCCCCGAGGTAGGGCTGCAGGTCGGTCACGGGCTTGCCGTCCCTGGTGATCTCGGCGGTGAGCCTGCTCGCCGCACCCGGTGTGAGGGTGCCGTCGAGCCGGACGGTGTATCCCTCGACCGTAGTCGTACGGCTGGGCGCCGGCAGGGCCCGGGGTGCGTAGTCGCCGGGAGCGTACAGGTCCGCGCCGAGGGTCAGGCCTTCCCCGCCCTGGGGGACGAAGTCGGCGAACACCCGATAGGCGCCGGCGTCGGGCAGCGTCAGCGGCACCGACCAGATCCCGTCGCCCGACAGCTCGGGGTGCAGGTGCCGGAAGACGACTCCATCCCGGCTGACCACGATGAGGTGCAGCTTCTTGTCGTGCTGGGTCTCGTAGGCGGTCACCGGGCGGCCGTCGGGGCCGTCCACGGTGAACCGGAACTCGGTCTGAGTCCCGGGGGTGACGATCGTGGTCTGCGGCGTGAGGGTGTAGCCACTCTGGGACACCTGGAGTCCTCCCGGCACGTGTTCCGTCTTCCGCGCGGCCGGTGGAGGGGTCGCGTGATCTCCATGGCTGTTGTTCGCGGGCGCCGGTCCCGTCGCGCCCACGGCGCCGCCGACGCCGAACGCCCCTGCGAAGACCACGGCGAGACCGAGGACATATGTGCCCAGGCGGGCCGGCGTGTTCATTGCTTGTCCACCACTTCATATCCGGCCTCCTCGACGGCGGCCCTGATCGTGGCCGTGTCGAGGGGGCTGTCGCTTTCGACGGTGACGATCCCGGTGGCGAGATCCACCTCGACGCCGGTGACGCCGGGGACCTCGCCGATCTCCTCCTTCACCGAGCTGACGCAGTGTCCGCAGGTCATACCGGTGACGGTGTAGGTGGCGGTGGTCATGACGCTTCTCCTTTGTGATAGCCGATCAGGAACGGACGAGACGGGCGACGGCCTCGGAGGCTTCCTTGATCTTTACGTCGGCTTCGGTGCCGCCCTTGGCGACGGCCTCGGCCACGCAGTGCGCCATGTGCTCGTCCAGCAGTTGCAGGGCGAACGCCTGGAGCGCTCTGTTGGCGGCCGAGACCTGGGTGAGGATGTCGATGCAGTACTTGTCCTCGTCGACCATCCGCTGCAGTCCGCGGACCTGCCCCTCGATCCGGCGCAGCCGCCTGAGGTGGTCTTTCTTGGTCCCCGTGTATCCGGCCATCTCCCCGCCCTGCTCTGCTGAGTTCCGTCCTCTCTGTATCTAACACCTTACCCCCCTAGGGTATTTCGCGGGCCCGCCTCACCCGGGGATGGGCCCGCTCGGAGTGACCTGGACCTGCGCTGCCTGGGCGTCCGCGGCGACAGGCGCCGACGACGCGCGTTTGCGCATGAGCAGCAACGACGGTGAAGATCCTCCGGGCGCCGAACAGGTCGGACAGACGACCTCCGAGCAACATCAGGCCGCCGAAGGCGATGACGTAGGCGTTGAAGACCCACTGCAGCGCGTCCGGGGAGAAACCCAGGTCGCGCTGCATGTCGGGTAAGGCGACACCGATGATCGAGGTGTCCATGATGACCATGAACTGTGCCGCGGCGAGCACGATCAGTGCCCGCCACCTGCGCGGATTGACGGCGTTCATTGCCGCACTCCTGTTCTTCACATCCGCCGGCGATGGGAGGATGCGCTGGAGGGTTGGGTGTGATGCCGAATCGGACCGGCCCCGCAGGTGGGCGTGCATGCCAGTGCACGCCCACCGCTTTCTTCGGGGGTCGATCCGCTAGGACCGGGCCGCCATCTGGTAGCCGGCCTGTTCCACCGCGGCCCGGACCTCCTCGTCGCTGAATCCCGCGCCGCTGACGGTGACCGCGCCGGTCGGCAGGTCGACGGCCACCCCGGTCACGCCGCCGACCTTGCCGATCTCCCCGGACACCGACGAGACGCAGTGGCCGCAGGTCATCCCGCTCACCGAATAGACCCTGCCCACCTGGCCGACCTGGCCGCCCTTGCCGACCTGGCCGTCCGCCGCACTCGCCTCAGCGGTCGCCGTGGTCTGGGCCGACTCCGTGCCGCACGCGCATGCCGTGCACATACCCGTCCTCCTTATGTATTTACCCCTGGGGGGTACCCGTCGCGAGAGACCATAGCATACCCCCATGGGGTGTAAATGTGGAGGAGTGCGCGAACCTGCTTCAGGCGGGCATCACTCACTCACCGGCAGCCCGGGCGACGGAGCGGCGCGCGTCGTCGCCTCCTCTCACCGGGGACGAACTCAGCCACGCGGTCCACTCGGCCGGCTCAGCCACCTCGTCCGCATGTCTCGTGCACGACGTCTGTCGCGCCGTCCGGCGGCTCGCGCTACTCAGGACACATCCGATGATTCAGAGCTGACTGAATTCAGGATTTCCTGTATCGTCAGGGCAATGGTCACCATCGCGTCCGACATCGACGTACTTGCCCGGTTCGGCCGTGCCCTGGCCGACCCGATCCGATGCCGCATCCTGATCGCGCTTCGCGAGGCTCCGGCGCATCCGGCCGACCTGGCCGACCTGCTGGGCATCTCCCGCACCCGCCTGAGCAACCACCTGGCCTGCCTGCGCGACTGCGGCCTGGTCGTCGCCGTGCCCGTCGGGCGGCGCACCCGCTACGAACTGGCCGACGAGCGGCTCGGCCACGCGCTGGACGACCTGCGCACCGCGGTGATCGCGGTGGCCGCCGACCGCACCTGCGTGGACGCGGATGAGAAGGGGTGTTGCTGATGACCGCGATCTCCCTCGGCCCTACCCCGGCCCGCCGCGAAGCGCTCCGGCGGCGCATCCGGCTGCTGGTGGCCGCCACCATCACCTACAACGTGATCGAGGCCGTCGTCGCCATCACCGCCGGCACCCTCGCCTCCTCGGCCGCACTGGTCGGATTCGGCCTGGACTCCGTCGTAGAGGTCGCCTCCGCCACCGCGGTGGCCTGGCAGTTCTCCGCTACCGACCACCAGGCACGGGAGAAGACCGCGCTGAGGATCATCGCGATCTCCTTCTTCGCGCTGGCCGCCTACGTCACCGTCGACGCCGCGCGCACCCTCCTGGGCGCCGGCGAGGCCGAGCACTCCACTCCCGGCCTGGTCCTGGCCGCCCTCTCACTGGTGATCATGCCGGTGCTGTCGTACGCCCAGCGTCGCGCCGGCCGCGAACTCGGCTCCGCCTCGGCGGTCGCCGACTCCAAGCAGACCCTGCTGTGCACCTACCTGTCGGCGGTGCTGCTCGCCGGGCTCGCCCTCAACAGCGCCTTCGGCTGGTCCTGGGCCGACCCGATCGCCGCCCTGGTCATCGCCGCCGTCGCGGTCAAGGAAGGCCGCGAAGCCTGGCGCGGGGACGCCTGCTGCGCCGCTCCCGCCCGCACGCCGTCCCCCTCGTCCGGCCAGTGCGGCGACCCGTGCTGCTCCCCTGCCCGGGACGACTCCCGGTGATCGGCGACCCGGCGTCATCTCGCGTACGCCCCACACTTGTCGGTGCGCACCCACGCGCAAAGGGGTTGCATCCGGTACCGGAGTACAGGCTTACCGTCAGAGATGTGACACAGGACATCGCCCTTGACCAGGGATGGGCTCCCGCAGCGTGCACCCTGCCCACTGCGGAGCAGCCGCTTCGGGTGGCCGAGTTCGACGCCTTGTTCGCCGACGCGGTTCAGGCCGTGCGGCGCCCCGGACGCGAGCGGCTGCGGCTGGAGCTCGTCTTCAGCCCGGAGTACGCCGCCCGGGCGGCCGAGCTGACCGCGCGGGAGAACGGCTGCTGCTCCTTCTTCGCCTTCACCCTGACCATCGCGGACGGCGGCCTGACACTGGAGGTGGCGGTGCCGCCGGAGCGGATCGAGGTGCTGGACGCGCTCCAGGCACGCGCCGTGTCGGCCGCACCGGGTCCTGGCGATCTGGGATCTGCCGAACCGGGTCCTGCCGAACCGGGTCCTGCCGAACCGGGTCCTGCCGAACTGGGGTCTGCCGCATCGGCTCCTGCCGCATCGCGAGGATCGGTGTGAGGCAGGATCCCGACGGCCCCCACCTGCGCAGCGGGCAGGTGGCCAGGCGGGCCGGGGTCAACCCGCAGACATTGCGTTACTACGAGCGTCGCGGACTGATCGCCGAACCGGCGCGCAGTCCCGGCGGGCACCGCGCCTACCCGCCGGAGACGGTCACCCTGCTGACCGTCATCAAGGCCGCCCAGCGGCTCGGCTTCACCCTGGACGAGGTCGCCGAGCTGATCGACACCGGCAGGCGCGGTCATCCCACTCCCGACCTGCGTGCCCGCGCCCAGGCCAAGATCGCCGAGGTGGACGCGCGCATCGCCGACCTCACCACCATCCGCACCGCGCTCACCCAGGTGGTCACCGCGGGCTGCGACAGCCTGACGAACTGCACCTGTCCCGACTGCCCGCTGCCGTACGCCGGCCTGGCCACCGGCCGCACCCCGGCGGAGGACCGGCCGTCGTGAGCACCCACCCCGACCATCGCTGAGCGCCCGAACCGCGGCGCGAAGGGCGCCCGGAGACGAATCGACCGCTGCCATGCGCTGTACTACCGGCCATGACGGTCATCCGCTCCCTGCTGCTCTTCGTCCTGGCCGCCCTCGCCGAGATCGGCGGAGCATGGCTGGTCTGGCAAGGCGTACGCGAGCAGCGTGGCCTGCTGTGGATCGGCGGCGGCGTGATCGCGCTGGGCCTGTACGGGCTGGTCGCCACGTTCCAGCCCGACGCGAACTTCGGCCGCATCCTGGCCGCCTACGGCGGCATCTTCGTCGCCGGGTCCCTGGTCTGGGGCATGGTCGTCGACGGGTTCCGGCCCGACCGCTGGGACGTCATCGGCGCGCTCGTCTGCCTGGCCGGCGTGCTGGTCATCATGTACGCGCCACGTGGCTGACCGAGCAAGGTGGGTTGATCGACGTCCGCGGCCTCGACTCGAACCCGTCGTGCTCAAGGCGGGCCGGCGACCGGCGCAGGCAGCAAAGTCGGTGCCACCGGGTAAGTGCAGGACGATCACGTCCCCGCATCCAGTCCATCTCGTCACGGAGATGCTGCCAGGGTGGCGGCATGGCCGATTTTGAGAAGACTGAGCTGAACAGACGAGTGCTCGTAGGCTGAATCCCGCACGTGACGGACAGGAGGCTGACGTGACCGGGACGACGCTGACCGAGACGATGGTGGTCGAGGTGATGGTGGTCGAGGTGATGGCCGAGCTAGCCGAGCTCGAGGACCCGAAGGCACGCGCGGTGAACGAGAAGCACGGTGACGATCACGGTGTGAACCTCGGCAAGCTGCGCGCGCTCGCGAAGCGGCTGCAGACGCAGCAGGAACTCGCGTGCCGGCTGTGGGAGACCGATGACACCGCGGCGAGACTGCTGGCGATCCTGATCTGCCGTCCGAAGGCGTTCGAGCGTGACGCGTTGGACGTCATGCTGCGCGAGGCGCGCACGCCCAAGGTGCACGACTGGCTCGTGAACTACGTGGTGAAGAAGAACCCGCACTCGGAAGAGCTGCGCCTGGCCTGGTCCGCCGATTCCGATCCGGTGGTCGCGAGTGCCGGCTGGGCGCTGACCGCCGAACGCGTGACGAAGAAGCCCGAGGGCCTCGACCTCGCAGGGCTGCTCGACGTCATCGAGGCGGAGATGAAAGACGCCCCGGATCGCCTGCAGTGGGCGATGAACCACTGCCTGGCCCAGATCGGGATCGAGCACGCCGAGCACCGCGCCCGTGCGATCGACATCGGTGAGCGCCTGGAGGTGCTCAAGGACTACCCGACTCCACCAGGCTGCACGTCTCCGTTCGCACCCGTCTGGATCACCGAGATGGTGCGCCGACAGCATGACAAGTAGGAAGGTTCGCGCTCACGCCCGTGCCGCGACTCCCCCGGAACGGGGCACCCGCTACGATCCCGAGGCCCGTTGACGTCGTCGTCAGACGAGGTGCGATCGAGTGCCGCCCGGGCTCCACTGGACGGCGACCAGGTCGGAGCCGTACTCCTGTGCCAGCCGACGACGCAGCCGCGGGTCGACGTCGGTCACCTCGATTACGACCCGGTCCCGCTCGGCGTCGATGTGGCCGCTTAAAATCCTCGGGTCGTCGGCCGGTGACGTCATGGCGTCCAACACGGTGTCCAACACGGTGTCGAGCTCCGCCCGGCTGTGCCGCACCTGCCGTACGACCGGGATGATCGTGAAGGGGGTCCGCACGTGGTCGGGCCACGCGACACCGTTCAGCGGTATGGCGGCCAGCGCCCGCCCACGTTCGGTGATGTACGGAAAGACCAGCCGGTATGGCCGCTTCAGCAGATACGGCGGGGCGAGGTCCTTCGGGTGCCCCTCCACCCGTTGCATGGCTGCGTCCAGGGCGTAGTTGAACGGCTCGATTCGCGAGTCGTAGGGCTCCTTGAAGAAGTCGGTCAAGTCCACGGTGAACACCTCGACGGCCTCGGACGTCGCGCGTTCCACGACCAACCGGCCCGACACGGGGGACGCGGGGCCCAGGGTGAAGGTATAGAGGACGAGCAGCGCGAGGATCACCCTGAGCGTAGGCACGGCGCCCAGCCTAGAACGATCTTCGTTTTCCAGCTGGGGAATCGATCTGACCGCCTCTGGGCACCCCCTGCACGTCGTCGAGATCGCCGGCCCCGACGGATAGGCAGCGAGATGCTCACCCTCGATTGCACGACCGCGCCCGGTTGTACACCGTGCCTCGCTTCGCGGCTGCCACCTGCGTGCAGGTCTGACCCGGCAGGCATTCCCGGAAATCGGGCGACAAAGGGCTTCACTCGCCGTTCGGCCAACCTTCACGTCAGGCGTGCGGTCAGCGTCACGGGGTGTTCCTAGCCTGAGCTGGTCCTCCCAGACACCCCCCTCTGGAGGACCGCCATGCCGGCCCGCCGGATCACCGCCCTCGCCACCGCCTTCACACTGTCCGCGGCCTCCCTAGGCCTGTGGGCCGCCGGAGGCTTCAGCGCCCAGGCGGCCACGTTGCCCACGCCGGACCACACGGTGGTCGTGGTCTTCGAAAACCACGCCTACTCCCAAGTCGTCGGCACCTCTAGCGCTCCCTACATCAACTCCCTGAAGAGCGGCGGGGCCAACCTGACCGCCTTTACGCCGAGACCCATCCCAGCCAGCCCAACTACTTCGCCATGTTCTCCGGATCGACGCAGGGCGTCACCGACGACTCCTGCTACACGCCCGGCTTCAGCTCGGCGCCCAACCTGGCGTCGGAACTGATCGCCGCGGGCAAGAGCTGGGCCAGCTACAACGAGTCGCTGCCCAGCCAGGGCTCGACCACCTGCAGCAGCGGCAAGTACGCCCGCAAGCACAACCCCTGGTTCGGGTTCTCCAAGGTGCCGGCGTCCACCGCGTACACGTTCGCGCAGTTCCCCACCGACTTCACCAAGCTGCCGAAGGTGTCGTTCGTCGTCCCGAACCTGTGCAGCGACATGCACGACTGCTCGGTGTCCACCGGGGACACCTGGCTGAAGAACAACCTCGACGCGTACGCGACCTGGGCCAAGACCCACAACAGCCTTCTCGTGGTCACCTTCGACGAGGACAACCGGCTCAGCGGCAACCGCATCGCCACCGTGCTGTACGGCCAGCCGGTACGGTCGGGGTCGTCCTCCGGCACCACCTACAACCACTACAACATGTTGCGCACCATCGAGGACATGTACGGCACCGGCCACGCGGGCAACGCGGCGTCGGCGTCGGCGATCTCCGGCATCTGGAACTGACCGCGTGTACCTCGCGGACAGTCGCGACGCGCCCACCCTCGTCCCGCAGCGGAGACGGCGGTGGGCCGCGGTTCCGGGAACCGTGCTGGCCCTGGGCGCGGTGAGCCTGATCACGGACGTGTCGGCGGAGATGATCACCGCCGTGCTGCCGCTCTATCTCGTCTCCGGGCTGGGGCTATCCTCGCTCGGCTTCGGCGTGCTGGACGGCGTCTACAACGGAGTCGGCGCCCTGGTGCGGCTGGCCGGAGGCCACCTCGCCGCCGGCGGGGGCTGACCTTCGCCGACGACGGCCACTTCTGGGTCACGCTCGCGACCGGCGGCCGCACGTGGCTGGCACGCGGCGACGTCGCGGCCCGCACCCTGATCACGGTCCGGCAGAACGTGGAGTGCCCGTCGCTCTCCCCGGACGGCACCCGCATCGCCTTCAAGAAGCGGGCGGCCGGCCTGCCCGAGGACGCGCCGTGGCGGCTGTACGTTCTCGACCTTCGGACCATGCGGGAGACCCCGGTCGCCGAACGGCGCGGCGTCGACGACCAGGCGGTGTGGCTCGGCCCGCACGCCCTTACGCCCTTACGCCCTGCCGGGCGACTTCGGCGCCGGCATCTGGACGGCGCGGCGGGCGACTCAGGAGCCCCGCGCCGCCTGCCCTCCGCTGTGCTCGTGCCCGTCCTCGTCCAGTGAACGACCGCCGCTCCGGGAACTTCCCGCCGAAGGTCGACCGCGTGCGGGGAACGGGCCCGGCTAGAGCGGACTGTCGTGGGCGATGAGGGCGAGTTGGACGCGATTGTCCAGGTTGGTCTTCGTGAGGATGCGGGAGATGTAGCTCTTGACCGTGCCGACGCTCATATGGAGCTCGGCGGCGATGTCCGCGTTGGACCTGCCCCGGCCGACCGCGGCGGCGACCTCACGCTCGCGGTCGCTGAGCCTGGACAGCAGCCTGCGTGCGTCGTCGCGTCGGCGGTCCTCCGCCTCCGGAGCCAGGTGGGCGATCAGGCGCCGGGTCACGCCGGGCGACAGGATCGGCTCGCCCGCCGCGACCCGGAGGACCGCGTCCACGATGCCCTCCGGCGGGGTGTCCTTGAGCAGGAAACCGCTGGCCCCGGCGCGCAGCGCGCCGAAGACGTGCTCGTCGGCGTCGAACGTGGTGAGCATGATGATGTGGGGAGGGTCGGGCCGGCGCCGCAGCAGCCGGGTGGCGTCGATCCCGTTCAGGCCCGGCATGCGGATGTCCATGAGCACCACATCGGGCGCATGCGCGTCGACCGCGGCTCCGACGTCGGCGCCGTCGGCCACGCCGCCCACCACGACGAGCTCGTCGGCGCCCCTGAGCATCAGTGTCAGACCCGCCCTGACGAGCGGGTCGTCGTCCACGACCAGCACGCGGATGGCGCTCACACCGGCCATGGTAGCCAGACCGCCAGGCGGAACTCGCCTTCCCCAATCCCGGCCTGCTCCACCCTGCCCTCCTCCACCCTGCCCTCCTCCACCCCGGCCTGCTCCACCCGGCCGCCCGCCAGCTCGGCCCGCTCCCGCATCCCGGCCAGGCCGGCGCCCTCCCCCCGGGGAGCACGCACCACGGGATTGCGCACCTCGATCGCGAGCCCCCGGTCCGGCCCGCCGTCCAGGCGGACGGTCACCGGCATACCCGGCGCGTGCTTCCTGGCGTTGGTGAGCCCCTCCTGGACGATCCGGTAGGCCGCCCGCGCCGTCGCGCCCGGCAGCTCGGGCAGGCGCACACCGCCGTCACGCATCTCGACCTCCATACCCGCCCGCCGTACCTCCTCGACGAGACTGCGCAGGTCCAGCTCGGAAAGGACGGGCGCCTCGCGGAGCACCGAGATGACCTGGCGCAGCTCCTGGAGTGCGTGGTGCGCACTGGAGCGCACCACCGCGGCCGCCTCGACCACCTCCTCGGGGTCGGCCCGCGCGTTGAACTCCAGCGCCCCGGCGTGCAGCGCCAGCAGCGACAGCCGGTGCGCCAGCACGTCGTGCATCTCGCGGGCGATGGCCAGGCGTTCGGCGTGGCGGGCCTGCTCGACCCGCCGCCGCTGCTCCTCCTCGGCCCTGCGGACCCGCTCCGCCAGCGACAGCACCAGTTGGCGGCGGGCCCGCGCCAGCATCCCCCATCCGGTCAGCGCCACCCCGAACAGCACCGCGACCAGCGCCCACACCGGGTACGGCGCCAGCCCCGGCGGCCGCAACCAGAACCGGGCCAGCGTCGCGGCCACCCAGGCCGCGCCGACGCCGATCGCGACGACCGAGCGCCGGTAGAGGGCGGTCATGAGCGTGGCGATGCCCGCCGCGACCGCCGCCGAGGCCGCGGGCACCGCCAGCGCCACGGCCACGAGCGCCATGGTGGCCGGCCACCGGCGCGACAGCCACAGCGCCCCGCACGCCGCCGCGCCGCCGGCCACGTCCACGGCCGGCCACCAGCCGGAGGCCGCGCCGAGGTCGTCGCGCACGACGACCGCCGCCGCGGCCAGCGCGCAGGCGACGCCTCCCACCCGGATCGCCCGGTCCCGCCGGGTCCTCGCCGGACCCGGCCGTACGTCTGCCGTCACGGACGCCCAGCGTAGTGACGGCGGGCCCGCCGGCGGCAGCAACCAAAGTCGACGCCGGGTTGTCACCTGGGTTGCCACGGGCAGGACCCGGGGCGGCAGACGTGGGTGGTGTGCGCGGAACACGCTGGCCGCATGACCTCAGACAAGACGGGCGGCCGCCGGGCCGCACTGCTCCTCGCGGTGATCGCACCGCTCGTGGCCGAGTTCACCCTCGGCAACCCGCCACTGCGCATGGCCTGGCTCCTGCTGCTGTGGATCCCGATATACGGCGCGGGCGTCGTCCTGGTGCGCGAGCTGGTACGGCGGGCCGGGACGGGCTGGATCGGGGTGCTGCTGCTCGGCGCCGCCTACGGCATCGTCGAGGAGGGCCTGGCGCTGCAGGCGCTGAGCAGCCCCACGATCTACGGCGCCGCCGGGTGGGCGCCCCGCGTCCTGGGCCTGAACAGCGCCTACGCCGAGCTGCAGATTCCCTACCACGCGGTCTTCAGCGCCGCGATCCCGATCCTGCTCACCGACCTGATCGTCCCGTCCCTGCGCGACCGGCCCTACCTGGGCAGACTCGGCACCTGGCTGGCGGGGGCGGTCTTCGTCCTCGGCGCGCTGCTGCTGCGGGTCACGGTGGTGACGAGTATCGACCCCGGGTACGAGGCGCCGCCGGCGATCCTGGCGGGCTGTGCGGCCGCCGTGGTCCTGCTGACGGCGGCGGGGCTGCGGCTGAAGGTCCGCCCGGGCATGCCCTCGATCAGCCCGCCCGCGCCCGCGGCGGCCGGGGTGTTCGGCGCCGTCGCCTCCTTCGGCTACCTGGCCTTGCTGTTCCCCTTCGGCGGCGCGACCCAGCCCGCCTTCACCCACGGCGGGTGGGTGATCGTGCCCATGTCGGCCGCCGCCGTTCTGGCGGTCGCCGTCGCATGGCTCCTGCGCCGCTGGACTGCCGACGGCCTGTGGACGGACCGGCACAGCCTCGCCCTGGCCTCCGGCGCCCTGATCGCCCATACCGCCTTCGCCCTGATCTCCAACACCGACACGGCGGCCGACCGCGCCGGCCTGGCGGCCGTCGGCGTGGTGATGGTGTGCCTGCTGGCGATGCTGGGCCGCCGCGTCACCGGCCTCGCCCGCTTCCGATGAGACACGACGTGGACCACGTGGAGAAGGCGAAAGCACGCTAGATTGCCCACACCCAAGATCGGCCCGCTCACCCCCTGGATGTACGGCATGCACCCCCTCATCGTCGCCCTGGCCCTGGTGACCGCCGCCCCCGCCACCGCTCACGTCCGGGCGGCCGAACCCGATCCGATGGCGGGCCTGCAGTCCCTGCTCGCCCGCGGCGCCGGCGCGACGACCGAGTTCTACGGGAGCGCCTCCACGGATCTGACGCGACAGGTGCGGCTGAGCAACGGCAGGCGCACGTACATCGGGAGCGGCATGGAGCTGCGCGGCACCGGCAGGGTCAAGCTGGGGCGCGCCGGCGTCATCGCCTCGGAACACGTCCGGCGACTGAGCATCGGCAACAAGCAGCTGGTGGTGGACGAGGCGGCCAAGGATCCCTACTTCGCCGGCGTGCTCCGCACGGTGGGGACGCTGCGCACGGTCAGCGTGGGCGGCTGGCAGTACCAGCTCGCGCCGCGAGCGAAGGCCTGGACGCGCACCGGCCGCGCGAGCGGCGCCGCCGCCGCGTACGGCGACCAGTTCATCAACGTCCTGGAGCCGGCCACGCTGCGCACGCTGCTGTCCACCAAGAGCCGCAAGAGCGTCGCACCCTGGGCCAAGGACCGCACCACCGGACGCAGGCAGCGGATCTACACCCTGACCGGGACGATCACGCTCAAGGAGCTCTACCGCGTGTCCCCCAGCTTCCGCGAGGCCGCGGGAACCTCGCACCTCGGCACGTCCGAGGTGACATGGACGTACATGTACGACGACCGCGGGTGGCCCTACCGGGTCGGCTGGCGCTTCTACGCGCACCCCCGGCCGAAGGTCCCGGGACTCGGAGAGGACCGCATTCTCCGGGCACACCTGGCCACGCAGTACCGGAGCTGGGACAGGCCGATGGCGATCACCGCGCCCAGGGCGACGCCGGGGCGGGGGCTGGAGGTCGACGACCTCAGCGACGTGCTGAGCGCTCCCGCGCGCCGCAGGTGAGGCGGCAGGCGGCCAGGCCGCCCCGGCGACAGGGCCGTGGGCCACGTGGTGGGCATCGAAGACCTGCCGGTCTGTTCGCGGCGAGGGCCTTTACATAGTAGATCAATGACACCAGCCGTGGGTTGCGGTGCCGGGTGGCGCTATGGCCACTCCCCATGAGCCGGGTCCAGCCGCTGGTGGAGCAGGGCCTGCTGGGCCGGATTGGCGGTCAGGCCCAGCGCCCGCTCGTCACACAGCCGCGCCTGGCTCGTGTCGCCCAGCGCGCGCAGCAGTTCTGCTCGGGTCGCGTGCAGGAGCGGGTAGCGGGACAGGGCCTCCTCCAGGCCGGCCAGCTCCGCCAGCGCCGCCACGGGCCCCTTGACATAGCGCAGGGCGACGGCCCGGTGCAGCCGGGCGACCGGCGAGGACGCCACGGCCAGGAGCATGTCGTACAACACGAGGATCTGCGCCCAGTCGGTGTGCTCGAAGTCGGCGGCCTCGGCGTGACAGGCCACGATCGCGGCCTGCAACTGGTAGGGGCCCGGCCGGCGATGGGCCCTGGCGGTGCGCGTCAGCAACGCGGTCGCGTCGGCGATCGTGGCATGGTCCCACCGGCCGCGGTCCTGCTCGGCGAGCGGCACCAGACGCCCATGAGAGTCGAATCGGGCCGCGCCGCGCGCCCGATGGAGCCGGATCAACGCGAGCAGCCCGGCCACCTCCGGCTCACTCGGCATGAGGACGGCCAGGAGCCCGGCCAGCCACTCGGCGTCATCGGCAAGGTCGCGCGCCTCGGCCCGATCGCCGGCGCTGGACAGATAGCCCTCGTTGAACAGCAGGTAGACGACCGCGAGCACGGCCTCCAGCCGCTCGGGCAGCTCCTCGGCGGCCGGAATCCGGTAGGGGATGCCCGCTTCGGCGATCTTTCGTTTGGCGCGGGTGAGCCGCTGGGCCACCGTGGTCTCCGGCACGACGAAGGCGGCGGCGATCTGCGCGGTGCTCAGCCCGCACACCACCCGCAGGGTCAACGCGATCCGGGCCTGTCGCGACAGCGCCGGATGGCAGCACGTGAAGACCAGCCGCAGCCGGTCGTCGCCTTCCCCCGGCTGGGGCCATCGCAGCCGGGCCAGCTTGGCACGGTAGTTCGTCTCCCGCCGCAGCACGTCGAGGCCGCGGCGGCGGGCCACGGTGAACAGCCAGGCGTCCGGCCGGTCCGGCACGCCCTCGACCGGCCAGCGGCGCAGCGCGGTCTCCACGGCGTCCTGCACCAGGTCCTCGGCGGCGGAGAAGTCGCCCAGCAGCGACACCAGGCACGCCGCGAGGCGGCCCGCGTGCTCACGCACCACGCGGGCCAGCACCTCACGGCTCCCCCGGTCTCCGTCCGGTTCGCTCATGCGACCGGGCGGATCTCCACGATCGGGCACGCCGGCCAGGACCTGGCCATCTTCAGCGCCTCGTCCAGATCGGCCACCTCCACCTCGGCGTAGCCGCTGACCACCTCCTTGCCCTCGACGAACGGCCCGTCGGTGACGATGGGCTCGCCGCCGCCGAGACGTACGGTGGTCGCGGTGTGCGCGGGCGCCAGATGCATGTGATGCGTGATCCTGCCGGAGTTCTCGGCGAACCAGCGGACCACCGCCTCGTAGGCGGCCTCGCGCTCCAGGCCGTCCATCGCCTCCAGCCGCTTGGCGAATTCCTCCGTCTCGACGAACATCAGCACGTACTTCACGGTTGACTCTCTTCCTTCGATCGGCGTTCAACAGGAAGACGAATGAGCACCCGCCTCACACGACACCCGCCTCACAAACACCCGGGCGGCCCGACTTTGCCGGCGCGGCCGGATCAGGCGCTCAGCACCTTGCGGAGCAGCTCGCCGAACTCGGCGGGGTGCGTGCTGAGCCCCGTGTGCCCGCCGGGGAAGTGGACCAGCTCCACACCGAACCGCTCGGCCAGGAAGGCGGCGGGACGGTAGGGCAGTTCGCCCTGTGAGTCCGCTCCGGCGGCGAGCACGAGCCGGTCCGACAGGGCCTCCAGGCGATCCACGTCCGGCGTGTAGGCCATGAAGCTCGGCACGATGCGCCCGAGGAAGTAGGGCATGTCGGCCATCGTCCGCTCCACCCGTGCCGCCGCCTGCGGGGGGAGTTCGGTGACCGCCTTGGCATCGGCAGGATCGGCGCCGGGCCGCCGCATGCCGGCCGCGAACACGGCCGCCGCGGGCATCAGCCCCTCCCGGCGGAACGTGTCCTGAACGCGAGCGAGCAGCGCCCGATGCTCGGCGGCGTCCGGCAGCACCTCCACCAGCGGCGGCTCGTGCGCCACGACGCGTTCGATCCGCTCGGGACGGGCGGTGAGCAGGTGCAGCGCGACGATCGCGCCCGAGCTGCAGCCGGCCACGCGCGCGGGCGCGTCCGGGGACAGCAGCTCAAGCAGCCGGAACGCGTCGTCGGCATGCTGTTCGACCCGTTGTGGGGCTTCCGGGTCGTCCAGCGGGCTGCGGGACAGGCCGCGCGGGTCGTAGGACGCCACCGTGTAGTCGGCGGCCAGGGCGTCGGCGACGCCGTCGAAGGACGCCGCGCCGCCCGTACCGCCGGGGATCAGCAGCAGGAGCGGGCCCTTTCCGCGCACCTCGTAGCGCAGGGTGGCGCCGTCCACCCGCAGGTGGCCGATGGCCGGGCTGGTCATGTCGGTTCTCCTTCACCATGCGTGGGCCAGTGCTCAAGGAGGGTGTGCAGGGCGTCGAGACAGCGGACCCAGGTGTCCTCCGCCGGGCGGGCGTGCGCGAACCCGCCCGCGGCCTCCAGGCTGGTGAAGCCGTGGAGCGTGCTGCGCATCAGCCGGACCGCGTCGGTCAGGTCGGGTTCCCGCAGCGCGTAGGCGCGCAGCATGCTGTAGGTCAGCTCGACGGCACGCCGTGGCCCGGCGGCCCGGGCCACGAGCTCGGGGTCGATCTGAATCGGGATCTGCGTCGCGGTGTATCGGCCCGGATGGTCGTGGGCGTACTGCCGCCAGGCGTTGGCGTACGCCACCAGCGCGTCCCTTCCGGCCCGCCCGGCGGTCGCCTCCGCGATGCGCACGGTCTTCTCGTCGGCCGCCAGCAGCGCGATCCGCCCGCGCAGGTCCTCCAGGCTGCGGACGTGCGCGTACAGGCTGGCGTCCTTCACTCCGAGTCGTCGCGCCACCGCCGACATGGTCACGTGTTCGAGCCCGACCTCGTCCGCCAGCTCGGCGCCGGCGAGCGTCACCCGATCCGCGGTCAACCCGGCCCGCGCCATGGGCATACCGCCCTTCTCCGTCTGAAGCACTGTGACCATTCCTAGGAGCGTTCCTAGAACCCCTAGGCTCTTCCTTGGGGTCCAAGGATGCCTCAGGCCGGGCGAGGAGCGCAAGCGGTTACCGCGGTGACGACGCGGACGGCAGGGCGCCAGGGGCGGCCGGGGCCGGTCGTCCTCCCGACGCGCCCGCTGTGCGCAGGGTCGCTCACGCCTCCGCCGGCGAACCGACGACGGCACCCCCGAGACCGGCGCCCCCGAGACCGGTGCCCCCGAGACCGGCGCCCCCCAGGCCGGTACCCCCACGATCGGCGGCCCGGCTCAGCTGGAAGTCGGCCGCCTGGCGGGTGAACAGGCGGGCGTACTCGCCGTCGAGCGCCATCAGTTCGTCATGGGTGCCCTGTTCGGCCACCTGCCCGTCGGCGAGGACGACGATGTGGTCCGCCCCGCGCACCGTGTTGAGACGGTGCGAGATGAGGAGGCTCGTACGGCCGCCGCGGTGGTCGCGGAGCCGCTGGTGGACGGCGTGTTCGGCCTCGGGGTCGAGTCCCGAGCTGGGCTCGTCGAGGATGAGCAGGTCGGCGGTGTCCGCGCGGAGGAGGGCGCGGGCGAGGGCGACGCGCTGCCACTGCCCCCCGGACAGGAGCACGCCCCGGCCGGAGTCCTCGCCCTGCTCGGCGGCGAAGAACCGCGACAGCATGGTGTCGTAGCCGCGGGGAAGGCTCGCCAGCGTGTCGTGGACGTCCGCCCGGCGGGCCGCCTCGCGGATCCGCTCCGGCCGGTCGAGGGAGCCGACGTCGCCGACCGCGACGTTCTCGGCCGCGGTGAGGTCGTAGGCCACGTAGTCCTGGAACACGGCTCCGATCCGGCGGCGCAGATCGTCGACGCGCAGCTCGCGCAGGTCGGCGCCGTCCCAGCGGACGCTGCCGCGCTCGGGGTCGTAGAGGCGGCACAGGAGCTTGACGACGGTGCTCTTGCCCGCGCCGTTCAGGCCGACCAGGGCCACGCTCCGCCCGTGGGGGATGGTCAGGTTCAGGCCGCGCAGCACGTACGGATGGCCGGGGTCGTACCGGAACCACACGTCGCGCAGTTCGATGCCGTGCCGCAGCGGCGGCGTGTCGCCGCCGGTGGCGGGTTCCGGCAGGTCGGGTCCGATGGTGACGACGTGGGCGTAGTGGCCGGCCAGGACGAGTGCCTCGTTCAGGTGAGCTAGCTGGATCACCACGCCGGACAGGGAGGCCTGGGTGCCGGCGAGGGCGGCGGTGAGGACGGCCAGGTCGCCGATGCCGGCCTGGCCCCCCGCTATCCGGGAGACCAGCACGATCAGCGCGGCGCCCGCGATGACCGTGCTGAGGGCGGTGAGCGCCCCGTTGTGGCGGACGGCCGTCAGGTCCATCCGGCGCTCCGCCCGCTGCTCGGCGGCCAGTTCGCCCAGCATGCGCCCCCGCAGGAAGCCTCCGATGCCGAACAGCCGGATCTCCTTGGCGGCCTGATGGTCGAGCATCAGCGTCTGATAGAACATCCGGCGGCGTTCCGCGGGGGCCATCTCCAGGCGGAGAAACGCCCGGCGGCGGCCGAGCCTGAGCTGGACGATCAGCTCGGGCACGGCGGCCGCGGCCACGACGGCGGCGAGGAGCGGGCTGAGCGTGGCGAGCGCGCCCAGGAGCCCGGCGATGGTGATGCCGCCGCGCGCCGCTCCGAGCGCCGACTCGGTGACGAGTTGCGGGGCGGTCTGGGCGGACTGCTGGGCCAGTTGGAGCCGATTGTGGAAATCCGGGTTCTCCAGCCTGGTCAGCCCCTGCATCCGGCACACCGCGGTGAACAGTTCGTCACCGGTGCGCCACGCGATGCGGCGCTGCTGCTCCCGCTGGACCCACCCGGACAGGTGGGGCAGCAGCGCGGTCAGGGCGCCGAGCACGGCCATCGCGGCGGCGAGCGGTGTCGTCGAGGGGCCCGATCCGGCGGTCAGGCGATCGATCAGCAGTTTGGTGAGCCACGTGATCGCGACGGGGGATGCGCCGGTCAGAACCGCCATGGCGAGCTGGGACAGAGCGAGAACCGGTCCGGCCCGCCAGACGAGCGCCAGGGTGAGCCGCAGCGGCCCGAGTCGTGACCTCACGCCGGTCAGACCGGGGACGGCGCGGCCGTCGGAAGCTCCGGCTTCAGGCTGCTCCCGGCGACGGTCCCGTCCGGGCCGATTAGGAAGAACGACGGGAAGGCCCTGATCTCGAACGCCTCCGCCATCGCGCCGCCCTCGCCCTCCACGACGACGCTCACGTCACCGGTCAGGGCGGCGAGCAACTCGGCGGGTCTCCTCTCGCCCTCCACCACCACCGCCAGGACTCGTACGCCGTCGGCGGCGGCGTCACGGGCGGTCGTGACGAAGACGGGCGCCTTCGGCAGGCAGTGCGGGCAGTCGGTGCTGAAGAACCCGACGAGGGTGCGCTCGCCCGCGAAGTCGTCCGCGGTGACCTTCGTGTCGGAGACCGTGAGCGCGGAGAAGGCCGGGACCTCGGCGCCCACGGCGAGCCCGGGGTTTCCGGGCACTGCCCCGGCGAGGGAATCCTTGGTGATTTTCCGGAGTCTTCTGATGACCGCGCCGGTAAGGAGCAGATTCACCAGGACGAGCCCGCCGAGCAGGACGACGGCGGCGACCAGGACGGCCATGGGCGTTCCCTTCGAGGGGTCAACGGAGGAGGTGGAGCAGGTCGTCGAGGAGCACGACGGCGCCGACGGCGACCGAGGCCCCGACCAGGCAGAGGACGGCGGCGGGCGGCGCGACGGGTGTGCCGCCCGCGGCGGACGTCGCGGCGGCCCCGGCCACCGCGCACGCGGCGAGAACGGCGTTGCGCGCCACGTGCCGGCGGTTGACCGGCTCATCGGACGCGCCGAAGCATCGGCAGGCGGCGGTCGTTCCGCGCCGCAGCGCCGTCACCAGGACCGCGGCGAACCCGAGGAGCAGGCCCCCGGCGAGCAGGAGACCTGCCCTGCCGTCGCCGTCGAGGCCGGGCGCCGCCAGCATGACGACGGTCCCGGCCTCGACGGCGACGACCACCACGGCGGCGGGCGTCCCGAGACCCGTGGGGAGGCCGCCGAGCCGCCGCACCGCCGTGGTGAATTCGCCGAAGGCCCGCCGCGTGCGCAGCTTCGTGAGGACGGAGACCAGGAAGACCCCCGTCAGCACGAGCCGGACGGTCAGCACGGCGTAGACCATTGGACGTGCCGGCCGGTGTCAGCAGTAGCCGATGTTCTGCCAGGCGCCGCCGCAACTGCTCCGCCAGTAGGTGATGCAGAGGAAGCCGGTCGGGTTGGGGTAGCAGTCCTTGTAGCGGTTGCAGCCACCAGTCGGCCAGTATTCGAAACAGTTGTCGGCCTGGGCTTCGGCGCCGGGGAGGAGCTTTTCGAGCAGCCGGTCTCCCAGGCGGTTCAGCGTCCGGATCATCGTTTCTCCCTTTGCTGGGTTCGGGCGTGGTAGGCCGCCCGCCCTGTGAGGATGCTCCGCGCGGCCTTCGCCGCGGTTGCGCGCCGGGTGCGTGCCGGATGCGCGCCGGTTGCCCGAACGCGCCGCGACGCCGTGAGCACACCGCAGGCGCCGCGCAACCGTCGCGCAGGCCGGGCCCGGCACAATCGCGATCGCCTCACCAGGCCGAAAGGTTGATCATGCAACACGTCGTGATTGCGCTGCTGTCGCTGGCCGCGGTCGCCGGGGCGGTCGCCGCCCGGCGACGCTTCGTCGTGGTACGGGTGGCCGGGACGAGCATGGTTCCGACGTACCAGCCGGGAGATCGGGTGCTCATACGACGCGGCGGGCGGGCGGTGCCGCGGCGCGGCCAGGTGGTGGTCTTCCGGCGCCTGCAGCCGGGCGGCGCTGCCTCTTCGGGACGCACGTCCGGACTGCGCCGTACGGAGTGGCTGATCAAGCGGGTCGCCGCGATGCCGGGCGACAGGGTGCCCGACCAGGTCGCGCCGGGCGTACACGCCGCGCCGGGCGACGTGGTCCCGGCCGGCCGGCTGGTGGTCCTCGGCGACGGCCCGACCAGCCGGGACTCGCGGCACTGGGGCTACCTGCCGGTGAGCGAGGTGCTGGGCGTCGTCATCCGCAGGTTGTCCTGATCGGGCGGGGCCCCGTCCACGCCCGCCGCCCGCTCCATGCCCGCCGCCCCGTCCACGCCCGCTGCCCCGTCCACGCCGGCCGCCCGCTCCATGCCCGCCGCCCCGTCCATGCCCGCCGCCCGGTCCATGCCCGCCGCTGCCGTCGCGGCGGCCTCGGTGGTGTTGCCGAGCCGCTGGAACAGCCGGTGGGCCGCCGTCCAGGACCGGGTGGCCGCCGCCTGGTCGCCGCGGTCACGCTGGGCCCGGCCGAGGGCCTTCAGCGCGAGCGCCTGCTCGTGCAGGTCCTGCAGCCCGCGCGCCACGCGCACCGCGTCGCCGAGCGTGCGCACCGCCTGGTCGGCCCGGCCGCCGAGACGCTGCGACTCGCCCAGGACGCGGAGCCCTGCGGCCCGTCCGGACGGGACCGCGAACTCCTCGAACACGGCCAGTGCCCGCTCGATCTGCTTCGCCACGTCCGAAGCCACGTCCAAGGCCACGCCCGAAGCCACGCCCGAAGCCACGCCCGAAGCCGCGTTCCGGCGCCCGAGCCGAAGGCGCAGATCGCCGAGGGCGAGCAACAGATACGCCTCCGACAACCGGTCCCCGCGCCGCCGGCAGATCTGCAGGCCCTCCCAGAGGTGACGGGAGACGCGCCTGCCCGTGGCATGGTCGCGGCAGGCGGCGGCCATCTCCCGCAGGGCGAGGGTCCTGGCCACGAGACTGTTCCCGCCGATCGCCAGGCGGAGCGCCCGGTCCGCGCAGGCGAGCGCGTCCTCGTGGAGCCCCTGCTCCCGATCGATGACGGCGCGGACGTACCAGAGGCGGCTCAGAGCGGCCTCGTCACCGATCTCCTCGGCCACGGCCATGGCCTCGTCCGCCACCGCGCGGGCCTGATCGGGGTCGCCTTCGCGGCACAGTGCGAACGCCCGCAGGCACAGCAGGTCGAGCGCGCCGTGCCGGTCCCCCGCCGCGCCGAACGCCGCGAGCGCCGCCTCGATCGCGTCCGGCGCGACGCCGCGCCGCGGCCCCACGCCGACCATGAACAGGTGGCCGAGGCCGAGCGTCAGCACCGCCTCGCCCCACTGGTCGCCGCCCAGTGCGCACGCCCGCAGCGCCAGCTCGTGCGAGGACGCCCAGTCTCGGTAGTGGCCGCGGAAGGCGTAGTAGCCGGCCGCGCGGGCCGACAGTTCCCAGGCCGCCTCGACCAGACCGAGCCGGCAGGCCTGCGCCACCCCCACCAGAAGCGTCTGCCGCTCGCTGTCGAACCAGGCCGTCGGATCACCGACCAGGGCCCTGGTGGTGGCGGGGTCGGCGTACCAGCGGGGGGCCGCGCCGCGGATGACGGAGGCCCTCTGCTCCGGCAGTCCGCTGTCCGCCGTCTCCGCCAGTGCGAGCAACGCGCCGAGAACGCGCGTGACGGCCCTGTCCCGCTCGCCGGCGGTCTCCTCCAGCTCGGCGCGTTCCCGCGCGTAGAGCCGGGCCAACTCGGGGAGGCGGTAGCGGAACCGCCCGTTGCCGTCGCTGCCCTCGCAGCTCAGGAGCTGGGCGTCGACGAGCAGCTCGGCGTACGTCTCGGCTTCGCGCACCGTCACGTCGAGGGCCGCCGCGAGCATCCAGGCGGCGAAGGAGGGGACGTCGAGCAGGCCGAGCATCCGCAGCGCCCGCCGGGTGGTCTCGCCGAGACTGTCGTAGTCGGCGGCCAGCCCCGCCCGGACCGACAGGTCTCCGAGGGCGAGCTCGTCCAGGCGCCGCCGCTCCGCCCGCAGGCGATCCGCGAGGTGGTCGAGTCGCCAGTGCTCGCGCAGCGCCAGTTTCGCCCCGGCGATCCGTATCGCCAGGGGCAGGTGACCGCAGAGCCGGACGATCTCGGCGGCGACCGTGGGCCGCGCCGCCACCCGAACCGGCCCGGCGATCCGCCCGAGCAGCTCCGCCGCGCACGCCGGGTCGAGCGGGCCGACGCGTACGGATCGGGCGCTCAACCCGGCGACCCCGCGCCTGCTCGTCACCAGCACGGCGCAGCCCGCACCACCCGGCAGGAGCGGCCTGACCTGCTCCTCGCCCGCGGCGTCGTCCAGCACGACCAGCACGCGACGATCGGCCAGCACGGTGCGCAACAGCGTCCCGCGCTCCTCGGCTTCGTCCGGCACCGCCCGCGCGTCCACCCCGAGGGCGATCAAAAACCGCGCCAGCGCCTCGGCCGGGTCGACCGGCCGAGGGCGGGTCCCGCGCAGGTCGATGTAGAGCAGGCCGTCGGTGAACGTCTCCCGCAGGCGGTGGGCGACGTGGACCGCGAGCGTCGTCTTGCCGGTGCCCGCACCGCCGTACAGCGTCACGATCGGGGTCGCGGCGGTGTGTCCGTCCGCGCTGGTGAGCCACAGCCGCAGTGACTCCGCCGTGTCCCGGTGTCCGGCGAAGTCCGTTATGTCCGGTGGCAGCTGACACGGCACGGTCGTCGCGGGCCCCGTCCGCCCCTCACCCGTCCGCCCGTTACCCGTCCGCCCGTTACCAATCCACCCCTCACCGATCCAGGCCGCGTCCGCCCGGCCCTCCGCGTCTCCCTCCGCGTCTCCCTCCGCGTCTCCCTCCGCGTCTCCCCCGGCATCGTCCCCGGCCGTACCTCCCGTGGTTTCTTCCACGGTGCTCCGGGCTTCGAGGTACGCGGCGCGCTCGTCCGCGCAGGCCGTCTCCGGCCCGAGGATCTCGCCGGCGAACGGACCGGTCGCCTCATCCCGCAGGATCGCCTCGTGCACCCGTCGCAGCAACCGGCCGGGTTCCACGCCGAGTTCCTCGCCGAGCACGGTCCGCGTCCGCTGGTAGACCCGCAACGCCTCGGCCTGGCGCCCGGCCCGGCTGAGGGCCAGCATCAGGCACGCGTGCAGCCGCTCCCGGTACGGATGCAGCTCGGCCATCTCGGTCAGGCCGGTGACCAGCTCCGCGTGGCGGCCCCGGGCCAGGTCGACGACAGCCAGCTCCTCACAGGTCAGCAGCCGTTCCTCCTCCAGCCGCCGGGCCTCGTCGGCCACCATCGCCACGTCCCCGACGTCGGCGTAGGCGGGGCCCCGCCACAGGCCGAGCGCACGCTCGAACAGCATGCCCGCCTTCGCCAGGTCCGCGGTCCTCCCGGCGGCCCGCCCTGCCGCCGTGAGCTCCCGGAACCGCAGCACGTCGAGCTCCGGCGGCAGCACGGTGACGGCGTAACCACCGGCGCAGTGGACGACGCGGTCGCGCTCGCCCAGCGCCCGCCGCAACCGCAGCACGTATATCTGCAGGGTCTTGTGCGCGCTGCGGGGCGGCGTGCTCCCCCACAGGGCCTCGATCAGCGCCGCCACCGCCACCGGCCTGCCCGGCGTGCACAGCAGGGCCGCCAGCAGGCGGCGCAGCATCGCCGCGCCCAGCGGAACGGGCACCCCGTCGCGGCTCGCCCGCAGCGGCCCGAGAACGTCGAACTCGAACACCGTCACCCCTCGCGAGGCCGGTCACCGGCGCGAGCCTTCGATCGGCCGGGGCGCCCGCCGCCTCATCCCCGGCCATGCCCTCCCCCGGCGGCCTCCGTCGCATGGTCACCTTCTCTTCGCGTACGTCTGCGGGCGCGGCCGAGCATCGGAGACGCCGGTATATGCGTCGTATAGGCCCTGGTGGCGCGGGCCCGGGAGCCGTTCGCGCCGGAGGCGGCCGGTGCACGGCCCGGACCAGGCCGCCGAGGATGACCGCGGACGAATCCGGCAGCCGTCCCCCGTGCGAGCTACCCGCGAATGTCCACCGCGCGGTGACGATTCCGGATCGCCGGATCCCTAGCGTTCTCGGCGTAGCCGCGGCGCTCCGGCCGCGGCATCTCCCCAAGGAGTCGTCATGCGACTGTTGAAGCAGCTCGTGGCCGTCGCGGTGGTCGCCTTCGCCGGTGGCGCGATCACGGGCGCGGTGCGGGGAAACGCGTTCCTCACCCTGGTCATCGGGGTCGCGACGGCCGTCCTCGCGGTGTTCGTGTACGCCCGGGTGGTGCGGTGGTCCGAGCGTCGCGCACCGGTGGAGGTGGCCCGGAAAGGCGCCGTCCCCGCCCTCGGCCGGGGGATGCTGATCGGTGCCGGGATGTTCGCGGCTGTCATCGTGAACATCGCCTTCAGCGGCGGCTACCGGGTCGACGGCCTCGGCTCGGTGACGGGCGCGGTCGGGCTGCTCGGCTTCATGGCCGCCGCCGCCGTGACCGAGGAGCTGCTCTTCCGCGGCGTCCTGTTCCGGATCGTCGAGGAATGGACCGGCACGTGGATCGCGCTGACGCTGACCGGGCTGCTGTTCGGCCTGATGCACCTGACCAACCAGCACGCCAACCTGTGGGGCGCGATCGCCATCGCCATCGAGGCCGGCGGCATGCTCGCCGCCGCCTACGCCGCCACCCGCACCCTGTGGCTGCCGATCGGCCTGCACTTCGGCTGGAACTTCGCCGCCGCCGGCGTCTTCGGCACCGAAGTCTCCGGCAACGGCGTGCAGGAAGGCCTGCTGAACGGTGTGACGTCAGGCCCGGCCCTGCTCACCGGCGGCGACTTCGGGCCGGAGGCGAGCCCGTACGCGGTCCTGTTCGGCGCGTTGCTGACGATCGTCTTCCTGTGGCTGGCCCACCGGCGCGGCACCCTGGTCCCCCGCCGGCGCCGTGCCCGGACCGGCGCGGCCGCTACGCTCTCCCAGTGATCGACTTCCGGCGGCTCCCGGATCTGTGGAGACGGTCCGACGTCACGGTCCGGGATCTACCGCTCGCGCTGCTGCTGGCCGTCACGTCGCTCCTGCCGGCGTTACACGACTACGGGACGCAGCTCGGCGACCTGCCGGCCCGCCCCTTCGACGCGACGGCCGTCCTGGTGATCGCCCTCGAATGTCTCCCGCTGGTCGTCCGCCGGCGGTGGCCCGCCGTCTGCATCGCCCTGGTGTCGCTCGGCTTCGCCCTCGACCAGCTCCGCGCCTACCACACGGCGGCGGGCACCGCGCTGCCCATCGCGCTCATCAGCACGGGCGTCCATCTGGAGCGTCACCGGCGCGTCACGATGGTCCTGCTCTCCTTGGCGTACGTGCCGCTGGC
The DNA here is from genome assembly GCF_006874465.1 of Microbispora bryophytorum. Taxonomy (GTDB): domain Bacteria; phylum Actinomycetota; class Actinomycetes; order Streptosporangiales; family Streptosporangiaceae; genus Microbispora; species Microbispora bryophytorum. The sequence continues at coordinate 6,031 of NZ_VIRL01000032.1, read as the reverse complement.
GGTCGCGCTCGACCGGACCGGCTCGGCCGAGGGCCCGGTGGGGTATGTGACGTTCTACCTGGCGCTGGTCCTCGCGTGGAGCGCCGGGGCCTGGCTGCGCTCCGGCCGGGCCGCCGAGGCCGAGGGCCGCCGCCGCGTCGCCGAGGCCACCCGCGCCGCCGAACGCACCCGCATCGCCCGCGAGCTCCACGACGTGGTGACCCATCATGTGACGGCGATGGTCGTGCAGGCCGAGGCGGCACGCTACCTGACCGCCGCGCCCGACCGACTCGACGCGGCTCTGAGCGCCGTCACCGACACCGGCCGGCGGGCCATCTCCGACCTGCGGCACCTGCTCGACCTGCTCAACCCCGACCATGACTCCGACGTCGGGATGCCGTCCGCCGTCGAGCTTCACACGCTCGTGGAGCAGACGCGCCGGGCCGGGCAGCCGGTGGAGTTCGCCGAGGAGGGCAGGCCGGCGGAATCGGCCGGCAGCGCCGAATTCGTCGCCTACAGGGTCGTGCAGGAATCCCTGACGAACGCCCTCAAACACGCCCACGGCAGCCGCACGGACGTCCGTGTGCGCTATGGCGAGAAGGAGATCCTCGTGGTGGTCAGCACCGACGGTTCCGGCTCGCGGGCCGGCTCGCCCGGCGGGAGCGGGCGGGGCCTCGCCGGGCTGCGTGAGCGGGTCGACGCCCTGGGCGGCGAGTTCAGCGCCGACCGGCGGACGGGCGGCGGCTTCGTCGTGCGGGCACGCATCCCCGCGGGGAACCCGTCGTGACCGCGCCGGTCCGGGTCCTGGTCTGCGACGACCAGGCGCTGATCCGCACCGGGTTCGCGACGATCATCGATGCGCAGCCCGACCTCGAGGTGGTGGGCGAGTGCGGGGACGGTCGCGCCGCCGTCGACCTCGCGCGCCGGCTGAACCCGGACGTCGTGGTGATGGACGTGCGCATGCCGGTGCTCGACGGCATCGAGGCGACCCGCCTGCTGGCCGGCGCCGGGGTGGAGCATCCCGTCAAGGTGCTCGTGGTGACGACGTTCAACCTGGACGAGTACGTGTACGAGGCGCTGCGTGCGGGGGCGAGCGGGTTCCTGCTCAAGGACGCCCCACCGGCGCAGCTGCTGCACGGCATCCGCACCGTCGCGACGGGTGCCGCGCTGCTGGCACCCGAGGTGACGCGGCAGCTCGTCGGCAGGTACGCCGCGCGGATCCGTCCCGCCGAGGGCACGCCGGACGACGTCGCGCTGACCCCGCGCGAACTGGAGGTGCTGCGCCTCATCGCCGACGGCCGGTCCAACAGCGAGATCGCCGCGATGCTGGTCATCAGCCATGAGACCGTCAAGACGTACGTGTCGCGCATCCTCACCAAGCTCGGCCTGCGTGACCGCGTGCAGGCCGTCGTCTACGCCTACCGCAGGGGCCTGGTGACCTGATGCGCGGGTGAGAGCGCCTGTCGGCACGGTACGGCCAGGGCAAGAGTGTGGGCGTGTGCCCGCGCTCGGCGACCTCGCCGTCCCGGGCTCCCCCGCCTGCCAGTCCTGCGACCGGCTCCTCACCGGCACCTCTGCTGGCGAACCGATTCGAGAACAAGACCGTGAGCTGGATGTTCGGTGCCCAACCCGAAGAATCTCCACAGATTTAGGCGTTAGACACGTGTTCTTCATCCACGGGACACATGTGATTGACACGCCTTGCCGCCTAAATTTACCCTGTCTGCGAATCGATTCGATGCGTCGCCTGCTTCGAGACCGCCCTTTGCTTCACCCGACCGACAGACGGCAACACCCCAGGTTCCAGGACAGCGCCACGGCTCGTCCCGGGACCCCCCACCCCCCCGTCGAAGGAGTCACGAGTGAACACCACCTTGAGTTGGCGGCGAAGTCGCCGCCGCGGTCTGGCCGCCTTCTTCTCCGCCGCGGCGCTCGTCGCCGCGTCCGTCGTCGCGACCGCCGCACCGGCCCAGGCCGCCGACGAGTCCATCTCCGTCAACTTCTCAGCCGCGGGCGGTTCCCCGACCTACCGGGCGTCGGGATGGATCTACGGCATGACCGAGAACGCGGCCGGGCCCCCGGACAACTACTTCACCGACGTGAAGTTCCGGTACATGCGCGCGGGCGGCGCGCAACTCGACTCCCCGGGCGGCTGGGTGTCGGGCAAGTACGACCGCCGGTGGAACGCCACCCGCGCCCAGCTGCTGCGCACCCGGTCGCTGGGCGGCGAGTTCATCCTGCTCGTCCATGACCTGTGGGGCGCGGACGGCTACCCGATCTCGCGCTTCCCGGGCGACAACGGCAACTGGACCGACTACGACAACTTCCTCACCCGCCTGATCGCCGACGTCCAGGCCACCGGCGCCCCGGTCCAGTGGGATCTGTGGAACGAGCCCAACATCACCCTGTTCTGGAACCGCCCCCAGTCGCAGTACTTCGAGATGTGGAAACGCGCCTACCAGCGCATCCGCGCCGCGTTCCCCTCCCAACTGATCGTGGGCCCCAGCTTCGCGGGCGTGCCGTCCACCGGCGGCTGGTGGACGCAGTACCTCGACTACGTCAAGGCGAACAACGTCGTGCCCGACATCGTCAGCTGGCACTCCCTGCCCGGCGACCCGGTGGCCAACGTCGCGACCGCCGACACCACGCTGAACTCACGCGGCATCGCCCACCCCCGCCCCTACCAGATCAACGAGTACGGCGCCTCCAACGAGCAGAACCCCGCCGACGGCGCCTGGTACATCGCGCGGCTGGAGCGGGCCGGGGCCGACGGCCTGCGCGCCAACTGGGCGGGCGGGAACAACCTGCACAACGACCTGGGCAACCTCCTCGTCCACAACTCCTCCAGCCAGTACCAGCCCAAGGGCGAATGGTGGGTCTACCGGTTCTACGGCTCGCAGACCGGACAGATCGCCTCCGTCACCCCCAGCTCCAACTACGACGCCTTCGCCACCAAGGCGAGCGGGAACGCGAAGATCCTGGTCGGCGGCGGCCGCACCACCGGCAACGTCGCCGTCAACCTGCAGCGCCTGGACACCACCAGCGGCATCGTGCAGAACAACCAGGTCCGCGTCCTCGTCGAGCGCATCCCCTACAACGGCGGCGGCGCGGTCCAGGGACCGGTCACCGTCCAGGACACCGTGGCGACCCTGTCCGGCAACGGCACCACGGTCAACCTTCCGCACACCGCGGTCGACGACACCTTCACCATCACACTCCTGCCGCCCGGGAGCGGCGGAGGGTCGGCGTCGGCGTTCCGCAACGTCAACGCCGGCCGCTGCCTCGACGTGCCGAACGTGTCGCAGACGAACGGCACGCAACTCAGCCTGTGGGACTGCAACGGCCAGAACAACCAGCAGTGGACCTACACCTCTTCCCGGCAGCTGCAGGTGTACGGCACCAAGTGCCTCGACGCCGAGGCCGCCGGAACCGCGAACGGCACCCGGGCGATCATCTGGGACTGCAACGGTCAGGCCAACCAGCAGTGGAACGTCAACGCCGACGGCACCGTCACCGGCGTGCAGTCCGGCCTGTGCCTGGAGGCGAGCAACTTCGGCACCGCGAACGGCACGAAGGTCCAGCTGTGGGCCTGCACCGGCACGACCAGTCAGAAATGGACCCGGAGCTGACCGGGTGACCGCCGACGCCGGTTCGCTTCGCCCATGACCGCCACGCCGGTCGGACGTGCGTCACACGTCCGACCGGCGTCCGGCCACACGGGCACCGGGGGTGCGGTCCTCTCCGCCGCGAGTCGAACCGGTTCGCGGGGACCGAATCCCACCGACCGTGCACGTCACCGGGGTCGCGCGGACCGTCGCATGCGTCGCGATCGTCATTCCATGCGCTCGATTCGACTTACGATGTGCATATCGGTCGGACCAGGTGAGGAGCGCCGGTGAACATCGGGGAGATTGCCAAGCGGTCGGGCGTGGCGCGCAGCACCGTCTCGTACGCGCTGAGCGGCAAGCGTCCCGTGTCGGAGGAGACCCGCCGGCGCATCCAAGCGGTCATCGACGAACTGGGCTACCGGCCCAACGCCGCCGCCAAGGCGCTCAAGGAGGGCCGGACCCACACCATCGGCCTGGTCATCCCTCCCGCCAGCCGGCGCCTGACCGACATGCAGCTCGGCTTCGTGGCCAGCGTCGTCGACGCCGCCGCACACGCCGACCTGGACGTCCTGCTGTCGCCGTCCGGGGGCGAGCACGACCGATCCTTCGAGCGCGTGGTCGGCGGCAGACGCGTGGACGGCGTCATCGTCATGGAGATACGGCTTGAGGACGACCGGGTCACCCGCCTGCGGCAGGCCGGGCTGCCCTTCGTCGGCATCGGCCGCACCAGCCGCCCGGAGGAGATGTCCTGGGTGGACATCGACTACGAGAAGCTGATCGCCAACTGTGTGCATCACCTGGCCGACCTCGGCCATCGCCACATCGCGCTGATCAACCGCTCGGAAGAGCTGGTGGCGGCCGGGTACGGCCCAGGCCACCGCGCCCAGGCCGGTTTCACCCGCGCGATGGCGGAGCGTCGTCTCGACGGCGTGCAGACGTGCTGCGCCGACGACGCCCAATCGGGGGTCTCCTGCGTCGAGCGGCTCCTCGACGAACGCCCCGACCTGACCGCGATCGCCACCCTCAACGAGGCCGCCACCCCCGGGATGTACCACGCGCTCGCCCAGGCGGGCCTGGTCGTGCCGCGCGACTTCTCCATCGCCGGCGTCTCCGCGCGCCACTGGGCGGAGAACCTGCACCCCCCGCTCACGGCCGCCGACGTCCCGGCGGACGAGCTCGGCGCCCGCGCCGTCGAGATGCTCATCCGGCTGATCGCCGATCCCACCACCCCGCACGGCCATCTCCTGGTCGCGCCGCCCATCTCGCTGCGCGGCACGACCGGACCCGCCCGTGCCAGGGATGACCGTTCCTGACGGCTGTACGCGTTCCCGAGCCCGCCACGCCATCCCGGCGGCCCCTGCCGTCCCGCCTCCCGCCTGCCTCGCCACCGCCACGGCCCCCGTTCGCCCCGCCACCGCCACCAGCCCCGCCACCGCGACCGTCTCCTGCCCCGGCCCCGGCCCTCGGGCCCCGGGCCGGAGACGACCCTCCTGGCCGGAGACGACCTCCAGGTCGCCGGTCGGATGACCGCCACGAAACGTGCCCGGGCCGAGAGCGGGCCGTTTCCCTGATCCTCCCGGCGACTCCGGCCCTGAGCTGGTGTTTCTTCCGATCCTTCGGCTGACGTTTCGCCGCCCCGGCAGAGCGGCTCCGGCGGCTCTTCACCGGCGGACGCCTGTCGTGAAAGTTTCACCCCCACGCCCCGCAACGATCGAGCTCCCTCCTCGTCGCGGCAGATGAGACGCCCCGGCAGACCCGGGGGCCGGGCGGGCAGAGGCAGGAGCCTTGACGCGGCGTCGGCCGTCGTATTTGCTCCGCCGCACCACCACCTACGTCAATCGCAGAGAGAGAGCTGCCCTGTAAACACAAATGTTAGCGCTAACACGAATCTGCCCGGATCCAGGATCTTCGGATCGGGGTCCGGCCTCCGCGGCACAGGCCGAGCCCGGACCACGCAGCCGACGGCCGTCTCCCCCTCAAGCCGTCTCTCCCTCAAGACACGGACAGGTCTCCGACGGACCTCGCCCACCACTCGATGTGAGCGATAACAGCCGAGGGTCCGTCCCGCACTCTCCCAGGAGTACACATGAAGATCGAATCCCTTTCACGCCTGGTCGGCGCCGCGGTCACCCCTCGCAGCCGGCTCGGCGGAAGCGGCCCGGAGTCTCTCCATAGGCCGAACCGGCCGGATCGCCTTCCGGCGCACGGAGGGCTGAGCCTGCGCACGTGGAGACGTTGGTCGACCGCGGCGCTGCTGGCCGTGCTGGTGGCGGTGACGGGCACGCTGGTGGGCACGGGCGTCGCCTTCGCGGAGTCGAACGGCGGGGTGCGGGTGATGCCGCTGGGCGACTCGATCACCGAGGGCACGCAGGTGCCCGGCGGCTACCGGATCGGGCTGTGGCAGCGCCTGGCCGCGGGCCGCTACACGACCGACTTCGTCGGAT
>NZ_VIRL01000031.1 GCF_006874465.1 Microbispora bryophytorum | reverse complement strand
TGCCGCTATGACGGGGTCATGCATGATTCATGCACTGGCTTTTAGCACACTGTTGAGTTCTCAAGAAACGGACGCGACCACCATCACCCGAAACCCTTTAACAGGTCCCGCACTCCGGGGCGTTTCACCGTTTGTTTTTCTTTTGTCCTGCTGGTCTTAATTCTTCCCGACCGGCTCTTCCGTGTCAAATCCGCCCCACCGGGACCTAATTTGACCCGAAACCCGCCAACCGACAGGAATTCGACCACCCCGTTTCCGGGGCAACCCCTCTAACTTACCCGAACCCCCAGCCCGACGCAAAACCACCGAACCAGAAAGATCGAAAAGCACGAGAAGCCACCGGCAACAAGCCCGCACACGCAAGACAACCACCGAAGTGATCGAAGAGAAGTGCGCCGAACCGCGCCGACACCACAAGATTACCAGGGCCTGCCGACGGCTTGGCCCGGCCAACCTCCAACGCACCCATCCGGCGACCTATTCCCGCAGGTCATCTGTCGCTTGCAACTGCCGCACGAATCGGACGGCGCGCGACCCGGCCTCATTCCCGTCACGACTCGCCCGCGCCGACAAGGGTAGGGGCCCGGGCGTGCTACGACTGATCCACCTTGCACAGCCTTTTCACAAGGAGAAGGGGTAGGAACGGGACGTGACTCGACAGGGGTTCCCTCGCGCCCTGATCGTGCTGGTCTGCGCCGCTGCCGCGGTGATAACGCTCGCCGGCGTCCAGGCGGTGGGCTCAATCGTCGGCCCGGTCGTCCTGGCGCTGACCCTCGTCATCGCCGTCTCCCCGGTACGCGGCTGGCTGGCCCGCCACAACGCGCCGGTATGGCTGCAGGTGGCCTTCCCTCTCGCCGTGGTGCTGCTGGTCCTGCTCGGCATGGTCGCGGTGCTCAGCCTCGCCGCCGCGCAACTCGCGATCCTGGCTCCCACGTACGCGGACCAGTTCAACGCGATGGTGGCCGACCTCCAGCACTGGGCGGCGGGTCTCGGCTACGGGAGTGAGCAACTCAACAAGGCGCTGTCGTCGCTCGATTTCGGCAAGGTGATCGGCCTCGCCCAGAGCGTGTTGAGCAGCCTTCTGGGAGTGTTGTCGAGCCTGTTCCTGATCGTCGTGCTGCTGCTGGCCATGAGCCTCGACGCTCCTGTGTTCGCCCGGATCGTGGACGCCGCCTCGACCGAACGGCCGGCCCTCGCCCGCGCGCTCAAGACCTTCACGTACAGGACGCGCCGTTATCTGATCGTCTCGACCGTCTTCGGCCTCATCTGCTCGGTCCTGGACGTGATCGCGTTGTACGTGCTGAGCGTGCCGCTCCCGCTGCTGTGGGGGGTGCTCGCCCTCATCACGAACTACATCCCGAACATCGGGTTCATCCTGGGCCTCATCCCGCCGGCGCTGCTCGGGCTGCTGGAGGGCGGGCCCAAGACGATGCTGCTGGTGATCGTGGCGTACATCGCGATCAACGTGGTGATCCAGTCGTTCATCCAGCCGAAGTTCCTGGGTGACGCCGTGGGTTTGTCCACCACGGCCACGTTCCTCTCCCTGATCGTCTGGGCGTGGGTGCTCGGTCCCCTCGGCGCGCTGCTGGCGATCCCGCTGAGCCTGCTCGTCCGCGCTCTGCTCGTCGACAGCGACCCGGACGGCGCGTGGGCCGCCGCGCTCATCTCCGGGCGGTTGCCTGAACGCTCCCCGGCGTCCCAGGCAGACCCGCAGCCAGAACAACCCGGACAGCCCGAACCTCGGTGACGTCGTCCGGCCAGGTCAGCCGGGCAGCCGTTCGACGCCGAGCACTCGCGCGGCCTCGGCGGCCGTGGCCGCGCGGACCTCGACGAAGCCGTTCTCGTTGCGCAGGATGGTGACGATCCCGGTGAGCAGCGTTCCGCGGCGGATGCGCGCCCCCGCACCCTGCGGGTGGAGACGCTGCTGGCTGTGGGGCGACATTTCGGGCGGAGCCATGGCCAGGGCCGTGAGGCGGGCGACGACACGGAGCGTCTGCGGGCAGCGCCGCCGTGCTCCGGCTTAGGCTCTGATCATGCGGCGTTGGGACGGCGACGAGCTCCTCACCGGGATCGCGGACGCCTCGGCGATGGAGCCACAGGTGTCCGCCCTGCTGGACGCGATGGCACGGGACGGCTGGGTGGCGGAGGAACCCGAGGCTCATCTGCTCCCCCACCTGCGCCGTGCGTGCGGGTCGGAGTGGCTGCTGACCGGTGAGCGCCTGCTCGACGACGGCGTGTACGAGGTGACGGTCTCGCTGGCCGGCGACAGGGAAGGCGTCCACGTGCAACGCGACGTGATCCGGCTGCTGTCGGCGATCGCCGAGGCCGTCTTCTTCGTACGGCAGGCCGCGCCGGGCGTGTTCGAGTGCGTGACCGGAGTGCTCGACGGTGACCCGCCCGGTTTCAAGAGCCACGGCCACATGGTCCGCCTCATCGTGACCTGAGCCTCACCGTGACCTGAGACGGGCGGGACCGTCGTCTCAGGCGGCGGGGACGGCGTTCTCCTCCCCCGGGACCGGCACCGGCGGGGTCTCCATATGCCTGCGCCGCCAAGGGATGGCCGCGATCAGCACCGGGAACAGCACGAGCGAACTGATCGCCCAGGGCGCGTGCAGCTCCCCCCACTTGGCCCCGTGGAACTGGGTGAGCACGATGTAGCCGATCGCGGCCCACAACGTGCTGCCGATGATCGCCGGCCAGGCCCAGCGAGTGGGCCGGGCGACCAGGAACGGCATGAACCACAGCAGGTACTGCGCGCCGAGGCGCGGCGTGAAGATCATGAAGGACAGCAGGATCGCGATCGTGACGTCGACGGGGTCGGCCTTGCGCCACCAGACGAGGCAGGCGACGATCGCGGCGTAGATCATGTACTGGCCGATCCTGGCCGGGAGCGGGTCGAGGTTCCAGTTGCCGCCGCTGACCAGGGTGGTCCAGCCCCAGTCCCCCGTGATCGGGCGGACGTCGCTGGGCCGCAGCCCGATGGTGTTGAGCACCTCGGGCAACTGCCGCCACTCCGTCCAGCCGCCGATCGGGAGCGTCAGCAGGAAGAACACCGGCGGGACACCGGTCGCGACCAGCGAGACCAGGCGGCTGCGCAGTCCGGGCAGGAACATCAGCAGGGCCGGCACGAGGATCACCGGCCAGCTCTTCGCGCAGAGCGCGAGCCCCATGAGCAGCCCCGCCCACACGGCCCGGCCCGTCGCCGCGCGATCCTCCTGCGACGGGTGGACGATGCGCCGCACGATCTCGCCCGGCGAGATCCAGGGCAGCGGCAGGCCACGGTTCGCGAGCCGTATGCGGGCCCACGGCAGAGGCTCGGGGCGCCGCCATCCGCCCGGGCCGCGCGCCACGACGTACGCCGCGACCCCGAAGACCAGAGAGACCGGCTCGACCTGGCCGTGCGCGGAGGCGACGAGGATCGCGAGGGGGTTGCAGGCGTACTGGAAGGCGCGCAGTTTCTCGGTCCGTGCACCCGCCAGTTTGCCGACCAGCGGGATCAGCACGACGTCGGCGACGACGGTGACGATGCGGCCGGCGTACTCCCACGGGATGCCCAGCCACAGCAGCAGGCCGTACATGTACGGGATCGTCGGGAGGAAGTGCCATCCGCCGTTGCTCTCCAGCACCGGATCACGGTGGTCGAGGATCGCCACGCCGGCGGGCTGGAAGCTGTTGACGTAGTCGACCGGCTGCCAGTGGGTGTCCCTGGCCGACAGGACCATGATCAGCACGCGTACGGCGATGCCGAGCGTGAGCGTGACGGCCAGGGACGGCCGCCAGCCCTTCCATTGGGCGGCGAGCGCGAGCACGACGCCGGCGACGAGGACGATGCTGGTGGGGATCGCGTATTCCATGACGAGCCAAGCCTGCCCGACGAACGGCGAACAGGCGACTCGATCCCCGATTCGGCCATCCGGCCGTCGCGATCCGTCACGATTCGGGGTAGTGTGACCACGGAGCGTTACATCCAGGAGACTTCATGAAAATTCGCCTGTGGACCACCCTCGCCGTGGCCGTGATCGTCGGGATGCTGATCGGCCTGCTCGCCCCCACGCATGGGGGCGACCGGCGCGGCGGGTAGGGGGGTCGTCCCCGCCGGACCGGTCGCCTGATCATGGGCGCGCGACTCGCGTCGGTCCGCGCTTGCATCGCCTGGGACGGTGAGGGATCCGGTCCGGCGGGCCGCGCCCGGATCCCTCTGACCTCCCTATGGCCGTCGGCAGGTGGACGAGTCAGAAGCCCGCGGTGATCCTGGTGAAGTCCCAGTCGTTCTGCGCGATGCCGCTGCAGTTCGACACCACGCCGCCGCCCGGGCAGCCGCGGTCGCGGTTGACCGCCCAGAAGGCGAGCCGACCCAGGCCCTTGGACTTGGCCCAGTCGCGGATCTGGGTCCAGGTGGCCACCGAGGTGAGCTCCTGCTGGTCGGACAGGCCGTTCATGCCCGAGATGCCCATGTGCGCGTACGCCTGGGCGTCGCTCCAGCCCCAGGCCGCCTTGAGCGCGTTCTTCAGGCCCTCGGACGCGTTGACCGTGTTCTGGTACATGTTCGCGCCGCCGCCGAAGTCGAACGGCATGATCGTGTAGTTGTCGATGTTGACGCCGAGCGCCTTCGACTGGTTGATCAGCCGCGTGCCCCACCAGGTCGGGCCGGTCGTGCTGGTGCCGAAGGTGACGACGACCTTGACGTTCGGGTTGTTCTGCTTGACGATCTTCAGTCCGCCGAGGATGCGGTCCTGGACGGCCTCGTTCTCGAACTCGTCGCTGTTCTCGATGTCGAAGTCGACCGCGGCCGGGTTGTAGGCGTTGACGACCTGCTGGACGGCCGAGGCGAAGGCGGACGAGCTGGAGCAGTTGGGGCCGAGCTTGTTGCCCGACCAGCCGCCGAAGGAGATCTGGACGTTGCCGCCCGCGGCCTTGATCTGCGAGATCGCGGAGGCGTCGGCGCTGCCGGACAGCGGGCGGGAGCCGTCCCAGGCCGGGGTGCAGCCGCCGCCGGAGAGCATGAAGGCCATCGTGAACTGCTTGACCCCGGTGGCGTTCATGACCGTGGCCGGGTTCGGCGGGTTGCCCCAGCCCTCATACAGGTACGGCGCGCCGGGGAGCTTCCCGCCGCTCGTGGGGCAGCCCGTGGTGGCGCCGGTCACCGACCCGCTCGCCGCGGACTCGCCGTTCGAGTTGTACGCCTTGACCGTGTACGTGTGGGTGGTGCAGGTGCCGAGGCCGGAGATCGTGGCACCGGCGCCGCCGACGGTCGCCTTGACCGAGGTGCCCTCGTAGACGCGGTAGCCGGTCACCGTGCCACTTGACGCCGACCACGACAGCGAGATCGACGAGTTCGTGGTGCCGGTGACCGACGGGTTGCCCGGCTTGCCCGGCGCGCCGGACGGAGGCGTCGGGCTCGGGGACGGGCTCGGGGACGGGTTGCCTCCGCCGCTGACCTTCTTCCACAGCGCCGGGACGATCGGCGGCTCCCAGCCGGTCAGGGATGTGTGCGCCTGGATGCACTCGTAGTCGGCACCGTTGTAGGTCACCCGGGCGCCGATGGCGTACCAGGTGTTCGGGGCCCAGGCCGGATAGGCCAGCATGACCACGCTGTTCGGGGCCGCCGAGGCGGACGCGGCCGTTCCCGCGACCAGTCCTGCGACGGCCAGGAGGAGGGAGGCGAGCAGGGCGAGGGCCGCCCTGGCGGGCCGGCCCGTACCGAAGCGAAGCTGCATTCTTCCTCGCAATGGTGGTTGGGGGGTTGGATGGGGGGTCGGATGGGAGGTTGGGTGGCGGATCGCTTCAGGGCGTCGAGATACGCCCTGTGGAGGCGGGAGAACTCGGAGCCCGTGTGCCTGTCCCAGTCGACGGACCACGCCATGAGGCCGCGCAGTCCGGGGAAGACGCCGTGCGGCCGGTGGGAACCGCAGCCCGTCGCCTTCGCCCGGCAGCCGAAGCAGCCGAAGGCGCTGTGCACCTCGGCCGTGCTCGTGTAGCCGTCGCCGGCGTACGGCGCGGGCGGCACACCGCGTTCGGGCCGAGCCTCGGTGCGACCCCGCCCATCGCGGCGAGCGCACGCCAGAGGTGCCTGGTTCGCATGGACACAACCTCTGTGGGGGTGAACGGGGAGGTCATGGGAGTCCGTACGGCCGGCGCCTGACGGGTGCGGCCAATCGGAACAGCACCGGCCCTACTGCGCTGAAGGGCGTCTGGTGGCGGGATGCGAGAGGAAGACGCTAGGGGTGAGGAAGGGCCATTTCCGGCTCCCGATCTTTCTCTTAGGAAAGTTTCCTAACAGTTGTACGGATCGTAGCTTCGCGGTCGCTGGTTCACAAGACCCAATCTGACAGCGTTCCTAACGAACCTTGTCATCGCCGGTCTACGTGCTGAGCCGGGTTATGCGCGCGTTAGGGCCGGCTACTCGTCCGTTGGGGTGAGTACGGTCAAAGCGAGCGCGGTCAGCGCAGGATCGCACCCTCGCGGACGGCGTGCCGGCCGTCGCTCTGCACGTTGACGAAGTCGACGAGGCCGACCAGCTTCTGCAGGTCGAAGCCGGCGTCGATGCGATCGTGGTCGGCGGGAAGGTAGACCGACAGCGGATAGTGGCGGCCGGTGGCCGCACCGAGCGCGTCGAGTTGCGCACGGAACTCGGCCAGCAGGGCCGTCAGGTTCCGCCTGTCGCCGATGCCCGTGTGGTTGCCCAGGTGCCCCTCACCGCCGGGCCATTCCCAGTCGACGTCGACGCCGTCGAAGACGCCCGCCGCGCTGCCCGGACCACCCCTGCCCCCGGCGCCCGGAAGATCACCCCTGATGTACGCGTCGAGGCACGACTTCACGAACCTCTGCCGGGTGGCGGCGGTCCGCGCGACATCCGAGAAGTATTTGGAGTAGGTCCAGCCGCCGATCGAGATCAGTGCCTTCAGGCCGGGGTGGCGGGCCTTGAGCTTCTTCAGCTGGTTGAAGTTGCCGGCGAGCGGGGCGTCCGGTGGGTCGGCCACGCCGTCCAGCGACTCGGCGGCCGTGAAACCGCGCTGGTAGTCGGCCCAGGCGTCGCCCGCGCCGTCACCCTGGTCGGGGTCGTTCGGGTCGGGCGCGAGCGGCCGGGTGACCCCGGTGAGACAGGTCAGCGAGCCGGGGTCGATGTTCGCGAAGGCGTAGAGGACGTGGGTCAGCCTGCCCGCCAGCCCGCTGGTGTCGAGGTCGCGCACGGTGGACGTGGCGCCGTACGCGCCGCGCTGGGGGACGTAACCCACCCTGATGCGGCCCGGCGAGGGGGACGGCGACGGCGTGACGGTCACGGTGACGGTCACCAAGGGCACGGGAGGAGCGGCTTGCGCCGGTGCTGCCTGCGCCGGTGCGGCCTGCGCCGGTGCTGTCTGCATGGGGGCGGCGGCCTGCGCGGGGGCGACCGTGGCCCGCGCCGGTGCGGCGGCGGCCGGCCGCACCACGACACGTGACCTGGCCTGCGTCTGGCTGAGGGCCCCGACGGCGGTCCCGGCGGCGGTCCCGGTGGACTCGGTGGCGGACTCGGTGGCGCGGGCCGGGCCGAACCAAGCGACGAACAGCGCGGACAGCACGGCGCTCAGGACCACGACGGCGAAGGTGCCACACGTGATCGCTCCCATGGTGGGCTCCGAACAGGGACGAGCCTCCGCGACGGACGCGGAGGAGAGAAGAGGAATGTCGCCGGAGCGTAGTGGCGGCGCCGTCGGGCGGACAAGGAGCGCAGTCTTAAGCCCGGGTTATGCGCGGCTCATGTCGCAGGCGGGCACGTTCCAGTGGCGCCACCTGCGGTGATCCATGATGCCTCACTTGTCTGCACGTTTCACCCTTCGCGGCTGCCCTCGGCGAGGCGGCCGAAGCCCTACCGGCGACCCTGCCGGCCCAGCGCCGACCCAGCGCCGACCCAGTGTCAGTACGGTGCCAGCCCTGCCAGCCCCGTGCCAGGCTCGTGCCAGCGCGGGCGGCGACCGTCGGAGCATGACGTACGCGATAGAGACTCACGGCCTCGTGAAGAGATACGGCGACAAGGCCGCGCTGGCCGGGATCGACCTCGCCGCGCCGCCAGGCTCGGTGCTCGGCGTGCTCGGCCCGAACGGCGCGGGCAAGACCACCGCGGTCCGCATCCTCGCCACGCTCGTCTCCCCCGATGGCGGCCGGGCGGCGGTCGGCGGGCACGACGTGGTGAAGGCACCGGCCGAGGTGCGGAAGCTGATCGGGCTGACCGGTCAGTACGCGTCGGTGGACGAGAAGCTGACCGGGCGGCAGAACCTCGTGATGATCGGGCGGCTCCTCGGCATGCGCCGGGCCGAGGCCCGGGGCAGGGCGGCGGCGCTGCTCGCGGAGTTCGTGCTGGAGGACGCCGCGGACCGGGCGGCGGGCTCCTACTCGGGCGGCATGCGACGGCGGCTCGACCTGGCCGTCAGCCTGGTCGGCCGGCCGTCGATCGTCTTCATGGACGAGCCGACGACCGGGCTCGACCCGCGCGCCAGGGCGGACCTGTGGCGGATCGTGCGTGAGCAGGTGGCGAGCGGGGCGACCGTGCTGCTCACGACGCAGTACCTGGAGGAGGCCGACCAACTCGCCGACGAGATCGTGCTCATCGACCACGGCGTGGTGGCCGCGCGGGGCACGCCTCGCGAGCTGAAGGCCAGGGCGGGCGACCGGCGGCTGGAGATACGGCCGGAGCACGACGCGGAGAAGGCGGAGCTGATCCTCGCCGAGGTCACCGGGCAGACCCCGCACCGCGGCGAGAACGGGCTGCTCAGCGTGCCGTTGCTGGACTCGGCGGTGAGCCCGGCCGTGTTCCGGCGGCTGGAGGAGGCCGGGGTCTCCCTCGCCGAGCACGCCGTGCGCCGGCCCACGCTCGACGAGGCGTTCCTCGCCCTCACCGGCACTACGACCTCGGGAAGGACGCGATGACGGCTGCATCGGCGACACGAGTAGGACCGACCGACGACAAGCGTAGGGAGAACGCGATGACCGCCGTACCGTCCACGACCGGGCACCGGGGCGCGCTCGCGCAGGGCATGACCCTCGCCTGGCGGAGCCTGGTGCCGCTGCGGAACGAGCCCGGCCGGCTCGTCCAGTTCCTGCTTCAGCCGGTCTTCATGGTCGTGGTCTTCGTCCTGATGTTCGGGGCCATGTCCGGCGACACCGAGCACGCCGCGCGCTTTCTGCTGCCCGGCGTGCTCGTGCAGGTGGCCCTCATCTCGACGAACGCCACGGGCATGAACCTCGCCGAGGACATCGTGAACGGCGTGTTCGACCGGTTCCGGAGCATGCCGATCGCCCGCTCCGCCCCGCTGGTCGGGCGGGTGACCGCGGACGCGCTGACGACGGCGGTCACCATCGCGGTGGCCCTGCTCGCCGGGATCGCGGCCGGGTTCCGGATCACGGCCTCGCCCCTGGGCACGCTGGCCGGCCTGGCCCTCCTGCTGCTGTTCACGCTGGCGCTGAGCTGGGTGTCGGCATGGCTGGGGCTGAAGGCCAAGTCCGTCGCCTCGATGCAGGGCGTGGCGACCGCCGTCCTGCTGCCGCTGACGTTCGGCAGCAGCGCGTTCATCCCCCCGGCCAACCTCCCGGGCGTGCTGCGCTGGTGGTCGTCGGTCAATCCGGTCTCGCATCTGGCCGACGCCGTCCGCGCGCTGCTCACCGGCGCTCCCGTGGGACCGCACGTCTGGGTCACGCTGGCGTGGGCCGCCGCCGTCACCGCGTGTTTCGTCCCGCTCGCCGTGCGCGCCTACACCCGGAGGATCCGGTGAACGCCCCGGTGAACCGCTTCCTGTCTCCCGCCCGAACGAGCCGGTGAGCTCCCGGACGGGCTCCTGCCGGGCCGTCGAGACGGCGGGACGCGGAAGCTTGGGCGGGGGCACCGGGGGCGGGTGGAGGTGGCGGGGTCGAGCTTCCCCAAGTACGCCCGGCACTCCGGCAGCGCGCGGATCACGATCGGCGCGCCGTCCTACCTGCTGCTGCCGGTGGCGGGCAGACCGAGGTCCTCGCGCGGCGACGCGCGGCCTCGCTCGTAGGCGGCGTCGAAGTCCAGGCCCGCCGCCTCACGCGCCGTCGTGACCGCCTCGGCGGCCTCAGCGTCCGCCCGCCAGCCCTGGTGCGCGGCGTCGGCCGCGCCGAAGAGCGTCGCGGAGCGCGTCGCGTCGCCCCCTGTCAGGGCGATCATGGCCAGCCCGGCCAACACCGTCGCGAGGACCGGCGGGTCGGGGGCGGTGCCGAGGGCGCACAGCGCCTCGTGGTGCCGCGCGAGCGCGCCGTCGAGGTCGCCCCTGGCCAGCAGAGTCCTGCCGTACTCCGCGTAGGCCGACGCGAGTTGCTGCGGGACGGCGGGGTGGGCCTCCAGCACGGCCAGGACCTCCTCGTACGCCGCCACCGCGGCGTCGAGATCGCCCCGGCTCCGCGCCACCTTCGCCTCGCCCATGCTCACCTGCACGAGCGCGTACGGCGAGACGCGGGAGGACACGTGGGAACGGGCGGCCGCCACGTCCGCCGCCGCGCCCTCGGCGTCGCCCGCCAGAAGGCGCAGCTCGGCCAGGCGGGTCAGCGTGGAGATCGTGTCGTCCGGGCTGGCCCATCCGGCGGTCAGCCCGGCGATCTCGTCGATCAGGTCCGCCGTCGGCGCGCCCCGGCGGGCGCGGAGTGTGGCCAAGGTGAGCAGGGCCTCGCTCAGCCCCCAGCGCTCTCCCAGCGTCCGGAACCTGCGCACCGCCTCCGCGACGTCCTGTTCACTGCCGCCCGGCATGCCGAGGGACCCGCCCCTGATCATCAGCGCCGAGCCGGCCAGCCAGGGATCGCCGGAGCCGGCATAGGCGTCGAGCATCGCGGCCGCCTCCTCCCTGCGTCCGGCCATCGCCGTCACGACCGCCCGCAGGATCGGCAGCATCGGATGCACCGGGCCCTCGCGGAGGGCCTCGTCGATGAGGTCGCCGAGCTCCCGGCGGATCTCCTCGACCCAGGCGGGCTCCGTCCAGATCGCGCCGAGCCGGGTGACCGTGACCGCGAACCGGCACCCGGCGTAGGCGCGCACCAGCCCGGCCGGCGGGCCCTCGGGGACGAGTTCGAGGACCTGTCCGGCCCAGGCGGCCGCCTGTCCGCGATGTCCGCGCAGCCACCAATACCAGCTCAGCGTGCCGCACAGGCGCAGCGCGGTCTCCGCCTCCCGGAAATCGACGGCCCAGCGCAGGGCGGCGTTCAGGTTGTCCTGCTCGGCGGTCAGCCTGGCCATCCACTCCAACTGGCCGGCTCCGCGCAGGCGCGGCTCGGCCTCCTCGGCGAGCCGCAGGAAGTGCGCCGCATGCCGCCGCCGGTAGCGGTCGAGCTCACCGCTGTCCGTCAGCCGCCGCAGCGCGTACGCGCGGAGCGTCTCCAGCATCCGGAACCGGCCGTCGCCCGGCGTCTCCAGCAGGGACTTGTCGACCAGGGACGGCAGCACCGCCACCACGTCGAGGCCGTCGCCCCCGCAAACCGGCTCCGCGTCGTCCAGCGTGGCGCCGCCGGCGAACACCGCGAGCCGCTCCGCCAGCGTCCTCTCCTCGGGCGTGAGCAGGTCCCAGCTCCACTCGACCACCGCGCTCAGCGTCCGGTGCCGCGGCAGTGCCGTACGGCTCCCGCCGGTCAGCAGGCGGAACCGGTCATCGAGGCGGGCCGCGAGCCTCTCGGGGCCGAGCGCCCTGATCCGCGCCGCGGCGAGCTCGATGGCCAGCGGCATCCCGTCGAGGCGGCGGCAGATCGTGACGACGTGCGGGGTCGTGTGGTCGTCCAGGGCGAAGCCGGGGCTCACCGCGCGGGCGCGGTCCACCAGGAGGCGTACGGCGGGATACTCGCCCGCCTCGCGGGGGGTGACGCTGGTGACGCCCTCCGGAGGCAGGCCGAGCGGCGGGATCGGGGCGAGCATCTCCCCCGGCACGCCGAGCGGCTCGCGGCTGGTCGCCAGCACACGCACCCCCGGGCAGCGGCGCAGCACCAGCTCGGCCAGACCGGCCGCGGCGTCGATGACGTGCTCGCAGTTGTCGAGGATGAGCAGCACCTCGCGCCCGGCGAGGGAGGCGACCAGGAGCTCGGCCGGGTCCGGCGGGTCGCGCCGCCAGTCCCCGCCCACCCGCGGCTCGGCGTCGGCGCCGAGCGCGTCGAGCACGGACCGCACGACGTCCGCGGGGTCCGTCAGGGGGGCCAGCTCGGCGAGCCACGCGCCTTCGCCGTGCCCGCTCTCGCCGTAGCTGCGGGACCCGCCCGCATCGTCGCCGTCCTCCCCGGCGGCGCCTTCCCCGGTGGCGCTTTCGCGGGCGGCGCTGTCTCGGGCGGCGCTTTCTCCGGCGACCCGATTCGCGGCGGCGGCGTCGCCGGAGGCGCGCAGGGCGGTCTCGACCGCAAGGCGCGTCTTGCCCGCCCCTCCCGCCCCGACGATCGTGACCAGCCGGGACTCGCGCAGCAGGGCCGCGAGGTGCGTGACCTCCTCCTCCCGGCCCACGAACGTCGTCGGCGGCGCCCACACCCTGCCCGCACGCCGGCCCGCGCCGTCGACGCTGCCACCGGGGGTGCCGGAAGTGCCCGTGCCGGAAGTGCCTGGGGCATCTGGCGTGCGGGCCGGCCGCTCATACGCCGGCGTGGTCTCCCGTCCGCGCAGCACGTCGAGATGGGCGGCCCGCAGCTCCGGGCCCGGATCGACGCCGAGTTCGTCCGCGAGCGCCCTGCGGACCCGCTCGTACAGGGCCAGCGCCGCCGCCTGCCTGCCCGAGCGGGCGAACGAGCGCATCGCCAGGGCGGACAGCCGCTCGCGCAGCGGATGGGCGGCCACCTCGGCCGACAGGTCCACCTCACGCCCGAGCGCGAGGTAGGCGGCGGCGCGGGCCTCGACCACGGCCAGCCGCCGCTCCTCCAGCCGCGCTGCCGCGGCCGCCAGGTAGGCCACCGCGCGCAGGTCGGCCAGGGCGGGCCCGCGCCACAGCGCCAGCGCCTCGTCCAGCTCCGCGCACGCGTCGTCCAGCTCCGCGCCGGGAACCTCGCCGTCCGCCATCCGGTCCGGCAGCGCGCCCGTCGCGTACGACAGGGTCAGCGCGGTGAACACGTGGGCGTCGACCTGCCCCGGCTCGACGTCGAGCACGTAACCGCCGTCGCGCCAGACCACCGCGCCGGGCCGCCCGAGCGCCGCGCGCAGGCGTTTCACCAGCGTCTGCAGCGCGTTCGCGGCATTGGCCGGCGGGTCGTCCTCCCACAGCGCGTCCACGAGCCGGTCGGCGGGGACGAGACGGCCGGGCCGCAGGGCCAGCAGGGCGAGCAACGCGCGCACGCGCGTGCCCGCGACGGCGACCGGAGCCCCGTCGTCGTCGAGAACCTCGAGCGCGCCGAGGAGACGAACCCGCACGCCGGTCAATGCTGCCAGGCACCCGGGACCCCGCCGTCACCGGCCTGTCCCCCGGTCACCTTCAGATGGCGCCCACGAGGGTGACGACGCCCGCCCCCACCAGGGCGAACGCCCACATCCTGTCGAGGTTGAACCAGGCCCGCCGCAGGACGGCCACGCCGAGGAACTCGTACACCACGACGGCGACGACGGTCGCCGTGAGGAACATCGCGAGCGTGTGCACGCCGGCGACGAGCATCCCGCCCGACAGGACGTGCCCATGGTGACTCGCCGGTATGCGGGTCAGCACGGGCAGCAGCATCAGGCCCGCGCCGTGCACCGACGACATCAGGAACGACCAGGCGGCCAGTTGCGGCAGCGACAGCCGCATGCCGACCCAGCGGAAGTGCCGCCGGGCGAGCAGATGCCACAGGCCGAACCCCACGAGCACGACGCCCGCCCCGATCGAGAGGGCCGTGGCCGTCACGATCGACCCGGTCGCCGACACGGCGAGCACCACCAGGGCCACCGACGCGAGGTGGCCCAGCGCGATGACCGGCAGCGACTGCAGCAGCAGGTCGCGGCTGCGCTCCTGCAACCCACGGGCGACGGCGAACAGCCAGCCCATCGCGGGGTTGATCCCGTGGAAGGCGCCGAGCAGGATGACCGCGGTCAGCGTCACGGATAGCAGTAGGAGTCGGAGGACGCGTCGCCGCCCTGTAGCCGGGTCTGGTGCACGCGGAGGCCGCGGAAGTCGTCGCCGTGCGGGAAGAACCGCTCGTCCAGTGTGAACGGCTCGGCGTCGATCTTCGCCATCCAGGCGCCCACGCCGTCGGGGTAGAACTGGTCGTCCCAGGCGCCGTACAGGGAGTTGGTGACGTAGACCCGGCGGCCGTCGCGGCTCACCTCGACCATCTGCGGCCCGCCCGCGAGCCGCTCGTCCGGCGCGGCCGGGTGCGCGTCCCGCCGCACGATGCCGCCGAGGCGGACCGAGCCGATCTCGACCGGCTTGAACGGGTCGGACACGTCATACTGCTTGAGCTCGCCGGTGCCCCAGCACGACACGTACAGGCGCTGGTCGTCCACCGACAGGTCGATGTCGGTCACCAGCGGCGGCACCGCGCCGAACGGCTTGAGCACGTCGGGCAGGTCGTCGGGCGAGGCGGGCTCGGCCGGGATGGTGATCACCTTCTGCGCCGCCCAGCGGGAGCCGTCCCCGTGCCTGACATCTCTGTGCCACAGCCATACGGAGGCCGACAGGTCCTCGACGCTGACCACGACCCCGGCGAATCCGTACGTCTTGGTCGGATCGTGGGCGGGGCGCAGCTCCAGTGTCATCTGGTGTTGGTCGCCGAGGTCCACCTCCTGGACGTGCCGGCGCTTGCGCAGGTCCCAGAAGTGCAGCTTGTGGCCGTATTTACGGCCGAGCAGCAGCTCGCCGACAACGCCGTCCTCGATCATGGAGGGCGTGCCCCACTCGGAGGTGACCATCACGTCGTGGTTGATGTGCCACCAGAAGTCGTACGCCAGATACTGCGGGCCGCGGTCCACCTCCCACCGGCCGAGCACGTCGAACGAGTTGTGGTCGAGGATCGCGATGCCGCCGGGGCCGTCGTCGCCGTAGCCGCCGAGCGCGCTGACGTACAGGCCCTCCGGGCCGCAGTGCACGGTGTGCGGGCGGGAGTAGCCGGCCCGCTTGCCCAGCTCCTCGGCCTCGACGATCTTCACGAGCTGCGGGCTGACCCGGTCCTTGGTGTCGTAGACATAGATCCGCGACGACCGCAGGCCGGGGACGATCAGGTAACGCCGCTCGACGTGCGGGTGCGGCGCGTACGGGCACAGCGCACTGCTGCAGGCGTTCCAGCCGAAGTGGTGCAGCTCGTCGCCCGTGTACGGCAGGTCGGTCCAGCCGACCACGGTCCCGTACGACGGGGAGCCGGGGTCGGTGTCGAGCACGGCGAGCGCGTCGGGCCGCTGGGCCGACCGGTCGAAGGCGGCCACGTAGGCCAGTTTCTCCGGCGGCGCCTCGGCGGCGTCCCTGGGCGAGGGGTAGAAGGTGGGGTCAGGCTTCCACAGCGTCATGCATCCCAGAATTCTCCCGAGTTCCCTACCAAGTCAATAGGAATCTACCGGCTGTGACCGACGCGTGGATAGGGCTATAACAGGACATGCAGTTTCGTGACGGGAGCGGGCATGTTCTTCGGGATCACCAATATCTGGACCTACATCGCAGGATCGTTCCTGATCATCCTGCTGCCCGGGCCGAACTCGCTGTTCGTGCTGTCCACCGCCGCCCAGCGCGGTGTGCGGCAGGGCTATCGGGCGGCGGCCGGGGTCTTCGCCGGCGACTCGGTCCTCATGTTCCTGTCGGCCGCGGGGGTCGCCTCGCTGCTGAAGTCCACACCCGTCCTGTTCTCGATCGTGAAGTACTCAGGCGCGATCTATCTGGCGTGGATCGGCTTCGGCATGCTCCGCGACGCCTGGCGCTCCCTGCGGGCCTCCCGGAGCGGGGCGCCGCAGGTCGTGGAGGCGGCACAGATCACGGAGGCGGCCCAGGTCGTGGAGGCGGCTCAGGAGGCCGTCCCGGCGCCGGTGGGCAGCCCGATCCGTAAGGCGTTCACGATCAGCCTGCTCAACCCCAAGGCCATCTTGTTCTTCGTGGCGTTCTTCGTGCAGTTCGTGGACCCGTCGTACGGCGCGCCGGCGCTGTCGTTCCTGATCCTGGCGCTGATCGTGCAGGTCTTCAGCGTGACCTACCTGAGCACGCTCATCTTCGGCGGCACGTTCCTCGCGGGCCATTTCCGGCGTCGTCGCAGGCTGGCCGCTGGGCTCACCTCGGGGGTCGGCGCGCTCTTCCTCGGCTTCGGCGCCAAGCTGGCCACCGCGACACTGAGCTGACGCCGCTCCCCGGCCGGCGCGCTCATTCGCCGTGCAGGTCGGCGAGGGCGTTCTCGAAGGCGTCCATCGCCCGCTGGACCCAGTCGTATCCGGCCGACGGCAGCCACGCCATCACCCGGGCGACCCCGGCCTTCTCGCACTGCTCAAGCGCGCCGGGGTCGGCCGGCGTGGACAGCATCACGACCGCGATGTCCCTGCCCGCCTCCTCGGCCCTCCGGAACAGCTCGGGGACGCGGTCCAGGATCCCGGGGCCGTAGTTGGGCAGCCACGCGTCGCCGTAGGCGAGCACGCGGTCGAAGACGCGCGGCCCGGCGCCGCCCACCAGGATCGGCGGGTAGGGCCTCTGTGCCGGTTTGGGCCATGACCAGACCGGGTCGAAGGACACGAAGTCGCCGTGGAACTCGGCCTCGTCACGGGTCCAGATCTCCTGCATCGACTGCACGCGCTCCCGCAGCACGGCGAAGCGGCGGGCCGGGTCGACGCCGTGGTGGCGCAACTCCTCGCGGTTCCATCCGGCGCCGATGCCGAACTCGAACCGCCCGCCGGTCAGGTTGTCCACGCTCGCGACCATCTTCGCCAGGCCGAGGGGCTCGTGCTCGGGCACCAGGCAGATGCCCGTGCCCACACGCAGCCGGGTCGTCGCCGCGCCCGCGGCCATCGAGGCGACGAACGGGTCGTACGTGTGCCAGTAGCGCCGCGGCAGGTCACCGCCCCATTCGTCCTTCGGCGTCTGGCCGTCGGGCGGCACCGGGATGTGCGTGTGCTCGGTGAACAGCAGCGCCGTGTGGCCGCGCTGCTCGACGAGCCGGGCCAAGACATCAGGACGAACCGCATCATCCGTTGCGAAGTAGCCGAAACCTGAGTCCATGCCGTCAACGTAACCCGCGCCCACCGGCCGCCGGGGAAAGCGCCCAGCGGCCCCGGGTAAAGCGCTGACCAGGGATTTCCCATCTACCATGACGTCCGCGAGACGTGTGTCGTACCGTTGTGGAGCGCGAGGACGGTTCGCGCATTCGGCCTCCGCAAGCCTGACGGTCAGGTACGGTAAGCCACCGACGAGGCCGCCTCACTCGGGTGTTTCCATCCGCTATGTCCGGGTAGGCGCGTTGCCCAACTACAGCGTCGGTCTCCTCCACCGGCCCGTTGGAGTCACCATGAACCACACACCCTTCGCATTGCCACGGCTCACCGCTCTGATCAAGCAGGCGGTGCCCCGGCTCCTCGAAGGCGTGGTGGCTCCCCTCGTGGTCTTCTACACGGCCCTCGCGGTGCTCGGCCTGCGCGGCGCGCTGATGGCCGCGGTGTCCTGGGTCTACCTGGGCGTCCTGTGGCGGATCATCCGGCGTCAGCCCGTCCCCGGGACGATGATCATGGCGGCGATCGCGATCACTTTCCGCACCGTGATCGGCCTGTGGACCGGCAGCCCCGTCCTCTATTTCATCCAGCCGGAGCTCGGCACGATCTGCATCAGCATGGTGCTCCTGGCGTCGGTGCGGATGCGCCGCCCGCTGGTGCAGCGGCTCACCCTCGACTACATCCACCTGCCGTCGTTCGTGCTGCGGCACGAACGCGTCCGCATCTTCTTCGCCCGGATCACCCTGCTGTGGGCGTTCGTGCTCCTGGGCAACTCGGCCATGAGCATCTGGCTGCTGCTGCACGAGTCGATCGGCGACTACCTGATCATCCGCACCGCCGCCGTCGCCGTCGTCACCGGCCTGGCCTTCGTGGCGTCCGTCTGGGCGTTCCGCCGGGTCCTGCGGCGGCTGCACACCGAGGCCCCGGCGATCACGCGTTAGTCCTCCAGCCTGTGCGTGCGCACCGCCTCGTCGCCGCGGGAGTGCCAGGCGTGGAACGCCAGCGCCGTGACCTTCCATCCCTCGGCCTGCCGTACGAGCCCGAGCCGGTAGACGCCCCACACCTCGAACATGCCGCCGCCCAGCGCGGCGTCGAGCAGGTTGTAGGAATACCCCTTGGTGGTCACGTGCGCCTCGGCGCCGTCCACCGTCACCGCGAAGTTGCTCACGCTGTGGAAGCTCTGCTTGCGGGCGTGCAGGCCGGTGCGCCACCCGTCCACGAGGGCCTCGGCGCTGATCCGGGCCGGTCCCCCGCCGTTGAGGCTGCTGAAGTCCGCGTCCACCTCGTCGTCGAACAGCTCCAGGCACACCGGCCAGTTCTTGGCGTCCACCGTGTCGAAGACGGCGGTGACGACGTCCACGATCTCGGCCCGGTCCACCAGTGCGGCGATCTCATCCATGGCCACCATCCTGCCCTACGCGATCTGTGATAGGCACGGTTCCCATGAGTACCGCACTGGTCACGGGCGCCTCACGAGGTCTGGGCGCCGTCATCGCCGAACGGCTCGCCGCGGACGGCCGGCACGTCGCCGTCAACTACGCCAACGACACGGCGGGGGCGCGCGCCGTCGTCGACCGCATCACGGCCGCCGGCGGCTCGGCCCGCCTGGCCCGGTTCGACGTCACCGACGAGGAGTCCGTACGGGAGGGCGTGGCCGCGCTCGGGCGTGTCAAGGTCGTCGTCAACAACGCCACCGGACCCCAGCCGCTGATACCGGTCGAGAAGCAGACCTGGGAGGACCACCTCGGCCAGCTCCGCTTCTTCGTCAAGGCCCCGCTGCTGATCCTGCAGGCCGTGCTGCCCGGCATGCGCGAGGCCGGTTCCGGCCGGATCGTCAACGTGGGCAGCGAGGTCGCCGATCTCGGCAACCCGGAGTTCGGGCACTATGTCGCCGCCAAGGCCGCGATGCACGGGCTCACCCGGTCGTGGGCCCGGGAGCTGGGGCCGTACGGGATCACGGTGAACACCGTCGAGCCGGGCTGGATCCCGGTGGAGCGCCACGCGGACGTCCCCCCGGACGACTACACCGGCTACCTGCGCGACGTCCCGCTGGGGCACATGGGCGTGCCGGCGGACGTGGCCGAGACGGTGGCGTTCCTCGCCTCCCCCGGCGCCCGGTTCGTCACCGGCCAGCGGCTCGCCGTCAACGGCGGCAGGACGATGAGCTGACCCGGCCCACGCCGCTGAACATCGACAATCCTGCGATTCACGAGCGGTTTCGGCACAAAATCGGTTAATGTCCGTTCATGTCCGGCGCGTATTTTCCCCGAATCCAGACCGTCACGGGCGCCGTCCCCGTCTCCGAGATCGACGGGCCGGTGCTGCCGTACGAGCACCTGCGCACCGACACCCGCTGGGGGATCGGCGTGGACTCCGATCCCCGTCGCTGGCTGGACGAGGAGCGATACGTGCTGGCCGAGGTCAAGGACCTCGGCAGGGAGCAGGCGCTGGGCCTCGTCGTGGAGCACAGCTGCATCGGGATGGCGCGCGACCCCGCGGCGCTCGCCCGGATCTCGATGGCCGCCCGGGTCCCGATCGTGGCCGCCACCGGGTTCGCCGCGCAGCCGTTCGCGGGTGAGGCCATCACCCGCTACGACGTGGAGGACCTCACCGCCGACCTGCTGCACGAGATCGGCGCCGGACTCGACGGGACGGGCGCGCGGCCGGGCGTCATCGTCGCCGCCGCGTGGGACGAGACGCCCACGCCCGCCGAGGAACGGGCCGTCACCGCCGTCGCCCGCGCCTCGCTGCGCACCGACCTCCCGGTGGCGACGGGCGGCCTGGAGCTGCTGGAACTCCTGCTCTCGCAGAACGTCCCCGCCCGGCGTCTGTCCGCCCGCGCCGGCGACCCGCTGGTCCAGCGCAAGATCGCCGAGACCGGAGCGTACGTGAGCGTGGACGACGCCGAGGACGTCCTCACCCTCCTCGACGGCGGGCACGCCGAGCGCATCCTGCTCAGCAACGGCGTGCGACTGCGGGAGCACCTGTCCGGCTACGGCGGGCAGGGCTACGGCCGGCTGTTCTCATCGGTCCTCCCGGTCCTGCGGGAGGCCGGCGTGGACGACGACACGCTGCGTCTCATCACCCACGACAACCCCCTTCGCTGGCTCACCGCCTGACCACGGGCCGCCTCATCCGCCGGCGTCCGCGCGCGTACGGCGCAGGGTGAGGCGGAAGGCGCAGCCCGGAACGGTGGGAGTCCCGGACGTGACGGTGAGGTCGCCGCCGTGGGCCCGCGCGATCTGCCGGGCGATGGGCAGGCCGAGACCGGTGCCCGGCACGTCGCGGTGGCCGCGCCAGAACCGCTCGAACACCCGCTCCCGCTCCTCCTCGGGGATGCCCGTCCCCCGGTCGGTGACCGTGACCACGGCCAGCTCCGGCGTGAGGCCGACTGCCACGGTCACGGACGTGCCCTCAGGGCCGTAGCGGACGGCGTTGTCCACGAGGTTGGCGACGGCGCGGGTCACCGTGGCCTCGTCGACTCCGCACACGGCCTCCTGCGGGCCCTCCAGAGACAGCGTCATCCGCCTGCCCGCGGCCAGGACCTCGGCGTGCCGGAGCACGCCACGCGCCACCTCCATGAGGTCGGCCGGCCGGCGGTCGAGCGTACGGGCTCGTCCGCGGGCCTCGGTCAGCAGGTCGTCGATGATCGCCCGCAGCCGCGTGGCCACGCTCCGCGAGCGAAGCAGCCCGTCGCGGTAGACCTCCAGAGTGGGCCGGGGATGGGCGAGCAGGACCTCGGCGTTGGTCATCAGCACGGTCAGCGGGCTGCGCAGCTCGTGGCTCGTCTCCTCCAGCAGCCGCCGCTGGGTCGCCGCGGCCAGCGCCAGCCGGTCCAGCATCGCGTCGAATTCGGCGGCCAGCGCCAGCACCTCCGGCGGCCCGTGATCGAGCCCGATCCGGCGGCTCAGATCGGTGCCGCCGATGTCCTGGGCGACCTTCCGCACCCGGTTGATCGGCGCCACGGCCCGGCCCGCCCACCACCAGGCCGCCGCGGCCGCGGCCGGGGCCAGCGCCAGGAGGGTCCAGGAGATCCACGGGGAGCGGTGGCCCGAGATGCTGCGCACCTGCTCGGCCCCGTCGAGGGCCTGCGCGACCGTCTCGGTGTCGGTCACCAGGACCACGCCGAACAGCAGTAGCGGCGGGACGTAGAACCCCAGGAAGGCCAGCACGGCCAGCCGTACGCGCAGCGAGCGCCAGTGCCGGCTCACGCCCGCTCCAGGCGGTAGCCGGCGGCGGTGACGGTGGTGATGACAGGCGGATCGCCGAGCTTCCTGCGCAGCCGGCTGAGAATCACCCGCACCGACGCGGTGAACGGGTTCGCGTTGGCGTCCCACACGTGCTCCAGCAGGTCCTCCGCCGACAGCACCCGCCCGGGGTGGTGCATGAAGTATCGCAACAGGGCGAACTCGCGCGACGTCAGCTCCAGCTCGGCACCCCCGCGCCAGGCCCGGTGGGCGGCCTGGTCGAGCTCCAGGTCACCCACCCGCAGCAAGGGACCGTACTGGTCGCCGCGGCGGCCCAGCGCCCGCAGCCGGGCCACGAGCTCGGCGAAGTGGAACGGCTTGACCAGGTAGTCGTCGGCCCCCGCGTCCAGTCCGGCGACACGGTCGCCGACCGCGTCCCTGGCGGTGATCACGAGCGTCCGCCGGGGACGGCGCAGGTGCGGGTCGCCGGCGAGCCGGCGCAGCAGGTCCAGGCCGTCGCCGTCGGGCAGGCCCAGGTCCAGGCAGGCCATGTCGTAGGCGGTGACCCGCAGCGACTCCTCGGCCTCCCCGTACGTCGCCGCCACGTCCACGGCGTAGGACTCGTTGCGCAGGCCGAGCGCGACCAGCTCCGACAGCTCGGGGTCGTCTTCGACGAAGAGAACGCGCATGGCCGGGTCAGCCGGACCGCTCGGCGGTGACGGCGCCCGGCCCGCCGGTGACGGTCATGTGGCGGCCCTCGAACGCGATCTCCACCCGTGGGCCCGTGCCGGTGGGGTCGTCGGGGCGGAACCGCCCGGCTCCCGACGGCACGAACGTCAGCGCCGGCGGCTTCGCCGGGACCTCGGCGGCCTGCACCCCGCCCTGGTCGTTGACCGCGTACCAGGCAAGCACGGGCCCCTTAGCCGTGGTGAGCATGACGTACGTGCGGGTGTCGGCGCCCTTGGCGATCGTGCCGGCCAGGGTGAGGCCCGACACCGCACCGAAGGCACCTTCGAGGGAGGCCCGTTCCCGGCGGCCCTCCTGGGTCCGCCCGTTCAGCAGCGCCAGCACCCGCTGTTCGTGCGCGCGCAGCGCCGCCCCCGTGCCGCCCGACTCCGTGCCGCCCGCCCCGGGCGGCGCCAGAGCGCGGACCGCGTCGGCCCCGGTCGCGGAGACGGTCAGTCTGCCCCCTTCGGCGGCCACCTGGAACCTGCCTCCCCCGTCGAGCCGATATGTCCCGACGATAGCGCCGAGGTCGCCGCCGCGGGCGGCGGCCGGAGGCGTGGGCAGCGGACGGCCGGCCAGCAGCGCCGGCCCCACCGCCTTCAGCAGCGCCTCGGCCGTGAGCGCCGCGGTGTTGGACGCGATGGCGACAGCGCGCCGCTGGGCCGGGATCCAGGCGACGACCGCGTTGTGGCCGACGTCGCCGCCACCGCCGGCGGCGCTCAGGAACCGCTCGCCGTACAGCGACCGGTCGTAGGCGACCCAGCCGGGCGTCTCCGATTTTCCGTCGCCGAGCGGCCACCCCGGCCGGGCGGCGAGCGCGGCCGACGCGGGCGAGACCACCTGGCCGGTGAACAGCGCGTGCGTCCACGACGCCAGGTCCGACGTGGTCATCGCCAGCCCTCCGTTGCCTTCCAGGCCCCAGTAAGGCCCGGGGGAGCCGCCCTGGTGTCCCGGCCTCCCGTCGTCCAGGTATCCGACCGCTCTCGGGCCGGGCGCGGCCGGGCGCCCGTCCCAGAACCCGCCCGCCACCCGCCCGCCGGGGAGCCGCAGAACGGCCGAGCCCAGGTAGTTTCGGTAACCCCGGTCCGACAGGCGCTCGACGACAAGGGCCAGCAGCGTGTATCCGGAGTTGGAGTAGACGTATCCGGTCCCCGGGGGGAAGGCGAGCTTCAGCGTGCCGATCGCCGCCATCGCCGCGTCCGGCGACAGCCGTTCGTAGTCGTCTCCGTGCGTGCCGTTGAGCCCGCTGGTGTGCAGCAGGAGCTGCCCGACCGTCGCCTCGGCCACCGGCCCGCGCAGCCGCGGCAGAATCCTCCCCACCCGGTCGTCGAGCGACAGTTTCCCCTCGTCGGCGAGCCGGAGGATCGCGGCCGCGGTGACCGCCTTGGTCACCGACCCGATGCTGAACACCGTTTCGGGCGTGTTCGGCCGGCGAGCGGCGGCATCGGCCATGCCGTAGGCGGCACGGCACTCGAACGCGCCGTCTTTGAGTATCGCGATCGACCCGCTGAACCCGGCCGCGGCCCAGGCCGTGAACGCGGTGTCCAGCGCGGGGTCGCACGCGGGCGCCCCGGACGTACGCGCCGGCCGCGCGGGCCCGGCGGCGCACGCCGCCGTGAGCAGGGCGATGAGGGTCGTTCCGGCCAAGAATCTACGCATGCGGGAAACGTAGGGAGCACCCCGCAAACCTGGTGTGAACGGAACCCGGGCGGCGGGGCGGCGAGACGACCCTTCCCCGTCAGGAGTCGAAGCCGACGCCGAAGGCGTCGAGGGTGCGCAGCCAGGCGTTGCGGCGGCCCTCGTGCTCGTCGGCCCGGGCGATGGCCCAGCGGGTGAGCTGGATGACGCCCGACCGCACCGGCTCCGGCGGGAAGGGCACCGGCTTGTGCCGCACCATGTGCAGGTCCGTACGCTCGGTCACCCGGCCCTGCAGCAGGTCGAGCATCACGTTCGCGCCGAACCGGGTGGCCCCCACGCCAAGGCCGGTGTATCCGGCGGCGTAGGCGAGGCGCGAGCCGTACGCGGTGCCGAAGAAGGCGCTGAACCGGCTGCAGGTGTCGATGATCCCGCCCCACCTGTGCGTGAAGCGCAGGCCGTGGAGCTGCGGGAACGTCTCGAAGAAGTGCGTGGCGAGCTTCTCGAAGGTGGCGTCGCGCTGGTCGTACTCCTGCCGGACCAGGCCGCCGTTGTGGTAGACGGCGTCGTAGCCGCCCCACAGGATCCGGTTGTCGTCGGTCAGCCGGTAGTAGTGGAACCGGTTGGCCGAGTCGCCGACGCCCTGGCGGCCCCGCCAGCCGATCTCCGCCAGCAGGTCGTCCGGCACCGGCTCGGTCATCAGCACGTAGTCGTACACCGGCACGAGGAAGTGCCTGAGGCGGCGCAGCAGCGGGGGGAAGGCGCCGGTGCCGAGCGCCACCCGTCCGGCCCTGACCCGCCCCTTCGGCGTGTCCAGCTCCAGCACCAGGCCGTCGTCGTGCAGGGAGCGCACCGGCGTGTGCTCGAAGACGCGCACGCCGAGCCGCACGCAGACGTCGCGCAATCCCCACGCCAGCCGCGCGGGGTCGACCATGGCGACGCCCTGCCGGTCCCACACGCCGCCGAGGTAGGTCGGAGAGTCCACCTCGGCCCGCACCTGCTCACGGTCGAGCCGCTCCAGCCGCAGGCCGAGCGAGGCCGCACCGCTCACCTCCTCGTCGAGCCCCGGGAGCTGCCACTCCTCGGTGGCGACCCGCAGCTCGCCGGTCCGTTCGTAGGAGCAGTCGACGCCATATCGGGCAAGGGTGCTCTCGATCTCGTCGAGGTTCTCCCGGCCGAGCCGTTCCAGCGTCGCGATCTCCGCGGGCCAGCGGTCCTGGCCGTTGCCGAGCCCGTGGGTCAGGCTCGCCGCGCAGAACCCGCCGTTGCGGCCGGAGGCGGCCCACCCGACCGCGCGGCCCTCCAGGAGGACCACGTCGAGCGAGGGGTCGCGCTCCTTGGCCATCAGGGCCGTCCACAGGCCGGTGAAGCCGCCGCCGACCACGGCCAGGTCCGCCGTGACGTCTCCCGTGAGCGGGGGCAGCGGCTCGGGCGCGATCGACCGGTCCAGCCAGTACGGCTTGCGCTCCGCGTCAGCGAGAGCTTTCTGCGGACTCACACATTTCACTTCCCCTCGAGATCCCGGGGATCTCACAGGTTCTCAATGGGTCCTACGTCAGGTCCGGCGTCGGGCCACGAGGGCGTTGGCCACGGCGATCAGCACGCCGGCCGCGAAGATCAGCGTGCCCATCACGTTGACCTGGGGCGGGATGCCCACGCGGGTGGCTCCCCAGATCCACAGCGGGAACGTCACCGTCCCGCCCGCGTTGAAGTTGGTGATCACGAAGTCGTCGATGGACAGCGCGAACGCCAGCATCGACCCGGCCAGCACACCCGGGAAGATCATCGGAAGGGTGACCAGGCGGAACGTGGTCCAGGTGCCGGCGCCGAGGTCTCTGGCGGCCTCCTCGAGCGAGCGGTCCAGCGTCATCACCCGGGCCCGCACGGTCACGGCCACGAACGAGATCGAGAACATGACGTGCGAGATCACGATCGTCCAGAAGCCCAGCGGCACGGCGAGGGTGACGAACAGCGAAAGCAGCGAGGCGCCCATGACGATCTCGGCGCAGGAGATGGCCGCGAACATGACGACGTTCGTCGTCGCCGACCCGCGGAACCGGTAGCGGCCCAGCGCCAGGCCGATGAGCGAGCCGAGCACCCCCGCGATGATCATCGTCAGCACGGCGATGAGCAGCGAGTTCACCAACGCCTGGGTGAGGTCGCCGATCTCGAACAGCTTGCCGTACCACTTGAAGGTGAAGCCCTGCCAGGCGGTGTTGTACCGGCCGTGCGTGTCGTTGAACCCGAACAGGATCATGACCGCGATCGGCACGACCAGCCAGGCGATCACCAGCCAGGTGTAGATCTGGAGGCCGCGCCCCCTCAGCAGACCCTGCCTCATCGGGCCGCCACCTCCAGCACGTCCTCGGTGCCCAGCGCCCTGGCGTAGACGAAGATGCCGACGAGCAGCAGCGCCATCAGCGTGAACGACAGCGCCGAGGCCGTCGGGTAGTCCTGCGTGACCAGGTACTGGTTCTGGATGACGTTGCCGATCATGGTGGTGTTCGTGCCGCCGAGCACGGACGCGTTGACGTAGTCCGACGTCGCCGGCACGAACGTCATCAGCACGCCGGCGAATACGCCGGGCAACGACAGCGGGAGCACCACGCGCAGGAACGTCTGGAACCGGCTCGCGTAAAGGTCCTGCGCCGCCTCCAGGACGCGCGGGTCGATCCGCTCCAGCGCCACGTACATCGGCAGCACCATGAACGGCAGGAAGTTGTACGCGAGGCCGGCGATCACGGCGAACGGCGTGGCGAGGACGCGGAAGCCGTCCGGCAGCAGCCCGATGTCCTTGAGCGGGCCGAGCAGGATGCCGTTGTCCGACAGCAGGAACTGCCAGGAGATCGTCCGCAGCACGAACGACACCAGGAACGGCAGCAGCAGCAGGAACAGGTAGACCGACTTGCGGCTGCCGCCCTTGAACGCGATCCAGTACGCCACCGGGAACCCGATGGCGATCTGCAGCGCGGTCGAGGCCAGGCCGTAGAGCAGCGACCGGATGATCTGGTCGTGGTAGTTCGCCAGCCCGTCGGCGTACGAGTGCCAGTTGAAGGTGAAGGCGTAGCCGTCCTCGACGCTGCCCGACTGCAGCGACAGGGACAGCATGACGATCATCGGGACCACGAAGAAGATCGCGAGCCAGAGACCGCCCGGGAAGATCAGCGCGTACGGCGTGAGCGCCGCCCTGAGCCTGCTCATGAGGTGGTGATCGGCTGGAAGACGCTCTCGAACTTCTTGTGCTCCTCGCTGTTTCCGAGGGTCACGTAGGTGCGCAGCTTGGCGTAGTCCTCATCGCTGGGGAACACCAGCGGGCTCTCGGCGATCGTTTCGAGGGTCTTCCTGTCGGCCCCGGACGCCTTGGCCGCGTCGGCGACGATGGCGTCCTTCGCCGCCGGGACCGGGGTGACGTAGTTGATGTACTCCGCCAGGCTTCCCGCGATCGCGGGCTCGTAGAAGAAGTCGATCAGCGTGATCGCGTCGACCGGGTTGGCGGCGGTCTTCGGAATCATGAAGTTGTCGGTCCAGATCGTGGCGCCCTCCTCCGGGACCACGAACTTCAGGTCCGTGCCGTCGGAGAGGTTCTTCTGGAAGATGTCGCCGGACCACGCCTGGCAGATCCAGATGTCGCCCTTGGCCAGCGGGTCAATGTACGACTGGTCGTAATATTTACGGACGATTCCGGAGTCGCGCTGCTCCGTGAGCTTCGCGGCCGCCTTCTCCCAGTCGGCCGGTGTGGACTTGTCCGGGTCGACGCCGATCGCGAACAGCCCGAAGTTCGCGATCTCCTGGGAGTCGGAGAACATGCCGACCTTGCCCTTGTACTTCGGATCCCACAGCGCCGAGTAGCTCGTCGGCGGCGTGTCGACGTACTTCGGGTTGTAGGCGATGCCCGTCATGCCGGACGCCCACGGAACGGTGTAGACGTTGCCCGGGTCGAACGCCTCCTGCGTGTACCGCGGCCCGACGTTCTTCGTGAAGTTGGGCAGCCGGCCGTGGTCGAGCGGCACCAGGTAGCCGAGCTTGATGAGCTGGGTGAGCTGGATGCTGTTGGTGACGACCATCAGGTCGTAGTCGATCGACTGCCCCGCGGCGAGCTGCGGCTGGATCTTGGCGTACCAGCTCGTGGTCTCCTGGATGACCTCCTTGTAGGTCACCGAGATCCCCGTGCGCTTGGTGAACTCCTTGAGCTCGGGCTGCTTGGGGTCCATGTAGAGCGGCCAGTTGGCGAAGTCGACGTGGCCGTTCTTCGCCTTGCCCGACCAGTACTTCTCCACCTCGGACTCCACCTGGGCGGAGGAGGACGGCCTGGCCGTGCCCTTGCCCTGCACGCCGCAGGCCGCGAGGGCGAGCCCGGTGGCCGACAGGCCCGCGAGCCGGAAGGCGTCGCGCCTGCCGAGGCGGCGCTGGGTCATGCCGCGGAGGAGGGCGGCGTCCTGCCTGTATGGGTCGTTCATACGAGATCGTGCTCCGGGTTCGCTGTACCGGGTTCGGGGATTCGTCGCGGGGATTCGACGGGAGGAGTTCACGCGGCGAGCTACCGCAGCGCGTAGGAGTGCCAGGACTGCCAGGAGAGCCAGACGGTGTCGCCGCGCTCGGCGGTGATCGTGCTGTCGTGGGCGTTCTGCTCGAACACCGTGATCTCGGCGCCGTCGCCGAGCGCCACGACGTAGCTGTTGGAGGTGCCGAGGTAGACGACCTCGGAGACCGTCCCCCGCACCACGCTGAGGTCGCCTTCCGGCCGGTCCTTGGCGATCTTGATCTTCTCCGGGCGGACCGTGAGGTCGACCGTGGCGCCGGCCGCCAGTTCGCCGCCCGCGGGGACGAGGATCCGGTCGTTCGCACCGAGCGCGAGCACGGCCGTGTCGCCGACGACCTGCTGCACAGTGCCGCTCAGCAGGTTGGAGGTGCCGATGAACCCGGCCACGAACTTGCCGGCGGGCCGCTCGTAGATCTCCCGGGGTTCGGCGAGCTGCTCCACGAGGCCGTCGTTCATGACCGCGATGCGGTCGCTCATCGTCAGCGCCTCGCTCTGGTCGTGCGTCACGTAGACGAACGTGATGCCGACCTCGCGCTGGATGCGCTTGAGCTCGATCTGCATGGCCTGCCGGAGCTTGAGGTCGAGCGCGCCGAGCGGCTCGTCGAGCAGGAGCGCGCGGGGCCGGTTGACCAGGGCGCGGGCGAGCGCGACGCGCTGCTGCTGGCCTCCCGACATCTCCTTCGGCCGGCGCTTCTCCCGGCCGACGAGGTCCACGACCTCCAGGATCTCGCCGACGCGGCGTTTGATCTCCGCGTCGGCGACCTTCTTCCGCTTGAGCCCGAACGCGACGTTGTCCCAGACGTTCATGTGCGGGAACAGCGCGTAGGACTGGAACACCATGTTGATGTCACGCTTGTTCGGCGGGACGTTCGTGACGTCCTCCCCGTGGAGCCTGACGATCCCCTGGGTGGGGTCCTCGAACCCGGCGATCATCCGCATGCTGGTGGTCTTGCCGCAGCCCGAGGGGCCGAGGAGGGAGAAGAACTCCCCCTCCGTGATGGCGAGGCTCACGCCCTTGACCGCTCGTACGACCTCGCCGTGTGAGACGTACTCCTTGACCACGTTGTCGAGCTCGATGGCGGGCACGGCTCCTGATACGGGGGCAGCCGTGACGGCTGCCCCCGGGCCCGCCTGGATCTCTGTCATTCCAGGCTTATCCCTCTTTTTCGATAGGTGTCCGGCCGGAGCCGGCCGTACCTATTCGCCGATGTAGTGCATGACGTGCTTGACGCGGGTGTAGTCGTGCAGGCCGAAGACGGACAGGTCCTTGCCGTAGCCCGAATGCTTGAAGCCGCCGTGCGGCATCTCGGACACGAACGGGATGTGGGTGTTGACCCAGACGATGCCGAAGTCGAGCCGCTTGGACATCCGCATCGCGCGGCCGTGGTCGGAGGTCCACACCGAGCCGGACAGCCCGTAGCGGACGCCGTTGGCCTTGGCCAGCGCGTCGGCCTCGTCGGTGAACGTCTGAATGGTCATGACGGGACCGAAGATCTCGTCCTGAACCATCTCGTCGTCCTGCTTCAGCCCGTCCACGACGGTCGGGGCGAAGAAGAAGCCCTCGTCGCCGACGCGGGATCCGCCGGTGAGGACCTTCGCGTGCTCGGGGAGCCGCTGGAAGAAGCCCTCGACCCGGGCGAGCTGATCGGGGTTGTTCACCGGCCCGAAGTAGGCGTCCTCCACGTCGTGGCCGCCCAGCTTGGTGGCGGCGGCGGCCTCGGTCAGCGCCGCGGCGAACTCGTCGTGGATGCTCTCCTGCACGAGCACGCGGCAGGCGGCGGTGCAGTCCTGGCCGGCGTTGTAGAGGCCCGCCTCGGCGATCGCCCCGGCGACGGCCTTGATGTCCTTGACGTCCTCGAAGACCACGACCGGCGCCTTGCCGCCCAGCTCCAGGTGGACGCGCTTGAGGTCCTCGGCGGCGGTCCTGGCGACCGACATGCCCGCGCCGATCGAGCCGGTGATCGCAACCATGCTCGCGGCGGGGTGGCCGACGACCAGCGAGCCGGTCTCCCGGTCGCCGGTCACGACGTTGAAGACACCGGCCGGCAGGACGTCACCGAGGATCTCGGCCAGCTTCAGCGTGGAGGCCGGAGTGCTGTCGGACGGCTTGAGCACGATCGTGTTGCCCGCCGCGAGAGCGGGGGCGATCTTCCACACCGCCATCATCATCGGGTAGTTCCACGGCGTGACCTGACCGATGACACCGATAGGCTCATGCCGGATCATCGAAGTGTGGTCGGCGAGGAACTCACCGGCGGTGGGGCCCTCCAGAGTGCGGGCCGCACCGGCGAAGAACCGGAAGTGGTCGGCGGCCACCGGGGTCTCGTCCTCGGCCATGCGGGCGCGGGGCTTTCCGGTGTTACGGCACTCGGCCTCGTTGATCTCGTCAGCGCGGGCCTCGATCGCGTCGGCGACCTTCAGCAGCAGCGCCGCGCGCTCGCCAGGCGTCGTCTGGCCCCATGTCTCGAAGGCGGCCGTCGCGGCGGCGTACGCGGCGTCGACGTCCTCCTGGCCCGACACCGGCGCCTGGGCGTAGGCCTTCCCCGTCGTAGGGTCTACGACGTCGGAGAAACGGCCGCTCGCAGCGTCGACGAACTTCCCGTTCACGAAGTTCTGGAAACGGGTGGTCACCGTTGACCTCCTGTTGGTGGCTGAGTTGTCGCGACTCTGGCAGAGGAAAGAGCCAACGACAAGGGATTTCGTCGCTAAGATACCAAATTGCTACGGAATCGCTTGACGCAAGCCATGGAGCTGACAACATGTCAGACCACAATCGCAACATGTCAAAAACGCTGCCGTAACGCCAGGTCGCTACGGCGATCGAAGCCCGCCAAGAGAGGACACCCCCCGAGGATGACGACTCCGCCTAAGGCTCGCGCGGCTGCCGTGAAGGGTGGGCCGGTGGTGCTCGACGAGATCTCCAAGCAGATCATCGAGCAGCTTCAGATGGACGGGCGAAAGCCGTACGCCGCCATCGGGAAGGCGGTGGGGCTGTCGGAGGCCGCCGTGCGCCAGCGCGTGCAGCGCCTTCTCGACCTCGGTGTCATGCAGATCGTCGCCGTCACCGACCCGCTCACCCTGGGCTTCCCCCGCCAGGCCATGATCGGCATCAAGTGTGAGGGCGACCTGGAGCGGGTCGCCGACGAACTGTCGCAGATCCCCGAGATCGACTACGTGGTGCTCACAGCCGGCTCGGTCGACATCATGGTCGAGGTGGTCTGCGAGGGCGACACCCATCTGCTCGAGATCCTGGGGAAGATCCGGGCGATCTCCAGCGTGCGCGCGACCGAGACGTTCGTCTACCTCAAGCTGCACAAGCAGACCTACTCCTGGGGCACCCACTGATCTGACCCGCCGCGCCCAGCTGTCCGGCCCGTCCGCGCCGATCAGCCGATCCGGGCGACGGCGCGTACGGGAGACCCGTCGGCGGCGTGGAGACGCAGCGGCAGCAGGGAGACCTCGATCGGACGACCGGCGGCCTGGGCCTCCAGGAGCGGGCCGAGGCCGCGCAGGTTCTCCGCGATGACGGCGTGCGCCCCGCACAGCACGCGATGCGCCGGCAGATCGGCGGGAGCCGGGGTGGGGTCGACACTGAGCGCGTCGACGCCCACGGTCCGCACGCCCGAGGCGACGATCCCGCGCGCGGTCTCCGCCTCCATGAAGGGGTGGGCCAGGTAATCGGGCGTGTCCCAGTGCTCGTCCCAGCCCGTCGCGACCAGCAGGACGGTCCCCGGGCCCAGCCGCGCGGCCACCGTGCCGAGCATCGCAGGGGTGATCCGCGCGCGCGGCGGCAGGCCCCGGACGTCGAGGACCGCCGCCGGGCCGAGGAACCGCTCCAGCGGCAGGGCGTCGAGCGTGGGCAGCGCGTCGTCGATGTGACAGGGCGCGTCCACGTGCGTGCCGGACTGCGACCCGAGGTGCAGGCCGAGGACGTTCACGCCGTCGGCCGCCACCGTGAGGGCGGGAGCGATCCGCACCTCCGGATCTCCGGGATAGACGGGCATGCCGCTCACCACCGGCACCGACAGGTCGACGATCATGTGCTTCACCGGGCCTTTCCGAGCGCGAGCAGGCCGATCAGATCGTAGGCCACACCGGGGACGAGCCCAGCCCGCCGAGAGCCCAGCCTGCCAAGAGCCCCCCGGGTCGGTTGAGCCCCCGGGTCGGTTGAGGAGGGTCAGCGCGTCCGCGACATCCCGTACAGATCCGTCCGCCGGTCACGATGGACGTCGTTGCGCGGGCCGGTGGCCTTGTCCCTGGCCGCGACCAGGTCGCAGTCGGCCACCAGCACGGCGGGGCCGTCCCTGAGCACGGGCCCCGCCAGCGGATAGCCGTCCGGCCCGAAGACCGAGGTGCCGCACACCCAGCTCACACCGCGCTCGGCGGCGCAGCGGTCGGCCACGGCGACGAACATGCGGTTGGCGACGGCGGCCACCTGGGCGTGGGCGAGCAGCACCGAGCGTTCCCCGGCCGGGACGGGCGAGACCGGCCAGTTGGTGGAGACGGCGAGCAGGTCGGCCCCGGCCAGGCCCACCGCCCGCACCCATTCGGGGAACTCCAGGTCGTAGCACACCATCATGGCGATCCGGCCGAGTGCGGTGTCCACCACGGGAGCGGCGGCGTCGCCGGGCGCGAACACGTCCTGCTCGTCGTGCCACAGGTGGACCTTGCGGTAGACGGCCCTGGTCCCGGTGGAGTCGACCATGACCTGGCTGTTGCGCAGGACGCCGTCCGCCATCTCGCAGAACCCGCCCACGATGACCAGGTCGTGGTCCTTGGCCAGCCGCCCCCACTCCGTGACGGTCGGGCCGTCGGCGGGCTCTGCCAGATCCCCGGCCTCCTCGGCGCCGGTGAAGACGTATCCGCTGTTGACCAGCTCGGGCAGCACGACCAGGCGGGCCCCGGCCGCGGCGGCCTCGGCGACGGCCTCCGCGGCGGCGGCGCGGTTCGCCTTCGGCTCGCCCACGCGCAGCGGAAGCTGGGCCACGGCGACCCGCGTCAGTGTCATACGTTCCTCCACGGGAGCGCGAGATCGCTTGAGTGTGCCCGACTCCCCCGCATCAGGACAATCGGCGCAGGCACCGAGGTCAGGGACGGCGCTCCAGCACGTTCGCCATCTCGGCCAGGAAGCCGTCCACCTCCTGGATCGCGTAGCCGGGCCGGAACACGACGGTCGCGAACGTGGCCCTCCTGACCTGCTCCGCCGTCAACGGCTCGGCCGCGGTCCCGCGCAGCGTCGCCACCACCCGGTCAAGGAACGCGTCGACCTCCTCCTCGCGGTAGCCCATGCCGAGCCGCCCCGGGCGGAAGGCCACGCGCTCCACCCGGGCCGCCTGCGTCTCCAGCCAGGGCTCCGCGGCGCCGGCGGCCTTCGCGGGGGCCGGGTCCGGACGCGTCCGCTCCTCGGCACGCGTACGGAGGGACGGAGCCGCCGCGGTCCGGGCGGCGGGCGCCTCGACCGCCACGATGAACGCGTCGAGCGCGAAGTCCACCGCCGTCTCGTTGTAACCCCCGAGTTTGACGGCGAATTTCGCGTTCCTTATCTCGTCGCCGGTCACCGGTGGCCCGTCGAGCGGGCCGAGCCCGAGTGTCCGCTCGATCCTGCGCACGAAGTCGTCGACCTGTCCGGGGTCATAGCCCAGGCGCACGGCCATGACACGGGGAAAGCGGTTCACCTCCCACCTCCCTGCCCGTTCCCGACGCCCGTCCATTTTGACGGGAGTCCCGTCAGAAAGGCGAGACCCAAAGATCGTTCGATATTCGTACGACGCGGAGGAACATCCCGATAAGCTCAAAAAACTATGCGGATCGCCAGTCTCTCCTTCCGGTATGGACGGCACGACCCCTGGATCCTGTCCGACGCCGGTCTGGTCCTCGACGCGGGAGACGTGGTCGAGGTCACCGGGCCCAACGGCACCGGCAAGTCGACCCTCCTGCGACTGGTCGCCGGGCTGCTCAGGCCCGTACGCGGAAGCATCGAGGAGCGTCCCAGGGTCGTCGGGTACGCCCCCGAACGGTTCCCCTCCGACCAGCCGTTCACCGTGGCGTCCTACCTGCGGCACATGGCGGCGGTCCGGAGGGTGAGCACGGAGTCGATCGGCAGGTGGAGCGAGCGGCTCGGCATGGATCACCTGCTCGGGCAGCGCCTGCCCGATCTGTCCAAGGGCAGCGCGCACAAGGTGGGGCTCGCGCAGGCGCTGCTCGCCGAGCCGGGGCTGCTCGTGCTCGACGAGCCCTTCGCCGGTCTCGACGCCGCCACCCGGGCCGAACTGCCCAGGATCATCGGGGAGGTCGGCGCGCGCGGCGGGATCGTCGTGGTCAGCGACCACCAGGGTGATCTGCGCGCCTTTCCCGGCCTGCGCCGCTGCGAGGTCCGCGACGGTGCCGTACGGGAACTCGAACCGGTCGAGGAGGCCGGCGAGACGGCCCTGACCGTGCTGGAGGTGGCAGTGGCCGCGTCGAGGGCCTCTGACCTGGTCGATCGCCTGCGCGCCGAGGGCTGCGCGGTGAATATCACCGGCCACACCACGGGGCATATCACCGGGCACACCACGGGGCATACCGCCGGGCGCACCACGGCCCGCGTCGCCGGGGAGGCCGCCGAATGACACCGGTGATCGCGCTGGCGAGGTTCCGCCTGACCGGGTACGTCGCGTCGCACCGGGCGCTGCAACCGCTGATCGCGCTGCTGGCGCTGCTGGCGGTCCTCTACGCCGGCGCCATTCCCGCCGGTCAGGAGATCGGGGCCACCGCGGACTCGGCGGCCATGCTCGTGCCGGTGCTCGCCTGGGCCGCGCGTGGCCTGCTCGACACCGAACCCGACGAGCAGCGCAGCGTCGCCCTGTCCGCGCTGGGGCCGAGGGAGCTGGTGAGCGGCCTCCTGGCGGCGTTCGCGTCGCTGCTCGTCCTGGCCGCGATCGCCGAGACCGCGCTGCTCTTCCGCCTCGTCGGCTCCCCCACCCTCACCGTGCTCCTGACCGGGGTGTGGCTGCACCTGCTGTCCGCGACGGCGGGGCTCACGCTCGGCGCGCTGACCAGCCGCCCGATCCTGCCCTCTCCCGCGGTCTCCACGATCGCCCTGATCCTGGGCTACCTGTCCATGCTGGTGCTCAGCATGGCCGGGGCGCGCTGGCTCACCGTGCCGGTCATGGCCTGGATGCGGGACGCCCATCACGACGCGCTGCTGTCCGGGCTGCCCCTGCTCACGGTGCAGTCGCTGCTGTGGCCCGCGATCGGACTGGCGGCCTACACGTGGCTGCGCCGCACGCGGCCCTAGGTTGCCGTTACTGAGGCGCCGCGGCGAGCTGCCCGCACGCCCCGTCGATCTCCCGCCCGCGGGTGTCCCGGACGGTGACGGCGACGCCGTGGAACTCCAGACGGCGGACGAACGCCCGCTCGTCCTCGGGACGTGACGCGGTCCACTTCGAGCCGGGCGTGGGGTTGAGCGGGATCAGGTTGACGTGCACGAGCTTGCCCTTGAGCAGGCGGCCGAGCAGGTCGGCCCGCCACTCCTGGTCGTTGATGTCCTTGATCAGGGCGTACTCGATGGACACGCGCCGCTTGGTCTTGGCCGCGTAGCTCCAGGCCGCGTCGAGCACCTCGGCGACCTTCCACCGGGTGTTGATCGGCACGAGCGTGTCCCGGAGCTCGTCGTCCGGCGCGTGCAGGGAGACGGCGAGCGTCACCGGCAGGCCCTCGTCGGCGAGCTTGCCGATCGCCGGCACCAGGCCGACCGTCGACACCGTCACGCCGCGCGCCGAGATGCCCAGGCCCTCCGGCGCGGGGTCGACCAGGCGGCGGACGGCCCCGATGACGGCCTTGTAGTTGGCCATCGGCTCGCCCATGCCCATGAAGACCACGTTGGTCACCCGTCCGGGCCCGCCCGGGACCTCGCCGCGGGCCAGCTCCCGCGCGCCCGCGACGACCTGCTCGACGATCTCGGCCGTGGACATGTTGCGGGTGAGCCCGGCCTGGCCCGTCGCGCAGAACGGGCAGTTCATGCCGCATCCGGCCTGGGAGGAGACGCACATGGTGACGCGGTCGGGATAACGCATCAGGACCGACTCGACCAGCGAGCCGTCGAACAGCTTCC
Source organism: Microbispora bryophytorum (assembly GCF_006874465.1). Classification (GTDB taxonomy): domain Bacteria; phylum Actinomycetota; class Actinomycetes; order Streptosporangiales; family Streptosporangiaceae; genus Microbispora; species Microbispora bryophytorum. Next base: position 22,956 of record NZ_VIRL01000031.1, on the reverse strand, counting down.
ACAGCGTCTTGCGCGTCATGCCGTCGTCGCAGGTGATCTCGCGTACGGAGGTCAGCAGCGGGGGCATGAGCTGCTCGACCAGCCGCTCGCGCAGCGGGCCCGGCAGGTCGGTCATCTGCTCGGGAGAGCCGGTCAGCCGGGTGAAGTAGTGGCGGGAGAGCTGGTCGGCGCGGAACGGCTTCTCCCCCAGCTCCGCCACCGCCGCCCTGCGTTCGGCCATGGTCAGGTCGGCGAGGTGGCGCTGCGGCTTGGCCCGGCGAGGCGCCACGAAGGTCAGCTGCCCGGTCTTCGGCTGCTCGCTCACGCAAAACCCTTTCCATCATCCGCGGCCATGGTCTTAACGACGGGCGCATGCGGCTTTACATTCTGTCTGGCGGTCGAATCCCGGAGGCGTACGAGAGGTGAGGTGTGGACACCACTGTCGTGCTCAGCAGCACCAACCCCTACGGGAGCCGCACACTGACGATCGAAGCCGACCGGACCTCTTCCGTAGCTTACCTTCGTGACGCGAAGGGGATCGTCCACGGAGCGGTCTGGCTGGCCAACCACGTCCCCGCGCCCGCCGGGCCCGACGTCGGCCGGGCCGACGCCGGGCTGCCGCCGGTGATGCCCGAGGCGCACACCGCGCACCCCTCCGGCAGGCCGCCCCTGGACGCGGAGTCGCTGTCGGTGCTCTGGTTCGAGGAGGGCGACGGCGTCGCCCTGTACGAGAACGACACCCTCCTGGCGGTCATTCCGGCGTGGGCCGACCTGGAGCGCGGCATGCCCGGGTACGCGCGGGACGCCGTCGGGGAGTCGCCGCTCGCCTGGCCCCTCGGCGAGGCGCTGGAGGGCCTGTCCCCCCGGGTGGCCAAGGCCCGCGCGTACTGGCAGTGGCGGCAGGCGGAGGGCAGCTGGGCCACCTACCAGCAGTTCGTGCTCGGCCACCTGGACAGCAGGCTCGGGACGCCCGGCCGTTACTGGGACGTCGGCGGCGACCGGTTCCCCCTGGTGGGCGTCAGCGAGCGCCCGCCCACGTTCACGCGGGACTACACGGTGCTGTCCACGGTCGGCATGAGCTGCCAGCGGATGCCCGCCGCGGAGATGTACGACACGGCGTGCCGGGTGGAACTGGCGCTGGCGACCAGGCAGGATCCGAGGGTCGCCGCACGGCTGTTCGCCTGGCTCGGGCAGTATCCGTGGCGGTCGGTGACATGGCTGGGGCACGGGCACACGGCCCGCTGGTTCCAGAACCCGGTCACGTTCCCGTTGGACGGCGGGCACCAGGGGGTGCTCATGCTGACGGACCCGCCCGGACTGCCGGACATGTCGGGATTCACGTTCGGCGGTGACGCCGTACGGTGGCTGTGGCTGCTTCCGCTCACCGAGTCCGAACTCCGCCTCGTGGCCGATCACGGACATCGCGCGATCAGCGAGCGGTTGGCGATGACCGGCCGGATCTGACGCGCCGGGCGCCCGGCCGAGGCCCGGGCGGCCGGTCAGGCGACCGGGACCAGGAGCGTGAGCAGCAGCCACACGGGAACGAGCGTGAACAGCAGCGAGTCGAGGCGGTCCATGGCCCCGCCGTGCCCCGGCAGCAGCGTGCCCATGTCCTTGATGCCGATGTCACGCTTGATCACCGACTCGACGAGGTCGCCGAGCGTCGCGCACACGACTCCCGCCAGGCCGACGACGGCGCCTTCCCAGTACTCTCCCTGCAGCAGGAAGTGGACCAGTAACGCACCGCCCACCACGCAGGCGAGGGTGGACCCGGCGAAGCCCTCCCAGGTCTTCTTCGGGCTGATGAGCGGCGACATCCGATGCTTGCCGAAGAAGATCCCTGCGAAGTATCCCCCGACGTCGCTGCAGACGGTGACCGCGATGAAGACGATCACGCGATCCGGCCCGTCCTCGGGAGCCAGCAGCAGCGGCACGAACCCCGCGAGCAGCGCCGGATAGACCGCGACGAACATCGCGGCGGTCGCGTCCCGGACGAAGCCCTCGGCTCCCTGGAACATGCGCCAGGTCAGCAGCACCATCACGGTCACGCCGAACGCGCCGACCAGGAACGACGTGCCGCCCCAGTAGGGTCCGACCACCATGGCCGCCATGCCGGCCAGCAGGGGCGCCAGCGGCACCCGGATGCCGAACCCGCCGAACGCCTTGACGATCTCGTGGATGCCGACGCCGACGGCCAGCAGGACCACGACAAGGAAGGCGACCTTTACGAAGTAGAGCGAGCCGATGACCGCCGCGCCGAGCGCGACGCCGACCCCCACCGCGGCCGGGAGATTGCGACCCGTGCGGCCCGTACGACCCGGGGGCCTGGCGGCGTCGCCGGGCGTGCCGCCCTGAGCGCCGGTGCCCGCCGGATCCGCATCGGAGGGTCCCGCCGGGTTCCGGTCGCCGGCGGCAGCAGTTCCGTCCACAGCGTCCCACTCTCTATATGCGCGTGATCCTTGCGCCGCCCCGCCTCTCGCGGTGCGGCACAAGGATCACGGTCGTGCCGTACGGCCCGCTTTTCCGGGCCGCGACGTCAGACCTCGAGCAGCTCGGCTTCCTTGTGCTTCAGCAGCTCGTCGATCTTCGCGACGTGCTTCTGGGTGAGGTCGTCGAGCTCCTTGACCGCACGATGGACCTCGTCCTCGCCGGACTCGCCGTCCTTGACGAGCCGGTCGAGGGTCTCCTTGGCGTGCCGGCGGATGCTCCGTACGGACACCCGGCCGTGCTCCGCCTTGTTGCGGGCGACCTTGATGTACTCCTTGCGGCGCTCCTCCGAAAGCTCGGGGAACACCACGCGGATCACGGTGCCGTCGTTGCTCGGGTTGACGCCGAGGTCGCTGTCGCGGATGGCCCTCTCGACCGCGTTCAGCGAGCCCTTGTCGTACGGCTGCACAAGCACCATGCGCGCCTCGGGGACGTGGAACGACGCGAGCTGCTGGATCGGCGTCAGCGACCCGTAGTAGTCAACATTGATCTTGTTGAACATCGATGGCGTCACACGGCCGGTGCGGATGCTCGCGAAGTCGTCCTTGGCGACCGTTACCGCCTTGTCCATCTTCTCCTCGGCCTCGAGGAGGGTTTCGTCGATCACTGCGGCTCCCTACTTCCCTGCCGGACTCACCAGCGTGCCGATCTTTTCACCACGAACCGCCCGGAGGATGTTGCCCTCGCCCATGAGATCGAAGACCACGATGGGCAGGCCGTTGTCCATGCACAGGCTGATCGCGGTGGCGTCCATGACCCCGAGACCCCGCGTCAGCACCTCACCGTAATCAAGCTGGTCGAATCGGACCGCGTCGGGGTTCTTGCGCGGGTCCGAGTCGTACACGCCGTCGACCTGGGTGCCCTTGAGCAACGCCTCGGCGCCGATCTCCAGCGCGCGCTGCGCGGCGCAGGTGTCGGTCGAGAAGAACGGCGAGCCGAGCCCGGCGCCGAAGATGACCACGCGGCCCTTCTCCAGGTGGCGGATCGCGCGGCGCGGCAGGAACGGCTCGGCCACCTGCTGCATCGTGATCGCGGTCTGCACACGCGTGTCGATGCCGCGCTTCTCCAGGAAGTCCTGCAGGGCGAGACAGTTGATGACGGTGCCGAGCATGCCCATGTAGTCGGCCCGGGCGCGGTCCATGCCGCCCTGCGACAGGGCGGCGCCGCGGAACATGTTGCCGCCGCCGACGACGACCGCCACCTGCACGCCCTCACGGACCGCTTCGGCGACCGAGTCCGCCAGTTGGGCGACGACACGCGGGTCGATCCCGAGGGACTCGCCGCCCGCGAACGCCTCCCCCGACAGCTTCAGCATCACCCGCTTCCAGCGCAGCGGCCCGTCGTACGACGAAGCCGCCGGCGTGGCGGGTCTGGTGTTCTCCTGCACGGCGGCGGCCTCCTCGATGTAGCGCTGGTCGAAAAGCTCCTGGCTGTAAGCCTAAGCCTGGCCGACCTTGTAGCGGGTGAAGGCCAGGACCTTGACGCCGGCCTCGTCCGCGACCTTCGCGATCGTCTTCTTGTTGTCCTTCACGAACGCCTGCTCCAGCAGGGTGAAGTCCTTGTACCAGCCGTTGACCCGACCGTCGACGATCTTCGGGATGGCGGCCTCGGGCTTGCCCTCCTCGCGGGTCATCTGCTCGAACAGCGACCGCTCCTTCTCGATGACCTCGGCGGGCACCTCGGCGGGGCTGAGGTACTTGGGCGCCATCGCGGCGGCGTGCTGGGCGATGTCCTTGGCGACCTCGGCGTTCGGCGTGTCGAGCTGCACGAGCACGCCCACGGCCGGCGGGAGCTGCGGGTCGGTCTTGTGCATGTAGGAGGTGATGAAGCCACCCTCCAGCAGCGCGAACCGGCGGATCTCGACCTTCTCGCCGAGCGCCGCGTTGGCCATGTCGAGCAGCTCCTTGACGCTCTTGCCGTTCAGCTCGGACTCGAGCAGGGTCGGCACGTCCGCGGGCTTGCTCGCGACGATGTGCCCGACGATGTCGGCGGCGAGCTCCTGGAACCGCTCGTTCTTGGCGACGAAGTCGGTCTCGCAGTTGAGCTCAAGCAGCGCCGCGAGGGAGTCGCCCTCGTGCTTGACGGCGACCAGGCCGTTCGACGCGGTGCGGGCCTCGCGCTTGCCGACGTCCTTGGCGCCCTTCAGGCGCAGGATGTCGACGGCCTTGTCCAAGTCGCCCTCGGACTCCTCGAGCGCCTTCTTGCAGTCCATCATGCCGGCGGCGGTCAGCTCGCGAAGCCGCTTGACGTCGGCCATGTTTACGGAAGCCATTGTCCAATTCCTCTTCGGGACCCGGATGCGAATCGTCTGGGGGGTGGGCACCCGTGCCGAGTGCCCACCCGGTGAAGCCCTCAGCGCGGCGGGCGTCGCCCTACCGCACCGGAACCAGGTCGCTGCCTGGGAGATTCCCCGCCGTCGCGGCCGGCCTGAGGCGCCGCGCCCGGCGGGGATCCGTGGCCGTTCGTCAGGCCTGCTCGCCCTGCTCGGCGGCCGGAGCCTCAGCAGCCGGAGCGTCGGTGGCCGGAGCCTCGGCGGTCTCGGCGGCCGGAGCCTCCTCGACCTCGGCGGCCGGAGCCTCAGCAGCCGGAGCCTCCGCGACCTCGGCGGCGGGGGCCTCGGCGGCCGGAGCGGCCTCGCCACCCTCCAGGAGCTCACGCTCCCACTCGGCCAGCGGCTCGGCGGCGGCGACACCCGCGGGCTTCTCGTCACCGCGACCGGCGCCCGCACGGGTCATGAGGCCGTCGGCGACGGCGTCGGCGATCACGCGGGTGAGGAGGCTGACGGCGCGGATGGCGTCGTCGTTACCCGGGATCGGGTAGTCGACCTCGTCCGGGTCACAGTTGGTGTCCAGGATCGCGACGACCGGGATGCCGAGCTTCTTGGCCTCGTTGATCGCGATGTGCTCCTTCTTGGTGTCCACGACCCAGACCGCGCTCGGGACGCGGGCCATGTCACGGATACCGCCGAGGGTGCGCTCCAGCTTCTCCTTCTCGCGGCGGCGCATCAGGAGCTCCTTCTTGGTGAGCCCGGAGCCGGCCACGTTGTCGAAGTCGAGCTCCTCGAGCTCCTTCAGCCGCTGGAGCCTCTTGTGCACGGTCGAGAAGTTGGTGAGCATGCCGCCCAGCCAGCGCTGGTTCACGTACGGCATGCCGACGCGCGACGCCTGCTCGACGATCGACTCCTGCGCCTGCTTCTTCGTGCCGATGAACATGATGGTGCCGCCGTGCGCGACGGTCTCCTTCACGAAGTCGTAGGCACGGTCGATGAACGACAGCGACTTCTGCAGGTCGATGATGTAGATGCCGTTGCGCTCCGTGAAGATGAAGCGCTTCATCTTCGGGTTCCACCGGCGTGTCTGGTGGCCGAAGTGGACGCCGCTCTCCAGCAGCTGCCGCATCGTGACGACTGGGGCCATGGTCATGGTCCTCCATGGTCGTGTGCCCTCGGGCACGGTCTCGGTTGGTCACGCGGGCGTCTTGCCCGCGCCCTGACGCCCCGGGCCGCTTTCACCGGACACGGTCCGGACCGAGAAGCGGCTCGTGAGTGGGCGTGCGAATTCGGCCCGCCTAGCAGGCCGTCGAACAGTCTACCCGGATCCGCCCCTTCAGTTGACCCTTGCCGGATCAGCACGCCGTCACACCGCCGCGTCCCCCCGCCGGCCACCGTCCCACCACCTCCCCGTGCTTTACCGCGCGTGCCTTCCAGGCATCGCGACGGCCGGACCCGCAGGCGGCGGGCGGCGGTTGTGTCAAAGGGGACCGTTGTCCTCAGGAGTGCGGAGCCCATGCCGCGGGATGCTCCCCCTGGCGGGGCGGCGGGCTCGTCCAGTGTGGCCGCCTCCCGTCGATGGCGCCGGGCGGGGTCACATAGGTGAGCGTGCCGAAGGGGCTGTCCATCGTCGCCAGCAGATCCTCCACCCGCGGCTGCCGCACCCCCGCCCCGTCGATCCTGCCGAGATCGTCGAGCCACGCCGCGGTCCTCGCCAACGACACCTCGACGCGCCACGAGCCGCCTTCCGCCGCCCGGCGGAGCAGCGCCGCGACCGCGCCGAACGCGGCCAGGTAGCCGGTGCCGTGATCGAGAGCCTGCGCGGGCAACGGGCTCGGCCGCAGGCCGTCGCCGTTCTCGTGGGCGATCCCGCATGCCATCTGGACGAGGCTGTCGAATCCCCTCCTTGAGGCCCATGGCCCGCTGGTGCCGTACGCGGAGATGTCGACGCAGACGATGCCGGGCCGCAGGACGGAGAGGTCGTCCGGTCCGAAGCCCCTGGCCCGCAGCGCCCCGGGCCGGTACGCCTGGATGACCACGTCGGCCTGACGGACGAGCTCCCGCAGCTTGTCCGCCTCGGAACGCAGGTCGATGTGGCACGATCGCTTGCCGAACGCCGTCTCCACCACGAGCCCCGGCACCTCGGGCAGATGTGCGGCGCCCACGCGCAGCACGTCCGCCCCGTACGCCGCGAGCGCCCGTGCGGCCACCGGCCCGGCGATCACGCGGGTCAGGTCGAGCACCCGCACGCCGCCGAGCGGCCGCTCCGCCCCTGCCGGAAGCCCGCCGCCGGGGCCGCCGAGCATCTGACCTGCCCGCGCGTGGCCGTCCCCGCGGCAGTTCTCGCCACTGTCGGCCCCGCCGCGGGTTTCGCCGCGGGTCCCGCTGCGCCCGGTCCCGCTCGCCCGGCCGTCTCCGCCGGACAGCCGGAAGACGCCGACAGGAGGAAGACCGGCCAGCGCCCGCGCCTGGGGGTGTGCGAGCCATTCGGCCCTGCTCCGCATCGCCGCCGCGCAGCCGCCCTCGCGAATCACCGCCTCCTCGATCTCCACCGCCCTGCGACCGGCGCACGCCCTGCCGACGTCCTGCCTGCCCGAGCCGGGCGGCAGCCCGAGCGCGCGCACGGCGGCATCACGGTGATGATCGAAGTTGCAGTGGAGCCGGATCCAGCCGTCCGAGGCGCGATAGTCCCCCGACAGCGCGGCCCAGACGTCCATGGCCTTCCCGTCGGCGCGGAAATGCCTCTCGCTCTGGAAGGCCACGGCGGCGTGCCGGACGTCGATCGTCACATCCGGAGCGCCGAGATCGCCGTGCGTGCGCGGCCCACCGCCGGGCCCTTCCTCACCGCCCTGCCCAGCACGGGCGGCGTACGCCGCGACGGCGGCGGCCAGGGCGCCTGCCGAGGCTGCGGCCATCGTGCCGAGGGGGAAGACGGACGGCAGGACGGGGTCCTCGCCGATGACCCGGACCTCGGGCAGGGTGACGCCGGCCCCCGCACTTAATTGTCTGATCAGCTTCACGGTCACTGCCGGCTCCTCACTGCAGATGCCCTGCGGCGCCCGATGCCCGGCGGCGTGCTCCATGACGGCGCAGCCGCCTCCTGGGAACCGGGGCAAGTATCCATGCCGGTCGCAGTCTGCCCCCAGACCGGTCTTCCGCTTCCGCTCCCGGCCTCGGCTGTGGACGACAAGAGCCTTCTCACCGGGCCCACCTGCGATTTCCCCCGCCCGTCCACAGCCGGCGAATCGTGCGGCGGGCTTTTCCACAGAAACAGGTTCGGTGGCGCGGGCCGGGGGCCGCTTCGGCGAGTGTCTGCGGCGGAGGTGGTCCCATGGCGGCCAAGGATCGGCTGGGCAAGCAGGGCGAACAACTCGCAGTGACCTTTCTCACGGCGAAGGGCATGCACATACTCGACCGCAACTGGCGCTGCGCGGAGGGCGAGATCGACATCGTCGCCCGTGACGGCAACACGCTGGTGATCGTGGAGGTGAAGACCCGCTCCGGGCGGAGCCACGGCACCGCGTTCGAGGCGGTGACCGGCGAGAAACTGCTGCGCCTGCGGACGCTTGCCGTCAGATGGCTGGCCCTGCAGGCGCAGCGTTTCGACACCATACGAATCGACGTGATCGCGCTCGAGCGCTTCGCCGGCGACTTCTCGCTCAGGCACGAACGCGGGGTGGTCTGAGATGCCCGTCGCCCGGACCCATTGCGTCGGCCTCGTGGGCGTCACCGGACGCCTCGTGGAGGTCGAAGCCGATGTGGGCCCCGGCATCGCCGGAACACACTTCATCGGACTTCTCGACACCGCGATCAGCGAAGCCCGGGGACGAGTGAGGTCCGCGCTGATCAACAGCAGGTTCGCCTGGCCCGACGCACGCGTCACCGTGAGCCTGTTCCCGGCCACCTTGCCCAAGCGAGGCTCGATCTTCGACTTGGCCATCGCGATCGCGGTGCTCGGCGCGGCCGGCGCCGTGCCCGCGCAGCGGATCGCGGCGCCGACGTTCCTCGGCGAGCTCGGTCTCGACGGGCGGGTCCGGCCGATCAGAGGCGTGCTGCCCGCCGCACTCGCCGCCGCTGAGGCGGGGGTGCGCACAGTCGTGGTTCCCGCGCTCAACGCCGCCGAGGCCGCTCTCGTACCCGACCTCACCGTGGTTCCCGTCGCCACTCTCGCCGAACTGGTGGGATGGCTGCGCTCGGGCGACCTGCATCGGCTTCCGGTGGTGGCGGACGCCGCCTCGCTGTCGCAGGACGCCGAGCACACCGAGCACACCGAGCACACCGAGCACGACGATCAAACAGAGCGAGCCGAGCACTTTGAGCACACCGAGCGCGGAGAACACCCCGGGCAGACCCGGCACGCCGGACACGGCGGGCACGGTCGGCGCGTCGAAGACGCGTCGCGTCCGTTCGGACCGTACGGCGGCGGCCGGGCCACGCCGGGGCCCGACCTGTGTGACGTGGCCGGGCAGCCGATGGGCCGGAAGGCGCTGGAGGTGTGCGCCGCCGGAGGGCACAACCTCTGGATGCTGGGGCCACCGGGGAGCGGCAAGACAATGCTCGCCGAGCGCCTGCCCACCCTGCTGCCGCCGCTCGACCAGAAGTCGGCCCTGGAGGTGTCGGCCATCCATTCGGTGGCGGGAACGCTGCCGCCGGGGCGTCCGCTGCTCACCCGGCCCCCTTTCATGGCACCGCATCACAGCGCAACGATGGCGGCCGTCGTGGGCGGTGGCAGCGGAGGCGTCGTACGGCCCGGAACGGTGTCGCTCGCGCACCGGGGCGTGCTCTTCCTCGACGAGGCGCCGGAGTTCGCGACGACCGTGCTCGACTCCCTGCGGCAACCCCTCGAGTCGGGCACGGTGACCATCGCGCGAGCTGTCGGTGTGGTCACGTTTCCCGCCAGGTTCATGCTGGTCCTGGCGGCCAATCCGTGTCCGTGCGGCCTGCAGGGAACGGTTGGACACCCCTGCAAGTGCACCCCTGCGGGACGGCGCCGCTATCTCGACCGGCTCTCCGGGCCGCTGCTGGACCGCGTCGACGTGAAGGTGAAGATCGGCCGGGCCACCCGCGCCGAGTTGCTCGCGGACCGCCACTTCGTGGAGACCAGCGCGACCGTGGCCGAGCGGGTGAGGCTTGCGCGCGAGCGGGCCGCCCGGCGGTTGGCCGGCACTCCCTGGCGTACCAACGCGGAGGTGTCGTCATCCGCGCTGCACCGTGATTTCCGCCTGCCCGACGCCGCGATGGCCCCGCTCCATCGAGGTCTCGACGTGGGCACGCTCAGCGCACGCGGTCTGGATCGCGTGCTCCGCATCTCTTGGACGATCGCGGATCTCACCTGCAAGGACCGTCCGGGCCAGGCCGAGACGTCGGCGGCCCTCGCACTGTGGCTCGGAGTGGATTGATGGAAGCGACTGAGTTCTCCACCACCGGCGACGCGCCGACCGGTATCTCGCAGGTGGCAGGCCCCTGCGGCCCGGCTGGGGACGCCGATGACGCGACCGGTCCCGGAAGGGCGGACCGGCTGGCCCGCGTGGCGATCATGCGAATGGCCGAGGCAGGCGACGCGGTGATGGGCCGGTTGATCGCCCGCTATGGTCCGGTGGACGCGATGGAGCAGGCGAGACGCGGCGTGCTCGACCCGGGCTTCGCGCGTGATGAGAAGGACCGCGCCGAGGCTTCCAGGCGCCACCTGGATCTCGGCCGCCATGCGGCCGCCTGGGCGGCCCGCTACACCGACCCGGCAGGCGACCTGGCGCAGGGCATGCGGCGAGGAGCGCGGCTCGTTGTTCCAGGTGACATCGAATGGCCCACCCAGCTCGACGACCTCCAAGACGGAAGGCCCTTCGGATTGTGGGCGGACGGGCAGGCGAACCTGCGTTTCTCCTGCCTGCGCTCGGTCTCCGTGGTCGGGGCCAGGGCCGCGACCGCGTACGGCACGACCGTGGCGGCCGAGTTCGCCATGAGTCTCGGCGGGCGCGGGTGGACGGTGATCAGCGGTGGCGCCTACGGGATCGACGGCGCCGCGCACCGGGGCGCGCTGGCGTCCGGAACGCCGACGGTCGTCGTGCTCGCCTGCGGGACGGACGTGTGCTACCCCAGCGCGCACGAGGACCTGTTCCATGCCGTGCGCCGGCAGGGCGTGGTGATCAGTGAGTGGCCGCCGGGAGCGCACCCCACCCGGCTGCGGTTCCTCATCCGCAATCGGGTGATCGCCGCTTTGTCCCGAGGGACCGTCGTCGTGCAGGCCGCCGCCCGCAGCGGTGCGCTCAACACGGCCACTCATGCCTGGAGCCTGAACCGGCAGCTGATGGCCGTGCCCGGTCCCATCACCACAGAGGTCTCCGCGGGCTGCCACGTCCTGATCCGTCAGGGCAAGGCCGTCTGCGTCACCTCGGCCGAGGAGATCATCGAGTTGGTCGGTTCCATCGGTGACGACCTCGCGCCTGAGCAACGCGGGCCCGTGCAGCCTCGGGACGGGCTCAACGACGAGACCAGGCGTGTGCTCGAAGCGATCCCCGCACGGGGCGCCACAGGTCCCGCCGTGATCGCCGTCGCCGCCGGTGTGGACATCGGGACGGCGCTCGCCTGCCTTGGCGCTCTGGCCGCCGCGGGGTTCGTCGAGAACGTGGACCGAGGGTGGCGGCTGCGGCCCGCCGCGCGCCGCTGAGCGGGCAGCGCGCGTCACCATGGCGTGGGACATGGTGCCATGGACAACACGCAATGAGCCGGCGCGCAGCGGGACACGGCGCAATCAGGCAGGACGCGATAAGACAGGGCGCAATCAGGCAGGGTGCAATCAGGCAGGGTGAGGCGCGATAAGACAGGGCGCGGTAAGACACGGCTCAACGGGATACGGAGGGTCCTCGTCGTCGCGCGATCGCGACAACGAGAGCCGCCAGGCTCACCCGCGGGCGACGTCGGCGCCGTCCGCATCGAACCGGAGGCGAGAGGGAAGGACGACGTCGTGGCAGCGGGCGAAGGGCGGGGACTCGGGGAGTTCGACGCCGTCATCGAGCAGTTCGAGCGACATCTGCGTCTCGAACGGGACCTGTCTCCCCACACGCTGAGGGCCTATCTCGGAGACATCTCCTCGCTGTTCGCGCACATGAAGGCCGCCGGGCACGACGACGTGTCCGCTCTTGACGTCACCCTCCTGCGTGACTGGCTGGGGGACCAGCACCAGGCCGGACGATCGAGGGCGACACTGGCCCGCCGTTCCGCCTGCGCCCGGGTCTTCACCGCCTTCTGCCACCGACGGGGATGGCTGACGAGTGACCCCGGGCTGCTCCTCGGCACGGCGAAGGCCGAACGCCGGCTGCCGAAGGTGCTGGACCAGACCGAGGCCGAGACCGTCCTGTCCACGCAGGGGCCGGGCGACGCGAGGGACCTGCGTGATCGGGCGATGCTGGAGCTGCTGTACGCGACCGGCATGCGGGTGGGCGAGTTGTGCGGCCTCGACGTGGACGACGTGGACCGAGACCGCAGGACGGTCCGCGTGCTGGGCAAGGGACGCAAGGAGCGGACGGTTCCCTTCGGGCTGCCCGCCCTTCAGGCCCTGGACGCCTGGTGCGTGCGGGGCAGGCCCCTGTGGATCCGCGAAGGAAGCGGCCCCGCGCTCTTCCTCGGCGTTCGCGGAGGCCGGATCGACCAGGGCACTGTTCGGCGTGTCGTACATGCCCGTCTGGCCCATGTCGAGGGGACGCCCGACATGGGCCCGCACGGGCTGCGCCATACCGCCGCCACCCATCTGCTCGAAGGCGGGGCCGACCTGCGATCCGTTCAGGAGATGCTCGGGCACGCCTCTCTGGCCACCACACAGATCTACACGCACGTGTCCATCGAGCGGCTGCGGGCCGCCTACCGTCAGGCGCATCCCCGCGCCTGACGGAAAACGGCTGAGAACCGCCTCCGAGCACCGCGCCTGAGCGGCTGAGCGGCATGCCTGAGCACGGTGCCCAAGCGGCTGAGCGCGACGGGTAAGCACCATGCCCGAGCGGTGGAGCGCCGCCACGCCTGAGCCCGGCGCCCTAGCAGCGGGGCGCAACGCCTGAGCACCGTGCCTAAGCGGTGGAGCGCGACGCCTGAGCATCGTGTCCAAGCGGCTGAGCACCACACGTGAGCGACACAGCCGGGCGGCGCCATCATCTGGCCCCGCCCGGACCAGGAGGGCCCGCCTGTCACGCTGCCTCAGCACTCACGACCCTGCTGCCACGACCTGCTGTCACGACCCTGCTGTCAGGAGCCTGCTGTGACGCCTCTCCGTCGTCACGACGGCCGGCGGGCCTCGCCGACGCGCCAGCGGGGCAGAAGGCGGACCTGCCCTCGGCCGAACAGGAGGAGTGGGTCAAGGTAGAGACGTCCGCGCAAGAGTCCCCAGTGCAGGCAGACAGTGGTGCAGTGAGCGACGGCGTCTTCCTCGACGATGCCGATGACCTGACCGGCCGCGACGACGTCGCCAGGCCGGACCAGGGCGCGGACCGGCAGGTAGGTGGTGCGCAGGCCGTCGGAGTGGGAGATGGTCACGACGCCCCGGCCTGCGACCCGCTCCGCCAGGCCGACGACTCCCGGTCCTGCGGCCATGACCCTCTCCCCGGGCCGCACGGCCAGGTCCACGCCTCTGTGGCCGGCGAGCCACCGCTGTAGGGGCGGATCGAAGCCCCTGATCGGACGGGCGGGCATGGCAAGCGGCCACCGCCAGCCGGACGCGTCGCCACGCGGCCCCATCACGTCCGGCGCGACCGACCCATCCGACCCGTCAGGCGCGACCGGCGCGACCGGCGCGATCGACCCGTCCGGCCCCACCCGCTGCGCGTTCCCGCGAGCGCGGGCCATGCCCACCGGCACGGCCTGCTCAACCCGGTCCGGAACGGCCTCCTCAGCCCGGTCCGGGCCGGCCGGTGATCCGTCTATCGGTTCGATGGACCGCGCCGGTCCGAACGTCCCGGCGCCCTCGGATTGGGTTTCCCCCGCCGACAATGCGTCCGCGATTCGGCGCGCCACCACCGGCAATGCGTTCGCGGGCCGGGACGCGCCCGACGGCAACGGATCGGCGGGCCGGTGGGCCAAGACCCGCACAGCTCCGGGCGCCCTCGTCGTCGTGGCCGCGTACGGTGCCACGGTGCCTGTGGCGGCCACGAGCCGGACGGCGCCGGATGGCCACCGGGCGAGAGCCATGGTCACCAGGACCAGTACGAGCACGTAGGCAATGAGACGCATGCCACGACGATGCGCCCCCGAGGCTCACGCAGAGCGGCCGAACGCCGTTCTGGGGACAAGGCCGCGCACGATCAGCTCGAGAAGCCCTCCTTGGGCATCTCAAGGTCGGGCTTGGCCAGTTCCTCGACGTTGACGTCCTTGAAGGTCACAACCCGCACGTTCTTCACGAAGCGGGCCGGGCGATACATGTCCCAGACCCAGGCGTCCTGCATCTTGACGTCGAAGAAGACATCGCCGTTCTCGGCCGTGCGGACGTCCAGATCGACGGAGTTGGTGAGATAGAAGCGCCGCTCGGTCTCGACCACGTAGGTGAACAGGCCGACCACGTCGCGGTACTCCCGGTAGAGCTGCAGCTCCATCTCGGTCTCGTACTTTTCGAGATCTTCCGCGCTCATCCCGGTCCTCCTCTGCCGCTCCCCGTCGGGATCCCACTGTCGAGGCCGTCCCGTTCAGACGACACCGGTCCCAACCTCATTCTCGCGCATGTCCTCATCCTGCCCCGTCCACAGGCTCCCCGCTGGGATCCTTGTCCCACGAGTCACCCTGGCCACCGTCACGAACGAGAACCGATGGTGGGGACTCGGCCCATGCCGCGCCAGGGCCCTGCGATGGCCCAGGGTGACGTAGCCCTTGTGCAGGGCGAAGCCGTACTGCGGATAGACCTCGTCGAGCCCGTGCATCAACCGGTCCCTCGACACCTTCGCCACAATCGAGGCCGCCGCCACGCACGCGGCGACCTGGTCCCCCTTCCACACGGCCAGCGACGGCGCCGGCAGCCCGGCCACCGGGAAACCGTCCACGAGGACGTAACCGGGGACGAGCCCCAGGCCGGCGACGGCCCGCCGCATCCCCGCGACGTTGCACTTGTGCAGGCCGCGCGAGTCGATCTCCTCCGGAGGAATCACGACCACGCTCACGGCCCGGGCCGTCGCCGTGATCCGCTCGTAGAGGCGCTCGCGGACGGCCTCGGTCAGAAGCTTGGAGTCGTTCAGCCCGTCGATCTCCCGTCCCAGCACGACCGCGGCGACGACCAGCGGCCCGGCGCAGGCGCCGCGACCGGCCTCGTCCACCCCGGCGACCGGCGTGAACCCCCGCCGGGCCAGGGCCCGCTCGTAGCCGTAGAGTCCGGAGTCCCGTCGTACGACACTCGGGCGCGGGCGATAGGCAGCTGTCATGACGACAAGCAGATTACGCCCCATTCGGGACCAGCGATACGGCCGGAACCACCGCCGACGGCAAAGGCACAGGTGAGATCAGCGTACGGCGGAGAAAGTATCGGGCCGGGAGAGCAACGAGATCCGGTTCAGCGGCCAGTAGCGCACGAACGCCCGCCCGGTGACGTCGTCCTCAGAGATCGTGCCGTAGTGCCCGTCGTCCGGGTAGAAGCGCGAGTCCGCCGAGTTGTTCCGGTGGTCGCCCATCAGCCACAACCGCCCCATGGGGACCTTGACGTCGAACTCACGGTCGGAGGGCTTGGCTCCGGGGTAGAGGTACTTGCCCTCCTCATCCAGCGGCGTCCCGTTCACGGTGATGCGGTGCTTGGCGTCGCAGCACTTCACGTGGTCGCCGCCCACCCCGATCACTCGCTTGATCGTGTCCTCGCCGTTCCAGCCCTTGAAGACCACGATGTCGCCGCGCTCCACCGGCCCGAGCTTGTACGCGAGCTTGTTGACCACCACGTAGTCGTCGACCAGCAGCGTGTTCTGCATCGACTCCGACGGGATGTAGAACGACTGCAGCAGGAAGGTGTGAACCAGCAGGGCGACGACGACCCCGCCGAGCACGTACAGGAGGGTCTCAAGAAGGCCGGAGCCCTTCCTCTTCGCGGGCCGGGCCTTCTTCCCGGCGGTGGCCCGCTCGCCCTCGCCTGCCCCGCCCGCGGCCGCCTCACTCACGGCCGCCTCACTCACGGCCGCTTCACTCACGGCCACCTCACTCACGGCCACCTGCTCAGCAGGTTCCTCCGGAACGCCGGCGGAGCCGACCGGCCGGGCGGTGCCTAAGCGACTCTCGTCGGACTCTCCCACGGCTGCCTCCTCCGGCTCTGTCACGTCCTACCGTCGCCTCACCAGGCGCCGGCGCAGGGCCACCAGCGGCAGCGCCCCCGCGAAGCCCGCGACGAACGGAGCGGTCCCCAGGGCCGCCTGGAGCGCCGGCTGCGCGAACGTCTCCGGAATCGGCAGGATCTTGGCCCGGTTGAACGGCCAGACGATGACGAAGGCGCGGCCGATCACCTTGTCGGCGGGAATGGTGCCGCCGCCCGGGTCGCCCATGTGCAGGCGGGAATCCCAGGAAACCGAGCGGTGGTCGCCCATCACCCACAGGCGGTCCGGCGGGACGGTGACCTCGAACTCGCGTCCGGACGGCTCATCGCCGGGATACAGGTACGACTTCTCGTTCAGCGGCACGCCGTTCACCGTGACCCGGCCCTGCTCGTCACAGCATTTGACCTTGTCGCCCGGCACGCCGATGACCCGCTTGATGTAGTCCTTCTCCCCCGGCACGACCCCGAACGCGGTGCCGAGCCAGCGCAGCCCGGCCGCGATGGGGTTGGACGGCGCCTCGAGCTTCACCTCGGGGTCCCAGGAATCCACGCCGGAGAACACGACGACGTCGCCGCGCTCGATGTCGCGTACGTGGTAGACCAGCTTGTTGACCAGCACCCGGTCGTTGATGAGAAGCGTGTCCTCCATCGACTCGGACGGGATGTAGAACGCCTGGACCACGAAGGACTTGATCAGCAGGGCCAGAGCGAGGGCGACCACGATCAGGACGGGCAACTCCCGCCAGAACGAGCCTTTCTTCTTTCCGTCCTCGGCGTTCTGCTTGACGTCTTCGGCGACCACGTCCACCCCGTCCTCGGCAGGGCGACGCGTGCCCGGCCCCTGTCCCTCGCTAGTCATCGCTGCTGAGCCTAGATGATGTCCGCGACGGCGAACGCCGGGGACACCGCATCACCGGCAAAAAGAAAGTGGCCCGCGCCTGAGGCACGGACCACGATCTCCAAAGCCTTACTTGGCGGCCGGCTGCGCCTCGCGCTTCTCGCGAATGCGCGCGGCCTTTCCTCGCAGGTCGCGCATGTAGTACAGCTTGGCCCGGCGGACGTCGCCGCGGGTCACCAAGGTGATCTTCTCGATTACGGGGCTGTGAACCGGGAAGGTGCGCTCGACTCCGACGCCGTAGCTGACCTTGCGGACCGTGAACGTCTCACGGATGCCACCGCCCTGGCGGCGCAGGACGAAGCCCTTGAACACCTGGATGCGGGACCGGTTGCCCTCGACGACGCGGACGTGGACCTCCAGCGTGTCACCCGGGCGGAAGGCCGGTACGTCGCTGCGAAGGGCAGCCTTCTCGATCTCCTGGATCTGCGTGTGCATGGCGGCGGTTCCTCATTGACATGGGCACACGGAGGTCCACCCGGCCGGCCTGGAGGCTCGGCGACGAGGGGGACACGCGTGCTTGGCTTGATACGTCTTGTCTGCCACATTCAGCCGGGCGCACCCGGCCATACCCAAGTAGGCAGCAGCGATTCAGTCTGCCACATCTTCGGGCGCTGCGCGAAACCCGGGGCGAGACTCGGCGTGAGACTCGGCATGAGACTCGGCATGAGACTCGGCGGCGGAACGGCGCTCCTCGAGACGTTCCTCGAACTCCTCGATGACGCGCCGGTCGTGCTTGTCGAGGCCGTCCCGGTCGAGCCTGGCGACCAGCTCCGGCCTCCGGTCCAGCGTGCGGCGCAACGCCTCGTCGCGCCGCCACCGGGCGATCCTGCCGTGATGACCCGACAGCAGGACCTCCGGCACCTCGTGCCCCCGCCAGACGGGGGGCTTGGTGTAGACGGGGCCTTCCAGCAGGTTGGCCATGGCCCCCGGCGCGAAGGAGTCGTCGGCGACGGAACGCGCGTTGCCGAGGACCCCCGGCAGCAGCCTCCCCACGGCCTCGACCATCACCAGGACGGCCGCCTCTCCCCCGGCTAAGACGTAGTCGCCGATGCTGACCTCGTCGGTGCGCAGACGCTCGCCGTACTCGGCGACGACGCGGGAGTCGATGCCCTCGTACCGAGCGGGGGAGAACAGCAGCCACGGCTCGTCGGCGTACTCCAGCGCCACTTCCTGGGTGAACGGCCGGCCGCTCGGCGTGGGGACGATCAGCCGGGGCAGCGCGTCCTCACCGCGGGCGGCGCGTCCGTCCTCGATCACCGCGTCGACGGCCTCGCCCCAGACCTCCGGCTTCATCACCATGCCGGGGCCCCCGCCGTACGGCGTGTCGTCCACGGTGTTGTGGACGTCGTGCGTCCAGTCGCGGAGCTGGTGGAGGTGGATGTCGAGGATGCCGCGCTCGCGGGCCTTGCCCATGAGGGAGACGTCGAGCGGAGCGAAATACTCCGGGAAGATCGAGATGATGTCGACGCGCATCTGCGGCCTCTACTCCACCTCTGCGGCGTCGAGCAGGCCGGGCGGTGCGTCGACGACGAGGATTCCCTTGCCGAGGTCGATCTCGGGCACGAGTGCCTTGACGAACGGGACGTACGCCTCGTCGCGGGAGGGACGGGCCACCACGAGCAGGTCCTGTCCGTGATGGAGGACGTCGCTGACCTCGCCGACGCGCTCCCCCTCGGTGGTGACCACCGTCAGGCCGATCAGTTCGTGGTCGTGGAACTCGTCGGGGTCCTCGATCGGCGGCAGGTCCGTGGAGTCCACGACGAGCAGCGTGTCGCGCAGCGCCTCCGCCGCCTCCCTGCCCTCCACACCGGCCAGGGTCAGCAGCAGGATGCCCTTGTGCCACCGGGCCCGCTCCACCGTCAGCGGACCGGCCGGCGCCGGGTCGGTGACCAGCGTCACCCCCGGAGCGAAGCGCAGATCGGGCTCGTCGGTGCGCACCTCGACCGTGACCTCGCCCCGCACGCCGTGCGGGCGGCCGATCCTGCCCACGACTAGCTGCACTTGTCGCCTACCTCCGCTGCCGCTTCACCGCGACTTCTACCCGACGGTCCGGACGCCACCGCCCAGACCGGTCTTTCACCGTGAACCGCCCGGAAGAGGCCGGTTCGAAGCCGGAAAACACGTCCGGGGGACCCCGGTGCGGGGTCCCCCGGACACGTCGTTCGGCTCAGCGCGCCTCTTCCAGGTCGACCAGGTCGATCCGCACGTACTTGCCGTTCGACAACGCGTTCACGACGGTGCGCAACGCCTTCGCCGTACGGCCGCCGCGGCCGATGACCTTGCCGAGGTCGTCGGGATGCACCCGGACCTCGAGAACGCGCCCGGTGCGAATGCGCCGTGCGCGGACCCGGACGTCATCCGGATGCTCGACGATGCCCTTGACCAAGTGCTCGAGGACCTCCTCGAGCACCTCAGGCCTCGCCTTCCGACTTCTCCTCCGCGGCCGGGGCCTCGGTGGTCTCTTCGGCCTTCACGGTCTTCTTGGCCTTCTTCGGCGTGGTGGCCGCGGCGGCGGCGTCGCCCGACAGCGACTCCTTGGCCGCGGCCTCGTACGCCGCGTGCCGGTCCGGCTTGGGCTCGGCGACCAGGAGCGGCGTGGCGGGGGCGGGCTCGCCCTTGAACTGCTGCCAGTCGCCGGTCAGCTTGAAGATCTTCAGGACCGGGTCGGTCGGCTGCGCGCCGACGCCCAGCCAGTACTGCACCCGCTCGGAGTTCACCTCGATGCGCGAGGGGTTCTCCTTCGGGTGGTACAGGCCGATCTCCTCGATGGCGCGGCCGTCCCGCTTGTTCCGGGCGTCGGCGACGACGATGCGGTACTGCGGGTTGCGGATCATACCGAGCCGCTTGAGCTTGATCTTGACTGCCACGGGTGTGGTCTCTCCTGCATTAGAGCGTGGGTGAGCGGTGTCTCATCGAGTGGGGCACGATGGGAGCCCGCCCGAGGGACAGGCGCGACCGGCGGGGGTGAGAGGGCACCCGCGTAGTCACGATGTTCCAGCCTGACATTCTGCCAGATGATTCCCCATGCTCCGCAAAGAACGGTCCCGACCCCGCCCTGATTTCGGCACGGATCCGCCCATGGCTCCGGAACGCGCCTGCGAACTGATCGCGCGTACGGGCCGTCCAACTTGTCATGCGAGTTGCGAACAGTACCCTCACGGCCGCAGCGGCGGCCCTCGCCCTGCTGGCCGCCGGCTGCGGCACGGGCACCACGCCCTCCGCGGCCGCCACTCCCCCCGCCAAGACGACGACCCCGCACACGACCACACCGCACACGGCGACCCCGCCCGCCGCGGACCCGGGACGGGCCACCGCCGCGAGCGCGGCGTCCGCCCGGTACGGCGCCGCGGCGCGGACCACGACCACAGGAAGCACGCCCACACAAAGCGCGGGCGCCGCCTCCCAGCGGTGCCGTACGACCGGCCTGCGGGCCCGGGTGGGACGGCAGGACCCGGGCGCGGGCAACCGCTACGCGCCGCTCGTGCTGACCAACACGTCGGGCAAGACCTGCTGGGTGTACGGCTTCGTCGGGCTCGTCCTCATCGACGGCCGGGGCGACGTGCTGCGCACGCGCACCCGTCGCGAGAGCGTCACCCCGCATCGGGTGTCGCTGCGCCCCGGGGCGAGCGCCCATGCCCGGCTCCACTGGACCGTGGTGCCGAGCGGGCACGAGACCCGGTGCCCCTCCTCGGCCCGGCTGATGATCATTCCGCCGGACGAGGTGGCGCATCTGGAGGTTCCGTTCCCCGCGACGGTGTGCGACGACGGCAGGATCGACGCCAGGCCGATGGCCCCGGGCGCCAGCCTCTGACGGGCACCGCGCCAGCCTCTGACGGGCACCGCGCCAGCCTCTGACGGGCACCGCGCGAGCCCCTGACGGCACCACACAAGCCCGCGCCGGCCTTTGGGGGAACTGCGCCGCCGGCCTTGAGGGACTCTGTGCGAGCCTCTGACGGCACCGCGCGACCCTCGGAGGGGCGCAGGATACGACGAGACCGCGGCGCCGCCCGCCGACAACCGGCGAGCGCGCGGTCCGGTCGTCAGTTCTGGCCGGGCAGCTTCAGCTTCGACGGGTCGAAGCCGGGCGGCAGCTCCAGGCCGGGAGGCAGCTGGCCGCCGCCGAGGTTGCCGAGCAGGCCCTTGGGCGGCTTCGGAGTGTCCGAGGACGACGCGTTCGCGCCGGTCTTGCCGAGCGCGGCCTTGCGCGGGTCGCCGCTGACGCGGCGGCCCTTCTTGGGCTTCTGCGCCTTCTGCTTGCGCCCGCCGGGCATGCCCGGGATGCCCATGCCCTGGGTCATCCGCTTCATCATCTTCTGCGCCTCGAAGAAGCGGACCACCAGGTTGTTCACCTCGGTGACCGTCACGCCCGAGCCCTTGGCGATGCGGGCCCGGCGCGAGCCGTTGATGATTTTCGGCTCCTGCCGCTCGCCGGGCGTCATGGAGCGGATGATCGCCGCGATGCGGTCCAGGTCGCGGTCGTCGACCTGGTTGAGCTGATCGCGCATCTGCCCCATGCCCGGCATCATGCCGAGCAGGTTCTTGATGGGTCCCATGCGACGGACCATCATCATCTGCTCGAGGAAGTCCTCCAGCGTGAAGCCGTCCCCGGAGACGAGCTTGCCCGCCATCTTGGCGGCTTCCTGCTCGTCGAACGTCTTCTGCGCCTGCTCGATCAGGGTGAGGATGTCACCCATGTCGAGGATCCGGCCCGCCATGCGGTCGGGGTGGAAGGCGTCGAAGTCCTCGAGCTTCTCACCGGTGCTGGCGAACATGATCGGCCGGCCGGTGACGTGCCGCACCGACAGGGCGGCGCCGCCTCGGGCGTCGCCGTCGAGCTTGGTCAGCACCACGCCGTCGAAGCCGACGCCGTCCATGAACGCGCGAGCCGTGCTCACCGCGTCCTGACCGATCATGGCGTCGAGCACGAACAGGACCTCGTCGGGCGTGACCGCGTCGCGGATGTCGGCGGCCTGCTTCATCAGCTCCTGGTCGATGCCGAGGCGGCCGGCGGTGTCGACGACGACCACGTCGTGCTGCTGACGGCGCGCGTGGTCCAGCGACTGCCGGGCCACCGCGACGGGGTCGCCCACACCGTTGCCCGGCTCGGGGGCGTACACCGCCACCCCGGCCCGCTCGGCCATGACGGCGAGCTGCTGCACCGCGTTGGGCCGCTGCAGGTCGCAGGCGACGAGCAGCGGGGCGTGCCCCTGGTCGCGCAGCCACTTGGCGAGCTTGCCGGCCAGGGTCGTCTTACCGGAGCCC
Organism: Microbispora bryophytorum; assembly: GCF_006874465.1. Classification (GTDB taxonomy): domain Bacteria; phylum Actinomycetota; class Actinomycetes; order Streptosporangiales; family Streptosporangiaceae; genus Microbispora; species Microbispora bryophytorum. The sequence continues at coordinate 804 of NZ_VIRL01000031.1, read as the reverse complement.
TGGAGACCGGCCAGCATGATCACGGTCGGCGGGGTCTTGGCGTAGCGCAGTCGCCGCGTCTCGCCGCCCAGCACCTCGATGAGCTCGTCATTGACGATCTTTACGACCTGCTGTGCGGGGTTGAGCGCCTGGGAGACCTCGACGCCGCGGGCCCGCTCCTTGACCCGGGCCACGAATTCCTTCACGACCGGCAGCGCGACATCCGCCTCAAGCAGCGCGATGCGGATCTCGCGGCAGGTCGCGTCGATGTCGGCGTCGGAAAGCCTGCCTTTGGACCGAAGGGAGGAGAAGACCGAAGTCAGCCGGTCGGAAAGCGTCTCGAACACGTGTTTGGCCAGCCTCGAAGCGAGTGGACGGGTCGGTGAACCATCAGTCTCCCCAGACTATCCGCCCGCACGCCCTTCACGCCCGTGCCGACGGGGCGAGATCGCCGGTCCGGCCCGTTCGGTCCTCACCGGACCGCGCTCACGTGGGAGGTCAACGCGTGTTCGACGAGGGTGATCAGGGCGCTCTTGACCGATTCGCGGTCGCGGGCGTCGGTGCGGACGATCGGGACCTGGGGCGACAGCGTCAGGGCCTCGCGCAGTTCACCCTCACCGTGGGTGTACTCCCCGTTGAAGCCGTTGACGCCGACGACGAAGGGCAGACGCGCCTCCTCGAAGTAGTCCACCGCGGGGAAACTGTCGGCCAACCGCCGCGTGTCGACCAGCACCACCGCACCGATCGCCCCCCGCACCAGGTCATCCCACATGAACCAGAACCGATGCTGACCCGGCGTACCGAACAAATACAAAATCAGATCCC
>NZ_VIRL01000030.1 GCF_006874465.1 Microbispora bryophytorum | reverse complement strand
AGCTCATCGAGATCGTCGAGATCGGCAAGCAACTGCTGATCACGCGGGGGGCGCTGACGACGTTCTCCATCGCCAACGACATCGCGAAGTATTTCGCGATCATCCCGGCCATGTTCGCGGCGGTCTACCCCGGCCTGGACACGCTGAACGTCATGCGGCTGCACAGCCCGCAGTCGGCCATCCTGTCCGCGGTGATCTTCAACGCCCTGGTCATCGTCGCGCTGATCCCCCTGGCCCTGCGCGGGGTGCGGTATCGCCCCTCCAGCGCGTCCCGACTACTCAGCCGCAACCTCTCCATCTACGGCCTCGGCGGGATCGTCGTCCCGTTCATCGGCATCAAACTCATCGACCTGCTGGTCCAGTTCCTTCCGGGGATGTCATAAATGGAACGCCTGCCAAGCTGGATCCGCCAGCACCTCGCGGCGCTGCGCGCGCTTCTCGTGCTCACCCTGGTGACCGGCGCGATCTATCCGCTGCTGGTCACGGGCGTCGCGCAGGCCGTGTTCAACGGCAACGCCAACGGCTCCCTCCTGCGGAAGGAACCCGCGCAGAAGGACGGCAAGGACGTGGGCAGCGCCCTCATCGGCCAGAGCTTCGCCGGCGAGGACGGCGCCCCGATCAAGAAGTACTTCCAGAGCCGCCCCTCGGCGGGCGGCTACGACCCGCTGGCCTTGGGCGCGAGCAACCTCGGCCCGGAAGACGTCCTCGACACCCTCCCGGTGCCGGGAGCCAAGGACGACGAGGGCAACCCCGACACCGGAAGGCAGAGCCTGCTCACCGAGGTGTGCGCGCGCTCCAAGGCGGTCGGCGAACTGGAGGGCGTCAGCGGGGCCAGGCCGTACTGCACCGGTGACGGGGTCGGCGCGGTGCTGAAGGTCTTCCCCGCCGTCGGCACACCCACGAGGGTGGTCAGCGTCAACCAGGCCTGTCCCGCCACGCCGTTCATCCCGGTCTACCAAGGGGTGAAGGTCGAATGCGGCCGGCCCGGCGAGGACTACTCGGCGGGGCGTACGGTGCCGGTGCGCGGAAACGCCCGAGCGGTCGTCCCGTCGGACGCCGTCACCGCGAGCGGCAGCGGCCTCGACCCGCACATCTCCGTCGCGTACGCCGAACTGCAGGCCCCCCGGGTCGCCAGGGAGCGCGGCCTCGGCCTGGACACGGTGCGGACCCTCATCGGGCGGCACACCACCGGCAGGGCGCTCGGCTTCATGGGAGAACCCGGCGTGAACGTGCTGGAGCTCAACCTGGATCTGGACAGGCTGAAGGGATGAGGTAGATGGCGCGCGGGCGGCTGCGGGTCTATCTGGGGGCGGCCCCCGGAGTCGGCAAGACCTACGCGATGCTCAGCGAAGGTCGCAGGGCCACGGAACGGGACAAGGATGTGGTCGTGGGTCTCGTCGAGACCCACGACCGTCCCCGCACCGCCGAACTCCTGGAGAGCATGGAGGTCCTCCCACGGCGGCGCGTCCCCTACAGGGGCGCGACCTTCACCGAGCTGGACGTCGAGGCGGTCGTCGCCCGCGCACCGAAGATCGTCCTGGTCGACGAGCTGGCGCACACCAACGTGCCCGGCTCGCGCAACGTCAAGCGCTGGCAGGACATCGACGAGATCCTCGACGCCGGGATCGACGTCGTCTCGACGGTGAACATCCAGCACCTGGAGTCGGTCAACGATGTCGTCCAGGAGATCACGGGCGTGCCCCAGCGGGAGACCGTGCCGGACGAGGTTGTACGCCGGGCCGACCAGGTCGAGCTGGTCGACATGTCCCCGGAGGCGCTGCGCCGCCGGATGGCCCACGGCAACGTCTACCCACCCGAGAAGGTGGACGCCGCCTTCTCGAACTACTTCCGAGTGGGCAACCTGACGGCGCTGCGTGAGCTGGCCCTGCTGTGGGTGGCGGACAAGGTGGACGAGCAGCTCGACCGCTACCGGGCCGAGCACGGCATCGCGGGCACCTGGGAGGCCCGGGAACGCGTCGTCGTCGCGCTCACCGGCGGGCCGGAGGGCGACACCCTCATCAGGCGCGCCGCCCGCATCGCCGCGAGGAGCAAGGGCGCCGATCTGCTGGCCGTGCACGTCACCCGGGCCGACGGGCTGGCCGGCGGCGACCCGGCGCTGCTGGCGCGCCAGCGCACGCTGGTGGAGAGCATCGGCGGGACCTACCACCAGGTCGTCGGCGACGACATCCCCCGCGCGCTGCTCGACTTCGCCCGCGGCGTCAACGCCACTCAGCTCGTGCTCGGCGCCTCCCGGCGGGGACGGTTCGCCCAGCTCTTCTCCCGCGGGGTGGGGGTCGAGACGACGGCCCGCTCGGGGTCGATCGACGTCCACATGATCACTCATGAGCAGGTCAGCAAGGGCAGACATCCCGTACGGCCGCGAGCCGCGCTCACCCGTAACCGGCGGATCGCGGGCTGGGCCACGGCGATCCTCGGGCTTCCCCTCCTGATGCTGGCGTTGCTGCCGTTCCGCCACGACCTCTCGCTGCCCAGCGAAATCCTGCTGTTCCTGCTGGCCGTCGTGGGCGTCGCCCTGATCGGCGGCAGGTGGCCCGCGGTGACCGCCGCGGTGGGCGGCTCACTTCTGCTGAACTACTTCTTCACCCCGCCCGTCAACCGGTTCACCATCGCCGACCCGGAGAATCTGCTCGCCCTGACGATCTACGTACTGGTCGCGATCATGGTGAGCACCGTCGTCGACCTGGCCGCCCGGCGCACGCGAGAGGCCGCACGGGCCCAGGCCGACGCCGAGGTCCTGTCCACCCTGGCAGGGCACGTGCTGCGGGGCGAGCACGCGCTGCCTTCGCTGCTCGCCAGGCTGCGGGAGACCTTCGCGCTCACCTCGGTCACGCTGCTCGAACGCCGCCCCGAGACCGCGACGAGCCCTGACGCCCAGTCAGAGCCTGAGGCGTGGCGCATCGTCGCCACCGCCGGGGGCGCGCCCTGCACCTGTCCGGGTGTCGCGGACACGGATGTGGCCGTCGACGACGATCTCGTTCTGGCTCTGCGCGGGCGGCTGCTCGACGCGGCGGACCGCCGGGTGCTCCAGGCCTTCGCCGCCGAGGCCGCAGTGGCCCTCAGGCAGGAGCGTCTGCGGGAGGAGGCCGAGAAGGCCAAACCGCTCGCGGAGGCGGACAAGATGCGCACCGCGCTGCTGGCCGCCGTCAGCCACGACCTGCGCACTCCTCTCGCATCGGCGCGTGCGGCCGTGGAGGGCCTGCGCGCCACCGACGTCGACTGGTCACCCGACGATCGCGAGGAGTTGCTCGCCACGGCGGACGAGTCGCTGTACAAGCTCGACCGGCTCGTCGCGAACCTTCTCGACATGAGCCGGCTGCAGGCCGGAGTGCTCGGACTGTCGCTTCAGCCGGTGGCGCTGGAGGAGATCGTGCCCCGATCGATCGACGACCTCGGGCCGCTGAGCGACCAGGTGGAAGGGGACATCGCACTTGAGCTTCCCGAGATCGTCGCCGATCCCGCACTGGTCGAACGCATTCTGGTCAACCTGATGACCAACGCCGTCCGCTACAGCCCGGAGGGCAGGAAGGTCCTGATCACCGCGAGCTGGCACGGCGACAATGTGGAGATCCGCGTCGTCGATCGTGGTCCGGGCATCCCATCCGAGGCGTACGACCGCGTCTTCATGCCCTTCCAGCGCCTCGGCGACCGGGACAACCACACCGGCATCGGCCTCGGCCTCGCGCTCTCACGCGGCCTGGCGGAAGCCATGGGAGGCAGCCTCACGCCCGAGGAGACCCCGGGCGGCGGTCTCACCATGGTCCTCACCCTGCCGATCTCCTCGCGAGCCCGCATCGCACAACGGGGAGCGACATGACCCGAATTCTTGTCGTCGACGACGAGCCGCAGATCCTCAGGGCACTGCGCATCAACCTGGCCGCCCGTCGATACGAGGTCGAAGTCGCCGGTGACGGCTCCTCCGCCCTGCGTGCCGCCGCTGACTGGCACCCCGACGTGGTTCTGCTCGACCTTGGTCTGCCCGACATGGACGGGGTGGACGTCATTCACGGACTGCGCGGCTGGTCCTCGATGCCGATCCTCGTCCTGTCCGGACGTACGGCCACCACCGACAAGATCGCCGCCCTGGACGCCGGCGCCGACGACTACGTCACCAAGCCCTTCGGCATCGACGAACTCCTCGCCCGCGTACGAGCGGTAACGCGCAGAGCGTCCATCCACGCGCACGAACTAGCGTCCGTCAAAGTCGGCGACCACATGGTGGACCTGACGAGCAAAACAATCTCCGGGGGACTGCGACTCACCCCCACCGAATGGCACCTGCTGGAAATCCTGGTCCGCAACCCCGGCAAGCTCATCAGCCAACGGCACCTGCTCGCCGAAGTGTGGGGGCGCAGCCATGTCAAGGAGACGAACTACCTGCGTCAGTACATGGCGCAACTCCGCAAGAAGCTCGAACCCGACCCCGCCCATCCCGTGCACCTGATCACCGAGCCGGGAATGGGCTACCGGTTCACGCCCTGAACCGGGCAGCCCCGGTTGGCGAGCGTGAGCGACGCCACGGAAAGACCGGCGAAATTCGTCTCGGCCGTACTGCCCCGCGCCGCCGCCGCATAGGCCTTTTCCGATATCCCTGACCGGGTAGTGACTGTGGCGATCATCGTGGGCGTCTACGCCGCACGAGGCCGGAGCCCGGTCAGCGCGTCGGCCACGGCCACCATGGCGTGGATGTTCCTCACCGGGTTCCTGGTGAACGACGCCGGAACCCTGACGTTCTCCCCGGCCGACAGGGTCAGGCTGGGGATCCTCCTCGCTACAGGAGTCTCGGCGGTGCGGTGGGCAATGCTGCAATCGCTCTGTCACATCACGGAGTCGCCCGGGTGCCCGGCTCCGCGGCGCCCGGCCACGGCGACGTGCCTTCTCGGCCGGCGAGATCTGAGGCCCGCCGCATGAGCGGCGTCTGTCGAGCTCCTGGACCCATTTGACCGCGACCGCTGCGACCTGGACCAGCTCGGCGCGCAGGCGGTCGGCGTCCTCCTCCGCGAAGGCCTCGAGAACCTCCTCGTGCAGGATGTGCCGCCAGGTCAGCCGGCCTTCAGCGGCGGCGTCGGTTACGGCCTGTTTGGCGAGGTCGGCTTCGGGCGCGTACGCGGGCCCGGTGCCGTCGGGGTGTTCCTGTAGGCCCCACCTCGCGTCCTGGGCGGCTCGTTCCGCTGCCACGTCGCTGAGCGCTCGGTGCAGCGACCCTGGCAGGCCGTAGTCGCCGGGCTGCGTCATCGTGTCGGTGCCCTTTCCCTTGAACGGCGATCTGGATGCCAGGCCACGGATTGACTGCCAGACGGCGTCGAGCAGCTGGACGAGGGGCGCGACGGCGAGGCCGCGGAGCCCACTTCGGAATTACTTTCGCTGACCGGGGTGGAGGAGCAGCTCGGCCAGTTCCCGGACTCGGGCGTGGGTGATGCCGGTCCGCTGCTCCACCGCGAGGGGATGGCCGGTGGGCTCCAGCTCGACGACCGGGCGTAGTCCGACCGGCCGCGTGTGGAGGTTGGTCTTGAGGTTGAGCGTCGTCGGTTCGTAGATCGGCAGTTCGGAGGAGAGCCAGCCGAAATAGGGAGGTTCGGACTCCCGGCCCGGGGTCTCCCACAACCGGCTCATCCGCGCGAAGCTGTCCCGGCTCAATGAGACCCATACGCCCCAGGTGAACGTCTCGGCCGTGTCGATGATGGGGATCTCGACGAGGCCGTGGACGAAGAAGTGCTCTCCTTCGATCACACACTGGTCGGAGGAGAGCGCGCTGTCGGGCGCCCCGGTCATCTCAGGGCTCCAGTGGGCGGGCGCGGGCATGTGGTAGCTCAGCGGTAGCTCGTCGTGGTGCCGGCCGCAGCAGGAGCAGAGGAAACCGGAATCGATCGACACGGGCGTCAGCGTAGCGAAGGAAGTTCGGCCATCAGAACCTTCACCCGGTCGTGGATCTCGTCTCTTATCTCGCGCACGGCGTCGATGCCTTGCCCGGCCGGGTCGTCGAGTTTCCAGTCCTCGTACCGTTTGCCGGGGAGGACAGGGCAGGCATCACCGCAGCCCATCGTGATGATCACGTCGGATGCCTGGACGGCATCGGCAGTGAGGAGCTTCGGACTTTCGGCGCTGATGTCGATGCCGACCTCGCGCATGGCGTCGACGGCGACGGGGTTGACCCGCTCTGCGGGCGCCGACCCGGCTGAACGGACCTGGACGCGGTCGCCGGCCAGATGAGCGAGCCAGCCGGCCGCCATCTGGGAACGGCCGGCGTTGTGTACGCACACGAACAGGACGCTGGGCGTCGGGGGCATGGATGGTCCCTTCGATCGTTGGGGAACGGGGAAGATCGGGTGGCTGCCGCGGGACCTAAGGCGACCAGGAGGTGCTACCGCTCCGGGATTGCCGCCGACCGCCAGGAACGGTGGCAATCCCGTCGGCTGTGCCGGTTACGAGAGCAGTAGATACGCTCCTGCGGCTACGGCGGCGGCGACAGGCGGTGTGCACAACCACGCGATCAGAAGGTCACGGACCGTCTTCTTGTTGAGCCTGGACAGGTCATTGGCCGCGATGCCGGAGATGGCCCCTGCCGACACCTGCGTGGTCGACATGGGCAGGCCCAAGATGGCGCCCAGTCCGACGAGGCTCGCGGTCGTGAGGTTGGCGGTGAAACCTTCGACATGAGGAATCTGGATGACGGAGTACGCGAGCCGGTCGGCGATGCGAGAGCCCGCCAGAACACCTCCGATGGCCATGGCCGCGGTGACGGCGAATAGCAGGCCGGTCGGGGTCATCCCGCCCACCAGCGCGAAGGAGCCGATGGCAACAATCTTGGGCGCGTCGTTGAGGCCCCGGGCGAAGCTCGCCAGGCCGCTTGTCGCCCAGTGCGCGATTCCGACGGCTCGCTGCGCTTTGGTCGGCTCGACCTGTGTCGTCAAGGTCGCGACCGGCGCCGCATCGCCGTCTGGGACCGGAGCCTGGATCTTTTCCCTTCTCGCAGTACGGATCGTCACGACTTTCCGGGTGATGATTCCCAATACGGCGGAGATGGCGTAGGCCACCAGGATGCTCAGCAACAGCGGCTGCACGACCTTCCCAAGCAGCCCGTTCCACTCGACCGCGGAGCCGGCGAACAGGCTTCCGGCGCCAAGAAGCGAGCCGACCAGGGCATGGGTGGTGGAGACAGGCAACTTCAGGATCGTGGCCAAGACGACCCAGAAGATGGTCCCGATCAGCACCGCGACCGTGAACGTCGGGGTGGGCCTGGCGGAGACGATGCCTTTGGAGAAGAGATCGGTCATCTTCGAGGCCAACGTCAACGAGACGAGACAGCCGAGGATGGTGGCTACGGTGCCCCATGCGATGGCCGTGCGGATTTTCGTCACGCCCGCGCCGGCGAGCGTCGCGACACCCTTCGGTACGTCGTTCGCTCCGTTGGCGGCGGCCAGTAAGAGCACAAGCAGAAGTACGAGCACTTCCATGGGTATGCCTCCGGGGGGTAGCGGTGCTCGTGTGGGAGCGCGCGCAGCGAGAGGTATGGCTGGGCCGGACTACACGTCCGCGGCATCAGACCGAAGAGCAACTCTCGAAGCCGGCGTCAGGCGCTGTCTTCCGCAGGGTCGGCAGTCGCGGTTGCCTTCGGGGCCGTCGCACGACTTCGGCGCGGCGACAGACCGGTGGCGAATCGGTTGAGTCGTCCGACCGCGGCGAACGGTCCGCGCCGCCGCGTCGCCGGCGCCGTGGCGGACACCTGGGAGGCGGGTTTGCGGGCGGCGACGGTCACCCTGCGGAATTCGACGTCCCGTACGGTCTCCCGGGGGCGTTCCTCACGTTTGAGGATGGTGAGCCCGGTGAGGCCGGCACGGGTGGAAGCCCTCCAGGAAACGCTCTTCCTGCAGCGCTCCGCTGCAGCAGCCGGACCAAAGCTCCGGGTCGGCCTGCAGGGCGGCGGGAACGTCGCAGCTGACGGGATTGCCGCAGCCGTAATCGTTCTCCAATACATCTGAGGGGTATTGCGGACCATCGTCGACCGGGCAGCACAGGCCCGTCTCGGGGACCCGCGACGCGGCGCCGTAGCGCTGTTGTACGGCCTGTTCGACGTTCGCCCATACATCACCCGCCTTTGAATCTTGGGTCCCTGTTCGATGGCAATAGTCAGGACTATCGGAGCTATCGTCAAGACCTGCGGATGACGAAGGTTATCGACTGGTCTGTGACGGCCGGTGATTTCTCGGACGCTCGACGAGCGTGCCTTTGACGAACGTGGCCCCGGCGCCGTCCTCGGGCGGCTGTCTCGGTGATCGCTGTTGCCGAGCCGCTGGTCGGCGCGGGCGTGCCTGCTAACCGCTGCGTGTTTCCGCCCCTTTTCGGGCTGTCCGGAAATGGGTAATCGCGGCTGGGCTCCCGGCGCGGCGCTCGGGTGGACTTCCCGGAAATTGGCGCTACCAAATCGCATTGATATCTGTAAATATCAGTTCAGATGGTGCTGGAAGTGGCGCTTCGGGTCATGTGACGACGGGTCGGCTGGTGCGGTACAGCCGGACGTCGTGCGGTATGTCATGTCAAGGGGAGGCCTAACGTGCGCGACTCGTCAGTCCGTCTCGCCCGGATCGGTGATTTTTGGTGAGCCCGGCGTTGCCCCGCCGGGCGCTGGCCGAGTATGTGGGCACGCTGCTGCTGGTGACGGTGGTGGTCGGGTCGGGGATCATGGGGCAGGAGCTTTCGCCCGATGACGTGGGACTTCAGTTGCTGGAGAACTCGATGGCGACGGTCTTCGGGCTCGGGGTGTTGATCCTCATTCTCGGCCCGATCTCCGGGGCGCACTTCAACCCGGTGGTCACGCTGGCCGACTGGTGGGTGCACCGCGAGCTTTCGCTCTCCGGCGTGGGGGTCTACGCCGCCGCCCAGATCGCCGGCGCCATCAGCGGGTCCGTGCTGGCCAACGCGATGTTCGGCAAGGCCGCCGTCACCTGGTCCACGCACGACCGCTCGGCCGGGAACCTCCTGCTCGGCGAGGTCGTCGCCACGGCGGGGCTGGTGCTCGTCGTCTTCCTGCTGGTCCGCGCGGGCAACGCCCGCCTGGCGCCGGTCGCGGTCGCCTCCTATATCGGCGCGGCGTACTGGTTCACCTCGTCGACCAGCTTCGCGAACCCGGCCGTGACCATCGGCAGGGCCTTCTCCGACACCTTCGCCGGGATCGCTCCGTCCTCGGTGCCGGGGTTCGTCGTCGCCGAACTGATCGGAGGCGTGATCGGTCTCGCCCTGGTCGCCGGGCTGTACGGCCGGGATCCGGGCGCGGTGACGGGCACGGCGACGGGTGCGGTGACGGGCACGGCGACGGCCGGACGCGCGGACGCCGACCCCCTGCTCGCCGATCGCACGCTGTGATCTGGCGGAATTGGCCGACGTGTTATATGGCGCAATTACGAAAAGTATCGTAATGGTCACGTAACATGAGCCGTATGCATAAATAGACAGTCTTGTCCAGACTCTTGACCATTGCCGCCGGCCCATTTTAATGTGCACTCGTCGGCTACATCGATGGTTATCAATGTAGTTCACCTGATTTGAGATGGGGGGCGCTCTGTGGGAGGAAGGGAGCGCACCGTATCCTCCACCACATCGCATTCGGCTCCGGCGGTGGACGCCCCTGACGGCTGGCGGGGATCGTACGTCTGGGCCACGCTCATCGGCCTGGCCATCGGCGTGTTGCTCTGCGTCCTCAACGTGCTGGTCCTGTTCCGCACCGGCACGTCCTTCGGAGGGTCGGCGCTGGTGGCCGCGCTGGGCGCGGCGCTGCTCCGGGTGGCGGGGGCGCTCAGCTGGCAGGGTCTGTTCGTCGTCTTCTCCATCGCGTCCAGCGGATACATGGCCACGGCCGCGCTGGACACCGGCATCGGAGCCGTCGTACTGCGGGCCGGTGAGTTGCCGGCCTGGGGTTTCCTGGTGGTGCTGGCGATGGCCGCGAACGCTGTGGGCATTTTCCTCGGCGGACTCGTCGCCCGGACGCTCGTGGTCGCCGAGAGACTGCCCTACCCGACGCTGAAGCCGGCCATCACGCTGATGGCGTCGCTCAGCAGCCCCAGGGACGGGGAGAGCGACCGGCTCGGCCGCATGCTTCCCATCGCCGCCGGCGTGGGCGCCGCGTCGGCCCTGGGGGTCGCCCTGTGGGGGCACGACGTCACGCCGGAGGTCACGGGCACCCATCTGGCCCTGGCCCTCTCGCCGTTGCTGTACGGGGTCGGGTTCCTCATCGGCCCGCGCGCGTGCGCCTGGCTGGCGGCCGGCGCGGCGTACACCGTCGTCGTGTGGGCGGTCCAGGACGGCACGGCGGGCCGGTCCGTGTCGTTCACCGACCACCTGTCCTATCCGTGGGTGCTCGCCGCGGGTGTCGGCCTCATCCTCGGCTACTCCCTCGCCTCGATCGCCCGGGTCCGCGGTCCGCTGGCGCGTTCCCTCAAGGGGGGCCGTCTGCTCCCGGGCCGTGCCCGGTGGCTCGCTGTCGCCGTCCTCGCAGGAACGGCGCTCCTGGCGCTGATCTACCCGTCGCTTCTGCGCTACGTCGGCTACGGCCTGCTCGGCGTCGTGCTGCTCGCCGTGATGACCGTGTTCCTCACCCGGGCCGGCGGCGAGATCGGGCTGGTGCCGCTGTCCCCGGCGCTGTACTTCAGCGTCGTGGCCTTCGCCGTGTCCGGCGCGGACCAGACGGCGGCGTTGCTGATGGCCTCGACCATCTGCTGCGCGGCCCTCGCCGCCGTGTACTTCACCTATTCGGTGAAGGTCGCCCACGATCGTCCCGAGGGCCTTTCCGCGCCGCCCAGGCGGCTGACGGGCTGGACGCAACTGGCGGGCGGCCTGGCCGGCGCCGTGGTCGGCGTCCTGGTGATCGCGGTGCTCAGCCGCGCGGGGGTGCTCGGAGGACGTTCCTTCCCCGCTCCTGTGGCCACCGCGGTCCAGTTCGTGGACGCCACCGTCCGGGGATCGGCCGAATACCCCGCCACCGTGGCCCTCGCGCTGGCCGTCTCGGGCCCGGTGGGCCTGGGCCTGGCCTTCACCTCGGCCATGCCCACGATGATCGGCCTCGGGGTGCTGCTTCCCCCCGCCTACTCGCTGACCCTCGCCGCCGGAGGCCTGACCCAGTGGCTGCTCATCCGCCGCAACCCTGGCCGGCGCAGCGGCACCGAGATCGTCGCCTCCGGGCTGATCATCGGCGAGGGCCTGGTCACCGTCGCGGTGCTCATCCTGCGAGAGGTCCTGCGATGACCCGCCACCTGGGGCACGTGCCCCACCAACGACTCTCCCCGCCGTGTCGCGGCGGGGAGCGGGCCGGAGAGCGCGGCAGAGATCACAGTGGAGGAGGTGATACCTATGATCGCCATTTCCATGATCGAGAACGCCGAAGTGTCCGAGAAGCAGACCGACTGCTGCACCGCCATGCGCGGCCGGAAGAACCTCGACGTCGTGACCAGCATCATGGCCAACGACCCCGACGGCTGCGAGTGATCGTGGCCGGCGGACCGTACGGCACAGGTATCCCCTGCCGCGCCCTCCAATTCCCGGCCCACCCCCTCACCCACCCCCTGGCGGCACCACGGACACCCTTTCTGGGAGACACACCATGCTTGTGAGCCCGAACACCGTCACCTTCTCGGTGGAGCTCCCCGAGGGAACCTTGGACCCGGCCTATCTCGACGACAGCGGCAAGGTGAGCGTCCTCGCCAACGCGGTGTCCGGATCGATGGACATCGTCACCCCCGCCGAAATCGCCGTGCTGGAACGGGTGCGCGCCGGGGACGCCGCCGTCGACGGCGAACTCGTGGCGGGCCTGCTCGAACGCGGGTACGTCTGCACCGACCCGGTCGAGGAGGAGGCGCGCTACCGCGCCATCGTCGACGGCTACTTCCAGGCGATCCAGGAAGCGCCGTTCCAGTTCATGTTCATCCCGTCGTTCGTGTGCAACCTGGCGTGCCCGTACTGCTTCGAGGGCGAGCTGACCACCAAGAGCCCGCGCATGGACGAGGAGATGATCGAGGCCGCGTTCGACACCATCCCGGAGATCCAGGACCGGCACCAGAACTCCGGCCCGCCGTACATCACCCTGTTCGGCGGGGAACCGCTGCTGGACACCGCGTACCAGCGCGGCGCCGTCGAGCAGATCCTGCGCGGCTCCTACGATCGCGGCTACCCGGTCACCGCGATCACCAACGGCGTGGCGCTGGACGCGTACGTGCCGATGCTGCTCAAGTACGGCTGCGAGGAGGTCCAGGTCAGCCTGGACGGCACGCCGAGGACCCATGACACCCGGCGGGTGTTCCGCAACGGCAAGCCGACGTTCGAGCTCATCGAGCGCAGCATCGACGTGGCCGCGGAGGCCGGCATCCGCGTGCTGATCCGGGTGCTCGTCGACGAGGACAGCGTGGACGACATGCCGCGCTTCGCGGAGTTCGCGCAGGCCAAGGGGTGGCTCGACCACCCGAAGATCCGCCTGTTCAACGGCTTCACCAAGGCCACCACGTTCCTGTACGTCACCCCCGACCACCCCGAGGAGAAGCGCAAGCGCATGGTCCGGGGGGACGTCAAGGCCGGGCTCCAGGAGGCCTTCTGGAGCATGGTTCAGCAGAACCCCCTGGTGGACCGCATGCTGCAGCCCGACCTGGCCCGCATCAGGTCGGCCGTCCTGGAGGGCGACCGGCTGCGGCCCAATCTCCAGGGGTGCAGCGCCGGCACGAGCGTCGTCGCCTTCGACCCCTACGGAAAGATCTACGGCTGCCCGGAGACCGTGGGCCGTCCCCAGCACGCCTGCGGGACGTTCTACCCCGAGTTCAGCTACGCGGCCGGCTATCGGGATCCCTGGCGGCACCGCCACGTGGACACCGTGCCCATGTGCCGCGACTGCAACGTGAAGTTGTTCTGCGGGGGCGGCGGCTGCCCCATCAAGGCGTGGGCGGCCAACGGCGGCGACTTCAACACCTGCTACTGCCCCAAGGTGTCCAGCATCACGACGCGTGTCGAGACCCAGTTGGCCTACCTGTTGCCCATGGCGCTGCGCCGGCGGCAGGAGCACGCGAACCGACCGGAAGGAGAAGAGGGAACGTGGGAGCAGATGACACGCGTGGGTTCGTTTCCCTGGATGAGCTGATCCGGCCGCAGGCGGCGGCCGGCATGGTCGCCGAGCCGGACGCCTGCGGATGCGCCCCCGCGACCGCCGACCAGGCGGCGGGCTGCTGCGCGGCCCCGGCCGACCAGGGTCCCGTCCCAATCGAGACGCACGTCAAGAAGCGCTACGACGCGCTGGCGGTGCAGGGCACCAGCACGCTGTGCTGCTCTCCCACGTCGGTGTACACGCCGGAGGAGCTCGCCGAGATCCCCGACTGGGTCCTGGAGCTGTCCAGCGGCTGCGGCTCGCCCATGAACGCGATCGGCCTGCGCGCCGGGCAGACTGTCGTGGACTTCGGCTGCGGCGCCGGGCTGGATCTGCTGATCGCCGCGCGCCGGGTGGGTGAGACGGGCCGAGTCATCGGCGTCGACGCGTCGATGCAGATGGTAAGGACGGCTCGCCGCGCGGCCAGGGAGATGGGGCTCAAGAACATCGACGTGCGGGTCGGTGACATCCGGCGCCCGCCGGTGCGTGAGGGCAGCGTGGACGTGGTGATGAGCAACTGCGTCCTCGGCATGTTCCCCGACAAGAAGGAAGTGCTCCACGCGGTCGCGGCCGTCCTGCGCCCGGGAGGGGTGGCGGTGATCTCCGACGTCGTGTACTCCGACGACGGCCCGCCCCCGGCGGACGTGGCGGCCGGCGAGTCCGCCGGCGCGGAGGACTTCGCCCGGTGCGTGGTGGGCATGACCGAGAGCCAGTACCGCGACCTGGTGCTCGGCGCGGGCTTCGGCAGCGTGGACATGCGCAGCGACGGGCTCGTCTCCTACCGTGACGGTGCGCAGGTCACCAGTGCCATGATCTTCGCCTACCGGGACGACAGCCCCGCGCGACCGTGCTGCTGACCGGCGGCTCGCCCGCGCTCTTCCGGGACGCCGGTCTGCGGGCGGGCGACTACGCCGAGGTACGGCTCGAACGCGCCAGGACCGTCGATCTGGTGTGGCGCGGTGACGGCCTGGAAAGCAGCGTGACCAGCCGTGACGAGGGGTGCTGTGCCCGGGTCGTCGGCCGGTCGGGGTCGGCGTTCGCGTCGAGCACCGCCGTGGACGCCGGGCCGGTGCTGCGCAGGGCCGCGCGCGACGCCGCCGAACTTGGGTGTGCGGCGGGACGTCTCGCCGCACACCGGCCCTACCGGGACGACCGTCCCGGCGAAACCGGCGAAACCGGCGAAACCGGCGAAACCGGCGAGGCCGGTGAGCTCGCGGAGACGGTCGGCCTGGCGGAGAAGATCGAACTGCTCGGCGCCTACCACGCGGCGGCGCTGGCGGCGCACCCCGGCGTGACCGGCGCGCTGGTCTACTACCGCGAGTCGGTCGCGGACGTGGAGCTGTTCACCAGCGAGGGGACCGGCGTCTCCTACCGGCGCAGGGACCTGACGCTGCAGATCACCGTCTACGCCGACGGCGGCGCCGCGAGGACCGCCGGCTCGGTGTCGGCCGGCAGCGGCGGCGACTTCTCCGTGGTGCGGGGCCTGGCCCCGGATGTGGAGGCCGCCGTCGCGACCGCCGTGGACCTGCGCGCCGCCCCCGTCGTGGCGCCCGGGGACTACGACGTCGTCTGCGACGGCCCGCTGGCCGGCATCTGGGCCCACGAGACGATCGGGCATCTCGCCGAGGCCGACCACCACCTCGGGGACGCGCATCTGCAACGGTCCCTGGCCCCCGGGCGCCGGCTCGGCCCGTCCATGCTGACGATCACCGATCACCCCGGACGCCCCGGTGCGCGGGGCTTCGTACCGGTGGACGACGAGGGCACGGCGGGGTCTGCGGTGGAGCTGCTGCGCGACGGTGTCGTCACCCGGCCCCGGCTGCACGACCGCTCCACCGCGGCGGCCTTCCGCGAGGAGCCCACCGGCAACGCCAGAGCCCTGAACTTCCGCCACCCGCCGCTGCCCCGGTTGCGGACGATCGCCATCGCCCCCGGCGCCGCGTCCGAGGAGGAGATGATCGGCGGTGTGACGCGCGGGCTGCTGGCCCGCGGCGTGCTCGGCGGGCAGACCGACCGCGCCGGATTCACCTTCCTGCCGGCGGAGTGCCGGGAGATCCGCGACGGCGAGGTCCGCGGCCGGGTCAGAGGCGTGGTGCTGTCCGGTGACGTGCTCGGCGCCTTCGCGGCCATCGACGCGATCGGCCGTGACCAGTGGCGCGGCGACACCTCGGCGAGCTGCGGCAAGCAGGGCCAGAACGCGCTGCCGGTCAGCTCCTGGGCCCCCACGCTGCGATTGCGAGGCATACGTGTCACCTCTGGCTGACCGGCTGGAACAGGTCGGAGCGGAGGCCGCGGCCCGCGCCGACCACTGGGAGATCATGTCCGTCGAGCGCGACGACACCGTGGTGGAGGTCGGCTCGGGAGTGCCCGACCTGGTCAGGTCCGCGCATGAGACGGCGCTGTGCCTGCGGGTGCACCGCCACGGCCGGGTGGGCACGGCCACCACGACCCGCCTCGACGACGTGCACGGGCTGGTCGGCGACGCCGTACGGAACGCGGCTCACGGGCCTCCGGCGCCACGCGACCCGGTCATCGGGCGGAACGCCGCCCCTGCGGCCGCCGAGACGGCCGCCGTGGATGAGGGAACCCGGTCCGTCCGGCTCCTGGCCGAGCAGCTGGGCGCGCTGCAACGCTCGGCCGGGCTGACGGTGCACGGCACGGTGACCCGGACCGAACAGACGGTGCACCGCGCGGCCCCGGACGGGCGGACCACGACCTCGGACCGGTTCTTCCACATCGCCGCGCTGGCGGAAGGGTCGGTCGTCCAGTTGCCCTGGACCGGCTGGACCCGGACGCCGGCGCTGCCCGCCGCGCTCTCCGCATGGCTGGAGGCCGCGGCCGGCTGGGACGGGTTGCCCGCTGCCGACGTGCCCTCGGGCGACCACGACGTGCTGCTCGCGCCGTCCGCGGTGCACACCCTGCTCACCCCGCTGGTGACGGCGCTGAACGGCACCGCCGTCACCGCGGGCCGCTCGTTCGTCGCCGGGCACCTGGGGGAGCCGTTCCTGCACCCCTCGATCGGCCTGCGCGACCACCCTTCGGAGCCGGCCGCGCCGGACGCCGCCGACGAGGAGGGCACCGGCGGGCTGGCCTGGCCGGGCTGCGACGACGACGGCGTGCCGTGCGCGCCCCTCACGCTGGTCGAGCGGGGTGTCCCGGTCCGGGCGTACCACAGCGTCCGTACGGCGGCCGCGTGCGGGACGGCGCCCACCGGGCACGGGTTCCGGGGCAACGCGCTGCGCCGTACGGTGCTCAAGCCCGCCACGCCGGTGCTCAACGGCGCGACGCTGTCCGCCGGACCGGCCGACGCCGGTTCCCTCGACGACCTGCTGGCCGGCGTCCGCGAGGGGGTGCTCGTCGAGTCGCTGATGGGCGGGCACCAGCGCGCCGGCCTCTCACCGGTCGTCGAGGGCAGGCTGCGGCTCGGGTTCCTGATCAGGGACGGACGGGTGGCCGGGATCCTCCGGCAGCGTCCGATCGCGCTGGACCTGCGTGAGGTGCTCGGCCGCCGGTTCCGCGCGGTCAGCGACCGCCGGTGGGCCGTCAGCAGGATCTGGTCGGGCCGCATGCCGTTCGTGCTGGCCGGCGGGACATGACGCGAGGAGTGGCCGATGTATGACGTGATCGTGGTCGGCGGCGGCGTCACCGGGGCCGCGAGCGCCGCCCTGCTCGCGCGGGAGGGGCTGCGGGTCCTGGTGTGCGACCGCACCCGGCTGCCCGCTCCGGCCGTCTCCACCCACTTCTTCGGCCCGACGACGCTGGCCTTCCTGGACCGGCTCGGCGTGCTGGAGGAGGTCCTCGCCACCGGCGCGCCACCGCTGCGGCGCTGGCACCTGGAGGTCGAGGGCGGCTACTACGGGGCGCCCATGCTGCCCCGCTCGCCGTACCACTACAACCTGTGCGTACGCCGGGAGACCCTCAGCGGGGTCCTGCTGCGCGCCGCGAGCCGTTACGGGGCCGAGATCAGGGAACGCAGCCCCGTGCGGTCCCTGCGCTGGGACGGTGACCAGGTCATCGGGATCGAGGGCGCGGGGTGGTCGGAGAAGGCCAGGATCGTCGTGGGCGCGGACGGGCGGGGATCTGCGACCGCCCGCCAGACCGGCGCGGCCACGACCTTCGACGCCGGGGCCATGCGCTGCACCTTCCACGCCTACTGGGAGGACGTCGTCCCGCTGCCCTCGCCCGCGCTGGAGCTGTGGCACGACGGCGGCCACGTGCTCCAGGCCGGCCCGTGCGACGGCGGGCGGTGGGTGATCATGCTGTCGGCGCCCGTGGGAGAGTACGCGGCGATCCGGGCGGAGGCGGGGGGAGAGGAGGGGTACGAGCGCCTGCTCCGCTCGATCCCCGCCATGGCGGACCGGTTGCGTGCGGCGCGGCGGGTCTCGCCCGTGTACGCGTCCAAGAGCCTGCGCAACTTCCACCGCGAGCCGGCCGGACCCGGCTGGCGGCTGGCGGGCGACGCCTACTGCCACAAGGACCCGCTGTTCGGCGCGGGCATCACCGACGCCTGCGCGGCGGCGGAGGCCCTCGCCGCCACGGTGCCCCTCGCGGTGGACGGCGACACGCCGCAGGCCCGGGAGAGCTACGCGACCCGCCTGGACGAGCGCGTCGGGCGCAAGGTCCGCGCGGGTCTCGCGGGGCTGCGCATCGACCCGCCGGAGCCCGGCCAGCTCGCCTGGATCCGGGGCGTGCTGGCCCATCCCGGGCTGGCGCTGGAGATGACCCGCCGCTGCTCGGAGCTGTTCGCCGGGCTCCCCGAGGACCGGCGCGACTTCTGGCAGCGGGTCGCCGACGGCGCCTCGGAGGTGCTCGGCCTGCCCCCGGCGGCCTCCGTGGACGCGTCGTGACCACCGTCCCCGGCTACCTGGCCGGTCACGTCGAGAACCTGGCGGCGCTGCAGGCCCGGGTCGCCCATGCCCGCTGGCTGGCCGCGACGGGGCAGCGCGAGGACCACCCGGCCCTGCCGGAGGGCGGGCTCACCTGGCTGACCGACGGCGGGCTCGTCCTCCTGGCACTGGAGCACGGTGACCTGCACTACGCCGGGGAGCTGGTCCTCTGGTACTTCCGCGTCCGGCTGACGGAGGCGACCGCGGGGCTGCGGCTGCTCCAGCGCACCGTCACCGCCGAGGCCGGCGGCAGGACGCTCACCCACGGGGAACTGGTCGCCCTGTCGCGGACCGTCACCGACGACCGGCGGCGCGCCGAGGTCCGGGCCGCCCTGGCGGACGTGGGGGAGCGGCTGCGCGAGGGCCGGCGGCGCTGGCTCGGCGCGTACGCAGAGGCGCGGGCCGAGCTGGGGTTCCCGACGCACGCCGCGCTGGTGCGGGCGCTGCACCCGGAGGTGGACCGGTTCGTCGCCCACGCCCGGAACTGGCTGGACGCCACCCGGGCCGGGTTCCTCAGGCGATGGGACGACTGGCGGGCACGCGACGCGATCTCCACCCCGTCCCTGGCGGACGCCCGCCTCGTCGCCGCACGCGCCGTCCTGCCCGAGGGCGCCGTCGGCGCGCTCGCAAGCGTCCGCGCCACCGTACGGGAGTGGGGTTTCGGCGGATGTCTGGAACGCATCGTCGTCGACGACGTCGCACGGCCCGGCAAGTCGGGCACGGCGTTCTGCTCGCCGGTCGCGCCGCCGGCCGACGTACGGGTGTCCATCACGCCGGGCACGACGCTGGGGCACTACGCGACGCTTCTGCACGAGTTCGGGCACGCCCTGCACTTCACCGCGGGCACCCGGCACTGCGCCGACCTGTGGCGCACGCATCCGGCGCTGACCGAGGCGTTCGGCTTCACCCTGGAACAGGTCGTCCGGCGGCCGGACTGGCAGCGGCGCCACCTCGGTGTCACGGTGGACGCCGAGGCCGTGGAGCGCCTGGCCCTCGCGCGTGAGCACGTCCGGCGCCTGGTGGCGACCGGCCTCTGCTTCGAGATGGCCGTGCACGACGGACACCCGGACCCGGCCGGCGAGTACGTGCGCTCGCATGAGCGGGAGTTCGGCGTCGCGGTGGACCGAGGGGCCGCGTGGGATCGGATGCAGACCTACCTGGAGGGCAAGCCCTGCTACCCGCTGGTGTATCACCAGGCGTTCGCACTGCGCGAGACGCTGTGGGACCACCTGGCGGGCCGGGCGGGGGAGCGGTGGTACGCGGGCCCGGACGCCGGACCGGCCGTGCGGGAGCTGTTCGAGTCGTTCGCCGCCGGTGACGGCGCCGAGGAGTGGTTGTCACCCGGCGGCGTCCCGCTCCGACAGGTCCACGGCGAGGGCGAGCTCGGCCCTGGCCGCGCCGGTCAGTCTGACGAACCGGTCGTCGGCGGGCAGGCGGTCGATCACGCCGAGCGTGCGTCGTGAGACCGACCAGGAGGGGAACATCCGGACGGCGACCGTACGCGCCGGCTCCCGGTCTCCCATGGCGGCCAGCAGCGGGGGGACGTCCTGCGCGTAGCGCCGCGCGAACGGCGTGAGCAGGTGATGGTGCGCGGGGTGGGCGAAGCCGTCGGCCAGCGCGCGGACCTGTGTGACGCTCTCGCTGCGCAGGGCGGTCGTCCACGTCCACTCCTTGGCCTCCGCGGTGGGCACCGACGCCCTGAGCCGCTCGGCGAGCCGTTCCTCCACGGCGGTGAAGGCGCCGGTGACGTCCTCCAGGGGCTCACCGTGCGCGACCAGGGACCGGGCGAGCCTGCGGCGCAACGCGTCGTCCACGTCGAACGGGGCCGCTCCGTGGAACCATGCGCGCACGGTGTCGACGTGGCCGGCCGTCAGCGCCGCATCCGCGGCGGCCCGCGCCGCCGCCAGCCTCTGGTCCGTGTCGCCGTCCGTGTCGCCGTCCGTGTCGCGATCGTGGGCGCTGCTGACGACGTTCAGCAGGCGGTCCACGTACGAGGGCCAGCCGTGGGCGCGAGCCCAGCCCTGCTCGGTGTAGGCCGTCAGCACGGTGGCGGCCCGGACGAGGAGCCGCTGGAACACGCCGATCTGCGTCTCCGCCGTGAGCCCGCCGAGGACCATCGTCAGGAACCGCCGCGGCGGCAGCTCCCCGTGCCGGACCATGTCCCACGCCGCCGTCCAGCACAGCGAGCGGGCCATGGGATCGGCCAGCCGGCCGATGCGGTGGACGACCTCCTCCGTCGAGCGGGCGTCCAGCACGATCCTGCAGTACGTCAGGTCGCCGTCGTTGGGCAGCACCAGCGAGCCGGACCGGCTGCCGACGAGCGCGTCCACGCTCGTCCGGGGGCCGTCGGCGTCGAGTTCGTGCCTGCGCACGCGCACCAGGTCGCCGTGGCGGTCCTCCGCGTAGACGCCCACCGCGAGACGGTGCGGCCGGGGCGACCCTTCCTGGAGCAGGTCGAAACGCGTGAAGCACCCGGTCTCGTCGACGTCGAAGTCGGCCCGCACCTCGGTGAGCCCGGCCGTCAGCAGCCAGGCGTCCGTCCAGGTGGTCAGGTCCCGGCCGCCCGCCGCCGCCAGGGCGTCCAGCATCTCGGCCCGGCCGGCGGTGCCGTAGGAGTGGTCCGCGAAGTAGCGCCGCATGCCCTCCAGGAACCCGTCGAGCCCCAGGCGGGCCACGAGCTGGCGCAGCACGCTCGCGCCCTTGTGGTACGTCAGCGCGTCGAAGGCCGACCCGGCGGCGTCCACGTCGGGGACGCCGGTCACGACTGGGTGGGTGGAGACCGACTGGTCCAGGAGGTAGGCATGCGCCTTCTTGCCCGCGGCGAAGTCGGCCCAGGCGTCGGCGTCCCCCGTGAGCCGGGTCAGCGCGTGGACGCCCGCCCAGGTGGCGAACGCCTCACTCAGCCACAGGTCGTCCCACCAGCGCAGCGTGACGAGGTCGCTGAACCACTGGTGGGAGATCTCGTGGAAGATCATCTCGTCCCGGCGGCGGTGCGCGTACCGGGTCACCGCGCGGTCGAACACGAACGTCTCCGCGGCGAACACGCAGGCGGCGTTCTCCATGGCCCCGAAGTTGAACTCGGGGACGAAGCACAGGTCGAGCTTCAGGAAGGGATAGGGCGTCGCGAACGCCTCGGCGAAGAACGTCACCCCCGCCCCGAGCCGCTCCAGCAGTACGGCCGGGTCGAGGTGCGTCGCCAGGGAACGCCGGGAGTGCACGCCCAGGGGCACGGCGCCTGCCCGGTCCGCCGTCCACGACACCCACGGGCCGGCTGCCACGGCCACCACGTACGTGCTGATCGGCGGGGTGGGTGCGAACCTGTGGACGCCTGTCCGGGGCCGGTCATCTAGCGGGGCGTTGGACAACACGGTCCATCCGTCCGGTGCGGTCACGCTGATCTCGAAGGGCGCCTTGAGGTCGGGCTGGTCGAAGCAGGCGAACACCCGGGGAGCGTGGCCGGGCTGCAGGTGGCTGTACACGTACACCTGCTGATCGGCCGGATCCGTGAACCGGTGGAGGCCCTCGCCGCCGGTGGAGAAGCCGTAGTCCGCCTCCACGGTCAGTTCGTTGACGGCGGCCAGATCGGGCAGCGGGATCCGTCCCGCGCCGTCGTACTCGACCGGCCGCCCGTTGAGCACGGCGGAACGCATCCG
Source organism: Microbispora bryophytorum (assembly GCF_006874465.1). Classification (GTDB taxonomy): domain Bacteria; phylum Actinomycetota; class Actinomycetes; order Streptosporangiales; family Streptosporangiaceae; genus Microbispora; species Microbispora bryophytorum. The sequence goes on along the minus strand of NZ_VIRL01000030.1, from coordinate 44,165 downwards.
CCGGGGCAGCGCGTCCGCCCAGCTGGAGGCACCCGGCCGGGCGCAGGTGAAGCGGATGGTGCTCCTGGATCGGAACACCGGCTCCCCGGTCCGGCTCAGATCGACGTGCAGATCGTAGGACCGCACGCGCAGCAGGGCGCCACGCTCCGTCGCCTCGGCGTGGGTCAGCGGGGGATGCGGTATGACGAGACCTCCTGGGCGGAAAGGTTGTCTAGACTCGTGGGGGATGCGGCCGGGTGACCCACGCCCGGGGCGCCTAGGGAGAGGACCCGATCGTCATGGCCGAGCACGACGAGCCCGTGCTGCTGCCGCATGAGGATCTTCCCGTGGTCGAACCCGGGGTCCCGCGCCCGGCGCGGGTGACGGAGCCGCTGACCCTGGAGCAGAGCGTCACGCTCGCCGCGGGCTTCAAGGCGCTCGGCGACCCCGTACGGCTGAGGCTGCTCTCCCTCGTCGCCTCTCATCTCGACGGCGAGGCGTGCGTGTGCGATCTCGTCGGGGCGTTCGACCTCACCCAGCCGACCATCAGCCATCACCTCAGGGTCCTCCGGGACGCCGGGCTCGTCACGTCGACTCGTCGGGGCACCTGGGTCTACTACCGGGTCGTGCCCGAGGCGCTCACCGCGCTGACGGGCATCATCGCCCTGCCTTCCGCCATCGCGAGATAGGCGATTCGACGAACGGTCGGGTGCCGATGCCGTCATTGCGGAAATGATGCGCGATTAATTTCCCACACAAATAGCTTCGTAATGATTGTAGCATCTGTATTGACTGTCATCAATACCTCTTTTCGGCACGGTCCCGCGGCATTGTTAATCATTCGTTTCCTGGCGTCAAGGATCTTGACCTGGGGGAACGGAGGCTGTTAGCTGACTGCGGATGGCGGATCACTGACACCACCTCGACACCCTGTGACGCGAATACTCACTCGTGCCGTGCCATGCGGCGATATCTGTAGAGCACCGTTACCAGAAGTGAGGCGAACGCCGGTTGATCACCTTTATGACCTTGAGCGGTTTTCTCGGGGCGGGCAAGACCACCACTCTCGTCGCGGTCGCGAAACATCTCCAGTCGCAGGGCCGCAGGGTCGCGGTCATCACCAACGACCAGGGCACCGAGCTGGTGGACACCCAGCTCGCCAAGTCCGCGATCGCCGAGGCCGGCGAGGTCACGGGCGGATGCTTCTGCTGCCGGTTCGAAGACCTGCTGACCGTCGCGCAGCGCCTGGTCGAAGGCCACCAGGTGGACACACTGCTCGCCGAGGCGGTGGGCAGCTGCACCGATCTGCAGGCCACCGTCATCCGGCCGCTCAGCGCTCACTACGGTGAACGGTTCACACCCGCACCCCTCCTGGTCGTCGTTGAGCCGGAAAGGCTCGACGCGCTCCGTACGTCGCTCCCGCTGGACGACACGGAGTCGGACATGTCCTACCTGTTCGGCAAGCAGTTGCAGGAAGCCGACGTGATCGCGCTCAACAAGATCGACCTGCTCGACGCGGCGGAGGCCGCCGCGATCACCGCGGATCTACGCGAGCGATACCCCACGGCCACCGTGCTCGGCTACTCCGCCAGAACCGGCGAGGGGCTGGAACAACTGGTGTCCCTCTGGCTCGGCTCGGAGCCCGCCGGGCGCGGCCTCGACATCGACTACGACCGCTACGCCAACGCCGAGGCCGCGCTGGCGTGGCTGAACCTCAGCCTGGACGTGACGGCGGCGGAGGGCTTCGACCCGGACACCTGGGCCCGTGGGCTGCTGGAGCACCTGTCCGCGACCGCCGCCCGCAACGGCTGGATGATCGGCCACGTGAAGGTCAGTCTGGAGTCCGCCGGTGACCTGAGCAAGGTGAGCGTGACCGCCGGCGGCGCCGAGCCGACCGTGGACGCCGTCGCGGGCAGGAGGTTCACCGGGGCGGAGGCACGGCTCAACGCCCGCGTCGCGTGCGAGCCCGCCGAGCTCGACGCCGCGGTGGCCGAGGCGGTGGAGGCGGTGTCCGCCGCCACCGGCACATCAGCCGTACAGAGCGCCGGCGTCCCGTCGTTCAAGCCCGGCTACCCACGTCCCACCTACCGGATCCCCGCCGCGGCGGGCTGAGCGGAATCGGGGGGCGGCCGGAGTGCCCGCCGCCCCCACCTGCACGTGAAGGAGGCCGCCGTGGCCCGCGAGGAGATCGTCGACCGTTACTCCCGGCTCGCCAGGGCCGCGATGACCGGTCAGTCCGTCACTGGCCGCGACTCGGCCTCCTTCGATGCGTCCGACGGCTCCTCCGACGCCGGCTCCATGGATGACGGCTGCTTCGGAGCCGCCGGCTACGAGGACACCGCCGCCCTGCCCGACGGAGCCCTGCGCGCCAGTCTCGGCTGCGGCAACCCGGTCGCCGTCGCCGACCTTCACGAGGGCGACGTCGTGCTCGACCTCGGCTCGGGCGGCGGAATCGACGTCCTGCTGTCCGCCCGCCGCGTCGGCCCCACCGGCAAGGTCTACGGCCTGGACGCCAGCCCCGACATGCTGAGCCTCGCCCGCGACAACGCCGCACAGGCCGGCGTGACCAACACCGAGTTCCTGCACGGCACCATCGAGCACGTCCCCCTGCCCGGCCGCACGGTCGACGTGGTCATCTCCAACTGCGTCATCAACCTGTCCGACGACAAGGCCGCCACCCTGGCCGAGGCGTTCCGCGTCCTGCGCCCCGGTGGCCGGTTCGGCGTCAGCGACGTCGTCAGCGACGACTCCGTCCCCGACCAGGACCTACGCTGCCGCACGGAGGCCCGCATCGGCTGCACGGCCGGTTCCCTGACCGTCACCGAGTACCGCACCCTGCTCCTGAACGCCGGCTTCACCGGCATCGCCATCACCCCGACCGCCGACCACGGCGACGGCGTCCACTCGGCCATCGTCAAGGCCACCAAGCCCCCCGTCACCCCCGGCTTCGAGATCCGTCCCATGCGGGACGCGGACGCCGACCAGGTCCTGAACGTCTACCAACTCGGCCTCGACACCGGCCACGCCAGCTTCGAGACCACCGCTCCGGCCTGGGAGACGTTCAGCTCCGCCCGCCTCCGCCATTTGCGGTACGTCGTCGCCGACACCCGTACCAGCCGGGTGGTCGCCTGGGTGGCCGCCTCCCGCGTCTCCGCCCGTCCCGTCTACGCGGGCGTCGTCGAACACAGCATCTACGTCCACCCCGATTACGGTTCCCGGGGCCTGGGCCGTGCCCTTCTGGACGCCTTCGTCGCCGCCAGCGAGGACGCCGGCGTCTGGACCATCCAATCGGGTGTGTTCCCGGAGAACGCAGCCAGCCTGGCCCTGCACCGGGCGGCCGGCTTCCGCGTCCTCGGCACCCGTGAACGCGTCGGCCGCCATCACGGCGTCTGGCGCGACGTCCTCATGATCGAGCGTCGCAGCCCCGCCGTCTGACGTCACCGTGGCGCGGTTCGGCCGCCCGCACCTCCGTACCTCCGCACTGGCGCACTGCCGCGCGGACGTGGAGGTTGGCCACCGTGGGCAGCAGTCCGGTCGGCAGTCCGGTCAGCAGCCGCCGGAGGAGGTGGGAGCGCCGATGCCGATCTGCAGGGTGGCCGGGGCGGCGCAGCAGCCGCCGGACGCCTGTGCGGCGTCGGGCTCGTCGAACAGGCCGGATCCGCCGCACACCCCGGTCTCGGGCAGGACCAGCTCGACGCGTTCGGCGGCCTCGCGGTCGCCGGCCAGGGCGGCGGCGATGGAGCGGGTCTGTTCGTAGCCGGTCATGGCCAGGAACGTCGGGGCGCGACCGTAGGACTTCATGCCGACCAGGTAGACGCCCTGCTCGGGGTGGGACAGTTCGCCCTCGCCGTGCGGGTAGACGGTGCCGCAGGAGTGCACGTTGGGGTCGATCAGCGGCGCCAGCGCGAGCGGGGCCTGCAGGCGCTCGTCCAGGCCGAGGCGCACCTCGGACAGGAACGACAGATCGGGGCGGAAGCCGGTCAGCACGATGACCTCGTCGACCGGTTCGGTGGTCCGGCCGTCGTCGGCGACGAGGACCAGGCGCTCACCGTCCCGCTGCACGGCGGCGGTGCGGAAACCGGTGACCGCGCCGGCGAGTCCCGCCTCGACCGCGGCCTTGGCCGCCAGGCCGAGGGCGCCGCGTGCCGGAAGCTGGTCCGCCTCGCCACCACCGAAGGTGCCCGCGCCGATGCCCCGCCGAAGGACCCAGAGCGCATGCGTGCCCGGCTCCTGGGTGGCCAGGTCGGCAAGGGCGGCCAGCGCGGTGAATGCCGAGGCGCCGGAGCCGACCACCGCGGTACGCCGACCGGCGTACCGGGCGCGTACGGCGGAGTCGCGCAGGTCGGGGACGCGGTAGGAGACGCGGTCGGCCGCGCCCTTCTCGCCGAGCGCGGGCAGCCCGTCGCCGCCGAGCGGGTTCGGGGTCGTCCAGGTGCCGGAGGCGTCGATGACCGCGCGGGCGGTGATGCGCTCTTCGCCGCCGTCGGCGGTCCGTACGTGCACGGTGAAGGGCTGCTCGTCGCGGCCGGAGTCGACGACGCGGTCTCGGCCGGCCTTGGCCACGCCGGTGACGGTCGTGGTGTAGCGGACCTTGTCGCCGAGGGCGTCGGCGAGCGGCTGCAGGTACAGCTCGGCCCAGTCTCCACCGGTCGGGTACGTCGCCGCGTCCGGGCGGACCCAGCCGGTCGGGGCGAGCAGCTTTTCGGCGGCGGGGTCGACGACCTCGCCCCAGGTGGAGAACAGCCGAACGTGTGACCACTCCCGGACGGCGGATCCGGCCGCGGGGCCGGCCTCCAGCACCAGCGGGTCGAGTCCGCGGTCGATCAGGTGGGCGGCGGCGGCAAGGCCGACGGGACCGGCTCCGATCACGACAACGGGCAGTTCGGCGGCGGGCGTGGTCACGACGACTCTCCTCTACTTCGACATCCGTCTATGAGTTGCGCGGCCAGCGTGACACCTGATTCGATAAACGTCAACATAGACATTTATCGAATCAGGGAGAGGGTTCGTCATGGGCCGACCACGGCGCCGCCGACCGGAATGCGACCTCCGTCCGACGAGCCGATCGCTGGTCCTCACGATTTAGTTCGATGTATGTCAACATAGATGGATGTCGAATAGGCGGACGCTGCCGGAGCTGGAGCCCGATGTGGTGGTGCCGTGCTGTCCGCCGCTGACCGAACGCACGCTCACGGCCGCTGAAGCCGAGCGGACGGCGGCGATGTTCAAGGCGCTCAGCGACCCGGTGCGGCTGCGCCTGTTCTCCGCGGTGGCCTCCGCTCCCAGCGGCGAGGCGTGTGTGTGCGACATCTCCGATGTCGGGGTGTCCGGGCCGACCGTCTCCCACCATCTGAAGAAGCTGAAGGAGGCCGGTCTGCTGGCCTCCGAGCGGCGGGGCACGTGGGTGTACTACCGGGTCGAGCCGAGCGTGCTGGCCGGAATGGGCCGGCTGCTGACCGGCGCCGGCCCGGCCTGAGAGCCCTGGACCAGTAACGCGCCGGGCCTCCTGGTGATCGGACGCCCATTGTCATCGCATACTCGTGTCCTTCACTGTGCGGCGGGGGCGAATCTACGGCGCCAGGCGAGGGAGACGTAGACCAGGGCCACCAGCACGGGGACCTCGATCAGCGGCCCGACGACCCCGGACAGGGCCTGGCCGGAGGTGACGCCGAAGGTGGCGATGGCCACGGCGATCGCGAGTTCGAAGTTGTTGCCGGCCGCGGTGAAGGCCAGCGTGGCCGTGCGGTCGTAGGGCAAACCCTCGCGGCCGAGCGGCTTGACGCCCTCGCCCACACCCGAGACCCGGCAAGCAGTGCCGTACCGAGGGTGCTTTTCGTGTGCAGCCGGAACGCGGGACGCTCCCAGATGGCCGCGGCTCTGCTGAACTCCGCGCCGGCGGGCGCGTCATCGTCTCCTCCGCGGGCACCGACTGGCCCATCCGCGACCCCGACGGCGCCCCCTGGAGGTGGTCCGCGCGATCCGCGACGAGATCAAAACGCGCATCCAGGCCCTGATCACCGAGATCGACGCTCAGCAAGAAAGCTGATCCCGCCGCGAGACGATGCCGCACCATGGTCACTGGCGTGCGATCACTGCGGGAATGGCTCGTACCGCCAGCATGATCCTCGCGACGCTGCCGGTCAGCGCTACGAGCAGCAGCAAGGACGGCGGCGGCACAAGCGTGACGACCGTGCCCAGCATGACCGTGTCCAAGACAGCGACGGTTCCCGCGCCACCCAGGGCGGCCAGTCGTACGGTGCGGTAATGCCGCTGGTCTCGGATGGCGGTCACGAGCAGGAGCACGGCCGAGCCGAGCAGGACGCCGACGGCCAGGCGTGATGACAGCGGGATCGCCGAGGTCCAGCCGTTGGCGGTGACGATAGTGGCTCCCCAGCTCAGCCCGACGATCGGCCCGGCCACGAGCAGCGTGAATGCGGCTTGCCTGGCCGATGAGGCACGAATGAAGGCGGCGGTGACGCTGTCGGCGTCACCGAAGTCCGCCAGGGCGGCCTGGGCTGCCGCGTCCGGGTCGCCGAGCCGCTCCATCTGGTCGTCGTAGGACGCCAAGAGGCCGTCGGTGAGTTCGTCGACCACGGGGTCGGGCAGCCGTTCGGCGAGCGTCCGCAGGTGGCGTTCGATCAGTTCGTGGCCGGCCACGGTCCACCACCCAGCGCTGCGGACATGACCGCGGCGAACTCCTGCCAATGGTCGCGTGCCCCCGCCAAAGAGCGTCGCCCCTGCTCGGTCAGCTCATAAGTGCGCCGTCTGCGACCGCCCACCACCGACCAGCTTCCCTTGATCAGTCCCGCGCGCTCCAGCCGGTGCAGCGCCGGATAGACGGTGCCGGTGGGCAGATCGAGCCTGCCGCCCGTGGCGTCACACAGCGCTTCCTTCACCGCATAGCCGTGCTGCGGTCCATGCTCCAGCGTGGCGAGCAGGAGACCGTCCAGGTGTCCTTTCAGTGCTTCCGCCCTCATAGGTAGTAACGCTACATCTGCTCTTCTCCGGGGCCAAGACCCGGAGTAGCGTTGCTACATGTAGCGTTCCTACGTATTGGAGATGCGATGGACCACATTGACTTCCTGGGCACTCCGATCCCCAACGCGGGACCGGTCTTCTTCGTCGCACTCGCCATCCACATCACTGCCGGGATCACCTGCGTGAGCTGCGGCGCGATCGCCGCACTGACGGGCAAGGCAAGCCCACGGCACCGGCGGTTCGGCCGCGTCTACCTGTGGGCGTGGGCCGTCGTCTACCTCACCCTGACGGTCATGTCGGCGATCCGCTGGCGGGAGAACGTCCACCTGTTCGTCATCGGCAGCCTTGGCTTCACCGCCGCGCTGACGGGCTACGCCAACCGGCGGCACCGGCCCGACATCCACATCCTCGCAATGGGCGCGTCCTACGTGCTGCTGTTGACCGGCTTCTACGTCGACAACGGCCCCCACCTGCCGCTGTGGGACAGGCTCCCGACCGTTGCCTACTGGCTGCTCCCGGCCCTGATCGGCTCCCCCTTGATCGCGCGCGCGATCGCCCGCAGGCGCCACCGGCGCGAGCCGGCACAAGCATGATCCTCGGCGAGCCCTGGCGACGATGGCGGCTCACCGCAAGGCCGAGGCGGACGAGTCGTTCGTGACGAGCTTTGCTCTCGTCGGGTGCTCGTATCGGTGTGGCTCGCATCGGTAACCATCGGGTGTGGAGAGGCGGACTCCGAAGCGGTGAACGTCGCTGTAGGGGTTGTCTATGACCCCGTTGAATGTGGTGTTCGTTCGGACGTTCGCGGAGCCATCCGGGGCACGGCTCTACGTCGGCCTCGGCGACGTACGGCTCGGGCGCAGAAGTCGGACGGTGAGCGGAGAGCGCATCGGTGAACGAACTCGCCGCTGCCGGCGAACGGGCTCTCGCCCTCGTCGATCAGGCGCTCAGCTGCCGGTGTTGCTGATCATGCTGGGTGACGATCTCGGGGTTGCTCACGGTCCTCTTCCCTCACCTGGCCTGCCTAGCACGCCAGGCTGGTGGTCGACCACTTCCCATCGTGCGGCCTGCCAACGCCGCCGTCAGGATCTATGGCTGGGGTGCGCCCATGCTCAGCGGCCGTGTCAGGCAGGGCGGAGGAGGGCGACCAGGAAGTTCGAGTCGTCCCTGAACGGACGCAGGTCCCAGGTGGACAGCAGCAGGTCGGGTTCGAGCGCGGCCGCGGCCGCGTCGGAGAGGAACTCGCTGAAATCGTAGCCGCGGTCGGCGCCGAAGCCGATCGCGGCCCGGCCTTCCGGCGCGAGGTGCGCACGGAACCGCCTCAGCACCTCACGACGGGTGCTCGGCGCGAGGAACGTCATCACGTTCCCGGCGCAGACGATGGCGTCGAACGGCGTGGAGACGCCCTGCGCGGGAAGATCGAGTTCGGCCAGGTCGCCGACCATCCATCGCGGCCCGGGGTGGTCCTGCTCGGCGGCGTCGATCAGTGCCGGGTCGACATCGACGCCGACGACGTCGTGGCCGGCCTCGGCCAACGCGCCACCGATCCGTCCGGATCCGCAGCCGGCGTCAAGGATCCGGGCGTGGCGCGGCATCATGGCATCCACGAGGCGGGCCTCCCCGGCGAGGTCGTCACCGGCGCGAGCCATGGAACGGAAGCGCTCGATGAACCAGGTGGAGTGATCGGGGTCGGCGGCGACCTTCTGCATCCAGATGCTCTGTTCAGCCATACCCGCATTCTTCCGTAGCGGAAGAGGCGACCGGCCTCGGGCTTCGAGTGCCGCCACCCTCTCTGAACATCACGAGCAGGCAGGGTGAAGAGCAGGCTCAGAGTTTGTGCAGCTTCTTGAACGGGGCAGTGATGCGTTCCTGCTGTGATCGGAAATCGACGAGCACCGCCACCCCGTCCTCTACTTCCAGGACCACACCGAGACCGTATCGGTCGTGGGTGACCTGGTCGTTCACACTGAACTGCTCAAGAGGCGGAGCGGGAGGCGGGGGCTTGAAGGGACTGGTGGGCAGGTGACGGCGGGACGCGCCGCTGGCTGGCTTCATTCCAACCAGTATGGGCTGCTCGCCGCGCCGCTCACAACCAACCCACGGCCTTGACGCACTGTCTTCGTCCTGGCAGTCGTCACTCAGGCTGCCAGGCGTCCTGGTAGTCGGTATGCCAGTTGTACGCCGATGCTTCCAGTTTCAGCAGATGCTCTGCCTGGGCATGTTCTTCCAGCGCCAGGTAGAGCCCGTTGACGAGCACGGACTCCAGGAAATTCACGCGGTCCCGTTTCGCCGCCAGGTCCCGCTCCGCTTTGCGCGAGTCGGGCTTCCCGGCGTCCGCGGCCCCGTACGTCTGGTCCGGACCCTCGCCGATACGGGCACGCAGGAACGCGATCAACCCCTCGAACACGGTCTCCGCCTGGTGCGCACGGGCCCGGCGCGCGTTGGCCACGATCTCGCGGTAGCGAGCGGCCATGGCCGGCTCGTCCGTGCTCGTGAGCTCCAGCCGCGGCAATCGCCGCAGGAGTGTTTCCCTGTCGATCGGTTCTTCGCCGCCGGAGGCCAGAGCGTCCCCAAGGAGCTCCGCGGCAAGCAGAGGGCGGTTTCGGATCAGCTCCAGGAGCGTCCCCCGATTGATCATTGTCATGGCCAGGAGATTACAGTGAGTAGTTACATGTACGCCAAGGGTGGCCGGCGTGGGCTGAGGTGGTTTCCTTCCCTCCGGTGGAAGGTCTCTGCAACCGGGTGGGTCTCGACCACCTCGAAAGCGTCGATCTTGCGCGCCTCGCCCGTGCGGTCCAGAACGTCGTGGGTAACGCCTGACGCGGTGGGCGGCAGCCGAGCCCGGCGCCGCCGCGCATGCTCTGCCAACAGGAGCGCGGCTGGTGTGAAAGTTATCGGCACGTCGGCGAAAGTATCGACCATTTTTCGCCCGAAGTGACAACGGTCCGCCCGAAAACAGCGAGGGAGCCTTACGAGAGGCAAGATTCACATCAGGGCATGTCAGTCCGCCCGCAACGGGAGAGGCGGAATCGGCCTCGGGCGATGGACGGCCGAGGAAAACCCCTGCTCACGCCGGTGAAATTGCCAAGACGCGGCCCGTGGCGCCGTGGAACCCGGGGAGCGCACCGATCGCGGCCCGGTTCGCGCGGGCCGTTCCCGGCGGATTTCAGGTAACTTTCACGCCTCCGCCTGGCCCCGCCCACTTGCTGATCGCCGCTGAGCAGGACCGATACGTCGAGACGGCCCTCGGGGCGGAAGTGACCTTACCCGAGTCGTTGACAGCTCTGCGGGCCCGGCCTGACACTTTCGCCGTCTATCCGATAATTTCGCCCGCGCGGAAGGCCGCCACTGTCGATCCGGGCCACGAACCGCGACACGGTCCTCAGGGCGGCGACCGCGTGATGACCGGCCAACCTCCGCCGCGGTGTGCGACGCCGTCGCGCGGTGGTCAGCATCCCGGCCGTCACCCCGGCCGTCACCCCGGCCGCCGGCGTCACGTAGCCGGCCGCGGTCGGCCCGTTGAGGAGGAAGCACGTACATGAATCAGATTCCCGTCCGGATGAGAAGCCGCGGGCGCGGCGGTGTGCGGCTGTTCGTCGCCCGCGTCTGCGCCGTGGCGCTGGCCGCGGCTGTGGCGATGCTGCCCGGCGTCGCCGACGCGGCGGTCACCACGAACCAGACCGGCACCAACAACGGCTACTTCTTCTCGTTCTGGACCGACAGCCAGGGCACGGTGTCCATGGAGTTGGGCTCGGGCGGAAACTACAGCACCTCCTGGCGCAACACCGGCAACTTCGTCGCCGGTAAGGGCTGGAAGCCCGGCGGCCGCAGGACGGTGAACTACTCGGGCAGCTTCAACCCCTCGGGCAACGCCTACCTGGCGTTGTACGGGTGGACGCGGAGCCCGCTGGTGGAGTACTACATCGTCGACAACTGGGGGACCTACCGGCCCACGGGCACCTTCAAGGGCACCGTGACCTCCGACGGCGGCACCTACGACATCTACCAGACCACCCGCTACAACGCGCCGTCCATCGACGGCAACCAGACCTTCAACCAGTACTGGAGCGTCCGCCAGCAGAAGAGGACCGGCGGAAGCATCACCGTCGGCAACCACTTCGACGCCTGGGCCCGCGCCGGCATGTCGCTGGGCAACCACGACTACCAGATCCTCGCCACCGAGGGCTACCAGAGCAGCGGCAACTCCAACATCACCATCGCCGGCACGAGCGATCCCTCGCCGTCGCCCTCGCCCTCGCGCTCGCCCTCGGCCTCGCCTTCCCCCCGCCCCTCGCCCTCGGTCTCGCCCTCCTCTCCGGGAGGCACCGGCGCGTGCCGCGTGTCCTACGTGAAGAACGAGTGGAACAACGGCTTCACCGCCGAGGTGGCCGTCACCAACACCGGCGGCAGCGCGATCAACGGCTGGACGCTGGCCTGGTCCTTCTCCGGCAGCCAGCAGATCACCAACTCCTGGAACGCCACGGTGAGCCAGAGCGGCTCGTCGGTGACCGCGCGCAACGTGTCCTACAACGGCTCGCTGGCCCCCGGCGCCACCACCTCGTTCGGTTTCCAGGGCACCTACTCCGGCAGCAACCCCAACCCCTCGGCCTTCAGCCTCAACGGCTCGGCCTGCACCGCCGGCTGACCGGCACGACCGTGTGTGCACAGCGCGGCGACGCGTGAGCGGGGAGCGGGCGCCCTCGGGCCCGCTCCCTCGCCGCACCGGCCCGCGTCCGCTCCCGTCTGCCGGGCGCATTCAGCCTGGTAGCGGGCCGCGGTGTACTCCTGGGGAGCAGGTGATCGCTGAAGGCTTCGGCGGGGGTTTTACAGCCGATATGCACGCCGGGCGTCCGGCGTGGTCATCCGGCCCCCTCGGGGGCCGGGTCTCCCGAGAACTCGGTCACGTAGCGGCGCAGGGTGGCGGCCTCACCGGTCAGCATGCCGGGGTCGTCGCCGGGGACGAACTCGAGGGCGGCGTCGATCCTCCTGCCGGTCGAGGCCAGCATGCTCATGGCCGCCCGCCACAGTGCCGCGCGGTGATGGAGCGGACGGCGATCCTCCGACGTGGGCCACCAGCTGAAGACATGCACCGCGTCCACGCGGTCCAGCACGGCCCCCAGTCCCGCCACAGCCTCGTCGTCCGGCATGCCGTTCGGCGGCTGCCAGTAGGTCCGCAACCCGGGAACCTCGTCCAGCATCGACAGCGCGGATCCGATCTCGTCGGTGAGCGTGTCGGCGTGGAACTCGGTGGCGACCACGATGTCCCCTGCGCTGTCCACGCACCGCTTCAGGCGGTCGAGCGTTCTGCGGCGATCGGCAGGACCGGTGTACGCGGAGGCCAGGTTTCCCGCCCAGACCCGGACCCGGGGTGCGCCCAGAGCGCGGGCGGCGACCAGCACCCGCCGCCACAGGCGATCGGCCTCGTCCGGGTCGGAGGGGACGCCCGCCCGGTAATACGATCCCAGGGCCGAGACGGAAAGCCCCGCCGCTCTCGTCGCTTCGCCCAGGCGGCGGGCCTGCGCCTCGTCACCGAGCCGCACGTGGGCGTCCTGACCCCACTCGATGTGCTGGAGCCCGGCCTGCCGGGCCATCGTGATGATCCGCTCCGGGTGAAGCGGCCGATAGGTGACACTGCACATCCCCGCCGTCAGTAGCCGCGTGTTCGTGCCCAATCACGTCTCCTGCCGGTGCCGGGAAAGGACCGGGGCGACGGCGAACCGCGTGGTGGCCCAGACGACGTACAGCAGGGGAGAGCACGCGAGGAAGATACCTGCCACCGGCTTCAACAGGACGACGGACACGGCCAGGCCGAGCACGGCGATGTCGAGGACGGACAGGTACCAGCGCCGGACCACGAGGTAGAGGCAGGGCAGCATGAGAGGGCGCAGCCGCACCGGCCCCGATGCTTCGGCCAGCAGCACCAGGAACGCGAGCACCACCGTCACCACCAGCGCCGACACCGTGAGGAAAAACGGGACCAGAGCCGGTCCCCACCCTGTGGGCGTGACGGCGGCCATGTCCACGACCAGCACGCTCACGGCCGCCGTACCACCCGCCCAGAGAAGGAACGCCTGCCGCGCCGCCCGCCGGTACGAGCACCAGAACGCGCGCAGCACGTCCGTCGATCCCTCAACGAGCCCGGCGAAGCATCCGAAGGCCCCGGCCAGCGCCGGCCCGCACGGCAACGACAGCACGGCGAAGAAGGGCCACGACGCGAGCGGGTCCTTCACGATCGCGAGCGCGGCGAGGAGTGGTGCGCACGTCACGGCGAGCAGGACGTTGATCATGAGCCCGACGTAGACGGTGGAGAACAGCTTCTCGTACGTCTCCTGCCGGGCCGGCCTGAGCAGGCGCGGCGCCCGCCCGCCGCCGTAGGCGCTCATCCCTTGAGTCCGCTCGTCGCGATACCGCGGATGAAATACCGCTGCCCGAACAGGAAGACGACCAGGATCGGCAGCACCGACAGCACCGCGCCCGTCATGATCATCGCGTACTCGGCGTCGTACTGACCGACGAACGAGCGCAAGCCGAGCTGGACGGTCCACAGGTCGTTGCTCGTCAGATAGATGAACGGCCCCATGTAGTCGTTCCACGTGTTCACGAACGTGAGCAGGGCGAGGCTCGCGAGCGCCGGTTTCGACAGCGGCAGCATGATGCGCACGTAGATGCCGTACTCGCTCAGGCCGTCGATCCGTGCGGCCTCGCACAGGTCGTCCGGGATCGACATGTAGTACTGCCGCATGAGAAAGACGCCGAACGCGCCGAACGCCTGCAGCAGGATGATCGACCAGTAGGTGTCGGTGAGCTCCGCGCGCTGCATCATGATGTACTGCGGCACCATGTACGCCTGCCAGGGCACCGCGATGGTGGCGATGTAGGCCAGGAACAACGCGTCTCTACCGGGAAAGCGCACCTTGGAGAACCCGTAGGCGGCGAAGCTGCCGGTCAGCACCTGCAGGACGGTGATGGCGACCGACAGGAAGGCCGAGTTGCCCAGGTAGGTCAGCATCGGGATCCGGTCCCAGATCTCGGCGAAGTTCGACCAGCGGAACTCCCGTGGGATCCACTCGATGGGAACGGTGAGGACCTCGTTGTCCCGTTTCAGCGAGGACGACACCATCCACGCGAACGGCACCAGCACGAGCAGGGCCACAGCGAGGAGGCACACGTACGCCAGCGCCGTCCTGACCAGGCGTGGTCCCCGGGAACGGGTGCCCGGGGATCGGCCGGGTGACCGGGGCGGGGCGACGGCCGGGGGAGCGTCGGGCAGTGCGGTCATCGGTCGCTCCTCCGTTCGTTGAGGCGGAACTGGACGACGGTCACGGTGAGCACGATGACGAAGAGCACCAGCGCGATGGCCGAGGAGTAGCCGAACCGTCCCTTGGTGATGCCCTCACGGTAGACGAGCTGGGCCAGGACCAGCGTGCTGCGGCCGGGCCCGCCGTCGGTCATGACCACGATGAGGTCGAGCACCTTGAAACTCTGGATCGTCAGCATGACGACGACGAAGAACGTCGTGGGACGCAGGCACGGCAGGGTGATCCGCCAGAAGCGCTGCCAGGAGTTCGCGCCGTCCACCCGGGCGGCCTCGTGGTACTCCTTGGGAATCGTCTGCAGACCGGCGAGGAAGAGCACCATGTAGTAGCCCATGTCCCGCCACACGCTCGTGACGATCACCGCGGGCATCGCCCAGTCCGTGCTGGCCACCCACCGGGGCGGGTCGTCGACGCCGAACGCGTGGAGGACCTGGTTGACCGGTCCGGCCGTCGGGTTGAACAACATGTTCCACACGACGGCCACCGCGACCAGAGAGGTGATGTAGGGGAAGAACGCCGCGGTGCGGAAGAACTGCACCCCGCGGAGCTTGCGGTCGAGCGCGATCGCCAGGCCGAGCGCCGCCGCCAGCGTGAGCGGGATGTGGCCGGCCGCGTAGTAAAGGGTGTTGCGGAGGGCGACGAAGAAGTTCTCGTCACGCAGGAGCCGCCGGAAGTTCTCCAGGCCCACCCACTCCGGCGTGTTGTAGGAGTCCCATTTCAGGAACGCCAGCGCGAACGCCGCGAGCATCGGAACCAGGGTGAACAGGGCGAAGCCGAGGAAGTTCGGGAGGATGAAGCTCCATCCGATGAGGATGCCGCGCCAGGCACGTCGTCTTCGTCGCGAGTCCTCGGGCGCTGGTTGCGTTATCACATGAGCCATGGCCGTCCTTCGAGTCCTCCTGCTCCTTCACCGAGATGCGCGCGGCGCCTCCGCTAGTTGAGCACTTCGCTCTTGACGCGGTCGCCCATCGAGCGGATGCCCTCGTCGATCGACTTGTCGCCGACCATGATGAGCTCGTGCTCCTCGTTGAGAATCGTGTCGACGTCGGAGGTGTGCTCACTGACCGGCATCTCCAGCACGACCTTGTCGGGCTGGAACGCCTTCTGCGACAACTCGTCGGCGGGCATCCCCTTGAGCGAGAAGTACGCCTTGGTGATCTCGGGGCTCTGCAGGGCCGGGACCACGCCCACCTTGCTGATCGCCTCGGCGCCGCCCTGGCCCGCGGCGAACCGCACGAACTTCTTGGCCGCGTCCGCGTGCACGGCCCGCTTGTTCACCGCGAAGGCGGTCGGCGAGCCGAACGTGGTCACGCCGGTGGCTCCCGGCCGCTGCGGCATCGGCGCCAGGGCCCAGTCGACGTCCGTGGCACCCTTCTGCTTCTGCTCAAGGATGCCGGAGATGTACCAGGTGCCCATCGGCAGCATCGCCGTGGCGCCGCTCTCGAACATGGTCCTGTAGTCCGACTTCTGTGACGTCGCGGTGCCGAAGTCGAGGGTCGCGCCGTCCTTCTGCAGCCCGAGCGCCATCTCGTACTGGTCCTTGAAGAAGGAGTAGTCGCCGCCGAGCTGGTCGCCGCCTGTCTGCGCGGCGGCGATGGCCTGCACCACCGACCGCCACGTGTGGTGGTAGGTGCCGTAGACCTTCTTGCCTCCCTCGTCGTGCACGAGGCTCCGGGCAAGCTTGGCGTACTCGTCCCAGGTCAGCTGCTCGGGCATCGCGACGCCCGCCTTCTCGAAGTACTTCTTGTTGTAGTACAGCAGCCAGAAGTCCTGTCGGTAGGGCAGCGCGTAGTACTTGTCGCTCACGTTGAACGCGGGAAGGCCGGCCAGCTTCGAGGTGTCGGTCGGCGTGACCAGATCGGTGATGTCCAGGAGCTGCCCGCGGTTGGAGTAGCGCGAGTAGTCCGTGACGTTCTTCATCGTGATGACGTCGGTCCGGTCCCCGCCCGCGAGCATGGTCGTGACCTTGTCGGGGTAATCGTCGGCGAGGATGTCCACCGGCTTGATCGTGATGCCGGGGTTCGCCCGCTGGAAGGCGTCGAACAGGGCGGTGAACTCGGGGGTCTTGGCGAGGTTCCACACGGCGACGGTCAGGGTGACAGCCCCGTCGCTCGCCGGCTCGTCGGAACCGCGGCCGCACGCGGTCAGAGCCAACGTGAGCGCGACCGCCGCTCCCGCGAACCTGGCGAAACGGCGGACTCTTCCTGCTCTGGTCGAAGCGATCATCGATCCGGTCTCCTTTCCTGCGCCGGGTCAGGCGCTGACCTTGAACTCGTCGGCGGTCACGATCGCGCGGGGCGGTTGACCGGACAGGTAGCGCTCGAGCTCATCGAGAGCGCTCTCGCTCATTCGCCGGGTCTCCGATCCGAGCGATCCGGCGATGTGGGGGGTGATCATGACATTGGGCAGGTCGTACAGCGGTGAGCCCGCCGGGAGCGGCTCCGGGTCGGTTACGTCGAGGATCGCGTCGAGGCGGCTCCGGGCGCACTCGCGCTCCAGGGCCGAGGTGTCCAGGACCGTGCCGCGCGCCGTGTTGATCACGGTCGCGCCGTCGGGCAGCAGGGCCAGCTCGGCCGCTCCGATGAGGTGGTGGGTGGACGGAAGCGCGGGCACGTGGAGCGTGAGCACGTCGGAGCGCGGCAGCAGTTCGGGCAGTCGCACCAGGCGGGCGCCCGCGGCGCTCACCTGGGCCGCGTCCGCGTAGGGGTCCGCGACGAGGACGTCGACCTCCAGGCTCCGGAGCCGTTCGACGACCCGGCGTCCCACCCGGGAGAAACCCACGACGCCGATCGTCCGTCCCCGGTTGGACAGCTCTCCGCGGCGCGCGGCGTACGACCAGTCCTGCCGGTGCCTGCGCGCGTCCTGCGCGAGGAACGGGGCCTTCTTGCCCGCGAAGATGATCGCGGCGAGGGTGAACTCGGCGACCGGGATGGCGTTCTCGTCGGCGGCGTTGGTGACCAGGATGCCCCGGCGCCAGACCTCGTCGGTGACGAAGTCGCGCACCGTGCCCGCGCAATGGAAGACCGCTCGCAGCCGCGGGGCGTCGGACAGCCGTTCGGCCGTCAACGGCGGGCAGCCCCACGAGGTCATCAGCACCTCGATCTCGCGCAGCCGGCGCCGTATGTGCGATGCGTCGAGATCGCCGGTCACGATCGGTTCGCCAAGCTCGACCAGACCGTGCAACCGGCGGAGCTGGGGCTCCTGGAACTGCACGGCGAACGTCGCGGGGTCCATGACCAGCAGGGCGTGAGGCCGTCGTCCGTTCGTCACTCACGATCCTTAGGGAAAGCGCTTACCAGTGCGCCGATCATGTCCGACCGTTTCAATCACGTCAATACCGTGTTGCTCATAATGATCAGGGTGAGTGATCGTTGTTGATCGAAGAGGCCTCATCGCTCACCCTCTCTTGACGGGGCCGAACGGTGCTGCCACGATCACGTCCACGCTGGTGGCTACGTAAACGTCCACTCGCATGGTGACGGCATCGCCTTCGACCGTCCATACGAAGGGACACGCGGGATGCTGGGCGAACTCGACGACCTGCGGCTCTCGCCGTTCACCGGGTGGACCAGAGCGCACTGGGCGGCACTCGCCGACCGCGTCCTGCTGGCGGCCCGCCGGTACGCCTCGGCGTCGCACGCGCGCGTCTCGTTCCCCGGCGCCCCCGGAGGCTACGGTCCGGACGTCGACGCGCTCGAGGGATTCGCGCGCACGTTTCTCGCCGCCGGGTTCCGGGTGGCCGGAGAGAACGGGCGCGACCCGCTGAACCTCATGGAGTGGTACGCCGAGGGCCTGGCCGCGGGCACCGACCCTGGTTCGCCCGAACGCTGGGTGCGGCTGGACGAACACGACCAGGCCAAGGTCGAGGCCGCGTCGATCGCCCTGGTCCTCCACCTCACCCGGCCGTGGTTGTGGGACCGCCTGACCCCGGGGGTTCAGGAGCGGGTGGTCGAGTACCTCGCGCCGGCGATCGGCGCGCACTATCCGCCGATCAACTGGATCTGGTTCCAGATCGTCGTCGAGCAGTTCCTCGCCTCCGTCGGCGGCCCGTTCGCGCGGGAGGACATCGAGGCGGGGCTCGCGCTGACGGACGGCTTCGTCAGGAAGAACGGCTGGTACGCCGACGGCGCGGAACGCGCCTACGACCACTACGTCGGATGGGCGTTGCACTTCTACCCGCTCATCTGGACCGAGATGGCCGCCGGAGACCCCGACGCGGACGCGCGACGGCCGGTCTACCTGCGCCGGCTTGAGCGATACCTGCACGACGCCGTCCACCTGGTCGGCGCCGACGGCTCGCCCCTCATCCAGGGACGCAGCCTGACCTACCGGTTCGCCGCGGCGGCCCAGTTCTGGCTGGGCGCGCGCTCGGAGGTCGCGACACCCGCTCCCGGTGTGCTGCGCCGCGCCGCTTCCGGGATCGCCCGGCATTTCGCCGGCCACGGGGCGCCCGACGAGGAGGGCCTGCTGACGCTGGGCTGGCACCGGCCGTGGCGGCCGATCGCCCAGTCCTACTCCGGGCCGGGGTCACCGTACTGGGCGGCCAAGGGCTTCCTGGGACTGTCCCTCCCCGCCGACCACCCGGTCTGGACGGCGGTCGAGGAGCCTCTGCCGGTCGAGTCCCACGACTACCACCTCGTCGTCTCCTCGCCCGGATGGCTCGTCAGCGGAACGCGGGCGGACGGCATCGTGCGGGTGACCAACCACGGCACGGACCACTCCCACCCCGGATCCACCCTGACCGACTCCCCGCTGTACGCGCGCCTCGGATATTCGACGGCCACCTCGCCGGTTCTCTCCGGCGAGCACGCCGAGCATCCGCTGGACCAGTCTGTCGTGATCCTCACAGGGAGCGGCGAGACAGGGAGCGGCGAACCCAGCCACCGCACCGGATTCGAGACCCTGGGCATCGATCGCCTGGCCACCGGGACGCTCGCCGGCGCATCCCGCTGGCAGGCGCACTGGGTCGACTCCGATCGCACGCGCCCCGACCACGGGTACGGGCGCGACGGCAGGGTGCGACGCGGTCCGTGGATCCACCTGATATCGGTCGTGCGCGGCCCCTGGGAGGTACGCCTCGTCCAGGTGCCGGAGGCGGGGGACGAGCAGGGCGCGCTCCGCGTCGGCGGATGGCCGCTGCCGGGGACGGGAAAGGCCCGGAAGGCCGCGGCCGCGGTGTCGAACGACACCGCGCACTCACTGGTGGTGGGCGGGGCGGGGCTGGACGTGTCCGGCCTGGTGCCCGCCGAGGACGCCTCGCCGCTCGCGGCCCGGATCCTCGTCCCGTGGTGCGCCACGAGCGGACCGGCTCGGCCTCGCACCTGGTACGACGCGGCCGTCTTCCTCGGCGGGCGGGAACCGGAGAAGCCGCCGATCGTGCGCTGGGCCGGCTCCGTGGCGGTCGTCGCCTGGCCGGACGGGACCACCGACAGGCTGGAAGCCGGGCTCATGACGAGGACGAGCGGACGATCAGGCGGGGTTCTATGACGACCCGATGCGCGGGACGGTACGCGTCCTGGTCGGCGATACGGTCCGCGAGGAGCGCGAAGGCGGCACGCCCGATGGCCGCCTTGGGAGGGCGGACCGCGGTCAGCGGAGGGTCGCAGAGTTCGGCCACCTCATCGTCGTACGCGACGACGGCGAGATCGTCAGGTATCCGGATGCCGCGTTCCTGACAGCGTTCCACCAGGGAGATGGCCTCCGGGTCGGAGTGGACGAGCAGCGCGGTCGTTCCGGAGGCGACGCACTCGTCGAGCAGGTCGTCCAGTTCATGAGGCCAGTCGGGATCTCTCCGGTCGACCGTGTCGGCATCGAGCGCGTCGTCCAGCCCGAGGCCGAGTTCCCCGCAGGCCTGCCGCCATCCACGCCGCACGTGCGGAGTCGTCGGGCTCTCCCTCGTCGTGATCACTCCGATCCGCCGGTGGCCCAGCGCCGCCAGATGCCGTACGGCCATGGCGGCCCCGAAAACGTGGTCGCTGACCACGGACTCCATCGCCTCCTGGTAGGGCCCGACGACGGCGGCACGCTCGACGAGGACCACGGGCACCTCGGCGGACTGGAGCCAGCGCACCAGCGCCTCCCCGTCCTCGCCGGTGGTGGTCGGCGCCACCAGGAGGCCGTCGACTCCCACGGAATCCACCAGCCAGGAGAGCTGGCGCCGCTCGTCGGCGGCCTGGTAGGTCGCGCCCCGCAGGACGACGCGCGTGTCGGAGGCGGCCGCGGCCTCACGCACCCCGCGGATGACATCGGGCCAGTAGTAGTCCAGCGACGGGACCACCATCCCGATCGTGACCTGAGCCTTCGCCTCCTCGGCCGAGTCCGGCGCCGGCTGCGGGGGCGGCCGGTCCCCGGGTGCCTGACTGATCGGCGCCTCGGCCACCGGCCGGCGCAGGAGGGCGGCTCCGCCGCGGACCCGGCGGATGAGCCCCTGTGAGGCGAGGAGGGCGATGTCGCGGCGGATGGTGATGGCCGACACGTCCAGCTCCGAGGCCAGCTCGTTGACGCGCAGGACACCGCGCCGCCGTAGCAGTTCGACGACCTGCGCCCGGCGCTCGTCCGGAAGCGGTGCGGCCGAGTCGGACACCGTCATTCGTCAACCTCCACCCGTATGTCGATGACTCCCTGCCGCGTGCTCGGCACGACCAGCGCCAGCCGGGTCGGATACTCGCCCCACACGGCCGAGAGCATCGGATCCTCCAGCGCACGAGGCGTCAGCACGGCGGTCAGCGCCTGAGGGCGCCAAGTGACGAGCACGGGGCGGCTCCCCGCCCGTGCCCGTACGGTCAGGCTCGCTGCCGCGTGCCGCTCGACGCGGCCGGCCAGCAGGAACTGCAGGGCGCTCGGGACGGACTCACCTTCGTCGGCGGCGAAGTGCCAGCAGTCCTCGATCGTCACGCGGGGTACGCCCCGGTCGAGCTCCACCGTCCGCCACCACCGCTCCAGCTCGTCGAGCGACGGACGGCGAGCATGGCGTCGCCGCCGTGACGCCTGATCCGCGCCCACAGTTCGATCTCGGCCGCGGGCGCCGGCAGTGCGGCGTCCGATGGCAGAAGGATGCGAGCCGGCCCCTCTGCCGAAGCCGCGGATCCCCAGAGCCCCAGGAGAGGACCACGAACGGAATCTGCCGCCCCGTCGTCGGCGCCGATTCTGGGTCCAGTCATCGTCCTCCTCGCCGGAACCAGTGTAGCGATCAAAGTTGATCGAAGATGATGTATATGAGTCCTTTCGTTCGCCTGATCGGCGTCGTCAGGATCGTGAAACTTTCACCCGACGCTGTCGGCGGACCACAGGGTCGTCCGGCATTCCTCGTCAGGGCGGTCATCGGCGCTCGTCATGTTCCTTCATGAACACAACGATCGAAATAGCTCGTACATGGTCTTGACATGATACGTACGGGTTTTCACACTGACTTTCGCGACCTCGCCTCAAGCAGCCGGTGAAGGACAGGGGTAGTCGTCTTCGCCGTTCAGTCACCCCGCCGACGGGCCCTCGTTTCCCCGTGAACCGACAGCGACTACGCCACCCCGCCGACCCGCGATGTAGCGCCAACAAGCCTTGCCGGTGTAGCGCTCCGGCTTCACGCACCGAGACCTGAGTCCCGGTGAGAGCCAAAGCGACCGTCCGCGCTCCAGGGCTGCAGGAGTGGTGGACGCAGAAGGGATGAGTCTATGAGATCTTCTCGTCATGCCGCGGGAGCATGGGGCGCGCTGATCGCGTTCCGGCTGTTGGCGGTGTTAGCGCTCGTCGGAAGCATGGTGACTGTCACCTCGCCCGCGGCCCACGCGTCCACCGGTCAGTTGAGAGGCGTCAACTGGGCGGACGCGAGGGACAACTTCGTCAACGGCGTGCTCTACGTGTCCGGGCTCGGTTCGTCCGACACCTACTCCTCGGCGGCCACGGTGGCGGACCGGGTGGTCGGCCAGCTGTATTCGATCACGGGGGCCAACACCGTTCGCCTGCCGATCAACGAGCCGACCGTGTCGAGTTACTGGGAAACGTACACCGGGGCGATCGACACTGCGCTCAGCAAGGGCAACGTGATCTTCGCGTACTGGGCCTCCAGCGGCGGCAAGCCGTCGAATATGACCGGGTTCTACCAGATGTGGGACAAGGTCGTCGCGAAGTACGGCGGCAACTCCAACGCCTACTTCGAGGTGATCAATGAGCCGTACGGCTACGGCGCGCCCGACCTGAACACCATGTACAACTCGTGGTTGACCAGGTACCCCGGCGTGCCCCGCGGCAAGGTGATCCTCGACGGTGCCGGCCTCGCCACCAATGTCGCCGCGGTCGGCGGCGACACCCGCCTCAACGGCACGCTGCTCGCGGTGCACGACTACACGATGTTCGTCGGCTCGCCCTACGACGACGAGACCACGTGGGCGAACCACATCGCCAGCTACATCGGTGGGTACGCCGACCGCACCATCGCCACCGAATGGGGTGGCCCGATGAGCCCCGGCAGCAAGTACGACATCCAGTGGAACACCATCGACTACAGCATCCCGAGCGGGTCGTACTTCGCCGACTACATCCGGGGGGTCAGCAGCAAGCTCCGCAGCCTCGGCATGGGGAGCGTGTACTGGCCCGGTCTCCGGGACGGCGACTGGTACAGCCTGACCAGCAGGAGCGGAAGCGGCGCGAGCATCAGGCTGTCGCTCGTGAACCCTTCGGGCCTGACCCGGCTGCAGTACGCCTGGGGGATCGGCAGCGGAGGCGGCACCTACGTGCAGATTCGCAATGCGAGCACCGGCCGTTACGTCGACGGCATGGGCAGCGGCGCCAATGGGTCCGATGCCGCCCAGCGAGGCGACACCGACAGCGCCAACCAGGAATGGAGCATCGAGAACGTCGGCACCTACGTGCGGATCAAGAACCGCGCGACCGGCCTCTACCTGGACGGCATGGGCCGCACGTCCAACGGCTCCGCGGCGGGTCAGTACGGGGACAGCAACAGCGCCAACCAGCAGTGGTCGGTCCTGACCGACGCCAACAACGTGCGGATCAAGAACCGGGCCACCGGCCTCTACCTGGACGGCATGGGCCGCACGACCGACGGCTCCGCGGTGGGTCAGTACGGGGACAGCAACAGCGCCAACCAGCAGTGGAAGATCGTGCCGACAGGTTGACGGTGCAGTACAGACCCGTGGACCGTGTCTGGTTCGGGGCGATCGCGCCGGCCGCGCCGCTCGCCGGCGCGACCGGCGGCTGGCGTTCGCCCCGAACCAGAGGCACTGCTATCGGAGTTACGCCGCGAGGCCGAGCCGTTGGTCGCGCACGGCGGTGGCGGCGAGGCAATCCTGCTCGTCAGCGGGCCGCGGCGGCGAAACGGCGCTTCATCGTGGCGAGCACCTCGTCGGGGTCGGCGGCCCAGACGTCGGCGTTGAAGATTTCCACCTCGATGTCGCCGTGGTAGTCGGCGGCGTCGACAGCGGCGGTGAGCGGCCCGAAATCGATGACACCGTCGCCCATCATGCCGCGGCCGAGCAGTGGGTCGGCGGGCAGCGGCACCAGGAAGTCGCTCACCTGATAGCTCGCGATCCGGCCGGCGGCCCGCGCGATCTGCGTCAGCACCTCGGGGTCCCACCAGACGTGAAAGGTGTCGACCACCACGCCTACCTGCTCGGCCGGGAAGTGCTCGGCGAGGTCGAGCGCCTGGCCGAGGGTGGACAGCACGGCGCGGTCGGCGCAGTAAACAGGGTGCAGCGGCTCCAGGGCCAGTCGCACCCCCCGCTCGGCGGCGTACGGCGCGAGCAGGGCGAGCGCCTCGGCGACCCGGGCCCGCGCCCCGGGCAGGTCGCGGCTGAAGCCCGGACCCGGGGCGCCTCCGGGGGCGACGCCGGGCAGACCGCCCACGACCAGCACCAGGCAGGCCGCGTTCAGGGCGGCGGCCTCGTCGATCGCCGCACGGTTGTCCTTGAGCCCGAGCCCCGGGCCGGTCAGGAAGCCGCCCCGGCACAGGGAGGAGACGCGCAGTCCCGCGTCCGTGACCAGTTTCGCGGCCGCGGCCAGACCGTGCTCGGCCACGTGCTCCCGCCACAGCCCGATCGCGGCGACACCGTGCCGGACGCATCCGTCGACGGCTTCGCGCAGCGACCAGCGCCGGGTGGTCCACTGGTTGAGGGAGAGGCGGGCGAGGGTCATGCGGTCACCCCGGCGGTGACGAGCAGGGCGCGCATGCGTGCGGCGGCCAGGTCGGGGTCGGGCAGGAGCCCGGCCTGGTCGGCGAGGCGGAACACCTCGGCCAGGTGGAGGATCGACCGGGCGCCGTGCGCGCCGTTCACCATGACGAACGCGTCCTGGTGCCCGGCGAGCCAGGCCAGTAGGACAACGCCGGTTTTGTAGTGATATGTCGGGGTTTCGAAGATCTTTCGGGCGAGTGGCAAGGTCGGGGCGAGGGTGGACGCGAACCGCTCGCGGTCTCCGGCGTCGAGCGCCAGCAGGGCGGCCGCCGCGGCGGGGGCGATCGCATCGAAGATCCCGAGCAGCGCGTGGCTGCCGCCCGCGATCAGCTCCGGGTAGTTGAAGTCGTCGCCGGTGTAGAGCCGAACTCCGTCCGGGAGCCGTTCGCGCAGGCGCACCTCGTGTTCGGCGTCGAGCAGTGACACCTTCACCCCGTCCACGCGGGCGGTGTTGTCGTGGACGAGCGCGAGGAACGCCTCGGTGGCGACCTGGAGGTCGTGCGATCCCCAGTATCCGGCGAGGGCGGGGTCGAACAACTCGCCGAGCCAGTGGAGGATCACCGGCCGGTCGGCGTGGTCGAGCAGGGTCGCATAGACCTTGTGGTAGTCCTCGGAACCGCGGGCGAGTCGGGCGAGGTGCCTGCTGGCCATGACGACGACCCGGGCGCCCGCGTTCTGCACGGTCTCGATCTGTTCCAGGTAGCCGGCCACGACCTCCTCCAGGGTGGCCGCTTGGGGCAGGTGGTCGGTGCCGGCGCCACAGGCCAGCAGGTCGGCCGGGTCGCCGAAATCCCGGGCCTCGGCGGCGCTGCGCCGGATCAGCTCGGCCGTCGCCGTCCAGTCAAGGCCCATGTTGCGCTGAGCGGTGTCCATCGCGTCGGCCACCCGCAGCCCGTAGGACCACAGATGGCGGCGGAAGCGCAAGGTCGCGTCCCAGTCGAGGGCGGTGTGGGAGCCGGGGGAGTGGTCGGCGAGCGGGTCCGCCACCACGTGCGCGGCGGCGTAGGCGACCCGGCTCACCGGCCGGGCAGGCGGTCGCGTCCAGGCGACCGGCTCGCGCATCCGGTAGGTCTCCAGCCGGCGGTCCGGTCCGGGCAGCGTAACGGCGGTCATGCCCCGACTCCGCTGGTGATCGGGGGCACCTCGACGCGGACGCCCTCAGCCGAGGAGCGCAGGCCCAGCTCCGCGAGCTGCACCCCGCGGGCGCCGGAGGCGAGGTCATAGGGGAAGGGCGCGTCATCCACGACATGGCGCACGAACATCTCCCACTGCGTCTTGAAGCCGTTGCCGAACTCCGCGTTGTCCGGGACCTCCTGCCACTGGTCGCGGAACGGCTCGGTCACGGGCAGGTCGGGGTTCCACACCGGCATCGGCGTCGCCGACCGGTGCTGCACGCGGCACCGGCGCAGACCGGCCACGGCGCTGCCGTGAGTGCCGTCCACCTGGAACTCCACCAGCTCGTCGCGGTTCACCCGCACCGCCCAGGAGGAGTTGATCTGGGCGATCACCCCGCCGGCCAGCTCGAAGATCGCGTAGGCGGCGTCGTCGGCGGTCACCTTGTAGGGCCGGCCGTGCTCGTCCACTCGTTCCTCGATGTGCGTCACCGCCCTGGCGGTCACCGCCTCGATGCCACCGAACAGGTTCTCCAGCACGTACGCCCAGTGCGGGAACATGTCGAGCGCGATGCCGCCTCCGTCCTCGGCCCGGTAGTTCCAGGAGGGCCGCTGGGCCGCCTGCCAGTCGCCCTCGAACACCCAATAGCCGAATTCTCCGCGCACCGACAGGATCCGGCCGAAGAAGCCGCCGTCGATCAGCCTCCGGAGCTTCAGCAGTCCCGGCAGGAACAACTTGTCAGCGACGACGCCGTTCTTCACCCCCGCCTCCCGCGCCGCCCTCGCCAGGGCGAGCGCGTCGGCAAGGGTTTCCGCCGTCGGCTTCTCGACGTAGACGTGCTTGCCCGCCTCGATCGCCCGGGTGACGGCCGCGACCCTGGCGTTCGTGGTCTGCGCGTCGAAGTACACCGTGGTGCGGTCGTCGGCGAGGGCCGCACCGAGGTCGGTGGTCCAGTCAGGGATCCCGTGCCGGGCCGCGATGGCCTCCAGCTTGGCCGCGCTCCGCCCCACGAGCACCGGCCGCAGCCGCACTCGCCGGCCGCCCGACAGCTCGACCCCGCCCTGCTCGTTGATCGCAAGAATCGACCTGACCAGATGCTGGCGGTAGCCCATGCGCCCGGTCACCCCGTTCATGACGACACCGAGGGTCTCCATTCGTCCTCCTCATCGGTGAAGGCCTGCTTGGAAAGCGCTTTCCATAAGCGTGGAAAGCGCTTTCCGCTACTGTGGACCGTACGGCCGGGGCCGCGGAGGCGTCAACCGGGGTTCGCCGTTCGAATCACGACCGTGGGCAGGCCAAGATGAGGACCATGGGTGCGAAGCGCTGCGCGGTGACTCTGGAAGACGTGGCGAGACAGGCCGGGGTGTCGCTCGCCACCGCGTCGCGCGCCATCAACGGCAGCGCGCGTACCGTCCGCCCGGAGATCCGCGAGCGGGTCGAGCGGGCGGCGCGGGCGCTCAACTACGCGGCCAACGCGCAGGCGCAGGCCGTCGCGCGGGGCCGTACCAACCTGGTCGGGCTCGTCGTGCAGGACATCGAGGACCCGTACTTCTCCTCCATAGCCGCCGGGGCGATGCGGGCGGCCGAGGCCAACGGCCTGATGGTCAGCATCGCCGGCACCGGGAGACGGCCGGACAAGGAGGTCGAGTACGCCGCCGCGCTGCGCGGCCTGCGCGCGGCGGCGATCGTCATCGCCGGGTCGCGTACGGACGACCGCGACGCGCTCGACCGGCTCGGCGCCGAACTCGACGCCTTCGAACGTTCGGGCGGGCGGGTCGCGCTGATCGGTCAGCGGCGGCTGCCCGTCGACACCGTGGTCGTCGCCAACCGCGCGGGCGCCCGCGACCTGGGCACCCGCCTCGTGGGCCTCGGTTATCGCTCGTTCGGCGTGCTCGCCGGCCCGCGTGGCCTGCTCACGGCCGCCGACCGGCTCACCGGATTCGCCGAGGGCCTGGCGGCCTCGGACGTCGTCGTGCCGCCTGAGGCGATCATGTACGGGGAGTTCGACCGCGACGGCGGGCATGACGCCATGCTCGAACTGCTCGCGCGCCGCGGCGAGGTCGAGTGCGTGTTCGCGGTCAACGACGTCATGGCGGTCGGCGCCCTTGCCGCGCTGCGGTCACGCGGGCTCGAACGCACGGTGGCGGTCGCCGGATTCGACGACATCACCACCCTGCGCGACGTCACCCCCGCCCTCACGACGGTACGTCTGCCTCTGGTCGAGATCGGTGAAGCCGCGCTGGAGATGGTCCTGCGGGAACCGGCGGACACTCCCCGCCGGCGGCTCGTCCGTGGCGAGGTCGTCCTGCGGGAGAGCACACCCGGCGTGCGCCGCGGCTGAGGCCGAGCCGGAAGCCGAGCTGGAAGCCGGGCCGCCGCCAGGGCGCCCACGACCCGGTCGCCGTAGCTGCGCCAGACCGGCGGTGCCGGGGTCAGGCGCCCCAGCCGGCCTGGGTGCCGCCGGCTCTCCCGGTGCGGACCTTCGCGCAGGTCCGGAATCGGGCCCCGCTCGCCAAGGGGGCAGGTGGGGCTCGATCCCGGACCGCTCGTCACCGGTGGGTCGTCACGCGCCACGACGAGGTGATCTAGCAGCGTCGACGGCTCCGGCGGAGCTGAGCGCGCTCCAGCGTGATCCCGGCTCCGTACAGGCTCTAGCGGGCCGTGAGAGTCCAGAGGTGATCGGCGGTGCCGTTGTCCTCCCATTGGAGGACCTGGGCGCCGGAGGACTTGCTCATGCCGTTGACGCCGAGCAGCAGACCGCTGTTGTAGTTGCGGATCTTGTAGTGGCCGTTCCCGTCCGGGACGAACGACCACAGATGGTCGGCGGTGCCGCTGTCGCCCCAGATCAGGGCGGTCCCGCCGTTGCCGGTGCTCATGTTGGTGATGCCCAGGACCAGCCCACCGGCCTTGTTGACGATCTTGTAGAGACCGGAGCCGCTGTCGACGAGGGTCCAGGTCTGGGTGGTGCTGGACGAGGGAGTGGCCTGGTCGACCAGGGTGCCCTGGGCGGTGCCGGAGTTCTGCGTGTCCAGAGCGAGGCCGCTGTTCACGTTCTTGATCTGGTAGGACCCGGCCAGCGAGGTCCCGGGGTTGCCGCTGCCCGGAGTGACGACCACGTGGTATCCGTAGGTGGCGTTCATCGCCGGGATGGGCACGGTGACTGAGCCGTTGTTCACGGTGTAGTTGGACTCACCCAGCGTGCTCGGCCCGGAGACGGCCACCGTACGCCCGGGGGAGGGGGTGTACTCGACCTTCACGTGGACGGTCCCGCCGAAGGAGCCGAGCCCGTTGATCGCCACGGCGCTGTCGCCGGAGCCGCCTCCGAGGATGACGCTGAGCTGGTTGCCCGCGCTGTTCATCGCCGCGGCTCCGTCGATGCCGGTCTGCGCGGGCGGGGTGGTCGTCACCATGTTGCCGCTCATGTCGGCGTACCACTTGTAGAGCCAGTAGGCGCCGTTGGGCGAGCCGCCCCGGCCGGTGAGCAGGTCGCCGAGTGTGCCGGACTGGTTCCAGAACGCCAGCTCGGCGTCGTGGACGCCCAGCCGCTCGAACTTGGCGATGTAACCGACCAGGGCGCCGGGGATGCCGACCTCGGACGGGGCGGCGTACTCCTCGATGGCGATCGGACGCGGGCTGATGCCGTACTTCTTCTCGAGGTTGACGACCGTCGTGATGTCACCGGCGATCTTCGAAGACCTGATCAGCTCGTGCCAGGCGATGATGTCCGGGACGGTGTTGGTCGCGACCGCGTTCCTCAGGAAGTTGTCCATGTCGCTGATGTTGTCCGAGAAGCTCGGCCCCTGGATCGGGGTCGTGGGGTCCTTGGCCCGCACCTCGCGGTAGGTCCTGGTCCAGAAGTCCTCGTACGTGCCGTTGGACGACTTCCAGGTGTTGTCCGACTCGTTCCACAGCTCATAGGCGGCCAGGTTGGAGATGCCTGACGCCTTGGTCTGGGCGATCTGCTGGTCGACCAGGCTGAGCCAGTTGCTCCAGTTGAACTGGTACGGCCAGCCCGCGTAGAGGTCGGACAGCCGGTTCACGACCTTCGCGCCGGCCCTGGCGGCCTTGGGCGCCACGGTCAGGATGTCACCCGTCGGCTGCTGCTGCCCGCCCTGCGGCTTCTGGACGAAGGTGTTCGGCTTGATGGCCTGGACGAGGTTGTCCGCCGGCGTCGACGCGTCCGCCAGGCCGTACAGCGAGCCGCTGGCCACATGTGTCACCGGACGGAAGGGCTGGTTCGCGTTGACCACCAGGGTGGTCGAGGCACTCGCGGCGGCGTCGGCGGGAGCGGCGGCGAGGGTCCCGCCGGCTGCGGTGAGCGCGAGCGAGGTGAGCAGGGCAGCGGCCTGCCCGGCTCTGAGTCTGGTCGTCTTCACTGCGTCTCTCCTGAGGAGTGGTGGGGGGGTGATTGGTGCCGAGCGGATCGAGGGGGTCGCCGGCCGGTGCCGAGGGTGGCTCGACGCCGGCCGCCGGGGCCACGTCCACGGGTACCGACGGCAGGGTGGTCATGACCTCGGTCCTCGACCGCGGCGGTCGCGGAGGGGCGGAAGACTCGCTGGACATGGGATTCCCCAGATCGGTGCCTGTGCGGCGGTCACGGCGACGCAGCGCACACAACCCGGGTTGGGCAACTGTGCGCAAAGGTTTTCCGAGCCGGAAACGTACGTTGAACTTGTCTGGCCGTCAATACTTTCCGCCAGATGACTTTTCATCTGCACACGATTTCCCAAGGCGGGAAAGTAATAGGACCATGGCCGCAGCAAGAGCGCAGAGCAAAGGATTGCGTGTGCCGGAATCGGGCCGTACGATCACAAAAGCTGAGGGGCGCGCTCAGCGATGTCGCCGCCACCGATCGAGCGCGTATCACTGAGCGAGCACGTATCACCGAGCGAGTTCCGCGCGGACGCCGTCGACGACATCCCGCACCCGGAGTCCGCACGGTCCCCCGCAGGGCCCGCCTCAAGGCCGGACACCAGCAGTGACATCAAGCAGACGTGCCGGGCGATGCCGCCGTCACCGCGGCCGACGTCGTCGCACCGGCTCCACTGAAGAACCGCGGCCGGCGGGAGGCGGCGGCGTAAAGCCCAGGTGCCCGCGGGCGCCCTCGACCAGGTCGACGACCTGGGCGCGCAGGCTGGGTGCGGCGTCCTCGCGGGGGGTCTGCAGGGCGAAGATGGTCGAGCGGATCTGCCGGATGGTGGTGTCCAGTTCGTCGATGGCGCTTTGCAGGCGGGAGGAGGCCTCCGGGCGTTCGACCAGGCGTACGGCGCTCATCAGGGTCATGGCGACGGCGAACAGCCGCTGGATGACCACGTCGTGCAGGTCCTTGGCGATGCGGTCGCGGTCTTCCAGCAGGCCGAGCCGCTCGGCGTCGCGGCGGGTTTCGGCCAGTTCCAGTGCGACGGCGGCCTGTCCGGCGAAGGCGTGCAGCGTGCGTAGCTCCGACTGGCTGAACGGCATCCGTCCTGAACGTTTCACCAGGGCCAGCACCCCGCGTACGGCCCCGGCCGCGCCCAGCGGCACCGCCGCCACCGGGCCCACCGGAGGGTCGCCGGCCCAGATCA
This sequence comes from Microbispora bryophytorum, assembly GCF_006874465.1. GTDB lineage: Bacteria > Actinomycetota > Actinomycetes > Streptosporangiales > Streptosporangiaceae > Microbispora > Microbispora bryophytorum. The sequence continues at coordinate 13,037 of NZ_VIRL01000030.1, read as the reverse complement.
GATGCGCCCGGCTGTCGTCGAGATCGTCCAACGCCAGCGGCTCGCCGCTCAGGAACGCCCGCCCGGCGAGCGAGCCCTCGACCGCGACCTCGTCGTTCACCAGCCGGACACCCGGCCCGTCCTGGACCGGTTCGACGTCCTGCAGCGCGACACGCAGCATGTCGCGGTCGCGGTTCGGCAGCAGGATGGCCACGGCGTCGGCGTCGGCCATCTCGCGGGCGCGCCGGGCGATGAGCGTGAGGACCTCCTGCGGCTCGCCGCCCGACAGCAGCCGGGTGGTGATGTCCGAGGACGCCCGCAACCAGGTCTCCCGGCGCCGGCTCTCCTCATACAGACGGGCGTTCTCGATCGCCACGCCCGCGGCGGTGGCCAGGGCCACCACGATCGCCTCGTCGTCCTCGTCGAAGTTCCCGCCGCCGCGTTTCTCGGTGAGATAGAGGTTGCCCAACACCTCCTCCCGGACCCGGACCGGCACCCCCAGGAAACTGCCCATCGGCGGGTGGCCGGGCGGGAAGCCGTAGGACTCGGGATGCCGGGAGATGTCGGCCAGCCGCAGCGTCTGCGGCTCCTTGATCAGCAGGCCGAGCAGGCCCAGCCCGTGCGGCCAGTGCTCGATCCTGGCGATCTCCTCCTCGCTCAGCCCCACCGGCACGAACTGGACGAGCGTGTTCTCCTCCCCGATCACGCCCATCGCGCCGTACGTCGCGTCCACCAGCGTGGCGGCGGTGGCCACGATGACGCTGCCCGGCAGAATCGACCGGAAAATTATCGAGCCGAGTTGTCGGATCCGGGCCGCGTCGTTCGTAGCCAGGGTGAGAGGCCGCCCACGAGGGCGCTGACACGACCAGCTGACACGACCAGCTGACACGACCAGCTGTCATGACCACAGGAGATCCGACCGATGCAGCAGCACCCCCAGGCCAAGGTTCACCGCATGTTCGAGCTCGTCGAGCCGATCGCCACCGTCACCTTCTCGGAGGTGCCGAACGAGGCGTTCCTGGCCCTGGGCATGCGTAACTACTGGGACGGATACTTCGCGGGCCGGGCCGCCCCGCTGGGCCTGGCACCGGCCGAGGTGGTGCACGCGGTCTTCTACAACTTCGCCGACGGCGAGGTGGCACGCCACATCCCGTGGGTGTGGGGGAAGATCACCCCGCAGGAGGCGATCGCCGTGCGCGAACGGGGCAGCGCCGCCGCCCTGCGGCAGATGATCGGAGAGCTCGCCGACTCGCCCGGTCTGGTGCGGGCCGCCGACCTCGCCACCCGGGCAGCGGTCAGCGCGCCGACCCAGGGCCGACCCCTGTACGCCGGGCTCCGGGCACTGGGGGTGCCCGAAGAGCCGGTGGCCAGACTCTGGCACGCGGCGACGCTGCTGCGCGAGCACCGCGGGGACGGCCACAACGCCGCCCTTCTCGCCCACGGCATCGGCGGCACCGAGGCCCACGTCCTGCTCGCTCTGTCCCTCGGAATGAAAGCGGAGGAGTTCGGCCGGATCCACCACCTGCCCAAGGCACGGCTGACCGCCGTGGTCGACGGGCTGCGCGGCCGCGGCCTCGTGGACGCCGCCGGCGGGTTCACCGACGTCGGCCGCACGACCAAGGAGCGGATCGAGGCCCTCACCGACGAGCTGGCCGCGCCGGCCTACGACGTGCTCACTGCGGACGAGCTCGACGAACTGGCTGCGGGGCTCGATCCGATCGCCGCCGCGGTAAGGGCCTTCGACAACTGAGCGGGCGCATCAAGCTGCCGGGACGGCCACCCCGGCCCGGCCACCGAAGCGAGCAGGTCGTCGCGCGGGATCACGCCGTCCGGCTGCCGGGGCCGGCTCCCGCAGTGTGGAGCGCAGGGTGGAGCGCAGGGTGGAGCGCAGAGTGCGGTGCTTGGGCCCCGTCGGCGCCCGGTTCCCGCATACGGCGTGGCCGTGAATTCGTGTCGTCCTGAATTGGTCCTCGACTGGCTTACGTAATCGGACCTTATCGAGGGTACCGATTCCTGCCAGGCTGAGTGGCATGACAACGACAGCGACCCGCTTCGACGGCCAGGTGCTCACGCCTGGCGACGCCGGCTACGACACCGCCCGTACCGTCTGGAACGCCATGATCGACCGGCGTCCACGAATGATCGTCCGCGCGGCGAGCGTCGCCGACGTGGTCGCCGCCGTGCGGATGGCCCGCGAACTGGACCTCGAGATCGGCGTGCGCTGCGGTGGTCACAACGCCGCCGGCTTCGCCGTGCCCGACGGTGGTCTCATGATCGACCTGACGCCCATGGGCGGCGTGCGGGTCGACCCGGCCCGTCGCCGGGCCCGGGTGCAGGGCGGCGCGCTGCTCGGCGCGCTGGACCGCGCGTCCCAGGCGTACGGCATGGCCACCACCGCCGGCAACGTCTCACACACCGGCGTCGGCGGTCTCACGCTCGGCGGCGGCATGGGCTGGCTGGCTCGCCAGCATGGCCTGGCCTGCGACAACGTCGTCTCCTACACGGTGGTCACCGCCGAGGGCGATGTGGTGACCGCGAGCCGTACCGACAACCCCGACCTGTTCTGGGGCCTGCGCGGCGGTGGTGGCAACTTCGGCATCGTGACCGAGTTCGAGTTCCAGTTGCATCAGACCGGCACGCGGACGCTGGTCGCCGAGTTCGACTTCCGCGCCGAGGACGCCGTCCCGGTCATCGAGGGCTGGCGCGACCTGAACGCCGTCGCGCCCCGGCAGGCGACGTTCGCCGCCGGTGTCGGCAGCACTCCCGCCGGCCCGATCTCCACGCTGGGGTTCGTGTGGGTCGGCGACCCGGCCGAGGGCCGCCTGCTGCTGCCCGCGATGCGGGCACTCGGGCGTCCCGTCGCCTCCCGCGTCACCACACCGTCCTACCTCGAACTTCAGCAACGCGAGGACTCCACCGGCGGCCACGCGTACCGCCGCTATTCCAAGGGGCACTACCTGCGGAGCTTTCCCACCGCGGCGATCGAGGCCTTCTTGCTGCGCGGCTGCCCCGACCTGAGCGCGAGCCAGGACCTGCCGGGTGTCGGCCTGCAGGCGCACGGCGGCGCGATCGCCGATGTCCCGGAAGCGGACGCGGCGTTCAGCCACCGGGGCACGATGTTCGAGTTCGGCGCCGGCGCCCGCTGGACCGACCCGGCCGACGACGACGCCAGGATGAGTGCCGCCCGCGCCGCCGGCGCATCGCTTGAGCCGTACGCCAGCGGCATCTACGTCAACTCGCTGACGGCCGACGAACTGGCCGATGGGCAGCGCGGCGTGCGGCGGGCGTACTCGGCCGCGAAGCTGGCCCGGCTGACCGCGGTGAAGACCGCCTACGACCCGGCGAACGTGTTCCACCTGAACCAGAACATCCGTCCGGCCCAGAACAGTCGTCCGGCACTGTGACGGGCCGCGTCAGGATCCCCGTATCTCCCGGATGGCCGTCGCCAGCAGCGCGACTCCCTCGGCGATGGCGCTCTCGCTGAGGATGGCGTAGCCGAAGATCAGGCCACCGGGCCCGGCGCCGGCGATCCGGAACCGCCCGACGCCCTGAATGCCGAGCCCATGCCGGGCCGCTGCCGCCACCACCGCCGCCTCGTCGAGGCCGGGCGGGAGCCAGGCGACCACGTGCTGCCCGGCGGCGATCCCGGCCGGTCGCAGGTCCGGCACATGGGTGCGCAGCGCGTCCAGCAGCGCGTCACGGCGGCGCCGGTACACCGGACGCATCCGGCGCAGGTGACGGTCGAACTCGCCGCGGCCGAGAAAGTCGGCGAACGTCAGCTGGTCGATGACCGACGAACCGCGGTCGGCGAGCAGCTTCGCCGCGGCGACGTCGGCGACCAGATGGGGAGGCACCACCATCCAGCCCAGCCGCAACCCCGGCGCGAGCGTCTTGCTGGCCGTGCCGCAGTAGACGACGTGATCGGGCGCCAGGCCCTGCATGGCGCCCACCGGAGAGCGGTCGTAGCGGTACTCCGCGTCGTAGTCGTCCTCGACCACGATCGCGCCGCGGCGTCTGGCCCAGCGGATCACCTCGGCCCTGGCCGCCGCCGACAGCACCCCGCCGGTTGGCCACTGGTGCGACGGCGTGAGGACCAGCGCGTCGGCGTCGGCCGCGTCCAGGGCGTCGACCTGAACGCCGTCCGGACCCACCGGGATGCCGACCACCTCCAGTCCCGCGGCCCCGGCCAGCACCCGGGCATCGTCGTCGGACGAGGGGTCCTCCAGGGCGATCCGCCTGGCGCCGCGCCGCGCGAGCACCTGGATCAGCAGCGAGATGCCCTGTCCGTAGCCGTTGCAGACGACCACGTCGCCGGGGACGGCCTGCGTGCCGCGTACCCGGTTGAGGTAGTCGCACAGGGCCTGGCGCAGTTCCAGCACGCCGCGCCCGTCGAGGTAGGCGAACCGGTCGTTGGGCGCGGTGGTGAGCACGGTACGAACCGAACGCAGCCAGGCGGCCCGCGGGAACTGCGACACGTCGGTGCGCCCGTATCCGAAGTCAACCCTGAAGCCGGCCCTGGAGTCGGCCCTGGAATCTGCCCCGAAACCGGCCCTGAGACCGGCACTGCTCGCGGCCGGCCGCGCCATCGAAGCCGCGGAGCCCGCGCCGGCGGCGGTCGGCGGCATCGACGCGGCGACCTGGGTGTATCCGCCCGATCGGCTGGCAAGGTAGCCCTCGGCCACGAGCTGCTGATAGGCCTCCACGACCACCCCGCGGGAAACCCCGAGCCCGGCCGCGAGGGTGCGGCTGGGTGGCAGCGACGCACCCGCTCGCAACCGACCGGCCCGGATGCTCGCGCGGATGGACGCCTCGATCTGCCGGTGCAGTGACACCCCGGCGTCACGGTCCAGTTCGATGAGCACGTCCTCGGCCAGCCTCGAATTGGTCCTCAAACGGTCCACAGAATCGGACCTTACCGGCGTGTACCAATTCCAGCCAAGTGTCTGGGCGTTGATCAGCTGCAGGTTCTTGTCCTGGGTGTCGCTGCTCCACCGGACCGCGCTGCCGCCGTCGTCGAGGCGTGGCTCCTCGTCATCGTGGCGACGCTGTTCACCCTGCTGTGGCTGAAGGACATCGTGCCCGCCGTCCCGGCCGGCCTGACGCGGACGCGTGGGCCCAAGGTCCTCCGGCGAGATGGCTTTGGCCTGCGGCCTTCCCATACGCCCGAGTGATCTGCTTGGAGGCATGGAGATCAGCGTGCATGAGCCGACCGGACTGAGCGCGCAGGCGGCATCGGAGCGGCTGGCCGAGTACGGGCCGAACGAGTTCCCGCAGCCGAGGCCGCCACGCCTGCCCGCCCGTGCCGCTCGCCAGCTCGCCGACCCGATGTCGATCCTGCTGCTGATCGCCGGACTGGTCACCCTGCTCGTCCTCGGCGAGATTCCCGAGGGCGCGGCGATCTTGACCATTCTCCTGGTCAACGTGGTCATCGGGGTGAGCCAGGAGGCGAAGGCCGACCACGCCGTGCGGGCGTTGCGCACCCTCACCGCGCCCATGGCCAAGGTCGTCCGCGACGGCGTCGTACGGAGGGTGCCCGCCGCCGAGGTCGTCCCGGGCGATGTCGTGCAGGTCGCGGCCGGAGACCGCGTCCCCGCGGACGCGCGGCTGTCGCAGGCGAACGCCCTGGCCGTGAACGAGTCCATGCTCACCGGGGAGTCGCTGTCGTCCGACAAACGGGCCTCGCGAGCGGACGGAGCAGGCGGCACGCTCGCCGACCGCCGCGACGAGTTGTTCGCCGGGACGCTCGTCGTGCGGGGTTCGGGAGTGGCCGAGGTGACCCGCACCGGTGCCCGCACCGAGATGGGGCGCATCGCCTCCGCGCTGGGCGGCGGCGTCAAGGGCCCGCTGGCGGTGGAGCTCGCGCAGGTGTCGCGGCGGATCGGCCTGGTCGCCGTCGTGGCGGGCGTCGTGGTGATCCTCATCGGACTCACCCGGGTCCAGCGGGGCGAGGCCGCGCTCCTCGACATCATCCTGGCCGGGGTGGCGCTGGCCATCGCCGCCGTGCCGGAAAGCCTGGCCGCCGCCGTGACCACGGCACTGGCGCTCGGCGCACAGCGCATGGCGGCGCTCGGTGTGATCGTCCGGCGGCTGGCGGCCATCGAGGCGCTGGGCGCGACCACCGTCATCGCCACGGACAAGACGGGCACGCTGACCACCGGGCATCTGACCGTGGCCGACCAGGTGGCGGTGTCCGAAAGCGACCTGTGGCGTGCCGCGCTGCGCTGCAACGACGCCCGCGACAACCTGGGGGACGCGGTCGACGTCGCCCTCGCCGTGGCCGCCGAGCGGCACGGGGTGAGGCTGCCGCCCGGCGAGGAACGCCTGGCCGTCCGGCCGTTCGACGCCGAGACGAGGTCGATGGCCGTGATCACCGCGGCGGCCGGGGAGGGGCCTCTGCTGACGGTCAAGGGCGCTCCGGAGGTGGTGCTCAGCCGGTGCGTTCCCGGCCCGGAGCCCGAGCGGCTGGCGCGAGCGGTGCCCGGTCTGGCGCACCGGGGCCTGCGGGTGCTCACGCTCGCCGGCCTGCGCACCGACGATCTGGACGCCACAGGGCTGCGTCCGCTGGGCCTGGTCGCGCTCAGCGACGAGATCCGCCCCTCGGCGGCGCGGGCGGTGGCGGACTGCCGCGCCGCCGGCATCCGCGTGGTGATGGTGACCGGCGACCATGCCGACACCGCCCGCGCCATCGCCGGGGAGGTGGGCATCGACGCCGACCCCGTGGTGACGGGCGCCGCGCTCCAGACCCTCGAAGGTGCGGACGGCGATCGTCCGAAACGCTTCGCCCGGCTGCGCGAGGCGGCCGTGCTGGCCCGCGTCGACCCCGGCACCAAGCTCGACCTGGTGCGCGCCCTGCGCGAGGACGGCCAGGTCGTGGCGATGACCGGCGACGGTGTGAACGACGCCCCGGCACTGCGCAACGCCGACGTGGGGGTGGCCATGGCCGGAGAGGAGGGAACGGACGTGGCCCGGGAGGCCGCCTCCGTCGTCGTCACCAACGGCGACCTCGGCACCATCGTCGTTGGGGTACGCGAAGGACGCCGCCTGCGCCACAACGTGGCCTCGATGGTCGGATATCTGCTCACCGGCAACCTCGCGGAGATCCTGATCGTCCTGGCCGGCCTGATCGCCTGGCCGGATCTGGTCGTGCCGCTGCTTCCCGTGCAGTTGCTGTGGATCAACCTGGTGCTGGACGGCATCCCCGCCATCGCGCTCGGCGTCGACCGGCCCGCCGGCGACCCGCTGGCACTGCGCCCCACCGGCGGCCTGCTCTCCTGGCCGGTCCTGACCCGGATCGCGCTGCGCGCGGTGGCCGTCGGCGCGCTCGTCTTCGCGGCCGTCGAGGTCGCCCGCCGCCTCGGCTGGAGCGAGGAACAGGTCCGCAGCCAGGCCGTGCTCGCACTGGTCTTCGCCCGGCTGACCCTCGCCTACGTCGTCCGGGCCCGCCGCCGGACCTTCGAGCGCGGCTGGTGGCGGAGCCGTCCTGTCCTCGTCGCGGTGACCGCCACCGCGGCGCTGCAGATCCTCGTGACGGTGATCCCGGCGCTGGGCGCGCCGCTCGCGCTGGTGCCTGTGCCGCCCGCCGGCTGGGCGATGGCACTAGGCGCCGCCGCGCTCTCGGTGCTGGCGTGCGACATGGTGCGCTCCGGCGGGAACGGCGGCCGGCGGCGGACGCACCGGGGACGGGCCGGTACCCCCGCACAAGCGCTGAACGGCAATCCACCAGGATCGTGAGCATCCGGCGAATCGGTGGCCTGGACGTCGCCTACCCCGGCGACGGCGTCAACGACGCGCTCGCCCTGCACCGCGCGGACGTCGGCATCTCCGTCGACGCGGCCCGGCCGCCCGAGGCGCCGCGTCCGCTGGGTCACCACGAAGGTTGCGCGTGCCGACGGGTCGCACGGCTGAGTTCGGCCGTGAGCTCAGCCACGATCGCGGTCCCCGCTGCGGCATCGGGTGCGTCGAGGACGGCCTTGACCAGTACGGAGGCGACGATCACCCCGTCGGCGAAGCGAGCCGTCCGGGCAGCCTGCGCAGCGTCGGAAATCCCGATTCCGACGCAGACGGGGAGGTCGGTGGTCGCCCTGATGCGCCGCACCAGCGCGTCGGCGGACGTGCCGGCGGCGTCCCGCGTGCCCGTGACTCCCATCAGCGACGCGGCGTAGACGAACCCCGTTCCCGCCGTGGTGAGTTCCCGCAGCCGCTCGTCGGTGGTGCTCGGCGCGGCCACGAAGACGGTGGCGAGGCCATGCCTGGCCGCGGTCTCGCGCCACAGCGCGGACTCCTCCACGGGCAGGTCGGGAAGGATGCATCCTGCGCCGCCCGCCTCGGCCAGCTCGCTGCCGAAGCGCTCGGGGCCGTACCTGTCGATCGGGTTCCAGTAGGACATGACCAGGATCGGCTTGCCGGTGGCCTGGTATGCCTCTCGCACGGTGCGGATGACGTCGGCGATCCGGACGCCCGCGCGCAGGGCGATGTCGTCGGCGGCCTGGATCACCGGGCCGTCGAGCACCGGGTCGCTGTGCGGCAGGCCGATCTCGACGATGTCGGCTCCGCTGTTCAGCATCGCCTGGGTGGCGGCGATGCCGTCGTCGACGGTCGGAAAGCCGGCCGTCATGTACGTGATGAGCGCGGCCCTGTTCTCTCGCTTCGCCCGGGCCAGTGTGTCGGCCAGAAGCCGCAGGTTTCCGTTCACTTTTCGCTTCCCCTGCCCTGGCCGCGCCGGCGTCCTGCTCGAAGTGCCGTGCGGCGGTCTCCATGTCCTTGTCGCCCCGGCCCGACGGGCTCGCCAGGATCAGCCCGTCCGGTCCGGGGTCGGTGCCGGCGTCGACAGCGCCGGCGAATGCGTGGGGCTCTCCATCGCCCGGTCTCCACCCGATGCCCGGCGGCCTCACAGCCGATGAGCCTCCACGCCGATGACGCGCTGGAAATCGCAGATCATGCACGTACGCTCCGGGCACGGCTTCGCCCGGCTCCAGGTGGCTGGTAGGGAGCCTCGAGTGAGCCTCGTCGTTCCGCATCCTGGGCCGGAACGACGGAGTCGAGGAGAGCGAGCTCGCTCAGATACCTCGTACGGCACAGGGGGTGCCGGACCATCGCATCCCGTTCACCTGACCGGCCTCGGCGCCAAGCACATAGCGCACTCTGCGGCCGAGCACACGCCGCGCCGGGGCCCGGCAACCGCGCGGCCGACGCCCGGGGGCGAGGCGGATGGCGACAGACACAGCAGGATGCTATCCCCCGGCTCGGGGTCGGACCACGGCGCGGCCCCGGGCGCCGGTCCCGTGAATGTGCGGGCGTGCTCTCCTCTCTCGTAGATGCCACCGGAGACACCTATATGAGGCCGCTGCTGCGATGGCAGAGGGGTGTTCAGCCTGGATCATGCGAGGGATAGAGTGAGGTCTGTGACGACGTTTCGGATCAGCGAGGCCGCCGCATTGCTCGGGGTGAGCTCCGACACCGTCCGCCGGTGGGTGGACGCGGGCCGGCTGGCCGCGGTGCGGGACGAGCACGGCCACCGGCAGATCAGTGGGGCCGACCTGGCCGCCTTCGCCCGGTCACAGGTCGAGACGACCGGCGACGGCCGGCGGTCCTCGGCGCGCAACCGCTTCCGCGGGATCGTCACCGAGGTCGTCAGGGACGCGGTGATGGCGCAGGTCGAAATCGCCGCCGGGCCGTTCCGGGTGGTGTCGTTGATGAGCCGGCAGGCCGCCGACGAGCTGGGCCTGGAGGCAGGGGTGGTGGCGGTCGCCGTGATCAAATCCACCAACGTCGTCGTCGAGATTCCCGGCCACGAGCGCGTGGTCACTACCTCCTGAGGAGCCGCCTTGGTGTTCAGGCGCCTTTCCCGACGGGCGATCGCCGTGCCCGTCGCGCTGGTGCTCGCCGGGCTGTCCGGTTGCGGCTCGGGGGAACCGGCCACGTCTTCGACTTCGGCGGCCGCCGGGGCGAAGGAAGTGAACGTGTTCGCGGCCGCGTCGCTGACCGAGACGTTCACGGAGCTCGGCAAGACCTTTGAGGCCGCCCGCCCGGGGGTGACGGTGAAGTTCAACTTCGGTTCCAGCGCGACGCTGGCCCAGCAGATCGTCCAGGGAGCTCCGGCCGACGTGTTCGCCGCGGCCAGTCCGGCCACGATGAAGACCGTCACGGATGCGTCGCTGGCGAGCGGGCCGACCACCTTCGCGCGTAACAAGCTGGAGATCGCCGTGCCGAAGGACAACCCGGCCAAGGTGGCCGAACTGAAGGACCTGACCGACCCCAGGGTGAAGGTGGCGTTGTGCGCCGAGCAGGTGCCGTGCGGGGCGGCGGCCGTCAAGGCGCTGGACGCGGCCGGGCTGAAGGTCACGCCGGTCACATTGGAGCAGGACGTCAAGGCCACGCTGACCAAGGTCGAGCTGGGCGAGGTGGACGCCGCGCTGGTCTACACGACCGACGTGATCGCCGCGGCGGGCAAGGTGCAGGGCATCGCCTTCCCCGAGGCGGACAAGGCGATCAACGACTATCCGATCGCGACTCTGTCGAAGGCTCCCGCCGGTGATCTCGCCAAGCAGTTCGTCGATCTCGTGCTGTCGCAGCAGGGCAAGGACGTGCTGACCAAGGCCGGCTTCGAGGCCCCCTGACCCGCATGACCTCTTCGCAGGCGCGGCGCTCCGGCCGCTCAGACCCACCCGGCCGCCCGGGCCCACCCGGCCGCCCGGACACGCGTAGCGGCGCAGCCGGCCACTCGGCCGCCCTCCGATCCGGCCGCCCGCCGTGGATGCTGGTGCTCCCGGCCGTGGCGGGGCTGGCCTTCCTGGTGCTGCCGCTTGCCGGGCTGCTGATCCGGGCGCCCTGGTCCACGCTGCCTCAGCGGCTGGCCGAGCCGCAGGTGCTGGAGGCGTTGCGGCTGTCGCTGGTGTGCGCCACCGCCGCCACAGTCGTCTGCGTGCTGTGCGGGGTGCCGCTGGCCTGGCTGCTGGCCCGGGTCGAGTTCCCGGGCCGCCGTGTGGTGCGGGCTCTGGTGACCGTGCCGCTGGTCCTGCCGCCGGTGGTGGGCGGTGTGGCGCTGCTGCTGGTGCTGGGGCGGCGGGGACTGGTCGGGCAGTGGCTGGAGTCCGCCTTCGGGATCACGCTGCCCTTCACGACCCTCGGAGTGATCGTCGCCGAGGCGTTCGTGGCCATGCCGTTCCTGGTGATCAGCGTCGAGGGGGCGCTGCGCGCCGCGGACCGGCGGTTCGAGGAGGCCGCCGCCACGCTGGGCGCCTCGCGCTGGACCGTCTTCCGCCGGGTCACCCTGCCGCTCATCATGCCCGGAGTCGTGGCCGGAGCGGTGCTGTGCTGGGCGCGGGCGCTCGGCGAGTTCGGCGCCACCATCACCTTCGCCGGCAACTTCCCCGGCACCACCCGTACGATGCCGCTGGCGGTCTATCTGGCGCTGGAAACCGATCCGGACGCGGCCATCGTGCTCAGCCTGGTCCTGCTGGCCGTCTCGGTGGTCGTCCTGGCCAGCCTGCGCGATCGGTGGGTGAACAGCCCATGACCGCCGACGGCCTGCGGGCGACCCTGGTCGTCCACCGACCCGCCTTCACCCTGGACATCACGCTCGACGTCGCACCAGGAGAGGTCGTCGCGCTGCTCGGGCCCAACGGCGCGGGCAAGACCACCGCGCTGCGCGCCCTGGCCGGGCTGATCCCGATGTCCGGCGGGCACATCAGCCTGGACGGCCGGCCGCTGCACCACCTGGCCCCCGAACAGCGCCCGATCGGCATGGTCTTCCAGGACTACCTGTTGTTCCCCCACTTGTCCGCCCTTGACAACGTCGCCTTCGGGCCGCGCTGCCAGGGGGTGTCCAAGGCCGAGGCGCGCCGCGTCGCCGCGGCACTGCTGGAGCGTGTCGGACTGGCCGACCGGGCGACGGACAAGCCCCGCCGGCTGTCGGGCGGGCAGGCACAGCGCGTCGCCCTCGCCCGGGCGCTGGCCGTACGGCCCCGGCTGATGCTGCTGGACGAGCCGCTGGCCGCGCTGGACGCGCACACCCGGCTGGAGATCCGCTCCCAGCTGCGCCGCCACCTGGCCGACTTCGACGGCGCCACCGTGCTGGTCACCCACGACCCGCTCGATGCGATGGTGCTGGCCGACCGGCTGGTCGTCATCGAGTCCGGCGTCGTCGTCCAGCAGGGCGCCCCCGCCGAGGTCGCCCGCCGCCCGCGCACCGGGTACGTCGCCCGCCTCGTCGGGCTCAACCTCTACCGCGGGATCGGCGACGGCACCCGGGTCGAGGTCGGCGAACTGCCGCTGCACACCTCCGAACAGCTCGACGGGCCCGCGTTCGTGGCCTTCTCGCCCGCCGCCGTGGCCCTCTACCGCACCCGCCCCGACGGCAGCCCCCGCAACCTGTGGCAGGCCACGATCGGCGGCATCGAGCGGCACGGCGACAACGTCCGCGTGCACCTCGACGGCCCGATCACCGCCTTCGCCGACATCACCCCCGCCGCCCTGGCCGACCTTGAGCTGAGCCCGGGTCAGCGGATCTGGGCCTCGGTCAAGGCCACGGAGACCCACGCCTACCCGGCATGAGCGGGCCTCGGGCGGACGACCGCCACGACTGCGACGCCATCCGTCTCGGCCGGTCGCGCCGCGGCCTGCGCACCCACAGCGCGCCGGGTGGGCGCGATGCCCCACAGGTCCTCGGCGAACCGGCGGTCCGGGGCGGGCTCGGTCTGGTACCGAGCCCGCCGTTCAGGTCCTCCCGGTCCTGATCATCGCGTCCGTGGTGGCGCTCACCTGGTTCGGTGTGCGCCGTGCCGCGATGGTCAGGAACCTGCGGGTGGGAACCGTGTCATGCCGTCAGCGCTGCAGGGTCAGCAGGCCGGGGCGGTAGGGCAGCAGGCCGTAGTCGCCGCCGGAGCTGGGGCTGCGGCCCTGGTAGAGCAGCTGCAGGTTGCAGGGGTCGACCGTCTTGGTCTGGTCGGGGTTGTTGCGGACCAGGTCACCGTGGCTGATGTCGTTGGTCCAGGTGGCGCCGCTGTTGGCCTTGCCGGCGAAGGGGTTGCTCTCGCTCGTGGCGTTCGCCGACCACGAGC
>NZ_VIRL01000002.1:80091-689938 GCF_006874465.1 Microbispora bryophytorum | reverse complement strand
GCCTCAGAAGCCGAACGCCGCGCCGCCCTTGACCCCTGGCTACACATGTACAACCATCACCGCGGACACACCGCGCTGAAAGGCCAGCCACCCATCAGCCGCGTCACCAACCTCCCAGGGCAGTACAGCTAGGTAACCCCTGCCAGCGACTCACTCGTCAACCGATCGGAACAGCGACCACCCTGCGGAGGCAAGAACATGTTCCGACCGTCTGTCATGGCCGCACTGCTCGCAGCCGCACTACTGACCGGCTGCAGCGACTCCACCGGCACAGCCCTGGCCACCTCACCGCCCACCTCGGTCTACACCCCGAGTTCCTCTCTCACCCCGATCCCGAGCGAGACGCCCGCCCCGACCCCGGTAGCGGCCGTCGCCTCCCATACGCCGGCACCCCCCAGGCTGAAGCCAATGAAAGCCCGATCAGCACCGAAGCCGAAGAAGACCCGATCGGCACCGAAACCGACGCCAAGGAAAACCAGGCGCCCACCCCAGCCATCTGTACGCTCCAGTGTCCACCCCGGAGCCTTCTGCTCCCCCGAAGGGGCACTGGGACGCACCAGCGCGGGCACCTCGATGCGTTGTACGTCCCGTCCCGGGGATCGGGCCCGCTGGCGCAGAGCCTGAGTCGAGTCGCCCCGTCGGCGTGATGCTACAAGCGCTGATCGACGCGCACGCCCTCATCCGGACCGAACGGCGCTCAGGAGATCGGGCGGCAGCGGAAATCACGCGTCCCTGCTGCGCGGTCGCACAGATAGGGCGGTCACGGCGACGGTCACGTGCCGACGCGGTCCTGCACGAGTCGCACGCACGCGGCCGCGACCCGTCGCGGCCAGGTCGGCTCACCCAGGTCGGCTCACCCAAGATGGCCGCGGAACCTCGGCCGTCGCGGCCCGGGCCCCAGTTCACGTGATCGTCACATCGCTCCCCTACAGTAGCCTCGTGCGCCCCCCACTGGCCGTGGCCGGCCACACCGACGATGTGCTGGACATGGTCTCCGGCACACTGAGCGAGGCCGAGCGAGAGCGCGCCGAACGTTTCACCCGCAAACGGGACCGCCTCGACTTCGTCGCCGCCCACCTGCTCGTACGGCACTGCGCCGCGGAGCTGCTCGGCGCCCGCGTCCGCACGCTGACCGTGGTGCAGCGCTGCGAGGGGTGCGGGCAGGCCCACGGACGGCCCTGGCTGGCCGAGGCACCCGAGGTGTCGATCAGCCTGGCGCACACCTCGGGCTACGTCTGCGCGGTCGCCGGGTTCGGCCGGGTGGGCGTGGACGCCGAGCACGCCACGAACGGCCCGGCCGACGAGAGGCTGGTGGAGCTCGCGCTGACCCCCGCGGAGGCGAAGCTCGTCGGTGACGACAACCGCAGGCTGATCCGGCAGTGGGTACGCAAGGAGGCGCTGGTCAAACGGGGAGAGCTCACGCTCGACCGGCTGCGCGAGGCGGACCTGTCGGCCCTGTCGCTGGAGGACGGGCTGTCGATCACGCTGGAATGGCGGGGCCGTCACTTCGTCGAGTGGACGGCCGGCACCGTGATCGCCTCCGCGGTCACCGACGAGCCCGCCAAACTACGCCTTCTCGGCGGCTGACCGCCCCGGGGTGGGGTCGAGGAAGACCTGCCGGATCTCCGGGAACCGCTCGGTGAGCCGTCGCTCCACCTGGTCGGAGGCGAGTTCGAGCCGCTGCCCGGACGTCTCGTCGCGGAAGTCGACCTTCGCCGCCACCATGACCTGGCCGGGGCCCATCATGACCGTGACCAGCTCGACGACGGCCTCGACCTCCGGATGGGCGACCAGCTCGCCGCGGATCTCCTCCTGCAACCCGCGCGGCGCCGCCTGGCCGATGAGCAGCGAGGCGTTGGTCCTGATCAGGGTCAGCGCCACGCCGAGCAGCAGCAGCCCGATGACGATCGAGGCGATGCCGTCCCACACGGCCGAGCCGGTGAGCTGCGACAACAGCAGGCCGACGGCGGCCGTCGCGATGCCGATCAGCGCGGCGGAGTCCTCCAGCACGACGGCCTTGAGCACGGTGTCGGAGGTGCGCCGCAGCAGCCGCCCGGGGCTCACCCGCCAGCGACCGGCCTCGCCGCGAAGCTGCCGCAGGGCCTTCCACAGGGAGACCGACTCGATCGCGAAGGACACCGCGAGCACGAGGTACGACACGCCGATGTCACCCAGGCTCTCCCCCGCGGTGATCGTGTGCCAGCCGTGCGTCAGGGAGAACCCGGCCCCCACGACCAGCGTGAAGCAGGCCGCCACGATCGCCCACAGGTAGGCGGCCCGTCCGTGGCCGAGCGGATGGCGGGAGTCGG
Organism: Microbispora bryophytorum; assembly: GCF_006874465.1. Lineage (GTDB taxonomy): Bacteria > Actinomycetota > Actinomycetes > Streptosporangiales > Streptosporangiaceae > Microbispora > Microbispora bryophytorum. Next base: position 687,629 of record NZ_VIRL01000002.1, on the reverse strand, counting down.
CGGGGCGCTCACCGTGCCGGACCGCGGCGAACAACACGACTTCGGTGGCCGTGTCGGCCGCCGAATGCGCGGCCTCCGACAGCATCGCCGAGGAGGAGCTCATCAGACCGGCGGCCAGCTTGGCCAGCGCGATGGCGAGGTTGGCCGCGCCCGCGACCACGACGGTGCCGAGGCTCTCACCGTTCTCGCTGTCAGGCATTCCGCTCCGTTCGTTCAAGTGATCTTATGCTGGGCATCATGGACGCCCCTCATTGGCTCACCCCGCAGGAGCAGCGCGCCTGGCGGGCACACCTGGCCGCTCATCGCCTGCTCTTCCACCAGCTCGACCGGGAGCTGCAGGCCATCGGGCTGTCGCTGAACGACTACGAGATTCTCGTGAACCTCTCGGAGAGTCCCGGCCGGCGCATGCGCATGAGCGAGCTGGCCGACGCCACGATCCAGTCGCGCAGCCGGCTGTCCCACCAGATCTCCCGGATGGAGGCCGCCGGCCTGGTGACCCGGCAGGACTGCGAGGACGACCGGCGCGGCACGTTCGCCGTGCTGACCGACCCCGGCTGGGAGATGATCCAGCGGGTGGCGCCGGACCACGTGGCGAGCGTCCGCCGGCACTTCGTCGACCTGATGACCCCCGAGGAGGTGTCCACCCTGGAGCAGATCTACACGCCGATCATCGATCGTCTCCAGGCGCTCCGCGGCATCAGGTGAGGAGGCTGCGGGGCGGCACGGGGTAGGCACCCGGTCCCGACTTCCCGCGACCGGCCGCGCCAAACCGATTCCCGAGGGAGCGCGTACCGGCCACGCCCGCTCGCTACGATCCGGCTGTGCGAACAATCCTCGGGCTCGTCGTGGCCGGCCTGCTGCTCGTGACCGCGTGCAGCGCGAAGAGCGAGGCCGCCCTGCCGGACGGTCCCGCGTTGCTGAAGCGCTCGGCCGAGGCCATGCGGACGGTCACGACGGTCGCCTTCACGATCGCGACCAAGGGCAAGCCCGCCGTACCGGTGCGGCACGCCGAGGGCAGCCTCACCCGGGAGGGCGACGCCAAGGGCACCCTGCAGATCGAGATCGCTGGACTGCAGGAGATCGAGTTCGTGCTCGTCGGCGACAAGGTCTATTTCAAGGGACCCACCGGCGGCTTCCAGACGATGACCCGCCAGCAGCTCCTGGCCCTTTACAACCCCTCCGCCGTGCTGACCGGTGTGCCCGGGCTGCTGTCCACCGCGAAGGACGTACACACGCAGGCGGAGGAGAAGGTCGGCGACGCCACCGCCTACCGGGTGGCGGCCACGCTGTCGCAGGATGTGCTGGCCACGCTGGTTCCCGGCATTCAGCAGGGAGTCACCGGCACGCTCTGGATCGACAAGGCCACCAGCCGCCTGCTCAAGCTCGACCTGCCGCTCACCGGCGGCTCCGTGGCCGTGACCCTGGGGGACTACGACGCCCCCGTGACCATCGCCCCGCCCGCGTCGTGACGGACGCCACCGACGCCACCGACGCCGGCGACGCCACGGACGCGGACGGCGCGGCCGGGCAGACCCGGGCGACCGGAACCGCCGGGCCCTCCGCCCGGCACCGGCGTCTCGCGCTGAGCGTCGGCGGCGCCGCCGTGCTGCTCGCCGCACTCGACGCGTACGTCGTCGTCACCGTGCTCGTGGACGTCGCCGCCGACGTCGGGGTGCCGCTGAACCACCTGGAGCGGGCGACCCCGGTCGTGACCGGGTTCCTGCTCGGCTACGTCGCGGCGATGCCGCTGCTCGGCCGCCTGTCCGACCGGTACGGCAGGCGCGCGCTGATCCACGCCTGCCTGGCCGGGTTCGCCTCCGGTTCCCTCGTCACCGCCCTGGCGGGGAGTGTGCCCGCGCTGGTCGCGGGCCGTACGCTGCAGGGCGTCGCGGGCGGCGCGCTGCTGCCGATCACCATGGCCCTCATCGGTGACCTGTGGGACGAGCGCGCCCGGCCGGTGGCGCTCGGGGTGGTCGGCGCCGCGCAGGAGCTCGGCAGCGTGCTCGGCCCGCTTTATGGCGCGGGCCTGGCCGCGCTCGCCGGATGGCGCGGCATCTTCTGGGTCAACCTCCCGCTCGCGCTGCTGGCCGCCGTCGCCGTGCAGGTGGCCGTCCCCGGCGGGCGAGAGCCGTACGGCCGGCCCTCCGGCGAGTCGGACGCGGGGACGGCGGACGCGAGGACGGTCGACACGGGGACGGCGGGCGCGAGGAGGGCGGACGCGGGGACGGCCGACGCGCGGAAGGCGAACGCCGGGACGGTCGACGCGGGTGGCGGCGTCCTGCTCGCGCTGGCGCTCGGCCTGCTTGTCGCCGGGCTCTACAACCCCTCCCCCGACACGGCCGTGCTGCCGCCGTGGGGACTGCCGTGCGTGGCCGCCGGGGCGGTCGCGGCGGTGCTGTTCGTGCTGTGGGAGATCCGCTCCCCGGTCCGCCTGCTCGACCTGACGGGCGTGCCCAGGACACCGCTGCTCGCCACGCTGGCGGTGAGCCTGCTGGCCGGTGCGGCGCTGCTGGTCACGCTGGTCGACGTACAACTGGCCGCGCAGACGCTGCTCGGTGAGGACGCGGTGGGCGGCGCCCTGGTGCTCACCCGGTTCCTCGCCGCGCTGGCGGTCGCGGCGTTCCTCGGCGGGATCCTGGTGCGGCGGTTCGGCGAGCGCCCGGTTGCCGTCGCGGGGATGGCGGTGGCCGCCGCCGGCTACTGGCTGATCTCCCGGTGGCCGCTCGACCTGGCGTCGGCCGGCGTGCGGATGGACGCCGACCTCGTGGTCGCCGGCCTCGGCCTCGGGGGGGTGATCGCCCCGGTCTCGTCGGCGGTGCTGCGCCTGGTCCCGGCGGCGCGGCACGGCGTGGCGTCGGCGGCGGTCGTGGTGGCCAGGATGATGGGCATGCTGCTGGGCGTGGCCGCGCTGTCGGCCTGGGGCTTCCACCGGTTCCAGTCGCTCACCGCGCACCTGGACACGCCGCTGCCGTTCGGGGTGGACGCGGCCGAGTACGCCCGCAGGCTCGCGGACTACACGGCGCAGGTCCAAGCGGCGCTGCACGCGGAGTACACCGAGATCTTCCTGATCACGTGCGGCCTGTGCGTGCTCGGCGCGGCCACGTCCCTGGCCCTGCCCCGCCGCCGCTCCTGATCCCTGCCGCTCCTGATCCCCGCCTTGGATCCCCGCCGCTGGATTCCCGCCGCTCCTGATCCCGGCCTTACCGCTCCCGCTCCCGCCGGCCGCCGCCCCACCGCGCCCGATCCCGCACCCCTGCCGGGTCAGGCGCCGAACCAGCCGGGCACGTCGAGGCGGAAGACGTCCTGCGGCGTCACCTTCCGCAGGTCGGCCTCCAGGTCTCTGAGCCGCTCGTCCCCGATGACGGCGGCCCAGCGCGCCCGCAGGTCGTCGAAGATCCGGGCCGAGCGCGCCAGGACGTCCACCCCCGACGGCGTGAGCCGTACGATCTTGCGGCGCGTGTCGCGGGAGTCGCGGGCGCGCTCCACGTAGCCGAGGCGTTCGAGCGTCTCGATGGTCTTGCCCGCCGCCTGCTTGCTGACGCCCAGCGTGCGGCCCAGGTCCACCGCGGTCGTGCCCTCCGTGCCGATCGCCTGCATGACGAAGCCGTGCATGGGACGGGCATGCGGATGCCCCTGACGGGCGAGCTCGGCGTGCAGTTCGTCGATGAGAACGCGAAACCCCAGGAAGAGCCGCAGGGGCAGCTCGAAGCCGGGCGGGTCGATTGACACAGATAGACAACCTGGTTCACTATTACCGACAACAACGTTGTCTATCTTAGGAGACGCCGACGATGTCTGTCATCCGTCATGCCCAATCCCGCAGATCCGAGACCCCGGCCGGGGTCATGACCACCTTCGCCTCGCCCACCCTGGGCGGCGCCACGCGGGCCGTGTGGCGCGTCGAGGCGACCCCCGCGACGAGCGGGCCGCCGCACGACTTCGACGCCGAGCAGGTGTGGACGTTCCTCGACGGCACCGCCACCGTCGAACTCGGCGGCGAGACGTTCACGGTCGCGCCCGGCGACACCGTGGTCATGCCGCCCTCGACCCCACGGCGCGTCACGGCGGGCGCCGACGTGGGTTTCACCGCCGTCGTCACCGCCCCCGCCGGGGCCAGGGCCATCCTGCCCGACGGCACGGTGCACGGCGTGCCGCCCTGGATCGCCTGACCTCTGCCCCTCCTCCTTCTCTCGCCCTGCCCCCCGTGGACCGGCCCGGCGACCCGTCCGGCACCCGGCCACCGCTCCGTCTCCAAGGAGTCACGCATGCCTGTCATCCGTTCCGCCGACAGCCGCAGGAGCACCACTCCCAACGGCGTCATGACCACCCTCGCCTCGCCCACCCAGGGAGGCGCCACCCAGGCCGTCTGGCGGGTGGACATGCCCGCCGGGAACAACGGTCCCCACCACGCGAGCGACGGCGAGCAGGTGTGGACCTTCCTCACCGGCGGCGCGACAGTCGAACTCGGCGGCGAGACCGTCGCCGTCGAGGCCGGGGACACCGTCGTCATGCCCGCCGACGTCAGCCGCCGGGTGCGCGCCGACGCGGAGGCCGGCTTCAGCGCGATCGTGGCCGCGCCGGCCGGCTGCGAGGTCTACAACCCCGGCGGGATCACCGCCGCGGACGCCTGCGACCTCGCGCCCAAGGGGACCGACCGGCTCGTGCCGCCCTGGGTCCGTTGACCGGCCCGTGACCGGCCCGCGCGCCGGCGGGCGCGCGGGATCGGCCCGCCTCTGACGGGCCAGGGCCGGCCCTACCGGGTCGACTCGATGAAGCGGTTGACGATCGCGGCGAGTTCGGGGCCCCGATCTTCCTGGACGAAGTGGCCCGCGTCGGCGATGGTGGTGTGCGGTTGACCTTGGGCGCCCGGAATGCGCTCGCGTAGCCACTGGTCCGGTTGGGGGACGGCATAGCTCGGGTCGTCGGTGTTCGGCGCCTGCGGCAGCAGGATCACGTGGTCGCTGAACGCGCACAGGAACGGCACGGACAGCGTTTGCAGCACAGCCCACGCGTTGCGGTTGGGAACGGTGGCCTCGTCCCATGCCGTGATGGGCACCAGGAGGGGGAACTGGCGGGCGCCCTGCCGATAAGTCTCGTCGGGGAACGGTGCGTCGTATCCGGCCTTCACCGCTGGACTGAGCTCGCTGATCGTGCCCGCCTCGACGACGGTTCCGGCGTCGAACGGGTCGGCCCGCTGGCTGTACTGCGTCCACGCGTGGAAGGCCCGGCCGACGTCCTGATCCCCGGTTGGAAGATAGGTGTTCGTCGCCACCACGCGGCGGAACCGGCCGGGATGTTCGGCCAGCAACCGCAGCCCCAAAAGGCCTCCCCAGTCATGACACACCATGGTCACGTCGAGCAGGCCGAGCCTTTCGAACACGGCTTCGCGCAGCCAGTCCACATGACGCTGGTAGGTATACGCGAAACGGGACGCGGGCTTGTCGGAGCGGCCGAAGCCGATCAGGTCGGGGGCGATGCAGCGATGCCCGGCGGCCACGAGCGGCGGGATCACGTGCCGGTAGAGGTAACTCCAGGACGGTTGCCCGTGAAGAAGCAGGATCGTCTGCCCGGACGGCTTCACCGCGCCCGCCGGCCGCTCGTCGACGTAGTGCATCCGCAGCCGGGCACCGGTGCCGTCGCCGGCGTCGACATGGACGTAGCGCGGCTCGAACGGGTAGTCGGCCAGGTTCCGGAATCGGGACTCCGGCGTACGCAACACCTTCATGTGGGGGTCCGGCGCCGATTGCGGCTGCCCGTTGTGCACCGGGGGCGGGAAGCGGAGCAGACCGCTCGCCGCGGCGGCGGTCCCGACGCCGAGCATGTGGCGGCGAGTCAGGAAGGCCGGCGCGGGAGCGTCGTCACGGTCGTCAGGGCCGTCTGCGGTCATCGGTAGTCCTCGCTGTCGTGGCCGATCCGTCGGCCGGGTTGGGGTTGTGGCAGTGCGGCAGGAACGCCCCCTGGTAGTCGGCGAACCGCCCAATCAGCCGTCAACCTGAACAAACGTGTTCGAGTTCTGACACTACCATCAACTCGAACACAAGCGTTCGACTTAGCGTTCGCACGGCACGGCGGCAACGTGAACTAAACTGTTCGAGTTACTCGGGAACGTCGGCTCAGGGAGTGCAGGAGCGGAAATGGCAGCCACACCGCGCGGCGCCGGCGACAGGTCGCGGTCCGCGCAGCGCCCCGCGCCGCAGGCCGAGCGGCGAGCCGACGCCCGGCGCAACATCAAGTCCATCCTGGACGCGGCCCAGCTCTGCCTGGCCCGCGACGCCGACGCCAGCGTCGCCGACATGGCCAAGGCGGCGGGGGTCGGCCGGGTCACGCTCTACGGGCACTTCAAGACTCGGGCGGATCTCGTCGACGCCGTCCTGACCCGCACGATGGAGCAGTCCGACGCCGCGCTCGACGCGACCGACACCACCGGTGACCCGCGCGAGGCGCTGACCCGGCTCGTCGGCGCCTCATGGCGGATCGTCCACCAGCTTCACTCCGTGCTCCGGGCCGCCCACCGCGAACTACCCCCGGAGCGAATCCGGGCCGTCCACGACCGGACCCTGCAGAGGGTCCAGACGATCATCGATCGCGGGCGGGACGCCGGCGCCTTCCGCGACGACCTGCCCCAGAGGTGGATGGTCACGACCGTGTTCAGCCTGATGCACGCCGCGGCGGAGGACACCGCCGCCGGCCGGCTGGACGCCGACGATGCCGCACGGGTCATCTCGGCGACGCTGCTCGCCGCCCTTACCGCGCCCGGCACGGCCGTACCCGCACCGGCTCCTTAACCGCCGACCTCACCGTCCGCCCTGCACGCCCACGCCGCACGCCCACGCCGCACGTCCACGCCGCGGCGGCGCGGCTCGGCATGGGCTCCGCCAGGTGAAATCTGAAGGCGTCAGACCTCCTCGCCACCGCGTCGCCACCGCGTCGCCACCGCGCCGCGACCGCCGACGCCTCTTTCCGGTGACAGCGACCTGGAGACTTCGCCGTACCAAACCCGAACACCTATGTACGAATTAGATGTTAGCCTGAAACCCGAACACGGCTGTTCAGGTTGATTCGGGAACCGTGAACACCACCCACCGACTCGGCGGCACTCGGGGTCGCCGTCCCGTCCGCCGTCACCGCCGACGGCCGACCGGCGTCACCCTGGCCTCGGCTTTCCGCGCCGTCGTCGCGCCGGCCGCCCCGCCGAGCCACGCACCGGACGGGCACCGCAAGGCAACAAGATCCAGGAGAACGACGATGAGCAGCCACCGCTCGGCACACGATGACGCCGGCACGACGACACCGCCCCCACCCCTCCGCCACCACAACACCGAGGACGGCACCCGGAGCGTACGGGTGACGGTGAAGCTCACCGCGATGATCGGGGGCCCGCTCTTCCTGCTCACCGTCATCCTGCACCCGGCCCGCGACGGGCACGACATCGCGGCGGGCGCCCAGTGGTACGCCTTCACCCATTCCATGGAGGCCATCAGCCTGCTGGTCCAGGCAACCTGTCTGGCCGGTGTCCTGGCTCTGGTCATGAACAGGTTCGGTTCGCGCGCGGTCACCACGCTGTACACCGCCCTGGCCGGGACCATGCTCTGGTTCGGCCTGATCGTCTTCGACGGCGGCCACAACCCGGTGACGGCCAAGTACGCGCCCGACCTCGTGCACACCCCCAAGGACATCGACGTCGAGGGCGGCATCATCGTGCTGGCCGCGAACATCGTCTTCCCTCTGGGATGCGTGCTGCTCACCCTGCTGCTCAACCGGTACGGCCAACGGTGGGCCGGCCTGCTCCTGGGATTCGGCGGCGTCGTGTACGCGATCGGCGGGACCGCGTCCCTGTTCGGATTCGGACCGCACTCCATGATCACATCCGTCTTCGAGATCATCGGCGCCGCCCCGTACGCGTTGGGCTACGTGCTGCTCGGCCGCACCTTCGGACGGGCCCGCCAACTCTCCACCTGATGCACTCCGGCGCGCTCGCCGAGCCGCCGGCCGACCTCACCGACGCGGAGCTTCCGGGCACAGGCATCACCACCATGCCCGGCGGCGAGACCGTCACCGGCCCCGGCAACGGACTCTTCTCCTCTTTGGAGCGACAGCGCACTATGACCGTCGTCACACAGCAATCCGAACACCGATGTACGACTTAGTGCTAGAGTGAAACTCGAACACAGTTGTTCAGGTTAGTCGCGGGTCATCGCTCCCGCGACCACCCTCAGCCTCCAGGACTGCCTACCCATAGGGAGGTGAATTTCCAATGACCTCGATCCCCAAGGGCTGGTTTCCCTAATAGACAGGCATGACCCAAGAAGTTGATCTCGGTCCGACTCGGTCACGAGATCGTCGTACCGGGTCCGAGGGGCAGGATGCCTCGGCTGTCGCGCCGCCCCCGGACCCGGCTTCGGCGCCCGCGGACACCTGCTGTGACCGCGATGACAGGGAAAAGCGAATCTCCGCATGGCAGAACCCTCCTCCACGACCGAATCGCCGGACGCCCCAGCGGCCGCAGGAAGCCGGGCACGCGTCAACGCCGGATACGGCGCCGTGTTCGTGGTCAGAGAATTCCGGGCGATTTTCGCGGCCCATGTCCTTTCCATGCTGGGAGGCGTCTTCGCCGACGCGTCGCTGGCCGTGCTGGTATTCCAGCGGACCGGTTCGGCGCCGCTGACGGCGCTCGTCTTCGCCCTCGGCTTCCTGCCCTACGCCCTCAGCGGGATCCTGCTCTCCGGCATCGCCGACCGTTACCCCGCCCGCCGGGTGCTGGTGGCCTGCGACCTGCTCTCGGCCGGCTGCGTGACGTTGATGGCCGTTCCGGTGACTCCGCTCGCGGCGCTGTTCGTCCTCCGCTTCGCCGTCTCGATGATGTCGCCGTTGTTCACCGGCACCCGGGCGGCGAGCCTGGCCGACATCCTGCCGGGCGACTTGTACGTCCTGGGCCGTTCGCTGGTGCGGATGGTCTCGCAGGGGTCCCAGATCATCGGCTACGGACTCGGCGGACTGGCCCTGGTGTGGCTGTCACCCCGCACCGCGCTCTACGTGACCGTCGGCACGTTTCTCGGTTCCGCGCTGCTCCTGCGTCTGGGCACCCGCGGCCGCCCGGCCCGGGCATCGGGGGGCGGGGCGATGATGCGCGCTTCGATCGCCTCGACCCGGCGGTTGCTCGCCGTCCCCCGGGTCCGCGCGCTGCTGCTGATGTGGTGGATCCCGCCGATGTTCTTCATCGTGGCCGAAGGAACCGCCGCACCTTACGCGGACGCCGCGGGTGCGGGCTCGGTGGGGTTCGGGCTCTTCATGGCCGCGATGCCCGCGGGGACCGCGGTGGGCGAGGTGCTGGCCGGCACCCTGCTCGGGGCGGCCGCCCGCGAGCGGATCGCACTGCCGCTGGCAGCGGGGTCGATGCTGCCGATGGCCGCGTTCGCCGTCCGTCCGCCGTTGTCGGTCGCGGTCGCGCTCCTGGTGCTCACGGGGCTGTGCGCCGCCTACACGCTCGGCATGGACCAGTGGTTCGTGCAAGCGGTGCCTGCGGCGATGCGGGGCAGCGCCATGTCCCTGCTGGGCGCCGGGCTCATGACCCTCCAGGGGCTCGGCGTGGCCGCCGGCGGCGCCGTCGCCGCGCTGGTCCCCCCGTACGTGGTGATCTGCGGAGCCGGCGCGGCCGGGACGGCCTGTATGTTCGCCATCCTGCGATCGGTGCGCGCGACGCGGACGACGGCGCCGGCCACGGACGCGGAACCGTAGGCGCGAGACTCCGCCGCCGCTCCGCGCGTCTTGACCGGGAAACTCCCGCGGCGAACGCGTACGCCGCGAGCGGCGGCCAGCCACCCGGCCTGACGCGTGTGGTCAGGAGCGGAGGTAGGCCAGCACCGCGAGGACGCGGCGGTGCTGGTCGCCGTCCTCGGCGTGCAGGCCGAGCTTGGCGAAGATGCCGCGAATGTGCTTTTCCACCGCGCCCTCGGTGACGACGAGGCGGCGCGCGATCGCCGGGTTCGACCTGCCCTCGGCCATCAGCGACAGGACCTCGCGTTCACGCGGTGTCAGCGACGCCAGCGGGTCGTCTCGCCGCCGCCGCACCATCAGCTGGGCGACGACCTGGGGGTCGAAGACCGTTCCCCCCGCGGCGACCCGCCGCAGGCCGTCCATGAACTCCTCGACGTCGACCACGCGGTCCTTCAGCAGATAGCCGACCGCCCCGCGAGCGTCGGCCAGCAGGTCGTCGGCGTACGACACCTCGACGTACTGCGAAAGGATCAGCACGGGCGTGCCCGGCACCTTCTCCCGCGCCTCGACGGCGGCGCGCAGGCCCTCGTCGGTGAACGCCGGCGGCATCCGCACGTCGACCACCGACACGTCGGGCCGGTGGGCGATGACGGACTTGACCAGGTCCTCCCCCGTGCCCACGGTCTCGACGACCTCGCAGCCGAACTCCTCAAGCAGGCGGACAAGCCCCTCCCGGATGAGGACGGCGTCGTCGGCCACCACTACGCGCACGGAACCTCCGCCGTGATCAGTGTCGGCCCGCCCACCGGCGATCTCACCGACAGCTCGCCGTCGACGGCCCGCAGCCGGTCGGCCAGGCCGGACAGGCCGTGTCCCTTGGCGACGTGTGCGCCGCCGACCCCATCATCCCCGATCGTGAGGAGGAGCGTGTCACCGATCCTGATCAGGCCGACCGAGCAGGACGTCGCCCTGCTGTGCTTGGCCACGTTGGTGAGCGACTCGGCCGTCACGAAGTAGATCGTGTTCTCGATGAGCGCGGTATACCGCTCGGCCGTCTGGACGTCCAGCTCCACGGGCACGGTGCAGCGGCCGGCCAGGGCGGCGAGCGCCGGGGCGAGGCCGCGGTCGGCCAGGATCGGCGGGGCGATGCCGCGCGACAGCGCCCGCAGCTCGTCCAGGGTCTCCCGGGTGGCGCTGATGGCCTTGCCGATCGTCTCGTGCGCGGCCGTGGCGTCCTTCTGCAGTTCCCGCTGGGCCCGCGACAGCTCCATCGCCAGGTGGACCAGGCGTTGCTGGGGCCCGTCGTGGATGTCGCGCTCCAGGCGGCGCAGCGCGTCCGCCTCCGCGTGGGCGGCGGCGTGACGGCCCTCGGTGAGGTCGTCGATGCGCTCCTGCAGCTCGGCGACGCCGGTCAGCAGCGCCCGGCCCAGCGACGCCTTGATGAGGGCGCAGGAGCGGACGACGGGATAGAGGGTGATCGCGGCGATCAGCCCGATCGTGCCGTAGAAGACGCTGTCGACCACGTAGCCCCGGCCGAGGCCGAGGAGCTCGGGCAGCTCGGTGTTGCCGGGGATGTTCGAGGTGATCCAGCCGTACAGCGGATAGGTCAGCCCGGCGATGGCCACCACCCACCAGGTGACGGTCACGCAGAACGCGACGATCGCGACCGGGAAGGCCAGCAGCCCGTGCAGCACGTCGAGCCAGGGCTGGCCCCCGGCGAGCGGGGTGATGGTCTTCCGGAACACGCCCGCCCCGGGCGGCGACGTGGGATAACGCGGCCGGGGCAGGTCTCTGCCCAGCACCCCGCGCATGCGGAGCCGTTCGACGTCGCCCATGCCCCGGGCGACGAGGAGGGTGAGAGCGAGGACGGGCACGCCCAGCCAGACCACCAGCAGGCCGGCGCCCGCCGACAGGCCGACCGTCGTGAGGCAGAACGTGATGACCGCGAGGGGAAACCCCACGAGGACGTAGACCGTGTCGCCGCCGAGGCGGGAGAGAAGTCGGCGCATGTCCCCAACGCTATTGACCCGCCCGCCGCGAATCGATCCGGCGGACGGCAGTCCCGTTGGTAGGGCAGCCCCTACCAACGGGCCCCGGTCAAGATCTTCAGCAGGTCCTCCGGGGCGTCCCGCATGAGGTTGTGCCCGCCGTCCAGCGCGTACGTGGTCCACGCGGGGTCCTCGCGCAGCCGCTCGTACGTCGCGGTGAAGGGGGACTCGCCCTGCCAGCGCGCCGCGTACACGTAGACGCGGCGCGCGATGCGCGCGGGGTCGCCGGTCAGCCGGAGCGGCTGGAGCAGCGAGGCGATCGGGTGAGGGGTGGCACGGGGGTCGAAGAACGGCAGCGGCCGCGTCGCGTAGCCGGTCTCCACCACGTCGGCGTACCACTGCCGTTCCCGATCGGAGACCAGGCTCCAGCAGGAATCGCCGTCCCCCGGCACGACGGCGTCCAGGTAGACAAGACCGGCCATCCGGCCGGGCAGGCGGTCGGCGACGCCGGTGATCACCATTCCCCCGTAGCTGTGGCCGACCAGCACGGCGTCGCGGACGTCCTCGGCCTCCAGCACCCCGGCGACGTCCCGGATGTGCGTGTCCAGGTTCACTCCGCCGTCCAGCAGGTGGGCGCGTTCCGCGAGCCCGGTCAACGTCAGCGCGACGGCCCGGTGCCCGTGATGGCGCAAGTCCTCGCACAGCTCGCGGAAACACCAGCCGCCGTGGCACATGCCGGGGATCAGGACGAACGTGGTCATGGTGTGCCTCACTGTCTCGTGGACGCTTCCGCGTCGGGTGTCTTCCCGGCCGAACCCGCTCTGGCCCGGCGGGAGGGATTCGCGAACGCCGCGATCACCGCCGCGGCGGCGCACAGGATCGCGGTCCACGCCAGGGCCGCGGCGGTCGAGGTGTGGTCGGCGACGAGCCCGGCGAGCCACGGGCCCGCGGTCTGCCCGCCCGCGAAGATCGTGGTGAACGCCGCCAGGGTGGCCGTCCAGTCGGCGGGCGGGGTGTTCGCCTTGATGAGCGCGGTGACGGCGGCGGGCACACCCATGAACGTCGCCCCGTAGAGGATCGCGGAGGCGAGGATGACCGGCGGCGCGGGCGCCGCCATCGCCAGCGCCGCGCCACCGCCCAGGAGACCGAGCAGCGTGGCCAGGGCCCGGGTGCCGGGCCACTGGGCGGTCGGACGGCTCCACAGCGCGGGCGCCGCCACCACGGCCAGGCCGAGCGCCGTCCAGGTGAGCACCACCTGCCCGAGCGGTGCGTGCCGGTCGGCCAGGTAGGCGGACAGGAAGGTGATGTAGGTGATGTAACCGGTGGCGAACAGCAGGTAGGCCACGGCGATTCCCCACAGCGGCCGCACGTGGACCCGCCCGGCGGTCGCGGCCTGTGGGTCCTCCCCCGGCTGCGCGTCCTCCCCGGCCTTGGCGGCGGTCCAGCTCAGCAGCGCCGCCAGTCCGGCGGCCAGGCCCAGACCGGCCCAGGCCAGGTGAAGGCGGTCGCCCAGCGGCGGGATACCGGCGCCGCCGACCACAATGCCCAGCCCCGCGCCCGCGAAGTACACGGTGATGGGCGAGCCGGAGGCGGCGCGAGCGGCGAGGCGCGAGGCGATGACGCCGCCGGTGACGAATACCGCGGCGCCCGCCACTCCGGCAGCGGCTCGCGCGGCAAGCAGCACCGGATAGGCGTCGCTCGTCGCGGTGACCGCCAGCGCCAGCGCGGTGAGGACCATGCCCCACCGGAAGGTGGCCGCCGTACCCAGGCGGCGTACGACGACCGCGGTCACCAGCGCGCCGAGCAGATAGCCAAGCCCGTTGGCGGCGCTCATCGCCCCTGCTTCGGCCAGGGACCAGTGCAGTTCCTCCCGCATCGCCGGAAGGAGCAGCCCGTACGCGAAACGCGCCAGCCCGAGCGCCGACGCGGTGCCGAGAGCCAGCCGCGCCGCCTGCCGTGTCTCCCGCCGGGCCGGCGTGCCGAGGGCGATGAGGTCGGACATGACGGACTCCCAAAGATCGAACCGATCGGTACCATCTCGGAGCGTAGCAGTGCATCGAACCGGTCGGTACCATCCTGGTATGCCGGTTCCCAAGGGCTCGACGATCGACCCGGAGCGCACCCGCGCCGCCATCCTGGAGGCGGCCACCGCCGTACTGTACGAGCGCGGACTCGACGGCGTCGGCGTCGCCGAGCTGTGCGCCCTCATCGGGGTGTCGAAGGAGACGCTCTATCGGCACTTCGGCACGAAGGACGGGCTCGTGGAGGCTGTGCTCCTGGCCCGCAGCGAACGGGTGAGCCGCTGGCTGGCCGACTCCGCCGCGGCGGCCGGGGACAACCCCCGCGACCAGCTCGCCGCGGTGTTCGACGCACTGCGGGAGTGGTACGAGGACCCCGTCTTCCGCGGCTGCGCGATGGTGAACGCGTCGGCCCAGCACCACGTCGAGGCCGTGCGCGCCATCACCGCACGCCACCTCGACCGCTACCTCGACCTGCTGACCGGCATCGCCGAGCGCGCCGGAGCCGCCGATCCGCCCCTTCTGGGGCGCCAGTTGCTCATGCTGGTCGAGGGCGCCACGGTCGTCGCCGCGCACCACGGCACGGCCGGAACGGGCGAGCAGGCCCGCCAGGCCGCGCTCGCCCTGCTGTCGGCCGCCGCCCCGGCGAGCGGCGACGACTGAGGCCCCGGAACCGGCAGGAGGTTACTTCTTCTTGCGCTTCTCGCGGATCTTCATCGTCACCTCGATCGGAGAGCCCGCGAAGCCGAACTCCTCGCGGATGCGGCGCTCAAGGAACCGGCGGTAGGTCTCCTCCAGGAACGCCGAGGTGAACAGCACGAACTTCGGCGGCTCCGTGGACGCCTGGGTGGCGAACAGGATCTTCGGCTGCCGGCCGCCTCGGACCGGGGGCGGGGTGGCCTGCAGCAGTTCGGTGAAGAACTGGTTGAGCCGGGCCGTCGGCACCCGCGTGCCCCACGACTGCAGCGCCCGTTCGATGGCCGGGGCCAGCCTCTCGACGTGGCGGCCGGTCTTCGCCGAGATGTTCACCCGCAGCGCCCAGGGCGTGCGGACGAGCTGCCGGTCGATCTCCTTCTCCAGGTAGTATCGCCGGTCCTCGTCGACCAGGTCCCACTTGTTGAACGCGACCACCATCGCCCGGCCCGACTCGATGACCAGGCCGAGGATCCGCAGGTCCTGCTCGGTCAGCACGTCGGAGGCGTCGATCAGGACGACCGCGACCTCCGCCCGCTCCAGCGCGGCCCGCGTGCGCATCGCCGCGTAGAAGTCCGCGCCCTTCAGCTCGCGGTCCCGCCGCCGGATGCCGGCCGTGTCGATGAACCGATACGTCGTGCCGCCCAGCTCGACCAGCTCGTCGACCGGGTCGCGGGTGGTGCCGGCCATGGGGTCGACGAGCACCCGCTCCTCCCCGGCGAGCTTGTTGAGCAGCGACGACTTGCCCACGTTGGGCTTGCCCAGCAGGGCGATCCGGCGCGGGCCCCGCCGCTCGCCGAACGTCTGCGGCGGCGTCTCGGGCAGCGCGTCGAGCACGATGTCGAGCAGGTCGCCACTGGCGCGGCCGTGCAGGGCGGAGACGGGGTGCGGCTCGCCGAGGCCGAGCGACCAGAGCCCGGTCGCCTCCAGCTCCATCTGCTGGTTGTCGACCTTGTTGGCGGCCAGCACGACCGGCTTGCCCGAGCGGCGCAGGACCGCGCCGACGGCCTCGTCGGAGTCGGTGACCCCGACACCGGCGTCCACCACGAAGAGGATCACGTCGGCCAGCTCGGCCGCGATCTGCGCCTGCTCGGCGATGCGCAGGGCCATGCCGGTCGCGTCGGGGTCCCAGCCGCCGGTGTCGACCAGCGTGAACCGCTTGCCCCGCCAGGTCGCCTCGTACGTGACCCGGTCGCGGGTCACGCCGGGCACGTCCTCCACGACCGCCTCACGACGGCCGATGATGCGGTTGACCAGTGTCGACTTGCCGACGTTGGGGCGCCCAACCACGGCGACGACCGGCAGCGGGCCCGCGTCGGGCTCCTGCTCCGTCTCCTCCGGGGAAAGCCCGGCGAGCTCGGCCTCGATCCAGCCGCCCTCGTCCTCGTCGTAGTCCCCCGTCACGTCCATACCCTGCCTCATCGGCTGCTCTTCCCGTTCTCCCCGGCCTCCCGTGAGGCCTCCCGGCGGACCGCTTCCGGGGCCGGGCTCGTTCGTACGTCGCACCGCGTGGCCCTCTCCGGCGCGGCGGACGCGGCGCGGGAGGCGGTCAGGCGGGGCGTGCGGGCGTCAGACCCGCTCCTTGACGAGCCGGAGCACCTCGGCGATCACCTCGTCCAGGTCCAGCGGCGTCGTGTCCAGCTCCACCGCGTCGGCGGCCATCGCCAGCGGATCGGCCTTGCGCGTCGAGTCGAGGGCGTCGCGCCGGGCCATCGCGGCCTGCTGCGCCTCCACCGTCGTCCCGTCCAGCTCGGCCGTACGGCGCAGGGCGCGCGCCTGAGCGCTCGCCGTGAGGTAGATCTTGACCGGCGCGTCCGGCGCGACCACGGTGCCGATGTCGCGGCCCTCGACCACGATCCCTCCGCCAGGCAGGGACTCGGCGATGATCTCCCGCTGCAGGGCCACCAGCCGGTGGCGCACCTCGGGCACGGCGCTCACTGCCGACACCGCGCCGGTCACCTCGGGGCCGCGGATCGGCCCGTTGACGTCGACGCCGTCCACGGTGACGCCCGGCGCGTCGGGGTCGGTGCTCATCACCAGCGTGGGCTCGGCGGACCTCGCGGCGATCTCGGCGGCGTCCTCCAGGTTCACGCCCCGCTGGAGCATCCACCAGGTGACCGCGCGGTACATGGCGCCCGTGTCGAGGTATCGCAGGCCCAGCGCCCGCGCGACGCCTCGCGAGGCACTCGACTTGCCCGATCCCGAAGGACCGTCCATGGCGACGACCAGACCCGACACCGGCTCTCCTTCTCCCCTTCGAATCGTCGTCCCCGAGGCTACCGGGATACCGGCGGAAAGCATGCATCGGCGGCGGACAGGGCCCCCCGAGCGATCATCGCGCTTTCGCCGGCGGGACCCGCGAGCCGGCTCTCAGGAGGTGTCCTCGGCGGTCCCGCCGAGGAGCCGGGCCGCCCGCGCCTCCTGGGCCAGGCGGCGCAGGGAGGCGATCACGGGGTCGCCGAGAGCGGTCCAGATCACGACCGCCTCGGCCATGGAGTGCAGGTCACCCCGCCGGCTGATCGCCCGCACCTCCGTGTCCGCCAGTTGCTCGGCGGTCTCGGCGTAGGTCTCCAGCAGGTCCAGGTAGTCGTCCTCGCCGAGGCGCCGCAGGGTCGCCAGCGCGTCGGCCAGCGTCCGCCTGGCCGGGTTGCCCGGCTTGACCTGCCAGCCCCGCCGGGCGATCAGCTCGTCGACCTGCGCGGCGGCCTCGTCCCCAGCGTCGTCGCCGGCGCCGTCGCCGGCGCGTTCCCTGGGCGGGGTCAGCGCGTACTGCGCCTTGCCGAGCACGTCGAACTCCGAGACGCCGGAGGAGAAGATCAGCGCGAGCGCCTCGCGGGCCGAGGCCACCGGCAGCCCGCCGACCTCGACCAGCGCCCTGGCCAGCCGAAGCCGCCTGACGTGCTCCTCGCCGTACCGCGCCTGGTTGGGGCCGGTCCGCTCTCCCTGCGGGAGCAGTCCCTCCCGCATGTAGTACTTGATGGTGGGGATCGGGACCCCGGTCCGCCTGCTCAGCTCCGCGATCCGCATGTCCCTCTCCCTCGCCGCACCCTCCCAGGATAGGCCCGGGGCTTGCCCGCGCCCACGGATATGGATAGCGTCACTATCGGCATAGTAGATAGTGACACTGTCCGCTATCCGGAAGGGAGAAGCGCATGTTCGGCGCTCTCGGCCGCTTCGCGGTCCGTCGTCGTCGCCTGATCCTGCTGGGCGCGCTGCTGTTCACCGTGGTCGCGGGCGTGTGGGGCGCCGGCGTCTTCGGCCGCCTCGGAGGCGGCGTCGGGTTCGACGACCCCGGCAGCCCGTCCTCGCACGCCGACCGCCTGCTCGCCGGACCCCTGGGCCGGCACACGGCCGACGTCGTCGTGCTCTACGAAAGCGACCGGCTCACCGTGGACGACCCCGCCTTCGCCGGGCCCGTGCGCCGGGCCCTCGACGCGCTCCCCCGGCAGGACATCGTGCGGCTGGAGTCGTACTGGTCGACCGGCTCCCCCGGCTTCGTGTCGGGGGACCGGCACGCGACGTACGTCACCGTGCAGTTCCGCTCCCCCGACGACCAGGAGCGCGTACGGGTCCTGCGCGGCATCCGGGACAGGTTCGAGGTCGAGGGCCCGACCGTGCGGTTCGGCGGCGTCACCGCGATGACCGATCAGGTCAACAGCACGATCGCGCGCGACATCGGCCTGGCCGAGGCGATCTCGGTTCCGATCCTGCTGATCGTGCTGGCGGTGGTCTTCCGCAGCCTCCTGGCCGCGGCGCTCCCCCTGGCCGTCGGCGTGGTCGCCGCGCTCGGCACGATGGCGGTGTTGCGCCTGGTCACGCTGGTCGCCGACGTCTCGACGTTCGCCATCCAGGTCGTCACGGTGCTCGGCCTCGGCCTGGCGATCGACTACGCGCTGCTCGCGGTCACCCGGTTCAGGGAGGAGCTCGGCAGGGGCGCGTCCGTCGCGGCGGCGGTGGAGCGGACGACGGCCACGGCGGGCCGGACGATCGCGTTCTCCGGCGCGGTCGTGGCGCTGTCGTTCGCGGGGCTCGCGGTGTTCCCCTCGCGGTTCCTGCTGTCGATGGCGTACGCGGGCGCCACCACGGTCGTCCTCGCCGTGCTGACTGCCCTCACCGTGCTGCCCGCCCTGCTGGCGGCCCTCGGCCGGCGAGCCGGCCAAAGCGGGCTCGGCCGGCGGGCCGGCGAAAAGGAGCTCGGCCGGCGCGTGGGCCAGAGCGGGCTCGGCCGCGCCCGGCCCGGCGCCTCCGGCGTGCGCTGGTATCGCCTGGCCCACGCCGTCATGCGGCGGCCCCTCGCGAGCGCGCTCGCCGTCGTCGCGGTGCTCGTGGCGCTCGGCCTGCCGTTCCTCGGGGTGAACTGGGCCAGGCCCGGCGACTGGGTGCTGCCGGCCGGCGCCGACGCGCGCACCGTGACCCGGGAGCTCGCCGAGCGCTTCACCGCCGACCCCGCCAAGATCGTGACGGCCGTCGTCGAGGCGCCGCGCGCCCGGGACAGGGCGGCGCTGAACAGGGGGGCGCTGGACGGCTACGCCGCCCGCCTGGACGCCGTGCCCGGGGTGGAGGGCGCGTCCGTCACCGGGAGCACCGGCGCTCTCGCCCGGATCACCCTCGGCTACGCGATGGACCCGATGTCCCGCGAGGCCGTGCGGATGGTCGAGGACCTGCGGGCCGTGCCGCCTCCGGCCGGGGCCGTCGCGTCGTTCACCGGGATGCCCGCCTCGCGCGTGGACATCGTGAATATGGTCGTCTCCCGCCTGCCGTGGATGGCGCTGTTCGTGGCCGTCGTGTCGACCGCGCTGATGTTCCTCGCGTTCGGCTCGCTGATCCTGCCAATCAAGTCGGTGCTGCTGAACCTGTTGTCGCTGTCTGCGTCCTTCGGCGCCATCAAGCTGATCTTCCAGGACGGCCGGCTCGCCGGGCTGCTCGGCTTCGAGCCGGTCGGGGCCGTCGACGTGAACTTCCCCGTGCTGATCGTCGCGATCGCCTTCGGGCTGGCGATGGACTACGAGATGTTCCTCCTGTCGCGCGTACGCGAGGAGCGCGAGCGCGGGGCCGATCCCGCGGAGGCGATGGCGCGCGGGCTGGCCAGGACGGCCGGGGTGGTCACCGGCGCCGCCCTCCTCGTCGCCGTGTCCGTCGCGGGCTTCGCCTTCTCCAACGTGGCGCTCATGAAGATGATCGGCGTCGGCCTGGTGATCGCGGTCGTCGTGGACGCCACGATCGTGCGCGGCCTGCTGGTGCCCGCCACCATGCGGCTGCTCGGCGAACGGGCCTGGTGGGCGCCCCCGCCCCTGGCCCGATGGTGGCGGCGGCGCGGCACGCATGAGCACGCTCCTACGACGCCGCGCCCCGAGGAGGCCGTCACCAGCCGCTGAGATCGGGCCTTCCGCGCGCCGGTTCGGGCACGTTCCGGGCTCCGCGCATCCCCGTGTAGCTTCCTCCGCGTGTTGACCTTGCCCCTGGGTGAAGCCCCAGCATCGTCGGCACCGGCCATGGCGGCCGGGACGAGGAGGAGTGGTGCGGGAGCTGCTGACCATCGGAACGTTCGCGCAGGCCGCCCGGCTGTCGCCCAAGGCGTTGCGGCTGTACGACGAGGTCGGGCTGCTGCGGCCGGCCGCGGTGGACGGCGAGTCGGGATACCGCTACTACGACCCGGCCCAGCTGGAGCGGGCCCGCCTGATCGCCCGGTTGCGGCGGCTCGGCATGCCGTTGGCACGAATCCGGCGGGTGTGCGACCTGCCCGTGCCGGACGCGGCCGAGGAGGTGGCCGACTATTGGCGGCACGTCACGGCCGAGACCGAGGCCCGGGGCCGGCTCGCCGCCTTCCTCGTCGACCACCTGTCGGGAAGGGGCAGCGCCGTGAAGGACACCACGACCATGCCGGGGATCCGTTACGCCGCCCGGTCGGAGCCGGGGGCGGTGCGGACGAGCAACGAGGACGTCGCGTACGCCGGTGAGCGGTTGCTGGCGGTGGCCGACGGGATGCGCGGGCCGGGCGGCGACCGCGCCGCCGCGGCGGCCGTCGACGCGCTCAAGCGCCTGCGGCCCCTGTCCACGCTTCCCGAGGACCTGCTCGGCGCGCTCACCGACGCCGTCGCCGACGCCGAGCGGGCGATCCGGGACATCGCCGCCTCGACACCCGCGGGGCAGGTGGTCACCACGCTGACCGCGCTGGTGTGGTCCGGGTCACGGCTCGCGCTGGTGCACATCGGCGACAGCCGGGCGTACCTGTTCCGCGACGGCGGACTGTTCCAGATCACCCACGACCACTCGTACGTGCAGTCGTTGATCGACGAGGGCCGGCTCACCCCGGAGGAGGCCGTGTCCCACCCCCGGCGCTCGCTTCTGGTACGCGCGCTGACCGGCACCGGATCCTCCCTGCCCGACCTGTCGGTGCACGAGGCCGTCCCCGGCGACCGTTACCTGCTCTGCACGGACGGCCTGCCGGGTGTCGTGCCGGTCAGCGTGCTGCGCGAGACGCTCGCAGGTTCCGGCGGGCCGCGGCAGGTCGTCGACGAACTGATCGACCGGGCGTACGCCGCCGGCGCCCCCGACAACGTGGCCTGCGTGGTCGCCGACGTGGTGGCCGACGTCGTGGCCGGCACCACGGCCGGCCCGGCGGCCGACCTGGCGGCTGACCCGGTCGCCGAGCCGGGGGCTGGCCCGGTGGCCGACCCGGCGGCGCAGGAGGGATCCCCGGCCGGCGGCGAGGGCGGGTCCGCGCGATGAGCGCCACGACGGCGCGGCCGCCCCGTTCTTCCGCCTGTTCCTCCAGGCCGGCCTCCGCGTGGGCCTTCACCGTCGACTGCCGGCCGCTGGCCATCCCGGCGTTCCGCCGGATGTGGGCCGCCTCGGTGATCTGTGCGGTGGGCGGATCCTTCAGCGTGGTCGCGGTGCCGACGCAACTGTTCACGGTCACCGGCTCGTCGGCGGCCGTGGGAGCGGCCGCGGGGGTGTCGTTCGCCGCGCTGGTCGCCGCGGCGGTGTGGAGCGGTGCCCTCGCCGACAGGATGGACCGGCGGACGATGCTGCTGGCCGCCCACCTCGGCCTGGCACTGACATACGCGGCGCTGTGGCTCCAGGCGGTCCTGGGCGGCCGCTCCGTCCCCGTCCTGCTGGTGGCGGTGGCCTTCCAGGGACTGACCTACGGGACGGTCCTGACGACGACGGGGGCCACCGTGCCCCGCCTCGTCCCGGCCGGGTTGCTGCCGGCCGCCAACAGCCTCAGCTCGCTGGTCCGCTACGGCGGGTCGGTCCTGGGGCCGATGCTCGCCGGTGTGCTGGTCCCGGTCGTGGGGCTCGGCACGCTGTATCTCTTCGACGCCGTCGCGCTGCTCGCCGTGGTGGGGGCCGTCGCCATGTTGCCACCGCTGCCGCCGCTGCCGCCTCCGACCACGGGCACGGGCACTGGCACGGGCACGGAGGAGAGCGCAGTGGGCACGGAGGGCGGCGGCCGGGGCACCTCGGCGGCCCGCCGGACGCTGGCCGGGTTCCGATACCTGGCGGCCGACAGGCTGCTGGTGGCGGTGCTGGCCGTGGACCTCGCGGCCATGATCTTCGGCATGCCGTCGGCGCTCTTTCCCGAGCTGGCCCGTCACGTCTTCGGCGGCACGGCGGGAGGCGGCACCCAGACGGGACTGCTCTACGCGGCCTACCCCGCCGGAGTCTTCGCGGCCGGGCTGCTGTCGGGCGCGTTCACCCGCGCCCGGCGCCACGGCGCCCTCGTGGCGGTCGCCGCCGTCGCGTGGGGCATCACCGTCGTGCTCGTCGGCCTGGCCCCCGAGCTGTGGATCGCGCTGGCGGCGCTCATGCTCGGCGGCGCGGTCAACTTCGTGCTGAGCACCTTCCGCACTACGATCGTTCAGGCGCACACCGGTGACGCCGTACGCGGGCGCGTGCAGGGCGCGCTCACCGTCGTGCTGGTGGGAGGGCCGCAGATCGCGAATGTGCTGCACGGTTCCGCCGGCGCCGCGCTACAGGGCGTCACCGGCCCCCTGCACGACGCCGCCAGCGCGTTGTCCGGCCCGCGCATCGTCATCTGTGCGGGCGGGCTGCTCACCGTAGTCACCGTGACGGCGATCGCCTGGGCGATCCCCGACCTGCGCCGCTACATCGCCCCCGCTCCCGCCCCCGCTCTCACCCGCGCCCCCGCCCCCGCCCCCGCCCCCGTCCTGGGGCCGGTGGCCGGTCCGGCATCACCGGTGGTGCCGGCAGACCGGGTCAGCCCGGCATCTGCCAGCCGCGCTCGCGCAGGCCGTGGGTGAGCGCTTCCGCCGCCTCCGGCCGGACGTACAGCTCGGCCGCGCCGAGCTCCAGCCCGGTGGCGTGCTCCAGGCGGATGTCCTCGATGTTGACGCCCGTCTCGCCCGCGGCCTGGACCAGCCGGGCCAGCTCGCCGGGTCGGTCGCCGATGAACACCTGGACCACCGCGTACGTCCGCGCCGGACCACCGTGCTTGCCGGGGATCCTGCCGGTGCCCCGCACGCCGCGCGACAGGAGGTCGGTGACCTGCCTCATGGCCGCGCCGTCGCCCGCCAGCGCGCGAAGCGAGCGCGCGGCGGCGCTCAGGTCGGCCACAAGCGCCTCCAGCACCTCGGCGACGGGTAGCGCGTTGCCCTCAAGGATGCCGGCCCACAGCGCGGGGTCGCTGGCGGCGATGCGGGTCACGTCGCGCACACCCTGCCCCGACAGCCCGAGCGCCGTCTCCGACGCCTCCGCCAGCCGGGCCGCCACCGCGGCGGCCGTCACATGCGGGGCGTGCGAGACGACCGCGACGGCGCGGTCGTGCTCGGCCGCGTCCACCCGCACGGCGTTGCCCCCGCACAGCGAGATCAGCCGCTCCACCGCGGCCACCGCCCGCGGGGACGCCTCGTCCGTCGGACAGTACGCCCACGGACGGCCGAGAAACAGGTCGGCGCGGGCCGCCGCCGGGCCGGACCGCTCACGACCCGCCAGCGGATGCCCCGCGACGTACGCCGTCAGGTCGCAGCCGAGCTGCGCGGCCTGCGCCAGCGGGAGCGCCTTCACACTCGCCACGTCGGTGTAGAAGCGGGCGCTGTCGCGCTTTTGCAGGTCGAGCAGTTGCTGCGCGACGAACTGGGGCGGCACGGCGACGACCGCGAGATCCACCCGGTGCTCGCCGGTCCAGTCCTCCCCCGCGCCCAGTTCACGCGCGAGCCGTACGGCTCCCGCGTCCCGGTCGGCCAGGAAGACCCGCACGTCCCGCAGCCGCAGCGCCAGTGCGATCGACGTGCCGATGAGGCCCGTCCCGACAACGACCACACTGCCGACCTCGGCGTCCTCGATGGGAGTCATCGTGTTCTTCCTGCCGTCGCCGTCCCCGGGTGCGCTGCCCGCGACGGCTGTCTCGTGGGTGGATGATGATGGTTCCCCGGGCGGTCGTCCCTGTGTGGTCGTGCCTGTGTGGTCGTGCCTGGCGACGCCTGCCGGGGAATGCTCGAAGGACGGCCCCATCAGAGCCGGTCGAGGCCCGTCGGGTCCGTCAGGGCCTTGTCGGGGCCTGTCCGCTGCGCCTGTCCGGGCCCCTCTGGGTCAACTCACTGGGCGATGTCCACGCGCAGCGCCACGGCGCCGCGCAGATACACGTGCTGGATCTCCTGCCGGGGACGGTCGGTCTGCACGTGGGCCATCAGCCGCACCACGCGCGGAAGCGCGCCCGGCACGTCGATCTCGGTCGCGCACAGCAGGGGCACGTCGTGGAACCCGAGCTTGCGCGCGGCCAGCGCGGGGAACTCTGCGGTGAGGTCGGGCGTGCACGTGAAGATCACACTGATCACGTCGTCGGTCGTGAGGTTGTTGCGCCCCATCACCTCGGTCACCAGCTCGGTCGCCCCGGCGAGGATCGCGTCACGATCGTTGCCGTCGACCTGGATGGCTCCGCGAATCGCCCGCACCATAACGTTCCCCTCTCGCTGGGACGGGCCGTCTCCTGCGGAGACGAGCCCGACCCATCTACGTGACTTTCAGCCAATTCTGCCCGACTTGCGGCTTTCGCCCGTCGCGCGGAAAGGCTACAGGCCGACCGCCGCGTACAGGTCACCGATTTCCTGCACGGTGAGCGTCCGGATGGTTCCCGGCTTGAGCCGGCCGAGCTTGACCGGACCGAACTCGATGCGGGCCAGGTCGATCACTCGGTGCCCGACCGTCTCCATCAGCCGCCGGACGATGTGCTTGCGGCCCTCGTGCAGGATGACCTCGACCAGCGCCTGCTGGCCGTGCTCCTGCACCACCCGGAACTCGTCCACCTTGGCGAGGCCGTCCTCCAGCTCCACGCCCTTGCGCAGCACCTTGTGCAGGTCGCGCGCGACGGGACCGGGCACCTTGGCCCAGTACTTCTTCTGCACGCCGTAGCTCGGGTGGGTCAGCCGGTGAGCCAGCTCGCCGTCGTTGGTCAGCAGCAGCAGGCCCTCGGTCTCGGTGTCGAGACGCCCCACGTGGAACAGCCGGGGCGCGAGGTCCTGCACGTAGTCGTTCAGGCACGGCCGGCCGTCGGGGTCGTCCATCGTGCTCACCACACCGATCGGCTTGTTGAGCGCGTAGTAGACGGTCTCCGAGGACGTGGGGATGCGCTTGCCGTCGACGCGGATGATTTGCTTGGCCGGATCGACACGCGCGCCGAAGCGGCGCACCGTCTGCCCGTCCACCGACACCCGGCCGTCGCCGATCATCTCCTCGCACGCCCGCCGGCTGGCCACTCCGGCCTGGGCGAGCACCTTCTGCAGCCGGTCACCGCCCGGCACCTCGGTCGTGTCGCGCTCGTCGGTGTAGTTCTCGTCGTAGAAGTCCGGGTCGCGCAGCGGCTGCCGGGACGTCTTGAACGGGTTGCCCGCCGAGCCGCTCGCGCCAGGACGCTTGGAACCTCCCGCGGGCCGTACCGCGCCGCGCGAGCCTCCGCTCGCTCCGGCACCGCCGGACCGGCCGCGCTCACCGCCCAGGCGGCCGATCGTCTGCACCTCGTCACGGCTCGCACGGCCCCTGCCGCCGCCGCGCGCCGCGCGGAAGTCGCCGCGCCCGGGCCGCGCGCTTCGAGTCTCACCGTCGCCGCGCCTGCCACCGCTCTCACGGTCGCCACGCCCGCTCCATGCCCCACGGTCGCCGCGGTCGCTCCGTACCTCACGGTCGCCGCGCGGGCTCCGGCCGTCGCGGTCCTCGTCGCGGAAGGGTGCCCGCTTCGTCTCACGCGTCGTCTCGTAACCGCCGTCGCGGTCGCGCGGCCGATCCCGGCCGCCCTCCGGCCTGCCGTACCGGCCGCGCGAACCGGCCCCGTCCGCACGGAACGAGGGACGGTCGGCACGGTCGCCAGAGAAGGCGTCCCGGGCGCCGCGCTCCCGGCCGGAACCGCGATCGCCGTCAAAGCCGCGATCGAAACCACGACCACCATCACGGGCAGGCCCACGGTCGAAACCACGACCACCATCACGGGCAGGCCCACGATCGAAACCACGACCACCGTCACGGGCAGGCCCACGGTCGAAACCACGACCGCCGTCGCGGCCAGGCCCGCGATCGAAACCACGACCACCGTCGCGGTCGCCGGAACGGCCGCCCTCGGGCCTGCCGTACGTGCCGCGAGAACCGCTCCGCTCGGCGCGGAAGGGGGCCCGGTCGTTGTCGCGATACCGCTCGCCGCCGGAACGCGCGTCGCGGCGGCCCGTGTCACCGTAACGACCGGTGTCACCCTGACGGCCGCGGGAGCGGTCGTCGCGGCCGTCGCCGGAACGGCGGTCGCCGTACCGGTCGCCGCGCGGGGCCTCCTCGTCGCGGAACCGCCTGGAGTCCGGCCTGTCGGACCGGGAGTCGGGCCGGGAATCGGACCTTGAGCCGGACCTGGAGTCGAAACCGTACCCGGGCCGGGAACCAGGGACGCGGGAACCGCCGCGCCGGTCGCCCTGGGGGCGGAAGCCGCCGGATCCGCCACGGGATCCACTCTGGCTCGCGCCCTGCTGACCGGTGCTCCGGCTCCGACCGCGTCCCTCACCGGACGGGGTGCCACGCCTGTTGTCCACTACTTCTGCTCCTCAAGAATTTCCACGTCGTCCGGGAGGAACGGGGCGAGTTCGGGAAGCTCGTCGAGACTCCGCAGCCCCAGTCTCTCCAGGAAGTAACTCGTCGTCCGGTAGAGCACTGCCTGGCTCTCCGGGTCGGTTCCGGCCTCTTCCACGAGGCCTCGTGCGACCAGCGTCCGCATGACGCCGTCGCTGCTCACGCCGCGCACCGCCGCCACCCGGGCCCGGCTGACCGGCTGCCGGTAGGCGACCACGGCGAGGGTCTCCAGCGCGGCCTGTGTCAGCCGCGCCTGCTGGCCGTCCCTGATGAACCTCTCCACCAGAGCGGCGCATTCCGCCCTGGTGTAGAAGCGCCAGCCTCCGGCCACCTCTCGCAGGTCGAAACCCCGTCCGGCGGCCGTGTATTCCTCCGACAGCGCGCGGAGCGCGGCGGCGACCTCCGCCGTCGGGCGTTCGAGCACCTGAGCCAGGGTCACCTCGGCGACCGGCTCGTCCACCACCATCAGGATCGCTTCGAGGGCCGCGGCGAGCGTGGCCCCCTCGACCGGCGGCTCCGCCTCGGGCTCCCGGGCGACGGGGGCCGGATCCGGCGATCCGAGGCCGGATGACGCGACCGCGCCGCCGTCGCGCCCCGTCACATCGCCGGCGGAGCCGGAGAGACCGTCGCCGGAGAGGTCGTCGCCGGAACCGGGGGTGTCGCTCGCTTCCATCGCTCCTCGCTCGTCGTACGGCTCACGTATCCGCCGCGCCACTCGTTCGGCGTCCTGGCTCGGCGCGGCCTCAAGTGACCGGGCGCGGCGGCCCGTCTCACTCGTCCCGTGCGGCAGCCGCCTCGGCGGGCCGCTCCTCGCGCCGGCCCTCGTCGTAGTCGTCGCCCACCGTGACGTCGCCGTCGGCGGTTCCCGTCCAGGTGACGTAGAGGTCGCCCAGCGGTTCGAGCTGCTCGAAGGAGACCGCGGCCTCCCGGAACAGCTCAAGGACGGCCAGGAAGCGGGCGACGACCTCGAAGGTCCCCGTGCAGTCGGCGGTCAGCGCCCGGAAGGTCGCCGTGTGCAGCCGCCTCAGCCGCTCCACAAGAATAGCGGCTTGCTCCTTGACGCTGGCCAGCGGTTGGTAGATGTGCGAGACCGACACCGACGGCGGGGCCTTGGGAGTGAAGGCCCGTGCCGCGATCTTGGCGAGTTGCTCGGGCCCGATGCCGAGCACGAGTTCCGGCAGCAGGTCGGCGAAGCGCTTTTCCATCGGCACGGCGCGCGGGAAGCGCAGCGCCTCCTCCGCCATCCGGCCGGAGAAGATCTTCGCGACCTCCTTGTACGCCCGATACTGCAGCAGCCGGGCGAACAGCAGGTCGCGGGCCTCCAGCAGGGCGAGGTCCTCCTCGTCCTCCACCTCTCCGGTGGGCAGCAACCGGGCCGCCTTGAGGTCGAGCAGAGTCGCCGCGACGAGCAGGAAGTGGCTGGTCTGGTCGAGGTCCCACTCCGGGCCCCGCGACCGGATGTACGCGATGAACTCGTCGGTGACCTTGTGCAGGGACACCTCGGTGATGTCCAGCTTGTGCTTGGAGATCAGCCCGAGCAGCAGGTCGAACGGCCCTTCGAAGACGTCCAGGTGCACCTGGAAGCCGCTCGGGGCGCTCTCCTCGCTCCCCCGGTCGGTGTCCGGGCCGGTCGTCACGCCTGCCATTGTCGCCTACCGGCCCGATCGCGCGGCACCTGTGCCGACATCACCGTCAGACGCGGGCGGGCCACCTGGCCAGCAGCTCACGGGCCAGCTCACGGTAGGCGGTGGCGCCCATCGAGCCGGGGTCGAACTGCGTGATCGGCTCCCCCGCCAGGGTGGCGTCGGGGAAGCGCACCGTCCGGTTGATGACCGTGTGGAACACCTTGTCGCCGAAGCCCTGCATGATCGTCTGCAGCACCTCGCGGGCGTGCAGTGTGCGGGGGTCGTACATCGTGGCGAGCAGGCCGTCGATCTCCAGGCTCTTGTTGAGCCGCTCCTGGACCTTGCCGATCGACTCCATGAGCAGCGCGACGCCGCGCAGCGCGAAGAACTCGCACTCCAGCGGGATGATCACGCTGTGCGCGCAGGTCAGCGCGTTGACCGTCAGCAGGCCGAGCGAGGGCTGGCAGTCGATCAGGCAGATGTCGTAGTGCGGCAGGAGAGGCTCCAGCACCCGTTGCAGCGCGTACTCACGCGCCACCTCGTTGACGAGCCGGATCTCCGCGCCGGACAGGAAGATGTTGCTCGGCAGGAGTTCCATGCCCTCGACGGTGGTGTCGAGCAGCACGTCCTCGACCGTGACGTCGGGCTCCTCCATGAGCAGTTCGTAGACCGTCGACTCCAGCGGCCGGGGGTCTATGCCGAGACCGACCGACAGCGCGCCCTGCGGGTCGAAGTCCACGAGCAGGACCCGCTGGCCGACCTCGGCGAGCGCGGCCCCCAGATTGATCGTGGTCGTCGTCTTGCCGACGCCGCCCTTCTGGTTCACCATCGCGACGATGCGCGCGGGGCCGTGTGACTCCGGCGGGGTCGGATCGGGGAACACCGGGCGGGGACGACCGGTAGGCCCTATCGTGCTGGGAGCTCCCACCCACGTCCCCTCTGTGGTCGCAGTCACCTGTTGGTCCTCCCTGACGGCCCTCGAACCTGATCGAATCTAAAGGGTAGGCACGTGGTGGGCAAGGCGGCGCGCCAAAGGCCCGCGAGATGGGCCTTCTAATGCAGCGCGCGGGGATGCGCCGCCGCGTAGACCTCCCGGAGCTTGTCGACCGTCACCAGGGTGTACACCTGCGTGGTGGTCACGGAGGCGTGGCCGAGCAACTCCTGGACAACCCTAACGTCGGCGCCCCCGTCCAGGAGGTGGGTTGCGAACGAATGGCGCAACATGTGCGGCGATACCCCGGAAAGTCCGGCTCGTTCCGCCGCCGCCTGCAGCACCTCCCAGGCGCCCTGCCGCGTGAGCCGCCCGCCCCGCGCGTTGAGGAACAGCGCGGGTGTCCCCCTGCCGTGCGCGGCCAGCAGGGGCCTGGCCCTGACCAGGTACGCGTCGAGCGCTTGGCGGGCGAAGCGGCCGAGCGGCACGATCCTGGTCCGCCCACCCTTGCCGTGCAGCCACACCTGGTCGTGGTCTCCGTCCTGGTCCCGGTCCCCGTCCTGGTCCCGGTCCCCGTTGTGGGCATGGGTCCCGTTGTGGGCATGGGTCCAGTCGCGGGCGTCGTCTTCGTCGTGAGCCGGCCCGGTGGGCACGTCGTCGACCGCCAGCCCCACGGCCTCGGAGATCCGGGCGCCCGTGCCGTACAGGACCTCCAGCAGCGCGCGGTTGCGCAGGGCGAGCGGCGAGTCCTCCGGGCCGCAGGCGGCGATGAGCCGCTCGACCTCCGCGACGGTGATCGCCTTGGGGAGCCGCCGGAGCTGGCGCGGCGGGCGCACCTCGTGCGCGGGGTCGTGCCCCGCCACCCCCTCACGCAGGGCGAAGCGGTGCAGCCCGCGTACGGCCGACACGGCGCGGGCGGCCGAGCTGGCGACCAGCGCCGGGTGGTCCTCGTCGCCCTCCCGCAGCGCGGCGAGGAAGGCGACCACGTCCGACTCGGCGACCTGCGCGAACGTCTCGAGCCCGCGCGCCCGGAGATGTTCGACGTATCGGCGCAGGTCGCGCCGGTAGGAGGCGAGCGTGTTGGCAGACAGCCCCCGCTCCACCGCCAGATGGGCGAGGTAGCTGGACAGCACCGCCTCGGGCTCGCTCAGGACGTCTCCCTACGGACTCATGCCTCCGGGGCGTCGGCGGGACGAAGGCCCTTGAATCCGTCGGCGGAAGCAGTGTATGCGGCGAGGATACCGGCGACGGCAGGAGAATTGTGGATCATCCCGCTCAGCACCTTGTCGACCGCCGCGCCCAGGGGAATCCAGACCACCGGCATGTCGGTCTCTTCGTGGTGGCGCACGTAGGTGTTCTCCTCATCGGGGATCGCCTCCACGTCGCGGGCCAGGAAGACCCGGATCCGCTCGTCCGACATGCCGGGGGAGGTGCGCAGGTCGACCAGCGTGTGCCACGTACGCGCCCGGTAGGCGGCCTCCTCGGCGAGCTCGCGCGCCGCGCACTCCACCAGCGGCTCGCCCGGCACGTCGCGGATACCGGCCGGCAGCTCCCACAGCAGGCGCCGCGCCGGATGCCGATACTGGCGGATCAGCAGCACGCGGTCCTCGTCGTCGAGGGCGAGCACCGCGACCGCGCCGGGGTGGACGACGTAGTCGCGGTCGGCGGTCACCCCGCCGGGCATCTCCACCGTGTCGGTGCGCACCGTGATGACCCGCCCGGAGAAGTGCTCGGCGGAGGCGACGACGTTCCAGGACTCTTCGGTGTCTTCGATCTTCACCGTGTTCTCCGCCGTCACTTGGCCCGGCCCGCCTTCGCCACGTTCTCCCGCCGGCCCGCGTACTCCAGCGCGGCCTGGACCAGTCCCTTGAACAGGGGGTGCGACCGGGTCGGGCGGGAGCGGAACTCCGGATGGGCCTGCGTGCCGATGAAGAACGGGTGCTGGTCGGTGGCCAGCTCGGCGTACTCGACGAGGCGGCCGTCGGGCGACAGGCCGGAGAACACCATGCCGACCTTCTCCAGCCGGTCCCGGTAGGAGTTGTTCACCTCGTAGCGGTGCCGGTGGCGCTCCTCCACCTTGGCCTTGCCGTACATGCGACGGGCCAGCGAGCCCTCCACGAGCTTGGCCGGGTAGAGGCCGAGCCGCATGGTGCCGCCCATGTCGCGCTCACCGGCGACGACGTCCTTCTGGTCGGCCATGGTCGAGATGACCGGATTGATGGTCTCGGAGTCGAACTCGGTGCTGCCCGCGTCCTCGATCCCGGCCAGATGGCGAGCCGCGTCGATGACCATGCACTGCATGCCGAGGCAGATCCCGAGCAGGGGGACGCGCTGCTCGCGGGCGTGGCGTACGGCGCCGACCTTGCCCTCGATGCCGCGCACCCCGAAGCCGCCGGGGATCAGCACGCCGTCGACGCCGTCCAGCTCGCGGGCCGCGCCCTCGGGAGTCTCACAGTCGTCGCTCTTGACCCAGCGGATGTTGACGCGCGCGTCGTTGGCGAAGCCGCCCGCGCGCAGCGCCTCGGTGACCGACAGGTACGCGTCGGGCAGGTCGATGTACTTGCCGACCAGCGCGATCGTGACCTCCTTGGCGGGCCGGTGGACCCGGCGCAGGAGCTGGTCCCACTCGGTCCACTCCACGTCGCGGAACGGCAGGCCGAGCCGGCGCACCACGTACGCGTCGAGACCCTCGGCGTGCAGGACCTTCGGGATGTCGTAGATCGAGGCCGCGTCGACCGCGGAGACCACGGCGTCCTCGTCCACGTCGCACATGAGGCTGATCTTGCGCTTGAGCGAGGTGGTGATGGGGCGGTCCGAGCGGCAGACGATCGCGTCGGGCTGGATGCCGATGCTGCGCAGCGCGGCGACCGAGTGCTGCGTGGGCTTGGTCTTCAGCTCCCCGCTCGGGCCGATGTACGGCAGCAGGGAGACGTGCAGGAAGAAGACGTTGTCGCGGCCGACCTCGTGGCGCACCTGCCGGACGGCCTCCAGGAACGGCAGCGACTCGATGTCGCCGACCGTGCCGCCGACCTCGGTGATGACCACGTCGACGTCCGTGCCCGCCATGCCGCGGATGCGGTCCTTGATCTCGTTGGTGATGTGCGGGATGACCTGGACGGTGTCGCCCAGGTACTCGCCGCGCCGCTCCTTGGCGATCACGTTCGAGTAGACCTGGCCGGTGGTGACGTTGGCGGAGCCGTGCAGCTCCGTGTCGAGGAAGCGCTCGTAGTGGCCGATGTCGAGGTCCGTCTCGGCCCCGTCGTCGGTGACGAACACCTCACCGTGCTGGAAGGGGTTCATCGTGCCGGGGTCGACGTTCAGGTAGGGATCGAGCTTCTGCATGGTGACGCGGAGGCCGCGAAGCTTGAGGAGACGACCGAGGCTGGAGGCCGTGAGTCCCTTGCCGAGACTGGAGGCGACGCCGCCGGTGACGAACAGATGCTTGGTTTGTGCGGCGCTGCGCAAGAAGAACTCCCGTGGTCGTTGTCGATCCGGCCGTCCGGATTGGACGCCGCGATGCCCACGGGCTCTCAGAATATCAAACGCTGGGCAACATTGGGCTTGCCACGTGCACTAACCCCACATGACGGACAAGCCGACCTAACGGTAACTTGTCGCGCTATGTCGTTCGTGAAGCGCGCCGTCGGCCGTCTGGTCCACCGAGGGTGGGCCTACGTGCGGGAGGCCGCGGCGATCAGCCCTGCCGCCCCGGGCGGCTACCGGTTCCGCCGCATGGGCGAGGGAGTGTGCCTGTCCTTCCCCCAGGGCGCCATCTTCGGCGAGCAGTGGATCGAGATCGGCCCGCACACCCTCGTCGGGGAGCGGGTGTCGATCTCCGCCGGCATGGGCCCCGGAGTCGACCTCGGGCCCGACTCGATCGTGCGGATCGGCAGGGGCTGCTCAATCGGCAGGGGCAGCCACATCGTCGGCCACCAGTCGATCGACATCGGCGACGACGTCTTCACCGGCCCCTACGTCTACATCACCGACCAGAACCACGTGTACGACGACCCCGAGACGCCCGTCGGGCGGCAGTGGCCGCGCAACAAGCCGGTCTCCATCGGCTCGGGATCCTGGATCGGAACGGGGGCGATCATCCTGCCGGGGACGCGGATCGGCCGCCAGTCGGTGGTCGCCGGCGGCGCCGTGGTGCGCGGCGAGTTCCCCGACCACTCGGTGATCGCCGGGGTCCCCGCCAAGGTCGTCCGCCGGCACTCCCCCGACCTCGGCTGGCACAGCCCCTCGGCCGCACGCCTCACCTCACCCTTTCCCGCCGACACCGGCCCCCGCCCGCACCCCCACCCTCGCCCCGAGCACGAGTCACGTACGGCCTGACCGAACGCCGGCACTTGCAGCCGCCTCTGGGCCTGCGGCAGCGGCCGGAACCGGACGTCCCTGTCGTCAGCCGGGCGGCGCGGCGACTCGGGCCCGGCGGGCCGCCCGGTAGCGCCGCACCCTGCGGATGAGCCGCCAGGCCACGAAGGCCAGCACGGCCAGCGCCACCACCACCAGGACCGGCAGGAAGATCGCGATCAGACTCATGCCGAGCGAGCCCACGTCCTCGACCGTGCTGATGACCGGTGCGCCCACGCCCGCCGTGGTGGCGTTCACCACCGGTCGCGTTGTGGCCTTGATCACGTGCACGGCCAGGGCGACGGCGATCCCCAGCAGCCAGCCGACCGCCGGGTGCTCGGCCATCCACGCCGAGTTGTCGACCTTCGCCGCGGCCGCCGTCGCGCTGAAGACCACACCGCCCGAAGCGGGCCGCACCGCTGTCTGGATCATGTCGTTGACGTGGTCGACCACGGGCACCTTGTCGAGGACGAACTCGGCGACCAGCAGCACGGCGACGATCGCGAGGACCCAGGTGTCGGACAGCCAGGCGAACTCGGCCGGCAGCCGCACGGCATCGGTGATCCGCGCGAGCACGCCGACGAGCAGCAACGGGATGTACGCGTTGAGCCCGGCCGCGGTCGACAGTCCGAGCCCGGTGAGCGCCGCGAACATGAGCAACCTCCTCCGGCCGGCGGGACGATCCCGCCTTTCCGTCAACGGACGGCCCCGGCGCCGTGTCCCCGGTTACTCCCGGGAATCGGGCTTGCGACTCCCATGGGCGTGCGCCGGGCGCGGCGACCACCGGGCCGACGGCTCGATCTGCGCTGCGGCGGCTGCGGTGCGGCTCGGCCCGGCGACTGGTGCGACGGTGCCACGCCTCGGCCCGGCGGCTGCCATGCGGCGATGCGGCGGTGCCAGGGCTCGGTGCGGCGGATGCGATGCGGGGGTGAGGCGATGAGGTGGTTCGATGCGGCCGGTCTGCCGAGCCGTCCGGTCGATGTCCGGAGGCGCCGTCAGCCAGTCGCGGAGGCGAGTCCGTCGATCGCCACGGCGAGGTCCTCGGCGCGGGCACCGCGCTTCGCCAGCGCGCCCTCTTCCACGATGGCGTCGACCAGCTCCGCACACCGCGGGCAATCGGGGGCACCGCCGCACTCCCAGCCGCCACAGGACGGGCACCGCCGCAGCGGCTCCCCCACCGCAGGTCGCATGGCCACCTTTCCGCGTGGACGCTCCCGCGCGCTCGCCGCATCGGACGGATCCTTCGCCGGGGACGGCCTTTCCGGCGCCGACCTGCCGGGACTTCACTCCCAGGCGTTACCCGACGCGGTAGCACTCATAGCCTGGCGGTCGGCGCGCGGGCCAGATGTTCCTCCTGGCCCTGACCGCCGTTTCCCCGGGCGCGAAGGTCCACTTTCCTGCGGCTCCCGCCGTTCCCACCAGCGGCAACATCAGCACGAACCGGGCGCCTACCGGCGAGTCCTCGATGCGCAGGGTGCCCTTGTGGGCGCGGGCGATGTCGCGGGAGATGGCAAGGCCGAGTCCGCTGCCGCCGGAATCCCGGCGACGTGCCTCGTCCAGGCGGACGAAGCGCTCGAAGACACGCTCGCGGTCCTCCGGGGGAACGCCCGCCCCGTCGTCGGTGACCGCGACGAGAGCCTGGCCGCCCACGGAGTCGACCGATACCGTGACGGCGCTGACCGCATGCCGCCGCGCGTTGCTCAAAAGGTTGCCGACCAGTCGGGCCAACTGGATCCGGGAGCCGTGGACGCGCACGTCGCGCCCCGCCCGTACGCGCACCGGCACCCCGGGGCCCAGGGTGGCCACCTCCCCCGTCACCAGCGCGCCGAGCTCTATAAGCTCCGGCGAGGCCGCATCGGGCCCGCGCAGCCGGGTCAGCAGCAGCAGGTCGTCGACGATCTCTTCGAGCCGGTCGGTGGCCCGCAGGGCTCCCTGGATGGTGTCGCGCGGGTCGACGTCGTCGGGATAGAGGAGAGCCTCCTCCAGTCGTGCCCGCAGGCCGGCGATCGGCGTCCTGAGCTCATGAGAGGTGGTGGAGGCGAACTGGCGCTCCCGCTCCACCGGGCGAAGGGTCCGGCCCACCGCCCACCACGTCACCCAGGCCACCGAAACCAAGATCAAGATGCCACCCGCGGAGATGACGTACTCCAGATTGTGCGTGGCCAGAAGGGACGGCTGCGCCGTTCCGGCGTAGACGACCGGCGAGTCCACCGCGGGAGAGACCCGATTGGCCATGAGCATGACGCACCGGCCCCGCCCGGAGCACTCGGTGCGCTTTTGGAGGCGATCGTCGGCCGGCGGCCGCAGCGTGCTGAGCGGCGGCATGCCCGCGGCCTGCAGGCTGGAGTTGACGACCCTGCCGCGGGCATCCACGAACTGGACGAGGGGGATGTCGGTGAGGGTGGGGATCGGACGGGGCACGGCGCCGTTGCGCGCCGCCGCGCTCCATCGTGCGGCGGCCTGCTCGGCCGCGAAGAAGACTTGGTTCTGGATTCTGTAGCGGATCGCCAGGTCGAGGGCGACGCCTCCCACGATCAGAGCCACCAATAAGAGCCCTGCCGTCGCGATCGTGGAGCGCGTTTGTATGGACTGCGGATTCACCTCCGGCTTCCCCTCCCCGATGTCGGCGAACAGCTCTACCTCATGACGATCAGTTCTGCTCGTACCAGCGACGGATCACTTCGCCCGCCTGGGGCGCACGGCGGTTCGCCGCGGCCTGCACGTCGGCCAGCGTCTGCGCGGTCAGCGCCTGCCGCCACGCCAGCTCGGCCTTGCGCATCGCGGTCGAGACCGCGCACGGGGCGCGGAACTGCGATTCCGGCCTCGCCACGCCGGCCCCACGCCGCCGGATCTCCGTGCACTGGAACGCCTCGCCAGGTCCTTCGATCGCCATGACGACGTCCATGACCGTGATCTCCTCCAGTGGCCGGGCCAACCGGAACCCGCCCCTCGCTCCCGGAGTGGATGTCATGATCCCGGCCCTTGCCAGCGCCTGGAGTTGCTTGTTCAGGTACGCGGACGGCAGTTCGAACCCAGCGGCGAGTTTCGCCGTCGAGACCGGCACCTCGTTGCCGAGCCATGCCAACGTCAGGCAACAGTGCATCGCCCACTCGACGCCTTCACTCATCCGCATAACTGGATACTACACATCCAGGTTGAAATCGGGAACCATCGTGCCTGGTCAGAAGGGGTGCTGCCACCGTGCGCGGACCGGAGCGCGGACCGGAGCGCGGGCCGGAGCGCGGGCCGGAGCGCGGTTCAGTCGCCTTGCCGGGTAGCGGGCTCGAGCACCAGCACGGCGGTATCACCCGCGACCTGTGCGAGCCGCAGGCC
This sequence comes from Microbispora bryophytorum, assembly GCF_006874465.1. Taxonomy (GTDB): domain Bacteria; phylum Actinomycetota; class Actinomycetes; order Streptosporangiales; family Streptosporangiaceae; genus Microbispora; species Microbispora bryophytorum. Next base: position 650,911 of record NZ_VIRL01000002.1, on the reverse strand, counting down.
GACGTCGCCGACGCGGCCCGGCCTGCTCGTGCCGATCGTCACCGCTCCGCTCACCCGGCAGCGGTCGTTGTAGCAACTGCGGCTGATGTTGATGTTCGCGCCGTCGACGACCGTCGAGGTGCCGGTGAAGGCGAGCCTGACCGCGTCTCCCCGCAGACCCATCACGGTGATCTCGTCCACGCCCAGTCTCGGGTCGATCGGGATGCCGGCCCCTTCACGCACCCGCACCTCGCAGTCGCCGTCCCGGCATCCGGCGAGGTCGCTCGGCGTCGCCGACGGGCTGGGCGTCGCCGACGGGCTGGGCGTCGCCGATGGGCTGGGCACCGGCGGCGGCGCAGGCGTCACGGACGAGCTGGTCATGACCGGGGCGAGCGTGACCGGCCGGTTCACCGGCACTGCGGCGAACGACCGCGCCGGAACCTCACCGCAACCGGCGAGAAGCACGGTCACCGACCCGGCGGCGAGCACGAGGCCGGCGGCGGAGTTGGACGCGACGGTCGTCGAACGCATGATTTCCCCGATTGCCGCAGACGGATTCGCCCGGCGGGATCCGCTCGAATACACCGCCCCCGTGGCACGTGGACGTGAATCCACGCGCCGACGAATGCCTTCCCCGCGAAAGACCAGGTCAACCGCGCCCGGAGCCGCACCCACGCTCATTTCCCCGCAGTCGGCGGGATTCTCAGCGGGATGAGTACGTCATAACTCCAACCGGTATCCACATGTCACTCACCGGCAGTTCCAGCGCACAATTCCACCAAAATTCGCCGAAATTGCGCGACACGGGTGCCGCCGTCACTTCACGCCGGCCTCGCGCATGTCGCGCACCTCCCGCTTGAGCTCCTTAATCTCGTCACGCAGCCGGGCCGCCACCTCGAACTGCAGGTCGGCGGCGGCGGTGTGCATCTGCTCGGTCAGCGACTCGATCAGCGACTCCAACTGGGCCCGTGGCATCTCCCCCGCGATCGCCTTCGCGTGCTGGCCCGCCCCGCGGGACGCGAGGCCCGGCACCGGCGCCTTGCCGCGAGACTGCTGGCGCCCGGCGCCGCCGAGAAGTTGCGCGGTGTCGGCGTCCTCACGAACCAGGCTGTCCAGGATGTCGGCGATCTTCTTGCGCAGCGGCTGCGGGTCGATGCCGCGCGCCTCGTTGTAGGCGATCTGTTTGGCCCGGCGCCGGTTGGTCTCCTCGATCGCCCGCTCCATGCTCGGCGTGATCTTGTCGGCGTACATGTGAACCTGACCGGACACGTTGCGGGCCGCGCGGCCGATCGTCTGGATGAGCGAGGTCTCCGAACGCAGGAAGCCCTCCTTGTCGGCGTCGAGGATCGACACCAGCGACACCTCGGGCAGGTCGAGGCCCTCACGCAGCAGGTTGATGCCGACCAGCACGTCGAACTCGCCCATGCGCAGCTCGCGCAGCAGCTCGATGCGGCGCAGCGTGTCGACCTCGCTGTGCAGGTAGCGGACCCGGATGCCGTTGTCGAGCAGGTAGTCGGTGAGATCCTCGGACATCTTCTTGGTCAGCGTGGTGACCAGGACCCGCTCGTCCCGCTCGGCCCGGGCCCGGATCTCCTCCATGAGGTCGTCGATCTGGCCCTTGGTGGGCTTGATGATCACCTCGGGGTCCACCAGGCCGGTGGGACGGATGACCTGCTCCACCACCTCGCCCTTGCTGCGGCCCAGCTCGTACGGACCCGGCGTGGCGGACAGGTAGACGGTCTGGCCGATGCGCCCCAGGAACTCCTCCCACTTGAGCGGGCGGTTGTCCATCGCCGACGGCAGGCGGAACCCGTGGTCGACCAGCGTCCGCTTGCGCGAGGCGTCACCCTCGTACATCGCGCCGATCTGGGGGACGGTCTGGTGCGACTCGTCCAGCACGAGCAGGAAGTCGTCGGGGAAGAAGTCGAGCAGCGTGTGCGGCGCGGTGCCCGCCTCGCGGCCGTCGATGTGCCGCGAGTAGTTCTCGATCCCGGCGCAGGTGCCGACCTGGCGCATCATCTCGATGTCGTAGGTGGTGCGCATGCGCAGCCGCTGGGCCTCGAGCAGCTTGCCCTGCCGCTCCAGGTCCGCGAGCCGCTCCGCGAGCTCCGCCTCGATGCCGGCGATCGCCCGCTCCATCCGCTCGGGACCGGCCACGTAGTGGGAGGCGGGGAAGATGTGCAGCTCGTCGTCCTCGGCGATGACCTCGCCGGTCAGCGGGTGCAGCGTGGCCAGTTTCTCGATCTCGTCGCCGAACATCTCGATGCGGACGGCCAGCTCCTGGTAGACCGGGATGACCTCGACCGTGTCGCCGCGCACCCGGAACGTGCCCCGGGTGAAGGCCAGGTCGTTGCGGGTGTACTGCATGTCGACCAACCGCCGCAGCAACTGGTCGCGCTCGATCTGCTGGCCGACCTTGAGCCCGACCATCCGGTCGACGTACTCCTGCGGCGTGCCCAGGCCGTAGATGCAGGAGACGGAGGCGACCACCACCACGTCACGGCGCGACACCAGCGACCAGGTCGCCGAGTGGCGCAGCCGCTCGACCTCCTCGTTGATCGAGGAGTCCTTCTCGATGTAGGTGTCGCTCTGCGGGACGTACGCCTCGGGCTGGTAGTAGTCGTAGTAGGACACGAAATACTCGACCGCGTTGTTGGGCAGCATCTCGCGCAGCTCGTTGGCGAACTGGGCGGCGAGCGTCTTGTTCGGCTGCATGACCAGTGTCGGGCGTTGCACCCGCTCGATGAGCCACGCCACCGTCGCGGTCTTGCCCGTGCCGGTCGCGCCGAGCAGGACGGAGTCCTTCTCCCCGGCCCTGACCCGGCGCTCCAGCTCCGTGATCGCCGTGGGCTGATCGCCGGACGGCGTCATGTCGGTGACGACCTGGAAGGGCGCGACCTTCCGCTTCAGGTCCATCATGGATGTCATCGGCCGTTCAGCTCCTCACTTGCCCCGTCCACCGGCGCGGGCGGGCTCACAGAGACACGCGCCCGTTCCGGTTCACATGCATAACCTATGCGCGGCCACCGACAATTCCGGTCCCGATGCCGGACCGCCCCTCGCTTCCGGACAGCCCTCGCTTTCGGACAACGCTCGCATCCAGACCGCCGATCGCCGCCGCTCCGAGCCGCTGCCGCCCAGAGTCCCTGCCGCCCGGAGCCGCTACCACCCCCGGCCGGTCGCCGAGGCCCGTTCAGTCGTCGAGGCCGCGCGCGGCGAGCGCCTCGCCCAGCGCGTCGGCGTGCCGCAGGGCGCCCACCACCAGCGGCACGGCGAAGGCGCGCGGGCTCCGCTCGACCCCTCTGGCGCGCTGGGCCTCCCGCACCCGGGTGACCAGATCCGCGATCACCGGGACGCTGCGCAGCGTGAGGGACAGCAGCAGCGACAGGCGGAACGGATCGAGGCCGGCGAACCTGACAGGCGCGAGGCAGCGCTCCAGGCAGGCCATGAGGGCGCCGGTGCGCGTTGTGAGGGTGACCAGCCCGGCCAGGGCGACGGCGAGCACCACCCGGAGCGTCGAGGACACCGCCGTGGGCAGGTCCGCGAACACCAGTTGCACGCCGAACAGGGCCACGGCGAACCAGCGGACAGGCCGCACCTGCGCCCAGGCCGCGGCGAGCCCGACCCCGGAGACGGCGTACAGCAGGATGACGGCGGCCGCGGCGCCCGCCAGCGCCGCGGGCGAGCGCAGCAGCAGAAGCACCGTGCAGGACACGGCGAGCCCGGCGAGCTTGGCCCCCGCGGGCAGCCGGTGCAGGAGCGAGCGGCCGGGCACGTAGGCGCCGGTGAGCCCGCTCACGCCATCATCTTCCTGTAGTGGCCGATCGCGGCGGCGGGCTCGGCGTCGGCGACGATCCGCCCCTCGTCGACCACGAGCACGCGGTCGAAGTCCTCCAGCAGCGGGAGGTCGTGGGTCACCACGACCACCTGCTGCGAAAGAGTCGGCAGCAGCGCGGCGACCTGCCGGGAGTGGCGCAGATCGAGCAGCGTGGTCGGCTCGTCCATGATCAGGATCTCCGGTTCGAGCACCAGGACCGAGCAGAGGGCGAGCAACTGCTTCTGCCCGCCGGACAGGTGATGCGCGGGGTGGTCGGCGTGCTCCGCCAGGCCGTACCTCTCCAGGACCTCCCGCACCCGGCGCTCGACCTCGTCGCGCGCCAGCCCCTTGCGGCGCAGCGAGAATGCCACGTCCTCGGCCACCGTGGGCATCACGATCTGCGCGTCCGGGTCGGTGAACAGGAACCCCACGCCGCGCCTGATGCGGGCCGCGTGCCGGCGGGTGTCGAGCCCGGACACCGTCACGGTGCCCGAGGACGGCAGGACCAGCCCGTTGATCAGGCGGGCGAGCGTGCTCTTGCCCGAGCCGTTGGCCCCCACCACGCCCACGCGGCGCTCGGTCAGCGAGGCCGTGACACCGCGCAGCACCTCGCGCTGCCCGAGCCGCACATGAACGTCGTCCAGCCGGATCACTCACACCACCTCGAACAGGGCGGCGATCCCGAGACCGCCGCCGACCGCGACCGCCGCCAAACCCAGAGTCCCCGGCGGCGCCCCGGCGAGGCGGCTGAACAGCCGGGTCACCACCACCGCTCCGCTCGCGCCCCAGGGGTGGCCGAGGGCGAGCGCGCCGCCGTCGGCGCACACGCGCTCGGAGTCCGCGCCGAGCGGATCGAGGCCGAGCGCGTCGGTGACCGCGAGCACCTGCGCCGCGAACGCCTCCACGATCTCCACCGCCGCCACCCTCTCCAGGTCCGCTCCGGCCCGCCGCAGCACGCGCCGTACGGCGGGCACCGGTCCCCACCCGGGCAGCGCGGGGTCACAGCCGGCGACGGCGCCCGCCAGCAGGCGCAGGCCGGGCAGGCCGGCCGCCGCGCGCAGCCGCTCGGGCACGATCGCGACGGCCGCGGCCCCGTCGCTCACCGGGGAGGAGTTGCCGGCCGTCACCGTACCCCCCGGCACGAACGCGGCGGGCAGCCGGGCCAGCGAAGCCGGCCGCAGCACGCGCGGGCGCTGGTCGTCCACACGTCCGCCGATCGGGACGATCTCGCGCGCGAACCGGCCGGCCTCCCGGGCGGCCAGCGCCCGCGCGTGGCTCCGGCAGGCGTACGCATCCTGGCGCTCCCTGGTCACGCCGCGCGCGGCGGCGAGCGCCTCGGCGGCCGGGCCCATGTCCGGGTCGGGGTGTCCCTCGGGGGCGAACGGCGCCCGCTCGTACGGCACGGCCGGCTCGCCCTCGCGCCGGCGGTGCGCCCGCAGCGGCGCGGTGGACGCGCTCTCGACACCCCCGGCGACGACGAGGTCCGCCTCTCCGCAGCGGACCGCCTGGGCGGCCAGCAGGATCGCGGCGAGCCCGCTGCCGCACTGCCGGTCGACGGTGACGCCGGGCACCTCGTGCCCCATCCCGGCGGCCAGCGCGCAGACCCGGGCGAGGTTGCCCCCGGGTCCCGTGCAGTTGCCCAGCACCACGTCGTCCACCGGAACGCCGAGAGGCGCCACGTCGCGGGCGACCGCCTCGATGACGGGCGCGGCGAGCCGGTCGGGCGTCAGGCTCCGGAACGCGTGGCCGGCGGTGCCGATGGGGGTGCGGCGGGCCGCCACGACGACGGCGTGCTCATCCATGTCAGGCGAGCCGCCGCAGACCGGGGTCGTCGCCTGCGGCGAGACGGGCGGCGATGAGGCCGCGGGCCGGCTTGCCTGTGGAAGTCCGGGGCAGGGACTGGGCGGCGTACCAGCGCCGGGGGCGCTGGGCCGGGTCGAGTTCGGCGCGCGCCGCCGCCTCCAGCGCGGCCCTCACCAGGCCCTCGCCCTCGACGGCCCCCTGAACAGCCCACTGGACGGCCCCCTCGACGACCGCGGTGACCACGGCGCCCAGGTAGGGGTGCGGTGTGCCGACCACGACCACGTCGTCCACTCCCGGCACCTTCCTCAGCACCTCCTCGACGTCCTCGGGCACCACCGTCGCGCCGCCGGTCTGGATCGCGCCGTCGCCCCGGCCGCGCAGCCGCAGGACCTCGCCGGGCCGGTGCGGCTCCGCCAGGTCGCCGACCGTCATCCAGCCGCCGTCGTCCTGCCGCAGGGGGCCGGTCGCACCGGCCAGGTAACCCTCACAGAGCCACGGGGAGCGCACCCACACCTCGCCCAGGACCTGCCCGGGCGGCACCCTGACGTCGATCTCGACGCCGGGGAAGGGCCGTAGCCCGGCGCCGTCGGCGTCCGCGGCGACGAACGACAGCTCGGTGGCGCCGTAATAGGACAGCACACGCACTCCGGCCGCCGCCGCCCGGGTCCTGGCGGCGGCGTCCAGGGCGGCCCCGCCGACCACGGCGGTGCGCAGCGGGCCCCCGGCCGCGTCGTGCGCGGCTTCCAGGGCGTCCAGCACGGCCGGCAGGCGGTGGGGCACCACGTGGACGACGGTGGCCCGCCGCAACTGCTGCGCCAGCTCGCCCGGGGACCACCGGCCCGGGACGACGGCCGTCGCGCCCGCCGCCAGCGCGTGCACGGCGGCGAAGCCGTACAGGGAGGAGACCAGCGGGCCGGGGATCAGCACGACGTCGCCGGGGCCGATCCCGGTCATCTCGTCGAGGTGGCCGAACGAGCCGGTCCAGGAGTCTCGGGTGCGCACCACGGCGCGGGGCCGGCCGGTGCTGCCGGAGCTGAAGCAGGCCCAGGTGAGGTCGTGCGGCGCGGGGCGGTGCCGTACGGGCGGGCCGTCCGCCTCGGGGAGCGGGACGTCGAAGCGGGCGGCGACCGGCACCGCGGCCATGACCTGCGCCCGCCGCTCCTCGCTCCAGGCGTGGTCGCACAGCAGCGGCGTGACCCCCGCCAGGTCGGCGGCGAGCACGGCGACGAGCAGGGCCACCGGGTCGGCCTGGGCGACCGCGACGAGCGCGCCGGGGCCGATGCCCTCGCCGGCCAGACCGCGGGCGGCGCGGGCGGCCCTGGCCGCGAGTTCGGCGTAGCTGAGGTCGCCTCCGGGACCGGACACCGCGATCCGCCCGGGGCAGGCGGAGGCGTGCCGCATGACCTGCGCGGCTACCGGCACGGGCGCGTCACCGTCCTCCCGCCCGCAGCCGCTCGCGGTGCACCGCGGGGACCGCGTCCGGGTAGGCCCGCTGGGTGCCGCGCGCCACGATCGACGCGAGCACCGCCTTGGCCAGGTCGCCGGGCAGGAAGGCGGCGCTGAGCACCGCGGTCTTGCCCAGGGACAACCCGGTGACCAGGGCCTGCACGGGGATGCCGCACAGGTAGACCACGCCGACGCCGCCGGCGAGGCAGGCGGTCACCAGCCGCACCGTGGACGGCGTGCGCCCGCCGCGTTCGACGATCCACCCCGTCAGGGCCGCGCCGGGGAGCCAGCCGATCAGGAAGCCGGCCGAGGGGCCGGTGAAGACGCCGAGCCCGCCGCGCCCGCCGGCCAGCAGGGGCAGCCCGGCGGCGACCAGCACGATCAGGACCACGACGGCGAGGGCGGACCGCCACGTGCCGAGGATCGCCCCGGCGAGCATGACGCCGAGCGTCTGCAACGTGATCGGCACCGCATCGCCGAAGATGTTCAGCGCACCCGGCATGCCGAGCACGGCGATCAGCGCGGCGAAAACGCTGACCCTGGCGATGTCCGCCGCGGGGAAGCGCCGCCGAGGCGGACTCTGTTCATCTGTCACGGATCGATCCCATACCAAGACCCTCCGTACGGCGAATGAGGATTCCCACAACATTCCGCCGTGTCGTTCTCACCGGTGCCCATAGCGGTAGGCCGCTCCGCGACCGGGACGCCGGAGGCGACGGTGTCGCCGTCTGCCGTCTACCGGAAGGCTTCGGCGTTGCGGCGGGCCCACTCGGCGAAGGGGCGGGGCGCGCGGCCCAGCACGTGCTCGACGTCCGGGCTGAGCTTCAGTTCGGCGGCGTTGGGCTCGCCGAGGACGGCCAGCGAGGTCTCCACCGACGCCTCCGGCATGAACGGCGCCATCCGCGCCCGCGCCTCGGCCCGGGTCAGCTCCACGAACCGCACCGGCTCACCGAGGGCCGCCCCGATCGCCTCGGCCTGCTGCCGGGGCGTGACGGCCGCCGGCCCGTTCAACACGTAGACACGGCCCGCGTGCTCGTCCTTGCGCAGGGCCACGGCCGCGACCTCCGCGATGTCCGCAGGATCGATCACCGGGATCCCGACGTCGCCGAACGGCGCGGCGACCGTCCGCTCGGCGCGCACCGACTCCGCCCAGGCGTAGGCGTTGGACGCGAAGACGCCGGGCCGCAGGATCGTCCAGCCCAGGCCCGACTCGCGCACCGCCTCCTCGACCGCCCGCATGACGCCTCCGTGCGACACCGACTCAGGCCTGGTCACCACGCCTTGCGAGGAGAGCAGCACCACCCGCCGGACCCCGGCGGCCTCGGCCACGTCCAGGATGGCTCTCGGGTCGAGCCCGACGCCGCCCGTGCCGCCGTCGTGCAGGAACAGAGCCTCGGCACCGTCGAGGGCGGGCCGCAGGGTCTCCGGCGCGGCCAGGTCGGCCCGTACGTGTCCGGTCGCACTCGGCAGGCTCACCGGGGCTGTTCCCCGCGACACCGCCGTCACCCGCTGGCCGGCCTCCGCCAGGGCCCGCACCAGCCACCGACCGACGTTTCCGGTCGCACCCGTCACCACAATCATGATCAACTCCAGCGTCTTCCCTGTGGCCTCTCGCGACGACGGCGACGCTAACACCCTCCGTATAGTAGGTACCTAGAGGAAAGTGACTACCTCACAGGGGTGTGACCATGGCGGGCGAGACGAGCAGACCGGCGGCCGATGCCACGACCGACCCCGAGCTGGCCTGCCCGATCTCCCCGGTCGTCGACATCGTGTTCAGCCGGTGGACCTCGCCCATCCTCTGGTCGCTCCACGCCTTCGGCCGCCAGCGGTTCGTCGAGCTGGAGCGGCGCATCGAGAAGATCACCCCCAAGGTGCTCACCCAGCGTCTGCGCCAACTGGAGCGCGACGGCCTGGTCGTCCGCACCTACCATCCCGAGGTGCCGCCGCGCGTCGAATACGAGATCAGCGAGCTCGGCCGCACCCTCTCCCCCCTCTTCGCCCAGATCGCCGAGTGGGCCGCCGCCAACCTCGATCACGTCGAACGGGCACGGCGGCACTACGACGAGGCGGGGGCGCCCCGCGGCTGAATGATCTGGCCCGCACCGGCGGCGACGAACCGTTCTGACGGCGGAGGGTTCAGTGCTCGCGGGCGGTGCGCAGCCCGGCGATGACCATGCGTGCCAGCAGGGCGTGGCTCTCGTCGAGATCCTCGGCGAGCCGGAACGCGCCGGCCGCCTCCAGGACGGCGAAGCCGTGCATCGCGGCGCGCAGACAGCGGACCGCGTGGATCGCGGCCGAGCCCTCCAGCCCGTACGCCCGCAGCGCGGCGAGCATGATGCCGACCAGCCGGTCGCCCACGTCGGCCGTCTCGGGGCGCGGCGCCTGGATCATCGCCGAGTAGCGGTGCGGATGCCGGGCGGCGTAGGAGCGCCAGCCGTCCATCAGGGCGCGCAGCGCCTCGTCGCCCGACCGGCCGAGCGCCGCCTCGCTCGCGATCTCCGTCAGCTCGCCCATCACCCGTACGGAGACCAGGGCGCGCAGCTCGGCGAGGTTGCGTACGTGCTTGTAGAGGGAGGGCGTGGCGACGCCCGCCCGCGCGGCGACCGCGGACAGGGTGAGCGCGTCGGGGCCTTCCTCGTCCACGATGCGCAGCGCCAGGTCGACGACGGCGTCCGGGGACAGAGCCGCCCTAGCCACGGACCCGCTCCTTGAGGAACGCGAGCGTCGCGGCGGCGACCTCGCCGGGGTGCTGCGCGTGCGGGTAGTGTCCGGCGCCGTCGATCATCACCGCCTCGCCGAGCCCCGGCGGCATCTCGGCGACGATGCCGTCCGCCTCGGCCCGGGGGTCGGCCCAGTCGGGGTCCCGGGTGCCCATGACGACCAGGGCGGGGCAGCCGATGCCGCCGAGATGGGCGCCGGCGTCCGTGGGCGCGGACAGGCCCATCGCGCTCACCACGGCCATCCGGCCCGGCCTGCGCAGGTCGCTTCCCAGGGCGTCGAGGTAGTCGGTCCAGTCGGCGGGCTTGACCCCGGGATAGGCGTGATCGAGGTAGCTCTTCCACAGCCCGGTGCTGCGCAGGAGCGCCACGCCCATGAGCCGCGTCATGCCCCTGCGGTAGCGGCCGTTGCTCAGCAGCGCGCGCAGGTCGGGCTGCTGCTTCCGGGTGAAAGGGCCGATCTCCACCAGGGCGGTGACCAGCTCGGGCCGCCGCGCCGCGGCGATGGTGGCCGCTCCCCCGGCGAACGAGTGCCCCACGACGACGGCGGGCCCGCCCAGGTGCTCGATCAGGGCGACGATGTCGCCCGCGGTGTCGGCGCGGGTGTAGGAGTCCCAGCCGAGGCTCGACTCGCCGTGCCCGCGCAGGTCCATGGTCGCCACGCGATACCCGGCCTCGGCCAGCGCCGGTGCGAGGAAGCGGTAGGCGCGCCGGCTGTCGCCCATGCCGGGCACCATCACGACCAGCGGGCCCTTCCCCGCCACGTCGTACGCGATCTCGCCTTCGCCGATCTTCAGGAACTCGGTCACGCCATCCTTCAGGCTTACGTTCATAGCTGCCAGGCTAATAGCATTAGCCGATGCGTGTCAACACGGATCCACCCGGTCCGCGGGCGCCGACGCCGGCGGCCGACCGGTGACACCGTTGGCAGCCGCCGCACGCCGCACCGCGAGCCGGGCCGAGCCGCCGAGCCGAGCCGGAGATCGCAGCGGTCCCTGAAGCTGAGCTGGACGCGCCTCCCCCCGCCGTTAAGGTTGTGGACGTGAGTCCGAGGCCCGTGCGCGCGATGGACGCCGACGAGAAAGTCGACCGGCAGGCGCGGATTCTCGATGCGGCCCTCCGGCTCCTGTCCCTGCAGGGCATATCCGGAGTCAGCATGCGCGCCGTCGCGCGTGAGGCCGGGGTCTCGCTGGGGCTGGTGAACTACCACTACGAAGACAAGACAAGCCTGATCCGCGCCGCCCTGCACCGCATCGAGGAGCAGGACGTCTCACTGGTCGAGCCGGACCCCGCCCTTGGACCGGAGGAGCGGCTGCGTGCCGCGCTGACGCGCGTGGCCGACCCGGAGTTCCTGACGACGGAGTATCTGTCCCTGCGACTTCAGCTCTGGGCGCTCGCCCAGGCCCACGAGGACTTCGAGCACATCAACACGGAGGCCCAGAAACGCTACCGCGCCGGGCTTGCCGCCCTCATCGGCGCCGCCCGCCCCGAGCTGTCACCCGACGAGTGCGGTGAGCGGGCCGCCGACATCGACGTCATCCAGAACGGCCTGTGGCTCACGGCCCTGCTGGGGCTCGACCGCGCCTCCATCAGCAGGAGCGTCGCCCGCTGCGAGCAGATCGCACTCGCCGGGTGACCGGCGGCCCTGAACGAACGTCCAGGAAATATTGAACGATCGTTCAGGCCCTCGTATGCTCCCCCCATGGCATCAGTAACGACCGCCGATGTACGCCGTGTCGGCACCGGATACCACAAGGACCCAGGACGATCGATGTCACTGCGGGCGGAGGCGTACACCGACCCGAGGTGGCTCGACGTCGACGTCCAGGCGGTCTTCGCCCGCACCTGGCAGTGGGTCTGCCACGTGGAGCGGCTCTCGTCGCCCGGCAGCTACGTGTCGGCCACCGTGGCCGGCATGCCGATCGCGATCGTGCGCGATCGCGACGGAGCGCTGCGCGCGTTCTACAACGTCTGCAAGCACCGCGCCCACGAGCTGCTCACGGGCTCCGGCACCACGCGCGCCATCGTCTGCCCCTACCACGCCTGGACCTACGGCCTGGACGGGCGGCTCAAGGCGGCCCGTCGCGCCGACAGGATGGCGACCTTCGACAAGAACGAGATCTGTCTCGATCAGGTGCCGGTGGAGGAGTTCGGCGGCTTCGTCTACGTGAACCTGGATCCGTCCGCCGCTCCCCTGGCCGAGCAGGCCGCGGACCTGGCGGCCGACATCGCCAGATGGGCCCCCGACGTGGCCGGCCTGACCCATGCCAAGCGGTTGACCTACGACATCGCGTCCAACTGGAAGAACGTCATCGACAACTTCCTGGAGTGCTACCACTGTCACGTCGCGCACAAGGAATTCGTCGACCTCGTCGACATGGACACCTACGAGGTGAAGACCCACGGCATCTGGTCGAGCCACTTCGCCGAGGCCGGCAAGCAGGAGAACGCCGCGTACGACGTCGCGGGCGCGTCGGTCACCCAGCACGCGGTGTGGTGGCTGTGGCCCAACACCTGCCTGCTGCGCTACCCCGGCCGCGGCAACTTCATGGTCTTGCAAGCGATTCCAGCCGGTCCCGGCCGGACCCTGGAGACGTGGGACTTCTACTTCGAGACGGCCGAGCTCATGGACGCCGAGGTGGAGGCGGTGCGATACATCGACGAGGTGCTGCAGCAGCAGGACATCTCCATCGTGGAGAGCGTCCAGCGGGGCATGAACACTCCGGCCTTCGACCAGGGCCGCATCGTCTACGACCCGGCCGGCTCGGGCCTGTCCGAGCACGGTGTGCACCACTTCCACGGCCTCGTCCTCGACGCCTACCGGTCATGGGTGGAAGGCGCCGCCGCCGGCTTTACGCTGTAGATTCGCAAGGGCGCCGGGCGTCCCTGCGACCTCCGCACATGGACAGCTCGTTCAGCCCCTTGGGAGGACCCGGGCGTTGAGGTCCTGCCAGACCTTGTCGACCTCGGCGTCCAGGTCGCCCAGGGAACCCTCGTTGCCGATCACGATGTCGGCGATCCTCAACCGCTCCTCGCGGGAGGCCTGGGCGGCGATCCGGGCGCGGGCGTCCGCCTCCCGCATGCCGCGAAGCCGCAGCAGACGCTCCAGCCGCACCTCGTCCGGCGTGTCCACGACGATGACCACGTCATACCGGGCGGCCAGGTTGTTCTCGGCCAGCAGCGGCACGTCGTAGACGACGACCGCGTCGTCCGGGGCCTCACGCTGGAGTTGCTCGCTGCGCTCGCCCACCTTCGGGTGGACGATCCCGTTGAGGACCTTCAGCTTCTCGGCGTCGGCGAACACGATCGCGCCGAGCCGTTCCCGGTCGAGCGTGCCGTCGGGGCGGAGCACGCCCTCTCCGAACGCCTCGACGATCTCCGCGAGCCCGGGGGTGCCCGGCTCCACGACCTCTCGGGCGATCTTGTCCGCGTCGACGACGACGGCGCCGCGGGCCGCGAGCCGGCGCGACACCTCGCTCTTGCCCGAACCTATGCCGCCCGTGAGCCCAACCTTCAGCACGTCCCGCAGCCTACCGGGCGGTTCACCGCGCCCGGCCGGCGGCGCCGATCAGCCGGCCGCGCCGCGAGCGCGGCGGAACCACCGGTCGACATGACGACACCCGACGAGGGGTGCCGGCTCGCCTGAACCACTCAGGACGTGCTCGCCCCGGGCTCGCGGCGCAGGTGGACCAGCATCAGATGGTCCTGCACCCTTTCCCGCTGGGTCTCCCGGTAGCCGAGGCGGCGGTAGAGCCGCAGGTTCCCCTCCGACAGGTGCCCCGTGAACAGGTCGAACGCCGCCGCCTCGGGCACGGCCTCGTGCATCGCGGCCAGCAGCGCGCTGCCGATCCCCCGTCCCTGCCGATCGGGCGCGACCACGAGACGGCCCACCAGGCAGGTCGAGCCGGACATCTGGCCGCGGACCGCGCCGACCAGCCGACCGCCGTCCGTCGCCTTCAGCACGACCGCTGTCTCGATCACCGTACGTACCTGGTCGAGCGACTCGACGAGCGGCGCGATGAACGGGTCGCCGTAGAGCTGCGCCTCGGTCACGTACGCGGCCCGCTGCAGGGTGAGGATCTCCCCCGCTTCCGCGGGCAGGGCCCTCGTGATCTCCACCACGGGGCCAGCCTATCGGCACCGCCGGCGGAGAACGGCGATCGCGGGAGGCCCGCGCCCTCGACCACGCTCACCGGAGAAAGGCCCCCCGTGCGATGGCCCCCGCGCGCGAGGGACCGCGGACAGGGACGCGAGGGATCGCGGAAAAGGGAAAGGCCCCGCCGGAGCGGGGCCTTTCGTGGTGCTGTGGAGGACTCGGCTGAACCTCCGGTCCGGAGACCGGGTGTCAGCTCTGGCCGCCCGCCAGCTTCTCGCGCAGGGCGGCGAGGGCCTCGTCGGAGGCGAGAGCGCCACCGCCGCCGCCACCGCTGCTGCTGCTGGACTGCGAGGTGCTGGTCTCGCCGCTGTAGGTCGACGGAGCGGCCTCGCTGGCCGCCGCCTCCTCCTGACGAGCCTTCTCGATCTGCGAGCGGTGCGCGTCGAAGCGGGCCTGCGCCTCGGCGTACTGCCGCTCCCACTCCTCACGCTGCTTGTCGAAGCCCTCGAGCCACTCGCCGGTCTCGGCGTCGAAGCCCTCGGGGTAGATGTAGTTGCCCTGGTCGTCGTAGGTCGCCGCCATGCCGTACAGCGTGGGGTCGAACTCGACCTCGGCGCCGGCGCCCTCGTTGGCCTGCTTGAGGGACAGCGAGATGCGGCGGCGGTCCAGGTCGATGTCGATGATCTTCACGAAGATCTCGTCGCCGACCTGCACGACCTGCTCCGGGATCTCCACGTGGCGCTCGGCCAGCTCGGAGATGTGGACCAGACCCTCGATGCCCTCCTCGACCCGGACGAACGCACCGAACGGCACCAGCTTGGTGACGCGGCCGGGCACGACCTGGCCGATCTGGTGGGTCCGGGCGAACTGCTGCCACGGGTCCTCCTGCGTCGCCTTGAGCGACAGCGAGACCCGCTCGCGCTCCATGTCGACGTCGAGAACCTCGACCGTGACCTCCTGGCCCACCTCGACGACCTCAGACGGGTGGTCGATGTGCTTCCAGGACAGCTCGGACACGTGCACCAGGCCGTCGACGCCGCCGAGGTCCACGAACGCACCGAAGTTGACGATCGAGGACACGACGCCCTTGCGGACCTGACCCTTCTGAAGGGTGTTGAGGAACGTCTGGCGAACCTCGGACTGCGTCTGCTCCAGCCAGGCACGGCGGGACAGGACCACGTTGTTGCGGTTCTTGTCCAGCTCGATGATCTTGGCCTCGAGCTCGCGCCCGACGTACGGCTGCAGGTCGCGGACGCGGCGCATCTCGACCAGGGAGGCGGGAAGGAAGCCGCGCAGCCCGATGTCGAGGATCAGGCCGCCCTTGACGACCTCGATGACCGTGCCGGTGACGATGCCGTCCTCGTCCTTGATCTTCTCGATCGTGCCCCAGGCGCGCTCGTACTGGGCGCGCTTCTTGGACAGGATGAGGCGGCCTTCCTTGTCCTCCTTCTGGAGAACCAGGGCCTCGACGTGCTCGCCGACCTCGACGACTTCGGCCGGGTCGACATCGTGCTTGATCGAGAGCTCGCGCGACGGGATAACGCCCTCGGTCTTGTAGCCAATGTCGAGCAAGACCTCGTCTCGATCGACCTTGACGACGGTGCCTTCAACGATGTCTCCGTCGTTGAAGTACTTGATGGTCTCGTCGATCGCGGCGAGGAAGGCCTCCTCGGAACCGATGTCGTTGACCGCTACCTGCGGGGTGCTCGAGGTGGCCTCAGTGCTGCTCGTCATGTGTGGAATTGCTCCGAACCGGACAGATGTCGTTGTGACAGGAGCGCGGCGGGCCGTTTTCGTTCACTGGATGATGCTGCTTCCTGGTAGCCACCAGATGACCGAGCGCGAGCCCGCTCCGTCCGTGACGCGCGCGAGCCCACAGCGCAGCGATCAGCATATGAGACGGAGCGAGCTGGGTCAATCCGAGGCAACCAGACGAACCCCTAGTACGCGATCACCGACTTCGCGCGGGCGGGTGAGAGCGTTGCCCGGAGTTTGCGTGGCACCGACACCCGGGCCGGATCCCCATCCGACGTATAGCGCTCTCGTGGATGTTTGTCGAGCCAGTCGAGCCAGTAGGTCGTGCACCAGCGCCGGCAGTCGCCGGATTTTCCGTTGGACTGGATCCTCGGGATCGCGTAACGCGGGAAACTTTTCGCGTAGGGCGAAACCGTGGGCTGCGCCCCGGCCAGGAAGACGGCGTCGAAGTGGTAGCGGGTGCCGTCCCACGTGCCGTCGTGCGCCCTGCTCAGCTTCCTCGGCTGCGACCCGTACGGCAGCGCGAAGGTCGTCGAGGGCGGCGCGCCGGCCTTCTTCAGAAGCCGCTCCTGCCGGACGATCTGCTCGCTGACCCGCTTGTCGGAGAGCCGGCGGAGATCGGGATGGGAGTAGGTGTGGTTGGCCACCTCGAAGCCGTGGTCGACCAGCCACTTCACCGCCTGCTTCTGCCGCTCCCGGTCGCGCAGGCCGAAGGGGGCCCGGGTGACCCAGAAGGTGGCGGCGGGCCGGAAGCTCGGGTATTTCGCCGCGACCTCGTAGATGATGCCGACGGCCGTGTCCTTCTTCGGCCTGCCGCTCTGGTCCAACGCGAAGTGGCCGGGATGACCGTCGTCGAAGGTCAGGACGACCGGATGCGCCCCGGGCGGGATGTCGATCTTCCCGGCGACCAGTTCGGCCGCGGTGATCGGCACGTAGCCGTCCTTGGCCAGGCGCTCCAGTTCCTTGCGCAGCTGGGCGGGGGTCCGGTCGATCGACGCCAGTCGCTTGGGCAGGATGCGGTGATACATGATCACGGGCACCAGGCCGGCCTCGTTCGCCTTGACCTTCCTGGCCGACGCGGCGGTCGCCTTCGGCGGGGCCACGCTGGGCGTGGGCGACGGCGAGCGCGGCTGCGCCCGCACCGGTGACCGTTCCTCGCCCGTGGACCGGGGCAGCAGCACGAGCGCGACCAGACCGATCACGACAACGACGACGTTGGCGACTGCGGTCATTCGGGCAAGGTTGCGCACAGTTATTTGACCTTACTGCCCGACGTGTCCCGTATTCATATGTGTTGCAATTTTCCTGTGGACTGGAGCCTGCGTGCCTGCGGACGGCACGGGCACGTCACATACGCCCCGGACGAGGAGGCGCTGCGGAGCCGCCTGCGCGCCGAGACCGCGCTGGGCGAGGCATGGCGCTGCCTGCGCTGCGGCGACTTCACCGTGGGCCCGCCGCGCGGGGCCGGACCGGCCGGCGCCGCACCCGTCGTGCTGCGGGGCCGGGCGCTGCGGGACGCCGCCGTGCTACGGCTGATCGCCGTCTTCCGCTGGGCCAAGGTCGTGCTCCTGATCGCCGGAGCGTACGGCGTGTGGCGGTTCCGGGTCCACCACGACGCCGTACGGCGGGCGTTCGACCAGGACCTCCCGCTGGTCCAGCCGCTGGCCCACAAGCTCGGGTGGCACCTCGACCAGTCGGGTGTGGTGCACACGCTGCGGACCGCGCTGACCGCGCGGACGACGACCCTCACCTGGATCTTCCTCGCCCTGCTCGCCCTCGCGGCGCTGCTGCTGACCGAGGGGATCGGCCTGTGGCTGCTGAGGCGATGGGGCGAGTACTTCTCGGTGATCGTCACCTCGGTGTTCATCCCGGTGGAGATCTACGAGATCGCCGAGAAGGTGAGCCCGTTCCGGATCGTGATCCTTGTGATCAACATCGCAGCCGTGCTGTACATCGCGCTCAGCAAGCGCCTGTTCGGACTGCGCGGCGGGCGTGCGGCGTACGAGTCGGAGCGGCACGAGGCGAGCCTGCTGGAGGTCGAACAGGCGGGCCTGACCATGGCCAGACGGGACCACGGGCCGACCCGCCCGACCGGCCACCCCTGACCCGCCGCCTTGCGAGCCGACCCCGTACGACGAACCCGATCTGATGAGCCCGGTGTGGTGCCCGGCGCATCCCGGAACGGGCCGTGGTCAGTGGCCGGCGTCCTCCCAGTTGGTCCCCACGCCCACGCTGACCTCCAGCGGCACGCTCAGGTCGTAGGCCCGGCACATCTGGGTGCGCACGACGTCGGTCAGCTCCTCCAGCTCGCCCGGCGCGACCTCGAACACCAACTCGTCGTGGACCTGGAGCAGCATGCGGGAGCGCATGCCCTCGATCGCCTTCTGCACGTTCAGCATGGCGACCTTGATGATGTCGGCGGCCGAGCCCTGGATGGGCGCGTTGAGCGCCATCCGCTCGGCCATCTCCCGGCGCTGCCGGTTGTCGCTGGTCAGGTCGGGCAGGTAGCGGCGGCGGCCGAGGATGGTCTCGGTGTAGCCGTCCTTGCGGGCCAGGGCGACGATCGACTCCAGGTAGTCGCGGACGCCGCCGAACTCCTCGAAGTACTCCTCCTTGAGGGCCCTGGCCTCCGCGACGGGGATGTTGAGCTGCCCCGACAGGCCGAAGTCGGACAGGCCGTAGGCGAGGCCGTAGTTCATGGCCTTGATGCGGGCGCGCAGGTCGGCGTCCACCTGCTCGGCAGGCAGGTCGAAGACACGGGACGCGGTGGCCTGGTGGAAGTCGTGCCCCGACTCGAAGGCCGCGATCAGCGACTCGTCCCGGGACAGATGGGCCATGATCCGCAGCTCGATCTGGCTGTAGTCGGCCGTCAGCAGCGTGTCGTAGCCCTCCCCCACCACGAAGCCCTTGCGGATGCGCCGGCCCTCGACCGTGCGGATCGGGATGTTCTGCAGGTTGGGCTTCTCGCTCGACAGCCGCCCGGTGGCCGCCACGATCTGGTTGAACGTGGTGTGGATCCGCCCGTCGTCGGCGATCTCCTTGATCAGGCCCTCGACCGTGGTGCGCAGCTTGGTCTGGTCGCGGTGGCGCAGCAGGATCACCGGCAGCTCGTTGTCGGTCTGCTGGGCCAGCCAGGCGAGCGCGTCGGCGTCGGTCGTGTAGCCCGTCTTGATCTTCTTGGTCTTGGGCAGGCCGAGCTTGCCGAACAGGATCTCCTGCAACTGCTTGGGCGAGCCGAGGTTGAACTGCTCCCCCACCGCCTGGTGGGCGGCCTCGACCGCCTGCTTGACGGCCGCGCCGAACTCGGCCTCCAGCGCCGCCAGATACTGCCGGTCGGCGGCGATGCCGTCCCGCTCCATCTCGGCCAGCACGCGCACCAGCGGAAGCTCGACGTCGGTCACCAGCCGCGTGCCGCCGCGCTTGGACAGGTGCTCTTCCAGCGCGTCGGCAAGGTCGCGCACGGCCTGGGCCCGCAGGGCCAGGTCCCGGGCCGCGCCCTCGTCGGCGTCCTCGAACAGGGAGGTCTGCCCGCCGGGCGTGGACTCCGCCCGCAGCTCGCGGTGGAGGTAGCGCAGGACCAGGTCGTCGAGCGGGAACGACCGCTGCCCCGGCATCGCGAGATACGCGGCGAGCGCCGTGTCGCAGGTGAGGCCGCGCAGGTCGTGCCCGTGCGCCCACAGCGCGAGCAGCGGCCCCTTGGCGTCGTGCACGGCCTTCGGCCGATTCTCGTCGGCCAGCCAGGCGTGCAGCGCCGCCTCGTCCTCCTGGGTGAGGCGCGTGGGGTCGAGGTGGGCGGCGCCGCCCGGCGAGGCGATCGCGAGGCCCTCGAACCGCCCGGTGCCACTGCCGTAGGCGCCCTGGAAGGCCAGCCCGGCGCGGCCCTCGGGGAGGGCGGCCAGCCAGCCGGCCACCTGGCCCGGCTCGAGCACGGTCACTTCCAGCTCGAAGCCCTCGCCCGCCTCCGGTTCCGTGGTGCCAAGGGTCTTGAACAGGCGCTCGCGCAACTCCCCGCGGATCTGCAGCGCGTCGAGGAGCTTGTTGACCTCCTCGCGGTCCCACAGACCCATGGTCAGCGCGGACACCTCGGCGTCGACCGGGGCGTCGCGCTTCAGCTCGGTGAGCATCCGGTTGTGGATCACCTGGCCGAGGTGCTCGCGGAGCTTGTCGCCGACCTTGCCCTTCACCTCGTCGGCCCGCCGGACCAGCTCGTCCAGCGAGCCGTACTCGGAGATCCACTTGGTGGCGGTCTTCTCTCCCACGCTCGGGATGCTCGGCAGGTTGTCACTCGGGTCGCCGCGCAGGGCCGCGAAGTCCGGATACTGCGCCGGGGTCAGGCCGTACTTCTCCACCACGGCCTCGGGGGTGAAGCGGGTCATGTCGCTGATGCCGCGCCTGGTCATCAGCACCGTGACCCTGTCGTTGACGAGCTGGAGCGCGTCGCGGTCGCCGGTCACGATGAGCACGTTCATGTCCTCGCCGGACGCCTGCGTCGCCAGCGTCGCGATCAGGTCGTCCGCCTCGAAGCCGGCCACGGACATGCGGGGGATCCGCAGCGCGTCGAGCAGCTCGAAGATGAGCTGCACCTGGCCGCGAAAGTCCTCGGGGGTCTCCGCCCTGTTGGCCTTGTAACCGTCGTACGCCTCGTGCCTGAAGGTCGGCTCACTCCGGTCGAAGCAGACCGCGACGTGGCTCGGCTGCTCGTCGCGCAGGATGTTGGCCAGCATCGAGGTGAAGCCGTACACCGCCTCGGTGTGCTGACCGTCGGTGGTCATGAGATTCGCGTCCTTCAACGCGTAGAACGCGCGATAAGCAAGAGAATGCCCGTCCAGGAGCAGCAGACACGGACGGGTGGGGGTCGCTTCACTCTTCGGCACACCCGCAGCCTAGTCTCCCTGTACGACAGAAAACCCGTGCTCTTGCCACAGGAGGCGTCCCCTTGACCTTGACGGATCCCGAGGAGTTGGCGGCGTGGATGAACGCGTCCGGGGAGGACCGTCTGCACCGGCGGATGGGCATCGAGATCCTTGAGGCGAGCGCCGAGCGGGTGGTCGGCCGCATGCCCGTAGAGGGCAACGTCCAGCCCTACGGCCTGCTGCACGGCGGCGCGTCCTGCGTGCTGGCCGAGACCCTCGGCTCGACCGGCGCCGCCCTGCACGCCGGCCCGGGCAGGATCGCCGTCGGCATCGAGATCAGCGCCACCCACCATCGCTCGGCCACCTCGGGGCACGTCACCGCCGTCGCCACCCGTGTGCACGGCGGGCGCACGCTCGCGACGTACGCCATCGAGATCGCCGACGACGAGGGCCGGGCGGTCTGCACGGCCCGTCTGACCTGCATGCTCAGGGACGCTCGCTGAGGCCGCCCGGCTCGCGGGCCGCGCTCGCCGGCGAGCCGGCCGGGCAAGCACCACGAAACCCTCTTATGACGCATTGGGCCTGATAACGGACCGGCTTGCGACTCTCTTTGCACGGGAGTCGCTCCGGTCGCTACCGTTGTGGCTCCAGAGCCCGTGGGAGACCGAGTAGACAACGTGCGGAGCCGGGGAAGCTGTGTACGGTCCCAAAGGTCCTCCCACGGGCTCATGCTCTTTCACAGCACCGACCCCGCGGTTGACTCCTTACACGTCCTGACCTGCGAACCCTTTCTCACGTCAGTGACACACCATGGTCACCAATTGGTGACGAACGACCCCGAAACGGGCGTCTCAGGCTTATGCTCCGGCCACAACATCGCAGCAACCTGCCGATGTTGCGCGTCCGCAGTGGGGGGCACGACCCCGCCATGACCTGAATACAGAGGGAGCACCATTGCGCAGAGCCGTGATCGCGTTCACGGCCTTCCTGGGTGGACTCGTCTTTCTCCTCTCCTCCCCCGCCTGGGCGGACGGGGAGGCGCTGAAGGGCACACTCCAAAACCAAGGCCAGCCGGTGAACGGCGTGAAGATCAGCGTGGCAGGCGAAGACGGCAACCCCGTCGGGGACGCCACCACGGGTGCGGACGGCAAGTGGGAGGTGCCGGTCCCCAAGGCGGGCAAGTACAAGGTCACGCTTGACCAGTCGACGCTCCCCAAGGACGTCGGGCTGAAGTTCCAGAACCGGGCCACCCTGGACGTGCAGGTCTACGAGGGCAGCGAACGCAACGTCCTGTTCGCTCTCGCGCCCGCCGGCAAGCAGGGCGAAGGCGCCGCGCAGACGTCGGACTCCTCCTCCTTCTGGGACCGCGTCGCCCAGCTCACCTTCGAGGGCTTCAACCTCGGGCTCATCATCGCCCTCGCGGCCATGGGCCTGTCGCTGGTGTTCGGCACCACCGGGCTCACCAACTTCGCCCACGGCGAGTTGCTCACATTCGGCGCCATGTGCGCCTACTTCTTCAACGTGGTCATAGGACTCCCGCTCATCGTGGCCGCGGTGATCTCGGTCGTGATCGGCGGGGCCTTCGGGTACTCCCAGGACCGGTTCTTCTGGGGCGTGCTGCGCAGACGAGGCAGCAGCCTGGTCGCCATGATGATCATCTCGATCGGTCTGGCCCTGTTCCTGCGCTACGTCTTCCTCTTCTTCTTCGGCGGCGAGGGCGCCTCGTTCGCGGACTACAACGCCCAGCCCGGCATCCAGGTCGGCCCGATCTCCGCCGCGCCGAAGAACTTCATCGCGATGGGCATCGAGCTCGCCGTGCTCATCGTCGTCGGGCTCGCACTGCTCAAGACCCGGGTCGGCAAGGCGGCCAGGGCCGTCGCCGACAACCCCGCCCTGGCCGCCTCCTCGGGCATCAACGTCGACGGGGTCATCCGGATCATCTGGACCGTCGGCGGCGCCGTCGCGTCGCTCGCGGGCGTCATGCTCGGCCTGTCGCAGAACGTCAGCTACCAGATGGGCTTCCAGATCCTGCTGCTCGTCTTCGCGGGCGTCACCCTCGGCGGCCTCGGCACCGCGTTCGGCGCCCTGGTCGGCTCCATCGTCGTGGGCCTGTTCATCCAGCTGTCCACCGTCGTGGTGCCGACCGAGCTGAAGACGGTCGGCGCGCTGCTGGTGCTCATCCTCGTCATGCTCTTCCGGCCGCAGGGCATTCTCGGCCGGCGCGAGCGCATCGGCTGATCGGAGACCACACGTGGACTGGAACACCATTTTCGTGACCACGGTCAAGGCCTCGATCGGCCTGGAGACCGTCGTCTACGCGCTCGCCGCGATCGGCATCAACATCCAGTTCGGCTACGCCGGGCTGCTCAACTTCGGCCAGGCGGCCTTCCTCGGCGTCGCCGCGTACGGCATGGCCGTCACCGTGGCCACCTTCCACCTGCCGTTCTGGCTCGGCATCCTGATCGGCCTGGCGGCCACGATCGTGCTGGCCTTCCTGCTCGGCATCCCCACCCTGCGACTGCGCGCCGACTATCTCGCCATCGTCACCATCGCGGCGGCCGAGATCGTCCGGCTCGTCTTCAGATCGGTCAAGTTCAGCAGCGTCTTCGGCGGCTCGGACGGCCGGCAGAACTTCTCCGGCGACTTCTTCGCGATGAACCCCTACTCCCCCGGCACCTACGGCATCGGCCCGATCAGCTTCAACGAGCGGGTGACGTGGGTGCTGACCGTCGGCTGGGTGCTCATCGCGATCACCTGCGGACTGGTCTACCTGCTCATGAAGAGCCCGTGGGGCCGCGTGCTCAAGGCCATCCGCGAGGACGAGGACGCCGTGCGCAGCCTCGGCAAGAACGTCTTCTCCTACAAGATGCAGGCGCTCGTGCTCGGCGGCGTGGTCGGCTGCCTCGGCGGCTTCCTGTTCGCGCTCGGCCAGGCGTCGGTGCAGCCCGACCTGTTCAGCACGGAGTTCACCTTCTACGCGTACACGATCGTGATCCTCGGCGGCGCGGCCCGCGTCTTCAGCCCCGTCGTCGGCGCCGCGCTCTTCTGGGTGCTGCTGGTCTTCGTGGGGAACACGCTCAGCGAGGCCGTGAGCGCCGGACTGCTCCCCTCGTTGTTCACCGTGAACAACATCGGCGCGGTCCGCTTCATGCTGGTCGGCCTCGGCCTGATGCTCCTGCTCATCTTCCGGCCTCAGGGCATCTTCGGCGACAAGAGGGAGATCGCGCTCGATGCACGCTGACACCACCCCGGCCAGGAAGGCGGCGGCACTGGCCGCCTTCGCGGGCCTCGACCGCGAGCCCGGCGTGGCCAAGCCCGACCCCATCCTCGTCGTCGACAAGGTCGTACGCCGGTTCGGCGGCCTCACCGCCGTCGACGTCGATCACGTGGAGGTCCAGCGCGGGTCGATCACCGCGCTCATCGGCCCGAACGGCGCCGGCAAGACCACGTTCTTCAACCAGCTCACCGGCTTCGACAGCGCCGACGAGGGGTCCTGGGCCTTCAACGGCAAGCAGCTCAAGGGCGTGCCCGCCCACCGGGTGGCCCGCGCCGGCATGGTCCGCACGTTCCAGCTCACCAAGGCCCTGTCGAAGCTCACGGTGATGGAGAACATGCGGCTCGGCGCGCAGAACCAGCGCGGCGAGAACTTCTTCCGCGCGCTGATCCCCGGCAGCTGGCGCCGCCAGGAGGACGAGATCACCGAACGCGCCGAGGAGCTCCTCGAACGCTTCAAGCTCGACGCCAAGCGCGACGACTTCGCCGGCTCGCTGTCCGGCGGCCAGCGCAAGCTGCTGGAGATGGCGCGGGCCCTGATGGTCGGTCCCGAGCTGGTCATGCTCGACGAGCCCATGGCGGGCGTGAACCCGGCCCTGACCCAGTCGCTCCTCGGTCACGTGAAGGACCTGCGCGAGGAGGGCATGACCGTGCTCTTCGTGGAGCACGACATGGACATGGTCCGCGACATCAGCGACTGGGTGATCGTGATGGCCCAGGGCAACGTGATCGCGGAGGGGCCGCCGGACACCATCATGTCGGACCCGCGCGTGATCGACGCCTACCTGGGCGCCCACCACGACGCGCCCATGTCCGCCGAGGAGTTCGAGGAGCAGCTGCAGGAGGCCGAGGCCGAGCTGGAGTCCGAGATCGAGGAGAAGGCATGACCGCCCCCACGCCGGAAGACCACGCAGAGCCGGACCGCGCTTCCACACCGGACGCGGCCGCCGAACCGGGCCGCACCGGCACGCCGGACGACGTCGCCGCGACGGGCGGCGCCGGCGTGGCCGAGCCGGACGCGGCGGCCGGCGAGGACGACGCCACGGCCGGCTCGCGGGCGGCCGTCGTCGACCGCTCCGACCACCTCGCCGGAGCCGAGAACGCGCTGCTGCGGGCCGACGAGCTGTATGCCGGCTACGTCCCCGGCGTCAACATCCTCAACGGCGCCGATCTGTACGTGAAGAAGGGCGAGCTGATCGGCATCATCGGCCCGAACGGCGCCGGCAAGTCGACCCTGCTGAAGACCCTGTTCGGGCTCGTGCCGGTGCGCACCGGCTCGGTCACCCTGAACGGCGAGGACATCACCAACCTCAAGGCCCACTCGCTGGTGGCCCGCGGGGTCGGCTACGTCCCGCAGACGAACAACGTCTTCCCCAGCCTCACCATCGAGGAGAACCTGGAGATGGGCGCCTTCCAGGTGCCCGGCAAGTTCAAGGAGCGGTTCGAGTTCGTCTGCGAGATCTTCCCCGCCCTCCGGGAGCGCCGCAAGCAGCGCGCCGGCTCGCTGTCGGGCGGTGAGCGGCAGATGGTCGCCATGGGCCGGGCGCTCATGACCGAGCCGTCGGTCCTGCTCCTTGACGAGCCGTCCGCGGGCCTGTCGCCCAAGCTGCAGGACCTGGTCTTCATCCAGGCCCAGCAGATCAACAAGGCCGGCGTGACCGTGATCATGGTGGAGCAGAACGCGCGCCGCTGTCTGCAGATCTGCCACCGGGGCTACGTGCTCGACCAGGGCCGCAACGCCTACATGGCCAGCGGCAGCGATCTGATCAACGACCCGAAGGTCATCCAGCTCTACCTGGGCACGCTCGCCCGGGCCTGAGCCGCTCTCGCGAGGGCCCCGGCGGAGGATCCGCCGGGGCCCTCGTCGTACGTCTGTGACCTGATTTCCATCTGATCGGCAACCGCCGGGCTGACAATGAGCCGTATGACCCGAACCCCCCTCCGCACGGCACTGGTCGTCTCGGCGCTCGCGGTGGGCCTGTCCGCCTGCCAGTCGCCGTCCCCGCGGCCCTCAGCCTCGCCGGCCGCCGTGTCGTCCGCGAGCACCGCGTCCGGGACCACCAGCGGCGCCGTCTACGTCACCGGCGCGAAGGCCGGAGACGACCCCTGCGCCCGCGTGGTGTCCGCCATCGGCTACCTGGGGCTGTCACTGCTGCCCGCCGGGCAGGAGGAGGCCCAGCACTGGGACGGGGACGTACGCGGCCGTTTCGGCTATCTGCGCGGCGCGCTGGCGATGTACGGCCCCCACCTGCCGGCCTCGGCCCCCGTCGCGACCGTCGACGGCCTCGCCGAGACCCTGTCCCGGGCCGACACGGCCGGCTCCCGGCGCACGGACCTGCTGCGCCGGTATCGCAAGGCGTCCGCCGCCGTCCTCGGCGCCTGCGGCCGTTCCTGACCCGCCCGGGGGACGTACGCGGCCGTTCCCGGCCCGGCGCGGTGAGTACGCCCGGGACGTCCCTCCACGGCGGCGGAAGGTCCCGGGGACGCGGAAGGGCCCGCTCCATGGGAGCGGGCCCTTCGTGCTCGCGATCAGCCGGCGATCTTGCCGGTGTTGAAGGCGACGTTCTTGTTGGTGTTGTCGGCGCCGTACTCGTAGACGCCGATCGTCGCCTCGGCCGGGTCACCGGCCTCGTTGAACTCGATCGGGCCGGAGGCGCCGTCGAAGTCGATGTCCTTGCCCGCCGTCAGCAGGTCGTTGCAGGACTTGAAGTCCTTGCACTTCTCCCCGCCCGTGGAGACCTCCGACAGATGGGCCGCGATGTCCTTGGGCGCGTCGCTCTTGGCCGCGATCGCCGCGAGCGCGGTCAGGATGGTCGCGTCGTACGACTCGGGACCGTAGTTGTAGTCCTTCAGGTTCGCGTCGATCGTCCCCAGCTTGGCCTTGAAGTCGTCGGAGACCTGGGCGCCCGGCTGGGTGCCCTTGGCGCCGTCGAGCGTGCCCTTGGGGAAGCCGTCCTTGCCCGTGCCGTAGTTGGACAGGTTGCCGTCGACGAAGTAGTACTTCACCTTCTTGGCGGTCAGGCCCTGCTTGACGAGCTCAGGGATGATCTTCTTGGTCTCGTCGAAGCCGATCAGCGCGACGGCCTTCGGGTTGGCTTCCTTGATCTTGGCGACGTCCGCCGAGTAGTCGGCCGCCTTCGGGTCGTAGATGACCTTCTCCACGACCTGGCCGCCGCCGCCCTCGACCGCCTTCTGCACGTTGTCCGCGAGGCCGGTGCCGTACGCGTCCTGGAGGGCCAGGATGCCGACCGTGTCGTTGCCGTCGGCGAGGATGAGGTCGCCCAGGACACGGCCCTGCAGCACGTCCGGCGGAGCCGTACGGAAGTAGAGGCCCTTGTCGTTGTAGGTGGTGAACTGGTCGGAGGTGTTCGCCGGCGAGATCTGGACAACACCGGCGCCCGTGATCTTGTCGATCACCGACAGCGACACCGAGGACGAGGCGGCACCGATGACCACGTCGGCCTTCTGCTGCAGCAACTTGTCGACAGACTGGGACGCAATGTTGGTCGACGTGTCACCCGAGTCGGTGTCGATCTGAACCACCGGCTTGCCGAGGACGCCGCCGGCGTCATTGATCTCCTTCACCGCCAGCCCGACACCCGCGAACTCCGGCGGACCGAGGAAGGCGAGCGAACCGGTCTGCGGCAGCAACGTGCCGACGGTGAGAACGCCATCGCCCTGGGCGGTGGCGGCAGCGGGAGCAGAGGACTCGGCCGCCGGCGCCGAGGAAGCCGGCGCGGCACTGTCCTCACCACCGCCACAGGCCGTCAGCGCGAGGCTGGCGGCCGCGGCGACGGCCAGCGCCCGTCCGAGGGGGGCAATGCGGATCATGAAGCATCTCCTTCATCCAGGCCCGGGAATCGTCAGCGCTGCCGACTGGTCCCGATCGAATGGCTGAAAGGTACATAGGCCGGGCATGGCCCGACCAGGGATGCATCAGAACTGTCCGCACTTGGATGCGGAGTCGTAATAACTCCTCAACTTAGCGGGACGGCCCCTGACCAGGAGTCTTCTCTCCCGCGATCAGCAGGGGGGCGGTCAGGCGGGCGGCTGGGCCTCGCCGCCGTTCTCGTTCACCACGATCTGGGCCACCTGGCGCATGCTCATGCGCCGGTCCATGGACGCCTTCTGGATCCACCGGAAGGCCTGCGGCTCCGTCCACCCGTGCTGGGCCATGAGCAGGCCTTTCGCGCGTTCCACGAGCTTCCTGGTCTCCAGCCGCTCCGACAGCGTGGAGACCTCCTTCTCCAGCGCGGCGATCTCCTCGTGCCGGCTGACCGCCATCTCGATGGCCGGAACCAGGTCGCCCTTGGTGAACGGCTTGACCAGGTAGGCCATCGCGCCCGCGTCCCTGGCCCGCTCGACCAGGTCGCGTTGCGAGAACGCGGTGAGGATGAGGCACGGCGCGATGCGTTCGGAGACGATCCGCTCGGCCGCGGAGATCCCGTCGAGCACGGGCATCTTGACATCCAGGATCACCAGGTCGGGCCGGAGCTCCATGGCGAGTTTGACCGCCGTCTCACCATCGCCGGCCTCGCCGACCACGGCGTAACCGTCCTCCTCGAGCATCTCCTTCAGGTCGAGGCGAATCAACGCCTCGTCTTCCGCGATCACCACTCGCCGCTGCGTACTCACGCACAAGAGGTTACCGACGTCCGCTACATTAGGACCACGGCAGGGGACGCCCTAAGCGATCTCGAAGCAAGATCGATTGCTGTCTGGTATCCATTGCCGAAACCGGACAAATCCGGAAATAGCCCCGATAGACCAATCGGCAGAGTCGATGGCCTCAAAATCCATTCAGTGTGGGTTCGAATCCCACTCGGGGCACTTGCGCCAAAAGTGGCCCCCTGAGAAGCCGTCAGGACGACGAGGGGGCGTGGTTGCACGCCAGCGGCATGCGGCTTCGTGGTCTCCAGGCCGGACGCCACGAGGAACGGTCACAGGAACTCGATCCCGCGCCGGATGATGTCGAAGCTCTCACCCTCGCCGCCGAGCCACCACACGACGCTGCCCACGAGTACGTCGGCGAGCCAGAGCAGCGGCTCGTCCGTCGATCTCCTCCACCGCGCTCGCAGGCCTCGCTCGACTCGACCGGCCCCGAACGCCAAGAGAGCCACAGTGGGCCAGATGGTACGCCATGTAACCGACACATCACCCTTAGTGTGCGAGATCAGGTGTCGGGGAGGAGACGGACGGCGTCGAGGGCGAGGGAGAGCTCGACGACGTCCAGGGGACGGGCCGGCGACCGGCCGGTGAGCTGCTCGATGCGGCGCACCCGGTTGAAGACGGTGTTGCGGTGGCAGTAGAGCTCCGCCGCCGCCCGGGCGGCGGACCCCTCGCAGCGCAGCCACGCCTCCAGCGTCGCGAGCAGCACACCGCCGTCGGGTGAGGCGATGACCGGGCCGAGAACGCCGTCCGCGAGGCGCTCGGCCAGCTCCGGCTGGCAGACCACCAGGGCCGCGGGCAGCCGCCGGTCGAGCCGCGCGATCTCCGGCGCGGTCCCCGAGCAGGTGCGCATGGCCACCTCCGCCAGGCGGCGGGCCGTGCCGAGGTCGGCGAGGCTGTCCACCACCGGGCTGACGCCGGCGCTCGCGCAGACGACCGGGGTGAGCGCGGCGACCAGGTCGTCCAGCTCCCGGTCGCCGAGGTGCACCACCGCCATCTCCAGGTCCGGGCGCATGCGCCACAGGAAGCGCAGCCCGCCGATCTCGTCGGGGCGGTGCACGCGGTCGGGCTGCGCGGGCAGCCGCGTTGCGACGACCGCATAGCGACCGTGCTCCGGCAGGCCGAGGGCGTCGGCGGCCACCCCGGCCACGGCGGAGTCGGCGCGCCCCTCCAGGAGGGCGTCGAGCATGGCGTTGACGCGCTGGTTGGTCCGGCCGAGCAGCTCGTTCTCCCGGCGGCGGTAGGCGTCGGCCGCCGCCACGGCCTGGCGGTCGATGGCGTGCCACAGGTGGGTGGCGCTGCGCAGCAGTGCGGGCAGCCGCTCCTGACCCTGGTCGCCGATGATGTCGATGACGCCGTTCCAGGTGACCTGCGCGGCCAGGCGGTAGCTGCGCATGAGCGAGTCCAGCGGGAGCCCGAACTCGGCCCGCCTGCGCCCGACCGTCTGGGCGTACGCGACGTCGCGCCGCTCGTGCCGCGGCTGCAGGATCGCGGTGATGCCGATGCGCAGCCCCTCGTGGGTGCTCTTCCAGTGGTCCTCGAAGGGGACCGTCATGCGGTAGGCCTCGTCGCTTTCCCTGCCGCGCCTCACCAGCTCGTCGGCGAGCTCGGGGAGCCGTTCCAGCAGGCCTGCGGCGGAGGTCCGCAGCAGTTCCCGGACTTCGGATTCCGTCCTGGACCTCATGTCCCGAATGTGCCAGCCGGCGGCGTCCGGAACAAGGTTCGGTTTTCGTTTCGTGATGCGGGATTGTGCTGGAGCACAGGGCACCGCCGGCGGGCATGGGCTGGGGTCCCGACTTGACTCCCGGCGCTGGACGCCCCTCGACCACGGTGGGTTGGGTGTGCCTTCATCGAAGTCACAGGAGGCGCGGATGTCTGGTGAGGCGGGTCCGGGGATCGGCGGCCCGGAGACGGTGGGGCCGGGGACCGCGGCTCCGGGGACCGTCGACCCGGGGATCGCGGCTCCCGGGACTGTGGATCAGAGGAGTGAGGGCCTCGACATCAGGGGCTTGGAGGTGCGGTATGGCCCCGTGCGCGCCCTGCGGGGCGTCCACCTGGCCGTGCCCCGGGGCGCGGTGGCGGCGGTGCTCGGCGCGAACGGCGCGGGCAAGACGACGCTGCTGCGCGCCGTCTCGGGGACGCTGCGGTTCCACCGGGGCGCGATCACGTCGGGAACGGTCGCCTTCGGCGGATCCCGCCTCGACGGAGTGCCGGCCGCGGCCGTCGTACGACGCGGCGTGGTCCAGGTGCCGGAGGGACGGCGGGTGTTCGCCCGGATGACGGTGGCCGAGAACCTCCGCGCCGGAGCGCTGAGCGTGCCGGGCAGGCGCGCCGCGGCGGCCCGTGAGCGGGTGCTGGAGCTCTTCCCGGTGCTGGCCGAGCGGGCCCACCAGCGGGCGGGACTGCTGTCGGGCGGCGAGCAGCAGATGCTGGCGATCGGCCGGGCGCTCATGGCCGGGCCCTCGCTGCTGCTGCTCGACGAGCCCACGCTCGGGCTCGCGCCGCTGATGGCGGCCCGGATCGCCGACACCGTGCGCCAGATCAACGCCCAGGGGACGTCGGTGCTGCTCGTGGAGCAGAACGCCGCGATGGCGCTCGCGCTGGCCGAGCGGGCGTACGTGCTTGAGGTGGGCGAGGTGACGCTGTCGGGACCGGCGGCGGACCTCGCGGCCAGCGACGAGGTGCGCCGCCGTTACCTCGGCGTCGGCGTGCCCGAAACAGACCGACCGGTCGGTACCGACCCCGGCCCAGCTCACGAGAGGCCCGAGAGGACCAGGTTGGCGAGATGGACGGCATGACCCTCCGCCGCGGCGAACCGCACGCACACCCGTTGAGGCGTCCGCGCGCGCCCAAGAGAAACCAACCGGTCGGTTCGGCCAGCGGCGACGGCCCGCCGGAACTCGTGGTCAGCGAGGTGACGGTCCGCTTCGCCGGGCTCACCGCGCTCGACGCGGTGAGCTTCACCGTGGCCCCCGGCAGCGTGCACGCTCTGATCGGTCCGAACGGCGCGGGCAAGTCCACCTGCTTCAACGTGCTGTCGGGCGTCTACCGCGCCGCCTCCGGCAGCGTCCGCTTCGGCGGCGCCGAGCTGACCTCGCTGCGCCCGCACCGGGTGGCGGCGCTGGGCGTGGCGCGGACGTTCCAGAACATCGCCCTGTCGCCGCACCTGACGGTCCGCGACAACCTCATGCTCGGCCGGCATCGCCTGACCCGTGCCGGCTTCGTCTCGGCCGGCCTGCGGCTGCCCTCGGCCAGGCGCGAGGCCGTACGGCACGGCGCGCGCGTGGCGGAGATCGCCGAGTTCGCCGGCGTCGGCGACGCGCTGACCATCGCGGTGGGGCTGCTGCCGTACGGCGTGCAGAAGCGGGTGGAGCTGGCCCGGGCGCTGTGCATGGAGCCGCGGCTGCTCCTGCTGGACGAGCCGGTGGCGGGGATGAACGGCGGCGAGCGGCGGGAGATGGCCGGCCTCATCGGGTCGGTGCGCGAGAGCCTCGGCATCTCGATCCTGCTGGTCGAGCACGACATGGGCATG
Source organism: Microbispora bryophytorum (assembly GCF_006874465.1). Classification (GTDB taxonomy): domain Bacteria; phylum Actinomycetota; class Actinomycetes; order Streptosporangiales; family Streptosporangiaceae; genus Microbispora; species Microbispora bryophytorum. Next base: position 618,969 of record NZ_VIRL01000002.1, on the reverse strand, counting down.
GTCATGCGGATCGCCGACGCGGTGACCGTGCTCGACTTCGGCAGGCGGATCGCGGACGGGCCGCCCGAGGAGGTCCAGCGCGACCCCGAGGTGATCCGCGCCTATCTGGGCGACTACGGAGAGGGCGACTCCGGCGGCCCCTCCGCCGGGCGGGAGCAGGCGTGATGGCGGTCTTCCTGGAGCTGCTCGTCAACGGGATCTCGGTCGGGGCCGTGTACGCGCTGATCGCGCTCGGCTTCGTGGTGATCTTCAAGGCGACCGAGGTGGTCAACTTCACCCACGCGTCGCTGCTGCTGGCCGGCGGCTACGCGATCGCCTGGCTGCACCCGCTGATCGGGTTCTGGGCGGCGGTGGCGGCCGGGATCGCGGCGGCGGCGCTGGTCGGCGCGCTGGTGGAGTTCCTGATCCTGCGCCGGGCGCACGTCGGCTCGCGCGGCGTGCTGGCCATCGTCACGATCGGCGTGGACATCCTGCTCACGACCGAGCTCACCCGCCGGATCGGCACCGAGGTGCTCGCCCTCGGCGACCCCTGGGGCGACCGGGTGCTGCGTATCGGCCCGGTCACGGTCGCCGAGACCCGCGTCGTGGCCCTCGCGGTCGCCGCCGCGCTGATTGTGGCGTTCCTGCTCGCGTTCAAGTTCACCGGCTGGGGTGTGGCGATGCGCGCCACGGCCGAGGACGCGGAGACCGCAGCGCTGATGGGCGTGCGGCTCGGCCGGGTCTCGCTCAGCGCGTGGGCCGTCGCCGGGGCGCTGGCCGCGGTCGCGGCGATGTTCCTGTGCGTCTTCCCGACGCCGGGCCTGGACAGGGGAACGGCGGCGGCGGCGATGAAGGCGTTCCCCGCCGCCATCCTCGGCGGCCTCGACTCGACCACGGGCGCGCTGGCCGGCGGGCTGATCGTGGGCGTCACCGAGACGCTGATGAGCGGCTACCAGAGCGAGCTCGCCTTCCTGGGCCGCGGCATCGGCGACGCGGCGCCGTTCCTCGTGATGATCGTGATCCTGCTGCTGCGGCCCTCCGGGCTGTTCGGCACGAAGGAGCCGGCCCGTGTCTGAGCCCACGCCCACAGCCGTAGCGCGGACCCTGCGGGCCGCGCTGTGCGTCGCGGTGCTCGCGGCGGCCGTCGCGGTGCCCTTCTACCTGGAGGGGTTCTGGCTGCAGGCGGGGCTGTTCGCGATGTCGGCGGCGATCGGCGCGATCGGGATCAACCTGCTGACCGGGGCGACCGGGCAGCTGTCCCTCGGGCATGCCTTCTTCCTCGCGGTCGGGGCGTACTCCTACGTCTTCCTGTCGTCCGACCTGGGGCTGCCGACGCCGCTCGCGGCCGTGGCGGCGGTGATCGTCGCGGGGGTGTCCGGCGGTCTGTTCAGCCCGATCGCGGGCCGCCTCAAGGGCGCCTACCTGGGCATCGCCACGCTCGCCCTGATCTTCGTCGGCCAGCACATCCTGTTCAACGCCGAGCCGGTGACCGGCGGCTTCAACGGACGGCCGGTGCCGCCGATGGAGTTGTTCGGCCTCGTCTTCGCCGACACCCCTGAGCTGGTGGTGCTGAACGTGCCGTTCGGCTCGCTCGAACGGCTGTGGTTCCTCGGGATCGCGCTGCTCGCGGGCGCGGCGGCGTTCGCCAGGGGCGTGCTGCGCGGCCGTCCCGGCCTGGCGATGAACACGATCAGGGACCACGAGATCGCCGCGGGGGTCATGGGCGTCCCGGTGGCCCGATACCGCGCGGGCGTGTTCGTCCTGTCGTCCATGTACGGCGGGCTCGCCGGGGTGCTGGTCGCCCTGGTCTTCCAGCAGGTCGTGCCGGACTACTTCGGCATGCTGCTGTCGCTCGACTACCTCGCGATGATCACGATCGGCGGCCTGGGATCGGTCGCCGGCGCGGTCGTCGGCGCCGCGTTCGTCTCCCTGCTCCCCCAGCTGCTCACGCGCTACAGCGACGCCCTGCCGCTGGTGGCCGAGCCGGGTTCCGGCGGGGTCTCTCCCGCCGAGGCCGCGCGGATTCTCTACGGCGCCGCCGTCGTCGCGGTGGTGCTGTTCCTGCCCGGCGGTCTGGCCGGGCTCGCCATGCGGCTCGGCCGCGTTCGATCCAAGGAGCTCAGATGGGCAAAATCGGCACCCGCACCGGCGTCGCGGCGTTAGCCCTGCTGTCCCTGGCCGTTGCCTCATGCGCGAGCGGCAAGGCCACGGGCGGTGACGCAGGCGCCGGCGCGGCGGCCGGCGGTGACGGGGTCACGACCGGCCCCGGCGTCACCGCCACCACGATCACCGTGAGCGCGCTCACCGACCTCACCGGCCCCTACGCGTCGTTCGGCAAGAGCCAGACGCAGGCGCAGCAGCTCTACTTCGACCAGGTCAACGCCGGCGGCGGGGTCTGCGGCCGCACCTACGAGCTGGTCGTGCGCGACCACGGCTACGACACGCAGAAGGCGGTGGCCGCCTACACCGAGGTCGCGCCCAAGTCGGCGGCGATCGTGCAGTTCATCGGTTCCCCGATGATCACCGCGCTGAAGCAGCGCATCGACGGCGACAAGCTGCTCACGATCCCGATGGCGTGGGCGACCACGCTGCTCGGCAGCCGGGCCATCCAGGTGACCGGCACGACGTACGACGTGGACATGATCAACGCCGTCGAGTTCCTCACCAAGGAGAAGGGGATCAGGTCCGGCGACAAGATCGGGCACCTGTACTTCGAGGGCGACTACGGCGAGAGCTCGCTCGACGGCTCGAAGTACGCCGCGGGCAAGCTCGGCCTGCGGATCGTCGAGCAGAAGATCAAGGCGACCGACCAGGACATGAGCGCCCAGGTGGCGGCGTTCAAGGCGGCCGGGGTGAAGGCCGTGCTCGTCTCGGTGGGGCCGCGGCAGACGGCCTCGCTGGTCGGCGTGTCCCTGGCCAAGGGCATGGACGTGCCGTTCGTCGGCAGCAACTCGGCCTACGCTCCGCAGCTTCTCGCGACCCCGGCCGGGCCGGCGCTGCTGAAGGACTTCTACTACGTGTCCGCGGGGACGCCGGTCAGCGCGCAGAACCCGGGGATGCAGCGGCTGGTGGCCGACTACCAGGCGAAGTATCCCGGCCAGACGCTCGACAGCGGCATCCCGACCGGCTGGAGCGCGGCGATGATCGTGGACGAGGCGATGAAGAAGGCGTGCGCGGCCAAGGACCTCACCCGGGAGGGCGTCCTGAACGCGCACCGCTCGCAGTCGAGCTTCGGCGGCGACCTCGGCACTCCGATGGACTTCACGTTCTTCGACAAGCCCGCCTCCCGGTCGTCATACGTGCTCAAGCCCGACAAGGCGGCGCTCGGCGGCGCTGTGGTCTTCAGGGAGGCGGCGGTCTCCGAGCTGGCGAAGGACTACCCGGTGCCGGTGGGCTGAGCGCGACGGCCGCCGTGTCCACGCCGTGATGACTCGCTAGTATCCCCATGCCGAACAATCGTCTGGAGAATCGATGCGACGCACCATCTACGGCGAGGACCACGGGGCCTTCCGCGACCGCGCCCGGCGGTTCGTGACGCCGTTCGCGGTCGAGGAGGGCGTGCCCGGCTTCCACCGGGGGCGCGAGACGCCCGAGACCGCCGGCCGGGACCTCGGACGGTGAGCGGTCCCGCCAACGACCGGCCGGCGTATCCCCACTGGCGGGACGTGCCCACCCGGTGGAAGGACAACGACGTCTACGGGCATGTCAACAACGTCGTGCACTACTCGCTGATGGACACCGTGATCAACACCTGGCTGATCGAGGAGGCCGGGCTGGACGTCCACGAGGGCCGGGTGATCGGGCTGTGCGTGGAGTCGCGCTGCTCCTACCGGGCCTCGGTGTCCTTCCCGCAGGTGATCAGCGTGGGCCTGCGGATCGGACACCTCGGCCGCTCCAGCGTCCGCTACGAGCTCGCGCTGTTCGCCGGCGACACGCTGGTCGCCGAGGGCGACTTCACGCACGTCTTCGTGGACCGGCACACCCGCCGCCCCGTGGAGATCGGCCCGCCCCTGCGTCCCGCGATGGAACGCCTCCTCTCCCCACCCCCCGTGTAGCGGTTTCAGCGACCGTGGACGTTGACGGCCACGCCGCTCAGATGGCCCCCCTCGGCGATGTCCAGCAGCGCGGTCGCCACATCCGCCCGGGTCAGGCCGCGCGGCTTGGCCAGCAGCTCGCGACGGATCACGACCGCCCCTACGGCGGGCCGGTCGGTGAGCCGGGTCAGCCGGACGATGGTCCAGTCCAGGTCGCTGGCGTTCACGGCCTGCTCCAGGTCGCGAGCGTCGGCGTAGGGGGTGGCCAGCAGGCGGCGCAGCAGCCAGATGAGCAGGAACGGCTTGCGGGCGACGATCGGGTAGGGGGTGGTGACGATCAGCCGCTCGACCCCGGAATCGGTCATGGCCTGGATGATGGTGCGGGTGGCCTCGGCCGCGCGGTGCGGGTCGTCGCGGTCGCCGCCGTTGATGATGGAGATCACCGCGTCCGCGCCTTCCACGGCCGTGCGCATCTTGTCCAGGTCGCGGCCGTCGCCTTCGACGACGGCATGCGGCCGCGCCTCCAGGGCGGCGGCGTTGCGGGTGAAGGCGGTGACCCGGTGGTCGCGGCGCAGCGCCTCGGCCAGGACGTAGCGTCCGGTGCGGCCGGTGGAGCCGACGAGAGTGAGGTTCACGGCGTCACCGTCCGGGTGATCGACTCGACGCGCCGCGCCGGTCCGCCGGGCGCGGACCGCGCCACCCCGCACACGACGCTCATCGTGAGCATGCCCTCGGGTTCTGGGGTGTCCACCCCGCCGGGCTCCGGAGGTCCGGCGGCACGGTGACCAGGACGGCGACGGAACATGAGTGTTCTCCTTAGCGGCTGGAAGGCCGGTTGACGACGGCGATGGTGATGATCAGGATGAAAGCGGCCAGCGCGGTCAGGGTGCGCAGGTCGTGGAACAGCTCCCACCGCCGGAAGACCTCGGCGTAGCCGTCCGGGACCGGACCGGCGGCCCACTCGCGGAAACGCGCATGCAGCGGGACGTTGCCGAACACGGTGACGAGCAGCGAGGTCAGCGCCAGCGCACCGGCGCCGAGCGCCAGCCCGCGCGCCCGGCCGCGGCCGGCGATCGCCAGACCGAAGGTCGTGAGGATGGCCAGCGCCATCGCGCTCTGCATGACCGGCTCGTTGACCTTCATCATCGTGGTGTGGAAGGTCAGCCGCACATCCAGCGGAACGGCCCCGAACGTGGGGATCACGTTGGCCGCGCCGTACGCGAACGCGCCCGCGAGCAGGCCGGTGGCCAGCAACGCCGCCCCGTGGATATACCTGAATGGGGTTCCCATGAACGGCTATCGTCGTCCAGCCGGGGTTCGGCGGCGTCCCACCCACGGAGTCATCTGCCGCTACCCCACCGGGATCACCCCGCCCGCCCGGGGCTAGGACGCCGGGAGTAGTCCGCGACGGCGGGCGTCAGGCGAGGCTGTCGAGCCAGGCGCGGTGGAGGCGGGCGAACCGGCCCGCGCCGGCGACCAGGCGCTCCGGCGGGCCGTCCTCCACGATCCGGCCGTGCTCCATGACGAGCACCCGGTCGGCGATCTCCACGGTGGACAGGCGGTGAGCGATGATCAGTGCGGTCCGGTCGGCGAGGATCGTCCGCAGCGCCCGCTGCACGAGGCGCTCGCTGGGCACGTCGAGGCTGGAGGTGGCCTCGTCCAGGATCAGCACGGCGGGGTCGGCGAGGAACGCCCGGGCGAACGCGACGAGCTGCCGCTGCCCCGCCGACATGCGGCCGCCGCGCTTGCCGACCTGGGTGTCGTACCCGTCGGGGAGCGCGGAGACGAACGTGTGGGCGCCGATGGCCTCGGCGGCCCGCTCGATCTCCGAATCCGGCGCGCCGGGCCGCCCGAACCGCACGTTGTCCGCGACCGTCCCGCTGAACAGGTAGTTCTCCTGGGTGACCATCACCACGTGGCGGCGCAGGGTGTCCTCGTCCAGGTCGCGCAGGTCCACACCGTCGAGGAGCACCCGCCCGGCGACCGGGTCGTGGAACCGGGCGATGAGCTTGGCCAGCGTCGTCTTGCCCGCGCCCGTGGTGCCGACGACGGCCACGGTCTGCCCGGCGGGGATCACCAGATCGAGCAGCGGCAGCACCGGCGGGCCGTCGGAATAGGCGAACCGGACGGCCTCGAAGCGCAGCGCCCCGGCGGCGCGCGGCAGCGGCGCCGGGCTGCGGGGCTCGGCCACCGAGGGCCGCTCCTCCAGCACGCCCGACAGCTTCTCCAGCGCCGCCCCCGCCGACTGCAGGGCGTTGTAGAACTGGCTGATCTCCTGCATCGGCTCGTAGAACTGGCGCAGGTAGAGCAGGAAGGCGGCGAGCACGCCGACCGTGACGGTGCCGCGCAGCGCGAGCAGGCCGCCGTACAGCAGGACGGCGGCGACGGTGACGTTGCCGATCAGCTTGATCCCGGGCATGAACACGGCGACCAGGCGCATGCCGCGCGTGTTGGCGGCGCGGTAGTCCGCGTTGAGCCGCTCGAAGATCTCCTGGTTGCGCGGCTCCCGCCGGAACGCCTGCACCGCGCGGACCCCGGTCATCGACTCCACGAAGTGGACGATGACCAGCGCGACCGCCTCCCGCGTACGGCGGTAGGTGACGCTCGACTGACGACGGAACCACCGGGTGAACAGCAGCAGGACCGGCAGCGGCAGCAGCGCCACCAGGCCGAGGCGCACGTCGAGCACGAGCAGCATGACCGCGGTGCCGCAGAGCGTGAGCACGGCCGTGACCAGGCCGTCGAAACCGGAGTCGAGCAGCTCCGCGATGGCGTCCACGTCGGAGGTGAGCCGGGAGATGACCCGCCCGGAGGTGTACTTCTCGTGGAACGACAGCGACAGGCGCTGGAAGTGGCCGAAGACCCGGCGGCGCAGCTCCAGCAGGATGTCCTGACCGATCCGGCCCGACATCTGCAGGAACGCCTGCCGGGTGAGCGCCTGGGTGAGCGTGGCGGCCACGACCGCGCCCACGATCGCGAGCAGCGTGCCCGCGCCCTGCCCGCGCAGCATGGGCGGGATGCCGTCGTCGATGCCCGTCTTCACCAGGTACGGCAGGGCCAGCCCGGCGGCGTTGGACACCACGATGACCGCCGTGAGCACGCCGATGGCCCGGCGGTGCGGGCGCAGCAGGTCGCCGAGCAGGCGGCGCGACCGGGTGCGCAGCAGCAGGGAGACGCGCTCGGAGATCTCGTCGCGGTTCTCGGCGGCGACCCCGCGCCACACTTCCGTGTTCCCCGCGTCGCCTTCCGCGTCGCCTCCCGCGTCGCTGCCGGTCTCCTGAGTCATCGCATCGAGCCTTCGGGGTCGAGGTCGGCGTCCTGTGCGAGCAGTTCGCGATACTCCGGCACGGCCGACAGCAGGTCGCCGTGGCGGCCCACGTGGGTGACGGTGCCGTCGCGCAGCAGCGCCACCCGGTCGGCGAGCAGCACGGTCGAGGCGCGGTGCGCCACGACGATGCCGGTCGCCTCGGCGAGCACCCGCCGCAGCGCCTCCTCGACCAGCGCCTCGGTCTCCACGTCGAGCGCCGACAGGGTGTCGTCGAGGACGAGCACCCGCGGCCTGCCGATGACCGCCCTGGCCAGCGCGAGCCGCTGCCGCTGACCGCCCGACAGCGACATCCCCTGCTCTCCGATGCGGGTGTCGAGCCCCCACGGCAGGTCGTAGGCGAAGGTCGCCTGCGCGATCTCCAGGGCCTGCCTGATCTCTCCCTCGGTGGCGTGTCCGTGGCCGAGCGTCACGTTCTCGCGGACGCTCATCGAAAACAGCGTCGGCTCCTCGAACGCCGTGGCGACCACCGAGCGCAGCGAGGTCAGCGACAGGTCCCGCACGTCGTGCCCGTCCACGGTGACGCGGCCCGAGGTGACGTCGAGCAGGCGGGGCACGAGCGCGGTGAGCGTCGTCTTGCCCGACCCCGTGGCCCCCACGAGGGCGAGGGTCTCCCCCGGCCGCACCTCCAGCCACACGTCGCGCAGCACCGGCCGGTCGGCGCCGGGGAAGCGGAACCCGACGCCTTCGAAGCGCACGTGGCCGCGCGGGCGCTCGATGGCGGCCGGGCCGCCGCTGATCGCGGGCACGGTGTCGAGCACCTCGACGACCCGGTCGGCCGAGGTCATGGCCTCCTGGCCCATGGCGAGGATGTAGCCGAGCGAGGCGACCGGCCAGACGAGCTGGAGGACCAGCGTGGTGAAGGCGACCAGGGTGCCGAGCGTCAGCGCGCCGGCGCCGACCGCGATCGCGCCGAGCAGCAGGACCAGGGCGAGGGTGACGTTCGGCACGACTTCGAGGAAGGTGAAGAACCGGGAGGACAGCCGCACCTTGGCCAGCGAGGTGCGGCGGATCTCGCGGGCGGCGGCGGCGAAATTCGCGAAGACGTGCTCGCGCCGCCCGAACGCCTTGACCGTGCGGATTCCCACGGCCGACTCCTCGACCAGTGTGGCGAGGTCGCCCTGCTGGTCCTGCACCTGCCGGGAGATGACGATGTAGCGCCGTTCGAAGCGCAGCGCCAGCACCACGACCGGGACGGCGGAGACGGCGACGAGCAGGCCGAGCGGCCAGTACATCCGCAGGAGCACCACGGTGACCGCGGTGAGCTGCAAAATATTCATGATCAGGAACAGGACGCCGAAGCCGAGGAACCGGCGGATCGACGACAGGTCGGTCGTCGCCCTGGACAGCAGCTGGCCGGACTGCCATCCGTCGTGGAAGCTCATCGGCAGCCGCTGGAGATGACGGTAGAGGTCGTCGCGGATCGCGGTCTCGAGGCCGAGGACCGGCCCCGCCTGGGACCAGCGGCGGACGAACGTGAGGACCGCCTCGGCGACGCCGAGGCCGAGGGCCAGCAGCCCGAGGGGAACCAGCCCGCCGAGGTCCCCGTGGGCCACCGGGCCGTCGATGATCTCCTTGCTCACCAGCGGGATCACCGTGGCCGCGGCGATCCCGAACAGCGCGGCGAGCCAGGACACCACCAGGCTGGACACGTACGGGCGCAGGTAGGACCGCAACCGCCACAGCGAGCGCCACGACGACCGGCGGACAGCGTCGTCACCCGCGTCGGGCCCGGGTGCCTGAGGGGAGTCCAGTGCCTGAGGGGAGTCCATCAACGGGCGCAGCGCTCCTCCGGCATCTGACAGGAAAGGTCGACTCGCTCCTGCCATGCTCCGTCGAAGGGCGCCGCGCCTTCAAGGGGTTTTCTCCCGCCGCCGGGTGCCCCAGGCCGTGCGGCCCGGGGGAACCGGCCGCCTGGATCAGGTCGACGGGTGGGCGACCGCCGAGCCGATCGTGTGGACGCGCAGGGCGTTGGTGGAGCCGTGGTTGCCGGGCGGCGAGCCGGCGACGACGACGACCTTGTCACCCTTCTCGCAGACGCCGAGCGACAGCAGCGAGGCCTCCACCTGGCGCACCATGTCGTCGGTGTGATGCACGAACGGCACCTCGAACGTCTCCACGCCCCAGGTCAGCGCGAGCTGGCCGCGCACCTGCGGGTTGGAGGTGAACGCCAGCAGCGGGATCGACGAGCGGTAGCGGGCCAGGCGCCGGGCGGTCTCGCCGGACATCGTGAACGCCACCAGGGCCTTGGCCCCGACGATCGCGCCGACCTCGGCCGCGGCGCGGGCGATGGCGCCGCCGGTCGTCTCGGGCAGGCGATCCAGCGTGTGGGTGGCCTGCAGCGTGGTGCCCTCGGCGGCGACCGCGATGCGGGCCATCGTGGAGACCGACTCGATCGGGTAGGTGCCGACCGAGGTCTCCCCGGACAGCATCACCGCGTCCGCGCCGTCCATCACCGCGTAGGCGACGTCGGACGCCTCGGCGCGGGTGGGCCGGGGGGCGCTCATCATCGAGTCGAGCATCTGGGTGGCCACGATGACCGGGTGGGCCTTCTCCCGGCACAGCTCGATGATGCGGCGCTGGACGATCGGCACCTGCTCCAGCGGAAGCTCGACGCCGAGGTCGCCGCGGGCGACCATGACGCCGTCGAAGGCGTCCACGATCTCCTCGAGGCAGTCGACGGCCTGCGGCTTCTCGATCTTGGCGAGGATCGGGAGCCGGACGCCCTCCTCCTCCATGATCGTGTGGATGAGCGCGGCGTCGTCCGGCGACCGGACGAACGACAGGGCGATCATGTCGAAGCCGGTGCGCAGCGCCCAGCGCAGGTCCTCCTCGTCCTTGTCCGTGAGCGCCGGAGCGCTGACGGCGACGCCGGGGAGGTTGAGGCCCTTGTTGTCGGAGATCATGCCGCCGACGACGACACGGGTGACGACGCGCGGCCCCTCGACCGCGGTCACCTCGAGGTTCAGCCGGCCGTCGTCGACGAGGATCGTGTCGCCGGGCTTGACGTCGCCCGGCAGGCCCGGGTACGTCGTGGACACGAGGTCGCGGTCGCCGGGGACGTCCTCAGTCGTGATCGTGAAGACGTCGCCGAAGCCGAGCCGTACGGGGCCGGAGGCGAAACGCCCGACGCGGATCTTGGGGCCCTGGAGGTCGGCGAGGACGCCGACGGCGCAGCCCAGCTCGTCGGCAGCGGCTCTGACCCGGTCGAACACCTCCTTGTGCAACTCGTGGCTGCCATGCGAGAGGTTGAAGCGGGCGACATTCATGCCCGCCTGGATGAGCTCGCGTAGGCGCTCCGGTGAGGAGGTGGCGGGCCCGAGGGTACAGACGATCTTTGCTCGACGACTCACAGCACTACCCTAATTGGTACAGACCACTTGCAATGACGGCGCACACAGCTGTCGCCAAATGTTCAGACACTTCACGCGATCATCCGCGTGCCCTAGCCTAGGCAGCCATGGGACGTACCCGGACCTGGGGGGTAATAACGGCGCTGTTCACCCTGGCCGCGTGCGGAGGCCAGGGTACCGAATCGGGCGCACCCCCTGCGGGCGTTTCGGTGTCGCTGAACCAGTGGCGCAGCGATGAGACGGCCCACGAGCTGGAGGTGTCCGTGCGCAACGACGCCGGAACGCAGGTTCGTTTCCTGGACGTCCAGCTCGTGACCGGCTCGTTCGCGACGCTCCCGCCGACCCGCATGGACACCGCCCTCGGCCGGACGCCGCGCACGGACCTGCGGATCCCGTACGGCGAGGCGCGCTGCGACCCGGCGACGATCCCGCCGGTCAAACCGGCCACGGTGGTGGCGCACATCCAGGTCGGCGACGGGACGCCGCGCAAGGTGGTGTTCCCGGTGCACCACCCCGATCCCACGCTGGACGGGCTGGTGAAGGCCGAGTGCGGGGCCTACATCCTGCGCCGGTCGGTGGACGTGACGTTCGGCGACACCTGGACCCGCGTGGGCCGGACCCTCCAGGGGAACCTCGTCGTCACCAGGAAGGGCGGAGCGGAGCCGATCACCATCGACGACCTCGGCGCCACCACGCACTACACGATGCTCCCCCGCTCCCGGCACCCGCGCGGCGGCGAGCGCGGGCTGGTGGCCGTGCTCGCGGCGGACGCCACGCGGCTGGAGATCCCGGTGGAGGTCACCCCCATGCGCTGCGACTGGCACGCCTTCGCGGAGGCCAAGAAGGCCTACCTGTTCCCGATCTACGGCACCGTGGGCGGCGGCGAGAAGCGTTACCTCATCGCAACGCCCCCGGCTCCGGTGCAGCAGGCGTTCCTGTCGTACGCCCAGGACGTGTGCGGCGTCGGCGGATCCTGATCGCGAGACCGGCCCAGGAGACGAGCACCACGGCGATCACCGCACACCGCACGTGCCAGACGTACGCCTCCGGATAGACGACGCCCTCGATGTAGGTGTCGATGAAGCCGCCGGGCAGCAGGCCGCGCTCCCCCGCCCCGGCCCGCCCCCAGTTCTCCAGCGCGGTCAGCGGGCACTCCGCGAGCCCGGCGAGCTGCACCAGCCCCCAGGCGCACAGCGCGAGATGCGGCCAGATCAGCCGGGGCCGCCGCCAGGCGAGGAAGCCGCCCAGGGCGATGTAGGCGATGACGAGGAAATGCGCCGCCATCGTTGCCTGCCAGACGAGCCGGTAGATCATCGTTCTGCCCTCCTCCGCGAAGGAGGGTAGGCCGCCACGGCCCGCCGGGCATCCGGCGGACTACTCAGGCGCGTACTCAGGTGCGGACGAGCCCCAAGGCCGCCCGGGCAGGCCCAGGGCAGCCCCAGGAAGCGGCCCAGGAGAGAAGCACAGGGCAGCCCCCGGGCGGACCCGGGAAGAGCGCCCCGGGAAGGCTCAGGGCGCGGCGGTGGCGGCCCGGGCGGCGTCGACCAGGCCGTGGCCGAAGAAGCCGTTCTTGGCCGTGGGCCCCTCGCAGACCTGGCTCTCGCCCGTGCCGTACCGGTAGGTGCGGGGCGCCGGGCAGCCCTTCGGCGTCGCCGTCGCGTACAGCAGGCGCTCCACCTGCGCGGGGTCCATCTGGAGCCCGCCCTTGCCCGGCTTGCCGAACCGGCCGATGATCAGCGCCGCCACCCCGGTGACGTGCGGCGCGGCCATGGAGGTGCCCTCCATGTACTGGTAGTAGGCGCACGTGCCGTGGTGACAGTCGCGGATCACCGAGGACGTCTTCGGCTTGCCCGCGGCGTCGATGAGGCCCTTGGCGCGCATGACGTTCTCGGGAGCGGCGGCCAGGATCTCCCGGCTCGTGCCCTTGAGGTCGGTGCCCCCGTCGAACATGTCGCCACCCGGCGCGGCGATGTCGGTCTGCTCGACGCCGTAGTCGGAGTACGACGCCTTGCGCCCGCCGGGGCCGACGGAGGACACCGAGATGACGCCGTCCAGCTCGGCCGGGACGTTGAGGCAGGTGTTGTCGACGGACCGCTTCTTCTCCACGCCCTTCGGGAAGTCGGGGCTGGAGGAGTCGGTCTTCACCTTGCCGAGGTCGAGGCCCTCGTTCCCGATCGCGCTGACGAGCGTGACGCCGTGCGCGCGGGCGTACTTGACCGCGCGGCGCATGCCCTCCAGGATCGCCCGCTGCTCCAACTGCTCCCTGTTCGTGTCGCTCGGGTTGCTCGCGCAGTTGAACGTCCAGGGGTCCACGTAGAAGCTCATGTTGACCACGTCGACGCCGACGTCGGCGGCGTATTCCAGGGCGTCCATGGTGGGCTTGAGGAAGAAGAAGCCCGAGTCGGTGCCGGCGCGGAGGTTGACCAGCGACACGTCGGGGGCCACCCCGCTGACGCCGATGCCGTTGATCGGCGAGCCGATGGTACTCGCGACGTGGGTGCCGTGGCCGTCGTCGTCCACGTCGGCCGGGTCCTTGCAGCCCTTGTGCTCGCAGGGCCCGTCGAGCGCCTTGCCGTTGTCGTCGGTCGGCTGGTCCACGACGAAGTTGCGGCTGAGCGCCCGATTGAAGTTGGGCGCGATGTCGGGATGCCTGCCGTCGACGCCCGTGTCGATGACGCCCACCAGCACCTTGTGGCTGCCCCGGGCCTTGGCGTACGACCCGGCCGGGGTGGCGCCGATCATCTTCATATCCCACTGGCGGCCGGAGAGCGGGTCGCCGCCCTGTGCTGACCTGACATGCTTCGCGGCCGACCGGGCGTGCTCGGCGGCCCCGACGTGCTCGATGGGGCCGACGTTCTCGGCGGGCCGGACGCCGGAGGGCGCGGGCACGTCGGCGATCTTGCCGATGGGACGGTCGAGTGTCACGCCGATCACGGAGGGGTCGGCGCCGATCCTCTCGGGGTCGGACGCCCGCACGATGAGGTAGCCGAGCTTGTCGTCCCGCGCTTGGACCGTTCCTCCGGCCGTCTCGGCCGCCCGCTGCGCCGCGGCCGAGCCGCCGTCCTTGTAGAAGACCAGGTAGTTCTGCGCGGGCTCGGGCGCGGCCGCCGCCCCCGGCGGTGCCGCGGCCCCCAGCCCGCCGAGCAGCGTGATGGACATGATGGCCCCGGCGAGCCGCCCCCGTGCGTACAACGATCCTCCTCGATGGCGGGCCCCTGGTGCCGGGGCCCTCGTCCGGGCTCAGCATCCTCCCGGCAGCCGTATGCGCTCGCAACCCCGGCCACCGAAATGGCATATGCCCGCTTTATCACCTTGAGAGTGCCTGGCACGACCCAATCCCGGCGGCCGTGGTCCGGTCCCCTGGGACCACGGCCGCCGGCATCCCTCAGACGAGAGGCCGCGCCGTCGGCGGAATGGGAACGGGCAGGACGGTCCGCCCGCTCAGGTGGCGGTCCACGGCCGCCGCCGCCGACCGGCCCTCGGCGATCGCCCACACGATCAGCGACTGGCCGCGGCCCATGTCACCGGCCGCGAACACGCCCTCGACCGACGTCTCGTACGACGCGTTCCTGGCCACGTTCCCCCGGGCGTCGAAGAACGACTCCGGGTCACCGGACAGCGCCGCGAGGTCGTTCAGCAGCGGGCCCTTCTCCGGGCCGAGGAAGCCCATGGCGAGCGTCACCAGCTCGGCCGGGATCTCCCGCTCGGTGCCGGGGATCGGCGCGAACCCCGCCGCCGGGCCCTGGACCTCGACCAGGCGAAGCGCCCGCACGTTGCCCTCGTCGTCGCCGGCGAACCCGGTGGTGGACACCGCGTACACCCGGTCGCCCGCCCCGGCCTCCAGCTCCTCGTGCGCGCTCTCCATCTTGAACAGCATCGGGTAGGTCGGCCACGGCTGGCTGCCCGGACGGTCCACCGGCGGCCTCGGCATGATCTCCAGCTGGGTGACCGACAGGGCGCCCTGGCGGATCGCCGTGCCGATGCAGTCGGCGCCGGTGTCGCCGCCGCCGATCACGACGACGTGCTTGCCCTCGGCCGAGATCGGCGACTCGGCGTAGTCGCCCTCCTGGGCCTTGTTCGAGGGCGGGAGATACTCCATCGCCTGGTAGACGCCCTTGAGCTCGCGGCCGGGCACCGGCAGGTCACGCCAGGCCGTGGCTCCGCCCGCCAGCACGACGGCGTCGAACTCCTCGCGGAGCCGGTCCACGGTGACGTCGACGCCGACGTCGACGCCGGTGCGGAACTCGGTGCCCTCGGCCTCCATCTGGGCGAGGCGGCGGTCGACGTGCCGCTTCTCCATCTTGAACTCGGGAATGCCGTAGCGGAGCAGCCCGCCGATCCGGTCGGCCCGCTCGAACACGACGACGTCGTGCCCGGCGCGGGTGAGCTGCTGCGCGGCGGCGAGGCCGGCCGGGCCCGAGCCGACGACCGCGACCTTTCTGCCCGTCTTGGCGGCGGGTGGCTGCGGCGTGACCCAGCCCTCGGCGAAGGCGCGGTCCACGATCTCGACCTCGACCCGCTTGATCGCGACCGGGTCGGAGTTGATGCCGAGGACGCACGCCGACTCGCACGGCGCGGGGCACAGGCGGCCGGTGAACTCGGGGAAGTTGTTGGTCGCGTGCAGCCGCTCGATCGCCTCACGCCAGTCGTCGCGGTAGACGAGGTCGTTCCACTCGGGGATGAGGTTCCCGAGCGGGCAGCCGTTGTGGCAGAACGGGATGCCGCAGTCCATGCAGCGGGCCGCCTGCTTGGCGAGCGCGGGCCGGGGGAAGTCCTCGTAGACCTCGCGCCAGTCGCGGATGCGGACGTCGACCGGGCGGCGCGCCGGCAGCTCGCGCCCGTGTGTCAGGAACCCCTTCGGGTCAGCCAACGGTGTTACCCCCCTCTATCCCTGCAGGGAAACGGTCACGGAAACGGTCGCGGTGATTCGCATCGGCGTCACCCGTGGGCGGCGGACATGACCGCCTCGTCGATGTCGCGGCCTTCGGCCTCGGCGGCGGCCCGCGCCCGCAGGACCCGCTTGTAGTCGGACGGCATGACCTTCCCGAACCGGCCGAGCGCGGCGTCCCAGTCGGCGAGCAGCGCCTTGGCCACCGTAGATCCGGTCTCCGCGAAGTGCTTGTCGACGATCTCCCGCAGGAACTCGGCGTCGTCGTCGTCCAGCGCCTCCAGCTCGACCATCTCGCGGTTGACCCGCTCGGGCCGCAGGTCGAGCACGTACGCGACGCCGCCCGACATGCCGGCCGCGAAGTTGCGGCCTGTCGGCCCGAGGACGACGACCCGGCCGCCGGTCATGTACTCGCAGCCGTGGTCGCCGACGCCTTCCACGACGGCGGTCGCGCCGGAGTTGCGCACGCAGAACCGCTCGCCCACGACGCCGCGGACGAAGACCTCGCCGGACGTCGCGCCGTACAGGCCGACGTTGCCGGAGATGACCTGCGTCTCGGCCTCGAACGGCGCGTCGGGGTGCGGGCGGACGATGACGCGGCCTCCCGACAGGCCCTTGCCGAGGTAGTCGTTGGCGTCGCCGGTCAGCCGCAGCGTGATGCCGCGCGGCACGAACGCGCCGAACGAGTTGCCCGCCGAGCCGGTGAACGACACGTCGATCGTGTTGTCCGGCAGGCCGGCCCCGCCGTACCGCTTGGTCACCTCGTGGCCGAGCATCGTGCCGACCGTGCGGTTGACGTTGCGGATGGGCAGCTCCAGCGTGACCGGGTCGCCGAAGTTCAGCGCGCCCTCGGCGAGCTGGATCAGCGTGTTGTCCAGCGCCTTGTCGAGCCCATGGTCCTGGTCGACGACCTTGCGCCGCGGGGTGCCCTCGGGCAGCTCCGGCTGGTGCAGGATCGGCGACAGGTCGAGGCCGGAGGCCTTCCAGTGGTCGACCGCCCGGGTGGTGTCGAGCAGGTCGGCCCGCCCGATGACCTCGTCGAGCGAGCGGTAGCCGAGCTCGGCGAGGTACTCCCGCACCTCCTGGGCGATGAACTCGAAGAAGTTCACCACGAACTCGGGCTTGCCGCTGAACCGCTTGCGCAGCTCGGGGTTCTGGGTGGCCACGCCCACCGGGCAGGTGTCGAGGTGGCAGACCCGCATCATGACGCAGCCGGAGACGACCAGCGGAGCGGTGGCGAAGCCGTACTCCTCGGCGCCGAGCAGCGCCGCGATGACCACGTCGCGACCGGTCTTGAGCTGGCCGTCGGCCTGGACGACGATGCGGTCGCGCAGTCCGTTGAGCAGCAGCGTCTGCTGGGTCTCGGCCAGACCGAGCTCCCAGGGCGCGCCCGCGTGCTTGACCGAGGTCAGCGGGGAGGCGCCGGTGCCGCCGTCGTGGCCGGAGATCAGCACGACGTCGGCGTGGGCCTTGCTGACGCCCGCCGCCACGGTCCCGACCCCGACCTCGGCCACCAGCTTCACGTGGACGCGGGCGCGCGGGTTGGAGTTCTTCAGGTCGTGGATGAGCTGAGCCAGGTCCTCGATCGAGTAGATGTCGTGGTGCGGCGGCGGGGAGATGAGGCCGACGCCGGGCGTGGAGTGCCGGGTCCTGGCGATCCACGGGTACACCTTGTGGCCGGGAAGCTGGCCGCCCTCGCCGGGCTTGGCGCCCTGCGCCATCTTGATCTGCAGGTCGTCGGCGTTGACGAGGTATTCACTGGTCACGCCGAAGCGGCCGGAGGCCACCTGCTTGATCGCGCTGCGCCGCTCGGGGTCGTACAGCCGCTCGGGGTCCTCGCCGCCCTCACCGGTGTTCGACTTGGCGCCGAGCCGGTTCATCGCGATGGCCAGCGTCTCGTGCGCCTCCATGGAGATGGAGCCGTACGACATGGCGCCGGTGGAGAACCGCTTGACGATCGACTCGACCGGCTCGACCTCGTCGATCGGCACGGGCGCGCCGGCGGGACGCAGCCGGAACAGGCCGCGCAGCGTCATGAGCTTCTCGGACTGCCCGTCCACCAGGGACGTGTACTCCTTGAAGATCTCGTAGCGCCGGGTGCGGGTGGAGTGCTGCAGCTTGAAGACGGTGGTCGGGTTGAACAGGTGCGGCTCGCCCTCGCGGCGCCACTGGTACTCGCCGCCGACCTCCAGCCGCCGGTGCGGGTTCTCCGCGCGGGGGTAGGCCCGCGCGTGCCGCTCCAGCGCCTCCTCGGCCAGGACGTCGAAGCCGACGCCGCCGAGCCGGGAGGTGGTGCCGGCGAAGCACTGCTCGATGACCTCGGCGCCGAGGCCGAGGGCCTCGAAGATCTGCGCGCCGGTGTAGGAGGCGACCGTGGACACGCCCATCTTGGACATGACCTTCACCACGCCCTTGCCGTACGCCTTGATCAGGTTGCGCACGGCCTTGCGCGGGTCCAGTTCGAGGATGCCGAGATCCCCGCACATGTCCTCGACCGTCTCCAGCGCGAGGTAGGGGTTGATCGCGCTGGCGCCGTAGCCGATGAGCAGGGCCATGTGGTGGCACTCGCGGGCCTCGCCGGTCTCGATCACGAGGCCGACCCGGGTGCGGGACTTCTCCCGGATGAGGTGGTGGTGCACGGCGCCGGTGAGCAGCAGCGACGGGATCGGCGCCTTCTCGCGGGAGGACCCGCGGTCGGACAGCACGATGATCCGCGCGCCGTCCTCGATGGCCCGGGAGACCTCCTGGCGGATCTCCTCCAGCCGCCGCACCAGCGCCTCGCCGCCGCCGGCCGCGTCGAACAGGCCGGACACGACGTGCGGCTGGAAGCCGGGCAGCGCGCCCTCGTCGTTGATGTGGACGATCTTGGCGAGCTCGTCGTTGTCGATCACCGGGTAGGGCAGCACGAGCCGGCGGCACGAGGCCGGGCCGGGGTCGAGCAGGTTGCCCTCCGGGCCGATCGTCGACTGCAGCGAGGTGACGAGCTCCTCGCGGATGGCGTCCAGCGGCGGGTTGGTGACCTGCGCGAACAGCTGGCTGAAGTAGTCGAACAGCAGCCTCGGCTTCTCGCTCAGCACGGCCACCGGGGTGTCGGTGCCCATCGAGCCGATCGGCTCGGCGCCGTTCTTGGCCATCGGCGTGAGGATGACCCGCAGCTCCTCCTCGGTGTAGCCGAAGGTCTGCTGCCGCTTGACCAGCGCCTCGTGGGTGGGGTGCTCGTGCTCGCGCTCGGGCAGCTCCTCGAAGCGGACCAGGCCCGCGTGCAGCCACTCGCCGTACGGCTGGGAGGCGGCGAGCTCGGCCTTGATCTCGTCGTCCTCGATGATCCGGCCGCGCGCGGTGTCCACCAGGAACATGCGGCCCGGCTGCAGGCGGCCCTTGCGGACGATCTTCTCCTGCGGGATGTCGCACAGCACGCCCGCCTCGGAGGCGAGCACGACCAGGCCGTCGTCGGTGACCCAGAACCGGCCCGGGCGCAGGCCGTTGCGGTCGAGGACCGCGCCGACCAGCGTGCCGTCGGAGAAGGTGATGGACGCGGGGCCGTCCCACGCCTCCATGAGGGTGGAGTGGAACTCGTAGAAGGCCCGGCGGGCCGGGTCCATCTCGGTGTGGTTCTCCCACGCCTCCGGGATCATCATCAGCACGGCGTGCGGCAGCGACCGGCCGCCGAGGTGCAGCAGCTCCAGCGTCTCGTCGAACGAGGCGGTGTCGGAGCCGTCGGGGTCGCAGATCGGGAACAGCCGCCGCAGGTCGCCCGGGATCAGGCCGGTGGCGAGCATGGCCTCGCGGGCGCGCATCCAGTTGCGGTTGCCGCGCACGGTGTTGATCTCACCGTTGTGGGCGATGTACCGGTACGGGTGGGCCAGCGGCCAGGAGGGGAAGGTGTTGGTCGAGAAGCGCGAGTGGACCAGCGCGATGGCACTGACGTAGCGCTCGTCGGACAGGTCGGCGAAGAACGGCTCGACCTGCAGCGAGGTCAGCATGCCCTTGTAGACGATGGTCCGCGAGGACAGCGAGGAGAAGTAGACGTCCGCCTCGTGCTCGGCCCGCTTGCGGAAGGCGAACACGATGCGGTCGAGGTCGACGCCGCTCTCGCCGCCGGGCGAGGTCACGAACAGCTGCGCGAAGTGCGGCATGACCGCGCGCGCGGTGGCGCCGGGCAGTTCGCGGTCCACCGGCAGGCCGCGCCAGCCGAGGATGGTCACGCCCTCCTCGGCGGCGATCTGCTCGATGAGGCCGATCGTGGTCTGCCTGGCCTGCTCGTCCAGCGGCAGGTACGCGGTGCCCGCGGCGTACGCGCCCTCGGGCGGCAGCGCGAAGTCCACGACCCCGCGGAAGAACGCGTCGGGGATCTGGGTGAGGATGCCCGCTCCGTCGCCGGTGTCCGGCTCGCTGCCGCTCGCACCCCGGTGATCGAGGTTGCGGAGCGCGGTCAGTGCCTTGGCGACGATGTCGTAGCTGCGGCGACCGGCGACATCGGCCACCATGGCTACGCCACAGGCGTCGTGCTCGAATCCGGGGTCGTAGAGTCCCTGGGGCTCGGGGAGACCTCCGGGAAGGCCAAGGCGGGCAGCAGGCATGTAGTCACTCCCGTCGTCAACGTCTGCGTGGAACAGAGGGACGACGCTGGCCCTGCTGCGGTTGTAGTGCTTAGAGATTACAACACGCTGCCGGAATAGTGCCCCCCAGGTCCGCTTCGCGAACCTTCACAGGTCAGCGCCGTGGATATGGTTTGCGCATGAGTGGTCATGAGGCGATCGACGAACTGCTGGCGGAGGCCGGCGTGGACGGCCTGCGCCTGCGCGGAGCGCTGGCGCTCCTGTCCGGCGGCCGCTGGTGGACTCTGGGCGACCTGGTCAGGGAGACCGCGACGTCGCGGCGGACGATCGAGTCGCTGCTGCGTGTGCTCCCCCTTGAGCACAGCGGCGACCGTGTCCGTATCCCCAGTGATCAGGTCAACCGCTACAACGTCAGTATTGTTACGGATATTTCCGGTCTTGGGAATCCGGTCGCCGGAATGGTCGCGGAGCACTCCGCGACGCTCGAACGCCTGGAGACGCTGATCGCCGGGGCCCCCCGGGGACGGCACGCGCTCGACCACGTCTCCGCGACCGCCGAGACCGTGCTGCGCCGCGCCCTCCTGCTGGGGCGGCGGTTCTGGCTGCCCGGCGCCCGCCTGCTGTGCGTCGGCGACCACGACCTGACCTCGCTCGCCGTGCGGATGATCCACCCCGAGGCCGAGGTCGCCGTGGCCGACGTCGACGACCGCATCCTCGAGTACATCGACGCCCAGGACCTGGGGGTGCGCACCCGCTGGACCGACCTGCGCCTCGGCCTGCCCCCGTCGCTGCGCGGCTGGGCCGACCTCGCGATCACCGACCCGCCGTACACGCCCGAGGGGATCGGGCTGTTCGCCGCCCGCGCCGCCGAGGGCCTGCGCGACCGCGACCGGGGGCGGATCCTCGTGGCGTACGGCGCCTCGGAGCGCACCCCGATGCTCGCGCTGAAGGTACAAAAAGCCCTCTTCGACCTCAACTTGCTAAACGAGGCGATATTTCCGCACTTCAACCGGTATCACGGGGCGGAGGCGATCGGCAGCGCGGCGGACCTGTACGTCCTGCGGCCCACCACGAAGACGTGGCCGGCGATCGCCGCCCGGCTCGACCGCCTCGCCACGGCCATCTACACCCAGGGCCCCCAGTCCGTCGAGTCCGCCCCGGCGGCGCCGCCGGACGAGGCGGCCGTGACCGCGTTCGGGCCGGACCTGCTCGCCGGAGACTGGCCGCGCGGCCTGCTGCCGCAGGTGCCGCGCACCCGGCTCGCCACCCTGCTGGCCAAGCCGTACGCCGCCGACCCCGAAAGGGTGGCGATCGCCCTGCCGGCGGGGCTGGAGGCCGCGCTGCCCCGCCTGCTGCTCGCGACGCGCGCCCGGCATGTACGCGTGCTCACCGCGGGCCCGGTGGCGGACACGGTCGCCGACCTGCCCGAGCTCGCCGACCTGCTCGCCCCCGTCTATCGCCTGACCGCCGCGCCTTCGGAAGCGGGCCACGCCCTCGACGCCGTACGGCTCTCGCCCCCGGACGGCGGACCGGACCGGGTGGTGCGCAGGATCATGGACAGCGCCCACGGCAAGGTCGCCAACACCTGGCGCGAGGCGCTCACCGAGCCCGGGGCGACAGGATCGGCAGGGGCGGCGGGGCCCGCAGGGCCGGCAGGGGCGGCAGGGGCGGCAGGGCTCACCAAGCGGCAGGCCAGGGCCGCCGTCGAGGAGGCCGCGCCCTGGGCCCTCGACGCCACCCTGCTGGAGCTCCCCCTCCACCGCCTCGCCTGGATGAGGGCGCGAATCGACGCTCCCAGCCCGGCCTGACGACACCGGGCCGGGCGGATCGCGCCGGTCCTACCGCGCCAATCTGCCGTATGGGGCTGCCGTGTGGGGCTGCCGTGCCGGGCTATCGCGCGGCGGGGACGGACGGCTCCACGGACGTGCTCGCGCCGGGCGCGGACACGGCAGGAGAGGCGCCCGGCTCGGAGGGGGGCTCCTCGGTGGGCTGGGCGGTGTCGGCGGGGCCCGGCGGCTGCGCGGGGTCCGACGGCACTCCGGTCACCTTGACCACGCGGCGGAACAATGCCTTCTCGGCCTCCCGCGCGGCCAGGCCGAGCATGATGAAGTCGTCCTTCTCCCCCGGCTCCGCCCCGTCGGCACGGCCGATCCAGGTCACCCCGAGGTAGTGCCCCAGGACGTAGGCGTTCGCCTCGCTGTAGGCGCCGAACTTCGCCCGCGACGACTCCAGCGGCTGCACCCAGGCGCCCCGGTAGAGCGACTCCATCGACTTCGCCAGCGACTGGGCCGCCGTGGCGTCCGTGAGGTTGAACAGGGTGTACTGCGTGACGTACATCCCGTCGGCGGTGGCGTACAGGCCGCGGACGGCCTGACCGCATCCGGCCTCGGCCAGGGCCTCGCTGAGGTCGGCGCCCCACACGGCGCCCGCGCAGGCCTGGTCCAGACGGCTGGCCAGTCTGCGCAGCGTGACCTTCCCGGCCGTGAGCGTCCGCGCGCCGAACACCTCCTGGACGGTCAGCGGCGCGGTGTCGGCCTTCCTGTCGGCAATCGGGGCCAGTTCCTTGAGGGACGGCCAGGACTGGAAGGACGCGGGCAGGCCCTCCCCCGGCACCTCGCCCGACCCCTGCGCCGACTGCGACTGCCCGCCCCCGATCGCGTTGACCACCAGCGTCAGCACCAGGGCGATCGCCAGCACTCCCCCAGCGGTGACCGACCACACGACCACACGCTGCTGCCGGTCGTCCAGCCCCAGATCGGCGAGGGCGGCCCCGGTCCGCCCCTCGGCCTGCGCGGACGAGCGGCGCTTACGCTTGGTCATAGACCGCCGGTTCCAATCAGCGAGCCCAGGCCCCAGGTCAGCGCCGCAGCCACGGCCCCCACCAGGAGCTGGCGCAGGCCGCTGAACCACCAGCTGCGGGCCGTCACCCGGGAGACCACGGCGCCCGCGGCGAACAGCGCCACCATCGACACCGCGGCGGAGATCCACAGCCCCCGCACGCCCAGCAGGTAGGGCAGGAGCGGGACCAGCGCGCCGAGGCTGAACGACAGGAACGACGACACGGCGGCCAGCACGGGCGAGGGCAGGTCGTCGGGGTCCACGCCCAGCTCGGCCCGCGTGTGGACCGCCAGGGCCTCCTCCGGGTTCCGGGAGATCTGCCGGGCGACCTCTCTGGCGGTCTCCGGGTCCACACCCCGTTGCTCGTACATCCGGGCGAGCTCGGCCTCCTCGGCCTCGGGGTGCCGCTCCAGCTCCCGGCGCTCGACGGCGATCTCCGCCTGGGCGAGCTCGCGCTGGCTGGCGACCGACACGTACTCGCCGCCCGCCATGGAGAACGCTCCGGCGGCCAGGCCGGCGATGCCGGCGAGGGCGACGATCCTGGTCTCCGCGGTGCCGCCGGCGACACCCGCGATCAGCGCGAAGTTGGAGACCAGCCCGTCCATCGCGCCGAAGACCGCGGGGCGTAACCAGCCGCCGGTGACGTCCCGGTGCTCGTGGTGAATCTCGGCCCGCGCCCCCGTCGTGGCCCCCGTCATCGCTGGCCGGCCTCTGGTTCCACCGCCGCGCCGTCGCTCGCCGCGCCCGCTCTCGCGGTCGCCGCCGGTGTGCCGGAACCCGGCTCGCCGTCCGGTGGGGGCGGATCGCCGGCGCCGCCTGGCGTCTCCCGGTCCTCCCGCTCGTCGTCGCGCAGGAGTTCCGGCTCGTCGGCCTGGTCCCGCCCGTGGCCGGGGTCGGCCTGGTCCCCCCCATGGGCGAGGTCGCCGTTGACCGCGCCGGTGTCTCCGGCCTGCACGCCCAGCGGCTCCTCGCCCTTGCGATTGCGGGCCAGCCACAGGTACGCCAGGGCGCACAGGAAGATGACGACCGAGGTCCACTGGTTCAGCCGCAGGCCGAGGATGTGGTGGGCGGGGTCCACCCGCAGCCCCTCGATCCAGAACCGGCCGAGCGTGTAGCCCGCGACGTACAGCGCGAACACCCGGCCGTGCCGCAGGCTGAACCGGCGGGCGGCCAGGATCAGCACACCGGCGAGCGCGAGGTCCCACAGCGACTCGTACAGGAACGCCGGGTGGTAGGTGGTCGCGCCGGGGATGGTTCCCGGGCGGCCCGGCTCGATCTCCAGGCCCCACGGGAGGCTCGTGGGGCCGCCGAACAGCTCCTGGTTGAAGTAGTTGCCCCACCGGCCGATGGCCTGGGCCACGGCGACGCCGGGGGCGAGGGTGTCGGCGATGGCGGTGAAGGAGATGCCGCGCCGGCGGCAGGCGATCCAGACGCCGAGCGCGCCGAGGGCGATCGCGCCCCAGATGCCGAGGCCGCCCTCCCAGATGAACAGCGCGTCGATCGGCCGCTTGGGCGCATCCGAGCCGAAGTAGATCTGCCAGTCGGTGATGACGTGATAAAGGCGTCCGCCGACAAGGCCGAACGGCACGGCCCAGACCGCGAGGTCGGTGATCGTCCCGGGGGCGCCGCCACGGGCGCGCCAGCGGCGTTCGCCGATCCAGACGGCGACGATGACGCCGAGCACGATGCACAACGCATACGCGCGGATCGGGATCGGTCCGAGATTCCAGACCCCCTGTGACGGGCTGGGAATCGAGGCGAGGAGGGGCATGTAACGTGACGTTACCGCAAGAGAGGGCGGGCCCGGAGCGAGGCGCGGACAACCGTCCCGCGACCTGCGCCGACCACTCGCCGCACCGCGCTCAGGGCCCGGCGGAGGGTGCCCCGCGGAGGGCGGCCAGGTGCGCGGCGAGGTCCCCCAGGCCCGGATACTCGCAGCGTCAGAGCTGCTCGCGCACGCCCGCCTCGCGCGCCAGCCCCTTCGTCTGGTCGCGCAGGCCGCCCCGGACCGCCGTACGGGCCCGGCCGAGGCGGGCCACGGGGAGGAGCGCGTGCCCGTGCGCGTCCTCCAGCTCGAACGCCAGGGCGGCGTAGTAGGCGACGACCGCGAGCACCAGACCGGCGACGCCCGCCGTAGTCCTCCATTCCGCGGACGCGGTGAGCTCGTAGACACCGGTGATCGCGAACCTGGCGGCGGACATCCCCATCACGGCGGCGGCCACCAGCTTGGGCAGGCCCGCGAGGGCCGGGACGAGCATCGCCGCGGCGGCCGTGAGCAGGACGACGCCCAGCGCCGCGCTGGTGGTGCCGGAACCGGAGGTGAGCGTGACGCCGCCGATCACCGCCCACGTGCCGGAAAGGACGCCCATCGCGGCCCCGGCCACCGAATCGCGGGGGCTCATCGCCCCGGCGGCACCGGCATCGGCCGCCGCCCGGTCACGAGCGGTTGTCCGGCTCTTGGGTGCGGCTGTCGAACTCGGTGTGGCCGTTCGGGCACTTCGGAATCGTGTCGCCCTCGCGGACCGGCACCTTCTCCCCGCAGACGGCGCAGTGGAAGACGCCGGTCTTGCGGGCCTTCTCACCGGTGTGGGCGGGCACGGCGCCTCCTCGCTCAGCTCATCGCGGCGGAACCGCTCGTGGCGGGCGCGGGCGGGACTCCGGTCGAACCGGCCCCTCCTTCACCCTGTGCGGAGCTCGTGACATCGCGCTCGATACCCCCGTGACGGGAGAACCACGCGGCCCTTTCCCGACTCTTGGCCGGCGCGGGACGGGCGCAGGCCGGGCGCGGGACGGCCCACCGGTGGGCCGTCCCGCGGGAGGTCACTTGCCGGCCTTCTCCACCGCGTCGCGCAGCGAGCTCGGCGCGAAGGCGACGTTGGTGTCGAGTTCCTTGCCGTCGAGCTTGACGGTCGGTGTGCCGCTCAGCTTCTGCGCGCTCATGGTCTGCGCGGAGAACTGCTGGTGCGCGGCGACGTTGCGCTGCTGCCGTACGCAGTTGTCGAAGTCCTCGGCGGTGACGCCGGCCTGCTTGCCCCACTTGATCAGCTCGTCGGCGCTGAACCCGGACACGGTCTCGCTCGGCTGGTTCTTGTAGAGCGCGTCATGGAACGCCAGCCACTGCCGGCCGTCGGTGATGCAGCGGGCGGCGGAGGCCGCGCGCAGCGAGTTGCCCTTGGTCGGCTCCTCCGTGAAGATCGTGATCGGGTGATACACGACCTTGGCCTTGCCCTCGGCGGCCAGGTTCTTCAGCGTCGAGCCGCTGGTCTCCTCGAACTGCTTGCACGCGGGGCACTGGAAGTCCTCGAACACGTCGACCACGGGCTTGGTCACGCCGGAATTGGCCATCACGACCGTTCCGTCCTTCTCCACGGTGACGGGAGCGGCGTTCCCCGAGGCCTCCTCCGCGCTTCCCTGCCGCACCGACCACACCGTGAAGGCGACGGCGATCACGGCGATCACGGCGATGGTGACGATCATCGTGATGCGCTTGCGCTGCTCCTGCTTGCGCAAGGTCTCCCGCTGGGCCGCGATCCGGGCCCTGGCCGCCTCACTCGTCCGCTTGCTCACGAAGCTTCCCCCCTGGCTGTCTTCTCGGCGACGTTCCGCGGTCGTCCGCGGTCACGCACCGTCGTCCTCCCCGCCGTCCGAGTCGTCCTCGTCCGCCGTTTCCCGCTCCCCCGTGAAGCCCAGCGCGGAGTCCAGCGACAGGCGGCCCGCCGGTCTGACCACGATCCACGCCGCGCAGACCAGCAGCCCGAGGTCGCGCATCAGCTCCCAGAAGTAGTTGGGGTCCTGTCCCGCGGCGAGCGTGCCGTCGCCGCCGAAGCAGCCGCAGTCGATGCGCAGCCCCCTGGCCCAGGCGGACGCGATGCCGATGACGAACGCCACCATCAGCACCCCGCCGACGATCGCCACCGCCCGCGTGAACAGGCCGACGAGCAGCAACAGGCCCGTGATGATCTCCAGGACGGGCAGGCCGTACCCCACCACCTGCGCGACGGAGTCCGGCAGGAGCTGGTAGGCCCGCACCGCCTGCACCGACAACGCGGGCGCTCCGATCTTGAGCGCCCCAGCGACGATCAGTACAGCGGCGAGCACGACCCGTGCGGCGGTCGTGACCCAGGAGAGCACGGGTTTCGCGGGCTGTAACCGTTCGGACACCGAGGCGCCGGATGCCAACTGAACCATGAGTCTCCTCGCCCGGTAGGCAACACCGACTGAACAGTACCGGGACTCAACCTCACCATGTGCTGGATAAGAGCATGGTAAGCCGCCTCATCTCGCCTGCTCACGGCGCATGTACGGGAAGGAACCCCCAGGGCGCCTCAGCGTCGGACACCCCGGGCTAGTTCGGACGCGAGCTCACGTACCGCCGCGAGACCGGACTTCTCGTCGGGAGCGTCGAGCAGGCGCCGGATGAAGGCGGACCCGACGATGACGCCGTCGGCGTACGCCGCGACCTCGGCGGCCTGAGCGCCGTTCCCGACGCCGAGCCCGACGCAGACGGGCAGCGGCGTGTTCGCCTTGGTCCGCTTGACCAGACCCTCCGCCGCCGCGCCGACGGTCTCCCTGGCGCCGGTCACGCCCATCAGCGAGGCCGCGTAGACGAAGCCCGTGCAGCAGGCGGCGACCCGGGCGATCCGCTCGTCCGGCGAGCTGGGCGCGACGAGGAAGACCGTGTCGATGCCGGCCTCCTTGCTCGCGGCGAGCCAGGGCTCGGACTCCTCAGGCGTCAGGTCCGGCGTGATGGTCCCGACGCCGCCCGCCGAGGCGAGGTCGCGGGCGAAGCGCTCGGCGCCGTAGCGGTCGATCGGGTTCCAGTACGTCATGACCAGCGTCGCGGCCCCCGACTTCGCCACGCCCTCGACGGTGCGCAGCACGTCGGCGATGCGGGTGCCGTTGATCAGCGACCGGTGCACGGCGTCCTGGATGGTCGGGCCGTCCATGAGCGGATCGGAGTACGGCAGGCCGATCTCGATCACGTCGCAGCCGGCCTCGACCATCGCGGTCGCGGCGGCGACCGCGCCGTCCTTGGTCGGGAACCCGGCCGGGAGGTAGCCGACCAGCGCGGCCCTGTCCTCGGCGCGGGCCTTGTCGAACACCGCGTGGAGTGTCGTCATCGGGATGCCCTATCGATGCTGATCAGAGGTTGAAGTACTTCATGGCGGTGCCCATGTCCTTGTCACCGCGGCCCGACAGATTCACCAGGATGACGGCGTCCGGGCCGAGCTCGCGGCCCAGCCGCAGCGCGCCCGCGAGCGCGTGCGAGGACTCGATGGCCGGGATGATGCCCTCGGTGCGGGCGAGCAGGGCGAAGGCCTGCATGGCCTCCTCGTCGGTCACGCCCTCGTAGGTGGCCCGGCCGGTGTCCTTCAGCCACGCGTGCTCCGGGCCCACGCCGGGGTAGTCGAGGCCGGCCGAGATCGAGTGCGACTCGATCGTCTGGCCCTCCTCGTCCTGGAGGACGTAGGTGCGCGCGCCGTGCAGCACGCCGACGCTGCCCTCGGTCAGGGTCAGCGCGTGCTCGCCGGACTCCAAGCCCCGGCCGCCGGCCTCGTAGCCGTACAGCCGGACGCCCTCGTCCTCGATGAAGGCGTGGAAGACGCCGATGGCGTTCGAGCCGCCGCCGACGGCGGCGCAGACCGCGTCCGGCAGCTTGCCGGTGAGCTCCAGCATCTGACGGCGGGCCTCGACGCCGATGATCCGGGCGAAGTCCCGCACGATCTCCGGGAACGGGTGCGGACCGGCGACGGTGCCGAACAGGTAGTGGGTGTGGTCGACGTTGGTGACCCAGTCGCGGAACGCCTCGTTGATGGCGTCCTTGAGGGTCTGGCTGCCGTTGGTGACCGGCACGACCGTCGCGCCGAGGAGCTTCATCCTGGCGACGTTGAGCGCCTGGCGCTCGCAGTCGACCGCGCCCATGTAGATGACGCACTCCAGGCCCATGAGCGCCGCGGCGGTGGCGGTGGCGACGCCGTGCTGGCCCGCCCCGGTCTCCGCGATGACGCGCCGCTTGCCCAGCCGCTTGGTCAGCAGCGCCTGGCCGAGCACGTTGTTGATCTTGTGCGCGCCCGTGTGGGTCAGGTCCTCGCGCTTGAGCACGATCCGCGCGCCGCCCGCGTGCTCGGCGAAGCGCGGCACCTCGGTCAGCGTCGTGGGACGGCCTGCGTAGGTGCGCAGCAGATGGTCGAACTCGCGCAGGAAGTCCAGGTCGGTCTTGGCCTTCTCGTACTCCGCGGCGACCTCGTCGAGGGCCGGGATGAGCGCCTCCGGCACGTATCTGCCGCCGAACCTGCCGAACTTGCCGTGGACGTCCGGGTCGTTTCCGTGGACCCCGTTGCCGGCCAGGTCGGCGGAGGTGAGGATGGTCCCCTCCGTCGCGGTCACGCGGCCTCCTTCCGCTGCGCTGTCGTTCACGAGTGCCTCTCGGAGCCGGTGTCCTGCCGGGAGGCCGGGTGGGCGCCCGCGGTCACGAGATCGTTGACCGCCGCCTTGGGGTCCCTGCCGGTGACCAGGCTCTCGCCCACCAGCACGGCGTCCGCCCCCGCCCGCGCGTACGCGAGCAGGTCGTGGGGGCCGCGCACTCCGGACTCGGCCACCTTGATGACGCCGTCCGGCACCTTGGGCGCGAGCGTGGCGAACACCTCGCGATCCACCTCAAGCGTCTTGAGGTCGCGGGCGTTCACCCCGATGATCTTCGCTCCGGCGTCGACCGCGCGGACCAGCTCCTCCTCGGTGTGCACCTCGACGAGCGGGGCGAGCCCGATCGACTCGGCCCGCTCGATCAGCGAGACGAGCGCCTCCTGGTCGAGGGCGGCCACGATGAGCAGGGCGAGGTCCGCACCGTGCGCCCTGGCCTCCCACAGCTGGTAGGAGGTGACGATGAAATCCTTGCGCAGGACGGGGATGTCCACGACCGCGCGCACGGCCGCGAGGTCGGCGAGCGTCCCGCCGAACCTGCGCTGCTCCGTCAGCACGCTGATGACGTGGGCGCCGCCCTCCTCGTAGTCCGCCGCGAGGGCGGCGGGGTCGGCGATGGCGGCGAGCGCCCCCTTGGAGGGGCTCGACCGCTTCACCTCCGCGATGACCGACACCCGGTCGCCGCCGAGCGCGGCGTAGGCGTCCCGGGGCTCGGGTGCACGGGCGGCGAGCCGCTTGAGCTCCTCGATCGGCACGTTGCGCTGCCGCTCCTCGAGGTCCTCCCGCACGCCCAGGATGATGTCCTCAAGAACACTCACGCGTCCTCCTCGCCTTCGGCTCGGAGCTCGCGCGATTTGCCTGTCCGCTCGCTCACGCGTAAGGGTCCCTCCGGTCGGCTGCTCTGCGTGTCCTGCCCTGCGATGGTATCGGCCCGTCTCGCGTCGATCCGCCACCGGGTCGATTCACGGTGCGAGGAGTTGCCCGAGAGGCGTATTACGCACCACCGTGAAGACGGCCGCGACGACGAGGAGTCCCCACAGGTATGCGGGGCGCGCGATGTCCGGGCGCGTGGGCCGTCCCTGCCATGATCGTAACGCCCAGCGCGCCCACAACGTGATAACGACAGGAACGCAGAAGACAAAGAGCAGGTTCATCCGCGCCGCCCCGGCGAGGTCGGCGTGGGCGAGGTCGTGCACGGCGCGCAGCGCCCCGCACCCGGGGCAGTACAGGCCGCTCAGGTAATAGAGGGGGCAGACGGGGTAGTGACCCGGCTCGTGCGGGTCGACCACCGCCAGGAAGGTCACCGCCGCGGTCAGAGCGGCCGCGGCGCCGAACGGCGCGCGCAGCGACCACACCCGGTCCCACCCGCGCCGTCCGGTCACTTCCATGGAGGTCAGCCTAACGCGGGGCGCGCACGACCACCGTGCCGACGATCTTGTCGGCGAAGGTCTGCCGCTTGGCGTCCCAGAGCGGCCACAGGTAGCCGACGTAGCAGGGCAGGCCGTCCACGATGTGGCAGATGCCCCGGACGACGGCCATGCCGAAGCCGATGTACTCGCCGGTCTGCTCCTTGACCGTCTGGATGCCGACGACCTTCTTGCCCACCGTCTGGCCGGTCGTGCCCTCCTTGTGCTTCAGCCACAGGGCGAGGCCGATGCACACGACGAGGGCCACGAGGGAGAGCAACAGGCCGATGCCGAAGCCGGAGCCGACCTGGCCGGTCTCCTGGTCCACCGAGCCCGCGCTCAGGGCGCTGCCGATGATGCTCAGAATCCAGGTGGGGACGCCGACGATGAGGCCGTCGATCAGCGTGGCGCCGACGCGCAGGCCCCAGTGCGCGAGCTCGGGAGCCGGGTATCCGCCGTACTGATTGCCGTACTGATTGCCGTACTGACCGCCGTACTGGTCACCGGCGGGCGGGGCCGGGTAGGAGCCCTGCGGCGGCGGATAACCGCCGCCCTGCGGGTAGCCCCCCTGGGGAGGCGGCGGGTAGCCACCCTGAGGCGGGGGGTAGCCACCCTGAGGGCCGGGCTGGTTCTGGGGGTTACCACCCGGGTTGTAGCCCGGATCGTTGCCGTACGTCATGTGGTGCTCCTGCGTGAGTGGGGAAAAGGAGTCTCGGATCTTCTTCAGCGCGATGAGACCGGAGACGACCCCGAGGATCCGCGGAGCACCGTATGGGGACGGGCCGGGGACGCCGGGGAGGAGCGACGCGACGACCATGCCGTTTCCGCCGGCGCCGGTGGGTGACCGGTGCCGGTGCGGACCGGCCGGAGCGGGTGGCGATGGCCGCCGGAGGCCGGAGGCCGGTCACTCCGGCCGGACGGGTGGCCGTGGCCGCCCGTGCCGCCCGGCCGACTCCCGTGGCTCATTCGGTCTCCTGTGCGGTGATCAGATGTCGGCGCGAAGCCTATCGGCAGCAGGGCGGCCAGTCCGGGCCATAATCCGCTTTGTGGATGATTTGTAATCTGAGCCGGGAACGGTCCAACTCGCGCGGGAGGACTCCCCCGCCGGCGCACCGTTACGCGGTGGTCCTCTACGCGGTGGGGTCCTCGCCCTCGTCGATCGCGTCCCACATCGCCCTGTCGGCGTCCTTCACCCGGGTGGCGCCGCTCGTGCCCGCGCGCCCGGCCCCCCGCTCGTACCTGCTCGACATGCCGGGCCAGCGCACGCTCAGGGCCGCCGCCGCCACGCCCGCCCCGGCGAGGACGAGCCCGCCCACGGCGGCCAGCACCGGCCAGACCCAGGCGCGCGACTGCACCGAGATGTGACCGGAGGACGTCACCGCGGTCGTCATGTGCCGCGCGGCCACGGAGGCGATCGTCGCGCCCCGCGTGCCGTCCCACGCCCCGGCCGCCACCGCCGCGCCGAGGAGGGCGACCACCACGCTCGTCACCCGCCGCGCGACCGCCCTGGTCGCCAGCACGGCCAGCACCGCGGCGAGCGCGGCCAGCGCCGCGGGAGTGAGCCACGCGACCAGGTCGTTGCCGGTGAGGGAGCCGCCGCCCGCTCCCGCGGGGCTGTCCGCCGTGCCGAGCGTGACCCACACGCGGCCCGCGGCCAGCAGCGCGAGGCCACCTCCGACGGCGCAGGCGGCCAGCCAGGCGAGCAGCGTGCGCCGGGCCGTACTCGCCTGGTCGCGGGCGGGCGCCGGAGCGGTCACGGCGCGCCGATCACGTCGAGGACGTCGGCGTCGAAGCAGGTGCGGTCGCCGGTGTGGCAGGCCGCCCCCACCTGGTCGACCTTGAGCAGGATCGTGTCGCCGTCGCAGTCGAGCGCCACGTGCCTGACCCACTGCACGTGGCCGGAGGTGTCGCCCTTCACCCAGTACTCCCCGCGGCTGCGGGACCAGTAGGTCGCCCGGCCGCTGGTGAGCGTGCGGTGCAGCGCCTCGTCGTCCATCCAGGCGAGCATGAGCACCTCGCCGGTGTCGTGCTGCTGGACGATCGCGGGCACCAGGCCGTCCGGCGTGCGCTTCAGCCGGTCGGCGATCTTGGGGTCGAGGGCCATGAGGCCAATTGTGCCGCAGGCCCCGGCCGCCACCGCCGCCGCTACCCCGTCTCCCCGCTGCGCACCCAGCCTCCCCGCCGCCGCTCCCCTGCCTCCCCCGCCGCCGTTATGGGGGCCCGCCCGGCCGGCGTGGTCACCAGCGACGACGGCAGGTCGCCCACCCGGCGCACGGCGTGCTCCCGTCGGCGACGTCGCTGACGTCCCACGTCGGTGACGTTCAATGTCACCGACGGGAGGTTCAGCGGGCGGTGGTGGCGGTGGTCCAGGACGCGTAGAGGTCGGCGTACACGCCGGGCTGCTCGACCAGGACGGCGTGCGGGCCGCGCTGGACGATCCGGCCGTGCTCGAACACCACGACCTCGTCGGCCGCCTGGGCGGTGGACAGGCGGTGGGCGATCGAGATGGCCGTACGACCGCGGGTGACGCCGTCGAGGGCGCGGGCGAGGCGCACCTCGGTGGCGGGGTCGACGGCGGAGGTGGCCTCGTCGAGCAGCAGCAGGTCGGGGTCGGCGAGGTAGGCGCGGGCGAGCGCGACGAGCTGCCGCTCCCCGGCCGACAGGGACTCGCCCCGCTGTCCGACCGGGGTGTCCAGCCCGGCGGGCAGGCCGTCGAGCCAGTCGGCCAGGCCGAGCTCGGTCAGCGCCCGGGTGATCTCCTCCCGGGTCGCCGCGGGCCGTCCGAAGCGGATGTTGTCCTCAAGCGTCGAGTCGAACAGGAACCCGTCCTGCGGGACCATGACGATCCGCTCCCTGAGCGAGGAGAAGCCGACCGTGCGCAGGTCGATCCCGTCCACGAGGATCCGGCCGGAGGTCGGGTCCATGAGCCGGGTGAGCAGCTTGGCGAAGGTCGTCTTGCCCGAGCCGGTCTCCCCCACCACCGCGACCCGGGTGCGCGGCGGGATCTCGGCCGACACGTCGTGGAGGACGGGCGGGCCGCCGGGGTAGGCGAAGCCCACGCCGTCGAAGCGGACCGAGATCGGGCCGCGCGGCAGCACGGCGCCGTTCTCCGGGTCGGCCACGTCGGCCGGGGTGTCGAGCACGCCCAGGATGCGCCGCCATCCGGCGATGGCGTTCTGCGCATCGTTCAGCACCTCGGTCGCGGTCTGCAGCGGGCTGATGAACAGCGTGATCAGGAACAGGAACGCGATGAGCCGCCCCGCCGTGATCGAGCCGGACACGCCCAGCCCGGCCCCCGCCACGACCACCAGCGCGACCGTGATCGAGGCGATCAGCTCGGTGGCCGGGAACGTGAACCCGACGATCTTCTGCGCCCGGGTCTGCGCCGCGCGCATCCCGTCCACCGCCGTGTCGATCCGCTCGGCCGTGCGGTCCTCCGAGCCGTACGCCCGGATCACCGCGCTGCCGACGACCGACTCGCTGACGGCGGCGAGGACGTCGCCGGCCCGCTCGCGCACCCGGGTGTACGCCTTGGCCACCAGCCGCTGGAACCGGGGCAGGGCCAGCACCAGCGGCAGGAAGCAGGCCCACACGATCAGCGTGAGCTGCCAGGAGTAGACGGCCATGAGCACGGTCGCCACCACCAGCTGACCGGCGGACACGATGACCATGAGCCCGCCCCACTGCATGAACGTGCTGATCTGGTCGACGTCGCCGGTCACCCGGGAGACCAGGCCGCCGCGCCGCTCGGTGTTCTGCGTCAGCACCGACAGGTCGTGCACGTGGCGGAAGCCCTTGCCGCGCAGGGCCGCCAGGCCCGACTCGGTGGAGCGGTAGAGCCGGACGTTCATCAGGTAGCCGCACAGCGCGGTCAGCACGACGGCGAGCGCGCACAGGGCCACGGCGTTCCGGATGAACGGCAGGTCGGGCTCGCCCGGGCCCAGGCCGCGGTCGATCACCTGTTGCACGGCGATCGGTACGACGACCTTGCCCAGTGTCGCCAGCACGGCCAGCACGAGCGTCCCGGCGAGCCCGCGGCGGAACTCCGGCGACAGCCGCAGGCCCTGCCTGAGCGTCTCCAGGGCGCCCCGGTCGGCCGACCGCAGGGACGAGGTCTCCCCTGCGGCCGTGTCGGTCACGGCGGTCACCGCGTCACACTCCTCGTCAAGGGCTTCGGGCCGTGCGTCATGCGACGACCTCCTCATCGGTGTCGAGCGCGGCCCGCTCGGCCTCCTCGCGCTCGTAGGCGGTGACGAGGTCGCGGTAGCCCGCGCAGCGGACCAGCAGCTCCTCGTGCGTGCCGTGGTCGGCGATCACGCCCTGCTCCAGGTAGACGACCTCGTCGGCCAGCGCGATCGTCGCCATCCGGTAGGCGACCACGATCACCGTGGCCTCGGCGGCGCCGTCGCGCAGGCCGTACAGGATGCGCTTTTCGACCTGCGGGTCGACGCTGGAGGTGGCGTCGTCGAGGATGAGCAGCCGGGGCTCGCGCACGACCGCGCGGGCCAGCGCGAGACGCTGGCGCTGGCCTCCCGACAGCGTGGCGCCGCGCTCGCCGATCTGGGTGTCCAGGCCGGACGGCAGCGCGCTGACGAAGCCGTCGGCCTGCGCGAGCCGCAGCGCGGCCCAGACCCGCTCGTCCGGGACCTGCCCGCCGAGCGCGATGTTGCCCCGCACGGTGTCGTCGAACAGGAACGTCTGCTGCGGGACGAGCGCCACCGCGGCGCTCACCTCGCCCTTGGCAACCTCGCGCAGGTCGACGCCGTCGACGCGCACGACGCCCTCGCCGGGGTCGATCAGGCGCGCGAGCAGCTGGGTGAGCGTCGACTTGCCCGCCCCGGTCGGCCCGACGAGCGCGATCGTGCGGCCCGGCGCGACGGCGAGGCCCACGTCCCTCAGCACCGGGCTCCCCGGCACGTACGCGTAGGAGACACCCTCGGCCTCCACCCGGGCAGGCCCGGGGGCGTCCAGGCGGGCGGTGCCGTACTCCATGGAGCCGGTGGCGTCGAGGACGTCCCTGATCCGCGTCCAGCCGACGACGCTGCGCGGCAGCTCGGCCAGCACCCAGCCGAGCGCCCGTACGGGGAAGGCGAGAAGGGTGAACAGGTAGGCGACCTGGATCAGGTCGCCGGCGGCGACGCCGCCCGACTCCAGCCGCAGCGACCCGACGAGCAGCACGGCGAGCACGCCCAGTGTGGGCAGCGCCTCAAGCAGGGGGTCGAACAGCCCGCGGACGCGGCCGACGGCGACGTTCGCGTCCCGCAGCGCGTCGGCCTTCGCCTGGAACCGCGCGGTCTCCGCGTCCTCCCGGCCGAGGGTCTTGACGACGAGCGCGCCGTCGAAGCTCTCGTGCGCGACCTCGCTCACCTCGGCCCGCAGCTGCTGGGCCCGCATCGCGAGGGGTGAGAGCCTGCGCTGGTAGACCAGGTTGAGCACGGCCACGGCCGGGAAGATCAGGAAACCGACGACGGCGAGCACCGGGTCGACCAGCACGATCGCCACGGCGGCCGTCACGAGCATCACGACCACGCCCACCGCCATCGGCAGCGGGGCGAGCGGCCCCCAGGCCGCCTCGACGTCGGAGTTGGCGTTGGACAGCAGCTGCCCGGTCGGGTGACGGTGGTGCCAGGCGAGGGGCAGCCGCAGATACTGCCGGGTGACGGCGCGGCGGGAATGGGCCTGCATGCGGTACTGGTGGATCCCGGCCATGATGCGCCGCCCCATGATCCCCGCGGCCTTGAGCACCGCCACGCCCACGATCAGCAGGGCCGCCACGGTCAGCGCGCCGGTGCTCGCCGCGCCGTCCGCGAACGCGGGCAGCACCGCGTTGTCGGTCGCCCAGCCGAGCGCCCAGGAGGCGGCGACGGTCATCCCGCCGTAAAGGGCGCTGGCGAGGACCGCGCCGGTGAAGATCCTCGGCTCGGTTCTGATCGACACGCCGATGACCTTGAGACCCTGGAGCATGACTGAGCTGCCGGGCCGCGCGGGGGACTCCTTCGTCGGCACGCGGTGCGTTCCTTCCGATCGGGGGACCAACCGGGGCCGCTCCCTGCGAGCGCCCCGGAGGGGGACGTTACTCACTCGGGGACGCCACCGGATCGGTCACCGGACCGACGCCACCCAAGCCCTTGGTCCTAGTTACTCCCTATCATTCTGATCAACCGGTTTATTCCTCGGTGATGCGCGACCGCCGGTCCGGCCGGGATCACGGACGCATAGGCTGATCAGGTGACACACGCCCAGACGGAGCGCGCGGCGCTCTGCGACCTGCTCGACCGCCTCGGCCCCGGGGCGCCCACGCTGTGCGAGGGGTGGTCGACGGAGGATCTCGCCGCCCATCTCGTCCTGCGCGAGCGCAGGCTCGACGCCGCGCCCGGCATCGCGCTGCCTTTCCTGGCGGGCTACACCGCCTCCGTGCAGGACCGCATCACGCGGAGCCACCCCTATCCCGAGCTGGTCGGGCTCGTCCGTCACGGGCCCCCGCGCTGGACGCTGTACGGACTGGTCCCCCGCCTGGACCAGATCGTCAACACGATAGAGCTCTTCGTCCACCACGAGGACGTGCGCCGGGCGCAGGCCGGCTGGGAGCCCCGAGTCATCCCGCGGGACCTGCAGGAGGCGTTCTGGAGCCGGCTGCGCGGCGGCGCCCGGCTCTTCCTGCGCAAGGCTCCGGTGGGGGTCGTGCTCCGCCGTCCGGACGGGGCCAAGGCCGCCGGGCGGATGGCGGAGCCCGCCGTGGTGGTCACCGGTGAACCGTCGGAGCTGCTGATGTTCGCGTTCGGACGGCAGGAGCACGCCCGGGTGACGTACGACGGAGACGCCGCGGCGGTCGCCCGGCTCCAGGAGGCCCGATTGGGGCCATGAGAACGAAGTCGTGAGAGTTGTCCGGAATCCTCCACGTAAAGGCCGTGCAATGGGGCAGCATGAGACCGGAGCACGATGTGTAGGAGCGTTTGGGAGCCCGGATGAACCTCAAAAAGGTCCTGACCTACCTGGCCATCGCGTTCGTGATCTTTTATTTGTTCACGCAGCCCGCGAACGCCGCCGACGCGGTCAAGAACCTGTTCGGGGGCATCGGCACGGGAGCCGAACGCCTGTCCGCGTTCTTCACCTCGCTCGTTTCGGGCTGAGCCCGGCCCATTGCGGGCCGGACCTCGGCCGTTCCCGGCCGAGCCCCGCCCATCCGGGCTGAGCCCTGTTCATCCGAGCCGAATCCTGCCCATTCACGCCAGATCCTGCCCATTTCGGGGCGAACCCGGTGCATTCGGGCTTTTCCGCGTTCTTTCCGGCCTCGGCTTCGGCCTCGGCCGCGCTCTTTCTGGCCGTGGCCCGCGGTGTCCCGGCAGGCCCGCCCGGACTCCCCGGCGCGCCGCGAGAAGCCCGCCCATCCCGCCGTCTCACGATGAGGGCGGAACGGCCTCATGTCCTCTCGGCTAGTTATGATCAACACTGCCGCCGGGTACAAACAACCGGGATACCGATTGCAGGAGGCCCCCCGATGAAGGTGAAGAAGGTTCTTACGTACGCGGCCATCGCGTTCGTGGTCTTCTACCTCTACAGCCAGCCGCACGCGGCGGCAGGCGCCGTGCGAGGCGTTTTCGACACCGTCAACACCGGAGCCAGCCGACTGGCGACCTTCTTCACCTCGGTCCTGAGTTGAGGCCGCGGACCGCCCGGCCCCGCTCTCCCTCAGGCAACCCCGACCACGACGACCCCAGGCGGCGACCGACGACCGCCGGACCGCGCTGACAGTCAGAGCCACGGCTCTGCGCGCACAGGCCGGCAGGGCATCCGCCCTTGCTCCGCCGGCCTCTCCTTTCGCATCCCTACGCAACCGGCGACCGCCGCACCCCCCACGGCCGGCACCTCTGCCCCCGCATCCCATTCCCACACCCGCGCGCCCCCGGGGCTCCGGTGGCGAGAGCGGGCGCGCGGCGACCCCGCTACCCGCGCTGCCGGTGCTCCGTGAGCTCGTACTCCACGAACGCCCCGATCATCGCCCGCCAGACGGCCTCGGCTACCTCCGGAGACAACCCCTCGCGCTCCGCGCGTTCCCGCGCCGCGGTCACGACCCGCTCCACCCGGTCCGGAGCCCGCACGGCCTGCTCGTCCGTCTTGAAAGCGGCCGCGGCGCGCACGAGACGCTGGCGCTCGGCCAGCAGCGTCGTCAGGCGGGCGTCGAGCTCGTCGATCCGGCGGCGGACGTCGTCGAGCGAGGTGGGGCCGGACACATGTTCCTCCGCGTGGCGAGACGATGATCACCGGCCACTCTAGGGCTCGTGGGGGGAGAGTCCGTACATCCGCTCCCCCGGGCCCTCGCGGCCCTGGCCCTCGCGCCCCTGACAGACGCTCGCGATAAAAGGCCCCACAACGGCCTATGCCGGTTTTCGCCCACTATCGCCCTATTTGGGGTGATTGGTATGGACGGTTGTGTGATGTCCGGCCGACCATTGAGTAGCGCGGACTCCGAGCGCCGCACTATTCATTGACGGACAGGAGACAGCTATGCGTGCCAAGCGTTTCCCGAGCCTGCTGGGCCTGGCGTTCCTCGCCGCCGTCGGCCTCGCGGCGGCCCAGCCGGCCCACGACGCCTCCGCGGCCACGACCTGCTGGGGCGACAACGGGTGTGGCCACGGCGGCTTCCAGGGACAGTGGCAGTACCAGTCGATGGCGTCCTCCTCGCTCGGCACCGGCCCGGACGCCTACCCCACGGCGATCGTCGACATCGACTGAGGACCCACCGGCCGGGGGCCGGATCCCGGCCCCCGGCGGGCGCTCAGCGGACCGGGTGACCGGCCGCGCGCAGCGTGTCCTTGACCTCGTGGATCTTGAGCTGGCCGAAGTGGAAGACCGAGGCGGCCAGCACGGCGTCCGCCCCGGCGTCCACCGCGGGCGGGAAGTCCTCCAGCCGCCCGGCGCCGCCGGAGGCGATCAGCGGAACGCTCACCGCCGCCCGTACGGCCCGCAGCATCTCCAGGTCGTATCCCGACTTGGTGCCGTCGCCGTCCATCGAGTTGAGCAGGATCTCCCCGACGCCGAGCTCCTGCCCGCGCCGGGCCCACTCCACCGCGTCGATGCCGGTCCCCCGGCGCCCGCCATGGGTCGTCACCTCGAACCCGGAGGGCGTGGGCGGCCCGTCGACCACCCGGCGCGCGTCCACCGACAGCACGATGCACTGCGACCCGAACCGGCGGGAGGTCTCGGTCAGCAGTTCCGGCCGGGCGATGGCCGCGGTGTTGATGCCGACCTTGTCGGCGCCGGCGCGCAGCAGCCGGTCCACGTCGTCGGCCGACCGCACGCCTCCGCCGACCGTCAGCGGGATGAACACCTGCTCGGCCGTGCGGCGCACCACGTCGAGCATGGTCTCGCGCTCGCCCGAGGAGGCGGTGATGTCGAGGAAGGTCAGCTCGTCGGCCCCCTCGGCGTCGTAACGCGCGGCCAGCTCGACGGGGTCGCCCGCGTCCCTGAGGTTCTCGAAGTTGACCCCCTTGACGACCCGGCCGGCGTCCACGTCAAGGCAGGGGATCACCCGCACCGCCACCGTCATCGCTCAGCCCTCGTCGTCGCCACGTTCCGCCGCCCGGTAGGCCTCGACCTCGACCTCGACCAGCATGCGCTCGTCGACCAGCCCGGTGATCTGCACGCTCGTGCAGGCGGGCCGCACGTCGCCGAAGATCTCACCGTGGGCTCTGCCCACCGCGTCGAAGTCGGCGGCGTTCACCACGTACAGGCGGGTCCGCACCACGTCGGCCCGGGTGATCCCGGCCTTCTCGACGGCGTCCAGCGCGATGGAGAAGGCGGTGAGCGTCTGCTGGTAGGCGTCACCCACATGCTGGACCTCACCGCCCACGGTGGCGGTGCAGCCGGACACGAGCACGTGCGGCCCGGCTACGACCGCGCGGGCGTAGCCGTAACGGTCTTCCCAGGGGCCGCCGG
This sequence comes from Microbispora bryophytorum, assembly GCF_006874465.1. GTDB lineage: Bacteria > Actinomycetota > Actinomycetes > Streptosporangiales > Streptosporangiaceae > Microbispora > Microbispora bryophytorum. Next base: position 578,231 of record NZ_VIRL01000002.1, on the reverse strand, counting down.
AGGAGATCCGCCCTTCGGGCATCGGAGTGCTCATGCCACCGTCACCGCCGCGAGCGCCTCTTCCAGCGTGAACGCCTGGGCGTACAGCGCCTTGCCCACGATGGCGCCCTCGACGCCGTCCGGCACGAGCGTGGCGATCGCTCGCAGGTCGTCCAGTGAGGACACCCCGCCGCTGGCGACGACCGGGCGGTCGGTCCGCGCGCAGACCTCGCGCAGCAGGTCGAGATTGGGACCGCGAAGCGTGCCGTCCTTGGTGACGTCGGTGACGACGTAGCGCGGGCAGCCCTGCGACTCCAGCCGGTCGAGCACCTCCCACAGGTCGCCGCCCTCCTGGGTCCAGCCGCGGGCGGCCAGCGTCGTGCCGCGCACGTCGAGCCCCACCGCGATGCGATCCCCGTGCTCGGCGATCGCCTTGGCGCACCACTCCGGGTTCTCCAGCGCGGCGGTGCCGATGTTGACCCGGCGGCAGCCGGTGCTCAGCGCGGCCTCAAGCGAGGCGTCGTCGCGGATCCCACCGGACAGCTCCACGTTCACGTCGAGCGCGCCGACGACGGAGGCGAGCAGCTCGCGGTTGTTCCCCCGGCCGAACGCCGCGTCGAGGTCGACCAGGTGGACCCACTCCGCGCCCGCCTTCTGCCAGGCCAGGGCGGCGGCGAGCGGATCCCCGTACGAGGTCTCCGTCCCCGCCTCACCCTGCACGAGGCGGACGGCTTGGCCGTCGGCGACGTCGACGGCTGGGAGCAATACGAGCGACATTTGGTCATGACCTCCGGTCGAAAACGATGGTGACGAGCACCGGGAGAAGCAGGATCGAACCGAGGAACACGCCCAGGCGGGCCATCCACGAGTCGAGCAGAATCCAGGCGAGCGCCTGGACCAGGAACCACAGCACGACGGCGACGGCGTTCTCCGTGCGGCGGCGGCGGGCGAGATACCCCCGCTGCCGGGCCACCCGCACCGGCCTGGCCGGCCGCGGCAGCACCGCGGCCACGGCTCCGGTGACGGGCCCGACGAGCCGTGCGCGCATCTCGCGCCGCCTGGCGGCCCTCGCGTCGCGCTCGGCCCGGGCCGCCGCGAGGCGTTCGCGCTCGGCTTCGCGCTCCGCCCTCCGGCGGGCCCGTTCCTTGCTCATCGGGCCTCCCGCTCAGGTCCGGTCACGGCCTGGACGGCCGCAGGCGCCGCGGCCCCGATCGAGGGAACACCGTGTCCACGAGCGGGAACACCGCGCCCTCGGAGAGGGACGCGTGCCCACGGGTGGAAGCCGTCGCGTGCCGCAGGTTCCCAGTGTCGCACCGCTGCCTCGAGATTTCGCGTGCCGGACACGCTCACAACGTGCTCAGCCAGTTGGACAGCAGCACGGCCCCGGCGTCCCCGGACTTCTCGGGGTGGAACTGGGTGGCCATGAGAGGACCGTTCTCGACGGCGGCCACGAAGGGCGCGCCGTGCTCGGCCCAGGTCACCAGCGGCCGGCGGAAGCCGTCGCCGGCCTCCAGCCGCCAATCGCGCACGCCGTAGGAGTGGACGAAATAGAAGCGCGTCCCCTCCTCCAGGCCGCGGAACAGCACGCCGCCCTCGGGCGCGGTCACGGTGTTCCACCCCATGTGGGGCAGCACGGGCGCGTCGAGCCGCTCGACCACGCCCGGCCACTCGCCGCAGCCCTCGGTGTGGACGCCGTGCTCGACGCCCTTCTCGAACAGGATCTGCATGCCGACGCAGATCCCCAGCACCGGGCGCCCGCCGGCCAGGCGGCGGCCGACGATCTGGTCGCCGCGCACCGCCTTCAGCCCCTCCATGCACGCGGCGAACGCCCCGACACCGGGGACGACGAGCCCGTCCGCGCCGAGGGCCGCGTCGAAGTCGGCGGTGACGGTGACGTCCGCCCCCACCCGGGCCAGCGCCCGCTCGGCCGAGCGGAGGTTGCCCGAGCCGTAGTCGAGCACGACCACGCGCTTGCTCATTGCCACCACATCACTCCCGCGGTGATCGCCGCGGCGGCCCCGACGCCGGCGAGCGCCGCCAGTAGCTTGAGGCCCTGCCGGATGCCCGAGATGACCCCGCCGATCAGGAAGAGGCCGATGAAGATCATCCCGCCGGACGCCAGAGTCATCAGAGCACTCCCTTGGTGCTGGGCACGCCGGTCGCCCGGGGGTCCCGCTCCGACGCCGCGCGCAACGCCCGCGCGAGCGCCTTGAACTGCGCCTCCACGATGTGGTGGGCGTTGCGCCCGTACGGCACGTGCACGTGGAGGCAGACCGCCGCCTGCGCGACGAACGACTCCAGAATGTGCCGGGTCATGGTGGTGTCGTAGTCGGGCCCGATCATCGGGGCCATGCCCTCGGGCTCGGTGTGGACGAGGTACGGCCGGCCGGACAGGTCCACCGTGACCTGCGCGAGCGCCTCGTCCAGGGGGCAGGAGGCGCTGCCGAACCGCCGGATGCCCGACTTGTCGCCCAGGGCCTCGCGGAACGCCGCGCCGAGCGCGATCGAGGTGTCCTCGATCGTGTGGTGGGCGTCGATGTGCAGGTCCCCCTCGGTCTTCACGGTCAGGTCGAACAGGCCGTGCTTGCCGAGCTGGGCGAGCATGTGGTCGTAGAATCCGACGCCGGTGGACACCTCGACGATCCCGGTGCCGTCGAGGCCCACCTCGACCAGCACCGACGTCTCCTTCGTCGTGCGCTCGACGCGGCCGCGGCGCTCGTTGAGCTCGGTCATGCGAGGACCCCTTCCAGCGCGGCGCGGAACGCCGCCATCTCTTCCGGCGTGCCGATCGACACGCGCAGCCAGCCGGCGGGGCCGGTCTCCCGGATCAGCACCCCGCGATCGAGCAGTCCCTCCCACACGGACCGCCGGTCCGCAAACGTACCGAACAGCACGAAGTTGGCGTCGGAGTCGGCGGCCGCCAGGCCATGCCCCCGCAGCCAGTCCACGGTGGCGTCCCGCTCGGCGCGCAGCGCGTCCACCGCGCCCAGCAGTTCCTCGCGGTGCGCCAGCGCCACCCGGGCCGCCGCCTGGGTCAGCGTGGACAGGTGGTAGGGCAGGCGGACCAGCAGCATGGCGTCGACCACCGCCGGGTCGGCGGCGAGGTAGCCGAGCCGGGTGCCGGCCATCGCGAACGCCTTGGACATGGTGCGCGTCACGATCAGCCGGGGGTTGCCGGGCAGCAGCGTCAGCGCCGACGACGTGCCCGCGCGGGCGAACTCGGCGTACGCCTCGTCCACCACGACCATGCCGGGCGCGGCGGCGAGGATCCGCTCGATGACCTCCAGCGGCAGGGCCGTGCCGGTCGGGTTGTTCGGCGAGGTCAGGAACACCACGTCGGGGCGGTGCTCCTCGATCGCGGCCACGGCCGCGCCGGGGTCGATCGCGAAGTCCTCCCCCCGCAGGCCCTCGATCCAGCGGGTGTTCGTGCCGCCCGTGATGATCGGATGCATGGAGTACGACGGCTCGAACCCGATCGCCGAGCGGCCGGGGCCGCCGAACGCCTGGAGGATCTGCTGGATGATCTCGTTGGAGCCGTTGGCCGCCCACAGCTGGCGTGCCGTCAGCCCGTGGCCGAGGTAGTCGGCGAGATCCTTGCGCAGCTCGACGGCGTCCCTGTCGGGGTAGCGGTTCAGCGTCGCCGCGCCCTGCCGCACGGCGCGGGCGAGATCGTCGATCAGCGCGGCCGACGGAGGGTAGGGGTTCTCGTTGGTGTTGAGCTGCACCGGCACGTCGAGCTGCGGCGCGCCGTAGGGCTGTTTGCCGCGCAGGTCGTCGCGGATCGGCAGGTCGTCGAGCGTCGTCATGCGGGCACTTCCCAGTCGAAGCGGGCGCGGATCGCGGCGCCGTGGGCGGGCAGGTCCTCGGCGTCGGCGAGCGCGCACACGTGCGGTGCGGCCCCGGCCAGCGCCTCGCGGCTGTAGTCCACCACGTGGATGCCGCGCAGGAACGTCTGCACCGACAGTCCCGAGGAGTGGCAGGCGCAGCCGCCGGTCGGCAGCACGTGGTTGGAGCCCGCCATGTAGTCGCCGAGCGACACCGGCGCGTACGGCCCGACGAAGATCGCACCGGCGTTGCGCACCCGGGCGGCGACCGCGCGGGCGTCGGCCGTCTGGATCTCCAGGTGCTCGGCGGCGTAGGCGTCCACGACCTTCAGCCCGTCCTCGACGTCCGAGACGAGCACGATGCCCGACTGACGGCCGGCGAGCGCCTCGGTGATCCGCTCGCCGTGCCGGGTCGCGGCCACCTGGCCGGGCAGTTCCTTCTCCACCGCGTCGGCCAGCTCCACGCTCGTGGTGACCAGCACGGAGGCGGCGATGACGTCGTGCTCGGCCTGGCTGATCAGGTCGGCCGCGACGTGCACGGGGTCGGCGGTCTCGTCGGCGAGGACCGCGATCTCGGTGGGCCCGGCCTCGGAGTCGATGCCGATGCGGCCCTTGAGCAGGCGCTTGGCCGCGGCCACCCAGATGTTGCCGGGGCCGGTCACCATCGTGGCCGGGGGGCACTCCTCGGTGCCGTAGGCGAACATCGCCACGGCCTGGGCGCCGCCCACGGCGTACACCTCGTCGACGCCGAGCAGCGCGCAGGCCGCGAGGATGGTGGGGTGCGGCAGGCCGCCGAACTCCTTCTGCGGAGGCGAGGAGACGGCCAGCGAGGGCACGCCCGCCTCCTGGGCGGGCACCACGTTCATGACCACGCTGGAGGGATAGACGGCCCGGCCGCCGGGGACGTACAGCCCCACGCGGTCGACCGGCACCCAGCGCTCGGTGACCGTGCCGCCCGGCACGACCTGCGTCGTGGTGTCGGTGCGCCGCTGGTCGCGGTGGACCAGCCGGGCGCGGCGGATCGACTCCTCCAGCGCCGCGCGCACGGCCGGGTCCAGCTCCTCCAGGGCGCGGGTGAGGGCCTGCGCAGGCACCCGGGCGGACTCCAGCTCGACGCCGTCGAATCTCGCGGTCAGCTCCCGTACGGCTGCCGCGCCACGATGGCGTACGTCCTCACAGATGGGCCGCACCTTCTCCAGGGCGGCCTCGACGTCGAGTTCGGCGCGGGGCAGCACGTCGCGCAGGTCGGCGGGAAGGGACCCGCGCAGGTCGATACGGGAAATCACGGTCCCAGTCTACGGACGGCCGGGGACGGACCAGCGGGTGTCCAGCATTCGGGACGGGCGTTTCACCGGTGCGCACACCACTCCGGAGCTGGGGTTCTTCGCCGACGTCCGTTTTCCGGGCCGGTTCCTTGACAGGTTTCCGGGCATCGATCCACACTCTCGGGCAACATCAGTCACATTCGGTCAAGGCGGATCTCTTGCTTCCGGCACAGCGCCACCAGCGGATCATCGAGGCCCTCGGGCGGAAGGGGACCGTACGCACCGAGGACCTCGCCGCGCTGCTCGGCGTCTCTCACGAGACCGTCCGGCGCGACCTGGCGCTCCTGGAGCGCCGGGCGCTGCTCGTCCGCGTGCACGGCGGGGCGACCCCGGCGCCGTCCGGCACCGGCGAGGAGCGGTCCTACCTGGAGCGCTCGACCAGCCAGTCGGAGGCGAAGGCCGTGATCGGCGAGCTCGCGGCGCGGCTCCTGCGGCCGGGCCAGACCGTGATCGTCGACGCCGGCACCACCGCCGTCCACGTCGCCAGGGCCGTCCCCCCGTCCTTCCGGGGGGTGGTCGCCACCTGCTCGCTGCTGGTGGCGGCCGAGCTCGCGGGCCGTCCCGGCGTGGAGGTGCTGGTGGCGGGCGGGCGCGTCCGGCAGGGCGACCTCGCCGTCTCCAACGCCCAGACGCTGGGGTTCTTCCAGGACCTGCGCGCCGACGTGGCGTTCCTCGGCTCGGGCGGGGTGGACGCCGAAGCGGGGCTCACCGACTACTTCCTGGACGAGGTCGCGACCAAGCGCGTGATCCTCGCCGGCACCGCCCGGACGTACGTGCTCGCCGACAGCTCGAAGCACGGCAGGGTCGCCGCCCACCGGGTGTGCGCCCTGGACGGCCTGTCCGGCCTCATCACGGACGAGGAACCCCCTCCCGCGCTCGCGTCCGCGCTGGTCAGGGCGAGTGCCGAGGTGATCGGCCCGTAGGGCGGCCCGGCGGCCGATCACCGTCTCACCGGGCCGAGGCCGCCGCCGCCGAACCCGGCACTCCCCCCACCGCCGCGGACGGCACTCCGCCCGCCACCGGCCCCGGCACTCCGCCCGCCGCCGCGGACGGCGCGGCGATCGGGGGCGCGACCAGCGGGAGCGTCCTGGCCAGCACCAGGGCGAATCCGAGCTGGAACGTCGCCTCGCCGTGGATGAGCAGCCCCTCGGCCTGGAGCACGTACACCGCGGCGAGGACGCCGCCGCCGAGCTGCAGCAGGAGGAACACCACGCCGGCCGCGTCACCGTGAGCCCACGCGACGAGCCGTCCGGCCAGCAGGAGCTGGAGCGCGAACAGGGCCGCGCCCAGCCCCCGATGCGCCCAGTCGACCATCCCGCCCAGGGTGTACGGCGTCAGGATGATCCCGGCCAGCAGCGCGACGAACGAGTCGGCCATCCACCGCAGATGGGCCGGGGACGGGGTGCGGGCCGCCGCGTCGCGCAGCGCCCGGTGGGTGAACAGCGCGGCCCCGGCCAGGCCCGCGGCGTACGGCAGCGCGGTCTGCCAGTGGGCCCCGTAGTAACTCATGCCGTGGTTGGCCCCCAGGCCTTCCGGCCGGAGAGTGAGACACACCCCCAGTCCGCCGAACAGGAATGCCTGTCCCTTCGCGACACCACCTGCGAGATCCCCGACCGTCCCCATCTGCCGCCCCTCCGCGCTCGGCCCCTCCCCATCGACAAAGGCCGTCTAAAGATTGTCCCCTTTAGATCGTTTTGCCGTACGCCGGGTGGGCATGAGGACCCGTTTGCCCGCAGCTGGGCGGGACAATGGCCGCATGGAGATCTGGATCAACCCGGCCTGCTCGAAGTGCCGATCGGCCCTGTCGCTGCTCGACGCCGAGGGCGCGGGGTACACGGTCCGTCACTACCTGGAGGACCCGCCGGGCGCGGAGGAGTTCTCCGAGGTGCTGCGCCGCCTCGGGCTGGAGCCCTGGGACGTCGCCCGCCTCGGCGAGCCCGTCGCGGCCGAGCTGGGCATGGAGTCGTGGCCGCGTGACCGGCCGTCCCGTGAACGCTGGATCGAGGCCATGGCCGCCCACCCGATCCTGATCCAGCGGCCGATCATCACCGCGGACGACGGCACCGCCGTGGTGGCCCGCTCCCCCGAGGCTGTGCGCTCCGTCCTGCCCGCGGTGCCCCCGGCGTGCGGCGAGAGTCACACTAGGCTTGCCGTCGTGAGCAAGACCAAGAGCAAGGGCGGCCAGGGCACTCCGGCGACGGTCGCCCTCACGCAGGCGAAGGCGGAGTTCACCCTGCACCCCTACGACCACGACCCGAACGCCCAGGCGTACGGTGAGGAGGCGGCGGACGCGCTCGGCCTGCCGTACGAGCGGATCTTCAAGACGCTGGTGGCGGAGACCGAGGCGGGGCTGGCGGTCGCGGTCGTGCCGGTGGCGGGCAAGCTCGACCTCAAGGCGTTCGCGGCGGCGCTGAAGGGCAAGCGGGCGGCGATGGCCGACGCGGCCAAGGTGGAGCGGGTCACCGGCTACGTGGTCGGCGGCATCAGCCCCATCGGGCAGCGCAAGCGGCTGCCGACCGTGGTGGACGAGTCCGCGCTCGGCTTCGAGACGATCTACTTCTCCGCCGGGCGGCGCGGCCTGCAGATCGAGACGGCGCCGGGCAACCTCATCCGGATCGTCCAGGCCGTGACCGCCCCCATCGCGAAGCTCTGAGCCTGTCTACTGTTGCCGTCGCCCGTACGGCTCACCGGCCACAAGACTGGCCGGGAACCGCACCGAACGGGGGAAACGTGAACGAGCTGGTCGACCTCACCGCGACGGAGATGGCCGCGCTGCTGCGGGCGGGCGAGGTGAGCGCGGTCGAACTGACCGAGGCCTGCCTGCGCCGCGTCGAGGAGACGAACCCGCGGGTCAACGCCGTCGTGACGCTGACCGCCGAGCGGGCGCTCGACCAGGCCGCACGCGCCGACGAGGACCTGCGGCGCGGCCTGGTGCGCGGCCCGCTGCACGGCATCCCGGTCGTGCACAAGGACCTCGCCGACACCGCGGGCGTGCGGACCACGTACGGCTCGCCGGCCTTCGCGGAGCACGTCCCCACCGAGGACGACCCGCTCGTGCGGCGCATCCGCGAGGCGGGCGGGATCGCGCTCGGCAAGACGAACACCCCGGAGTTCGGCACCGGCTCGCACACGGTCAACGAGGTGTTCGGGGCGACCCGCAACCCCTACGACCTGTCGAAGAGCGCGGGCGGCAGCAGCGGCGGCGCGGCGGCGGCGCTGGCGTGCCGGATGGTGCCGCTCGCCGACGGTTCCGACATGGGCGGGTCGCTGCGCAACCCGGCGTCGTTCTGCAACGTGGCGGGCCTGCGGCCGACCCCGGGACGGGTGCCGGCGAAGTCGGCGACGGCGGCCTGGTTCACGCTCAGCGTGCCGGGGCCGATGGCCCGCACGGCCGGCGACCTCGCGCTGTTCATGTCGGCCGTCGCCGGGTTCGACCCGGTCTCGCCCTTCTCGATCCGCGAGGACGGCTCGGCGTTCGCGGCGTCCCCCGACATGGACCTCGCCGGAGTCCGCGTCGCCTTCAGCCCCGACCTCGGCGGCCTTCCGGTCGACCCCCGCACGGCCACGACGACGGCGCGGGCGGCCGAGACGCTGGCCGCGCTGGGAGCCGAGGTCGAGCGGGTGGACCTGGACCTGTCCGACGCTGAAGAGGCGTTCCGCGTCTACCGGTCGTGGTACTACGCGCTCGCCTTCGGCGACCTCCCCCAGGTGGGCCCCAACGTGGCCTGGAACGTGGCGCAGGGGCGGAAGGTCACCGGAGCCGATCTCGCCAGGGCCGAGCGGCTGCGCACCGGCCTGTTCCACCGCATGCGAAAGTTCTTCGGCCGCTACGACTTCCTGGTGGCGCCCGTCAGCCAGGTGCCGCCGTTCCCCGTCGAGCAGCCGTACGTCACGGAGGTGGCCGGGGTGGAGATGCCCGACTACCTGGCCTGGATGCGGTCGTGCTACTGGATCAGCGTGCTGCACGCTCCCGCGATGTCGGTGCCGTGCGGTTTCACGCCCGACGGCCTCCCGGTCGGCCTGCAGATCGTGGGCAGGCCGTGGGCCGACATGGACGTCCTGCGCCTCGGGCACGCCTTCGAGCGGGCGACCGGCTTCTGGCGGACCGAGCCGGGCCTCGGCACGGCGTAGGCAGGGCTTAGACGGCTGAGTCCGGCGGCACGGCGTAGGCGGCGGGGCTTGCGGCAGGGCTTGCGGCAGGGCTTGCGGCAGGGCTCAGCGGCTTCTCTCGTTGTAGCTCACGGCGAACTCGACGACCCAGAACACCGCGGTGGCCACGAGCGGCCAGGCGAACAGCACGCCGTGCGCGGTCAGGTCCAGCGACGTCGTGGTGGTGTAGCCGCGCGGTCCCGCCGCCTGGACCCCGCCCTCGGCCGTGCCGCCGACCAGCATCGCGACGTATCCGGCGAGCAGCCCGCCTGCGGCGAGCCCCACGAGGACCTCGATCGCCCTGCCCCGCGACAGCACGTACCCCGCGATCCCGCAGACCAGGCCGAAAGCGGCGGTGACGACGGCGAACCAGCCGTCGGCCTCGATGAGCGACTGCGTCTCGGGATCGGCCAGGTGCGGCGTCCCGTCGACCAGCACGTACTGCGCGGTGGGGGCGAGCGCCGACCACACGTATCCGGCGACCACCCCGAGGACGGCGAGCACGAGGACGGTAAGGCCGGTCGTCGCCAGATTGCCCCTCAGATGCCGCACCGTCCCGATAGTACCCACGTGGTGATCGGTGCCGATCCCGTTACTCTTGCTGAAGCCGGGTTCAGGGGATGCACGGCGTCAGTGTGGGCCAAGGAGGCCGAGTGAGCGAAGAGGTATGGCAGATCGACCCGTCCGGCCCGTTGCGGGGGGACGTGGAGGTCCGTGGATCGAAGAACGCGGTCTCCAAGCATATGGTGGCGGCGATGCTCGGCACGGGTCCGAGCACGCTGCACAACGCCCCCGAGGTCGGCGAGGTGGGGCTCACCGCGGCCATGCTCGAAGCCCTCGGCATCCATGTGGAGATCACCCCGGGTGAGATCACCATCGAGCGGGGCAGCGAGATCCGGCCGCGGGTGCCGGAGGAGTACACCGGGCTCAACCGCATCCCGATCCTGATGCTCGGCCCGCTGCTGCACCTGGCGGGCGAGGCGTTCGTCCCCCTCGTCGGCGGCGACCCGATCGGCAGGCGGCCGGTCAACTTCCACGTCGAGGCGCTGCGGTCGATGGGCGCGGAGATCGAGGTGGGCGACAACGGCATCACGGCCAAGGCGGCCCGGCTGCGCGGCAGCCGCATCACGCTCCCCTATCCCAGCGTGGGCGCCACCGAGACGATCCTGATGACGGCGGTGCTGGCGGAGGGCAAGACCGTCATCAAGGGCGCGGCGATGGAGCCCGAGGTGGTGGAGCTGGCGCTGTTCCTCCAGCGCATGGGCGCCATGATCGAGCTGAGCCCCGACCGCCGCATCGTCATCGAGGGCGTCGAGCGGCTGCACGGCGCCTCCACCTGGCTGGCCGGCGACCGCATCGAGGCGTTCTCCTACCTCGTGGCGGGTCTGGTGACCGGCGGCGAGGTCCGCGTGCACGGCTGCCACCAGGACCGGCTCGTCACCGCCATCACCACGCTGGCGAGGATGGGCGCCCGGTTCGAGATAACCGACGACTGGCTGTGCGCCTCCGCGCCGGACGGCCTGCGCGCCGCGGCGGTGCAGACCGACACCCACCCCGGCTTCATGACGGACTGGCAGACGCCGCTGATGGTGCTGTTCACTCGCGCCGAGGGCATGTCGGTGCTGCACGAGACGGTGTTCGAGAACCGGCTCGTGTACGTGCCCGCGCTGCAGAAGATGGGGTGCGAGATCGAGGTGTTCGCCCAGTGCCTGGGCGGACCCGCGTGCCGCTACCACGACACCAACGCCAAGCACTCGGCGGTCGTACGCGGAATCTCCCACCTGCGCGGGGCCGACGTCACGCTCCCCGACATCCGCGCCGGGTTCTCCGCGGTGCTCGCCGCCGCCGTGGCCGAGGGCACCTCGACCCTGCGGGGCGTCAACCACATCGAACGCGGCTACCACAGACCGTTCGAACAGTTCACCTCCCTCGGATTGAAGATAAACAGACTCACGTAAAGCTTTGTGGCCCCTGGGTTTGGAGAAACGCCAGAGGTCGCACTGATATCCCGTGACCTCTCGTCTTGCCGGCCAGGCCGGTCTCGGGCGCGCCGTCCTCGCCCTGGGCATGTGCGGCGCGGCCGGGGGCGCCCTGGTCGCCGGGCTGGTGCTGCCCTTCGCGGGCGGGGCCGGTCTGGCGGCCAGGAGCGCCGCGTCCGTCCTCACCGACCTGCCCGTGCCCCTGCGCGAGGAGCCGCTGCCCGAGGTGACACGGCTGCTCGACCGCAACGGGCACCAGATCGCCCAGTTCTACTACCAGAACCGGCAGTCGGTGCCGCTGAGCGCGGTCGCCCCGGTCATGCGCCAGGCCATCGTGGCCATCGAGGACGCCCGGTTCTACGAGCACGGCGGCCTGGACCTCAAGGGCACGCTGCGCGCCTTCGTCACCAACACCCGGGCCGGCGGGATCCGGCAGGGCGGCTCGTCCATCAGCCAGCAGCTCGTCAAGAACATCATGCTGAGTCAGGCCGAGTCGGAGCAGGAGCGCGCGCAGGCCCTCGTCCGCTCGTTCCGCCGCAAACTGGACGAGCTGCGGTACGCGCTGGCGCTGGAACGCAAATACACCAAGGACCAGATCCTCGAGCGCTACCTCAACATCGCCTACTTCGGCGCGGGGGCGTTCGGCGTCCAGGCGGCGGCCAAACGGTTCTTCGGCGTCGACGCCGCCGACCTCACGCTCACGCAGGCCGCGACGCTCGCCGGCGCCGTGCGCACGCCGTACGACACCGATCCCACGCTGGGCGACGAGCACCGTGACCGGCTGCGGGCGCGGCGCGACCTGGTCCTGGGCCGGATGGCCGAGCTCAGGGTGATCGGCAAGGACGCGGCACGCACCGCCGCGGCCGATCCGCTGGCGCTGCACCTGCGCCCCGAGCCCGGCGGCTGCGCGGGCAGCGCCCACCCCTTCTTCTGCGTGTACGTGGAGCGCGAGGTGCTCACCAACCCCGCGTTCGGATACACCAGGGCCGACCGGGAGCGGCGCCTCCAGCGGGGCGGGCTGACCATCTGGACGACCATCGACCCGGTCGCGCAGCGGGCCGCGGAGCGTGCCATCGCCTCGCGGGTCAGCCCCCGCGACAACCAGGTGGCGTCGGAGACGATGATCGAGCCGGGCACCGGGCGCATCCGCGCGATGGCCGTGAGCAAGCGCTATGGGCGCAACCCGCACGACCGCGACCTCGGACCCGCCACCACCTACAACCTGGCTGCCGACATGGCGCACGGCGGCGGGCTCGGCCTGCAGGCGGGGTCCACGTTCAAGGTGTTCACCCTGGCCACCGCGCTGAAGCAGGGGATGCGGTTCGGCGACGGCTTCACGATCCCCGGCGCGTACGTCCCGTCGTACGGCTATCGCGACTGCTCGGGCAAGTCCGTCAACGATCCGAACACGGTCATCCACAACGCGGGCGGCGAGGGCGGCGGCGGGCCGTTGAGCCTGGAGATGGGCACCTGGCAGTCGGTGAACATCTTCTACATGCGGCTGGAGCGCGAGGTCGGCCTGTGCGACGTCGTGCAGACGGCCAAGTCACTCGGCATCAGGCGGGCGGACGGCACGTCGCTCCACGAGGTGCCGACGTTCACGCTGGGCGCCAACGAGATGGACCCGACGACCGTGGCGGCGGCGTACGCGGCGTTCGCCGCCCGGGGGCGCTACTGCCGGCCGATGGCCGTCACCGCCGTCGTGGAGCGCGACGGCACCCGCACCGAGACACCGCCCGCCTGTGTGACCGCGCTCGAACCCGCGGTCGCCGACGCGGTGAGCCATGTGCTCACGGGAGTCTTCACCAAGGGCACGATGCGCGGCCAGTCCATCGGCCGGCCCGTCGCGGGCAAGACGGGCACGAACAACGGCTACACCTCGGCCTGGTTCGCCGGATACACGCCCGCCCTCGCCGCCGCCGTCAGCGTGGGCGACATCCGCGGCTCCTACCGCTATCCGCTCACCGGCGTCACCATCGGCGGCCGCTACTACGGGGCGGTGCAGGGCGCCTCGCTGCCCGGCCCCATCTGGGTGGACTCGATGCACGCGGCCCTGCGGGACACCCCGGCGTACGGCTTCGTCCCACCGGATATGGCCCGGTTCGGCGGCGGCTTCACGCCCGGTCTGAAGGAAGCGCTGGAGAAGCAGCGCGAGAAGGAGAAGAAGAAGCGGGAGGCCGAGCGCAAGAAGCACGACGACGGCGACGGCGCCTCGGCGTCCGACGAGGACGCGACGGACGGCGCGGCGAGCGGCGGCGAGCATGCGTCCGGCAGCACCGGGACCACCCCCCTGGCCGGGGGCGCCGGGGGCGCCGGGACCGCCCCCACCGCCCTCCGGGCCGCCCCCGCCGCGCCCGCCGCCCCCGCGAGCCGCTCCACCGTGGTCCGCGCCGCCGCGAGCCGCTCCACCGTGGTCCGCTCCACCGTGGTCCGCCCCGCCCGCGACTCGCCGATCGCCGCCGCAGCCCGCTCGGCGGCCCGTGGCTCCTCGCCCCGTGCGCCACTCCGCAGAGGGCCCGGCGGCGTGCCGGCGACGACCGGCAGGACGGGCTGGGCGAGCCTCGCCCGCCACCGCGCCGCTCCCCCGGCGGCGCCGCCCGCCGTCCGACGCGCCGAAGCCCCGCGCGCCGGAACCCGCCGTGACACGGCCCGTGACACGGCCCGATCCGGCACGGCGGAGCGCGGGACCCGGAAACACGGGATCGCCGACCACGCGACAGCCGACGCGACGGCAAAACGCCGCGCGGCGGTCCCGCACCGCACGCCCCGGGGCCGGCACAGCGCGGTGAGCCACGAGGGCACGAACCCGCCGGCGACCCACAACGCGAACCGCAGCACGACCCACAACGCGAAGCAAAGCGCTGTTCACGACGCGAACCGCAGCGCGCCCCACGACGCGAACCGCAGCGCTGCCCACGACGCGAAGCCCAATGCGAACCACGCGGCGAAGCCTCCGGCACGAAGCCCGGCACCCCGCCGAGCCGGATCACCGACTCGACGCCACCACCCCGCCCACCCCGTGCGGCGCCGCGCCTGAGCGAGTGGATGCCGCGGCCGCCGTGCGCGGTGCCGTGACCGCCGTGCGCGGTGCCGCGGCGGCCATACGCAGTGCCGTGGCCACACGGCGCCGCAGGAGGATCGACGAGGCGGGCCGCCGGGCGGCCGGCCTCGTCACGTCGTGGACCGGGCGGCCGGTCAACCGGCCAGGCAGGCCGGGCCGAGGAGCTGCTTGAGGTCGCCCATCAGGGCGGGCGACGGGCTCACGCGGAGCCGGTCGTCCAGCCGCATGACCGTCGTGCGCGGCCCGTTGTGCACCTGGAAGTGGACCTCCGTGGTCCCGGGGTGGGTGGTCAGCACCTTCTTGAGCCGGCCGACGACGGGCGGCGTACAGCGGTTGATCGGCATGCTCACCACCAGCGGCCCGCCCTACTCGGCCGTGAGCTCCGGCGCGGCCACCTCCATCGCGATGATCTTCGCGACGTCCTCCCGCTTGTCGATCCTGCCCTTGACGAAGACGATCGCGTCCTCGGCGAGCACGGTCGCGCAGAGCTGGTAGGCCGACGGGAAGATCATGACCTCGATGGAGCCCTCCAGGTCCTCCAGCATGGTGAGGACCCAGGTGTCGCCCTTCTTGGTCACCTTCCGCTGCAGGCCCGACAGGATGCCGCCGACCGTCACAATCTGCCCGTCGGAGCGGCTGTCGTCCTGCAGCGCGGCGATCGAGCAGTCGGCGCCGGCCGCCAGGATGTGCTCGACGCCGAACAGCGGGTGGTCGGAGACGTACAGGCCGAGCATCTCCCGCTCGAACTGCAGCAGCGTGGTCTTGTCCCACTCCCCCGGCGGGATCTGCACGTCGAAGGTCTGGTCCTCGCCGCCGTCGATCGCGCCGAACAGCGAGTCCTGGCCGATCGCCTCGTTCTTCTTGATGTCGATGATCGCGTCGACGGCCTGCTCGTGCACCATCAGCAGGCCCTTGCGCACGTGCCCGTAGGAGTCGAACGCACCCGACTTGATCAGCGACTCGATGACGCGCTTGTTGCAGACGACCGCGGGGACCTTGCGCAGGAAGTCCTTGAAGTCGGTGAACCTGCCCTTCTCCCCGCGCGCCGCGATGATCCCGTCCACGACGTTCGCGCCGACGTTGCGGATGGCCGACAGGCCGAACCGGATGTCGGTGCCGCGCCGGGTGAAGTCGAAGTCGGAGTCGTTGACGTCCGGCGGGAGCACCTTGATGCCCATGCGGCGGCACTCGTTGAGGTAGAGCGCCGACTTGTCCTTGTCGTCCTTGACGCTGGTCAGCAGCGCCGCCATGTACTCGGCCGGGTAGTGGGCCTTGAGATAGGCGGTCCAGTAGGACACCAGGCCGTAGCCGGCGGTGTGCGCCTTGTTGAAGGCGTAGTCGGAGAACGGGAGAAGGATGTCCCACAGGGCCTTGATGGCCGCCGCGGAGAACCGGTTCTCCTTCATGCCCTTCTCGAAGAACTCGAACTGCTTGTCCAGCTCGGACTTCTTCTTCTTGCCCATCGCGCGGCGGAGCAGGTCGGCGCCACCGAGCGTGTAGTTGGCCACCTTCTGCGCGATGGCCATGACCTGCTCCTGATAGACGATCAGGCCGTAGGTCGTGTTGAGGATCTCCGTGAGCGGCTCCTCCAGCTCGGGATGGATCGGGATGATCTCCTGCTGGCCGTTCTTGCGCAGCGCGTAGTTGGTGTGCGAGTTGGCGCCCATCGGGCCGGGCCGGTAGAGCGCGAGGGCCGCGGAGATGTCCTCGAAGTTGTCGGGCTTCATCAGCCGCAGCAGCGTGCGCATGCCGCCGCCGTCCAGCTGGAAGATGCCGAGCGTGTCGCCCTTGGCCAGCAGCTCGTACGTCCTGGTGTCGTCGAGCGGGAGCTCCAGCAGCTCGATCATGTTCCCGGTGTTGCCCTCGATCATCTTCAGGCAGTCGTCGATGATCGTGAGGTTGCGCAGGCCCAGGAAGTCCATTTTCAGCAGGCCGAGCGTCTCGCAGGTCGGGTAGTCGAACTGCGTGATGATCGCGCCGTCTGAGTCGCGGCGCATGATCGGGATGTGGTCGGTCAGCGGCTCGGCCGACATGACGACGCCCGCGGCGTGCACGCCGGTCTGCCGGATCAGGCCCTCCAGCCCGCGCCCGAGGTCGATCGTCGCCCTGACGTCGACGTCCTCGTCGTACAGCTTGCGCAGCTCACCCGCCTCCTTGTAGCGCGGGTGGCCGGAGTCGAAGATGCCCGACAGCGGGATGTCCTTGCCCATCACCGCCGGGGGGAAGGCCTTGGAGATGCGGTCGCCCAGCGCGTACGGGTAGCCGAGGACGCGGCCGGCGTCCTTCACGGCCGCCTTCGCCTTGATGGTGCCGAACGTGGCGATCATGGCGACCTTGTCGGCGCCCCACTTCTCGGTCACGTAGCGGATCACGTCGGCGCGCCGGCGCTCGTCGAAGTCGATGTCGATGTCGGGCATCGAGACCCGCTCGGGATTGAGGAACCGCTCGAAGATCAGGCCGTGCGGGATCGGGTCGAGGTCGGTGATGCCCAGCGAGTACGCGACCAGCGAGCCGGCGGCCGAACCACGGCCCGGACCGACCCGGATGCCGTTGTTCTTCGCCCACATGATGAAGTCGGCGACCACGAGGAAGTAGCTCGGGAAGCCCATCTGGAGGATGACGCCGATCTCGTTCTCGACCCAGGTGCGGTGCTCCTCGTCCACGCCGCCGGGAAAGCGGCGCCCCATGCCCTCCCAGACCTGCTGCCGGAAGTACTCCTCCTCCGTCTGTCCCTCGGGGATCGGGTAGGTCGGCATCAGGTTGCGGTAGGGGAAGAAGCCCTCGGGCTCGACCTTCTCGGCCACCAGCAGCGTGTTGCGGCACCCCTCCTGCCAGACGCCGGAGGAGTCGACCGCCCGCATCTCGTCGGCCGTCTTGACGTAGTAGCCGCTGCCGTCGAACCGGAACCGGTCGGGGTCGCTGAGCTGCTTGCCGGTCTGGATGCACAGGAGGGCGTCGTGGCCGGCCGCGTCCGACTCGTAGGTGTAGTGGGAGTCGTTGGTGACGACCGGCGGGATGTCCAGCTCGCGGCTGATCCGGATGAGGCCGTCGCGGACCCGCCGCTCGATGTCGAGCCCGTGGTCCATGATCTCCAGGAAGTAGTTGTCCTTCCCGAAGATCTCCTGGAACTTCGCGGCGGCCTTCAGCGCCTCGTCGTACTGGCCGAGCCGCAGGCGGGTCTGCACCTTGCCGGAGGGGCAGCCGGTGGTGGCCATCAGGCCCTCGGCGTGCTCGGCGAGGATGTCGGCGTCCATCCGGGCCCACTTGCGGACGAAGCCCTCGGTGTAGGCGCGCGAGCTGAGCTTCATCAGGTTCTGCAGGCCGGTCTTGTTCCGCGCCCAGATGGTCATGTGGGTGTAGCAGCCGCCGGTCGAGACGTCGTCGCTCTTCTGGTGCGGCTCGCCCCACAGCACCGGCTTCTTGTGCATGCGCGACTCGGGCGCGACATAGGCCTCGATGCCGAGGATGGGCTTCACACCGGCGGCGGTCGCCTGCGTGTAGAAGTCGTAGGCGCCGTGCATGTTGCCGTGGTCGGTGATCGCGATCGCGGGCATCTCCAGCTCGCCCACGAGTTTGAACATCTGCTTCAGCCGCGCCGCTCCGTCGAGCATCGAGTACTCGGTGTGGACGTGCAGATGCACAAACGGATCACCCATGCGACCCCCATCGTCACCGGACCGCGGACCAGGGCCTACGCCGTGATCGCGAGCCGGTGGGACTCAGGTGAAACAGAATTCTATCCCCGCTCCCCGCCGTCCCGCCGCTCCTCCGACAGGCGCAATCCGGCCTCGATCACAGCGTTCATGATCGGGGCGAGCAGCACGGCGCCGAGGCTGGGAGCACGGCGGGCCATGGCCGCGACGAGGCGGCGCTCGCGGTCCATGTCCCGCCCCCGGAACCCGCCGACGGGCTTGAGCCGCTGGATCCGCCCGGCCAGCGCGGCCCGGCGTTCGAGGAGCGTGGCGAGGGCCGCGTCCACGCGGTCGATCGCGCCCCGGGCCGCGTCGAGGGTCTCGGGATCGTCCGGCCGTACGAGCGCCGCCATGACGGTCGCCGCCTCGTGCGCCGCCGCGAGGGCTCGCTCGGGCGCGCCCGGGTCGATCAGCAGGCCGTCCGCCCCCGCCGCCACCGCCGCGTCCGCGAGCCCGCCGTCGCCGCCCAGTCCGGCCAGCACGGGGCGGCCGACGCGCTCCCGGGCGGCGCGCATGAGCCCGAGGTCGGGCGCGGCGTCCTGCGGTTCGCCGCGGCCGCCGCTCTCGCAGAGCACGACCGCCTCGTTGCCCTCGGCCGCGCAGTCATCCACCGCGGCCAGCCACTCCACCAGCGTCGCCGGCCGCCCATGCCGGGCGCTTCCCCGCTGGAGGACGACGGGAAGCCCGAGCCGGGCCGCGGCGCGGACGAGATCGGGGTCGGCCGCCCAGGCCGCCCCGACCACCACTCCGTCGGCGTGCCGGGCCACGGCGGACAGGTCGGCGACCGTGGCGGGCTCCACCAGCAGCGGGCCCGCCCACCGCGCTCTGGCCTCGGCGACCGCCCCGTCCGCGCACGACCCGTCCTTCGAGGAGTCTCCCGGCCCGTCCTGCACGATCTCCGCTCCGTCGACGGGAGGGCCGCCGTCGCCGCGCAGGCGCAGCCAGCGGGCGTCCCGGCCCCCGATCACCACAACGGGGCGCCCGTCGCCGATCACGAGGTCGCCGATCCGTACGGCGTCGCGGTCGAGTTGGGCTGCCTTCGACATGTGGGCTCCTCCGTGCGCCGGCCCCGCGGAACCGGCCGTCTGCCATGGGGATTCGCTGAGATCGGACCTCCGAGAGAACGAAAAAGGCAGAGACGCTGGCGTCCCTGCCTCAAGCCGGTCCCGGATGGTCGCTAGCTCACGTCACGCGACCGGCCCTCCCGGAACCGGCCTCGTAAACAAGCTGTACCTACCCATAACAAGGACCTTAGCAGCGAGCGGCCACGACTCGAACCGATTTGTCTCGGATTTCGGGATCGTCAGTCATGTACGCGGTTGATCCCTTTGCCATCCGTGGGACGATTCATTGGTCCAGGAAGGGGTTCGAGTGTCGCGTGCGGAAGGCCGGCTCGTCGGAGGCCGGTACCAGTTGGTGGAGCCGATCGGCCGCGGAGGCATGGGCGTCGTCTGGCGCGCCCACGACCAGTTGCTGGACCGCGAGGTCGCGGTCAAGGAGGTCCGCTACGACAGCGCCATGGGCGACGAGCTCAGCGACCTCAATCGCCGGACCATGCGCGAGGCCAGGGCCGCGGGCCGCCTCACGCACCCGAACGTGGTGGTCGTCCACGATGTGATCGAAGAGGACGACCGCCCCTGGATCATCATGCAGTTGGTGACGTCCCGCTCGCTCGGGCAGGTGATCAGGGAGGACGGCCCGCTGCCCGCCCAGCGCACCGTCGAGATCGGCCTGCAGATCCTGGACGCGCTGCGCGCCGCCCATCGCCAGGGCGTGCTGCACCGCGACGTCAAGCCCGAGAACGTGCTGCTCACCGATGACAGCCGGGTGGTCCTGACCGACTTCGGCATCGCCAGGCTCGAAGCCGACTCCACCATGACCCGCACCGGCCTCGTCGGCACCCCCGCCTTCATCGCCCCCGAACGGCTCCGCGGCGAGGCCGCGCAGCGCGAATCGGACCTGTGGTCGCTCGGCGCCACGCTCTACACGGCGGCGGAGGGCAAGCCCCCGCACGACCGGGGCATGGCGATGGCCACCATGCACGCCGTGCTGAACGACGCCCCGGCCCCGCCGCGACGCGCGGGCGCGCTGGGCCCCGTGCTCCTGCGGATGCTCGCCAAGGAGCCCGCCGACCGGCCCGGCTACGACGAGCTGACCCGGCTGCTCAAGCGCGCCTCGCGGGAGCTGTCCTCGCCGCCCGCACCCGGCGCCGCGCCCGCCGAGCCTGCTTCGCCGCGCCCCGAGAGGCCGGAGGCCGCGAAGCCCAAAACGCCCGCCTCACGGGGCGCGGCGCCGTACCCGCCGGTGTCTCCCCCGCCCGGGTCTCCCCCGCCCGGATCCTCCGCCCGGCGGGACGATCGTCACGAGCAGGGCGACGAGGAGGCGGGGGCGGACCATGCGCCCGCCTCCGGCAGGGGAGCGGCGGCCGGGCGCGGTGGGACCGGGGCCGCAAGCGAGGCAGCGGGCCCCGGCGAGATCACCTCGCCCCTCCCGGTCATACGCGACGACGGGCCGCCGGAGCAGGGGGACGGCCCGGCTCAGGAGAAGGCGGAGAAGGCGCCGGGCGCTGTGCCTGGCGCTGTGCCGGAGACCATGCCGGAAGGCATGCCGGAAACCGGAGCGCAGGCCGCCCCGCCCGCCCGTACGAAGCCCTCGACCGGCGTCCCCGCCGAGGAGCGGCCCGGGAGGCAAGCCGGTCCGGCGGAAGCGGACGCCGGCGACGGCACCGTCAAGGTCAGCCCCGCTATGGGCTCCGGCGCGACCTCCGGCGCGGAGGACCGCAAGGCGCCGGAGGGCTCGGCCGCCTCAGGCACGGCGAAGGGTCCCGGCACCTCCTCCGGCGAGCGCTCGCCCACGACGCCCCAGTCTTCGGCATCGCAGACTTCGGCATCACAGTCTTCGGCATCGCCGTCCTCGGCGGCCTTCGGCGCGAGCGCGACAGCGAAGGGCGCCGCGGGAGGGGCCACCGGATCCAAGGGCACGACGGGGCCGGCCTCGTCCGCCTCCTCCGGGGCCACCGGCTCCGGCGCGGCGGGCGGGAGCGACAGCCGTACGGACCGGGCCGGCGAGCGCGCCGGAGCGGCCCGCGCCGGGACCTCGCGGCCCTTCTCGAACGGCGGGTCCACGCCGGGCGCGGGCGACGAGCGGCGCACGGCCATGGAGGACCGGGCGCAGGACGGCTCGGGCGCGGCCGGGATCGCCGGAGCCGGCAGCCCGATGGCCGGGCTGCGGCAGGCGCCCGCCACGGTGCCCGCGCAGGGCGGGGCGGCCTGGCACCCGGTGTCCACCAGCCCGGTCCCGCAGCGGTCGTCGAACGGCATGCTGAAGGTCGCGCTGATCCTCATTCCCGCGCTGCTGATCATCGCGGGTGTGGCGGGCTACCTCGGCCTGATGGCAGGCGAGGGCGACCAGGGGGGCGACCCCGCTTCCGGGTCGGACGCGGCCCCCGCCGCGACGGGGAAGACCGCCGACAAGCCCTCCGACGCCGCGTCCTCCGCCGCACCATCCTCCGCCGAGCCGTCCTCCGCCGAGCCGTCCGCCTCGGACGAGGCGACGTCCCCGTCCCCCGAGCCGTCCCCGAGTGCCACGACCTCCGAGCCCGCCGGCGTTCCCGAGGGCTGGCACAAGTACAAGCACTCGAGCGGGTTCTCGCTCGCGCTGCCGAAGGGGTGGCACGTCGACGGCAGGGGCAACGGCGAGGTCCGCTTCCGGGGGGACTCGCACACCTATCTTGAGGTCCACCACACCACGAGCCCCGAGTCGGACGCGTTGAAGGTCTGGCGGCGCGATGTGCCCGGGATGAGCCGGAACTTCCCCGGCTACAAGCTGGTCGAGATCAGAGACGTCAAGGGGTACTGGAAGACCGCGGCCGACTGGGAGTTCACCTTCGGCGACAGCCGCTACCGGTCCCGCGTGATCGACCGCGGCTTCGTCACCGACAAGCACAACGGCTACGCGCTGCTCTACAAGACCCAGGACAAGGACTGGAAGAAGAAGAAGGAGCTCTTCGAGACCATCGCCGCCACCTTCAAACCGGCGAAGTAGTGACCGGCGGGCGTGTCACGCCGGTGACCGCGGGCACCCCTGCGCGGGTGCCCGCAGTCACGGCACGGCGGCGACGCGATGCGGGTCAGGGCTGGCCGACGTAGTCGACGAGGACGGTCGCCTGGCGGGCGGTCCAACTGTCGGCCACGGGCGTGAACGTCACCTTCCCTGAGCCGTAGCACGGCAGTGTCGCGGTGGCCGGGATCTCGGCCTTGACCCCGTAGTAGCGCAGCACGAGCGCCCTCGCGACGGTCGACGGGTCGCCCATGTCCACCGCGATCGGCCCGCCGCCGCTGCCGGTGTAGCCGATACTCGCCGACGACGACGAGATCGCGACGGGCCGCACCTCCACCGTCTGCCCGGGGAACGGATGACCGGTCTGTCCCGGGAACACCGGCCCGTAGCACGCCATCTTGATGATCGTGTGGCCGGTCTGGCCGTTGACGAAACCGTAGAAGTACTGGTGGGGGCCGATGGGAGCGGGGTCGGCGACCTCGGCCGAGGCGGGGAGCGCGGTGGCCGCCACGAGGACGGCGACGGCCAGGGGGGCGAGGCGCGCTGCGGCGGTGCGGAACACGGAACCTCCGGCTGACGGCGGGTGCGGGGGCGGGCGACCCGGACGGTAGGCCGGCCCCTCCTGCCGGTCAACGTTCGCCCTCCCCCGCTCTGCTCGGTGCTCGGGAGACGCGGCGGAACGGGTGAAAGGTTCACCCCGCGAGCAGCGCCCCCGCGACCCGGCCCGCCTCTGCCCGCCGTGCCGGACGAGCTCAGCCGGCCTGGCGGGCCTGTTCCAGGTAGGCCACCAGGCCCGCCATCCGCTCGACCGGCCAGGGCAGGCTCCCTCCGATCTCCGCGCTGTTGTCCTGCCACATCCTGCGGGCCGCCGCCCTGGTCCGTTCGCCGTCCGCTCCGTCGGGGTGGAACCCGCCCGCCAGCGCGTCCCAGCGGCGTACCAGGTCCCGGGCGCGCTCGTCCTCCGCGGGCACGCCGCTCTCCACGAGCCGCAGGCCCTCCTCGACGAGCCCCGCCCACTCGTGCTTGGCCGCTTCGACGCCCTCGCCGCCCAGCGCGTTCCTGCGCTCGGCCAGCCGCTCGCGCTGCTCTTCGGTGAAATAGGTCTCGAACACCGACATCAACTCCAATGTGGTCATCAACCGGTCCGGATCGGGGCCGGACGAGTCGCCGGCCTGCCGGAGCAGGCCGCGGATCCGCCGGCGCAGCATTCCGATGAGCTCGGCGTGCTCGTCGAGCCTGCGCAACTGCGCCGTCAGCAGCTCGCGCATCGACTCGGGGTCGTCCGCGGCGCCGTCGAGAACACCCGCGATCTCCTCCAGCGACAGGCCGAGCGCCCGAAGCGCGCGGACCCGGTACAACCGCCGCAGGTCACGCTCGGTGTATCGGCGGTGCCCGGCGGGCGTACGCTCGCTCGCGCTCAGCAGCCCGATCTCGTCGTAGTGGTGCAGCGCGCGCACCGTCATCCCGGCCGCCCGCGCCAGTTCGCCGATCGACCATCGCCGTCCGGCGTCGTCTGCCCCGATCACGCCCGAAACGCTACGACCTCCCCCGGCGTGAGGTTCAAGCCCCCGCGAGGGCGGAAGCCCGCCTGACTACACTGCGGCTGCGACAATCCCCGGTCACGACCCCGCCGACGGCTGGTCACCGGCTCTCACCCCCGCACACACGAAGGGCACGCACCATGGCCGACCACGACACCGTCACACTCGACGACCCGGTCGGTGAGTCGCTACGCGGTCACCACGCCCACCTGGCCCGCCGGCTCGGCCGGGCGGCCAACTACATGCCGGAGGTCGCGACCTTCTCCGCGGTGCCCGCCGACCCCGGCCCGGCCGAGTGGGCCGACCTCGCGCGCCTGCTCGGTCGCGGCGCGTTCGCCGATCTGTTCAGCTGCCCGGCGACCCCGCCTGCGGGCTGGGAGCCGGTCTTCACTCTCGACGGCTTCCAGATGATCTGGCCCGCGGGCGCCCACCCGGGTCGCGCCGATGCCGAGTCCGGCTCGCGGACGGTCGAGCTGGGCGTCGACGACGTGCCCGAGATGCTCGATCTCACCGCGCGGACCCGGCCGGGTCCGTTCTGGCCCCGTACGCATGAGCTCGGCACCTATCTGGGGGTCCGTGAGAACGGCGCGCTGGTCGCCATGGCGGGCGAACGGCTCCGCCCGCCCGGGTGGACCGAGATCAGCGCCGTCTGCGTCGCCCCGGAGGCCCGCGGCCGAGGTCATGCCTCGCGCCTGGTACGCGCCCTGGTCACCCGGATCACGGCTCGGGACGAGCGCCCGTTCCTCCACGTGGCCGAGGCCAACGTCGACGCGCTCGCGCTCTACGAGCGGCTCGGCTTCGTGATCCGCACGCGCGTGACGTTCCGCGGGTTCCGTACGCCGTGACGGCCCCGTCACGACAGGCCGTCGTCCGGAGGTGTCACCACACGACGGCATCGCGGCGGGTGAAGCGCCACAGTCCGTCGCGCCCTGTCCACCGGCGCATTGAGCGGCGGATAGACGCGGGTATGACCATGGTCATGGTTCCTGTGGGCGATTGCATCCGATCCGAAACGCTCTAGGGTCGGGACCATGGCGCGCTTCGACTGGCTTCGCGACGCCGACCGGCCGTTCCTGTTCAACCTCGTGTTCTGGACGGTGACGGCCCTGCTGGCCACCGGCCTCGCGCAGGCGGCCGTGATCGGCGCCGCCCCGCTGCAGTGCGCGCTCTTCGGCGCCAACCTGGTGCTGGTCGTGGCGCTCTGGCTGGCGCTGCCCTGGAGCCGGGCGCGGGGCCGCCTCTGGGTGGGGCCGCTGTTCCTGGTGGCGACGCTCATGATGGGGGTCACCGGTGCGGCCGTCTACCACATGCCCCTGATCCTCGTCGCGGTGGCCAACCTGGCCTTTCTCCATGGCATTCGCGTCGCGACGGCCACCCTGTCCTGCGTCACCGTCATATGCGCCGTGATGCCGCCGCTCCTGGGCTCGACGATCGCCGACGGCATCGTCCAGGCCACCGCGATGGCGGTGTTCTCCGCGTTCGTCCTGGGCATGGCGGCCTCCACGCTGGAAGCACGGCGCAGACGTGAGGAGGCCCAGGGCCTGCTGGAGCGGATCAGGGAGCTGGCCGTCGCCGAGGAGCGGGCCCGGATGGCGGCGGAGATGCACGGCTCCGTCGGCCACCATCTGACCGTCATCAAGATGGGCTTGGAGAACGCCGAGCGGTTCCGCGGGCGCCGCCCCGACGCCGCCTGGGCGGAGGTCCGCCAGGCCAAGGAGCTCACCGTGGAGGCGCTGGCCGACGCGCGGCGCTGGGTGCGCGCGCTGCGGCCGCTCGCGCTGGACGGCCGCGTCGGCAGCGCCGCGCTCGAACGGCTGGCGGCGTCGTTCGACGGCACCGGCATCACCGTGAGCTTCGAGGTGCGGGGCGAGGAGCGGCATCTGAAGGCCGACACCGAGCTCGTCCTCTACCGGGTGCTGCAGGAGGGGCTCACCAACGCGCTGCGGCACGCGAAGGCCGAGCACGTGCACGGCACGCTCACGTTCGGCGATGACCAGGTGGCACTCGTGGTCAGAGACGACGGAACGGGCAGGGACGACCGGGCCCGCGGCGGCTTCGGGCTGACGTCGCTGGCGGATCGGGCCAGGGCGCTCGGCGGCACGCTGGCCGGCGGCAACAGGCCGGGCGGCGGGTTCGAGTTGCGCGCCGAGCTGCCGCTGGGGGTGCGGGCATGACGCCGGTCAGGGTGGTGCTGGTGGACGACCAGGCGCTGCTGCGCCAGGGACTGCGCAAGCTGCTGGAGGTCGAGGACGGCATCGAGGTCGTCGGCGAGGCGGCCGACGGCCACGAGGCGCTGCGGGTGATCGGCGAGTGCCGTCCGCACGTGGCGCTCGTGGACATGCGCATGCCGGGCATGAACGGCGTGGAGCTGATCGTCCGGCTGGCCGACGAGCACCCGGAGGTGGCGGTCGTCGTGCTCAGCACGTTCGACGAGGACGAGTTCATCTTCGGCGCGCTGTGCGGCGGCGCGACCGGCTACCTGCTGAAGGACTGCTCGCCGGAGGACCTGGTCGCGGCCGTGCACCGGGCGAGCCGCGGGGAGACCGTGCTGGGCAGCCCCGTCGCGGCCCGCCTGGTCGCCGAGCTGCGGCACCTGCCGGTGAGCCCGGTCGCCTTCCGCGGGCAGGAGTCGCTGTCGGCCCGCGAGGTGGAGGTGGCGCGGATGGTCGCCGCCGGTGCCGCCAACAGGGAGATCGCGGCGCGCCTGCTCATCACCGAGGGCACGGTCAAGAACCACGTGTCCAGCGTGCTGCGCAAGCTGGGCCTGCGCGACCGCATCCAGCTCACGCTGCATCTGCGTCCCTGAACCGCGTCCCCGCCCGTGTCTTCCGGAAACCGGCGGCCCCCGCGAGCGGGAGCCGCCGGAACGGGTTTACCAGGAGGCGGGCTTGCCCTTCTGGAACAGCCACACGTCGAAGAACGCCTTGAGGTCCATGCCCGAGACCTTCTCCGCCGCCCGGATGAAGTCGGCGGTGCTCGCGTTGCCGTACCGGTGCGTCGTCGCCCAGTCCTTGATCAGCGTGAAGAAGGCGGCGTCGCCGATCTTGCCGCGCAGCGCGTGCAGCGTCATCGCGCCGCGGTTGTACGGCACGTTGCCGAACATGTCCTCGGGGCCGGGGTCGGCCGTGACGACCTGCCAGAACGACGAGGTCGCCGCCCGGCCGTAGTTGCTGGAGCTGTCGAACGTCTGCTGCGCGGTGGCGCCGCCGGTGTGCTCGGTCCACAGCCAGGTCGCGTACGTCGCGAAGCCCTCGTTCAGCCAGATGTCGGACCACTTGCCGACGCTCACGCTGTCGCCGTACCACTGGTGCGCGAGCTCGTGCGCCATCGTGCCGACGCTGGGCGCGCTGGAGAAGATCGGCTTGGTCTGGCTCTCCAGGGCGTAGCCGACGTCGGGCGCGCGGTCGATGATGGCGCCCGTCTGGTTGAAGGGGTACGGCCCGAAGATCGAGGAGAAGTAGTCGACGATGTCGGGGATCTTGGCGACCGCCGCGGCCGACTGGGTCACCAGGCGGGGGTCCACCGCCGTGTAGACGGGGATGCCGCCGGGCGTGGTCGTCTCGTCGACGACGAAGTTACCCAGGGTCACCGTGGCGAGGTAGGTCGCCATCGGCTCGGCCGAGTCCCAGACGAACGTGGTCTTGCCGTTCGCGGTCGTCTTGGACGCCAGGCGGCCGTTGCCGACCACCGTGACGCCCTCGGGGACCGTCGCACGGAAGGTGAACGTCGCCTTGTCCGCGGGGCTGTCGTTGGCCGGAAGCCACGCCGGGGCGCCCTGCGGCTCGCCCGGCACGAAGGCGCCGTCGTCCGTCGGCACCCAGCCCTCGATCGAGCCGTCGGGGTCGGTGACGACCGGCGGCGTCCCGGCGTACGTCACCGTGACCGTGAAGGTCTCCCCGGTCTTGAGCTTCGGCCGCGGGGTGACGACGAGCTCCTGCCCGTCCCGCCGGTAGAAGGCCGGGTGCTTGCCCACCGTCAGCGACGTGATCTGCGGGCCGCGGAAGTCCAGGTCGAACTGGTCGAGGTCCTGGGTGGCGACCGCGGTGATCACGGTCGTGGCGTCCATGACCTTGGTGGCGGGGTCGTAGGTGAACGTGACGTCGTAGTGCCGCACGTCGTAGCCGCCGTTGCCCTGGTCGGGGAAGTACGGGTCGCCGAGCGAGGGGGCGCCCGCGGAGTAGCGCGGCGCACCGGGGTTTCCGGGAGCCGCGAGAGCCGTGGTCGCCTGGGTCGCCGTGAGCAGCGCGGCCGCGAGGGCGGCGCCGCCGAACCGCGCCGCCCGGCGCGAACGAGACGATGTCATGAGTGTCCTTTCATGGGACCGAGCGGCCGGGGGCCGGCCGCTCGGTCCGGTTTCCTGCGTGGGATCAGGCGACGACGGAGCGGAGCGGGATGCCCGCCGCGCCGAGGTCGCGGACCAGGTCGCGGACGAACGGGTGCTCGTCGGCGGGCAGTCCGTCGGGGTTCGGGATCGTGACGTAGGACGAGCCGTCCGCGGACGCGGTCAGCGCCGTGTCCGTGTAGCGCTCGACCACCGCCTGGGTCCGCGCGAGGTCGGCGTCGGCCACCTGGATGACGATCGGCCGCCACTCCCCGCCGAGGTTCGGCGGCTCCTGCGCCGTCGCGGCGGCGCTGCGCAGCGCGTCCGGGGCCGCGGCGGTCCGCTGCTTGGCCTGCGGCTGCGGCGCGCCCGCCGGGTACAGCAGCGCGTTGGCGAGGAGGTGGATGCCGTTCTCGTTGTACGCCCGGAACAGCGGGTTGTAGGCGAACAGCACGGCGTGTCCCGCGCCGGTCGGCTCGTCGACGAGAGAGGTCGTGCCCTTGAGCGCCTCGGCGCCCACGGTGTAGCCGTTGGACCAGAACGTGTCATCCGAGGGGTAGGTGAGCACGTTCGCCCCGGTCTGGCTGGGGTTGAGGATCGGGTCGCCGTTGTTGAACTGGAAGTCCTCCGCCGGTCGGCCGAGCGACACCGGGCTGTCCTGGGCCACGTCCACCCGGAAGTGCGAGCCGATGACCTGGTAGCCGGTCGGCTTGGCCTTCTCGGTCGTGGAGGTGAGGCCGGCGGCCCTGGCGACCCGGGTGCCCTCGTTGCGCAGCCCGACGTACGTGCCGCCCGCGGCCACCCACTGCCTGAGGTTGGCCAGGCCCTGCGCGGTCAGCCCGCCGTTGGCGCTGCTGCCGTCCGGGACGAGCAGGACGGACCGCTCGGTGAAGGCCGGGGTGTTGTCGTTGATGTCGGCCGTGGTCACCGGCGTGAGCCCGAGGCCCCATCGGTCGCCGAGCACGTAGCGGGCCTCGCCGTAGGAGCCGGAGGTGGTGGAGACGCCGGTGCCGGCGAAAAGGCCGACGTCGGGCGTGCGCAGCGCGGTTCCGGAGGCCGGGGCGGCGCCGCCCTCGACCGTCACGCCCAGCGAGCGGGCGAGCTTGTCCAGCTCGCCGCGGTTCATCGCGGTGGCGGCCAGGCTGACGACCCCGGTCCGCGCGTCACGCGTGAGCGGCACGCCCGCGCCGAGCAGCCGGAAGGTCAGCTCGGACGCGGCGGCCGAGTCCATCGGGTAGGAGTACGACCCGCCCCGGGGCGCGGCGGCGGCCACCCCGCCGTCGACGTCCTTGACGAGGTCGGCCTTCGGCGACAGCTTGTCACCGGTGGAGATGGTGTCGACGCCCGCGAGCAGCGGGTTGCTCCACGAGGAGACGTCGTAGAAGTAGGGGAACGGGACGTACGGGTCCTCGCCCATGACGGCCTGGATCCAGTGCTTCTGCGGCTGGTCCATCGGGATCCAGTAGGCCCCCTCGGGGACCGTCACGTCACTGGCCGTCCGGCCGCCGAAGACCCGCGCGGAGGGCACCTTCACCGGCTTTTTCACCCGGTAGACCTCGACGTCCATGCGGCGCAGCCGCTCGACCAGCCGGCGCACGTCGCCGAGCTGCCGGTCGGGCAGCAGGAAGTACGACCGGATCGCGATGTCGGGCACCGGGAACCGGACGGTGTTCGCCGGCTGGACGACCTCGTTCGGCTCCAGGGCGCCGGCGGCCCCCTCGGCGAGCGCGGTCTGCCAGATCGAGTAGTAGCCGTTCAGGACCTCGCGCCTGTTGTCGGCGGCCCAGCCGGTCGTCGCCCACTGGGTGTTGAACTGCTGCTGCACCCGGTCCTCGACCGCCGACGAGCTGCCCTTCTCGAACGTCATGCCGGCGGCGCCGAAGCCCGCCGCCGGGACGCTGTCGCCGTAGCCCATGTAGAACAGGTCGTACGTCGCGTAGTTGAAGTAGCACTCGGTGGTGACCGCGTCGCCGCAGGCGCCGTTGTAGCCGAAGCCCGCCGCGTTCGCCGCGCCGATCCGGTTGATCCAGTTCACCGGCTGGTCGGCGATCTCGTGGTGGATCGGGTCGGCGTTGGGCGGGAAGAAGTACTGCCGCCCGCCCATCTCGTGCGCGTCGACGAAGACCTGCGGCGGATACCGGCGCAGCATTTCGAGCTTGCCGTCGGTCTCCGGCTGGGTGCGGGCGAACCAGTCCCGGTTGAGGTCGAAGCCGTACTCGTTCGTCCTGCGGCTCGCGTCGCGGCCGTCCGGGTTCTGGGTCGGCATGATGACCGTGACCAGGTTGTCGTTGCGCTTCGCGACGTCGCAGGACAGGCCACTCGCCAGCTCGTACAGGGTCTTGAGCGCGGCGTCGGCGCCGCTCTTCTCGCCGCCGTGCACGTTGCCGGCGATCCAGACCACGGCGGGCGAGTCCTCGGCGATGCGCGCCGCCTTGTCGGCCCGCAGCGACCTCGGGTCACGCAGCGAGCGGATCTGGTCCGCGATCTTCTTGAGCTGACCGGGGACCATGTTGTGGGAGTCGGACACGATGGCGTACGGCAGGTCCTGGCCGGTCACGCTGTGCGCCACGGTGCCCGTGACCACGCGGTCCGAGGCCCCTCCCACGGCTTCGACGTACTTGCCGATCTCTTCGGTCGTGAGCACCCGGGGCTGTCCCTTGCCCAGCGGGAAGCCGAAGAACTGCTCAGGGGCCGGCACCGCGCCCAGGTGGGCGTCCGGGTCGGTGTTGCACCGTCCGGGTGCCTTGTGCGGGTCGACCGGGCCGGCCTGCGCGGGGGACGCGGGCGTCAGGGTGAGCGCCGCCGACACCAGTAGCGCGGCGCCGAGCGCCATGCCGTAGGGGGATCTTCCGCACAACGTGGTGCGTAACCGCATCTCGCCTCCAGGCGGGGGGACGGGGTGACGTCTCGGGGAGAGCACCCGTCCGGGAAACGACAAAGTCCCTACGGACAGTATTAGAAGTGAATAAATCGGACAAGCTGCGGCGAAACATAACCATACGTGAATGGAAACTGTGAGCAATGACGTTTCCGCAAGTGAATGCGGCAGCGGCCGACCGAATCACCCTTCCATAACGTCCGATAACAACTGCGCATCGAGTTCGCCCGCCACGGAGGCGGTCCCCGTCCGCCGTCACGGCCTGCGAGTTTCACCACCGGCGCACGGTGTCGTGAGATCGAAGACAGACGGCCGCGTACCGGCCTGTGGGACCATTCAGGGGGTTTCGAGGAGGACAGGGTGGACGAGGAGCGTCGGGTCGCGGGCAGGTACCACCTGCTCGAACCGATCGGCCGCGGAGGCATGGGCGTGGTCTGGCGTGCCCACGACGACCTGCTCGACCGCACCGTCGCTGTGAAAGAGGTGCTCTACCACCCCACCTCCGAAGAGGACAGCGAGACGTTCACCCGGCGCACCATCCGCGAGGCCCGGGCGGCGGGCCGCATCGACCACCCGAACGTCGTCGTCGTCCATGACGTGATCGAGGAGGACGGCCGCCCCTGGATCGTGATGCAACTCGTGCAGTCGCGGTCGCTGGGCGAGGTGCTGCGCGACCAGGGCGCCCTCCCGCCCGGCCGGGTCGCCGCGATCGGGCTGCAGGTGCTCGACGCGCTGTGCACCGCGCACGCCGCGGGAGTGTTGCACCGGGACGTTAAACCGGAGAACGTGCTGCTCAGCGGGGAGACCCGGGTGGTGCTGACCGACTTCGGCATCGCGACGATGCCGGAGGAGACCGGACTGACCATGACCGGCGGCATCACCGGCACCCCCGCGTTCATACCGCCCGAGCGGCTGAACGGTGACCCCGCGACCCCCGAGTCCGACCTGTGGTCCCTCGGCGCGACGCTGTACGCGGCGGTCGAGGGCAGGACCCCCTTCGAGCGCAACTCCCCCGTGGCCACGATGGCGGCCATCCTGCACGACGACCCCGCCCCGCCCCGGCGGGCGGGCGCCCTGACGCCGGTGCTCGAAGGCCTGCTGCGCAAGGACCCGGCCCGGCGCATCGGCGCGGCCGAGGCCGCCGCCCTGCTCAACGCCGCCGTCGCGGCCACCCCTAATCCTCTGGCGAACCGGCCCGACCCGGGCCCCTGGAGCGGCTCCCCGTCCGGGCCGCCCCAGCCGGGGCAGCCCGGCCCCTGGAGCCAGAGCCCGGCCGGCCCCCCGCAGCCGTACGGCGCTTCCCAGTCGTACGGCGGCTCGCACCAGGCCGGTGGCCCGCAGCCGTACGGCGGCCCACCGCAGTCCGGCGGCTCCGCCTCCTGGCCGGGGGCCACCGGCCACCCGGGACCGACGGGCCCCGGCGGACCCGCCGTCCCGCCGGGAGGCCACCCCCGCGCGTATCCCGCACCGGGTGCGCGCCCTCCGGGGCACGGCTCCGCTGCCAAGGTGACCCTGTTCGTCCTGTTACCGCTGCTGCTCGTGATCGTCGTCGCCGGCGGTTGGTACGGCTACAACTCGCTGGCCGGCGGCGGGACCCTCGCCGAGGACCCCGTACCCGCGAGAACCGATCCCACCTTGGGCTCCGATCACACGTCGGGGGACACCGAGCCGAGCGCCTCCGGCGAGCCGTCCGCGCTCCCGTCCGAGCCGACGCAGCAGCCGGCAGAGGATCCCACGGAGAAGCCGACGGAGGAGCCCTCGGAGGAGCCGTCGCCGAAGTCCCCCACGCCGACGGCGGCCACGGTGCCCAAGGGGTGGAAGACCCACCACGACCCGCTCGGCTTCGCGATCGCCCTGCCCTCCCGCTGGGTCCCGTTCCACAGGGAGGCCACCCGGGTGCGCTTCCACGACCCCGGCGGGCGGGACTACCTACAGGTCGACTTCACCCCCTGGGAGACCACGGACCCGGTGGCCGCCCTGCGCACGGTCGAGGCGACCTCGACCAAGAAGGGCTACCTGCGCGGCTACGAGCGCATTGGACTGACGGCCAGGAAATACCTCGGTGTTCCCGCCGCGGACTGGGAGTTCACCCACACGACCGACGCCGGCAAGGTGCGGGTGCTCGACCGCGCCTTCAGGCTCGACGACGGCCGCTGCGTCGCTCTCTACTGGCAGGTCGCCGACTCCCGGTGGACCTCCGGTTTGTCGTATTTCAACGCCTTCGCTCGCACCTTCCAGCCTTGATAACGATTTGATGAAGATCCGCAGGTCGAGAAGGATTTTGCCCCAGAACAGTAACGATGTCGCATGCGTTCGCCCACGAGGGGTAGCGCGACAA
Source organism: Microbispora bryophytorum (assembly GCF_006874465.1). Classification (GTDB taxonomy): domain Bacteria; phylum Actinomycetota; class Actinomycetes; order Streptosporangiales; family Streptosporangiaceae; genus Microbispora; species Microbispora bryophytorum. The sequence continues at coordinate 545,085 of NZ_VIRL01000002.1, read as the reverse complement.
TCATGGCTGAAGCGCAGACCTCCGAACGTGTCGTGGCAGGACGCTATCGCCTGATCAAGCCGCTGGGACGGGGCGGCATGGGCACCGTGTGGCGCGCCGTCGACCAGGTGCTCGAACGAGAGGTCGCCGTCAAGGAGCTGCTCGCGTCGGCCGAGCTCACCGGTCCGGAGCGGGAGGTCTTCACCATCAGGACCTTCCGCGAGGCCAGGGCCGCCGGGCGGTTGAGCCATCCGAGCGTGGCGGCAGTGTACGACGCCTTCGAGGAGAACGGCTACCCCTGGATCGTCCTCGAACTGATCCCGTCCCGGACGCTGGGATCGGTCATCCGCGAGGAGGGCCCCCTGCCGCCGCGGCGGGTGGCGGAGATCGGATCCCAGGTGCTGGCCGCGCTACGCGTCGCCCACGCGAACGGGGTGCTGCATCGGGACGTGAAACCCGACAACGTGCTGCTCGCCGACGACGGCCGGGTCGTGCTGACGGACTTCGGCATCGCCGCGATGGAGGACGACTCGCCGGTCACCCGCACCGGCATGCTGATCGGCACCCCGGCGTTCATCGCTCCGGAGCGGGCGGCGGGACAGCAGGCGCAGCGGGCGTCGGACCTGTGGTCGCTCGGAGTGACGCTGTTCCTGGCCGTCGAGGGGCGCTCGCCGTTCCACCGCGGTCACGCGCTGGCGACACTGGCCGCGGTCATGTACGAGGAGGCCGGCCCACTGCACAATGCCGGACCGCTGGCACCGGTGATCGAGGGTCTGCTCATCAAGGACCCGGCCCGCAGGATGACCGCGGACTACGCGGCCCAGCACCTGCACGCCGTGGCCAGCGGGCAGGTGACCGATTCGGTCGTGCCGCGCCCGCGACAGCCGCCCCGGCTCGCCCGGCTGATGCCCATCTTCGACACCGCGCCTTCGGAGCCCGTGTCCGCGCCCGTGCCCATACCCTTCGGCGAGGGCACCCCGACGCCGGTCCGGGTGCCCGCGCCCGTACCGGTGGGCGGACGCCGCAGGCCCTGGGCCCTGGCGGCGGGTTCCGGGGCACTCGTCGCGTTCGTCGGGCTGGTGGCCGGCGCCGTCGCGTTCACCACCGCCAGGCTTCCGGCCGACCCGAGGGGGACCGCCGTGGTGAGCACGCCTACGGTGACGGTCTTCGCGACGAAGACCGCCGAACCCCGGGCCACCGAACCCAGGACCGCCGAGGCCGGCAAGCGGACCGAGAGCCGCGACGTGAGCAGGACGGCCACCCAGCCGGTGACGAATACCGGGAGCGGCGCCGCGGGCGGGCACCGTATGGAGGAACGCGGCAGGCCAACGGACAGGTCCGCCGGGAGGCCACCCGGCAAGCCCGGCGGGGGGAAACCCAAGGGCAAGCCCACCGGGGCCGCGTCCAAGGGGGCGGGCAAGCCCAAGAAGTCTCCCCCCGGACAGCAGACAGGCAAGGGGAAGCCCTCCGCGCCCAAGCCCGGGGCCGGCGGCGGAAGCGCCGAGCCGCCCCAGGGCAAGAGTGGGGGCCAGGGAAAAGGCGAGGGCCAGGAGGCCACCACGGACGACCTCGGTGACATTCCCGACGGCTACACCCAGCCGGAGAACGACAGGGATGCCTGACCGCGCCATCACCGCCTGACCACGCCGTCACGGCCTGACCGCGCCATCAGCACCTGGCCGCGCCATCAGCAAGCACCGCAGGACCGCCGCAGGACGGACGCAGCACGGGCGCCGGATGGGATGAATGCCCGGAGCGCGGCGTCAGCCCTCGTCCGCGAGGATCTCCAGCGCGTTGGCCAGGTCTGCGGGGTAGTCGCTGGTGAAGGTCATCCACTCCCCCGTCGCCGGGTGCTCGAACGACAGCGAGGCCGCGTGCAGCCACTGCCGGCCCACTCCGAGGCGGGCGGCGAGGGTGGGGTCGGCGCCGTACAGCAGGTCGCCCACGCACGGGTGCCTGAGCGCGGCCATGTGGACCCGGATCTGGTGGGTCCTGCCGGTCTCCAGCTTGATGTCGAGCAGCGACGCCGCCCGGAACGCCTCGATCGTGTCGTAGTGCGTGACCGAGTCCTTGCCGCCTGCCACCACGGCGAAGCGCCCGTCACCCGCCGGATGCCGGTCGATCGGGGCGTCCACGGTGCCCCGCAGCGGGTCCATGTGCCCCTGCACGAGCGCGCGGTAGCGCTTGTCGACCGTGCGTTCCTTGAACGCCCGCTTGAGGTGCGAGTAGGCCCGCTCGCTCTTGGCGACGACCATGACGCCGGTGGTGTTGGCGTCGAGCCGGTGCACGATGCCCTGCCGCTCGGCCGCGCCGCTGGTGGACACCCGGTGCCCGCCGCCGAGCAGGCCGCCGATCACGGTGGGGCCGGTCCATCCGACGGTCGGGTGCGCCGCCACGCCGATCGGCTTGCTCACCACGACGACGTCGTCGTCCTCGTACAGGATCGCCATGCCCGGCACGGGCTCGGCCACGGGCATCGGCGCGGCGGGCGGCGGCGGGATCGTGACGTCCAGCCACGCCCCGGCGTGGACGCGGTCGGACTTCGCCGGGACGCCGCCGTCGACCAGCACGTCCCCGGAGGCGATCAGTTCGGCCGCGCGGGTGCGGGAGAAGCCGAAAAGCCGGGCCAGGGCGGCGTCGAGGCGCTCGCCCTCCAGGCCGTCCGGCACGGGCAGGCTGCGCTGGTCACCCATCGGCCCGCTCCCCCGCCCGTTCGCCGGCCTGCTTGCCCGACTCGCCCTCCGCGTGGTCCTGCGCACTGTCCTGCGTGTGGTCCTCGACGGACCCGTCCATCTGGCGGGTGCCGTCGATCTGGTAGCCGCGCCAGGCGAGGAACACGGCGAGCACGCCACCGCAGACGATGCCCGAGTCGGCGACGTTGAACACCGGGAACCGGGTGACCGGGAACACCTGGATGAAGTCGACCACGTGCCCCTGGAACGGGGCCGGCCACCGGAAGATGCGGTCGGTCAGGTTGCCGACCGCCCCGCCCAGCAGCAGGCCCAGCGTGATCGCCCAGGGCAGGCTGCGCAGCTTCCGCGCCGTACGGACGATCGCGACGACGACGGCCAGCGCGATCACCGTGAACACGATCGTCATGCCGGTGCCGATGCTGAAGGCGGCCCCGGCGTTGCGGATCACCGTCAGCACCAGCGCGCCGGGCACGACGGTGACAGGCCCCTCGTGCTCCAGGAACTCCACGACGAGGAACTTCGCGACCTGGTCGAGCGCGTACACCACCGCGGCCACGGCGACGAGGAGAGCGATCCTCCGCGCCCGGTCGGGCCGCGCGGGTTCACCGCTCAGCGGCGCTCCTCCCGCTGCTTGCACGCTACGCACAGCGTCGCCCTCGGGAATGCCCGCAGGCGCTCCTTGCCGATCGGCTTGTGGCACGATTCGCACTCTCCGTAAGTCCCTGCCTCGACGCGGGCGATCGCCCGCTCGTTCTGCGCGAGCAGGTCGCGCGCATTCAGGGTAAGGGCGATCTCGCGCTCACGCTCATACGTCTTGGCTCCGGCGTCCGCCGGATCGTCCCCCGCGCCCTGGCTCACATCTCCGGAGGCGAGCTGTTCCTCCGCCCGGGCGATGTCGGCGCGCAACTCCTCGATCTCGTGCCGCAGCCGCTCACAGACTTCGGCGAGCTCCTCTTCGGACCAGACGTCGTCACTGATGGCGGTTCTCGCCGTGCGCGTCGTCATTGCGGGCCTCCCCTTCGCCCAGAACCCTTCGGCCCCGTGGCACCCTTCGAGTGGGTGCGATTCGAGCCCGTCCGGGCAGAATAAGTCGCCGATAACGGATCGGCAACGGACTCGCTGAGGCTTTTACCCCACCCGTAACCGGGTGGCGCCTTCGCGCAGCTCCTCCTCGTCGCCCTCTATTTCGATCGTTTTGTCGTGGGTGGTGCCACCCGGACCCACGCCCCGGGTCCCGGGGCGGCGGCCCACGCGGGGCCGCCTCCGTCGCCGTTTCGCCGGCCACGGCGCCCACCCGCACACCCCCACAACAATCGCGGAGCCTGCGCGTGTTCCTCCCACGTATTCCCGCGACGAGCCGGGTCTCACCCGGGACGTCACCCGCATATCGGGAAGCCCTTCCGGCCGGGTTGCGTTATCGTCATAGTCTGCAAGGTGTTGATGGGGACGAGTACCTCCACATCCGCCCGCTCAGCGACCCGGGGACGGTGCAAGCCCGGGGCGGGCCGTGAAGGGAAGATCACCCCGGAGCCGCCGGAAGAAAGGCCGTCCCGGCCGAGTAGAACCGGCAGCGGAAAGCGAAACGAGAGGGCGTCCGGCACCGGCCGGGCGTCAAGAAGGGTGGTACCGCGGAGCCGTCCGGCGGCTTCGTCCCTTCACGCCATGTCAGCAGGCTGTCACAGCCACCGCGTGGAGGTCCCGCCCGACGATGTCTTCCCACTATTTCCGCTCACTTCCCGCGCAGGTCGACCTGCCGGCCCTCGAGCACGAGGTCCTCGAACGCTGGCGGGACGGGAAGGTCTTCGAGCGCTCGCTGCAGCAGAACGCCGACGGCCCCTCCTGGGTGTTCTTCGAGGGCCCGCCCACGGCGAACGGCATGCCCGGTGTGCACCATGTCGAGGCCCGCGTCTTCAAGGACATCTTCCCCCGCTACAAGTCCATGCGCGGCTACCACGTGCCCCGCAAGGCCGGCTGGGACTGCCACGGCCTGCCCGTCGAGGTCGCCGTCGAGCAGGAACTCGGCCTGTCCGGCAAGCCCGAGATCGAGTCGTACGGCATCGCCGAGTTCAACGCGCGCTGCCGCGAGTCGGTGCTGCGGAACGTCGACGCGTTCGAGGAGATGACCGAGCGGATGGGCTACTGGGTCGACATGTCCCAGGCCTACCGCACCATGGACCCCCAGTACGTCGAGGCCGTCTGGTGGTCGCTCAAGGTCGTCTGGGACAAGGACCTGCTGTTCCGCGACCACCGGATCACGCCGTACTGCCCCCGCTGCGGCACCGGCCTGTCGGACCACGAGCTCGGCCAGCCCGGCGGCTACGAGACCGTCTCCAGCCCGTCGGTGTACGTGCGGATGCCCGTCGTCTCCGGCCCGCTGGCCGAGATGGGCGCCTCGCTGCTGATCTGGACCACCACGCCCTGGACCCTGGTGTCCAACACCGCGGTCGCCGTACACCCCGACGTCACGTACGTCGCGGCCCGGCGCGGCGACGAGGTGCTGGTGGTGGCCGAGCCGCTGCTGCGGCGGGTCCTCGGCGAGGACGCCGAGGTGCTGGCCACCTACCAGGGCTCCGAGCTGGAGCACACCGTCTACCGGCGCCCCTTCGACCTGGTGGACATCGAGGGCGCCCACTACGTCGTGCTCGGCACGTACGTCACGGTCGAGGACGGCACCGGCCTGGTCCACCAGGCCCCCGCCTTCGGCGCCGACGACATGACCGTCTGCAAGCGCTACGGCCTGCCGGTGGTGAACCCGATCGGCCCGGACGGGCGCTTCCTGCCGGACGTGCCGTTCGTGGGCGGTCAGTTCTTCAAGGACGCCGACGAGCCGCTGACGGAGAACCTGCGCGAGCGCGGGCTGCTGTTCCGCGGCGAGCACTTCGAGCACAGCTACCCGCACTGCTGGCGCTGCCACACCCCGCTGCTCTACTACGCGCTCCCGTCCTGGTACATCAGGACCACCGCGATCAAGGACCGGCTCCTCGCCGAGAACGAGCGCACCAACTGGTTCCCCGAGACGATCAAGCACGGCCGGTACGGCGAGTGGCTGCGGGGCAACGTCGACTGGGCGCTGTCGCGGTCCCGCTACTGGGGCACGCCGCTGCCGCTGTGGGTCTGCTCGGAGAACGAGGACCACGTCACCTGCGTCGGCTCGCTGAAGGAGCTGGGTGAGCTGGCGGGCCACGATCTGACCGGCCTCGACCCGCACCGCCCGTTCGTCGACGATGTCACCTTCCCCTGTCCCACGTGTCAGGCCGAGGCGCGCCGGGTGCCCGACGTGATCGACGTCTGGTACGACTCGGGCGCCATGCCGTTCGCCCAGTGGGGCGCGCCGCTGGTGAACAAGGACGTCTTCGAGAGCTCCTTCCCCGGCCAGTTCATCTGCGAGGCGATCGACCAGACCCGCGGCTGGTTCTACTCGATGATGACCGTCGGCACGCTGGTGTTCGACCGGTCGTCGTACGAGAACGTGCTCTGCCTCGGCCTGATCCTCGCCGAGGACGGCCGCAAGATGAGCAAGCACCTGGGCAACGTGCTGCGCCCGATGCCGCTCATGGACCAGCACGGCGCTGACGCCCTGCGCTGGTACATGGCCACCTCCGGGTCCCCCTGGGCGCCCCGGCGGATCGGGCACACCGCGCTGGAGGAGATCGTCCGCAAGGTCCTGCTGACCTACTGGAACACCACGTCGTTCTTCGCGCTCTACGCCAACGCCGAGTCGTGGTCGCCAGCCCGGATGGCCGACGCCCCGGCGTACGCGGAGCGGCCGCTGATCGACCGGTGGGCGCTGGCGGAGCTGCACCGCACGGTGGCCGAGGTCACCGCGTCGTTGGAGGAGTTCGACACCACCCGGGCCGGGCGACGGCTCACCGAGTTCCTGGACGACCTGTCCAACTGGTACGTCCGCCGCTCGCGCCGCCGCTTCTGGTCCGGTGAGGCGTCGGCCTTCGCGACGCTGTACGAGTGCCTGGAGACCGTCACCCGGCTCATGGCCCCGCTCGTGCCGTTCGTCACCGACTACCTCTGGGACGTGCTGCGCGACCCGGACGCCCCGGCCTCGGTGCACCTGGCCACGTGGCCGGAGGTGAACGCGGCGCTGCTCGACCCCGAGCTGTCGGAGCGGATGGCGCTGGTGCGCCGGCTCGTGGAGCTGGGCAGGTCGGCGCGTGCCTCGTCGTCGGTCAAGACCCGCCAGCCGCTCGGCCGGGCCCTGGTCGGCGCCCCCGGCTGGGCCTCGCTCCCCGGCGAGCTGCGCGACCTGATCGCCGACGAGCTCAACGTCCAGCGGCTGGAGGACCTGTCCGGTTTCTCCGCCGACCTGGTGACGTTCACGGTCAAGCCCAACTTCCGCAGCCTCGGCAAGCGGTTCGGCTCGCAGACCAAGCTCGTCGCCGCGGCCGTGTCGGGCGCCGCCCCGGCGGAGCTGGCCCGCGCCCTGCGCTCGGGCGGGCCCGCGACCGTCGAGGCCGGAGAACTTGGCACGGTGGAGCTGGGCGCGGACGACGTGATCGTGACTGAGCAGCCGAAGTCGGGCTGGGCCGTGGAGACCGGCGCGGTGGACACCGGCACCGGCGAGACCGTGGCGCTGGACCTGGCGATCACCGACGAACTGCGCCGGGCCGGCCTGGTCCGTGACGTGATCCGGCTCGTCCAGGAGGCCCGCAAGTCCACCGGCCTGTCCATCACCGACCGCATCCACCTGTGGTGGTCGGCCGGCGGTGAGCTGGCAGCGGCGCTGCGCGAGGGCGGCGACGCCGTCGCCGACGAGGTGCTGGCGGTGAGCCTCGCCGAGGGCGTTCCTGACGAGGACCTGCCGGTCCACGAGGATGCCGACCTGGGCCTGTCCTTCCGCCTCCGCAAGGCCTGATCCCGCGACTGACGGGGCCGGTCACCGACCGGCCCCGTCAGCGTTCCACCGGCGTTCCATCAGCCTTCGGCGTTCCATCGGGGACGGCCACGGCCGCGCCGCGCCGGGGTTGGCGTCCGGCACCGCCTCGGAGACGACAGGAGTGTCGCCCCGCACACCGCGCCGCACAGGCCGGCTACCCGGCCCTCACGCCGCAGAGCGCGTCAACGGTCGTTCTGGCAGACCGAGCAAGGGGTGAGGTTCGCCTCGTCGGCCTCGGCCCGTGTCATGGTCTCGATGCCCGAATCGCCCATTCCGCTGATCAGGGGGCAACCGGCCTCGTGGTAGCGCCGGGTGCCGATCATTACCCGCACCAGCGCGTCCCCGTCCGCGGACGGCTGAGCCGCGTCGGCGGTGCGATCCTCACCGGTCTCGCTTCCCGACCCGCTGCGGTCCTCGCCGTCCCTGCCCGTGCTGGCTGGGCTGCCGGAACCGGACGTGGCCGCCTTTGCGCCGCGGGTCGCCGCGGCGGCGCCGTCACCCTTGCCGGCGCCGTCCTCACGGGCGGAGCCGGTCTTCTCAGCGCTCTTCTTGGCGCTCTTCTCAGCACCGGTCTTCTCAGCACCGGTCTTCTCGGTGCCGGCCTTGTCAGTACCGGCCTTGTCAGTGCCGTTCCCGGAGCCGGTCTTCTCCGCGACGCCCTTGTTCGCGGTGCTCTCGGCGGCGGACGCCGAGCCGGAGGTGGAGCCGGCCGAGGCCGCGGATCCGGCGCGCCCGGATCCGGGGGTCTCTGCCGGCTCCACCGGCTTTCCGGGCCCCGCACGCCGGGGCGTGGGGGCGTCCTCCGGGCGGGACGCCGCCTTCGCGTCCGCCGCGCCGGAGGCGCTCTGGTCGTCACCGGGCTGCTCGTCGTCCGCCCGGGAAGCGGTGGCCTTCGGCAGCGAGGCCGCAGGCGAGCCGGGAGCCTGGTCCACGGCCGTGGATCCATCGGGCTCGCCGTCCCCCGGCGACGAAGTTTCCTTCCCTGCCTCCCCGGTCGCCTTGGACCGGGCGGGGTCCCACGGCAGGGGAACCCTGCCGGGCACGAACCAGTCGTGCTCCGCGGTGTCGGTCAGCGAGTCGTCCGTCTCGTCGTCCGCCTGGTCCGACGCCGATCCTGCCGCCGGCGGAGACCAGGCCGGTGCGGACCATGACGTGGCGGAAGGCCAGGACGGCGCGGAGGATCCGGACGACGATCCCGAAGACGCGGCGGAAGGCGAGGACGGCGGCGTGGCGGACTGCGAGGTGGAGGACGGTGAGGTGGAGGACGGCGGGGTGGAGGGGGACCGCGGCACCGCCGTCCCGGCACCCGACTCCGGCGACGTGCCCCGGCCGAACCAGTTCACCGGCGTGTGCCCGTCGCCCTCGGTCCCGGCATCGGCCTCGGAAGCCGTGTCGCGCGCCGGACCGTCGTGCTCATCGACCTCGCCCGCGTCGGCGGTCTTCCCTGACGTCTTTCCGGACGCCTTCTCCGCCGTCTCACCGGTCTTTTCGCGCGCTACGTCGTCGGACGGCCTGCCGCCGGGGGGCGTGGACGGGGCGGCCGTGGAAGGGCCCGACGCGGGCGGAGCGGCGGCCGGCGACGCACCGGGATCTGAGGCACCGGGAGCGGACGACTGGAGGCCGGACAGTTCGGAGACGGACGACTCGGGCAGGCGCGGCCCCGGGACGCCGGGCTGAGGGAACCGCGCGACGGGCGGCTCTCGATCAGCGGGCGTGGAACGGGACGGTTCCCGGCCGGTCGTGCCGGAGGTTCCGGCCGAAGGCGTAGTGGTCGTCGGAGCTTCCGCGCGCATGCTCTCGTCGCGGGCCGTGTCGTCGCGGGCTGCGTCACCGCGGTGAGGGGTCTTGTCCGGCTCCGCCGTACGGGTGGAGCTCTCGGGGAGACAGGTGGTGCACGGGGTGAAGCCCTCCTCGCGGGCCTCCTCGTGCGTGAGCTCCTCGGTTTCACGCCCGACGAGTTGGCGGCAGGTGGCCAGGTGGAAGCGCTTACGCCCGGGGATCACGAGAACGATCGCGTCGGGGGCGAGGCCGCGGCCGGAACCGGCCGGCGACCGCGTGATCGGTCCCGTCCGCTGGGGCGGGAAGGTCTGTGGGGGCAATGCCCCGTGATGCGTGACCGGCGGTGCCGCCACCATGGGCGTCGCCACCGGATGCGCCGGTGCCCCGACGAGGGCTCCACCGTACGCCCCGCTCACGGCACCGACGTGCGCGAGCTGGGGCACGGACGAACCCTGGGGGGTGGGAGCGGTTCCTTCGGCGGCACGCCCACCGGCGGGGAACAGCTCATGGCGCCTCAGCAGTGCCCCGATCAGCAGACAGACCGCCGACAGCACGCTGACGACGATCGACCACATCACGAGAGGGGGCGTTCCCAGCACGACGCCCGCGATGAGCAGGACGATTGCGGCGAGGACCAGTGCGGCACTGATGAGGATCACGGGGGGTTCTCCGAGCTATCGGGTCCCTGTGAGGACCCGCCACTTCTTACCGGCGGTCGTTGTGGGGGCCGTCGGGTCCGGGGAAGGCGCCGGAGTGCTGCGAGGGCTCCTGACCGAACGGGTTGGGGGCGGCGCCCATCTGCTGGGGGCCGGGTGCGACGGCGTGGGCCATGGCCGGGGCGGCGCCCACGATCGGGAACCCTCCACTGCCCTCACCCGCGACGTTCAGCTCGGCGAGCTGGTTCTCCAGGTACAGCTTGAGACGGCTGCGGTACTCGCGCTCGAAGCTGCGCAGCTCTTCGACCTTGCGCTCCAGCTCGTCACGGGTCTGCACGAGGGTGCCCATGGCCTGGCGGTGCCGCTCCTGGGCGTCGCGCTCCAGCGTCTCCGCGCGCGCGCGAGCGTCGCCGATGATCTGCTCGGCCTGGCGGCGGGCCTTGCCGAGGATGTCGTCGGCCTCACGCCGGGCGCGGGTCACGGTCTCGTCCGCCTCGCGACGGGCGTCGGCGATCGCCTGGTCGGCCGTCTGCTGGGCGAGGGCGAGCACGCGGGCCGCGGTGTCCATGTTGTCCTCGGCGGGCGGCAGACCCATGCCGACGGGCACCGGCTCGGGGCGGGCCGGCTCCGGAGGTTTGATCGGCTCCGGCTGGGGGGCCATCATCTCGGGCTTAGGCTCTGCCACGGGAGCGGGCGCCATCTGCATGGAGCCGGGCATGCCCATGCCCCCGGGAACCTTGCCCCTGAGGCACTCGGCCAGCTTCGCGCGGAGTTCCTCGTTCTCCTGGATGAGGCGGTCCAGTTCGGCCTCGACCTCGTCGAGGAACGCGTCGACCTCCTCCTCGTCGTACCCCGGCCTCAGCCGGGTGGTACTGAACTGCTTGTTCCGCACATCAGCGGGCGTCAACGGCATTTGGGTCTCCTTGGCGCGCTTGGAGTCTGTCCGGTCGGACGGTACCCGATCAACGAAGCGCGTTCACGACTTGGATCAAGACCAAAACCACAATGAACAGCACTGTGAAGCTCAGGTCAAAGGCCACCGTACCCAACCTGAGGGGCGGAATGAAACGGCGGAGGAACTTGAGAGGCGGGTCGGTCACTGTGTAAACAACCTCCGCCAGCACCAGGACGACCCCGGTGGGCCGCCAGGCGCGGGCGAACGCCTGCACCGTATCTATGATCATTCTGCCGATCAGCAGAACCAGGAAGAGGGTCAGGGCGATGACCAAGATCTCACTAATGATCCCCACGGTCGAGCCCCGCCTCCCCTCGGTCCAGCCGCCCTCGGGCCGCACGGGCACCGCTCAGCCGGTCACTGTTCATGTATGGAACTCTAGCTCTGGTTGAAGAAGCCGCGTTCCGCGATTCTGGCCTTGTCCTCGGCGGTCACCTCAACGTTGGCGGGGGACAACAGGAACACCTTGTTGGTAACACGTTCGATGCTGCCGTGTAGGCCAAAGACGAGACCTGCCGCGAAATCGACAAGGCGCTTGGCGTCGCTGTCGACCATCTCTGTCAGATTCATGATGACGGGCGTGCCCTCGCGGAAGTGCTCGCCGATCGTCCGCGCCTCGTTGTACGTGCGGGGATGCAGGGTGGTGATGCGCGCCAGATCGGTGGTGCGGCGCTCCAGCACGGTTGTGGGGGGACGCGGAGCGGGGACGGCGGCCTCGGTGTCGTCCTCGCGCTCAAGGGGCCCGGCATGCGTGCCCGAGGGGCCGGCGAAGCCGCGCCGCGGCGACTCGTACTCCTCGTCGCCGTACTCCTCGTCGGTGCCGTATTCTGCCGCGTACCTGTCTTCGTAGCGGTCGTCCTCCACGAGACCGAGGTAGACCGCCATCTTGCGCATCGCGCCGGCCATCGCTCGTCGTCCTCCGCTTTGCTGGTGCCTTCAAGGTCCCTTCGGAAGGCCAGGGCGGTAGCCGTACCCCCCTTGGAGCTCACCGCTGATCGACCTCTACCTGTGCGCGGACACCACGGTCCACTTGGGGGACATTACCTGACGAAGGGCTTTCTGCGGCCGAGCAACGCCGTACCGACTCGCAGGTGTGTCGCGCCGTTCGCCACAGCCTGGGGGATATCTCCGCTCATCCCGGCCGATATCACATCGGCCGCGGGGTGTTCCTCGCGGACCCGCTCGGCGACGGTCCGCAGCCGGGCGAACGCGGCCGCCGGATCCTCCCCCTGCGGGGCGACCGCCATGACCCCCCGCAGGCGCAGCCCCTCCGCCTTCGCGACGAGCCCCGCGAGCGCCGGCACCTCCTGCGGCGCGGCGCCGCCCCGCCCGGCCCCGCCCTCGCCCGGCGCGGCGTCGAGGGCGACCTGGATGAGGCAGTCCACCTCACGCCCCACGCGTACGGCCTCGCGGCCGAGCACGTCCACCAGACGGGGACGGTCCACCGAGTGGACCATGTGGGCGTAGGAGGCGACCGAGCGGACCTTGTTCGTCTGTAACTGGCCGATGAAGTGCCAGGTGAGGCCGAGACCGGCGCACTCGGCCGCCTTGGCCGCCGCCTCCTGGTCGCGGTTCTCGCCGACGTGCGACACGCCCAGCTCCGCGAGCAGCCGCACGTCGGAGGCCGGATAGGTCTTCGTCACCGCGATCAGAGTGATCTCCGACCGCGACCGGCCCGCGTCCCGGCAGGCGTCGCCGACGCGCCGCTCCACCTCGGCCAGCGCCGCGGCCAGCTCCTCACGCCGGTCACCCACGGACCGTGCCCCCGGCCGTACGGATGCCCAGCGTCACTTGAGGAAGTCCGGCACGTCGAGCTCCTCTTCCTGCTCCTCGAACACCACCGGACGCCGGGGACCCGGCTGAACGGCCCTGGAGGTGATCGGGGTCGGCGGCTCGGGGGCCGGGCGCGGGATCGGCAGCGGCCCGGTGGCGCCCTGGTCGCGCCCGCCGTCCGCCGCCGTGTCACGCGGGAACGACGTGACCGCCTCGGCCTGCGGGGCCTCCGGCGCGGACGCGGCCTGCGACGTCGCCTGCTGGACCGGCTGACTCACGGGCTGGGCCGGCGGCGGCACGGGGTTGGCCGTGAACGCGTTCACCGGGAACTGGGTCGCCGGCGGAGTCGGGGGCTGCGCCACGCCGCTCGCCGGACGCACCGGCTGGGCGGGCTCCGGACGCGGCTCGGGCTTGGCCGGGGCGGGCGCGGGACGGGCCGCGGGCGCGGCCGGCGCCGGACGGGCCTGCTGGGGCCGCGACAGCGGCGCGGCCGCCGGCTTGACCGGCTCGGGCTCGTCGAACCCTGCCGCGATGACCGTCACCCGCACCTCGTCGCCGAGCGCGTCGTCGATGACCGTGCCGAAGATGATGTTGGCGTCGGGAGCGGCGGCGTTGCTGACGAGCTGGGCCGCCTCGTTGATCTCGAACAGGCCCAGGTCGGAGCCGCCCGCGATGGACAGCAGCACGCCATGGGCGCCGTCGATGCTCGCCTCCAGCAGCGGGCTGGAGACCGCCATCTCGGCGGCGGCGACCGACCGGTCGTCGCCCCTGGCGTGGCCGATGCCCATGAGGGCCGAACCCGCGCCGGACATGACCGACTTCACGTCGGCGAAGTCCAGGTTGATCAGACCGGGTGTGGTGATGAGGTCGGTGATGCCCTGCACACCGGACAGCAGCACCTGGTCGGCGGCCTTGAACGCGTCGAGCACGCTCACCTGGCGGTCGGAGATCGACAGCAGCCGGTCGTTCGGAATGACGATCAGCGTGTCGACCTCCTCGCGGAGGGTCTCGATGCCGGCCTCGGCCTGCATGGCCCGGCGCTTGCCCTCGAAGCTGAAGGGCCGGGTGACTACTCCTATCGTCAGCGCGCCGAGCGAGCGGGCGATGCCGGCCACGACCGGCGCGCCGCCGGTCCCGGTGCCGCCGCCCTCGCCCGCGGTCACGAAGACCATGTCGGCGCCCTTGATGACCTCTTCGATCTCCTCCCGGTGGTCCTCGGCGGCCCTGCGGCCCACCTCCGGGTTGGCGCCCGCGCCGAGGCCTCGGGTGAGCTCACGCCCCACGTCGAGCTTGACGTCGGCGTCACTCATCAGCAGCGCCTGGGCGTCAGTGTTTATGGCGATGAACTCGACGCCCTTGAGTCCCTCCTCGATCATCCGGTTCACGGCGTTCACTCCGCCGCCGCCGATGCCGACGACCTTGATGACCGCGAGGTAGTTCTGCGGTGCTGCCACGACGAGGGGCCTTTCCGCTCGTTTGCGTTTCCTGCGGGCAGGGCCCGCCGTCTTCTGAACTCTCACCCTCAAGTTGAGATTTAGAGTTATGTCAACCTGAAGATTGATACGGACAGTAGGGTTGTGCGTCCCCCAGGGTCAACTAACCGCGCCGCAAGGCCGTCCGGCGTGTCGCGCACTGTCCTATTCGCATGCCGCCGTGCTGACAGGCGGTCCCTGATCAGGCGCCCACGGCCCGTGAGAAATCTCACCTGACCGTCACCACCTGCGGCGAGCTGACATCGTAGCTGGTTCCCGGCTTGGCGAGGGCGGCGAGCAGGACTCGTCCCTTCTGCGCCGAGCGCCCCGCGTCCCCCCATACGACCGTACGGCCGTCGGTGAGTTTGAGCGTGATCGACCTGGGCGAGGGGACGCGCAACTCCTGCAAGCGCTGCAGGACGGTGTCCGGCAGCGCCCGCAGCACGGTGAGCCCGGCCCTGGTGGCGGAGTCGTCCACAGCGGCCCGCTGCACGCGCAGCACCGGCAGCCGGGGCGGGGCCACGGTCACCTCCTGCAGGACGACGCCGTAGCGGTCGATCACCGCCGTCGTCACCCCCAGGGGCACGGCGGCGGCGGGGACGCGCTCGACCACGCTGATGCGCAGCGTTCCCGGCCAGCCGCGGTCGGCGGTGACCGACTCGACCGCGCGCATCGCCCGCAGCCGCCCTTCCACCCCCGCGAGGTCGACGGTGGCGAGCGGCGTGCCGGTGCGCACCCCCGCGGCCTGCCGCAACTGCTCGGCGGGGATCCGGTTGTTGCCGGTGATCTCGACCTCCCGCACGCCGAGGACGGGCGAGAAGAACACGACCCACGTGGCGACGCCCACCACTCCGCCGGTCAGCAGGGTGGCGAGGGCCGAACGGCGGACGGCGCGCCTCACCGGTCCCCCACGCTCCGGATCGCGGCCCGGACGACGGCCCGCGTCACCGGGCGGACAGCTCCGCGACGATCTTCGGGCCGAGCTCCGTCACGTCTCCCGCGCCCATGGTCAGCACGATGTCCCCGGGGCGGGCCCGGTCGGCGACGAGCGCCGGCACGGCCTGCCGGTCGGGCGCGTAGACGACCCGCTCGACGGGAAGCGGGATCTTCCCCGCGACCAGCGCGCCGGAGACCCCCGGCTCGGGGTCCTCGCGCGCGCCGTACACGTCCAGCACGACCACTTCGTCGGCGAGGCCGAGCGCCGCGCCGAACTCGTCGGCGAAGAACCGGGTGCGCGAGTAGAGATGCGGCTGGAAGACCGCGATGACCCGGCCGTCGCCGGTCACGACGTCGCGAGCGGCACGCAGGTCGGCGGTCAGCTCGGTCGGGTGGTGGGCGTAGCTGTCGAAGACCGTCACGCCCGCGGCCTCGCCCTTGGACTCGAACCGCCGCTTGGCCCCGGTGAAGGCGGCCAGGCCTCCCTTGACGTCGTCGAAGCGCAGGCCGAGGTGTAGCGCCACCGCGATCACCGCGGTGGCGTTGAGCGCGTTGTGCCGGCCCGGCACGGCGAGGCGCACCTCGCCGTGTCCCGCTCCCCCGGGCACGTCGGGGCCGAGCTCCACGCCGAACTCCACGCCGAGGCCGCGCGGCACCACGTCGGTCGTGCGCAGGTCGGCGCCGGCGCTCTCGCCGTACGTGACGACGGTGAGGCCGCGCTCGCGCGCGATGGGCACGAGGGCGGCGGCGCCCGGGTCGTCGGCGCACACCACGAGCAGCGACCCGATCCGCTCGACGAAACGGGCGAAGCTGTCGTGGACTGCCTGGGGGTCGCCGTAGTTGTCGAGGTGGTCGGCCTCGACGTTGGTCACCACGGCGATGCGCGGCGCGAGCATGAGGAACGAGCCGTCGCTCTCGTCGGCCTCCGCGACGAACACCTCGCCCGCGCCGTCGTCGGCGCCGAGCCCGGTCGTCACGAGCTGCCCGCCGACGCAGTACGACGGGTCCTCGCCGCACTTCTGCAACGCCACGGTCAGCATCGAGGTGGTCGTGGTCTTGCCGTGCGTGCCGGCGACGGCGATGCCGTTGCGGCCGGTCATGACCGAGGCCAGCGCGGCGGCCCGCGGGATCACCCGCAGGTTCTGCCGCAGCGCCTCCCCCAGCTCGGGGTTGGAGTCGCGGATGGCGGTGGACACCACGACCGTGTCCACGTCCTTGACGTGGGACGCGGCGTGGCCGACGTGGATGACGGCGCCCAGCTCGCGCAGCTCGGCCAGCAGTTCGGACGGCCGCGCGTCGCTGCCCGACACCGGCACGCCGCGCTTGAGCAGGATCCGGGCGATGCCGGACATCCCGGCGCCGCCGATGCCGATGAAGTGCACCCGCCCCAGGTCGGCCGCCGGGACGGGGTCCACGAGCTTGACGAGACTCATCGGTGGGCGATCTCCAGCACCTTGCGGGCGAGCGTCATGTCGGCGTCCTTGCGGCCCATCCGCGATGCGGCCTCGGACATCGCGACCACGCGCTCGGGGTCGTTCAGGATCGGCAGCAGCGTCTGGACGATCCAGGCGGCCGACAGGTTCGCGTCGTCGACCATCAGGCCGCCCCCGGCCCGCACGATGGGCTCGGCGTTGAGGCGCTGCTCGCCGTTGCCGTGCGGCAGCGGCACGAACGCCGCGGGCAGCCCCACGGCGGTGAGCTCGGCGCAGGTCATGGCGCCCGCGCGGGACAGCACGAGGTCGGCGGCGGCGTAGGCGAGGTCCATCCGGTCGACGTACGGCAGGACGACGTACTGCGGGTCGCCCGGCGGAAGCTCCGCCTCGACGGTGTTCTTGGGCCCGATCACGTGCAGCACCTGGACGCCCGCCGCCCGCAGGTAGGGCGCGGCCTCCAGCGCCGCCTGGTTGATCGAGCGCGCGCCCTGGGAGCCGCCGAACACGAGCAGCGTCACCCGGTCGGACTCCAGCCCGAAGTACGACCGCGCCTTGTCGCCCATCGACAGTCGGTCCATCGTGCTGATCTCGCGGCGCAGCGGGATGCCGATGTACTCGGCGTTCTGGAGCACGGCGTCCGGGTGGCCGGTGAAGACATGCTCGGTGAGGCGGGCGCCGAGCCGGTTGGCCAGGCCGGGCCGGGGGTTGGCCTCGTGGACCACGATCGGCACGCCGCGCCGCCGGGCGCCGAGGTAGCCGGGCGTGGCGACGTATCCGCCGAAGCCGACCAGGACGTCCGCGCCGACCTTGTCGAGGATGCCCGCGGCGCTGCCGATGGACCCGGCGAGGCGGCCGGGCACGGTGAGGAGCTGGGGACTGAGCGAGCGGGGCAGCGGCACGGCGGGCACGAGTTCGAGCTCGTAACCCCGGGCGGGCACCAGGCGGGTCTCCAGGCCGCGCTCGGTGCCGAGGCAGGTGATGCCGATCCTCGGGTCGAGCCGGCGAAGCGCGTCGGCCAGCGCGAGCGCCGGCTCGATATGGCCGGCCGTCCCGCCGCCGGCGAGGACCACCCTCATGTCACTCCCTGCTTTCGCGGATGTCTTCGCGGATGTTCTCGCGGACGTCTTCCCGGATGTTCTCGCGAATGTTCCCGCGTCCGCTCCCTGTCGTTCCTCTTCGTGCCGCCCGCGGCCGTGCCGACTGCTGACGGGCCGGCGTCCGCGAGGTCGCGGGCCGCCGCCCGGCGCGGCCGCTCAGGCCAAGCCAGCTTAGAGCCCGCGCGGCCGGTCCCGGGCCACGGGCGGCCAGCGCCTCGGGCGCTCCGGGCTCCTGTTTGGCGAACGACACCAGCATGCCGAGCGCGGCTAGCGTCGGGAGCAGCGCCGATCCGCCGTACGACACCAGGGGCAGCGGGATGCCGGTGACCGGGAAGACCCCGATGACCGCGCCGATGTTGACGACGGCCTGCCCGGCGATCCAGGCGGTGACCGCGGCGGCCGACAGCCGGATGAAGGGGTCCTTAGTCCGGATGGCGATCCGCAGCCCGGCGTACCCGAGCAGGCCGAACAGCGCGACCACCACGAGCGTCCCCATCAGCCCGAGCTCCTCGCCCAGAATGGAGAAGATGAAGTCGCTCTCCGCGTGCGGAACATAGTTCCACTTCTGCCGGCCCGCGCCGAGCCCGAGGCCGAACCAGCCGCCCGAGCCGATGGCCATCAGTCCCTGGGCGGACTGGAACCCCTCCTTCTGCGCGGTCTCCCACACGTGCATGAAGCCGGTGAGGCGGCCGAGCCGGTACGGCTCGACGACGATCATAGTGGCGGTCGCGAGCACGAGCAGCGCGAGGATCCCGCCGAACAGCCGCACCGGCGCGCCGACCACCCACAGCAGCGCCAGGAAGATCATCATGAGCACCAGCGTCGTGCCGAGGTCGCGCCCGAGCATGACCAGGACGGCCAGCAGGGCCACGCCCGGCATCAGCGGGATCAGCAGCTGGCGCCACTCGATGCGGCCGACGCGCGCCCGCGTCGCGAGCAGGTCGGCGCCCCACAGCACCAGGGCCAGCTTCGCCGGCTCCGACGGCTGGACCGAGAACGGGCCGACGACGATCCACCGCTGAGCGCCCAGCAGTTCCTGGCCGAGGAAGATGACCATCAGCAGGCCGAGGATCGACAGGCCCATCAGCGGATAGCCGGCCAGGCGGAAGAACCGCTGCGGCAACCGGGAGCACACCCACATCAGGGGAAGCCCGATCGCCACCGACGTGACCTGCTTGAGGAACCAGTAGAACGGGTCGCCGGTCCGCTGCAGCGCCTCGATGCTCGACGCCGACAGCACCATCATCAGCCCGAGCGCCAGCAGCAGCGCGCTGCAGCCGAGCACCAGGTGATAGGAGGTCAGCGGGCGGCCGAGCAGCTCGCGCAGCGCGGCGAGCTGGGCGGCGGCCCAGCCGACGGGCTCGGGCCCCTGACGCTCCGCCTTCCGCTCGGTCGCGGCGCCGGCGGTCGCCGGGCCGGTCGCGGGGCCGGTCGCGGGGCCGGTCGCAGGGCCCGTCACCGGGCCGCCAGCCGCCGCACGGCTCGGGCGAAGGCCTCCCCACGCGCTCCGTAACTGGCGAACATGTCCAGCGACGCTCCGGCGGGGGCGAGCAGCACGGTGTCACCCGGGGTGGCGAGCCGGGCGGCTTCGGCGACGACACGGTCCATGACCCCAGTGTCTTGCCCCGGCACGTCCACCACGGGGACATTCGCGGCGTGTCGCGCCAATGCGCGGCGGATCACATCCCGGTCGGTCCCCAGCAGCACCGCCCCGCGCAGCCGGGGCGCGGCCTGCCGTACGAGGTCGTCGATCTCGGCGCCCTTGAGCTGGCCGCCCGCGATCCACACGATCGACTCGTAGGCGGCGAGGGACGCGGCGGCCGCGTGCGGGTTGGTGGCCTTGGAATCGTCCACGTAGTCGACCTCGCCGACCCGGGCCACGTGGGCGATCCGGTGCGGGTCGGGCGTGAACTCCCGCAGGCCGCGCCGTACGGCCTCGGGCGGCACGCCGTACGCGCGGGCCAAGGCGGCCGCGGCGAGCGCGTTGGCGACGTTGTGCGGCGCGAACGGCCGCACGTCGGCGAGGCAGGCCAGCTCCTCCGCCGAGGTCGCCGGGTCGGCCACGAAGGCCCGGTCGACCAGCAGGTCCTCCACGACTCCCAGCTGCCCGGGCCGGGGGACGGCGAGCGTGAAGCCCACCCGCGAGGCGTACGGCTCGGCCAGGCGGGACGACGACGCGTCGTCGGCGTTGTAGACCACGGTCCCCGCTCCCGCGAAGATGCGCGCCTTGGCCGCGGCGTACTCCTCCATGGAGCCGTGCCAGTCGATGTGGTCGGGCGCCACGTTGAGCACGGCCGCCACGCGCGGGGCGAGGGTCGAGGACCAGTGGAGCTGGAAGCTCGACAGCTCCACGGCCAGCACGTCGTACGGCCCGTCGACGGCCTCCACGATGGGGACGCCGACGTTGCCCACGGCCACGGCCTTGTGCCCGGCGGCCGACAGCATGGACGTGAGCATGCGGACGGCGGTGGTCTTGCCGTTGGTGCCGGTCAGCGCCAGCCAGGGGGCCGCGGGCTCCTGCCGCAGCCGCCAGGCCAGCTCGACCTCCCCGATGACCTCGACGCCCGCGTCCGCGGCGGCGACGAGCAGCGGGTGGGTGGGCCGCCAGCCCGGCGAGGTGACCAGGAGCGAGGTCCCGGCGGGCAGGGCGGGCTCGCCGAAGCGCACCTCCACGCCCAGCTCCGCGAGCCCGGCGGCCGTCGCGCGCTGCCGCTCGCCGTCCGCGGACTCCAGCACGGTCACGCGCTCGCCGCGCGCCGCCAGGGCCCGCGCCGCGGCGGCGCCCGACACGCCGAGGCCGGCGACGACGACGTTCACTACTTCGGCATCCATTCGAGGTAGAACAGCCCGAGACCGGCGGCGACGCACAGGGCCGCGATCAGCCAGAAGCGCACCACGATCGTCGTCTCGGCCCAGCCCGACAGCTCGAAGTGGTGCTGCAGCGGCGCCATCCGGAAGACGCGTTTGCGGGTCAGCTTGAAGGACCCGACCTGGATGATCACCGACATCGTGATGATCGCGAACAGGCCGCCCAGGATGACGAGCAGGAGCTGGGTCCGGGTGGTGAAGGCCAGGCCGGCGATCACGCCGCCGAGGGCCAGCGAGCCGGTGTCACCCATGAAGATCTTGGCGGGCGGGGCGTTCCACCACAGGAAGCCCAGACAGGCGCCGAGGACCGCCGCCGCGACCACCGCCAGGTCGAGCGGATCTCGCACCCAGTAGCAGTTGGGGCCGAAGCCGACCGTCGTGCAGCTGTTGCGCAGCTGCCAGTTGCCGATCAGCACGTACGCCGTGAGGACCATGCAGGTGGCGCCGGAGGCGAGGCCGTCGAGGCCGTCGGTCAGGTTCACCGCGTTCGAGAAGCCCACGATGAAGAACACGACCCAGATCATGAATCCGATCAGGCCGATCGACGGCCCGATGTCCCGCAGGAACGACACGCGCGTCTCCGCGGGGGTCACCGCGTAGGCGTTGGGGAAGCGCAGGACGAGCACCGCGAAGATCGCCCCGATGACGAGCTGCCCGCCCGCCTTGGCGCCGCTGCGCAGGCCCAGGCTCCGCTGCTTGTAGATCTTGATGAAGTCGTCGAGGAAGCCGACCGCGCCGAGGCCGGTCATCAGGAACAACACCAGCAGTCCCGATGCCGTCGGGGGGTCGCTGACGGCCGAGAAGACGGTCGCCCCGTGGGCCGCGAAGTAGCCGATCAGCGCCGCGATGACGATCACCGTGCCGCCCATCGTGGGAGTGCCCTTCTTGTCGTAGTGTCCCGACGGGCCCTCCTCCCGGATGTTCTGGCCGTAGCCCCTGCGGGCGAACAGCCGGATGGCCAGCGGCGTGCCGACCATGGAGAGAATCAGCGAGATCGCCCCCGCGATGAGGATGTTCCTCACCGGGCGTCACCTCCGAGGATCGCCTCGGCGACCCGCTCGAGCGCGGCCGCACGCGGCCCCTTCACCAGCACCACGTCGCCCGGCGCGAGCCGGTCCGACAACTCCCGCGCCGCCGCCGAGGCGTCCGGCACGTGGATCGCGCCTGGCGCGCCCCGCAGCACCGGCTCGGCGTCCTCCCCCACGACGACGACCGCCTCCAGGCCCGCGCCCGCGGCCAGCCGCCCGAGATCCTCGTTGAGCGCCGGGCCGTCCTCGCCGAGTTCGCGCAGCGCGGCGATCACGGCGAACCGTCGCCGCCCCTCTCCCATCACCGCCAGGCTGCCGAAGGCGGCCCGCATGGAGTCGGGGTTGGCGTTGTAGGCGTCGTTGATCACGGTCACGCCGTCGGCCCGCTCGGTGACCTCCATCCGCCAGCGGCTGCGCGGCTCGGCCGCCGACAGCTCCTCGGCGATGTCGCTCACCGGCAGCCCCAGCTCGTGCGCGGCCGCCGCGGCGGCCAGGGCGTTCTCCACCGTGTGCGCGCCGTACAGGCGCAGCCGGACCGGAGCGGCGCCGGACGGCGTGCGCAGCGTGAACGAGGCGCGGCCGGTCGCGTCGAGCGTTTCGTCCTCCGCCCGCACGTGCGCCTCCGGCGAGCGCCCGAAGTAGGTCACCCGCGCGCTCGTACGGCCGGCCATCGCGCGCACCAGCGGGTCGTCGGCGTTGAGCACCGCGACTCCGCCGGCGGGCAGCGCCTCGACGAGCTCGCCCTTGGCCTGCGCGATCGCCTCCTTGCCGCCGAACTCCCCGAGGTGCGCGGTGCCGACGTTGAGCACCACGCCGATGCGGGGCGGGGCGATCCTCGCGAGGTAGGCGATGTGGCCGATGCTGCGCGCGCTCAGCTCCAGGACCAGGAACCGGGTGGCCTCGTCGGCCTTGAGCACGGTCAGCGGGTGGCCGATCTCGTTGTTGTACGAGCCGACGGGGGCGACCGTGGGGCCGAGCCGGGCGGCGAGACCGGCCAGCAGGTCCTTGGTCGTGGTCTTGCCGGCTGAGCCGGTCACCCCGACGACGGTCGTGCCGGGCAGCTCCGACAGTACGGCGGTGGCGAGCGAGGCCAGGGCCGCGAGCGGGTCGCCCACGATCACGGCCGGCGCGTCGACGCGCCGGGTGGCGAGCACGGCGGCGGCGCCGGCGTCGCGGGCCTGCCGGGCGAAGTCGTGCCCGTCGGCCCGTTCACCCTTGATCGCCACGAACAGCGAGCCCGGTCCGGCCGCCCGTGAGTCGATCACGACGGGCCCCCGGACCACGGCCGCGGGGTCCGCCGCTCCGTTCAGCGCTCCGGACGTGATCTCGGCGACCCGGGCCAGCGGCAACGGGATCATGGTGTCTTTCCTGCTCTCTTTCGCGTCGCTAACTCAGCCGCCGGGGCACGGCCCGGCATCGGCTCACGCATCGGCGTCTCGCGCCGCCCGCCGCGCCCGGCTCCGCTCGGCGACGGCGGCGGCGGCCACCTCACGGTCGTCGAAGGGAATGACCTCGGCCCCGACATACTGCCCCTGCTCGTGTCCCTTGCCGGCCACAACTACCACATCTCCGGGCACCGCACCGCCGACGGCCAGGCGGATGGCGTCCGCCCGGTCCGGCTCCACGACCACGTGGGCCCGTTCCTTGATGGGTACCCGCAGTGCGCCCTCCAGCATCGCGGCGAGGATCGCGAGCGGATCCTCCGTACGGGGATTGTCGCTGGTGAACACGGCCAGGTCGGCGAGACGGACGGCGGCCTCGCCCATCATCGGGCGCTTGCCGCGGTCGCGGTCGCCGCCGCAGCCCAGCACGATCACCAGGCGGCCTCCCGGCCCGTCGTCCAGCACGGCGCGCAGCGAGCGCAGGACCGACTCCACCGCGCCCGGCTTGTGCGCGTAGTCCACGATCACCTGGACGTCGTCCGCGCCCGGCACCCGCTCCATCCGGCCCGGCACGCCGCCGAACTCGCTCACGCCGGTCACCGCGGCCTGTAGCGGGACCCCGGCCTCCACCAGCGCCACCAGCGCGCCGAGCGTGTTGTCCACGTTGAACGGGCCGGGCAGGGCCACCGACACCTCGGCCTCGACCCCGCCGGGACCGACCAGGCGGAACGTGCTGCCGGCGGAGCCGAGGCGCACGTTCTCGGCGCGCCAGTCGGCCTCCGGCGCCCCCGCGGCGGAGAACGTCGTGATCGGGATCTTGGCCGTGGCGGCCAGCTCCCGTCCGTGGGCGTCGTCGATGTTCACCACGCCCACCCGGCTGAACTCGGGGGTGAACAGCCGGGCCTTGGCCGCGAAGTAGTCGTCCAGGTCGCGGTGGAAGTCCAGGTGGTCCTGCGAGAGGTTGGTGAAGATCGACACGTCGTAGAACAGGCCGTCCACGCGGCCGAGCGCCAGGGCGTGGCTGGAGACCTCCATCGCCGCCGCGCTCACGCCCCGCTCGCGCATCAGCGCGAACAGCCCCTGCAGGTCGGTCGCCTCCGGAGTGGTGAGCTCGGGGGTGAACCGCGCGTCGCCCGCGCGGATCTCCACGCCGCCGACCAGGCCGGTACGGCGGCCCGCCGCACGCAGGCCCGCCTCCAGCAGGAACGTCGAGGTGGACTTGCCGCTGGTGCCGGTGACGCCGATGAGCGTGATGCCGGCCGCCGGCCTGCCGTACACCCAGGCGGCGACCTGTCCGAGCACCGCCCTCGGGTCGGGCACGACGAGCACCGGCAGCCCGGTGGCGACGGCCTGGTCGCGGCCGTCGGCGTCGGTCAGGATCGCCGTCGCGCCCGACGCCAGGGCGTCGGCGGCGAACTCCGCGCCGTGCCGGGCCTTGCCGGGCGCGGCCACGTACAGGTCGCCGCGCCGCACCCGGCGCGAGTCGAGGGTGATGCCGGTGACGGTGCCGCGTACCGCCCGCGCTCCGGGGGACGGGACGGCCGACGAGGTGCCGAGCAGGGACGCCAGCGCGGACAGCGGGCGAGCCTGGACGGCCTCGGGACGCATGGACGACGGGGAACGCACGGCGAGAGCGTACCCCTCTCCGCCGCTCGCCCCGGCCACTCCTGCTCCGGTCACTCCGCCGTCACTCCGAGGGGCGAAGGACCATCGCGGGCGCCTTCGTGCCGGTCGGCGGGATCTTCCTGCTCTTCAACGCGAAAGTCATGACGTCCTTGAACACCGGGGCGGCGACGGAGCCGCCGTAGTGGTCCTTCTTCGGATCCTGTATCACTGCCAGGGCCATCAACCGGGGCTGGTCCGCGGGGGTGAAGCCGACGAACGTGGCGGTGTACCCGCAGTATCCCGCGCACTTCTCGTCGTACCGCATGGCGGTGCCGGTCTTGCCCGCGACGCGGTAGCCCTCGATCGAGGCCTCCTCTCCCGTGCCCTCGTGGCCCACCACGGCCTCCAGCATCAGCGCGATCTTGTCGGCGGTGGTCTGGCTGATCACCCTCGTGGCCTTGGCCGCGGGGCTGGGGACGAACGCGCCGTGCTCGTCGGTGGTGCCCGCCACGATCGAGGGGGTCATCCGCACTCCGCCGTTGGCGATCGTCTGGTAGACGCTGGCCATCTGCAGCGCGGTGACCGAGATGCCCTGGCCGTAGGCGATCGTACAGCGCTGGCTGCCCGACCATGTCTGCCATTGCGGCAGCAGGCCCGCCTGCTCGCCGGGGATCCCCGACCCGATGCGCGCGCCGAATCCGAAGGACCGGAACATGTCGTAAAGCTGCTGACTGGAGATCTTGTCGGATACCATGATCGTGCCGACGTTGCTCGACTCGGCGAGGATCCCGGTGAACGTCAGCGGCTCGGGCTTGTGCGGGTGGGCGTCCTTGAGCTGCTGGTCGGCGCACTGGATGTGGTCGGGCACGCGGAGCACGGTGTCGGGGGTGACGACGCCCGCCTCCATCGCCGCCGCGGCCGTGATCACCTTGTTGGTGCTGCCCGGCTCGAACACCTCGGACGCCGCGCGGTTGGCGCGGTCGTCGGCCGGGGCCGACTGCCAGTCGTTGAGGTTGGCCTGAGGCGCGTTCGCCATGGCGTAGATCTGCCCGGTCCGCACGTCCATGACGATCACGCTGCCGCTGCGCGCACCCGTCGCCCGGACCTGCCGGTCCAGCGCCTGCTCCGCGGCCCACTGGATGTCCCTGTCGAGGGTGAGGCGCACGTTCCGCCCGGGCACCGGCGCCTCGCGCTGGCTGCGCGTCATCGGGATGCGCTGCCGGTTCGCGCCGAGCTCCACGCTCTGCTTGCCGTCCTTGCCCGCCAGGATGTCGTCGTAGGCGCTCTCCAGGCCCTCCAGGCCCCTGCCGTCGACGCCGACGAAGCCGAGCAGGCCGCCCGCGAGCGAACCCCCGGGATAGAGGCGGCGGTAGGTCTCCTTCATGCCCACGCCCTTGAGCTCGAAGCCCATGATCCGCTTGGCCCGCGGCGGCTCGATGTCGCGGGCCAGCGGGATGTACCGCTGGGTGGTCTTGGCCAGCGCGGCGGCGATCTCCTCCTTGGGCTTGTTCAGCTCACGCGCCAGCGTGGTGGCGACCAGGTCGCGCTTGTCCGGGTCGACGTCCTTGGGGTCGACGTATATCTCCCTGGCCTCGACCGTCACCGCGAGGTCGTGTCCCCCGGCGTCGGTGATCGAGCCGCGCCGCGCCGGTAGCGTCTCGGGCCGCACGCGCTGCTCGGCGGCCCTCGCCTGGAGGACCTTGGAGTCGAAGCCCTGGAGCTGGACCAGCCGGCCGGCGAACAGCGACAGCACGATCGCCATCACCACCAGCGCCGCCCTCAGCCGCCGGGCGGGGTTGCCCAGCCGGAGCACGGCGGGCGGACGTGGCGGACCCGGAGGACCCGGAGGGCGCGGAGGACGTGGCGGTGCCGCAGAACGCTGGGGTCCCTGCGGACGCTGGGGGCGCGGCGGGGCGCCACCGGGGCGGGGACGGCCCGCTCCGGCCCCGCCTGTCCCGCCGGGCGCTCCCGGCGCGGACGGTCGCGCAGCGCCGGTCCTGCCCGGGGCCCCCGCCTTCGCCGAAGCGCCGTCTCCGGACGTCCCCGACGTTCCCGTGACACCGGGTCTGCCGGGAGCGCCGGACTTCCCTGGGGTGCCGGACTTTCCGGGAGCACCGGGCTTTCCGGGAACACCGGGCTTCCCGGAGGCACTCGACTTCCCGGAGGCGCCGGGCTTTCTGGGAGCACCGGACTTCCCGGAGGCACCGGGCTTCCCCGAGGCGCCGGGACGCGGATCGCCGGCGGTCGCGGGGCGTGGGCGGCCGGGAGCGCCGGACGCGGCTCCCCGAGCGCCGTGACCCGGCGCGCCGCCACGCGGACGGCCGGAGCTCTCCGGCGCACCCGCCCGCGGCTGCCCGGGTCCCGCGCCACGCGGACGCCCCTCACCCGGGGCCGGATGCTGCGCGCCGGCGCGGCGCGGGCCGCCGCCGGGCACGCCGGGCTCGCCACTTCGCGGCGCGCGAGAGGGCGGGACGGATCCGCCCGGCGCGGCCCGGCGCCTCCCGGACGACTCGCCGGTGCGGCCATTGCGGGAGTCGTCGCGCTCGCCCGCGGCGTCGCGCGCACCGTCCGCACGGCCGCCGCCCTGCTTGCCTCCGCCTTCCGGGGATCCGCCTTCCGGGGATCCACCGGTCCTGCCGCGCCGTGCCGTGCCGCCTGTCCTGCCGCCCGCCGGCCCGCCTGTCATGCCGCCGGTCGGCCCGCCCGTCGCGTCGTCGCGTCCGGGGTCGGCAGGCCGGCCGGGACGGCCCGGCCTCGACGGCCCGTCCTGACGGGACGGCCGCCCCGGGGAGCCGGGGCTCCTCCTGTCACCGCCCGGGCCCTGGCCACCGCCTCGCCCGCTGGGACCCCCGCGGCCGGGACCCGGGTTCCGGCCGCTGTCTCTCACCGGTCCGTGCCCTCCTTCTGGGCCTGCTCCTGCGCCGCCTCACCGCCGCCGGCGTCGATGAACTGCGGCGCGGACTTGTCGCGCTCGAGGCCCTGCGCCGCGGCCTGATCGCCCAGCGGGCCCGGCTGCGTCCACTGGCGGAGCTGGTTCTCCTGCTCCGCGGCCTGCTCGTGCAGCTCGTCGATGCTCGACTGCAGGTCGCTCAGCCTGAACGAATCCTGTGAGAGGACCACGTTCAGCAGCAGGAGGGTCACCAGGCCACCGCACATGAGGCCCACGACGAGCAGCACGAAGGGCGCACGTGGCGGCCGCCGGAACGCCCGCCGCGCCATTGTGGCACGTGGGGTCGCCGCCGGCCGGGTTTCCGGGCCGCCGTGTCCGGCGCGCCGCGAAGGAGCGGGCGCGACCTCGGTGAGGCCCCTGGCCTCACGGGACGGCGCGGGACGGGCGACCGTGCGAGATCCGGCCGTGCGGGATCCGGCCGTAATGGAAGCGGCCGTACCGGAAGTCGCGGGGGCGGCCTCACGGCGGAGCCGGCCGTCCACGCCACCGGGCCGGGAAGCCGGGGCCGCCTCGCGGCGACGGCCCTCCGCGCCGCGGGGAGCCGGGACGGCCTCGCGCGTGCGGGCGTCGGCTGCCGTGGGCGCGCCGGGGCGGACGCGGCGCTTGTCCGGAGCGGCGACGGCCTCGCCTGCCGGCGCGGCGGTCCGGTCCGGCGTGCGGGGCGGCGCGGCCGTGCGCCCGGCCGCCCTCCTGCTCTCCTGCTCTGTCCTCATCCCTCGCGGATCCTCTCTGCCGCCCGCAAGCGGGCCGAGGCCGCCCGCGGGTTGCGGGCCACCTCTTCGTCGTCCGGGAGCTCCGCTCCCCTCGTCAGAAGGCGGAACCGGGGCTGGTGAGCCTCCAGAGGGATCGGCAGCCCGGGAGGGCCGGTGTCCCTGGTTCGCGCCACGAGGACCTGCTTGGTGAGCCGGTCCTCCAGGGAGTGGTAGGCGAGCACGACCACGCGCCCGCCCAGCGCCAGCGCGTCGAGCGCGGCGGGGAGCGCGAGCTCGAGCGCCGACAGCTCTCCGTTCACCTCGATGCGCAGCGCCTGGAACGTTCTCTTCGCCGGGTTGCCCCCGGTCCGCCTCGTGGCGGCGGGTATCGCCGCGCGTACCAGATCGGCAAGCCGTTTCGTGCTGGTGATGGGGTCCTTGGCGCGCTCCTTGACGATGAGGTTCGCGACGCGTGACGCGAAGCGCTCCTCGCCGTAGACGCGCAGGATGCGGATGAGGTCCGCGGCCGAGTAGGTGTTCACCACACGCTCGGCGGTCAGCTCCTGCTCGCGGTCCATCCGCATGTCGAGGGGGGCGTCGTAGGAATAGGCGAAGCCGCGCTCGGCCTCGTCGAGCTGAGGGGAGGACACGCCGAGGTCGAACAGCGCGGCGTCCACGCGGGGCCGTCCGGCGTCACGGAGCACGTCGGCCAGTTCGTCGGAGACCGCGCGCACCAGGGTGATCCGGTCCGCGTACGGCGCGAGCCGGGCGGTGGAACGCTCGATGGCGGTGGGGTCGCGGTCGATGCCGATGAGATGGAGAGAGGGGTGGGCCGCCAGAAGCGCCTCGGCGTGCCCGCCGAGACCGAGGTTGGCGTCCACGGCCACCGGCTCCGGTCCGGACAACGCCGGAGCGAGCAACTCCAGCACGCGATCGAGCATGACCGGAACGTGACCACCCGGCTGACCGGGCTCGTACGACAACGCTTCCAACCCCCATTTATGCCGCATTACTCGCGGATTCGCGGCTGTGCCGCCGGTGACTACCCAACGGACCCCCACCCATGCCGGTTCCCGGGGAACCGACCCGTCCGGCCAGGTCCCCATCCGCGTCACCGGCCGTGGCGTCTGACACCGGGGAAGGTGCATCAGCTGTCACACGGGAGCGGGTGGAGACCTCGCCGAACGTCACCGACGGGTCAATTGATCAGAAAAGGACCGTTCTACAGAATCCCGGGCAGCACCTCCTCCGACAGATCGGAGAATGCCTGCTCCTGGGCCTCCAGGTAGGTGTCCCATGCCTGGGCGTCCCAGATCTCCAGCCGCGTGTTGGCGCCGATCACGACGCAGTCACGTTCCAGCCCGGCGTACCGCCGCAGCGTCTGGGGAATCGTGATGCGCCCCTGCTTGTCCGGCACCTCGTCGGACGCGCTGGCGAAGAAGACACGGCTGTAGTCGCGGACCGCCTTCGCCGTCACGGGAGCGGTACGCAGGGCCTCGGTGATGCGCTGGAACTCCTCTACGGGGAAGACGTAGAGGCAGCGCTCCTGGCCTTTGGTGATCACCAGACCCTCCGCCAGCTCCTCGCGATACTTCGCCGGCAGGAACAGCCGTCCTTTGTCGTCGAGGCGCGGGTGGTGGGTGCCGAGGAACACCGGACCCACCTCCTGTGCCTTGCGGAGCGCTCAGCGCTATAGCCCCTGCCCTCCACTGCGCACCACCATACTCCACTTCTCCCCACCGTCAACTGATTCTGAGTGTGTCCGCATTCAAAATCGGCGGCGTTTTCGCAGGTGAAATGGGGTGGGCCGGAGTGGGGCGCCACGGGCCCCCCGGCCCGCGCACGGGCGTGTCGGCTCGCCGGAAACCCCGGCGCGTACGGGGTTCCCGGCGGCGGGCGGAGCCAGGTGGAGGAAAGCGGTGGGGGGAAGTGGAGTGCGCCGGGGGCGCCGCGGCTTCATGTGTCACGGGATTCGGACGAACGCGCCACGCGACTGTGAAGAGACACCACAACACTGTGGGCAGTTCACCCGGATTTCCGGACAAAGTCGCCCTAGAACCAGAGGGGACATAAGGTCAGTACGCAGAATGGAAAAGGAACGTTTAGCACCCCATTCTCGGGGACGCACCCTCATGGAGGCCTGGTGGCAGTAACTCCCGACGTCACCGATGCTTCAGCCCGGCTCGAGGATCTGATCGACACCGCCCACCGGATCCGCAACTCGATCGAATCAGTGATCGAGGGCAAGAGCGACGTCGTCCGCCTTACTCTCACCGTGCTCCTGGCGGAGGGCCACCTGCTGATCGAGGACGTGCCCGGCGTGGGCAAGACGATGCTCGCCAAGGCCCTGGCGCGCTCGCTCGACTGCCCGGTCAAGCGCGTCCAGTTCACCCCCGACCTGCTGCCGAGCGACATCACCGGAGTCAGCGCGTACAACCAGCAGACGCGGGAGTTCGAGTTCAAGCCCGGACCGGTCTTCGCCAACATCGTCGTCGGAGACGAGATCAACCGCGCCTCCCCCAAGACGCAGTCCGCCCTCCTGGAGTGCATGGAGGAGCACCAGGTCACGGTCGACGGCGTGACCTACGTCCTGGAGTCGCCCTTCATGGTCATCGCGACGCAGAACCCGATCGAGATGGAGGGCACCTATCCCCTCCCCGAGGCGCAGCGCGACCGCTTCACCGCCAAGATCGCGATGGGGTATCCGGAGCCGGCCGCCGAGTTGGAGATGCTCGACGTGCACGGCGCCTCCCAGCCGCTGGACAAGATGGAGCCGGTCGCGACCACGGCCGACGTGGCCGCGCTGATCCAGGCCGTCCGCGCCGTCTACGTCTCCCAGCCGGTCAAGCGCTACGCCGTCGACATGGTGGCCGCCACCCGGCACTCCCCCGACCTGCGGCTCGGCGCCTCCCCGCGGGCCACCCTTCATCTGGTGCGAGCCGCGCGGGCGCACGCCGCGCTGTCCGGCCGCGACTACGTGATCCCGGACGACCTGCAGGAACTGGCCGTCCCCGTGCTGGCGCACCGCCTGCTGCCGAGCCTGGAGGCGCAGGGTCAGCGCCGCCACCCGGAACAGCTCGTCGGCGAGCTGGTGCGGCGCGTCCCCGTCCCCGACGCCAATTAGCGGACGCGAGTGGATCCGGGCGCACGCCCGGCGATGTGACAGTGAGCAAGTGACGGAGGGCCCATGACCGGGCTGAAGGCTCTGACCCCGCGAGGACGCTCGTTCCTCGCCTCCGGCGTGGCGGCCCTGCTGTGCGCCCTCGTCCTCGGGGAGCACGACCTGCTGCGCGTGGCCGTGCTGATCATCGCGATGCCGTTGATCGCGTCGATGGTCGTGACGCGCACGCGATACCGTCTGGCCTCCACCCGGCGGCTCGGCCCGGCCCGGGTGCAGGCCGGCGAGGAGAGCACGGTCACCCTGCGGCTGGAGAACGTCACCCGGCTGCCCACCGGGCTGCTGCTGGTGGAGGACACCCTGCAGTACGCGCTGGGCACGCGGCCGAGGTTCGTCCTCGACCGGATGGAGTCGCGCGGCGTCCGGGAGATCGACTACAAGGTGAGCTCGGACCTGCGGGGACGCTTCCCGGTCGGGCCGCTCTCGGTGCGGATCGCCGACCCGTTCGGGCTGGTCGAGCTCACCCGCTCGTTCACCGTCACCGACACTCTGGTGGTCACCCCCGAGGTGGTGCCGCTGCCGCCGGTGCGCCTGTCGGGCGAGCACAGCGGCGGCGGCGACAGTCGTACGCGGTCGGTCGCGGCGGCGGGCGACGACGACGTGGCGCCCCGCGAGTATCGCCAGGGCGACGACCTGCGCCGGGTCCACTGGCGCTCGACCGCGCGGCGCGGCGAGCTGATGGTGCGGCGCGAGGAACAGGAGTTGCAGAGCCGGGGCGCGCTGCTGCTCGACACCCGCAGGCACGCCCACCGGGGTGAGGGGCCGCGCTCGTCGTTCGAGGTCGCGGTCTCGGCCGCCGCGTCCATCGGCGTGCACCTGTCCGCGGAGGGGCTCGCCCTGCGCCTGGTCACCGACCAGGGCGCGCGGCACGTGGTGGACAGCGGTCAGTCGTGGTCGCTGCTCGACACGCTCGCCGTCATCCGGCAGAGCACGGCGCGCTCGCTGGAGCACGGCGTCGCCGCGCTGCGCCAGGGCGGCGGGGACGGGCTGATCATCGCGGTCCTCGGGGCGCTCGACCTGGAGGAGGCCCAGGCGCTCGCCCAGCTCAGGCGTCCGGGCGTGACCGCGGTCGCGGTCCTGCTCGACCTCGCGTCCTGGGACCGGGCTTCCGGGAACGGGGCCTCCTGGGACGCCGTCGCGGACGACGGCGCGCGGGCCGCGCGCTCGGTCCTGACCGGCGCCGGGTGGCGGGTGCTCGGCCTGCCCGCCGGCGCCTCGCTCGCCGGCGTGTGGCCGGAGGCCGGAAACAAGAGGAGCGCGGCCTGAGCCGGCCGCTCCGGCGTGACGGAGGATGAAGCAATGAAACTGCCGGTTGCGGCGGGGTTGGCCACGGCGGCCGTCACGGTCACGCTCTACCCCCTCTTCGAGGGCGGCACCTGGTTCTGGTCCTGCTTGGGGGCGATCCTCGTCACCACCGCGGCCGGGGCGCTCGCCTCCCACCTGGGCGCCCGTCCGTGGGTGGCGCCCACCGTGACGCCGGTCGCGGTCCTGCTCTACCTGACGCTCATCTTCACTCCCGACGAGGCGTGGCTGCGGATCGTCCCCACCAAGGACTCCCTCGCCCTGCTGGCCGAGCTGATCGGCTCCGGGTTCGACGACATCCAGCGCTATGCCGCCCCCGTGCCGGACGATCCCGGCATCACGCTGCTCACCACGGCGGGCGTGGCGCTGATCGCCCTGTTCGTGGACGTCTTCGCGGTGCGGCTGCGCCGGGCGGCGCTGGCCGGGCTGCCGCTGCTCGCCCTGTTCACCGTGCCCGCGGCGGTGCTCACGGAGCCGATCGGGTGGATCGCGTTCGTCGTCGCGGCCTTCGGCTACATCGGCCTGCTCGTGACCGACGGGCGGGAGCGCCTGAGCGGCTGGGGCCGGGCCGTCGTGGTGCGCCGTTCCTCCGGCTCCGCGCGCGGCGCCGCCCCCGACACCGAGCGGCTCGCCCTGTCCGGCAAGCGCATCGGCGTGACGGCGATCGCCCTGGCGGTCCTGGTGCCCGCGGTGCTGCCGGCGCTCTCCCCCGATCCGCTGTTCGGCTTCGGCGTCGGCAACGGCCTCGGAGGAGGCGGCGGCAACATCGGCATCCCCGACGCCATCGCCAAGCTCGGCGGCCAGCTCAGGCAGCAGCGCAACGCGACCGTGCTCACCTACACCAGCAGCGACGACGTGCCGCGCTATCTGCGGATCTACTCTCTCGACATCTTCGACGGGGCGAAGTGGACGCTGTCCCCGCTGCGGGGGCTCTCGGAGGACCGCGTGTCGGAGGGGCCGCTGCCGCCCGTCCCCGGGCTCCGTCCCGGGATAACGGTGAAGCGCGCCGAGATGCGGGTCACGATGAGCGACGACCTCGACAAGCTCAACTTCCTGCCGCTGCCGTACCCGGCCCGGCAGGTCGAGGCGGACGGCGACTGGCGCGCGGACCGGTCCTCGCTCATGGTCTTCTCCACCGAGGACGAGGCGTCCGGGCTGGATTATCGGGTGGTGACCGAAGAGCCCGAGCCCACCATGACCGAGTTGCGCACGGCGGTGACCCTCCCGGAAAGCGACCGCTATCTGCAGCTGCCCGACGGGCTCGACCCCCGGGTGGCCGACCTCGCGCGCCGGGTCACCGCCGACGCCGCCACGCCGTACGAGGCCGCGGTCGAGCTGCAGGAGTGGTTCACCCGGGGCGACCGGTTCACCTACGACGTGCGCGCGTCCGGTTCGGGCGCGCAGGCGCTGTCCCGCTTCCTGCTGCGCGACCGCACCGGCTACTGCGAGCAGTTCGCCGGGGCGATGGCCGTGATGGCGCGTCTGCTCAACATCCCGGCGCGGGTGTCGATCGGTTACACGGGCGGCACCAAGATCGACAACGTGTGGACGGTGCGCACCCACGACGCCCACGCGTGGCCGGAGCTGTTCTTCGACGGGATCGGCTGGCTGCGGTTCGAGCCAACCCCCGCCGGGGCCGGCGGGCAGGGCACGGCCCGGGTGCCGCTGTACTCGCTGCCGGTCACGCCGACCGACGGTCCCACGACGGGCCCGTCCGACGGTCCGTCGGCGGACGAGAAGGACGACAGCGGCCAGAGCGCCGGGCCGGCCCGGCCGAACCCGCGCCAGCTCGACCGCGACCTCGACGGCACGGCCATCGCGGCCGACTCCGGCACGCCCACGGCCGTCAAGATCGGTATCGGCGTCGCCGCCGCGCTCGCGCTGCTGTTGCTGCCGGCCGCCGCGCGGCTCGTGGTGCGCCGCCGGCGCCTTCGCCGGATGACGCGGACGGCGGCCGGAGGTCACGCGGCCTGGGCCGAACTGCGTGACATGCTCACGGACCTGGGAATGGCCGGGGAGCCGAGCGAGACGCCGCGTGCGCTCGGCCGCCGGATCGGCGAGCGCTACGCGCTCGGACCACAGGCCGCCGAGTCGCTCACCCGCGTCGTCACGTCCGAGGAGCGGCTCAGGTACGCTCCCACGCCTTCGGCGTCTGGGCCCGTCGCCGCGGACCTAAGCCGGATCAGGCGCGATCTGGCGTCGCGGGCCTCACGGTGGCGGCGCCTGGGGGCCGTGCTCGCCCCGATGTCCGTCCTGCTGCGGGTGCGCGCGGCCGGCGAGGGCGCGCTCGACGTGTTCGACCGGCTGGAGGGACTGCGCCTGCGGCGGCCGGGCGCGACGCGGGCGGCCGCTACGCCGCGACGCCCCGGCGGCGCGCGGGCCGAGGCCGGGGAGTCCGCGAGGGAGCGGACCCTGACCGGCTCCCGCCGCTGATCGGCCGGCTCCCGCCGCAGACGAATCGGTGGGCCCGCGACACGGGCCCACCGGCGTTGCCTCGGATGGGGGGCGGTGATTCAGATGGGGATCAGTGCTCGTCGTGGCGGCGGCGCCAGCGCTCTTCCATTCGCTCCATGAAGCTCTGGCGCTGGGGGCGGCGGCCGCGCTCGCGGGACGGCGGGGAGTCACCGAACCCGTTCATGCGCTTCCAGCTCGACAGGCCCCACAGGCAGGTGGCCAGCATGACCACGAAGCCGGCGGCACCGAGCCAGATCTGGGCCGCGACGACGCCGACCATCAGCAGGACCACGCCGAGTGCGAAGCCTATGGAGGCCTTCACCAGGCGGCGCTTGTAGTGGCTGCGCGGATCGCTGATCCGTACGGTGTTCGCCCACTTCGGGTCCTCGGCATAGAGGGCCTGCTCGATCTGGTCGAGCAAGCGCTGCTCGTGCTCAGATAGCGGCACGGCGCCTCCCAAGGACGGCCCCATTCAGGGGAAGACGGCAACGGACGACACGGGGTGTCCGAACCTCGCGGTCGGTTATCCCCAGAATACGAGGCCTCAGACGTAGGCGAAAGAAAACGTCCAACGCGGTCCAAACCGGAGGTGACGTCATGGACCTATTGGACCAAACGGACGACGAACAAGCGATGCCGGCTTCACCGCGTCCGGACCGAAGCGGCGGGCCGCCCGGTCCATGGCCTGTTCGGCCTCCCGCCAGCCGGTCTCCCGCTCCCCCAGCCCCAGCTGACGCGTCGCGGCGGCGGCCGGGATCAGGTTCTCCATGCGCACGCCGACCAGCCGCAACCGCACCCGCTCCAGCCCGGCGGCCTCGTAGAGCTCGCATGATGTGTCGAAAATCTCCTTCGCGACGTCGGTCGCCTCGCGCAGCGTACGCGACCGGGTGATGGTCGTGAAGTCGGATCGGCGGAGTTTGACGCTGACCGTGCGGCCGACGTGCCCGCCGGCCCGCAGGCGCGCGGCCACGCGCTCCGACAGCCGCAGCAGTTCACGCCTGATCGTCGCGGGGTCGTCGACGTCGTGCGGGAACGTCTCCTCGTTGCCGATGCTCTTGTCGGGCGCGTGCGGCACCACCCGGCGCTCGTCGCGCCCCCAGGCCAGGGCCGCCAGATGCGCGCCGACGGCGCCGAACTCGCGCTGGAGGGTCGCCGCCGGCACCTGGGCCAGATCCCCCACGGTGCGGATGCCGAGCCGTACGAGGGCCTGCTCGGTGCGCTCTCCCACCCCCCACAGAGCGGCGACGGGCAGCGGGTGCAGGAACTCCACCACCCGGTCGGCCGGGACCACGAGCAGGCCGTCGGGCTTGCACTGGCGCGAGGCGAGCTTGGCCACGAACTTGGTGCTCGCCACCCCCACCGAGCAGGTGATGCCGTGCCGCTCGGCGACCTGGGCGCGGATCATCCGGGCGATGGCCGCCGGGCTGCCGAGCCTGCGGCGGGCCCCGCCGACGTCGAGGAACGCCTCGTCGGAGGCGATCGGCTCCACTTCGGGGGTGACCGCCTTGAAGATCTCCATGACGCCGCGGGACACCTCGGCGTACATGGCGTGGCGGGGCGGGATGACCGTGGCCTGCGGGCAGATGCGCCGGGCCCGGGTCATCGGCATCGCCGAATGGACCCCGAACCTGCGGGCCTCGTAGGTGGCGCTCAGCACGACCCCGCGCACGCCGGTGGCGCCGACGATGACCGGGGTGCCCCGCAGCTCCGGGCGGTCGAGCAGCTCGACGCTGGCGTAGAAGGCGTCCATGTCCACGTGCAGGATGGGGCAGCCGCTGTCGTCGACCGGACCGTCCGGCGGTGGCGACGGATCCCGAGGCAGCAGCTGGTTCCGGGACATGAGGTCACCCTACCCGACCACCGTGCTACCCGAACGTTTTTTCTACTGGCGGTAGGCGATGACGTGGATCTGGGTGGCGACGTCGCGGAGCACGGGATGGGTCGCCGCCGCCCGCTCCAGCGCGACGAGGCCCTCGGGGTCGCTGTCGGCCAGCATGCCCGGGACGAGGTCGGCGAAGATCCGCACGCCGTGCACCTCGCCGACGGTGAACCCGGCGCCGGCCAGCAGCGCGCCCAGCGTCTCCCGGGAGAAGCGGCGCGGCGTGGGGTCGCGGTCGCCCCAGCGGCCCGCCGGGTCCGACAGCACCCGGCGCGCCTCGTCGAAGTTGCCGGCCAGCGAGCGGTGGACGGCCGCGGCGACCGAGTTGGCGGCCAGCACGCTCACCACGCCGCCCTGCCGCAGGATGCCGCCGACCGCGCCGAGCGCGCCCGCCGGGTCCTCGACGTACTCCAGCACGCTGTGGCACAGCACCAGGTCGGCGCTGCCGGGATCCAGCAGGTCGCCGAGGTCGGCGGCGTCGCCCTGCAGGCCCTTCACGCCGACGCCCGTCTCGGCGGCGCGGCGCTCCAGCGCGGCCAGCGAATCAGGGGTGGGGTCGACCACGGTCACGGCGTGTCCGAGCGTGGCCAGCGGCACGGCGAAGCCGCCCGTGCCGCCGCCCGCGTCCACGATGTCGAGCGTGTCGCGCCCGGTGGCGGCCGTCCGCTCGGCCAGGAGCGCGCGCAGCGCCTCCCAGACGACGGCGCGGCGTGTGGCGTCACGCACTTGCGGCCTCCCTGTCGGCCTCTCGAACGAACTGTCGACCTCTCGGAACCGCCGGCCTCTCGGCACTGCCAAGGGCCGGCGTCGAGGACCGAGGGCCCTGGGGTCAGAGCGAAAGCGAGGGCTTGAGCTGCTTGAAGCGAGCCAGCAGCCCGTTGACGAACTGCGGCGACTCGTCGGTCGACAGCTCCGCCACCAGGTGCACCCACTCGCTGATGACCACGCCCTCCGGGACCTCCTCCGACCACAGCATCTCGTAGGTGCCGCCGCGCAGGGCGTTGCGGTCCACGGCCGGCATGCGCTCCAGAGTCCAGCCCTCGGCGTACGTCGAGATCAGCTCGTCGATGCGGTCCAGGTGCCGGACCACGCCCTCGATGAGGAAGGAGGTGTACTCGTTGACCGGCGGGTCCGCCCGCTCCACCCGCTCGGCGAGCACGTTGAGCGGGCTCAACTGCCGGGCCTCGGCCTCGAAGAGGACGTCCAGCGCGCGGCGGCGGGCCTTCCCCCGGGCCGACACGTCAGGCCCGACCGAGGTACTCGCCGGTGCGAGTGTCGACCTTGACCTTCTCACCGGTCGTGATGAAGAGCGGGACCTTGATCTCGGCGCCGGTCTCCAGGGTGGCGGGCTTGGTGCCGCCGGTGGAGCGGTCGCCCTGCAGGCCCGGGTCGGTGTGCGAGATCGTCAGCTCGGCGGCCGCCGGGAGGTCGACGTACAGCGGGTTGCCCTCGTTGAAGGCGATCGTCGCGGTCGTGTTCTCCAGCATGTAGTTGGCGGCGGTGCCCACCACCTCGCGCGGGATGTTGACCATGTCGTAGGTCTCGGTGTCCATGAAGACGAAGTCGTCGCCGTCGAGGTAGGAGTACTGCATGTCCCGCTTGTCGACGTTCGCCACTTCGACCTTCACGCCGGCGTTGAAGGTCTTGTCGACGACCTTGCCGGACATGATGTTCTTGAGCTTGGTGCGGACGAACGCACCGCCCTTACCCGGCTTGACGTGCTGGAACTCGACAACGGTCCACAGCTCCCCGCCGTCGAGCTTGAGCACGAGTCCGTTCTTCAGGTCGTTCGTCGTCGCCACGTAGAGTCTCCCGCGTGCGGCTGCCCTACAGGACGAGCAGCTCCTTGGTCGTCAGTGTGAGAAGCTCCGGCCCGTCACCACGCGTCACCAGCGTGTCCTCGATGCGCACACCGCCCCTGCCCGGAAGATAAACCCCCGGCTCGACGGTGATCGGAACTCGATCCTCTAGTCTACCGGTCTTGCCAGGGCCCAGGAACGGCAGCTCGTGGATCTCCAGGCCGACTCCGTGGCCCAGCCCGTGGCCGAACCGCTCGGCGTGACCCGCCTCCGCGATCACGTCGCGCGCCGCGGCGTCCACCTCGTGCGCCGTCGCCCCCGCCCGTACGGCGTGGCGGCCGGCCCGCTGGGCCTGCCGTACGAGGTCGTAGAGGTCGCGCTGCCACGTCGCGGGCGGGCCCACCGCGACCGTGCGGGTCATGTCGGCGTGGTAGCCGTCGTAGCGGGCGCCGAAGTCCATGGTCACCAGGTCGCCCCGCCCGACCGGCCGGTCCGAGGGCGAGTGGTGCGGGATCGAGCCGTTGGGGCCGCTCGCCACGATGGAGTCGAAGGCCGGCTTGTCGGCGCCGAGCTCGACCATGGCGGCCTCCAGCCACCGGGCGATCTCCCGCTCGGTGACGCCGGGGGCGACGCGCTCCACGACCAGGGAGAACGCCTCATCGGTGATCGCGCAGGCGCGCCGCAGCGCCGCGATCTCCCCCTCGTCCTTCACGGCCCTGACGGCCTCCACGAGACCGCCGACCGGCACGAGGCCCGCATGCTCGGCGGCCAGCCGCTGGAACAGCCCCACCGGCATGTGGTCGGCCTCCACCGCGACCCGCGCCGCGCCCTGCCCCCGCTTGAGCAGGGC
Organism: Microbispora bryophytorum; assembly: GCF_006874465.1. Taxonomy (GTDB): domain Bacteria; phylum Actinomycetota; class Actinomycetes; order Streptosporangiales; family Streptosporangiaceae; genus Microbispora; species Microbispora bryophytorum. Next base: position 505,437 of record NZ_VIRL01000002.1, on the reverse strand, counting down.
TCCCGCCACGTCGCGGTCCTCGATCACCTCGACGCCCGAGCACACCGCCCGCGCCGCCTCCAGGTAGCGCGAGTCGGTGGCGAGTGCGGCCTCGCCCGTCGCGGTGACGAGCACGGCGGCGTTGGAGCTCGCCAGGCCGGTCAGGTAGCGGACGTTGACCGGCCAGGTCACGAGGACAGCCGCCGCCTCGTGTTCGCGCAGCGCCTCGGCCAGCCGCGCGCGGCGGGATGTGTGCGTCACGCCCGGGACTCTACGCCCACGCGGCGCGGGCCGGACGGTCCCCCGCGCCGCCGGACGGCTCAGGAGGCCAGGTCGCGGATCTTCTCGATGAGCTTGACGCGCTCCTCGTGGGTGCGGCCCATGGGGGCGACATTGAGCGTGGTGACGCCGGCCTCGCGCAGCGCGGCGAGCCGCTCCCTGACGTGCCCCTCGGGACCGACCAGGGACATGCGCTCCAGCAGCTCCATCGGCACCAGCGCCTCGGCCTCCTTCTTCCTGCCCTCCAGGTAGAGGTCCTGGATCCGCTCGGCCTCCTTCTCGTAGCCGTAGCGGCGGGCCAGGTCGTTGTAGAAGTTCTTCCCCTTGGCGCCCATGCCGCCGATGTAGAGGGCGGCCATGGAACGGCCCAGCTCCAGCATGTCGCCGGTGTCGTCGCCGATCGCCAGCATGGCCTGGGCGATCACGTCCAGCTCGCCGAGCGCGGGGTCGCGGCGCTCCCGCCCGGCGGCGAGCGAGGCGCCCCACACGTCGCCGGCCTTCTCGGGCACGAAGAAGATGGGCTCCCAGCCCTCGGCCAGCTCGGCGGCCAGCTGCACGTTCTTGGGCCCGATGGCCGCGATCACGATCGGGACGCGTTCGCGCACCGGGTGGTTGATCAGCTTGAGCGGCTTGCCGAGGCCGGTGCCGCCCTCCAGGGGCAGCGTGTAGTGCTTGCCCGCGTACTGCAGCCGCTCGCGCCGCCAGACCTTGCGGCAGATCTCGATGACCTCGCGGGTGCGGCCGAGCGGCGCGGTGTACGGCACGCCGTGGAAGCCCTCGATGACCTGCGGGCCCGAGGAGCCGATGCCGAGCGTGAACCGCCCGTCGGAGACGTAGTCGAGGCCGGCGGCCGTCATGGCCAGCAGAGCCGGTGTGCGCGAGTAGATGGGCAGGATGCCCGAGGCGATCTGCAGCCGCTCGGTCCTCGCCGCGATGTATCCGAGCTGGCTGACGGCGTCGAAGCTGTACGCCTCGGCCACGAACACGATGTCGAGCCCGGCCTTCTCGTAGTCGGCCAGCTCGGCGACGGTCTCTTTGAAGCCCCCCGAGTAGTTGAGGGCCATCCCGATCCGCATCCGCTTCGTCCTTCCACGCGTGAACCCGCCAGTAACCGAATGATGTTCCGTATTCGGGTCCCAAGGCTAGTGCCGCGACCGACAAGATGCGCTCGGACGGAGCGGTGTCCGGAGCGCCGCATCAGGCGGACGGGCATGCCCGCCGTCAGGGTCTGCGTCCGACGCCTCCGAGCACCGGCAGGAAGCCGCCGCGCAGCGGCAGCGCGTCGAGCTCGGGACGCCACTCGTTCAGCGGGACCGCTCCGGGCTCGACCATGTCGAACCCGTCGAAGAACCCGGCGATCCGCGCCGCCGGCCTGGCCTCGAAGGGCGCGTTGGCCCTGCCGTACACGCCGCCCGCCGCGGCCATCGCCTCCGGGACGGGGTCGGAGCAGGCGTGCGAGATGACGAGGACACTCCCGGAGGGGAGCAGTTCGCGGTAGGCCGCGACGATCCCCTCCGGGTCCTCCTCGTCCGGCACGAAGTGGAGGCAGGCCACCATCAGCAGCGCGACGGGCCGCTCGAAGCTGAGACCGCTCTCCGACGCCGCGGCGAGGATCTCCTCGGGGCTGCGCAGGTCGCCCAGCAGGAAGCGCACACGCGGATCGCCTTCCAGCAGCGCCCGCGCGTGCGCCGCCACCACCGCGTCGTTGTCCACGTACGTCACGAGCGCGTCGGGGGCCTCCTTCATCGCGATCTCGTGGACGTTGCCCTGCGTCGGCAGCCCGGCGCCGAGGTCGAGGAACTGGCGGATGCCGCACTCGGCCGCCAGGTAGCGCACGGCCCGGCCGAGGAACGCGCGGTTCTCAAGCACGGCCTCCCGTACGTGCCCATCGGACAGCTCGATGATCCGCTCGGCCGCCGCCCGGTCGGCCGGGAAGTGGTTCTTGCCGCCCAGGTAGTAGTCGTACATGCGGGCGACGTTGGGTTGAGTGACGTCGAACCCGCCGGGCGCCTGCTTCGTCATGACACGCTCCGCTCGGCCGGACTGTTTTTCCGATCATTGTGACGGAGCCCACTAAGAGCGGCGAATCGGGCGAATTATCACTTATGGAGTCGGCGCAGGTCAGCGGGGGTGTCGATGTCCGCGGGGTCGCCCACGTCGTCGCAGGGCACGGCCGTGACCAGTTCGGGGTGCGCGCGCAGGAAGGGCCGCGCCCCCACGTCGCCCTCGGCGAGCGCGGCCACCTCCGCCAGGTGCTCGCGGGCGATGAGCACCGGATTGCGCGGCGTCCCGCCGTACGCCGCGGCGGCGACGCGGGCGCCGGCCTCGAACGCCGCGATCAGCCGGCGCACCGCCTGGGGCCGCACCAGCGGCTGGTCGGCCAGCGCGATCACCAGCGCGGGGGCGGCCGGCGGGAGCGCGCGCAGCCCGGCCCGCAGCGACGACCCCATGCCGGTCGCCCAGCCGGGATTGCGCACGACGACCGCGCCGGCGACCGGCACGTCGGCCGCCCCGACCACGATCAGCACCGGCCGGCATCCGCCCTCGGCGAGCAGCCGCACCCCGCGGTCGGCCAGCCGCTCCCCCTCGAACTCCACCAGCGCCTTCGGCCCGCCGAACCGGCTGCCGCCACCGGCGGCCAGCAGCAGCCCGGCGACCGCCGCACCGCTCACCGCGACTCGCCGTGGATGCGGCCCGACGTCTCGGTGAGCGACCTGCCGCTGCCGCCCCAGCGCAGCTGGATCAGCTCGGCCGCGATCGACACGGCCGTCTCCTCCGGCGTGCGCGCCCCGAGGTCGAGCCCGATCGGCGACCTCAGCCGGGCCAGCTCGTCCTCGGTCAGGCCGGCCTCGCGCAGCCGCGCCAGCCGGTCCGCGTGCGTGCGCCGCGACCCCATCGCCCCGACGTACGCCGCGGGGGTGCGCAGGGCCGCCTCCAGCAGCGGCACGTCGAACTTCGGGTCGTGGGTGAGCACGCAGATCACGGTGCGCTCGTCGACCTCGGCGCTGGCCAAATAATCGTGCGGCCAGGCCACCACGACCTCGTCGGCCTCCGGGAACCGCTTGGCCGTGGCGAAGACCGGCCGCGCGTCGCACACCACCACGTGGTAGCCGAGGAAGCGGCCGATCCGCGCGACGGCCGCGGCGAAGTCGATCGCGCCGAAGACCAGCATGCGCGGCGGCGGCGCGAACGACCGCACGAACACCCCAAGGTCGTCCAGCCGCCGCTCGCCCTCGGGGCCGTAGCGCCGCACGCCGGTCAGGCCCTGCGCGAGCATGCCGCGCACGTCGTCGTCCACCTCGTCGTCGAGCCGGGCCGAGCCGAGCGAGCCCGCCGCCCGGTCCGGCCAGACCAGGCGGCGGGCCCCCAGGCGACCGGGGCCGGCGATGATCGTGGCCACCGCGACCGGCCGCCGCGCGGCCACGTCCGCGGCGAGCTCCCCCAGCTCCGGATAGTCCTCCTTCGAGACCGGCTCCACGAACACGTCGATGATCCCGCCGCAGGTCAGGCCGACCGCGAAGGCGTCGTCGCCGCTCACGCCGTACCGCTGCAGCACCGGCGTCCCGGTGGCGACGACCTGCGCGGCGAGCTCGTAGACCGCTCCCTCGACGCAGCCGCCCGACACGCTGCCGGCCACCTCGCCGTCGAGGACGGCCATGGCCGCCCCCGGCGGGCGCGGCGCGCTGCGAAAGGTGCCGACGACGGTGGCGAGGCCGAACCGCCGCCCCTGCCCCCACCAGCGCATCACCTGGTCCAGCACGTCACGCATCGGCCCCTCCCCTCCTCACAGCCCGCGCGGGCCGGTCGCCGGCCAGCAGCGCGGCCAGGTCCTCGTACGCGGCCAGGCTGTGCCCGGCGACGAAATCCGTGACGTACGGCAGCGCCGCGCGGATGCCCGCGGTCAGCGGCCGGTACGCCGGGTCGCCCTTGTGCGGGTTGACCCACACGACGCGGTGGGCCACCCGGGACAGCCGGGCCATCTGCGCGCCCAGCAGGTCGGCCGGGCCCCGTTCCCACCCGTCGGAGGCGATCACGACGATCGCGCCCCGGGGATCGGGCAGGCGCAGCAGCGCCCGCACCTCCTCCCCCAGCCGGGTGCCGCCGCTCCAGTCCGGGATCGCCGCCGAGCACTCGTCCATCGCGAGGCCGGGGTCGCGGTGGCGCAGCCCGGCCGTGATCCTGGTGAGCCGGGTTCCCACGCTGAACACCTCGGTCGCCCCCGGCTCCGCGCGCACCAGCGCGTGGGCGAAGCGCAGCAGCGTGTCGGCGTAGGCGGCCATCGAGCCGCTGACGTCCACGAGCAGGACGACCCGCCGCGGGCGTTGCCTGCGCACGCGCCGGCGCAGCCGGGCCGGTTCCCCGCCGTGCCGCAGGATCTCCCTGACCGTGCGGCGCGCGTCGGTCGCGCCGCCGTGACGCGACGGGCGGTGACGCCGCGACCTGCGCGGCTGCCGCGCGCCGCGCAGCAACGCGAGCAGGCGGTGCGCCTCCCGCCGCTCGGCCTCGCTCATCCGCGCCACGTCCCGGTGCCGCAGCACCTCGATCTCGCTCGCCGTGGCCGGGGGCGCGCCCGGCTCGCCCGTCGTCTCCCGCTCCCCACCGGCGCCGGGCGCCGCCACCGGACGGGTCACGGACACGGTCGTCGCGCGCACACGGCGCGGCGCGGGGAAGCCGGCGGAGAAGTAGGCCGCGAAGCAGCGGTCGTAGCGCGGCAGGTCGTCGGGCCCGGCGCACAGGGTGAGACGCCCCGCCCAGTAGACGTTCCGCCCGTCGGCCGCGTCGAGGTGGCCGAGCGCCGCGAGGAAGCTCTGGGTGCGATGGTGGTCGGCCGCGACCCCCGCCGCCCGCAGCGTCCGGGCGAACCCCGTCAGCACCGCGACAGGCTCGGGACCGGGCGGCGCGAGCAGGCCCGGACGGCGTCCGCCCCCGCCCCGGTCAGCCACGGCCGCCGTCCGGCGTGAGCAGCCTCCGGGCCCGGACGGTCTCCTGGTCCTCCCGGTGCTTGAGCACCGCGCCCAGGGTGGCGGCGGCCAGGGCCGGATCGAGCTCCACCGCGCCGAGCGTGAGCAGTGCCTCGGCCCAGTCGAGGGTCTCCGCGATGCCCGGCGGCTTGACCAGGCCGGCCTCGCGCATCCGGCCCGCCGTCCGCGCCACGTCGGCCGCGAGCCGCTCCGCGCACGCGGGCAGGCGCCGCCGCAGGATCGCCACCTCCCGGTCGAACCCCGGGTGCTCCAGCCAGTGGTACAGGCAGCGCCGTTTGAGCGCGTCGTGCACCTCGCGGGTCCGGTTGGAGGTCAGGACGACGACCGGCGGAGTCGCCGCGCTGATCGTCCCGATCTCCGGCACCGTGATCGTGAAGTCGGACAGCACCTCAAGCAGGAACGCCTCGAACTCGTCGTCGGCCCGGTCGATCTCGTCCACGAGCAGCACGCCGGGCTGCGTCTCCAGGGCCCGCAGCAGCGGCCTGGCGATGAGGAACCGCCGGTCGTAGATCTCGCCCTCGAGCGCGGCGACGTCGGCCCTGCCGGCCGCCTCGGCCGCCTTGAGGTGCAGGAGCTGACGCGGGAAGTCCCAGTCGTACAGCGCCTGCGCCGCGTCGAGCCCCTCGTGGCACTGCAGCCTGATCAGCGGCGCGCCCAAAATCGCCGCCAGCGTCTTGGCCAGCTCGGTCTTGCCGACGCCCGCCTCGCCTTCCAGGAACAGCGGCCGACCCATCTTCAGGGCGAGATAGGCCGCGGTCGTCACGCCCTCGTCGGCCAGGTAGTCGTGGTGGTCGAGCAGCTCCGCCAGCCTCGCCGGCGCGTCGATGTCAGAGACCGTGGTCGTCCGCCGCAGCACACGGACAGGGTACGTGGCGACTGTTCCGCAAGGCTCTGGCCGAATCCACCAAAGCCGGGCGTGTCACAGGGGGCCGCGTCGCCACGATCGCACAGATCCGCCCGGGTTCTACTCCCCGTTCCCGCCCAGCACGGCGTCCAGCAGGCCGGGGAAGCGGTCGTCCAGGTCCTCCCTGCGCAGGCTCACGTACCGCTGCCGGCCCTCCGGGACGTTGCGGACGACACCGGCCTCGCGGAGGGTCCTCAGGTGGTGCGACAGCGTCGACTTCGGCACCTCTCCCCCGGTGGGCTGGCACGCCGCCACCTCCAGCGGGCCCTGCGCGAGCCGCCGCACGAGCGCCAGCCGCGAGGGGTCGCTGAGCGCGAACAGCACGTCGGTCAGCACCAGGGTCGCGGCGTCGGGGTGCGGTAGGTCCCGGGCTCCAGGCATAGTTCCATAATAGTTGAACGATCAGGCACCCCGCGCTGATCGCGGCCCTGTTCGTGGGCGGGCTCTTTAGGATTCGGCACCATGACCGACGATCGGAGCCTGCCCCGGCCCGGCTGCCTCACCGGCTCGCCGGCCGGGCGGGCCCTCGCCGCCGAGCTGGAGGCCCGCTGGGCGCAACCGCACCGGCGCTACCACACCACGGCCCATCTGCGGGCGGTCCTGGCCGCGATCGAGCCGCTCGCCGCCCAGGCCGCCGACGCCGACGCCGTACGGCTGGCCGCGTGGTTCCACGACGCCGTCTACGACGGACGGCCGGGAGGGGACGAGGAACGCAGCGCCCAGCTCGCGCAGTCCCGGCTGCCCGCCTGCGGCCTGCCCGCGGAGCGGGTGCGGGAGGTGGCCCGGCTCGTGCGGGTCACGGCGGGGCACTCCTACGAGCCCGGCGACATGAACGCGGCCGTCCTGTGCGACGCCGACCTGGCGATCCTCGCGGCGCCGCCCGGCGCCTACGAGGCGTACAGGAGGGCCGTGCGCGAGGAGTACCGGCACGTGCCGGACGCGGCTTTCAGGGCCGGACGGGCCGGGGTGCTGCGCGGGTTCCTCGGCAAGGCCCGCCTGTTCGGCACCCCGGTGGGCCGGGACCTGTGGGAGCGGCGGGCACGCGAGAACATCGCCGCCGAGCTCGCCGGCCTCTGAGACGCCGGGAGCCTTTACAACGTAGATTCCGACCGGGTCTTCCGCCGGCGCAGGCCCGCGTCCGTCAGCCGCCGCACCAGCTCCCGGCTGCCGACAGGCTCGGCCCCGAGGACCACGGCCCGGTCGTAGACCGTCTCCGGCACGTCGTAGTGGTCCCGGTCGAAGGCCCGTACGGGCACGCCGAGCAGGCGGGCGAACGCGTGCAGCTCCTCCAGCGAGGAGTCGCTGACCAGGTGGGACCACAGCAGGCCGCGAGGCCCCGGCCAGTTCGGCCGGTCAATCAGCACCGCCATGCACCCCTCCCCGTTCGACGCGAGCTTAGCCGTCCCCGGAGCGCCGCCGTGGCAGCGGGCTTCCGCCACGGCGACGCGTACCGGCGATCAGAGCCAGCCCGGCAGCGGGGGCCCGGCGACCACGCTGGGACGCCCCAGCAGGTAGGCCGTGACCTCCGCCAGCTCCCCGTGAACCGGCACCGGCACCGTCGCCGTCACAGGCACCGTCGCCGCCGGCGGCGGGCAGCTTTCCCGCATGCCTAGCTCGAATCGGTCGCCGGTGTCGGCGGCGGTGAGAGTGACGAGTGGGACCTCCGCGTTGCCGGAGAGCCCGGCGACGGCGTCCGCGGCGAGCGCCCGGAGCAGGTCCGCGGGCAAAGTCGCGCAGGCTCACGCGCGCAGGTCGCCGGCCGGCAGCGCGGCGCCCGCGTCGATGTCGGCCGTCCGCTGCCGCGGTGAGGAATACATCGGGTTCTCCACCCCGGTGCGCGCCCAGCCGAGCAGGTTGACCAGGGCGTCGGCGTTGCAGGCGACGTGCGCGACGACCTCGCGGCGGCGCCAGCCCGGCAGCGCCGAGGGCTCGTCGAGACCGGCGTCGCCGATCCCGCCCAGTGTGTTCTCGAACAGGGCGGTGCCCTCTTCTACCCGGGCCAGCGCGCGCGCGGTCACGCCTTCTCCCGCCGGCAGACGTTGCGGCACTCGCCGATCAGCGCGCGGCTGTACTTGGCGAAGATGGTCGGATGCGAGGGCAGCTCGCGCCCCCTCTCGAGGATGTGGTTGCGGTAGTTCTGCCCGACACAGATGATCTTTTCGGGTGCGATCACGAGAGGGGCGTAGTCCAGCTCTTCGAGCAGGTGGGCGGGGCCCTCGGCGACGGCGACGGCGCCGCACCAGTCCGGCCCGCGCAGCACCTCCACCAGGTCGGCGGCGCCGAGCTCGATCGCGGCGTCGACGTGCTTCCCGGCGAGGAACTGTGCGCCCTCTACCCTCGGGGCGTCTCGCGCGGCGCCACCGCGATCGGCGACCTGGCCGGTCCCCTGCGCGCCTGCATCGCCCGCATCACCGCGGCCCTGGGGGTTGGGCCGCGACGCCCCTCCTCCTCGGGTCCGGGCATACGGCCGATTTCACGACCTTCGTTTCTCGCCCTGCCATCAGGCGAATGTGACCGGCGAAAACCGGGCCGGTCACACTCGAGCGCCGGACGGCCGAGGAGAGGCGGTGGGTCACGCAAGGGCCACCGCGATGTGCACCGGCTCCCCGTTCCGCGGCGATCTACGCCCGCATCCACTCCCTAGCATTTCCCCTTTATCCGCGTGCACTTGGGACAGCATTTGAACTTACGGTGGTTCGTGCATCGGTAGGTGCACCGGGGCGGCTTCGGCTTCACATAGGAATTGCCGGGATCCGCCTGTGTGACGGCCGCGCCACTGACGCTCGCCGGCGCCGACGCCGACGCCGCGGACGCCGCGGCCGGCCAGAGCGCGATCGCGCCGAGGAGCGCCGAGCCGGCGATCATGCTGAGTCGTCCACCTCGCATGGCCGTTCTCCCTGTCGATCAAGCCGCGGTGCGGCGAATTGTTTCGCTTCTCGCTCATTGTCCGAATTTCTGGCCGGAGGCGTCCAGCCCAGCACCCGCCACGCGGATGATCCAGGGAAAATCCGATGCGATTCCCGATCCGGCGATTGGCATGGATCGATGAATGACGGACCGGGCCGGCTCCCGAATGGTCCCGCCTCCGGTTTCCGCTGACGCGGGATCTACGTCCGCACGAGGCGCCGGATCTCGACGGGCCGCATTTTCCGGCGAATTCACAGCGCCTTGCGTGCTTTCGCCATGCCAATCGTGCGGCGGCCCCAAAATGTCCCTCCGGGCACGGCATGGAAATCGCCCCGACCCGGCAAAAGCCCGCATAGACGCCACCCGGACGGCAACCGTCGTCCAGGACGCCCTCACGGAGGAGGGCCGGCACGGCCCCGCGACATCCGCGACCCCGTGAGCGGCGCGGCGATGGGCGCCGATCACCCACCCGCGACGGCCCTGATTCGGCACGCCACCCGGCGCACGGGCCGGTGCACGGGCCGGGTGCGCGAGACGGTGCACGGGCCGGGTGCGCCGCCGCTCAACCACAAGGTCCACACGATCCACTGGTTCACAGGGGGAAACGATGGCTGGACGAACTGTTCGATCCCTGACCGCGCTCGCGGCGGCGGCCGTGCTGACGATGGCGCTGCTCGTCGGCTGCGGCGGCACGACCACCGCCCCGGCCTCCGGGAACGCCGCCGCGGCCGGCCCGGCGGCGCGCGTCACGCCGACCGCGGCCGACAGCGAGTACAGCTCGCCGTGCCCGACCGGCGGCAACGCCAAGAAATTCGCCAAGACCCGGTTCGCGCTGCACGCGGGTCTCGCGCTCGGCGCCTTCCACCGCTATGTCTACAAGCCGCTGCGCAGCGGCGGCTTCAAGGCCGGAGCCGACAAACGCAAGCGCACGATCGCCAAGGCAGTGATCGCCGGCGCCTTCGCCCTGCACCAGCTGAAGGTCGCCAGGGGCTTCGCCGCGGCCAATCCGACGTTGTGCAAAGCCGTCGAGGGCGTGAGCAACCAGTTCTCCGCACTGACCGGCAAGCTGCGGAACGGCACCGTCACGGCGGCCGACGTCGACGCCGGCAAGAGTTCGATGGACGGCCTGCAGCGCGACGCCGCGAAGACCGGCTACAAGTTCGAGGAGCAGAACGTCTCCATCCCGGGCGTGAGCTGACCGCCGTGTAAGACGGCCGCGGGCCCGGCCGGCGTCCCGCGCACCGGCCGGGCCACCGGTCACCCCTGACCCGCCGCTGGCGAGCCGGCCTGTACGACGAGCCCGGTTCGTACGACGAGCCCGGTTCGTAAACCTATTGACTTGGTAGGAAATACAGGTAACCCTGGTGGCGAATCCTTCGTCATCGACTGCGAGGTGTGTCCATGTCCGTCGTCGAACTCCGTAGCGAGTTGAGAGGCGCGGTCCGGGCGGATCCCCAACCGCGTCCCCGGCCGCAGCTCCGCTCCGCCGGGGCCCGCGGCCCGCGGAGGGGGTGGCACCGGTGGGTCAGCCCGCTCGCTGTCGTGCTGCTGTGGCAGCTCGCCAGCGCGCTCGGGCTGCTGCCCGCCCGGCTGCTCGCCGCCCCGTCGCAGATCGCCGTGACCGCGCTCGACCTGGTGCGCTCGGGAACGCTGCCCACGGCGATCGCGGTGTCCCTCGAACGGGTGCTCCTCGGCTTCGCCGCCGGAGCGGTCGCGGGCGTCGGCCTCGCGCTGGTCGCCGGGCTGAGCCGGCCCGGCGAGAACGCCGTCGACCCGCTCATGCAGATGCTCAGGGCACTGCCCTTCTTCGGGCTGATCCCGCTGTTCATCCTCTGGTTCGGCATCGGGGAGACGCCCAAGGTGCTGCTGGTGGCGCTCGCCGTCTCCTTCCCGCTCTATCTCAACACGTTCGCGGGCATCCGCGGCGTGGACGGCAAGCTCGCCGAGGTCGCCCGGACGCTCAGGCTCGGGCGGACCGCGCTCGTGCGGCACATCGTGCTGCCCGGCGCGCTCCCCCAGACGCTCGTCGGGCTGCGGCAGAGCCTCGGGGTGGCCTGGCTGGCGCTGATCGTGGCCGAGCAGGTCAACGCCGACGCCGGCCTCGGCTACATGATCAACGATGCGCGGGAGTTCCTGCGCACCGACGTGATCGTGGTCGGCCTGCTCGTCTACAGCGCGCTCGGCCTGCTCACCGACGCCCTGGTCCGGCTCCTGGAAAGGAGGGCACTGGTATGGCGGCGCGAGTTCCTGTCCCGGTGAGCGTCCCCGTGGATGTCCCCGTGGATGTCCCCGTGGGTGCGCACGCCCCGGGCGCCGTACAGCCGGCGGAGGCCGCACTGGCCACCGTGCGCGGGCTCACCCGGCGCTTCGGCGACCGTACGGTGCTCGACGGCCTCGACCTGACGATCTCGCGCGGCGAGTTCGTCGCGCTCCTCGGCCGCAGCGGCTCGGGCAAGTCCACGCTGCTGCGCGCACTCGCCGGCCTGGACGAGGAGGCCGAGGGCGGCCTGGAGGTGGACGGCTCGGTGGCCGTGGCCTTCCAGGAGCCCCGGCTGGTGCCGTGGAAGCGGGTGCGCGACAACCTCACGCTCGGCCTGGCCGCACCCGACCCGACCGGCCGGGCGGACGCGGCGCTGGCCGAGGTGGGCCTGGCCGACCGGGCGCGGGCCTGGCCGCTGACGCTGTCCGGCGGCGAGGCGCAGCGGGCGAGCCTGGCCCGCGCGCTCGTCCGCGACCCGGGGCTGCTGCTGCTCGACGAGCCGTTCAGCGCGCTCGACGCGCTGACCCGGATCACCGTGCACCGACTGGTGCTCGACCTGTGGGCGGCGCACGGCCCGGCCGTGCTGCTGGTGACCCACGACGTGGACGAGGCGCTGCTGCTGGCCGACCGGATCCTGGTGCTCGACGGCGGGCGCGTCGCACACGAATGGACCGTCACCGCGCCGCGCCCCCGGCACCGCGACCACCCCGACCTGCTCACCCTGCGCGCGGCCCTGCTGTCCGCGCTGGGCGTCACCCCGGAAGGACCCGCATGACCAGGAGAGCGCTCGTCGCGCTGCTGATCGCCCTGGCGTCCGCCGCCACGGCCTGCGCCGGGACGGGACAGGGCGCGTCCGGGGGGAAGGACGGACAGGCCACGGACCGCGTCACTCTCCGGGTCGGCGACCAGAAGGCCGGGTCGCAGGCTTTGCTCAAGGCCGCCGGGCTGCTCGACGGCACCTCCTACGCGATCACGTGGTCGCAGTTCACCTCTGGGCCGCCGCTGCTGGAGGCGGTCAACGCGGGCGCGGTCGACATCGGCGGCGTGGGCAACACCCCGCCCGTCTTCGCCGCCGCGTCCGGCTCGAAGATCAAGATCGTGGCGGCGTACCGGCAGAGCGCCAAGGGATCGGCGATCCTCGTCCCCGGCGGGTCCGCGATCACCTCGCCCGCCCAGCTCAAGGGTAAGAAGATCGCGGTCGCCAAGGGCAGCTCGGCCCACTACCACCTGCTGGCGGTCCTGAAGAAGGAGGGCCTGACCTTCAAGGACATCCAGCCGCAGTATCTCCAGCCCGCCGACGCCCTGGCGGCGTTCTCGTCCGGCACCGTCGACGCCTGGGCCATCTGGGACCCCTTCACCTCCCAGGCCGAGATCCAGCACAAGGCCCGGCTCTTGGTCGACGGCGCGGGCCTCGTCAACGGCCTGGGCTTCCAGGTCGCCGCTCCCGCCGCGCTCGACGACGCGGGCAGGCGAACCGCGATCGGCGACTTCCTCACCCGGCTGGGAAAGGCGCGCAACTGGGCCGCCACCCACCTGGACGAGTGGGCGCAGGTGTGGGCGCAGGAGACCGGCCTGCCGATCGAGGTAGCGGACGCGGCCGTGGCCAACGCCGTCGCCACCCCCGTCGTGATCGACGAGTCGGTCGTCTCCTCGGAACAGGAGATCGCCGACGCGTTCACCGCCGAGGGCCTCGTGCCGGGCACCATCACGTTCTCCCAGTTCGTGGACGACCGCTTCAACGACGTCGTCAGGAAGGCGCAGCAATGAAATTCCACTGGTTCCTGCCCACCTCGGGCGACGGCAGAGCGATAACCGGCGGCGGGCACGGCCTGCGCCGCGCGCACGGGCGGTCTCCGGCCACCGCGTTCCGGCCGCCCACGATCGACTACCTCGCCCAGGTGGCCCGCGCGGCCGAGCAGGTGGGGTTCGAGGCCGTGCTCACCCCCACGGGCACCTACTGCGAGGACGCCTGGCTCGTCACCGCCGCGCTGACCCAGGTGACGACCCGGCTGAAGTTCCTGGTCGCGTTCCGTCCCGGGGTGCTGTCCCCCACGCTCGCGGCGCAGATGGCCGCCACCTACCAGCGGATCTCCGGCGGCCGGCTGCTGCTGAACGTCGTGACCGGCGGGGAGGCGGCCGAGCAGCGGCGGTTCGGCGACCACCTGGGCAAGGACGAGCGGTACGCGCGGACCGCCGAGTTCCTGTCGATCGTGCGCGGCGCGTGGGACGGGCCGTTCGACTTCACCGGCGCCTACTACGACGTCGAGGGGGCGACGGTCGCCGAACGGCCCGACCCCGTGCCCGAGCTGTACTTCGGCGGCTCCTCGGCCGCCGCGGGCCCGGTCGCCGCCCGGCACGTGGACGTCTACCTCACCTGGGGCGAGCCGCCGTCCCAGGTCGCGGCCAAGCTCGACTGGATGCGGGAGCTGGCCGCCGCCGAGGGCCGCACGCTGCGCTTCGGTATCCGCCTGCACGTGATCACGAGGGACACCTCCAAGGAGGCGTGGGCGGAGGCCGGGCGGCTGCTCGACCAGATCTCCCCCGAGGACATCGCGTCGGCGCGGGCCGTCCTGGCCCGCAGCGAGTCGGTGGGGCAGCAGCGGATGCTCGCGCTCCACGAGGGCTTCCACGGGAGCCGCAACGGGAACCTCAACGACGGCCGCGACGGGAACCTCAACGGGGGCCGCAACGGCGGCAGGGTCAGGGACCTGGAGATCCACCCCGGGCTGTGGGCGGGGGTCGGCCTGGTGCGGGGCGGCGCGGGCACCGCGCTCGTCGGCAGCCACGCGGAGGTCGCCGACCTCGTCGAGGAGTACGCCTCACTCGGCGTGGAGGAGTTCGTCCTGTCCGGATACCCGCACCTGGAGGAGGCCTTCTGGTTCGGTGAGGGCGTGCTGCCCGAGCTGCGCCGGCGGGGCCTGCTCGGCGCCGGCGATCCGGTACGGCTGAGCGCCTGACGGCGCACCGGGGCACCCGCGCGCACCGCGTCGGTGCCATCTCGGTGCCGCGTCGGTGCCGCGTCGGTGCCGTGTCGGTGCCGTGTCGGTGCCGTGCCGCCCTGGCCACCCGTGCCGCCCCGGCCGCCCCCGCCGCGTCACAGGCGGTCGGGGGCCTCGCCGTGCTCGCGGATGAGGGCGGTGAGCTGGGCCACCGCCCGTCGCGATCGTTCCCGCTCGGTGCTCTGGATGCCCATCGCGCCCAGGCTGAGCCCGTTGGCGAGGTCCAGCTTGGGCCAGGGGTCGCCCTCCACCATGGTGACGTCCAGCACCTCGGCCCACTCGAAGCGGTGGACCCGCAGGGGGTTCACGACCGTGATCCCCTGCTCGTCCGCCCGCACCCGCAGGCGGCCGAGCAGGTGCAGCACGCACGCCACCGCCAGGCCGAAGGCGACCATGCCCAGCCGGTCGGGGAGCTTGAACTGCTCCGGCAGGCCGACGGCCAGCAGGACCGAGCCGATCACCATCACCGCCGCCATGCCGTACGCCATGATCGTCGTGATGCGGGGACGCCAGGTGACCGGCAGCGGAGGCGTGCTCTCAGGCATGACGGCCCCCGCGAGTGGACACGGCGCGGGGGCGTACGGCGTGCCGGGCCCGCGGGGCCGCGGGCGGATACTGCGAGATCACCAATCAAGTCTTCCCGGCTCGGCGCTGCGGATGCGAGGGCTGCGTGTGCGTGGGCCGCGGATGCGAGGGCTGCGGATGCGAGGGCTGCGGCTAGGAGGATCGGGCGAGGCCGGCCGGCGAGGCGAGGCCGCGAAGGAGGAGGGCGGTCTCCAGGGCGGCGATCGTCGCCTCATACCCCTTGTCCTCCTTGCTGCCCGGCACGCCGGACCGCTCGACCGCTTGATCAAGGGTGTCACAGGTGAGCACCCCGTTGCCCACCGGGGTCGACTCGTCGAGCGCGACCCTGGTCAGACCGGCGGTCACCGAGTCGCAGACGTAGTCGAAGTGGGCCGTGTCCCCCCGGATCACCACGCCGAGCGCAACGACGGCGTCGTAGCGCCGGGCCAGGGCCTGCGCGACCACCGGGATCTCCAGCGACCCGGCCACGCGGGCCGTGACCACGGCCGCGCCGCTGTCCCGCGCGGCCCGCTCCGCCCTCGCGAGCAACTGGTCGGTGATCTCCTCGTGCCACCGGGCGGCGACGATGCCGACGGTCAGCCCGCCCGCGTCCACCGCCGCCGCGTCCGGCCGTCCCTCACCGCTCATGCGTTCCTCCTCGTATGACCACCCGAAGTGCTGATGCGCCCGTTCATGAGGCCTCCTTGCCGAAGTGCTCGCCGTGGATGTCGCGGGGGACGCCGCCCGAGATCTCGTGGCCGAGCCGGTCGCGTTTGGCGGTGAGATACCTCTCGTTGTACGGGTTCATCGCCACCGGCATGGCCTCGCGGCCCAGGACCTTGATGCCGTACCCATCCATGCCCCGCACCTTGGCCGGGTTGTTGGTCAGCAGCCGCACCGACTTCACGCCGAGGTCGGCGAGCATCTGCCCGGCGTTGGAGAACTCCCTGGCGTCCACCGGCAGCCCCAGCTCCAGGTTGGCGTCGACGGTGTCGCTGCCGTTGTCCTGCAGGCTGTAGGCGCGCAGCTTGGCCAGCAGGCCGATACCCCGCCCCTCATGGCCGCGCAGGTACACGATCACGCCGCGCCCCTTCTCCGCGATCATGCGCATCGCGGTGTCGAGCTGCACGCCGCAGTCGCAGCGCAGCGAGCCGAGCACGTCGCCGGTGAGGCACTCCGAGTGCGCCCGGACGAGCACGTTCTCGCCGTCGTCGATGTCGCCGTACACCAGCGCGACATGCTCGCCGCCGTCCAGCGCGCTGGCGTAGCCGTATGCCCGCCAGACGCCGTAGCGGTTGGGGATGCGCGTCTCGGCGACCCGGGTGACCATCCGCTCGGACCTGCGGCGGTGCTCGATGAGCTGCTCGATCGACACGAGCGCGAGGTCGTGCTCGTCGGCGAACTCGCGCAGGCGGGGCAGCCGCGCCATCGTGCCGTCGTCGTTGACGATCTCGGCGAGCGCGCCGGCCGGGGTCAGCCCGGCGAGCCTGGCGAGGTCCACCGACGCCTCGGTGTGCCCAGGCCGGGCCAGCACGCCGCCCTCGCGGTAGCGCAGCGGGAAGATGTGGCCCGGCCGGACCAGCTCGTACGGCTCGGTGGCCGAGTCGCACAGCGTCCTGATCGTCTTGGCCCGGTCGGCGGCGGAGATGCCCGTCGTCACGCCGTCCCTGGCGTCCACGCTGATCGTGTACGCGGTGCGCAGACGCTCGCGGTTGTCCTGCACCATCAGCGGCAGGCCGAGCCGGTCGAGCGTGGCCCCCTCCGTGCCCACGCAGATGACGCCGCTCGTGTAGCGGATCATGAAGGCGACCAGCTCGGGCGTGGCCTTCGACGCCGCGAAGATGAGGTCGCCCTCGTTCTCGCGGTTCTCGTTGTCCACCACCACGACGGGTCTGCCGTCCCTGATGTCGTTGACGGCCCGCTCGATCGGGTCCAGCCTGATCTCGCTCACGCGGTCACCGCCCGCAACTCGCGCGACTGCCGCAGCCAGCCGCGGAACCCGATCAACACCATCACGAAGAACACTCCGTAGACCAGGCCGGAAACCACGAGCCCGGAGTTGAACGCCAGCGGAACCCCCACGAGGTCCACGGCGACCCAGATGATCCAGAAGTCGACCAGGGCTCTGCCCTGCGCCCAGGTGGCGACCGCGCTGCCGACGAAGATGTACGCGTCGGGCCACGGCGCCCAGGAGATCTTCCAGCCCCGGGAGTTGAGGAGGACGAACAGCAGCGCGACCGCGACCGTCCCGGCGATCATGACGCTGACGAGCGCCACGCGCTCCCGGACGCGCGCCGAGCGGATCGGCAGCTCCGCGCCGCCGCGCATGCCGCGCGTCCACCTCACCCAGCCGTAGACCGCCAGGACGCCGAACAGCGCCTGCTTGAGCGCGTTGCCGGTGATGTGCGCGCTGACCGACGCCACGAACAGCAGCGCCGACCCGAGTAACTGCACCGGCCAGGTCCAGATCGTCCTCCTGATCGCGAGCCAGACCGTGCCCAGCGCGCACACGTTGCCCACCAGGTCGGTCCACAGCACGGGCTTGCCGAACGCGTAGAAGGCCGCCGCGTCGGTCCAGCTCATGCCACCTCCTCGCCTTCGGCTCGGAGTGGCATGCGCCAGACGCTGTGCCTATTGATTCGCTCGCTACGCTCGCTCATGCCGAGGCTCCCCTGGCGGTCGCCGCGGTGAGCTTCTCGACGTACTTGGCGATCACGTCCACCTCGAGGTTGACCGGCTCGCCCGGCTGCTTGCGGCCGAGCGTGGTGAGTTCGAGGGTGGTGGGGATCAGGCTGACGGACAAGGAGTCGTCCGTCACGCCGGCCACGGTGAGGCTGACGCCGTCCACCGCGATCGAGCCCTTCTCCACGACGTACCGGGCGAGGTTCGCGGGCAGCGAGAACCGCACGACCTCCCAGTGCTCCCCGGGCTCGCGCGACAGCACCTGCCCGGTCCCGTCGACGTGGCCCTGCACGATGTGCCCTCCGAGCCGCTGGTCGGCCCGTACGGCGCGCTCCAGGTTGACCCGTGAGCCGGGGCGCAGGGCCCCGAGCGAGGACCGGTCGAGGGTCTCCTTCATCACGTCGGCGGTGAAGGAGTCCGCCTCGGCGCCGGCGACGGTGAGGCAGACGCCGTTGACGGCGATCGAGTCGCCGTGCCCGGCGTCGGCCGTGACGACCGCGCCGCGCACCGTGAGGCGCGCGGAGTCGCCCTGCGCCTCGAGTGCCACGACCTCGCCGAGCTCCTCGACGATTCCGGTGAACATTCAGCTCTCCTTAGGGGACTGCGGGCCGGAGGACTCCGAAGGCACAGGGGCGGGAGACCCGGGGGTGGAGGACACAGGGGGTGGCGGCACGGGGTGCGATGAAGCAGGGTGCGGCGGCACCGGGGTTGACGACACAGGGGACTTCGGACGCAGGACCAGCTTGAGGTCCGGCCCGACGGGAGTGACTTCGGCGAACTCCAGCCGGTGGATCTCGGTGATCGTCGAGACGCCCGCGGGGCCGAGCGCGGCCGCCCCCGCCCCCAGCAGCGCCGGGGCGAGGTAGCCGACGACCCGGTCGACCAGGCCCTCACGGAGGAAGGCGCCGGCGAGGGTGGGCCCGCCTTCGATCAGCACGCTCACGACCTGCCTGTCGTGCAGCTCGGCCAGGAGGGCGCGCAGGTCGATCCCGCCGGGGACGCGCGGGAGCCGTACGGCGTGGGGGGACAGGTGGGCGGGCACGGCCGCGTCCTCGGCCACGGCGACCAGCGTCGGCGCCTCGCCGTCCAGAACACGGGCGGCGGCCGGGGTGCGGGCGCCCGAATCCACGACCACACGCAGCACGGGCGCCGCGCGTGAGGGGGCGGGGACGCCGGCGGTGAGCCCGGCTGTGAGCCCGGCGGTCAGCCGGACGGTCAGCCGGGGGTCGTCGGCCAGCACGGTGCCGATTCCCGCGACGACGGCGTCGCTCTCGGCCCGCAGGCGGTGCACGTCGGCCCTGGCCTCTGGCGAGGTGATCCACTGACTCGTGCCGTCCTCGGCCGCCGAGCGGCCGTCCACGGTGGCGGCGAACTTCCAGGTCACATGCGGCCTGCGGGCCCGCACGGAGGTCAGCCAGGCGGCGTTGACCTCCTCGGCCTCGGCGGCCAGCACGCCCTCGTCCACCACGACGCCGTGCCGCCGCAGAACGGCCGCGCCGCCCGCGGCCTTCGGGTTGGGATCGGAGACGGCGACGACGACCCGGGCCACGCCCGCCTCCAGGAGGGCGCCGGAGCAGGGGCCGGTCCTGCCGGTGTGGTTGCACGGCTCCAGCGTCACGTAAGCCGTGCCGCCCCTGGCTCGCTCGCCGGCCTCGCGCAGCGCCACGACCTCGGCGTGCGGGCCGCCGGCGTAGGCGTGGAAGCCCTCCCCCGCGACCTCGCCCGACGGGTCGAGGATCACACAGCCGACGACGGGATTGGGGCTGGTGCCGCCCAGGCCCCGGGCGGCGAGCGCGATCGCGCGCCGCATGTGAAGGATGTCCCCTGAGGTCACCCCGGTCTTCCTCTCGCCGTTGTCTACGGCGGGCCCCGGGGATCGTTCGGGATGCGGCCTCGCATCACCTGCACGGACGGCCTCGCTGCCGGTGCGGCCACACGGCCGTCCGGCGGCACCACGGCCACCCGCTCGCGCGCTTCCTCCCATCCGGACTTTCACCGTCGGTCCTGGAATCTCACCAGGTCCACCGGCCGATGGCTTCGGCCGGGTCGCGGACTGTCACCCCTGAAGACAGGGGTGTCACCGCCGGTTCGGAATTACACCGACCCCGGAGCACGCTGCTCTGCTACCCGTCAGTGTAGCCGCGCCCGACTCGTGGCCGTAGGGCGGGATTGTGGTGATCTGCGGCACACAGGTTTCCCGATCCGGTTTGGTCTCAGGCGTGTGCGGGTTGTGTCACAAAGCTGTGACACAAAAGCATTTGTGTAATAAGGAGTGTTCCCTGCCGCGTATACCGAGGTCAATGCAGTCGCAGGACACAAGGTGATTTACTTTGCACAACGAAGCAAGCAAGTGGCGAACTGCCCGCCTCAAGTGATTGACCCCTGCAAAATTAGTTGCCAGGGTTCCCTATAGTCGGATCTCTTCCGATCGTTAATGGTCCATCCGGGAGCACCGCACCATGACGTTCCCCCCTTCGACCGCGACCGACGCCGCCGCGGAGTCCGCGGACACCGCGGCCACGGCCGGTTCCGGTCCCGCCGTCGTCGGCCGCTCGCCCGGCCAGCTCATGTGGCGCCGTTTCCGGCGCGACAAGACGGGCATGGCCTCGGCGATCATCGTGATCGCCTTCTTCCTGATCGCGCTGCTGGCTCCCGTGATCGCGGCGCTGTACGGCAAGGATCCGTACACGACCTACGGCCAGAACCAGCCAGGTCTGCTCAACGATTTCGGCTACCCGATCGCGCCCAACGGCGGCGTGAGCGGCGACTTCTGGTTCGGCCTTGAGCCGGGCCTGGGCCGCGACGTGTTCACGCAGCTCGTGTACGGCATCCGCACCTCGCTGAGTATCGCGATGATCGTGACCGTCGTTTCCACGATCGTCGGCATCACGATGGGCATCACCTCGGGCTACATCGGCGGCAAGACCGACTACGTGATCGGGCGGGTCATCGACACGCTGCTCGCCTTCCCCTCGCAGCTCTTCCTGATCGTCTTCCTCCCCGTGGTCGAGGCGGCGTTCGTGCTGCCCGAGGAGGAGACGCCGGTCTGGCTGCGATACGTGTCCATCTGCGTCGTCCTCACCGTCCTCGGCTGGGCCACGATCGCCCGCCTGCTGCGCTCCCAGGTGCTGTCGCTGCGGGCTCGTGAGTTCGTGGAGGCCGCCCGCGTCACCGGTGCGTCGCCGGCACGGGTGATCTTCAAGGAGCTGCTGCCCAACCTCTGGACGCCGATCATCATCCAGGCCACACTCGCGCTCCCGCTGTACGTCGGCGCGGAGGCGGGCCTGGGCTTCCTCGGCGTCGGCATGACCGAACCCACCCCCGACTGGGGCCGGATGTTCCAGGTGGGCGCGAACGTCTACCACTCCGACGTGACCTACCTCCTGTTCCCCGGCGTGTCGATGCTGATCTTCGTCGTCGCCTTCAACCTGCTCGGGGACTCCATCCGCGACGCCTTCGACCCCAAGACAAAGCGCTGACCACACGCGCTCTCCCCCATAGGAAGGACCACATGAGATCGCACAGCAGGCGGATCGCCTCGATGACGGCCGTGCTCGCGGCGGGCGCGCTGGCCCTGGCCGGCTGCGCCAAGGGCGGAGGGGGCGGAGCGCCCCAGAGCGCGGGGGGCGCCTCCCAGAAGCCGCTGGAGAACAAGGCCGTCAGCGCCATCTCGGTCGGGACCGCGGCCGACTCCACCGGCCCCGCCCCCGAGGTGGCCGGCGCCAAGCCCGGCGGCACGGCCTACATGATCGACCGTGACGACTTCAGCCACCTCGACCCGGGCCGGGTCTACCTGAACTACAACTCCTCGGTTTCGTCGCTGTTCACCCGGCAGCTCACGAACTACAAGGAGGACGACGCGGGCAACATCAAGCTCGTCGGCGACCTGGCCACCGACACCGGCACCACCACCGACGGCGGCAAGACGTGGAAGTTCACGCTCAAGGACGGCCTGAAGTGGCAGGACGGCACGCCGATCACCTCCGCTGACATCAAGTACAGCTTCGAGCGCCTGTTCGCCGACTTCATCACCGAGGGCCCGGACTACGCCGAGACCTGGCTGGTGCCGGACGCGAAGAAGCCGTTCCGCGACCAGTACAAGGGCCCCTACGACGGCAAGGAGCTCGACACGATCGAGACTCCGGACGACAAGACGGTGGTCTTCCACCTCAACGCGGAGCACCCGGACTTCAACTTCACCGTGGCCATGACCGGCTACGGCGCCGTGCCCAAGGCGCAGGACACGAAGCAGAAGTACGACAAGCAGCCGTTCTCCTCGGGTCCCTACAAGATCGTGAGCCACATCACGGACAAGTCGCTGGACCTGGAGCGCAACGAGAACTGGGACCCGAAGACCGACCCCATCCGGCACGCGTACCCGGACAAGTTCCACATGGAGTTCGGTCTCCAGTCCCAGCAGACCACCGAGCGCTTCATGGCCGACACCGGCAACGACAAGCAGGCGTTCACCTTCCACAACCCGGTCGCGCCCGAGCGCACCCAGGAGGTGCTGAACGACTCCGAGCTGATGAAGCGGTCGCTGCAGGGCCTGACGCCGTTCACGACCTTCTACAACATCAACACCAAGCGGATCACCGACGTCAACGTCCGCAAGGCCATCATCACGGCCTGGCCGTCCAAGCAGATCCAGCAGCTCCAGGGCGGCGAGATCTCCATCGGTAAGATCGCCACGACGGTGATGAGCCCGACGGTGCTCGGCTACGAGGCGTTCGACCTGTACAACAAGCTGGCCAAGCCCGAGGGCGACCCCGAGGCGGCCAAGGCGCTGCTCGCCAAGTCGGGTGACCCGAACCCGACCGTGGTCTACGCCTACAACCAGACGCCGGTCCAGGAGAAGGTCACCGTCGCCATCAAGGAGGCGCTCGGCAAGGCCGGCTTCAAGGTGGTGGGCAAGCCGCTGAACGCGGGCACCTACTATGACGCCATCGGCCCGGTGGACAACAAGTACGACATCTACTGGGGCGGCTGGGCGGCCGACTGGCCGACCGGCTCGACCGCGATCCAGCCGCAGTACGACGGCCGCCTGATCGCGGACAACGCGCCGAACTACACGCACCTCAACCTGCCCGAGATCAACGACGCCATCGACAAGGCCAACGCGATCGCCGACGCCACCGAGGCGGGCAAGGCGTGGGCCGCGATCGACCGGCAGATCATGGACCAGGCCGCGATCGTGCCCGAGTTCTACCAGACGTACTTCGGCCTGTACGGCTCCGGCCTCGGCGGGGTCAAGTTCGACCCCATCACGGGCGAGCAGTCGGCGCTCGGCATCTACGTCAAGTAGCAGCACCCCGGGTCCGCCGCCCCTCCGCGGGGCGGCGGACCCCGGGCCCGTCCCGCCCGCAGGAGCAAGTGCGAGACCATGACCAGCTATCTGGTACGCCGCGTCGCCGGCGCACTCGTGATCTTGATGATCATCAGCGCGATCACGTTCTACCTCTTCTACGCCGTGCCGCGCGACCCCGCCCGGGCGTTCTGCGGCAAGATCTGCCAGCCTGAGACGCTGACGCTGATCCGGCACAACCTGGGCATGGACGAGCCACTGTTCGTGCAGTACTGGCACTGGCTCGTCGGCATCTTCGCCGGCCGGCAGTTCGTCCAGTTCGGCGACTGCCCGGCGCCCTGCCTCGGCTACTCCTTCGCCACCCAGGAGCCCGTCTTCAGCGCCATCGTCGACCGTTTCCCGGTGACGCTGTCGCTCACCCTGGGCGCATCGGTGGTCATCCTGGCGTTCGGCATCCTCACCGGCATGATCGCGGCCTGGAAGGTCGGGCAGCCGCTCGACAAGATCGCCAGCTCGTCGTCGGTCATCGGGGCCTCGCTCCAGATCTACTTCGTCGGACCGCTGCTGGCGTTCTACCTGGTGGACACCCTGCAGCTGATCCCGCGCCCGTCCTACGTGCCGATCACCGAGAACCCGCTGGGCTGGTTCACCCATCTGATGCTGCCGTGGGTGGTGTTGTCGATCATCTTCACCGCCAACTACACCCGCATGACCCGCTCGCAGATGGTCGAGCAGCTCGCCGAGGACTACGTCCGCACGGCGCGCGCCAAGGGCATGTCGAGCCGGTCGGTGTTCTTCCGCTTCGCCTGGCGCGGCGCGATGATCCCCATCCTCACGATCTTCGGTGTCGACCTCGCCACGCTCCTGGGCGGCGCGATCATCACCGAGCAGACGTTCAGCCTCCACGGCATCGGCGAGCTGGCCGTACGCGCCGTGCAGAACACCGACCTGCCGATGCTGCTCGGCGTGACCATCGTGGGCGCGGCGGCGATCGTCCTGCTGAACATCGCCGTGGACATGCTCTACGCGTTCATCGACCCGCGGGTCCGCCTGAGCTGAGCCCCGCCCTACCAAGCCCAACGCCTAATCACGTCGAACCGGGAACTGGAGCAGCAAGTGACCACCGTGTCGTGGAGCGGCGAGCCGGGGACCTCGCGCGGCCCCGGGCCGTTCCTGTCCGTCCGCGACCTGAGCGTCGAGTTCAGCACCGAGGACGGCATCGTGCACGCCGTCGACGGCCTGTCCTTCGATCTGGAGAAGGGCACCACGCTCGGCATCGTCGGCGAGTCCGGATCGGGCAAGTCCGTGACCAACCTCGCCATCCTCGGCCTGCACGACCCCGCCCACACGAAGATCGGCGGGGAGATCTGGCTGGAGGACCAGGAGCTGATCTCGGCGAGCCGCGGTTCGATGGAGAAACTCCGCGGCAACCGCGTCGCCATGATCTTCCAGGACCCGCTCACCGCGCTGTCGCCGTTCCACACGATCGGCCGGCAGATCGGCGAGGTCTACCGCAAGCACAAGGGCGCGAGCAAGAAGGAGGCCCGCGACCGGGCCGTCGAGATGCTCCGGCGCGTGGGCATCCCCCAGCCGGAGACGCGGGTTGACCACTACCCGCACGAGTTCTCCGGCGGCATGCGGCAGCGCGCGATGATCGCGATGGCGCTGGTGTGCGACCCCGACCTGCTCATCGCCGACGAGCCGACGACCGCGCTCGACGTCACCGTGCAGGCGCAGATCCTCGACCTGCTCAAGGAGCTTCAGCAGCAGTTCGGCACCGCGATCATCCTGATCACCCACGACCTCGGCGTCGTGGCCGGCACCGCCGACAACGTCCTGGTCATGTACGCCGGGCGGGCGGCCGAGCGCGGCACCGTCCGCGAGGTGCTGCGCGAGCCGCGCCACCCCTACACCTGGGGCCTGCTGTCGTCGATGCCGCGCCTGAACTCGTCCGTGGACGTCCCGCTGATGCCGGTGCGCGGCACTCCCCCGAGCCTGCTGAACCCGCCGTCCGGCTGCCCGTTCCACCCGCGCTGCGACTACCCGAAGCTCGCCGGGCCGGAGCTGTGCTTCAACCAGCGGCCGTCGATCTCCCCGGAGAC
The DNA here is from genome assembly GCF_006874465.1 of Microbispora bryophytorum. GTDB lineage: Bacteria > Actinomycetota > Actinomycetes > Streptosporangiales > Streptosporangiaceae > Microbispora > Microbispora bryophytorum. The sequence goes on along the minus strand of NZ_VIRL01000002.1, from coordinate 480,474 downwards.
CGGGCACGGCGACGCCTGCTACCTCACCCTCGAGCAGAAGAGGGAACTCCGCACCGCGAAGACCGAGGACCACGCATGAACGAGACGCTGCTGGAGCTCAAGGGGCTGGTCAAGCACTTCCCCGTGCGGGGCGGCACACTGATCAAGCGTCAGGTCGGGGCCGTCCACGCGGTGGACGGCATCGACCTCGCCGTCGGCCCCGGCGAGACGGTCGGCCTGGTGGGCGAGTCGGGCTGCGGCAAGTCCACCACCGGGCGCCTGGCGTCCCGCCTGCTCGAACCCACCTCGGGTGAGATCCTCTACCGGGGGCGGGACATCAGCCACAGCTCGCGCAAGCAGCTCAAGCCGATCCGCCCCGAGATCCAGATGATCTTCCAGGACCCCTACAGCTCGCTCAACCCGCGCCAGACCGTGGGCACGATCATCCGCGGGCCGATGGAGGTCAACGACATCAACCCGTCCGGCGGGCGCAAGAAGCGGGCCCAGGAGCTGCTGGAGATCGTCGGCCTCAACCCCGAGCACTACAACCGCTTCCCGCACGAGTTCTCCGGCGGCCAGCGGCAGCGCATCGGGATCGCCCGGGCCCTGGCGCTCAACCCCACGCTCATCATCGCCGACGAGCCGGTGTCGGCGCTGGACGTCTCCATCCAGGCTCAGGTGGTCAACCTGCTGCAGGAACTGCAGCGTGACCTCGGCATCGCGTTCCTGTTCATCGCGCACGACCTCGCCGTCGTACGGCACTTCTCCCAGCGCGTCGCCGTCATGTACCTCGGCAAGATCGTCGAGGTCGGCGACCGTCAGTCGATCTACGAGCGGCCCCGGCATCCGTACACGCACGCCCTGCTGTCGGCCGTGCCCGAGCCGGACGTGTCGAGCGAGCCGCGCGAGCGCATCCGCCTGGCCGGCGACGTGCCCTCGCCGATCAACCCGCCGTCCGGGTGCCGCTTCCGCACGCGCTGCTGGAAGGCCCAGGACAAGTGCGCCACTGAGGTGCCGCCCCTGGTCAGGCTCAGCGGCAACCGCGAGGGCCACCTGACCGCCTGCCACTTCCCCGAGGCGCCCACCACGCAGGGCGAGGACGTGGTCCTCGACCCCGCCCTCGCCTAACCCCCCCTGTCCGCGTGATCTTGCAGTTTGTCGCAGAAAGCCCTCCGACCTCGGCCTCCTTACGCCGCGATCTTGCAGTTTGTCGCAGGCTTCTTTTCTGACCTCGGCGAACGCTCGGCGTGATCATGCAGAGTAGTCCGGCACGTCCGGCCTACCTTCGCTTTCACCGTCCGTGATCTTGCACTCAGCGGCACATTGCAAGATCACGGACGGCGCTTTCCCTGCTCGGGTGCATGAAGCAGTGGAACGCTGCAAGATCACAAAGTGTGGAGCGGCAGGTCAAGCCATGCGACTGTGACAAACTACAAGATCACCACCTGGGTGGGGTGGCTTGTTCGGCGAGGGTCCTGAGCTCCTGGACGGCGCGGGCGGGATCGTCGGCGCCGTAGACGGCGTTGCCGGCCACGAAGACGTCGGCCCCGGCCTCGGCGCAGCGCTCGATCGTGTCCGCGGAGACGCCGCCGTCGACCTGGAGCCACACCTCGCCGCCATGCTTGTCGATCAGCGCCCGGGCCCGCGCCAGCTTCGGCAGCACGATGTCGAGGAAGCGCTGCCCGCCGAAGCCCGGCTCGACGGTCATGACGAGCATCATGTCGATCTCGGGCAGCAGGTCCTCGTACCCCTCGACGGCGGTCGCCGGGTTCAGCGCCAGACCGGCCCGCGCTCCGGCGGCGCGGATCGCCCGCAGCGTGCGCACGGCGGCCTTGGCCGCCTCGGCGTGGATCGTGACACTGGCCGCACCCGCCTCCGCGTAGTCCGGCGCCCACCGGTCCGGATCCTTGATCATGAGGTGGCAGTCGACCGGCGTCGCGGTGGTCTTCAGCAGCGACTCGACGACCGGCAGGCCGAGCGTCAGGTTCGGCACGAAGTGGTAATCCATGACGTCGACGTGGAGCCAGTCGGCGACGTTCTCCACCCGTGCGGCCTCGTCGGCGAGGCGGGCGAAGTCTGCGGACAGGATGCTGGGCGAGATCTGAACGGCCATAGTGCCTGCAGTCTATTTCGCCCGGGCGTCCGTCCCGCCCCTCCCCGGCGGCCTCCAGTCCGAGGCCGCCGGCAGGGCGGCGACGCCGGCCGCCCACGCCGCCTCTGCGCCGCCTCCGCGCCGCCTTCGCGGCGGGGCTCATCGGCGCGGCGCGCTCACCGCTCAGCGCTCACCACTCAGGGGAATCCCGTCGAGGCCAGGACCCCGGACCACTCGCTCACAGGCGGCGCAGCAACGCCAGAAACATCGCGTCCGTGCCGTGCCGGTGCGGCCAGAACTGCGCGTGCGGGCCGTCTCCGAGGCCGGACACCTCGGGCAGGAACGCGCGGGCGTCCAGCACCTCGACCCGGTCGCGCACGTCCTCCACCACGGCCCGGGTCTCGGCCAGGTGCGGCGAGCAGGTCACGTACGCCACGACGCCGCCCGGCCGGACGGCCTCCAGCGCCGAGTCGAGCAGTTGCCGCTGCAGCGCGGTGAGCTCGGGGATGCTCCTGGGGTCGCGCCGCCACCGGGCCTCCGGCCGCCTGCGCAGGGCGCCGAGCCCGGTGCAGGGGGCGTCGAGCATGACCCGGTCGAACGCGCCGGGCCGCCAGGCGGGCCGCGTGCCGTCGGCCGTGATCACCTTCGCCTCGCGGGTGGTGCCCCACACCAGCCGGGCGCGGTGATACTGCACGTCGGCGCCGAGCACCCGGGCGCCCCGCTGCGCCGCCACCGCGTCGAGCAGCCCGGCCTTCCCCCCGGGGCCGGCGCACATGTCCAGCCACGTGGAGTCCCGGTCGAGCGGCACGCGGGTCAGCGCGAGCGCGACGAGCTGGCTGGCCTCGTCCTGCACCGCGGCCCGCGCCTCCCCGACCGCGGGGATGGAGCCGGGGTCGCCCTCCGGCAGGTAGGCCGCGTACGGCGAGTAGGCGGCCCGCTCGGCCCCGGCCGCGACCAGCTCCTCCACCGTGGCCCGTCCCGGCCGCGCCACCAGCGCCACGCGGGGCCGCTCGTTGTCGGCCTCCAGCAGCGCGGCCGCCTCGTCCACGTCCCCGCCCACGGCGTCGCGCAGGGCGGTGACGATCCAGCGCGGATGGCTGTAGGTGATCGCCAGGTTGCCGACCGGATCCTGCGCCCGCGGCGGGGCGACGATCTCCAGCCACTCCTCCAGCGTGCGGCCCGCGACCTTGCGCAGCACGGCGTTGGCGTAACGGGACGGGCCCGCCCCGACGCGCAGCCGTACGAGGTCGATGGTGGCGCTGACCGCCGCGTGGGGCGGGATCCGCGTGCGCAGAAGCTGGTGGACGCCGAGACGCACCGCGTCGAGCAGCGGCGGGTCGACCTCCTCCGGCGGCCGGTCGCTGCACGCGGCGATGACCTCGTCGTAGGTCCCGAGGCCGCGCAGCGTGCCGTACGCCAGCTCGGTGGCGAGGGCCGCGTCGCGTCCCGTGATGCGGCGCTGCCGCAGCAGGGCCGGCATGAGCAGGTTGGCGTAGGCGTCTCGCTCGTCGACGGCCCGCATCAGGTCATAGGCCGCGTTGCGCGCCTCGTCGCGGGGCGGGCGCCCGCGGCCCTGCCTCGGCTGGCCGGGCTTCGCCGCCGGCCCGCCGTGGCCCGTCCTGCCGCCGCGGCCCGGACGGACCTGCCCAGTGCCGCCACCGGTGCCGCCACCAGTGCCTCCGCCTGTGCTACCACCGGCGCCGCCGTCTTTGCCGCCGCTCTGGCCGCGCCGCCCGCCGCCGCCCTGACCTCTGCCCTGCTTCACGGTGTCACCCTCGACCCTGCCACCCTCGACCCTGCCACCCTCGGCCCTGCCATCTTCGGCCCTTCGGCCCTCGTCCCTGTCACCCTCGGCGCTGCCCGGGGTCGGCGCTGCCCGGGGGCCGGGATGCCGGCGGGCAGGGCCCTTCAGACCAGGGTCTCACCGTCCGCGAACCGGACGCCGCGGCCCCATTCGGCCGCGCTCATCTGCCGCTTGCCCTGCGGCTGCACCTCGCCGAGCTCCACGGGGTGGGTGCCGGTCCCCACGAGGACGGCCTTCCGCGTGGCCGCGATCTGTCCCGGGGCGAGCGGGCCCGCGTCGGGCGCGAGCAGCACCGAGCCGATCTTGATTCGCTGGCCGCGGAACTCGGCCCACGCACCAGGAGCCGGAGCGCAGGCCCGCACCAGCCGGTCCACCCGCATCGCGGGCGTGGTCCAGGCGATCCTGGCGTCCTCGACCGTGATCTTCGGGGCCAGGCTGACGCCGTCCGCCGGCTGCGGACGGGCCTCCAGCGTGCCGTCCTCGACGCCGTCGAGCGTGGCCAGCAGCAGGCCCGCGCCCGCATCCGCGAGCCGGGCCAGCAGCGCGCCGCTCGTGTCGTCCGGGCGGATCCGCTCGGTGAGCACGCCGAACACCGGTCCGGCGTCCAGCTCCTTCACGATGCGGAAGGTCGAGGCGCCGGTGACGTCGTCGCCGTGCAGCACGGCGTGCTGCACCGGCGCCGCGCCGCGCCAGGCGGGCAGCACGGAGAAGTGCAGGTTGATCCACCCCTGCGGGGGGATGTCAAGCGCCGCCTGCGGCAGCAGGGCGCCGTACGCGACCACGGGGCAGCAGTCGGGGCCGATCGCCCTCAGCCGGGCGAGGAACTCCGGGTCCGCGGCCTTCGCCGGTCTGAGCACCTCGATCCCCGACTCCTCGGCGAGCTGGGCCACCGGGCTGGGGTGCATCTTGCGTCCCCGGCCCGACTGCGCGTCCGGCCGGGTCACCACGGCCGCCACCTCGTGACGGGGCGAGTCCAGCAGGGCACGCAGCGATGGGAGCGCGGTGTCGGGCGTGCCGGCGAAGACCAGGCGCACTACAGGGCCCTTCCCTGCGTGCTGTGCGGCGAGATCTTCACCACCGGCGACGACAGGCCGCTCCACTCGGCCTCGCGGATCGCCTTCATGGCGAGCTTGCGCTGCTTGGCGTCCAGCCGGTCGATGAACAGCACGCCGTCAAGGTGGTCGGTCTCGTGCTGGAAGCAGCGCGCCATGAGGTCCGTGCCCTCGATCGTCACCGGCTCGCCGTGCATGGTGAAGCCCTTGGCCACCGTGCTGATCGCGCGGGGCGTCGGGAAGGTCAAGCCGGGGAAGGACAGGCAGCCCTCCTCGCCCTCCTCGTCCATCTCACCGCCGAGGTCGAGATCGGGATTGATGAGGTGCCCGAGCTGCTCGTCGATGTAGTAGGTGAACACACGAAGGCCGACGCCGATCTGCGGCGCCGCGAGGCCCGCGCCCGGCGCGTCCATCATCGTGTCGGTCAAGTCCTTGACGAGCTTGCGCAGTTCCTTGTCGAAGTCGACCACCGGCTCGGCCGGAGTGCGCAGCACCGGGTCGCCGAACAGGCGGATCGGCTGAATGGCCAAGGGTTGGCTCCGTTCACGTCACGTACACGAGGAGGATCGCCCCAGTCTACGGGCGTGAACGCACCTTCATCGCCGTCTTCCTGGCGGTCTTCGCGATCACCGGCTCGGGATGGTGCCTGCCGAGCATCTCCAGCACCGCGAGGGCGTCGGGGTGGTCGGCCCGGCCCATCTCGGGCACCAGCGTGAGCAGGTCCTCTCCGAGGAGGTCGAAGTGGGCCACCGAGCCGACCGGGGCGCCGATGTAGAGCAGGGCGGCGAGGGTGTCCACCGCCACCCAGGCCCCGTCACCCTCGCCGAGAGCCGGCGCCTCCAGGTCCCGCACGCCCAGCCAGGCCGCGGCGTAGCGCCACATCATCGGCTCGTCCAGGGCCTCCCGCACGGCCTGCGCGGCCTCCGGGCCCAGTTCCTCCAGCACGGTCCCGGCGGTGCCGCGCTGGGCGGCGTTACCCGACGCGGCGATCTTGATGAGCTCGCGCGCCGCGTCCTCCGGTACCCGGCGCTCCAGCCACAGCGTGGCGGCGCTGGCGGAGGCCCGGCCGGTCAGCATGGCGTCGATGAGATCGGCGGCGCCCAGCTCCGCGAGCGCGGCCACCTCGCCGAGCGACGGCGCGTCGTGGCCCTCCCTCAGCAGGTCGCGGCGCACGGCCCACACGCCCGGCTGGGTGAGCCGGACGAGCTCCCCGGTCAGCTCGATCAGCCCGCAGTACTCCAGCAGCGCCATGGCCGCCGCCAGCTCGCCCGGCAGGGTCATCCGCAGCCGCCGCAGGTCCGCCGGCCGCGCCTCGCAGCCCACCTCGTGGGCCTGGAGGATGCCACCGGCCAGGGCGGCGAGCGGCATGCCCTCGCGCACCGAGTAGATCGTCGCGAGGATCTCCGTGAGGTGCTCGTCGACGACGGCCGAGCCGGTCAGACCCTCCTCGGTCCGGTCGAGCACGTCCATGACCACGCCGTCCCAGAACTCCATGGGGTCGGGCACGCCGGGCCCGGGGCGGGCGCCCTGCCGGGTGACCTCCACGAGACGGCCGTTGACCGCGACCACCCACAGCAGGCGGAGCCTCGCCGGCTCCAGGCCCAGCTCGGCGACGGCCGCCTCGGCCTCGGCGGGGTGCGGCAGCCCCTGCTCGGTCACCTCGCACACATTCCGGGGCGAGGCGGCGCAGCGGGCCCCGACCCACTCGGCGACGCGGCGGGCGTCCCGCACGAGCGGGACCTCCCGCACCGCGTGGACGAGCTGCTCGTCCGGGGCGATGTCGACCGGCGGGAAGGTGAGCACGTCGCTGTCGGCCATTCCAGCAACTTACTGCACAGCAGTCACCTGATGCCCCGCGAACGAGCCTTGAACGCCGCTTTCCGGGCGGCTTTGGCGGCCGCCTGGTCCGGCAGCGTGCTGCCGAGCAGTTCGAGAACCTCGACCACGTCGGGATGGTCCACCCGCCACATGTCCTCGATCAGATGGGCGGGCGGCCCCGAGGCCGCGATGTTCTCCGCGAAGCCGTCCGGGTCGGCCTCGGCGGCGGGCAGCGCGAGCGCGAGCATGTCGACGCTCACCCACAGGACCTCCTCAGGGGTGAGCGCGGGCGCGTCCAGGCCCCGCGAGGACAGCCAGTGGATGGCGTGCGGGCGCAGCTCGGCGTCGTCCAGGAAGGACCGCACGACCGGCGCCGCCTCGACGTCCAGCCGGTCCACGATGGTCACGGCGACCCCGCGCACCTCCGCCGGGGCGCCGGCCACGGCGGCGAGCAGCTCCGACGCCGCCTGCTCGGGAGTGCGCCGCGACAGCCACTCGGCGATGTCCCGCTCGGCCGCCTCGTCCGCCGTGCCGTCGCCGATCAGGAAGGCGATCAGCCCGCTCGCGTCGCCCTCGGCCGGGGCGGGCGCGAGCGGCGCGTCCAGGCCCATGCCGGCGTACAGCTCCCGCAGGCCCCACAGGGCGTGCGAGGTCAGGGCCAGGCCGTCCTCGGTGCGCTGGACCGTTCCCGCGTACGTAAGGGCGGTCAGCGCCTCGTCCAGCCTGCCGACCGGCCTCCCGGCGGCCACCTCGCGCAGGTAGTCGGCGAGCGCGTCCACCGGGACGGGCGACTGCAGCCGGTAGAGCAGGTCGTGGATCTGGGACATCCCCTCGTCCACCACCGCCTCCCCGGTGAGCCGCACGGACCTCTCGACGAGGAACTCCAGCGCCGACCGCCACAGGTCGAGCAGCTCGTCCTCACCGCGCGTGCCCAGCTCGCGGAAGTCCTCCGCGACCACGACGGCCGTGCCGTCGAGCCGGGCCAGGCCCAGATCGAGCGCGAGACGCCACGCCGGTTCGGGACACTCGACGCCCAGCTCGGCCGTGCACGCCCGCGCGTCCCTGACCCGCAGCGACCGGCGCGTCGTCACCGTGCGGCCGCCCTCCACCAGCCACGTCACCACCCGGTGGGCGTCGCGCAACAGCGGCACCTCGCGCACGGCCAGCGCCACCTCCTCGCGCGGCGCGAGCCGTACGGGCGGCAGGGGCGCGCAGCCGGGGCAGTCGCACTCGTCGCCGTCCGCCGTGTCCTGCGCCCCCGCGCCCCGGCCCGCGTCGAGCTCCAGGGAATCGGGCCCGATGGCGCTGAACAGGCTCTTGGCCATGCCGAACTTGGACGTGTCCGCGAGCGCCTGCGGCATCTCCGGCTCGATGTGGTCGATGGTCTCCCGCATCCGGGCGGCCGTCTTGATGCCGATCTCGCCCGTGTCCAGCAGGAACTGGACCAGTGTCCGCGCCGCGGCGACCGTCTCCTGCGCGCTCTCCGGCGGCGCGATGACCTTGCGCGGATAGATTTCGAGCAAGAGCTCCTCGAAGGTGCCCGGCCGGAAATCGCCCAGTTCGTTCACCTCCAGGTAGTCGCTGGCGTAGTCGCACAGCAGACGTACCTCGTCGACGTCGACCTCGACGTTCCGCTCGCGCCCCCAGGCGCGCAGGCCGTCGACGGCCCGGTTCACCCATTCGATCGACACAGAGGCACGCTAACGGCTCGCTTTGTGCGAGGCGAATCGGTCAGATGAGGTCGAGCGGATCAATGTTCACACGTACCACGTCCGGCGCCTTGCGCGCGGAGCGCACACCGGAGGCGCCCTTGAGCGCACGGGCCAGCGCGGACCCGAGGTGGCGTGGCACCCGGACCATGGCCCGTTCCAGCCCGTCCTCGACCGGCACCGGCCCCAGCACCTGCGCCGCGGGAGGCAGCCCGGCGCTCGCCAGCGTCTCCCTGACCGCCGCGCCCGGGCCCGTCAGCGTCGCCATCCGCACCGCCGGGGGGAAACCCAGCTCGGCCCGCTCGTCGAGCTCGCGCTCGGCGAAGGTGACAGGGTCCCAGCGCAGCAGAGCCTGCACGGCGGGCACCGCGGCGTCGGCCAGGACGACCAGTTCCCCCGCCGGCCGCAGCAGGGCGGCGGCGTTCATCCAGCGCCGCAGTGCCTCCTCGGCCGCGCGCAGATCGGGGCGGCCCAGCAGCGCCCATCCGTCGAGCAGCACGGCGGCCGCGTAGCCGCCGTCCGGCACCGGCTCGGCCCCCGGCGTCGCCACGACCAGCGCGGGTGCGCCGCTCACCGTCGCGAGCACGCCGTCGCGCCCGCTGGTGCGCACGGCCACGGAAGGAAAAGCCCGGCCCAGCTCCTCGGCGGTGCGCCGCGCGCCCACGACGACGGCCCGCACACCGGTCCCGCCACAGGACGGGCAGCGCCAGTCGCCCGCGATCCGGCCGCACCAGCGGCAGTACGGCACGGCGTGCCCGCCGCGCAGCGCGAGCGGGCCCGAGCACACCGGTCCGGCGGCCCTGGGTTCCGCGGGCGCGGATCGCGCGAGCCCCGATCTCGTCACCACAGGTTCCGTGGACCCAGAGCCCGTCACCACGGGGTCGGTCAACACAGGATCCGCCGACACGGGTTCCGCGAGCACAGGATCGGCGGCACCGGGCGCCGGCACCGGGCGCACCGCCGGCAGGCCGGAGCAGCGGGCGGGGGCACGGCAGTGGCGGCACGCCAGCGCCGGCAGGTAGCCCCTGCGCGGCACCTGGACGAGCACAGGACCGTGCTCCAGCCCCTCCCGCAGCGCCCGCCAGGCGAGGCTGGGCAGGCGGGCCGCTCGGGCCGCATGGTCGCGGGCCAGCTCCGCGTCACCGCCCGCCGGGCGCACCCGGGGCGCCCGCGCCCTGACCGCCGCCCGGTCGGGGACGAGCGGCACCGCCCAGCCCGTCTCGGCGAGGGCCGTGGCCTCGGCGGTGCGCGAGTAGCCGCCGACGAGCAGGCCCGCCCCGGCCTGGTACGCCCGCAGGCCGAGGACCTCGCGCGTGTGCGGGTAGGGCGCGTGGCGCTCGGCGTGCAGGTCGTCCCCGTCGTCCCAGACGACCGCCAGCCCGAGGCGGCGCACCGGCGCGTACGCCGCGGGGCGGTTGCCCACCACGATCCCGATCTCGCCGCGCAACGCCTTGAGCCAGCGCCGGTAGCGCTCCGCCGGCCCGAGGTCCGCCGTGATCGCCACGTGCGGCGTCTCCCCCAGGGCCGCGGTCACCAGCGCCACGTCCTTGCCGTCGGGCACCACCACGACGACGCCCCGCCCGCCGTCCAGCGTCGCCCGCGCGGCGGCCGCGATGGCGAGCGGCCACGACGGGCCCGCGGCGTCCGTGCCGGGCAACGCCGTCCACACGGCGCGCGGCGCCCTGCCCTCGGCCAGCGCCTCCAGGAAGGAGGCACCCGCCGGGTAGGCCCTCCAGGCGTCGCCGTACGCCCGCGCCGCCCGCCGCCCCGCCGCCTCATGTGGCGCGGCCTCCCCCGGCGTCGTCTCCCCGTGGATCGACGCGGCGTGGATCGACTCGCCATGGATCGACGCGGCGGGCACCGCGTCTTCGCGAGGCCCGTCCTGCTCTGTGGGCCCCGCATCCTGCCCCGTGAGCCCCGTGAGCCCCGTGCCCTGGTCTGTGGGCACCGCGTCTTCGCGGGCCCCATCCTGCTCTGCGGGCCCCGCGCCCTGCTCTGTGGGTCCCGCGCCCTCGATGGGACCTGACGGCGGGCCGCCGACGTCCGCCGTCTCGTCTAAGGGCTCAGCGGCAGGCGGGGAAACGTCACCGCCGGCGACGCCGGGGGACGCCGCCCGGCGTGCGGGAGTCCTCGCCTCGGCCTCGACCCGGGCGTGCCGCGGCGGAACGGCCAGCCGCAGGACGTCCGGCATGGTCCCGGCGTACCGGTCGGCCACAGCGCGGGCCAGCCGCGCGATGTCCGGGGTGAGGACGGGCTCCGGGGAGATCACTCGTTCCAGGAAGGACAGCCGGCCCTCGTGCTCGCTGTCGGAGAGCCGTTCGAGCAGGTAGCCGTCGGCGAGCTGCCCGGCGAAGCGGACGCGCACCCGGCAGCCCGGTACCGCCTCGGCGTCCATCGTGGTGGGAACGAGGTAGTCGAAGGGCCTGTCGAGGTGCGGCAGCGGCGTGTCCACGACGACCCTGGCGACGGGAAGGTCCGGCGCCGCCTCGCGCGCGCCCTTCGCGGCGCCCGCCCGCGATGCGCTTCCGCGCGCCCGCTCTGCCGTCCCCCGTGCCCGCTCAGCACTTCCCCGCGTCCGCTCAGTGCCTCCGCGCATCCGCTCAGTGCCACCGCGCATCCGCTGCGGGGCGGCCGGGGGCGCCGGAATGAGCGCCTCCTGAGGATGCGGGGCGCGGGTCGGCTCGGTCACGTCTCCGTCCTACCAGACCCGGCGAGCCGCAATCACACATACGCCCGCCGCCTGTGGACGTCCGGGTGTCCACCGGGCACGCGTGAGCGGCGCCCGCCGTCAGAGGCGGGCGCCGCCCGGTGCGACGATGCTCGCGGTGCCCGTCAGGCGCAGGTCACAGACCCGCGGCCTCGCGCAGAGCGTCGGCCCGGTCCGTGGACTCCCACGAAAAGCCCTCACGGCCGAAGTGGCCGTAGGCGGCGGTCTCGGAGTAGATCGGGCGCAGCAGGTCGAGGTCGCGGATGATCGCGGCAGGACGCAGGTCGAAGACCTGGAGCACCGCTTCCTGGATCACGCTGACCGGCGCCTTCTCGGTGCCGAACGTCTCGACGAACAGACCGACCGGCTGGGCCTTGCCGATGGCGTAGGCGACCTGGACCTCGCAGCGGTCGGCCAGGCCGGCCGCGACGACGTTCTTGGCGACCCAGCGCATGGCGTAGGCGGCCGAGCGGTCGACCTTGGACGGGTCCTTGCCGGAGAAGGCGCCACCGCCATGGCGGGCCATGCCGCCGTACGTATCGATGATGATCTTGCGGCCGGTCAGCCCGGCGTCGCCCATGGGCCCGCCGATCTCGAAGCGGCCGGTCGGGTTGACCAGCAGGCGGTAGCCCTCGGTCTCGATCTCCAGGTCGGCCAGGATCGGCTCGACCACGTGCTCGCGGATGTCGGGCGCCAGCATCTCCCGCAGGTCGATCTCCGGAGCGTGCTGCGTCGAGACGACCACGGTGTCGAGGCGGACAGGCCGGTCACCGTCGTACTCGATGGTGACCTGGGTCTTGCCGTCCGGGCGCAGGTACGGAACCGTGCCGTTCTTCCGCACCTCGGACAGGCGCCGGGCCATCCGGTGCGCGAGCTGGATGGGCAGCGGCATCAACTCGGCGGTCTCACGGCAGGCGTAGCCGAACATCAGGCCCTGGTCGCCCGCACCCTGGCGGTCGAAGTCGTCGGCGCCCTCGCCCGCGCGGTGCTCGTAGGCGTCGTCCACGCCCTGCGCGATGTCCGGCGACTGCGCGCCGATGGACACCGACACGCCACAGGAGGCTCCGTCGAAGCCCTTGTGGGAGGCGTCGTAACCGATCTCGAGGATCTTCTCGCGGATCAGGGCGGGGATGTCGACATAGGTCTCCGTCGTCACCTCGCCGGCGACGTGGACCTGGCCAGTAGTGATCATTGTCTCGACGGCGACCCGGCTCCTCGGGTCGTCCTTGAGCATGGCGTCGAGAATCGCGTCACTGATCTGGTCGGCGATCTTGTCCGGGTGGCCCTCGGTGACCGACTCGGAGGTGAACAGGCGACGGGACAACTCAGGGCTCCTCATGCAGCGGCTGCTGACGTCCATGAGCGACCGGCGGCAGGGCCCAGCCCCACCGCGGCCACTCGATGCTCACGCGAGTCTAGCCTTAGGCGCCGCGGAGCGGCGAAGCCATCCGGGTTCCCGTCATCCGGCCGTCACCCCACGAGAGGGTTCTCCGCGCTCGCGGACGGCCCCTCAAAGGTCGGGTAACGGATCTCTGGGCAGGTCACCGGGCGAAAAGGCCTCGGCGTCCGCCGCCGCCACCACCGCGGCGTACTCGTCGTCGACCTCCAGGGTCATGCCGCCGATTTCGATCCGAGGTCCCGACCCGAACTCGACGGGCCCGAGGCGGGTGCGGCGGGGGTAGCGCGCCCACACCCCTGACGGCTCGTCCCTGCCGAAGATCTTCGTGGACAGCAGCGTGATCGACCGGTCCGTCACCACGACGAGGAAACCGATCATGGCGGGAGGCGGCAGGGCCACCGCGGGAAACACGTAGCGGATGTCCTCGCCGGGGCCGAGCATCGCCCGGCAGCGCACCCTGATCGTGGCGGACACCGGCATGGCGATCGCTCCCTCGACGCACGACCTGTGGGGGCGGGGCGGGCGCCCGCGCCGGCACCCCGCGAAGGTCAGGCGAGACGCTGCACCACCAAGTCCCACACTACGTCGGCGAGATCCTCTTTGGGACCCCTCGAAATCTCCACGGATCCGCCCTCCGCCGTGAGGACGACGGCCGCGTTGTCCGGCGTGCCGAACGCCAGGTTCTCTCCGACCTGGTTCACCACGAGCAGGTCGCAGCCCTTGCGCTCTAGCTTGGCCCGCCCGTTGGCCAGGACGTCGTCGGTCTCCGCCGCGAATCCCACGATCACCCGCGGATGCGGCCCGTCCCCCGGCGCCTGCGTCGCGGCGCCCGGCCCGTCGCCGGTCTCGCGCCCACCGGCCGCCGCCGCGCCCCCTGCGTCCCTCGTGGCGTACGCCTCCCGCCTGGCCCGGCGGACCTCCCCCAGCTCAGCCAAGATGTCCGGATTTTTCACCAGATGGATTGGGTCGGGCTCGGCGGACGACTTCTTGATCTTCGTGTCGCTCTGCCGTACGGGCCGGAAGTCCGCCACCGCGGCGGCCATCACGACCGCGTCGGCGTGCTCGGCCGCCGCGAGGACCGCCTCGCGCAACTGCCGCGCCGACTCCACCCGCACGACCTTCGCGCCCGCGGGATCGGGCAGCGTCACGTTCGCCGCCACGAGCGTGACCTCCGCGCCCCGGGCGACGGCCGTACGGGCGAGGGCGTATCCCTGCAGCCCCGAAGACCGGTTGCCGATGAAGCGCACGGGGTCGATCGCCTCGCGGGTGCCGCCGGCGGACACGACGACGTGCCGTCCGGCCAGGTCCTCGCGCGGGCCCGCCAGCACACGGCGGCACACCTCGAAGATCTCGGCGGGGTCGGGCAGCCGCCCGGGACCGGTGTCGGCACCGGTGAGCCTGCCGACGGCGGGCTCGACCACGATCGCGCCGCGCTCGCGCAGCGTCGCCACGTTCGCCCGCGTGGCAGGGTGCTCCCACATCTCGGTGTGCATCGCGGGCGCGAACACCACCGGGCAGCGCGCCGTGAGCAGGGTGTTGGTGAGCAGGTCGTTGGCCATGCCGTGCGCGGCGCGGGCCAGCACGTCCGCCGTCGCCGGCGCGACGACCACCAGATCGGCGGACTGCCCGATCCGCACGTGCGGCACCTCGTGCACCGACTCCCACACCTCGGTGGTCACCGGATTGCCCGACAGGGCCGCCCAGGTCGGCTCTCCCACGAACCGCAGAGCGTCCCGGGTCGGCACGACGCGCACGTCGTGTCCCGACTCGGTGAACAGGCGGAGCAGCTCGCAGGACTTGTAGACCGCGATGCCGGCGCTCACGCCCAGCACGACAGACGTCATCGGCGGAAGTGGTGTCAGCCTTCGATGGGCTCAGAGGTGAGCAGGCCCTCGGAGACCTCGCGCAGGGCGATGGACAGCGGCTTCTCCTGGGCGTGGGTCTCCACGAGGGGCCCCACGTACTCCAGCAGGCCCTCGCCGAGCTGAGAGTAGTAAGCGTTGATCTGGCGCGCCCGCTTCGCACCCATGATCACAAGGCTGTACTTGCTGTCGACGATGTCGAGAAGCGCGTCGATCGACGGGTTGGTGATGCCTTCCGCGTAGGCGGAGCTGCTTGCCACGTCAGTGATTCCCCTAGCTAGGTGAGTTTCCCAGCAAGGTTATCAGCCGGTGGCACACGTCCTTGACGGACGTGTTGACGATCGTGAGATCGAACTCCTTCTCCGCCGCCAGTTCGATCCGGCCCGCGTCCAGACGTCGGGCGATCACCTCGGGAGGCTCGGTGCCGCGGCCGCGCAGCCGCCGCTCCAGCTCCTCCCAGCTCGGCGGGGCCAGGAACACCAGCAGGGCATCGGGCATCGTCGTACGCACCTGCCTGGCGCCCTGCAGGTCGATCTCCAGCAGAGTGGGGACGCCTGCCTCCAGCTTCTCCAGCACCGGCCGCCTGGGCGTGCCGTACCGGTTGCCGGCGAACTCGGCCCACTCCAGAAGCTCGCCGGAGGCGACGAGCTCGTCGAACTCGTCGTTGCCGGCGAAGAAGTACTCCACGCCGTGCCGCTCCCCCGGACGGGGCTTCCGGGTTGTCACCGAGACCGACAGCCACACCTCAGGGTGGGACCGCCGGAGCTCGGCGACGACCGTGGACTTCCCCACACCCGACGGACCGGACAGGACCGTCAGGCGCGGGCGAGGCATGGAGTCACCGCCACGCGTCCTGAATCCGCTGGTCGCGACTGCCTCGTGGGCCCGATCTCCAGCGGACCGGGACGTGTCGGTCACTCCGTACCCCCGTGAACTCGCTCGTACGTCGCCGAGATCAGCTCTCGGCGCCGCCGAACTCACGCTCCAGGGAGGCGCGCTGGTTGGCGCCGAGACCCCGCACACGGCGGGATTCGGCGATACCAAGGCGCTCCATGAGCTGCTTGGCGCGGACCTTGCCGACGCCAGGGAGCGACTCCAGCAGAGCCGAGACCTTCATCTTGCCGATGACGTCGTCGGTCTGCCCATCCTTCAGCACCTCAGCCAGAGAAACCGCGCCGTGCTTGAGCCGGTTCTTGACCTCGGCACGCTCCTTGCGTGCCTTGGCAGCCTTCTCAAGAGCTGCGGCGCGCTGCTCGGGGGTCAAGGGAGGAAGAGCCACGCCGGGTCACCTCGAATTTCTTGTCGATGTACTCGGACGGGAGGGGAAACTAGCTGGTCTTGGCCGTAACGGCAACGTCAAGGGCGGTTTCTCGGACTACAAAATTGATTTTACTACTTTTGGTATTGGAAAAGTCACTCTTCGTAGATCAAAACCGCCTCAGCAGGCGCGGAGCGGGATGACCCAAGGTGACGGCGCCAAGGCCGCCCGGCGCTCCCTCACAGGCTCACGCGGCGCAGTGCGGCGGCGATCCCGGCGGCCGCCGCACCCGGGTCGGGCGCCCCGGTGATGGGCCGTCCGATCACGAGGAGATCGGCCCCGTTGGCGATCGCGTCCTCCGGGGTGGCCACCCTCGCCTGGTCCTGGGTGTCGGCGCCGACCGGCCGCACGCCCGGAGTGATCAATGTCACGTCCGGGCCGACCTCCGCGCGTACGGCGGCGACCTCTCTGGGCGAGCAGACGAGGGCCTGGGCGCCCGCGCCGACGGCTACGGCGGCCATACGGCGCGCGGCGTCCGCAGGGGGTCCCTGGACACCGATCTGCCGGAGATCGGCCTCAGAAAGCGACGTCAGGAGCGTCACGGCCGCGATCCGGGTGTTGGGGGCCCCCTCGACGGCCGCCCTGACCATCGCGGAGCCCCCTGCGGCGTGCACGGTGAGGTAGGTCGGCTTGAGCCGGGCGACCGCCCGGGCGGCGGCGCCGACGGTGTTCGGGATGTCGTGCAGCTTGAGGTCCAGGAAGACCTGCACGCCGCTGGCGCCGCGGACCGAGGCGATCACGTCGGGCCCGTACCGCAGGTAGAGCTCCAGTCCCACCTTCACCGTGGAAACGTGCGGGGTGACCAGGCCGGCCCAGCGGGCGGCGGTCTCCAGGTCGGGCGCGTCGAGGGCGACGGCGATGGGAGCGGGCGTGGTCAAAGCGAACTCTCCTCGAGATCTGATCGCGATCGTGTTTGCGCGCCCGCCGGGCGGTGGGCCAGGCCCACGGCGTCGGCGAGCCGGTCGAACCCGCGCTCCTGCAGGAGCTCCTCAAGCTCCCTCAGAACGCGCGGGCAGGCGTAGGGGTCGTGGAACAGCGCCGTGCCCACCGCGACGGCGCAGGCGCCCGCCAGGACGAGCTCAAGGGCGTCCCTGCCGGTCGAGACGCCGCCCATGCCGATGATCGGCACTCCCGGCAGCGCCGCGTGGACCTGCCACACGCAGCGCACCGCCAGGGGCCGTACGGCGGGGCCGGACAGGCCGCCGGTGCCCGCCGCGAGCGAGGGGCGCATCGTGTCCACGTCGATGCTCATCCCGACCGGGGTGTTGATCATCGCGAGGGCGTCGGCGCCGCCGTCCACGCACGCGCGTGCGACCGCGACGACGTCCGCGACGTCCGGGGACAGCTTGGCGATCACCGGCACCTCGTACGGCGTGGCCGCGCGCACCGAGGCCACGACCTCCGCCGCGGCGGCTCCGTCGCGGGCGAACACCCTGCCCCGGTCCTCGACGTTGGGGCACGACAGGTTGATCTCCACGGCGGTGATGCCGTCGGCGCCGGCCAGGCGCCGGGCCAGCGCGGTGAACTCGGTCACGGTGCCGCCGCCGATGGACACGACGGTGCGGGCCCCGCGCTCGGCCAGCCAGGGCAGCTCGCGCTCCAGGAACGCCTCGACGCCCGGGCCCTGCAGGCCCACGGCGTTCAGCAGCCCGGAGGGGGTCTCGGCCATCCGCGGCGTCGGCCGGCCCGCGCGCGGGGCCATGGTGATCGACCGGGTGACGAACGCGCCCAGCCGGTGGACGTCGGAGAACTGCGCCAGCTCGCGGCCGGTCCCGCCGCAGCCCGAGGCGGTCAGCACCGGGTTGGGCAGCTCCACATGGGCCAGGTAGGTCCGCAGGTCGGCGGTCACGGCCGCCTCCCCCGCCCCGGCTCAGACATGCCGTCCGCCGGGCGCGCCGAGCGCGTCGAACGGGATCGTCCCGACGTCGTCGAACCGCACCCGCTCGCCCCGGAACACCGGCCCCTCGGTGCAGGCGCGGACCATGCGGGTCACGCCGTCGTCGCCGATGACCGGCACCACGCAGGTCATGCAGACGCCGATGCCGCAGGCCATGGACTCCTCCACCGCCACCTGCACGGGGACGCCGAGCTCGACGGCGATCGCCGTGACCCCCCGCAGCGTCTCCATCGGCCCGCACGCGTAGAGCGCGTCGGCCCGCGCGTCGGCGATCACGCCGGGCAGCACGTCGGTCACCTTGCCGCGCATGCCCAGCGAACCGTCCTCGGTCGTCAACGTGGTCGTCTCGCCCATCCGGCGGGCCCGCAGCGCCCCGAAGACCCGGTCGGCCGACGGCGCCCCCAGCACGAAGTCGATGCGGCAGCCCCGCTGCTGCAGCGCGTCCGCCAGCGCGAACATCGGCGCCGCGCCGTGCTCGTCGCCGACCAGCACGCAGGTGCAGGGGTCGCGGGGCAGGGGGAAGGGACGGCCGAGCGGGCCGACCAGGTCGAGGGTGTCGCGCGCCCGCAGGTCGGCGAGCCACGCCGTCCCGGGACCGCGCACGCCGAAGACGAGCTCCACCGTGCCACCGTAGTCCGGCTTCACGTCGTGGATCGTGAAGGCCCGCCGGGTGAGCAACGAGGAGTCGCGGCCCCCGACGGCGACCGTGACGAAGTGGCCGGGCCGGAACCGGTCCGCGATGCCCGGCGCGACGACGGTGAGCGCATGGTAGGCGTCCACCCGGCGCGTCGTCAGCACCGTGCCCGTGACCTGAACCGGACTGCCGGCCACTCCCTTCCTCCCTGATCGTCGCGCCGCTGACCCTACCGGCTACGGGCGCCTGAGCCGGTGAGGTCGTGCCGGGGGCGCGCGATGCGTACGGCCCTCCGCGCCCATGGCACCCTCCGCGTGTCTCGGGCTAGTCTCGCAGCCTCCTGGCGTGCTCCTGGAGCGAACGCACGTCGATGTCGCCCCTGACGATGTGCTGGATGCCCTGCACGGCGGCGGCCAGGCCCTGCACGGTCGTGACGCAGGCGATACCGCGGTTGACGGCGGCGGTGCGGATCTCGTACCCGTCCAGGCGCGGCCCGGACTGGCCGGGGCTGCCGAACGGGGTGTTCACGATGAGGTCCACCTCCCCGTCGAGGATGCGCCGCACGATCGTCGGCTCGCCGTCGGGACCGGCGCCGTCGCTGTGCTTGCGCACGATCTTGGCACGGACGCCGTTGCGGCGCAGCACCTCGGCGGTGCCCTCCGTGGCCAGGATCTCGAAACCGAGGTCCGCCAGCGCCTTCACGGGGAAGATCATGGCCCGCTTGTCCTTGTTGGCGACCGAGACGAACGCCCGGCCCTTGGTCGGCAGCGCGCCGTAGGCCGCCGACTGCGACTTGGCGAAGGCCGTGCCGAAGAACTCGTCGATGCCCATGACCTCGCCGGTCGAGCGCATCTCCGGCCCGAGCACGATGTCCACGCCGCGGAACCGGTTGAACGGCAGCACCGCCTCCTTGACCGCGACCGGCGCGTCCAGCGGCAGCGTGCCGCCGTCGTAGTCGGCGGGCAGCATGCCCTCGGCGCGCAGCTCCGCGATCGTCGCGCCCATCGTCAGCCGCGCCGCCGCCTTGGCCAGCGGCACCGCCGTCGCCTTGGACACGAACGGCACCGTACGGCTGGCCCTGGGGTTGGCCTCCAGGACGTACAGCACGTTGGAAGCCATCGCGTACTGGACGTTCAGCAGGCCGCGCACGCCGACGCCGCGGGCGATGGCCTCGGTGGCCGCGCGGATCCGCTTGATGTCGAAGCCGCCCAGCGTGATCGGCGGCAGCGCGCACGCCGAGTCGCCGGAGTGGATGCCGGCCTCCTCGATGTGCTCCATGACGCCGCCGAGGTAGAGCTCCTCGCCGTCGAACAGCGCGTCCACGTCGATCTCGATGGCGTCGTCGAGGAACCGGTCGATCAGCACCGGGTGCTCGGAGGCCGCCTTCGCCATGTACTCCCCGAGGGTGTCCTCGTCGTACACGATCGCCATGCCGGCGCCGCCGAGCACGTACGACGGCCGCACGAGCACCGGGTAGCCGATCTCCTCGGCGACCGCCCGCGCCTCCTCCACGGTCGTCGCGGTGCCGTGCCGGGGCGCGGGCAGCCCGGCCTCGGCGAGGACCTGCCCGAACGCGCCCCGGTCCTCGGCGAGGTGGATCGACTCGGGCGAGGTGCCGACCACGGGCACCCCGGCGTCCTTGAGCGCCTGGGCGAGCCCGAGCGGCGTCTGGCCGCCGAGCTGCACGATGACGCCGGCGACCGGCCCGGTCTCCTGCTCGGCGTGCACGACCTCGAGGACGTCCTCCAGCGTGAGCGGCTCGAAGTAGAGCCGGTCGGAGGTGTCGTAGTCGGTCGAGACGGTCTCGGGGTTGCAGTTGACCATCACGGTCTCGTAGCCGGCCTTGGCCAGCTCGAACGACGCGTGCACGCAGGCGTAGTCGAACTCGATGCCCTGGCCGATGCGGTTGGGCCCGCTGCCCAGGATGATCACCTTGGGCCGGTCCCCCACCGGCACCTCGTTCTCCTCGTCGTACGTCGAGTAGAGGTACGGGGTGCGGGCGGCGAACTCGGCGGCGCAGGTGTCCACGGTGTTGTAGACGGGCCGGACGCCGTGCTCGTAACGCCTGGCCCGCACCTCGGGCTCCGGCACGCCCAGGATCTCGGCGATCTGCGCGTCGCTGAAGCCGTTCCGCTTGGCCAGCTCGAGGGTGGGCCGGTCGAGCGCGGTGATCGACCGGGCGACCTCGTCGATCGCGAAGAGCTGGTCGACGAACCACGGGTCCACCGACGTGGCCTCGTGGACCTGCTCGGGGGTCGCGCCCGCCCTGATGGCCTGCTGCATGGTGCGCAGCCGCCCGTCGTGCGGCCTGCGGCAGGCCTCCAGGAGCTCGTCCAGGTCGCCGGGCTCGCCCGTCCAGCTGAACGACGACCCCTTCTTCTCCAGCGACCGCAGCGCCTTCTGCAGCGCCTCGGGGAAGGAGCGGCCGATCGCCATCGCCTCGCCGACCGACTTCATGTGGGTGGTCAGCGTCTCGTCGGCCCCGGCGAACTTCTCGAACGCGAACCTCGGCACCTTGACCACGATGTAGTCGAGCGACGGCTCGAACGACGCCGGGGTCTCCTTGGTGATGTCGTTGGGGATCTCGTCGAGGGTGTAGCCGATCGCGAGCTTGGCGGCGATCTTGGCGATGGGGAAGCCGGTGGCCTTGGACGCCAGCGCCGACGACCGCGACACCCGCGGGTTCATCTCGATGACGATCATCCGGCCGGTCTCCGGGTCGACCGCGAACTGGATGTTGCAGCCGCCGGTGTCGACGCCGACCTCGCGGATGACCGCGATCGCGACGTCGCGCATGTTCTGGTACTCGCGGTCGGTCAGCGTCAGCGCGGGCGCCACGGTCACGCTGTCGCCGGTGTGGACGCCCATCGGGTCGATGTTCTCGATGGAGCACACGATGACCACGTTGTCGTTGCGGTCCCGCATGACCTCGAGCTCGTACTCCTTCCAGCCGAGGATCGACTCCTCCAGGAGCACCTCGGTGGTCGGGGACGCGTCGAGGCCGGCGCCGGCGATGCGGCGCAGCTCCTGCTCGTCATGGGCGAAGCCGGAGCCGGCGCCGCCCATGGTGAAGCTCGGGCGGACGACGACCGGGTAGCCCAGCTCGCCGGCCCCGCGCAGGCACTCGTCCATGGTGTGGCAGATGACGCTGCGCGCCGACTCGGCGTTGAGGCCGTGCTCGGCGGCGACCTTGGCGACGATCTCCTTGAACCGCTCGCGGTTCTCCCCCGCCTGGATGGCGTCGATGTCGGCGCCGATCAGCTCGACGCCGTACTTGTCGAGCACGCCCGCCTCGTGCAGCGCCACGGCGGTGTTGAGCGCCGTCTGGCCGCCCAGCGTGGGCAGCAGCGCGTCGGGCCGCTCCTTGGCGATGATCTTCTCGACGATGTCCGGCGTGATCGGCTCGACGTAGGTGGCGTCGGCGAACTCCGGATCCGTCATGATCGTCGCGGGGTTGCTGTTGACCAGGACGACCCGGAATCCCTCGCTGCGCAGGACGCGGCAGGCCTGGGTGCCGGAGTAGTCGAACTCACACGCCTGTCCGATGACGATCGGGCCGGAGCCGATCACCATGACGGACCTGATGTCCGTACGCTTAGGCACCCTCGGCCCCCTTCTTGTCCGTGTTCCCGGTCGCGCTCCGTCGCGCCTGGGGCGCGCCAAATGACTGAGCCTCGCTCGCAGGGGAGACACGCCGCGCGCCGCTCCCTCGCTCCATCAGCTCGCAGAACTCGTCGAACAGGTACGCGGCGTCGTGCGGGCCCGCGGCCGCCTCGGGGTGGTACTGCACGCTGAACGCGGGGCGCTCCAGCAGGCGCAGCCCCTCCACGCAGTCGTCGTTGAGGTTGACGTGGCTCACCTCGGCCGCGCCGTACGGGGTCTCGAAGGGCCCGTCGAGCGGCGCGCGCACGGCGAAGCCGTGGTTGTGCGCGGAGATCTCGACCTTGCCGGTCCTGCGGTCCTGCACCGGCTGGTTCACTCCGCGGTGGCCGTAGCGCAGCTTGTAGGTGCCGAGGCCGAGCGCCCGGCCGAGGATCTGGTTGCCGAAGCAGATGCCGAAGAACGGCACCCTCTCGTCCAGCACCTCGCGCAGCGACTCGACCGCGTATTCGGCCGCGGCGGGGTCGCCCGGGCCGTTGGAGAAGAAGACGCCGTCGGGATTGAGGGCGAGGATGTCGGCCGCCTTGACGGTCGCCGGCAGCACGTGCACCTCGCATCCCCGCTCGGACATCCGCTGCGGGGTCATGGCCTTGATGCCGAGGTCGACCGCGGCGACGGTGAAGCGCTTGCGCCCGGCCGCCGGCACGACGTACGGCTCTGCCGTGCTGACCTCGCGGGCCAGGTCGGCGCCCTCCATGCCGGGCGAGCGCCGCACCCGCTCGACCAGGTCGGCGATCTCGCCGCCCTCGCTGAAGACGCCCGCGCGCATCGCGCCGCGCTCGCGCAGATGGCGGGTGAGGGCGCGGGTGCCGGGCATCGCGATGCCGACCACGCCCTGGTCGCGCAGGTAGTCGTCGAGCGTCCTGCGGGAGCGCCAGTTCGACGGGATCCGGGACGGCTCGCGCACCACGTAGCCCGCGACCCAGACCCTGCGGGACTCGGGGTCCTCGTCGTTGACACCGGTGTTGCCGATGTGCGGGGCGGTCATCGCGACGATCTGGCGGTGGTAGGAGGGGTCGGTGAGCGTCTCCTGGTAGCCGGTCATGCCGGTGTTGAAGACCATCTCGCCGAACGTCTCGCCCACGGCGCCGTACGGCGTCCCCTCGAAGACGCGTCCGTCCTCAAGCACGAGCAGGGCTGTCATACGAGCTTCCCTTCGAGAACGGTGGGACGGCCGCGCAAGAACGTCGCGACGACGCGGCCGGGCAGGGTCAGCCCCTCATAGGGGGTGTTGCGGCTCTTCGACGCCATCGCGGCGGGGTCGACGGGCTGCCGGACCGACGGGTCGAACAGCGTGAGGTTGCCGGGGGCGCCGGGCTCGACGGGGCGGCCGTGCCCGGCCAGGCGGCCGATCGCGGCCGGCCGCGCGGACATGCGGTCGGCGACGCCGGCCCAGTCGAGCAGCCCGGTCTCGACCATGGCCTCCTGGACCACGGACAGGGCGGTCTCCAGGCCGATCATCCCCATGGCCGCCGCGGCCCACTCGGTCTCCTTGTCCTCGACCGGGTGGGGCGCGTGGTCGGTGGCCACGCAGTCGATCGTGCCGTCGGCCAGCGCCTCGCGCAGCGCCCGCACGTCCTCGGCGGTGCGCAGCGGCGGGTTCACCTTGTAGATCGGGTTGTACGGCCCGAGCGGCGACCTCTCCGCGCAGGAGTCGGTCAGCAGCAGGTGGTGCGGGGTGACCTCGGCGGTCACGTCCCAGCCCTTCGACTTGGCCCAGCGGATGATCTCGACGGAGCCCGCGGTGGAGACGTGGCAGACGTGCAGCCGGGAGCCGACGTGCGCGGCGAGCAGGCAGTCGCGCGCGATGATCGCCTCCTCGGCGACCGCCGGCCAGCCGATCAGGCCGAGCCTGGCCGACACCTCGCCCTCGTTGAGCTGGGCGCCCTCGGTCAGCCGGGGCTCCTGGGCGTGCTGGGCCACGACGCCGTCGAACGCCTTAACGTACTCCAGAGCCCGGCGCATCAGCACGGCGTCGGACACGCACTTGCCGTCGTCGGAGAAGACCCGCACGCGGGCCGCGGAGTCGGCCATCGCGCCGAGCTCGGCCAGCTGGCTGCCCCCGAGGCCGGAGGTCACGGCGCCCACGGGCTGCACGTCGCAGTGGCCGTATTCCTGGCCGAGCCGCCAGACCTGTTCCACCACGCCGGCGGTGTCGGCCACCGGGGAGGTGTTGGCCATGGCGTGGACGGCGGTGTACCCGCCCCGCGCCGCGGCCTGGGTGCCGGTCTCCACGGTCTCGGCGTCCTCCCGGCCGGGCTCGCGCAGGTGGGTGTGCAGGTCCACCAGGCCGGGCAGGGCGATCAGCCCGTCGGCGTCGACCGTCTGGTCGGCCCTGACACCCGCGAGGTCGCCGATGTCCGCCACCACGCCGTCGCGCAGCAGGATGTCGCTCGGGGCGCCGCCCAGGATCCGGGCTCCCCTGATGAGGATGGTGGTCACAGTCCCCTCGTGAAGGTCGTAGGTGCTCATTCGGCGCCTCCGATCGCGGGCTCGGAACCGCCGAGCAGCAGGTAGAGGACGGCCATCCGGACCGTCACACCGTTGGCGACCTGCTCGACGATCGTCGAGCGCGGCGAGTCGGCGACCTCCGCGGAGATCTCCATGCCGCGGTTCATCGGGCCGGGGTGCATGACGATGGCGTCGTCGTGCAGGCGGGCGAAGCGGTCGCGGTCGAGGCCGTAGCGGCGGCTGTACTCCCGCGCCGAGGGGAAGTAGGCCGCGTTCATCCGTTCGAGCTGGACCCGCAGCATCATCACGACGTCCGACTTGGGCAGCACGGCGTCGAGGTCGTACGAGATCTGGCAGGGCCAGGTCTCGACCGTCACCGGCAGCAGGGTCGGCGGCGCGACCAGCGTCACCTCCGCGCCGAGCGTGTGCAGCAGCAGCACGTTGGACCGGGCGACCCGGCTGTGCAGCACGTCGCCCACGACGGCGATCTTCAGGCCCTCCAGCCGGCCCAGCCGGCGGCGGATGCTGAAGGCGTCGAGCAGCGCCTGGGTGGGGTGCTCGTGGGTGCCGTCCCCGGCGTTGACCACGCTGCCGCGCACCCAGGTGGCCAGGCGGTGCGGCGCGCCCGAGGCGCTGTGCCGGATCACCACGGCGTCGGCGCCCATGGCCTCCAGGGTGAGCGCGGTGTCCTTCAGCGACTCGCCCTTGGACACGCTCGACCCCTTGGCCGAGAAGTTGATCACGTCGGCCGACAGGCGCTTGGCCGCGGCCTCGAAGGAGATGCGGGTCCGGGTGGAGTCCTCGAAGAAGAGGTTCACCACAGTGCGGCCGCGCAGCGTCGGCAGCTTCTTGATGGACCTCTGCGAGACCCGCGCCAGCTCCTCGGCCGTGTCGAGGATGAGGAGCGCGTCGTCGCGGGTGAGGTCGCCGGTCGAGATCAGGTGACGCTTCATCGGTCGTCCTCCTTGATGAGCACGACCGCGTCGCGCCCGTCCGTCTCCTCCAGGAAGACCTTGACCTTCTCGCTCTTGGATGTCGGCAGGTTCTTGCCGACGTAGTCGGCGCGGATCGGCAGCTCCCGGTGGCCGCGGTCGACGAGCGTGGCGAGCTGGACGGCCCTGGGCCTGCCCACGTCGTTCAGCGCGTCGAGCGCGGCGCGCACGGTGCGGCCGGAGTAGAGGACGTCGTCCACGAGGACGACGGTCCTGCCGTCCACGCCGTCCGGGGGCAGTTCGGTGCGGCCGAGCGGGCGCGCGGGCCGCAGGCGCAGATCGTCGCGGTACATCGTGACGTCGATGGCCCCGACGGGGACCTTGATTCCTTCGAACTGGGCGATGCGCCCGGCGATGCGGTGCGCGAGGGTGGCGCCGCGGGTGGGGATGCCGAGCAGGACGACGCTCTCCGCGCCCCTGGTGCGTTCGAGGATCTCGTGCGCGATCCGGGTGAGCGCCCGATGGATGTCGGGCCCCTCCAGAACGGCACGGGCCTGATTTCGGGCATCAGACATGAAAAAGTCACCGCCTTTCCCGCCTCACTGGACGGGTCTTAAAAGGGTGTCGGTTGTGCTTAGAGTATCAGGACCGTCTGCGAACCCCCCTCCCGCCAGGGGTGATGCCCGCGGAGGAGCCGCTCGCCCTCGGCGTGACGAGGACGTGCCGGGGGTCTTCGGGGACCTTCGGGAATCTTCCGGTGACGTTCCGGGACGTTCGGAGGGCGGGCCGGGGATCGGAAGCCACATCACGCCGGTGTCGGTGATTTCGGTGAGAGCACTGTTTGACGCTCTTTTTTCCAATCAGCTTGACCTTTGGGAGTGTCGGCTTTACCGTCACTGTCCGTAACCACAACACGCGACCTTCCTGGGTAAAACCCGACGCAGCGGTCACCGAAGGTGCCGGTCACGGGCACCAGCCCCGGTGTTCGGAACGCTTGGGACAAGGACGCACAATCAAGTGAGAAGAGCCATAGAAAGCCGGGGGCCACACGATGCCGTCTGACTACGCCAAGTCGCTGGGCGCGCGCCTGCGCGCAATCCGGACCCAGCAGGGGCTGTCCCTGCACGGTGTGGAGGAGAAGTCCCGCGGACGGTGGAAGGCCGTCGTCGTGGGCTCCTACGAGCGCGGCGACCGCGCGGTGACCGTGCAGAAGCTCGCCGAGCTCGCGGATTTCTACGGAGTGCCGGTGTCGGAGCTTCTTCCGGGCGGAGCCGCTCCGAGCCCGCTTGCGCCCGCTCCCAAGCTGGTCATCGACCTGGAGCGGCTGTCACAGCTGCCGAAGGACAAGGCCGGCCCGCTTGCCCGTTACGCCGCCACCATTCAGAGCCAGCGGGGCGACTACAACGGCAAGGTGCTGTCCATCCGGCAGGAGGACCTGCGCTCGCTCGCGGTCATCTATGACAAGTCGCCGGTCGAGCTGACCGAGGAGTTCATCCACTGGGGCGTGCTCGACGCCGAGGCCCGCCGCGCCGTCGAGTCCTTCTGACCTTCCGCCCGGTTCGCGCGCGGCTCCCCGCGCCGACGTCCGTCCTGCCCGGCTCCCCTCGTGTCTGTCGCGCCTGACGGACCAGGCCCTGCGGCGCGTGGCCCGCGCTCGCGCCGGGCGGCGTCAGGCACCGCCTCGCCACCGGCGACGCTCCGGCAACGGAGAGCCGCCGGTGACGAGTGATTGCCGCCACGCGGGGATAGGCAGGACATGACGTTTCACGTGGGCTCCGAGGTGGGCAGGCTTCGCCAGGTCCTGGTCGACATACCCGAACTCGCGCTCAAGCGGCTCACCCCGGGCAACAAGGACGGCCTGCTGTTCGACGACGTGCTGTGGGTGCACCGCGCGCTGGAGGAGCACCGGGAGTGGTGCGAGGTGCTCGCCGGGCGCGGCGTCACGGTGCACCACCTCGGCGATCTCCTGCGGGAGGTCATCGAGATCCCCGACGCGCGCAAGCACATCCTCGACGGCAGCGTCGACGAGCACTGGTTCGGCCCCCTGGCCGCCGACGCGATCCGCAACACGTTCGACGCCCTCGACGCGGACGCGCTCGCGCCCCTGCTGACCGGCGGGATCACCAAACGCGAGATCATGGAGCTGGGCTGCGACCCCGGCTCCATCGCGTTCCACACCCTCGGCATGGACGACTTCGTCCTCCCGCCGCTGCCCAACCACCTGTTCGCCCGCGACACCTCCTGCTGGGTGTACGACGGGGTGTCGATCAACCCGATGCGGAAGAAGGCGCGCAGGCGGGAGACCGTCAACTACGAGACGGTCTACCGGTGGCACCCGCTGTTCGCCGCGGGCTACGACAACCCCGACGCCGGCGGGTTCAACGTCTGGTACGAGGGCGTGCGCATGGCCCCGGCCACCATCGAGGGCGGCGACGTCCTGGTGCTCGGCAACGGCGTCGTGCTCGTCGGGGTGAGCGAGCGCACCCAGCCGCAGGCCGTGGAGATGCTGGCGACCAACCTGTTCCGGACGGGGTCGGCGGCCCGCATCGTGGCGCTCGACCTGCCCAAGACCCGCGCGTTCATGCACCTCGACACCGTGATGACCAACGTCGACGTGGGCGTGTTCACCAAGTACGCCGGGCTCGGCATGCTCCCGTCGTACACGGTGGAGCCGGGCGACACCGACAAGGAGCTGAAGGTCACCGACCACCCGCCGGAGGACATGCACAAGGCGATCGCGCGGGCCCTCGGCCTCGACGACATCAAGGTCCTCACGCCGACGCAGGACGTGCACGCGGCCGAGCGCGAGCAGTGGGACGACGGCTGCAACGTGCTGGCGCTGGAACCCGGCGTGGTCGTGGCCTACGAGCGCAACACCACGACCAACAACCACCTGCGCAGGCACGGCATCGAGGTCATCACGATCCGGGGCAGCGAGCTCGGCCGCGGACGCGGCGGGCCGCGGTGCATGAGCTGCCCGCTGGAGCGCGACCCCCTCTGATCACCGTCGCCATCTGATCACCGTCCCCTGCCGATCACCGTCTCCGTCCGATCACCGTCTCCGTCCGATCACCGTCCACGGCCATGCTGAACGGGCGCGCGGGATCAAGGGCGGGGACGGAGGTCAGCCGGCCATGGGCAGAGTGGGACGGCCGGGCAGGCCGAGGATCGACTCGACCTCGCCGACGAACCTGTCCGCCTCCGCTATGATCTCCTCTGCGTCGTTCGGCGTGACGGACCGGACCATGCCGGCCTCGGCCGCCGCACGCTTGGCCGCGCTCACCGCGAAGTAGGCCGCCCAGTCCGCGAGCTTGGGCTCGGCCTCCGGCAGCAGCTCCCAGGCGCTGCGCAGCCGCCGCCTGCGGCCGTCCATCGGCCGCGGACGAGCCGCGAGGATCCCGGCGGCCGCACGGAGGGCCGCCAGGTGGGCCGACACGTAGCGGTCCGCGGGAGTGGGCCCGACGGTGGCGTCCGCGAGGCATGCCCTGGCGTCCGCGAGGTGTGCCAGAACCGCCTGCGAGAGCCGGGGCCCGCTCTTGTGATCGTCGTCGTTCTGCTCGGTCATGCCCGCCTCCTTGAGTCGTGGCACTCCGGCGAAGTCGCCGGTGACTTCACAGTCGCAGATCGCACCGACAATTTCGCCGGCCGGGAGATCCCGTGAACCGCTCGAGATCGCCCGACGCATTCTCAGGCTCCCGTGGGCGGCCGGACGAGGAGCTTCCCCTCTCCCCGTCCGGCCCACGCCGCAGGCCGTGCCGCATCCGTCTCCGCCGACGACGAAGGCACGAGTCCAACGGGGTGGGCGCGAGCCGCGAGTCCCACGCCCACCCCATCGAACATAGATTCGACCCCGCCACCTGTCAAGGCTGTCAACGAATACGTGTTCGAGGATCGCGTTCGAAACGCCGGCCGCGAACGGCGGAGGGGCCCCGCACGACCATCTCGCGCGGGGCCCCTCCGGAGCCGGCGTCAGCGCCTGAAGGCGCCCCTGACGTGCACGGGAACGCCCTTGCCGAGCATGCCCGGCAGAAGCTCCGCCACGTTCATCGGCAGCCGCACGCAGCCGTGCGACGCCGGGTAGAGCGGCACCGACAGCGCGCCGTGGAGCGCGATGCCGCCGTTGAAGAAGATGGGGTTGTAGAGCTGCCCGAGGTAGGACCGGTGCCAGCCCTTGACCCGCCAGGTGGTCTTGTAGTCGCCGGTCGGCGTGCGGGCGCTGCCGGAGAACCGCTGCCGCTTGCCGTTCCAGGTGGCGTACTCGGTGTAGGGGATGCCGCTGCCGCTGGAGATGTGGCTGATCAACACCGGCACGCCGCCCCGGTACAGAACCATCACCTGCTTGGTCAGGTTCACCTCGACGCGGGTCGCCTTGCCCCTGGGCACCAGGACCTTGGGCGCGCGGGGGTTCTCCAGCGCCCTCCAGGTGCGGGCGGCGACCGTGCTGGTCGGCGTGATCCCCTGCACCTTCTGGAACGCCCAGAGAGCCGTCAGCGTGGCCCCGCCGTACCGGCCGTCGACGCTGCCGGGCACGTACCCGAGCTCCTTCAGCCGGGCCTGCAGCGCCTTCACGACCGAGCCCTTGGCGCCGAGCTTGAGCGTCTTGCCCGGGGCGGTGAACGGCGGATAACCCGTGGCGCGGGCGGGGACGGCGCTTCGCGCCGGGAGCACGGTCCCCGTGGTGATGGTCCCGGTGGCGACGGTCCCCGTGGTTATGGTCCCGGTGGCGACGGTCCCCGTCGGCGCGGCGGCGCGCGCCTGCGCCGGGCCGCTCACGCCGGCAACCGCGAAGGCGGTCGCGAACGTCGCCGCCCCCGCCACGACGAGCAGTCGCCGTCTACCCCTCATCATGACCAACCCCCTCATAAGCCCGCTTCTCGATCAAAGGACTTACCTTACGGTCCGATTGTGAGCCGCGTGATCGTAAGTGGCCATAATCGGCCGCGTATGTCCTGGCAATCCGTTTAGAGTGACCGGGTGGCAGAAAAGTTGCATCCGAACGTCGTCCGCGTTCAGGAGGCCCTGCGGGCCCACGCGGTGACGGGCGAGGTCGTCGTGCTCGACGAGGCCGCCCCGACGGCCGCCACGGCCGCGGCCCAGCTGGGCTGCGAGGTCGGCGCGATCGCCAACAGCCTGATCTTCGACGCGGACGGCGCGCCGTTGCTGGTGCTGACCAGCGGCGCCCACCGGGTGAACACCGATCTGATCGCGCGGCTCGTCGGCGCGGCGAAGGTGCGGCGGGCCACTCCGGAGTTCGTCCGCGAGCACACCGGGCAGCCCATCGGCGGTGTCGCCCCGGTCGGGCACCCCGCGCCCGTGCGCACGCTGGTGGACACCTGGCTGAGCAAGCACGACGTGGTGTGGGCCGCCGCGGGGCACCCCCACACCGTCTTCCCCACGTCCTACGACGAACTGCTGCGCACCACCGGGGGCACGGCCGCCGAGGTGGAGTGACGCTGCCGGACCAGCCCGGCGTCGTTTTGCTAGTGTGCGACGAGTGATCCAACTGCGACGGGTGGGGCCCGACGAGTTCAGGGCGGCACTGGACACCGTGCTGGAGATCTACGCGGTCGCCATGCGCCCGCCGTCGGACCAGCTCGCGGGCCGCATGGCGATCATGCGCAACCACGCCACCTATCCCGACTTCGACTGCGTGCTCGCCGAGGACACGCAGGCCTCCGGTGTCGCCGGCTTCGCGTACGGCTTCCACGGCGGCCAGGGGCAGTGGTGGCACGAGGTCGTACGCGGGGCGCTGCAGGACCGGGCCGGGCCGGTGGTGGCGAACGCCTGGTTCGGCGACGCCCTGGAGATCGCCGAGATCCACGTGCGCCCCGAGTACCAGGGCCGGGGAATCGGCCGGCGACTGATCCACACGCTGTGCGAGGGCCGCCCGGAGCGCACGGCCGTGCTGTCGACGCACGACGCCCCCACCGTGGCCCGGCACCTCTACCGGGACGTCGGGTTCGCCGACCTGATGACCCGGTTCGTCTTCCCGGGCGGTTACGAGGAGTACGTCATCGCAGGGGTGCGGCTGCCACTGCCGCTGCCCGAGGGCGCGGCCCTCGAAGGCTGATCGGGACCGGCCGGCTCAGCCGGCCACGGCGGCGGGCACGCCGTGCAGCGCCTGGAACACCTCGCGGGTCGCGCTCGACCGGTTGAAGGTGATGAAGTGGATGCCGGGAGCGCCCTCGTCGAGAAGCTTCCGGCACATCTCGATGGCGTGCTCGATCCCGAGGCGACGGACCGCGGCCGGGTCGTCGGCGACGGCCGCGAACCGCTCGGCCAACTCCGGCGGGAACGGCGCACCGGACAGCTGCTCCGACCGGGCGATCGTGCTCATCTGCGTCACGGGCATGATGCCGGGGATGATCGGGGTGTCGCACCCGCGGGCGGCCACGCGGTCACGCAGCCGCAGGTAGTCGTCCGCCTCGAAGAACATCTGGGTGATCGCGTAGTCCGCGCCGGCCCGGCACTTCTGCACGAAGTACTCGGTGTCCGACTCGATGGTCGCCGACCTGGGGTGCTTGTAGGGGAAGGCGGCCACTCCCACGCAGAAGTCCCCCGCCTGGCGGATCAGCCGCACCAGCTCCTCGGCGTAAAGGACGCCCTCCGGGTGCTTCACCCACTCGTCCAGCGGGTTGCCGCCGCGCGGGTCGCCGCGTACGGCGAGGATGTTGCGCACGCCCGCGTCGGCGAACCTGCCGACGAGGTGGCGCAGCTCGCGGATCGAGTGGTCGACCGCGGTGAAGTGGGCGACGGGGGTGAGCGTCGTCTCGTGCGCCAGCCGCTCGACGATGTCCACCGTACGGTCCCGGGTCGAGCCGCCGGCGCCGTAGGTCACGGAGACGAACGTCGGCCGCAGCGCTTCCAGCTCGCGGATCGCCCGCCACAGCTGGCGCTCCCCCTCGTCGGTCTTCGGTGGGAGGAACTCGAACGAGAACGAGCGCTCGCCCGCGGCCAGCAGTTCGCGGACCGTCGGGACGCGATCAGGAAGCCGCGAGGGCAGACCGAGAGCCATACCGGCAAGGGTACAGCGATAGCGGTTTTCGCCGCCCTCGCGGTCTTGCTATGTGGACATTTGTCCTATGAGGGCGAGTTGGCCCACTTGGATGGGATCTGCTGCTGGGTGACCGGATCAACCCCGGTTAGTCTCTCAGTATGACCGCTTCCGCCGCCTCGCTCGATTCCATCCGTACGGAGGTGGACCGCGCGCTCCGGGACTTCCTCGACCGGCAGCGACCACACTTCAGTGACCCTCATCTGGCCGCCCTGCTGTCCGCCGCGGAGGACTTCATAGCGGGCGGCAAAAGGCTGCGCCCCGCCTTCTGCCACTGGGGCTGGCGGGCCGCCGGCGGAGGCGACGACCCGGGACTGCACGTCGCCGCCGCCTCGCTGGAACTCCTCCAGGCCAGCGCGCTCATCCACGACGACGTCATGGACGCGAGCGACGTGCGCCGGGGCATGCCGTCGGCACACCGCCGGTTCGAGCGGATGCACGCCGAGGCGGGCTGGCACGGCTCCGGACGGCAGTTCGGCGAGGGCACGGCCGTGCTGCTGGGCAACCTGCTCCTGGTGTGGTCCGGGGAGATGTGGCGCACCAGCGGCCTGGCGCCCGAGGCGATCGCCGCCGCCCAGCCGCTGCACGATTACATGCTCACCGAGCTGATGTGCGGGCAGTACCTCGACCTGCTCGAACAGGCGCAGGGCGAGAGCACGTTCGACAGCGCGCTGCGGGTGGCGCTGTACAAGAGCGGCAAATACTCGGTCGAGCAGCCGCTCAGGCTCGGGCTCGTCCTCGCCGCCCAGGCTTCGCACGCCTGGATCGACCGGCTCTGCGTGCAGTACGGCCAGCAGGTGGGCATCGCCTTCCAGCTCCGCGACGACATCCTCGGCGTGTTCGGCGACCCGGCGGAGACCGGCAAGCCCGCCGGGGACGACCTACGCGAGGGCAAGCGGACCGTGCTGATCGCGCGTGCGCTCGCCTCGGCCACCCCCGCCCAGACCGCGGTCGTACGCTCCCTGCTCGGCGACCCCGCGCTGGACGCCGAGGGGGTCGCGCAGCTCCGGACGGTGATCGAGGAGACCGGCGCGCTGGCCGCGTGCGAAGGCATGATCAAGCGCTACCTCGACGACGCGCTGCACGCCCTCGACCAGGCGCCGATCGAGGAAGAGGCCCGCACGGCACTGGCCGCCCTGGCCGTGGCCGCCACGTCCCGCCGCACCTGACGCGAGGCGCCGGCCGGACCGGCCGCGACATGAGTGGACGGCTCCGCGTCGACGCCACCGGGCCGCGTCGCGGGCGCCGGCCGGACGGGCCCGGAGGAGGCCGTTCCGATCAGAGCGGGACGGCCGACAGCCGGGCCTTGAGCGCTGCGGCGGCGGCGCCGGGGTCGTCGGCCTCGGTGACGGCCCGGACGACCACGGCGCGGCGCACGCCGTGCGCCATCACCTCGTCGAGGTTGTCCGGGCCGATGCCGCCGATGCCGAACCACGGCCGGTCGGCGCCCAGGCGCGCGGCGTGCTCCAGCAGCGCGGGGCCGGGCGCCGGACGGCCGGGCTTGGTGGGCGTGGGCCAGATCGGGCCGCAGCAGAAGTAGTCCACCCCCGGCTGCACGGCCGCGGCCGACGCCTCGGCCGCCGAGTGCGTGGACCTGCCGATCAGGACATCCGGACCGAGGATCTCCCGGGCCACCGGGACCGGGAGATCGTCCTGCCCGAGGTGCAGGATGTCGGGCCGGGCGGCGTAGGCCACATCCGCCCGGTCGTTGACCGCGAGCAGCGCACCGTGCCTGTCGCAGGCCGCGCGGAAGACCTCCAGCAGGTCCAGCTCCTCGCGCGCCTCCAGGCCCTTCTCCCTGAGCTGGACGATGTCCACCCCGGCGGACAGGACCGCGTCGAGGAACTTCTCCAGGTCGCCGCGGCCCCTCCTGCCGTCAGTGCAGAGGTAGAGCCTGGCCTGCGCGAGCCGCTGTCGCCGGATGTCGTTCACCCGACCACAATGCCACGCGCCGGAGGGGTCAGAAGCCCAGGGCCTGGGCCCTGCGCTTGACCTCGGTGTGCCGGCCCCCCACGATCGCGTCGATCGGGGACCCCGGTAGCGAGTCGTCCGGGGTGAACAGCCACCGGATCGACTCCACCTCGTCGTACCCGGCGTCGGCCAGGACCGTGAGCGTGCCGGGCAGGCCCTTGAGCACCTCGCCGTCCGCGATGAACACCGCCGGGATCTGCGGCTCGCCGCCGCCCCGCCGGACGCCGACGAGCTTCTTGTCCTTGAGGAGTTGCTTGGCGCGGCCGATGCTGAGCACCAGCTTCTCGGCGGCCTCCGAGAGGGGGAGCCACTCCCCTACGAGCTGGTCGGTCTCCCGGTCGATCTTCGCAACAGTAAGCGTCACGGGTCCACCATTACCACACACGAGCTCCGGGGATACACCTCGATTAGGCCATAATGCAGTCGCGAAGCGCCACGGCCGCGTCCGCGACCCGCAGGGGATCGAGCCGCCGGCCACTTTCGACGATCTTGCGACCCTGCACCACGTCGCGCGGCCGGTCGACGGTGAGCACCGCGGCGAGCCGGTCGTCGGCCGTCAGCCAGCACACCGACCACTTCGGGTCCCTGCGCGGGTCGCCGCGCAGCACCATGCGGTCGCCGGCGTCCCGATGACCGGCGAACTGCACCATGTGACCGAACTGCTCGGACCAGAAGTACGGCACGGGGTCGTAGACCGCCTCCTCACCCAGCAGGGTGGCGGCGGCCGTGTCGGGGGCCTGAAGCGCGGTGTCCCAGTGTTCGACCCGCAGCCGGGCGTGGAACCTGCGCGACCACCAGTTCGCGCAGTCGCCCACCGCGACCACGTTGGGCAGCGACGTGCGCAGGTGCTCGTCGACCACCACCCCGTCGTCGAGCCGGACCGCCGACCCCTTCAGCCAGTCGACGGCCGGGCGCACGCCGATGCCGGTGACGACCACGTCGGCCGGCACCCGGGCGCCGGACATGAGCGTGAGACCGTCGGCGTCCACGGTGCCGACCATCGCGCCGAGGCGCAGCTCGACGCCCGCCCGCGCGTACCAGTCGGTGGTGTGGCTGCCCACGGCGGGCCCGAGCGCCACCGCGAGCGGGCTCTCCCCCGCCTCCACCACGGTCACCGCGCAGCCCGCCCTGGCCGCCGCGGTGGCGACCTCGGCGCCGATCCAGCCGGCCCCGACGACGGCCACGCGGGCGCCGGGGACCAGCCGCTCACGAAGCGTGAGCGCGTCCTCGATCGTGCGCAGCACGTGCTGGCGGCCCTCTCCGCGCAGGCGGATCGGCGTGGCGCCGGTGGCGATGACCAGGCCGTCGTACTCCAGCTCGCCCTCGGTCGTCTCCAGCACGCCGTCGCGCAGGCCCTTGGCCGCCGTGCCGAGGCACAGCCGCACGTCGAGGGCGTCGAGATCGGAGTCGACCACGGTGGAGTCGGTCTCTCCGAGCAGCACCGCCTTCGACAGCGGCGGCCGGTCATAGGGGCGATGGTGTTCCTCGCCGATGAGCGTGATGCGGCCGGTGAATCCACCGGCCCTCAACGCCTCGATGCTTCGCACGCCGGCCAGGCCGGCACCCACCACCACGACGTGATCCACAGCTTGACCATAGATTGTGAACGGGGGCCCTGGCCAACGGGCCCCTCATAACGAGTTGGGCAATTGACGCGCACTTATGCCGGGGCCCGCGTTGTGAAGGACGCCGGATCCTCACCGGCGTTCTACCGGACCACGCGCATCCAGATGTTCGTGGCGTGCGGCACGTGCGTGAGGCTGATCCGTTCGAGCCGGACGCGGTCGCCGCCGGGGCGGGAGAACAGCCGGACGCCGTCGCCGAGCATGACCGGCGCCACGCACACGAGGATCTCGTCGAGCAGGCCCGCGTCGAGGCACTGCGCGGCGACGTCGGCGCCGAGCATGTTGACGTACTTGTCCCCGGCGGCCGCCGTGGCCGCCTCGACGGCCGCGCCGAGGTCCGTCACGAAGGTCACGCCGGGCACCGGCGCGGCCGGGAGGTCGTGGGTGAGCACGAACTGCGGCCCGCTCCACACGCCGCCGAACGCGCCCTCCTGCGAGGTGCCGCGATTCGGATCGTCACCCCGGAAGGTGCGGTTGCCGACGAGCAGCGCGCCGATGTCGCCGACCAGCCCGTCCACGTCCGGGTTGGGTCCGAGATGTTCGGTCAGCCAGGACATGTCGCCGTCCGGCCCGGCGATGAAGCCGTCCAGGGACATGGTGGCCGAGTAGAGCAGCGTGGCCATGGCATACCTCCGTCGAGTCGATCCACGTCGCGCCATCATGCGCCTGCGGGCGGCTCCGCACCCGCCGGTCCGGCGATCGGCCGTTATGGGCGGCGTACTACCCTTGTGGGAGTAAGACGCGCGGGAGCCCGGCGGACCGGGCTGAGAGGAGAGCGTGAGGCTCTCGACCGCCCCGACCTGATCCGGGTAATGCCGGCGAAGGGAGCGCTGTGTCCCGCACACCGCCGTCCGGAGTCCGGTCCGGCTACGACGTCGTGATCGTCGGCGGCGGGGTGGAGGGCCTGGCCGCGGCCTGGCGCACCGCCCGGCGGGGCCTGTCGGCGGCGGTGGTGGACCCCGCGCCCGGAGGCGGCGCCACTCACGCCTCCGCCGGGATGCTCGCGCCGGTCAGCGAGGTGACCTACACGGAAGAGCCGCTGCTGCGGCTCGGCCTCGCGTCGCTGGCGGCCTGGCCGGCGTTCCGGGCGGAGCTGGAGGACGAGACCGGCGACGACCTCGACTACCGGACCGAGGGCACGCTGGAGGTCGCCCGCGGCGCGGACGACATGGCCGTCCTCGACGACCTCGCGGCCTTCGAGCGGACGCTCGGTCTGCGGGTCGAGCGGCTCACCGGGCGCGAGTGCCGCTCCTACGAGCCGATGCTCTCCCCCTCCGTACGCGGTGGGCTGCTGGCCCGCGACGACGCGTGGGTCAACCCCCGCAGGGTCGTGCGCGCCCTCCTCACGGCGTTCGAGAAGGCGGGCGGCACGCTGGTGACCGAGCGCGTCGCCGGGATCGACGCCCCGGGCCCCGGCGCTCCGTGCGTACGGCTGGAGTCCGGCGGCGTCATCGCGGCCGGCCAGGTCGTCGTGGCGGCCGGGTCGTGGTCGGCGTCCCTGCTGCCCAGCCTGCCGGTGCGCCCGGTCAAGGGCGAGATCCTCCGGCTGCGCGGGCCCCGTGGCTTCCTCACCCGGTGCGTCAGGGGACTGGTGCACGGCTCCCCCGCCTACCTGGTCCCCCGGGGCGACGGAGAGATCACCGTGGGCGCCACGACCCAGGAGATGGGGTTCGACCCGAGGGTCACCGCCGGAGGCGTGTACGAGCTGCTGCGCGACGCCCGCGAGCTGGTGCCCGGCATCACGGAGCTCGAACTGGCCGAGACGACGACCGGCTTCCGGCCCGGCACGCCCGACAACCTGCCGATCATCGGCCCGGCCGGGCCGCCCGGCGTGCTCGCGGCGACCGGGCACGGACGCAACGGGGTGCTGCTGTCCCCGATCACCGCCGACGCCGTCGCCGCGTTCCTCACCGGCGACGAGGTGCCCCCGGTCGCCCGGTTCTGCGATCCAGGGAGATTCAGTCAATGAAAGTCACGATCAACGGAGGCGCGGCCGAACTGCCGGACGGCGCCACGATCGGCGACGCCGTACGGACCCTCACGTCCCTCACATCCGGGGTCGCGGCGGCGCTGAACGGCGAAGTCGTGAGCCGGAGCGCCTGGGACACGACCCCGGTCGCCGACGGCGACGGCGTCGAGGTGCTCACGGCCGTGCAGGGAGGGTGAGCATGACCGACGACGTCTTCGTGCTGGGCGGGGAGAAGTTCACCTCGCGGCTCGTCATGGGCACCGGCGGCGCGCCGTCGCTCGAGGTGCTCGACCAGGCGCTGGAGGCGTCCGGCACCGAGCTGACGACCGTCGCGATGCGCAGGCTCGATCCTGAGTCCCGCGGCTCGGTGCTCGACGTGCTGCGCTCCCGCGGCATCAAGGTGCTGCCGAACACGGCGGGGTGCTTCACCGCCGGGGAGGCGGTGCTGACCGCCCGCCTGGCCCGCGAGGCGCTGGAGACCGACTGGGTCAAGCTGGAGGTCATCGCGGACGAGCGGACCCTGCTGCCCGACCCGATCGAGACCTTCGACGCCGCCGAACGGCTGGTCGCCGACGGTTTCACGGTGCTGCCGTACATCGGCGACGACCCGGCGCTGGCCCGCAGGCTCCAGGACGCCGGGTGCGCCGCCGTAATGCCGCTCGGCGCCCCCATCGGCTCCGGGCTGGGCATCCGCAACCCGCACAGCATCGAGCTGATCGTCGAGGCCGCCACGGTGCCGGTGATCCTCGACGCCGGCATCGGCACGGCCAGCGACGCCGCGCTGGCGATGGAACTGGGCTGCGACGCGGTGCTGCTGGCCAGCGCCGTGACCCGGGCGCACCGGCCCGGCCTGATGGCCGCGGCCATGCGGCAGGCGGTCACGGCGGGCCGGCTGGCCCGCCTCGCCGGGCGCATCCCCCGCCGCCGCTACGCCGAGGCGTCCTCCCCCGCCCGCACGTCCTGAACCCGCCACCGTCCTTCCCGCCCGTTCCGGACCCTTCGCGGGCCGGGCGGGAAGGCGCGAAACCCGCGTCTGGTAAGGCCGGTTTTCCAAATCGGCACGGCTTTTCGGACGCCTCGGACCGCGCCCGAATAGGTCTCGGTTTGGGATTCGGGAACACGCCGGGCGGCAAATCACCCGTAAACTCTGGCGGGTGGACACGACGCTAACCGACCCGCTCGTGGGGCAGGTGCTCGACGGGCGCTACCGCGTCGAGTCCCGGATCGCCCGGGGCGGCATGGCCTCCGTCTACCTGGCTCTGGACGTCCGGCTCGACCGCACGGTCGCCGTCAAGGTGATGCACCGCTCCCTGGCCGAGGACCCGCAGTTCGTGCGGCGGTTCATCGGCGAGGCCAAGTCGGTGGCCAGCCTCTCGCACCCCAACATCGTGCAGGTCTTCGACCAGGGCACCGACGGGGCGAATGTCTACCTGTCGATGGAGTACGTCCCCGGCAGGACGCTGCGCGACGTCCTGCGCAAGCGCGGTCACGTCCCGGCGCGCGAGGCCCTGGAGATGGTCATCCCGGTGCTCGCCGCCCTCGGCGCGGCCCACCAGGCCGGGCTCATCCACCGCGACGTCAAGCCCGAGAACGTGCTGCTCGCCGACGACGGCCGGGTGAAGGTCGTGGACTTCGGCCTGGCCCGCGCGATCGAGGCGACCAACCAGACCAAGACCGGCATGATGATCGGCACGATCGGCTACATGTCGCCCGAGCAGGTCACGACCGGCACGGCCGACGCACGAAGCGACGTGTACGCCGCCGGGATCATGCTGTTCGAGCTGCTCACCGGACGGCAGCCGTACGCGGGCGAGACGCCGATGTCGGTCGCCTACCGGCACGTGCACGAGACCGTCCCAGCGCCGTCGCTGTCGGTGGCCGACGTGCCGCCGTCGATCGACGCGCTCGTCGCCGCGGCCACCGACAAGGACCCCGCCGCGCGCCCGGCGGACGCGACCGCCATGCTCGTCGCGGCCGTCGAGATCCACCGTACGCTGCCCAGGACCGGGCACACCGGCGCGCACTCCGCCCTCCACGGAGCCCCGCACGGAACCCCCCACGGAACCTACGACAGCGGTGCCCACAGCGGGGTGCGGACGGGCGCGCATCGGACCCTCCCGCCGCCCGGCGGGTCCTCCCCGTTCGGCACGGCGCAGCACGCGCGCCCGGAGCACGAGCCGCCGGCCGA
Organism: Microbispora bryophytorum; assembly: GCF_006874465.1. Lineage (GTDB taxonomy): Bacteria > Actinomycetota > Actinomycetes > Streptosporangiales > Streptosporangiaceae > Microbispora > Microbispora bryophytorum. The sequence continues at coordinate 440,353 of NZ_VIRL01000002.1, read as the reverse complement.
CCGGACGATGATCCAGCCGCGCTCGGAACTGCTGACCGGCCGCGCCGAGGCGGGGCGCCGCCGCCGGCGCGGGATCAGGCCCGTCTGGTTCGTCGCCGCGCTGGCCCTCGTCATGCTGGCGGGCGTCGCCTTCACCGGCTGGTGGTTCTCCCAGGGCCGCTACACGAAGGTCCCCGACCTGGTGAACAAGCCCGTCACGGTCGCCAGGCAGGCCGCGCAGCAGGCCGGTTTCGAGGTCAGGATCGGTGAGGCGCGGTTCGACGACAAGGTGCCGAAGGACATCGTCCTGGACACCGATCCGGGACTGGGCGCCGAGGTGGTCAAGGGCTCGGTGCTCACCCTCATCCCGTCGGCCGGCCCGGAGACTGTCCCCGTGCCGAAGGTCGAGAACGTCAGCCTGGCGGACGCCCGGGCGAAGATCGCCGACGCCGGCCTGACCCCCGGACGGGTGAGCAAGAGCGCGAGCGACACCGTCCCCCGCGATCAGGTCATCCGAACCAACCCGCCGGTGGGCAAGCGCGTCAAGAAGGGCAGCACGGTCAACTTCGTGGTCAGCGCCGGGCTGCTGATGCCGGACGTCACGCAGATGATGCGCGACCAGGCGGAGAAGTTCCTGCGGGAGAAGGGCTTCAACGTCCAGATCGACGAGACCACCGACGACACCCCGCCGGGCACCGTGATCGCGCAGGACCCTCCCGGGGGCGCCGAGGTCGTGGCCGGGGGGACCGTCCATCTGACCGCCTCGCGCGGACCGGACCAGGGCTTCCACTGGCCGTGGGAGGTCAATCCCGCCGACCCCGGCCAGAGCCCGCCCGCCGTCGTCAACGTGCCCAACGTGATGTTCAAGTCGGTGAAGGACGCGGTGAACGAGCTGAAGGCGGCCGGCTTCAACGTCAAGACCCGCAAGATGGTGGGCACCGACCGCGTGGTCGGCGAGAATCCGCTCGGCCAGCAGCCGCCGGGCGCCACCATCACGATCTGGCACTGACGCCCAGGACGGGCGTTCCCGCCGCCGTACCGGTCGCGGAGTTCTCCGAGGCCGCTCCCCGGTGCGGAGCGCGGCCGGCTCCGCCTCGTCCGCTCCCCCGCCGAGCTCGCGCGGCTCAGCGGGCCCCACGCCGACTACCTGGAACCGGTCGTCCGCCGGTACGCCGCGCAGCGGTCGTGATCCTCCGCGAGCACCCCGCAGAAAACACTTCACTGAGCGTGAATCGTCAAGCCCGACGTCAGGGCGGGGACCAGGGGGCGAGGGTGCCGAGGAGGCGGAGGCGGGCGAGGCCGCCGTCGGGGTGGATGTCGAGCCGGGCGTGGGTGATCCGGCGGTCGTCGTCGAGACGGAAGCGGTGGCGGGTGTCGGGCTGCAGGCGCGTCATGGGAAGCAGCGGGAACCAGGCGTCCTCGTCCTCCAGCGGCGCCCGGTCCGCGTCCACGCCCTTGAGCGACACCCAGCCGGGGGCGTTGAACACCAGGTTGGTCGTGTCGAGCTCGGCGACGGCCACCCGGCCGGGACCGGCCAGGGCGACGACGAGCCAGTCGTTGCCGCCGTCGCGGCGGCGGGCGGTCTCCCAGCCCTCGGCCTGGTTGCGGGCCAGGCCGGGCGCGAGGACGTTGTTCGGCGAGGAGTAGAACTCGTCGGAGCACGCCGTCACCAGTCCGCCGTTCTCGAGCGCGGCGAGGTCGACGGTGAGGCCCTCCAGGAACGTCCGGTCGGGCACCACCCGCCCGTGGACCCGCAGCCGGGCGACGCCGCCGTCGGGGAAGATGTTCAGCCGCACATGGGTGAAGCGGCGGGGGTCGGTCACGGCGAACTCGTGGACCGTGTCGCCCTTCAGCGGGCTCTTCGGCACGATCTCCACCCAGCCGTCCAGCTCGTCCGGCGCGGGATGGCCCTCGGCCGCGCACGCCTCGACCGACGCGTACGGCGGGTAGTTTCCGCGGAACCACGCGGTGTCCACGACCACGCCCCTGATGATCCCGGGCAGGCCTAGCCGCACGATCGCCCAGTCGTGGCCGGGCTCGCGCCGCCGCCTGGTCTCCCAGCCGTCGTAGACCTGGCCCTTGGCCCCGAAGGTGTGCGGCCGGAACTCGGCCGGTCCCGGCCGGATAAGGGCCTCCCGTTCGGCGAACGACTCGTCGTTGGCGGCCACGACCGACCCGCCGTACGTGCGCAGGGCGAGGTCGGGTAGGCGGGTGAAGCCGGTCATCGGGCTCCCCTCGTCAGCAGCCGGCCGCGCGGGGTGTCGAAGTCGACGGGTGTGCCGCGCAGCCAGGTGGTGCGCACCACGCCCGCCAGCCGCGCGCCGTGGTAGGGGGACACCGGGTTGCGGTGGTGCAGCGCCGCGACGTCCACCGTGAACTCGGCGTCGGGGTCGAAGGCGACGAGGTCGGCGTCGTCGCCCTCCCTGATCGCCCCCTTGCGGGGCAGGCCGGCCAGGCGGGCCGGTCCCTCGGCCATCCAGCGCGCCACGTCGGCCAGGCCGTGCCCGCGGGCGCGTGCCGCGGTCCACACGGCGGGCAGGCCGACCTGGAGCGAGGAGATGCCGCCCCAGGCGGCGGCGAAGTCGGGCACCTTGAGGTCGGGCGTCGACGGGGAGTGGTCGGAGACGATCCCCATGAGCACGCCGTCGGCCAGCGCCTGCCACAGGGCGTCGCGGTTGGCGGCCTCCCGGATCGGCGGGCAGCACTTGTAGGCGGGCCCGGTGACCTGCTCGGCCGCCAGGGTCAAATAGTGCGGGCAGGTCTCGGCGCTGACGCGCACCCCGGCCGCCTGGGCCGCGCGCAGCGGTTCGACGCAGGCGGCGGCCGACACGTGCACGATGTGGGCCCGCGCGCCCGTCTCCGCCGCGAGGGCGATCACCTGCTCGACCGCCCGGCGCTCGGCCTCCTGCGGGCGGGACCTGAGGAAGTCGCCGTACGCGGGGCCGCCGGGGTCGGACAGCAGCCCCGGGTCCTCGGCGTGCGCGATCAGCAGGCCGTCGAAGGCGGCCACCTCCGCCAGCGCGGCCCGAAGCCCGTCGCGGTCGAGCGCGGGGAACTCGTCCACTCCGGACGGGGACAGGAAGCACTTGACGCCCATCGCCCCGGCCTCGTGCAGGGGCCGCAGGTCGGCGAGGTTGCCGGGGATCGCGCCGCCCCAGAAGCCCGTGTCGACGTGGCACCGGCCCTCGGCGGCCTTCCGTTTGACCTCCAGCGCCGCCACGTCCACGGTCGGCGGCAGCGAGTTGAGCGGCATGTCCACGATCGTGGTCACGCCCCCGGCCGCCGCCGCCCTGGTGGCGGTCGCGAAGCCCTCCCAGTGGGTGCGGCCGGGCTCGTTGACGTGCACGTGGGAGTCGACCAGCCCGGGCAGCAGCGGCAGGTCGCCGAGGTCGGCGGACTCCTCGGCCGCCAGCGGCTCGTCGTAGGGCCGCAGGGCCGCGATCACGCCCCCTCGCACGGCGACCGCCAGGGGGCGCTCCCCCTGCGGGGTCACGGTCCGCCGGGACCTCACCACCAGGTCGTACTCCCCCCCTCCCCCCGTGATCTTGTAGTTTGTCGCAGACCATGCCGCCGACCTGCGGCGATCACCTCCGTGATCATGCACGAAACCCGCCTCTCCCCTCACGAGCTGGGCATTGTCCGTTCGTGATCTTGCACCAGATGCGCGGTGGCGATCCGGGCCGCGAGCCGCTCAAGCAGCGGCCCGGCCTCGGCCATGCACCGCCGCACGTCGGGCTCCACGTCGGTCAGCGCGTACGCCGCCTCGATGCCGGCCGCCCTCAGCTCGTCGTCGCCGACGGTGCGCCGCCCGCAGACGGCCACGACCGGCACGCCGTGCTTGGCCGCGGCGGCCGCGACGCCGACCGGGGTCTTGCCGCGCAGGGTCTGCTCGTCGATCGAGCCCTCGCCCGTGATCACCAAGCGGGCGCCCTCCACGTGGCGGTCGAACCCCACCAGGTCAAGCAGATAGCCGATGCCGGGGCGGATCTCGGCGTCGAGGAACGTCAGCGCGCCGAAGCCCACCCCGCCGGCGGCGCCCGCCCCCGGCCGCCCGGCCACGCCCATTGCGCGCACGACGCCGTCGTGCTCGGCGGCGCCGGTCAGGCCGTGGGTGTGCACGGCGACGGCCGCCAGCCGGGTCAGCCCGGCCTCCAGCACGGCCACGTCCTGCGGGCTCGCGCCCTTCTGCGGGGCGTACACCGCCGCCGCGCCGTACGGCCCGAGCAGCGGGTTGTCCACGTCGCTCGCCACGATCACCTCGAACCCGCGCAGGCGGCCGGAGGCGTCGATCGTGTGCAGGTCGCGCAGCGCGGCGCCGCCCGGCGGCAGGTCGTTTCCGGCCCCGTCGAGCAGCCGCACGCCGAGGGCCTGGGCCATCCCCGCGCCGCCGTCGGTGCAGGCGCTGCCGCCGAGGCCGAGCACGATCCGCGTCGCGCCGTGCCGTACGGCGTGGGCGATCAGCTCGCCGGTGCCGCGGCTGGTGGCGGTCAGCGGCGCCGGGTCGCCGGGCAGCCGGCGCAGGCCCGACGCCTCGGCCAGCTCGATCACCGCGACCCGCGCGCCGGGCTCGTTCCGCACGGCGTAGCTCGCGGTGACCGGATCGCCGACCGGCCCGGTCACCTCCGTCTCGACCCGGATGAACCCGCTCGCCACGACCGCGTCCACGGTGCCGTCGCCCCCGTCGGCCACCGGCAGCTCGACGACCGGGACGTTCCCCAACCCGGCGGCCACGTGCGCGGCCACCTCGGGCGAGGTGAGCGACCCCCGGAACTTGTCCGGTGCGATGACGACGTGTCCTGTCATGGTGTGGCTCACCTGTGGCCCTTCGATCGTGTCCGGGAACGCCTCAGACATGATCCACGGTGGTCAGCCGCCGATGGGCGCCGACCCCGGCCCGCGCGGCCTCGTCTCCCGGTACGGTGCGCAGTTCGCCGTCGTCCACGACGGTCCGGCCGCCGACGAGCAGCCGGGCGAGCGGCGGGGTCGCGCCGTACGCGAACGCGACGACGGGATCGTCGATCGCGGCGTGGAAGCCGCCGAGCCGCCACAGCGCCACGTCGGCGAGCTTGCCGGGCTCCAGCGAGCCGATCTCGGCCTCTCGGCCGAGGCAGCGGGCGCCGCCGAGCGTGGCCATCTCCAGGGCCTGGCGGGCGGTCAGCGCCCGCGGGCCGTGACGGGCCCGCTGCATGAGCACGGCCATGCGGATCTCCCCGGCCAGCGGGGTCATCTCGCTGGAGGCCGCGCCGTCGACGCCGAGCCCGACCGGCGCGCCTGCGGCCAGCAACTCGGAGATCCGCGCGATGCCCGCGCCGAGGCGTCCGTTGGACGACGGGCAGTGCGCCGTACCCGTGCCGGTCTCGCCGAAGCGCCGCACGTCCTTGTCGGTCAGATGGACGCAGTGGGCCAGCCACACGTCGGGGCCCAGCCAGCCGAGCCGGTCGAGGTATTCGACGGGCAGCACGCCGAACTGCTCCCTGCAGTGCTCGTCCTCGTCGGCCGTTTCCGCCACGTGCGTGTGCAGCCGTACGCCGTGGGAGCGGGCGAGCTCGGCCGAGCGGGTCATGAGTTCGCCGCTGACCGAGAACGGCGAGCAGGGGGCGACCGCCACGCGCAGCATCGACCCGAACGACGGATCATGATATTTGCGGATCGCGTCGTCGGTGGCCCGGAGGATCTCGTCGATGTCCTCCACGACCTCGTCCGGCGGCAGTCCTCCCTGCGAGGCCCCCCGGTCCATCGACCCCCGGCAGGGGTGGAAGCGCAGCCCGACCCGCCGCGCGGCCTCGATCTCCGCCGCGAAGAGGTCTCCCCTGCCCTTGGGGAAGACGTAGTGGTGGTCGGTGGAGGTGGTGCAGCCCGACAGGGCCAGCCAGGCCAGCCCGGCCGTCGCGGCGCCCGACACCACCTCGGTGTCCATCCGGGCCCACAGCCGGTAGCTGGCCACCAGCCACTCGAACAGCGTGCCGTCCGGGGTCACCCCCTGGGACGCCCACTGGTAGAGGTGGTGATGGGTGTTGACCAGGCCGGGAGTGGCCAGGCAGCCGGAGGCATCGACGCGTTCCGCCCCCTCCGGCACGACCGGCGCCGGGCCCGGGCCGACCGAGGTGATCAGGCCGTCCTCCACCACGACATGGCCGGACGGGATCTCCTCTCCCACGACCGGGACGACGTAGGCGTTCTCGATGACCACTCCTCGTGGTGCGAGATCACGCAATGGAGACTCCCTGGTCAGGTGCGGCGAGCACAATTATCTGCATGATCACGGAGGGTTCCGGCGCAGGTGGCGGCGCGTGAGTGCGACAAACTACAAGATCACGGCGGGGGGTGGGGGTGGCGGCGGGAAGCGGCGAGGCGCACCGCGTCGAGGATCTTCTCGTATCCGGTGCAGCGGCACAGGTTGCCGGCCAGCGCCTCCCTGATGTCGGCGTCGGGCGGCACCCCGTCGGCGCCCGCGAGCAGCGCGTGGGCCTGGACGACGAGACCCGGCGTGCAGAAGCCGCACTGCACGGCCCCGGCGTCCGCGAACGCGCGCTGCACCTCGTTCAGCCCGCTGTCCGGCCCCCTGTTCAGCCCGCGGCCCGGCCCGCCGTCGCGTTCACCGTCGCGTTCACCGTCGCGTTCACCGTCCGGCCCGTCGCGGAGTTCGCCGCCCGGCCCGCCGGCGGCCGCCAGGCCCTCGACCGTCACCACCTCGCGTCCCTCCGCCTGACCGGCCGCGACCAGGCACGCGCAGACCGGGGCGCCGTCGAGATAGATCGTGCAGGAGCCGCATTCGCCCTGCTCGCAGGCGTTCTTGGCACCCGGCAGGCCGAGCCGCTCACGCAGGACGTACAGCAGGCTCTCGCCCTCCCACACGTCGTCGGCCGTCATCGGGCGGCCGTTCACCGTGAGGTTCACCCTCATGCGCTCCCCCTGCGGTCACCAGCTCTGACGTCGTCCCATGCCCAGCCGAGCGCGCGGCACGCCATCACGGCCAGCGCGTGCGTGCGGTAGGCGGCGCGGCCCCGCACGTCGTCGATCGGCGCGGCGGAGGCGGCCACGAGTTCGCCGAAGCGGCGCGCCACGCCGGAATCCAGCGGGCCGCGGCCGTCCCAGTCGAGTTCCCCTGCCGCGAAGTCCTCGGCCCTCGGGGCGTGGCGCGGGGTCGGCGCGGCCGAGCCGATGCCGGTGCCCACCCGCCGCACGGACGGGTCCAGCGCGACCGCGAACGAGCACACCGCGATCACCATGGCGTTCCTGGTGCCGATCTTGGAGAAGTACTGCGGGCCGGTGGCGGCCGGGACGCGCACGGCGCGGATCAGCTCGTCGGGGGCGAGCGCGTTGCGCTTCACGCCGGTGTAGAACTCCCCGATCGGGATCAGCCGGGTGCCGCGCACCGACTCGGCCTCCACGACCGCGCCGCAGGCCAGCAGCGGCGGGTGGCTGTCGCCCGCGGGCGAGGCCGCGCCGAGGTTGCCCGCGACCGTGCCCCGGTTGCGGATCTGCGGCGACCCGACCGTGCGGGACGCCTGGGCCAGGCCAGGCAGATCGGCCCCGAGCTCGGCGATCAGCCGGGAGTAGGTCACGCCCGCGCCCACGCGGATCTCACCGCCCTCCCGCGACCAGTCCCGCAGGTCGCGGACCGGCGTGAGGTCGAGCAGTGCGGCCGGGCGGCCTTTGTCGAGGTTGATCTCCACCATGACGTCGGTGCCGCCCTGGATCGGTGTGGCCTCGGGCCGCTCGGCCTTCAGTGCCAGGGCCTCCGCCCAGGTCAGCGGTCGCAGGAAGTCCATCGGCTACTCCCAGGCCGGGCCGGCGGCGGGCGCGTCCTCACGCAGCACCGTGCCCTCGATCAGCCCGTACGGCCGGTCGGCGGCGAAGAAGACCTCACCGTCGTTGTCCAGCCCGAAGGGCGCGAGGTCCACCAGGAAGTGGTGCTTGTTCGGCAGCGACAGCCGCACCTCGCAGACCCCCGGGCACTCGGCCAGCACCCGCGTGCCCATGGCGTACAGGGTCTGCTGCAGGGACAGGCTGTAGGTGTCGGCGAAGGCGGCGAGCAGGGCGCCCCGCGCGTTCTCGTAGGTCTTGTCCCAGTCCTGGGGGGCCTCCGCGTGCCGCCACGCCGCGTCCACAGCGGTGGCGAGGACGCGGTCGCGGGTCTCCGGCAGCGTCGTGTACTCGTCCTTGGCGAAGCCCCAGAACTCGGAGTTGGTCGTGTTGAGCACGACGAGGTCGCGCAGCCCGGACACCACCCACGACCGCGTCCCGTCGTGGTGGGCCACGCAGGTGCGCACCTCCCGGCCCGAGCGGACGAACGAGTGCCCGAACGCGCCGTTGCGCTCCCAGGCGTGTTCATCGACGGCGACCCTCGCGTGGTGGATCGCGGGCCGGGAGTCCGCGAAATGGCGCGCCAGCAGCAGCGCGAAGTCCTCGATCGCCCCGACGCCGTGCTTCTTGGCGAACGCGAAGACCGTGTTCTTCTGCGTGTCGGTGGGCAGGACGGCGGAATTGTCCCCGCTCAGGTGCACCTCGGCCATGTCGCCCGACAGCGACGTGCTGACCGTGAGGTCCTTGATCCGGTGGGCGTCGCCGTGCCGGGTCACCCGCACGACCCTCGTCTCGGCCTTGCCGTACCTGTTCGGCCCCAGAACGGCCACGTCAGCTCCCCCGGTAGGTCGAGTAGGCGAACGGGCTCAGCAGCAGCGGCACGTGGTGGTGCTCGCCGGCCTCCCGGATGACGAACACGACGCTCACCTCGGGGAAGAACGCCTCGTCCCCCAGGTAGGCGCCGGTGTCGAACACGAGCCGGTAGGTCCCCGGGCGCGGATCCTCGGCCGGGTTCCACTCCCGGCCCAGCGGCGTCCACTCCCGGATGCGACCGTCGCCGTCGGTGCGGCCGTCGGCGACCGGCACGAACCCGTGCGCGGCGCGCCGCGACAGCCGTACGAACAGGTCCTTGGCCGGGTGCCCGGCGGCGGTGTCGAGCACGTGCGTCGAGAGGCTCACCGGCCCTCCCAGAGCTTGCCCAGCCGTACCGCGACGATCTTCGACAGTTCGTCCCTGACGACCTCGCGCTCGGTCTCCTCGTCGTTGCCGAGCCGGTCGCGCAGCAGCGCCAGCAGCTCGCCGGCCTCCCGGCCCGTCGCGCAGACCAGGTAGACGTGACCGAACCGGCTCTCGTAGGCGGCGTTGCCCTCGCGCAGCGCGCCGAGCGTCTCCCGGCCGGCGTCCGCGGTCCCGGACTGCTCGGACCGCGACCACGCGGCCTCGCGTCCCGCGCCGTCGGGCCGCTCGCCGATCCTCGGGTGCGCCGCCAGCGCCTCCAGCACGTCGTCCCAGGTCAGCGCCGCGACAGCCGTCTCGCTCGCGCGGCGGAGCCCGTCGAGATCGCGGAACGGCCCGCGCGCGGCGACCGCCTCCAGCCATCTGGCGGAGGCGCAGCAGGACCGCAGGTCCTCCGGGCCGAGTTCGCGCATGCCCGTCAGTCAACCGCCGGGCCCGGCGCGATTCCAGCGGCGCGAAGTCCGAACCGGACGCCCCGCTCCGACGGTCTCTTTGTACGTTGTGACAAAGGGACTGTGACAAAGGGACTGTGGTGCAAGAGGCCGTGGCGGAAGAGGCCACACGGGGCCGCGGCAGAAGGCGCCGTGGCGAAGAGGGCTGCGGCGAAGGGAGCTGCGGCAGAACGGGGCGGCACCAGCCTGCGCCAATGTCCTGTGCCAATACTCTGGGGGCATCATGACTCCTTCCACTCTCATCGGCGGGCACGTCTTCGTCGCCGGCGGCCTCGCCAAGGGCGGGCTGAAGTACGCGGCCGACATCGGCGCGGAGATGATCCAGGTCTTCGTCACCAACCCGCGGGGCTGGGCGCTCAGCGAGGGGAACCCCGCCGAGGACGCCAAGCTCCGCGAGTCGGGCGTGCCGGTCTTCCTGCACGCCGCCTATCTCGTGAACTTCGGGTCGCCGACGCCGGAGACCCTGGAGAACTCGATCGCGGTGGTCCGCCACACCCTGCGCAGGGGCGCCGAGACCGGCGCGCTCGGCGTGGTCGTCCACACCGGCTCGGCCGTGAGCCAGTCGCGCGAGGCCGCGATGCGCCAGATCCACGAGCACCTGCTGCCGGTGCTGGACGAGCTTCCCGACGACGGCCCGGACCTGCTGCTCGAACCGATGGCGGGCCAGGGCCAGATGCTCTGCGCGACCGTGCAGGACCTCGGTCCCTATCTGGAGGCCCTCGGCCACCACCCCAAGGTGGGCGTGTGCCTCGACACCTGCCATGCCTTCGCGGCGGGGCACGACCTGGCCGCGCCGGGCGGGGTGAAGGAGACGATGGACGCGCTGAACGACGTCGCTCCGGGCCGGCTCAAGCTGATCCACGCCAACGACTCGAAGGACCTCTGCGGCTCGAAGCGGGACCGGCACGAGAACATCGGGGCCGGGCACATCGGCGCCCAGGCGTTCGGCGAGCTGATGCGTCACCCCACGGCCGCCGGGGTGCCCCTCTGCATCGAGACGCCCGGCAAGGTGGAGAAGCACCGCGAGGACATCGAGCTGCTCAAGAAGCTGCGCGGCGCCTGACCTGCGCGTGCCCTGCGCGTGCCCTGCGCGTGCCCTGCGCGTGCGTGCCCGGGGCCGCCGGTCACCGCCCGCCGCGGCGGGTCTGCCGGCCGCGTTCAGGAGTGGCGGCCCTCGCGGGGAAAGCGAGGATGGGGCGTTCGCGGCGATCCGGCGCCCCCGTATGGCCGGATCGCCGCGCACCCCCCGATACGCGTAGGCGGGGCCCTTCCCCCCCGAGTAGGGCCCCGCTTAGTAGCCACTCGGTGACAACCTGCTCACTTTGTGATTACCCCGCGTGTCTTGCGACGTGCGAAAGACTACGAGGTGTAATCGGGCGGGTGGATGGCCGTTCGGACGAGTGGTCTCTAGTTAGCGCCATGCGGCCCGCTCCCGCACGACGAGCGGGCTCCAGGAGACGACGAGCGGTAGATCGGGGCGCGCGAAGCCGCCCCGGCCCAGCCGTACGCCCCGGCGACGTGTGCACGGCTCAGCCACCGAGGCGGCGGTAGCGGCGGGCCGACAGCGGCAGGAAGACGAGCGTGATCAGCAGCGGCCAGCCGATCGCCAGCGCGAGGGCGTGCTCGGCGGCCCAGGAATCGCCCCGCCATCCGGGGTTGCCGAACAGCATCCGGCACGAGGCGACCGTCGCCGACAGCGGGTTCCACTCCGCGATCGTCCCGAGCCAGCCCGGCAGGAGCGCCGGGGACACGAAGGTGTCGGCCCCGGCCACGACCGCGCGGCCGGAGGACGGCCGCGCCGGCGTGGTCAGCACGTGGACGGCAGTGGTCTTGCCCGCGCCGTTCGGACCGAGAAGCGCGCACACGCTCCCCCCGGCGACCCGCAGGCACGGTGACCCGTGCCTTCGAGAGCGGCATGGCCGTGTCCCCGGCTCGCCACTGAGGCGCCGTACGTGCGAAGTGAACGCGTGGAGGCTCAGGGGCGGAACTGGCGGACGAGCTGCTCGCGCACCTGCCGGGTGTGCCGCCTGCTCACCGGCAGCGTCTCGCCTCCCACCTGCAGGACCACCCGCCCGGCGTCGAAGCGCAGCTCGCTCACGTGCCGGGCGTTGACGAGGGTGCTGCGGTGGGCCCGGACGAACCCGGCGCCCGCCCAGCGGCGTTCCAGCGCCGCGAGGGACATCCGCACGAGGTAGATGGCGTCGCCCGTGTGCAGGCGTACGTAGTCGCCGTGGGCTTCGGCGTAGCACACGTCCTGCCGGGCCACGAACTTCGTGCGGCCCCCGAGCTCGACCGGGATCATCTCCAGGTCCTCCTCTGTGCCCGGAGGCGCGACGGCGGCCGAGAGCCGGCGTACGGCCTCCGCCAGGCGTTCCGGGCGTACGGGCTTGAGCAGGTAGTCGACGGCCTCCAGCTCGAACGCCTGGACGGCGCAGTCGTGGGCGCTGACGAAGACCAGGCGGGGAGGCGCGGGGAAACCGCCGATGAGCCGGGCCAGGTCGAGGCCGTCGAGGCCCGGCATGCGCACGTCCAGGAAGACGCCGTCGAGGCGCTCCCCGTCGGCGATCATCTGGACCATGTCGTGCAGCGCGGCGCCGCCGTCGGTCGCCGTGCTCACGTGCTCCACCCGGGCGTCCTGCCGGAGCAGGAAGGCGAGCTCGGACAGGGCGGGGACCTCGTCGTCCACCGCGAGCACACGCAGCATGGCGTCCACCGTGCCGGGTGTCCTGCCTTCCGCGCAAGGGGTAACCGAGCGGTAGGTAACATTCCCGATACTCTCCGCCACCATGCGGTAAGCGCCGAGGCAAGCTTCGGGCCAAGTCTGGGTAGACCTATTCGTCCATAGCCGCCTAAATGGCATTTCATCCGCTACGACTACTTACGGTTGACAAGGAGACCAGGCCGACCGAGGAACTTTGATGAGCATCAGACCGGCCATGTTCCTTCCCTTCTCCCACTCCATCCAGGCGCGCGTGACGCTGGCCGTGGCGGCGGTGTCCGTGCTCGTCGCCGCCGTGATCGCGGCCGGCCTGTGCCTGCTGCTGCGGCACCGGATCGAGAGCGAGATCTTCAAGGAGACGCGTCACGTCGCCACCGAGTGGATGGGCCTGATGGAACGTGGAGAGGTTCCGCCGCCGACGCCGACGGCGCGGGTCCCGCTCGTCCAGCTCGTCGACTCGCGGGGCCGAGTGGTGAAGGCCGGGCCCATGGCCGGCGATCGGCCGCTGAGCACGGTCAGGCCGACAGAGGAAGAGCGCTTCCGGGACGTGACCGAGTGCCCCGAGAACGATCAGTGCGTCATGCTCACCGCCAGCCGGGTCTCGCCGTTGCGGTCCTGGGAGCTCTGGCAGGGCGAGCCCCACTTCGTCTACGCCGGCACGGACCAGCCGCCCACCCTGCGCGGGCAGCGGCTGGAGCTCCTCGTCGGCGCCGCCGCGGCGCTGCTGGCGGTCCTGTGGACGTTGACGACCTGGCGGTCGACGGGCCGCGTCCTGCTCCCCATCAACGCGATCCGGCAGCGGGTGTCCGAGATCACCGCCAACGACCTGTCCCTGCGGGTGCCGCAGCCGCCCGGCCGGGACGAGGTCGCCCAGCTCGCCCGCGCCGCGAACCAGACGCTCAGCCGGCTGGAGTGCGCGGTCAGACGGCAGCGGGAGTTCGCCGCCATCGTGTCCCACGAGCTCAAGTCCCCGCTCACCGGCCTGCGCACCAGGCTGGAGGAGGCGCTGCTCTACCCGGAGATCGACGCGCGGGAGGCGATCGCCAGGGCGCTGCCCGCCGCCGACCGCATGCAGCTGATCATCGACGAGCTGCTCGCCTTCGCCCGGCTCCGCAACACGCCGTGCTCGTCCGAGCCCGTCGACCTCGGGGAGCTCGTGCGCGCAGAGGCCGCGGCGCGCACCACGGACGTGCCGGTGCGCGCCAGGACCGAGCCGGACGTCCGGGTCCTCGGCAACCGCGTGCAACTGGCCAGCATCGTGACGAACCTGCTGGTGAACGCGCAGCGCCACGCCAACGGTCAGGTGGACGTGAGCGCCGAGCGCGCCGGAGCCCAGGCGCTGGTGGTCGTGCTGGACGACGGCGACGGCGTCGACGAGGTGGACAGGGAGCGCATCTTCGAACCCTTCACCCGTCTGGAGGCGGGGCGGCGCCTCGATCCCACCGGCAGCGGCCTCGGCCTGGCCCTGTGCCGGGCGATCGCGGTGGCGCACCAGGGGAGCCTGTGCGTCGAGGACTCCCCACGCGGTGCCCGGTTCGTCCTCCGGCTCCCGCTCCTGACCAACTAAGCGCCCGGCCCGGCCGTCTCGTGGGCGCGGTGATCCGCTAATGAGCCGGGACGGCCCGGGGGCGGCTCTTGGGGATGCGCAGCCGGATGCGGGTCCCCTTGCCCGGCGCCGTCTCGACCATGAGCCCGTAGTCCGGGCCGTAGAGGTGGCGCATGCGCAGATCCACGTTGCTCAGCCCGATCCCGCTGCTCTCCTCGGCGAGCGCGGCCCGCAGATGCTCGGGGTCCATGCCGACGCCGTCGTCCTCGACCCAGATGTGCGCCTCCGGCCCGGCGTCCCTGATCACGACCCGGACCTCCCCCGGCATGCCGTGCTTGATGGCGTTCTCGACGAGGGGTTGCAGGCACAGGAAGGGCACGTCGACCCGCAGCACCTCGGGCGCGACCTGGACGGTGAAGCGCAGCCGGTCGCCGAACCTCGCCTGCTCCAGCAGCAGGTAGCGGTCGACGCAGCTCAGCTCGTCGGCGAGCGAGGTGAAGTCGGCCGCCCGGCGCAGCGCGTACCGGATGAAGTCGGCGAAGTCGAGCAGCAGCTCGCGGGCGCGCTCGGGATCGGTCCGGACGAACGAGGCGATCGTGGTGAGCGAGTTGTACACGAAGTGGGGCGAGATCTGTGCCCGCAGCGCCCGCGCCTCCGCCTCCAGGGTCCGCCTGCGGGAGGCGTCGAGCTCGGCGAGTTCGAGCTGGCCGGACATCCAGCGGCCCACCTCGGCCGCCGTGCGCGTCAGGGCGACGCCGATCTGCGCGTCGTACGCCGCGAGCGCGCCGACCGCCCGCCCCTCCACCGTCAGGGGGACGACCACCCCGTACCGGTCACCGCCCGCGGCGCGGGCGCGGCGTGGCCTGCCGCACTCCATGGCCGCGCGCACCTCGGCGAGGACCACCTCGTCCGCCGGCACACCTGTGCCGTCCCTGGCCAGGACACGGTCGCTCGTGGCGACCACCAGGCCGGCGGTGCCGAGCAACGTCCGCAGGTGCCGGGCGGCGCGGCGGGCGGAGCCGCCGGTGAGCCCCGCGCGCAGCGAGCGTGCCGCCAGCCCGGCGACACGCAGGGCGAGGAACGTCGACTCTCCCGGCGGTTCGCCGGGGGCCGGCCCGCGGCAGGCGAGGGCGCGACCCAGTGCGCCGCCGCAGACCCCGCAGAGCGCGCACAGCGTGACCCAGACGGCTGAAGACACGCCGGACACCGTAGCCGCTCGGCGGCCTCAGGGAGGGCCGTCGCCCGGGTCCTCCTGATATGAGTAGCGCTGCTCCTTCCAGGGATCGGCCACGTTGTGGTACCCGCGGTCCTCCCAGAAGCCGCGCCGGTCCTCGGTCAGGTACTCGACCGCACGCACCCACTTCACGCTCTTCCAGGCGTACAGGTGCGGCACCACGATCCGTACGGGATGGCCGCCCTCGGGCGACAGCGGGTTCTCGCCGAGATGCGTGGCGAACAGCGTGGCCGGGCGATCGAAGTCGGACATGCGCATGTTCGCGCTGTAGCCGTACTCGGCCCAGACCATGACGTGGCGCACGCCCGGCGCCGGGGGGACGCGGTCGAGCAGCACCGACGGGGACACGCCACCCCACTCGTTGCCCATGAGGGAGAACTTGGTGACGCAGTGGAAGTCCGCGACGACCGTCGTCCTGGGCAGCGCGGAGAACTCCTCCCACGAGAACTCGTGGACCCGGCCCGAGGCCGTCGCGCCGAACACCTGGAAACGCCATGTCCCAGGACGGAACGCCGGGACCCGCCCGTAGTGGACGACAGGCCGTCCGCGTGGGACGTACTGGCCCGGGGGCAGGCGCGTCTCCTCCTCAGGATTCTCCGGCACGCAGGCCATCCTGCCATCCGCCGCGAGGACGACCGCACCGGCCCCCTGACGCGGAGTGCGGCATGATCAAGAAAGCATGCGCTATATTGCGTCACATGCGCACCGCTTGGTCGTTTTGGTATGGCGACGGACCCGTGAGGACCGATCGCCTCCATGCGCTGCGCTGACAGCCACGGCGAACGAAGGCCCCGGGTCCACAGGACCCGGGGCCTTCGTCGTTTCCGACCCGCACCGTTCACCGCGACAGGAGTCACCATGGTCATCGTCATGACCCCCGAAGCCACCCAGGACGACATCGAGGCGATCACCGACCTCGTCGCCGCGGCCGGAGGGGAGGCGTTCGCGAGCCGCGGCGTGAACCGCACGATCGTCGGCCTCGTCGGCGACGTCGAGCAGTTCGCCACGCTGAACCTGCGCGCCATGCCGGGCGTCGCGGACGTCGTGCGGGTCTCCACGCCGTACAAGCTCGTGAGCAGGGAGAACCATCCGCAACGCTCCACGGTGACCGTGCGCGGCGTGCCGATCGGGCCGGACACCGTCACCCTCATCGCGGGCCCGTGCGCGGTCGAGACGCCGGAGCAGACGCTGGAGGCCGCGCTGATGGCCAAGGCGGCGGGCGCGACGCTGCTGCGCGGCGGCGCCTACAAGCCGCGCACCTCGCCGTACGCCTTCCAGGGACTGGGCGAGAAGGGCCTGCGGATCCTGGCCGACGTACGCGAGCAGACCGGGCTGCCGATCGTCACCGAGGTCGTGGACGCCCACGACGTGGCGCTCGTCGCGTCGTACGCCGACATGCTGCAGGTCGGCACCCGCAACGCGGGGAACTTCGCGCTGCTGCAGGCCGTGGGCGCGGCGGGCAAGCCGGTCATGCTGAAGCGGGGCATGACGGCGACCATCGAGGAGTGGCTGATGGCGGCCGAGTACGTCGCCCAGCGCGGCAACCTCGACATCGTGCTGTGCGAGCGGGGAATCCGCACCTACGAGCCCGCCACCCGCAACACCCTCGACATCTCGGCGGTCCCGGTCGTGCAGCGGCTGTCGCACCTGCCGGTGATCGTGGACCCGTCACACTCCGGCGGCCGGCGCGACCTCGTGCTGCCGCTGTCGCGGGCCGCCGTCGCGGTCGGGGCCGACGGCCTGATCGTCGACGTCCACCCCCACCCCGAGCAGGCCCTGTGCGACGGCCCGCAGGCCCTGGTGAACGGGGACCTGGACGACCTCGCGACGGTCATGCGCGACTTCCCCCCGCTGCTGGGCCGGACGGCGGCCGTCACGCCCACCGGGGTCGCGGCGCCCGCCCTCGCCTGACCCGCGCGACTCGAAACCACCGGCCCCCGGGCGACGCCCGGGGGCCGGCACCGGCTCAGACGTCGAGCTTGTACGGCTGGATGGAGTCGGCCAGCTGGGCGGCGAGATCCTCCGCGTCGAGGCGCCGCTCGATCTGCTGGAGGTCCTCGATCTTCGCTCGGGTCTCGGCCTGCCGGGGCGCGAGCAGCGTGCAGCAGTCCTCGTCCGGCAGCTCGGAGATCTCCAGCGTTCCGATCCGGCGGGCCTCGGCCATGATCTCGGTCTTGTCCAGGCCGATCAGCGGGCGCAGGATCGGCAGGTCCACGGCGTGGTCCTGGGCCGTGATGTTGGCCAGGGTCTGCGAGGAGACCTGGCCGAGGCTGTCACCGGTGACCAGCGCCTCGGCGTGGATGCGGTGGGCGACCTCCTCGGCCGTCTTGAGCATCAGCCGCCGCTGCGCGATCACCGCGAGCCGGTCCTGGCCGGAGTTCTTGATCGACTGCTGCGCCTTGCCGAACGGCACCACCCACAGCCGCGACTTGCCCTGGAACTTGTCCAGGTTGCGCACCAGCGCGTACGCCTTATAGATCGACTCCGACGTGGTGAACGGGATGCCGGAGAAGTGCAGGAAGTCGACCCGCAGGCCGCGGCGCATCATGCGGTAGGCGGCGACCGGGGAGTCGATGCCGCCGGACAGCAGCGCCAGCGCCCGGCCGCTGGAGCCGACCGGCAGGCCGCCCTGGCCCGGGCGGCCCTCGGTGAACAGGAACGCCTCGTCCCTGTCCACCTCGATGTGCACGGTCAGTTCCGGCTTGCTCAGGTCGACCGGCAGCCCGTAGGTGTCGTTGATCGCCCCGCCGACGATGCGGTCCAGCTCGTTGGAGCGCAGCGGGAAGCGCTTGTCGCGACGCCGCGCCCGTACGGCGAAGCGCGCCTTGCGGGCCACCTCGTCGCTGTCCCTGATCAGCTCGATGGCGGCCTTGGTGATCGTGTCCAGGTCCTTCGGCACCCGCCACGCGAGATGGACCAGCACGATCCCGGGCACGTCGGCGACGCGGGCCGCCACCGCCTCGGCCTCCTCCACCTCGGTTCCCGAGGGCAGGAACAGGGCGATCACCCCGTGCCGCTGGCGGATGTCGACCCGGTGATCCTTGAGAGCGTGCTTGATGTTCGCCCGCAGGCGCATCTCGAAGATCTCGCGGTTCCGGCCCTTGAGAACCACCTCGCCTAATTTGAGCAGCACCGAGGGCTCTCCGAGGGCGGTCATGGTCATATGTGGAAACCTCCGGACGGACATGGACGGCCGTCACGCCGGGGAAAGGGCGCGGCCAGGGGACATACGCCAAGGACAACGCGTCACAGCGATGCGGGCTTCCCCACTGTAATGCCGTCGCCGCGACAGAGACGATTACCGTCTAGTCGAGTTCGGCCAGGCCCTTGTCTATCGCGTAGCGGACCAGCTCGACCCGGTTGTGGAGCTGGAGCTTGCTCAGCGTGTTCTGCACGTGGTTCTGCACGGTGCGATGCGACAGCACCAGACGTTCGGCGATCTGCCGGTACGTCAGGCCCTTGGCGACCATGCGCAGCACCTCGGTCTCCCGGTCGGTCAGCCGGGGGCCGTCCTGCGCGGCGTCCGGGCCCGGGCCGGCAGGCCGGTGGGCCAGCCTGCGGTACTCCCCCAGCACCAGCCCGGCCAGGCCGGGGGTGAAGACGGCGTCGCCCTCGGCGGTGCGCCGGACCGCGTCGAGGAACTCCTCCCGGCTCGCCGATTTCACGAGATATCCAGAGGCGCCCGCCTTGACCGCCTCCAGCACGTCCGCCTCCTCGGCACTGGCCGACAGGACCAGCACGCGCGGCGGCGCCGCGGACGCGCCCAGCCCCCGGGCCACCTCCACGCCCGGCAGGTCCGGCAGCCGCAGGTCGAGCACGACCACGCCCGGCCGCACCGCCGCCGCGACGCGCAGCGCCTGGCGGCCCTCTCCGGTGGCGGCGACGACGTCGTATCCGGCCTCGGTCAGGTCCCGGGCGACCCCCTCCCGCCACATCGGGTGGTCGTCCACCACCATGACCCGCACCCGCGGGCGTTCACGGCCGTCTGCCGCCCCCGCGACCTCGGCCATCGCGTCTACCGCCCCCGCGTCCTCGGCCCGCGCATCCTCAGCCCGCGCATCCTCGGGCTCTGTGCCCGCGGCCCGGCGCGCGGCATCATCCGCGCGCAGCCGTCCGTCTCCGCTCACGACCGCCTCTCGCTTCCTTCGTCCGCCCGCACCGGGACCGACAGCTCGATCTCCGTTCCCGTCCGCGACGAGGTGATCGCCACCGTGCCGCCGAGGTCGGTCACGCGGCCCCGGATCGAGCGGGCCACGCCCATGCGCCCCTCGCGGGCCGCCTGCTCCAGCCGGCCCTCGGCGATGCCCGGCCCGTCGTCGCGCACGGTGACGACCACCGCGCCGCCGTCCTCCTCCGCGAGTATCCACGCGCGGGCGCCGTCGGGACAGTGCCGCACGACGTTGTCGAGGGCCGCGCCGACGGCCGCCGCCACCTCCCGCGCGCTCTCGGCAGGCAACGACAGCGGTGTCGCGGGCGCGGACACGGTCACCCGGGAGGTGCCGTACGGCCGCAGCAGGTCACGCAGATCGACCTCGGGCTCCGCAGGGCCGGTTCTCGTGAGGCCCGTTTCTGGACATCCAGCGCCGTCGAGGTGACGGCGAGGCCGCGCCGGCGACCTGAGCCGGCCGCGAAGGCCCGGCGGTGGCGCAGGGTCCGGCGCCTCAGCCACCGGCGGGGCCTGCACCAGCGCCCGCAGCGCCGCCTCCTGCTCCCCCGCGAGCCTGCCCAGCTCGGCCGCCTCGCCGCCGATCTCCGCGCCCCTGCGCTGCACCAGGGCCAGCACCTGAAGCACCGAGTCGTGGATGCCCCGGGCCAGCCGCTCCCGCTCGCGGCCCGCCGCCTCGATCCGCGCGGCGCGCCGCATGCGCTCCTCGGCCTCCCGCGCGAGCCGGGCGACGTGCCCGACGACGACTCCGGCCATGAACATGAGAACGGCGCCGTTCACCGGGATCGAGGCGAGGTCGACCCCGTGGCCGCTGCGCAGCCACAGGTCGGCCGCCGACATGATCGCGGCGGCGACGGCGCCGGCCCGGCGTCCCCGCGCCACGCCGTACGCCAGGACAGGCCCGGCCACCCAGGTCGCCGTGATCGGCAGCGCACCGTCCAGGATGTCGCCGCTACTTTGCGCGTACGGCGTGGCCAGCAGGCATCCCGCCGTGACGACGAGATCGGCGGCCAGCAGCGGCCCACGCCGCGCGGCGGGAGGCGGGACGAGCATGACGACCGTCCAGACGGCCATCACCCCGACGACGGCCCAGGCCGCGGCGGGACGGGCGTAGCCGCCGGCCCTGAGCACGAGCAGCGCGGCGTACGCGAGCGACGCCACGCGGAAGACCCCGATCGCCCGCCAGAACGGTCCCTCGATGCCCATCGCGGCGCCCTCTCCTGATCGCGAGCCGGGAGGGCCGGGCCCTCCGCTCACATGATCGGGCAATCGCCACGCTTTCGCGCGTGCATCCGGCGCCCTTCGGGGCCCCGCATGCGTACGGCTCCCGCGGGGCGACGCGGGAGCCGTACAGGATCGTGCCCGGGCCGCGGTGACGGGCCCGTGACCGATCAGCCGAAGAAGACCTCGGCCTCCTCGTAGCGGGAGGGCGGCACGGTCTTGAGCTCGGCGGTCGCGTCGGCGAGGCCGACGCGGACGATGTCGGTGCCGCGCAGCGCGATCATCTTGCCGAAGTCGCCCTCGTGCGCCGCGTCGATCGCGCCGAGACCGAAGCGGGTCGCGAGCACGCGGTCGTAGGCGGTCGGGGTGCCGCCGCGCTGGATGTGGCCGAGGACCGTGGTGCGGGCCTCCTTGCCGGTGCGCTTCTCGATCTCCTTGGCGAGGAGCTCGCCGATGCCGCCGAGACGCACGTGGCCGAACGCGTCCAGCTCGCCCGCCTGCAGCGCCATCTGGCCCTCAAGCGGGTGGGCGCCCTCGGCGACGACGATGATCGGCGCGTAGCGGGTCTTGAACCGCGACTCGACGTAGGCGCAGACCTTCTCGATGTCGAAGGGCTTTTCCGGGATCAGGATGACGTTGGCGCCGGCGGCCATGCCCGCGTGCAGCGCGATCCAGCCCGCGTGACGGCCCATGACCTCGCAGATCAGCGCGCGGTGGTGCGACTCCGCGGTGGTGTGCAGCCGGTCGATGGCCTCCATCGCGATGTTGACCGCGGTGTCGAAGCCGAAGGTGTAGTCGGTGGCGTTGAGGTCGTTGTCGATCGTCTTGGGCACGCCGACGACCTTCACGCCGCGGTCGAACAGCTGCTTGGCCACGCCCAGCGTGTCCTCACCGCCGATG
Source organism: Microbispora bryophytorum (assembly GCF_006874465.1). Lineage (GTDB taxonomy): Bacteria > Actinomycetota > Actinomycetes > Streptosporangiales > Streptosporangiaceae > Microbispora > Microbispora bryophytorum. The sequence continues at coordinate 419,095 of NZ_VIRL01000002.1, read as the reverse complement.
GCGATGAGCGCGTCGACGCCCTGCGCCGCGAGATTCTCCTTGATCCGCTCGACACCGCCCTCGATCTTGATCGGGTTCGTGCGGGAGGAGCCGAGGATCGTGCCGCCACGCGGCAGGATGCCACGGACGGCCTGGATGTCGAGCGGCATGGTGTCGCCCTCCAGAGGGCCACGCCAGCCGTCCCGGAACCCGACGAACTCGTGCCCGTACACGCCGACGCCCTTGCGGACGACGCCGCGGATCACCGCGTTCAGCCCGGGGCAGTCGCCGCCGCCGGTCAGGACTCCAATACGCATGACGGGTTCTTCCTCCATCTGGGATTACGCGCGGAATGGCGCGGCCGGCCCGACGCGGACCCCGGCGCTCCACCGCACCGATTCCGCCCGAGCCTATCTCAATGGTCTAGACCAAAAGGAGAGGCTACGCCACCCGGCCGACCAGACCAACTCAGTCTCGCACGGCGAGACCGCCCGCGTCGCGAGACAGGCGTCTTCCCAACGGCCCTCCGTGGTTCTATGTTTGACTCCGTCAATCATTTCCTTGAGTTAGGCAAAGGAAAATGGACATCGTTTCGGAAGTCCGGGCCTTCAACCGCTTCTACACGTCCGTCATCGGCGTGCTCGGAGCGGGAATGCACGACACCCCCTACTCCCTGACCGAGGCGCGAGTGCTGTTCGAACTCGGCACCACGGAGGCGGCGGACGCCGCCAGCGTCAGGGCCGTGCTCGGTCTCGACCCCGGCTACCTGAGCAGGATTCTCGCCAGGTTCGAGACCGACGGGCTCGTGTCCCGGGAGCGCTCGGCCGAGGACGCCCGCCGCCAGGTCGTACGGCTCACCCCCAAGGGCCGCGACACCTTCGCCGTGCTCGACCGGCGCTCGGCCGGCGAGATCGAGACCCTGCTGTCGAAGCTGACCGATCCCGAACGCCGCCGGCTCGTCTCCGCGATGGGCGCCGTGCGGAGCCTGCTGCAGCCCGTCGAGCGGCACGAGCCGTACGTGATCAGGCCCCCGCGGGCGGGCGACCTCGGCTGGGTGGTGCACCGGCACGGGGTCGTCTACAGCGAGGAGTACGGCTGGGGCGCCGCGTTCGAGGCCCTGGTCGCACGGATCGTCGCCGACTACGTCGAGAACCACGACCCCAGCGGGGAGGCATGCTGGATCGCCGAGGTGCGCGGCGAGCCGGTGGGGTGCGTCTTCTGCGTGCGCAAGGACGACACGACGGCCCAGCTCCGCCTGCTGCTGGTCGAGTCGTCCGCGCGCGGCAGGGGCATCGGCGGGCGGCTGGTCGAGGAGTGCCTGCGCTTCGCCTCGGCGGCCGGCTACCGGCGGATCATGCTCTGGACCCGCGACTCGCTCGCGAGTGCCCGCCGGATCTACCAGGCGGCGGGGTTCGAACTGATGGAGCAGCACCCGGGCGAGGAGGCGGGCGTCCCCGTCAACGATCAGATATGGGCCAGGGACCTGTAACCTCCCAGGACCGTCCGGGCGGCCGTGATCCCCATGCCGGAATCGGTGGAGCGGAACCCGTGAGCGGCGGCCCGCTCCGTGTGCGTGGCCGTCGATCAGGCATGGCGGACGCGCCGCTCGTCACGGCCGGGGAGCCTCCCGGCGGTGCGGGCCGAGCTGCGACGAGCGACCGTTCCGGCGATGCGGAGCGACGGCCGGCCTGCCGGTTCAGGCCCGGACGAGATCGCGGAACGGCCCGCTGACCTCGACGGTCACGGCGGCCGGGACGGGCCGGGCATCCCGCGGTGGACGGCAGGAGAAGTAGAGCCTGTCGCCGGCCGGTGACATCGAGGAGCCCGCGACGGTCCAGCCGCCCGTGACGCGCAGGAACGGCACCGTCCGGTCCCCGCCGACGAGGGTGATCTCGCCGTCCGCACCGCCGCCCGGCCCCCCGCACGCATCGCCAGCCGCATCGCCGTCCGCACCGCCGGCCGTCCGATGCAACACCGTCAGGCGTTCGCGGGCGGCGTCGTACGCCCACACGCGGCCGTCGCCCTCGGTGACAAAGCAAACCAGGCCGCCGGAATAGCGACAGTCACCGCCGCCCGCGAACTTCCTGGCACCCTTCACCTGCTCACGCAGGGGAACATGGTCGCGAAGAGCCGGGATCGGCACCCGTTCCCAGGCCACGGACTCCTCGCCGGGGTCGCCGGCCATCACCTCAAGAACGCCCGTCGTGAGATCGCCCCAGTCGTCCGGACGGAACCGGTACAGGCATCCGTCCGCCTCACCTTCGGTGAGGTAGACGACGCCCCGGTCGGGATCACAGGCCACGCCGCCGTGCGCGAACAGCCCCATCGCGAGCCGGGGCATGGGGGCGCGCAGGCCGTACGGGTCGCATTCGAAGACCCGGCCGTACGGCGTCCGCTCGCCCGACACCCAGGTGTGCCACGGTGTCGCGACGCCGGCCCCGCAGCGGTCGGCGCCGGACAGGATGCGATATCCGCTGCGCAGGGCCCCGTCCGGGGCGAACCGCAGCGCCGTCACGCCGCCCAGCAGCGGCAGCGCGCAGTTGGACACGTATATCCAGCCGTCCCCGTCCGGGAAGCATCCACCGCCGTCCGGCGCCGCGTGCCAGGCCACTCCCCCGGCCCGCTCTCCCGACCGCGCCACGATCCGGCCGGCGAAACCCTGCGGCAGGGCCCCCAGCACGTCCGCCGGGAACGGGCCGTCCGGATCCCCCTGCCCGTACGACTCGCTCCCGCCGCTCGGCTCGCATCGGCCGTCGGGCCGTGCGAACGTCGCGCGCCACAACGCCCCCGGCAGCGCCGAGAGCGCCGCCGATCGGATGGAGATACCCTGCACCGCCGGCCGCCTCCTTGACCTGCTCCCCGGACATGCCGGTCCGCCCACCGGCGGGCCGTTCGCTCGTTCCCGCGCCGCCGCCGCCGTGCCCGGACCGGATCGCTTTCGTGTCCCCCGGCGGTCCGCCGCACACATCGAGGCGACCAGTCGACCCGTCTCGTGTGAACGGCGGGACAAGCGCCGTGCCTCGCCGAGACGAACTTCTCGAAAACCATGGCGCCGCATGACGGAAGGCGATGTTGACAGTGTCAGTGTGACAGTGTCATCGTGGAGGCATGAGCGACACCTGGACGATCGGCGAGCTGGCGGAGCGGGCGGCAGACCTGCTCGGCCAGGAGCGGCACGTCCACGGGCAGGAGCCCAAGGACGATCGCGACGACGGTCCTGAGCCGGGCAGCGTCAAGGGCCAGGAGCCATGCGTCAGCGGCCCGGAGTCGCGCGCCAACGGCCCCCGGCAACAGGCCAACGGCCCCGAGCAACGCGTCGACGGCCCCCAGCAGCGCGCCAATGGCAGGGTCCGCGAGTTGCCGAACGAACGTCTCATCCGCTGGTACACGACGATCGGGCTGCTCGACCCGCCGCTGGGCCGGCGCGGCCGGGTGGCCCTCTACGGCCGCCGCCACCTGCTCCAGCTCGTGGCCGTCAAGCGCCGTCAGGCGGAGGGCCTGTCCATCGCCGCCATCCAGGCGGAGCTGACGGGCGCGACCGACGCCATGCTCCAGCGCGTTTCCGGGCTCTCCGGACTGCCACCCGAGTCGCCACCCGAGTCGGCGGCCGAGCCGGCGCTCCGGCCGCTCGTCCCGCCTTCTCCGCGCATCGCGGCGGCCCCGGCCACGGCGAGCGACACGAACCACCTTCCGGGCGCGCCGGACACCGTGGCACCTCCGGCGCCCGGTTGGCGCGACACGATGCCGGAAACCGGCACCGCATCCGCCATACCGGACGTGGCGCGGCCGGCGGCGCGCGACCGCTTCTGGGCACGCCCGGCCTCGACCGCCGCCACGGCGGACTCCGGCCACTTCGCGACCGCGAACAGCGACACCACGGACGGGGACATCGCGCGCAGGGAGACCGTGCCCGTGAACCCCGTGGCCGTGACCCCCGCGCCCTCGAACGCCGCGCCCGTGGCTCCCGTGCCAGTGAACCCCGTGCCCTCGAACGCCGCACCCGTCAACGCCTCGCTCCCGGACGTCGTGCACGGGGTACGGCTCGCGCCCGGGGTGACAGTCCTGCTCGATCCGGCCTACCGGTTTCCGGACGGTCACGAGGTGGCCGCGCTGCGCCGGGCCGCGGCGCCGCTCCTCACAGCCCTCGCCACGCTCGGTCTGACCGGGCCATTCGACGGCGCCCATGCCACTCACGACGCCGATGCCACTCACGACGTCCCGGCACTCGATCCACACGCTTCCGACACGCTGGAGAGATGACGCCATGACCGTTCCCATCACACCTCTGCGGCCGGAGGAGTGCCGGCCCGTGCCGGACGCCGGGCTCGGAGCGCTGGAGACCGAGAAGGGGAACCTCCCGCTGGAGAGCGTGGACGTCGCCGCCCACGTCACCGGACTGGTGGCAGGCGTCGAGGTCGTCCAGACCTTCCGCAATGCCTTCGACGTGTCGCTGGAGGCGACGTACGTCTTCCCGCTGCCGCCGCGGGCCGCGGTCACCGCCTTCCGGATGGAGGCGGACGACCGGGTGGTCGACGGCGTGCTCAAGGAGCGCGGGCAGGCACGGGCCGACTACGACCAGGCCCTCGCCGAAGGCAGGCGCGCGGCGATCGCCGAGGAGGACCGGCCCGATGTGTTCACGATCAGGGTCGGCAACGTCGTCCCCGGAGAGCGGGTGGTCATCCGCCTCACGCTGAGCCAGCCGCTTCCCTACGAGGACGGCGCGGCCGAGTTCCGCTTCCCGCTGGTCGTGGCGCCCCGCTACATTCCCGGCGCTCCGCTGCCCGGGCCTGCGGCCGGTGGCGGCGTGGCGCCCGACACCGACGCCGTGCCCGACGCCTCCCGGATCACGCCGCCCGTCCTGCTTCCCGGCTTCCCCTATCCCGTACGGCTGTCGCTCGCGACGACGATCGACCCCGCCGGGCTCGGTCTGCGGGAGGTCCGTTCGAGCCTGCACGAGGTCGGCCGGGAGGGCGACACGATCAGGCTGCGGCCCGGCGAGCGGCTCGACCGTGACTTCATCCTGCGCCTGGCGTTCGACGCATCCTCGTCGCTCGCGCTCGTCCCGGACGACGCCGCGGACACCGGTTCACCCGGAGCGGGCCCGGCCGACGGAAGCGGCCCTGCGGAGGGCAGGGCGAAGGACACGGCAGAGGGCACGGCAGAGGGCGTGGCGAAGGACGCGACGGGCTCCGAAGGAACCTTCGTGCTGACCCTGCTGCCGCCGCAGGAGGACGCCACCCGGACCGCGTCCCGTGACGTCGTCCTGCTGCTCGACCGCTCCGGCAGCATGACGGGCTGGAAGATGGTGGCCGCACGCCGCGCCGCCGCCCGGATCGTCGACACGCTGACCCGGCATGACCGGTTCGCCGTGCTCTCGTTCGATTCGGTGGTGGAGCGGGCCTTCTCGGGTGGCCTGGTGGACGCGAGCGACCGCAACCGATACCGCGCCGTCGAGCACCTGTCCCGGCTCGACGCCCGAGGGGGCACAGAGATGCTCGCCCCCCTGCAGGAGGCGCTGCGACTGCTCGACGGCCAGGACGCGCCCGCCCCGGGGGCGGCCACCGGCACGGACTCCGGCCGGTTCCGTGAGGACGACGACCGGCCCGGCGAATCCGGGCTGTCCCGCGAGCAGGCGCGGGATCGGGTGCTCGTCCTGGTGACCGACGGCCAGGTGGGCAACGAGGACGAGATCCTCGAACGCATCGGCGCCCGGCTGCACGGCATCCGGGTGCACACCGTGGGCATCGACAGGGCGGTGAACGCCGGGTTCCTCGGACGGCTGGCCCTGCTGGGCTCGGGCCGGTGCGAACTGGTCGAGTCGGAGGACCGGCTCGACGCGGCGATGGAGCACATTCACCGCCGCATCGGCTCGCCGCTGGTGACGGACGTCGCGCTCAAGGCCGAGGGCATGGACCTCGTGGCGGACACCGTCACGCATGCCGGTTCGCTCTACCCCGGCGTCCCTCTGGTCGTGAGCGGGCGTTACCGGGGACAACGCCCCGCCGGAGCCCTCACCGTGCAGGGCCGCACGGCCGACGGCCGCCCCTGGGAGGAGCGGATCGAGGGCCGTCCCGCCCACGGCCCGGCCGCCCGGGCCGTGTGGGCGCGGGCGCATCTGCGCGGTCTGGAGGACCGGTACGCCACGGGAGACCACTCCCTCGAACAGCGGATCGTCGACACCTCGCTGCGTTTCGGCGTGCTGTGCCGGTTCACCGCCTTCGTGGCCGTCGACACCCGCGTCACGGGTGAAGGCGGCCCGGCGCATCGGGTGATCCAGCCGGTCGAACCACCGAGCGGCTGGGAGATGCCGACCGCGATGCCGCTGATGGCGGCGGGCGCTCCGATGATGGCGAAGATGGCCACCTTCACCACGACCGGACCGCCTCCCGGCTCGGCGGCGGACCGGCCCGTCGCAGCGGCCCCGCCGCCCGGCGCACCCCCCGCCCCGCCTTTCGCCGCCGCGCCCGCACCGGCTCCCAGACGGGCCGCCCGCGGCTTCTCCATCGGCCGTTTCCTTCCCCATACCGGCGAGGGGACCGCACAGGTCACGGACTTCGACGGCATCCGGCCGCTGCTGGCCGAGGAGCTCACGAAGCTGGGTCAGGCGGAGTCGCTGCCCGAGCGGGAGCGGCGGCGCTATCTGGCGGATCTCGCCAGTCGCCTGCGGGTCGTCGACCAGATGGTGGGCGGCCACCCGGACCTCACCGTGCTCGCCGCCGACCTGGAGAGGGCCGAGTGGGCCGAGGTCTCACTCGACGAGCTCTGGCAGCGGACGACCGACCTGCTGACCACCCTCACCGGCGGCTCCGCATCCGCGGGCTCCACGTCTCCCGCGTCCCCGGGCTCCACGTCCCCGGGCTCCACGTCTCCCGCGTCCCCGAGCTCCACGTCCCCGGGCTCCGCGTCCGGCGCGGAGAAAGGCCGGCGTCCCTTCTGGAAGCGGTCGTGAGCCGGCACGCAAGAGGTCGCCACCGTGGCAGGCGGCAGGGCAGGCAGCACGCCCGTCAGCACGGCCGGGACACCGGCGGGCAGCACGGCCGGGACGCCGGCGGGGAAGCCGGGCCCGGCCGCACCGGTTCGGGTTTCGCCGTGGGCGAAGCCCCTACGAGGGTTCGGGTAGGCGAATGACATCGGACGGCGGGGTGGGTGCGGGACGCCGCGGCTCCCTCACCCCTCCCGTGTCGGGCCGATCGTCGCGTCCACCTGCGGGGACGGGAGACCGGCGGCGCAGCAACCGATTGATGAGCCCTTTCAGCCCCATGTGCCGCCAACGCATGGGATCCCCGATCGGTTCCTCTCCCGGAGAGTGCCTCGGCCTCACCCCGGGGAAGAGCCCGGGCCGCTCCGGCGATCGCGGCGTTCAGGGCGGCGTGCAGAGCGCCGTGGAGGGTGGCGGGCAAAGTGCCGTGAAGGGTGGCACCGGAGGCGCCCGGGCACTGGTCCCAGCACTGGTCCTACCGTCGGCGACGCCGCCACGCCCGTACCCCGCATGAGCACGTAGTGTTGCCCGATATGAACGCAATCGTCCTCGATGGCGGCCTCGCCACTCACTTGGAGACACTCGGCTGCGACCTGAGCGACGACCTGTGGTCGGCACGGCTGCTCACCGACGATCCCGGCGTCATCCGTCAGGCGCACCTCGACTACTTCAGGGCCGGGGCCGACGTCGCCACCACGGCGAGCTACCAGGCGAGCGTCCCCGGGTTCGTACGGCACGGCCTCACCTCTGAGGGGGCCCGCGACCTCATCCGGCTGTCGGTGACGCTCGCCGTACAGGCGAGGGACGAGGCCGGGCACGGGCTCGTCGCCGCGAGCGTCGGACCGTACGGCGCCTACCTGGCCAACGGCGCGGAGTACACCGGCGACTACGACCTCGACGAGGACGGCCTGACCGAGTGGCATCGGGAGCGGTTCGAGATCCTCGCCGACGCAGGGGCCGACCTGCTGGCGTGCGAGACGATCCCCTCGCACGCCGAGGCGCGGGCGCTCGCGCGGCTCCTGCGCGAGACGCCGTCCGTTCGGGCGTGGGTCACCTTCTCCTGCCGGGACGGCGAGCACGTCAGCGACGGGACGCCGTTCGAGGAGTGCGCGGCGGTCTTCGCGGACCTCCCCCAGGTGGTCGCCGTGGGAGTCAACTGCACCGCGCCGCGGTTCATCCCCGAGCTGATCAAGCACGGCGCCTCGATCGTCTACCCCAACTCGGGCGAGACCTGGGACGCCGCGAACCGGCGCTGGCTGGGTCTCGCCGATCCCGTCGAGTTCGGCAGGGCGGCGGCCGGGTGGGCCGCGCACGGCGCCCGTTACGTCGGCGGCTGCTGCCGCACCACCCCGGCACACATCCGCGAGATCCGCTCCCACCTCGCCTGAGCCCGCTCTGTGCGAGACCACTCGCCATGCCGGCGGCGAACCGCCCGCCCCGGGCCGTACGCCGCCGGCCAGGCGCGGGGTCAGCCCACGGCGGCCGGGCCCTCGGTGTTCCGCGAGGCGAGCGGGATCTCCTTGAGGAAGAAGGCCACGACCAGCGCGAGGGCGACGAAGGGCAGGCTGGCGAGGAACACGTCGTCGATCGCGTTGGTGAACGCGACCAGCACGTGATTCTTGACCGGCGGCGGCAGCTGCTGAATCGCCTGCACGTTGTTGGCGTCCACGCGCCCCGGCGGCATCCTGCCGCCGAACTCGGCGGTCAGATGATGGGCGAGCCGGTTGGTGAGGACCGCACCCATGATCGCCGTACCGATGGCGGCGCCCATCATGCGGAAGAACGTCGCCGAGCTCGTCGCCACGCCCATGTCGCTGCGCTCCACCGCGTTCTGGATCGCCGTGACGATCGTCTGCATGGTGAACCCGAGCCCGGCGCCGAAGAGGAAGGCGTAGACCGCCACCTGCAAGTACGGCGTGTCCACCTTGATCGTGGACAGCAGCCACATGGCCACCAGGAGGACCGCCCCGCCCAGGATCGGGAAGATCTTGTATCGGCCGGTCCGGCTCATGATCTGGCCGGAGGTGATCGACGTGGAGAAGATGCCGAGGACCGCCGGCAGCAGCGCCAGGCCCGACACGGTCGGCGACATGCCCTGGACCGCCTGGAGATAGACCGGCAGGAAGATCATGCCGCCGAACATCGCCAGGCCCGCGAGGAAGCTGAAGCCGTTGCCCACGCTGAAGATCTTGTTGCGGAACAACCGCATCGGCAGGATCGGCTCGGCCGCCCGCAGTTCGACGAACACGAACAGGGCCGCGAGCGCCACGAATCCGGTCAGCAGGGCCAGCGAGCCGGGAGCGGTCCAGCCCATCTCGCCGCCCGCCCAGTCGAGGTACAGCAGGAAGCACGACACCCCGGCCACGATCAGCGCCGCACCCAGGTAGTCGATGCGGTGACTGCGGCGGGTGAAGGGGATCCGCAGCGCCACCGAGGTCACGACGAGTGAGATCAGCCCGATCGGCAGGTTGATCCAGAAGATCCACCGCCAGCCGGGGCCGTCGGTGAAGAAGCCGCCCAGCAGCGGCCCGGCGACGCTGGAGGTGCCCCAGACGGCCCCGAAGTAGCCCTGGTACCGGCCGCGCTCGCGCGGCGGGATGACGTCACCGATGATGCTGAACGCCAGCGCCATCAGGCCGCCGCCGCCCAGGCCCTGGATCGCCCGGAACCCGATGAGCTGGCCGATGTTCTGGCTCAGCCCGGCCAGCACCGAGCCGAGCAGGAAGATGCCGATGGCGACCTGGAAGATCGTCCGCCTGCCGTACAGGTCGGAGATCTTGCCCCACAGCGGGGTCGCCGCGGTCGAGGTGAGCAGGTAGGCGGTGACCACCCACGACAGCTTGTCGAGGCCGCCGAGTTCGCTGACGATGCGCGGCAGGGCCGTGCCGACGATGCTCTGGTCGAGGGCGGCCAGCAGCATTCCGGCCGCCACGCCGGAGAGCACGACCAGGATCTGGCGGTGCGGCAGATACCCGGTGTCGGCCTGCTGCTCCTCCCGGACGCTCATGCGGGGCATCCACGAGCGGCGTGCCGGGCAGCGAGACCGCGAGCGGCGTCCCGGGATCCGGCTTCGCGAGCGGTGTCCCGAGCTGATTCCGCGGCCACGTGCCGGGCTGTGTCCCCGGCCGCATGGCGGCTTACAACCCCGGCCGCGTACCGGGTTGTGGCCCCGGCCCGGTGCCGGGCCACGGCCCCGCCGGACGCGGCGGACCTGCTCGCCGGAATCGTGGACGGGCCGCCCGGTCCGTCGTCCGCTCCGTTCCTCGCCGCGCCGGGCTGGGCCCATGCGCGGTGCCTGCGTGCTGGCATGCTCCTACGCCTTCCGATCCGAACGTGTCTGAACGTCCCAATGTGCGCGGCGAACACCGCCACGTTACCCGTCCGGTCCGGAAGTATTAGGAATTCTCGCGAGCTGCCCCGGTCGTTTCCGTCTTGGCCGCCGCGGCGTACTTGTCGACGTACTCCTGACCCGACAGCTCCATCAGCGCGTACATGATCTCGTCGGTGACCGCGCGCAGCACGAGGCGGTCGTTTTCCATGCCGTAATAGCGGGAGAAGTCGAGCGGCTTGCCGTACCGGACGCCGGGGCGGATGCCGAACTTGGGGAGCGGCCGGCCGGGGGGCATCATCTCGAACGTGTTGACCATGGCCCACGGGATCACCGGCGCCCGGGACTCCAGCGCGAGCCGGGCCACGCCCGTCTTGCCCTTGTAGAGGCGGCCGTCGGGCGACCGGGTGCCCTCGGGGTAGATGCCGAGGACCTGGTTCTCCCTGAGGATGCGCAGGCCGGTGCGGAGCGCCGCCTCGCTCGCCTTGCCGCCGGAACGGTCGATCGGGACGGTGCCGACGCCGGAGAAGAAAGCGCGGCTCACCATTCCTTTGAGCCCGCGGCCGGTGAAATACTCGGCCTTGCCTAGAGAAATCACCTTGCGCGGCAGGAATCCGGCCCCGAAGAAGTGGTCGGCGAACGACAGGTGGTTGCCGGCCAGGATGACCGGGCCCTCCTTCGGCACGTTCTCCAGCCCCTCGGCCCAGGGGCGGAACACGAAGCGGAGGATCGGCCAGATGATGGCCTTCACCACCCAATAAAACACGCGGGCACCCCCTCGGCTCGGATGTGCAGTCATCTTCGCACGCCCTGCCCTCTCGCACTAACGCTGACCAACGTGCGAGTATCGGGCGGAACACGCCGCCGTTTCACGGAGGTCACCCATGCCAGTGCTGCCCGGCGCGGAGCCGTATCACCACGACGGCGGCGACATCGGCGTCCTGCTCTGTCACGGGTTCACCGGCTCGCCGCAGTCGCTGCGGCCGTGGGGTGAACACCTGGCCGGGGCGGGGATGACGGTGTCCCTGCCGCGCCTGCCCGGACACGGAACGACGTGGCAGGAGATGAGCCGCACGCGGTGGGAGGACTGGTACGCCGAGCTGGACAAGGCGTTCGCCGACCTGCGCGGGCGGTGCGCGGAGGCGTTCGTGATGGGCCTGTCCCTCGGCGCCTGCATGGCGCTGCGCCTGGCGGAGGTCCACGGTGACGCCGTCTCGGGCGTCGTGGTGGTCAACCCGTCCGTGATCAACGACGTGCCGCTGCTGCACCTGGCCCCGGCGCTCAAGTACGTCGTACGCTCGACCCCGGGGGTGGCGGGCGACATCAAGAAGGAGGGCGTGAGCGAGCTGGGCTATCCGCGCACACCCGTCCGGGCCGCGTCCACGCTGCCCCGGTTGTGGAGGCTCGTCCAGTCCGACATCGCGAAGGTGACCCAGCCGGTGCTGGTGTTCCACAGCAGGAACGACCACGTGGTAAAGCCGGGGAGCGTCGCGTTCCTGCGGGCGAGAATGGGAAACAATCTGGAGGTCAGAGAGCTGGCGGACAGCTATCACGTCGCCACCCTCGACAACGACGCGCCTGTGATCTTCGAAGGGAGTCTGGAGTTCATCCGCTCCCACGCCTCGGTACCCTTGACGAAGGACTTGTGAGCCGGGATCGACGTGACGCCGCAAAGTGACGAGGACGAGGTCTGGCGCCAGATCGTCGCCTCGTTCAATGAGACAGCCGAGGACGCCTCGGCCGAACAACCATGGCCTGACCGGGAGAACGTCACCGAGGAGCCCGACGCGGGCGAGGACGACGGCGCCACCGGCGACGCGGCTCCCGGCGACGGGATCCGGGACGAGGACGGGACCGGCGACGGCACCGGCGAGATGCGGGCTTCCGCCCCGGCCGACGACCACTACATCCCGCCGGCCCCTCCGCCGCTTCCGCACGGCGACACCCTCAGCAGGCTCTCCTGGCTGGCGCTGTTCGGCGGCCCCGCCTACCTGCTCCTGGCCGCCCTGCTGCAGTGGCCCATGGACGGCTGGATCGTGTTCGCCGCGGTGGCGGCGTTCATCGCGGGGTTCGTGATCCTCGTCGTGCGCATGGGCGACGGTCCTCCTGCCGACTCCGGCTGGGACGACGGCGCGGTCGTCTGACCGCGGCACCTGTTCCCCGCCGGTCCGGGCCACGACCACGGCTGGTCACGGCCCGCCGGTGTTCATTCGGCTTCGCCGGCCGCCTTCACGGTGCCGGCGTCGGCGGGAGGCGGGCCGAACCGCTCCACCAGGTCGGTGTAGCGGCCCTTGTCGTCCAGCGTGTGGCCGACGCCCATGGTGAGGTCGCCGACGTGCGCGACCGCCTGGAGCCGCACCGTTCGCTCCTCGTCCGGCGCCGTGCCCCGCAGCGTGGTCCAGTGCGATCCGTCGTACCGGAGAAGGAAGCCCTCGGCCTCATGCCGCGGGTCGTACCCGGAGATCCAGAACACGCCGTCGCCGTCCCCCGTGACACCGTAGAGCTCGGCGCGCCGCTCCGGCGGCGTCACTCGTTTCCAGTGCTTGCCGTCCCAGTCGAGGACCAGCGGGGCGATGCCGCCGCCGCTCTGGTAGACGCCGCCGACCGCGACCGCGCGCTTGCGGCCGTCCGCGTAGACGTCCCGCAGAAAGCCGCCCTTGATCGCCGGCAGGGCGGCCTGTTTCCACCCGCTGCCGGTCAGGCGCATGGCCAACGGCCCGGCACCGGAGTCGCCCACCGCCCAGCCGTCCGACCGGCCCGCGAGCGCCACGCCGTACAGCGCGCCCGCGGGGCCCTGATCGGTCTTCCAGGTCGTGCCCTTGGAGGAGCCGCCGCTGCTCAGCAGGAACGTCTTGCCGTCCCGGCTGCCGGCCGCGACCACCCTCCCGGACGAGGCGGCGACCCCGCCGAGCCAGTCCCCGGTGCGCAGTTGCGGCACGCCGACGCGGTCGAACCCGTCGCGCGAGCCCTTCGCCACGTACGGCAGGCCGTCGTGGCCATCGCCGACGGCCCAGATCTCGGCGGCGGAGGCGGCGGCGATCGACCGCAGGTGGCCGGCGCCGGTGGCGTCGCCCCGGATCGGCACCTCGCTCCAGGAGGAGCCGTTCCAGTGGGTGATGATCCCCTGGTTGCGCCAGAAATCCCAGGCGTTCTGCTGGCCCACGGCCCAGATGTCCTTGACCGACAGGCCGGCCACGTCGGACAGCGAGCCGTCGGGCTGGAGCCGTCCCGTGGAGGAGCCCTCGTCCTGTGCGGCCTCGTCCCCCGATGGGCTGCGCTCCGCCTGGGCACGTGCGGTCCCAGCGTGCGCGACCGATGTGGCGCGCGGGAGGAGCCCGGCCAGCAGGCCGGCGGACAGCACACACAACGGCACCGCACGCCGTATGAGGCGGCGGGTCATGAAACGATCGTACGGGGGCCCGGCCACTCCCCGTCACACAGGCCGCGAATCCGATTACCCGCCGACGCGGGAACGCGACCGTCTCCGGCCGCCTCCTCGCGTCTTCGGCCGAGCGGAATCCGCGGGGCTGTGGCCCGGCAACGGCCCAGCAACGGCCCAGCAACGGCCCGGCCCCTCAGCCGCGTGTCAGGCCCGGGCGGACGGTGTGCGGGCGATCTCGGCGACGACCGGCCGGTGGTCGCTCGCGGCGGTCAGGTCCTCGGCCGGGACGGCCGCGCCGCCGTACGACACGACGGTCAGGCCCGGGCCCGCGAAGATCGCGTCGATCCGCACCCGGGGATCGCGGGCCGGGAACGTCGCACCGGCCCGGCTCTCGTCCTCGTCCGCCCCGATCCGCGGCGCGGGGCCTCGCACGGCGGCGAAGCAGTCCGTGTAACGGCCCCCGAGAAGACGCCAGACCGGGGCGCCGGGGATCTCGTTGAGGTCCCCGGCGAGCACCGGCGCGGCCCCGAACTCCCCGGCCGCGCGCTCCAGGAGCGCGACGATCTGGGCGGCGTGTCTCAGGCGCGCCCCCGCCAGGAGGTCGAGGTGGGCCGAGCACACGGCGTACCTCTCGCGGTCCTTCTCCACCGTCTTCTCCACGACGGCGAGCGCGGTGGAGCGCCATTCGAGCCCGGGGAACCACCGCAGGCGGTGCCCCCGCCCGTGCAGGAGCCGTACGGCCGGGGCGGTGAGCACGGCGGTCCCGCCGACGCGGCCTCCGGCGGCCACGGACAGACCGGCCGCGCGGACCAGCGCCCGCCGTTCCCGCCGCCAGCCGGGCAGGCGGGGCGCCTCCTGCAGGCACAGCACGTCGGGCCGCAGGGCCCGGATCACCCGGACCAGCGCCTTCCTGTCGTCCTTCAGTCCCCGCACGTTGTAGGTGGCGACGCGCAGCACGCCGTCAGCGGAGCCGGGCGAGGTCGGCGGCTCCCACCAGCCCCGCCGACGGGCCCATCTCGGCCACCCTGATCTCGGCGAGGGGGCGGTGGCCCCGGCCGGTCAGCCGCGCGGCGAACTCCTCGCGCACCCGGTCGACGAACAGGTCCGCAGCGCCGGAGACGCCGCCGCCGATGATGAAGCACCCGGGGTCGAGGACCGCGGCCATGTCGGCCAGCCCCTGGGCGAGCCATCGGGCGAGCGACTCGAAGGCGGCCAGCGCCGCCCGGTCGCCCTGGCGCGCCGCCTCGGTCACGTGCTCGCCCTGGACGCCCTCGGCCGAGCCGCCGCCGAGCCGAAGCAGGTGCGCGGCGCCCTCGGGGTCGGCCTGCGCGTTGTTCCTGGCCTCCATCAGCAGCGCGCTGCCGCTGGCGTACCGCTCCCAGCAGCCCTCGTTGCCGCAGCCGCAGGCGCGGCCGCCCGGCACCGCCTGCATGTGCCCGAACTCGGCGCCCATCCCCCACCGTCCGCGGTAGAGCTCGCCACCGAGCACGATGCCGCCGCCGATGCCCGTGCCCACGGTGACGCACAGGACGTGGCTCTCGCCCCGGCCCGCGCCGAAGCGGTACTCGCCCCAGGCCATGGCGTTGGCGTCGTTCTCGACCACGATCGGCAGGCCGACCAGCTCGCCCACCTTCTCGCGCAGCGGCTCCTCGCGCCAGGCGAGGTTGGGGGCGAAGCGGATGACCGATCGGGTCTCGTCGACGAAGCCCGCCGCGCCGATGCCGACGGCCTCGACGGAGTGCCGTGCCGCGAGCTCGGTCACCGCATCGGCGATCGTGAGCGCCATCTTCTCCGGGCTGCCTGCCGGGCTGTGCCGCAGGCCGCGCTCGATGATGGCGCCGTGCTCGTCGACGACACCATACGCGATCTTGGTACCGCCCACGTCCACACCGATGGTCAGCGCCATGCCGTCTTCCTTCCGCCCGATCCGCTTACGCCCGATCCGCGAGCGCCCGGGCCGTCACCCGCCCGAGCCATCACGCCGCGCCGATTGAAGCCGATCAAGACGGGTTGTGGCAATCCCGCCGTCCCCCGCCCTCACCCGCCCTCACCCGCCTTCGACCGGCCCGTCAGCCCAGATCGATGTGCTCGACCTTCGGCTCGCCGGAGCGGCGCTCCCCGGCCGGTCGCGCCCCGCCGCTCGCCGGGGGGCGCTGCAGGGCGTCGACCGCCTCCCGGAACGCCGTGAACAGCTCTCCGCCCGCCGCGATCAGGTGGCCGGTGACGTCGCCCCCGGACTCGCGGCGCGCCGCGATGACCCGGCACACCGGGCAGGCCCGGCAGACGTACTCGTCGTGGTCCTCCGAGACGGCCTCGCTCCACACGTCGCCGCCCCGGTCGCTCGCGCCGGCGCCGCCGAAGGCGGATCCGAAGCCGCTCACGCCGCCCTTCACGAGCCCCTTGCCGAACTCGCGGCCCATCCGCCGCTGCACGGCGTCCAGCAGCTTCATCGCCTCCTCCGCGGCCGACCCGAGTGGGTCCCGGCTACGCGGAGTGGTGTCGTTCGAATCCGTCATTTCGCCCCTCCTGCCTCGAACCGTACCCGGAGCCGGCCGTCCCGGAGCGCGGCCGAGGAGATCTCACGCCGGGCGAGGGCGGCGGGCAGGGTGATGACGCGCCGATAGGGCCCCGCGGTGACGATGATGTCGTCCCCCTTGCGGGCGAGGTCGAGGTCGTCCCGGTCCGCGAGCGGCAGGGACAGCGCCAGCTCGTCGGCCGTGAACCTCAGCGGCGGCTCGACGTCGGGGCGCGCGAGGGGATCCCGGTCCGCGTACATCCGCGCGGCGAGGCCCGAGAGCGCCGCGGTCCCGACCGGCTCCGCCGGGAGATAGGGGACGGTGAGGACGGGCAGCGGCGCGAACGACTCGTGCACCGTGGCGAGCTGCCTGGCCTGGGCCTCCACCCAGCCCAGCCGCCACTCGTCGGCGCCCTCCGCGGGGAAGACCCGGTTGGCGATCACCGCGTCGACGCGGTAGCCGTACAGGCTGAGCGAGGTGAGGGTGCGGCGGGCCTCGGCGACGACCACGGCCTCGGGGGTCAGCACGAGCCGCACGGACGCGTCGTCGCCGGTCAGCAGCGCGCGCACTTCCAGCAGGCCGCGGTGCAGCCGCTCCCCCGCCGAGACGACCTCGCCCTCGGGCACGCTCACCTTGGCGACGTGCCGGATGAACGGCGACAGCGCCCTGAGCATCCGCCTGCCGGCAGGGAGCAGGCGGTTGACGTGCCAGTCGAGCGCCTCCGGCAGAGCGAGCAGGCGCAGCGTCTCCGCGGTCGGGGCGCAGTCGACGACGATCACGTCCCAGCGGCCGGTGCGGGCCTGTTCACGCAGTTCGAGCAGCGCCAGGATCTCCTCGGCGCCGGGCAGCACGGTGATCTCCTCGGCGGTGATCTCGTCGAGACCGAGCTCGGCCAGCACGTTGCCGGCGTAGTCGCGTAACTCGCCCCAGTGCCGCTCCAGCGACTTCTGGCTGTCCACCTGCTGCAGGTGCAGGCCGGGCGCGACCTCGACCGGCTCGGCCGAGGGCGGCACGCCGAGCGCGTCGGCGAGCGAGTGCGCGGTGTCGGTGGAGACGATCAGCGTCTTGCCGCCCCGCTCGGCGGCGAGCGTGGCGGTCGCGGCGGCCGCCGTGGTCTTGCCGACCCCGCCCTTGCCGGTGAACAGGAGGATCCTCATCGGCTCTCGACGCGCCGCTTGAGCCCTTTCAGCGCGGTGTCGACGATGACCTTCTCGGCCTTGCGCTTGATCATGCCGATCATCGGGACCTTCAGGTCCACGGCGAGGTCGTAGGTGACCTCGGTGCCGCCGCCGTTGTCGGTCAGGCGGTAGCTGCCGGTCAGGCCCGAGACCATCTTCCCGGCCTCGGCCATCCGCCAGCTCACGCCCGCGTCGTCGTCCCAGTCGTACCCGAGGACGTACTCGTCGCTGATCACGCCCGCGTCGAGGACGAAGCGGACCCGGGAGGCCCGGCCGTCCGCGCCCGTCTCCAGGACCTCGGCCTTCTTCACCTGGCCGGCCCACTCCGGATAGGCCGGGAAGTCCGCGACGACGGCCATGATTGTCGACCGGCCGGCGCCGATCGTGATGCTCGACGAAGTGCGATCAGCCATGCGCCAACCGTACTTCACCATTCCAGGGCGAAAGGCGTGCCACGGCCGCGGAAATGGCCGACGTTGACGCACTCCGTGCGCCCGACACGGGTGCGGCCGACCAGCGGCTGGTGGACGTGGCCGAACAACGCGAAGCGGGGCTGCGTCCTTCTGATCGCCTCCAGCGTGGCCTCGCTGCCCCGCTCGAACCTCCGGGCCACCACGTCGTACAGCAGATCGGGGATGGCGGGCGGGATGTGGCAGCACAACACGTCCACCTCGCCGACCGCCTCGACCTTGCGCGCGTACTCCTCGTCGTCGATCTCGTACGGCGTGCGGTAGCGGGTGCGCAGGCCGCCGCCGACGAACCCGAAGGTCAGCCCGCCGATCTCGACCACCTCGCCGTCCAGGACCCGCTGCCCGGGCCGCAGGTGGTCGGCCCACAGGCGCGGCATGTCCACGTTGCCGTAAGTGAGGTAGGCCGGCGTCGGCATGGCGGAGAAGATCTGCTCGTACTGGCGGCGGACCGCCGCCTCCATGAGGTCGCGGGGGTCGCCGTCGAGGGAGGCCCACAGGCCGGCCGACAGCTGCCGCGCCTCCTCGAAGCGGCCCGCCGCGCGCAGTTCCACGTACTCGCTCGCCTTGTCGGCGCCGAACAGGCCGGGGAAGATGCCCTGCGAATGGTCGGCGTAGTCGATGAACAGGAGCAGGTCGCCGAGGCAGATCAGGGCGTCGGCCCCGTCGCCCGCACGGGCGAGCGCGTCGGCCCGGCCATGGACGTCGCTGACGACGTGGATGCGCATGGGGGACATGGTAACGGCCGCTTTACCTAGCATCCGCTTGGGTAACGGAAAGGTGTCGGGCCCGCCGCGCGGGGGGACACTGATAGCGTCGATTCGTCCCCGGATAACGCCTGGGTGACGGACCTACCCATGCGTAACATCCCACGGTAGCGTCCGGTGGGACACAAAGAGTCATGCCCGCAACGCGGTCCCCGCCCTGCGCTTCGGGGGTCGCGCGGCCGTGCCCCAAGGAGTGGCCCGTGCGCGAGTTCAGCGTTCCCGTGCTGGTGGACGTGCCCCCGTCCGCGAACTGCACCGACGTGGTGTTCCAGCGCGGCGTGGACGAGCCGGACGCCGTCGTCATCCGCCGCAAGGAGGGCGAGGACCCGGCCGCGCCGTGGACGCCGGTCACCGCCGCGCAGTTCAGGGACCGGGTGGCGGCCGTCGCCAAGGGACTGATCGCCGCCGGGATCGAACCCGGCGACCGGGTCGGCCTGATGTCGCGCACCCGCTACGAGTGGACGGTCGCCGACTACGCCATCTGGGCGGCCGGCGCGGTCGGGGTGCCGATCTACGAGACCTCCTCCGCCGACCAGGTGAAGTGGATCCTGACCGACAGCGGGGCCAAGGCCGCGTTCGTGGAGACGGCCGCGCACGAGGAGACCGTCCGCGAGGCCGTGCCCGGGCTGCCGCTGCTGTGGCGCATCGACGGCGCCGGGGTCGCCGAGCTGGAGCGCCTCGGCGCGGAGGTGACCAACGACACGCTCGCCGAGCGCCGGACGAGCCGGGGCGGGCTCGACCTCGCCACGATCATCTACACCTCCGGCACCACCGGCATGCCGAAGGGCTGCCGCCTGACCCACGACAACCTGCTGTTCACCGCGCGCAACGTCTCTCGCGGGCCGCTTGAGGCGCTCTTCGACGTGGAGGGCAGGGCCGCGCTGCTCTTCCTCCCCCTGGCACACAGCTTCGCCCGGCTCATCCAGATCGTCCTGATCGAGACCGGCACGGTGCTCGCGCACAGCCCGAACATGAAGAACGTGGCCCCCGACCTGCGGGAGTTCAAGCCCACGTTCCTGCTGGGCGTGCCGCGCGTGTTCGAGAAGGTCTACAACGCCGCCGAGCAGAAGGCCGACGCGGAGGGCAAGGGCAAGATCTTCCACGCCGCCGTGCGGACCGCTATCGAGTGGAGCAGGGCCGAGAGCTCCGGCGGGGCCGGCCTCGGCGCCCGGCTCAAGCACGCGGCCTTCGACAAGCTCGTGTACGGCAAGCTGCGGGCGGCCACGGGGGGCGCGCTGACCGCGGCGGTCTCCGGCGGGTCGGCCCTCGGCGAGCGGCTCGGCCACTTCTTCCGCGGCGTGGGGATCGAGGTGTTCGAGGGCTGGGGGCTGACCGAGACCAGCGCGCCCTCGACCGTCAACATCCCGGGCGCCAACAAGATCGGCACGGTCGGCAAGCCGTTCCCGGGCGTGAGCATCCGCATCGCCGACGACGGCGAGATCCTGGTGAAGGGCCGCCACGTCTTCGACGGCTACTGGAACAACGAGCGCGCCACCAAGGAGGCGATCGACCCGGAGGGCTGGTTCCACACCGGGGACGTCGGCCGCCTCGACGAACACGGCTACCTGAGCATCACCGGCCGCAAGAAGGAGATCCTCGTCACCGCCGGCGGCAAGAACGTCGCGCCCGCGCCGCTGGAGGACGCCATCCGGGCGCACCGCCTGATCAGTCAGGTCATGGTCGTCGGCGACGGCAAGCCGTTCATCGGGGCGATCGTCACTCTCGACCACGAGGCGATGGAGCAGTGGAAGCAGGCCAACGGCCGCTCCGGCGCCTCCATGGCCGAGCTCTGCTCCGACCCGGGCGTCGTCGCGGAGGTGCAGCAGGCGGTGGACGACGCCAACCGGATGGTCTCCAAGGCCGAGCAGATCAAGAAGTTCGGCATCCTCGACATCGAGCTGAGCGAGGAGACCGGACACGTCACGCCGAAGCAGTCGATCAAGCGGCACGTCGTGGCCCGCGACTTCGCCAAGCAGATCGACGAGCTGTACGGCGACTGACCGAGCGGGTGCGCCGAAACATGTCGATGGTCAATGAAAAGTTTCGACCGATTCGGCGCACCGCCCGCGCGGAGCGCGACAACGGCCGCGCGGCCTTCGACGCAGCGTGAATCGGGCAACCGGATCGGATCTATCGGTGCGGGTCTTCTGAGCCCCTGGCCGAAGACGACCTGCGGCGATGCCCGATGAAACGCGCGGACCGCCGAAAATATCGTTGTCGCCCCGCAATGTTGCGCTTTGCTTGGTTATGCTCCAGACGCATCCATGATCGAGACTGGAGAAGAGCGGGCGATGGGCGACAGGGTCGGCAACTGGAACTGGACGCACCGCGATCCCGACTACCTCCCGCCGGAGATCGACACGACCAAGCCCAGCATCGCGCGGGTGTACGACGCGTTCCTGGGCGGCAAGGACAACTTCGCCGTGGACCGCGCGGTCGCCACGGAGGGCATGCGGCACTTCCCCGACCGCGGCGAGGGCGCCCGTAACAACCGGGCCATGCTGTTCCGCGGCGTGAAGTACATGGCCGAGCAGGGCATCGACCAGTTCCTCGACATCGGCTCGGGCCTGCCCACGATGGACAACACCCACTCGGTCGCGCAGCGGATCAACCCCGCCGCGAAGGTCGTCTACGTGGACAACGACCCCATCGTGCTGGCCCACGCGCGGGCGATCCTGCAGACCGACGAGCGTACCCGCGTGATCACCGCGGACCTGCGCGAGCCCGAGGTGATCCTCGACCACCCCGAGGTCGACGGTTTCCTCGACTTCTCCCGTCCCATCGGCCTGCTGCTGGTGGCCGTGGTCCACCACCTCGCCGACGCGGAGGACCCGAACGGCCTCGTGGACACCTACAAGGCGCGCCTGGCCCCGGGCAGCTACATGCAGCTCACCCACTTCTGCTCCTGCGCGCCGGAGATGCGCGAACTGGAGGCGGTGCTGCTGCAGATGCTCGGCACCGGCCGGGCCCGGGACATGCCCGAGATCGTGCGGTTCTTCGACGGCCTCGACCTGGTCGAACCCGGGGTGGTGCACGTGCCCGAGTGGCGTCCCGAGGAACCCGTGAGCCACCCCCTCGACCTCGGCGGCGTCTGCGTCGCCGGCGGGATCGGCCGCAAGGCCTGACCGACCGGCCCGCGCTCCTCCTGACCCGCTCGCGCGCGGCGCTGTGTCGGATATGCGCGAACAGCTGGCTCTTCGCACCCAATCAGGGCATGGGGCGGCACCTGTCCATCCATTGGGTCCTTCGTTAGGTGTCGCTCCTGTGGTCCCGTTGCGCCACGTGTTGGGATTTATGCGTGACCCCCCACCACTTGCACCAGCGGGGTCGCACCCTTCGCCCGCGTAAGGCCTGCGGCTCCCTGTGGTTTCCTACGCGAGGAGTCCCATGTTCCGGCACAACCGCCGCCTGCAGTTCGAGGCCAAGCCAGAAAAGCCCGACCCGGTGTACGCGCGCAAACTCCAGGAGCTCATCGGCGGCGCCTTCGGTGAGATGACGGTCACCATGCAGTACCTGTTCCAGGGCTGGAACTGCCGCATGCCCGGCAAGTACAAAGACCTGATCATGGACATCGCCACCGAGGAGATCGGGCACGTCGAGATGCTCGCCACGATGGTCGCCCGCCTCCTCGAAGGAGCGCCCTCCACCGCGGTCACGAAGATGGCCACCGCCGACCCAGTGGTCGGCGCGGTCCTGGGCGGGATGGACCCGCAGCAGGCCATCGTGGCCGGCGGGGGCCCCCTGCCCGCCGACAGCAACGGATACCCCTGGAACGGCCGCTACATCGTCGCGAGCGGCAACCTGCTGGCGGACTTCCACGCGAACGTCGCGGCAGAGGCGCACGGCAGGCTGCAGACCGCCCGGCTCTACCACATGACGGACGACCGGGGCGTGAAGGACATGCTGAAGTTCAACCTCGCCCGCGACACCCTGCACCAGAACCTGTGGCTCAAGGCCATCGAGGAACTCCGGACGGACGGCCTGGAGGACGTCGTCGTGCCCGACGCGCTGTTCGACGAGGAGCACGCCGAGCACGCCGAGACGATCTGGGACCTGTCCGACGGCGCGGAGGCCCAGGCGGGCGGCTGGGCGAGCGGGCCGCAGCCCGACGGCCGCCACCAGTTCGCCTATCTCCTCAACCCGGAGCCGCTCGGGGATCTCGCGATGGCGCCGCCGCCCGACCCGAAGCTGTACGACACCTACGACGGCAGCATGGGCGAGCCCAAGAGCCCGGCCCTCGGCACCGAGGTGGGCCCCATGGGCAAGCTCAAGGACAAGCTCACCTGACCGAGCCCCGTCGAGCCGGCACGCACAGGCGGAGGCCGGTCGGACACCGGCCTCCGCCCTTTCCGCCGCGCCACGCTCGGCCCCGCGCCACGCTTGGCCCCGCGCCGCGCTCGGCCCACGGCGTCTGCGCCGTTCCGCAGGCGCCGCACCGCACCGCGGGGCTGCCGCCTCCGGCCGCCGGAGAACGCACCCGGGCCGGCGTGGGGCAGCCGCCGTGCCGCACGCCATATTTCCCGCCTGTGAGGCTTTCGTGTTTCCTGTGAGGCTTTCGTGCTCGACTCCCGCCGTCCCCTGAACGGGCCCGCGCCCGCCGCACCCGCCGAGGGGCGGGCGGCGCCGGGCCGCCTGGCGCGGCTGGCCGGCCTGTGCGGTCCCGCCTTCGTCGTCTCCGTGGCGTACATCGATCCGGGCAACTTCGCGACCAACATGGCGGGCGGCGCCCAGTACGGGACGATGCTGC
Organism: Microbispora bryophytorum; assembly: GCF_006874465.1. Taxonomy (GTDB): domain Bacteria; phylum Actinomycetota; class Actinomycetes; order Streptosporangiales; family Streptosporangiaceae; genus Microbispora; species Microbispora bryophytorum. Next base: position 395,752 of record NZ_VIRL01000002.1, on the reverse strand, counting down.
TGTGGGTGATCGCCCTCGCGAACGTGCTGGCCATGTTCGTGCAGGCGCTTTCGGCCAAGCTCGGCATCGCCACCGGCCGCAACCTGCCCGAGCTGTGCCGCGACCACCTGCCGCGCCGGGTGAGCCTGCCGCTGTGGGTGCAGGCCGAGCTGGTCGCCGCCGCCACCGACCTGGCCGAGTTCATCGGCGGGGCGATCGCCCTGAACCTGCTGTTCGGCGTGCCGCTGCTGCCGGCCGCGGCCGTCACGGCCGTCGTCTCCTCGCTGCTGCTCATGCTCGCGCCGCGCGGACGCCGCCGGTTCGAGGCGACCGTCGCCGCGATGCTCGGGGTGGTCCTGGCCGGGTTCGCCTACCAGGTGCTGCTGTCGGGATCCCTCGCGGGCGTGGCCGGCGGCTTCGTGCCCCGCCTGGCCGGGACCGACAGCCTGCTGCTGGCCACCGGGATCATCGGGGCGACCGTCATGCCCCACGTCGTCTACCTGCACTCGGCCCTCACCCAGCACCAGGGCGCGGACGGCGGTCGCCGGGAGGCCGTGCGGGCCAGCAGGATGGACATCGCGGTCGCCCTCGGCACCGCCGGGCTGGTGAACATGGCGATGCTGACCGTGGCCGCCGCCACGTTCGGCGGCGGCGATCCCGGCAGCCTGCAGGCCATCCACGCGGGTCTCGGGCGGGTCCTCGGCCCCGGGGCGGCCGTCGCGTTCGCGCTCGCCCTGCTCGCCTCGGGCCTGGCCTCCTCCAGCGTGGGGACCTACGCCGGGCAGGTGATCATGGCGGGGTTCCTGCGCCGCCGCGTGCCGCTCCTGGCGCGGCGGCTGGTCACGATCATCCCGGCCATGGCGGTCCTGGCCGCCGAGGTGGATCCCACGCGGGCGCTCGTGCTGAGCCAGGTCGCGCTGTCCTTCGGCATCCCGTTCGCCCTGGTCCCGCTCGTGGCGTTCACCGGCAGCAGGAAGCTGATGGGCGATCTCGTCAACCGCCGCCTCACCACCGTCGCCGGCGTCGTCGTCGCCGGCGTGATCTGCGCGCTGAACGGTTTCCTCCTCGTGGAGGTGTTCACCGGCTGAGCCGCCGACGCCTTCCCCTGGTGCTCGGCCTCGTCGATTGGTGCCCGGCCTCGCCGGTCACCTCCGCCGTGGTCGCGTCGAGATCGCGAAGTGGCACGGGAGTGTCAGGCGGGAGACGAGGTCAGAGCAGTGCGGCGAACCGGGCCGCGACGAGGTCCCAGCGCCACTCCTCCTCGATCCAGGCCCGGCCCCGCCGCCCCATCTCGCGGGCGCGGGCCGGGTCGGCCAGTAGGTCGCCCAGGGCGCCGGCCACCGCCGTGTGCGACGTGCCGTCGACCACCAGGCCCGTCTCTCCGTGCCGTACGGCGTCGGGGGCGCCGCCGGAGGAGCCCGCGACCACCGGCAGTCCGGTGGCCGACGCCTCCAGGTAGACGATGCCGAGACCCTCGACGTCGAGCCCCCCGAGCCTGCTGCGGCACGGCATGGCGAACACGTCGCCCGCGTCGTAGTAGGCCGGGAGGGACGCCCAGGGGACGGACCCGGTGACGACCACCGAGCCACGCAGCCCGGCCCGGGCGGCCGTCCGCTCCAGCGTCCGCCGCGAGGGGCCACCGCCGACCAGGAGCAGGACCGCGCCGGGAACCCGCCGCAGGACGAGCGGCCAGGCCCGCAGCAGCACGTCCTGGCCCTTGCGCGGCACCAGCCGGGAGACGCACACGACCACCGGCCGATCGTCCAGGCCCAGGGACGCGCGGACCCGGTCCCCGCCCGCCCCCGGGCGGAAGACGGCGGTGTCCACGCCGGGCGCGAGCCGTACGAGCCTGGAGGCGGAGACGACCCGCGCGATCCGGCGACGCGTGTAGTCGCCGAGGTAGGTCACGACGTCGGCCCCCGCGCCGATGCGGCGCAGCAGGGCGCGCGCGCCCGGCAGGCGGGCCCACGACGCCTCGTGCCCGTGGGTGAGCATGACGATCCGGCCCGCGCCCGCGGCGCGCAGGACGGGAGCGAGCAGCCCCAGCGGCGCCGCCGCCCCGAAGACGACGGTGGCGCCGTCCTCGACCAGCGCCGCCGCCCTCTTCGCCACCGAGCGTGTCGGCAGCATCAGCGAGGAGGGATGACGGACCACCTCGTACGGCTGGCGCGCGTCGAACTCCTCGCACCCCTTCCAGCGCGGGGCGTACACGACCACGGAGCCGGGCGGCCTGCGCGAGGCGAGGCCGTGCACGAACGCCTGGATGCCGCCCGGTCTGGGCGGGAAGTCGTTCGTGACGATCAGCGTCCGCTTCGTCATCCTCACCCCCGCTGCCGGCATGGTCGCGCGGTCCGCCCGCGCCGCCCGAGAACGCATTGTCGCAGCCGTGGTCGTGCCCGCACCTCAAGGAATCAGGCGCCCTCGCGGAGGTCAGGGCCGGGCGAGCCGCTCGTGCGCGTACGACCGCCATTCGCGGGTCAGGCCGTCGGCGGTCAGCCCGAGAACCTCCCGCAGCGCCGGGCCGATCCCCTCGCGCAGTGTGGCGCGGTAGAGGGCGACCAGCCTCCGCTCACCGAACCGGGCCGCGATGTAGCGGCAGGCGAGCCACGCCTCCTCGTACGCCTGGGCGGGTCTGGCGGCGAAGTCGGCGGGCCCCGGCAGGGCGTTCAGCGCCGCCGTCCCGGCGGCCCCGTCCGCGGTCCCGTCGGTGGTCCCGTCGGTGGTCCCGTCTGCGGCGACGTCGGCGGCGAGTTCGGCGGCGATCGTGCGGACCGGCAGTCCGCTGTCCAGATAGCCCACGTAGTCGGCGAAGCCTTCCATGAGCCACATCGGCACCGTAGGGGGACCGGCGGTCGCGACGTGCGTCAGCTCATGGGTCACGACGACCATGCGGCCGGTCGCGGACAGGCGGGCGAACGCCGCCGGCTGCACGATCACGCGGCCGCCGGTGGCGACGGCCGCCAGACCGTCCACCTTCGCCGGCGCGGCCAGCACGGCGGCCTGCTCCTCGGTGCGCGGCACGAGGACCACCGCGCCGCCGTACCCGCCCCAGACCCTCGTGACCGTGCGGCCCGCGCGATCGGCCAGCGCCGCGATCTCGGCGACCAGCCGCCGGGGCGACCCCACGACGACGGCGCGCTCGCCGCGGGCGACGGAGGCGCCGATCCACATGCCCGGTCGCTCCCGCACGGCGGCCCGGGCGTCCAGCCGCGGGGCGAGCAGCGGGTCGGGCGGGGCCGCGGCGGCGGACCCGGCGAGCAGCGCGGCCAGCGCGGCGGCCACGGCCGCGATCCGGCGGCGGGGAAGGACCCCGCCGGGCGGAACTTCGGGCCGGCGCCGACCGGCCTCGGCGCGCACGCTCGGCACGCCCACAGGCACGGGCACAGGCACAGGCACAGGCACAGGCACAGGCACGGGCACGGGCGCGCCGCTCGTGGCAGTCACGCCGTGCATGCTAACCGGCACGTGCCACGGCCCCGTCCACCTCGGCGAGGTGGACGGGGCCGCGAGGACGGCGCCGGTCGAGGGGGCTGGTGACCGGTGCCCGTCAGACGCCCGGACGGACGGCACCCACGAAGGTGCTCCTCCGATAGGCGTCCAGCTTGTCGATCCGCACCCGGGTGCCGGTGTGCGGAGCGTGGATCATCTTGCCGTGCCCGACGTACATGCCGACGTGGCCGCCGCCGCTGGTGAAGATCAGGTCACCGGGCTCGAAGTGACCCCAGGACACCTTCTTCCTGACCGCGCCGCGAATGGACCACGTCGTGCGCGGCAGCCGTACGCCCGCCCTGCGCCAGGCGTACTGGACCAGGCCCGAGCAGTCGAACGCGCCCGGTCCCGTCGCTCCGTAGCGGTAGGGGTCGCCGATCTGCTTTTCCGCGACCTTCACCGCGCGCAGGCCCTTGGCCCGCTGGAGCGAGGCCCTGCTGATCTTCCGCTTGGCGGTGGTCTTCTTGGTCTGCCGCTTCTTCGCGGCGGCCTTGCGGGCGGCGGCGTCCGCGCTCTTCTCGGTGCCCGTCTTCGTAGCCGTCTTCTTGGCTGGGGCCGTCTTGACGACCGTGACCGTCACCGTGTCGGCCGCCGCCGGATGTACTCCGGCGGCCCCTACGGATGCCGTCAAAGCAGCACCACCAAGGGCAATTCGGGCAAGACGGGACAGACTAGCGGGGGTGGTAGACAGGATCTCTCCTCGGGTCTTCCGCTCACGCCTACCGGGTTAGCTGACGGGTTCGGGCGGGGAAGTCGCCCTACGGCGCGCGATGCGCCGATTCACCCCGGACCTTCGCGTGAAGGTCGATGGTTCCCCGGCTCCGTGCCTCCTGACTGCACGGACTCGGCAGGCCACCGGCGCCGGAGGATCCCGCGAAGGGGAGGGTGATGAAGGGCGCCGATGACGGTGGATGACTGCGCGACCCGGCCGGCCGGACCGGGTGCGCCGCGGCGAGGCGTGCTCGCCGCGGCCCAGAAGCTACCCAGGACCCGCCGCATTCGGCAAAGTCCTCCCGCCGGATAAAGATCAGATAACGAAGGCCGCCGAGAAGAAAGCGCAGCGTACCCCGCACAGCAAACCGCTAATTGTGACTCTGCTCACAATCTCCACAACACCGGCCAAATCGGGGCACAGAAGCCCCAAAAGGCACAGAGATCACAGAGCCGGTCGAGCCCCTCAGGGGCGCACGGCTCCGATCGCGTGATACTCGGCGAGTGAGACAATCTTCACAACATCGCCGGTCTGCGGAGCGTGGACGACCTTGCCGTCGCCGGCGTAGATGCCGACGTGCCCGTACCCGGCGTGCCAGAGCAGGTCGCCCGGCTGGAGCTCGTCCAGCGAGACCCTGCGGCTCGCGCCCCAGGCCCACTGTTCGTAGCTGGTCCGGGGCAGCGTCACGCCCGCCGCCGCCCACGCGGCCTGCACGAGCCCCGAGCAGTCCCAGGAGGCCGGTCCCGTGCCCCCGTAACGGTAGGGCTTGCCGACCTGCTTGTAGGCGAACTGGAGGGCCGACAGCGCGTTGCCGGACGCCGGCCCGGTGTAGACGACGCCGGCGCTGTTGGGGTTGCCGGGGTTGAACGTCCCGAGCGAGCGCAGGAGCTTCATCTGCTCCCGGACGAGCTTGTCGACCTTCTCCTTCTCGCCGGCGAGCTCGCCCCTGACGTCGGTGGCCTCCTTGTAGACCACCTTGCTCTGGTCGCGGCGGTCCTTGAGGTCCTTGATGGCGCCCTCGTACTCCCTGAGCCGCCCGGCCCGCTCGGCCGACATGTGGTTGAGCGTGGCGAGGCCGCTGAGCATGGCGTCAGGGTTGGAGCTGTAGAAGACACCGCCCCACGAGCCCATATCGCCGACCTGGTAGCTGCTGACGGCCATCGAGACCAGCCCGGAGCGCAGCGCCTCGACCCGGGTGTTCTGCTTCTTGTAGTCGTCGTTGATCGCGAGGTACTTCTGCCGCGACTTCTTCCACTTCTCGTTGGCCGCGTTGTAGCGGTCGACGAGCTTGTCGGCCTGCTCGTTGAGCTTGCTCAGCTTCGCCTTGGCCTGCGCGACCGTGGGCTTCGGATCCGCCTGCGCGCCCGTCACCGGCGTAAGCAGGATCACGGCGGCCAGACCGGCGGCCACCGGCACACGCCCTCGCACTGAGCCCCCTTGAGGATCAACCTCTTAGATCGACGAAACCTGCGGCGCGACTCTATCTAGGCGATCTTGAAGCTTCAACCTATTCGCAGGTATTCGCGACAGTCATCACTCCTCGTGACGGCGTGGGTCCGGAGCGCGCGTACGGCGTTTCAGCCCCGGCCGAGGCGGCGCAGCAACAGGAGCGAGGGCACCGGCCGGGCGCCCATGCGGCGCACCGACTCGGCCACCTCCCGGTCGGAGGAGGCCACGGCGATGGCCCGCCCCGGCGGCTCCGCCCGCACCAGCGTGCGGATGAGGTCGTCGGCGATCTCCCCGGGCGCGCTGAACATCACCCGCACCCCGCGCGGCGCGGACACCTGGACGGGCCCGTTCAGCTCGGCGCCGTCGAACACGCACGTCACCTCCGCCCGCGTCTGCACGGCGAGCCCGCCGAGCCCGGTCAGCAACCGGGCCCGCTGGTCGGCGAGGGTCAGCGACGGATAACCGGTCTTGGTCACGTTGTAGCCGTCGACGATCAGATGCAGATGAGGGATGGCCAGGAGCTGATCGAGGAGCTGGGGATCGTCGTTGGCCAGCGCCCGCGCGGGCACGGCCGTCACTCCAGGCTCGCCCGGCACCACCGCGTTCACGTAGTCGGCCGGCCTGCTGATCGTCGTGGGCAGGCCGAGCTCCTTGCGCAGCCCGGCGGCGGTGTCCTGAAGCGCGTCCAGCAGCACCCGCACCCGGGCGTCCTCGACGCTGCGGCCCTCACGCGCGGCCCTGCGGCTGGCCTCCAGCTGGCGCTCGACGTCCGCCAGGCGCTCCCTGAGCCGCCGCAGCTCGGTCTCGGCCGCACCGTTGGCGCTCGCGGCCCTGGCCCGCGCCTCGGCCGTCCCCGCCTCCACCTCGGCCGCCCTGGCCTCGGCGGCCCTGACCCGCTCGCGGGCGTCGTGCAGCTTGCGCCGCAGGTCGGAGTTCTCCACCCGGGCCGCCTTGAGCTGCTCGCGCACCCGGTCGATCTCCTCCTTGGCGGAGGCGCGCTGCGCCGCGAGCTGCTCGCGCAGCCGCGTCTCCGCCTGCTCTCGCTGGGCGCCCGCGGCCGCGGCCTGCTCCAGGTCGGTCCGCGCCTGCTCGACCAGGTCCGGCCACCCGGGCGGGCGGGTCAGGTACGCCGCCGCCGCGACCAGCACCGGCTCGGCCGCGGGAGGCACCGTGCCCTCGGCCAGGCTCGCCACCAGCTCGGGCCAGGCGGTCTCCACCGCCTCGGCCACCCGCTCGCGGAACTCCTTGTCGTTCTCCAGCTGGGTCGCGATCGGCGCGCTCCCCAGGCGGGCGCGCTTGCGCGGGTCGAACCTGGCGATGTTGCGCAACGGGGGCGGCACGGCCGCGGCGGGCATCGAGCCCAGCACCTGCGCCGCGACCTCCACCACGTGTAAGCGGATCTGCTCGGGCAACGGACGAGACAGGCCTTCTCCGGCTGAACTCATCTCGTCGCTCCTCGGTCGTGTCCTAGAGATCTTCTGCCTACTGCGGTCGCCCCCGGCGGCGCCTCGCGGTGCTGTCGCCCCCGGGTGCGAGAAGGTCCCGATGCCCGCCGCCCGCGAGGCCCGGCCTCGCGGCGCGCTCACCAGACCGCCCTCACACGGCAAGATCTGCGAGACACTCCCCTGTCCATGTCTTCTTTTAAGGGTACGACCGTCGCACCGTGTCCATGTCGCGTTCATGATCTGTCACCGGGCCTCGCACCGGCGGGGCCGGGCGAGGCGCCCGCGACACCCCCTCCGCCCACCTGACCGTCGCTTTGCCTCCGCCGGGGGCGGGGGCGGCAATTGTCGGTCGGGACTTCTATGGTCATGGGCGTGGATGCGGTACAGGGCACGCTGGACGAGCTCGGCACTCCCCTGCGGGAGGTGACGTTCGTCGTCTTCGACCTGGAGACCACCGGCGGGTCCGCCGCTGAGCACGCCATCACGGAGATCGGCGCGGTGAAGGTGCGCGGCGGCGAGGTGATCGGCGAGTTCGCCACGCTGGTCGACCCCGGGGGCCCGATCCCGCCGTTCATCTCCGTGCTGACCGGCATCACCGACGCGATGGTCGTGGCCGCGCCGAAGTTCTCCGAGGTGCTGCCGAGCTTTCTGGAGTTCGTCGCCGGGGCGGCGCTCGTGGCGCACAACGCGCCGTTCGACATGTCCTTCCTGAAGGCGGCGTGCCAGGTCAACGGCTACCCGCCCCCGGCCAACCCGGTGGTGGACACGGCCGACCTCGCGCGCCGCGTGCTGACCCGCGACGAGACCCCCAACTGCAAGCTGGCCACCCTCGCGCGGGTCTTCCGAAGTTCCACCGAGCCCTGCCACCGGGCGCTCGCCGACGCGAAGGCCACGGTCGACGTGCTGCACGGCCTCATCGCGCGGGTCGGGTCGCTCGGCGTGCACACGCTGGAAGACCTGCGCGGCTTCGTGCGCGCCCCCACCCCGGAGCAGCAGCGCAAACGCCACCTCGCCGAGGGGGTGCCCGGCGCGCCCGGCGTCTACGTCTTCGAGGACGACAGGGGCGAGGCGCTCTACATCGGGAAGAGCTCCAACCTGCGCAACCGCGTGCGCAGCTACTTCACCGCGAGCGAGACCCGCTCGCGCATCCGCGAGATGGTCGGCATCGCCGAGCGGGTCAGGACGATCGTCTGCGCCACCGCGCTGGAGGCGGAGATCCGCGAACTGCGGATGATCGGGGTGACCAAGCCGCGCTACAACAGACGGTCCCGCTTCCCCGAGCGGGTGGTCTGGCTCAAGCTGACCGACGAGGCGTTCCCCCGGCTCAGCGTGGTGCGCGAGGTGAAGGACGACGGCGCGGCCTACCTCGGCCCGTTCGGCAGCAGCCGCACCGCCGACGACGCGCGGACCGCCATGCACGAGGCGCTGCCGCTGCGTCAGTGCACCGAGCGGCTGTCGGCCCGGGTGCGGCGCCCGGCCTGCGCGCTCGCCGAGATCGGCCGGTGCGGCGCGCCCTGCGAGGGCCGCGAGAGCGAGGAGAGCTACGCCGGCCACGTCCGCCGTGCCCGGCACGCGATGGAGCTCGACGCCGATGCGGTCTTCTCCGCGATGGAGGCGCGCATGAGCCGTCTGTCGGCCGAGCAGCGATACGAGGAGGCGGCCGTCGACCGGGACCGGCTCGCGGCCTACGTCAGGACCGCCGCGCGCATGCAGCGCCTGCGCTCGCTGACCGGCATCCCGCAGATGGTCGCGGCCAGCCCGGCCTTCGACGGGGGCTGGGACATCCACGTCATCCGGCACGGCAGGCTCGCCGCGGCCGGCGTGATGCCCCGGGGCGCCCACCCCACGCCGTACGTGGACGCGCTGGTCGCCACGGCGGAGACGGTCCTGCCCGGCCCCGGCCCCACCCCGGCCGCCAGCGCCGAGGAGACCGAGTGCGTGCTGCGCTGGCTCGACTCCCCCGGCGTGCGCCTCGTTCAGGTCGACGGCACCTGGAGCCTTCCCGCGTACGGCGCGGGGCGGCTGATCGAGCGCATCGAGCGCGCCTACCGGCACCAGCGGAGCGACCGCCGTGAGGGACGGCCTCTGCGGTGACGCGGCGGGGGTGGCACTAAGGTCGGGGGCGACAGACCCGAGCCGCGAGACAGCAGGAGAGACGCGAATGGTCACCGCGATCGTCCACATCAAGGCGGACGTCGACAAGATCCCCGAGGTCGCCGAGGCCATCGCCGAGATCGAGGGCGTCAGCGAGGTGTACTCGATCACCGGCGAGTTCGACCTGCTGGCCATGGTCAGGGTCGGCCGCTACGACGAGGTGGCCGAGGTCGTGCCCGGCCGCGTCAACAAGGTGCCCGGCGTGCGCCACACCGAGACGCACATCGCCTTCCGCACCTACTCACGCCACGACCTGGAGGCGGCCTTCTCCATCGGCCTCGCCGACGCGGACTGACCCCGCCCGGCCGAGCGGCGCGCGGCAGACCGGAGCGGGCAAGACAGGGCGCGGGGATCAGGCCGGACGCAGCAGCCGGACGCGGACCTCGAACCCGCCGGGAAGCGGACGCGCGGCGACCGAGCCGCCGAACAGCGCCGTGCGCTCCCAGGTGCCGACGAGCCGGTCGCGGGGGATCCCGTCGTCGTGAACGACGACCTCGACAACGGCGGGCAGCCACCGCAGCGTGACCGTCGCCGTGCGGGCCGTGCCGTACCACAGGGCGTTGCCCAGCGCCTGCTCCACGATGCGGTATGCCGTCAGCTCCAGCGTGGGGCCACTCCCCCGCTCACCGGCCTCGCCGAGCTCGGCGAACGAGACGGCGAGCCCGCTCGCACGGAAGTCGTCGATCATTCCGGGCAGGTCGCCCAGGCCCGGCTGGGCGCCGCGGCGCCGCCCGTCCGAGCACAGCAGAACCATCATGCGGCGCAGGTCGGACAGGACCCGGCGGCCCGACTCCTCCGCCTCGCGGAAGGTCCGCCGGGCCCGTTCCGGGTCCTTGTCCATGATCACCCGGCCTGCTCCCACACCCAGCGTCATCACGCTCAGGTCGTGGGCCACCAGGTCGTGCAGTTCCGAGGCGATCCGCAGGCGCTCCCAGACGGCGTCGTCCTCCGCGTCGGGGGGAACGGGGCGCCCGGGCCATGCGCCGTCCCCGCCCTCCGCCCGGACCTGCCGGTCGCTCCTGCCGCGGTCCCGTCCCGGGAAGGCCGAGCCGGGGCGAGAACCGGCCGAGGACGCGCCGCGGACACCGGCGGCGAGTACGGCCATCCCGCCGCGGGCCAACGCGGCCCATCGGCGGACGACGCGAAGGGCGAACAGACGCATCATGGCGGGAACGGTACGGCTCAGGCCGAACCATGCACGTCCCCATCAAGGCGGACGCCTGATCCGTCCAGCGGTGGAGGCGATCCGGATCAGGAGCCCGATCAGGCCTTACCGCCGAGCGTGCGGCTGATCTCGATCCAGCGCTCCAGGGTCTGCGCGGCCCTGCCCGAGTCGACCGCCTCGGCCGCGCGGTCGTACGCCACGCGCAGGTCGCCCGCCAGGTCGTCGCGAGGACCGTCGTAGGCGACCAGGCCGGCCGCCGCGTTCAGCAGCACCGCGTCGCGCACCGGCCCCGTCGCGCCGCGCAGCAGGTCGCGCACTGCCGCCGCGTTGAACTCGACGTCGCCGCCGCGCAGATCGTCCGGCTGGGAGCGGGGAATGCCGAGGTCGGCCGGGTCGAGCGTCGTCTGGGTCGCGGTGCCGTCCCGGACGACGAAGACCGTCGACGGGGCCGCGGTGGACAGTTCGTCCAGGCCGTCGTCGCCGCGGAAGACCAGCGCCGACACGCCGCGCTCGGCGAACACCCCGGCCATGACCGGCAGCATGCGCGCATCGAACACACCGATGGCCTGGGCGGCCGGGCGCGCCGGGTTGGCCAGCGGCCCGAGGAAGTTGAACACCGTCGGCACGCCGATCTCCTTGCGCGGCGGGCCGGTGAAGCGCAGCGCGGGGTGGTAGACGGGCGCGAAGCAGAAGGCGATACCCGCCTCAACCGCGACCCTGGCGGTGGTCTCCGGCGACAGGTCGAGGGCGACGCCCAGGTGCTCGAGCACGTCGGCCGCGCCGCACAGCGAGGAGGCGGCCCGGTTGCCGTGCTTGACGACCCGGGCTCCGGCCGCCGCCGCGACGATCGCGGCCATCGTCGAGACGTTGACGGTGTGCGCCCGGTCGCCGCCGGTGCCGACGATGTCGACCACCGGCCCCTCGACCGTGAGCGGGGTGGCGCGCTCGAACATGGTGCGGACGAGGCCCGTCACCTCGGCGACGGTCTCGCCCTTGGCCCGCAGGGCGACGGCGAAGGCGGCGATCTGCGCCGGGGTGGCCGACCCCGACATGATCTCCCCCATCACCCAGGCCGTCTCGTCGGCCGTCAGGTTCACACCCGCGAGCAGGGCGTTCAGCGTGGAGGGCCAGGTGGTGCGCGTGTCCATGGTGGGCTCCGCGGGATTCGATGTGGGGTCGGGTCGGCGGTTCGGTGTCGCTGGGCGGCGTCGGCGGTTCGGTGTGGGTTGGGCGGCGTCGGCGTGCCCGGGGTGAGGCGACGGCCCGATGACCCCGGGCCGGTGTGAGTCGCGAGTCAGTGAGTCGGGTGAGTCCGGTGAATCAGATGAGTCGGGTGAGTCGGTGACACGTGGGCCCCCGACCGGAGGCGACGGCGCCCGGCGTCGGTGCGCGCCCGGTGCCGCTCCCCACGGCTCCAGGACGCAAGGTTCCAGGAGCCGAGTTGCCAGGACCCGAGTCGCCAGGACCCGAGTCGCCGGAACCCGAGGTGCCAGGACCCAAGATTCCCGGGCCCCGAGGTTGCAGGCCTCAAGGTCCACGCCCAGGTTCCGGGCCTCCAGGTTTGGGGCCCCAGGTTCGGGCCTCCAGGTTCGGGGCCCGGCGCTGACGCGCCCGGATCGGTGCGCCCAGGTCAGTGCACCCGGATCGGTGCGCCCAGCTCAGTGCGCCCGGGTGAGGCTGAGGCGGCGCCGCATGAGATCGGCCACGGCCTCGGCGAAGACGACGGGGTCGATGGGCTGTGCGACGACGGCGTCGGCGCGGGACCAGTTGGCCAGCCACCGGTCGTCCCTGCGGGCGATGAGCAGCAGGATCGGCGGGCAGTTGTGCACCTCGTCCTTGGCCTGCCGGCTCACCCCCATGCCGCCGGCCGGCTGCGCCTCGCCGTCGAGGACGGCCACGTCGATGTCGCCGGAGTCGAGGTGCTTGATCACGGCCGGCTGGGTCGCGCACTCGACGATCTCGACGAGGGGCACGTCAGCGGCGGGGCGCCGCCCGATGGCCAGGCGCACCTTCTCGCGGGTGCCTGCGTCGTCGCTGTAGACGAGAACCCTCATTTCACGCTCACTGTCGAATCGCGGGGTATGGTCATCGTGATGCTACCGGCGCGGCTGCAGGACTCGCAGCCCCGGGGCGATTGGCATGACATGCCCGTTTCGTAGGCGCGTATGAACCCTAGCGGGGGGTCGTGGGGCGACCCGACCTGGGGAGCCGCAATAATGCTGGGCGTGGCGACAGCATCCGCAATTACTACGACGACGAGACCGCACGGGTCCAGCCGGCCGAACCTGGTTCAGGTCGGGACCATCGTGTGGTTGTCCTCTGAGCTCATGTTCTTCGCGGCGCTGTTCGCGATGTACTTCACCATCCGGTCGGTCAGCCTTGGGCAGGGCACGCACTGGCCCGAGGCGGACCTCAACGTCCCGTTCGCGACCTTCAACACGACCGTCCTGGTCCTCTCGAGCGTCACATGCCAGCTGGGCGTGTGGGCTGTCGAGAAAGGCCAGGTCAAGAAGCTGCGATTTTGGTATCTCGTAAGCTTCTTGATGGGTGCGTTCTTCGTGGGCGGGCAGCTCTGGGAGTACGGGCACCTGGCGGAGGAGGGTCACGTCCTGTCCCACTCCCCGTACGACTCGGTGTTCTACCTGACCACGGGCTTCCATGGCTTGCACGTGACGGGTGGTCTGATCGCGTTCCTGTTCATCCTGGGACGTACGTACGCCGCGAAGCGCTTGACGTATGAGCAGCAGACCAGCGCGATCGTCGTGTCCTACTACTGGCACTTCGTCGACGTGGTCTGGATCGGCCTTTTCGCGACCATCTACATCATCAAATGATCGGAACGGGGATTTCGGTGAACTCCATCACCGCCCGACGGCGCCATCCCCTCGCGCGAGTCGCCGTCCTGGCACTCGCGCTGGGCCTGCTCGGCGGCGGCTACGCGCTCGCGGCGCCGAACGGCAGCACCGCGGACGCCGCGATCGCGTCCGGCAAGGCCGACGACGTGGCGCAGGGCAAGAGCCTCTTCGTGGCGCACTGCGCGAGCTGCCACGGGTTGAACGCCGAGGGCACCAAGAAGGCTCCGACGCTCATCGGCGTCGGAGCCGCCGCTGTGAACTTCCAGGTGAGCAGCGGCCGTATGCCCGCCGCCGACGCCGGTCCCCAGGCTCCGCGCAAGCCGCGCGCCGAGTGGGCGACCGACCAGGCCGTCGACCAGCTCGCGGCGTACGTCCAGTCGCTGGGCGGCGGCCCGACGGTGCCCGGCGCCGAACAGGTCGACCCGGCCAAGGGCGACCCGGCCAAGGGCGGCGAGCTCTTCCGCGCCAACTGCATCCAGTGCCACAACTTCGTGGGCGCAGGCGGCGCGCTGACCTACGGCAAGTACGCGCCGCCGCTGAACCCGGCGACGCCGACGCAGATCTACGAGGCGATGGCCACCGGCCCGCAGGCGATGCCGGTGTTCAACGACTCGACCATCACGCCCGAGCAGAAGCGTGACATGATCGCGTACATCACCCACGTGCGGTCGCAGGTCGACCCGGGCGGTTCGGGACTGGGCCGTATCGGCCCCGTCACCGAGGGCCTTGTAGCGTGGGTCGTGGGTCTCAGCCTCCTGGTCCTGGCCTCCATCTGGATCACAGCGAAGAAGCGGCGTGCGGCATGACAGAGCAGAACGAGTACCCCGAGAGCAGCCGCGTGCCGACGCGCGTCCTCGGCACGCCGCCCGCAGACGCGCCGATCGTCGACAGCGACCCGATCCACGCGCCCGAGGGTGTTCCCGGCGTGATCCCGCAGGACCCCGTCAAGGCCCGCAAGGCCGAGCGCCTCGTCGCGCTGCTGTTCCTGATCACCTTCCTGGCCGGGGCCGGCTTCATCGCCTCGTACGTGATCTTCCAGGTCGGTACGATCGACAGGACGGCGACGTCGAACTACACGCTCGGCGGCACCCTGGCCCTGGCCCTGCTCGCGCTGGCCGCGGGCCTCACGGTCTGGGTTCGGCAGATCATGCCGAAGTACAACCTCGTCCAGGAGCGCCACGAGATGCGCTCCGACGACGAAACGCGTGAGTACGTCGGGGAGACCTTCCTCCAGGGCGCCGACGAGAGCGGGTTCGTCAAGCACCGGCTGCTGCGCCGCACGCTGCTGCTGGCCGCCGCTCCGCTGGGCCTGGCCCCGCTGGTGCTGCTGAAGGACCTCGGCCCGCTCCCCGGGACCGCGCTCAGGCACACCGTCTGGGGCGCGCCCACCAAGGACGGCAAGCCGCGCCGCCTCGTGGTCGAGGGCAGCGGCCAGCCGATCCGCGCGGCGGACTTCAACTCGCCCGGCGGCATCCTCTCCGTGGTCCCCGAGGGCTACGAGGAGGACCTGAACGCGCTGGCCAAGGCGACGCTGATCCTGCTCAAGTTCCGTCCGGAGGAGCTCAAGTCCGGCACGAACCTGAACTGGACGCACGACGGCATCGTCGCCTACTCCAAGATCTGCACCCACGTGGGCTGCCCGGCGGCTCTCTACGAGCAGACGACGCACCACATCCTCTGCCCGTGCCACCAGTCGACCTTCGACGCGGCGGACGGAGCGAGGGTCGTCTTCGGCCCCGCCGCCCGGCCGCTGCCGCAGCTCCCCATCGGAATCGACGAGGAGGGCTACCTCGTCGCGAAGTCCGACTTCAAGGTCCCCGTCGGCCCCAGCTTCTGGGAGCGTGGCGACGCTGAAGCGGAAGCTAGGGAGAACGCATCATGAACGCTCCCCCGAAAGCCATTTCCGGCGTATCGACCTTCGTCGACGACCGCATCGGCGCGGGGAACTTCCTCAAGCGCAACCTGAGGAAGATCTTCCCCGACCACTGGTCGTTCCTCCTGGGGGAGATCGCGCTCTACTCGTTCATCATCCTGCTGCTGACCGGCACGTTCCTGACGTTCTGGTTCAAGCCGAGTATGGGCGAGGTCACGTACACGGGCAACTACGCCCCGCTGTACGGCGTGAGGATGTCGGAGGCCTACGCCTCGGCGCTGCACATCAGCTTCGACGTCCGCGGCGGTCTGCTGATGCGGCAGATCCACCACTGGGCGGCGCTGCTGTTCGTGGGCGGCATGACGGTGCACATGCTCCGGATCTTCTTCACCGGCGCGTACCGCAAGCCGCGCGAGCTCAACTGGATCATCGGCATCCTCCTGCTCTCGCTGGCGCTCCTTGAGGGCCTCACCGGATACTCCCTCCCCGACGACCTGCTCTCCGGCGCGGGTCTGCGGATCACCCAGGGCGTCGCCCAGTCGATCCCGATCGTGGGCACCTACGTCTCGTTCTTCCTGTTCGGCGGCGAGTATCCGGGCCACGACGTCATCTCGCGGTTCTACTCGATCCACATCCTGCTGATCCCGGGCATCCTGCTCGCGCTCGTCTCGGCCCACATGATCCTCATGTGGGTGCAGAAGCACACGCAGATGCCGGGCAAGAACAGGACCGACAAGAACGTGGTGGGCGCTCCGTTCTACCCGGCCTTCATGATCAAGTCGGGCGCGTTCTTCCTCTTCACGTTCGGCGTCATCGCGCTGCTCGGCACGTTCGCCCAGATCAACCCGATCTGGCTGTTCGGGCCGTACACACCGGCGGACATCTCGGCCGGCTCCCAGCCCGACTGGTACATGGGCTTCCTGGAGGGCGCGCTCCGCCTCATGCCGTCGTGGGAGATCAACTTCCTCGACCACACGGTGACGTTCAGCGTGCTGATCCCGGCGCTGGTGCCGCTGGGCCTCGTCATGACGGGCCTGGCGCTGTACCCGTTCCTGGAGCAGTGGATCACGGGCGACCGCCGCGAGCACCACATCGCCGACCGGCCGCGCAACAACCCGCACCGCACGGCCATCGGCATCTCGGGCATGACGTTCTACGGCATCCTGTGGCTGCTTGGTGCCAACGACGAGATCTCGGCGAACTTCCACGTCGACCTGTACACCACGACCTGGTTCGGACGATTCGCCATCTTCATCGGCCCGGCCATCGCGTACTGGATCACCTATCGGATGTGCATCGGCCTCCAGCGCAAGGACGCCGAGGTGCTGTCCCACGGCGTGGAGTCCGGCGTCATCAAGCGGATGCCGAACGGCCAGTACATCGAGGTCCACACGCCGCCGGCGGAGGACATCGCCGCGCACATCCGCGGCAAGCAGGAGATTCCGGTTCTCGAAAGCGCCGAGGACGGCGAGGGCATCCCGCCCAAGGGCGCCCGCAGCGCGATCGGCCGGCTCCGCGCCAAGATGAGTGAGGCGTACGGAACCGACCGGGTCCCGCTGACCGACGGCCACCACGAGGAGGCCCACGAAGAGGAGCACGCGGGCGTCGGCGCCGGCGACCGCAAGGAGCTCCACTGACGGGCACCTGACCGACCGGCACGAAGCGGCCCGGCAGGGGGAACCACTCCCCTGGCCGGGCCGCTGTGTTTCCCGCTTCGCTCATCGGGGCGCTCTGCCGCTCAGACGGCCGGTGACACGAGGCCCGTCTCGTAGGCGATGATGACCAGCCGCACGCGGTCGCGGGCGCCGAGCTTGGCGAGCAGCCGCGTCACGTACGTCTTGACGGTGGCGGCGCTGATGAACAGCTCGGCGGCGATCTCCGCGTTGGACAGGCCGCGCCCGACGAGGGTCAGCACCTCGGCCTCCCGCTCGGTGAGCCCTGTGGCGCGCGGAGGCCGCGGGCCGGGCGCGGGACGGCCCGCGAACTCCTCGATCAGCCGGCGGGTCACGCGCGGGGCGATCAGGGCCTCACCGGCGGCGACCACCCGGATGGCGGCGAGGATGTCGTCCAAGGCCATGTCCTTGACGAGGAACCCGGACGCCCCGGCGCGCAGCGCGCCGTAGACGTACTCGTCGTCGTCGAAGGTCGTCAGGACGAGGACCTGGGCGCCACAGCCCACGGTGATCAGCCGGGTGGCCTCGATGCCGTCCATGCCGGGCATGCGGATGTCCATCACCACGACGTCGGGCTCGACGTCCTCCGCCATCCGCACCGCCTCCGCGCCGGTGCCCGCCTCCCCGGCCAGGTCGAGGCCGGGCGCATCGGCGATCACCATCCGCAGGGCGGCGCGGACCAGCGGCTGGTCGTCGGCGAGCAGCACCCGGACGGTCATCGCACTCCCGTGGGCACGGGCAGCCGGGCCGCAACCCGGAAGCCTCCCCCGGGACGCGGCCCGGCGGCGAAGGTCCCGTGCAGGACGCCGACCCGCTCGCGCATCCCGATCAGGCCGTAACCTCCTTCGGCGTCACCGCCGCGCCCGTCGTCGAGAACCTCGATGCGCACCTCGTCGTCCCGGTAGCCGATCGACACCCGGCACGATGTCGTGCCGGCGTGACGCACCACGTTGGTGACGGCTTCCTGGACGATGCGGTAGGCCGACACGTCGATCTCCGGCGGCAGTGGACGAGGCTCCCCCGACCGGCGCACGTCGACCCGTACGCCCGCCTGCGTGATCGTGGCGGCCAGCCGGTCAAGGTCGGCGAGCCCGAGCCCCGACTCCCGATGCCCCGACTCCGGATGTCCCGGCTTTGGATGCCCCGGTTCCATGGGCGCCGGTTCTAAGGGCGCCGGCTCCAGCGGCACGGGCGGCCCCGTACGGCCCTGCTCGGGGCCGCGCAGCCCGCCGAGCATCCGGCGCAGCCCGGAAAGCGTCTGCCGACCGGCCGTCTCGATCTCCCCGAGCGCGTCATGTGCCCGATCCGGCTGGGTGTCGATGACCCGCCGGGCCGCGCCGGCCTGGAGCGCGATGACGCCGATGCTGTGGGCGACCATGTCGTGCAGCTCACGGGCGATTCTGAGCCGCTCGTCGGTGACCGCCTGGGTCGCCGCGCGGACGCGCAGTTCCTCGGCGTGCTCGCGAGACTCACGCACCGAGTTGCCGAGGAGCCAGGCGATGACGGTCGTCAGGGCCACGGCCGTCTCGGACGACGTCGTGATCGGCCACCCGCACATCAGCCGCACCGCCAGGTAGCCGCCCAGCACGGCGAGGGCCAGGAGAACGGCGACGACACCGGTCGCGCGCGGCCGTCCGGCGGCGATGAAGAACACCGCGACCTCGGCCGCGAGGAACTGAGGCAGCGGGATCTCCGCCACGCCCAAGGGCATCGTCCCGAGAGCGGACGCGGTGAGCAGCAGGACCAGAGCCCACAGCGGGCGGCGGCGCAGCAGGGCACCTCCGGCCAGCGCCAGTGCGGTGGCCACCGCCATGTCGACCTGGCCGTCCCATCGGAAGAACTGCGCCGCCGGCCGGGCGGCGGGGTACCACTCGCCGGGAAGTTGCAGCCGCAGCAGGAACGTGAACGCCATGCCGCCACACCAGGCGAGGACCACCCAGGCCCCGGGCGGCAGCCGCTTCAGAAGCGGACTCGGAGGTGCGACCTGCATGATCAGATCGTAACCGGGCGTCCCTTTTGCAGGCATCCGACCAGGGGTCTACATCCGCGGTCTGACCGGTGCCGCGGTGAATGTCCCTGGTGGTCCGATGCGGCGCGGACGCGCCGCACGGCACCGTGAACCGGGTGATCGACACCCCACAGCCGACGGGCGTCCACGACCGTCCACCGGCGCCGCTCCCCCTCCCCCGCGGCGGCACGGGCGCACGCCCTCACCCCAGCCCCGCCGGGAGCCGCCTACGCCGGACCCTGCTCGCCGCACTCGTCGCCGCCGCGCTCGCCGTCCCGGTGACCGGCGCGGCACGTCCCGAGGCGGTCGCCGCGCCCGTCCCGCCTCCCCTCGCCCCGCTGCGCGCCCTGACCGCCGTGAGCCTGGCCGAGCGGTACGCCGCGAGCCGCGGCGCGATTGAGGCGGCGATGCGGACCGCCACGGCCGCGGGTCACCGATGGCGGGCCGCGATGCTGCGCGCGATGGCCGGCCCCGACCGGCACTTCCTGTCCTTCGACGGCCGTGACGGCGGCCGGGCCGCCGAGGTGTTCGGCGAGCTGGCGACCGCCGACCGGATCGCGGTGGTCGTCCCCGGCTCCGGCACCAGCCTCGACACGTACGGGCTCCTGCGGGGCGGCTCGATGCGGCTGCGGCGGGCGATCGGCGGCCGGGGGGCCGTCGTCGCCTGGCTCGGATACCGGACCCCGAGCACCGTGAGCCTCCAGGCGCTGACACCCGGCCGCGCGGACGAGGCCGTCCCCGCACTACGCGCCTTCGTCCGCGACCTGGCCCGGCTCAAGCCCGCCGCCCGCATCAGCCTGCTGTGTCACTCGTACGGCGGCGTGCTGTGCGGCCGGGCCGCGCCCGGGCTGAACGTCGCGGACATCGTCCTGTACGGCAGCCCGGGCGCCGGCGTGGACGACGTGGCGGCGATGCGCACTCCTGCGGCCGTGTGGGCCGCACGCGGCGCCGGGGACTGGATCGCCGATCTGCCGCACGTGGCGGTGCGCCTGCCCTTCGCCACGGTCGGGCTCGGGGAGGATCCCATGGATCCCCGGTTCGGCGCCCGGATCTTCGCCGCGGGCGACGGCGGGCACAGCGACTATCTGAA
Source organism: Microbispora bryophytorum (assembly GCF_006874465.1). Taxonomy (GTDB): domain Bacteria; phylum Actinomycetota; class Actinomycetes; order Streptosporangiales; family Streptosporangiaceae; genus Microbispora; species Microbispora bryophytorum. The sequence continues at coordinate 375,860 of NZ_VIRL01000002.1, read as the reverse complement.
AGACGGATCGCCCGCGCTGGCGAACATCGCCCGGATCGTGTCGGGGCATACTGCGGCCGAGGTGAGCCATGCTTCGTGACCTCGTCCCGCGTCTCAAGGAGGCGGCAGCGGCCCGGCGCGAGCGCCTCTCGGAAACACCGCGCGAGCGCGCCGCGGAGACACCGCGCGACCGTGCCGTCGACGCGCTGCGTGCCCTCGCCATCGTGGGTGTGGTGCTCGGCCACTGGCTGGTGACCGCCCCGGTCGCCGACAGCGGCGTCCTCCGCGTGACCAGCCCGTTGAAGTACATGCCGCAGCTCGCGCCCGTCTCCTGGCTGTTCCAGACCATGGCCGTGTTCTTCTTCGTGGGCGGCCGGGTGGCCGCCGGGAGCCGCGGCCGCGCGCGGGACCGGGGCGTGGGCCACGGACGGTGGGCCGCCGCCCGGATGGCCCGACTGTTCCGGCCCGTCGTGCCCGTGCTGGGGGTGTGGAGCGCGGCGGCGGTCGCGATGCTCGCCTGGGGCGCCGATCCCGGGACCGTGTACGCGCTGGTCAAACTGGTGTGGTCGCCGATGTGGTTCCTGCTGGTCTTCGCGGCGCTGACGGCGGCGACCCCGCTCGCCGTCCGGCTGCACCCGGTGTGGCCGATCGCCGCCGTCGCGGTGGCCGACCTCGTCAGGTTCGGCCTGAGCGGGCCGTCCTGGATCGGCTGGGTCAACGTGGGGACCGGCTGGCTGGTGCCGTACTGCCTGGGCGCCCTGTGGGCGCGCGGGCGGCTGGACGGCCGGGTGACCGGATGGGCGCTGCTGCTCGGCGGGGCCGCCGCCACCGCCGGTCTCGTCCTGTGGGCCGGCTATCCGGCGTCGATGGTCGGGGTGCCGGGCGCGCCGGTCTCCAACCAGTCCCCGCCCACGCTTGCGGCCGTAGCGTTCGGGCTGGCCCAGTGCGGGGCGGCCCTGGTGCTGTCCGGGCCGTTGCGGCGGGTGCTGCGCCGTCCCGCCGCCTGGGCGCTCGTGGCGGCGGCCAACCTCTCCGCGATGACGATCTTCCTGTGGCACCAGACCGCGATGATCGCGGTCACGGCGGCGGCCCTGCGGCTCGCGGGCGGGGCGCTGCCCGGCCTGCACACCGTCCCCGGCGATCCCGGCTGGGTGGCCGCCCGTCTGGCGTGGCTGCCGGCGTTCGTGGCGGCCCTGGCCGTGTGCGTGGCGGCCTTCCGCCGCCACGAGACGCGCCGCCCGGCCGGTGGCGGAAAGCCGCTCAGAGGGCCTCGGCGGGAGCGGCACGCAGGCGGCTCCGCTTGAGCCAGGCCGGCCAGGAGTCCTGCCAGTAGCTCCAGCCGTTGGTCGCCTCCAGCCTGCGCGGCGTCCCGGTCACGACGATCGGGTCGCCGATCAGTGTGTTGTTCTTGAACCACTTGGCGTTCTCCGGGCTGACGTTCACGCAGCCGTGGCTGACGTTGGAGTTGCCCTGGTCGCCGACGGACCACGGAGCGCCGTGGACGTACTCGCCGGTGTTGGAGATGCGGACGCTGTTGTACACGGTCGTCTCGTAGTAGCCGGACTGCCCCGGCGAGGCGTCCGGAGACGTCATGACCGTGACGTCCTCCCTGGACATCGCCACGTGGATCCCGCTGGTGGTGTGGTGGCGGAGCACGCCGCCCATGCCCGCGCTGATCGGCATGTTCTTGATCTGCTTGCCGTCCCGCTCGATCTTCATGTAGTGGGTCTGGGTGTTGGCGACGCTGATCTGCGAACGGCCGATCTCGAAGTCCCGCACGTAGTCCTGCTTGCCGTACATGCCCTCGCCGCCCCTGATGCCGGCCATGAGTGCGGTGACGCGGACCTTGGTGTGCGTCGGCCAGTACTTCTCCGGCCGGAAGACCACGTTCTTGTCGTCGAGCCAGTGCCAGGCGCCGTCGATGGGCTTGGACGCCCGCACGATCAGGTTGCGCTCGACGGACACACGGTCGCCGATCGGCTTGTCGAAGGTGATGATGATCGGCATGCCGACGCCGACCGTCAGGCCGGTGTCCTGCTTGTTGGGCAGCAGGGTGGAGATGCCGAAGGTCTTGGCGGCCTGTTTCGTGGCGAAGCGTACCGTCCTGGTGGCCGAACCGCCGGAGCCCGCGGCCGTCGCCTCGACGCTGTAGGCCGTCCCGGGAGCCATCGGACGCTCGCTGCGCCACTGAGTGCGGTCGGGGCTGAAGACGCCCGCCACGGACCGTCCAGCAGCCTGTACGGCCACGTGGGTGAGTTTGCCGTTCGCCGCGCCGATCAGGATCGGAAGCTCGGGCGGCAGGTCGGCGGCCCCGTCGAGCGGACTGATGCTGATCGCCGTCCCCGCGCCTCGATCCTCGTCCCGCCCACCCGAGGTGGAACACCCGGCAACCATCACGAGAAGGGCCAGCGCCCCCGCCCCAGCAGCACGCACGTCCGTCCCCCTAGCGTCGCTTTCAGGGGTTATTCCCAGGTGACGTACCGTTCGGGCAGTCCAGGGACCGCGTGCCGGCAAAGAACGCGAACGGCCGGTCGGCGAGATCGCCGACCGGCCGCCCAGCGGGGTTCACGCGCTCAGTGCGAGAAGTTGCCCCGGTAGTACTGGAACACGAATCCGATCATGCTCATGACCGTGCAGAACACGCCGATGAAGAACAGCCACCAGCCGATCGCGAAGCCGAAGAACGTCAGCGCGGCCGACAGGCACACGAACAGCGGCCACCAGCTGTGCGGGCTGTAGAAGCCGATCTCGCCCGCGCCGTCGCTGATCTCGGCCTCCTTGTTGTCCTCCGGCTGGTCGCCGATGCGACGCGCGGTGAACAGCAGGTAATAGCCGATCATGAGGGCCAGGCCGACGGAGATCGCCATGGCGGTGGTGCCGGTCGGCTCCTTGGACCAGAACCAATAGACCACGTCCGCGGCGGCGAAGAAGACGCCGCAGAGCAGGAACATCCATCCCTGGATCTTCATCGGGACTCCTCCACCAGCTCCGGCTTGGCGGTGATGTGCGGGTACTTGAGATCGAACGCCGGGCGCTCGGACCGGATCCGCGGCAGCGACACGAAGTTGTGCCGCGGCGGCGGGCAGGAGGTCGCCCACTCGAGCGAGCCACCGAAGCCCCACGGGTCGTCCACGGTGACCTTGGGCGCCTTACGCCACGTCACCCAGACGTTGTAGAAGAACGGCAGGGTGGACAGGCCCAGCAGGAGCGCGCCGGCCGAGGAGATCATGTTCAGGTCGGTGAAGCCGTCGGCCGCCGAGTAGTCGGCGTACCGGCGGGGGAACCCGATGACGCCCAGCCAGTGCTGCACCAGGAAGGTCAGGTGGAACCCGAAGAACAGCAGCCAGAAGTGGAGCCTGCCGATCTTGTCGTTCAGCATCTTGCCGGTGAACTTGGGCCACCAGAAGTAGAAGCCGGCGAACATCGCGAACACCACGGTGCCGAAGACCACGTAGTGGAAGTGGGCCACGACGAAGTAGGTGTCGCTGATGTGGAAGTCCAGCGGGGGCGAGGCGAGGATGATGCCGGTCAGACCGCCGAACAGGAAGGTCACCAGGAAGCCGACCGCGAACAGCATCGGCGTCTCGAACGACAGGTGACCTCGCCACATGGTGCCGATCCAGTTGAAGAACTTCACACCGGTCGGCACGGCGATCAGGAACGTCATGAACGAGAAGAACGGCAGCAGCACCTGTCCGGTGACGAACATGTGGTGCGCCCAGACGGTGACCGACAGGCCGGCGATGGCGATGGTCGCGCCGACCAGTCCGACGTACCCGAAGATCGGCTTGCGGCTGAAGACCGGCAGGACCTCGGTGATGATGCCGAAGAACGGCAGCGCGATGATGTAGACCTCGGGGTGGCCGAAGAACCAGAACAGGTGCTGCCACAGCATCGGCCCGCCGGTGGGCGAGTCGAAGATGTGGGCGCCCAGCTTGCGGTCGGCCTCCAGGGCGAGCAGCGCGGCGGCCAGCACCGGGAACGCCAGCAGCACCAGGATGCTGGTCAGCAGGATGTTCCAGGTGAAGATCGGCATCCGGAACATCGTCATGCCGGGGGCCCGCATGGTGAGGATCGTGGTGATGAAGTTCACCGCGCCGAGGATCGTGCCGAGACCGGACAGTGCCAGGCCCATGACCCACAGGTCGCTGCCGAGGCCCGGCGAGGTCACCGCGTTGGACAGCGGCGCGTACGCGGTCCAGCCGAACGACGCGGACCCGTTCGGGGTGAAGAAGCCGGAGACGGCGATCGTGCTGCCGAACAGGTAGAGCCAGTAGCTCACCATGTTCAGCCGCGGGAACGCCACGTCAGGGGCGCCGATCTGCAGCGGCATCAGCTCGTTGGCGAAGCCGGCGAACAGCGGCGTCGCGAACATGAGCAGCATGATCGTGCCGTGCATGGTGAACAGCTGGTTGAACTGCTCGTTCGACACGACCTGCAGCCCCGGCTGCGCGAGCTCGGCCCGCATCACCAGCGCCATGAGGCCGCCGATGAGGAAGAACACGAACGACGTGATCAGGTAGAGATGCCCGATCACCTTGTGGTCGGTCGAGGACAGCCACTTGGCGATGACCGTGCCCTTGGTGTACGGCCGGGCGACGACGCCCGCCGGTTCCTGGATGGCGGTCACTGCGCACTCCCCGCCTGGCTCTTGATGTACTGGTCGAATTCGGCCTGCGGCACGAGCTTCACGGAGAACAGCATCTTGCTGTGGTCGGTGCCGCAGAGCTCGGCGCATCGGCCGACGAAGACGCCCGTCTTGTCGAGCGTCGTGATCTGGAACTGGTTGCGTACGTTGCCCGGGAAGACGTCCTGCTTGAACAGGAAGGCCGGCACCCAGAACGAGTGGATGACGTCGGGCGAGTGGAGGTCGAACTGCACCTGGGTGTTGACCGGCAGCACGAGCTGCGGACCCTGCGGGTTCTCCGCGCTCTGCTTGCTGAGGTCGACCGGCACGCCCGCGACGACAGCCTTCTGGCCCTGGTATTCGGTCGTGAAGCGCCAGCTCCACTGGTAGCCCTCGACGGCGACCTTGACCGGGGCGGCCTTGGTGATCCGCGTGATCTCGGTCTCGTCACGGGCCGTGAAGTAGAAGAAGACCGCGACCATGATGACCGGGACCACCGTGTAGAGGATCTCGATCGGCAGGTTGTAGCGCACCTGCGGAGGCAGCTGATCGGGGCTGTTCTTCTTCTTCCGGTGGAAGATGCACGCCCACAGGATCAGTCCCCAGACGACCACGCCGGTGGCGAGAGCCGCGATCCAGCTCCCGTTCCAGAGCGTCTGGACGATGTCGGCCTGCTTGGTGACACCTTCCGGCATGCCCCCACGGGACCACTGATCGATCGCCTGGTTGCTACACGCCGTCCCGGACGCCACCAGCAGCGCCAGGGCGGCGGCTCCGGGCAACCGGCGGCGTGCCCACGGTCGCCGTGTCGTACGGCGGGTCGGACTCACGGATCGCCTACCCCACAGATGAAGCCCAGGAGTTCCTCTCCTGGGTGGTTTTTCCAATTGACCCTTGGGTGAGACCGGCACCAGCCTTGTGACCGGTCTGCCCATTACTTTGTTGAGTTCACGCTGGGGGACACATTAGCGCGGACCGGCGCCGCCCCTCTGAGCAGCCCCCGTTAATGTCCTAACTGTGGCCTACCTCGACGCGGCGTCGACCGAACCTCTCCATCCCGCGGCCCGTGACGCCTTGCTGGCGGCGATCGACGCCGGCTGGGCCGATCCCGCCCGCCTGTACGGCACGGCGCGCCGCGCCCAGATGTTACTGGAGCGCGCGCGGGGAGAGGTAGCCGAACTGATCGGCGCCCGGCCCGACGAGGTGTCGTTCACCTCGTCGGGGACGCAGGCCGTCCACCTGGGAGTGCTCGGCACGCTGGCCGGCCGCCGCCGGGCCGGGACGCGCCTGGTGACGGGCGCCGTCGAGCACTCCAGCGTCCTGCACGCGGGCGAGGTCCACGAGCACGCCGGCGGCGAGATGGAGATCGTGGGCGTGAGCCGTACCGGCCGGGTGGACGCGGGCGCGTTCGCCGAGTCCGTCGCGCGCCCCGGCACGGCCCTGGCGTGCCTGCAGACGGCCAACCACGAGGTGGGGACCCTTCAGCCGGTCGAGGAGGCGGCGCGGGCCTGCCGGGAGGCGGGCGTGCCGCTGCTGGTCGACGCCGCCCAGTCGGCGGGCCGCCTGCCGATCCCCGAGGGCTGGTCGGTCCTCACCGCGAGCGCGCACAAGTGGGGCGGCCCGGCCGGGGTGGGCGTGCTGGCGGTGCGCAAGGGCGTGCGCTGGCGCTCGCCGCTGCCCGAGGACGAGCGGGAGCGACGGCGCGTGCCGGGGTTCGAGAACGTGCCCGCGATCGTGGCCGCCGCCGCGGCCCTGCGCGCCCGCTCCGAGGAGGCGCAGGCCGAGGGGCGGCGGCTGTCCGCCCTGGTCGACCGGATCCGCGCCGAGGTGCCCCGCCTGGTGCCCGACGTGGAGGTCGTCGGCGACCCGGTCCTGCGGCTGCCGCACCTCGTGACGTTCTCCTGCCTGTACGTCGAGGGCGAGGCGCTGCTGACCGAGCTCGACAAGGCCGGTTTCGCCGTCTCGTCCGGCAGCTCCTGCACGGCGAGTACGCTTCGTCCATCGCATGTTCTGGAGGCAATGGGCGTGCTTACGCACGGAAATGTGCGGGTATCGCTGCCCCGGGGCGCGTCCGAGGACGACATCGATCGTTTTCTCGCGGTGCTCCCGGACATCGTGCGGCGGATCCGGTCGAGCTTGGGGGTGCACTGATGTGGCGCAGACGGACGGGCGGCGCCCGGCGGTCTCCCGAGGCGGCTCAGGCCGAGCTCGCCGAGCCGGTCCAGCCGGTGGAGCCGCCCGCGCTGACGATCGACGCGCTGGGCCGCAAGTGCCCGATCCCGATCATCATGCTGGCCGAGCGGATCAACCAGGTGGCGACGGGCGGCGTGGTCGCCGTGCTGGCCGACGACCCCGCCGCGTTCACCGACGTCCCGGCCTGGTGCCGGTTGAAGTCACACGAGCACGTGGCGAGCTACGAGCTGCCGCAGGGCGGCTGGTCCATCCACGTGCGCCGCAACTACTGAGCCGCGCCTGACGGCTCGGCGTTCTCAGGCGTAGTGGCAGCGGGCGTGCGCGCCCACCTCGTCGGCCGCCGCGGAGCCGTACGCCCCGGCGAAGCGCTCCAGGAAGACGCGCTGGCCCAGCTCGTACTCCTGGCAGCCGACTCGCTCGAGCACGTGGGTGGCGGTGAGGTTGCCGATCTGGGCGCAGCGCTCCAGCGGCAGCCCCCAGGACAGGCCCGCGAGGAACCCGGCGCGGAAGGCGTCGCCGACACCGGTCGGGTCGGCCTTGCCCAGCTCCGGAGCCGGCGAGATGTGCAGCGACGGCTCGCCCTTGCGGTCGATCCTGGCGCCCTTGGGGCCGAGGGTGGTCACCCGGACACCGACCCGGTCAAGGATCTCCTCGCCGGACCAGCCCGTCTTCTGCTCGATCAGCCCGAGCTCGTAGTCGTTGCTGAACAGGTAGGCCGCGCCCTCCACGAGCTGGCGGATCTCCTCGCCCGGCATGCGGGCGAGCTGCTGCGACGGGTCGGCGGCGAACGGGATGCCCCGCCGGCGCGCCTCGTCGGTGTGCCGCAGCATCGCCGCAGGGTCGTTGGGGCTGATCAGCACGAGGTCGAGCCCGCCGAGACGCTCGGCGACAGGGCCCAGCTCGATCTCCCTCGCCTCGGCCATCGCGCCGGTGTAGAACGAGGCGATCTGGTTGTGGTCGTCGTCCGTGGTGCACAGGAAGCGCGCCGTGTGGTGCAGCTCGGAGACGTGCACCGAGGCGCAGTCGACGCCGTGGCGCTCCAGCCAGGAGCGGTAGTCGGCGAAGTCCGCGCCGACCGCGCCGACGAGGACCGGGGTGAGCCCGAGGCAGCCCATGCCGAACGCGATGTTGGCCGCGCATCCGCCGCGGCGGATCTGCAGATCGTCGACGAGGAACGACAACGACACCCGGTCGAGCTGCTCGGCGATGAGCTGGTCGCCGAAGCGGCCGGGGAACGTCATCAGATGGTCGGTGGCGATGGAGCCGGTGACGGCGATGCGCACGGGGTCATTCTCCTCGTTGTCAGCATCAGAGAGAAAGGGCCGGGACGTTGATCCCGCCGAACCTACTGAGCGTACCGTCTCAGGCATGACGACGCCCCGCACGGAACGTTCCGTACGGGGCGTTCGACCCACGCTCCACATGGCACGAGCCCGGCACCGCCGGGCGCGTGCCCGTCGTCAGCCGGACGACGTCAGTTGAACGAGTCGCCGCACGCGCACGACCCCGTCGCGTTGGGGTTGTCGATGGTGAAGCCCTGCTTCTCGATGGTGTCCACGAAGTCGACCGTGGCCCCGACGAGGTACGGCGCGCTCATCCGGTCGGTGACGACGTGCACGCCGCCGAAGGTGGAGACCACGTCGCCGTCCATCGAGCGGTCGTCGAAGAAGAGTTGGTAACGCAGGCCGGAACAGCCACCCGGCTGGACGGCCACCCGGAGCTGCAGCCCCTCCTCGCCCTGCTGCTCGAGCAGGCTCTTGACCTTGCCGGCGGCCGCGTCAGTCAGGATCAGGCCCTGCTGCGTGGTCTCGCTGCTCTCAACCGTCATGTACTGACTCCCGCGTCTGCGCCAACCGCCCTTCGGGGCGGTCGATTGGTTCCGACGTCCTATCTAGACGCTACCAACACCCGTGAAGCCTTACACATTCCACCTGGCTCACGGGCAACCCGCGCGACGAACCAGGCGGTGTGATGTGTAATCATTAGTCGTCAGTTAGACGATAAGTCCCCTAGGGGGTGTGGTCGTGACGATCACCGAGACCGGTCTTCCGCTCTTCATCCTCGGCCAGGGCACCGATCCGCACAGCGAACGCGGCGTCGACTGCCCGGGCGAGCTGCCTCCCGCGTCCGATCCGACCCTCGTGGAGCGCGCCCGCGCGGCCAAGGAGCGGCTTGGCGACCGGTTGTTCGTGCTCGGTCACCACTACCAGCGTGACGAGGTCATCCAGTTCGCCGACGTGACCGGCGACTCGTTCAAGCTCGCCCGCGAGGCCGCCGCCCGGCCCGAGGCCGAGTACATCGTGTTCTGCGGTGTGCACTTCATGGCCGAGTCGGCCGACATCCTGACCGGTGACACGCAGAAGGTGGTGCTCCCCGATCTCGCCGCCGGCTGCTCGATGGCCGACATGGCGACCTTCACCCAGGTCGAGGACTGCTGGGACGCCCTGGAGGACGCCGGCATCGCCGACCAGGTGGTGCCGATCACGTACATGAACTCCAGCGCGGACATCAAGGCGTTCTGCGGACGGCACGGCGGCGCCGTGTGCACCTCCTCCAACGCCAAGCGCGCCCTCGACTGGGCCTTCGAGCAGGGCGAGAAGGTGCTGTTCCTGCCCGACCAGCACCTGGGCCGCAACACGGCCGTGCTGGAGATGGGGCTGTCGCTGGACGACTGCGTGGTCTACAACCCGCACCGCCCGAACGGCGGCCTCACCCGGGAGCAGCTGGAGAACGCGAAGATGATCCTGTGGAAGGGCCACTGCTCGGTCCACGGGCGTTTCTCCGCCGAGTGCGTGGACGAGGTGCGGGCCCGCATCCCCGGGGTGAACGTGCTCGTGCACCCGGAGTGCCGCCACGAGGTCGTGACGAAGGCCGACTTCGTCGGCTCCACCGAATACATCATCCGCAAGCTGGAGGACGCCCCGGCCGGGTCCTCCTGGGCCGTCGGGACCGAGCTGAACCTGGTGCGCCGCCTGGCCGGCCGGTTCCCTGACAAGACCATCACGTTCCTCGACCGGACCGTGTGCTACTGCTCCACCATGAACCGCATCGACCTGCCGCATCTGGTCTGGGCCCTGGAGTCGCTGGCCGACGGCGAGGTCGTCAACCAGATCACCGTCGACGCGGACACCACCCACTGGGCCAAGGTCGCCCTCGACCGCATGCTTGCCCTGCCGTAGTCGCGGCCGTACGACGCGGGCGCCCCCGGGATCTCCCGGGGGCGCCCGCGTCTTCCCGCCCTGTTCTCAGCACCCGGCTCCGGATCCGCGCCGCAGAACCACGCATCAGAACCGCGCCTCGCATCCGCGCCGCAGAACCACGACTCGGAACCGCGCCTCAGATCCGCGCCTCAGATCTTGGCGCGCTCGCGCCACCAGTCCAGCAGCGCCGCGTCGCCCTCGGCCGCGCCGGGCTCGCGCCGTCCCCACAGCGTCAGCATCAGCTCGCCGGTCGTCTCCGCGCGCACGGTGACATCCGCCGTCACGGCCGGGACGTCGGACCGCTCGTACGTGAACCCCTCGGGCGTGAGCCGCACGAGCCACGCCCCGCCCGTCTCCGTCCGCCAGGAGATCGTCTCCCCGTCGCCCCTCAGCTCGGCGATCTGGGGCCGCCAGCGGGTATGCGGGAGCAGGTCGAAGAACTCCCCCACCCCGTCGGCGGCGACGTCCTCGTCCACCTGCGGGGCGATGCCCAGGGCGATCTCGGCGTCGGCGCGGTGGACGACGGTCTCGTGGAGCTGGCGGCGGGACCAGAACCGAGCGCTGCGGTCCCCCGTCCAGTTCCACACCTCGTCGTCCGGGTCGCGGCCCTTCAGCGCCTCGGCGAGCTGTACGGCTCCCGCCTCCAGCCAGTCCGCGTGGCCGGCGAAGTCCTCGGGGAAGCCGAGGTCCATCGCGGCGCGGTCGTATCGGCGGCGGGCGCCATCCCGCACCATCGCGGCGGCCCACCGGTGGATGGCGCCGGTGTGCTCGACCAGCTCCCTGAGGTCCCATCCCGGGCAGGTCGGCACGGGCGTGGCGCCGTCCCGTCCCCGTACGGCCTCGGCCATCCGGCCGATCTGCGCGCTCGCGGCCTCGGTGCGCCGCAGGTGGGTCCACTCGGTCATGAGGACTCCCGAAGGGTCACAGGCCGGGGGCGCCCCAGACGGGAAACCAGCTCGCCAGCTCGGGCTCGATCGTGAGCTCGTGGTCCAGCACGCCCCGCACCTGTAGTTCCAGTGCGTTGTCGCGGCGCGATTCGCCGGCGGGGGCGAAGGGGTAGAACGTGCCGCGCTTGTAGAGATACACGATCGCCAGCGTCCTGTGCGAGGGGTCGGCGAAGGTGACGAGCGAGCACAGCAGCGACGGGCCGAACCCGGCCGACTCCAGGGACGAGTTCGCGGCGTGGAGGTCGGTCACGAGCCCGGCCACGTCGGGGTTGCGCACCTGCAGCCAGGTGTAGCCGTAGGAGTCCCGGGAGACCTCGACCCGGCCCATCAGCGCCTCGATGTCCTGTTCGAGCCGGGCGAACGCGCCGCCCTCCGCGGCGCGGAAGCACACCGAGCCGGTGCCCGCCGGGGCGAATCCGGTGGCGGCCTGCAGCGTGACGGCGGCCGACGGCAGGCCGAACAGCGCGTCCAGATCGGGCCTGGCGGGCTTGGAGCGGCCGAGCAGGGCGTCGAACCAGCCCATCAGTGCCTCCTCATCAGCGGCCCAGGGCCGCGGAGATCCTGGCGAGCTGGTCCAGCCTGCGCTCCAGCGACGGGTGGGTCGACAGCAGCGAGGCGATGCTCTGTCCCGACAGGGCGGGCGCGAAGAAGAAGGCGTTGAACGGCTGCGCCTCGCGCAGGTCCCTGGTCGGGATCCTGCCGATGTCTCCGCTGATCTTGACCAGGGCGCTGGCCAGAGCGCTCGGCTGCTGCGTCAGCAGCGCGCCGGCGCGGTCGGCGGCCAGTTCGCGGTAGCGCGACAGCGCCCGCGTCAGCAGGAAGCTGACGGCGTAGACCAGCCCGGAGACCGCGAAGATGATCAGGCCGACCGGGGGCCCGTTGTCGTTCCTCCGGCCGCCCAGACCGGTGTAGAGCGCGAAGCGCGTCATCAGACCGGCCACGACCCCCAGGAACGAGGCGATCGTCATCACCGCCACGTCCCGGTGGGCCACATGGGACATCTCGTGGGCCAGCACCCCTTCGAGCTCCCGGGCGTCGAGCCTGCGCAGGATGCCGGTGGTCACGCAGACCACCGAGTGCTTCTGGTTGCGTCCGGTGGCGAACGCGTTCGGAAGGTCCGAGTCGGCGATCGCCACCCGCGGCTTCGGCATCCCCGCCATCGCGCTCAGCCGGTCGATGATTCCATGCAGCTCGGGGGCCTCCTGCGGGGAGACCTCCCGCCCGTGCATCGCGAACAGCGCGATCTTGTCGGACAGGAAGTACTGCGCCAGCAGGAAACCCCCGGCGATCACGAGCACGGTGACCGCACGCACGCCCATCGCGATGAGGAGGGCCACGAACGCGACGTAGAGCAGCCCGAGCAGGAACATCGTCACGGTCATCCGGACGGTGAGTCCGCGATCAGGGGCGAAGCGCGTGGATGCCATCAGCCAGGGATGAGCCCGGTGTCGCCGAGCATCTCCCGCACTTCCTCGATGGAGGCGTCGGCCGGAGGCAGGATCAGTTCGGACGGCTCGAGCGAGTCGTCCGGCAGGGCCTTGCCGACGTGACGCACCTTGTCGAGGAGCGCGTGCAGCTTGGTGCGGAACTCGATCTCGTCGTCAGACTCGATCGCGGCCTCCAGCTCGCTGTCGAGCTCGTTGAGGACGTCGATGTCGGCGGCGCCGATCTCGACCTGTCCCTCACCCATGATTCTGACGATCACAGTCCCTCCCCGGGCTGGCGCAGCTGCTGGGTGTGCTGCTGGCTGGACGGGGCGGCCTGGCCCTGCTGCTGACCGGGCTCGATCGCGCTCCTGGGCGCCGGGCCCTGGCCGAGCTCGGCCTTCATCTTGGCGAGCTCCAGCTCGACGTCCGAGCCGCCGCCCATGCGGTCGAGCTCCGCCTGGATGTCGTCACGCTGCCCGGTGAAGTCGTCCAGCGCGCCGCTGGCCAGCAGCTCGTCGATCGCGCCCGCGCGCGCCTGCATCTGCGCGGTCTTGTCCTCGGCCCGCTGGATCGCCAGGCCGACGTCGCCCATCTCCTCGGAGATGCCGGAGAACGCCTCGTTGATCCGCGTCTGGGCCTCGGCCGCCGTGTAGGTGGCCTTGATGGTCTCCTTCTTCGTGCGGAAGGAGTCGACCTTGGCCTGAAGCCGCTGGCTGGCGAGGGTGAGCTTCTCCTCCTCACCCTGCAGGTTGCCGTACTGGATGCGCAGGTCGGCGATCTGGGTGTTGAGACCGTTGCGGCGGGTCAGCGCCTCACGGGCCAGATCCTCGCGCCCGGCCGACAGGGCCTGCCTGCTCTGGTTCTCCAGCTTCGTGGCCTGCCCTTCGAGCTGGTTGATCTGCAGCTCCACCCGCTTGCGGCTGGTGGCCACGTCGGCCACGCCCCGGCGGACCTTCTGCAGCAGCTCAAGCTGGCGCTGATAGGAATAGTCCAGCGTCTCCCGCGGATCCTCCATCTTGTCCAGGGCCTTGTTGGCCTTGGACTTGAAGATCATGGAAAGTCTCTTCATCACGCTCATGCGCGTCGGCCGTCCCCTTCTCAGGTTGTGCGTGGGTGATCCCAGCCGTCTCAAACCCCTTGTCAGGCGGCGCAGCCGCCTGGGTTCACCCTACGCATAACGCGCGAGGGCGTCACTAAGTTGCACTCCCGGTAGGCTGGGCGACGTGTTCCGACGTCGCAGCCAGACCTCCGCGGAGGACTCCCCCGTCCCTGTAGAGGATCCTAAGCCCCACGGCACCCCGGGGAAGGGTCGTCCTACCCCGAAGCGGAGCGAGGCGCAGGGCCGCCGCCGCTCCCCGGTGACCGCTCCGGCCAACCGCAAGGAGGCCTACCGCCTGTCGCGCGAGCGCGACAAGACGCTACGCAGCAAGCAGCGCGAGGCCCTGCTGCGGGGCGACGAACGGGCGCTGCCGGCACGCGACCGCGGCCCGGTGCGCAAGTTCGCCCGCGAGTGGGTGGACTCGCGACGGCTGCCGGGGCAGTACTTCCTGCCCGTCGTGTTCGTCATCATGCTGCTGTCAATGGTGCCGTTCCCGATCCCGGTCCGCTCGGCCGTCCTGCTGGTCTACACCATGTCGCTGCCGGTCGTGATGGTGCTCGTGCTGGCGAGCTCCTTCTACGTGGCGGGGAAGGTGAAGAAGGAGGCGGCGGAGAAGTTCCCGGGCGAGGACCTCAAGGGCGTGGGCTTCTACGCGGCGATGCGCTCGTCCCAGATGCGCCGCCTGCGTTTCCCCAAGCCGGCCGTCCTGCCCGGCGGCCTCCCTGTCGCCCTCAAGAACACGGCCGGCGCGAAGAAGTGACCCGCACGGCCGCCTGACCCGGGCCGTCTCAGCCGGGCTGCCTGACCTGGGCCGCCTGGGCCGGGCCGCCTCACTTCCACTCCAGGACGCCCTCGCGTACCACGGGGACCCACCCGCCCACCGGGCCGCCCTCGGCGAGGGCGTCCGCGGTGCTCTTGAGCAGCGCGTAGTACGACGACCACTCGTCCTCGGCGTACGGCATCTCCCAGTCGGCCGAGCCCACGCCGCCGGTGGCGGAGCCCACGCCGCCGGTGGCGGAGTTCGTCACGAGATAGTCGCCGAAGTCGGAGTCGTAGGCGAAGGGGATGCCTCCGCCCAGCCCGCAGGCCTCGGGCCAGGAGGAGACCAGCCCGCGGGCGCCCATGATCTCGTAACTCGACGAGAACCGGAACGCCGCCGGGCCGCGGGCGCCGTCGTGCCGCAGCAGCGAGGCCCTGAGCGAGTCGGGGATGCGCCTCCCCAGCCGGGCCTCGGCCTTCGCCAGCAGCACATGACCGGCCGGGCCGTTCAGCGAGGCGTACGTCCTCGGCGCGTGCGCCTTCAGCCACCTCTCCATCCGCCGCCACTGCCGGTTGACCGCGGCCGTCACGCGCCGGGAGACCGGCCGCACGGCCGGGGCCGTGGAGCCCGTCTTCCTGAGCGCGCACGCCGGGTCGCGGGACGGCAGCGGCGGCTGGGCCGCGGGCACACCGGTGACCGGATCCGCCGACGGGACCGCGGTGGCGGGTTCGGCGTACGCGCCCGCGTACGCGGCCCGGCCGGAGGCCGTCCCGGCCTGCGGGCGGAACACGGCGTTCTCCAGCAACTGCGACGCGAGCACGAGCAGGCCGAGCGCGGCGAGCGCGGCCGTCCAGCGGCGCGCCTTCCTCCCGCGCGGCCGCTCGATCCGGGGGAGGCTGTCGAGGAGACGGGCGATCGGCGCGCCGCCCTCCGGCCGGTCATACCTCTCGAGGTCCTCGCTCGTGGGCCATCCGAGCAGGGGCTCGGGGCCGCGCCCGGCCAGGTCTCCGGCATCCCCCGGCGGAGCGGGGTGCCGCGAAGCCGGCGGGGCAGGGTGCGGAGCGGCCGGTGCCTGCGGAGCGGCACGGCGCCGGCGTGCGACGACGACCAGTCCGGCGGCCGCACCGGCGACCAGCGCGACGACCAGAGCCACTCGTACAGGGCGAGAAGCGATCAAGCGGCGCACGCCGGGCACCTTATCGCGAACCACCCGGCGGAGTGACGCGATGTCATGACCTAAGGTCGGACCATGGAATACCGTCATCTTGGCCGCAGTGGCCTCATGGTCAGCGAGATCAGCTACGGCAACTGGATCACCCATGGGTCGCAGGTGGAGGAGGACGCCGCCGTCGAGTGCGTCCGAGCGGCTCTCGACGAGGGCGTCACGACCTTCGACACCGCCGACGTCTACGCCGGGACCAGGGCCGAGGACGTCCTCGGCCGGGCGCTGAAGGGCGTGCGCCGCGAGTCGCTGGAGATCTTCACCAAGGTCTACTGGCCGACCGGGGAGGGCAAGAACGACCGCGGGCTGTCCCGCAAGCACATCACTGAGTCGATCAACGGGTCGCTCCGGCGGCTGCAGACCGACTACGTCGACCTCTACCAGGCGCACCGCTACGACGCGGAGACGCCGCTGGAGGAGACCCTGCGGGCCTTCGACGACCTCGTACGGCAGGGCAAGGTGCTGTACGTCGGCGTCAGCGAGTGGTCGGCCGACCAGATCGCCAGGGCCCTGAAGATCGCCGACGAGATGGGCTTCGACCGGCTGGTGTCCAATCAGCCGCAGTACTCGATGCTCTGGCGGGTCATAGAGGCCGAGGTCGTGCCGTTGTGCGAGAAGGAGGGCCTGGGCCAGATCGTCTGGTCGCCGATCGCGCAGGGTGTGCTCACCGGCAAGTACCTGCCCGGCCAGCCGCCGCCGGCCGGATCCCGCGCCACCGACCCGTCCGGTTCGGGCTTCATCGGCCGGCTGATGGACGACGAGCTGCTGCGCCGGGTGCAGGACCTCAAGCCGATCGCGGCCGACCTCGGGCTCTCGATGGCCCAGCTCGCCGTGGCGTGGGTGCTGCAGAACCCGAACGTGTCGTCGGCCATCATCGGGGCCACCAAGCCCGAGCAGGTGCGCGACAACGTCAAGGCCGCGGGCGTGAAGCTCGACGCCGAGGTGCTCAAGAAGATCGACGACGTGCTCGGCCCGGTCGTCGAGCGTGACCCGGCCAAGACCGTCAGCCCGCCCACGCGTCCCTGACACCGTCGCCGGTCCTGCCGGACCGGTGTCGTCACGGGGGTCGGCACCGCGCTCGTCGCGGTCCCGGCCCCCGCCCGGCTCATTCGGCGCGCAGGGACATCCCCGAGTATTCGACCCGCTCGTCCTCCATGAGCGTGACCTGCTCGACACCGGCCTCGAGCAGCTCGCGCCAGCTCTCCCCCAGCCACGACTCCGCGTCCGACTGGCTGGAGAAGATCTCCCGGGGCAGCGGCCGGTCCGTGACCTCGCCGCCGTTCGCGTCCTCGTAACGCCACCGCCAAATCATCCGCACCCGCTCCTTCGGTTCCTCGCGGCCCCCGCGCGGGACTTCACGCCAGGGCCGGTGCGGCACAACGACCGTGCAGCCGGACCCTATCCTCTCTTCCCGGCGTCCACTCCCCCGCCGGCGCGGGGCGCCCGGCGACACGGACGCGGAAAGGCAGCGGCATGGAGATCCGCCTGGAGGGAACCGGCGGCCCGGAGGGCTGGCCCGTCCCCGGCTGTCCCTGCGCGTCCTGCGGCCGGCTCGCCCCCGGCCACCGGCGTCCGGCCTCCATCGTGCTCGACGGCCGCGTACGGCTCACGGACGCCCGCCCGCCCGCCGGGTACGTGATCCGCCGGACGGCCGACGGGTGCGAGGTCACCGGGCCCGGCGGCGATCGCCTGCTGTACGCCGTGGGACCCGCCACCGGCTCTCCCGCGCGGGACGCGGACGCGCCCTTCGACGTGGTGCTCATGGACCTGCCCGACCGGCCGGAGCGGCTGGGCGACCTGCGCCGCCGCGGACGGGTCACGCCCGCGACACCGATCATCGCGGTGCACCTCGGCCACCGGGTCCCGGCGGAGAGCGAGCTGGCCCGCCGCCTGGGATTCTGGGGCGCGACGGCCGTCCCCGACGAAACCGTCGTGGACACGGCGAGCGTGCGGGCGGCGAGCGTGGAGGCGGCGCCGTGGGTGCGGCCACGCCGGACGCTGCTGCTGGGCGGGTCGCGGTCCGGCAAGTCCGAGGAGGCCGAGCTCCGCCTGGCCGCCGAACCCGAGGTGACCTATGTCGCCACCGGGCCCTCGGGCGGTGACGACCCGGCCTGGCTCGCCCGTGTGCGCGCCCACCGTGAACGGCGCCCGGCGCACTGGCGGACCGTGGAGACGACCGACCTCGCGTCCGTCCTGTCCGGCGGTCCGGGGACGTCGCTCATCGACGGGATCGGCACCTGGCTCGCCGCCGTGTTCGACGAGTGCGCCGCCTGGCCGGACGGCACGCCCGCGGCCAGCCATCGCGCCGCCCTCGACCGGGTGGCAGAGCGGTGCGACGCGCTGACGGCCGCCTGGCGCGGCACCCGCGCCCGGGTGGTGGCGGTGACCGACGAGGTGGGCCTCGGGGTGATCCCGGCCACGCCCGCCGGACGGCTGTTCCGCGACGCGCTCGGCCGCCTCAACCAGGCACTCGCCCGCGAGTCCGAGGACGTCGCCCTGGTGGTCTCCGGGCGGGTCGTCCCGTTGCCCCTGTGAGAACTACGATCTGCCCTCGTGCCCCACGAACCCTCCCGCATGAGCGAGCGAAGCGAGCAGATCGGCAAGCACAGGGTGATCCGCTCATGCGACCGTGAGCCGCCAGGCAAGGAGCCGGCATGAGCGGCCCCGGCGCGGCCTGGCGGCTCGCGGTCGGGACCCTCACCGTCTTCCCCGTACGGCCGGTGGAGGTCGACCGCGCCGTGGCGGGACGCGCCATGTCGCTGGCGCCGTTCGTCGGCCTGCTCCTCGGCCTGGCCGCCGCCGTGGTGCTCGCGGTCGCCGGCGCGGTGTCGGGCTCGCCGCTGCTCGGCGCCGTCCTCGCGGTGGCGGCGCTGGCCTGGCTGACCCGGGCCCTGCATCTGGACGGCCTCGCGGACCTGGCCGACGGGTTCGGCAGCGGCAGGCCGGCCGACGGCGCGTTGGAGGTGATGAAGCGCTCCGACATCGGCCCGTTCGGGGTCGTCACCATCGTGATCGCCCTGCTCGTGCAGGTGGCCGCGCTGTCGCGGGACGGCACGGCCGCCTGGGCCGCGCTGGTGACGGCGGCGGCGACCGGCAGGCTGGCCGTCACGTGGGCGTGCCGCGGGGGCGTGCCCGCCGCCCGGCCCACCGGCCTCGGCGCGCTCGTCGCCGGCACCGTACGGCGGGGTGCCGCGATCGGGGCCACCCTCGCGACCGCCGCCGTGGTCGCCGTGCTCGCTCTCGCGGAGGCCGCCGGTCCGTCGCTGCTGGACTACTGCCGGCCGTCCGGTCTGTCGAACCCCTTCGACCGCCCTCATCCCGCGCTGGTCACCTACTCCGAGGTGACCGGGTACACCTCTGGCCCGGACGTGCGGCCCGCCGGGGTGCTGCACCACCTGGCGGCCGATCCGTACCTGATCACGGTGGCCGGGCTGCTGCTGGCGATGGCCGCCGGACTGGGGGCCGCCGCGCTGCTGCGCCGCCGGGCCGTACGGCGGCTGGGCGGCGTCACGGGCGACGTGCTCGGCGCCCTGGTGGAGACGGCCACGACGGTCACGCTGCTGACCGCCGTCCTGCTGATGTGACCCTCGCGAACAGGCGGCTCAGCGCGGCGCGGTGACGGGACGCAGCCGGTAGGCGACGAGGACGGCGGCCGCGAGCAGCACCCAGCCGACGACCCCGGTGATCCCGGCGAGCGCCGCGTTCGGCGGGGCGGCCGTGTCGCCGAGGAGCAGCGCCAGGCCCGCCACGGCGTTCAGCGAGCCGTGTGCGATGACCGCGGGCCACACGCTGCGGGACCGCAGCCGCATCCAGCCGAGCAGCGCCCCGAAGATGACGCAGAAGCCGACGAACAACACCGCCGCCCAGGCGCCGAGCTCCGGGTAGTTGTAGCCCTTCAACGTGAGCGGCGCGTGCCACAGACCCCAGATCACGCCGGACAGCACCATCGCCGGCCACACCCGGGCGGGCCGCCGCTCCCCCGGGCCGGGCACTCCCGCCGGCTCGGGCGAGACGCCCGGCATCGGCGAGACCGCCGGCACGGGGGCGACCGCCGGGTCGCCGAGCAGGCGCGGCAGCAGCCAGCCCCGCCAGCCCCACTCCTCTCCGAACGCGGGGATCGCGTTGATGAACGGGGCGATCAGCACGGCCTGCACGACCTGCACGACGTACAGGACCCGCGGGTCCAGCGGCACCTTGTCGGCTGCCGCGCCCAGCTGCGCGCGGAACAGGCTCAGCCCGGCGAAGTCGAGGCTCACGACGCCGACGGCGGCGCTCACCAGGAGGGCGACGGCCACGAGAAGCGGCACGCCGAGCAGCGCCGCCACCAGGAGCGGGGCCGTCGTGCCCCGGTCCGGTCCGAGCGTGAGCCCGGTCGCCCGCGCCCATTCCCGCAGCGGCGTGCCGCGCCGCCGGGTGAGCCACACGGCCAGTACGCCCAGGGACGGCGTGAACATGATCGGGATGCCGAGGAGCTGGAAGGCGGACGGGCTGACCGGTCCCGTCCACAGGGGCAGCGCGATCAGCCACGAGGCCCCGAACGCGACGAGGAGGAACAGGCAGACATCGGCGTTGCGCCGGATCACGCTCATCACCTTTCGACGGAGGGGTGCTGCCGGGCGATGAGGGCGTTGAGCAGGGCGGCGCCCGCGGCGGCGTCGTCCACCGTGATCCCCAGCTCACCGCCGGAGGTGTACCTGACGACCAGGCACTCGCCGCCGCGGATCATGATCGTGGCCCGTCCGGGGAGCCCTCGGTAGCCCCAGCCGCCCACCTGCGCCGGATACCGCTCCTCCACCCACGCCCGCTCCACACGGTCGAGACGCACCCTGCGCAAGGGCCACCGCAGCGGGCCGACCGACACCGTCAGCGATTCGGGGACGACCCGCACCGATACCGACGACAGCACCGCGCCGACCACGCCCGTCAGGGCCAGAGGCACCACGGCGCCCCACCCGTCGCGGATCAGGCCGGACCGGGCCGCGGCCGCGATGACCACCGCGGCGGCGAGCGCCACGAGCGTGAGCCAGGACGCCCACGGCGCGGTGGCGGTGGAGACCCACACCGGCCGCTTTCCCGGACTGAGGTCGATCACCGGTTCCGCCGGCGGCGGCGCCGGGGAGGCGTCCGGGCCGCGGCGGCCGGCGAGCCAGCCCAGCGCCCCGAGCGCGATCGGCGCGACGACGACCACCGCGACCTGCCAGGTCATGCCCGCCGCGCGGGTCCAGTCGCCGCGGTCGAGGTTGGCGGCGACCGTGAACGCCTGCGTGGTGATCAGGAGCCCGCCCGCCCAGGCCAGCCCGGCGCAGTAGAAGGCGCGCGGCGCCCGGCGGACCAACGTGCGAGCGCGCGCCGCGACGCCGATGCCGATCCCCGCGACGGCGACCCACAGCACGACCGGAAAGAGCGCGAAGGCGGCGAATGACATCGAGCCGTCGGGCCGCCCGGACGGCCCCCAATGAGTGGCCAGCGGGTCCGGCAGGCGGCCGGCGAGCACGAGCGGCACCGCCACGAGCACGGCGGCGACCAGGACGGCCCAGGCCGCGGCGGCCGGCAGGAATCGGGTGCGGAAGCCGGTTGCGGAGGTGTCGCGCGGGTCGGTCATGCCATTTCCTCACTGAGGTCCGTGATGAGAGCGACGACGTCGCCGGCGGTGAGGCCATACCTGGCGGCCTCGTCGAGCAGATCGCGCGCACGCGTCCTGAGCGCCGCGCGGCCGTCCGGCCGCCGCAGCACCGACACGCCGCGCCCGCGGCGGAACTCCAGCAGGCCCTCGTCCCGCAGGTCGCGCAGCGAGCGCAGCACCGTGTTCGCGTTGACGCCCAGCGCGTGGGCCAGGTCGCGGGCGGGCGGCAGCCGATCGCCGGGGGCGATGTCCCCGGCCTCGATCGCGCGCCTGATGGCGACGGCCACCTGTTCGTGCAGGGGCCGCGGATCGTTGAGATCGAGCGTGAGCAACATGATGCTACCGACATTAGCACCATATGTCCGGAAGGGCGCGATGGTACTAGTTCCATTGGCATCATCGAGGCCACCGATAGGTAGGATGAACCCTCGTTTATGCGTAGCCGAGTAAGCCCAGCTAGCATCGGCTCACGTGACCACAGTGCGCATCAACGCATCTGACGCGGTCTCCATCGAGACCAGTGCTCTCATAATCGGCGTCCACACGACCCCGGAGGGTCCACGCCCGGCTCCCGGAGGTGAAGGCCTCGACCAGGCCCTGGACGGACGACTAGCCGAGATCCTCACCACCATGGGGTTCACCGGCAAGGCCCAGGAGATCGTCAAGATCCCGACCTTCGGGGCGCTGCCCGCGCCCGTCGCCGTCGCCGTGGGACTCGGCGACGCCCCGCAGGACGGCCCCGGGGATAACTACGACCTTGAAAACCTGCGCCGCGCGGCCGGAGCCGCCGTCCGCTCCCTCGCCGGCACGGCGTCCGCCACGCTCGCTCTGCCCGCCCGTACGGCCGCCGAAGCGGAGGCCGTGGCGCTGGGCGGCCTGCTGGGCGCCTACGACTTCACGCGCTACCGCACCGGCGGTGACCGCAGGCAGCCGGTCGGCGAGCTGACCGTCCTGTCCGGCGCGGCCGGGGCCGAGGAGGCCGTCGCGCACGCGGCGACGCTCGCCGACTCCGTGACCCTCGTCCGCGACCTGGTGAACACGCCGCCGTCGGACCTCTGGCCCGCGCGTTTCGCCGAGATCGCCCAGGAGACCGGCCTTGAGGCCGGCCTGTCGGTCGAGGTGCTGGACGAGGTCAGGCTCAAGGAGGACGGCTACGGCGGCATCGTCGGCGTCGGCCAGGGCTCGGTCAACCCCCCGCGCCTGGTCCGCGTCGCCTACACCCACCCCGAGGCCACTCGGAAGGTCGCGTTCGTCGGCAAGGGCATCACTTTCGACTCCGGCGGCCTGTCGCTCAAGCCCTCCGCCTCCATGGACTGGATGAAGTCGGACATGGGCGGAGCGGGAGCCGTGTTCGGCGCGCTCGTCGCGATCGCCCGGCTGGGCCTGCGCGTCAACGCGGTCGGCTACCTCTGCCTCGCCGAGAACATGCCCTCGGGCAGCGCCCAGCGTCCCTCCGACGTCCTGCACACCTACAGCGGCAAGACCGTCGAGGTGCTCGACACCGACGCCGAGGGCCGCCTGGTGCTGATCGACGGCATCGCCCGCGCCGCCGAGGACGAGCCCGACGTGATCATCGACGTCGCCACCCTGACCGGCGCCCAGATCGTGGCGCTCGGGTGGCGCACGGCCGGCGTGATGGCCAACGACGACGCCCTGCGCGAGGAGATCGTCCGCATCGCCGGCGAGCAGGGCGAGGGCGCCTGGGGCATGCCGCTGCCCGCCGAGCTGCGCAAGGGGCTCGACTCCGCGGTCGCCGACATCGCCAACCTCCAGCCCGAGCGGTGGGGCAGCATGCTCGCCGCGGGCATCTTCCTGCGGGAGTTCGTCCCCGCGGGCGTCCGCTGGGCGCACGTGGACATGGCCGGGCCGGCGTTCAACAAGGGCGAGCCGCACGGCTACACGCCCAAGGGCGGCACCGGCGCGCTGACCCGCACGCTCGTCGCCGTGGCCGAGCGCTACACGGGGAACGGGACGTCCGCGCAGGCTGTTTAGACAGAAAGAGCCTTCGCGGGCTGTTCGAAGAGGGAAGACGGCTCCGCCGCGGCCTGCCGTGCGGGCCCGGGCCGGGGCCACGATCTTCCGGGACAAGTGAAAAGATGCTGCCGGATCCACCCGGCGGTGTGAATACGACCAAGGAGCATTCCAGTGGCTGATGGCAGCGGCCCCTACGACATCGTCGTCCTAGGTGGCGGTAGCGGTGGTTACGCCTGTGCCCTGCGGGCGGCCGAGTTCGGCATGAACGTCGTCCTCATCGAGAAGGACAAGGTCGGGGGCACCTGCCTGCACCGCGGCTGCATCCCCACCAAGGCGCTGCTGCACGCGGCCGAGCTCGCCGACCAGGCCCGCGAGGGTGAGTCGTTCGGCGTCCGCACCCGGCTGGAGGGCATCGACGTCCCCGGCGTCCACGCGTACAAGGACAAGGTGATCGCGGGCCTCTACAAGGGCCTGGCCGGGCTCGTCAAGAGCAAGAAGATCACCGTGGTCGAGGGCGAGGGCCGCCTGGCCGGCCCCGGCCGCGTCGTGGTCGGCGACCAGGTCTACGAGGGCCGCAACGTCGTGCTGGCGACCGGCTCGGTGCCGAAGTCGCTGCCCGGCCTCGACATCGACGGCGAGAAGGTGATCAGCAGCGACCACGCGTTGGTCCTCGACCGGATCCCGTCCTCGGTCGTCATCCTGGGCGGCGGCGTCATCGGCGTCGAGTTCGCCAGCGTGTGGCGCTCCTTCGGCGCCGAGGTCACCATCGTCGAGGCGCTGCCGCACCTGCTGCCGCTGGAGGACGAGTCCAGCTCCAAGCTGCTGGAGCGCGCCTTCCGCCGCCGTGGCATCAAGTACGAGCTGGGCACCCGGTTCGAGAGCGTCAAGACCACCGACACCGGGGTCGTCGTCTCCCTCGAGAACGGCAAGACCCTCGACGCCGAGATCATGCTCGTCGCCGTCGGCCGCGGCCCCGTCTCGGCCGGCCTCGGTTACGAGGAGAACGGCGTCGCGATGGAGCGCGGCTACGTGCTGGTCAACGAGTTCTGCCAGACCAGCGTGCCGGGTGTGTACGCCGTGGGCGACCTGATCCCCACGCTGCAGCTCGCCCACGTCGGCTTCGCCGAGGGCATCCTGGTCGCCGAGCACATCGCCGGGGTGAACCCGGTGCCGATCGACTACGACGGCGTGCCGCGCATCACCTACTCCGAGCCCGAGGTCGCGTCGGTGGGCATCGCCACGTCGGTCGCCCGCGAGCGCGGTCACGACGTCGTCGAGCAGAACTACAACCTCGCCGGCAACGGCAGGAGCAAGATCCTGCAGACCCAGGGCGAGGTCAAGGTCGTCGCCGAGCGCGACGGCCGGGTGCTCGGCGTCCACATGGTCGGCAGCCGGGTGGGCGAGCTGATCGCGGAGGCTCAGCTGATCTTCAACTGGGAGGCCACGGCCACCGACGTCGCCCAGCTCATCCACCCGCACCCGACCCAGTCCGAGGCCCTCGGCGAGGCCATGCTGGCCCTGGCCGGCAAGCCGCTGCACGTCCACAACTGAAGCCCTCCTAGCGAACGCGAGAGAAGACACACCATGCCGGTCTCCGTAACCATGCCCCAGCTCGGCGAGAGCGTTACCGAGGGCACCGTCACCCGCTGGCTGAAGAAGGAAGGCGACCGCGTCGAGGCCGACGAGCCGCTCCTCGAGGTGTCGACCGACAAGGTCGACACCGAGATCCCTTCGCCGTCCGCCGGCTACCTGACCAAGATCATCGTTGCTGAGGACGAGACGGTCGAGGTCGGCGCCGAGCTCGCCCTGATCGACTCCGAGGCGGGCGCCGCCCCGGCCGCCGCCGAGCCCGCGGCTCCGGCTCCCGCTCCGCAGCCCGAGCCGGAGCCCGCTCCGGCCCCTGCGCAGGCCGCGGCGCCCGAGCCCGCCCCCGCCGCGCCGATCTCGTCGATCCCGCAGCCGGCGCCCCCGGCGCCCGCCCCGGCCCCGGCCCCGGCCCCGCAGGCTCCGGCCCCGCAGGCTCCGGCGCAGCAGGCTCCGGCCGCGCAGCCGAGCGAGCCGACCCCGCTGCCCTCGTCCGGCGAGAGCCCGTACGTCACGCCGCTGGTCCGCAAGCTCGCCGCCGAGCACAACGTCGACCTCGACGCGCTGACCGGCACCGGCGTCGGCGGCCGGATCCGCAAGCAGGACGTGATCGAGGCCGCCCGCGTCCAGCGTGAGCAGGCCGCCGCCGCTGCCGCCGCTCCCGCGGCCCCGCAGGCGGCGCCCGCCCCGGCCCAGGCTCCCGCCGCCGCGCCCGCCGCGGCGGAGGTGCGGGTGGACACCACGCTGCGCGGCCGTACGGAGAAGATGTCGCGCCTGCGGCAGACCATCGCCAAGCGCATGGTGGAGTCGCTGCAGGTCTCGGCCCAGCTCACCACCGTGGTCGAGGTCGACGTCACCCGCATCGCCCGCCTGCGCGACCGGGCCAAGGGCGAGTTCCTGCGGCGCGAGGGCGTGAAGCTGTCGTTCATGCCGTTCTTCGCGCTGGCCGCGGTGGAGGCGCTCAAGCAGCACCCGAAGCTGAACGCCACGATCAACAGCGAGACCAACGAGGTCACCTACTTCGACGTCGAGCACCTCGGTTTCGCGACCGACACCGAGCGCGGCCTGCTCGTCCCGGTGATCAAGAACGCGGGCGACCTCAACATCGCCGGGCTCGCCCGTAAGATCGCCGACCTCGCCGAGCGCACCCGCACCAACAAGGTGAGCCCGGACGAGATCACCGGCGGCACGTTCACGCTGACCAACACCGGCAGCCGGGGCGCGCTGTTCGACACGCCGATCCTCAACCAGCCGCAGGTCGGCATGCTGGGCACCGGCGCGGTCGTCAAGCGCCCGGTCGTCGTGGACACCCCGGAGGGCGAGGTCATCGCGGTCCGCTCGATGGTGTACCTCGCGCTCAGCTACGACCACCGCCTGGTCGACGGCGCCGACGCGGCCCGCTTCCTCACGACGATCAAGCACCGTCTCGAGGAGGGCCGCTTCGAGGCCCAGCTCGGCCTGGCGTAGCCGCGGGCCCGGGGCCGGCGCGAGCCGTACGCCCCGGACGCCTCTGGGGGCCGTCCCGCGTTTCGCGGGGCGGCCCCCTTCGTTTCCGGGTAGTGATCGGTGCGTGGAGACGATGACGACAGTGGTGACGGGCTCCTCGGGACTGCTCGGGACGGCTCTGGTGCGCGTGCTGCGCGCCGACGGGCACGAGGTGCGCCGCCTCGTACGCCGCGCGCCCGCCGGGCCGGACGAGCACTTCTGGGACCCTGCGGGCGGCACGCTCGACCCCGGTGCGCTGGAGGGCGCCGACGCCGTCGTCCACCTGGCCGGCGCCGGGATCGGCGACCGCCGGTGGTCCGAGGCGTACAAGCGGGAGCTGGTGGCAAGCCGGGTCAGCGGCACGCGCACCCTCGCCGAGGCGCTGGCCCGCGCCGACGGCGGACCGCGGGTGCTGCTGTCCTCCTCCGCGATCGGCTTCTACGGCGACACGGGGGATCGCGCGGTGGACGAGTCCGCGCCGGCGGGCACGGGGTTCCTGGCCGATCTGGTGGGCGCCTGGGAGGCCGCCACCGCGCCCGCCGGGGAGGCGGGCGTGCGGGTGACGCCGATGCGCACGGGTGTCGTGCTCAGCGGCCGGGGCGGCGCGCTCGCCCGGATGCTGCCGATATTCAAGATGGGCGCGGGCGCCGTGCTCGGCAACGGCAGGCAGTACGTCTCATGGATCTCGCTGCCCGACTGGGTAAACGCGGTCCGCTTCCTGCTCGCGCACGACCTGGCCGGGCCGGTGAACCTGACGGCTCCCGAGCCGGTGACCAACGCCGAGTACACCGCCGCTCTCGCCAAGGCGCTGCGGCGCCCGACGATGCCGCTGCCGGCACCGCGCCTCGCGCTGCGTCTGGCGCTCGGGGAGTTCGCGGAGGAGGCCCTGCTCGCCGGCCAGCGGGTGCTCCCCCGGCGGCTGCTCGACGCGGGTCATCGGTTCGCCCATCCCACCGTCGGCGAGGCGCTGGCCGCCGTACTCTAAAGAGTCATTCGATCCGGGAACGGGAGTGGTGGGCATGAGCCGCATCGGGCAGTCGCACATCGTCGCCATCGGAGGCGGGTCATTCCGGCAGACGGAGCGATACGGGTTCATCGAGCCGACCGCCCTGCTGCGTTACGTCCTCGACCTGACCGGCCAGGACCGGCCCAAGCTCGGCCTGCTCGCCACGGCGACCGGCGACGACTCCGAGTGGCTGCTCAAGATGTACGGCGCGTTCGCCAGCTGGGACGTCGAGGTGAGCCACCTGACGGTCTTCCCGATGCCGAACGTCGAGGACCCCCGCGAGTGGATCCTGGAGCAGGACGCCATCTACGTGAGCGGCGGCAGCGTCGCCAACCTCGCCGCGCTGTGGCGGCTGCACGGCCTGGACGAGGCGTTCGCCGAGGCCTGGCGGGCGGGGATCGTGCTGTCCGGGCAGAGCGCGGGCGCGCTGTGCTGGCACGTCGGCGGCAACACCGACTCGTTCGGGCCGAGGCTGCGTCCCTGGGCCGAGGGCCTGGGCCTGCTCCCCTACTCCTGCGGCGTCCACTACAACTCCGACCCCCAGCGGCGGGCGCTGCTGCACGAGTCGGTCGCGTCGGGCGAGCTGCCCGAGGGCTACGCCGCCGACGAGGGCGTGGCGCTGCACTACGTGGGCACGGAGTTCATCCAGGCCGTGACCACCGACCCCGAGGGGTACGCCTACCGGATCGAGCGGGACGGGTCCGCGGTCAAGGAGCTGCGTGTCGAGCCCCGGCTGCTGACCTCTACGCTGTGAACGTGAAGGACGATGGGAACGTGAAGGGCGTGGCCATCGTCCGCCTGGGCGTCGACGTACCGTACGAGCAGGCGTGGACCCTGCAGCGGCGGCTGCACGCCCGGCGGGCGGCCGACGAGATCTCCGACCTGTGCCTCATCCTGGAGCACGCCCCCGTCTACACGGCGGGCAAGCGGACGCTGCCGCACGAGCGGCCGGTCGACGGCACGCCGGTCATCGACGTGGACCGGGGCGGGAAGATCACCTGGCACGGCCCGGGGCAGCTCGTCTGCTATCCCATCATTCGCATCGGCGACGTGGTCTCCTACGTCCGCGTGCTGGAAGAGGTCCTGATCCAGGTCTGCGCCGACTTCGGGGTGACGGCCCGGCGGGTCGAGGGCCGTGGCGGGATCTGGGTGCCCGGTGACCCCGCGCACGGGCTGCCGGACCGCAGGATCGGCATGATCGGCATCCGGGTCTCCGGCGGGGTCACCATGCACGGCTTCGCGCTCAACTGCGTCAACGACCTGAGCTGGTACACCCGCATCGCCGGTGACGACGCCGGCGTCACGTCGCTGGCGGCCGAGACCGGCCGGCGGATCACGGTCGACGAGGTCATCCCGTTCGCCGGCAAGCGCCTCGCCGAGGCGCTCGGCGAGGAGCCGTACGACCTGTACGAGGAGGATCTCGCCTGACGGCTACGCGCCGCGGCCCTTCCTGCGGATCTTGATCTGGCGCATGTCGGTCACCGCGACCCGCAGGATCTCGTACGGGTGCCCGTGCGCGTCCAGGGCGGCCATCGCTCCGAGCGCGGCCTCGTCCTCGCCGTCGTCCGGCCCCGCGGGCACCTGGCAGCGGAAGGTGAAGGCGGACACGCTCGCGTCGTGGGTGAACGTGCCGCCCTCGGTGTAGGCGGCGCCGCCCGCCGCCGTCACGGCGGCCCGGCCGGCGTCGTCGAGGTCCTTGAACTTTCCTCTGATCGTCACTCTGAACACGGTCGTCCCTCTCGTACGGCGTAGGTGCGGACGCGCTCGCCCAGAAGGCTCTCGGCGACGTCGAGCAGCTCCAGCACGGCCGCGGCGATGGCGTCCGGGCTCTCCCCCGCCGTCGTACGCCGCCCGATCTCCGCGTACACCAGCGAGTGGAGGCAGCCGATGTGCCAGGCGACCACGCGCGGCAGCGGATCGCCGGCGTCCGCGCCGGTCTCCTCTGCCAGCGCGACCGCCAGCGCGTCGGTCATCTGACGGCCGAGGTCCTCCAGCCGGGCGGTCAGCGTGGGGGCGGCCCGCATCATCTCCAGCACGCGCCCGAATCCCGCGCTCAGCCCGACCGCGCGTTCGCGACCGCGTACCTCCCGGCGCAGGCGCTCCAGCACCGCGACGGCCGCCGACTGACCCGGCGGCCGCTCCCCCACGATGTCGGCCAGCCTCCGGGGCGACGCCTCCTCGGGCGGAAGCACCAGGTCCTCCTTGGCCTGGAAGTAGTTGTAGACGGTGTTCACCGAGACCTCGGCGGCCTGCGCGACCTCGGCCATCGTGACGTCGTCGAAGCCGCGTTCCACGAACAGCCGAACCGCCACCTCGGCGATGCGCCGCCGGGTCTGCCGCTTCTTGCGCTCCCGCAGCCCCTCAGCCATTTCTGCACCCTACTGCAAAATTACAATCGATTGCACTTTCCCGTGGCCCGGCCGGGCCGGACGGCCTCGGACTCGGATCGGCGCCGAGCTGTGGCGCCACCTCGCGCGATGGTCCGGGAGCCGTCCCGGATCACCTGAAAGCAGGTAATAAGCTGGGCTCATGAACGAGCGTTCCGACAGGCACGCAGGCCCGCGTACGGCGCCGGGCCGCGTGCTCCCGCTCGGACCCCGGGCCCGCGGACCGCTACCGCGGAGTGCTGCGAAGGAAGTCGCATGACCGTCGCTCCTGAAGGCCGAAAGCTCCTCCGCCTGGAGGTGCGCAACAGCCAGACCCCCATCGAGAAGAAGCCGCCGTGGATCAAGACGCGGCTGCACAACGGCCCCAACTTCAACGAGATCAAGTCGTTGGTGAAGGGCGCGGGGCTGCACACCGTGTGCCAGGAAGCGGGCTGTCCCAACATCTCCGAATGCTGGGAGGACCGCGAGGCCACCTTCCTCATCGGCGGCGACCAGTGCACCCGGCGCTGCGACTTCTGCCAGATCGACACCGGCAAGCCGGCGGAGTACGACAGGGACGAACCGCGCCGCGTCGCCGAGTCGGTGCAGCAGATGGGCCTGCGCTACGCCACGGTGACCGGAGTCGCCCGTGACGACCTGCCCGACGGCGGCTCCTGGCTGTACGCGGAGACCGCCCGGCAGATCCACGAGATGGTTCCCGGCTGCGGCGTCGAGCTGCTGGTGCCGGACTTCAACGGCGACCGCGGCCAGCTCGAGGAGGTCTTCTCCAGCAGGCCCGAGGTCCTCGCGCACAACATCGAGACCGTGCCCCGGATCTTCAAGCGGATCCGGCCCGCGTTCCGCTACGAGCGCTCGCTGGCGGTCATCACCATGGCCCGCGAGGCGGGGCTGGTCACCAAGTCGAACCTCATCCTCGGCATGGGCGAGGAGCGCGAGGAGATCGTCCAGGCGCTGCGCGACCTGCACGAGGCCGGATGCGACCTGGTGACCATCACGCAGTATCTGCGTCCCACCCCGCGCCACCACCCGGTGGACCGCTGGGTCAAGCCCGAGGAGTTCGTGGAGCTCCAGCGGGAGGCCGAGGAGATCGGCTTCGCCGGCGTCATGTCCGGGCCGCTGGTGCGCTCGTCCTACCGGGCCGGCCGCCTGTACCAGCAGGCGATCGCCGCCCGCGTGGGCGAGTCTCGTTTTCATTAAGTCAGCTCGGCGTTTGTATCCTTCACACCATGGCGAAAGACGCAGCGGCTCCGGGTCGCCTCAAGCAACTCCGGATGGTCGCACAGATCATTCAGCAGGCGAACCCCAAGGGTATGCCGATCGTCTACGCGTCGGCTCTGGGCACGCTCATCGTGTTCGTCGTCATCGGCGTGATCTTCGGCTGGACGTGGATCGTGTTCGGCGTCTTCGCCGCCGTGCTGGTGGGGATGGTCGTCTTCAGCCGGTTGGCGCAGAAGGCGCAGTACTCGATGCTCCACGGCCAGGCGGGGGCGACGTACGCGATCCTGCAGAGCCTGCGCGGCACCTGGCACGTCGAGGAGAAGCCGGTCGCGGTCAACCGCGACCAGGACCTCGTGTTCCGGGTCGTCGGATTCCCGGGGGTCATCCTGGTCTCCGAGGGCCCGCCGAACCGGGTGCAGCGCATGCTCCTCGCGGAGAAGAAGCGCGTGCAGCGCGTCGCGGTCGACGTGCCCGTGTACGACGTCCAGTGCGGTGACGCGGAGGGCCAGATCCCGCTGGCCAAGCTCCAGCGGCACATGATGAAGCTGCCCCGCAACCTGAAGAAGGGCGCCGTGTCCGAGGTCAACAACCGGATGCGCGCCCTCACCCCGGCCATCCCGATGCCGAAAGGCCCCATCCCCAAGGGCGCCCGGATGCCGCGCGGCCCGAAGATGCGCTGACCGCGTTGGACCTCGTGGGAAGGCGGCCGGTGTCCCGGTCGCAGACCTCCCGGGCCAACCGGGGCTGGTGGGACGGCGCGGCCGACGAGTATCAGGCCGAGCACGGCGGCTTTCTGCGCGACGACGGCTTCGTGTGGTGCCCCGAGGGGCTCGACGAGGCCGATGCCCGGCTGCTGGGCGACGTGGCCGGGCGCCGGATCCTGGAGATCGGGTGCGGCGCCGGCCAGTGCGGCCGCTGGCTGCTGGGGCAGGGCGCGGCGGTCGCCGCCGTCGACCTGTCCTACCGGCAGTTGCAGCACTCCCGGCGGATCGACATGTCCGCCGGGGCGGCCCTGCCCGTCGTGCAGGCCGACGCCGAGACGCTGCCGTTCGCGGACCGGTCGTTCGACCTCGCGTGCTCGGCCTACGGCGCGCTGCCGTTCGTGGCCGACGCCGGGGCGGTGCTGGCCGAGGTGCGGCGGGTGCTGCGGCCGGGCGGCCGGTTCGTGTTCTCCGTCAGCCACCCCGTCCGGTGGGCCTTCCCCGACGATCCGGGCCCGCGCGGCCTGACCGCCGACCGCCCCTACTTCGACCGGTCGCCGTACGTGGAGTTCGGCGAAGGC
Source organism: Microbispora bryophytorum (assembly GCF_006874465.1). Taxonomy (GTDB): domain Bacteria; phylum Actinomycetota; class Actinomycetes; order Streptosporangiales; family Streptosporangiaceae; genus Microbispora; species Microbispora bryophytorum. Next base: position 343,847 of record NZ_VIRL01000002.1, on the reverse strand, counting down.
GGCGAGCCGTCGTACGTGGAGCACCACCGGACGATGGGCGACTGGGTGGGCCTGATCGCCGCCTCCGGCCTCGTGCTGACCGGCCTGACCGAGCCGGAGTGGCCGCAGGGCCACGACCGCACGTGGGGCGGCTGGAGTCCGCTGCGCGGGCGGCTGCTGCCCGGCACGGCTATCTTCCAGTGCGCCAGGGCGGCGTCGTAGGTCCCGGCGGCGACGTCAGAGGAAGTAACGCGGCCGGACATGCACCCAGGCCATCGCAATGACCCTGACCAGGGTTCGACGCGGTGTCAGAGGTTGACCACGACCGTGCGGCTCGCACGGTCGTGCAGGCCGCGCCGGTCGCGGTCCCAGATGAGCGCGGGCACGGCGAGGCACAGCAGCAGCGTGCGCACCAGCACGCTGGAGAAGGGCGGCCGCCCGCCGTCGAGCGCGGCCACGCGGATGCCGAACAGGCGCATCCCCAGCGTCATGCCGATCGTGCCGACCAGCAGGACGTACTCCGCGGCGAAGACCCCGAGGCCGACCGCGCCGATGTCGTTGCCCTGCACGCGCAGCAGACCGCCGGCGATGGCCCAGGTGCACAGCAACCAGTCGACGACGACGGCGCCGACTCTGCGTCCCCACCCGGCGACCGCCCCGGGACCCTGCTCGGGCAGGCCGAGGCGCTCCCCCGGATAGCCCAGGTCCATCCCGGCGGCCCGCGGGCCCCCGATCCAGGTCTGCGTCCAACGCGGCTGCCGGTCACTCATGGTTTCCCAGCGTATCGGGGAGGGACACCGGTCTGGCGTCCGGCCGCGAAGCCGTACATCATGGGCGGGCTTATCGCGTTAGATCCCGGTATCGTGAATCGTTTCCTATCTGAGCGCTTTGGAGGGAACCGTGCGACCGGCGGACCCCGATGACATCGACGCGCGCTTCGAGGCGCTGGTCGCACAGTTCGACAAGGACGAGATCCGCCGGATGACCGCGGCGGCCGGGTCGGTCGCGCCACCGCCGGGTCGGCGACGCCGCCCGGCCGTGCTGGTGATGATCGCGGGCCTGGTCGTGCTCGTGGGGGTCGTCGTCCTGCGGCCCGGCGTCCTGGAGAGGCTCGGCTTCGTCCGCCCGGCGGCCGGCGGCGAGGACCTGGTGATCTCCGGCGCCGTGGTCGCCCGGCCCGGGCCCGTGCTGACGCCGATCCCCGACGGCGAGGAGGGCCTGTTCGACCACGGCCCCGTCCCGGCGCCGGCCGCCGGCCCGTTCGCCGGCACTCCCGCCGTCGACTACGCCGACGGGGAGCAGGGGCTGGCCATGCCCGCGGCCCGCGCGCTCGGCGGGCTCACGGAGAAGGAGGTCGGCCAGGCCCTGCAGCGCGTACGGCGGCTGCTGTCGGCGGCGCACCTCGACCCGGCCACCGTGCGTGGCGGGCGCCCGGAGGCGTTCGCCCGCCTGTTGCATCCCCGGCAGCGTGAGACGTTCCTGCGCCATCTGGACGACAGCGGCCCCTCGGGCACCCGGTCGTGGCTGTTCAGCCTCGCCCCGGACGCGGCCGAGCCGGTCGGGGACGTCGTGAAGGTCTCCGGCGAGACGACGGTCTCGGAAAGGGCCGGTGGAGGCGTCACGATCGGGACGGACTATCTGTTCGTCCACCCGGTCAGCCGCACCGGCGCGCCCCTGATCGTGACGAGAGTCGTCGAGCACCACAGGAGCGAGTTCTCCGCCTATCGGGAGGGCGGGAAGCTTGTGGTCTGGCTAGTAATGGACAGATCAGCCCTCTTTGGCGCGAATTGCGGTGCGGATAACGGATTCATCCACCCGCGATTTCCTGGTGACCCACAGGGAGCGAGGCCCTCCGGCGAGCCCGTCGATCCCTACGACCGCGCCTCCGGTGTTTCCGGCAAGCCGCGCTGCCCGGCCGCGTTGGGCACCTGACCTGCGAGAAGGCCGTAGGATGGAGCTCGTGAGCGGCGGGCCGACGTTGTGGCCGCAACCGCCCGGGTAGCGCTTTCCCTTAACATGCGCGAAACAATCGAGACATGGGGCGGAAACGGCATCGGCCTATTTTCGGGTTGCTAGCCCATGCCCCTGGGAGGTTCGAGAGTGTTCAACTCCGCCGATGACGTCCTCAAGTTCATCCGGGACGAGGGTGTGCAGTTCGTTGACGTCAGGTTCACGGACCTGCCGGGGACGACGCACCACTTCACCTTCCCGTCCGAGAACTTCGGCGCCAACGTCTTCACCGACGGCCTCATGTTCGACGGCTCGTCGATCCGCGGGTTCCAGGCCATCCACGAGTCGGACATGCTTCTGCTGCCCGACCCGTCCACGGCCGTGCTCGACCCGTTCCGTCAGCACAAGACGCTGAACATCAATTTCTTCGTGCACGACCCGCTGACCGGCGAGGCCTACAGCCGCGACCCGCGCAACGTCGCGCGTAAGGCCGAGGAGTACCTCAAGGGCACCGGCATCGCGGACACCGTGTTCTTCGGCCCCGAGGCCGAGTTCTACATCTTCGACGACGTCCGCTTCGAGACGAGGCAGAACGCCGGCTACTACTACATCGACTCCGTCGAGGGCGCCTGGAACACCGGCAAGGCCTCCGAGGGCGGCAACCTGGGTTACAAGCCCCGCTACAAGGGCGGCTACTTCCCGGTCCCGCCGATGGACCACTTCACCGACCTGCGCTCGCAGATGGTGCGCAACCTCATCGAGGCCGGCATCGAGACCGAGATGCAGCACCACGAGGTGGGCACGGCCGGCCAGGCGGAGATCGACTTCAGGTTCGGCACGCTGCTCGAAACGGCCGACAAGCTGATGCTGTACAAGTACATCATCAAGAGCACGGCCATCCAGGCGGGCCGTACGGTCACGTTCATGCCCAAGCCGATCTTCGGTGACAACGGCTCCGGCATGCACTGCCACCAGTCCCTCTGGAAGGACGGCGAGCCGCTGTTCTACGACGAGGTCGGCTACGCCGGTCTGTCGGACATGGCGCGCTACTACATCGGCGGCCTGCTCAAGCACGCCCCGTCGCTGCTGGCCTTCACCAACCCGACGGTGAACTCCTACCACCGCCTGGTGCCCGGCTACGAGGCCCCGGTCAACCTGGTCTACTCGCAGCGCAACCGCTCGGCCTGCGTTCGCATCCCGATCACCGGATCGAACCCGAAGGCCAAGCGCATCGAGTTCCGCGTGCCGGACCCGTCCTGCAACCCGTACTTCGCCTTCGCCGCCATGCTCATGGCCGGCATCGACGGTATCCGCAACAAGATCGAGCCGCCGGAGCCGGTCGACAAGGACCTGTACGAGCTGCCGCCGGAGGAGGCCCGCAACATCCCGCAGGTGCCGGGCTCGCTGGAGAAGGTGCTCGACGCGCTCGAGGCCGACCACGACTACCTGCTGGAGGGCGGCGTGTTCACGCCGGACCTCATCGAGACCTGGATCTCCTACAAGCGCGAGAACGAGGTCGACCCGATCCGTCTGCGCCCGCATCCGCACGAGTTCGAGCTCTACTACGACGTGTGATCGGTGACTGCGCGGTGACGTGCATGGTCATCGCGCGGTGATCCGGCTGGTTCTGCCTCGGTTCCGTCCGAGCGGCGAGCACCACATCGAGGGCGGCGTTCGGCGCCCGAAGAGGTCAGGAGCGACGCGAGGCAGTGCCGCGAGTCGTGGAGCAGGAAGCCCGTGGCAAGGTCCCGCGCCTTGCCACGGGCTTTCCGCATCGCCCGCCCGAGGCGGCCCTGACCGGGCCGGACTCCGCCGTCACGGCGCGCACCGTGACGGCGGGCGTGGCGATGCGCAGCGTCATGCGGCGCTGACGGCCGTGGTCGTACGGCCGCCGTTCACGTCCAGCACGATGCCGTGGACGAACGCGGCCTCCGCACTGGCGAGGTAGACCGCGGCATGCGCGACGGCGTGCGGCTCGCCCACGCCCCCGCCGGAGTGCCGTTCATCATGACCTCGCCCGGGTGCGCCGCTCCCGGCGTGGGCTCCAGGACCACACCCGGAGAGATCGCGTTCACGCGCACGCCGCCGTCATCCACGTCTGCCTGTACCCGCACCGGAACCTGGTCCGGTCACCCGTGCGGCACCGCCACTGTGCGAGACAGGAATTGGACCGGCAAGTCCAATCTTGGCCACCGCGGCCCTGGAGGACGGCTGCCGCGGCGGCATGTGGATAGTGTCGCTTCATGACCATTACGGACGACATCCGGCGCTGGGCCACCGCGCTGCCCGAGGTCGAAGAGGTCAGTCACTTCCGGTTCCACGTTCCCGTCTTCAAGGTCCGGGGCCGGACCTTCCTCGGCTTGGGCAGGGACGAGACGACGGCGGTGTTCCGCGTCGGCGAGCAGCAGGCCGCCGACGCGTCGCAGGCCGACCCGTCCGCCTACGAGGCCGTACGCCGCCCCGATGCGCGGAAGAGCTTCCTCGGACTGCAGGTCGAGCTCGGCAGAGTCCCTGCGGAACGCGTCAGGAGTCTCGTGGAAGAGGCATGGCGTCAGCAGGCGCCGAAGCGGCTGGTGGCCGAGCATGACCAGCACAGGCCGGCGTGAGACCGCGAGAAGAGGGGGGTCAGCGCGCGAGCGCGGCCCGGATCAGCGCCGCGTCCTGGTCGAGAAGGTCACGCGAGCGCTTCTTCCAGTCCGCGGCGACCACGACGCCGTCTCCCGGATAACGCGGCAGCACGTGCAGGTGAAGGTGGAAGACATCCTGGCCGGCGGCCTCCCCGTCGGCCAATGACAGGCGCACCCCGTCACAGCGCAGCCCCGACGCCCGCAACGCCGCCGACACGCGCCGCGCCGCCCGCCAGATCGCCGTACCGACCGCGTCGTCGGCGTCGGCCAACCCGGCCATGTGCACACGTGGGATCACCAGTACGTGGCCGACGGTGGCCGGCTTGTGATCCAGGATCGCCACCACGCTGTCGTCGGCATGGATCACGCTGGCCGCCTTTCGCCCTGCGATGATCTCGCAGAAAACGCACGCCCTCATCGGATCATCATGGCGTCCACGCCGTGTCCGGCGCGCCCGGATTTCTCGCGGCCGCCGAGGCGGACGACAACTTCACCGGACTTGGGTGGCCGTTAGCGCGCCAGCCGGGAGAGATCACTTCCCCAGAGCGGGGTCCTGCGCAGCAGGAGGGCGAGAGCGCCGGTGGCGGTGAGCAGGAGCACAGCGAGGGCGACCACGCCCGGCCATCCGGCGTCCGTCCAGGCGCGCCCCGCGAGGCTGCCGAAGACGGAGGACCCGAGGTAGTAGGTGAACAGGTAGAGCGAGGCGGCCTGGCCCGTGGACACCCCGCCCGCGTGCGCCCGTGCCGGGACCCAGCCGCTGGCCACCCCGTGGACGGCGAAGAAGCCCGCGGTGAGGAGAGCGAGCCCGATCACCACGACCGGCAGCGAGGACGACAGCGTCACCAGCGCGCCGGCGACGGCCAGCAGGCAGCCGAGCGGCGTCACGGTCCGGCGCCCGTAGCCGTCCGCCAGCCGGCCGGACACCGCGGAGCTGACCGAGCCGATGGGATAGACGAGGAACATCAGGCCGGCGGCTCCGACGCCGAGGTGGAACGGCGCGCCCGAGAGCCGGAAGCCTAGGGTGTTGAACACCGCGACCAGGGCCCCCATCGAACAGCCGCCGATGCCGTACAACGCGAGCAGTCCGCGGTCCGAGACCGCGCGCAGGCTCCCGCGGAGCAGGGCGCGCATGCTCGCGGGGGCCGCGGTGAAGCGCCGGGAGGCCGGAAGCAGCACGCGTACGGTCAGGGCGCACAGCAGGCCGAGTGCGGCGGCCGCGGCGAGAGCCCAGCGCCAGCCGCCGGCCTGGGCGACCGCGCCGGTCAGGAGGCGACCGGCCATCCCGCCCAGCGCCGTGCCGCCGACGTACAGACCGGCGACGCGGGCGTGCGTGGACGGGTGCAGTTCCTCGCGCAGGTAGGCGGTGGCCACCGCGGGGAGACCGGCCAGTGTGATGCCCTGGAGCGTCCGCAGCACCACGAGCGCCGGCCAGCCGGGCGCCAGCGCGCACGCGGCCGCGACGACGGCGGACGCCGTCAACGACAGATGGATCAGCCGGGTGCGCCCGACGACGTCGGACAGGGGGCCGGCCACCAGCAGCGCGACGCCGAGCCCGAGCGTGGTGAGCGACACGCTCAGCGTGCTCTCCGCGGTCGACACCCCGAACTGCGCCGCGAGCTCGGGCAGGATCGCCTGGGTGCTATACAGCAGCGCGAAGGTCGCCACCCCGGCGGCGAACAGCGCGACGACGACCCGCCGGTATCCGGCGGTGCCCGGCAGGTGTCCTTCCACGGCGGAGGTCTCGAGAACAGCGGTCACCCGAATGACTGTGCACTTTGCTGCCGTCATGCGTCCAATGCGATGAGAAGCGGCTTACAATACGCGACACGTATGATGGCGGGCATGCTGCTCCGGGACCTGTCCTGGCTGGTCGCCCTCGCCGAGCACCGGCACGTGACCGACACCGCCGCCATCCTGCGCACCAGCCAGCCGACGCTCTCGCGCGCCCTCGCCCGGGTGGAGGCCGAACTCGGCACCCGGGTGTTCGAGCGGGCGCCGGACGGGGTCCACCTGACGCCCAACGGGAGACTCGTGGTGGCGGCCGCGCGCGACCTCACGGCGCGCTACGAGCAGTTGCTGACCGACCTCCGGAGCCTGCTCGACCCGGACACCGGGGTGGTGCGCCTGGCCTTCCTCGACTCCATCGCCACCTCCCTCGTCCCGCGGCTGCTGCGCGCCTTCCACGAGCACGCTCCCCGGATGCGCATCCTGCTGCGCCAGGAACCGGCGCACGAGATCGTCCAGGATCTGCGCAGCGGGGCCGCCGACCTCGCGATCACCTCCCCACGCCCACCCGGAGACTTCGGCTGGCACCCGCTCCAGGAGGAGCGGCTGGTGCTCGTCGTCCCGCCGAGCCACCGGCTGCGCCACCGGGAGGAGGTGGCCCTCCAGGAGCTGGCGGACGAGGAGCTCGTCACCACGCCGGTCGGCTTCGGCTACCGGGCCCTGGTCGACACGCTGCTGCGCGACGCCGGGGTGTCCCCCGCCGTCTCCTTCGAGAGCCAGGACCTCGCGACCATCGAGGGCCTGGTCGCGGCCGGGCTCGGCGTGGCCGTCGTCCCGGAGCCCTTCGCCGGGCAGTCCGGCACCGTCGGCGTCAGGATCGCGGCGGAGGCCGCCCGCCGCACCATCGGCCTCACCTGGCGGACCGACCACGATCCGGCCGGCCCCGCCGCCCGCTTCCGCGACTTCGTCATGACGCCCGATCTACGATGACCCGATGCGCCAGGCCGACCCGGACCCGTACTGGAACACCAACGTCGCCCGGCACCCGGGCGTCCTCCGCGCCGTCCCCGCAGGGTGCGGTGACGCACTGGACGTCGGCTGCGGAGACGGGCTGCTCGCCCGGAAGCTGACCGGCCGGTCCAAACGCGTCACCGGCGTCGACAGATCGCCGGAGATGATCGCCCGTGCCCGCGAGCTGTCCGCCGGCCGGCCGGAGCTCACCTTCGTCGAGGGCGACTTCCTCACCGCCGTCCTGCCCGCCGGGGAGTACGACTTCGTCTGCTCGGTGTCCGCGATCCACCACATGGACTTCGACGCCGCCCTCACCCGGATGCGCGCACTGCTGCGCCCCGGCGGCACGCTGGTGGTGGTCGGCCTCGCTCGCGAGGCGTCCGTCGCGGAGCGGGCGGCGATGATCGCGGCCGCTCCCGTCGTGCGCATCACGAAGGTGCTGCGACGCGCGCGGGAGCCCGAGGGGATGCCGGTGGCCGGACCGCGGATGAGCTACGGGCAGGTGCGGGCCGCGGCACGCCGCCTGCTGCCGGGCGTGCGCTACCGCCGGCACGTACTCCGCCGATACTCCCTGACCTGGACGAAGCCCGGTCCCTAGCGCTCGGCGGTCAAGGCCCCAGGGCCCGGCGGTAGCGGATCTCGGTCAGCGGGAAGCCGTCCGACTCGTCCCGCTGTACGGCGCCGTCGGGGCGCCAGCCACCGCGCTCGTAGAACCGCCGGGCGCGGGCGTTCCCGTCGACGACCCAGAGGACGGCCTGCTCATACCCGGCGGCGGCGAGGCGGTCCAGCGCGGCGGCCATGAGGCGCCCGCCGACCCCGGCGCCCCATGCCTCGGGCATCAGATAGATCGCCGAGATCTCCGCGACCTCGGCCGGGTCGACGTCGTCGTCCCGGCCGGGGCCGAGCGAGGCGAACCCGGCGACGGAGCCGTCCGCCTCCGTCACGAGGACCTCCGTGCCGGGCGGGGAGGACTCCCCCAGCAGCCGTTCCCAGACGGGCAGGCGCATGGCCGGAGTGAGCCCGTCGAGATGGGCTTGGGGCATGAGCCCCGGATAGGCGGCCTGCCACGACCGGACGTGGACGGCGGCGACCGCCTCCGCGTCCGCCGGTTCGGCGCGTCTGATGACCATGCACGCTCCCTGTCCGCTTTCGGCTCCGGGCGTCCTGGTATAACACTGCCACGCGCGGGCCAAGCGGATCAATGTTCACAAAACGACTTCCTGTGGACTTTGGGTGGCCTACCTTCGTCGTCCGTGAAACTCGCCAAGATCGCGCTCGCCGGTTCGGTGGCACTGGGGCTCGTCCCGGCCGTCTCCGGCACGGCCGCCGCCCATCCGATCAAGAGCAGGACTCTCACCGACAACCGCCTGTACGGCGCGGGAGCGTTGCCGGCCACCGACTGCCGGGAAAGACCGGTCAAGAAGAAGGACACCAGGTCCGCCAAGGCCTACCTGAACGAGGTACTGACCTGCCTCACCCGCTCCTGGGGCGCTGAATTGCACCAGGCGGGTCTCAAGCAGTCCCGGATGAAGCTCACGTACGCCACCAAGGCGCCGGCGAAGTTCTGCGGCATCAAGTGGGGTGATTGGGACGCCTATTACTGCGACGCGTCGCACACCGTCCTGATCGTGCTCAGGAAGGACCTCCTGGAGGAGCCGGGGGATCTGTACCTGTTCAACCTGCTGGCGACGAAGTACGGGGAGCACGTGCAGAACGTCGCCGGCATCTTCCGGGCCTGGGCGGACGTCCACTACCGGAGCAATGCCGAACTCGCCGAGCAGACACGGCGCTACAGCCTGCAGAGCTACTGCTTCGCCGGAGCCTCCCTGCGGAGCTTCTGGAAGTCCTTCCGGCGTGACCAGGAGGACTGGGACGATCTGCTCTACTACCTGCGCGGCTGGGCGGGCAAGTACGACGGGAACAGGAAGTCGATCACCTACTGGGCCAACGAGGGATTCAAGTCCGGCGACCCGGGGGCCTGCAACACCTGGACCGCCCCGTCCTCGAAGGTGGCCTGACGTCGCCGCCGGCCGACGGGCCTCACGTCCATGTCCACGTGTTCGGCGTTGTGGCGGTGAGTCGCTGCCTTTCTCACCCTCACCGGCCCGCCGGCGCCCTGTAAGCGCGCCCATTCCTCCATCGAGATCGAGCTCCACTGGGGACGAGCGCGGCGACGCGGCGAGCCGGCGCGGCAGCCGCGGGCCTGACATTCCGGGGTGCTGCTCGGTCGTACCAGTGAGAAGTCAAGATTGCCCACCGATGCGAAGGACTTAGGACCGATGCCCACGCACCGCGAGGAAGACGAAGCCGAGATCAGGCAGCAGATCGGCAACGTTGCCGAAGGAATCCGGGCCAAGGATCTCGACGGCCTGAGGCGGCTCTACGCGACGGACGTCGTGTCCTTCGACGTCGAGCCGCCGCTGCAGCATGTAGGGATCGACGCGAAGTTGAAGAACTGGGTGAACGCGTTCGCGTTCTTCCAGGATCTGGATTATGAGGTTCGGGACCTGACACTCACCGTGGGCGACACGGTGGCGTTCGGCCACTTCTTCGGCCGGCTCAGCGGCACACTGAAGAACGGGACCGCGACGAGCGGTATGTGGGTCCGGGGCACTGTGTGCTTCAGGAAGACCGACGGCGGCTGGCTGATCGCGCACGACCAGGTCTCCGTTCCACTCGATATATCGAGCGGCAAGGGAGTGACCGACCTCGAACCCTGACGAGCCGCGGAAGCCCGGGAGCCCGCGGGCGACGCCGCCCGTCGAGCCGCTGACCCGGCTTCCGCAGCCGCGCCCGCGGAGGGACCGTGAGGCCGCCCCATCACCTCACGGCCCCCCGGGGCCGGTGCGCCGCGCCGCCGACCGCATCGGCACTCCCGTTTCCCGAGCCGCAGCCGCCCGCGTCCCTGTGGGGAGAACCGTCATGGACGAACGACGGCCGCCGGGCTCTGGTGGTCGGTGACGCGGCCCTCGCCGATCACCCGCCGATGCCGCGGTAGGTCCACATCTCGGCGAGCAGGCCGTCCTGTACGCGGATGAGCCAGACCAGGGGGGTGCCCTCCGCGTCCTGGCCGCGGCCGGCGTTCCCGACGACCGCCACCAGGTCGCCCTCGCCGAGGACGGCGTCGATCCGGAACCGCAGGTCCGGCTGCGCGCCGCGGATCCGCTCGACCGCCTCTCGCACGCCCTGCGGCCCGGCCACCTCGGGATGCGCGTGATCGCTCCAGTCCGGGCTCAGGATCTCCTCGGCCGCCGAGGTGTCACCGGTGTTCCACATCTCGAAATAGCGCGTCGCGAGCCGCCGAGGGGCGCGCGGCCGGTCGTCGTCCATCATGGTCATTTCCCATCCACGGTGCGTACGGGTGACAGGAACAGCAGGAGCGGCCACAGCAGGGTCGCGCCGCCCAGGATGATCAGGGCGGGGCGCAGGCCGATCCAGGCGCCGAGGGCGCCGGCCAGGAGCGGCCCGAGCGGCAGCAGGCCCGCCTGCATGAAGTGGGTGGAGCCGTTCATCCGGCCGAGTATGCCGGGCGGGCACAGCGACTGGCGCACGGTCTGGGCCGCGGTCATCTGGACCATCCCGGCGGCCGTCAGGAAGGTGAAGACCAGCCCGACGGTCCACTGGCCGGCCAGGCCGGGTGGCACGAGGGGGGTGACCAGCTCGAAGGGGGCCGACAGCAGGGCGCCCAGGACGATCACGCGGCCGATGCCGAACCGGGCCGTGACCCGCCCGGCCACCATGCTCCCGACGACCCCGCCGACGAGGCTCAGGCCGTAGACGAGCCCGGCCGCCCGGGCGCTCCAGCCCAGCTCCCGCACGACGTACAGCAGCCACATCGAGCTGATCCCGCGCAGCAGCACGGCGCTGAACGCCCCGGAGACGGCGAGCACGCGCAGCACCGGCTGGGCGAGCACGAACCGCAGCCCCTCGGCGATCTCCCCGAGGAAGCGCCCGCGGTGCGGGGTGCGCTCGGGCTTCGGCTCCCGCAGGCGCATCGACGCCAGGGCCGCGGCGCTCACGGCGTACGAGAGGGCGTCCGCGGCCACCGCGCGGGCGGCGCCGACGAGGCCGACCAGGAAGCCTCCGACGCTCGGTCCGGCCATTTCCGCCAGGCCGCGCGCGGTGTTCATCTTGGCGTTGGCGTCGGTGAGCCGGTCGCCGCCGAGCAGCACCGGCGTCAGGCTGCCGGCCGCGGTGCCGAAGACCACGCCGAGCGCACCGACCACCAGCGTGACCGCGTAGAGCTGGGCCATCGTGACCCGGCCCGCGACGGCGACGATCGGCACCGACGCCATGGCCAGCGCGGACCCCGCGTCACAGGCGATCATGAGACGCCGCCTGCGGTGACGGTCGGCCAGCACGCCCGCCGGGAGCGAGACGACCAGCGCCGGCAGCGTGCTCATGGCCCCCAGCACCGCCACTTCGAACGTGGTGGCGCGCAGCCCGGCGACCGCGACCATCGGCAGGGCGATCCAGCTGATCTGCGAGCCGAACAGGCTCACCGTGTGGCCGCTCCACAGCAGCATGAAGTCCCGGTGCCGCCACAGCGACCCGGCCGACCCTCGCCCGTGCACCCGGCCGACCGTACGCACGGAGATCGGCCGCCGCAACCGGATATCGCGGCCCGGGACGGCGGCGTGCGGTGCCGCCGGTCAGGAGGGGGTGGAGCCGGAGGTCCGGGCGCGCAGGCCGCTCAGGCGGCGCAGGATGTCCCACCAGAACGGCGCGCCGAACAGCAGGGCGATCAGCGTGATGAGGAACCCCGGCCAGTGGCCCGGCGAGGTGAGGCGCTGCCACCAGTCCCCGCCGTGCCAGGCCCACGCCGGGCCCTCGGCCGCGTCCATCGTGACGCTCACCGGGGCGTGCGTGAAGATCTTCACGAACGCGGGGGTGCTCAGCACGTCGGTGACGCACACGTACGGGTCCTGGCCCGGCTCGCACTGCTCACGCAGCGGTTCCAGCGCCTGGGGGCCCGACTGCCCGAAGGCGGTCACCGCGCCGCGGTAGGCGTTGTCGCGCAGCAGGGTCTTGCCGTACTCCAGGGAGTCCATGCCGAACGCCAGCGTCACGATGAGGCCGAGCCCGACGAGGACCCAGCGGACGTAGCGGCGGTAGAGCAGGCTGAGCCGCTCCATCTCGCCGTCGAACCAGTCCTCGACGCCGCGGCCAAACGCCTCCAGGTCGTGGCTCGCCCTGTCCCACACGGCCTTGAGCGGCTGGGAGAAGGGACTCTTCAGCGCGTCGAGGTCCCGCATGAGAGCCTCCACGCCGCCGTGCTCGATGGCGATCTCCATGACGGCGACGGCGAAGCGCGCGGGCGGGATGTCGGCGATGCTCGTCCTTCCGCGCTTGGCGTGGTCGATCTCCTGCAGCCGTTCGTGGAGCAGTTCGGCCATCGACTTGCCCTGGTCCGGCGGCAGCACGCCGCCCGCCGCGCCGACCGCCGCCGGTTCCACCGTGAGGACGGCGATCTCCTCGGGATCGGCCTGTCCGGCGGGATGCGCGGGGTCGGCCGACGCGCCTGCCGGGACCTCGGCCGAGGCCGTCGCCTGCTCGGCTGCCCCAGAACCGGCGGCCACTGGATCGGCTGCCACCGACTCGGCGGCTACCGAGTCTGCGGCCACCGAGTCGGCGGCGGCGGCGAGCGGCGGGCTCTGCGCGGGCGGCGGCTGACGGCTGAACGCGGGCCGCGGGTCCCGGCCGAACGGCAGCCGCGCGAACACCCCCAGAACGCTCGCGGGCAGGCGTGACCGGCCCTCCTCCGGCGACGCCGCCTGTGTCAGCGGCGTCCGCGCCTTGCGGCCGAGCCTCTTGAGCGCGTCCAGGATCCGGTCGAGCCGGGAGGTCCCGTCCGCCGTCTCCGCGCCGTCGAGGGTGTCGCGCAGGTACGCCCACAGGAACTTGCTGCGGATTCCGAGCAGCTTGACGATGCCCTCGTTGATGCCGCTGACGAGAAGCGACAGCAGCAGGAAGGCGAGGATCAGCCCGATGGCCAGGTCTGCGTAATACGAGATCAAAGAGATCACCCGTACCGTTGATACAGCGTCGCCTCTGTGAGGGCAACGCTTTAGGCGACCCCGAATTTCGATCAGTCGACCGGACGTGGGGGGCGAATGGATAAGATCAGGAAAACCACGTCCTTGGAGCACGTAATGGCCGACGAGACACCCGCTGCCCCGAAGCTCAACACCTTGGTGCCGCACCCCGCCCGGGTGTACGACTACTGGCTGGGCGGCAAGGACAACTTCGAGGCCGACCGCAGGGTCGCCGAAGCGGTCAAGATCGCCTCCCCCGGGGTCGTCCAGGGGGCCCGGGACAACCGGGCGTTCCTGGGCCGGGCCGTACAGTTCCTCGCGGAGCAGGGGATCACCCAGTTCCTCGACATCGGCACCGGCATTCCGACCCAGAGCAACACCCACGAGGTCGCCCAGGCCGTGAATCCGGCGGCCAGGGTCGTCTACGTCGACAACGACCCGATCGTGATGGTCCACGCCCGCGCGCTGCTGCGCGGCACGCCGGAGGGCAGGACCGCCTACATCGAGGCCGATCTGCGCGACCCGGACTCCATCCTCACGCATCCGGACACGCTGGCGACGCTCGACTTCACCCAGCCGATCGGCGTGGTGATCGTGGGCACGCTCATGTTCGTCAAGGACGAGGACGACCCGTTCGGCATCGTCAAGCGCTACACCGACGCGGTCGTGCCCGGCAGTTACCTCGCCGTCACCCACGTCACCGGCGACTTCGCCCGCGAGAGCCTGGAGGCCTTCGCCGAGGCGTACAACACCGGGCCCGTACCGCTCACCTTGCGCACCGGAGCGGAGATCAGCCGCTTCTTCGACGGCTTCGAGCTCGTGGAGCCCGGCCTGGTGGCGGTCGGCGAGTGGCGCTCGGACCCGGACGAGGCCCTCCTCCTGGGCGACCGCGTCCACGGCGGGTACGGGGCCGTGGGCAGGAAGCTCTGACCGTCCGCCCCCCACGACCCCCTCAGCAGCACGGCCCCTCCGCACGGCCCGCCCCGCACCGGCCCTTCACCGGCCCCGTACGGGTCCACCCGGCCCAGGGCCCGGGTCAGCCCTCGTAGAAGACGCGCTCCACCACGGTCCTGGCCCGCCGGGTGGCGCGCCGGTAGTCCTCGACGAAGTCCTCGGTGCCCTCGGGCGGATAACCGAGCGCCCGCGCGAGCAGCACCCGCTCCTTGACGGGAGTGGGGATGCTGTCGGCCGCCCGGCCGCGCACCAGCATGAGGGCGTCGCGGATGCGCGAGGCGAACAGCCACGCCTGTGCGAGCACCTCCTCGTCGGCCGGGTCAAGCAGGCCCTCCCCCGCCGCGGCGCGCAGCGCGTCCAGAGTGCGCGTCGTACGCAGCACGGGCACGGCTCCCGCGTGCCGCAACTGGATGAGCTGGGCCACCCACTCCACGTCGCTCAGCCCGCCCCTGCCGAGCTTGGTGTGCAGCGCCGGGTCGGCCCCGCGCGGCAGCCGCTCGGCCTCCATGCGCGCCTTGAGCTTGCGGATCTCGCGTACGGCGTCGCCGGAGATGCCCTCGGCCGGATAGCGCAGCGGCTCCACGAGCGCGACGAACTCGCGGCCGAGTTCGGCGTCGCCGGCGCAGAACCGGGCCCGCAGCAGTGCCTGGGCCTCCCAGTGCGAGGCCCAGCGGTCGTAGTAGGCCCGGTAGGAGGCGATCGTGCGCACGAGCGGCCCCTGCCGCCCCTCCGGCCGCAGTCCCGCGTCGATCTGCAGCGGCGGGTCGGGGGCGGGAAGCGCGAGCAGCCTGCGCGTCTCCTCGGCCACCGCGTGGGCGGCGACGGCCGCGTCCCGCTCGACCGCTCCAGGCAGTGGCGCGTGCACGAACATGACATCGGCGTCGCTGGCGTAGGAGCTCTCCAGGCCACCCAGGCGGCCCATGGCGATCACGGCCATCCGCGTCGGGAACGGAGCCCGCCGCTCCAGGGTGACCTTGTTGATCGCCGTGTCCAGCGCCGCCTGGATCGTGATGTCGTTCAGCGACGAAAGGGCCTGGCCGACCTCCTCGATGTCGATCAGCCCCGACAGGTCGGCGCAGGCCGTACGGAACAGTTCCCTGCGGCGCAGCGCCCGGACGGCGGCGACGGCGGTCTCGGCGTCCTCCGCGTAGCGGCCCACCGCGGCGGCGGCCTCGGCGGCGAGCGTCGCGGCGGGCCGTACGGCCAGCTCGGTGGGCGAACCCAGCATCGCGACGGCCTCGGGGGCGTGCAGCAGCAGCCCGGTGACGTACTTGCTGGTGCCGAGCAGGCGGGCGAGGCGGTCGGCCGCGGCGGTCTCGTCGCGCAGCAGGCGCAGATACCACGGCGTGGTGCCGAGCTTGTCGCTCACCTGACGGAAGCCGAGCAGGCCGGCGTCGGGGTCGGGGGCGTCGGCGAACCAGCCGAGCATGACCGGCAGCAGCGTCCGCTGAATGGCCGCCCGGCGAGAGACACCGCTGGTGAGCGCGGCGATGTGACGCAGCGCGCCCTCGGGGTCGGCGTAGCCGAGCGCCTCCAGCCGCGCGGTGGCGGCGGCCGTGGACAGGCGGGCCTCGGTCTCCGGCAGCCGGGCGACGGCCTGCAGCAGCGGGCGATAGAACAGCTTCTCGTGGAGCCGCCGCACCTCCAGCGCGTGCCGCTTCCAGGTGGTGGTGAACTCCCCCACCGGGTCGGTCGTCATACCCAGCCCCCGGCCGAGCCGCCGCAGGTCGGCGGTGTCCGACGGCACCATGTGGGTGCGGCGCAGCCGGTGGAGCTGGAGCATGTGCTCGACCTGGCGCAGGAAGGTGTAGGCCTCGGCGAGCGCCTTGGCGTCGTCGCGCCCGACGTAGCCGCCCCTGGAGAGGGCGGCGAGGGCCGACAGCGTGGCCCTGCGGCGCAGCAGCGGGTCGGAGCGGCCGTGCACGAGCTGGAGGAGCTGGACGGCGAACTCGATGTCCCGCAGCCCGCCCGGCCCGAGCTTGATCTGCCGGTCGGCCTCGCCCGCGGGCACGTGCGCCTCCACCCGGCGGCGCATGGCCTGCACGTCCTCCACGAAGTGGGGCCGGGCGGCGGCCTGCCAGACCAGCTCGTTGACCGCTGCGACGTACTCCTGGCCGAGCTCCAGGTCGCCCGCGACCGGGCGCGCCTTGAGCAGCGCCTGGAACTCCCACGTCTTGGCCCACCTGCGGAAGTAGGCCAGGTGGCTTTCCATGCTGCGCACGAGCGGGCCCATCTTGCCCTCCGGGCGCAGGTTGGCGTCCACCTCCCACAGCGCGCCCTCGGGGGTGCTCGCCGAGCAGGCCCGCATCATGCCCTGCGCGAGGCGTGTGGCGGTCTGCAGCGCCTTGGTCTCGTCCACGCCTTCCTTGGGCTCGGCCACGAAGACGACGTCGACGTCGGAGATGTAGTTCAGCTCGCGGGCCCCGCACTTGCCCATGCCGATGACGGCCAGCCGCACGTCGCCCGCGTCGGCCACCTCGGCCCTGGCGATGGCCAGGGCGGCCTCCAGCGCGGCCGAGGCGAGGTCGGCCAGCGCGGCGGCGGCCTCGGCGAGGGTGCACTCGCCGGTCACGTCGCGTGTGGCCAGGTGCAGCAGGCGGTTGCGGTAGGCGACGCGCAGCGCCTCCATCGCCGGTCCTGACGTGCCCGGCCCGGCGGCGACCCCCTCCGTCGCCGGCTCGGCCACGGGTTCGGCCGCGTCGGGGTCCGCCCCGACCGCGACCAGCATCTCCTCACGCAGGTCGCCCAGCGTGGGCCACCGCGGCGACCGGATCGACGGCAGGCACTCCGGGTGCCGTACGACGTGCTCGCCGAGCGCGGCGCTGAGCCCGAACACGCCGAGCACCCTGCGGCGCAGGTCCGGGTCGTCGCGGAACGCCCCGAGCACGCTCGCGTCCCGCTCCACCAGGCGGCTCAGCGTGGTGAGCGCCAGATCCGGGTCGGCGGCCCTGACGATGTCGTCGAGCAGCGCGAAGTCGCCGACCGCCTCGGGGCCGAGCTCGTCGAGCAGCCGTTCGGCCCGCGCACCGTCGGCGAATCCGAGCGCCGCCAGGCGCCCTGCCGTCGTCTGTATCCGAGGCGCGGCGTTCACCGTTCCTTCCTCCACTCCGACGTCGATCACGTCGGCCCCCCCGAGACGAACCTTCCCAGTAACCGTACACATGGGTCGGAAGCCTCCTCACAGAGATCGGCCCCCTGCCGCGGAGCCGACCTTGGATGTCACCGCCCGGCACCTGCCGGGCTCAGCGCACACGCTAACCCTCCGCGATGTGCGCGTCCTTAGCGGTTTCTCTGCGTAATCGGCCCATCACTGGTTTTCTCCGCGCGCCCCTCCACCCATGCCGGCCCACGCAGGCCCGCGCCGGCTCCTGTCGGCGCCGGGCGAGCTGGGCCGCGAACGCCTCGGCCCGCTCGGGCGGCGGTTCCCCGCCGCCGGGCCAGGAGAACATAACGGGACAGTCGAGACCCGAGAGGGCCGTACCGTACAGTCCGCACCATGAACATCGATGAGGTCGCCGTCCCCGGCGGACGGCTGCGGATCGCGCGGTTCGGCGGCGGTCCGCGCCTGATCATCGCGGCGCACGGCATCACCGCCTCCCTCATGGCGTGGCGGGCGGTGGCCGAGGCGCTGCCGCCCGGCTGGTCACTGGTCGCCGCGGACCTGCGCGGGCGCGGCCACAGCGCCGACCTGCCCGGCCCGTACGGCCTGGACCGGCACGCCGAGGACCTGGAACGAGTCGCCGAGCACGTGGGCGCGGACGGCACCAGCGTGCTCACCGGGCACTCGATGGGCGCCTACGTCGCGGCGCTCCACGGCGCGCACCGGCGCTATGCCCGGGTGGTGCTCGTGGACGGCGGCCTGCCACTGCCGCTGCCGCCCGGCGCCGACCCCGACGAGGTGCTGGAGGCGACGCTCGGGCCGGCCGTCGCCCGGCTCTCCCGGACCTATCCGAGCGTGGACGCCTATCTCGACTTCTTCCGCGCTCATCCCGCGCTCGCCGACGACTGGTCGCCGCTCATCGAGGAGTACGTCCGCTACGACGCCACCGGGCCGGACGGCGCCGTCCGCTCACGCGCCCGCGAGGACGCCGTGCGGCAGGACGGCCGCTGGCTGCTCACCGAGCACGAGGCTATCGGGGCGGCGCTGAAGGCCGTCGAACCGGCGCCGCTCCTGCTCCGCGCGCCGCGAGGGCTGCTGAACCAGGACGTCGGAATGCTCCCGGACGACCTCACCGCGCGGTGGGCGGCGGAACTGCCCAGCCTGCGCGACGAGGTCGTGCCGGACTGCAACCACTACACGATTTTGTTCGCTCCCCGCTGCGCCGCGGTCGTGGCCGCCCGCCTCACCGGATAACCGCGGCAGGGCGGGTCACCCGCGGGGCAGGATCCACGTCGCCTTGGCCGCGGCGACGAGCGCGCCGTCCACCTCGTAGACCGCGCTCGTGCCGAACAGCTTGCGGCCGTCGCGGCCTTCCGCCCGGGCCACGACCGAGTATCGGCCCATCGGGTAGACCCGGCGGAACACCTGCCCGGTCAGCCGCCCGAGCAGCGGGGGCTGGATGGGCCGCCGGTCCGGGAAGCTGCGGTAGTGCGCCCATCCGGTGGCACAGTCCAGCGCCGCCCAGATGATCGAGTCGGGGACCACGCCGTGCTCGTCGGTCACGTTGAACGGCACCCGCCAGCCGGCGGCCACGAGCTCGGCGCCGTCCACCGGATTGCCCACCGTGTTGTCCACCGGGCCGGGGAAGATGCGCAGTCCGTCGCCCGGCTCGCGCAGCCCGCAGGCGAAGCAGCCCGCGATCGCGTGGCCGTGCCTGCCGGGGAAACCGGCCTCCGCGCGGGCCGCGTCGGTGAACCGCACGAACGGCGGCGGCGCCAGCGTCTCGGCGACGGGAATCGCCTCGACGAGGTGGTCGTCGCCCTGGCTGAGGACGACGGCGTTGCCGACGTGCTCGACCGGCAGCTCGCTCTCCAGCGGGACCGGTCTGCGAAGGGTGACCTCCACCGGCGAGTCGTGACCGCCCCCCGTCAGCGTTCCCGCGAGGGTCCCCGCGATCCAGCCGCCGTTGGCGGTGCCCTCGGGCCCCCGGAAACGCTTCGGTACCGTCAGAACGGTCTGCAGCCCCGCAGCCGCCGTCATATAGCCCACGCCCTCCCTGAGTCACGTCTTGATACGGCTCACCCGCAAAAGTCGTAACAAGTGAACCGATTTTACTGTTCCGGCGTACGGATCAGATAAACAGACGGGAGTGTCAGAAGAATTTGCAGGCTGTTAAGCCCCGGTGACGGAGCGGGCGTCGGTCAGAGCACGGGCAGGTAGCGGCCGAGCTCGTACTCGGTCACCTGGCGGCGGTAGTCCTGCCACTCCGCGCGCTTGTTGCGCAGGAAGTAGTCGAAGACGTGCTCGCCCAGCGTCTCGGCGACCAGCTCGCTGTGCTCCATCGCCGCGATCGCCTCGTCCAGCGACTGGGGCAGCGGCTGGATGCCGAGCGCCCGCCGCTCCGCGCTGGTCAGCGCCCACACGTCGTCCTCGGCGCCCGGCGGCATCTCGTACCCCTCCTCGATGCCCTTCAGCCCGGCGGCCAGGATGACGGCGAAGGCGAGGTAGGGGTTGCAGGAGGAGTCGACCGACCGGAACTCGATGCGGGTCGAGCCGCCCTTGTGCGGCTTGTACATGGGCACGCGCACGAGCGCGGAGCGGTTGTTGTGCCCCCAGCAGATGTACGCCGGAGCCTCGCCGCCGGCCCCGGCGATCGCCTCGGCGCCGCCCCACAGCCGCTTGTAGGAGTTGACCCACTGGTTGCAGACGGCGGTGATCTCCGCCGCGTGCCTGAGCAGGCCGCCGATGAACGATCGGCCGATCTTGGAGAGCTGGTAGTCGGCGCCGGGCTCGTAGAAGGCGTTGCGGTCGCCCTCGAACAGCGACATGTGCGTGTGCATGCCGGACCCGGGATAGTCCGTGAACGGCTTGGGCATGAACGAGGCCCACACGCCCTGCTCCAGCGCCACCTCCTTCATGACCAGCCGGAACGTCATGATGTTGTCGGCCGTGGTCAGCGCGTCGGCGTAGCGGAGATCGATCTCCTGCTGGCCCGGCGCGCCCTCGTGGTGGCTGAACTCCACCGAGATGCCCATCGACTCCAGCATCATGATCGCGTTGCGGCGGAAGTCGTGGCCCGCGCTGTGCGGAGTGTGGTCGAAGTAGCCGCCCTCGTCGATGGGCTGGGGCCTGTCGCCCTTCTCCGGCCGGTTGCGCAGCAGGAAGAACTCCACCTCGGGGTGGGTGTAGAACGTGAAGCCCATGTCGGCCGCCTTGGCCAGCGTCCGCTTGAGCACGAAGCGCGGGTCGGCGTGCGACGGCGAGCCGTCCGGCATCAGGATGTCGCAGAACATGCGGGCGGCGCCCGGCGACTCGCTGCGCCACGGCAGGATCTGGAACGTCGACGGGTCGGGCTTGGCCAGCATGTCCGACTCGTAGACCCGCGAGAAGCCCTCGATCGCCGAGCCGTCGAAGCCGATGCCCTCGGCGAAGGCGCCCTCAAGCTCGGCGGGCGCGATCGCCACCGACTTCAGGAACCCGAGCACGTCGGTGAACCACAGCCGGATGAACCGGATGTCTCGCTCTTCGAGCGTGCGGAGGACGAATTCCTGCTGGCGGTCCAAGGCGTACCTCACGGAGTTACAGGTCTGGTCGCGTACCAGTCTGCCTCCTGAGTGTTTCACAGGGGTTACAAGGGAGTGTGAGCCGGCTGTCCTGGAGATCACCACGGACCCGGGACCGCGACGGCGCCCGGAGAAACGGGCGGAGACACGCGCGGGTCACGGGCGGACAGACGGGCGGGCAGACGGGCGGAGACCACCCGGCCCGGCGTGATCAGCTGACGGCGGCGAGCGACTCGCCGACGGGTGTCCGCCGGTAGAGCACCTCGCGGCCGAGCCGCCGCCGCGCCACCAGGCCCGCGTCGGACAGCACGGCGAGGTGCTGGCTGACCGCGCCCGGCGTGAGGCCGAGCCGCCGGGCGAGCGCGGTGGTCGAGCCGGGCTCGGCCAGAGCGGTGAGCACCTGCGCCCGGGTGCGGCCGATGAGGGCGGCCAGCGCCTCGGGCGTGCAGGGCGCGCCGTCCGACCACAGCGTCCCCACGCCCCGCGCCGGGTAGCACAGCATCGGCCGGTACGGCTCGTACATCACCCAGACGTCCGGCCAGGAGAAGGCGCTCGGCACGAGGACGAGGCCGTCCCCGCCGAGGTCGCCGTCATAGTCACAGCTCTTGGCCGCGACGAGCCGGTCGCCGTGCCAGGCGACCCCCGGGTGCAGGTCGGCGAACAGCTCGCGCACTCCCCCGGCCGCCAGCGTGCGGGCCCGCCACATGACGTCGGCCTCCAGCAGCGCGCGGATCCCCGGCCAGAACTCCTCGAACGCGACCGCCCAGTAGGCCCGCAGCTGGTCGGCCACCCTCCGCACGCCCTCCGCCGGGTCGTCGGCGAACCGCCGCAGCGCCGCGGTGTCGGGCGTCTGCACCCACACGATCTCCTCGTACGCCGTGGCGGGCGGCGTGGCCCGCACCCGCTCCAGCTCGGCGGCGAAGTCCGGCAGCGGGGTGCCGGGCGGCGGGGTGAGGAAGTCGGGGATGTAGCCGTTCACCGGGACCAGCGCGAACAGATCCCGCAGATCCGCCTCGCGCAGGCGCGGCCGTACGGCCCGCAGCCACGGCAGGTGCAGCGAGTGGCGGCCCGGGGCGCGCAGCACCCGGAGGCTGGCCACCAGCTCCCACATGGGGGAGAACGCGAAGCGCAGCCGCGCGACGTCGTCCGGTGTGAACCGCCACTCCACCGCCACGGCCGTCCCCCCATGTTTCAGCCAGGGCTAAAAGATTGGCACGGGGCGTCCTCGTTGTCCAAGGCTGGACGCCGTGACCACTGTGATCAGCAGGACCGGCTTCATCCAGTCGAAGGTCGGCGGCCTGCCCCGTCCCTTCTGGGTGCTGTTCGGCGGATCGTTCGTCAACCGGCTCGGCACGATGGTGGAGCCGTTCATCGGCATCTATCTCACGCAGGCGCGCGGCGTCTCCCTCGCCACCACCGGGCTGGTCATGACGATGTTCGGCGTGGGATCGCTGCTGTCGCAGCCGGTCGCCGGATGGCTGGCCGACCGCCTCGGGCGCCGGGTCACGCTCACGGGCGGCATGGTCGCCACGGCCGTCACCATGATCGCGCTCGGTTACACGACCAGCGTGGCGGGGCTCGTCGTGGGCATGCTCGTGCTGGGCATCGTGGTGGACGCCTACCGGCCGGCGTCGCAGGCGATCGTCGCCGACCTGGTGCCTCCGGAGGACCGGCCCCGGGCGTTCGGGCTGCTGTTCTGGGCCATCAACCTCGGCTTCTCGGTCGCGATGGTGGCCGGCGGCTGGCTCGCCCGCTCGGGCTTCACCGTGCTGTTCTGGGTGGACGCCGTCACCTGCCTGGTCTTCGGCCTCCTCGTGTGGCGGGCGATCCCGGAGACCCGCCCGGCCCGCGAGGACGCGCAGCCCGGCCGCTTCGCCGACGTGCTGCGCGACCGCCTCATGCTGGCCTTCGTGCTGGGCAACCTGGCCTACTCGCTGGTCTACCTGCAGGCGTACACCACGCTGCCGCTCGCCATGACCGGCCAGGGGCTGCCCACGAGCGCGTACGGCATCGCGATGGCGGTCAACGGCCTGCTGATCGTGGTCGTTCAGCCGCTCACGAACGCGTGGCTGGCCAGGTTCGACCCGTCCAGGGTGCTCGCGTCCGGGTTCGCGCTCGTCGGGCTCGGGTTCGCGCTGACCTCGCTGGTCTCGTCCGCGGCCGGGCACGCCGCGACCGTGGCCGTCTGGACGCTCGGCGAGGTGCTCACCGCCGGGATCCCGGGGGCGATCGTCGCCGCGCTCGCACCGCCCCACCTGCGGGGACGCTACTCGGGCCTGTACGGCCTGTCCTGGTCGGCCGGATCCCTGCTCGCGCCCCTGGTGGGCACCCGGCTGCTGGCCGCCGCCCCCGGGCTGATGTGGCCCCTGCTCGGCGGCCTCGGCCTGCTCGCGGCCGCGGGCCAGCTCCTCATCGGCCGCGCCGTCCGCCGCCGCTCCGCACTGGCGACGTAGGTCCGCGTTCCCCCGCCTGGGGAGACCGGGACGTGATCCACTTCAGGAATCCTCTACGGCAGGGTGGGCGATCCGGCGCTGCTCGCCGGGAATCATGGCGGTTCGCGCCCGCCCCGCCTCGTGACCCAACCGAGAGGCGCTCGGCACGTCCGGGAAGGACACTGCCTCTACGCTTACCGTGCGATGGTGACTTTTCGTGCTCTTGGGCCGTTCGGGGCGATTTCCAACGGGGAGACGCTCGACCTGGGCGGCCAGCGGCAACAGGCCGTGCTCGCCCGGTTGCTCGTGGCCGGAGGGCGCGCCGTACCGGTGAGCGTGCTGATCGACGAGCTGTGGCCCGGCGAGCCGCCCGCCCAGGCGTTGTCCACGATCCAGGGGTACGTCTCCCGGCTGCGCCGGGCGCTCGAACCGAACCGCGCGCCGCGCGAGGAGGCCGGCGTCCTGGTGTCGGCGCCGCCCGGCTACGCCCTGCGGGCGGCCGTCCAGGACGTGGACTCCTGGCACTTCGAGCACCTGGTCAAGAGCGACCACGAGGGCCCGGCCGTGACGCTGGAGCGGATGGAGACGGCCCTCGCCCTGTGGCGCGGGCCCGCACTCGCCGGCTTCCAGGAGCTGGCCTGGGCGCAGACCGAGGCCACGCGGCTGGACGGGCTTCGCCTGCTCGCCGTGGAGCGCCGCGCGGACGCCGCGCTGCGGCTGGGCCGTACCGGTCCGGTGATCCCCGACCTGGAGGCGCACGCGTCGGCACACCCGCTGCGGGAGGAGGCCTGGCGGTTGCTGGCGCTCGCGCTCTACCGCGCCGGGCGGCAGGGTGACGCGCTCGGCGCGCTGCGCCGGGCCCGCGAGACGCTGCGCGACGAACTCGGGCTCGACCTCGGCCCCGCCCTGCAGCGGCTGGAGCAGGACATTCTCGTGCAGTCCGAGCATCTGGACGTCCCCGATCCCGCCGCCCCCGATCGTGCCGCCGGCGGGCCGTCCGGGCCGGGAGGGGCGGTCCTGCGCGTGCTGATCGCCGACGACCAGGCACTGGTGCGCACCGGTCTCAAGGTCATCCTCGACAGCGAGCCGGGGCTCGAACTCGTCGGCGAGGCGGAGAACGGCGAGCAGGCGATCGCGCTCGTCCAGTCGGCGCGGCCCGACGTGGTGCTCATGGACATCCAGATGCCGCGACTGGACGGCCTGGCGGCGGCCCGGCGGATCCTCGCCGGGGAGGCGCCACCGAGGGTGATCATGATGACCACCTTCGGCACCGACGCGAACCTCTACGCCGCGCTGCGGGCGGGAGTGAGCGGCTTCGTGCTGAAGACCTCCGCACCCGAGCAGCTCATCGCGGCGGTCCGCGCGGCCGTCGCGGGCGACGCGCTGCTCGACCCCGCGGTCACCACACACCTGATCGCGGCCTTCGCCGGGCGGCGCGACCCGGCGGCGCCGGAAGGCCTGTCCGACTCCGACATCGACCTGATCAAGCTCGTCGCCCGGGGTCTCACCAACCGGCAGATCGCGATGACGCTCGCCGTGCCGGAGCAGGAGGTCGCCGACGAGGTCACGGCGCTGCTGCGCGGCCTCGGCCTGGTCGACCGCGCCCAGCTCGTGGTCCTGGCGTACGAAAGAGGGCTGGTCAGCCCCGGGTCGCCCGACACCCGACCCTTATCGTCGCTTTGACGACAACGAATCGGACACTTTAGGGTGGGACCGTGGCTCAACTGCGTATCGCTCTCGCCCAGACCAATCCGGTCGTCGGTGACATCGCCGGCAACGCCGACATGCTCGTCGAGTGGACCCGCAGGGCCGCCGAGCGCGGCGCGCACCTCGTGGTGTTCCCCGAGATGTTCCTGACCGGCTACCCCGCCGAGGACCTGGTGCTCCGGTCGTCGTTCGCGGAGGCGTCGGTCACGGCGCTGTCGAAGGCGGCCACGCGGCTCGCCGACGAGGGCCTCGGCGACCTCCCCGTCGTGGTGGGCTACCTCGACCGGGCCGACCTCGCCCCGCGCGTGGGACAGCCCAAGGGCGCCCCGCTCGACGCGGTCGCGCTGCTCCACGAGGGCCAGGTGGTGACGAAGTCGGCCAAGCACCACCTGCCGAACTACGGGGTGTTCGACGAGTACCGCTACTTCGTGCGCGGCGACCGCCTGCCGATCTTCCGCCTGCACGGCGTGGACGTCGCCGTGGCCGTGTGCGAGGACCTGTGGCAGGACGGCGGTCCCGTCTCGGTGGTCGCCGAGGCCGGCGCCGGCCTGCTCGTCGTCCCCAACGGCTCGCCGTACGAGACGAACAAGGACGACGTGCGGCTGGAGCTGTGCGCGCGGCGAGCCCGCGAGGCGGGCTGCGCGCTCGCGTACGTGAACATGGTCGGCGGTCAGGACGAACTGGTCTTCGACGGCGACTCGCTCATCGTGGACGCCTCCGGGGAACTGGTCGCCCGCGCGCCGCAGTTCGAGGAGGACCTGCTCGTCACCGACCTGGAGCTCCCGGAGGGCGCGGGCGAGCTGGGCGAGTCGCGCCATGAGGCGCACGACGGCACGGTCATCACGGTCGAGCGGGTGCTGCTGTCGGCCGCGCCGGTCGAGCCGTACGAGCCGGAGGCGCCGGTCGTCGCCGGGCGGCTGGACGACCTGGCCGAGATCTACCACGCGCTCGTGCTCGGCGTGCGCGACTACGTGCGCAAGAACGGCTTCCGCTCGGTCATCCTCGGTCTGTCCGGCGGCATCGACTCCGCCCTCGTCGCCACGATCGCCGCCGACGCCGTCGGGGCAGAGCGGGTCCACGTGGTGCTGATGCCCTCGCGTTACTCCTCGGACCACTCCATCACCGACGCGGAGGAACTGGTGCGCCGCCAGGGGATCAACTCTCAGATGGTGCCGATCGCCGACATCGTCGCGGGGTTCGAGAAGGAGATCGAGCTGCACGGCCTGGCGGCCGAGAACCTGCAGGCACGCGTGCGCGGCATGCTGCTGATGAGCCTGTCGAACGAGCACGGCCACCTGGTGCTGACCACCGGCAACAAGAGCGAGCTGGCCACCGGCTACTCCACGCTGTACGGCGACTCGGCGGGCGGGTTCGCCCCGATCAAGGACGTGCTCAAGAGCGTGGTCTGGAAGCTCGCGGAGTGGCGCAACGCCCAGCCGGGACAGCCCCCGATCCCGGAGAACTCGATCACCAAGGAGCCGAGCGCGGAGCTGCGGCCCGACCAGCGCGACACCGACTCGCTCCCGCCGTACGAGGTGCTCGACCGGCTGCTGCGCGACTACGTCGAGCGGGACATGGGCCGCGACGAGCTGGTCGCGGCCGGTCACGACCCCGAGCTGGTTACACAGATCATCCGGCTGGTGGACCTGGCCGAGTACAAGCGCCGTCAGTACCCGCCGGGTCCGAAGATCACGCCCAAGAACTTCGGCCGCGACCGCCGCCTGCCCATCACCACCCGGTGGCGCGAGCGCCTCTAGGCCCGCACGTCGCGCGTGCGGACCAGCAACCAGGCGCCGAGCAACGCCGCGGCGGCCCAGGCGGCCGCCACGCCGAGGCCCTCCCACGGGCCGAGCGGAAGGTCGTCCAGGTGCGTGGTCGTCTGGACCGCGAGCCCGGCGTTCGCCGGCGTGGCCTGCCAGAGCAGCCGCCGCCAGCCCGGGTCGGCGACCATGCGCGGGATGAGCGGCAGCACGTACAGCACGCCGCACACCACGCCGGCCGCGGTCGCGGAGTCCCGCACGGCGGTGGCGGCGCCGAGGCTGAACAGGGCGATCAGCGCGAGGTAGAGCACCGTGCCGGCCGCCGCGCCCAGCGTCGGGCCGTCGGCCAGGGACGGCGGCGGGTGGCCGCCGGCGGCCGTGAACCCGTTGCCCGGCAGGATGAGCCGCGCCGCCAGCACGGACGCGAGCACCGCGACCGTCCCGGCGGCCAGCGTCAGGCCGGTGAGGACGGCGGCCTTCGCGGCCAGAACCCGGCCCCGGCGCGGCATCGCCGCGAACGTCGTCGCGATCATGCCGGTGCCGTACTCGCCGGTGACCGCGAACACGGCCAGGACGGCCACGGCCGCCTGGCCCGCCTGGATCCCGGCGAGGCCGAGCCGGGGGACGTCCTGGTCGCAGCCCCCCGCCGTACAGGAGACGGTCGCGGCCACGGCGGCGCTCGCGGCGGCGCTGAGCACGACGACGGCCGACAGTAGCCACGCCGTGCCCGGTGCGGTGCGCGCCTTGGTCCACTCCGCGCGAAGCTCGCGTCTCACGCGTCCCCCTTGCGGATGCGTACGGCGGCCAGTACGGCGGCGAGTGCGGCATAGCCGCAGAGCACGGCGAGCCCGGCGAGGGGCGGCAGCGGATAGTAGCCGCCCTGGGGGCTGTAGTAGCCGAGCACCTGGGCGTACTCCGGAACGCTCTGCTGCACCGCGAACCCGGCCGCCGGAGTGAGCCGCAGCAGCCACCGCGCCACGCTCAGGGGCAGAACGGATGCGGTCGCGAGGATGTGCGGCACCACGACCAGCCCGGCCACCACGGTGACCGCTGCCGCGCCCCGGCGCACCAGTGCGCCGCAGGCGAGGGCGAGGACCGCGACGGCGGCCGTCAGTGCCGCGACACCGGCCACGACCCGCAGCTCGGTGAACGTGCTCACCGGGAGGACGGCGTTGCCGTTCGCCCGCAGGACGCGTGCGCCGAGGGGAACGGTGAGGGCGGCGGCGGTCAGGCCGGCGGCGAAGGCCACCGCGCCGACGACCACGGCCTTGGCCGCGAAGGCCCGGCCCCGCCGTGGTGCCGCCAGCGCAGTGGTGCGGAACAGGCCCCGCCGGTGTTCCGCGCTGACGAACAGCACCGCCACGACGATCACCGCGACCAGCCCGGCGACCAGGCCGGAGAGCGTGCTCTCGACCCGCACGCCGTCTACGCTCGGCGCGACGTCGCCTACCCCGGTGATCGCGAACGCTCCGCCGGACTCGGTGAACCGGCCCGGGTGGTGGGGCGTCCTGCCGTCGGCCTCGTACGCCACGCCGACGTCGTCATGGCTCCACGTGCCGCCCGCCCGGCCCTCCACCCGGACCTGGTCGAGGACGGCGGTCGCCTCGGTGAACCGGACCTGGACGGAGGCGCCGCCCAGATCCCCTCTGCTCACCGTCAGGTCGCCCGGGGATGCCACGAACATGCCGGCCTCCACCGTGGCCGGCAGATGGGCCGGACGGGCCGTGCCGACCACGGTCCACCGCCTGCCGTCCACCGACTCGTAGCCGGTCAAGGTGCCGCCCGACCGAGTCAGCCGCAGCCAGCGCGGCGACCCCGGCGAGACGCCGCCTGACCCGCCCGCGACGTCCTCGGTGAAGTCGTGCTGCATCCGCACCCCGTGCCGGGCGGTGACCATCACCGCGGCGTACGACGCGCCCTCCCGGACGCCGTCCTTGACCATGATCCCGGCCTTCGCCCACGGCACGACTCCTGCCACGACGTTGCGCACCCCCGGGCTGGCGTCGGGAAGCCGGATCTGCCCGGTCATGGAGTCCACCCGCACGGTGATCGAGCCGTCGCCGTCCAACCGGCGGTGGACAAAGAAGAAGCGGTCGCTCACGGCCTCACCGCCCGGCCCGGTCGTGAGCGTGCAGGCGGTCTCGACGCCGCCCATGCCGCAGGAGGCGTGGCTGCCCGCCGCGGACAGCAGCCCCAGCGCCACGACGAGCACCACGGCGAGGGTCATACCGGCCACCCAGCCGCGTACGGTCCTGAACTTGGTCCATTCAGCACGGACCAGGTGCGGAAAGCCGTCGCGCCCGCCCGTCGTGGGGTCTGTCATGGCCGTCGAGGGGTCCGTCATGAGGTCGCCGTCCCGTCTCGCGGGGTCGTGGCGCGGAACTCGACCGCGTCCCTGGTCAGCTCCATGTACGCCTCCTCCAGCGACGCCCGGTGCGCGGCCACCTCCGAGAACGGCACGTCGTTCGCACCGAGCAGGGCGACGATCCGCCCGGCCTCCAGCCCCGAGACGGTGAGCGTGTCGCGGTCCTGGACGGCCACCGTGGCGCCGGCGCGGGCCAGGGCCTCCATCGCCTCCGTACGCGCGGTCGTGCGCAGCGTGACCCGCCCGTCGGAGGCGGCGGCGATCAGGTCGGCGACGCTCGTGTCTTCTACAACCCGCCCCCGGCCCGCCACCACGAGGTGGTCGGCCATGTCCTGCATCTCGCTCATCAGGTGGCTGGACACCAGCACCGCGCGTCCCTCGGCGGCCAGTGACCGCAGCAGGCCGCGGATCCACACGACGCCCTCCGGGTCGAGGCCGTTGACCGGCTCGTCCAGCAGGAGGACGGGCGGATCCCCGAGCAGCGCGGCGGCGATGCCGAGACGCTGCCGCATGCCGAGCGAGAACCCGCCCGCCCTGCGCCGCGCCACGGCCCCCAGCCCGACCTGCTCGATCACCTCGTCGACCCGCCGCGCGCCCAGCCCCTGGGAGTGGGCCAGCCACAGCAGGTGGTTGCGCGCCGTACGGGACGGCTGCAACGCGGCGGCGTCCAGCAGGGCGCCGACCTGGCACAGAGGAGCCCGCAGGCTCCGGTACGGCCGGCCGCCGATCAGCGCGGAGCCCTCGTCGGCCGCGTCGAGGCCGAGGATCACCCGCATCGTGGTGGACTTGCCCGCGCCGTTGGGCCCGACGAAACCGGTGACCCGGCCCGGGAGCACGGTGAAGGACATCCCGTCCAGCGCCACGGTGCGGCCGTAGCGCTTGCGCAGTCCGATTACTTCGATGGCCGCTCGCATGCCCGGCAGGTTAGGCGGCGGCGGGAACGCGCGGCGTCACGGTGGGGAGCGATCTTCGCTCTCCCCGACGTGAGGGACCTTCCATCCCTCCTGTGAGGGATGTCCGGAAAGGGAATGCCTGGGACAATCTCCTCCCGTGGAGCGCGCGGACGACCGGAGAGACAGACAGGGGTGGACGCTTCGCGCGCGGACACCTGCCTTCCGGGCCTCGTACGCGCCCGTCGCGCTGGGAGTGCTCGCCGCCCTGCTCGCGCTGGCCGAAGCGGTCGCGCACGCCCGCGGCGCGACCGCGCCGCCCTTGTTCGGGCACGGCGTGAGCACACCGGTGGGCATGGCATCGAGCGCTCCGGGCATCCCAATGGGCACAGGTACCGGCACGGGCACGGGCACCGCGCTCACGCCGCTCACCGGCCCGGGGGGCGATCCCGCCGGAGCCTCGCTGCGTCTGGTCGCGTTCGGCCTGCTCGCCCTGGCCACCACGGTGCCGGTCGTGTTCCTGCGGACCCAGCCCGCCACCGCCGCCGTGGCCGTCGGCGTCGCGGGCCTGCTGTCGTTCACGGCCTTCCGGACGCTCACCATCGCAGGCGCGGCCATCGTGGTGGTCTGCCTCTACCGGCTCGGTCTCACCGGAGCGCGGTGGCTCGGCCCCTTACTCGCCGTACCGTACGTCGTGGCGGCGCTGCTCGGCCTGCCCGGCTGGACCCCACCCCGAGGGGTGGAGATGCTCGTTCCCGCTGAGGGCGAGACGCGCGTCCTCGTCCTGCTGCTTGCGTGCATCGCCCCGGCGGCGGCCCTGGCCGGAGTCGCCCGGCGGGCCAGAGGTGAGGCCGCGGACAACCTGGCCGCCCGGCAGGTCATCGCCGGCACCCTGCTGGAACACACCGCGCGCGGCGAGCGGGCGCGCATCGCCCGGGAACTGCACGACGTGGTCGCCCACCACATCTCCATGGTCGCCGTACAGGCGGAGACGGCCCGTGTCGCCGTACCGGGCATGCCGTCCGCCGGGGCGGAGCGGCTGCGGGCGATCGGCGACACCGCCCGTGCGGCGCTGACCGAGATGCGGCGCCTGCTCGGCGTGCTCCGCGAGGACGACAGGAAACGGGCTGCGGATCTGCGCCCGCAGCCCGGCCTGCGGCTGGCCGAGCTGAACGCGCTGCTCGACGAGGCGCGCGACGCCGCGGGAACAGCCGTGCGCCTCGTTCTCAGCGGTTACCCGGCCGTGCTCGATCCCGGCGTCGAGCTCGCCGCCTACCGAATCATCCAGGAGGCGCTCACCAACGCCCGGCGGCACGCGCCGGGCGCCGCCGTCGACGTGGAGCTGCACTACACCCGCGACGCTCTGCGGCTTCGCGTACGGGACAACGGCCCCGGCGTTCCGCTCTCCTCCGGCACGACGACCGGCACCTGCGGGTCCGACGACATGGGCATTCCGGGCGGCGCCGTCGTGCCCGGCGGAGCCGGCCCATCCAGAGACGCGCGCGTGCACGACGGCATGACCGATCGCGCGTTCACCGAACACGAATCGGCCGAACACGGATTACCCGGCCACGGATTGGCCGGGATGCGGGAACGGGCCGCCGCCGTCGGCGGCGAACTCCGCATCGGCTCCGCGGCCGGCGGCGGATTCATCGTGGAGGCGCGCCTCCCCCGCCTCCCGGGTGCCGAGGGTTCCCCGGCTTGCGGCGCCCCTGGCAGTCCTGCGCACCCTGACAGTCCTGCGTACCCTGATGGTCCTGCCTGCCGTGGTGGCCCTGTCGCACCCGCCTCCCCTGAGGGAGGGCACCCGTGACCGGCGTGACGCCGATCCGCGTCGTGGTGGCCGACGACCATCTGGTCGTCCGCACCGGCTTCGCCGAACTGCTGGGCAGCCAGCAGGACTTCGTCGTCGTCGCGACCGCGTCAGACGGGGCGCAGGCGGTCCGGACATGCCGAGAGCTGCGCCCCGACGTCGTCGTCATGGACATCCGCATGCCGGTCATGGACGGCATCGAGGCCACCCGACGGCTCACCGGTTCCGGAACACGGGTCCTCATCCTGACGACCTTCGACCTGGACGAGTACGTCTACGACGCGCTGCGCGCCG
This sequence comes from Microbispora bryophytorum, assembly GCF_006874465.1. Classification (GTDB taxonomy): domain Bacteria; phylum Actinomycetota; class Actinomycetes; order Streptosporangiales; family Streptosporangiaceae; genus Microbispora; species Microbispora bryophytorum. Next base: position 311,642 of record NZ_VIRL01000002.1, on the reverse strand, counting down.
GAGCCGGCGGCTTCCTACTCAAGGACGTCACCGCCGAGCGTCTCTTCGACGCGGTCCGCGTCGTGGCGGCGGGCGACGCGCTGCTGGCCCCCTCGATCACCCGCCGCCTCATCGCCGAGTTCGCCCGATTCCGGCCGACGCCCGAGCCCGCCGTCCCGGCCGCGCTCACCCCGCGTGAGACGCAGGTGCTACGGCTGGTGGCCGAGGGGCTGTCCAACGCCGAGATAGCCACCCGGTTGACCGTCACCGAGGAGACGGTCAAGACGCACGTGAGCCGGGTGCTGGGCAAGCTCGGCCTGCGCGACCGGACCCAGGCCGTCGTCATGGCGTACGAGACCGGACTGGTCGTTCCCCGCTCCACCGCCGCTCCGGGTCATGAGGGTCGCGGCACGCCGGGGCCAGGCTTCGCGGACCGCCCCTGACCTGCGACACCGGCCCACTGATGCGCTCGACGCGGGTCTGGAACAGGCAGGCCCGGAACGAGAAAGCCGTGACCGGTGCCGGCAGGCGTCCGGCACCGGTCACGGGGATATCGGAGAGGTCATAGGAGACGGCGTGGTCGGCGAACGGCCGCCCGCCCTCGCGTCCATTCCCGCCAGTGGTACCCGGCTCTCCCGAGGATGCTCCGCGCCGTTCCGCGCGCAGCGCACGACGGCGACGGCGGCGACCAGGGCGGGGGCGTCGCCCGCGCACGGCCTCGCCGCGGTCCGTACGACCGTCGGCCGCACGGACCAGGTCACGGCCCGGAGGTGAAGGGCCGCATCGCGGCTCGGGGGTGGGGAGCCGGGTCACAGCTCGGGGGCGGAGGGACAGGTCACGGCTCGGGGGTGAAGGGACGGGTCACGACTCGGAGGGGCGGGGGCGGAAGCCCTTGAGCGCCTCGTCGACGATCCGCTCGGGAAGGTCGGCCTGGGAGTCGCCGGCGTGGGACCACTTCGTGAGCCAGATCATCGCCCCGCTGAGGAGCGCCAGCGCCATGTCGATGTCGAGGTCCGCGCGCAGTTCCCCGGTCTCCATGCCGCGCCGCAGAACCGCCGACACCACCGCCCTGCGCGGCTCCACGGCCAGCTCGCGGAACCGCTCCGCCAGCCGGGGATGCCGCTCCGAGTCGCTCATGGCGATGTTCATGATGCAGCGGGTGCGGTGATGGCGGGACTCCTCCTGGATCACTCGGAGGTAGGTCACCAGGTCGTCTCGCACGGTCGCGCCCTGCGGCAGCGGGATCGGCGGCTTGAGCGTCGCCAGCGCGTCCACCACCAGGTCTTCCTTGTTGGACCACCTGCGGTAGATCGTGGTCTTCCCGACACCGGCGCGGCTGGCGATCGACTCGATGGACAGCTCCGACACGCCGATGCCCTCGCCGAGCAGTTCGAGAGTGGCCTCGATGATCGACCGTTCCGCCTTCTCGCTGCGCGGGCGGCCCGCCGGGCGGGCCACCCCCTCAGCCGTCTGCTGCGTCTTCATGACGAGTTCACACTACCGCCGCTTCCTTGTCGGTTTCAGCCTTGGTGATCGCGGCGTCCGGCGAAGCCTTGCCCGGCATCCAGCGGGCCACCACGAGAGTGCCGACGAGGGCGACGAAGGCCGATCCGAGGGCCGCCAGGTGGATGCCCGAGACGAACGCGGCGTTCGCGGCGTCGAGCAGGCTCGCGCCCTGCGCGCCCAGGTTGCCGGCGACGCCGGCCGCGCCCGAGATGGACTCGGTCACGACGTGGCGGAGCTGCTCCGGCAGTGCGGCGACCTTGCCCTCCATGTCGCTGCGGTAGCTGGCGGACAGGATCGCGCCCAGGATGGCGATGCCCAGCGTGCCGCCGACCTGCCGGACGACGTTGCTCATCGAGGAGCCCACGCCGGCCTTCTCGCGCGGCAGCGCGTTCATGATGGCCGTGGTCGCCGGGGGCATGATGTTGGCCATCGCGGCGCCCTGGACGAAGCCGAGAGCCAGCAGGATCCAGATCGGGGTGTCCACCTGCACGAAGGCGTAGCACGCCAGGGCCAGCGTGATGACCAGCATGGCCACCGTGCCGACGGCGCGGGCGCCGTACTTCTGCACCATGCGCGCGCTCTGCGGCGCGAAGATCAGCTGAGCGGCCGCGAACGGCAGCACGAGCGCCCCCGACTGCAGCGGCGAGTAGTTCCGGACGATCTGCCAGTAGAAGGCCAGGAAGAACATCACGCCCATGGCCGCGAAGAACACGAGGCCGACGGTGGCGATCGCGGTGGAGAAGCCGGCGTTGCGGAAGTTGCGCACGTCGAACGCGGGGTGGGCGATCCGGCTTTCGTACCAGACGAACGCGGCGAGGATCGCGAGGCCCAGCAGCGTCGGCACGAGGACCGAGGCGTCGGCGACGGTGCCGAGGTCGCTGATCCGGACGATGCCGTAGACGAGGCTGATCAGGCCGAGGATGGACAGCAGCACGCCGACCGGGTCGAGACCGGACTTGTTCGGGTCCTTGGAGTCGGGCACGATCCCGGCGATCAGCGCGAGGCCGATGATCACGATGGGCACGTTGACGAGGAAGACCGAGCCCCACCAGAAGTGCTCCAGCAGCAGGCCCCCCGTGATCGGGCCGATCGCCACGGCGATGCCGACGCCGCCGGCCCAGATGCCGATCGCCTTGCCCCGCTCGTGGATCGGGAAGACGTTCGAGATGATCGCCAGCGTGGCCGGCATGATGGCGGCGCCGCCGAGGCCCATCAGGGCCCTCGCCGCGATGAGCTGCATCGGGTCCTGCGCGTACGCGCTGGCCAGGGAGGCCAGGCCGAACAGGACCATGCCGACCATGAGCATCCGCTTACGCCCGTAGCGGTCGCCCAGCACCCCGAAGGTGAACAGCAGGCCGGCGAACACCAGGGTGTAGGAGTTCATCGCCCATTCGAGCTCGCTCTGGGTCGCGCCCAAACCGTGGACGGGATCGGCGATCGTCTTGATCGCCACGTTGAGGATGGTGTTGTCGAGGACGACGGCCAGCAGGCTGAACACCATCACGCCGAGGACCTGCCATCGGCGTGGGTGGCCTGTGTGAGCTTCCACGGATTTCCCCCATGATTTCGATACGACCGAGTTTCGCAACGCAAGCGTAGCGTTGGTCATTTCGATACGCAACGGGACCGTTTCATAATCATCTTCGGTGCCGCCGTATGTGCTGGTCAGTGGGCAATATGACGCTCGGCCGAAGTGTGGGGCCCGCGCTCCGCTCGTCCCGATTCCCGCGCCTTCCGGCGTACGGGGACCTCGCAGCGCCTCGCACGGCCACCCGGAGCGGGCGGCGGACACCCCCTCGCACGACGGCCCCCGGGGGACAGTCGCGCGCCCCTTGTACATCCACGCGGGGGCCGGTTCTATTCCCGCTCCGGGACGGGATTCAATCCCGTGTGACCCGGTTTCAGTCCGCGGCGGGGGCGGACAGGGCCGCCGTGCTCGATCCGGCCGGGGTGAGAACGGCCCCCGGAGCATCCGGCCTGACCAGGGCGACGAGCAGAGCCAGCGCGACGCCGACCGCTCCGGACACGGCGAAGGCCCAGGCGGGGCCGTGGGCGTCCAGGAGCCCGCCGGCGAGGGGCCCGGCCAGAGCCCCTCCGATCGTCAGCGACGTGCCGTGCAGGCCCATCGCCTCACCCCGCGCCGCCGCCGGGACGCGCCGGTTGACGGCGTCCACGGTGGACGACAGCGCCGGGGCGCACAGCAGCCCGGCCGGCACCAGCGCCAGGCACAGCCAGCCCCAGCCCCCGCCGACCAGGCCCACGGGCGCGGTCAGCACCGCCAGGCCGCCCGCGAGCGCCACGGGCGGCAGCCCCCGCGGGAGCGCCCCGTACACGAAGCCGCCGACGAGCGAGAACGCGCACCACAGCGCGAGGACCAGCCCGGTCCAGAGGGTCGCTCCGTCGGCCTTGAGCATCGCCACGACGCTCAACTCGGTCGTGGTGAGCACGAAGGTGAGCCCGGACACCAGGAAGAGCAGGGCCAGCAGGCCCGGCCGCAGCCACTGCCGCCGGGGAACGGCCCCCTCGTGCCCCGCGTCCTCCTCGGCCGACCGTGTGGGCGGGTTGAGCAGGTACAGCGCCACTCCCGAGCCGGCCAGACCGGCGGCCACGCCGTACATCGTCGCGGTGCTGCCGAACGCCGTCACGCTCGCGACGGCGAGGGCCGGGCCGACCATGTACGACAACTCCACGCCCATCGAGTCGAGGGCGAAGCCGGTCTGGTGGTTCTCCGCCGGCACCATCGCGGCCACGCACTGCCGGATGGTCCCGAACACCGGCTGGCTGAACAGCCCGCCGATCAGCGCGCCCGGCAGCAGCACGGCGTACGGCATCGCCGGCGCCGCGCACCACAGGCACAGTTGCACGATGGTCGTCACGGCCATCACCGGCCGCAGCCCGCGCCGGTCGACGAGCCGGCCGACGAGAGGCGAGCCGATCGCGGCGCCCGCCATGGAGGCGGTGCCGACCAGGCCTGCCTGGAAGAAGCCCAGCTTCTGGTCGTTCACCACGTGCAGGGTCAGCGTCATGCCGGTGCCGGTGAGGGGAATTCTCGCGATCATGCCGACCAGCAGCAACGCCCGCACGCCCGGCAGGGCGAGCACCCGCCGGTAACGATCAAAAGCCATTGTGGTTCCTTACCTCCGCACGGCATTGTGCCGGGTGCCTCCGACATTCGCGCGCCCGGGTCGCCTCGTTCGTCCCTTTAGTCCCACTGGTCGAAGCCCAGGATTACGGCGCCCGTATGGGGGTGTTCCAGCCCATGTCCGCATGCGATGATCTGACTGTCCGGGGACGCCACAGGGGCGCCACGAGGCCAGGAGGTAGCCATGTCCTCTGTTTCCGTTGTGTCCACGCCCGCCCTCTACGGCGGGGCCGCGGGACGCAGGGTCACCGTCCGCGACATCGCGGCGGCCAAGGAGCGCCACGAGAAGTGGCCGATGGTGACGGCGTACGACGCGATGACCGCGAGAGTGTTCGACGAGGCGGGCATCCCGGTGATGCTCGTGGGCGACTCGGCCGCCATGGTCGTCTACGGCTACGACTCGACGCTGCCCGTCACGGTCGACGACCTCATCCCGCTCACCGCCGCGGTCGTACGCGGCTCGTCGCGGGCGATGGTCGTGGCCGACCTGCCGTTCGGTTCCTACCAGGCCTCACCGCAGCAGGCCCTGGAGACCGCGGCCCGCTTCATGAAGGAGGCCGGCGCGCACGCCGTCAAGCTGGAGGGCGGCCACCGGGTCCTCCCGCAGGTGGAGATGCTCGTGTCGGCCGGCATCCCGGTCATGGCCCACCTCGGGCTGACCCCCCAGTCGGTCAACGCGTTCGGCGGCTATCGGGTGCAGGGCCGCGGCCAGGCGGGTGACGAGCTCATGGCCGACGCCAAGGCGCTGGAGCACGCGGGCGCCTTCGCCGTCGTGCTGGAGTGCGTCCCCGCCGACCTCGCCCAGCGGGTCACCACGTCGCTGAGCATCCCCACGATCGGCATCGGAGCAGGTCCGCACACCGACGCGCAGGTGCTCGTCTGGCAGGACCTGATGGGCCTGACCCCGCAGCCCGCGAAGTTCGTGAAGAAGTACTTCGACCTGGCCGGGGAGATGGACCGGGCGATCCGCGCGTACGCCGACGAGGTCGTCTCCGGCGTCTTCCCCAGGCCCGAGCACAGCTACCGCTGACGCCCGGCGGGCGGCCGCGGCGTCGCGCGGCGGCCGCCCCTGACCGGCGTCACCTACGGGGGTGCCTCAGATCGCGTCGAGCGCCTGGGCGAAGTCGGCCCACAGGTCCTCGGCGTGCTCGATGCCCACGGCCACCCGGACCGTCCCCTCGCCGATGCCCGCCGCAGCCAGGCCCTCGGCGCTCACCGAACGGTGCGACGTGGTGGCCGGGTGGAGGATCAGCGTCTCCACGCCGCCGAGCGAGGGCGCGAGCAGCGCGAGCCGCACGTTGCGCATGAACGCCTCGCCGGCGGGACGCCCTGCGGCGAGGTCGAAGGAGAACACGCCGCCGAAGTCGGGCAGGAGCTTCGCCGCGAGCTCGTGCGACGGGTGCGACGGCAGGCCCGGCCAGTGGACCGCGGCCACGGCCGGATGGCCGGCGAGCCGCGTCGCGAGCACGCGGGCGTTGGCGCAGTGGCGCTCCATCCGCAGCGGCAGCGTCTGCATCCCCCGCAGGGTCAGCCACGCGGCGAACGGGTCGGCCGTCGCGCCGAGCTCCACCGAGTAGGACCACACCCTGCGATACACCTCATCGGAGGCGAACACGGCGATCCCGCCGACGACGTCGGTGTGCCCGGACAGGTACTTGGTGACGGAGTGCACCACGATGTCCGCGCCGTGCTCGATGGGACGGCACAGGATCGGCGAGGCGAAGGTGTTGTCGACCACGGTGAGGATCCCGGCCTCGCGCGCCGCCGCGCACATCCCCGGCAGGTCGGCGACCTGCGTCATCGGGTTGGCGATGGTCTCCAGATACAGCAGCTTCGTCGTGGGCCGCACGGCGGCGCGTACGGCCGCGGGGTCGTCCTCCGGCACGCGGGTGACCTCGACGCCGAAACGCTCCGCCAGGTCGGCCAGCGTCTGCGCGGTGGCACCGTAGAGCGCCGACTGGGCGATCACGTGGTCGCCCGACTTCAGCAGGCCGAGCAGCACGGCGTTGATCGCGCCCATGCCCGAGCCGGTGGCGACGGCGGCCACGCCGCCCTCCAGGCCGGCGACCGCCTCCTCCAGCGCGCGCACGGTGGGGTTGGAGAGCCGGCCATAGACGTACGCCCCGTCGGGCCGCCCCATGCCGTCGGCGAAGACCGCCGGGTCGTCGAAGACGAATCCCGACGTCTGATAGATCGGCATGGAGATCGGCGTGCTGGTCTCCGGCGTGGGCCGGGGCAGGTGGACGACGCGCGTCTCAGGATGCAGGGAGCTCATGCCGTCCAGAATGAACCAAAAAGGCCGCTCTTGTCAGATTGGCGCCTCGCGACCGGTTACGCGCCGAGCGGAGAACGGTCCCGGCCCCGCCGTCCATGGCGAGGATGAGGGAGTGGATGTCAGCTTCCTGCTCGTACACAGCCCCTCCGTCGGCCCCTCGACCTGGACCCCGGTCGCCGAGATCCTGCGGGCGCGCGGGCACACCGCCGTGATTCCCCCGCTGACCGACGTGACGGCCGGTCCGCCGCCCTACTGGCCGAGAGTGGTGAGCGAGGTGGTGGCGAGCGCACCCCGCGGGCCGCTGGCCGTCGTGGCGCACAGCAACGCCGGGCTGTTCGTGCCGCTGATCGCGCAGGCCCTCGCCGGGCAGGTCGCCGCGTGCCTGTTCGTCGACGCCGCCCTGCCGCCGCGCAGGGGCGCGTGCCAGGCGGCGGAGCCGGAGCACCTCGCCTTCCTGCGCGGGCTCGCCGACGACGCGGGCGTCCTGCCCCGCTGGACCGACTGGTGGCCCGAGGACGACGTCGCCGCCCTCCTGCCCGACCCGGTGGTCCGCCAGGTGGTCGTGGCCGAGCAGGCGCGGCTGCCCCTCGCGTACTACCTGGAGGAGATCCCGGTGCCCGCCCGATGGGACCACCTCAGGAGCGGCTATCTGTGGTTCGCGGACGCGTACGCCACCCTCGCCCACGAGGCCGGGGAGCGCGGCTGGCCGGTCGCCCGCGTCCCCGGCGAGCACCTGCACCAGCTCGTCGCCCCCGAGGCGGTGGCCGACTGGCTGCTCGCGAGCGCCGCGTAGCCGCGCCCGCGAGCGGGTGCCCGCAGTGGGCCGCGCTCAGCGGGCGTCGAGCGCGCGAGCGAGCCGGACGACGACGAGGCGGTTGGGCACGCCGCTGTCCACCAGCCTGCCGTCGGGGCCGAAGTCGCCGAGGCCGAAATCGTTGTCGTTGGCCAGCGCGATCGTGTGCGGGTCGAGCACCGCCAGCCCCTCGATCTTGCCGGGCAGCGACGGCACCAGCGCGTTCGGCTCCAGCACGAGCGACTTGGCGGGCAGCCTGAGGCCGGACGCGCCGGTCAGCTCCTCCAACGACGGGCTGGTCTCCGGGTCGTCGTACGGCCCGCCGAGCAGGTTCGTCGCCTTCTTCAGGTCGATGGAGTACACCCGCGCGACGTTGTCGGTGCGCTCGTCCACGAGCAGGCGGTCCCGCCCGGCGTACGCGAGGCCGGAGATCTTCATCTCGCTCTGGTCGCCGTTCACCTTCGGATCGAAGGTCGTGACGTCCTCGAACTGGTACGGATACTCCCCCGTCACCTTCCGGCTGCGCAGGTCGAAGGTGAGGATGCGCCCGAACCGCGACTTCTTCGCGGCCTGTTTGCCGGGGTTGGCCAGCGGGCTCTGCACGGCCAGGTACAGCGTGCGCTGGTCGGACGAGATCGCGAGGCCCTCGAACCCGCGGTTCTGCTGACGGCTCGCCAGGATCGCGGGCAGCGTCTCCTTCACCGGGTAGTCCGCGCCCGTCAGCCCAAGCCCCGCGGGGACGTGCCGCTCCAGCACCCGGCCGTCCGGCGACACCCGCACCAACGACGGGCCGTACTCGTCGACCAGCCAGAAGTCGCCGTCGCGGGTGCGCACGAGATCCTCGACGTCCAGCCCGCTCGGGTTGTACGGCAGAACCGTGCGGGCGTCCCAGGTGTAGGGCGTCTCGTCGTGCCCTGCCTGGTTCGACAGACCGGTCACGGACCGGCCGGAGGCGCCGACGATCGGAATGTACTGCTTGATCTTCGCCGTGCCGCGCGCGAGGGCGACCCGGACGATCGCCGGGGCGAACTCGGGCACCGGGAAGGTCCGGCGCTTCTCCCCGTCAACGGTCGGCTGGCCGTTCGGGCCGCGGTCGGTGACGAGCCAGAACTCCCCTGCCGGGCCGGCCGGGAACAGGCCGCTGCCGACGCCGCCGAGCCGCACGCCGCGGTCGTCCGCGATGGTCGGCTGCACCTGCTTCAGCGCGGGGGCGGGGAGCGTGACGTCGGCGACGACGACGGGGCCCTTGGCCGGGCCGGCGGCGGCCGTACCGGTGGTGGTGAGGGTGAGCGCGGCGGCGATCGCCAGACCGGCGGAGACGTGACGTAGCACTGGATACCTTTCAGACAGCGACGACAGCGCCCGAAGGTAGTGAACGACCACGTCTCCGACGTGACGATCAGATGAAGCGCGGGTGGCTAGACGTCGGTCACCCGGATACCGGCGTGGGCCTTGTATCGGCGGTTGACCGAGATCAGGTTCGCCGTGAACGCCTCGACCTGGTGGGCGTTGCGCAGCCGGCCCGCGTAGACGCCGCGTGCGCCGGGGATGCGGCCGGCGAGCGCGCGTACGACGTCGGTGGCCTCGCGGTCGTCGCCGAGCACGAGCACGTCGAGGTCGATCTCGGCCACCGACGGGTCGAGCAGCAGCACCGCCGACACGTGGTGGAAGGCCGCGACCACCCGGCTGCCGGTCAGCACCGCCGCCGCCTGCTGCGCCGCGCTGCCCTCCTCCACCGGCAGCGCGTACGCCCCCTGCTTGTCGAAGCCGAGCGGGTTGACGCAGTCCACCACGATCTTGCCGGTGAGCGGCTCGCGCAGGGACTCCAGCAGGGCCTTGTGCCCCTCCCAGGGCACCGCGACGATCACGACGTCCGCCTCGGCCGCCACCTCGGCGTTCGCGGCCCCGCGTACGCCCATCTCACGCGCCGCCTCCTGGGCGCGCTCGGCGCTGCGCGAGCCGATCAGCACGGTGTGCCCGGCCAGCGAGAACCGGCGGGCCAGTCCCTTGCCCTGGTCTCCGGTCCCGCCCAGGATGCCGATGGTCAGCGCGGAGACGTCGGGCAGGTCTACGGAGGTGTGCTCAGCCATGGGTCAGATCATGCCAGCAGGCCGGCGCCATGAGCCCTCGGGGGCGTCCCCGCCACGATGTCCGCCGATTGGGTGTCACACGTCCCATCGGCGGTATCCGAGCACGCCGGCGGCGATCAGGACGGCAGTCCAGGCCACGAGCAGCAGGGCACCCTGCGCCGGCGTCACCGCGCCTGCGTCGCCGGCCGACGGAAACCGCGCCGACGGAAACCACATGGCGAATCCGGCGCTGTCCGGGAGGTACTTCGCCGCAGGGACATGGTCGCGCAGGAGCGGTCCGGCGACGAAGAGATACCCCAGCAGGACGACGACCGCCGCAAGAGTCCGGCGCACGAGCGCACCGACGGCGGCGCTGATCAACGTCGTGAGCGCGAGATACGCGGTCACACCGATCAGTGCCCCCGCGACGTGACCTGAGGTCACCGGCGCGGCGGTGCCACCGAGCACACCGGCCGTGAGCACGACTCCGGACGCAGCCGTGCTCGCCGCCGCGGGAAACACGACGATCGCCAACGCGAGGTGCTTGGCGGTGAGCTGAAGGGCGCGGCGGGGCATCGCGGTCAGAGTGGTGCGGATCTGCCCGCCGGTGTACTCGGAGCAGGCGGCCAGGACGCCGAGGATGACGAAACCGGCCTGCGCGTAGCCGATCGACGCCAGTCCGATGTCGACGGCGCTCTTGGTGCCGGTGGAACCCTGAAGGCCGGCGGTCGTGAACGCGGTCGCGAGGATCAGATTCACCACCAGAGTGCCTCCGAGCGTCAGCCAGGTCGCCGGTAGAGACACGAGTTTCGACAGCTCCGCCGCGAGCGCCTGGGCTCCTTCCCGGCCACGGGTGCGAGTCGCCGGGGGGACCGTCATGCGTCCCTCCGCGTGAACGAGATCGCGGCGACCACGAGCAGCACCGCCACCCAGGCGGTCATCACCAGTCCTCCGGTGAGCGGGCTCATCTCGGCGGTGCTGCCGGGGAGCTTCCGGATGAACATACGGACTCCGGCCATGTCGGGCAGATAGTTCGCCAGCGGTGTGATCTTGGTCAGCAGGTAGGTGACGGAGACGACCGACGTGTTCGCGATGAGCACCGCGAGCGGAACGACCCCGTGGCGGGTGAGCACGGTGATCCCGGAGGCGAGGAGCGCGGTGCACACCCAGTAGCAGACGACACCGGCCAGCCGCGGAACGTCGTCCGCTCCCATTGCCGGGGTGTGCTCGCCGAGCACCACGTGGATGACGCCCATGGTGGTCCCCGACGCGATGATCGCGAGTACCGCGCCGGTGATCGCCACTGCGGCGACCTTCGCGAGCAGGAACCGGAGCCGGGAGGGAACGGCGGTCAGGCTGGTGGTGATCTGACGCCCGCCTCCGGACTCCGCGCTCTCGGTGAAGTGCTCACTGCTGATGGCGACGACACCGAGGATGATCGCGCCGACCACGCCGAACGCCAGTTCCTGATATCCGGTGTCGGCCCCCGCGACGGTCGCGGCGCCGCGGGCGATCGCGCCGCGGGTCGACGACGCGGTGATCGCGGCGACGACGCCCGGCACGAGCACCCCGGCCGCCGCCGCGATCCACGCCGCCGGCAACGAGGCGAGCTTCGAGACCTCCGCGGCGAGCGCCCTCATGGTGCACCCGTGGTGAGGGCGAAGAACGCGTCCTCAAGGGTGCGGTGGGAGCCGGTGACCTCGTCGAGGGTGCCGTCCGCCACGACCGTGCCCTCGTTGACGACCACGACGTCGTCCACTGTGGCCGCGAGCTCCTCCATCAGGTGGCTGGACAGCAGCACGGTCCGGCCGGACGCGGCGCGTTCGCGCAGGAGGGTCCTGATCCACCGGATGCCGTCCGGGTCCAGCCCGTTCACCGGCTCGTCCAGGACCAGAATCTCCGGGTCGCCGAGCAGCGCCGCCGCCAGCCCGAGGCGACGCCCCATGCCCAGGGAGTAGCCGCCGACCCGCTTCGACGCGGCGTTCGTCAGGCCCACGATCTCGAGCACCTCGTCGACGCGCGCACGCGGCAGTCCCGCGGAGCGGGCCACCCACCGCAGGTGCGCCCGGCCCGTCCGCGCCCGATGCGCGCCGGAGCCGTCCAGCACGGCCCCGACCGTGGCGAGCGGATTGCGAAGCTTCACGAACGGGACGGAACCGATGAGCGCCGTGCCGGAGGTGGCCCGATCCAGGCCCAGCAGAACGCGCAGTGTGGAGCTTTTGCCCGCGCCGTTCGGGCCGAGGAGCCCGGTCACCCTCCCGGGGCGGGCCTGGAAGCTGATGCCGCTCAGAATCGTTCTGGAACCCCGCCGCTTGACGAGGTCGTCGATCGTAATCACCTCCACATCTGAACGCGGAGCATCACCTCCGGTCATCGGACCGGCGACCGGACTCGGATTCGCGGCTCGGACCCAGATCTCTCGGACCCTGGTCCGATGCGCCGTCCGGGGCGCGTCCGTAGATTTGGAGCATGGGGGCCGATCAAGCACTTCCGAGTCGCGGGCGGCGAGTCTGGCCACCGGCCATCGCCGTTCACGTCGTCCTGTTACTCGTCCTTCTCTCGGTCAACCGCGGAGGGCGGGCCGCGGTCGTTCTCCCCGTCGTCATCGCCGCGCTGGCGTTGGCGGTCACCGTGTGGGCGGCGTTCCACGCGCGCCGGCAGCGCATCGCGTACGAAGCGCGGATCGCCGCGTGGGCCGGTGAGCGCGCGGCACAGGCGGAACGGCTCCGAATCGCGCGCGAGCTGCACGACATCGTCTCCCACGGCCTCGGCCTGATCACTGTCCGCGCGAGCGCGGCACGCTATCCCGGCACCGGGGACGACCCCTCTGCGGCGCTGTCGGACATCGAGCGCATCGGACGGCAGACCACGACGGAGCTACGCCGCATGCTCAACGTGCTGCGTGACTCGACTGGCACGACCGCGCCTCTGCGGCCCGCGGAATCCCTTCACGACCTGCCGGCCATCATCGAGGACGCCGAAAGGGCGGGCCCGGCCGTCACCCTCAAGCTCGGCGAGATCGACGACATCAGCTCCGGGGCACAGCTCGCGGTCTGTTCCATCGTGCGCGAAGCCCTAACGAACACCGCTCGGCACGCCGGACCGACCAGCGCGAACGTGTACGTCCGCCGCGACGGCGACTGGATCGTCACGAGCGTCTGGGACGAAGGCCCGGTGGACGGATGGACCCCGCACCCGGGAGCCGGGCACGGAATCGAGGGGCTGAGGGAACGCGTCACCGCGATCGGCGGGACCTTCGACGCCGAACACGCCGACAACGGCTTTCGCGTCACCGCCCGTATTCCCGAGGCCGGAATGTCATGAACGACGGCGGAACCTCGATTCGCGTCGTCATCGCCGACGACCAGCCCCTGCTGCGCCACAGCCTCGCCGCCGTCATCAACGCCAATCACGACATGACGGTCGTCGGCGAGGCGGGCACCGGCGATGAGGTCGTCGGGCTCAGCGCCGAACTGCGTCCCGACGTCGTGCTCATGGACATCCGGATGCCGGGCACCGATGGAATCGCGGCCACCCGCCGCGTCACGACCGGCGCAGGAACCGGATCCGTGAAGGTCATCGTGCTCACGATGTTCGAGCTCGACGAGTACGTCCGCGCCGCCCTCCACGCCGGCGCCAGCGGCTTCCTCCTCAAGGATTCCCACCCCGACGCCCTCCTTGACGCGATCCGCCGGACTCATCGGGGCGAATCGCCGTTCGCCCCGAAGGTCCTCACCCGCATGATCGAGGCGTACATCGCGCAGCCGGCGCGCGCGAAGCCGGCGCGCCTGGACGCTCTCACCGCGCGGGAGACCGAGGTCCTCACCCTGGTCGGCCACGGGCTCTCCAACGACGAGATCGCGGCGCGGCTCACGATCTCGATCAAAACCGTCAAGACCCACATCGGCAACCTGCTGAGCAAGCTCCAGGCACGAAATCGCGCGCACCTCGTCATCGCGGCCTACGAGGGCGACCTCGTCCACTCGGCTCGCTGAAGCGCGCGGGCGATCGGCGTCATGGCCACCCGCCCGGCGTTCCGCGCCCGAGGAGCGCGCCGGCCGTGGTTTCCGGGGCGCTCAGCAGTTCGGAATCGCGGGGAGGCCGGCGACGCGGGTGGCCAGCCACGCGACCGCCGGCGGGCCGCCCTCGACCGCGCCGAGCACGTGGCTGCCGGCCGGCAGGCCGGTCCACAGGACGTTCGCGCCCTGAGCGCAGTATTCCTTGCGCAGGGTTGTGCCCACCTCGTACGGGATGATCTCGTCGCCCGTCGCGTGGTAGAGGAACAGCGGCACCCGCGGCGCGGACGCGCCGAGGCGGTTCTCGGCGAGACGGGCCCGCCAGTCCGGCAGATTCAGCACGTCGGCGGTGGTGAATTCTGCCAGCCGCCGCCCGCCTAATTTCGCCCGCAGGTCGCCCACGCAGTCGTCGCGGGCGTCGCCGAACAGCGTCGCGCCTTCGGGGGTCAGGTAGCCGTCCAGGTGCAATTCGGGATAGGCGGCGTCCAGCCCGATGCCGGCGGCCGCGGCGAGCCCGAAGTCGCCGGTGCCGTCCAGGTGGTCGGCCACGGCCCGCAGGTCGGCCGGCACCCCGCCCGCCGCGACGCCCTTGAGCCGCAGCTCGGGCGCGTACGACGGCTGGAGCTGGGCGGCCCAGGCCGCCGACGACCCGCCCTGCGAGTAGCCCATGACCACGACGGGGGCGGCGGCGGACAGGTTCGCGCCCGGCACCCGCGCCGCCGCCCTGATGGAGTCGAGCACGGCGCGCCCCTGGGACAGGCCCGCCATGTAGGTGTGGTCGCCTGGCGTGCCGAGACCCTCGTAGTCGGTCACCGCGACGGCCCAGCCCTTGAGCAGCATCAGGCTCATGATGGCCAGCTCGGCCTCGGTGCCTCCCGCCATGGCGGCCGACGGGGCGCACTGGTCGCCCATGCCGTGCGTGCCGACCGCGTACCCCGCTATGGGCCGCTTGCCGAGGGGATAGGGAGTGCCGGGCACGAGCAGGGTGCCCGAGACGACGTTCGGCCGCCCGGTGGCGGATGTGGATCGGTAGCGGAGGTGCCAGGCCTTCACCGGCACCTCCAGCAGCTTGCCGGGCACGAGGTAGACCGTCGTACGGCTCGCTTCGACGACGGCGCCGGCGGAGGTCGCGCGTGCGGTGCCGGTGAGCGCGGGCAGCAGCAGGAGAGCCCCGATCATGGACAGGGTGGCACGAACGCGAAGGTTCATGAAGCCGCCTTCCGGCTGTTGGATCACGTTCCGTACTCGGCACCGCCGACCGATCGTCACGTGTTGGTAACGGTGTGTCAAGGACCGATTGGCGGGACTTCATGCGCTCGTGTCAGGCACCATGACGTTCATGGACGCCGCATCGGTGAACCTCTTGCGCGAGGTGCTCGCCTCCACGGGATGGCTCGAACGCACCCGGGAGCTCGGCCTGGCCCTGCGGGCCACCCGGTCACCCGGGGGGCTCCTCGTCGTCGGCACCCCCGAGGACGAGCCGTGGCACGTCACCGCCCACCTCGCCGACGAGGCTCAGGTGTCGGGGCTCGCCCAGCTCTCCCCCACTCTGGTCCGCTGGGCGCCGCCGCCCGGCGCGCCCGCCCATCTGCGGGTAGGGATGGAGCGCCTGCGCGGCACCGGCAGGGGCGAGACGGTGTTCGTGGTCGCCGAGCAGCGGGCGCCCGTGCCCCTGCTGGAGCGGGTGGACGACGCCCGCCGCAGCGGCGCCACGATCCTCGCCGTCGACGGCGGCGACCCCGAGCTGGAGTCGCTGGCCCACGACGCGATCGCCGTGCCGGCCAAGGGGGCCGTCCTGAGCTTCGACGCGGCGCAGCACCTGGTGAGCAGCGCGGCCGGGGAGGTGCGGCAGCTCGGCCTGCGGGAACGCCTCGCCCGCCTGGCCGAACGGATCACCGGCCCGCACGTGAGCGACTGAGCGAACGGCGCCCGGCGTCGGTATCGATGCAGGAGACCTTATCTTCGGATCAAGAATGCTTCACTTGCTCTTCACTCTCCAAGGGCAGGATCATCGCACCATGACCATTTGTGCGGACGGCGAGCCGTCCTGATGTCCACCTTCATCACGATCATCGGCACCGCGGGCGCGGTCGTCCTCCTGCTGGCGTACGCGATGGTGTCTTCCGGCAGGATGTCCGCGGACGGGCTGACCTACCAACTGCTCAACTTCGGCGGGGCGGCCACCTTGATGATCAACAGCGCGTACCACTCGGCCTGGCCCTCGGCGATCCTCAACCTGGTGTGGAGCGGCATCGGCGTGTGGACGCTCAGCCGGTTCGTCGCCCGCCGCGCCACGGCCCGGCGACACACGGCCGAGCCCGCCCCGGCCCCTGCCCCGGCCCATGGACAGTGAGACAGGGCACGCTGAGATCCGGGGCAGGTGAGGCAGGGAGAACCGGGCCCGGGGAGAGACTCCTGAGGGCCGGGCCCGGGAAGAGGGTCAGGGGATCAGTCGTCCCAGTCCTTGTCCTGCTCCTTCCAGCGCTCGTTGCGCTCGGCCGCCGTCTGCAGAGCGTGGGCGGCGGCGTCGCGGGTGTCGTAGGGGCCGAGCCGGTCCTTGTTCGGGCAGCCCTTCTCGGGCTCGACGCTCATGTGCTTCAGACAGAACCACCATTGATCGCTCACGTCCTCAATCGTGCCCCCTTCACACGCAACTAGACTTGCCCGCATGACCACGCTGCTCCGCCCCGGGCGGATCTCGCCCATCCGTAAGGTTCCCGCCAACATCCCCCGGCCCGAGTACGTGGGGAAGGCCGAGCCCAAGAAGGGCGACAGCGACATCCAGACTCCCGAGACCATCGAGAAGATGCGGATCGCGGGCCGGATCGCCGCGCAGGCGCTGGAGGAGGTCGGCAGGCACGCCGCCCCCGGCGTGACCACCGACGAACTCGACCGCATCGGGCACGAGTTCCTCTGCGACCACGGCGCCTACCCCTCGACGCTCGGCTACCGCGGCTACCCGAAGTCGCTGTGCACCTCGATCAACGAGGTGATCTGCCACGGCATCCCGGACGACACCGTGCTGCGCGACGGTGACATCGTCAACGTGGACATCACGGCCTTCATCGGCGGCGTGCACGGTGACACCGACGCCACCTACCTGGTGGGGGAGGTCGACGAGGAGTCCCGCCTGCTGGTCGAGCGGACCCGCGAGGCGATGATGCGGGCGATCAAGGCCGTCGCGCCGGGCCGCCAGCTCAACATCGTCGGCCGGGTGATCGAGGCGTACGCCAAGCGTTTCGGCTACGGCGTCGTCCGCGACTTCACCGGGCACGGCATCGCGACCTCGTTCCACTCCGGGCTCATCGTCCCCCACTACGACGACCCCTCGCTGTCGGTGACCCTGGTGCCGGGGATGACGTTCACGATCGAGCCGATGCTCACGCTCGGCACGATTGACTACGAGATCTGGCCCGACAAGTGGACCGCGGTGACCAAGGACCGCAAGCGGACCGCGCAGTTCGAGCACACGATCGTCGTGACCGAGACGGGTCACGAGATTCTCACTCTGCCGTAGCAGCTTCAGGAGCCGGCGGACCGCCCGGCCCGGGTGTTCCGTGCCCGGCGCGCGAGCTTCGGGACGGCGGGGCGGTCTACTCGGCGGCCCTGTCCCGCTTGTTCAACTTCGCCAGGTAGTCGTTGTAGGAGTCCAGCTCCGCGTCCCCGGTGCCGCCGGATCTGGCGGCCGCGGCGTCGGCCCGGCGGTCGGCCCGGCGCGCGACGCGCTCGTCGTCGCGCCACCACTGAAAGCCGAGCGCGAGCAGCACGATCAGTGTGGGGATCTCGCCGAAGGCCCAGGCGATTCCGCCGCCGGTCTGCTGGTCGATCAGCGCGGAGGCGCCCCAGGTGCGCCCGAGTTGGTCGTAGTAACCGGACGCGAGCACCGTGCCCATGCTCATCAGGGCGATCCCGAAGAACGCGTGGAACGGCATGGTCACCATGAGCAGCAGCAGCCGCCCGTAGTAGGGCAGCTTGTACGGCGCCGGGTCCACGCCGATGATCACCCAGAAGAACAGGGAGCCGCTCAGCAGGAAGTGCACGGTCATCGCGATGTGACCGAGGTGCTCCTCCATCGCCGCGGCGAACAGCGGGGTGAAGTACAGGGCGAAGGTCGACACCACGAAGATCGAGGTCGCGATGGCGGGGTGGCTGACGAACTTCATCACCCTGCTGTGCAGGATCACCGTGAGCCACTCGCGCGGGCCCCGGTCGCCCCGGCGGGTGGCGGGCTTGACGGCGCGCAGCGCCAGCGTGACCGGAGCGCCCAGCACCAGGAAGATCGGGACCAGCATCGACAGGACCATGTGCTCGGTCATGTGCACGCTGAACAGCACGGGCGAGTAACGCGCGATGCCGCTCTGCGTGCTGAGCACGAGGATGACGACGCCGAGGTACCAGCTGACCGTGCGGCCCACAGGCCACCGGTCGCCCCGGCGGGCCAGCCGCACGACGCCCGCGCCGTACAGACCGGCCATGACGACGGCGAGCACGGCGAAGAACAGGTCGAACCACCACAGTGTCAGCAGGTTCGCGAGCGTCAGCGGCGGCGGGACCAGATAGCCGAGCAGCTCGAAGGCCCGGTCGACCGGCGTGTCGACGGGCGGCGGGGCGGTCCGGGACAGCGCCACGGCGAGGCCGATCGTCGCCCCCATGACCAGGACCTCGCCGAGGGCGAGGCGGAGGAAGGCGTGCGGCTCCCCCGCCGACAGCCTCGGCAGCGTACGGCCGCGGTGGCGCCAGCCGACGAGCCCGAGCACGGTGAACGCGACGATCTTGGCCAGCAGGAGCAGGCCGTAGTTCGAGGTGAACAGCTCGCCGATCGAGGTGAGGCGCGAGGCGGCGGCGGCGAGCCCGGAGACGCCGACCCCGGCGAAGCACCACAGCGCCATCCGGGAGAAGCGCGCGGCGGCGACGTCCAGGAGCGGCTGCCCGCGCAGCGCGTGCACGCAGACCACCCCGAGGCCGCCCACCCACAGCGCGAGGAAGAGCAGGTGCATGGCGACCGAGGTGGTGGCCAGCCCGTGGTTGGGCGAGGAGGAGGAGTGCCCGGTGAGCGCGGGCGGCAGCAGCGTCACGAGCGCGAAGACCAGCAGGCCCCCGGCGGCGCCCGCTGTGATCGCGCCCCGGGCGAACAGCGCGATGGCGACGGCGAACAGCACAACCAGGGTCAGCGCGATGCCCTGCGGCACCTGGCTGGCGTAGCTGGTGAGCTCGTTGCCGGCGAGGATCTGCCCCACCGGCGCGCCGAGGGTCTCCGACAGGCTGAAGACCAGCGCCACCGCCGCGGCGACCGCCCAGGCCAGCGCCGACCATGACGCGCCCTTCACGTAACTCTGCGCCTGCTTGCCGAGCAGGCCCTTGTCATTCGGCAGGAACCCCGCGGCCGCCGCGAGCAGGCCGACGGTCAGGACGCCGGAGACGTCCATCGCGAGCTTCGACAGCGGCAGCATCCAGCGGGTCAGGGTGCCCTCGTCGGGCAGGCCGGGGATGATCCGCGGCGTCGCGGCGCCACCGAGCACCATCGCGATGACGAGTGCGCCGACGGCCGCGCAGAGCGCCGCGGCGGTCAGGCGCACCGCCCTGTTCACGGCTTCTTCCGCAGGCTCAGGAACATCCCGATGCCGATGCCGGCGATCCCGAAGATCACCGCCCAGATCCACCCGGGGACGCCCCCCTGCCCGCCGTCATCGGCCTGCGCCGCGGGCGCCGCCGCAGGCGCGGCGGCCGCCGGCGCGGATGCCGCCGGCGGGTCGCCGGGAGCCGCCGCCGAGGTCGCCGCCCCCACGGACTGGTCGCCGACGACGGTGAACGGGATCTCCCCCTCGAGCGGGTGCCCGTCGGGAGAGACCACCCGCCAGGCGATCGTATAGCGACCTGGAGGAACCGGCTCGGTCACCGCCTCGGTGACCTTGGGCCCGTCGACGACCGGCTCGCCTTTCTCGTAGCTTTTGCCGTCCTCACCGCGGACGACCACGACCGGGAACTGGACGGAGTCCGCGAATTCGAGCGTGACCTTTTGCAAGGTCTTGACCTGCGCGTTCTTCTGCGGGTCGCTACTCTTGAGCGAGGTGTGCGCCTGAGCCGGCAGGGCCGGCGCGACACATAGCAGGAGAGCCGCCACGAGCGCGGCGAAGGCGGCGAGGAAGGGTGTCTTCATGGCACCTCCCAGGCTACCGAGGTGGGGGCCCGGTCCATACCTCGCACCGGAGTACTGAGGATGACCCCGGCGAGCCCCTTGCCGGCAGACCAGGGACAGCCGCAAAACCCGTGGCGCCTCCGCCGGTGTCCCGGAGGCCCACCGTTCGGGAACGCGCCGGGAAGCGTCCCGAGGCGGGATCCGTCCGCCATCGCCGGAGCGCCAGTGCGGCGGCGATGACGATACGCGCTCCTCACCGGCCGGAGACGGGCTGAGCGGACGACTCAGACGGCCGGGACCGCTCAGACCGACGGAAGGCACGGGTGCGTCCACGCCGCTCGAGGCCCGGCTCCGGGCCGTGCGGGCCTTTCGAAGCACCGCACGCGCTACCAGATCGTCCTGAAACGACGGCTGGTCACAGTCCGGCGGAGGCAAGGGCGCGCTGATAGGCGGCCACACTCTGCGACTCGTCGCCGATGCGGCGGCGCATCTCCGCGATCGTCGTCCAGTCTTCGGCCGCTTTCCGTGTGGCCCGTGCGCTCTCCAGCCAATGGCTCACATTGTCCAGCTCCGCGGCCGCCTCCTCGTCCTGGTGGAGCAGGAAACGCGCCTGGCTGAGGATCAGGGCGGCCCGCGTCTCCAGCCACCCCGAGGTGCCGCGCACCAAATCGACGGCGGCCTGCGCGTACTCGACGGCCTGCTCGGGGTGGTGAAGGACGATCTCCACCCATGCGAGGTCGAGAGCGCCCTGCGCTCTGTCGAAGGCGCTGGTAGCGGCGCCTTCCATGTCCCGCTGCGCCCTGAGCAGGAGGTCGCGTGCCTTCTCCGACTCCTCCGGGTGCAGCCTCAGCACCATGTTCGCGTGCGTCTGCCGGAGGCGCGCCAAGTTGCGCGGCTCGCCGGTCTCCGACTGGATCACCAGCGCACGCTCAATCAGGGCAAGGGCCTCCTCCCCGCGTCCCGCCCGCTCGGCCACATGAGCGGCGTTCCAGGACGACGCGACCGTCGCACGGGGGGTTCCCAGGGCTTCCGCCGCCGCGATCAGTTCGGCGGCGAAGTGCCCTGCCCGCAGCAGGTCGCCCCGCGCCAGGTAGACGCTCAGCAGCGTGGCACCGAGCTCCACTAGAGCGTCGCTCCATCCGGATCGGGACATGGTGTCGAGCGCGTGCTCACCCACCTGTACGGCGGCCGAGTAGTCGCCCCGCTCCCGATGGCACCGGCACAGCGCCAGGGCCACGGCGATCTTGCGCTCCTTCGGCATCGCGTCCGACTCGGACTCGCCGAGTTCCTCGAGCACGGAGATGGCCTCGGCGAGCTCGCCACACGCCTCGGAGGCCAGTGCGTAACCGTAGCGGGCATCCACCCGGAGCGACGCGAGACCCTGCAGGTTGCCGTCGGCGAGCAACTCCGCGTACCGGCGGCGAGCCTCGGCGACCTCGCCGTTCTCCAGCGCCATGCGAGCGAAGCTGAGGCCGACTTCCAGGTCTTCCATCTGCTCGGCCGTGACGCCGTTGACGAGGTAGGTCAGCGAGCAGTCCAGCTTCTGCGCGAGCAGTTCGAGGACGGCAGGGGTGGGCGTGCGCTTGCCACTTTCGATGAGCGATACATAACTGTCGGAGAGTTCGGGATGCGCCAACTGGGCTTGCGAGAGCCCACGCTGACGGCGAATCGCCTTGATGCGCTGTCCGACCAGATCTTGCGCCGCCATTGGCAACTCCTGCAATATTGTAGGCCCGGCAGTCTGAGCTGATGGGAGATCCACCGTGCGCCGCCTTGCCCTACCCGTTCTTACCGTCATCATTTCCGCCATACTGGCGGTTGGTGGTGATGTTACGCCCGCGAGCGCTTCCTCGTCTCCTACGGAGGCGAAAAATCTGCTTCGGTTGGACTGCTGCTGATCGAAGCCGCCTGGTAGCCGCGCCGGGACGCCAGAGATGCACATCAGGAAGCGCCCCGTACCGTCCATGCATCCTCTCTGGCGCCCGGTGGACAGCGGCACCCCACCCAGAATTGTTCAGGATTTGCGACGCCGCCCGATTCAGGACTATCGCCATTCCAATTTTCATTCGATCGGCCGGCCCCAGACGCCCTCATTGTTCGTCGAACGATAAGTGCCCCTTCCGTCGATCGTTTTCATTTTTATGAATCATCTCCATACACTCGGAAAATGGGGCTCGACCGGTGATCCGGAGTTGCAATTCGGCGGGCTCGGACCGAGCATTGTTGATTGAAAGATCATGACGGCAGACGCTGAACCCCGTCTCGGCCGCCCTCCCCGGTCTCGCCCGTGGCGGGCTCAACACCGACGTACGCCCGACTCAGACCTACGTTCACACAGGGCGCAGACCCCCCGTCGTAGGGGCGCATCAGGCTCAGACCGGACGGAGCCCTCCCGCGTTCAGTCCGAGCGACGCGGCTGTCGGCGGGGAGGTTCCCTCCTTGAGTCCGACCACGAGGGGCGTGACCTCAGGGCCTACACATATCTAGACGAAATTTAGATACCTGCTGGCATATTTGAGGTTCTGTCGAAGTCGGCGGGCCTGGGCCGCCGCGAGCGGCGAACACGGGATGACTTGGTAATGCAGTAGTAGTGGAGGAACGTCGAGGGACGCTGTGAGTGATGGAGCGCGGGGTTCCCGCACCAGCGCCGCCAGCCGGTCCCGACAGTTCTCCACAGAACGCGTCTGTGCCGCTACCGCATGGAGTCCGACGACGTATGGATAACGCGAAAGAGCGTGAAACACCCCAGCACTTACCTTTTCGCCTCCAGTTGCTGGGGCCCGTCGCCGCATGGCGCGAAGGCCGGCCCGTCGAACTTGGGCCGCCTCTGCAGCGCGCGGGCCTGTGCCTCCTCGCCGCACGGCCCGGTCAGGTCACGACCAAGGACATGCTGATCACTGGTCTTTGGGGGGATCGCCCCCCGAACACGGCCGAGCAGAGCGTCTACACCTACATCGCCGGCCTCCGGCGGGTGCTGGAGCCCCACCCCGGCAGGCGCGGTCCATACGCCGTCCTGGTGAACCGGTCGCGCGGCTACGCGTTAGAACACGGGCCCATGCAGGTGGACGTGGAGGACTTCGAACGCCATCTGGCCGAGGCGCGCCGGCTGCACGGCGCGGGCGACCGCCGCAGCGGCCTGCGCGCACTGGACGCCGCCCTGTCGTGCTGGTCGGGGCCCGCCCTGTGCGGCATCCCCGGCCCCTTCGCGGAGGCGGAACGGGCCCGGCTGGAGGAGTTGCGCCTGTCGGCGCGGGAGGACCACGCCGACACGCTGCTCGACCTCGGGCTGCACCAGGAGGCGGCGGCGGCGCTGACCGAGCTGGCCGCGGAGGCTCCCCTGCGGGAGCGCACCCGCGACCTGCTCATGCTCGCGCTGTACCGCTGTGGCAGGCAGGCCGACGCTCTCCAGGCGTACATGGACGTCAAACGCCTGCTGGCGGAGCGGCTCGGCGTGGATCCCGGCACGCCCCTGCGTGAGCGGTACGAACTGATCCTGCGTGCCGATCCCTCGCTCGCGCTGGCGCGGGACGGCGTGCGCGGCGTCGAGTCCCCGGCGCGGCCTCCCCGCCAGCTGCCGCGGCCGACGAGCGGCTTGGTGGGCCGGACCGAGGAACGGGTCCGCCTGCGGTCCCTGCTCTCCCCTTGGGACGGCGGACCCCCGCAGGCGGTGGTCGCGATCACCGGGGCCCCCGGGTCGGGCAAGTCCGCACTTGCCGTACAGGCCGCCCACGCATCCTCCCATGCGTTCCCGGACGGACAGCTGTACGTCAACCTCCAGGGGGCGACGCCGGGGGTCGAGCGCCTGAAGCCGATCGACGTGCTCAGCCGGCTCCTGCGCGCCCTGGGGCTGCCGGGCGGGGCCGTGCCGTCCGAGGAGGACGAGGCCGCCGCGGTGCTGCGCGACCGGCTGGAGGGACGCAGGACCCTCATCCTGCTCGACGACGCGGCGGGGCCCGGGCAGGTGCGCGCCCTGCTGGGTCTGCCGTCCGGCAACGCCGTGCTGATCACGAGCCGCGAGTCGCACGCGGAGACCGACGACTGCGTCCAGCTCGTGCTCAGGAGGCTGCTGCGGTCGGAGGCGGTCACCGTGCTGGCGAAGCTCGTGGGAGCGGAACGGATCGCGGCGGACCCGGCCGCCGCTGACCGCCTGGCGCACCTGTGCGACCTGCTGCCGCTGGCCCTGCGCCTGGCCGCCGCCCGGCTCGCCGAACGTCCGGACTGGACGGTGCGGGATCTGGGCACGAGGCTGGAAGACCGGCGGCGTACGCTGCACGAGCTGGAGGCGGGCCGAAGGGCCGTCCGCTCGAGTCTGGAACTGAGCTACGAGGGTCTGGCCCATGGCGGCGAACTCGACCGGCTGGCCGCGCGGACGATGTGTCGCCTCGGCGCCCTGCACGTGGCGAGTTTGACCCCAGAGCTGGTGTCCGCCCTCCTCGGCGAACCGGTCGACGCCGCCGAGCGCGCCCTCGACCGCCTCGCACGCGCACACCTGCTGGAAATCTCGGGACCAGGCCGCTACCGCCTCCACGACCTCGTGCGGCTGTTCACGATCGAGCTCGCGGACGCCCGTCTCACGCCGGAGGCGCGCAAGGACGCGCTCATGGGCGCGCTCGGTTTCTACGGGGCGACCGCACGCCACGCCAGCACGGTGCTCGACCCCCACCGCGTGCAGCTTCCCTGGCCCGCCGTAACACAGCCTCCGCTCGCGCTCGCGACAGGGGACGAGGCCAGGGACTGGCTGGAGGAGGAGCTGCCGGACGTGGTCGCCACCGCCACACAGGCGATGCAGAGCGACAACGACGACGTCGCACGGCTGGGGGCCTACGTCGGGTTCGCCCTCACCTGGCAGCTGGCGAGGGGCGCGCACCGCCGCGAGCAGCGCGACCTCAACAGGCAGGCCCTGGCCGTGGGCGAACGGACCGGCGACCAGGAAATCCAGTCCCTGGCCCACGGCCAGATCGCCTTCGCGCTGCTGAACCTCGGCAGGGCGGCCGAGGCCCTGCTGCACCAGCAGGCCGAGCTCGAACTGAGACGCCGCCTGCGCGACCGGTTCGGCGAGATGCGCGCCCTGGGCAACCTGGGCGTCGCCCTTCTCAAGCTCGAGCGGTACGCGGAGGCCCGTGAGCAGACGGAGGTCCAGCGCGCGATCGCCAGGGAGATCGGCTCCGAGGTCGGCGAGCGTCATTCGCTGCTGACCGGGGCGATTGCCTGTCGGAAGCTGGGCGACCTGACGGCGGCCATGAGCCTGGTCGAGGAGGGACTCGCACTCGCGCAGGCCGCAGGAGACCGCTACCACGAGACGATCGGCCTCTCGTTGCTTTCCGAGCTGTGCCTGGACCGAGGCGATCCGCAGACGGCGAAGTCCTACCTCGAGCGCGGCCTGCGTCAGGCCCGGGAGATCGGCTTCCGGGTCAACGAGTGCGAGTCGCTCGCCTTGCTCGTCAGGGTGCACCGTCTCCTGAACGAGCCGGCACAGGCCCTGGCCTACGCCCGGGAGGCGCTGGCGGTGCGGCAGCGGTCCGGGGACGAGCATCTCTCCCGGTTGCTGGAAGACGAACTGCGCGTCATCGAGACGGCCTTCCCCGAGCTGAGCCTGGCCCGAGGGGTGCCGCCCCGCGCGGCACTCATCAGTTGATCGTCGGCGGGGGAGGGACAGGACGTCCATGGGGACGGCACAGGGTGAATTCGGCGGGGGTGGTGGGCTCCGGCTCCGGGTCCTCGGACCGGTGACCGCGTGGCTGACGGACCGGCAGGTGAACCCGGGGCCGCCGCTACAGCGGGCCACCCTCTGGGTGCTCGCCGCGCAGGCGGGCCGCCTCGTCACGAAGGACAGGCTCATCGACGCCCTGTGGGGTGCCGCCGCCCCGAAGACCGCCGAGCAGAGCCTCTACACCTACGTGGCCGGGCTGAGGCGGCTGCTCGAACCGGAGCGCGGCAGGCGCGGGCCGTTCACGTTGCTCACCCAGTCCGCGAACGGCTACAGCCTGGCGCGGGACGCGTGCCGGACCGACGCCGAGGACTTCGAGCAGCGCCTCGCCGAGGCCCGCCGTTTCCAGGCCAAGCAGGACCTCCCCGCCTGGCTGCGCGAGCTGGAGGCCGGGCTGGGGCTGTGGGCGGGCCCCGCGCTCGGCGGCCTTCCGGGCCCCTTCTGCGAGGCCGAACGGGCCCGGCTCGAAAGTATGCGCCTGACGGCGCGGGAGGACTACGCCGACGCGTTGCTGCGACTGGGCCGGCACCAGGAGTCGCTCGACGCGCTCACCGCGCTGACCGCGGAGGCCCCGCTGCGGGAACGCCCCCGGGAACTGCTGATGCTCGCGCTGTACCGCTGCGGACGGCAGGCGGAGGCACTGGAGGTCTTCCACGACACGAGGCGTCTGCTCGCCGAACACCTCGGCGTCGATCCCGGCGAACCCCTGCGGCGGGCGTACGAGCTCATCCTGCGAGCCGACCCCTCCCTCGCCGTCCGGACATCCGGGGAGAGCGCCCTGCCACCGCCGGCCCGGGCCCCTCACCAGCTTCCGCGCGACAGCCGTGTCTTCGTCGGACGGACCGCGATGCTGGTGCGCCTGCGGGCGCTGCTCGCGCCCTGGGACGGGGGCGACCCGCAGTCCGTCGTAGCCGTCACCGGCACGGCCGGAGCGGGCAAGTCCACGCTCGCCGTGCATGCGGCGCACGCGGCGAGCGACCACTATCCCGACGGCTGCCTGTATGTGAACCTGCTCGGGGCGACACCGGGGGTCACCCGGCTGAGCTCTCTCACCCTGCTCGGCAGACTGCTGCGGGACCTCGGGGTGCATGCGGAGGCGGTGCCGTCCGACCCCGGCGAAGCCGCGAGCATGCTCAGGGACCGCCTGCTCGGGCGGCGCATGCTGATCGTCCTGGACGACGCCGCGGGTCCCGAACAGGTCCGCCCTCTGCTGGGCCTGCCGGCCGGGAACGCCCTGCTCGTGACGAGCCGGGAGTCGTTCGCGGTGGCCGACGACTGCGTCCAGCTCGTCCTCGGCAGGATGTTGCGGTCGGAGGCGGTCACTGTGCTGGCGAAGCTGGTCGGCGCCGAGCGGGTCGCCGCCGACCCGGCCGCCGCCGCCGAGCTGGCGGACCTGTGCGGCAGGCTGCCCCTCGCCCTGCGCCTCGCGGCGGCACGCCTCACGGAAAACCGGCACATGCCCCTGTCGGAGCTGAACTCCCGGCTGCGCGACCAACGGCGGGCGCTGCACGAGCTGGAGTCGGGCGATCTCGCGGTGCGCGCCAGCCTCCAGCTCAGCCACGACCTGCTGGCGGCGGGCCCGAATCAGCTCGACCGGGCGGCGGCCGCGGCCCTGTGCCACCTGGGGGTTCCACACGTGCCGGACGCCACGGCCGACGTCGTGGCGGCCCTCCTCGACGTGCCGCGGGACGCGGCAGAGCGCACCGTGGCCCGCCTGGTGCGGGCGAATCTGGCCGAACCAGGCGAGCACGGCCGGTTCCGTCTCCATGACCTGGTCCGGCTCTTCGCGATGGAACTGGCCGAGCGGCGCCTGAGCGAGCGCGACCGCGACGACGCCCTCGACCGCGTGATCGGCCTGTACGGGACGACCGCGCGCCTGGCCATGAAACTGATCGACCCGCATCGGGTGCATCCACCACACGAGTTCGCCGGGTGTGAGCAGTTCGCGCTGACCGGCAGCGCGGACGCGTCCGCGTGGCTGGTGCGGGAACGCGCCAACGTCATCGCCGTGGCCGCCCAGGCGATGGCGTCCGGGAACTCGTGTCTCGCGCGTTCCGGCGCCCACCTGATTTTCTCCTTTCACTGGCCCCTCGTGTTCACCGGCCACAACCTTGACATCCTGACCCTCAGCCGCAAGGCGCTCGAGGTGGGCGATCGGCTCGATGACCAGGGGATCTCCGCCCTCGCACACGGTTACCTCGCACAGGGTCTGGACCACAGCGGACGCTACGAGGAGGCCCTCCTCCACCAGCGTGCCGAGGTGGCCCTGCGGCGCACGATCGGGGACCCCTTCTCCCGGATGAGGGCCCTGGGAAACCTCGCCGTCATGCTCACCTCGCTCAAGGTGCACGAGGAGGCCCTGTCGTCGGCGCGGGAGCAACTGCGCATCGCGAGGGAGATAGGCGCGGCGGTGGGCGAACGCCACGCCCTCTTGTGCGTCGGCTCGGCACAACTCGGCCTGGGAGACGTGGCGGCCGCCGTGGCGGCGTACACCGAGATGGAGTCGCTCGCGAGAGAGGCCGGGGACGCCATGCACCGCGCGGACGCGCTGATGGCCATGGCCGAGGTCCACCTGGTCCAGGAGGATCACCCGTCCGTGGCAGAGCTCTACGAGAAGGCCCTCGTCCTCATGAGGGAGAACCGCTTTCGCGGCATGGAACCGAGGTGCCTCGGCCGGTTGGGCCAGGCCGAACGCCTCATGGGCAGGTTCGACAGGGCGCGCGCGTACCTGCGGGAGACCTTGGCGGTCGCGCAGGGGTGCGGGGCCGGCTACTGGGTGGACTTCGCCCGGGAGGAGCTGGCCCTGCTCGACGGCGGGCGCGCCGCCCCGGACGGCTGAGCGGCGCGGGCGGCTCACCGGCGCGGCCGGCTGACCAGCGCGGATGACTATCCGGCGCGGAGGGCGAGGAAGAGGTCGACGCGGTCGGCCATGGATGACAGGTCCTTGCCGGTGAGCTCCTCGACCCGCCTGATTCGGTAGCGCACCGTGTTGACGTGCACGTGCAGCCGCTCGGCGCAGGCGTTCCACGATCCCGTGCAGTCGAGGAACGCGCCGAGCGTGCGCACCAGCTCGGCGCCGTGCCGCCGGTCGTAGTCGAACAGCGGCCCGAGCAGCCGCCCGGCGAACGAGGACCGCACGTCGCCCGGCACGGTCGCCAGCAGCAGCGCGTGCGTGTAGATCTCGTCGCTGGTGACCACTCCCCCGCCGCGCGCCTCGGCCATCCGCCGGGCGTGGCCCGCCTCCTCCACGCCGCCCCGGATGGCCTGCGGCCCGGTCAGCGCGCCGCTCAGCCCGGCCGACACCGTGGTCGAGGGCAGCCCGCCGGCCAGCACCGCCGTACGGGCGCGCAGCAGCGCCGCGAGCGCGTCGCGGTCACCCCAGAGGGTGTCGTCACGCAGCGGGACGAGCGCCACCGACGCGTCGGCGCCCGCGGCGGCCACCACTCCGCGGTCCAGCAGCTCCTCCATCACCTGACCGCCCAGCAGGGCGGGGTCGGGGCCCTCCGTCGCCCCGCGCCTGCCGGCCGTGGCGGTGACCACCGCGTACGGCTCGGCCGGGTCGATGCCGCAGGTCCGCAGCCGGGCCGACAGCTCCGCGAGGTCGCCGCCCGCGCAGGCCAGGGCGATGAGCTGCTCGGCCAGCCGGCGCTCCACCCGGCGGCCCTCCTCCGCCCGGGTCCGCTCCATCGCGACGCACGCCGCCAGCTCGTAGCCGATCTCCGCGTCGACCTCGCCCCGGCAGACCAGGGCCCAGCCGGCGGCCCGGTGCGAGCGGTCCACGGCGAACAGCGTGAACGGCCCCCCGCGGTCGACGACGACCGGCAGGCGGACGGCGGCGAGATAGTCGTGGGCCAGCCGTACGGCCTGCTCCTCGGGCAGCGCGCCCGCGACGACAGCGCCGCAGGCCGACACGGCCGCGGCCGTGACCCCGAGCTCGGCCTGGACCAGGGTGAACAGCTCGCCGAGCCCTGCCCCTTCGGCCACCGCCGCGACGATCCTGCGGTGCCGCCCGAGCGCGCCGCGCAGGTCGCCCGCCTGCGCGGCGGCGACCCGCCTGCCGACGAGTTCCGTGACCGCTCCGAACGACACCTCGACGGGCACTTCGAGGAGCGGCAGCCCGCGCGCCCGGCACGCCTCCACCAGGTCGTCGGGAACTGTGCCCAGCCGCGCGTCGCCCGCGCCGAGCGCGGCCACGCCCGCCTCGGAAAGGGCGTCCACGAACCGGGCGGAGTCGGCGGGCGACTGGCGCCACATCAGGCCGGTCAGCACCAGTTCGCCGCCCGACAGGTATCGCCGGGGATCGGGCAGGTCGGTGATGAGCACGCCCTTGATCTCGCGGTCCAGCCGCTCGTCGCCCGCGAGCAGGGTGAGCCGCAGTTCCGGCGCGGCGAGCAGATCATGCAACAGCACGAATGACAGCGTATTTGGAGATATCTACAAGCATCGACTACGCCCGTCCCCCGGTTTCATCGCCGCGCCGATAGGCCTCGCCGCCGCCCGGTTGCTGTACTACGACCATGGAGCAGCGGATTACGACCGAGGAGACGGCGGGCGAGCGGACGAGGATCGGGACGCGTTCGGGCCTCGGTGAGAGCGCGCCGCGCCCCGACGGCACGCTGAAGGTGACCGGGGAGTTCGCGTACTCCTCGGACCTGTGGCTTGAGGGCATGCTCTGGGGCGCCACGCTGCGCAGCCCGCACCCGTCCGCGTGGATCCGCTCCGTCGACGTCGGCCCGGCGCTCGCGATGCCCGGCGTGTTCGCGGTGCTGACCCACGAGGACGTGCCCGGCGAGAAGTTCCACGGGCTTGAGCTCCGCGACCAGCCGGTGCTCGCCGTGGACCAGGTCCGCTACCAGGGCGAGCCCGTCGCGATCGTGGCCGCCGACCATCCGGAGACCGCGCGCCGCGCCGCCGCCGCGATCGTCGTGCGCTACGAGGAGCGTGAGGCGGTGACCGACCCCCGCCGGGCCGTCTTCGACCCCTCCTGCCCCGCCGTCCATCCGCGGGGGAACCTCGTACGGCACCAGCCGGTGAGGGTGGGCCGGACCTTCGAGGCCGAGGTGGTCGTCACCGGCGACTACGAGGTCGGGATGCAGGACCAGGCGTTCCTGGGGCCGGAGTCGGGCCTGGCTGTGCCCGCCGAGGACGGCGGGGTGGACCTGTTCGTCGCGACCCAGTGGCTGCACGTCGACCAGGACCAGGTGGCGCCGTGCCTGGGCCTGCCGAAGGAGAAGGTGCGACTGACGCTCGCCGGGGTCGGCGGCGCGTTCGGCGCCAGGGAGGACCTGTCGATGCAGGTCCACGCCTCGATGCTGGCGCTGCGGACGGGCCGCCCGGTGAAGATGGTGTACGGCCGCGAGGAGTCGTTCTTCGGCCACGTCCACCGGCATCCGGCGCGGATGCGCTACGAGCACGGCGCCACGGCCGACGGGCGGCTCGTCTACGTCAAGGCGGAGATCCTGCTCGACGGCGGGGCCTACTGCTCGTCCACCCCCGCCGTGGTCGGCAACGCCGCATCGCTCGGCGTCGGTCCGTACGAGGTGGGCAACGTCTGGATCGACGCGTACGGCGTCTACACCAACAACCCGCCCTGCGGGGCGATGCGCGGGTTCGGGGCGGTCCAGGCGTGCTACGCGTACGAGTCGCAGATGGACCGGCTCGCGGCGGCCTGCGGGCTGTCGCCGGTCGAGATCCGCGTCCGCAACGCGGTGTCGCAGGGGTCGCGCCTGGCCACCGGGCAGGTGATCGACAGCCCGGCGCCGCTCGCGGACATGCTGGCGGAGCTGGCCGCGATGCCGCTGCCGCCGGCGCCGGCGGACGAGCCCGACCTGCGCCTCCTGCCGGGCGGCGTCGCGCAGACCACCCACGGCGAGGGCGTGCGGCGCGGCGTG
This sequence comes from Microbispora bryophytorum, assembly GCF_006874465.1. Classification (GTDB taxonomy): domain Bacteria; phylum Actinomycetota; class Actinomycetes; order Streptosporangiales; family Streptosporangiaceae; genus Microbispora; species Microbispora bryophytorum. The sequence goes on along the minus strand of NZ_VIRL01000002.1, from coordinate 280,128 downwards.
GGCTACGGCGTCGGCATCAAGAACATCTGCTTCTCCGAGGGCTTCGACGACTACTCGACGGCCCGGGTGCGGGTCGAGCTGGCCGGGGACGAGCCGCAGGTGCTCGTGCACACCGCCGCCGCCGAGGTGGGCCAGGGGCTCGTCACCGTCCAGGCCCAGATCGCGCGTACGGAGCTCGGGATCGCCAGGGTCACGGTCGCCCCGGCCGACACCGCGGTCGGCTCGGCCGGGTCCTCCTCGGCCTCCCGCCAGTCGTACGTCACCGGCGGGGCGGTCAAGACGGCGTGCGAGGCGGTGCGGGCGCGCCTCGACGCGCTGCGGGCGGCGCATCCGGAGCTGTCGCTGGAGGAGGTGCTGGAGCGGTTCGGGCCGGTCGAGGAGACGCGGGAGTATCGCCACCGGCCCACGTTCCCCATGGATCCCGTCACCGGTCAGGGCGACTCCCACACGCAGCTCGCGCTGTGCGTGCACCGGGCCGTGGTCGACGTCGACGTGGAGCTCGGCCTGGTCAAGGTCGTCGAGCTGGCCGCCGTGCAGGACGTCGGGAGGATCCTCAACCCGTCGGCCCTGGAGGGGCAGATCCACGGCGGCTCCGCGCAGGGCCTGGGCCTGGCGCTGATGGAGGAGATCCAGGTCAGGGACGGCCGGGTGCGGAACCCCTCGTTCACCGACTATCTGATCCCCACCATCCTCGACATGCCGCCGATGCGGCTGTCGGTGCTGGAGAACCCCGACCCCCACGCGCCGTACGGCCTGCGGGGCGCGGGCGAGCCGCCCACGCTGTCGTCGACTCCGGCGGTGGCCGCGGCGGTCAGGGCCGCGACCGGGCTGGATCTGCCCCGTGTCCCGATCCGGCCCGAGGACATTGCGCTGTCGCCCGTCGCCGGCTGAGCCCCCACCGGATCAGTCGGCGATGTAGCCGATGGACGTCACCTCGTAGCCGCGGCTCTTCGAGCCCCGCACATGCATGAACATGCCGCCGCCCTCGTAGGAGTAGGCGCAGCTGTGGCCCTTGGGCTCGGAGTTGCAGCCCTGGAAGAAGTACTTCACGCCCTTCGGGTCGAACTTCGTCCGGAACAGCGTCTTGACCGCCGTGCTCGTGGCGATCTCCAGGCCCTTGTTGCGGTCGCCCTTGCGCCAGGCGTCGAACAGGTGTCCGGCGGCGGCGGACGGCTTCACGAGGTGGCGCGATTCGTACACCTTGGTGACCTTGCCGCCCGACACGATCATCAGGATCCCGTCGAGCCCGCCGGGCACGCGCACGCTGGTGTGGACGAACCGGCAGGTGTTGCCCGAGCAGCCCGCGAACTTGTCCGGCGCCCGGAAGGGATAGGAGAAGAGCGTGGAGACCGCGCTCGCGGTGGCGACTCGGGAGGCCGCGTGGCGGTCCGCGCGCAGCCAGGCGCGCAACAGCTTCTTCGCGACGGCCGCCGGTGCGGCTGTGCCGTGCGCGGACGCCCGCGCAGGGGCCTGCATCGGAGCCCGCACAGGGGCGTACGCAGGGGCCTGCGCTGTGTGGGCGAGCGCCGGGCCGGCGGCAAGCAGGGAGGCGGGGACCAGGAACGCGGCGGTCGCGGCCGTGGCGGCCGTGCCTCGCAACCATCGTGCTGACACGTGCCGCACGCTACGGGGATCTGCTTGCACCCGGATTGACCCCGGCTTGCACCTACTGCCCCCGTCCTCGCGACGGCCCGCACGGGGCCTGTCACGGGGCCGTCGCCGGGCCGTCTCCGGGCCGTCTCCGGTGTCAGCCCGAGGCGAGGGACCGCTGGGCGGCCAGGCCGCGCCCGGCGGCGGCCAGGCATCCGGCCAGCAGCGTCACACCGGACAGCACTCCGCTGACCAGGGGCACCCACGCCACGGCCGAGGTGGCGGTCATGACGAGCCCGGCGACCCCGAGCACGGTGAGGACCGCGCCGGGCACCATGATCGTCCTGTCCCTCCAGATCGGTCCGAGGGCGACGAAATGGACGCCGACGACGACAGCGATCCAGGCGACGTTGCTCTCCTCGGGGCGGTTCAGGGCGCGCAGCACCGCGATGCCGCCGAAGAGCGCGACCGCTTCGATCACGACGACCACCGCGAAGCCGACGCCGAACATCTTTCCGGCCTTACCGCCTTCACCGATGCCGGGTTCGGCACCGGTGGACCTGGCGCGTCCGGCGGAGAGGAACCACGTGGCGACGACGCCGGCCAGGGCGACGGCCGCAGCGATCCGGAGGACGAGGGCGAGCGCATGGCCGAGGGGCGGTTGCGAGTTCACGAACACGAAAACAACCCCGAAAACCCCACCTATCAACAAACCAGTCATACGCCGCATGGCGGTGACTCTACCGGAATCTTGATCATCGGCCGGGCGCGCCCCGGCCGTCGGCCGGTCGGCTCAGGTCCGGGAGGGGCGGTTCGGAGGGGCCGTTCGAGAGGGGTTGGAGAGGGGTTCGGGAGGGGCGGTTCGGGAGGCCGTTCGGGGGGCCGTTCGGGTCGCGATGAGCGCTCACTGGAAGCCCTCAGGGGTGGACTGCGTGCCTCCCGGCTGTCCCGCGCCGCCCGGTTGCGCCCCGCCACCCTGCCGGGTCCCGCCCTGCTGGGTGCCGCCCGTCTGTGACCCTCCCGGCTGGCCGCCCTCGTACACCGTCCCGCCCGGCTGCGTTCCGCCGGGCTGGGTGCCATTGGTCTGGGTGCCGCCGGGCTGCGTTCCGCCGGGCTGCGTTCCGCCGGGCTGGGTGCCGCCGGGCTGCGTGCCGCCTGGCTGGCCGGCGTCGGTGGCGGCGGGCGAGGCGCCCGGGTTCTGCTGGCCCGCCGGCGCGGATCCGGTCAGCAGCGCCATGATCGCATCGGCCTGGGCCTTGTCGAAGCCCGCGACGCCGAGGCTGTCCTGGGTGATCTCCTGGGCCACCCGCGGCGCGGCCACCACCTTCTCCCCCACCACGATCGCGAGCTGCTGTTTGACCGTCTCCCGGGTGAGCGCGGCGATCTGCTCCTGGCTGGAGGGAGACAGCACGAGCCTGATCGAGTAGGTGCCGTCGTTGTCCGGCACCTCCTCGATCTTCTGCACGGTCGTGACCGTGACACCCGGGTCGAGCTGGTAGCAGGAGGTGCCCTTGTCGTCCGGGATCGCGTCCGTTCCGCTGCAGGGCGCCGCCCCCACTCCGGTGACCGGGGCGAAGTGCACGGGCGTCAGCAGGGTGCGTACGGGCGTCTGCGCGAGCGGCGGGGCGTCCGGGTTGCGGGTCATCATCACGGCGACGGCGCCGAGGACGCCTGACATGACGACCACCAGCACGAGGGCTGCGACGAGGGCGATCGTCGTCCCCCTGGTCGCCCTCGGCTCCGTGGGGCCGGCGGGGGCGGGCGGCCCGTCACCCGGCCCTGCGGCCCCCTCTGGGGGCGCGCCGTCGGGTGCGTCCGGCGTCCCGGGCACGGCAAGCTCCACCGGCTCATCGAGCGGGGCGGGGATGTCGGCGACACCGGGCACGCCGGCGAGTTCGCCGGGAACCCCAAGCGGGTCACCCGGCATGCCGGGCGCGCCGAGGGGGTCGCTCAGTCCACCGGGCACGCCGAGGGGGTCGTCCAGTCCACCGGGCACGCCGAGAGGCTCACCCTGCAGACCGGGCACACCGGGTACACCGAGGGGGTCGTCCGATCCGCCGAATCCGTCCGGCATGCCGAAGGGGTCCCCATGTCCCGGAGGCCCGCCGGGCTCACCCGGCACACCGGCCGGGCCACCGACCGGGCCGATGAGCGTGTCACCGAGCGGATCTCCAAGCCCGTCCGGCGGCTCACCGCGCACACCGCGCACACCGAGCGGGTCGCCGGACCCGCCCACAGGCACGCCGTACGTGTCACCGCCGCCGGCGGCGGGCAGGACGGCCGTCTCTCCCGTCGCGCCGGACGCGCCGCCGAACCAGCCACCCCACTCGCCGGACGTCTCACCGGACACCTCGCCGGGCACGCCGTCGCGATCCTCAGGGCCGACCGGCTTCGGCACGGGCGCCGTCTCGGCACCCGATGTCAGGCCGCCGGGCCGTGGGCCCGACTCCTCGTCTCCCGGCACGGGCGCGTTGTGCATTCCCACCTCGATCCCTTACACCGCTCGCAGAGCCTACCGAGGTCTGCCAACCACGGGTAACCGGCCAACCATGGAACGTTCAACACCCCCCTTTTCTTGACAATTTGTCATGAATATCCGCCAAATGGTTGCCCGTTGCCCGATGCCCACACGGACGTGGGGAGCAGACAGTGAAGACATGAAGGTGGGAGTTCCCCGAGAGATCAAGACGCACGAGTACCGGGTCGCGCTCACACCCGCGGGGGTCAACGAGTTCGCGTGCAAGGGGCATCGGGTCCTCGTCGAGAAGGGCGCGGGACTGGGATCCGCGATCCCGGACGAGGACTTCGCCGCGGCCGGGGCCGTCATCATCGGCACGGCGGACGAGGTGTGGGCCGAGGGCGACCTGATCCTGAAGGTCAAGGAACCGGTGCCGGAGGAGTACCACCGCATGCGCAAGGGCCAGGTGCTGTTCACCTACCTCCATCTGGCCGCCTCGGAGTCCTGCACCCGGGCCATGCTGGAGTCGGGCGTGACCGGCATCGCGTACGAGACCGTGCAGAAACCCGACCGCACGCTGCCGCTGCTCGCGCCCATGTCCGAGGTCGCCGGACGGCTCGCGCCGCAGGTGGGCGCCTACCATCTCATGCGCCAGGGCGGCGGGCGCGGCGTGCTGATGAGCGGCGTCCCCGGCACCTACCCGGCCAAGGTGGCGGTGATCGGCGCGGGGGTGTCGGGCATGAACGCCGCCGCGGTCGCCGTGGGCCTGCGGGCCCAGGTGCTGCTGCTCGACCGCGACGTCGACCGGTTACGCCACGCCGACCTCGTGTTCCGGGGAGGCTGCCAGACGGTGGCGTCCAACGCGTACGAGGTCGAGCGGGCGGTGGTGGACGCGGACCTGGTGATCGGCGCGGTGCTCGTGCCGGGAGCCAAGGCGCCGACCCTGGTGAGCAACGATCTCGTCGCCCGGATGAAGCCCGGGTCGGTGCTGGTGGACATCTCCATCGACCAGGGCGGCTGTTTCGAGGACTCGCGGCCGACCACGCACGCCGACCCGGTCTACCGGGTGCACGACTCGGTGTTCTACTGCGTGGCCAACATGCCGGGGGCGGTGCCGCACACCTCGACGTACGCCCTGACCAACGTCACGCTGCCGTACGCGCTGGCGATCGCTGGCCTGGGCTGGCGCGAGGCGCTGATCGCCGACCCCGCGCTCGCCCTCGGTCTGAGCACCCACCAGGGCCACCTCACGAGCCGCCCGGTGGCCGAGGCCCACGGGCTGGAGACCGTGCCCGTGGACCGCGTGCTGATTCCCTGACCCGGCCGGGTGGATCAGGATTCCCCGAGCCCGGCCGGGACGTCCGGATCAGGATTCCCTGACCCGGGCCGGGGACGTCCGGATCAGGAGGACGGGGCCGTGCTGGGCATCGGCTCCTGCGTCGTGTCCCCCTGCGGCGGCGGGAGCGGCTGCTCGTCGGTGGTGCCGATCCCGCCCGAGCAGGAGGCGCCGTACTCGGGGGTGGTGGTCGGGTTCTGCTTGTACTTCTTGATGAACTCCGGCAGTCGGGGGTCCTCCGCCGAGTCCAGCGCGATCTGGTGGTTCCAGGAGCTGGCGACAATCTTGGACGGCAGGTTCGGGTAAGGGCTCAGCAGCATGTAGTCGGCGGAGGCGAGCGTCTTGAGCTTGTCCACCTCGGCCTTCGGCAGGTCGGGCCGGTAGGTGATCCACACCGCGCCGTGCTCCAGCGAGTGGACGCCGTGCTCGTTGTGGATGGGCTTGTCGTAGATGCCGCAGTTCTGCCAGTAGAAGTTGTGCTGGCCGCCGACCGGCGGAGTCTCCTTGTAGGACACCTTCGTCCAGGAGTGGTCGGAGCCCTTGTAATTGAAGGTCTTGGCGGCGCTGAGCGACTTGGCCGAGCGGTCGTTGACCACGTAGACGGCGACGAGGGCGACCAGGACGACGATCACGAGGCCGCCTATCCCCCACATGAGAAGCGCGGCGCGCCGCTCCTTGCGCTTCTGATCGGCGCGCATGCGGGCGAGGTGCTCACGCCTCGCCTGCGCCTTCTCCTTGGTCATCGCTCCTCCAACCACTGATCACTGACACCCCCGCTGCGTATGGAGAATAGTGGCTAAAGGTATTGCTTCGGGCAGAGCGACGGCGGTGGCGAGTAGCCTGTGGGCGGTGAGCACTGACATCGACGCGGTAGGGGACGACACAGTCGAAACCGCTCCCCCGGCCGGACGCCGCCTCCCCGTCCTCGGGCTGGTCGTCGTCCTCCTCGCTGCGGCGGCGCTCGTGCTGTTCTTCACCAGGCAGGCAACGCCCGGGGACACCTCCCCCGAGGCCGGTTTCGCCAGGGACATGGGGGTCCACCACGCGCAGGCGGTGGAGATGTCCTTCGTCCTCAGGGACAAGACCTCCGACGAGCAGCTGCGCAGCCTGGCGTACGACATCATCACGACGCAGAGCACCCAGCGTGGAATTTTCATGGGCTGGCTGCAGCAGTGGGGGCTCGACCAGAGCTCCGACCGCCCGGCGATGGCCTGGATGTCCGGTCACGGGCACGGCGGCGGATCCGCGACCGGCCTGCTGCCCGACGGCAGGATGCCGGGCATGGCCTCCGAGGAGGAGATGAACCGGCTCCGCCAGGCCACGGGCAAGGACGCCGAGATCCTCTTCCTCCAGCTCATGATCCGCCACCACCAGGGCGGCGTGGACATGGCCCAGGGCCTGCTCAAGCTGTCGGACCGCGACGAGGTGCGCGCCCTGGCCCAGCACATCGTGGACGGCCAGAACGCCGAGATCCGCGTGATGAAGGACCTGCTGGCCATGCGGGGAGCCCAGCCGCTCCCCGCGCCGTGACCCTCTTCATCCGGTCCGCCGCCGGCCGCGGCGGACGATGGCCGGGCTTCAGTCCCGCGCGGCGTGGATCGCGGTGAAGGCCAGCAGGGGGCCGGCGGTCCGCGCTGGGTCCTCGAGCATGGGCGAGTGCCCGAGACCGGGCAGCATCTCGACCTTCGCGCCCGGAACCTTCAGGTAGTCGGCGGCGGATGAGGATCGCCATCTGCGGTCGTCCTCGCCGAAGATCACCAGGAGCGGCTTGCCGAGGGTCGTCAGCCGCTCCGGGAGCGCCCGCTGCTCCAGGTAGTCGCGGGTGGCCCGCATCGTCTCGGTGAACGTGTGGAAGGTCATCATGCGCACCTCGTCCAGAAGCTCCTGGGGGATCCGGTAGCCCGCGCGGCTGAAACCGCTGCTCGCGAGCCGGCGGATCTGCTCGTCGGTCGGCGGCCACTGCGACGGTGCGACCGCCGCGGACTCCGACGCGATGAAGGCGTCCATGCGGGGTCCGGTGTTGATGAGCGCGAGCGCGATCACCAGGTCGGGCCGTTGCTCGGCGAGAGCGGCGGCGACCGTGCCGCCGCTGGAATGGCCGGCCACGACCGCCTGCTCGACGCCGAGCCGGTCCAGCGCCACGCCGACCCGGCGTCCCTGGTCCGGGGGCGCGTAGCTCGGACCGGCCGGTTTGGCGGACCGGCCGTGCCCGAGCAGGTCGATCCGGATGACGCGATGCGACCCGGTCAGCAGCGGAACCAGGCAGTCCCACGAGCGCGCCGAGGAGGCGGACCCGTGGATCAGCAGGAGTGCCGGGGCGTCGCGGGGGCCGTCCTGGCACACGTGGATGTCGCCGTCGTCCAGGGACAGCGTCGAACTCTCGGTGGTCTCGGCTTCCGTGAGCCGCTTGCCGTCGGAAACAGTCATGCGCCCACTGTCGCCGCCGATGCGCGCCGGCGTCTTGGACGAATGTTCCCCCCGCTTGTTCCCCCCGCGTGTTCCCCTCGCTGCTCGCATAGCCTGGCGGCTGTGTCGACATTCGTGCACGGTGCGGCGGTGTGGGACGTCGCCTCCCCGCGGCGGCCCAGCCGGGTGGCCGGTGTCACCATGGCCGGGTTCCGCGTCGGCGACCTGAACGCGCTCCGGATGGTCCCGCACCCGGCCGTGACGCTGCTGCTGGAGTTCGGCGCCGGTTCGCCCGTCGTGGACCACGCCGGGCGACGGCAGCGCGGAAGTCTCGTCGCCGGGCCCGGACTCGGGTCCGGAGGCGCGGCCTGGGCACGGGGGGAGAACGTCGAGTGCGTGCAGGTGCGCCTGTCCCCGGTCGTCGCACGCGCGGTCCTGGGCATCTCCCCCGCCGACATCGACGGCGCCGTGGTGGCCCTCGACGACCTGTGGGGCCGGGAGGCGTCACAGGTCCGCGAGCGGCTGGCGGGCGTCTCCTCCTGGGAGGATCGCTTCGCGTTGACCGGCGCGCTGCTCGCCCGCCGGCATGAGGCGGGGCCTCCGGTGGACCCGGAGGTGGCCTGGGCCTGGCGCCGGATCGTCGCGGGACGCGGCCTGGTCCGGGTCGACCGGCTGGCCGCCGAGCTCGGATGGAGCCGTAAGCGCCTGTGGTCCCGATTCCACTCGCAGATCGGCCTGCCGCCCAAGCGCGCCGCGAAGCTGATCCGCTTCGATCACGCCGCCCACCGGCTGGTCGCGGGTGGCAGCGCGGCCCGGGTCGCGGCGGAGGCCGGCTACGCCGACCAGTCCCACCTGCATCGAGAGGTCGTGGAGTTCGCCGGAGTGACCCCGGCGAACGTGGCGGGCGAGCCGTTCCTGGCGGTCGACGACATCGCGTGGCCCGGCCGGTAGGCGCCCGCCACGCCGGATCCCTCGCCGGCCGGCGGTGCAGGTCCCTGATCCCGGGGCAGACGCGGCCGCGAAGACGTCCTCGGCCGGAGCCGGCCGCCGTCGATCGGCCGCGTCACCGACTTGCCCGGGGACTACGGCTAGGCGCGCAGCTCCTCGGCCAGCGCCGCGGCGAACGCGTCCACGTCGGCCTCGGTGGTGTCGAAGGCGCACATCCACCGCACCTCGACCATGCCCCCGCCGACCTGCTCGTTCCAGTTGTAGAACCGGAACCGCTTGCGCAGCCGGTCGGCCACGTCGGCCGGCAGGACCGCGAAGACCGCGTTGGCCTCGACCGAACGCGGCACGCTCACCCCGGGCAGGTCCCGTACGGCGTCGGCGAGCCGCCGCGCCATCGCGTTGGCCTGGCGGGCGTTGCGCAGCCACAGGTCACCGCCGAGCAGGGCCTCGAACTGCACCGACACGAAGCGCATCTTCGAGGCGAGCTGCATGCTCGTCTTGCGCAGGTACGGCAGGCCGCGCGAGGCCTCCGGGTTCAGCACGACGACGGCCTCGCCCAGCATCAGACCGATCTTGGTGCCGCCGAAGGACAGCACGTCGACCCCCGCGTCCGTGGTCAGGGCGCGCAGCGGCACGTCCAGGGCGGCGGCGGCATTGGTGATCCGCGACCCGTCGAGGTGGACGAACATCCCCAGCTCATGGGCGTGGTCGCAGATCGCCTTGATCTCGGCCGGGGTGTAGAGCGTGCCCAGTTCGGTCGCGTTGGAGATCGACACGGCCCGGGGCTGCGCCCGGTGCACGTCGCCGAGCCCCCACGCGTACCGGTCGATCAGGCCGGGCGTGAGCTTGCCGTCGGGGGTCGGCACGGTCAGCAGCTTCAGCCCGCCGGTGACCTCGGGCGCGCCGCCCTCGTCGGTGTTGATGTGCGCGGTCTCGGGGCAGACCACGGCCTCCCAGTGGGCGCACATGGAGCGCAGCGACACGACGTTGGCCGCCGTGCCGTTGAACACGGGGAACACCTCGGCCTGCTCGCCGAAGTGCCTGCGGAAGACGCCCCGGACCGCCTCGGTGTAGACGTCGTCGCCGTAGGAGGTCTGGTGTCCCCCGTTGGCGAGGGCGATCGCCTCCAGGACCTCGGGGTGCACCCCCGCGTAGTTGTCGCTGGCGAACGTCCGGTTCGCCGGGTCGTGCCGGCGTACGGCATCGGTTGTCACGAGATGTCTCCCCATCGCGGTTTCGGCCCCGCGGCGGGCCCGTACAGGCCGGGCCGCGGGTCCGGGTCATCAGCGTAGATCAGGGTGTGAGGTCGATCCTGCGGCCGTTGACCGCAGCCGGCTCCTCATCCCACAGGCCCGCGATCGCCGCCGCCAGATCCTTCACGTCGGTGAAGGTCCGATACGGCTTGTCCGGATTCGCGGCCCTCATCTCATCGTGCACCAACGCGTTGACCACCAGGACCACCGCGGCGGCGGAGGTGTCCTTCAGCGCGTCGGCCAGCGACAGCGTCCACGCCTCGGCGGCGGCCTTCGCGGCGGCGTACGCCGCGCCGCCCTGCGTCGGCTTCTGCGCGGCCCGGGCCGACACGATCACGAAACGGCCGTTCCCGCTCGCCCGCAGCAGCGGCTCGAACTCCAGCGACACGTTCTGCAGGGTCCTGATCAGCAGATCGTGCAGCAGGTCCCAGTCGTCGAGCGAGGTGCCGGCGAAGGTCTTCGACCCGCGCCAGCCGCCGACCAGGTGGACGACGCCGTCCACCCGGCCGTGCTCGGCCCGCACCCGCTCGGCGAGGCCGCGTACGGCGTCCCGGTCGAGCAGGTCGACGGCCAGACAGCCCTCGGCGCCGGACCTGTCCACCCCGATGACCGTGTCCCCGAGCTCGGCGAACCTCCCGGCGACGGCGCGGCCGGCCGGGCCGCCCGCCCCCATGACCACGATCACCCTGCTCATCGCACGCCCTCCAGATCCGCGCTCACGCCCGGATGCCCCGGGTCGACTCCACCACCTCGGTGAGCTTACGGCGCAGGGCCTCATAGAACATGCTCAGGGGGAACTCGTCGGGCAGCACGGCGTCGACCATGGCCTTCTGCTCGGTGGGCAGCGCCTGGGCGCCCTGCTTCCACGCGGACGCCGGGTCGGGCTCGACGTAGGTCGCGACCAGCTCGTGCGCGGCGAGCCAGTGCGCGCGCTTGGACCGGTCGATGCCGTCGCGGTAGAGCTTGTCCACCTCGCCGCGCAGGTCGGCGACGCCGTCGGCGACCCGCGACCAGTCGATCGTCAGACGGTTGTCGGTCCATCGCACGATGCCCTGCCGGTGCAGGTAGGCAAACAGCAGCTGGCCGCCGAGCCCGTCGTAGTTGCGCACCCGCTCGCCGGTGATCGGGAAGCGGAACAGCCGGTCGAACAGGATGGCGTACTGCACGTACCGCGCGTGCGGCACGCCCGCGGCCTCCAGCTTCACGGCCTCGCCGTACGCCGTGAGGTCGCAGCGCAGCTCCTCCAGGCTGTAGAGCCAGTACGGCATGCGCTGCTTGATCATGAACGGGTCGAACGGCAGGTCGCCGTGGCTGTGCGTGCGGTCGTGGACGAGGTCCCACAGCACGAACGTGTCCTGGGCGAGGTCCTGGGACGCCAGCAGCCGGGCGGCGTCCGGCGGCAGCTCCAGCTTCAGCGTGGCCGCGGCGGCCTCGCTGACCCGGCGGAACCGGGCCGCCTCGCGGTCGCAGAAGATGCCGCCCCAGGTGAAGCGCGGCGGGGCCTGGCGCACGACCACGGTCTCGGGGAACAGCACGGCCGAGTTGGTGTCGTAGCCGGAGGTGAAGTCCACGAACGCGATCGGCACGAACATCGGGTTGTCGTAGCCGCCCCGCTCCAGCTCGGCCAGCCAGTCGGGCCACACGACCCGGATCCAGACCGCCTCGACGTTGCGGTTCGGGTTGCCGTTCTGGGTGTACATCGGGAAGACGACCAGGTGCTCCAGGCCGTCGATCCGCTGGGCATCGGGGTGGAAGACGTTCAGCGAGTCGAGGAAGTCGGGCTTGCCGAGACCGGCCGCCACCCACGCGCGGAAGTCCTTCATCACCGCGTCGAGATACTCGGCGTCGTGCGGGAAGTGCGGCGCGAGCCGTCCGACGCCGTCGACGATCTCGCTGATGCACGCCACGGCCTCGTCGTGGTCTCCGCTGATCGAGCCGTCCTTGGCCTGGAGCGGGCGCAGCCGCTCCACGGCGGCCTTCAGCCGGGCGAACTCCTCCACCGCCTCGGGGCGGGACACGCGGCCGGCGCCGGACGCCTCGGGCACGCGGGCGGCCCAGGTCGTCAGGTTGCCCCACAGCTTCTCGTGGTCGTAGTCGCGGATCGAGTCGTCTCCGAACAGGTCGGAGTCGGCCAGGACGACCACCCGGCCGCCGCCGTGCCGTACGGCTGCGGCGAGCGGGGCGTTCGCGGGGTCGGCGGACCCGGAGGTCGTGAACAGCACGCTCGCCCCGGCGGGCACGCCGAGGGTGCCCGCACGGTAGAAGCAGGCCCGCCCGACCCCTGCCAGCAGGTCCTGGGCCGGCAGGCCCTGGACCGGCAGGCCCTGGACCTGCTGGCCCTGGGTCGTGCCGCCCCGCTCGGTCACGGCCTGTGCGGAGGGGACGCCGAGGATCCAGGTGGCCACCCTGTTGTGGCAGTTGCCGGGGTCCTGCACGGTCGTGTGCTCGACCGTCACCCCGAACCGGGCGAGCAGCTCGCCCAGGTTGCTGCCGTACTTCTCCTGCTCGTGCTCGGCCAGCACGATGAGGCCGCCGCCTCCCGCGACGTACGCCTCGACCGCGTCGATCTCCTCGGCGGAGAAGACGGGGCTGCCGACTCCCGTGGTGCGCTCCCAGCGCTCGGCCGAGGGATGCGCGACCACGAGGACGTCACACCCGTCCAGCACGTCCCGCGTGATCGGGCCCTCGGTGTGCGCGCGCACCGTGTGGCCGAGCCTGCGCAGCGCCCCGGCGGCCTCCGCGTAGCTGTTGTCGTCGGGGTGGGCGGGGTTCATGGCCTCGGCGACCTCCCGCCGGATCGTCCATGCCTCGCTGTGTGCCTCGTCGAACAGGACCGCCGGGAACGCCTTCATGAAAAATCTCCCGTAGTGTGAGCCGTCTTCCGAAAAATATACACATATCTAGCCTTATGGCGATAAGTCGCTCTAGCGGATGAGGAGCAATCATCCGGACGGCGGACGAGTCCCCGAGGGTCGCCCACCTACCGTCACCGGCCGTAGGGAGAAAGACCCGAAGGGAAAGATCGATCATGAAACTGTCCGACTCGGTGGCCTTCCGGCGCACCGTCACCGGCGTCCTGCTGTTCGTCGCGCCGCTGCTGCAGTTCGTCGCGCTGCTCGTCGACCCCGGCACCTGGGGCGCCGACCGCGAGATCCTCAGCTACGGCGACAACCCGGCCCTGGCCCAGCTGGAGTCGGCGCTCTACCACTGGAGCTGGGTGCTCGTCCCGATCGCGGCCGTCGGCCTGCTGCACCTGGTGCGCAGGAGGTCCGTCGCCTTCGGGCACATCGCCGGAGGCATGACGATCATCGGCTACATCAGCGTCTCGGCGCTGCTCCTCATGGACCCCGTGGAGTGGTGGTTCGGGCAGCACTACCCGGTCGAGCAGGGCCAGAAGATGTTCGACGAGGTGTTCAACCTGCCCGGCGTCATCTTCGGGTTCACGCTGCCGTGGATCTACCTCGGCATGGTCGGCCTGCCGCTGCTCGTGCTGGCCGTCTCGCGCACCGGCTTCGTCCACTGGTGGGTGCCGGCCGTCGTCGCGGTGGGCTACCTGGGCGCGATCCCGGTGCCCTACAGCCCGCTGACGATCCCGTTCTGGGGCGCCCCCGTCATCGCCATGGGCTACCTCGGCCTCAAGGTGCTGCGCATGACGAACGCCGAATGGGCGTCGTACTACCCGAGCGCCGACCCCGGCGTCACCACGCCCGACTCGTACGCGAACACGACCGCCTGAGCGCGGTCGCGCAGGTTCAGCTTCATGAGCACGCGGGCGACGTGGGTCTTGACCGTGGCCTCGCCGACGAAGAGCTCCCTGGCGATCTCGGCGTTGGTGAGGCCCCGGGCGAGCATCCGCAGCACCTCCAGCTCGCGCGGGGTGAGCTCGGCGAGCTGCGGCGGCCGGACCGGCTCGTGCCGGCCCGCGAAGGAGGCGATCACCCGCGTGGTGACGGCGGGGTCGAGCAGGCCGTCACCCGCGGCGACGACCCTGATGGCCTCCACGAGCTGCTCGGGCGGCGACACCTTCAGCAGGAAGCCGCTGGTCCCCGCGCGCAGCGCGGCGTACAGGTTCTCGTCGGTGTCGAACGTCGTCAGCATGACGACCTTGGGCGGCCGTGGCGCGTCGAGCAGCCGCCTGGCCGCGGTGAGTCCGTCCATGCGCGGCATCGCGATGTCCATGAGCACGACGTCGGGCTGCACCCGGCGGGCCAGGGCGACCGCCTCGGCGCCGTCGGCGGCCTCGCCCACGACCTCCATTCCGGGCTCGCTCTCGACCACCATGCGCAGGCCGGCCCGGATCATCGCCTGGTCGTCGGCGAGGACGATGCGGATGGTCAATTCGTCGCCTCGCTCATCGGCACCCCCTGGGAGATCGGCAGCGTCGCGCGCACGCGGTAGCCACCCCGCGGCAGCGGCCCGGCGTCGAGGGAGCCGCCGAACAGCTCGGCCCGCTCGCGCATGCCGATGAGCCCGTTGCCGGTGGACAGCGCCGGTCCGGCGCCCCCGCCATTATCGGTGATCTCCAGCTCCAGCCGGTCGGGGTGGTAGGCGATCCGGATGCGCGCGTCGGCGTCCCCGGCGTACTTGACCGCGTTGGTGAGGGCCTCCTGCACGATCCGGTAGGCCGACAGGTCGAGACCGGGCGCGAGCCGTAGCCGCTCGCCCTCCGTCTCCAGCGTCACGCGAAGCCCCGACGATCCGACCGTCGAGATGAGGTTGGGCACCATGTCGAGCCCCGGCTGGGGCAGCGCCTCGTCCTGCGGCATCCGCAGCGCGCCCAGCATGATCCGCAGCTCCTCGACCGCCTCCCGGCCCGCCTGCTCGATGCCGCTGAGCATCTCGGCCTCCGGGGAGGGTCCGTCCGCCTGCGCCACGCCCATCCGGCGGCGCAGCACCCCGGCCTGCATGACCATCATGCTGACGCTGTGGGCCACCACGTCGTGCAGCTCCCTGGCGATCCGGTTGCGCTCGGCGGCGACGGCCTCGGCGGCCCGGCGTTCCCGCTCCACCTCCAGCCGCGCCGCCCGCTCGCTCATCCGGTGCGCGCGCAGAAGGTAACCGCGCAGGGCCAGGCCCGTGGCGTACGCCGAGCCGAACATCACCGTGAGGTAGACGACCTCCTGGAACGGCAGGAACCGGTGGTCGACGGCCCCCGAGTCGAAGACGAGGATGCCCACCAGGGCCCAGGTCCCGCCCGGTTTGAACGGCAGATGCGCGCCGATCGTGTGGAAGACGATGAGCAGCGCGGCGAGCTGCCAGACCGGGCACGACTCGTTGCCCTGCCGGTGCCAGGCGTACTGCGCGAGGATCATCAGGATGAAGACCGCCACCGGGGCCCTGCGGCGATACCAGACCAGGACGCCGGTGACCAGCGCCTGCCCGACCCACCACAGCTCGGGGTTTTGGGCCGCGCCGTAATCCTTGGCGTCCGTGAACGCCTCAAGGGTGCCCAGCGCGATGATCGCGAGGCCGATCAGGAGGTCGACGCGGGGGACGGAGCGGAGGGGGGACGAGCGCATGCGCGCAGAGTAATCCCTGCCCGGGGCGGCGCGCATCAGGCAACAGACGTCCGCAATCGACCTGCAAGCCAACGTCAAGTGACCGCGCGATCATCGCCCTGTATCAAGTGGGTGTCGGTCACGATGCTCACCTTGTCGAGCACTGTCCGCGCTGAGACGCTTTAAGCGTTCCGAACAGGCCTAGGAGAAGCAGATGCCCCGCCTGCACTCTGTCATCGCGGGGCTGGGCGCGCTCTCGGCGCTCGCGGCGCCCTTGCTCCACCCGCACCCCAGCGGTTCCACCGACCGGGTCACCCCCGGCGCGGTACGTGTGGAGTCCTCCTCACACGTCCGCATCACGCTGCTCGACGACCGCGGTGTGATCAAGCAGATGGCCCGGGACTACGACGTCGACCTGGCGAAGGGCAGCGGCTTCACGGTGACGCCCGACGGCGTGGTCGTCACCGCGACCCAGATCGTGCAGGCCACCGACGACCCCCGGGTGTACGCCGCCAACCGGGTGTTCGCCGAATACTTCAAGGTGAAGATCCCGGCCGACTTCAAGCGGCACTCGCTGGGCGACGCCGACCTCGACCGGCGACTCCAGTCGTGCTACCCGCCGCAGCAGACCGACTCGACCTGCATCGCCGACGTCACGACGAACGTCAGCGTCTTCCCCTACCTCGACCCGCCGCCGCCCGGAGGGCTGCCCGCGCAGATCCTGACCTCCGGGGCGTCCCCCGCGTCCCCGGCCGTGCTGAAGGTCACCAAGGGCGGCGAGAAGCAGTCGCTGCCCACGGTCCCGCTGGGCACGACGATCGGCGGCGCGGTCGAGTCGCTCGACGTCATGTCGCTCCCGGGCAGGCCCTCGGCGAAGACCCCGCCCAAGCTCGACACCGCGCATCTCAACCCGCCGGGCAGCCGGACCGTCAAGGAGCGCGACAAGGTCCTCAAGCTGCTGGACGCCGGCGCGCCCGGCGCGGCCCTCATCGACGACGGCAGGAGCGAGGTGGTCGGGTTCGTCTCCGGGGGCGGCGGCGAGCCGGAGACCATCACCCCCGCCGACGACATCCGCAGCGCGCTGGTCGCCGCCGGCGTCACCCCCCGCCGCGGCCCGGTCGACGTCGTGTACGAGAACGCGCTCGCCTCCTACCACAACAAGCTCTACACCGGCGCGATACCGGCGCTGCAGCAGGTGCTCAACCTGCGGCCCGACCACGCGGTCGCGGCCGATCATCTGCGGGTCGCCCAGTCCAAGGCGGGCACGGGGGAGGACGCGGGCGTCGGACCGACGGCGCGCCCGGCCGCGGTCGAGCAGCCGAAGTCGTCGCTGCCGCCGTACGTGTGGGCGGCCGGCGGCGTTGTGGTCCTCGCGCTGCTGGTCGTGGGCGTCGTGCTGCTGCGCCGCAGGGGCACGAAACGACCCGCCGCCGGCGGCCAGACGGACCCGGGGATCGACGGGCACGGTCTCGCCGCGCAGGGGGGCCTCGCCGGTGAGGCCGGGTCCTACCCGCCCAAGGAGAACTCCTGGCCGCCGTATGCTGTCACGAGGGTGTTCGGGGCCGAGGCCGCCCGGTCTCCCGAGGTCGTGGGGCCGGCTCCGGCGGCTCCCGTGGCCGCGGACGCGTCCCTGCCCGGCGGGCAGGCGCGCCCCGCGGACCCATCGCCGCCGCGCGGGCACGCGCATCCGGCCGACCCCTCGCCGCCGGCCGGGCAGTCGTACCCGCCGAACCCGTCGCCGCCGCGCGGGCAGGCGCAACTAAAGTTCTGCACGCAGTGCGGCATGCGGCTGGGCCAGGGGCATCGCTTCTGCGGCTTCTGCGGGAACCCGACCGATTCGTGATCAAAAGAATGCTCAAGGGGGAGACCGGATGACCGAGGGGCCCGTGATGCCGCCGCTGGTGGGGCGGCGGCTCGGCGACTACACGGTCGAGGCGGTCGTCGGGCGGGGCGGCATGGCGACGGTCTACCGGGCGCGCGACCAGCGGCTCGGGCGGGCCGTGGCGCTGAAGGTGCTCGCGCCGCAGCTCGCGCACGACGACCGCTTCCGCGACCGGTTCGTCCGCGAGTCCCGGATGGTGGCCAGCATCGACCACCCCAACATCATCCCGGTGTACGAGGCCGGCGAACGCGACGACCTGCTGTTCATCGCCATGCGCTACGTCGAGGGCAACGACATGCGCAAGCTCGTGCAGTCGGAGGGCCCGCTGCCGGTCGGGCGGGCCAACCCGCTGTTCGCGCAGATCGCCTCGGCGCTGGACGCCGCACACGCCCACGGCCTGGTGCACCGCGACGTGAAACCCGCCAACATCCTGGTCACGCGATCCGACCACGTCTACCTGACCGACTTCGGGCTCACCAAGAGCTCCTCGGCCGAGGCCGGGCTGACCAGCCACGGTCACTTCATGGGCACCCCGCGCTACGTCGCCCCCGAGCAGATCCGGGGTCTGCCGGTCGACGGCCGGAGCGATCTGTACGCCTTCGCCTGCGTCGTGTACGAGGCGCTCGCCGGGCAGCCGCCGTTCCAGCGGGACACCGAACTCGCGCTCCTCTACGCGCACGTGTCCCACGACCCGCCGCCGCTCACGCCGTACCGGCCCGACCTGCCGCACGCGGTGAACGCCGTGATCACGCGGGCGCTGGCCAAGTCGCCGGGCGAGCGGTTCGAGACGTGCCAGGCGTTCGTGTCCGCGCTGCGCGACGCGATCAGCGGGGGCGCGGGCGACCCGGCGTCGGCCTCCCCGTCGTATCCCCCGGTTCCCCAGGGCTCCTCGTCGTACCCCCCGGTTCCCCCAGGCTCCTCGTCGTATCCCCCGGATCGCGCGCGCTCCCCGGTCTCACCGGTCTCCCCCGTCTCCCCGGGACCTGCCGGGTCCCGTCCGCAGGGGTCCTACCCGCCGGTCACGCCCTCCTCGTTCCCTCCCGGCACCAGGCCGCCCGTCTCCCATCCCTCCGGCTCGGTGCCCGCGGAGTCCCGCCCGCCCGTGAGCCACCCGTTCGCCGGCCCACCGCAGGACCCAACGCAGGGGGCGGTGCAGGGGGTGGTGCAGGGGGCGGTGCAGGGGTACGGGTCGTACCCGCCCGGGTCGCCGCACTCGCAGGCGACGGTCGCCTCGCCTGCCTCGCGCGGCCAACGGCGGGGGCTGCCGCTCGGGCCGCTGATCGGCGGCCTGGCGGTCCTGGTGTCGATCGCGGTCGCCGCCGCGCTGCTGCTCACCAGGGGCGGGGACGCCGCCGCGACGTGGCTCACCTACCCGGGCAGCACCGCGGCGCCGTTCACCATGTCCTACCCCTCGGCCTGGGGCGAGGCCAAGACGAACGCCGACCAGTGGATGATCGCCTCTCCGTCCCTGGAGGAGTTCAACGCGCTGTTCGCGGTGCCGGGCAACACCGACTGGTCGAAGGTGAACCCCATCATCTCGGCCCATCCGGACCAGGCCACGGGCGTTTTCGCCCAGGTCAGCAACACGCTGAGCACCGCGGACTCGCCGATGGAGCTCCAGGAGAGCCTGGGCCCCGCGCTCCCCGGCGTGACCACCTACTACGGTGTGCCGACGCCGACGACCGTCGGAGCCAGGCCGGCGTTCCGGATCGAGGGCGTGCTCAGCGACCCCCAGCAGGCCGGGCGGCTCGACTTCATCGCCTACCTGGTCCGGCAGGGCGACACGGGCACGACCGTGCTGATCACGTTCTTCTGCCCGGCAGGCAGGTTCGACCGGTCGAACATCGACCACATGGTGAACACGATCACTTTCATGTCCTAGCCGGTGGGGTGCCCCACCTGGGCTCGCCGGGCCGCTCCCGGGCCTTCGACCGGGTGTGCCTCCGCCGGTCGGTCAGGCCGCGGAGCGCTCGGCGGCCGGGCGGCGGCGCCAGATCACGTGTGAGACGGCCGGTGGGGTGTAGGACACGTCGTTCGGGCCGGCGTCGGTGCCGGGCGGAGCGATCTCGTCGATCCGGTCGAGGACCTCGTCGTCCAGGGTGACGCCGACGCCGGCCAGCAGGTCGTCGAGCTGTCCCATGGTGCGCGGCCCGATGATCGCCGAGGTGACACCCGGGTGAGCGATCGCGAACGCCATCGCGAGGTGGGTCATCGGCAGGCCGGCCTTCTCGGCGAGCGGGATGAGCTGTTCGACGACGTCGAGTTTGCGCTGGTCGGTGAAGTGCTGCGGCATTCCGCCGGACCGGTGGGTGTCCGTGTGCTGCCCCTTGCGGAAGCGGCCGGTGAGCAGGCCCTGGCCCAGTGGGCTCCAGACCAGGGTGCCCATCCCGTAGCGCTGACAGACCGGCAGCACCTCTCGTTCGATGCTCCGGTTCAGGATCGAGTACGGCGGCTGCTCGGTCCGGAAGCGCTCCAACCCGCGCCGCTCGGCGGCCCACTGCGCCTCGACGATCTCCGAGGCGGGGAAGGTCGACGCACCGATCGCCCGCACTTTGCCGCTGCGGACCAGGTCGGACAGGGCCGACAGCGTCTCCTCCACGTCGACTGCCGGGTCGGGGCGGTGGATCTGGTAGAGGTCGAGGTGGTCGGTCTGCAGGCGGCGCAGCGAGTTCTCGACGGCGGTCATGATCCAGCGCCGTGAGTTGCCCCGGTGGTTCGGATCGTCGCCCATCGGATAGTGCACCTTGCTAGCCAGCACGACGTCGTCGCGGCGGCCCTTGAGCGCCTTCCCGACGATCACCTCGGACTCACCGGCGGAGTACACGTCGGCGGTGTCGACGAAGTTGATCCCCGCGTCCAGGGCCCTGTGGATGATCCGGATCGAGTCGTCGTGGTCGGGGTTGCCCATGGCCCCGAACATCATGGTGCCCAGGCAGTACGGGCTGACCGCGATTCCGGTCCGGCCCAGCGTGCGGTATTTCATGAGTCCCCCTTGGAAGCGTTCGCGATCGGCATGGTGACGCGTCGCGAGCGGGTCGGCCTGCACCCCGCGCTTGAGGGCAGGTTCCGCTACATCCATGCAAGCAACGAGGCGAGCGCCGGGCCTTCACGATCCTCCTCCGTGGTTGCACAATCCTCTTCGCTCAGGTGGGAGTCACGGCAGCGCGACCGCTGCGGGGCCGGCTCCGCCCCGCAGGCGCACCGCGTCGACGCTGGGCGGAGCACCGAACTGGCGCCGGTACTCCCGGCTGAACTGGGACGGGTTGTCGTACCCGACGTGCCGGCCCACGCCGGTGACGTCGTTCGGACTGTTCGCCAGCAGCAGCCTCGCCGCCTGCAGCCGCATCTGCTTCTGGAACTGGATCGGACTCATCGTCGTCACCATCTGGAAGTTCCGGTGGAAAGCGGAGACGCTCATCCCCGAAAGCCGTGCCAGCTCCTCGACCCGGAACGGCTGGGTGTAGTTCTCCCGGATCCACCGCACGGCACGTTCGATGTGGCTCAGGCTGCTGTCCGCGAGGCCGAGCTGACGGACGGCGTCGCCCTGTTCCCCGGTCATCAACCGCCAGAGGATCTCCCGCTTGACCAGCGGGACGAGCGCCTTCCGGTCCCCTGGCCGGTCGAGCAGGCGCAGCAGCCGTACGACCGCGTCGAGCAACTCGTCCGGGGCGTCGCTGACCGCGATGCCCGGCGGTGCGGCGCCGGTGGACCGCGGCTGCTCCCCCGGCCCGGTCCGCAGCAGCAACTCGGCGATGACGGCGGGTTCCAGGGTCATCCCGAAACCGAGCGAGGGGCTGGCGGTGTCGACGAAATGCCCCGTCACCGGGAGGTCGACCGAAGCGACGAGATACTGGCCGGCGCCGTACTCGTAGACGCGGTCTCCCAGCGCCAGACGCTTGCCGCCCTGGGCGATGACCGCCAGCACCGTGCCGGACATCGAGGACACCGGCGGAACGGCATGGTCGGCCTTGCAGACCCGGACGCCGTCGATGGCCGTGGTCAAGCCGGGACGCGCATGCCGTTCCAGCAGGGTACGAAGCTCGTCCAGAGACATGCCACCATTGCAGCACCCCGCCCGACCCATCCCGCCGGCCGATCGAACGGCACATCCAGCCCGGCGGCCCGCTCCTGATCCGAAGTGATCCAGAGCTAGAGATCGCGGAAGCGGGCTGTGGTGCCGGCCCGCCGGGTGCGCCAGTCCCCCGCACCGTCGAGGACGGCCCGGTGCACCGCGCGGGCGATCCGCGCGCCCCAGACGGAGCGCGGGCCGCCGAACGCCTCCGCCGGGCCGTCCTCCCGTACGGCGACGCAGACGGCGTCGGACGCGGTCCCGGTGCAGGGGAATCCCGCCTCCAGCAGCGCCTGCGTCTTCGCCTCGGTAACCGTCATGACGGCGTTGACCAGCGCCGGGTCGGAGAACGCGACCGGCACGGCCACCAGGATGTTGATCGTCCCCGGGCGCGGCACGCGCCCACCGGTCTCGCACACCCCGGCGTGCTCCCGCCCGGACTCCGGGGCGGCCGGCAGGCCGGGGTCGGCCACGCCCTCGGGCGCGGCCGCCCAGGTCGGCACGCCCAGGCCCACCGTCGCGACGGCCTCCGCTCCCCCGTCGGCCGCCACGGCGTACCGCTCCACCAGCGCCGCCGTCATCATGCCCACACCGGGACCGCCGGGACCGAGCGCCTCCATGTGCTCGACGGGGTCCATGCGCGAGTAACCGGCGGCCACCTGCGCGTTCAGCACCCACTCACGGGGGCCGATGCCGCCGCCGAGCATGGCCGAGGAGATCATCCGCCAGCCGGGCCCGAACCGCCACAGCAGCGCGCCCAGCCGCAGGCCGTCCTCCGTTCGGTAGCTCAGGGACGGCCGCGGGACACCCGTCATGCCTTCTCCGTCGCCGAGGAGACCGGCGGGCGGACCAGGTGGACGACCGGGCGCCCCTCGGGGCCCGGCTCCACCCGTACGCGGGCGCCGAAGTGCTCGGTCAGCAGCGGCTCGGCCAGCACCCGCGCGGGCGGCCCGGCCGCGACCGCGCGCCCCGCGGCGAGCAGCACGAGCGCGTCGGCGTACTGCGCGGCGAGGCTGAGGTCGTGCAGCGTCGTCACGACGGTGAGATCGTCGGCCAGGCGCAGCCGGTCGACGAGTTCGAGCACCTGCTGCTGGTGGCCCAGATCGAGCGCCGTGGTCGGCTCGTCGAGCAGCAGCACCGGCGCCTGCTGCACCAGCGCCCTGGCGAGCACGACGCGCTGCCGCTCGCCGCCGGACAGGTGCCCGAGCGGCCGGGACGCGAAGCCGTCCAGGTCGAGCCGTTCCAGCACCGACCGCGTCACCTCGCGGTCCCGCGCGCTCTCGCTGCCGAGATAGGCGATGTACGGCGTGCGGCCGAGCAGCGCGTAGTCGTAGACCGACATGTCGGGCGGCAGCGCCGGGCTCTGCGGGGCGTAGGCGATCAGCCGGGCCCGCCGGCGCGGGCGCAGGTCGTCGACGGCCGTCCCCTCGACGAGCACCTCGCCCTCCCTCGGCACCAGCCCGGCGACGGCCCGCAGCAGCGTGGACTTGCCCGCGCCGTTCGGCCCGATGACCGCCAGCCACTGGCCCGGCGCGGCCGACAGCGTGACGTCCGTGAGCACCGGCCGCCCGCCCAGCGTGACGCCCACGCCGCGCGCCTCGACGGCCGGTACGGCGCGCCCGCTCACGTCTCCACCCGCCGGGTCACGCGCAGGACGGTGACGAAGAACGGCGCACCGACGAACGCCGTGACCACCCCGATCGGCAGTTCGGCCGGCGCGAGCACCGTACGCGCGATCGTGTCGGCCAGCACGAGGAACGCCGCGCCGCCCAGGAACGACAGCGGCAGCACGATCCGATAGGACCAGCCGGCGAGCCGTCGGACCACGTGCGGCACCACGATCCCGACGAACGCGATCAGCCCGCTCACCGCCACCGCCGAGGCGGTGGCGAGCGAGGCGGCCAGCAGCACGACGAAGCGCACGCGCGCCGCGCGCAGGCCGAGGCTGACCGCCTCCTCGTCGCCCACCGACAGCACGTCGAGCAGTCTGCCGTGCAGCAGCATGACGACGGTCGACACCACGGCGTACGGCGCGATCATGCGGAGCTGGTCCCAGCCGCCGCCGACGTCGCCGAGTATCCAGGAGTAGATCCGCTGCAGTTCGTCCACCTTGAGCTGCTGCACGAAGGTCTGGACGGCGGTGAGGAACGAGGTGACCGCGACCCCGGCGAGCACGAGCGTCGCGGTGCCGCCGCCCCGGCCCGCCGTGTGGCCAAGCGCGTACGCGAGGAACACCCCGCCGACGCTCCCGGCGAAGGCGGCGATCGGCACCGCGCCCACCCCGGCGTCTCCGCCTATGAAGACCACGACGAGCGTCACCGTGAGGCCGGCCCCGGCCGCCGCCCCGAGCAGGTAGGGATCGGCCAGCGGATTGCGGAACACGCCCTGGTAGCCGGCCCCGGCCGTGGCCAGCAGCCCGCCCACGACGGCGGCGAGCAGCACCCGCGGCACCCGGAGCTGGAACAGCAGCCCCTCCTCGACCGGTGCGAGCCCCGAGTGCACGGACACCAGCGGCAGCCGGTCGAGCAGCGCCAGCGCGATGGCGCGGGGCGAGATGCCGGCCGCGCCCGCCATCAGGCCGAGGGCGAGACTGGCCACCAGCACGGCGGACGCGACCAACAGCGCACGGCCGCGCGGCCGGGCCGGCGTCATCACGCCACCACCGGCCTCACCGCGTCACCGCTCACCGCACCACCGCTCACCGCACCACCGCTCACCGCACCACCGCTCACCGCACCACCAGGGGCGTCCGCGTCACCACCGGCTCAGCTCGCCGCCTTCTGCACGGCGTCGCTGACGGCCTGGGCGAGGTCGGCGACCCGCGGCCCCCAGCGGGAGGCGACGTCGTCGTCCAGCTCCACCACGCGGTCCTTCTTCAGGGCGGACAGGCCGGACCAGCCCGGCCGCTTGGCCAGCGCGGCGGCGTTCTGGCCGCAGCACTTGGTGTCGCCGAGGAAGATCAGGTCGGGGTCGGCCTTGGCGATGAACTCCGCCGACAGCTTGGGATAGCCGCCCGCCGCGTCGGGCGCCTCGTCGGCGATGTTCTTCAGCCCGAAGAGGCTGTAGACCTGCCCGATGAACGTGCTCGACGTCGCCGCGTAGGGCGTGACGTCCAGCTCGTGGTAGTACATCAGCTCCTTGCCCTTGGGCGCCGCCGCCGCGAGGGCGTCGATCTTCTGTTTGACGCCGTTCGCCACCTCGTCGGCCTTGGCCGCGTTGCCGGTGGCCGCGCCGAGGTCCCTGATCTGGTCGTAGGTGTCGTCCAGCTTGGCGGCGGAGGGTTCGAGCAGCACCGGCACGCCGACCTTGGCGAGCCCGGCGACCACGCCCTCCAGGTCGTTGGCGAGCACCACGAGGTCGGGCTTGGCGGCGACGATCGCCTCGACGTTGGGCTTGAACCCCGACAGCGACGTCTTGGGCGCCTCGGGCGGGTAGTCCGACTGGTCGTCCACCGCCGCCACCTGCGCGCCCGCGCCGATCGCGAAAAGGATCTCGGTGGCCGTCGGGGACAGCGACACGATGTGCTCGGGCCTCTTGGCGATGGTCACCGCGCCGTTGCCCGCCTGGATCGTGGCGGGGAAGGCGCCCTGACCGGCGCTGTCCGAGGCGGCGGGGGCGGGGGGCGCGGACGTGGCGGCGCCGTCGGTCTGGCCGCAGCCGGCCAGAGCGAGCACGCCCAGCACCACACCCGCGACGGCCGTGCGTACGGGCCTCACGAGGGTCCTCCATCAGGGGGAATGCCGGGAATCGAGGGACCCGCTGGAAGCGACGGATCACCCTTTTCCACGAGGGTCGATTGCGTCGGCGCACAGCGCAGGCGACCTGGCTCGTCCTCGGAGAACGGGGAACCACAGTTGCGGGACAGCGCCGGAGTCTCACCGGACTTCGCTGCGCGGCGCGCGTCGGACGCAACGGTACCAATCCCTCACGCGGCGTCCACCCCCGCCCCGTCCTGCACCGCTCAGCACGCCGGGGGGATCAGCCCGGCGCCTCCCCTGGCCCTCCCAGGTCGAGCGCGACCGCGCGGACCGCGTCCACGACGGGCGGGCAGACCCCGGATGGGTTGATCATGCCGCCGGCCTGCGCGTACGCGGGAGTGGTAGGGCATACCCCACCCCGTCGGTAGGGGGTCGCCCATGGCCGGATGTAGGGACCGCGTCGCTGTGCCGGAGGGGGCCGCGGCGGGACGCTTGACGTGCTCGGCGGGACCGGAACCACGAGACCGCGAAGCCTCACAGAGCCCGAACCCGAGCCCGAAGATCCAACCCTCAGACCCCGAGCCCCAGACCCCCAGACTCCGAGCCCCACAGACCCAAAGCCACCAGGATCGAGCCCCACAGGCCCGCGCACCGGGGAACCCCACCCCGGCCCCGCCACCCGCGTGACTCACCCTCGTGGCGGCACGACACAGCGAAGGCGGCCCCCGTGTCCCTGACCATGCTTCCCCCCGCCCCCGAACGGGCCCCGGCCGCGCCACGGGACCGCTTCATCGACGTCCTGCGCGTCTTCGGGATGGTCCTGGTGGTCGTCCAGCACTGGACGATGCCGGTCCTGTCGTACGCCCAGGGACGGCTGACCACGGGCAACGCCCTGGCGGCGATGCCGTACGTCACCTGGATCTCGCAGGTCATGCCGCTGGTCTTCTTCGCCGGAGGCGCGGCCAACGCGATCAGCTTCAGGTCCGCCGCCCGCCGCGGCGGGACGGCCCGGGAGTGGACGGCGCGGCGGGTGCGCCGCCTGGCCTGGCCGGTGGTGCCGCTGGCGGTCGTGTGGCTGCCGCTCCCCCACCTCCTGGTGGCTCTCGGAGTGCCCGCGCAACCGGTGGACGTGGCCGCGCGGACGGTCGGCCAGCTGCTGTGGTTCCTGGCGGTCTACCTGCTGGCCGTGGTGGCGACGCCGCTCCTGCTGCGGGTGCGGACGAGCGTGGCTTTGCCGGTGCTGGCGGGCGGCGCGGTGCTGATGGACGTGGTCCGGTTCTCCGGCCTGGAGGCCGCCGGCTACCTCAACGTCGCGTTCGTCTGGCTGGCGGTCCATCAGGTCGGGTTCCGGTACGCCGAGGGCGGCCTGGAGCGGCTGACGGGGCGACGGGCCGCAGGCCTCGCGATCGCCGGGTTCGCGATGGTGGCGGCCCTGGTGGCGACCGGACCCTACCCCGCCAGCATGATCGGGATGCCCGGGATGATCTCCAACATGGCCCCGCCGAGCGCCTGCCTGCTCGCGCTGTTCGCCGGTCAGCTCGGCCTGGCGATGCTGCTGCGCCCCGCCCTGAACACGCTGGCCGCCCGGCCGAGGGCCGAGGCGGTGCTCACCGCGCTCGCGCCGCGCATGATGACCGTCTACCTGTGGCACATGACCGCGCTCGTCGCGGTCGCCGGTGCGGCGACCATCGGGTTTGGGCTGGCGACCCCGCACGCCGGCTCGGCGGCCTGGTGGAGCGCCGTCCCGCTGTGGCTGGCCGCCCTGGCGCCGGTCCTGGTCGGGCTCACCGCGATGCTCGGCCGATTCGAGAACCCCGCGGGCGCCGCCGCCCACCGGCTCGTGCCGGTGGCCGTCCCGCTCGTCGGCGGCGCGCTGCTCACCCTCACGATCACCGGCTTCGCGCCCGGACCGGCGCCGGTGATCGCGTCCCTCGCCCTGGTCGTGGGCCTGGCCCTGGTCAGCCGGCCCGCAGCTGCCGCTCCACGTCGTCGATGATCTCCTGCATGCGCAGGCCGTGGCGGGCGTCGAGCGGATGCCCGCCGCCGTCGCGTACGGTGCCCGCGAACTGGCGGACCACCTCGGGGAAGACGTCGCCGAGTTCGGAGCCGAGCAGCGAGGCGCTGCCGAGCCGTCCGTACACGTCGATCCGGCTGGGCGGGGTCTCGCCCTCGGCGGCCATGCTCAGCGACGCCTCGCTGACCGCGCCGCCCTCGTGCTCCAGCAGCAGGCCGACCCAGCGGAGCGGGTCGCCGTGTGCCTTGACCGCGACCACCCGGCCGAGCGCGGCGTCGAGCAGGTCGATCGTGTGCGGGCCCACGTCGAGCACCGCCCCGCGCTCCAGCCGCCAGGGGGTGGCGAAGGGGCCGCTGCGCAGGCTTCCGGAGACGTTGGCGGCGTGCCCTCCGAAGGGCTCGATCCGCCGGACCCGGTCGAGGAAGCCGGCCGTCGCCGCCGAGTAGCGGAACGTGAAGAGCATCTGGGAGGCGACGCCCGCCTCCTCGATCGCCCCGGCCAGGCGCCGGGCGCCGTCGAGGTCCGCCGCGAGCGGCTTCTCCAGCAGCAGCGCCCTGCCCGCCCGGGCCGCGAGCACGCCCAGCTCGGCCTGCACGGCGGGCGGAACGCAGAAGGCGACCGCCTCCGACGCGGCGAACAGGTCCTCCAGCCGTTCGAAGGAGGGCGCGCCGTGGGCGCCCGCCAGCGCTCGCGCCGCCTCGGGCCTGCGCGCCCACACCCCGGACAGCGTCGTGTGCGGCCCGGCCGCGAGGGCGGGCGCGTGCACCATCTCCGCCCACGGTCCCGCGCCGACGAGTCCCACCCGCACCGGCTCCATGGCGCCCCCTTTCCGCCGGGGACCCTACTGCAGGCCGCGGGAGGGCGGTCAAGGGGGGCCTTCGCGCGTGAACTCGACACCGGCGGGCAAGATGGACCCTCTATGAACGTCATCCTGCTGAGACACGGCGAGACCGAGTGGAGCAGGGCCGGGCGGCACACGGGCCGCACCGACCTGCCGCTGACACCGCACGGCGAGGAGGAGGCGCGTGCCCTGTCCCGCCTGGTGGCGGGCCGATCCTTCGCACTGGTCCTCGTCAGTCCCGCGCAGCGGGCCCGGCGCACCGCCGAACTGGCCGGCGCCGGGCCGTACGAGGTGGACCCGAACCTGTGGGAGTGGGACTACGGCGGCTACGAGGGCATCTCCACCCCCGGCATCCGCGAATCACGCCCCGGCTGGTACGTCTGGCGCGACGGCGTCATCCCGGGAGACGAGGCGCACCCGGGTGAGACCGTCGAGCACGTCGGGGAGCGGGCGGACAAGGTCCTCGCCCGGATCCGCTCGGCGGACGGCGACGTGCTGGTCGTCGCGCACGCGCACATCCTGCGCGTGCTGGCGGCCCGCTGGCTGTCGCTGCCCGCCGACCACGGCAGGCACCTGCGCCTCGACACCGGGACGTACTCCGTCCTCGGCCACGAGCACGACGAGCCCGTTCTGCTCCGCTGGAACGCGCCGACCTGAAACGTGCCGGCTTGATACGTGCCCCGTGTCACACCTGGGCGACCGGCTGGGGTTGCGGGCCTCGGCCGGTCAGCCACTCCAGGACCTTGTGGTGGCCGCGCCGGGCGTCCTCGAAGTGCCCCCACTGCCAGTACCTGGGCTGCTCCCGCACCCCGGTGACCCACGTCCGGTACGCCACCGACCTGGGCCGCCCGCTCGCCGGGTCGGCCGGTGCCGCCACTCCGTAGGTGCGGATCACCACGCGGCCTCCGGGTGCGAACAGCACGTCGTCGGCCACCGGGTAAAGAGTCATCTGGTCCAGCACGGGGTCCCCCTTGTGAGCTTTCCTGGGACCAACTGTGCCGGATGCGTGTTACGCCTCCCGCGTCGCGCTGTTACGCCCATGAGAAGCGGGCGGACAGGGGGCTGCCCCAGAACCGGTCAGACCATATCGATCACACCAGGAGGCCGTCGAACTCGCCGTCCTTCACCCCGAGCACCAGAGCCCGTATCTCGTCGCGGGTGTAGATGAGCGCCGGCCCGTCGGGATAGCGGGAGTTCCGGACGGCCACGCCGCCGTCGGGAAGCTCGGCCAGCTCCACGCAGTTGCCGGTCGAGTTGCTGTGGGCACTTTTCCGCCAGGTGACCCCGGCGATGTCGGTTGCGGGCATCCCGTTATATGTCTGCATTATGTCTCTCTGAGAAGTTCGCCGAGGATCTCGGCAGTGCCGCCGGGCGTGGTGCTCTCCACGCACAGCTGCTCCATGGCCGTGAGGTAGGGATCGATGTCCTCACGTTTGTCCAGGTAGAGCGCACCCCAGAGCTGCTCGACGTAGACCACGTCCGAAAGGTCGGACTCCGGGAAGCGGAGAATGGTGAACGCGCCTCCCTCGGCCGCGTGCATCCCGTAGCGGAGGGGCATCACCTGAAGGGTGATGTTGGGCAGCGTGGACACCTCCAGCAGGTGCTGGAGCTGTTCCCGCATCGTCGGACTCCCTCCGATGGGCCGCTTGAGCGCCGCCTCGTCGATGACGGCCCACAGCCGGGGGCCGTCCTTGCGCGTGAGCCGCTCCTGCCGCTGCATCCGCAGATGGACGCGCTGTTCGAGCTCGGCCTCCGATGCGTCCGGATAACCGAGCATGATCACCGAGCGGGCGTACGCCGCCGTCTGCAGCAGGCCGGGCACGAACTGCACCTCGTAGGTGCGGATCACGCTGGCGGCCTCCTCCAGGCCGACGTAGGTGACGAACCAGTTCGGCAGCACCTCGCCGAACTTGTGCCACCACCCGGGCGTGTTCGCCTCGCGGACCATCTCCAGAAGGCCACGCCGCTCGGCGTCGTCGTGGACGCCGTACAGCGTGAGGAGGTCTTCGACATCACGTGTCTTGAACCCGACCCGGCCGAGCTCCATCCTGCTGATCTTCGACTCCGAGGCACGGATGTGGAATCCGGCGACCTCGCGGGTCAGGCCCCGCTGCTCACGCAGCCGGCGAAGGCTCGCGCCGAGCATGATGCGTCGAACGGTGGAACCGGATCCGGGCGGATCTATGGACACGTGCTATTCCTCCGCTTTGTGGACTGGTTCACAGTCTGTCAAAGATCGCCCCCTTCGTCCCAGTGGTGTCGGGGGTAACCGTAGCGCTTGCACAACGCGCTTGCACGTGCATTCGCCCTTGCACATGCACGGGAGTGTCCCTCATCATGATCTCGTGCAGTCCACGAACCTGACTCGTGGCCAGAACCAGTGGTCGACGCTCGACTGGTGGCCGCCTATCGGCTGGTGGCCGGAGCCCGCCCGCGATCTCCTCGAACCCGGGATGGCCACCGCCAGCGCCACCTTCGCCCTGCCGCCCCGCGCGGAATCGGTCCACTCGGCGCGCAGCTTCGCCGCCGGGACCCTGGCGGGGTGGCAGCTGGCGGACCTGCTCGACGGGATGGAACTGGTCGTCTCGGAACTGGTCACCAACGCCCTGCGGCACGGCATGAGGCTCACCGGCAACCGCGCGCGGGAGGCCATGCGGCTGTCGCTGATCCGGAGGGGGGCCAACGTGACCTGCGCGATCACCGATCCCGGATCGTCCGCGCCGGTGCTGCGGGAGCCGACGCCGTTCGAGCCGGGCGGCCTCGGGCTGCACATCGTGGAGTCGCTGAGCGTGTGCTGGGGATGGTGCCCGCTCGTCCCGCAGGGCAAGGCGGTGTGGGCCGTACTGGCGGCCTGAGCACCGGCCTGCGGCCGGACGGCGGGGCCACGCGCTTCGCCGCCGGCTTCGGCCGCCCCGCGCGGGCAGTGACCTCTCTCCGGCCGGGGGCGCCGGAAAACCTAACCCGATCGCCAGACCTACCTAACGCCGGTCCTGGTCCGTCGGCCGAAGAGCGCTCCCGTGCAGCCCGGAATGCATGGGAGCGCCCTCCGGCCGACGGCCCGGATTCCCCGGAACACACCCCGAATGCCGGCGCGGCAGGCGATGATGTGCTGAGATCGGGCCGTATCGGCCGATCGGCATGCCCTCTTCTCACCGGCCGGCGGAGAGATATCGTGATTCCGGACTTCGTGACCGCCCCCTCCTCGCCGGCGCACGGACCCGGCCGAGACCGTGATCTGCACTACGGTGGCTTCCTGGGACTCCCGAGAGATCAACTATGGACGATCACCTAATCGGCTGGCTGACCGGCCTCGACGAAGACAGGCTCGCCCGCGTGCTGGCCAACCGGCCGGACGCGATCGCCGCACCGTGGCCCCGGCGCCTGGACGCCCTCGCCCAGCGTCTGACCGACACCTTCGCCGTCATGGAGGTCATGCGCGGCCTCCCTCTCCCCCCTCTCGAACTCCTGCAGGCGTGCCTCGTCATCGGCGGCCGTCCGACGGAGGACGAACTGGCCCGTTTCCTCGGGGTGAGCGCCTCCACGGTGATCCCCTGGCTCGACCGCCTGTACGACCACGCCGTCGCCTGGCCCGGGCGTGACGGCAGGATCAGCGTGGCCGAGGCCGTCGCCCGCTGGTGGACCGCGCCCTGCGGCCTGGGCGAGCCTCTCAGCGCGTACCTCGACTCGTGGAAGCTCAGCACCGACGCGCTGCGCCGCATGTGCCGCGTGCTCGACCTGTCTCCCCACGGCGGCAGGCGCCAGGTGATCGCCAGGATCACCGCGCTGCTCGGCGACTGCGAGCGCCTGGGGTCGCTGCTCGACGACGCCCCCGACGGCACGCTCGGCATGCTCGACGACTTCGCGTGGGACGGCCCGGTCCGCAGCGTGAACGGCAACCGGTTCATCACGCCGGGCACGCCGGAGAAGTGGGCCCTCGACCACGGCCTGCTCTTCCGCACCCAGTGGGACCTGGCCGAGATGCCCCGTGAGGTCGCGCTGGCGCTGCGCGGCCCCGACTACCGCGGTCCGTTCACGCCGTACCCGCCCGATCTGGCCACGGCCGAGGCGGACGCCGACGCCGTCGAGCACGCGATGTGCCTGGCCGCGCCGCACGTGCTCGACCGGGCCACCGCGCTGCTGGAGAACGTCGACAAGACGCCGCTGCCGCTGCTGAAGAACGGCGGGGTCGGCGTGCGGGAGATCAAGCGCCTGGCCAGGGAGACCGGCTGCGCCGAGGACGAGACCCGGCTGCTGCTGGAGGTCTGCGCGGTCGCCCGGTTGATCGCGATCAGCGAGGAGGCGGGCGGGCTGACGCCGGCCGGCCGGTACGACGCGTGGCGGCTGGAGGAGGCGCCCATGCGGCTGCGCGTCCTGCTGGCCGCGTGGTGGCGGATGGAGCGCTCGTCGCTGCGCCTGGTGGACGGCCGCCACCCGGCCGCGCTCGGCGACGACCCGGCCGGCGAGACGATCGCCAGGATCCGGTGGGCCCTGTTCGCGGCGCTCGCCGAGATCCCCGAGGGCAGGGCCTTCGCGACGCTGCCGGAGCTCGTGCAGCGGGTGCACTGGCGCGCCCCGCTGCTCGACCGGGAACTGCTGGACGGCTGCGCGGCGGCCGTGCTTGAGGAGGCCCGCCTGCTCGGGCTCGTGGCCTGCGACGCGCTCACCGGTCTCGGCCGGGCGCTCGCCCCGCTCGCGGCCGCGGCAGGCGACGAGAGCCGCGAGTGCGCGCCCGAGGTCGAGCACGACCCCGCGCTGGCGAAGGCCACCACGCACGCCATGGCGAGCGCGCGGCGCACGGCCCTGTTCGGCGCCGACCTCACCGCCGTGGTGACCGGCCCGCCGTCGGTCGAGCTCGCGGCGCTGCTCGACCGCGCCGCCGACCGTGAGTCGCAGGGCTCGGCGTCGGTGTGGCGGTTCGGCCCCGCGAGCGTACGGCGGGCCCTGGACGGCGGGGAAACGGCCGACACGCTCATCGCCGACCTGTCGGAGGCCGGGACGCTTCCCCAGCCGTTGACCTACCTGATCAGGGACGTGGCGCGGCGGCACGGCGAGGTCACGGTGTCGTCGGTCGGCTGCATCGTCCAGGGGTCCGACCCCACGCTGCTCGCCGAGATCGCCGCGCACCGGAAGCTGGCCAAGCTGGGCCTGCGGCTGCTGGCGCCGACCGTGCTCGCCGGCGCGGCGCCCGCCGCGGTCACGCTGGCCGCCCTCAGGGAGGCGGGCTACGCCCCCGTGCCGGTGGACGACACCGGCGAGATCACCATCCGGCGCGAGCCGCCGGGCGGGCGGCTGATCCTCCTGCCCGGCGGGCGGGTCGCCGAGCTCGAACATCCCGGCCCCCCGCTGGAGCCCCCGCCGGACCCGCGCGAGCACGCCAGGCGGCTGCTGGTCAGCGGCGGCCCGGTGGCGGCCGCGGCCCAGCCCCGCCAGACATGGGCCGTCATCGGGCGCATGGCGACCCGGCTCCCGGCGGCCCAGCAGTCGCTGCTGGGCTTCGTCGTGGACCGCGAGGTACGCGCGATGATCACGCTGGCCGACGGGGTCACCGCCACGGTGAGCCACGGCGAACTGCGCAGCGGCGTGCTCGACGCGTGGTGCGAGGAGGCCGGCGACTACCTGGAGTTCCCGCTCAACGAGATCTCCTCGGTCACCGCCGACTGCTGACAGCCGTCACAGAAATCTCAGCGGACGCCGCAGCGGCGCAGGACGAGCAGGGCCAGGGCGCGGGTGACGTCGCGGAGCTCCCGCAGGTCGACCTGCTCGCGCGGGGCGTGCGCGAAGCGGACGTCGCCCGGCCCGTAGTGCAGGGTCGGCACGCCCGCACCCGCGTACAGGCGCAGGTCGCTCCCGTACGGCGCGGCGGTGCGGCCCGGCCGCGCCCCGGTCACGTCGGCCACCGCCCGGGCCGCCTCCTCCGCCAGCGGGTGCCCCTCGGGCAGCCGGCCGCTGGCGAACTGCCCGCCCGGCCAGGTGACGCGCACGGGATTGTCCCGCAGCCAGGGGTCGTCCAGATCGGCGAGCGCCGTCTCCAGAGCGGCGCGGGCGTCGGCCGGGTCCTCGTCGAGCCGGACGCCCAGCCGTCCCTCGGCCACGAGCAGGTCGGGCACGGTGCTCGCCCAGTCGCCCGCGCGCACGGTGCCGATCTCGATCGGGTACGGCAGCGGGTTGTCCGCGAACAGGGGGCCGGGATCGGCGTTGCGCGCGCGTTCGAGCCGCCTGACGGCCTGGAGCACCGGCACGAACGCCTCGACGGCGTTGACCCCCTCGTAGCGGGTGGCGCCGTGCGCGGCTCGGCCGGCGACCTCGAGGCGGAAGGTCAGCGCGCCGGCGTTGGCGGTGATCAGCTTCCCGCTCGTCGGCTCGGTGATCACGGCCGCCTCCCCGGTGTGGCCCCTGGCCAGGGTGGCGAACGCGCCGAGCCCGCCGTCCTCCTCGCTGACGACGCAGTGGACCGCGAGGGGACGCGCGAGCCGTACGCCGGTCGCGCGCAGCGCCTGCACCACGGCGAGGTTGGCGGCCAGACCGGCCTTCATGTCGCAGGCGCCCCGCCCGTGCAGGGTGGTCGCGCCGAGGCGGGCGCCGAACGGGTCCTGCCCCTCCCACTTGCCCGGGTCGCCGATCGGCACGACGTCGGCGTGTCCCTGGAGGATGAGCGCGGGCGTGCCCTCGCCCTCGGTGACGCCGACGACGCCGTATCCCTCGGCGCGCTCCGCCTCCATGCCCGGGAACCCCTCGCGGGAACGGAGATCGTCGAGGTCGAGCTTCCACATGTCGACGTCGAGGCCCCATTCGGTCAGCATGCGGCCGCACCGGTCCTGCAGATCCGACTCGGCGTCGGTGCCGGTGATGCTCGGCACCCTGACCAGATCGGCCAGCAGGCGCACGGTCTCCGCCTCGTCGAGGGCGTCCAGGACTCTCGCTTCCACATCCATGCCGGAGACTGTACGGCCTGCCCCGACCGGCGTGGAGCCCCCGAATGCACGTGCAGACCGTCGTACGGTGGATCTTTCAGGAAGGAGTCCGGGGATGGCGAGACTGACAGCCGGCTGGGCGGGCCGCCCGGGGATCTGGCGCGGCCTGCTCGCGTGGCCGGCGGTCGCGCCGTTCGCGCTGTGGGCGCTGCTGCGGCTGGTGCCCGGCGACGTCGGCTTCCGGTGGGTGCAACTGGTGGCGTTCACGCCGTACGTCGCCCTCGCCTCGGTCGTCGCGCCGCTGGTCGCGCTGCTCGTGCGGCGCCCGGCGGCGCTGGTCGCGGGCCTGGCGGTCACCGCGACGCTGGCGGCCTGCGTGCTGCCCCGCGCGCTGTCGGACCCGTCCTCGCGGGCCTCGACCGGCGCGGGCGCGGGCGGCGCCGCCGCCCTGAGCACATCGAAGACGCAGACTCCGGCCCTGCGGGTCCTGTCGGCCAACCTGCTCTACGGCTCCGTGCCGCCCGCCGTGCTGGTGGACCTCGTGCGGCGGCTGCGTCCCGACGTCCTGACGCTGCAGGAGCTGACCCCGCAGGCCTCGGCGGGCCTGCGTGCGGCGGGGCTGACCGCGCTCCTGCCGTACGCGGACGACCGGTCCCGGGAGGGCTCGGACGGCTCCGGGCTCTTCACGCGGTTCCCCCTGCGGCCGGAGGGGTTCACGGCCGTCAACGGCCGCCGGCAGGCGGCGGGCGTCATCGATGTTCCCGGCGCGGGGCCCGTCGCCGTCGTGTCCGTGCACCCGTGCGCGCCGCGCTACGCCTACCGGTTCAGATGCTGGTCGAAGTCGCTCGCCTCGCTGCCCGACCCGGGCGAGCGCGTGCAGATCCTGTCCGGGGACTTCAACGCCACGCTCGACCACGCCCGGGTCCGGCGCCTGCTCGACGCGGGTTACCGGGACTCGGCCGACGCGACCGGCAACGGCCTGGCGGGCACCTGGCCCTACCGGAGGTCGTCGGACTTCAACGGCCTGCCGGTGCCGCCCGTCACCCTCGACCACATCCTGGTAGACCCGCGCGTCACGGTCCGGGCGTTCAGCGTCCACCGGCTGCCGATGACCGACCACCGGGCGATCTTCGCCGAACTGAGCCTGCCCTCCACCGCGCCTTCCGGCTGATCCCGGTGTGCCCCGGGACGTCGGCGCCGCGTCAACGCCGCGTCAACGCCAGCAGGCTCAGCCCGAACATCAGGACGCCCAGGGGGAGATGGACCGACGGCACGTGCGCGATGCCGAGCACGACCTGGACGGAGGCGAGGACGAGGAAGCCGGACGCGTGCCAGACGGGCCGGGGCGAGCCGCCGCCCGGCTTCCACGCCAGCACCGCGGCGAGCACGTACAGCAGCGACGCGCCGTACATCACGCGGGCTCCGGCACTGTGCAGCGTCTGTCCGTAGGACGAGGTCAGCAGCAGTCCGGCGGAGACCGCCTGAACGAAGATGGTCAGAGTCTGCAGGCTGATCGCGATCCGCAGAAACGAGAAGCCGCGCTGTGCCGTCGCCTGGGTGGCCATGCCGTGTTCCCCTGTTCCGCCCCCGGGGGCAGTCGATCGATAAGGTCTCACCAGCCCGACGACGCGGGCCCGCGAAAGGTAAGGCGAGGAGGCGCCGGGAGCATGGGGACGGCGGGGACGAGCACCGATGAGACAGCCGGGGAACGGCGTCGGCTGATCAACGTCGCCTACCGGTTGCTCGGTTCGCTGGCCGACGCCGAGGACGCCGTGCAGGAGGCCTACGCGCGCTGGTACGCCCTGCCGCGAAGCCGGCAGGAGGAGATCGTCTCTCCTGGCGCCTGGCTGACGACGGTGACCGGCCGCATCTGCCTGGACGTGCTCGGCTCGGCGCGGGCCCGGCGTGAGCGCTATGTCGGTGCGTGGCTGCCCGAGCCGCTGCCCGGGTCACGGTCGGGGTCGCTGTCGGGGTCGCTGCCCGAGTCGCTGTCGGGGTCGCTGTCCGGGCGTGCCGGGCGGGACCACGGCCCCGGCACCGACCCCGCCGACCAGATGGTCCTGGACGAGTCGGTGGCCATGGCCTTCCTGGTCGTCCTGGAGTCGATGACGCCCGCCGAGCGGGTGGCGTTCGTCCTGCACGACGTCTTCCGTTACCCCTTCGCCGAGATCGCCGGAGTCCTCGGCCGGACCCCTGCGGCCTGCAAGCAGCTGGCGGCCTCCGCCCGGCGGCGGGTGGGCGTCGCGCGAGCTCCCATGCCGGCGGCGGGCCAGGCCGACATGGTGCGGGACACGGTGCGGCGGGTCAAAAAGGCATGGGAGACGATGGACATCGCGGCGCTCGTCGACCTCCTCGACCCGGCCGCCGTGATGACCGCCGACGGCGGCGGCGTGGCCGGCACGGTCCTGCGCCCAATCGAAGGCGGCACGCGCATCGCCCGGTACATGCTCGCCATCGCCCGCACGGCTCCGGGGCTCGAACTCCTGGAGCGCCCGGTCAACGGTGCGCCGGGCCTGGTGGCCGAGCATGCCGGCGGTGTCGTGACCGTGGCCTCGTTCGAGGTCGCCGACGGCCGCGTCACCCGGATCTGGGTGGTCCGCAATCCGGAGAAGCTGCGGCTGTGGGCGCGGGACGGCTGAGCACGGCTTCCCGGCGGCACGGCCCTCGGCTCATCCATCCGCCAGTCCGGTTCGCAGTGATCGTGGCCGTTTCATCCCAGGTCACGCCGAGGTGTGTTCGCCGAGTGACCGCTGGATTCCGCCCGAGGCTGTCGGCGGTCTGTCACGCTGTGTGACGTGCTGTTGGCGTACGCGGATGAGAGCTTGACCTGTGACCGCTACTCCATGGTTGCGCTGCTGGCCCCGAAGGACCAGGCGATCTTCCTGACGCGCACCCTGGACGAGGTCGTGGCCGGGGCCGCGCAGGCGTACGGGGTCGTTCCGCCGGCGCAGTTGCACGACATGGACCTGTCGCACGGCAACCGTGGCTGGGAGCCGATCGTGAAGACGCGGCGGGTGATGATCGGGGTCTACCATGCGGCGTTCCTGGCCATCGCCGACTACGAGGCGGCTACGGGCCCGATCCCGAGGAGGCCCGCGGGGGACGATGCCGCGTGAGGGCGAGCACCGCGTGGGCGGATGAGTCGTTCCAGGAGCACGACACGACCGGCTTCTACATCATCGCTGCCGTGATCATCCCTGCTTCCGCGCAGGAGTCGGCCCGTGCGCAGATGCTGCGGGCGCAGGCCCGGCACGCCCCGGCCAAACTGCACTGGGTCGCCCGCGATGACAAGGAGCGGTTGGAGCTGGCCTACACGGTGGCCGAGATCGAGGGGTTGCATGTCGTTGCGGTCGGGTCCCCGGTCCACCAGCGTAGACAAGAGCGCGCCCGCGCCTACTGCCTTCACCAGCTGGTGCTCGAGCTGCACGGGTTCGGAGTCGAGCAGCTGTTCATGGAGGCCCGCCAGCCAACGCTCAACACTAGGACATCACCACCGTGCAGCACGCCCGATACACCCTGCCCAAGGGCACTCACTTCCGTATCGATCATCTGCCCGGCGCGGGCGAGGCCCTGCTGTGGGTCGCCGACATCGTGGCCGGCGCCGTCCGCACCGAGAAGCTGGGCGACCCTCGCTACCGGGAGATTCTCGGCGACAGAGTGATCGACTTCCCCGTGAGGGTGCTCTGATCCGAACCCTGAAACGCGCCAGGCCAGGCTCCCGGTCATGCCCCAGGTCACCTGGCCTCACGGCTTCCAGGAACCCGCGGTTCCCGGCGTCACCGACAGACTACCTCGGGTGACTACGTCACCGGAAGCGCAGCAACTCAGCCGGACCCTCAGCCGCTACAAATCAAGCGAGCCCTGGATGACTTCGATCTTTCGGCGAACACTACGGTTGACGCTGGTCGCCGGCGCGGCACGAGTCTTGAACATCACGCCTCGGGAGTTCCCGGCCCACCGGACGCTCCCCTCGCCCGGACGCAGGCGTGGGAGCGTCAACCCGGCCTTCCTGTATCTGTGCTGACCAGCGCCGTCAGATTGTGAAGATGTCAAGGTTGGCGGGAGTCGTCGCGATCGCCGGGCGCGGCCAGCCGCTGCCGCCAGTGGACTCCTCCGGGTGCGGGCCAGGTGTCTTCCGCTACCCGCCTCTCCCACCGATGCACGTAGTCCCGGAACCCGGTCTCCGTACCCGGCATGTCCAGCCACTCCTGGGCCGCTAGTCTGAACTCGCGCACGGCCAGGGCATCGGTGCCGGCGCCGTAGTCGACGGGCCAGCCGTCGAGGATGTCGTCGATTTCCATCCAGGCGCGGTAGAGCCCGCCTACCCCCCACAGGTGCTCGAAGTACGGCCGCTCCGTACAGTTCCACGCTGCTTCGAGGACGAGGCCGCGTATCTGCTCCACATCCCCACGGACGAGGACGCCCTGCATTAACGGATCAATCTTCGCGGCGAACCCAGCGAGCAACTTCAGATTCACAGGCTCGAGATCGCTCATGACTCCAGCATCGCAAGAGGTGCTGAGCTGCTTGCGGTCGGCGCGGCCAGGCCTTGGTGATCGATGGGCTCACCGGCTATGAGCTGCGATTTCAGGATGGAAGAGGCTTGCGGATGTGCCAGGTCTCTCCCTGGCACATGGGCCGTCCGTAGGTGTAGCGCTTTCCGGTCTCCGTCGTCGCCGTGAACCGGTCGTCGGGCAGTGGAGTGACCCGGCAGCGGTTTGGCGGCGGAATCTTCTCGATGGATCCGCCGGGAGGAAGGCTGGCGTACAGGTCGCCCCTGTTCCAGGTGACCACGACGTTCTCGCCAGTTTCGTTGACGATGTTGAAGATCTCGTCCCGGTAAGGCTGGCACGCAGCCAGGGCGACTGTCACCAGGACCACCGCCCCGGCCAGCGGCCAAATGCACATGCGGCTCGCGCCTGGCACCACTTGTCCTCGTCTCCGCCGACTATGTATGTCCGGGGTTCTTGCACCGCGCCGAGTTCCGTAGAGGCTCTGATGCGGCTCGGGCTCCGCCGCGCACGCACCGTTGCTCCGCACATTCGTTGCACGACCGCGCCCGGTCGTAGGACTCCCACCGCCCGATCTGCGGTCCGCGGCGGGAGCCGCGGACCGCGTGATCCACACCGGCTTCGACCACGACGACATGCCTGGCGGCCTGCGCACCGAGCTCGCCGCACTCGCGGCGTTCGGCGACGCCCTCGAAGGCTCCGGCCGCCCCCTCGTCATCAGCTCCGCCACCGGTCTGCTCACCCCCGGCCGCGTCGGCACCGAGACCGACGGCCCGGACCCGGCGGCGCTGCGGCGCCCACCGGGGCGAGGCGGAGCGGGCCGCGCTGGCCCTGGCCGGCCGTGCACCGCCTCGACGCCGCCCGGCTCTACCGTAAGGCCCTGGAGTCGGCCGAGGCCGGTGCCGTCCTGCACGCGGCCGCCGAGGAAGGCGTACCGCTGCGGGCCGTCGCCGAGGTCATCGGCCGCCGCCTCGGCGTGCCGGTGGTCTCCCTCGGCGAGGAGGAGGCGGCCGCCCACTTCGGGTGGATCCTGCGGTTCGCCCGCAACGACAACCCGACGTCGAGCACCGCGACCCGGGAGCGCTACGACTGGCACCCCCGGGAGCCCGGCCTGCTGGCCGACCTCGACCAGGATCACTACTTCGCCTGACCCACCGGGGACCGGCTCCCCGGCGGGCCGGACCGCGCGCCGGGTCAGCCGATCTTCGTGTCGGATTCCCGCCGGCATCGGCCACCCGCGTGGCCGATGCCGGACGCATACAGAGACGCATACAGAAAGGGATGCACCTCTACCGCGAGCACTGCGTACGGGCCGTGCAGTCGAGGGACGCGCGGTTCGACGGCCGACTCTACCCGGCCATCCTGACCACCCGCATCTACTGCCGGCCCAGCTCACAGGGCATGGTTCGTCAGACACCACCTGAATCCAGCGACACGCGGCTGAAGCGGGTCTCGAAGCCCTTGCCGGTCGGGGCGGCGCACATGACCCCCGCGAGGGCCGGCGCCTGCGGCGGGAAGTAGGCCAGGCGCAGCAGGTGCTCCGGCTCCGCGCCGTTCACGCCGTACCGGACCGTCACGGCGTCGCCGGCCCGTTCGAGGTCGAACGTCGCGGAGACGAGGCCGCCGGGCGCGGGCGTGACGGACCAGTCGGAGAAGCCGCGGGTGACGACGACGCTGAGCTGGTGGCCGCCGTCGACGAACTCGACCCCGGCCTTGATCCAGTTCTCCTCGTCGATCCGCAGCACGGCCCCGGCCTGGTCGTACTGCTCGGCGTAGTCGGCGTCGAACGTCACGGTCAGGCGCGCGTCCCCGGTGACCTGCCGGCCGAACATGTGGGCGGTGTCGTAGGAGTAGCCGTAGTGGGTCTTCTGCCACAGGTCGCTCTGCGCGCCGGCGACGGCCCGCAGGCCGTCCCCGGTTTGCGACCACTCCGCGGGCTCGTTGATCCACCTGAAGTCGTCGAACGCCATTGCGGCCCCTTGCCGTCGCCTTTACCGATCTTGCCATGAGAGCCCTTGGCGCCCTCCTGCGTCAAGGACGATCTACCTGGTATTTAGATCGATTTGTCCACTTTACTTGCTCTTTCCCTATACTCGTGCCTCACATCACCTTTTGCCCCCGTAAATCCCGTATATCGCAAAACCGTCGTATCCCTTCCCCAGGGAACGCGCGACCCGCTTCCAGGAGCCGTCCCTCCCTCCCCTCCGAGGGCCGCTCCGCCACACCCGGGCGCGCGTGCGGAGCCCGCCGGCCAGCCGGGCCTCCCCGCCGACGCGAGGCCCTTCCCCGAGGGCCACCCCCCAGCGACCGAGACGAAAGGAACCTCATGCGCAAGCGAGCCCGTCAGGCGGTCACCATGGCGATGGCCGGAACCACACTCGTCGCCGGTGCGGCCACCGCCGCGCACGCCTCGGTGATCCCTCAGGCTCCCTCTTCCACGCCGCTCACCCGGACGGCGCCCGCCGCATCCCCCGCCGCATCCCCCGGCACCACCCGCCCGATCCCCACAGACCTGGCCGGGCTGGGCGCGGCCTTCAACGCGGCCCTCCGCACGGCGTACGCCAAGATGAAGAAGGACGCCTCCCTGCCCTCCGGCGTCTCCACCGCCACGTCCTTCTGGGACGCCGAGACCGCGTCCGGCAAGCCGATGCGGTACCGGACCGTCGCCAGCCCCTACTGGCCCCTCGGCACCAAGGTGCGGATCACCTACAAGGGGAAGAGCGCGATCGGCGTCGTCGAGGACTTCGGCCCGGCCGAGTGGGCCGTGGCCCAGCACGACATCCCGGCGATCGTCGACCTGTCCGAGAAGATGATGGCCGACCTGACGGGCGTCGCCTCCAACACCGTCCACGTACGGTTCCAGGTGCTGAAGTGGGGCAAGGGCGGCGTCTACCGCCACTCGGGAACGGGCTACCACCTGGCCATGGGCCGCCGGTGAGCCCCCGCCGCCGGTGAACCTCCGATGACGGTGCCCGAGGCCGCTGCGCGTACACTGCCAGCGTGGCTGACCCGAAGTTCGAGATCCAGATGCTCCACGACCGCGTGATGGTCAAGGTTGAGCGGGAGCTTGAGGAACGGCGCAGCAGCGCGGGCATCGTCATCCCGGCCACGGTCAAGATGGCCAACCGCCTCGTCTGGGGCGAGGTGAGCGGCGCCGGCTCGAACGTCAGGTCGGTCAAGAGCGGCGACAAGGTCCTGTTTAACCCCGACGACCAGTACGAGGTCGAGGTCCAGGGCCAGCTCTATCTGGTGCTGCGCGAGCGTGACCTGCACGCCGTGGCGACGCAGCAGACCGACCACGGCACCGGCCTCTACCTCTGACCTCCCGACCTCGCGCCAAGGTGGACCATGACCCTCCAGGATGATCTCGTCGAGCTCCGCCGCGCGCTGCACCGGGAGCCGGAGATCGGCCTCGACCTGCCCCGCACTCAGGAGAAGGTGCTCGCGGCGCTCGACGGCCTGCCCCTGGAGACGACCACCGGCGAGCGCCTGTCGTCGGTGACCGCCGTCCTGCGCGGCGGCCGCCCCGGCCCCGCCGTGCTGCTGCGCGCCGACATGGACGCGCTGCCGGTGCACGAGAAGACCGGCGTGCCCTACCGGTCGCGTTTCGACGGCCGCATGCACGCCTGCGGTCACGACCTGCACACGGCCATGCTGGTGGGAGCCGCCCGCCTGCTCAGCGAGCGCCGCGCCGACCTCGCCGGCGACGTGGTGCTGATGTTCCAGCCCGGCGAGGAGGGCCAGGAGGGCGCCCGGCTGATGATCGAGGAGGGTGTGCTCGACGCGGCCGGGGCGAGGCCCGTCGCGGCGTACGGCATGCACGTCTTCTCCACGACGATCCCGCGCGGCCTGTTCCTGACCAAGGGCGGGCCCGTGCTGGCCGCGGCCGACACGCTGACGGTGACCGTGCGCGGCCGGGGCGGCCACGGCTCCTCCCCGCACCGCGCCCTCGACCCGATCCCCGCGGCCTGCGAGATCGTGACGGCCCTGCAGACCCACGTCACCCGCGGCTACGACGTGTTCGACCCCGTCGTGGTGACCGTCGGCAGCTTCCACGCCGGCACCACCGACAACGTGATCCCGGAGGAGGCCGTCTTCGAGGCCACCGTGCGCACGTTCTCGACCGGCGCGCGCGACCGCGTCAGGGAGGGCCTGGTCCGGCTCGCCCGAGGCATCGGCGAGGCACACGGACTCACCGTCGACTGCGCGTTCGGCATCGGCTATCCGGTGACGGTGAACAACGACGCCGAGGCGGAGTTCGCCGCCCGGACGGTGCGGGAGACCCTCGGCGAGGACCGCTACTTCCCGTTGCCCACCCCGGCGACCGGCTCGGAGGACTTCTCGTACGTGCTGGAGCAGGTGCCGGGGGCGTTCCTCGTGGTCGGCGCCTGCCCGCCCGGCATGGATCTCGCCACGGCCCCGGCCAACCACTCGGCGGAGGCGGAGTTCGACGACGCCATCCTGTCCGACGGGGCGAGGCTG
This sequence comes from Microbispora bryophytorum, assembly GCF_006874465.1. Lineage (GTDB taxonomy): Bacteria > Actinomycetota > Actinomycetes > Streptosporangiales > Streptosporangiaceae > Microbispora > Microbispora bryophytorum. The sequence continues at coordinate 236,231 of NZ_VIRL01000002.1, read as the reverse complement.
CTCGGCGAGCTGGCGGTCCGCAGGCTGGCCCGCGCCTGACGGTCAGCTCAGGAGCTCGCCGGCCTCCTGGATCAGGTCGACGCCGAGGGTCAGCCGGACCGACACCCAGACGATGGCCGCGGCGCAGAGCAGGGTGAGCGCGCCCGCGACGATGCGGACGAACCAGTTCTGCCGCTTCAGCCAGTCGGTCGCCGCCCTGACCCTCGCCTTGGCGAACTCCAGCAGCCGGGACGCCCAGGAGAACTCCGTGGCCAGGACGGCGAGTCCGGCGAAGACCACCAGCCAGCCGGGCCCCGGAAAGGGCACCATGATCAGCCCGGCGACCACGAGCGCGGTGCCGATCACCCCGATGACGATCCGCAGCGTCAACCGGCCCGCCGGAGTCGCCCGGATCCGGTCCAGCCAGCCCGGTGTATGGCCGGCGTCCCGTTTCCCACCCGTACGACTGTCCTCAGCCGTCGCCACACGGCTCACCCCCATTCGCTGCCCACGATAGCCAGCCCGCGAACGCGCCGATCGGCGGGCTCACGCGTCCCCGAGGCAGGCGACCGTCTGCTCGGCGATCTCCAGTTCCTCATTGGTGGGCACCACCAGCACCGTCACCTCGGCGCCCTCCGGGGAGACCACCCTGGCCTCCGCCGACTCGGCGGCGTTGCGCTCGGGATCGATCTCGATGCCGAGCCTGGTGAGCCCGTTCACCGCGAGCGCGCGGACACGGGAGCTGTTCTCCCCCACCCCGCCGGTGAAGACGAGGGCGTCAACGCGGCCGAGCGCGGCGTAGTAGGCGCCGATATAGGCCCGCACGCGGTAGCCGTAGACGTCGAGCGCGAGCCGGGCGTCCTCATCCCCCGCGTCGGCCAGCCGCCACACCTCGCGCATGTCGTTGACCCCGCACATGCCGAGCAGGCCGCTCTCCTTGTTCAGCGCGGCGTCGACACCGGCCAGGTCCATGCCGGCGACCCGGCCGAGGTAGGCGCCCAGAGCCGGGTCGACGTCCCCGGAACGGGTGCCCATCACCAGCCCCGCCAGCGGAGTGATGCCCATCGAGGTGTCCACGCTGCGCCCGCCCCGCACCGCCGTCGCGCTCGCGCCGTTGCCGAGATGCAGCACGATCGAGTTCACCTCGTCGTACGGCCGGCCGAGCAGCGCGGCCGCCCGGCGGGAGACGTACGCCGTGGACGTGCCGTGGAAGCCGTAGCGGCGCACGCCGAGCTTGCGCGTCCACTCGCGGGGGACGGCGTAGGTGTGCGCGTGGGGCGGGATCGTGCCGTGGAAGGCGGTGTCGAAGACCGCGACGTGCGGCAGGCCGGGGAAGGCCCGCCGGGCGACCCGGATGCCCTCCAGGTTGGCCGGGTTGTGCAACGGCGCCAGCGGCGCCATCTCCTCAATGGCCCGCTCGACCTCGTCGTCGATCAGCACCGGCGTGACGAACCGGCTGCCGCCGTGGACGACCCGGTGGCCCACCGCGGTCACGCCGTCGAGCGGCGGCCCGTGCTCGGCGAAGGCCGCGAGCACCGCCTTCAGCCCCTCCTCGTGGTCGGCCACCCGGCGCTCGGTCCGCACGCCGTCGTGGGTGACCACGCTCTCGTCCTCGCCGATGCGCTCGATCAGCCCGCCGGCCACGGCCCGGCGCGTCCCCATGTCGATGAGGCGGTACTTGATGGACGACGACCCCGTGTTCAGGACGAGGACCTGCCCGCTCACCGTGTCTCCCCCCGCGCCTGCGCTCACTGAGCCTCACCGTGCGCCTGCGCCTGGATGGCGGTGATCGCGACGGTGTTGACGATGTCGCCCACGGTCGCGCCGCGGGACAGGTCGTTGACCGGTTTGCGCAGGCCCTGCAGGACCGGCCCGATTGCGACCGCGCCGGCGCTGCGCTGCACGGCCTTGTAGAGGTTGTTGCCCGTGTTGAGGTCGGGCACCACGAACACCGTCGCCCGCCCGGCCACCGCGCTGCCGGGCATCTTGGTGCGCGCCACGCTCGGTTCGGCCGCGGCGTCGTACTGGATCGGGCCCTCGACCGGCAGATCCGGCCGCAGCTCGCGGACCCGCGCGGTGGCCTCGCGCACCTTCTCCACCTCGGGCCCCGCGCCGGACTCGCCGGTCGAGTACGACAGCATGGCCACGCGCGGCTCGACCCCGAACCTGGCGGCCGTGGCGGCCGACGAGATCGCGATGTCGGCGAGCTGGGCGGCCGTGGGGTCGGGGACGACGGCGCAGTCGCCGTACACGAGGACGCGGTCGGCCAGGCACATGAAGAAGACGCTGGACACCACGCCGACGCCCGGCGAGGTCTTGATGATCTCGAACGAGGGCCTGATCGTGTGGGCGGTGGTGTGGGCGGCGCCGGAGACCATGCCGTCGGCCAGCCCGAGGTGGACCATCATCGTGCCGAAGTAGGAGACGTCGGTGACGATGTCGCGGGCCTGCCCGGCCGTCACACCCTTGTGCGCGCGCAGCCGGGCGTACTCCTCGGCGAACAGCTCGCGCAGCTCCGGATCGAACGGGCTGACCACGCGGGCGCCCTCGACGGCCAGGCCCATCGTGGCCGCCGCCAGCCGGATCTCCCGCTCGTCGCCCAGCAGGGTCAGCTCGGCCACGCCCCGGCGCAGCAGGCTGTCGGCGGCGCGCAGGATCCGCGGCTCGGCGCCCTCCGGCAGCACGATGTGCCTGCGGTCGGTGCGGGCACGGTCCAGCAGGTCGTACTCGAACATGAGCGGGGTGATCGCGGCGGCCTTGGTGACCTGCAGATTCCGCAGCAGCGCCCCGGCGTCGACGTGCTCGGCGAAGACCCCGAGCGCCGTGTCGATCTTGCCCTTGGCGTCCGGGCTGAACCGGCCCTCTGCCCTCGACAAGCTGGTCGCGGTCTCGAACGTGCCGCCGTCGGTCGTGATGATCGGCAGCCGGATGTCCATGCCCTTCAGCAGGCGGACGACCGCGTCGGGCAGTTCGAGCCCGCCGTTGAGGATGATCGCCGACAGGGCGGGGAACGTGGGTGCCTTGTGCGCGGACAGCAGTCCCGGCACCAGCGCGGCGGCCCGGTCGGCGGGGACGACGACCGCCAGGCCCTCGGTGAGGCGCTCCAGGATGTTCGGCAGCGACATGGCGCCGATCATCAGCCCGCCCGTCTCCCGGCCGAGCTGGTCGGCGTCGCCCATGAACAGCTCGCCGTCGCAGGCGGCCATCAGGTCGCTCACCGTGGGCGCGGACAGCCGCCGCACCTCCGGCAGGACGTAGGCGGGGACGCGGGCGGCGACCTCGTCCACCAGGCCGGGGGCGACCCGCGTGACGACCGTGGCCAGCTCGGTCGCGTGCCGCTCGGCCAGTTCCTTGCGCGACATCTCGACCGCCGCGGCGATCTCCTCCGGGGTGCGGTCAAGCCCGGTCACCACGTTCATCACCGGCGTGCCCAGGTTGGCGGCGAGCTCGGCGTTGAACACGAACTCGGTGGGCGCGCCCACGTCGGTGTAGTCGGTGCCGATCACCACGACCGCGTCGCACCGCCCGGCGAGTGCCCGGTAGCGGGCGAGGATCTCCCCGGCCGCGCGCTCCTCGTCGGCGTGCACCTCCTCGTAGGTGGCGCCCGTGCACATGGCGTAGGGCAGGCCGATCCCGAAGCGGCTGCGCACGGTGTTGACCAGGCTGTCCTCGCGGCCGGACCGGACGACCGGCCGGAACACACCCACCGCGCCCACCTGGCGGGTCAGCAGCTCGATCATGCCCAGGGCGATCGTGCCCTTGTTGCTCCTCGCGTCGCCGGCCGCGACGTAAACCCCGATCGCCATCGCGCAGTCACCCCTGTCCAGGCGCGGCCCGACGGCCCGCCCCAGAAAGGCTACGCGAAAGGCCCTTCGGGCATACCAGTCGGCCGTCACATCCGTAGGCCCTTTTCCCACCAGTCGTGTGCTCCCGCGGGCCCGGCGGGAGGTCCGCCGCGATCCGGCGGTGAGAACGCCTGCGGTCCCCTGCCTGGCGGACGAGCGCCTTCGCGGTGAGGCGGGCGTCAACCTCGGCGGCCGGCGGCCGGCGAGTCGAGTTCGTCCGCTCGCCGGAGGTCCTTCGGACGGCCTATGGCGCGACGCATCCGGATGAGGTCCTCCCGGCGGACGTAGTGAACCTCCAGGCCACCCGGGGCGGTCGCGGTGATCGCCCTGTCGAGGATCTCCCGGACGCGAAGGGCGCCCCACGGGAGCGCCGGGGTGCAGCAGTCGCCGCCGGCTGCGGGTGAGGTGAACTGCACTTTGGGGCGGAGCAAGGCCTCCGGATGAGTCGCCATGGGAGTGCCCGTTTCGTCGGCGAGCTGAGCGTCGACGGAGATGAGGGCGGCCGCCAGGGCCGGGGCGTGGGCGGGCGTGCCGTCCCAGAGCAGATCCAGATCGCCGGTCAGTTCGGTGGATCCGTGCATGATGCCGGCGACCTGCCCGATCACCACGGCTCGGGCGCCGTTGCGATGAAGGGCTTCGAGCAGCGGAAACGGATCGAACCCGAGGGCGCCGTCCGTGCCGATCGTGCCGACGTCGTCGTCGGCGTCCTCGTGGCCCAGGCCGGTGCCCGCCCGGCTCAGAGCGAGCTCACGGGTGCGCCGGGCGGCGGCGCGCAGTCGTTCCAGCGGTTCGTCGATCATCCGCTCCATGCAACACCCGGTGGCGCTCGGCGCGCACGCGATTTTCCCCCAGTGCCGTGGCGTGGACGCCGGACGGGCCGTGCGGATGTGCCGCCGGGGCGGCTCATCCGTACGGCCGTTGTGGTGTTATCTCACGAGGCGGTGCAGGTCACCGGCGACGGGACGGCGTTGGTCCCGTTCCAGCTCGCCTGGAACCCGAACGTGGTGGACGCCCCAGAGCCGACCGAGCCGTTGTAGCTCACGTTCGTGACCGTGACGTTCGCCCCGGACTGGCTGACCGTGCCGTTCCAGAACTGGCTGACCGTCTGGCCGTTGGCGAAGGCCCACTTGACGTTCCAGCCGCTGATCGAGGCGCTGCCGGTGTTCTTCACCGTGACCTCGCCCTGGAAGCCGCCCGGCCACTGGTTGACCACGGTGTACGTCGCCGAGCACCCCTTGCCGCCCGACGGGCTCGCCGACGGCGACGGGCTCGGGGACGGGCTGGGCGAGCGCGACGGGCTGGCCGACGGACTGGGCGACGGGCTCCGGGACGGCGACGCCGACGGGCTCGGCGACGGGCTCGGGGACGGCGACTTCGACGGGGACGCCGAGGGCGAAGCGGACGGCGACGGCGACGGGGAGGACCCGCCGTCGCGGTCGCCGTAGATGACGCCCCGGCCGTTGGTGCCGAGGTAGACCCGGCCGTAGATCCGCGGGTCGCCGGTCAGGGCCTCGCCCATGTTGCCGTACTGGTGCTGGTCGTCGTTGATGCGCACCCAGCTCGCGCCGGTGTCGTCGGACCGGAACAGGCCCTGCACGCCGTCCACGGTGCCGGCCAGGTAGAGGGCCTGGTACGTCTTGCCGGGCGCCGCCTTGCCGAAGCCGATGTTGATCGAGCTGCCGACGTTCGACAGCTTGGTGAACGAGGCGCCCGAGTTGGTGGAGTGCCACAGGCCGCCCTCGCCGGCCAGCCAGACGTCGCCCTCCTTGCCCGGCAGCGCCTTGAAGTGCACGCCGGTCGTGGGCAGCCCGGTCGCCGCCGTGGCGCCGAAGCTCGCGCCGCCGTTGGTGCTCACGTAGAACTTGCCGCCGGAGAAGGCGTAGAACTTCTGCGCGTTCACCCGGTCGGACTCGACGATCGCGTTGGCCGGAACACCGGTGGAGGCGCTCCAGCTGTTGCCGAAGCCGACGGAGTAGACGACCTGGATGCCGGGGTCGGCGGGCGACCAGACGAAGCGGCTGCCGTCGGCCGCCGCGGCGACCGTGCCGCCGTTGTTGATCCCGCCCGGCTCGGTGCCCTGGAACCAGTTGGCCCCGCCGTCGGTGGAGAAGGCCACGTGGCTGTCGTTCGGCCGGTCGGAGTCGGTGAAGTTACCGGCCCGCACCATCACGCTCGGGTTGGTCTCGGCGTAGTCGAGCGAGGTCGTGGAGGTGAAGACGGGCTGGGTGAACATCATGGACGGCACGGCGTCGAGGTTGGTGTGCCGGAAGCCGCCGATGTCGCCCAGGGCGCTGACCAGCGGGGCGCCGCTCGGCGGGCTGATCAGGTCGAGGACGGCGGTCTCCTCCAGGCCCTTCACCATCGGCTTGATCGTGAACTGGCCGCCCGAGTCCCACTTCGTGAGGTCGGTGGTGCCGTAGATCGTCGCGCCGGTGCCGTACATCATCCGGTCGGAGTTGAACGGGTCGATCTCCACCGACTCGTTCATCCAGCCGAGCTTGGGGGTGACCTCGGGCGGCTGGGGGTTCGTGCCGAAGGTCAGCCACGGAGCGGCGGAGATGTCCATCTTGTAGCGGAAGCTGCGGTCCGGGTAGGACGTCCAGTCCCAGATGCGGGTCCAGGTCGCGCCGCTGTCGGTGCTCCTGAAGAAGATCGCGTCGGGCCACCAGGAGACCTGGGTGGCGACCATGATCGTGCCGGGGTGCTGGCGGTCGATGGTCAGGCCGCTGTAGCCGAAGTAGTCGTCGCCGCTGCTGGACGGGATCGGGCTGATCTGGGTCCAGGCGCCGGTGGCGGTGGCGTAGCGCCACACGTCGCCCTTGGCGCCGTCGTACGGGCCGCCGGTGTCGCTGGTGGCAATGTAGAGGTAGCCGCTGGCCGTGTCGATCACGCCCTTGTGGGCGATGTAGCCGGTGGGCTGCCCGGACACCCGCTCCCAGGAGGTGCCGCCGTTGGTCGTGCGGTAGACGGTGTTGGCCTTGTCGGCCACGCCCACGTAGACGGTCTGGGTGGCGTTGCCCGACGTGCCGGTCCGCTTGTCGAAGGTCACCCAGACGACGCCCTGGTTGTCACCGTTGTACGCGTCCCCGGGGCTGGCGACGTAGTTGCCGGCGTTGGGGAAGTTGGTCACCTTCGACCAGGTGGCGCCGGAGTCGGTGCTCCGCCACAGGCCGTTGCCGCTGGGCGCGCCGAAGTAGAGGATGCTGTTCTTGTTCGGGTCCACCGCGAGGCGCTCGCCCATGCCGCGGCCGGGCATGTTGCCGCCCAGCTTGAACGGCAGGGGGCTCACCTGCCAGGTGTCGCCCTTGTTCGACGAGCGCAGGATTGCGCCGTTGTTGGGGTCCCAGCTGTTGGTGTACATGCCGACGGCGGCGTACACCTTGTTGGCGTCCACCGGGTCGGGGGCGATGCCGACGACGCCGTTGTAGCCCCAGTTGGACTGCCCGACCCAGTCGAGCAGCGGCGTCCAGGCCTGGGACGACTGGTTCCAGCGGTACGCGCCGCCGATGTCGGTGCGCGCGTAGATCAGGTCCTTCTGGGCCGGACTGAAGACGATCCCGGGGACGAAGCCGCCTCCGAGGATCTGCACGTTCTTGAACGTGTAGGAGTCGGCGGCGACGGCCGACACCGGGGACATTCTGATCACGGCCGTGACCAGCGCCACGGCGGCGACCACGAGCAGGGCTGCGAATCTTCGCATGGACGGTTTCCCTCCGAGCACGGACAACCGGCCATGCACGACCAGGCGGGGACCCTGACCGTCCTTCTCCTACGTGCATGGAAATCTGAAGGGAAGGTTCACACATCGGCGGAAGCGCCGTCAATAGTTTGGCGTCCAGACTAATTGGAACCGGTTTCACTAATGGCCCGAGCACACACTCCCGTGGAACATAATTCTGGTTATGACTACTGCTCTCGTGCTCGGCGGCGGAGGAGTCGCCGGCATCGCCTGGGAGGCGGGGATCGTCACCGGCCTGCGCCGCCTCGGCGTCGACCTGGGGACGGCGGACCGGATCATCGGCACCTCGGCCGGCTCGGTCGTCGGCACACTCGTGGCCACCGGCGCCGACCTGGAGGAGGCGATCGCCCACCAGGCCGTGGTGGACACCGGCCCGCCTCCGGCCGTCGACCACATGGACGAGGTGATGCAGGCGTTCGCCATCATGTTCGACCCGACCCTCGATCCGCTGGAGGCCAGGCGCAGGGTCGGGCAGATGGCCCTGGCGGCCAGGGTCGACCACTACGCCGATCGGCTCGCGGCGGTCGGCGAGAGGCTGCCGGTCAAGGAGTGGCCCGAGCGCGAGCTGCTGATCACCAGCGTGGACGCGGCCACCGGCGAGTTCGTCGTATGGGACCGGGCCTCCGGCGCGCCGCTGGTGCTCGCCGTCGCGTCGAGCTGCGCCGTGCCGATGGTCTTCCCGCCCGTGGAGATCAACGGCCGCAGGTACGTGGACGGCGGCGTCCGCTCCGCGACCAACGCCGACCTCGCGGAGGGCGCCCGCGCGCTCGTGGTGCTCGAACCGCTCGGCACCCTGACCCCCCGGGCCGTCCTCGACGCCGAAATGGCGAAGGCGGGCGCGCCCACGTCGTACGTCGTCCACCCGGACACGGCGTCGGTCGCGGTGTTCGGCCAGAACGTCCTCGACCCGGCCCTGTGGGGACCGGCCTTCGCGGCCGGGATCGACCAGGCCGCCGCCCTCGCCGAGCCGATCGCCGCCGTCTGGTCCTGACCCCCGGGCCTGCCCGCCGCACCCGCCCGTACGACGGGCGGCGTCACACCGGCGGCGTCACAGGAGCGGCATCACACGACGCGTCCCGCCGGCGGCGTCACACGGCTGGCGTCACACCGGCGGCCGGCGCGGGAACGCTCCCGCGCCGGCCGCCCGGCGCCGGGACCGGTATCTCACCGGGCCCTCTCCTACCGGGTCTCGGCGACCGCCTTGCTGACCGCGTTGGGGCCGTCGTACTGCTGGTCGGGGATGCGATCGAGCGCGTCGATGACGTCGTCGTCCGCCCCCTGGTCACGGGCCGTGCGGATCAGGTCCGACTTGCCGGCCGGATAGTCCACGCCCTTCAGGTGCTTCTGCATCTGGATCGGGTTCGGTGCGTCGGCCATGACATGCCCCCCTTCGTCGGTGTTCGTCCTGTTCTCCCTCGCGTACCCCGCCTCTCCCGCACCACACGGGAACGGCGCGGCGCGGGGCCGGTCAGGCGTTGGCGGTCTGCTGCGTGACGATGTGGACGGCGAGCCCGGCCAGCACCGTGCCCATCAGATAACGCTGCACCCTCAGCCAGGCCGGGCGCTTGTTGAGGAAGGCGGCGACGGCGCCGGCGGTGATGACGATGGCGCCGTTGACGGTCAGGGCGATGACGATCTGGGTGAGCCCGAGCAGCAGGCTCTGCTCGGCGACATGACCGCGCGCGGGGTCGACGAACTGCGGCAGCAGGGACACATAGAGGATCGCGAGCTTGGGATTGAGCAGGCAGGTGAGCAGCCCCATGGTGAACAGCTTGCGTGGCGGATCGGGCGGCAGCGGCCGGGGCGTGAAGGCCGACTCGCCCCCCGGCTTGAGCGCGTTCCAGGCGAGCCAGAGGAGATAGGCCGCACCCGCCAGCTTGATCGCCAGGTAGAGCGGCGGCACGACGGTGAAGACCGCGATGAGTCCCGCGGTGACCGCGGTGAGGTAGACCAGGAAACCGGCCCCGATGCCCGCCAGGGAGTACAGCCCGGCCCTGCGGCCCTGGAGGATCGACCGTGAGACCAGATAGATCATGTTGGGGCCCGGCGAGAGGACGAGACCGAGGGCGATGGCCGCGATCCCGAGGACCGCGCTCAAGCTGATCATTGATTGGCCTTTCCCTGTCCGATTCGGTGCGACGGTTTTCTTGGCCCGCGAATAGCGTGGCCGCCCGGCCGTTTCGAGCGTACGTCTTTCCGCCGGGAAATCCCCACCAGGGCGGGCACCCGCCCTCGCCGGTTCGGGCACACCCGATAATGGCGATCCTGGACGACCCTTGTCGCACATCTCGATTGGTGAGACGAATTTCCATCGTGATCGCCTACCGAAACCGGAACATCACCCTCCGCCAAGAACATCGATCCTCTCCCGCCGAGACCGTCAAACTCCCTCTTGACTCACGGTGAACCAACGGTAAACATTGCCTCCGGAGAGAGGGGATCTCCTTTCGGCGGGATCGGGGAATTTTAGGGGGCAACTCGTGCTCGAAATACGAGTCCTGTCATGGGAACCGCACGCGGCGGCGCGGCCGTGGCGAGCCGCGTCGATTCCGGGAAACCGTTCACGGCCGGGCACGGGCGCGGCGAACGACATCGGATCGCGGCGTGAACAGGCCGCAGGCTCGGGAACGCGGGGCGAACCGGCCATGCGCCCGGAAACGCCGGTCGTCCTGTGACCGCGCCGAAACAGGCGGCGAGCGGGACCTCGCCGACGGACAGCGACGCTGCTCCGGCGATTCTGTACTACATCCGCGACCCGGCCAACATCTGCACCGTCATCGGGCTGTCCCTCGCCGTCGTCGCGCTCTACCTGCTGCTTCACGAGCGGATTCACTGGGCGACGGTGGCGCTGCTGGCCGCGGTCGCCTGCGACCTCCTCGACGGTCAGATCGCCCGCAGGACGCCGGGGCGCACGCCCGACCACGGGCGGATCGGGGTGCAACTCGACTCACTCGTCGACATCGTGACCTCGGCCGTCGTTCCCGGGATGCTGCTGCTGGTCATGGGCGGCCGTCAGGCGGTGTTCCTGCCCGGGGCGATCCTGATCGCCGTCGCGGGCGTGCTCAGGCTCAGCTACTTCAACGTCCACAGCGCGGGCGGCGACCACTTCCGGGGGCTGCCCGTCTATTACAACCCACTCGCCGTGGCCGGCGCCGTGCTTCTGGCGCGATGGCTGGGCGTATACACGGTGTACGCCACCATTATCGCGCTCGTCGTCCTGAACCTCTCCTCACTGCGCGTGCCGAAGCAGCGGGGAATCGGGCTGTGGTGCCTGTTCGCGGCCACGTTCGCACTCATGGCCGCACTGATCGCGACCAATTGACGTATTCGTGCCCGCCCCTGAGCGGGGCACGTTTTCAGCATGCCGGAAACGGCACCATCGGGGAGGATGTGAATGACCGCGCTCGCACTCGGACGACGTCAGTATCTGGATTTGGAGAAACTCGCACTGGGCGCCTTTTCACCGGTGACCGGATTCATGGACCGGCGCGAGTGGAAAAGTGTCGTGGAGACCATGCGGCTGCCGGACGGTGAGCTGTTTCCGCTCCCGATCGCTCTGGACGTGGACTCCGCCCTGGCACGGCAGGTGGAGGGGACGGCGCGGGTGACGCTGACCTACCGGGGCGCGCGTGTGGCCGAGGTGGCCGTGAGCGACGTCTTCCGGCGGGATCTGCGGGCCGACGCCCGTGAGATCTTCGGAACGGACCGCCCGGACCATGCCGGGGTGAAAGCCTTCCTCGGCCTGCCGGGCTTCTTCATCGGCGGCCGGGTCGTCGACTTCGAGCGCGCCCCGGCCGAGGACGGCCTCGCGGAGCTGACGCCCGCCGAGAGCCGGCGCGTGTTCGCCGAGAACGGATGGGAGACGGTCGCCGGGTTCCAGACCCGCAACCCGCCCCACCGTGCGCACGAATATCTGCAACGCGTCGCCCTTGAGCACGTGGACGGGCTCCTCGTCCAGCCGCTCGTGGGACGCAAGAAGCCTGGTGATTTCGCGCCCGACGCGGTGCTGCGGGGTTATCGGGCCCTGCTCGACCACGTCTATCCGAAGGACCGCGTCCTGCTGTCGCCCATCACGGTCTCCATGTGGTACGCCGGTCCCCGGGAGGCGGTCTTCCACGCCGTCATCCGGCGCAACTACGGCTGCACGCACTTCATCGTCGGCCGCGACCACGCCGGCGTGGGCGACTGGTACGGCAAGTACGCCGCCCACGAGCTGACCAGGCGGTTCGACGGCGAGCTGGGCATCCGGATCATGCGGCTGCACGGCCCGTATCACTGCGAGATCTGCGACGGGATCGTGACGGAACGGACCTGCCGCCACGGCGGCACGGCCGCGACGACGGAGATCAGCGGGACCTGGATGAGGCGGATGCTGCAGTCCGAGACCATGCCCCCCAGCCACGTCATGCGGCGGGAAGTGGTGGCCGCCGTGCGCGGCGCCGGGCAGTTGTTCATCGAGGAGGAGAGCGCATGAGCCGTACCCGCGTCATCGCCACCATCGGGCCGGCGACGAGGTCCGCGGAAACGCTCGCGCGCCTGGCCCGAGCCGGGATGAACCTGGTGCGGCTCAACGCCTCGCACAACACCCTGGACTGGCACCGGGACACGATCGCACTGGTCCGTCGGGTGCTCCCCGCGACACCGATCCTCCTCGACGTGCCCGGGCGGAAGATCCGCACCGCGAACCTCGCGTCGGAGCCCGTGTTCGGCGTCGGAGACACGATCATCCTCACCACGCAGACCGGTGACGACGGCGGCCGGAAGGTGCCGATCAGCTCACGCCGGCTGCACCTGGACGTGTCCGCGGGCGACACGCTGCTGGCCGACGACGGCAAGTTGCGGTTCACCGTCGTCGACGTCAGGGGCCCCGACCTGCACTGCCGGGCCGAGGTGGCGGGCCGGCTGCGCAGCAGGAAGGGCATCAACGCCCCCGGCGTGGACCTCGGCGGCGAACTGGTCGGCGAACGCGACCGTGAGATGCTCGCCTTCGCCCGCGAGACCGGCGTCGACCTGGTGGGGATCAGCTTCGTCGAGTCGGCCGGGCATGTCGGGCTGGTCAGGAAGGAGCTGTCCGGCGGCCACGCCGGCATCGTCGCCAAGATCGAGACTCCCCGAGCCGTACGCAACCTGGAGGAGATCATCGACAGCGCTGACGCGATCATGATCGATCGCGGCGACCTGTCGATCGAGACGGACGTCAAGCAGATCGGGTTGCTGCAGAAGGAGATCCTGGCCCGGTCGGCGGAGTTCGACAAGCCCGTCATCGTCGCGACTGAGATGCTGGACAGCATGATCGAAAGGCCGTATCCGACGAAGGCCGAGATCCTCGACATCACCAACGCCGTCCTCGCCGGCGCGGCCGGCGTCATGCTCTCCGGTGAGACCGCGGTGGGAGCCCATCCGGTCGAGTCGGTCAGGACGATGAAACAGGTCGCCTCGGCCGCGGAGGAGTACCTGCGGAAGGCCGAGGCCTCCGACGACGCCGGACCGGCGCCCGCGCACGTCCTGACCGTCCGGCTCGCGGGCGGCTCCGCCGCCGATCCCGCCGGGCGGCAGCGGTGACGCCGCACGGGTGATTGGCACGGGTGATCGGCACGGGTGATCGCACGACCCGATCCGCCGCTGGTCCGGCGTCGGCTGACGCCGGACCGTCCTCCCCTCTTTCCGGCACGGCTCCTCGGTACGGCTATTCATCGGACACGAAAGAGGCCTCCGACCGTGACACTGAAGACCGCTGACGTCATGCACGTCCTGCTGGCTCTGACGATCCTCGTCCTCGCGGCGCACGCCGGCGCCGAGCTCTTCAGACGCCTACGCCAGCCGCCCGTGATCGGCGAGATAGCGGGCGGCCTTCTCCTGGGGCCGACCGTGCTCGGCTATCTCCTCCCCGGGGCCGGGCAGTGGGTGTTCCCGGCGGAGGGGCCGACCACGTCCGTGATGGGCGCGTTCTACCATCTCGGGCTGTTCCTCCTCGTCTACCTCATCGGCTTCGAGCTGGGCGGCACCAGGGCCGGGGCGGAGCGGCGGACCGTCATCTGGATCACGGTGGCCGGGCTGGCGGTGCCGTTCGCCTCGGGACTGCTCATCGCCCGGTCGGCGGACATGACCGCGCTCGCCGGCCCACTGGGCTCCCCCGCCACGCTGAGCCTGGTCTTCGGGACGGCCATCGCGGTGACGAGCATCCCGGTCATCTCCCGGATCATGCTCGACATCGGCATCATGCGGACGCGTTTCGCGCGGGTCGTGCTCTCCGTGGCCGTTCTCGAGGACGTCGTGCTGTACGTCATCCTCTCCCTGATCCTGGCGATGGCGCAGATCAGGGCGAGCGAGGCGTACGGGCTGTGGGCGCTGACCGGAGTCGACTCGGCGGCGCTCACGATCGCGTACTACATCCTGGCCTCGCTCGTCTTCCTGGGATTCCTCCTGTGGCTGGGCCCGCGGATCCTGGACCGCCTTTCCGCCAGCCGGCTGAACATCATCGAGACGCGCAGCCCGGTGGCGTTCCTCATCGCCGTCATCTTCCTGCTCTGCGTGCTGTGCGTGGGGCTGGGGATCGACCCCGTCTTCGGGGCGCTGATGGTCGGATTCAGCGTCGGGCGGCTCCCGACGGAGCGCACGGCGGCGGCGCACAAGACCATCAAGGGCATCTCGCTGGCCTTCTTCGTGCCGGTGTACTTCGCGATCGTCGGTCTCAAGCTGGATCTGATCCACAACTTCCCCCTGGCGTTCTTCGCCTGGTTCTTCGCCGTCGCCTGTGTGGTCAAGTGGGGCAGCGTGTGGGTCGGCGCCCGGCTGGCCGGGGAGGACCGCAGCTCGGCCACGAACCTCGCGACGGCGATGAACGCGAGGGGCGGCCCCGGCATCGTGCTCGCGTCGACCACGTTCAGCGCGGGCGTGATCAACGAGGCGTTCTTCACCGCGCTGGTCGTCTTGTCGATCATCACCTCGCAGCTCGCCGGGGTGTGGCTGACGGCGATGGTCTCCCGCGGGCACTTCCGGTCGGTCCCCGACGTCGCCCGGGACCACGGCGCGAAGGTGACGGCGGGCGCCGAGTGACGCCGATGGCCGACCCTGACCTGCGCTTACCTGCACTTTTGTCACGATTGGGTATACAGGGGCCGCCTTTGTGAGACGGGGAGACGCGCGGGTAGCTGGCATTGCGTGCCTGATGCCCAATTGCTGGCCGCACAGGATCTGCGGCTCGATGTCAACGTTCTGGACTACGCGATCCTCGCCCTGTACTTCCTCGTGGTCCTGGGAATCGGCTTCGCCGCGAAACGGGCCGTACGGACGAGTCTGGACTTCTTCCTCTCGGGCCGCGCGCTTCCCGCCTGGATCACCGGCCTGGCCTTCATGTCCGCCAACCTGGGCGCGACCGAGGTCCTCGGTATGGCGGCGAACGGCGCGCAGTACGGCGCGATGACCCTGCACTACTACTGGATCGGCGCGGTCCCCGCCATGGTGTTCCTCGGCGTCGTGATGATGCCGTTCTACTACCGGTCCAAGGTGCACAGCGTCCCGGAGTTCATGCGCCGCCGCTTCAACGGGGCGACCCAGCTGCTCAACGCCGGGACCTTCGCCGTGGCGCAGATCCTCATCGCCGGGATCAACCTGTACGCGCTGGCGCTCATCATGGACGCCATGCTCGGCTGGCCGCTGTGGCTGTCCGTCCTCGTGTCGGCCGCGATCGTGCTGGCGTACATCACGCTCGGTGGCCTGTCCTCGGCGATCTACAACGAGGTCATGCAGTTCTTCGTGATCGTCGCCGGGCTCGTGCCTGTGGTGATCATCGGCCTGACCCGGGTCGGCGGCTTCTCCGGCCTCGGCGAGAAGGTCAAGCAGAGCGTGCTCGGCGAGGGCGGGCTGCACACCTGGGCGCACACCGCCGGCACCGACAACCCGCTCAACGCCAACTGGATCGGCCTGGTCTTCGGCCTCGGCTTCGTGCTGTCCTTCGGCTACTGGACCACGAACTTCGCCGAGGTGCAGCGCGCGCTGTCGGCGCGCAACACCACCGCCGCCCGGCTGACCCCGATCGTCGCGGCCTACCCGAAGCTCGTGATCCCGGTCGTCACCGTCATCCCCGGTCTCATCGCGGTCGTGCTGTTCGGCAACCTCGGCAAGGACGGCGGGCCGACGTACAACGAGGCGATCCCGCTGCTCATGAACGAGTTCCTGCCCAACGGCGTGCTCGGCGTCGCGGTGACCGGCCTGCTCGCGTCGTTCATGGCCGGCATGGCCGCCAACATCAGCGGGTTCAACACGGTCTTCACCCAGGACATCTGGAAGGCGCACATCAACGGCGACCACCCCGACGAGTGGTACGTGCGGCTCGGCCGCATCGCCACCGTCGTCGGCGTCCTCGCCGGAATAGGCACGGCGTTCATCGCCGCCGGGTTCGGCAACATCATGAACTACCTGCAGTCGCTGTTCTCGTTCTTCAACGCCCCGCTTTTCGCGACGTTCATCATCGGCCTGTTCTGGCGCCGGATGACCGCCTGGGCGGGTTTCTGGGGCCTGCTGAGCGGCACCGTGTGCGCCTTCGCCTCGTACATCCTCTATAAGGCGGGCGTGGTCGACTTCGGCACCGAGCTGAACGCGAGCTTCTGGGGCGCCGGCATCGCCTTCGTGGTCGACGCGATCGTCTCCGTCGTGGTCACGCTCGCCACCACCCCCAAGCCGGACAGCGAGCTGCGCGGGCTCGTCTACGGCCTGAGCGACGCGTCCGTCTCCGACGACGCGCTGGCAGGCGACGCCGCCTGGTATCGCTCCCCCCTTGTCCTCGGCGCGGGCGCGGTTGTCCTCGCCGCCGCGTTCTACCTGCCCTTCCTGTAGGAGGTTTGCATGGCCGCCCCGCAACGGCTCTTCGACATCCGCCGCGTGATCGGTGGTCTGTTCCTGGCGTACGGACTGATCCTCACGGTCACCGGGCTGTTCGACGGCGCCCAGGAGATCCAGAAGGCGGAGGGCATCCGCATCAACCTGTGGGCGGGCATCGCGATGCTCGTCGTCGGCGGCGCGTTCCTGCTCTGGGAGCGCCTGCGCCCGTCCGACGCCCCCTCCCCCTCCGACGAACAGGAGTGAACCGGCGCGTCAGTGTGATCCTGTGCCCTGTCCGCGTGCGGCCCCGGGGGCGGGTGCCCCGGGAGGGGTGCCCTTCGTGACCACGGCGGGCGGAACCAGCACCGCCGGGATCGAAACCGTCGTCCCGTTGGACACGATGGCCGTGCCGTACACGGTCCTGCCGCCCGCGACCTCGACCGCCAGCCTGGCGGCGGCCGACGCCTCGGCCGCGACATCGGTGCGGACCGTGGCGGTCTGCGTGCCGGCCCTGACCCGCCCCAGCGCCGCGGGCCGCCCGCCATGCCCGATCAGCGGCACTCCGGCCATCCCGGCCCTCGCCAGCTCGGCCGCGACGGCCTCCGCCACCGCGTCGCTCGCGCAGCACACGCCCCCCACCTTCGAGGCCCCGCCGAGTGCGGCGACGGCCGCCGCCACCTCACGGGCCGCCTCGTCGGGCCGCGTCAGGTCCCGTTCCCAGCCGATCGTCACGCGGCCGTCGAGCACGGCGTGCAGGCCTCGCTTCACCGTCGCGGCGTACGGATCCGTGGCGGGGCCGTTCAGGAGCAGCACCGGCCCCGCGACCTTCATGGCGCCGAGCAGGGCCAGTGCCTGCTCCCGCCCGACGCGCGCCGGGTCCGTCGCCACGTAGGCGTCCACCGGCCCGTTCGCCAGCCGGTCGTACGCGACGACCTTGGCCCCGGACAGTTTGGCCCTGGCCACCCAAGGGGCGGCGGCCCCGGGATCCACCGCACCCAGCACCAGCACCCGCACGCCGTCGGCCAGCATCCGGCCGATCTGCCGCCCCTGCCTGGCCTGATCGCCCGCGGCGTCGGCGTACTGGACGTGGCAGCGCGGGCAGAGGGACGTCAGGGCCCGCGTGAACAGAGGCCGGTCGGGTCCCTCGCCAGGGAGCAGCAGGCCGACGGTGAAGCCCTCCCGCGCGTCGCCGACCGCTCCGAGTTCCGCTCCCGGCTGCCGCCCACCCTGCCCACAGGATGGAAGGGACATCAGGAGAAGCACGCAGACGCCCGTCAGTCGTCTCCCCACAGGGCACCCCCGATTCGTTGCGTAGCCACGTTTCGCAGAGCCGTCTTGTGGAGCGAGTCGCCTCAACAGTCACATACCCGGACATAAGCCCCACAACTCTTCTCGTGGCAGCCACGCCCCAGTGCGTGACGATCACGACAGGGCGATTGGGCCGGGATTACGCCCAGGGCCGAAGGTCGCCGCTCACCTCCGCGCACAGATCCCCTCGCCCGCTAAGTTGTGAGAGACTCCACCATTGCGGGGCGGTAGCTCAGCCGGTCAGAGCATCGGACTCATAATCCGTGGGTCGTGGGTTCAAGTCCCACCCGCCCTACCACGTTTGATCAGGGAAACCCTGCCTGAGCTGCGGTTCCTCCATTGATCATGATTACCGGGCGTGCACCCGCAGGCCACCGAGAGCCGCCGTCTGTCGCCACTCACGGCATATACGCCGGATGGCCTTGGTCGCGTTTCCCCAGTTCGCGTCGCGGTTTCCGGTGCCTCTGCGGGATGGGACCCGTCGTTGGGAACGCCGAAGGGTCCCGGAGTGACCCGAGACCCTGCGAGAGGCTGTAGGCGTTCACGAGACGAGGGCGGCCTCTATCCGCTGATTGGCGATCTCACGCTGTCCGTCGATGCACTTGGCGTAGACCCGAAGCATGACGTCAATGCCGTGACCGGCCCGATCCGCCGCCTCCTGCGGGTAGACCACCCCGCGGTGAGCCTGCGAAGGGCGTATCTCTTAGATCATGTATCAGTTGATCCAGCGGATCGGGAGGTGGGGTTGTTCAACTGGGCGGCAGTCCGGTGGATCGCACGAAGGTAAGGAAGATCCTCGTCCTGCACCATCGGCGCTAGTTCACTGAAAGGGACGAGAGCAGCGTGCACAGGATTCACCGTCTGCATCCAGGCCGCCCAGGCGTCATGAACGTCCTCCAAGGTCGTTGCTTGCCCCTTGACTTTGACGAGGACAGCGTAAAGAAGGAAAAGCAAGTTGGCACCGGCAGGCGGTCGAGCTTCGGCAGGAAGGTTATCCCTGATGCGGCGAGCGATCTCGTCCAGATAGGTCATCCGAGAAGCCTTCCCAGGAAGAGCAGGATGTGCAACGCCATGAATACAAACGGGACCCCGCGTTCACTCAAACCCAGTTCAGCGTACCGAGCACGCCAGGACCGCACTGGGTCCCGCTTAAGGGCAGCCCATTCATCCGAAAAAATCCGTACCGGAAGCTGCTGCTCGATCTTATTAATAACCTCGAACTTGGCCCGATTGAGATCGCGGTAACTCTTTAGCTGGAGCCACCAGGTGGCAGACAGGCCGATACCAGCGAGAGTGACAGCCGTTGACGCCCACAGAGACTTGGTGACGGCGGGGTTAGCCAGTCCCAGCACTGCAACAAAAGCGGTCTGCACGGACAGGAAAAATGAATTTGAGGTGCCCCTGCGGGCAGATACGCGGTCGGCCATCTCCACGGCCATCTTGTAGAGGTCGATGACTTCCGGAGAGGGGATGGGCTCGGGAGCTCGGCTCACCGGGCACCGCCGATCAGCAGCTTCAGATTCTCCCAGGTCCATTTGTACATCTTGTCGCTCATCTTTGCCGTCGTCGGCTTGAAGCAGGCCTTGTTCGTGTATCCCATGAGCAAGAAGTACTCGATCGCCTCCTCCTGCGCGATCTTGAGTTCAATGGCGACGCCTTCGGCGGTGTGGGTGTGTTCGCCACAAATGACCACTACTACGTCGCAAGCCCGGATACGCTGGCGGGCCTTCGCTCTCCAGTCCGACGAAGGCTCCTTGATCGACCAATCGTGCACCTCGAAAGGTGAACCAGAGTTTCTCGCCTGCCCAATCAGAAAATCCTTGAGCGTCTTGTCGAAGTCGTAGTCAAAGCTGACGAACACGCGCTTAGCCATCAGTTCCCTGGCCCTTCATCTGAGATGCGCCTCACTCTAGCGATCCTACTCGGACGGGGCTAATTCTATCAATTGGGGATTCCCATCCCGGAGGATGGCGCCCCACGCAGCCATCTGTTGAGGAGTGATCTGGAGGGGTTGCTGCAGCCGCTGCAGGCCTTGCATGATGCTTTGAATCTCGGCCCCTGTCGGATTGTAAAACTTGACCGCCCGCAAGCACTTTTCAGCCCCGGCTAGGTCACCACTTACGATCGAGGCGGTAGCCGCCGTGGCGTTTACCCACATGTTTCGCTCGGCAAGCCGATCGATTATTACAATAACTTGACGGTAGACATCTGCAGCTTCCTGTATTCGGCCCAACTGCAGCTGAGACATACCAAGCAGATCCGCAAGGTAATATGATTCCGGATTTACTGCGAACGCAGCCGCATAAATCCCCTCGGCCTCCAGAATGCGCCCCTGATCCCTGAACCATCGACCTTTCAACGCCGCACATTCCACATTGTCCACAAACGCGCTCGGAGCTAGCTCCTCGATACTTCGGATAATGGCGTTGGCATCCTTGTAGTTACGGCCGGCCACGTAAGCTTGCCCCAGGGAACGCAGGATGAACAGGTCGCGAGGGGACAACCTACGAGCCATTTCGAACTGCTCGGCCGCTTCCCGATAGCGCTTTGTAGCCATGTAGAGTTGGGCGAGCCTGCGGTGCAGGCGTATATCAATAGGACGTTCATCACCGCCTCCTTTTTGGCCGAATGCCACCAGCAGCCATTCGTGGACCTGACGGACCTCCGACGCCCGGTCACCTGTAGCTAGAGCGTCCAACCTCTCACACCATTCGTTCACGATCGGCTCGGCCGGAGTCAAGGGAGCGGTGCGCAATGCCTCAGCAACAGCGTCAAGCCAACGGGTCACGACTCGCTCGACGTTCTGGGCAGCCCTGATGGTTGAGGCCGGGTCGCTGCTGAACTGCTCGATGAATTCATTGAGTAGGAGCCTGACGTCGGAGGAATCATCACCTCGTGCGATATGGGCGTGACTGCTCGCTAGCGGAGAGGGGACATCGTTCATACCAATTTGGAACGCAATGGGGCGTACCGTTCGCAGCCGAGCCTGAGGTTCGGCCAGGGCTGCCCCGTAAACCGCGCCTGCCTCCCATAGAACCCATGGCTTCTGCACCGAGGCTGGCGTTAAGAGCACAAGGGTCACGGTCGCGTTCCTGACCTGCTGAGCGATCCACTGAAACCAGTTCTCCCCGAACTTGACGCCGCCACCGAGTTCGCGACTGGTCGAGTAGACAACTGAAACGGCGCCTGCTCCTAATAGCGTATCGATCGCCTCATTCACAGCGTCAGCAATCGCTTTGTCGACCTCTGTGTGGCTGATGAAAATTACAGGCTTGCCGGAGCCGTCGGCCGCGTTCATCTCGGGACCCCTCTCACTAGCAACGAAATTCACCGGCCACAGGGGTATAGTCAGGGCGGATGGCTACAAACTAAATCGAAATCTAAGGTCCCAGCAGGAGGCTCGTACGCGCCTTCAGCCGCCAGCGGGCTGCAGTTTTACAGGAGTCGGAGGCATAGGGGTGATCGGGCGGCCGAGGCAGCCACGGAGGTGCCTAGCCTAGCAAGACCTGGCGAATTAAGTGGAAAGTGCTGAGGGAGATGGACCTGCCCCTGAAACGCCTACGGGTCCTGGAGTGACCCGAGACCCCGAGACGAGACAAGGCTGTAAGAACTCACGAGACGAGGGCTACCTCTATCCGCTGATTGGCGATCTCACACTGTCCGTCGATGCACTTGGCGTACACCCGAAGCATGACGTCAATGCCGTGACCGGCGCGCTCCGCCGCTTCCGGGGCGTGAACCCCTGCATTGAGCCAGAGGGACACGGCCGCGTGGCGCAGGTCGTACGGCCGGGCCGCGAGGGGCGAGGCGACCTGCTCGGGCGTCAGCGCGTACGTCCGAGCCTCCTTCCAGATCTTCGCGTAGGCCGAGGCCGAGATGACGCCGCCCGTCCGCGTGCGAAAGAGCCGGCCATCTTTGGCTGTGCCGTAGGTTTCCAGGTGCGTGCGCAGGATCGTGACCAGTTCCGGCGGAATGGGGACGATACGCGTGGTGCCCTCTGCGCGATGCTTAAGGCCCCGTTCGTCGAATCCCTCCCCCGAGTCGGTGAACCGCTTACCGCTCTGCGGCCGAGTCTTCTCCAGCGTCAGCAGGCCCCAGCCGGACGAGGGCAGATGGCAGTCCTTCTCACGTAGCCCGGCCGCCTCGGCGGGGCGCAGGCCGCTGAAGTACATGCAGGCGAACATCGCGGCCAGCATCGGCCCGCGCGTCCGGCCGCAGTAGGTGAGCGCGACGAGGAGCTCCCGCGCCTGGGCCGGGTTGACGACGGATCGCCGATCTACCTCGCCGCTCGTCTTGGGGCGGCGCAGTTTCACCCGGTCGAGCGGATTTGCCGAAAGCCAGCAGCATTCGACGCCGCTGACGAAACTTTCCCGCCAAGCCGGTGAGTCTCACCCCGGCATTCCACCTCAAACCCAAGATCAATCCCAGAGAGCGCGAGATTAGATTCGCGACCGTTACTACAGCCTCCGGCGGGGGCGCTCCGACTCCAGGATGATCACCCTCACAGTTTCGAAGACCGTAAGGGGCTGAGGTGGAGCCTGATCACCCCGTCGCCATCGACCGGGACAAGCCGAGCGGGCCAGGGCCGGGGGGTCAGGCAGCCGAGGGCGTGCGCGGACGCGCCCTTCAAAATCCGGCACATACACCAGACACCCTTCAGGCAGCATGGCCGATTTCCGCCGAGGCGTAGCTCAGCGCGCCGCTCCCCCGCTAAGATCAAGTCCACTTACAATTCGTAGGCGGTGGGTTCAAGTCCCACCCGCCCTACTACGGGCATTGCGCGCCTCCTCAAGTTGCTGACGCGTTATCACTGTGCCATGAGGAAAGTCCGTCTCAGTGAGGGCTTCAAGGCCAGTGGCACTAGAGCTGCCCAGAACCTCGGTCGATGGGGCGGGGGCACTGATGTCGCCCAAGAGTTGATCTAGTAGATGCGCCAGGATCGTTGGGCCAGTTCCGGAGTAGCCCCATGTGTTGCCGCCGTCCCATTGGGCAGGAGCGAGGAAAAGTTGGCCGTCTTCCGTCCTGATCCACACGCTCCCGTCGAGGACTATAGAGTGCAATGGGGATACGGTAGGTAGATGTTTTGGAACGGCTGCGATCATCGCCTTATCGGCTAGCCCAATTACTGGCAGGCCAGTCCAAGGATCTTGAAGCGCGCGCCCTTCCAGTCGAGAGCTGAGGACCCGGTAGCGGGCATCGCGGGGTGCATCGACGAGCCTAGAGGTCCACTCCACCCTGACAGCCGAGCCCTCATCTTCTGGCTCAAGATGAACAACACCTGAGAAGGGAAAGTGTTTCCCACCATTCCACTGAAGTGCGGCAGAGACGCACTGCTCTGCCAGCGTATCCTCGCGTTGAAAGACTTCGGCCCAGCCCGATTCACGGACGTCCTGTGGGAGAGGATTCTCGTGGGGATCGGGCATCGGGAGGGGCTTCGCTGCAAACACGACGTCTCTCGCCACAGGCCTCTCGTAGTCGCTCCAATACTCGAGGTTGCGGTCAGCTTCAACAAAGGCGCGATGAACAATAATGTGTGCGAGCTCTCGTAGCGTTCGGGATGTTGGGTGATCATCGGAGTAGGCCGCTGCGAGCTGGAAGAGGGGGCCTGCGTTAAGCTCATGCTGCGCTTGAGCACAAACGGTTTCTATACCTGGGCGCCAGCGGAGCATCTCCTGTGGGTTCCGCATATTGATAGGCCAGTACGGCACTGGCATGCCGAGGACACGGGCGAGATCCTCCCACAGTACTCGGTACGGGCCATAAGGTTCTGCCAAGTCCAAGGCGTCCAGGTTGGGCCCTTTGGAAACCCGCCAGTCGGGCCTCAGGACCACGATGGCAGCCGCATCTGATACTACATCAGCAGCGAGCTCGTTCAGCGATACCCACCCGCCCATCAATGGGGGATAGACAAAGCTCAGTCGCCCGAATTCGGCGTCCCACGACAGGACCGTATATCCGTCAATCACTCGCGCGCCGCCGTATGGTGCTGGGTTGACTGGCACAGGCCAGTAGAGAAAGGGCACACGAGCGGCGAGATGTCGTCCAACCATCGCCGCCCATCTCAAGATCGCTACTTGGCTCCAGTACTCACGAGCACCACTTCGCTCGACTGGTTCAGGAAACCCGGGCTCTTTGCGGAGACGCCAGAGGTGTGGACGTGAGATGTTGAGTAAGGTACAGATCTCTTTCTTGTCCAGCAAGTTCGATTTGGAAGCCACGCTTACGACGATAGCCGCTGAGGGTCAGTGACCGCAGCGTCAACCACTGACCGAAGGCGTGATGTTACTTCCGCGAGGTACTCATACCTGTCGTGCTCCTCGGCGCTTGAGGAGAGGGCCTGTTCAAGCTGGCGGATGCCCTCCACGAGCGGACCAGAGGAGGAGAAGGGAGAAGAACGCTTCTCTCGGATCCGCGCGAGCACCGATCGAGCCTCGTCGATCCATGTCAGCGGGCTGACGGAACTATCGAAGAGCCCAGAGGGTGAGCCTGCGCCGACCCACTCAAGAGCCTCCTCCATCTGCAGGTGGAGCTCTGGAGTGGGGAATAGGGGCCGGCCGATTTCACGCAGGCGAGGTTCGACGTCGCCAATCAACGTATTCCAGCGCATTCGGATTTCAACTAAGGAGCCGCCGACGTCCAGGGGACTCTTCCAGCACGCGTTCCATGCTCTGATACAGCGGTCGCCCTGCGTGATTACCTGCTCCAGCCCCGAAGTAAGCCGCTGGTCAGATACGTTCAGAGCGTCGAGCCAGTCCTTGATGGCGACAACCGTCTCGCTGTGGGCTGCCCAGAAGGCGTCAGATGCAGCCTCGTGATCCGAAAGCGTGCTGTTAACGCGCAACCCCATTGCCAGCGCTGACATACGATGGGAAAGGTCCGAAGCCAGACCCGAAAGAGTACGCCACTGCTGATGATCCATCTGATAGGTGGACACGCGATGCAAGACTATGATCGCCACGGGTACGGCAAAGCAAAAACCTGTGAGCGAGGACAGCAGGTTTGTGAGGAAAGGGCTGCTTTCCCAAACCCCGATGGAGTCCCCCATAAGGCCGATCACGAGAATCATGGCACCGATGCCAACCAGCAGAAGCGCCGCGCCCCGCAGAGCGGGGGGCGTGGCTGTCCACCATTCAGCCCGGCCCTGTCTAGGCCGTTGTGAAGGTAAACGAGGCGACAAATACCTCACCCGCCTTGGGTCTTGAAGCGCCTGGGCAGAGCGTAGCGAACAGCGCGGTCATTACGAGACCAATCATGCCCGCGCACGAGTAGGACATTCGGGACATCTCCGGAGCCACCACCCGGGCGGACGATCACGACCTGAGTCGGACGGACTCTGGATGGCTGAAGCCCTGACGAACAGCAGGATGAACAGCTCTGACCGCTCCTGGGTCATTGCTGGCCTTGTCAACTGAAGAGCTGCCCAGAACTCACCACGGGGTATGCACGGGATGATCACCCCCTCGACCAGCGGGCAGCCTTATGTACTCGCAGGTCGGCGACGGCGAGGGCGAGGTAAGAGATAGTCCACTCATAATTCGTGGGTCGTGGGTTCAAGTCCCACCCGCCCTACCACGTTTGATCAGGGAAACCCTGCCTGAGCTGCGGTTCCTCCATGGATCATGATTACCGGGCATGCACCCGCAGGCCACCGAGAGCCGCCGCTTGTCGCCGCTCACGGATATACGCCGGATGGCGCAGAACACGAACGGGTGTCGTCGGGCAGTTCGATGGTCAGTGTGGTGTCGCTGACGTCCACGGTGACGATCGCGCGGGCGTGGATGGGCCGAGGGCGGCCTTCTGCTTGGCCACCGTGATGACGCCGCTGTGCCGGCTACCCGCTGCACGGTGATCCGCTCGGCCGACGGGCGGGGTGGCGGCCCGAGGGATCAGGTTCGGCGTGCGGCGACGCGGAAGGACTCCCGCATCTCGGGCGACCACAGGGCCCAGGCGAGGGTCGCGAGAAGGAGGCCGTGGACGACCTGTTCGGCGCGGAACCAGACCGGGATGACACCGGGGAGGGCGACGTTGACCGCGACCAGGGCGCAGGCGACGAGGGAGATGATCCGGAGCCGGTCATAGGTGCCCTTCGACCCCGCGAGGACGCGCTTGGTCAGGATCAGACAGATCACCGACCCCGCGAGGATGCCGCCGGCCTTGGTCCACACGTTGTTCGCCGGTTCCTGACCCAAGGCCGCGACGGCCATCGTGAGCAGGAACATGCCGACGCCGAGGCCCGCGATGGCGTAGGCGAGCCGCTTGATCAATGCGTTCTTTGTCATGGCCGTGACACTAGTTTAATTGCATGCAGCATGCAATCAACTTAGGGTGAACTCGTGCACGACCACGAGAAACCCGACGAACAGGACGTTCAACGCATGGTGGACGCCCTCCTCCTGATCAGCGACGGCATCGAACGCACCCGCAGGCGACGACCCAATGCAGGCCTGCTGCGCATGCTGCAACTCATCGCCACCACACAGTCCGTCCGCACCTCCGACCTGGCCAAAGAACTCGGTGTCCACCAGTCATCGGCCACCCGCCAGGTCCAAGCCCTCACCGAAGAGGGCAAGGTTCAGGTCCTCACCGACCCGGACGACCGCCGGGCGAACACCATCACCATCACCGAGAAAGGCCGCGCCGAACTCGCGACCCTGGAACGCATGGGCCTGCAACGCTGGATGCTGTTCACCGATGGCTGGGCCGCCACCGAAGTCCAGACCCTCGAACGGCTCCTCACCAAACTCCGCGCCTCGATCGCGGCCGCCAACCGCAAGACGTAACCGTGACGCGGAGATCGGCCGACAACGGCACCTGTCGAACATGTCCTGGGACTGATGTGTCAAGCACGTCCCGGGACAGGACAACGCTGCATTCGTCCGTCTGCGAAATGGCATGGCAGAAGTGACGGGCGGCGCTCCGCGCCGCCTCGCGGCCCCGCGCCCGCTCGCCGGTCGGCCCGAGCAGCCGACACCAGAAACCGTGAAACCTCATCCATTGCTTCACCCGTCATGATTCGGATCATGACCCGTCCCGAAGCCCGACTCCGACAGCTCCAACCCACCGACGTCGAAGCCGTCCACTCCTGGGCCAGCCTCCCCGAGGTCTGCCGGTACCAGGCATGGGGACCCAACTCCCTCGCGCAAACGCGCGCCTTCGTGGCGGAAGCCGCAGCCGCATGGCATGAAGAACCACAGACACGCTTCCCCTACGCAGCTCTCCTGGACAACGAGGTCATAGGAATGGGCGAGTTCCACATCCGCAGCCTCACGCACGCCCAAGGAGAGATCCAGTACGTCACCCACCCCCGTCTCTGGGGCCATGGCCTGGGCACCGCCATCGGTCGGCAACTGCTGCACATCGGTTTCCACCAACACGGAATGCACCGCATCTACGCCACCTGCGACCCCCGAAACGCCGCCTCCGCAGCCGTCCTGAACAAACTCGGGATGACGCATGAAGGCCACCTCCGCCACACCATGGAGCTGCGTGACGGCTGGCGAGACTCCGCGATATTCAGCATCCTTGCCACCGAATGGAGGACCAACACAAGCAGCTGACACTCAACGCCTCCGGCGGGGGCGCTCCGGCTCCAGGATGATCAGCCGCGCAGGCGTCAGGCCGGGCGCCATAGTTGCATGTCGAAACCGTCGTCCTCGACTCCCAGGGGCTCTCCGCCTGGATCGCGCAGGACCGCAAGATCCTCGCCATGTTCCACGTGTTTCATTCCATGGGTGCCGATTTCGTCATCGGCGCCAACACCATTGTGGAGGTCAGCCACACGCGAGTGGACATGCCACGGCTGCAGTGGGTGCTGTCCCGTGTGAAGGTCGAACCGTTGACCGAGAGCGCAGCGAAGAGGTCCGCTGAACTACTCAAGGCCACAGGCCTGCACGGCCACAAGCACGCGATCGACGCGACGGTCGCCGAGATGGCGTTGCGCCAACCGGGCCCGGTGGCCATGCTGACCTCCGATGTGGACGACATGATCCGCTTGTGCGGCAACCGCGTCCGGCTCATCGGCATCTGAACGCGTAACAGAGCAGCCCGACGTAGAAACCGGCACGCCGACAGGGTCTACGGAGCCTCGTCCTTCTTCCACGGGCTGACACCGAGTTTCCCGGTGGTGCCGAGATCGAGCTCCGGCGTCACCATCACGGGACGAGCACCGGCCTTGGCGTTCACCCTGACGTACGGCACGTTCACAGAAGCGTCGACGCCGGCAGCGACGGTGTTGCGCCACATCAGGCCGGCGGACGCGCTCTGGCCCGGCTTCAGGGTCACCGGCTGGGGCGGGTCGTCGAAGCCGGTCACGGTGGAGATGTCGCCACCTCCGTGCAGGATCTCGACACCGGTGACGGGCTGTCTGTCCTCGTCGAGGAGCTGGAGCTGCGGGTAGCCGTTGATGTGGTAGGCGCGGGTTGAGCAGTTCTCCAGATGGAGCCCCACGACGCGGAGCCCCATGGCGGCGTCGCCGTTGCCCAGCGTGACGCGGATGCCGGAAGGCGGACAGGGGCCCGCCGGGGCGGGCGCCTCGTCCGCCGGGACGCGCCTGACCTTGGCGATTCGCGCACCCACTGTGGGGGGCACCTTCGGGGGAAGCTCGTCCACGGCGACTGTGCGCCTCACCGTCTGACCGGGCTCGACCGCTGGGACCGTCTGTTCCGCACCTGCCAGCACCTGTCCGGAACGGGACACGAACGTGAAGGTGACGGTGTACGTGAAGGGTTCGGTTTCGTGGTTGGTGACCTGAAACTCGGCGGAGAACGGGGAGAGGCCGCAGTTGCGGGCCCGTCCGCCCAGGCCGGTTATCTCCACGCCGTCCTTCTCCAGGTCCCCGGAGCCGCCAGGAAGGACCGAAGTGCCGGAGGTGGGCGGCGTACCGGTGGACGGGGCACCGCATTCGGGGTCACCGCGCCGCTCGGCCGAGTCGGGTCCCTGGGTCCGCCGCGATCCGTCGCTCCATACGGCGACCCCCTCCGATCCGCAGGCCGACAGGAGCAGGAGGCCGGCGAGCACGGCGGAAAGGCCGAGCGAAGTGGTACGCATCCGGCCGTGACGCATGAGAAGAACCTTAGGACAGACAGGCCGCCGAGGCCCCCTCTGGGCGTGACCGTATGAGGCCGGCGGTGCGTGGTCGATGGATCAGCTACAGGCGCCGATCAGCGACGGGCAGGGTCCGGATCGCGCACCATGAACACGTCCACCTCGTCCTCGGTCTCGACCGTGAACCCGTGCCGCTCGTATAGCCGCCGGGCCGGACTGCCCTGCAGGACGTTCAGCCGGATCAGGGCGCCTTCTCGGTCGCACCGTTCCAGCAGCCTGCCCAGCACGGCGGAGCCCACGCCCCTGCCCTGCAGCTCCGGGGCCAGGTAGAAGTGCTCCAGCCAATAGTCGCCCTCGGCCGGTCGCAGCGCCACGCAGCCGGCCAAGATACCGTTCACCTCGATCGTCCAGGTGTGCGCCGGCGCGAATCCGTCGCGCAGCCGCTGCCGTACGCGCTGCTCGTCGTACCGGCCGAGCCGCTCGAGATCCGCTCGAAGCACCACGGCCCGCAGCTCGGCCACCGCCTCGACGTCTGCCGTCGAAGCAGGCCGGAGCCTCCAGTCCACCATGATCACGATCGTATCGACCGGGGCTTACGTCACGTTTCCGGCGTGGCCTGTGCGAGCAGCCCGTCGACGAGAGCCCGCAGCCCCTGGGAGTAGGTGTCCTGTGCGGACAGCGTTCGCCACTGATCGCCGACGGCGACCAGGCGTGGCATCCGCGACTCGTCGAGGCCGCTGAAGAGGGGTTCGCGGTCGGCGGGTCGCGCGGCGTCCGCCGGTTGCTGAGCGGAGTGCGCGCGGACGAGGATCTCGCCGACCGTGTAGTACCAGATGTGGCGGAAGACGTGCACGGCCTGTTCGGGTGTGCATCCGTGGTCGATGGCTCCGGCCACGATGGATTCGACCATCCACACCGATTCGCCGAGCCGGCCGACGAACCCGTCGGCCGTGAGGACCTCCGCGGCCCACGGCCAGGCCGCGAGGGCGTCGTGGATCAGGGTGGCGGTCGCGATGATGCGCTCTCGCGGCTCGCCGGGCAGGTCGGGTTGCGGGATCTGGTCCGCGTATTCGGTGATCAGCAGAAGCTGCAAGTCCTCTTTGTCGCGCACATGGTGATACAGGGTCATCGTCCCGATACCGAGCTCCGCGGCCAGCCGACGAATGCTCAGCTTGTCCCAGCCGTCCCGGCCGATGAGCCGACGAGCCGCATCCAGGATCTGCGCCCGGGAGGTCACCGGTGGACGGCCGGTGCGGCCGGGCGCAGCATCGCGTGGAGACACCGTCCCATCATTCCGCCCGGCCACTCCCTTCCGCCAACCGGGGCTTCGGCTGTCGACACCCGGCCGCATCCGCTGTACTTTCAGTACGCGTACGAGAAATGTCCCACGAGGACCGGCCAGAGGATGGAGGAACGGTGACAGACGCGAGATCAGCAAGCGGACACCCGGTCGCTCACATGGCCGCCCGGCCAGCGCTCACCCTTGCCGCGGTGGCTGTCGTGCAGTTCATGGTGTCGGTGGACCTGTCGGTCGTGAACCTCGGACTCCCGCAGATCGCCGCCGGCCTCGGCTTCAGCGCAGTGGGCCTGACCTGGGTGATCCACGCCTACGCCCTCACCTTCGGCGGGCTGCTCCTGCTGGGCGGCAAGGTCGCCGACCGCTACGGTCACAAACGGGTCCTGCTGCTCGGGCTCGCCGTCTTCGGCCTCGCCTCGCTCGCCGGCGGCTTCGCGCAGGAGCCCGGCCATCTCGTGGCCGGCCGCGCCCTGCAGGGCATCGGGGCCGCCGCGCTGTCTCCGGCCGCGCTGGCGCTGCTGGCCGTCACCTTCCCCTCCGGCAAGGCTCGGGTCCGGGCCTACGGCATATGGAGCGCGGTGAATGCCGCCGGCGGCGCCCTCGGCGTCCTGATCGGGGGTGTGCTCACCCAGTACGCGGGCTGGCGCTGGGTGATGTTCGTCAGTGTCCCGATGGCCGCCATCGCGCTGGCCCTGGCCTGGCGGGGCGTCGCCGCCGCTCCGCCCACGGCTTCCGGCGGCCGCCCGGACGTGCTGGGCGCCGTCCTGGCCACGGCGGGGATGTCCCTGCTCGTGTTCGGCGTCGTCCGCACCGACCAGTACGCGTGGACCTCGCCGGTCACCCTGGCGACCCTGGCTATCGCCGTCGCGGTGCTGACCGCGTTCGTCTACGTCGAGCGGACCACCACCCGCGATCCGCTGATCCGGCTCGGCCTGCTGACGAACCGCTCGGTCGCCGGCGCCAACTCCTACAACCTCCTCCTCGGCGCCGCCATGGCGTCATCCTTCTACTTCGCCTCCCTCTACCTCCAGCAAGTGCTCGACGCCAGTCCGACAATGGCCGGGATTCAGTTGCTGCCCTTCGCGTTCGGTGTGATCGCCGGCGCCGCGGTCGCCATCAAACTCGGCTACCGTCTTCCGCTCCGCACCATGCTGATCATCGGCGGATCGGTGACCGCGGCCGGGTTCGCCTGGTTAGGCCTGATCAGTGCCGACGGCTCTTTCCTCACCGACGTCCTGGGCCCGTCGCTCGTCGCCAGCGTCGGATTCGGGCTCTGCCTCGGACCGGTCGTCTCGGCCGCCACCGCGGGCGTCGCGCCGGGCGAGACGGGCGCCGCCTCCGGCCTGCTCTCCAGCTCACGCCAGATCGGCGCATCGCTCGGACTGGCCGCTCTCGGCACCGCCGCCCACGCGCGCACCGGCCGGAGCACCACGATCGAGGGCCTCACCGAGGGCTACGCGTTCGGCATGACGCTCGGCGCGGCGCTCCTGATCGGTGCCGTCCTCATCGCCATCGCCGTCCTGCCGCGTACGAGCGCAGCGACGCCGGCGGAGCACGGCAGCCCCGAATTGGTCCCCGAACCGGAGTAGCCGGCCGTGCCGCGCCATCTCGCGGCTGCCGCACCGCGGCCCAGACATGGTTCTGGTCGACCAGGCGGGCGGCAGCAGTGTGCGCCCCACTTCGCATGCCGCCCCACTTCGGCCATCGGCGGCAGCGGTGTCAGAGGCGTGAGAGGCAAGGGAGCGCCCATGACCGCAGGATCATGACGGCTGCGAGCCGGTGCGCGGCGACGGAGCGCGCGCCGGTCCCGGCTTCCTCGACGGCGGTCACGGCAACCTCCAGAGCCCGCGCGGTTTCGGTCAGCGGCTCACCGTAATAACCCGGAAGGGGCCGGAGACGGGAATCCGGCCGAGTACGTGCGATCACAACCAATGCGCCTCAAGGATACGGAAGGAATCCAGCCGCCCGCGCAAAGGAATTGTCGGCACAGAGAAACGGACCGACAGCATCTTCGATTGCACTTGTTTTCTGTTGCGAAAAGCGGTTGTTTGCGCATTGCTGGGTGACGGAGCCTTTCGTTACCTCTAGCGTGAGAATCAGGGTCTGGATCCACGGTTCGATGGATCGATTTGCGCTTCGTGTGTCCGGGTGTTCCCGGCGACAGTCACGGAGCCGACGGAGTGATACTCATGCTCAAAGAAGCACTGGCTGCTGGCGCGATCACGGCGTCGGCCCTCATCGTCCCGATGACGATGCAGACGCAACCGGTCAATGCGGCCGGCACCACCGCACAGGTCATGCAGAACCCGACACAGCCCTGCCCCGGAGGCAGATGCCGTGGCCGTGAGCGCCAGCGGCCGTACGGCCAATACGGTCGCGAACGCGGCCGTGAGCGGGGCCGATTCGAGGAGCGCGGACGCGAGCGCGGACGGTTCGAGGAACGCGGACGCGAACGCGGACGGTTCGAGGAGCGCGGACGCGAGCGCGGGCGCATGGAAGATCGCGGGCGCTTCGAGGAGCGCGGACGCGAGCGCGGGCGCATGGAAGATCGCGGGCGCTTCGAGGAGCGCGGACGCGACCGGAGCCGGTTCGAGGAACGCGGACCGCGGTAGCGGCATCAGCAGCAGGGAGAGCGAGGCAGCTGCAAGGACGGGATAACCGCACATCGAACCTGCTGGACCCTCCTGCCCCGCGAGGCGGCCGCCTCGTGGGGCTCTCCCTTTGCAGCAGACGGCGACACGGCCCGCTCCCCCGCATTTCAGCCGTCGCCGCGAAAACGAATTGTCACGCCCCGCGATTAGCGCGATTCAGGCCGGCGAGAGCGTCGGCCTTATTACGACGTGGTTCGGCCGGACGGGATGCGGTAAACAGACACGTGCGAACGCGACTCGGCGGTGAACTCGGTTCCGATCCAGTCCGCATGCCTGGCCTCCAGTTCGAACCCGGACAGCTGAGCCATGAGATCGAGCTCGGCCGGCCAGATGTATCGGTGGGGGCTGCGGAACAGCTCGGCCTGTCCGCTCTCGTTGAACCTGAAATGGTGCGACACGAGGTGTTGCCGAAGGAAATCGTAGGTGTCCAGGCCGATGTGGCCGGGCTCGCAATGCCACACCACCGCCTCCTGGCCCGGCGGGAGCTTGCGCAGCTCGGGCACCCAGAGCTCGATCACGAAGCGGCCGCCGGGCCTCAGGTGCCGCGCCGCGTTGCGGAAGCACGCGACCTGCTCGGCCTGGGTGAGCAGATTGGAGATCGTGTTGTAGACGAGGTAGACGAGTGAGTACTCCCCCGGAGCCACGGCGGTCGCCATGTCGCCGACGACGACCGGGATCTTCGTTTCGTCCATCTTCGTGCGTAGCTGGTCGATCATCGGACGCGACAGCTCGATGCCGGTGACGGGCACGCCACGCTCGGCGAGCGGAACGGCCACACGGCCGGTTCCGATGGCGAACTCGAGCGCCCGCCCGTCGCCCGCGAGATCGGTGAGGCGATCGACGGCCGGGCCGAGGACCTCGGGCGCGAACATCCCGGCGCCCGGCGTGTCGTAGTGCCGGGCGACGTCGGTGTTCCAGATCTCCTCCTGCCGCATGTTCCCCACGATCACCATCGACGTACGGCACTGTCCAGCGATTTTCCCCCCGGAAAGTTCAAGGAGATCAAATCTGCCGGTCGCGGCCCGCGAGGTATCCGGCGGCGATCTGCGGCACCATGAGGCACACCGCGAAGGCCAGCGGCCCCCGCCAGCCGCCGGTGTGCTGGTAGAGCGCCCCGACCAGGATGGGACCGGGGACCGACAGCACGTAGCCGACGCTCTGCGCGAAGGCGGACAGCCGGATCACCGTCGCGCCGTCCCGGCCGCGCATGGCGATCATCGTGAGCGCCAGCGGGAAGGAGCAGTTGGCCACGCCGAGGAGCACCGCCCACAGCCAGGGCGCGGCGGCGGGAGCCGCCCACAGCCCTGCGTACCCGGCGAGCCCGAACGCTCCGAGCAGGGCCGCGATGCCGCTCTGGTTCCGCAGCCGTCCGGCGACGGCGGCCAGCACGAAGGACAGTGGCACTCCGAGCACCGAGGTGACGGCGAACAGCAGGCCGGCGGTCTCGGCGGACAACCCGGCGTCCCGGAAGACCTGGGGCAGCCAGCCCATGATGACGTACGCGGAGCTGGACTGCAGGCCGAAGAAGACCGCGAGCGCCCAGGCCATGGGACTGCGGGCGACCCGCACGTGCGCTCCGGCCCCCGCGGCGGCGTCCCCGCCCGCCGCCCGCCCGGCCCGCTGCCCAGACTGCTGCCCAGACTGCTGCTCGGCCTGCTGCCCGGCCTGCTGCCCAGACTGCTGCCCGGCCTGCTGCTCGGTCAGCCCCTCGGTCAGCTGCCGGCCGTCGCGGGCGAGGGCGACCCAGGGCGGCACCGCGACGGCGGCGAGGACGGCCCAGGCGCCGAGACCGGCACGCCAGTCACCGCCGAACGCGCCCGCGAGCGGGACGGTGACGGCGGCGGCGGCTGAGGCGCCGAGGTTGAGAGCCATGGAGTAGAGGCCGGTCATCATGCCGACCCTGTCCGGGAAGCGTTGCTTGACCACGACCGGCAACAGCACGTTGGCGACCGCGATCCCGGCCAGTGCGAGGCCGCTCAGCGTGAGGAAGACCGGGGTGCCGCCGGCGAGCGGACGCAGCGCGAGCCCCAGCGCGACCGCCGCCATCCCGGCGAGGACGACGCCCTCCGGTCCGTGACGGCGGGCCAGCCGGGGTGCGGTCGAGCCGACCAGCGCGAAGCACACCGCCGGTACGGACGCGAGCAGCCCGGCGACGGCGGCGCTCATCCCGAGGGCGGCGCGGGCCTCTTCGAGCACGGGTCCGATACTTGTGACGAGGGGCCTGAGGTTGAGCGCGGCCAGCACCAGTGCGGCGACCGCCAGGCGGCGAGTCCACGTGGCGGACCGGGCGCGGCCCTGCCGCTGACTCACCGGGCTCCGCCGCGCTACCTCGGCCTTCGGCGCGGCCTCGTACTGAACCGCCACCTCGTGCTGGACCGCCGCTCTGTCCAGACCCTCTTTGGCCAGACCCTCTTTGGCCTGAACCTCTTTGGCCTGAACCGCCTCGTCCCGAACCACCACCGTGTCCCGAACCGCCTCGTCCTGAACCGCCTCGTCCCGAACCGCCACCTCGTCCCGAACCACCGGCTCATGCCGAACCACCCCGTCATGCGGAACCAGAGGGTTACCAACCGCCCGGTCATTCACGCGTTGCCATCCCGGAACCCACCTCGTCGGCCTTGAACGGTCGGTTCATCCTAAAATCAGGCGCTTATTCCGAAATCCACTGGGTCACCCAGAGCGGCAACCCTGCCGGCTCGCGATCCCGTCCGTCACATTGTTCCGGTTGGGGGCTTGACACCCCTTTTGTGACGGAAAAAACTCGGAACGCTCCCGCTCCACAGCACTCCCCCAACAGCGGCCGGTGAGCGCTCGGCCGCGAAGGAGACAGGCATGAGGCGATTGTTCGCCGTTTTCGCGCTGGTCGCAGGCTTTCTGCTGGCGCCCGCGCGGGCTGACGCCGCCGTGGCGGACGTGGCCCCGTCCGCCACCGCCTCCGCCTCCTACACCTCTCCCTGGGAGAGCGTGGCCGCCGTCAACGACGGCGTCGAACCGGCTCGGTCCGATGAAACGCGGAACCGCCGATGGGGCACCTGGCCCGAAGCCGGCGAACAGTGGGCCCAGCTGACCTGGCCGTCCGCCCAGACGATCTCCTCGGTGCAGGTCTACTTCTTCGACGACGGAGGCGGCGTCCGGCTGCCGGCCTCGTGGAAGCTCCAGAGCTGGGACGGCGACGCGTACGCGGACATCGCCGCCTCCTACCCCACCGCGGCCGACACCTACAACACCGTCACGTTCCCCGCCGTCACCACCACCCGGCTGCGCGTCGTCCTGCAAAGCGGCCAGGCGTCGGTCGGGCTGCTGGAGATCAGGGCGCTCGCCGACGCCGCGGGCCGGCCGAGCGGCTGGACCCCGCCCGCCGACCTGGTCGCGCCGCTCGACGAGGTCTGGCGACACGTCGAGTCCACGAACCCCGACCTGTACGGCTATCGCAACTACGGCTGGGACCAGATCATGGCCAACGGCGGCAGCGTCAACTACTGCGTCCGCTGGGACTCCAGGGCCCCGGTCTCCGCGGAGCTGCGCGACAAGATCCAGGCCGCGCTGGCCAGGTCGTTCAAGAAGTGGATGGACGTGATGGCGGGCCACAACGGCTGGCCGTACGCGGACGTGCCGGTGAAGGTGGTCGGCTGGGCCGTACGCGACCGCGCCACGCTGCAGTGGAACGACGACTCGGTGGACGTCTACGTCGGTGACATGCGCGAGAACGCGCCGCAGTGCGCCGAGCCGTGCGGGCGCCTGTTCGACCAGTCGGGCGCCTACTCGGGCTGCCCGGGCGGCGCCGCCCACCACTACGACATGTCGCTGTGGCTCACCGAGGGCATGGTCGGCGGCATGGGAGGCGCCTGGGGGCAGCGCGTCGGCAGCGAGTATCTGGTGGACAACCTCGGCAGCGACGACATCCACATCCTCCTCCACGAGATCGGGCACGGTTTCGGCCTGGTCGACTTCTACGACTGGACCCCGGCCGGACAGTGCTGCTTCCTCATGAAGGCGGGCTCCGCCACGTCGATCACGGAGTTCGACGCATGGATGTTGCGCGACGTCTGGAGGCACCTGAAGAGCCGCTACGGCTACTGACGCCCTTCCGGGGCGCGTGCCGGCACGACGCGCGGGCAACCGGCAGCCAGGTGGCGGCGGACGGGGCGGGCTGCGGTAGCCGCCGCCGGGCGTGCGCGTCGCATTGCGACAGATTTCTACATTTGTCGAAAAACGCCGCGATCAAGACAGAACGGTCGTACGAAGACATTCGGCACGTGCGTCCCTAGCATCGCCCCTGGGCCGAATCCTCCGGCCCACATCCCTCCGATGTCCCCCCATGTCCCCCCATGCCCCCCGATCGTTCTTGGAAGGTTTGCCGATGTCCTCATCGCGCCGGGTGACGCCTGGTCCCGTCCCGTCAGCCGCGTCACGCCGTACGGGAGCCGCACGACGGGGCGCGGCGGCGCTGGGTCTCGCCGTCGCCACGACCGTCACGGGTCTCACCGTGAACTCGGCCCCCGCGGGCGCCGCCGTCCCCGTCGGGCCGGTGATCCAGGACGGCATGGCCCAGCCGGTGTTCTCGTCCAACAGGAACGACTGGATCCGCGAGGAGGTGTGGGTCGAGACCCCGGTCGACAGCGACGGCGACGGACGGAACGACCGTGTGCACGCCGAGGTCACCCGCCTGCGGGAGACCGAGACGGCCGGCCTCAAGTCGCCCGTCGTGTACGAGGTCAGCCCCTACTACGCCGGCGGCAACGACGTCGCCAACCACGATGTGGACCACGAGCTCAACCAGGCGGTCCGCCCGGGCAAGGGCTGGCTGAACCGTGGTGGCAAGCTGCTCGACCCCGCCGCCGACGAGCGCCTGTCCGCGGCGGCGGACGACTCCGGGGCCGGCGGCGCCGACGCGTCCCTCGCGGCGAGCGGCCCGCAGCCGGTCATCAGCACCAGCCACGAGTCCAACTGGCTGCCCCGCGGTTTCGCGGTGGTCCACGCCGAGTCGCTGGGCAGCGGCCAGTCCGACGGCTGCCCGACCACCGGCGGGCGTAACGAGACCATCGGCGCCAAGTCCGTCGTCGACTGGCTGAACGGCCGCGCGAAGGCGTACGACGCCTCCGGGCGGGAGGTCGGTGCGACGTGGTCGACCGGCAAGGTCGGCATGATCGGCACCTCCTACAACGGCACCCTGCCCAACGCGGTCGCGAGCACCGGCGTCGAGGGGCTGGAGGCCATCGTGCCGATCTCGGCGATCTCCAGCTGGTATGACTACTACCGCGCGAACGGCGCCGTCGTGGCCGCCGGCGGCTACCAGGGCGAGGACACCGACGTGCTCGCGGAGTACGTCTACACGCGCGCGGACAGGCAGGTCTGCCGGAGCGTCATCGAGGAGCTCGCGAAGGCGCAGGACCGCGTCACCGGCGACTACAACGCCTTCTGGGACGAGCGCAACTACATGAACGACGTGGGCAAGGTCCACGCCGCGGTGCTGGTCGCGCACGGTCTCAACGACTGGAACGTCAAGACCAAGCAGGCCGCGCAGTGGTACGAGGCGCTCAAGGCGCGCGGGGTGCCGCACAAGATCTACCTGCACCAGGGCGGCCACGGCGGCTCCCCCAGCGTCGACGTCCTCAACCGCTGGTTCACCCGCTATCTGTGGGATTACCAGAACGGCGTGGAGAACGACCCCCGCGCCCTGGTGCAGCGTGAGGACAAGACGCTGGTGCAGTACGCCGAGTGGCCCGACCCGGCCGCCGCGAACACCGAGCTCAACCTGGCCCCCGGCGCCGGCGGCGCGGCCGGCGTCCTCACTCCCGACCGGACCCGGAAGGGCAAGCCGGTGACCGAGACGATCGTCGACGACGCCACCCAGCGGGCGCAGACCCTCGCCGACGCCGCCACCTCGCCCAACCGCCTGGCGTACAAGTCGGAGGCGCTGACCGCGGCGGCCAGGCTCAGCGGCACCCCGCGGGTGTCGCTGCGGATGTCCTTCGACCAGCCTGCGGCGAACGTCACGGCGCTGCTCGTCGACTACGACCAGAGCGGCAAGGCGAAGATCATTACCCGGGGCTGGACGGACCCGCAGAACCGCAAGTCGATCTCCCGGACCGAGCCGGTCAAGCCGGGCACGCCCTACCGCCTCGACTTCGACCTTCAGCCGCACGACTACATCTTCCCGGCGGGGCACCGGATCGGGGTCGTGCTGCTGTCGAGCGACTACGAGTACACCATCCGGCCCGCCCCCGGCGCGCGGCTGCACCTCGACACGACGAAGAGCACGGTGACGCTGCCGATCGTGGGCGGCGCCGGCGCGCTCACCCCCGAGAGCTGACCGTCGTTCCTCGCCACACCCCGTCCCCGTCGGCCTGATCGGCCGGCGGGGACGGCGTGCGTGTGACCGCAGGCACGGCGTGGGTGTGACTACAGCAGAGCCTCGCGGTGCCGCCAGGCGAGGCCCAGCACGGCCGCGCCCGCCGCCTGCATCGGCTCGTCACGGACGTACCGCCGCACCGTCTCCGCGTCGAACGGGACACTGCCGACGACCCGTCCCTCGCTGTTGGACGCGGCGACCTCGCCGAAGACGGCGTCGAACGTCTCCGCCTCCAGCACGGTCACCGTGAGGACGTCGGTGGCGAAGGTCAGCGGATCGACCCCCACGCCCAGCACGAGGCAGCGGGCCCGCCCGTCCTCGCGGGCGTCGGTCAGCAGCCGGTAGAGCGGCCAGCTCTCGTAGTCGAAGCCGTCGCCGTACTCCTCTCCCCGTCCGAGGAACTCCTCGGCGTACTCGCGGACCATGCACGTCCACAGGTCGAGGTCGGTCTTCTCCGCGCCCGCGGACTCGTGCGCGGGCTGGAACACCCCGACCGGCATGACCTGGAACAGCCCGCCGCCGTGCGCCACCCGGGCCGGGTCGCGCCAGTGCAGGACGAACGACGTCTCCCCCGTACGGGGGTCGTGGCGCAGCGTGAGCGTTGAGATCGCGCAGAGCGCGGGCCGCCGGCGCAGGTCGGTGGGATCGCCCACGAGGGCGCGGAACGGCGGCGGCCCGCCCCCATAACCGGCCGACTCGTGCCCGGCTGACCCATAACCGGCCGACTCGTACCCGGCCAACTCATGCCCGGCCGACTCATGCCCGGCCAACTCGTGCCCGGCCAACTCGTGCGCGGCCGCCTCTCCCACGCTCACGCCGTCGAAGTAGCGGGCGCGGGTGAAGGTCAGCTCCGGCCAGGCGACCTCCAGCAGCCGGTAGCAGGTGCGGTCCTCGAAGAGCCGGGGGCGGGCGAGCGCCCCCAGCGCGTCCGGGTAGGCGACGGCGCCCTCCGGGAGCAGGGCCGCCGCCTCCGGTTCGCGGCCCGTGACGGCGGGGGCGGGAGCGTCCTCCACCCAGCCGAGCCGCACCTCGCGCAGGTCGAGCGGCGTGGCCGGGATCCAGCCGTCCCGGGTGAGCAGACGGGTCGATCCGGCCCTGGGCGTCCCGGGATAGAGCCGATCCGCCGCCACGGCCAGCTCGTGCCGATGCCCGTCCAGGCGCCGCCGCACCTCGGTCCATTCCGGTCCCGAGGGACGCCCGCGCGGATCCGAATGCCCTGTCACGGGCTCAGCACCCTACTCAC
The DNA here is from genome assembly GCF_006874465.1 of Microbispora bryophytorum. Classification (GTDB taxonomy): domain Bacteria; phylum Actinomycetota; class Actinomycetes; order Streptosporangiales; family Streptosporangiaceae; genus Microbispora; species Microbispora bryophytorum. The sequence continues at coordinate 195,954 of NZ_VIRL01000002.1, read as the reverse complement.
AGGCGCGGTTCCCCACCCCGCGCCCGGACCGAGCGCCCTCGCATCGTGACCCTGTCACCTCTTTCGACTACGCAGCGTCATAGACAGTGACGGAAAGTATCCAGAGAGGAGCTCGCGATGCACACGCGACGACAGGGGGTGAGCCCGTGACGTCCCTGCTTCACTTGGACTCCAGCGCCAGCGACTGCGATGACTCGGTCACCAGGCAGTTGACGGCGCTCTACGCGGACACGTGGCGACGTCTCCACGGGAGCGCCGGGTACCGCCACCGCGACCTCGCCGCCGAGCCGGTCCCGCTGGTCTCCCCGGCCTTCGTCTCCCTCGGTATCCGGGTGGAGAGGCACGGGGCGGTTCCGCTGCCGAAGGTGGCGGAGATGGCCGACAGCCCCGCCGAGGAGCGCGAGTGGGCGCTGACCCTTCCGCTGATCGCGGAGATGCGCGCCGCGGAGACCGTGCTGGTCGGCGTCCCCATGTACAACTTCTCCGTGCCCGCGTCCCTCAAGGCGTGGATCGACCGGGTGACCTTCCCCGGGGCGTTCCTCGACCCCGGCACGGGGGACCGCCTGCTGCGGGGAACGAGCGTGGTGGTGATCTCCGCTCGCGGCGGCTGCTACGCACCCGGCACGCCACGGGAGGACTTCGACTTCCAGACGCCCTACCTGAGGGCGTACTTCACCGAGTTGGGCGTGGCGCCGGAGAACCTGCGCTTCGTCCACGCCGAGATGACCCGGGCGTCGGACGTGCCCGCCCTTGCCCACTTCAAGCCTCTGGCGGCGAACTCGCTGGCCGCGGCGCGGACCGCTGTGTCCGAGCTGGCCCGCCGGCCGGCGGGCAGCGGGACGGCGGCCCGCATGCGGTGAGGTCCCCGCACTGCCGGGCCGGGTCCGGCTGCCGCCCGAACCGGCCGCTCGGCCCGGCCCGTGACAGCCACGGATGAGAGGTGGTGTCCGCCCGTCGGCGGACACCACCCGCAGGGCCGATGTCACCTTTCCACGGCGCGATTCGTCATAAGGACGAGGAGCAGGGACACGAACGAACAGGAGACCGTTCCGCACCGCCGGCGTCCGGCATTCGAAGCCGCGCCGGGCCCCGCCGAGCCGCATCGGACCGCATCGCGAGGCAGTCAGTCGGCATTCTGTAAATACGTTGTCAGAATGCCTGGCCCTTGCGCGCCATTATCGAATTCGATCGGGCGACATACGCGAATTCATATCGTCGTGACGCCGGAAGATCTCACGGTTTCCGCAATTCACCGGCGAGGTTTCACTCGGTCGCGGCGATCTCCGCTGCCGGCTCGGGATACGGTCCGCAGGTCGCCTCCGCCAGGAGTGACCGCCCCGGCGACGAGAGCGGCTACAGCCGGGGCGGTCCGTCTGCTCAGGCGAGAGACTGCCGCTGCTCCACGGTCATCCGGTAACGGTGAGTGATCGTCGCGAGTTCGGTGGCCTTGTCGTGTTCGGCACGACCGGCGATGGCGCGCTCGGCGCCGTCCATGTTCCGGTTGGCGAGGATGATGGCCGTCGTGGCGGGGCGCCTGGCGGCTTCGTACCGCTCCAGGGCGGCGGTCACGTCCTCGCCTCGCGTGAGTTCGGCAGCGAGCGTGACACCGTCGATGACAGCCTGCGAGGCACCGTTGGCGCCGATCGGGTACATCAGGTGAGCGGCGTCCCCGAGCAGCGTGACCCTGCCCTCACCCCAATGCGGGAGGGGGTCGCGATCGGCCATCGGGTAACGCAGGATGCGTTCGCTGCGAGCGACCAGGACGGCGGGGTTCAGCCAGCCGAAGTTCCACTCGGCCAGGTGCGGCAACACCTCTTCGATCAGTCCGGGGCGGTTCCATCCCGCGCCGTCGGACAGGCTCTTCGAGGGAGCGGCGACCATGCAGACCCAGTTCACCAACGCCTTGCCGCGCTCCGCGTGACGCCTGGAGATCGGATAGGCGATCAGCCGGGTGGCCTGCTCGTCGTTGACCAGGATCATCGTGCGCCCGTCGAGGAACTCGTCCAGCTCGGACAGGCCCCGCCACATGTCGACTCCCGCCGGGGACAGCGGGCCGTGGCCGGGGTGGAGCTGAGACCTGACCGACGAGTGCATCCCGTCGGCCCCGACCAGCGCGGCGGCCTCGAACTCGACCGCTCCGCCCGCCTCGTCGTACGCGAGGACGCGGACGCCCGAGGCCGTCTGCCGGAAGCGGTCGACGCGGAGTCCGGTCCGCACCGCGTCGGGGCCGAGCCGGTCCCGGACGGCCGCGAGCAGGAGCATCTGCAGCTCACCGCGGTGAATGGAGTATTGGGGGTGCTCGTGACCCGCGGCGACGCCCCGGGGCTCGGTCCACAGAGTGGCCCCCCTGTGGTCGAGGTAGCGGTGCTCGCGGGTGTGGATGCCGGTGGCCGCCAGCGCCTCGCCGAGCCCGAGCCCGGTCAGCGCGCCGATCGCGGCCGGCTGGATGTTGATTCCCACTCCGAGCGGCCGAAGCTCGGCCGCGGCCTCCAGCACGACCGCGTCGATTCCCCTGGCGTGCAGGGCGAGCGCGGTGGCCAGCCCTCCTATCCCCGCACCTGCGATCACGATGTCGGCGGTGTTGGCGGTCGTCATGGCGTCGCGCTCCCTGGGCCGGGAATGGCTACTCTTCGTGACTTCAGTCGGTGCCGCAGCGGTGTGGTAGGGGCCGGGCCCCGAATACGAGCCCGCTTACGGAGTGCGGGCGAGGCCCCGTCCCGCCGATGCCGAGAGGCGGGGCGGAGCGTGCCGTACCGGGGCCCGGGCCGGCTTCTGGATCCCGACGCGGAAGTTCCTGGTCAGGCGTGGTGGACGGAGACGACCTTGTAGGCCTGCGGCACCGCCTTGGCGATCTCCGCCGCCCTCTTCGCGAAGACCTGCGCCTCAGGGTCGCCCGCGGTCGCCTTGATGTCGTCCGGGCTGCGCCACTGGGCGAGGTTCACGACCCGGGTGCCGTCCACGCTGGCGAGAACGTTCACCGAGATGAAGCCGGGCCGGTGCCGCATGACCTTCTCGGCGCCCTCATCGAGAATGGCGATTAGTTCCTGCTGCTGCGAGGGGTCGACGTCGAAGACGTTGATGAATGTTGCGACCTGATCGCCGACCCGAATCACTGTCTCACTCATGACTTCATCGTATCCGACAAAGAACCAATAGAGTCAAGCCCGTTTGTTAATCCAATCGGGATTCCGAACACGAGAGTCTCTCCGAATATCTCCTACGCAGAGCAGGAAATACCGCTTATCGCAAGCGGGCATGCGAGGTCCGGACGCTGCCGCTCGCCGCCCCGAGGGAGCGAGCCCGGTGCGAGGGGCAGCGCGAGGGCCAGCGCGAGGGCCAGTGCGAGGCCGGCGCGAGGCCGGTGGGTGGGTCCGGCGTCGCGATGCCGCGCCGGCGTTCGCGCCGGACCCACCCGGAACCCGCCGGTGTCCTGTCACGGACCCCGGCGGGCGTACCCCTGCCGGCCTCAGGCCGCCGTCAGCGAGGGGCTGGCGTGCAGGTCGAATCCCTTGTAGCCCGCCTCAGCCACCTCGTCGAGCTTGAGCCGGTACGACGCGAGCCCCGCGAAGTAGAACATGACCCTGTTCTTCTTTCCGGGGATGTTGGCGCCGAAGATCCACGACTTGACCTTGGGGAAGAGCGTGTAGTCCGCGAGTTGCCTGCAGGTCTCGGTCCACTCGTCCTCGGCGTTCCCGGTGGCCTCGATCACGGTCGTGCCGTTCTCCTCCGCGGTGCGGATCAGGTCACCGATCCATTCGACCTGTGTCTCGATGCCGGGCGGGAGGTTGCTGAAGGCGCTGTTCGGGCCGAGGACCATGAACAGGTTGGGGAAGCCGTGGGTGGCGACGCCGAGATAGCTGGTGGGCCCGTCCTCCCAGTGCTCCCGGATCGTCACGCCGCTCCGGCCGCGGATGTCCATTCGCTTGTAGCTGCCGTCCACGGCGTCGAAGCCCGTGGCGAAGACCAGGACGTCGAGCTCGTGCTCCACTCCGTCCTCGGTGACCACTCCCGTGGGAGTGATCTCCTTGATCGGGTTCTCCTTGATGCTGACCAGCTCGACGTTGTCGCGGTTGAAGATCTCGTAGTAGTCGGGGTTGCAGATGGGGCGCTTGGCGTAGAGGTCGCTCGGCGTCAGCTTGCGCGCCGTCTCCGGATCCTTCACGATCTCGCGGATCTTCGACCGGATGAACTCCGCGGCGGCCTCGTTGGCCGCCGGATCGGTCGCGATGTCGGAGAACGTGCCGAACATGAAGCGGAAGCCGTTCCCCTTGTCCCAGTACTCCTGGAACACGCGCCGGCGCTCCTCCTCGGAGACGCTCATGGCGGGGACGTCGCTCTCCTCGAATCCACAGGCGACGCGGGAGCCGCGCACCTGCTCCCAGATGCGGTCGTAACCGGCGCGCACCTCCGCGACGTACTCCTCGGTGACCGGGCCGTGGCCGGACGGGACGCAATACTGCGCCGAGCGCTGGAACACCGTCAGATGCTCGGCCACCTTGGCGGCGGCGCAGGCGAACTGGGTGCCGGTGGATCCCGTGCCGACGACGCCGACGCGCTTGCCTTCGATCGTCAGGTCGTCGGGCCAGGCACCGGTGTGGACGATCCTGCCCTGGAAGCGGTCGCGGCCCTCGATCTCGGGGATGTTCGCCGTCGACAGCGGCCCGAGCGCGGTGACGACGTACCGTGCGGTGAAGCTCTCACCTGTGTCGGTGCCGACGGTCCAGACCCCACGGGACTCGTCGAACACCGCACTGACGATGCCGGTGTTCAGCTGGATGTCCCTGCCCAGGTCGTGCTTGGCGACGACCGCCTCGAGATAGGCGAGGAGCTCCCGCTGCGGGGTGTAGTTCGTGGTCCAGTTCCACTCCTGGAGCATCTGCTTGTCGAAGGAGTACCGGTAGACGAAGCCCTCGACGTCCGACATGGCGCCGGGGTAGCGGTTCCAGTACCAGGTGCCGCCCACGCCACCGGCCCGGTCGAAGGCCCGTGTCCGTAAGCCGAGCTCGTTGCGGAGCTTGTGGAGCATGTAGATTCCGGCGAAGCCGGTGCCGACGACGATCGCGTCGAAGTCGGTGTTTGTCGTGTCGGTCAAGGTTGCACTCCTTCGTGTTTCCTGTCCCTGCGGGGAGGGGGTCACGGCTGCAGCCGTGAGATGTGCCAACCGGAGGGAGTCCGGTCGTAACGCAGCCGCCGGTGCAGCCGGTCGGCGTCGGCCGACCAGAACTCGACGGCGGCAGGCTCCAGGCGGTATCCGGCGAAGCGCGCCGGGCGCGGCAAGGGGATTCCGTAGGACGACAGCCGCTCCGCCTCCGCCTTCAGCCGGGCGACGTCCTCCAGGGGTTCGCTCTGCCGGGAGACCGCCGACATCGCGTGCAGCGGCACCGGCCGGGCGTTCCACAGCCGTTCCGCCTCGGGCTCGGGCAGCATGACCACCGGGCCGGAGAAGCTCAGTTGCCGGGCGGTCTCGCGCCAGTAGAGCAGGCCCGAGGCCCAGCCGGTCTCGGCGATCTCCCGGCCCTTCCTGCTGGTGCTGTGGCTGGTGAAGGCCAGGCCCCGGTCGCCGACGTCGATGACGGCGACCATGCGGGTGGAGGCCCGGCCGCCGCGGTCGGCGGTCGCGAGCGCGAGGGCCAGCGGTTCGCGCACCCCGGCCTCCACCGCCCCGGCGATCCATCGCCGCACCAGGTCCATCGGCTCGGCGGGCGGCGTGTCGTACTCGGGGAACGCCGGGTCGATGGCGCCGGTCAGACTCTCGAACCTGCTGCTCACTGTCGCCTCCGGAGCTGTGAGGGGTGGCGGGCGATCCGCGAGGCGCGGATCGCCCCGATCGCTTGGGCGGGCGCCGCATGAGTGGGAAGGGGGTGCGGCGACGTCCGGGCCGGCCGGTCCGCGCCGTTCAGGCGTAGATCACGCCGCGGGCGACGGTCACGGCCGAGCCGCCGACCCGTACGGATGTGATGTGCTCCGCGGCGCCGTCGGCGCGGGCCCGCATGAGCGAGGGCCGGCCCATCTCGACGCCCTGTTGGATGTCGATCCACTGCCCGAACCCGATGCGCCCGTGCCGGGCGAGGTGGACCGCCAGCGGGCCCGCCGCCGATCCTGTGGCCGCGTCCTCGGCCACTCCGTACGCGGGCGAGAACATCCGGCTGCGCCAGGTCGAGCCGGAACCGGCGAAGCAGTTGGTCGCCATGTCGGGGAAGGCGGCCAGCGCACGCTGGTCCGGGTCGACCCGGGACAGCGCCGCCAGGCTCTCCAGCCCGACGAAGACGTGCCGCGGACCGTTGTGGTAGATCACGACGGGCAGCGCCGAGGAGGTCAGGCCGAGCGCCGCGAGCAGCTCCTCGGCACGGTCGAACTCCGCCCAGGTCGGGACGGGCTGCTCCATCTCAGCGGCGACGACCCTCCCGTTCACGCGCTCCAGGTCGAAGGCGATGACTCCCATCGCCGTCTCCAGCCTGAGCCGGTCGTTCCTGCGCCCCTCGCCCAGCGCGACGGCGGTGCCCAGGAGCGGATGCCCGGCGAACGGGAGCTCGTTCACCGGCGTGAAGATGCGGATGCGGACGTCGCCTCCCTGCCGGGGCGGGAGAACGAAGGTGACCTCCGACAGGTTCATCTCCCTGGCGATGCGCTGCATGCGCTCGTCGGAGAGGTCCTCGGCCTCGAAGAAGACGGCGACCGGATTGCCCTGCAGCGGCGTGTCGGTGAACGCGTCGACGACCACGTACGGACGCGCCCCCTCCAGCACGGACTGTTCAGCCATCGTCACGGCAGCAGTCCTTTCATCAAGGAGCCCAGGATGCGCGGGCCGTTCTCGGTGAGCACCGACTCGGCGTGGAACTGGATGGAGGAGAAGTGCGGGCCGCGCAACGCGTGCACCTCGCCTGTCACCGGATCGCGGCAGACCTCCACCGTGCCGAAACCGTCGATCTCGGCCCGGTCCGCTACCGCCCGGGCGGCGAAGGTGTTGTAGAACCCGACGCGCTCCCGCGCGCCGAACAGGCTGATCTCCTTCTGCACCCCCTGGTTGGGCACGTCACGGCGGTGCAGGGGGAACCCGAGCCGTGCGGACAGAATCTGATGGCTGAGGCATACGGCCAGGAAGGGGCGCCGCGCGGAGAGGAGGGCGTCCGCCGCGGCGCCCAGGTAAGCGATCTTGGGGTGGGCGCCGTCGCCGGGGTCGCCGGGGCCGGGCCCCAGCACGACGAGGTCGTACCCGTCCAGCGAGGGAGCGTCGTCGTGGCGGCGCACGGTCACCGACATGCCCAGGCTGCGCATCTGGTGGTCCAGCATCGACGTGAAGGTGTCCTCGGCGTCGACGATGAGCGTCCGCACCCCGATCAGGCGGGGGTGGGCGGCGGTGCCGGCGGTGGCTCTGCCCAGCCAGAAGCCGGCGATGTTCGCGTTGCGCCGCTCCAGTGCCTCGCGAACCTCCGGGCGGGTCCTGAGCCGGCCGCTGTCGCCGGTGTCGAGCGCCGCGAGCAGGCCGGCGGCCTTCGCCCGGGTCTCGGCCACCTCCGACATCGGGTCGGAGTGGCGTACGAGGGTGGCGCCGACGCCCATGCGCGCCCGGCCCGCGCGGTCGATGTCGGCGGTCCGGATGAGGATGGAGGAGTCGAGGGTCTGCCGGCCGTCCTCGTCACTCCCGATGAGGGCGACGACCCCGCTGTAGTACCCCCGGCCGTGCGGCTCGTGCCGGTCGATGACCCGGCAGGCGTTCTCCACCGGGCTGCCGGTGACGGTCGGCGCGAACATCGTCTCGCGCAGGATGTCTCGCACGTCCCAGCCGGTGTCGCCCTCGATGAAGTACTCGGTGTGCGCGAGCCGCGCCATCTCCTTGAGCCGGGGACCGGTCACGCGGACGCCGGGCTCGCAGATCCTGGCCATCATCTTGAGTTCCTCGTCCAGGACCATGTAGAGCTCGTCGGACTCCTTGCGGTCGGCGAGGAAATCCATCACCCCGTGCAGGGACGGGCCGGACGCCGGGTACCGGTACGTGCCGCTGATCGGGTTCATGGTGGCGACGCCGTTCCGGAGTGTCACATGCCGCTCCGGGGTGGCGCCCACGAACGTCCGCACGCCGGTGTGGACCACGAAGGTCCAGTACGCGCCGGACTCGACCTCCAGCAGGCGCCGGAAAAAGGCCAGGGCGGAGCGCGGCGTGTAGTTCCCGATGTCGGCGACGAAGGACCTCTTGATGACGAAGTTCGCCCCCTCCCCCTCGCCTATCGCCTCCTTGACGACTCTGCAGACGATCTCTGCGTACTCGTCGTCGCTCACGTCGAAGTGCCCGCCCGAGACCGCGAAGGGCAGGTCGGGGATCCGGTCCAGCGCCTCGGCGACCGGAACCGTGCCCTGTCGCGTCACCGTCATCGCGAGGAGCGGTGCGCCGTCGTCGGCGCAGGCGAAGCCCCGCTCGCGGACCTGCCGATACGGGACGACGACGAGCGCGTGGTGCCGGCCGCCCGCCACCGGCTCCCGTTGCCCGGGCAGCGGGATGTCCGCGAGCTCGCGAAGGGGCGCGACCTCACCTGTCAGCACGTCCAGCAGGCCCGGCCCGTTCGCCTCGGGCCGGTGCAGCAGCGCGAAAGCCGGCGCCCGGAGCTCCAGCACGGCGTCGAGCAGGTCGCCCCCACCGGTGTCCGGTCCGCTCACGAGAACACCTCCTTGGCCGTCAGGACGACCGCGCAGCGTTCGGCCGCGTACTCGACCGCCATGCGGTGGTAGTCGGCGGTGAAGTCGGCGACGGCGTCGGCGACCAGGAAGGTCTCCAGATCGTTGGTGAAGGCCTCGACGGCCGTCATCAACACCCCGACGTGCGCGTACACGCCGCAGACGACGAGCTGGTCGCGGCCGCTGCGCCGCATGCGCTCCAGCAGGTCGGAGCGGAAGAAGGCGCTGTAACGTAGCTTGGTGAACAACCAGTCCCCCGGTGCGGGAGCGAGTTCGTCGACGACGAGCCGGTCCTCGGGGGCACGGCGCATGCCCGGTCCCCAGAAGTCCTTGAGGAGCCCGCGTTGCTCCTCGCTCATGTCACCGGGTTGAGCCGTGTAGCCGACGGGAACGCCGAGCGCCGCGCTCCGGTCACGCAGCAGCGCGATGTTCCGGATGAGTTCGTGCCTGGTCGAGCCGGGGAACGGCCTGACGAAGTAGCGCTGCATGTCGTGGATCAGGAGCACGGCACGAGCGGGGTCGGGCGTCCATCCGGCGGGGTTCGGAGGCAGGTCGCCCGCGGCCGGAAGGAGGTAGGGCTTGATTGCGGGTATGCCGGACATAGAAGTCCTTTCTGGTTGCCGTCGCGTCAGCCGCCCCACGCCGAGATGACCGAGACCGCCTGCCAGAGGGTCAGGCGGGGGTCGCAGAAGCTCGTGTACCGGTCGCCGACCTGGCCGAAGCCGCTCTCGTCGGCGACGCATTCGGTGACGTCGTCGGGGGTGATCTCCAGATGGAGGCCGCCGGGGACCCCGTCCGCGCTCTCGACCGCGGTCACGAACTCGCGGACCTCGCGTTGCAGGGTCGGCACGAGGCGGGTCTTGTGCCCCGACGGAGTGACCAGTGTGTTGCCGTGCATGGGATCGCAGAGCCAGACGACGGGGTGGCCGGCGGACCTGACGGCCTCGACGAGCGGCGGCAGGGCGTAGGCGATCTGGTCGGCGCCCATCCGGGAGATCAGGGTGAGCCTGCCGGGCTCGCGTTCGGGGTCGAGCCGCTCGCACAGGGCGAGCAGCTCGTCCTTGCTCGTCTTCGGGCCCACCTTGCAGGCGACCGGGTTGGCGACCTCGGACAGCAGGGCGATGTGCGCGCCGTCCACCTGCCGCGTCCGCTCGCCGATCCAGGGCCAGTGCGTGGAGCCGAGGATCAGCCTCCCCGACGCGTCCCTGCGGAGCATGGGAACCTCGTAGTCGAGGAGCAGCGCCTCGTGGCTGGTCCACACGGGCGGGTCTATCGGGGACCGGACGGACGATCCGCGCCAGCCGAGGTGTTCCATGATGTCGCTGGCCGCCATGTATCCGGTGAGTATCCGCAGCGGATCGGGCTGCCTGCTGTCCGCCGTCGGCTCCGGGCCGTTGACCAGGTGCCCGCGGAACGCCGGGAGGGTGAGGTCGCCGACCTGCTCGGTGGGGCTGGAGCGCGGCTTGGAGAACTGGCCGCCGATGCGGCCGGCCCTCAGCACGGGCTTGTGTGTGATCATCTTGAGCGCGCCGGCCAGCACGTCCAGCGCCGCGGACTTGCGGCTCACGTGCTCCGGCGTGCATTCCTCCGGGTTCTCCGCGCAGTCCCCGGCCTGTACGACCAGGGCGTTTCCTGCGGCTACCTCCGCCAGGAGGGCACGCAGGGTGCGCACGTCCGCGGGCCTGACGAGCGAGGGCCGGGAGGCGAGCACTTCCTTGACGCGCTGGACCTGCGAAACGTCGCTCCACTCCGGCTGCTGCAGCGCAGCGCTCAGCCGGATGGCGGGCATCACGTCATCCACGGTTCTCCATGGGGTCGAGGCGCTCTCGGCGCCGTCGTCGTCGTCGCCCGGCCGGTGAGGCTGGGGTTGCCTGGCCGGTGAGGCTGGGGTTGCCTGGCGACCGCCGCCGACCAGGCGGCAGTTGCGGCCGGGACCTAGGTGGGGATCCCCTCACGCCTGATCTCGGGCACGGGGATGTTCAGCGCGCGCAGTTGCTCGAAGGGGTTCATGAACTCGCGCTGCAGCTTGATCTTCCCGTCCTCCAACTGGAAGGAGTGCAGGAAGTGGTTCCTGTAGTGGCCCTCGGGGTAGCCCGGGAAGCGGATCGCGCCTTCGCCGTCGCACTCCACCCAGAAGAAGTTCGGGTCGTCGGTCTCGAAGATCTGGATGTTGGTCCAGACCCAGTCGGGGAAGCACTTCAGCGACCAGACGGCGTGCTCACCGAGACGGTCGCGCCCGCGGATCGCGATCGGCTGCCCGGTGTCGTTGGTCCACAGGCCGCCGACGCCGTCCTCGGTGAACAGCAGGTGCCGCCGCAGCCGTTCCTCGCCTCTGGTGTTCATGTACCGCTCGACCGTCGCCCGGTTGGTCCTCCGAAGTTCGGTCTCCTCGTCGCTTCCCGGAAAGTGAGTCGTCTCTGACACGATGAACCCTCCAACGAATCCCGATTAATGGCGATATTTCACCCTGAGTCTTCGTACTCCAGAAGCGCCTCCGTTCCTTTCCGGCCGCCTTGGGGAAACCCGTTTCCGGTCACCCCGGGAAACCGTCCGGAACCATGCTCGCCAGTCGTTTCCATTCCTCTGATCGCTTGAGCACGACGGCGCGGATGAGCGGCAGGCAATGGGCCGGAATCGCCTCGGCGATCTCCTTCCACTGAGCCGGCCCCACCTCCGTCGCCAGGAGTATCCGCAGCAGCAGCCGCCCGGACTCGGTCGCCCGCAGAGACGGATCGCGCGCGAGCTTGCGCAGCACGGACGCCGTTTCCACGGCCTCCCCCGCCGCGTGTCCCGGCGGCCTGGTCTCGCCCCTGCTCCGGCTCCCGTCGCGCGGACGGCGGGTCTGCCCCGCACGCCGGACGGCCCCGGTCCGGGGCGCGGCCCCGTCCCGAGCCGACGTCGCCGTGCTCCGCGGCCCGGCAGCGCTCCCCTCCCTGGCGCGCAGGCGATCCGGGATCGGATCCTGACCGCGGTCGAGCCGCTCGCGCACGTCCCGGACGGTCCCCACCGAGAGCCCGGTTTTCCTCGACAGCTCACGGAGGGAGATCTCCGAGTTGGCCGCCAGCAGGGCCGCGGCACTGCGACGCCCTTCGACGCTGCTGAGCGGCCTGGCCCTGCCGTCCCTGCCCACCCGGCTGTGCTGGAGCTCCCCCGGTCCACCGAGCCGCCGGCGCACGCCGGCGACCGTCTTGGCGCTCAGCCCCGTGCTCTCGGCCACCCCCCTGTCCGACCACTGCGGATGGGAGGTGATGATCCGCCGGGCCGCCTCCTTCCGCTCGTCGAGCGTCAGCGGCAACCCGTGGCCGACGTTGAGCCGGACCGACAGGACGAACGCGTCGGCCTCGCTTCCGTCGAAGAACCGGACCGCGATCTCGCTCCTGCCCCTCAGCACGGCCGCGCGCAACCGGTGCACACCGTCGATGACACGCATCGTCGGCCGGTGCACGAGGAGCGGATCGAAGGGGCGATCCGTCTCCGCGAGCAGCCGGACATGCGCCGGGTCCTCACGTCGCTTCCGCGGCGAGAGCGAGGACGTCAGGTCGCGGACGGGCACGATCTCCCACGCCAGATGCCGGAGGTCCGCCACATCGGGGAGGCGAGTTCCGAGTTCGCGATCAGCGTCGGCTGCGGTGTGAAGTGACACTGCGGGACCTTCCTATGAAGGAACAAGGGCAGGGGCGCTTTCTTCACAGGAGCTCAACTGCGGCTCAGCTTATGTTCGGGGTAATTGCGAAACCAGAGCAGCGGGGGCCCATTCATGGCAAGTTACCCATAAATTCAATATCGGCCTTATCGCCCCGGACGGGACCATGACACGCCGTTCACATGCCATGATCGCGACTTGCGGCGAAATGGGCCGGACGGCGTCGGCCGCCTACTTCACAGAGTCATCACCCAGCTCAGCGGGCGATCGTGCGGGCGGATCCGTACGAGCCGAGCCCATGGACCCGGACGACGCGACCGGGCCCCGCACGCACCTTTCAGCGCCTCACCGGAGGCCTATTTCGGTCGCCGCCGTCGATTTTCGGAACGGCGAGAAACTATGAGCGGCCGCTGCGAGGATAGAATGCACCTCGGACGGCGGCCCGCCGATACGCTTCACTGCCGGAGAGGCACCGTTAGGTGCGTCTCCCCGTCACGTCGGTTCAAACGAACCGGCAACAATAATCAGTACGGGCACTGACGGCTCCTTGTCAAACCTGCGTTCTTCCTCTCCCACTCTTATGACGAACCGCGACGGTGAAAGGTGACCGATGAGCGACCAGGGCCAATTGGCCGAGCACTTCGACCGATCCCGAGGGCATCTGCGAGGAGTCGCGTTCCGCATGCTGGGCAGCGCGGACGAGGCTGACGACGCGGTGCAGGAGACCTGGCTGCGCGCCTGCCGCGCCGACTCCGGCTCCATCGACAACCTGACCGCCTGGCTGACGACGATCACCGGACGGGTCTGTCTCGACATGTTGCGCTCGCGCAGCCGCCGGCGTGAGGACCTCGCCGACCTGACCGAACTCGACATGCTGGCTCCCCACGACGAGACCGCCGACCCGGCGGACGAGGCGGTGCTCGCCGACTCCGTCGGTCTCGCCCTGCTCGTGGTCCTCGACACGCTCGGCCCCGCCGAGCGCGCCGCCTTCGTGCTGCACGACCTGTTCGCCGTGCCGTTCGACGAGATCGCCGTGATCGTGGAACGCTCGCCGGCGGCCGCGAAGAAGCTGGCTAGCCGCGCCCGTCGCCGGGTGCACGGCACGCCTGACATTCCCTCCTCCGACCTCGCCAGGCAGCGTGCGGTGGTGGACGCCTTCCTGGCCGCCTCCAGGGCGGGCGACATCGACGCCCTGCTGGCGGTGCTGGCTCCCGACGTCGTCCGGCGGGCGGATTACGCGGCCCTGCGCGGGCAGGCCAAGGTGCCGGCGGAGGTGCGCGGCGCGCGCGCCGTCGCCGAGGAGACGCGCACCAACATCCGCAGGGCCCGCTTCGCCTGGCCCGCTCTCGTCAACGGTGCCGTGGGGGCGGTGGTCGCCCCGTATGGGCGCCTGCGGCTCGTCCTCGAGATCGGCATCGTCGGCGATCGCATCGCGTCCATCGACGTCATCGGCGATCCCGCCCGCCTGAAGGGGGTCCGGCTCGGCCTAACCGACGTCCCGTCGCCGGCGGCCGGGCCACGCAGGCTGTCCGTGCAGGGCGCGTGAGAACCGAGGAGCACCGGGAGGCGTCATGATCGTGAATCCGCGGCTCGCCGTGCTCTACGTCGGCGACCAGGGCAGGACCCTGGAGTTCCTCACCGGGACGCTCGGCTTCGAACTCGCGGCCGACGTCCCCCTGGGGGAGGGGCGGCGCTGGGTGGAGGTGCGCCCGCCCGGCGCGCAGACCTGCGTGGTGCTCGCGACCGTCGAGCCCGAGATCCTGGAGGCGCTTCACGCCCGCGTGGGGCGGATGGCCCACGGCTGGTTCGACTGTGACGATCTCGACGCCACCTGCCTGGACCTGCGGGCGCGGGGAGTGGAGATCGTCGTGGCGCCGCAGGCCGCCCCCTGGCGGGAAGAGGGCCGGTGGGCGCAGATCCGCGGCCACGACGGCAACCTGTACGGGCTGACGGAGCGGGGCCGCTGAGCCGCATGAGTCACCGGGGCGCGGGTGGTCAACTGCGTGCTTTCCTCAGATGCACACCCCGCCCGCTTCCTCGGTGCCGCCGGCCCGTCCGAGATGGAGCACCTCGCAGCGCACCTGCGCCGTGGCCCTGGCGTCGATTCCGCGCACCCCCTCCTCGGTGAGCCCGGTCACCGAGGCGATGTCGGCGTACGCGAGCCCGAACCCGTGGTGCAGCATGAACACCGTCCGCTCGTCCTGGTCCAGCACGCCGAGGACGGTCGAAAGGGCCGCGGAGACCGACTCGGCCATCTGCAGATCGGGCTCCCCCCGCAGGGGCTCCGGCATCCAGGGACCGATGTGCTCCTCACCGTTGGCCTGGGCGACCCGCAGGCGCGTGAGCGCCAGCACGGAGACCAGCCCGATGAGCGCGTTCGGAGAGCCTGCAGAGCGGTCACCCTGACCGGCCAGCCAGCGGGCCCGGGTCTCCTCGACCACGCGCGCGGCCTCCCCACCGTCGCCGAGCATGCTGCGGGCCACCTCGTGGAGCAGCGCGGCGTGTTCCTCGAACGCCTGGGACGCCTCGAACGCCTGGGATGCCTCGGATGCCCGGGGCGCCTGGGATGCGCAGTCCCCCTCGGCCGGCCGATCCGGATTACGCTCCATACACTCTCCTCGTAGTCGTGGCCCGGCGTCCGGACGAAGCCCCCCAGTTCCGGTAACAGGCCCTCACCACTCGCCGGGAACACCTACAGGAACGGCGCCGACGCGCCCTCGCCCCACGATTCAACTGTTTCTTCCTGGCCCGCAATTTACACCCCGGGAACGGTTGCGCCCAGATTCATTTTGCTCTCTTTCGCCGCGATCCCCGCGCGAGACCTCCTCTCGCCTTTCCCGTTAAGACGAATTCGGCCTCCGTAATGTGACACAGGAGCGGCCGGTCAATTCTCGATGCAATCCGGATGTCACGTTCCGGCCCCCTGGGAACGTCTTTCTTTTGGCGGCCGGAATCAGCGGAAGCCCCATCCGCTCCACACCGTCGCCGCCTCCCCCAGTCCGCACATCGAGGTGAGCATCTGATGGTCTTCGTCCCGGACGCCTCCTACACCGATCCCAGCGCGTGGCGGATCGCCATGGACGCCAGTGAGGGAACGCTGTCGATGACGACGTCGAAGGGGCCGCGGCTCCTGCACGAACTCCCCTGTTTCCACGGCTCCTTCTATGTGAGCCCCGTCGGGCTCCTGGCGGGGTTCACGCTGCAGCTGCCGCTGCCGGTCTACCCGTCGTGGCTGCGGGAGGACGAGGCGCCCGTGCTCTTCTGGGAGTCCGTCGACCTGGAGGCCGAGGATGCCCCGAACCAGGTCCAGGGGAACGCCCGGCTGCGGCTGGGCAGGCGGGAGATCTCCGCGGTCGTGTCCGGCCTATGCACGGAGGTTCCGGTCGGCCAGTCCGGCCGTCCCTATCTGAAGATCGTGCTGGAGACCGTCTTCCCCTCGGTCAGCCTGCGCTGGCCGGTCGAGGCATGGCAGCGGCTGCGGCCCGTGACGCTCAAACTCTTCACCGAGATCCGTCCCTCCGACCCACAGGATCCGCAGTGGCCGGAGCCCGAGCAGTGGGATCGGTGACCACGACGGCGCGGCACGACGGCGCGGGCCCGGAGGAACGCCTCCGGGCCCGCCCGCGCGAGAGGGGTCAGCGCGTCAGCGCGCGGTTCTGTCCCTCCTGCAGTGCGGCCTGCCCGTCCTCGTCGTGCGGATGTCCGTTGACCGGCGGAACCTTCTCCCCGCCGTACGCCCTGGACATCCGCAGGCGCAGCCTGCCGAGCGGTCCGCGGAGCCCCTTGGGAGGGACGGTCTCGTCGTACGGCAGCACCGGCACCGGTTCCTTGCCGCGCAGGTGTGCCTCGATGTCCTCCGCCGGCCGCGAGTGGACTTCGACGTACCCGCCGTTCGGCAGCCGCTTGATCACCCCCGACTCCACGCCGTGCGCGAGCACCGCGACGTCGGAGCGCTGCAGGCCCAGGCAGACGCGGTAGGTGATCGCGTAGGCCAGGGCGGGCGCGACGAACACGAGGATCCGTCCGGCCCAGGTGGTCGTGTAGAGGCTGATGCGGAAGTTCGCCGAGATGATGTCGTTGCCGCCGAACAGCCAGAGCACGCCGTAGAAGGCGACGGCCGCCATGCCGATCGAGGTGCGGTGCGGGTTGTTGCGCGGCCGGTCCGCGAGGTGGTGCTCGCGGTTGTCACCGGTGAGCCAGCGTTCCAGGAACGGGTAGAGCGCCATTCCGACGACGATGACGCCCAGTGGCACCAGCGCGGGGATGACCACGCTGAGCGGGATCGTGCCCACCTGGGAGGTGCCGAAGAGGTTGATCTCCCAGGCGGGCATGATGCGCAGCGCCCCTTCGAGGAAGGCCAGGTAGAAGTCGGGCTGCGAGCCGGCCGAGATGTCGGCGGGCGAGTACGGCCCGTACAGCCAGACGGGGTTGATCTGTGCGAACGTGCCGAGAGCGGCGATAACGGCGAACGTGAACAGGAAGAACGCTCCCGACTTCGCCATGAAGGCCGGGTAGAAGGGCGCGCCGACCACGTTGCGGTTGGTCCGGCCCTTGCCCGGGAACTGGGTGTGCTTCTGCATCCACATGAGGATCAGGTGCGCGGTGACCAGTGCCAGGATCAGGCCGGGCAGGAGCAGGATGTGGATCGAGTAGAAGCGGGAGATGACGTCCCCGCCGGGGTACTCGCCTCCGAACAGGAAGAAGTTGAGGTAGGTGCCGACCACGGGCAGCCCGATGACCACGCCCTGGGTGACCCGGAGGCCGGCGCCGGACAACAGGTCGTCGGGCAGGGAGTAGCCGGTCAGGCCCTCGAACAGCGCGATGGACAGGATCACCACGCCGATGAGCCAGTTGAGCTCGCGCGGCTTGCGGTAGGCGCCGGTGAAGAAGACCCGCAGCGCGTGCGCCATCATGCCGGCGATGAAGACCAGGGCGGCCCAGTGGTGTATCTGCCGGATGAGCAGGCCGCCGCGGACCTCGAAGCTGATCTGCAGCGAGGACGCGTACGCCTCGGACATCGTCACGCCCCTGAGCGGGGCGTACGTGCCGTTGTAGACGATCTCCCCCATGCTCGGCTTGAACCAGAACGTCAGGAAGGTGCCCGTCAGCAGCAGGATGACGAACGAGTACAGCGCGATCTCGCCGAGGAGGAAGGACCAGTGGTCGGGGAAGACCTTGCGGATGTTGCGCCTGACGAAGCCGCCCGCGCCCAGGCGGTCGTCCAGGAATGTGGCCGGCCCGGCGATGCGCTCGGGCACGGTTCTCGGTTCGCTCAAGAGTGGCCTCCGTTCTCCCTGGCCCGCGCCTCCGCGTCGCCGCGCTCCCAGTAGCTGGGACCGACCGGGGCGGGGAAGTCGCCCAGCGCGATGAGGTAGCCCTGTTCGTCGACGCCGATCGGCAGCTGCGGCAGCGGCCGGGCGGCGGGGCCGAAGACGACCCTGGCTCCGTCCGCGGCGTCGAAGGTGGACTGGTGGCATGGGCACAGGATGTGGTGGGTGGTCTGCTCGTACAGCGCGGCGGGGCAGCCCACGTGGGTGCAGATCTTGGAGTAGGCGACGATCCCGTCGTGCGTCCAGTTCGGCTTCGTGCCGGCTCTGAGCTCCTCCGGACGGAACTTGACGAGGATCACCGTCGCCTTGGCCAGCACGTTCAGGTCGTGTTCGTATCCCTGCGGGACGACCGACAGGATGCCTCCGGGTGAGTTGAAGTCGGCGGCGCGGATCGGCTGGCCGGTGCCCTCGACGACGAGCCGAAGCGGTCTGCCGTCCTTGGTCTTCTCACCCCAGACCGTGTGGCCGAGCCGCCGGTGGAGCTGCGCGGCGGGCACACCGCTGGAGTCGAGGTCGCGCAGCAGCACCAGCGGTGCCAGGCCCAGCGGCGCCGCCGCGAGCAGCAGCGTGCGGCGCAACAGCCGGCGCTTGACGATGCCGCTCTCCCCGGTGCCGCGTACGAACGTGGCCGCGACCTCGGCCCGTACGTCCTCGGGTGAGGCCATGGGGTGGCGCTGCTGGACCAGCTCGTACTTCGGCATGATCTGGCGCACCCAGATCACGATCCCCGCGGCCAGCGCCAGCAGCGCCAGTGTCAGCGTGCCGCCGAGCGCGACGTGCGAGGCGCCCGTCGCGCTCAGGCCGCCGACCTGGAACCGGACGTAGGCCACGAGGAAGGCCACGAGGGCGGCGAACGCGAGCGTGAAGCACAGCGCCGCGATCCGCTCCGCCCTGCGCGCCTTCCGTTCGTCCTGCGGAACGACGCCGGGGACGGCGGGAAGGCCGTGGTCCACGTCGCCGGCGTCCGGGATTCCGGACGCGACGGCCCCGGAGAAGGGAGTCCCGGAGAAGGGGGTGTCGGATAAGGGGGTGCCGATGACGCGCGCGGGTCTCCGCCGCTCCGGCCGCCCGGTCTCGTGCTCGTTGTCTGTCATGACGAAAGTCGCTTCTCTCGCGGCCGGTCAGCCCGCGGCACGGATATGTCTGTTCCTCCCGGGTCGCCGGCCCGCGCCGACGCCCCTGAGCTTGTCCTGGTTGGCGATGATCCAGATGCGCGTGACGAGGTCGGCGGCGCGATCGACGTCGACCACGATGACGGCGATCGGCTCGCCCCCGGCGGTGATGAGCGCCGCGGGCCCGCCGTTGACGTCCACGATTGATCCGCCGCCGATGTCGTCGGTCTCCGCGGCCGCGATGCCCGCTGGACGCAGCACCCGACGCAGGCCGCATACGAGCAGGCGGCCGACCTTCGCCGCGCCCCCGACCGGGTTTCTCGCCACGCCGCGGCGGCCGTTCCCGTCGATGGACAAGGTGACCTCCGGGGCGAGCAGGTCGAGCAGCGCCCGCAGGTCACCGCCCAGGCAGGCGGCCAGGAAGCGTTCGGTCACCCGCCTGCGGACCTCGCGGTCCTGCCGGAACCGGGGCCGCCGCTCACCCACGTGCGAGCGGGCGCGGCGGGCGAGCTGCCGGACCGCCGTCTCGGACCGGCCGACCACCGCCGCGATGTCGGCGAAGGAGAACTCGAACGCCTCCCGCAGCACGAACACGACCCGCTCCAGCGGGGAGAGGGTCTCCATCACCACGAGCATGGCCATGGAGACCGAGTCCGCCGTCTCGGCGCCCTCCTCGATCGCGGGCCCGGTCGGCAGCGGTTCGGGCAGCCACTGCCCCACGTACGCCTCCCTGCGGGCCTTCGCCCAGCGCAGGCGGTCGAGGGCGAGCCTGGTCGTGACCCGGACGAGGAAGGACCGGGGATCGGCGATCCCGGAGTGGTCGACGCGGTCCCATCGCAGCCATGCCTCCTGCACGATGTCCTCGGCGTCGGTCACGCTGCCCAGCACCCGGTAGGCCACCCCGAACAGCAGATCCCGGCTGCTCTCGAAACTGGCGACTGGTGTGGGCTGCCCATCGGTCACCGCGGGCATCTGGCCTCCTTGTCTCCGCCTCCCCTATAGAGACGCGCCGGAGGTTCGAGACGTGACACGGAGGCGCCGGGGCGCGGGGCCGCCGGGAATTGCGGACACCCGGGCGCTACGTGCACCTTGCCCGTTTTGTTACGTTCACCGCCCTTGACCTTCCAACATAGACGGGTATAAACACATACGAAACAACATCGAAATGGCGGTGAACCAACACGATGTACGCCGAGGAGCGGCAGCAGGAGATCCTGCGGGCGGCCCGCGACGCCGGCCGGGTCGACGTGGTGACGCTGGCCGAGCGGTTCGGCGTCACGACGGAGACGATCCGCCGCGACCTGACCGCACTGGAGCGCGCGGGCGTCCTGAGGCGCGTGCACGGCGGCGCGATCCCGGTCGAACGCCTGGGGTTCGAGCCCGCCCTGGCCGCCAGGGACGAGGTGATGACGGCCGAGAAGGAGCGCATCGCCAAGGCCGCCCTGGCCGAGCTCCCCGAGGACGGCTCCGTGGTCGTCGACGCCGGCTCCACGACGAGCCGGCTCGTCCAGGCACTGCCCGCCGACCGGGAGCTCACCGTCGTCGTGAACTCACCCCCGCTGGCCACGGTGCTGGCGGCCCGCCCCAACCTGACCGTGCTCATGCTGGGCGGCCGGGTGCGCGGCCGGACGCTGGCGACCGTGGAGGACTGGGCCATCCAGCAGCTGTCGCAGCTCAACGTCGACGTGGCCTTCATGGCCACCAACGGCTGCTCGGTCGCCAAGGGCCTGACCACCCCCGACCCGGCCGAGGCGGCGATCAAGCGGGCGATGATCGCCTGCGCCGACCGCGCCGTCCTGCTGGCCGACCACACGAAGTTCTCCGGCACCTACCTGGCGCGCTTCGCGACGCTCGGCGAGATCGACGTCGTCATCACCGACGCCGGGCTCGACCCCGACCAGGCCGCCGCGCTGGCCGCCGCCGGGCCCGAGGTGGTCCGCGCATGATCCTGACCCTGACCCTGAACCCCAGCCTCGACCGGACGATCGAGGTCGGCGCGCTCACCCGCGGGGCCGTCATCCGGGCGGCCGCCACCCACCTCGACCCCGGCGGCAAGGGCGTCAACGTGACGCGGGCCCTGCTGGCCAACGACGTCCGGTCGTGCGCGGTCATCCCGTACGGCGGCAGCGAGGGACGCCGGCTCCTCGACCTGCTGTCGGCAGAGGGCATCTACATGATCCCCGTGCCGGTGGAGGGCCCCACCCGGTCCAACGTCGCGATCGCCGAGCCGGACGGCACCGTCACCAAGGTGAACGAGCCGGGCACCGCGCTGACCCCCGCCGAGCTGGACACACTGGCGGGCGCCGTGCTCGACGCCGCGCGGTCGGCCAGCTGGGTGGTCGCCTCGGGCAGCCTCCCGCCCGGCGCGCCGGTGGACGTCTACGCCGGACTGTGCCGCCGGTTCACCGACGCCGGCATCAACCTGGCGGTCGACACGAGCGGCCCCGCCCTCGTGTCCGCCGTGAACGCCGGCCCCGCGCTGGTCAAACCCAACCGCGACGAGCTCGCCGAGGCCACCGGCACGTCGATCGCCTGTGTCGGCGACGTGCTCGACGCGGTCGGCAAGCTGCGCGCCATGGGCGCGCGGTCGGTCCTGACCAGTCTCGGGGCGGACGGCGCGCTGCTGGTCGAGCACGACGAACAGGTCTGGTACGGCGAATGCGCGGTCGAGGAGCCGCGCAGCAGCGTGGGCGCGGGCGACGCCCTCCTGGCCGGCTTCCTCGCCGCGGGAGCCCGTGGCGCGACGGCCCTCGCCGAGGGCCTCGCCTGGGCCGGCGCGGCCGTGGGGCTGCCCGGCAGCCGGATGCCCCGCCCGGCCGACATCGATCGCACACACGTCAGGATCGGTCCCCCCGACCCGGCCCGGCCGCTCACGCCACCCCCTCGCCCGGCGCCAGGGGGTATCTGAGCGCGCCACACGGCGCCCGCCGGCTCACTCGCCCTCCCCCAGCCCGCTGTCGGCTCGGACTCACCCGCTCCGGCTCAAACGATTCACCCGCTCCGTCCGCTCCGCGTCACACGACACATCCGGTCCGCTCGCTCATAACCCGGGGGATGACAGCGGTCCACCCCCTCACAACCCGGCCAGCCAGGCCGGTCGCCCCCCAAAAGGAGCACGTCAATGGCCACGCCCTATACCCCCACCGTCCACGGCACCGGTGTGCGGGCCACGATCCAGCGCTTCGGCGGCCATCTCGCCGGGATGATCATGCCCAACATCGGCGCCTTCATCGCCTGGGGCCTCATCACGGCCCTGTTCATCCCGACCGGGTGGATGCCGAACAAGGCACTCGCCGAACTGGTCGACCCGATCATCAAGGTCCTGCTCCCCGTGCTCATCGGCTACACCGGCGGCCGGATGGTCCACGCGCAGCGCGGCGCGGTCGTCGGCGCCGTCGCCACGATGGGCGTGGTCGTCGGGGCGGACGTTCCGATGTTCCTCGGCGCGATGATCATCGGTCCGCTGGCCGCGCTGATCCTCAAGTACGTCGACAGGTTCACCTCCGAGCGGACCCGGGCCGGCTTCGAGATGCTGGTCGACAACTTCACCGCCGGCATCGTCGGCGCGGTCACGGCGATCGCCGGCGTCCTCGCCATCGGCCCGGTGGTGGAGAAGTTCACCGACGTGGCGGGCAGCGGCGTCGAGTGGCTCATCGCCCACTCCCTCCTGCCGATCGCCTCGGTCATCATCGAGCCGGCCAAGGTGCTGTTCCTCAACAACGCGATCAACCACGGAGTGCTCGGGCCGCTGGGCGTCGCCGAGTCGGTCAAGCACGGCAAGTCGATCCTGTTCATGCTGGAGTCCAACCCGGGCCCCGGCCTCGGCCTGCTGATCGCCTACCTGCTGTTCGGCCCGAGGTCGCTGCGTCCCAGCACCCCCGCCGCCATGATCATTCATTTCTTCGGCGGCATCCACGAGATCTACTTCCCGTACGTGCTGATGAAGCCGCGCCTGATCCTCGCGGTGGTCGCCGGCGGCGCCGCGGGCGTGCTCACCTTCCTGGTCACCGGGGCGGGCCTGGTCGCGACTCCGTCGCCGGGCAGCATCTTCGCCTACATGGCGGTGACCCCGAAGGGCGGCTGGTTCGGCGTGATCGCCGGGATCGTGGTCGCGACGGCCGTCTCCTTCGCCGTCGCCGCCGCGCTGCTGGGCTTCGGCCGCGCCAACGGCGACAAGGCGGACGACCCGGCGCAGGACGCCGTCCCGCACGACACCGACGACACCACCACCAGCACGAACGACGACAATCGCGACACCACCGGCGAGACGGCGGCCGAGAGCGTGCCCGCCACCAAGGAGGCGTAGAACCGTGTCGAGCATCGAGGGCAAGGACGTTCGCAAGCTCATCGTGGCCTGCGACGCGGGCATGGGTAGCAGTGTCATGCTGGCGAGCACGCTGCGCAGGCAGCTCAAGGGCACCCCGGTAAGCGTGGAGCACACCCCGGTCAACTCGATCCCCGGGGACGCCGACGTGGTCGTGTGCCACACCGGGCTGGCCGATCGGGCCAGGGCGAGCGCCCCCGGCGTCGTGCTCGTGCCGTTCCAGGTCTTCATCGGCGACCCGGCCGTGGCGCGGATCGTCACCGCCATCAAGAACGGGGGCACGATCGATGGCTGACCGGGCCGGCACGGCCCCGCTCCCCCTCGATCCCCGCGCCGTACGGACGGCCGCGACCGCCTCGGACGTCGAAGACGCCGTCCGGCAGTGCGGAGCGGTCCTCCAGGAGATCGGCGCGGTGGACCGGAGCTACACCGAGGCCATGCTCGAACGCGAGCGGTCGATCTCCACATACGTCGGCGAGGGCGTCGCCATCCCCCACGGCACGCTGGCCTCGAAGGAGGCGGTCCGGCACGACGCCATCTGCGTGCTGCTCCTCCCCGAGGGCGTCGACTGGCACGGCGAGCGCGTGACGGTGTGCGTCGGCATCGCGGCCCGCGGCGACGGCCACCTGCGGCTGCTGTCGCAGCTCGCCCAGATCCTGCTCGACCCGGAACGCGCCGCGGCCCTGCGCGCGGCCACCGAGGTCGACGAGGTCATCCATCTGCTGCTACCGGACGAAGAGGAAGACTCCGAGTGAAAGTCGCCCGTTTTCATGCTCCCGGGGACATCCGCCTGGAGGAGGTGCCCGAGCCCGTCGCCCACTCCGGCGAGGTCAAGATCCGCGTACGCAACTGTTCGACGTGCGGCACGGACGTCAAGATCTACCGGTTCGGGCACCACCACATCAGGCCGCCCCGCGTGATGGGCCACGAGATCGCCGGGGAGATCGTGGAGGTCGGCGAGGGCGTCACCGGCTGGAGCCCGGGAGACCGGGTGCAGGTGATCGCCGCGATCCCGTGCGGCCGGTGCGAGGAGTGCCGCCGGGGCCACCTCACGGTCTGCCCCAACCAGGAGTCGATGGGCTACCACTACGACGGCGGCTTCGCGCAGTACATGGTCGTGCCGGCCAAGGTTCTCGCCGTGGACGGGCTCAACCGCATCCCCGACGGGGTGGGCTTCGCCGAGGCGTCCCTCGCCGAGCCGCTCGCCTGCGTGCTCAACGGGCAGGAGCTGGCCCGCGTCGGCGAGGGCGACGACGTGGTCGTCGTCGGCTCGGGCCCGATCGGCTGCCTGCACGTGCGGCTGGCCCGCTCGCGCGGCGCGGCCCGGGTGTTCCTCGCCGACCTGAACGCCGAACGCCTCGCGATGGCCGCCGCCCTCGTAGGGCCGGACGCGGCGATCTGCTCGGGTGAGACCGACCTCGTCGACGAGGTGCTCAAGCTGACCGGAGGCCGGGGCGCCGACGTGGTGATCACGGCGGCGGCCTCCGGCGCGGCCCAGCAGCAGGCGTTGCAGATGGCCGCGCGGCAGGGCCGGATCAGCTTCTTCGGCGGGTTGCCGAAGGACGACCCGGTCATCGCCTGCGACTCCAACCTGGTGCACTACCGGGAGCTGACCATCGTCGGCGCCAACGGGTCGAGCCCTGCGCACAACGCCCGCGCCCTGCGGCTCATCGCCGACGGAGCGGTGCCGGTGGCCGACCTGATCACCCATCGCCTCGGCCTGGACGAGGTCATGGACGCCATCGACGTCGTCGCCCGCGGCGCCGCCATCAAGGTCACCATCGAGCCCTGAATTCGAGCCCCCGATTCGAGCCCCCGATTCGAGCCCTGAGAGGAACCCGATGCCGGAAAGGACACTGGCGGTCGCCTCGCGCTCCGGCCTGCACGCCCGCCCCGCGAAGATCTTCGTCGAGGCGGCGGCGCGGCAGGCGGTGCCCGTGCGCATCCGTGTGGGCGACGGAAAGGCCGTCCCCGCCAACAGCATGCTGGGCGTGCTCACCCTCGGGGTCGGGCACGGCACCGAGGTCACCCTGGAGGCCGACGGACCGGGAGCGGAGGAGGCCCTCGCCGCCCTCGCGGACCTGCTGTCTCGCGACCTGGACGCCGAAGGAGCCGAAGGCGCCGCCTGACCGCCGGCCGCGGACACGGGAACACCCCGCCACCCCGGCCCGCCTCGCCATGGCCTCACCACACCCCGCCCCCGCGGCCGTCGTCGCCCGCGACGATGGCCGCCGTGCGCTCCTTCGGGGAGACTGGGAGGGCAGGAGGGAGGGCCGGCCGATGGCGACACAAACACAGCGGACGACGGACGCGAACGAGCGCGACGAGGCACGCTACCTGCGCCGGCGGCCCGCTCCCGCGCTGCGTCCGCTGGTCGCGTGGTACAGCGGCTATCGCGAGGCCGGAGTTCCGCCGGCCACGCATCGCGGCCTGCCGTCGCCCTACCTGACGATGATCGTCACACTCGACGACCCGCTCGTCGTCGCGGAGCACCCCGATCCGCGCACCCCGCCCGGGTCGTACGACACGCTGGTCGGCGGGCTGCACACCACCCCCGCGCTGATCACGCACGACGGGCGGCAGTCGGGCGTGCAGCTCGCGCTGACGCCGCTCGGCGCGCGGGCCCTGCTCGGGCTGCCCGCCGGGGAGCTGTCAGGGCTCGACGTCGACGGCGCCGAGGTGCTCGGCCGGCTGGCGGGCGAGCTGCGCGAGCGCCTGCTGGAGGCGCACGGCTGGGACGAGCGCTTCGCGGTCCTCGACGGGGTCCTGTCCCGGCATGCCCGCCCCACGCGGGCCCACCCGGCCGAGGTGGCGCGAGCGTGGCAGCGGACGCTGACCGCCGGCGGGCAGGTCACCGTGTCCGGCCTCGCCAGCGAGGCCGGCTGGAGCACCAGGCACCTGAACGGCCGGTTCCGGGAGGAGATCGGCCTGTCCCCCAAGGAGGCCGCACGGGTGGTGCGGTTCGACCGGGTCCGCCGCCTGCTCCAGGGCGCGGCGGCGTCCGGACGGCGGCTCACGCTGGCCGACGCGGCCGCCGAGTGCGGGTTCTACGACCAGGCGCACCTCGCCCGCGAGTTCGGCGGCCTCGCCGGGTGTTCGCCCAGCCGGTGGCTGGCCGAGGAGGGCGGCCACGGCGGCGAGCTGTTCCGAAACGTCCAAGCCGGGGCGGGGGACGGCTCGCCAGACTCGACGGCATGAACGACACCACACCAGCACCTCAGGTATGGCCCACGCTGCGGGCCGGGGACGCACGCGCACTGATCGCCTTCCTCGTCGAGGCGTTCGGCTTCGAGGAGACCGCCGTGTACGGCGAGGGCGACCGCGTCGACCACGCCCAGCTCTCCTGGCCGCACGGCGGCGGGATCATGCTGGGCAGTGTCCGGGACACGCCGGACGACAAGTGGCGCCTCACCCCCGGCTCGTTCGGCGCGTACGCCGTGACCGACGACCCGGACGCGCTGTTCGCGCGGGCGACCGCCGCGGGGGCGCGGGTCGTCCAGGAGCCGTACGACACCGACTACGGCTCCCGCGAGTTCGCCGTCCGCGATCCGGAGGACAACCTCTGGTCGTTCGGCACCTACCGCGGCGAGCCGCGGAAGGCGGCCCCCGCGGGGTGAGGTAGACGATTCCCCGCCGTCATTTCGGCGGAGCGCGGGACGTGCGGTGCTCACCGCCGTCACCACCGAGCCACGCGGGGCGCGATCGTGCCGCCGGCCCGCCCCCGCGTGCTCCCGGCGTTATCCAGGATCTCCTCTCCTGGGGGCGCCAGGACGAATACCCCGACAAAAACCGGAAAGGGGGGTATTGCAGAGGATAAACAGCTCAAATGAGATCACATAGCGAGAGGAGCCGTCCCATGACGGACGTGTCGAGCAAGGGACCGGAGCCCGGGGACGAGCGTCCCGTGCTGACCAACCGTCAAGGGCACCCGGTCTACGACAACCAGAACCAGCGGACGGTCGGCGCACGCGGCCCGGCCACTCTCGAGAACTACCAGTTCCTTGAGAAGATCAGCCACTTCGACCGGGAGCGCATCCCGGAAAGGGTGGTGCACGCGCGCGGCACGACGTCGTACGGCTTCTTCGAGGCGTACGGCATGTGGGGCGACGAGCCGATCGCCCGGTTCACGAGGGCGAAGCTGTTCCAGGAGGCCGGCAAGCGCACCGACGTGGCGGTGCGGTTCTCGACCGTGATCGGGGGACGTGACTCGTCCGAGTGCGCCCGCGACCCGCGCGGGTTCGCCGTGAAGTTCTACACCGAGGACGGCAACTGGGACCTCGTCGGAAACAACCTCGCGGTGTTCTTCATCCGCGACGCCATCAAGTTCCCCGACGTGATCCACGCGCTCAAGCCGGACCCGGTCACCTTCCGGCAGGAGCCGAACCGGATCTTCGACTTCATGTCGCAGAGCCCCGAGACGATGCACATGATCGTCAACGTGTTCAGCCCGCGCGGCATCCCGGCGGACTACCGGCACATGCAGGGCTTCGGGGTGAACACCTACAAGTGGGTCAACGAGCAGGGCGAGACCGTGCTCGTGAAGTACCACTGGATGCCCAGGCAGGGGGTCAGGAGCATGACGGCCGAGGACGCCGCACGCATCCAGGCCCACGAGCTGGGCCACGCCACGAAGGACCTGCGCGACGCCATCGAGCGGGGCGACTACCCGGAGTGGGAGCTGCTCGTCCAGATGATGAGCGACGACGAGCACCCCGAGCTGGACTTCGACCCGCTCGACGACACCAAGGTCTGGCCGGAGGACCTCTTCCCGGCCAAGCCGGTCGGCCGGATGGTCCTGGACCGGACCGTGGACAACGCCTTCGCCGAGAACGAGCAGATCTCGTTCGGCACCGGCGTCCTCGTCGACGGGCTGGACTTCTCCGACGACAAGATGCTGGTGGGCCGCACGTTCTCCTACAGCGACACCCAGCGCTACCGCGTCGGCCCGAACTACCTGCAACTGCCGGTCAACCAGGCCAAGAACGCCGACGTGCGGACCAACCAGCGCGACGGCCTCATGACCTACCGGCAGGACCGGGCAGGCGAGAACCCACACGTCAACTACGAGCCCTCGATCAGCGGCGGGCTCCGCGAGGGGCAGTTCCCGACGCACGACGAGCAGGGCCCGCAGATCGTCGGCAGAGTCACCCGCAAGCGCATCCCGCGGACCAACGACTACAAGCAGGCGGGCCAGCGCTACCTGCTCATGGAGCAGTGGGAGCGCGACGACCTGGTGGAGAACTTCGTCGCCATGCTGTCGGAGTGCGACCGGCCGATCCAGGAGCGCATGGTCTGGCACTTCCTGCTGGTCGAGGACGACCTCGGGCTGCGCGTCGGCGAGGGGCTCGGCATCACACCCGACGACGTCAAGCACCTGGAACCGCTGGCGAGCCAGGACCTGACCGACGAGGACAGGGATCGCCTGTCCAACCTCGGCAAGAACGGCACGCGCGACGTCTCCGGCCTGAAGATGACGCACTGCGTCCCCGACGAGCGGGCGACCGTGCCCGCGATGTGAGGTCGCCGTGCGGATCAGGGCCCGGTCCGGATTTCCGAGCCGGGCCCTGGCACGTCCGCACCCGCCTGGGCCGCTACCCTACGGGGAGGCTGCGTTGTTGAGGAGTGTGCGACTATGCGGGTTGTTGATGCTTTCCGGCAGGCGTACGGCGGCGAGCCCACCGGGGTCTGGCACGCGCCCGGCAGGGTCAACCTGATCGGGGAGCACACCGACTACAACGACGGCTTCGTGCTGCCGTTCGCGGTGCCGTGGGGCGTCACCGCGGCCGTGAGCCCCCGCGAGGACCTCACCGTCCGGATCTCCTCGCTGCAGGCCCCCGGCGAGGAGCAGGTGCTGGAGGACGTCGAGCGAGCCGAGGGCTGGGCCCGCTACCCCGCCGGAGTCGTCTCGATCCTGCGCGGCGCCGGGCTGCCGGTGCGCGGCGCGGACATAGTGATCGACGGCGACGTGCCCAAGGGGGCGGGGCTGTCCTCCAGCGCGGCGCTGGAGGTGTCCGTCGGACTCGCCCTGAACGATCTCTACGGCCTCGACCTGGAGCCGATGGCGCTGGCCAAGCTGTGTCAGAAGGCCGAGAACGACTTCGTCGGCATGCCGTGCGGGATCATGGACCAGGCGGCCTCGACGCTGAGCAAGCAGGGGCACGCGCTGTTCCTCGACTGCCGCTCGCTGGCCGGCCGCGCCGTGCCGTTCGACCTGTCGGCGTACGGCCTGCAGATCCTCATCATCAACACCGGCGTCCACCACGAACTGGCCGACGGGCAGTATGCCAAGCGGCGCCAGGACTGCGAGAACGCGGCCAAGCACCTCGGCGTCCCCTCGCTGCGGGATGTCACCGACCTCGCCGCGGCCCTGTCGAGGCTCAGTGGCGACGAGCGGGCCCGCACCCAGCACGTCGTCACCGAGAACCACCGGGTGGAGGCCGTCATCGGGCTGCTGCGGGCGGGCGCCGTGCAGGAGATCGGCGCCCTGCTCAACGCCTCCCACCTGTCTCTCCGGGACCAGTACCAGGTCTCCTGCCCGGAACTGGACGTGGCGGTCGAGGCCGCCGTGCGCGGCGGGGCGCGCGGTGCGCGGATGACCGGCGGCGGCTTCGGCGGCTCGGCCATCGCGCTCGTCGCCGACGACCGGGTGGACCGGGTGCGCACCACCGTGGAGCAGGCCTACGCCGAGCGGGGCTGGGGAGCGCCGACGTTCCTGCCGGCCACCCCGGCGGCCGGCGCCCACCGCCTCCGCTGACACACCACCCCACGGACGGGAGAGCCGTCCGCCCGGCGCACGGCATCGGGCGAGGCCGCCCACCTCTCACCCCAGAGGCGGGAAGTCCGGCGGCCGGCGTTCGAGGAAGCTCGACACTCCCTCGGCGAAGTCCGGCCGCCGGAACGACTCCGTCATCAGCCGTACGGCCTCGGCTTCGGCCTCGTCGAGCCCTTCCTGCCAGCCGTCCCAGATCTGCCGCTTGATGACCGCCATCGAGGCGGGCGAGCACTGGGTGGCCAGCTCCTTCGCGTACCCGACGGCCTCGGCGAGCAGCCGCTCCCCCGGCACCGCCCGTACGGCGAGGCCCATGGCGCACGCCTGCTCACCGGTGAAGACCCGGCCGGACAGCAGCAGGTCCATCGCCCGCGCCTGCCCGGCCAGCCGGGGCAGGATCCAGCCGAGGCCGTACTCCGCGACGAGCCCGCGCCGGGAGAACGCGGTCGTCCACTTGGCGTCGCCGGCGGTGAGGACCACGTCGCACACGAGCGCGTGGACCATCCCCAGCCCGGCGCACGCGCCGTTGACGGCGGCGACGACCGGCGTCCGCAGGGTGGTGGGAAAGGTGGTGGGCCGGGGATCCCGCTCGTCGGCGTAGGTTCCCGCCTGCAGGGCCGTCAGGTCCGCGAAGTCGGCCCCGGCGCAGAAGCCCCTGCCCGCGCCGGTGACCACGATCGCCCGTACGGACGGGTCGCGGTCGGCCTCCTCCAGCAGGTCGAAGTAGCGCCGTCCCATCTCGGCGGTCCAGGCGTTCAGCCGTTCCGGCCGGTTGAACGTCAGGATCCGCACACCGCCGTCGTCCTCGGACAGCACCACCGTCGTCGCCCTCCTCCACCGCACCACAGATCTTGACGCCACGGACCGTGACCGACGGGCCTTGACCCGAACTATGTTCTACACCACGGGAGGGCGGTGAACATAGGCAGGCGTGAGCCGTACGTCCTCGTAGTAGCGGTGGAAGACCGGTGTCGCGGCGCCGGACAGGGGCGGCACGATCCAGGACCAGTCGGCAGGACAGACGCGCCCGCTGCGCTCCTCCCGCTCCAGATGGGTCAGGAACCGTCGCGCCTCGGTGTGGTGGTCGGTGATCGTGACGCCGTCCTCCGCGAAGGAGTGCAGCACGGCGACGTTGAGCTCCACCAGCGCCTGGTCCCGCCAGAGCGTACGGTCGTGGGAGGTGTCGAGACCGAGCCGCTCGGCGACCACCGGAAGCTGGTCGTAGCGGTCGCCGTCGGCGAGGTTGCGCGCGCCGATCTCGGTGCCCATGTACCAGCCGTTGAACGGCGCGCACGGATAGGCGACCCCGCCGATCTCCAGCGACATGTTGGAGATCGCCGGCACGGCGTGCCATTTGAGCCCCAGGTCGGCGAACCACGGGAAGGCCGGGTGCCGCAACGGCACCTCCAGGACCACCTCACGCGGCACCTCCCGCAGGACCAGGGCGCCCTTGGCCTCCACGACCAGCGGCAGGACGTCGAACCTCGTGCCCTCCCCCCGCCAGCCCGACCGCAGGGCGCGCCGGGTGATCTCCGCGTTCGCCGGGTCGCCGTGGACCGAGCCGTCCTCGCGGGTGTACCCCGCATACCGGATGAGCTGGTCGTTGAGAATTCGCGGCGCCCGCTCCCCCGGCCGGTCGGGGGCGAGCACCGTGACGGTGGGGCGGATCCTGCCCCTCCCGGTGGCCGCCCTGAGGTGCTCGACGCACTCCTCGGCCACACCGTCGCCGGTGTCCACGTGCCGCCGGTCACGGACCTGCAGCGACCGCCAGTAAAGGCGCCCGATGCACTTGTTGCTGTTGCGCCACGCCACCCGCGCGCCGAAGGTCAGCTCGCCCGTGGTGTGCGTGTAGGTCCCCGTCCGGTCGATCTCCGCGAAGACCTCCCGGAGGCGCCGCTCCACCGGGCCCGCCACCGGGTTCTCCGCGTGGTGGAGCCGGATGAAGTTCTCGGCCTCCCGCCTGTCGATCTCCTCCCCGCGCTCCCGTACGGGTGCGAGGGTCTTTTTCGATTTCCGCCAAGTCAGCACGACCGTCACACACTTCGCGCTCACGGGCACCCCGCGCCGGTTCCGGGCCGGCGGCGACACCCTCCCCGCAGTGGCCCTCACCCCACTGCGCCGTCCGTGGTCCGCGGCAGCCGCGACCGGTACGGCCACGGCGATCACATTTTCCGCGATGTCACGGGATTTGTCCGCCAAATCCCCACACCGGCGCATCCGAAGCGTCCCCCACCCGGGCCCCCGGACGGCAAGCAGAGGCGGTGTGCGGCGCACCGCTTGCCTGATCGGCCCCGTGTCTCGAAGGGCGCGACCGCTGCTGCGGCGACTCGCACGTAGACATGAAAAACCCCGGGGCGGTGGTCTGTGACCACCGCCCCGGGGTGAAATGCTCCCGCGATAGGACTCGAACCTATAACCTGCCGGTTAACAGCCGGCTGCTCTGCCGATTGAGCTACACGGGATCGTGCTGTGTACTGCTGTTACTGCCCTGCTCCGCTCGTTCCGGCCTTTCGGCTTTCCTTGCGGCGCGGAACTAGATTAGCGCACTCCGGGGGGTGTCTGTCACATCGATTCCGTCCGCGAGTCGTCGGGTCTTGATCGGCATACGGCAAAGAGCGCCCGGACGCCCCGGAGGCCCGCACAGGCGGGGCCGGACCGGCTGCTGTTGGATAGAGACAGGCCCTCGGGGTAGGGGGGCGGGGAACACGAGCGCGGAGGTGGAAGATGCGATACAAGGCGATGTTCGCCACCGGGCTGGCCGTCGGCTACGTCCTTGGAACGCGGGCCGGGCGTGAGCGCTACGAGCAGATCAAGCGTTTCGCGCAGCGGTTCGCGGACAGCCCCACGGTGCAGGAGGCGGCAGGGCTGGTCGGCGCCCAGGCCTCGAAGGTGGCGGGCAAGGCCAAGGACTTCGCGGGCGACAAGGTGCCGTTCCTGAAGAAGACCGAGACCTGGGAGCAGGCCGACAGGACCGACCGGGTCGGCACCGCCACCGGCTGGCCGGCAGGCGCCGAACAGATCCCCTGAACCGACCCCTGAGGCCGGGCACGTTCCTCGGCGGCCCGAGACCGGGCAGACGCCCGTCCCGAGACCGGGCGGACGCCGGTCCGGCTCCGTCTCCCCATAGAGGACCGGCCCGGACGGTGTGTGACGCGCCGTCGCCAGGCCCCCGGTGTAGCGCCGGGGGCCCGGCGCTGTCAGACGCCGAGGCTGCGGCGTACCTCTTCGAGCGCCTGCTCGGCGTGCGCGCGCAGGCCCGGGTCCTTCGCGTCGAGGCCGGGGTCGAAGATGAACTCCCAGCGCGGGGTGTCGTAGCCGGGGATCCGGCGGGCGACGAGGCGCACTCCCCCGCGTCCGTCGATGGTCACATGGCGGCTCGCGACGATCGTCGAGGTCACCCGCTCGCGGATCGTCTCCGGCAGTCTGCCCGGCTCGGGCAGGAGGGCCCGGTGGACGGCCCCGTCCGTCATCGTGACCGTCACCCCCTCCTCGTCCCACACGGCCTTGTCCATCAGGTGCCAGGGCAGGCGCGGCCCGTCGGGCAGGTGCAGCGCCCGGGTGGTGGCGACGATGTGGCCGCCCTCCGGTGTGGGCGCGTGGCTGATCGGACGCTCGCCGCTCTCCAGGGCGAGAGCCGTACGGACCTCACGGGGCAGCCGGGAGCCGAAAAAGCGGGACAGTGAAGGCTTCTGAGAGGTCAAGGGAGCACCGCCAGCGTCGTCGACCGTTAACACCCCCGAGGCTATCCGCCGCCCGCGTCCCGGCTTCGCTCCCCCCACGAGCGCGCCCAGAGCAAGCCCAGAACGGGCCCAGAGCAAGCCCAGAACGGGCCCGGAGCGGGCCCAGCGCAAGCCTCAGTGCAAGCTCAGAGCGGGCCCGGAGCGGGCCGCTTCGCATCTCAGGGGAGCCACTCCTGAAGTCCGGCGAGATGCCCGAGTTCCGATTCGACGCGCTGCCTGTCGTCGACGGTGAGCTCCAGACCACGCAGGTCGGCGAGCCAGGGATCGGCGGGCTCACCGAGGATCGTGGCCACGTCGACAAGGTGGCACAGGGCGATGGCCCGCTCGACCGGCGAGGCGGTCGCGCCGTGCCTGCGCAGCGCGGATTTGAGCGCGCGGAAGGCCTGAAGGTCGTCGTTCTTGAACTCACGCAGGATCCGGGCGTTGTCGAGCGCCCTGGCCAGGCCCGTCAGCTTCTTCGAGCCGCCGTACTCCACCTCGGCCGGCTCGTCGCGCTGGATGAAGATGATCGAGTTGCCGGACGGATCGATCAGCGTGAACCGGGACGCGCCGGGCCGGTAGCGGGTGATCCTCGGAAGGCCGGAGCTCAGCACCTTCCCGTAGACCCGGCGCATCGCCGCGACGAACGCCGCATGGTAGGGCGCCACGGCGTCGACCATGACCAGGCAGCCTCCGGACTCCTCCCGGACGGGATCCAGGCCCTTGGGCGCGGGACCGAAGTGCAGCTCGAAGCCGCTCCACCGCAGCGCCAGATAGACATAGGGCTTGCTCTGTTTGTAGGTCGCCTCGAATCCCAGGGCCTCGTAGAACGCCAGGGTCTCCTCCACTGACCCACACGGCATCAACGGCACCGTCGTCTCGTTCGGCCGAACCGCGGGCTCACTCACGTCGTCCACCTTCCGGGTCGCCCGGCGATGGTTACACTCCCCGGCGGACCTCGCATATGGATCGCTCCAGAGGCCCGGCTCCGCGTGACCGGACGTCACCGTTCACCTGGACGCGCCGAGGGCACGGGAGCACCGGGGGCACCGGGGGCACCGGGGGCACCGACGAGGTCGTCGCCGGCCTGACGACCCGGGCCGCCGCGGCGACCGGGCCGCGCATCGGGGCGGGCCCGGCGGCGGCGCGGACACGCGACGAGCGCCTCCCCGGGGGGGCGGGAGGCGCTCGTCCGCGGTCGAGGCGTCAGTCCAGATAGTCCCGGAGCATCTGGGCCCTGGTGGGATGGCGCAGCTTGGCCAGCGTCTTGGACTCGATCTGGCGGATGCGCTCACGCGTCACGCCGAACTCCCGGCCGACCTCCTCCAGAGTGCGGGGGTGGCCGTCGGCGAGGCCGAACCGCAACTGGATGATCCGCTGCTCGCGCTCCGACAACGTGGCCAGGATGTCTTCGAGCTGGTCCTGCAGCATGATGAAGGCCGCGGCCTCCATCGGCACCACGGCGTCGGCGTCCTCGATGAAGTCGCCGAGGTCGGAGTCCTCCTCGCCGATGGGCGCCTGGAGCGAGACCGGCTCCTGCGCGATGCGCTGGATCTCCACCACACGGTCGATCGGCAGATCCATCTCGGCGGCGATCTCCTCGGGGGCGGGCTCCCGGCCGAGATCCTGGTGAAGCTGCCGCTGCACACGGACCAATTTGTTGATCGTCTCGACCATGTGCACGGGAATCCGGATCGTTCTCGCCTGGTCGGCGATCGCCCGAGTGATCGCCTGGCGAATCCACCAGGTCGCATAGGTCGAGAACTTGTATCCCTTGGTGTAGTCGAATTTCTCCACCGCGCGGATGAGGCCGAGATTGCCTTCCTGAATAAGATCCAGGAACAGCATTCCGCGCCCCACATAGCGCTTGGCGATGGAGACCACGAGCCTGAGGTTGGCCTCGATGAGCCGCTGCTTGGCGCGGACTCCCTCCCAGACCAGGTCTTCCAGCTCCGGCCGGGCGAACCTGGCGGCGAGGCTCTCGCAGAGCTTGTCCTCCGCGAACAGGCCGGCCTCGATCGCCTTGGCCAGTTCCACCTCCTCCTCGGCGGTGAGCAGCGGAACCCTGCCGATCTCCCTTAGATAGATCCTGACCAGGTCGCTGGTCGGAGCGCGTTTGCCGATATCCTCCTCGTCCGGCTTGCTGGGCTCCTCGTCGCCTTGCGGCTCGAGGACCTCAACCCCGTTCTCGGCGAGCATCCGCACGACGCGCTCCAGCGCGTCGGCGGGCAACTCGGATCGGTCGAGCGCGGCGGCCACGTCGTCAACCGTGACACTCCCGCGTTCCCTTCCCTTAGCGACGAGGTCCGCCACCTGGTCTACCGATGGCGGCCTGCTTGGCAGCACCGATGCACCCACGCAACACAGTGTGCAGTAAAGGCACCACCAAATGGCAGGCCTATTTTTGTCACCCAAGGTAAGGCGGAAGTCAATACCGAATCGAGATCAAAACATATGTTTGGCGACTGTGAGATCTGGAAATGGACGTTTATTCAGGCCCCGCTGGCGCGTTCCCGCAACACCCGTCGCTGCTGTTCCAGGGCCACGAGTTCGCCGAACAGCCGGTTGTACTCCTGCTGCTCTTCGACCGGGTTGAGCCGCTGCAGGCGCGACTTCACCTGAGCGACGGCCCGGCCGACCGCGACCTCCTGGATCTTGGCCAGGACGGCCGCGCCGTACCGCTCCTCGACGTCGTTGTCGGCGCGCACGGCCTCGACCGCGAACCGGGTGACGAGCGACCTCATGTCGACGCCGGTCTCGCCGGGCGCCGCCGCGTCGGCCTGCTCCAGCAGCCGGTCGACCCACTCGCGCCCGCCCGGCCCCCCGGCGGCGGTGCCCCCCGCCGCCACGATGACCTCGTAGAGCGCGACGTGCTCGGGCAGGGTGAACGTCGCCGCGCCGAGCGCGTCGAACTCCGGCCCGAGCAGCGCGGGCCGCTGGACGGCGAGCTTGAGCGCCTCCGCCTCCAGGCGGACGGCGGGGTCCATGGGCTCCTGACGCACCGGGGCGGACCGCGCGGGCGCGCCTGCGCGCGCCGCCTGCCGGCGTCCGGGACCGTGCGCGCCCTCCTGCGTCCGCCCCACGACCTGCTGCACGCGCTGGATGACGAAGCCCTCGTCCATGAAGCCGATCCAGCGGTCGAGGTCCACCACGTAGGTCTTGCGCAGCCCCGGGTCCTTGATCGCGGCCACAACGGGCGCGGCGGCGTCGAGCGCGGCCAGGCGCCCCTCGTTGGTGTTGAGGTCGTAGCGCGACAGAGTGCTGCGGATCGCGAAGGCGAACAGCGGCTCGCGGCTGGCGACCAGGTCGCGCACCGCGCCGTCGCCCTGCTTGACCCGCAGGTCGCAGGGGTCGAGGCCGTCGGGCTGCACGGCGACGAAGGTCTGCGTGACGAACTTCTGCTCGTCCTGGAACGCGCGCAGGGCGGCCTTCTGCCCCGCCGAGTCGCCGTCGAAGGTGAAGATCACCTCACCCCGGAACTCGGCCTGGTCGAGCAGCAGCCGGCGCAGGACCTTGATGTGGTCCTCCCCGAAGGAGGTGCCGCAGGTGGCCACCGCGGTCGGCACGCCGGCCAGATGGCAGGCCATGACGTCGGTGTAGCCCTCCACGATGACGGCCTGGGACCGCTTGGCGATCTCCCGCTTGGCGAGGTCCACGCCGTACAGCACGGAGCTCTTGTGGTAGATCGGGCTCTCGGGGGTGTTCAGGTACTTGGGGCCGTCGTCGGAGTCGAGCAGCTTGCGCGCGCCGAAGCCGATGACGTCGCCCGTGATGTCGCGGATCGGCCAGATCAGCCGGCCGCGGAACCGGTCGACGGGACCGCGCCTGCCCTCCCGGGCCAGGCCTCCCTTGATCAGCTCCTGGGAGGTGAACCCGCGGGCCATCAGATGCCGCGACAGCGCCTCCCACTCGTCGGGGGCGTAGCCGACGCCGAAGTGCTCGGCGTCGGCCCGCTCGAAGCCGCGCTCGGACAGGAAGCGCCGCCCCGGTGCCGCCTCCGGGCTGGACAGCCGCTCGGCGTAGAACTCGGCGGCGGCGCGGTGCGCCTCGATCAGCCGCAGCCGCTCGCCCTGCTCGCGACCGGGCACGTAGCCGCCCTGCTCGTAGCGGAGCTGGATGCCGGCGCGCTGGGCCAGCCGCTCGACGGCCTCGGTGAACGTCAGGTTCTCGATCTTGCGGACGAACGTGATGACGTCGCCGCCCTCGGCGCAGCCGAAGCAGTAGTAGTAACCCCGGGCCGGGGTGACGTTGAACGAGGGCGACTTCTCGTCGTGGAACGGGCACAGCCCCTTCAGGTTGCCCCCGCCCGCGTTGCGGAGCTGGATGTGCTCGCCGACGACGTCGGCGATCGGCGAGCGCTCCCGCACGAGCGCGATGTCCTCATCACTGATCCGACCGCTTCGCCCTGCCACGCTGGCGAGTCTAGGGCCTGCCCCCGACAGCCCGGACGCCCCATCGCGGATCGTCGAGGACATGTCACGACTTTCCGGAACTGGTCGTGATGTGCGGCTTGGTCCGTTAGAAAGGAAAGGTTCGGTAACGTCGACCAGGTGGAGATCATGCGATCGGGGAGACTGGCCGCCCTCGCCGGCGCCGCGTTCGTCGCGGCGTCCTGCGGCGCGCCCGCCGGGGTCGCGGGAGTGAGCACGCTGCCGCCCTCACCGCCGCCGGGAGGTGGGATAACGGCCGCCATGGACGACTCCGAGCCCGGCCACATCGTGCCTCCGCCCGGGGACGAGCCGGTGCGGGTCCCGCCGCCGAAGATGTCCTCCTACACGTACGCCTTCCCCATCAAGGGCTGCAAGGTGTCGTACTCCCGCAAACTGCTCGTGCTTCCCAAGACCACCATCTGGGCGGCCAAGGGATGCGCGTTCGTGTCACCGGTCGACGGGGTGGTCCAGGAGGTCAACGTCAAGAACCTCTGGTCGCCCTCGACCAACCGGGGCGCCGACCGGGAGGGGCGGTTCGTCACGGTCAAGGGCGAGGACGGCGTGCTGTACCTCGGCGGCCACCTCGACTCCGTGGAGCAGGACATCACTCCGGGCGCCAAGGTCAAGGCCGGGCAGCTGCTCGGCCGGGTGGGCAACACGGGCAACGCGCGCGACACCGCGAGCAACCTCTACTTCGCCATCTCGTGGCCGGTCGAGCCCCAGTACTGGTGGGTGCGGCGGGGCGTGGTGCCGCCGTGGACCTATCTGGACGCCTGGGACGACGGCAACCGCACCGTCTCGCCGCGCAAGGCCATGCTCACGCTGCGCAAGAAGATGGGGGCGACCCCGCCCTGCACGCAACTGTGCGCGTCCAACTCCTCCCAGCAGCCCACGCCCACCCCGGACGAGACCAAGCCGCCGACGAAGAAAAAGAAGAAGAACGGAGGCGGCGACGACGACGACGTGGTGATCATCCCGCTCTGAGCGGGACGGTCACCACGGCACCGGTCCGTCCTCGTCGAAGAACCCGCCCGACGGTCCGTCCGCGCCGAGCGTCGCGAGCGTGACCGCGACCGCCGCGCCCTGCGCCGCCGTACGCGGCAGGGACCTGCCGAGATCCCTGGCGAAGTCGGTGTCGCACGGCCCGGGGGCGATGGCGTTGACCAGGATGCCGAGCGGGCGCAGCTGCTTGGCGTACTGCACGGTGAGCATGTTGAGCGCGGCCTTCGACGGCGGATAGGCCGCGAAACTCGGACTGTCGGTGAAGTAGTGGGCGGGGTCGGTCATGTGCGTCATCGACCCCGTGCCGCTCGACACGTTGACGATCCGGCCCGCCGCCGACCGCCGCAGCAGCGGCAGCGTCGCGTCGGTCACCCGGATGACGCCGAAGAGGTTGGTCTCGAACACCTCGCGCACGACGCCGAGGTCGACCGAGCCGGGCGTCTGCCGCGTCCCGCCCGAGATGCCGGCGTTGTTGACGAGCACGTCGAGGCGGCCGAACCGCTCCTCC
Source organism: Microbispora bryophytorum (assembly GCF_006874465.1). GTDB lineage: Bacteria > Actinomycetota > Actinomycetes > Streptosporangiales > Streptosporangiaceae > Microbispora > Microbispora bryophytorum. Next base: position 156,447 of record NZ_VIRL01000002.1, on the reverse strand, counting down.
ACCCGCGCCACCGCCGCCCGCACGCTCTCCTCGCCGGTGACGTCGATCGTCAGCGGGTGGACCTCCAGACCCTCCGCCCGCAGCTTCGCGGTCGCCTCGTCCCGGCGTCCCGGGTCGCGCGCCCCGAGCAGCACGGTCATGCCGAGCTCGCCGAGCTGCCTGGCGATCTCATAGCCGATTCCCTTGTTCGCCCCCGTGACGAGGGCGACGGTGCCAGTGCTGCCGCTGCGAGTGTCGGCAGTGCTGTCTGTGCTGTCTGTGCTTTTCATGGGTCAAGCCCATCACCGCGTCCCCCGCCACGCCCAACACCGTCTCGGTCACGGGCGATACCCTCGCGGTATGACCCCCGGTGACGACACCGTGGAGACGCGGGAGCTGGCCTATTTCGTGGCGGTGGCCGAGGAGCTGCACTTCGGGCGGGCGGCCCGGCGGCTCGGCATCGCGCAGCCGCCGCTGTCACGGGCGATCCAGCAGCTCGAACGCCGCCTCGGCGTGCGGCTGCTGGAGCGCGACCACCGCACGGTGACGCTGACGGACGCGGGTGCGACGCTGCTGCGGGAGGGCCACACCGCGCTCGCCGCCGTGTCGGCGGCCGTGCGCAGGACCCGGCGGGCCGGCCGGAGCGAGCCCTCGCTCGTGCTCGCCGCCAAACCGGGCGGAGACGCGGATCTGCTGCCCGAGATCCTCGCGGCGTACGCCGCCACACCGGGCGCGCTGCCCGTCGACATCGTCTTCAGCGCACGGGAGCGGGGCGCGATGGTGCGGGACGGCCGGGCCGACGCCGCCCTGCTGCACGCCCCCCGCGAGGATCTGACCGGCCTCGCGGTCGAGGAGCTCCTGGTGGAGAGCCAGGTGGCGGTGCTGCCGCGCGGGCACCGGCTCGCCGGACGCGCGGAGCTGTCGATGGCGGACCTCGACGGCGAGCCGCTGCCGCGGTGGCCGAGTGCCGTCCCCGAGGGTTTCTCCCGGATCGCCGAGAGCGGCCAGCTCATGCATCTCGTCGCGCTCGGCCGGGCCGTGGCGGTCGTCCCCGAGTCGATCCGGGCGAACCTGCGTCACGACGTCGTCGGCGTGCCCGTGGCCGACGCGCCGCCGACGACGCTGGTCCTCGCCTGGCCGCAGAACACGCGGTCGCGGGCGCTGGCCGCCTTCGTGCGGGCGGCTGCGGAGGCGGCGCGTCTCAGCCGGCCCTGAGCCGACCGGCGGGTCATCCGGTTTCGAGGCGACCCGGCGGATCAGACGGCGCTGAGGTGGCGCGGCGGGTCAGCCGGCCCTGAGGCGGCGCGTGGCCGTCGACAGGCGGCGGTGCAGGCCCATGGCGGAGGAGTCGGTCAGTGAGGCGATCTGGTCGACCACCGCGCGCAGTCGTCCCGCGTCGTCGGCGGCCTGCTCGAACTGTGGCCGCAGGGCGGGCTCCAGCGTCGCCGGGGCGCCGCGCAGGATGAGGTCGCCCAGCTCTGCGATGATCTCGCGCTGCCGGGCCTGGACGGCGTGGTGGGCCTCCCTGGACATCACGTAGCGGCCCGTCACTCCCTTGAGCAGCGCGCACTCCAGGCGGGTCATCCTCGGCACCACCAGGTCGGCGTCGTACCGGTTGCGGCCGCCCGCGCCCTCCCTGCCCGCCCCGCCCTCCCTGCCTCCCGGCGTGGGGTGGCAGCCGTACGCCTCGCGCGTGGCGTTCTGGGCCGAGCGGCACAGCCGGCCGATGAGCGCGCTGGTGAGCCGCTTGAGCGCGGCGAGATCGGCGAGTCCGGCGTCGAAGGCGGCCGGCCACAGCGGCTCGGCGAGCAGCCGGGAGAAGGTCTCCGACAGTTCCTCCACGCCCGCGTCGGGCGCGTGCCACTCCCTCGTCAGGCGGCACACCTCCAGCCGCTCCTCCGGGTCGCGCAGGGCCGCCATCGTGACGTGGCCGCACGTCAGCGCGTCCTCCAGGTCGTGCACCGAGTAGGCCACGTCGTCGGCCCAGTCCATGATCTGCGCCTCGAAGCCGACCGCGTAGTCGGGCGCCCCCTCCCGCACCCAGCGGAAGACCGCCAGGTCGTCGGGGTAGACGCAGTACGGCCGGCCCTCGGCGGCGAGCGGGACGCCGGGGACCCGGCAGGAGGACCCGGCCCAGGGATACTTGCAGACCGAGTCGAGCGCGGCCCGGGTGAGGTTGAGCCCGGCGCTGCGGCCGTCCTCGGTGATGACCTTGGCCTCCAGCCGGGTCAGCAGGCGCAGGTTCTGCGCGTTGCCCTGGAACCCGCCGCACGGCGCGGCCAGTTCGTCGAGGGCGGCCTCCCCGTTGTGGCCGAACGGGGGATGGCCGAGGTCGTGGGCGAGGCAGGCGGTCTCCACCAGGTCGGGGTCGCAGCCGAGGACCCTGCCCATCTCCCGGCCGATCTGCGCGCACTCCAGGGAGTGGGTCAGCCGTGTGCGGGGGCTGTGCAGGCCGGTGCAGTCGGCGGGGGCCACCACCTGCGTCTTGGCGGCGAGCCTGCGCAGCGAGGCGCTGTGGAGCACGCGTGCCCGGTCCCGCTCGAACGCGCTCCGCTCGGGGTTGCCCGGCGGCTCCGGCACCCACCGTGCCTGGTCGTGCTCGTCGTAGCGGGCCATCCATCCCCCTTCCCTGTGGCAAGCCCCGTGGCAGCGGGGAATGGAGCGTACCCGCGAAGGTCCGGTTTCACGACAGATCCGGTTATCCGATGGGAGATTGCCCCCTTACCTGGTAAGCAGCCGCGAGTGACGCCCGGGTTCTCCCGCCAGGCGCGTCAGCATCCCGTGCCGGACCGCGCGCAGGCCAGTGCGGCGCGGCCCGCCTCCAGCCGGGCGACCGGAATGCGGAACGGCGAGCAGGAGACGTAGTCGAGGCCGATCTCGTGGCAGAAGTGCACCGAATCGGGATCCCCGCCGTGCTCGCCGCAGATGCCGAGCTTGAGGCCGGGCCGGGTCCGCCTGCCCTCCTCGACCGCGGTCCGCATCAGACGGCCGACGCCCTCGCGGTCGATGGACTCGAACGGCGAGACCCCGAAGACGCCCAGGTCGAGGTACGCGCCGAAGAAGGCGCTCTCCACGTCGTCGCGGGAGAAGCCCCAGGTCATCTGGGTGAGGTCGTTGGTGCCGAACGAGAAGAACTCGGCGGCCTCGGCGATCTGCCCAGCCGTCAGCGCCGCCCTCGGCACCTCGATCATCGTGCCGATCGCCGCCGCCACGCCCGCCTCGGCGAGGATCCGCTCCGCTTCGTCCCTGACGATCTCCAGCTCCTGCACCGCGCCGACCAGCGGCATCATGATCTCCGCCCGCGCGCCCTCCACCCGGCGGGCCGCCGCGGCGATGGCCCGCACCTGCATGGCGAACAGGCCGGGGATCGTCAGGCCGAGCCGCACGCCGCGCAGGCCGAGCATGGGGTTCTGCTCGTGCAGCCGCTTGACCGCGTCGAGGAGCCTCCGGTCCCGATCGTCCGCCCCGTCCTCCGTCCTGACCCCCGGCCTGTCCCCCGCCCTGTCCCCCGCGAGGGCCACCTTCACGGCCAGGTCGGTGAGGTCGGGCAGGAACTCGTGCAGCGGCGGGTCGATCAGCCGGATCGTCACCGGCAGCCCGCGCATGGCCGTGAAGATGCCGGTGAAGTCGCCGGTCTGCAGCGGTTCGAGCGCGTCGAGCGCGGCCTGCCGGGCCTCCGGCGTCGTGGCCAGGATCAGGTCCTCGACGAGCCGCCGCCGCTCCCCCAGGAACATGTGCTCCGTACGGCACAGCCCGATGCCCTCGGCGCCGTAGCGGCGGGCGCGGTCGGCGTCCTCGGGGGTGTCGGCGTTGGCCCGTACGGCGAGGCGGCGCGCGGAGTCGGCGTGGCGCATGATCCGGTCGACGGCCCGCACCAGCTCGTCCTCGGCGGGCTCGCCCTCGAAATACTTCGCCACCGGCGAGGCGGTGACGGGAACCTCACCGAGGTACACGGCTCCGGTGCCGCCGTCGATCGAGATGACGTCGCCCTCGTCGACGACGACCCCGCCGGGCGCGGTGAACCGGCGGGCGTGCGGATCGACCTCCAGTTCCTCGGCCCCGCACACGCAGGTCTTGCCCATGCCGCGCGCCACCACGGCGGCGTGGGAGGTCTTGCCGCCTCTGGAGGTGAGCACGCCGTGAGCCGCGATCATCCCGGCCAGGTCGTCGGGGTTGGTCTCCCGCCGCACGAGGATGACCGCCTCCCCCCGCGCGGCCAGCTCGACCGCCCGCTCGGAGCTGAAGACGGCCCTGCCCGCGGCGGCGCCGGGCGAGGCGTTCATGCCGGTGGTCAGCCTGCGGTTGCCCGCCGTCGCGGCGAAGCGGGGGAACATGAGCTGGGCGAGCTGGTCACCGGTGACCCGGGTGACCGCCTCGTCCATGTCGATCAGGCCCTCGTCCACCAGCTGGGTGGCCATGCAGAAGGCGGCGGCGGCCGTGCGCTTGCCGACCCGGGTCTGCAGCATCCACAGCTTGCCGCGCTCGATCGTGAACTCGATGTCGCATAGGTCGCGGTAGTGCCGCTCCAGCGTCGCCATGATGCCGAGGAGCTCGCGGTAGGCCCCCGGGTTGATGGTCTCCAGCTCCTGCAGGGGGACGGTGTTGCGGATGCCGGCGACGACGTCCTCGCCCTGGGCGTTGCGCAGGTAGTCGCCGTAGACGCCCTGGCGTCCCGAGCCGGGGTCGCGGGTGAAGGCGACTCCGGTGCCGGAGTCCGGGCCCATGTTGCCGAACACCATGGCGACGACGTTGACGGCGGTGCCGAGGTCGGCGGGGATGCGCTCCTGGCGGCGGTAGAGGATCGCGCGCGGGGCGTTCCAGGAGTCGAAGACCGCCCTGACGGCGAGGTCCATCTGCTCCCGGGGGTCGGCGGGGAAGTCGCGGCCCGCCCGCTCCCGGACGATGCCCTTGAAGGTCTCGACCACCCGCTGGAGGTCGGCGGCGTCGAGGTCGGTGTCGTCCCGCTCGCCCTTGAGCTCGTCCATCGCGTCCTCGAACAGCTCGCCGTCGATGCCCAGGACGGTCTTGCCGAACATCTGGATGAGCCGGCGGTAGGAGTCCCACGCGAAACGGTCGTTGCCCGACTGCTTGGCCAGGCCCAGGACGGAGTCGTCGTTGAGGCCGATGTCGAGGACCGTCTCCATCATCCCGGGCATCGAGAACTTCGCCCCCGACCTCACGCTGACCAGCAGCGGGTCGTCCGCCTGACCGAGGCGCTTGCCCATCCGCGCCTCAAGGACGGCGAGGTGCTCGCCGATCTCCCCCTCCAGCCCGTCGGGCGTGCCGCCGTGCCGCAGGTAGTGGCGGCACGCCTCGGCGGTGATCGTGAAGCCGGGAGGCACGGGGAGACCGAGGTTGGTCATTTCCGCCAGATTGGCGCCCTTGCCACCGAGTAGGTCCTTGAGGTCCTTGTTGCCCTCGGTGAAGTCGTAAACGTACTTGGGCATGCGACGCTCCTTCGCCGACTTCAATAAAACCGCGAACGCGGCCCGCAAACGGACTGTACCTGGGAAAAGCAGCACCAAACCTCACCCTTCGCCACATATGGCGTCTAAGCAGGTGGAAGGCATGGGAGAGGTCTAATCCAATTAAACAACGGCCATCTTCTCGACGATCGCGCACTGGTGTAAACCAATGCGCCGCCAAGGACGGCCCTCCAGGTTTCGCATCACGCGAGGGGAAATGGTTTAGACCATTATGCGGTAAGGCGAGTTCCGGTGAGTCGGCCGTGCGGTCGCGACGACATGCGATATAAACGAGACACCCTCCGAATACAGTCGAACACGGAGGGTTGTCAGTGTCGCGAGCGTTGTCGCGTGAGGTTCCGGAGCGAGCGATATCGGCGCGAGTGGCGGCGCGGGGAACGGCCGCGCGGAGCGGTACGTCGCAGGGAACGCCCGCGTGGATGCGGGCGGTGCGGGGAACGGCCGCGCGTAGGGTCTGGCCGGTGATGGCGGTGGCGGTCGCCGGGCTCGGTGCGATGGCGGCGACCGCCGGCTGCGGGGGCGCGCGAGTCACCCCGGAGGGGTACGCGTCGAGCACGCCCTCCCTGTCCTGGAAGGCCTGCGAGGAGACGGCCTCCTCCTCCGGCTTCGAGTGCGCCACACTCCAGGTGCCCCTCGACTACGCCAAGCCGGAGGGCAAGAAGATCGGCATCGCCCTGGTCCGGCTGCGGGCCACCGACCAGAGCCGGCGGATCGGCTCCCTGGTCTTCAACTTCGGCGGTCCCGGCGGCTCCGGGGTCACGACGCTCATCAACGCGGCCCACGCGTTCTCCGCTCTGAACAGCCGCTACGACCTCGTCAGCTTCGACCCGCGCGGCGTGGAGCGCAGCAGCGGCATCCGCTGTCTCAGCGGCCCTCAGATGGACCAGTACATGAGCAGGGAGCCCAGCGAGACCCTCGCGACCGAGACCACGCTCGTCAAGGGATTCGCCCAGGGGTGCGAGCGCAACGCGGGCTGGATCCTGCCCTACGTCGGCACCGTCAACGCGGCACGCGACATGGAGTCGCTGCGGGCGGCCCTCGGCGACCCGCGCCTCAACTACCTCGGCTTTTCCTACGGCACCCACCTCGGGGCGGTGTACGCCACGCAGTTCCCGAAGAAGGTGGGGCGGATGGTGCTCGACTCGGCCGTCGATCCCTCGGTCACCATGCTCGACATGGCCAAGACGCAGGCCCTCGGCTTCCAGAAGGCGTACGAGGACTATCTGGCCGACTGCACCAAGACGCGGACGAGTTGCCCGCTCGGCGCCGACGCCGCCGCCGCGAACGCGACCGTGCTGAAGCTTCTCGACACCCTGGCCCGCACGCCTGGCAAGGTGGGCTCCCGCACGGTCACCGAGGACATCGCGAGGGCGGGCATCACCCAGGCGCTCTACAGCAAGTACACCTGGCCGCTGCTGACCGAGGCGCTGAGCGAAGGCAGCAAGGGCAAGTACGACGGCCTGCTCGCGCTGGCCGACCAGTATGCCGGGCGGCAGCCGAATGGCACCTACTCGACCCTGCAGTTCTCGCTGCCGTCGGTGCTGTGCGTCGACAGCACCGACCGCCCCTCGGTCGCCCAGGCCGAGGAGCTGGCCCGGCGGCTGGAGAAGAGGAGCCCGATCTTCGCCTCGACCGCGATCAGCGCGGGATCGTGCAGCGTCTGGCCGGTACGCGGAGACGACGCGGCCAGGCACGTCGACGCCACCGGGTCCAATCCCATCCTGGTGGTCGGCGTCACGAACGACCCGGCGACGCCGTACCAGTGGGCGCCGCGGCTGACCGAGCAGCTGCGCACGGCCGTGCTGCTGACGCTGAACGGCGAGGGCCACGGCGCGTACGGCCAGAACCAGTGCATAGACGACAAGGTCAACGCCTACCTGCTGGAGGGGACGGTCCCGGCCAAGGGGACGCGCTGCGGCTGAGCGCGCTCCCCCGCCCGTTCACGACACCATCCACCGCGCCATCCACGGCGTCACAGTGCCGCTCACATGTGCCGCTCGCTCCGGCGATCAGTGCGCCGCTCTCACCGTGCCGTACGCAGGGCGCCGAGCCCGGCAACCACGTGGTCGACGATGCCGTACTCCCTGGCCTCCTCGGCGGTGAACCACCGGTCGCGGTCTGAGTCCGCCTCGATGCGTTCGAGCGGCTGGCCGGTGTGGAAGGCGATGCGCTCGGCCAGGGTCTTCTTCGTGTGCAGCATCTGCTCGGCCTGGATCGCGATGTCGGCCGCCGTGCCGCCGATGCCGCCGAGCGGCTGGTGCATCATGACGCGCGCGTGCGGCAGGGCGTACCGCTTGCCCGGCGCGCCGGCGCACAGCAGGAACTGTCCCATCGAGGCGGCAAGGCCCATGCCCACGGTGACGACGTCGTTCGGCACGTACTGCATGACGTCGTAAATCGCCAGACCGGCCGACACGGAGCCACCGGGGGAATTGATGTAAAGGCTGATGTCCCGCGCGGAGTCCTCCGCGGTCAGCAGCAGCAGTTGCGCGCAGATCCGGTTGGCGATGTCGTCGTCGACCTCCTGGCCGAGCACGAGGATGCGCCGTTCCAGCAGCTTGCGGCCAAGATCGCCGGAGCCGAACCGGTCGCCGGCGGGGCCGCCTGAGCGCGCGTGGTGGTCCATCTGGTCTCCCTGTTTCGATAGTCGGGTTATGCCGCGACATTAGTCCCGGAACCCGGGAAGAGGACGGTCTATTTCACTGTCAGCACATTTTCGCCATGGGCAAATTACGCTACAAGCATATTCCGCGCCGTCAGCCTCGATCTTTCGCGCGTATCGGTGGCCGAGACCGAATACGACTCCCGGCGAGGCCGAGGCCCGTCAGCCGGCAGGGTCGTACTGGAACGCGCGGACCTCCTGCACGCACCGGCACGCGACCGCGATCTTCGCGGCCCACTCCAGTGCCGTCTCGCGGGACGGCAGCTCCAAAACGGTGTAGCCGCCTTCGATCTGCCGCGTCTGAGGGTATGTGCCCTCGGTCACGGCCCCGTCCCCGTCCCCGTCCACCATGACAGGCGGAACGCTTTCGTCGATGCCTCCTGCACCACGGCGTGCGCCGCGTCCGCGGCCGCCTGCAGCTCCTCGTTGGAAAGGACCATGGCGGCGCTCGGAAACGAGATCAGATACTTCGTCATCGCGTCGACTCCCTCTTGGTTCCTCAGAGATCGCACCCATCTTCGCCGACACCGGCGCGCCAGGCGTGAGGTTGCCAGGATGAGGTTGTGCCGCTAACACGTCGCGGGCGACGGTCTCGATCACGCGGTTGGCGCCCTCAGAAGCCTGCGTCGGTGATGCCGGTGTGGATGACCGCGAGGATCTCGGGGCCACCAGGTCTCGACCGTGCTCGCCAGGCGTTCGAGTTCGGCCAGGCCGGAGGCGGCGCATCGGTCGTAGAAGCGGAACAGCCGGTCGACGATGACGGCGCACAGTTCATACAGGCCCGGGCTCGCCGAGGGCCGAGGGACCCTCCGTGAGGACGTCGAGTGCGTCCCACTACGGCAGAAGCGGAGCGTGTTGTCAGGCGGCCCTGGAATTCGCCTTCTCGATGTGCTCGACAGCGAGAGCGGCCATTCGGCGAGCCGTTTTCTGGACCTGTTCCGCTTCCTTGGCGCCTTCCGTCCCGTAGACGGAGTAATCCACGGTGATCGTCGCGTTCCCTGCACGGACGAACACCACGTATCCCGACGGCGCTTGCCTCTCCACCGCCTCGTCCCCGATGTCAGGAAGCTTGGTGACCTTCATAGAAGGGTTTGTGGGGTGGGCCATCTCGTCCAGCCAGGCTGCGGCGGCCTCCTGCCCCGAGCTCTGGGAAGTCGCAGTGCGCAGCTCGTACTTCACGTCCAGTTGGATGTCGGCGCCTGTGTCGTTCGAAGCCCACCGCGCCCAACTGCTGTCGGGCAAGTGCAGCCCGGCCTGCTTGCTCACGAAGCGCTTCAGTCGGTCGATCCCTTGGTCCCCGCTGGTGAGGAGGGCCTCGCTCCGGGGAAGCACGGCGTACGGGTCGTCACGCCCCTGATACATGGGCATGAGGAAAGACCATGCGGCCCACCCGCCAACGGCTAATACGGCCAGGACGGCCAGAGCGGCGACGAGCATGGGTTTTCCCCGCCGCCTGGTTCGCATATCCGCAGCATGTGTCACGGCTCGCTGGTGCTGGTCGGCCAATACGGGAGACCAGGCCCCCGCTGACCACGATCGACATGAACCTGCAGATCGGTGCACTGGAGATCCTCAACGAGGACGCCGAGCAACGGGCCGCCGCGACATCCAGCAGCCGAGATCGGGGCGCGCTCCGCGCCCGGCGGCGCATGCAGATCGTTGCCGTGGTCGGACGGCCCCAGACGCTCACGCAAAAGGCGCCTGTCCGGAAATTTCCGGACAGGCGCCTTGTCGCGATGATCAATCGTTGAGGTGCTGGCGCAGGTACGACTCGACCTGGTCGAGCGCGACCCGCTGCTGGGCCATGGTGTCCCGCTCGCGGATCGTCACGGCCTGGTCCTCCAGGGTGTCGAAGTCGACCGTGATCGCGAACGGCGTGCCGATCTCGTCCTGGCGGCGGTAGCGGCGGCCGATGGCCCCCGCGTCGTCGAAGTCCACGTTCCACCGGCGGCGCAGCCGGGCCGCGAGGTCCCGGGCCTTCGGCGACAGGTCGGCGTTGCGCGACAGCGGCAGCACCGCGACCTTCACCGGGGCGAGGCGGTGGTCGAGGCGCATCACGGTCCGCTCCTCCATCACGCCCTTGGCGTTGGGCGCCTCGTCGACCGTGTATGCGTCGAGAAGGAAGGTCAGCGTCGCGCGGTCCACACCGGCCGCCGGCTCGATGACGTACGGCACGTAGCGCTCGCCCGACTCCTGCTCGAAGAACGACAGGTCGGTGCCGGACGCCTTGCCGTGCGCGGTGAGGTCGAAGTCGGTGCGGTTGGCGATGCCCTCCAGCTCACCCCACTCGCCGCCGGCGAAGTTGAAGCGGTACTCGATGTCCACGGTCCGCTTCGCGTAGTGGGACAGCTTCTCCTTCGGGTGCTCGTAGAGCCGGAGGTTGTCCTTGTTGATGCCGAGGTCCACGTACCAGCGCAGGCGCTCGTCGATCCAGTACTGGTGCCACTCCTCGTCCGTGCCGGGCTTGACGAAGAACTCCATCTCCATCTGCTCGAACTCGCGGGTGCGGAAGATGAAGTTGCCCGGGGTGATCTCGTTGCGGAACGACTTTCCGACCTGGCCGATGCCGAACGGGACCTTCCTGCGGGCCGACTGCTGGACGTTGAGGTAGTTGATGAAGATGCCCTGGGCGGTCTCCGGCCGCAGGTACGCCAGGCCCGACTCGTCCTCGATCGGGCCGAGGAACGTCTTCAGCAGGCCGCTGAACTGCTTCGGCTGGGTGAAGGCGCCCTTGTTGCCGCAGTTCGGGCAGGTGATGTCGGCCAAGCCGCCCGCCGGCTCACTGCCGTGCTTGGCCTCGTACGCCTCGACGAGGTGGTCGGCGCGGTAGCGCTTGTGACACGACTGGCACTCGGTGAGCGGGTCGGTGAAGGTCTCGACGTGGCCGCTGGCCTGCCAGACCTCGCGGGCGAGGATGACGCAGGAGTCGAGGCCGACGACATCGTCGCGGCCCTGCACCATGGCCTTCCACCACTCGCGCTTCACGTTGTTCTTGAGCTCGACACCGAGGGGGCCGTAGTCCCAGGACGCCCGCAGGCCTCCGTAGATCTCGCTCGACGGAAAGACGAGCCCGCGGCGCTTGGCGAGGCTGACGATCGTTTCCAAGACGTCGGTGCGACGTGCCATCAGTGGAACTCCATCCGGCTGGGTGTCGGCGTTGAGATCGGGGTCAGCGGTGCGATGCTCGCTGAAGCGGGCGGGCCGGCCCTGCCGCGTGCCGCGGCCGCGGGACGTCCGGCCACCTGCCCGGATCCGTGCTCAAGCTTAGGGGAATCCGGCGCCCCCGCGCTCAAGCCTTGCCCACGGTCCCCGCGCTCGCCCCTTCACCCGGCAGCGCGTAGACGCCCTCGAAGGCGCTGGGCTCGTTGATCATAAGGGTCATCAGGGGATACATGACCATGCGGGCCGCCGACAGGGCGCGCCGATAGTAGCCCGCGCCCTCCCATTCGCTGACCACCGCCCACAGGGCCGGCTCGTCCACCGACCGGCCGATCTGCCCGCGCAGGTATCCCGGCTGCGCGGCAAGCAGATCGAGGATGGCGCGCGCCTGGGCGGCGAACTCGTCGGCGCGGGCGCCCGGCACCGAGTAACGGATCACGGCGAGCATGCCGCCCAGCATGCCACCCCTCGCGTACGCAGTGCCGGGGAGGGGCGGGTGGGGCACCGCGGGGAGGCGCCGCTCGGACGGCGCGACAGGGCGAACAGGCCGGGCGAACAGGCAGGGCGACGCGACAGGGCGAACGGGCCGGGCGAACAGACGGGGCGAAGATTGGCGGGATGGGCACTAGGCTCGAACGCGTGGGAAGCGAAACCGAACCGCCGCGCCGTCAGGTGCCGACCCACCCTCTGGCGAGGAGGCCTCCCGCCGGGGGGAACGCGGCGGCCCCGCGGGTGCGGCGGCCGCTGCCGCCGGGCGAGCAGTTCTTCACGCCCGGCGCCACCGGGCTGCGGGCGGCGTTCGAGCGCAGGAGCGCCGCGCCGCTGGTCTTCCTGTTCCAGCTGCCCCGCTGGGTGGTCCCTCTGGTCATGGTGGCCCTGCTGATCGCCGGGCTGGTGGTGCCCGACTGGCGTGGCGGGCTGGCCGTGCTTCCGGTGCTCGCGTTCATCGGCTGCCTGGCCTACCTGTCGTGGCCCTCGCTGCGTCCGGTGGGCCGGGTGCTGCGCGTGGCGGTCATGACGTTCCTGGTCCTCCTCGCCGCCACCCGTTTCGGCCTGATCTGACGCAGACCGACTTACTCTGGTAGGTCGTAGGGCGAAGCCGTACACAGGAGTCCTGATGACGAAGAGCCGCGACGCCGTTCACGAGATCCTCTGCCAGAGCCGGGGGTTCCGCAGCGCGCAGGACGTGTTCGCCGAGATGCGCGCGGTCGGCTCGAAGATCGGCCTGACGACCGTGTACCGAGCGCTCCAGTCCCTCTCCGACGCCGGCCGGGTCGACGTTCTGCGCACCGACGAGGGCGAGTCGGTCTACCGGGCCTGTCAGACCGACACGCATCACCACCACCTCGTGTGCCGGGAGTGCGGGCGCACCATCGAGGTGGCCGGGCCGGATGTCGAGCGCTGGGCCGAGGTCGTCGGAGCCGAGCACGGCTTCATCGACGTCACCCACACCGTGGAAATCTTCGGCACCTGTTCCTCGTGCGCGGAGGCGGCCAGGTCCCGCGCCGAGGCGGCCGGAAAGAGCTGACCCCACCCCGCGCGGGCTGCCCGAGAGGTACGCTGCCTGCGCCGCCACAGGGACCGCCGCGACAAAAGGGAGATGGCGTGCCGTTCAGCCATGACATGGTGTACTCGCTGGCGACGGTGGTGGACCTCATCAACACCGGCGCCGACGAGCCCGACGGGCTGGCCGAGGTCGGCGACCTGGAGGAGTTCGTCCGCCGGCGAGAGGTCAGCGGAGTCGAGGCGGTGACCTCGCGTGACCTCGGCGAGGTCCGGGCCCTGCGCGAGGAGTTCCACGCCGTTTTCACCGCGCCGGACCAGTCGGCGGCGGTCGGCCTGCTCAACACGCTGCTGCAGCGCACCCGCATCACGCCGCACCTCGCCGAGCACGACGGCCACCCCCTCCACGTCCACTACTTCGCGCCGGGCGCGTCGGTCGCCGAGCACCTGGCCGCCGACTGCGGCGTCGCCCTCGCGCACGTGCTCGTGGAGAACGAGCGGGATCGCCTGCGGACGTGCGCGGCCCCCGACTGCTCCAACGTCTTCGTGGACGAGTCGAGGAACCGCTCCCGCGTCTACTGTGACAGCCGCACCTGCGGGAACCGCATGCACGTCGCCGCGTATCGGGCCCGCCGCCGAGACGCCTCCTGACACCGGGCCCGCCGGCGCCGCGACTCGGCGCCGCGCCGGGGACTCGGTGCTGGGGAATCGGTGCCGTGATTCAGCACCGGGAATCGGTGCCGTGATTCAGTGCCGTGATTCAGTGCCGTGCCGGAGTTCCGGGCCGACGTTCTGCGCCGCCTCGTTCGGAATGGCCCCGCCGTATCTGCGGTCGCGCTTGGCGTAGATATCGCACGCCTCCCACAGGTCGCGCCGGTCGAAGTCGGGCCACAGCTGGTTGAGGAAGACCATCTCGGCGTACGCGGACTGCCAGAGCAGGAAGTTCGAGGTGCGCTGCTCGCCGGACGAACGCAGGAACAGGTCCACGTCCGGGATCTCCGGCTCGTCCAGATAGCGGGCGAAGGTCTTCTCCGAGACCTTGTCGGCCTTGACCCGGCCCGCGGCGATGTCGCGGGCGAGCCGCACCGCCGCGTCCACGATCTCCGCGCGGCCGCCGTAGTTCACGCAGAACTGGAGGGTCAGCGTGCTGTTGCCGACCGTCATCCGCTCGGCGTCCTCAAGCTCCTTGATCACGCTCTTCCAGAGCCGCCCGGGACGTCCGGCCCAGCGGACCCGTACGCCCATCGCGTTGAGCTGGTCGCGCCGCCGGCGGATGACGTCACGGTTGAACCCCATGAGGAAGCGCACCTCGTCGGGCGAGCGTCTCCAGTTCTCCGTGGAGAAGGCGTACGCCGACAGGTAGGGGACGCCGATCTCGATGGCGCCCTCGATGACGTCGAACAGCGACGCCTCGCCCATCTTGTGCCCCTCGGTCCTGGGCAGCCCGCGCGACTTGGCCCAGCGGCCGTTGCCATCCATGACGATCGCCACGTGTCGCGGCAGCAGGTCGCGCGGGATGGCGGGCGGGGTGGCTCCGGACGGGTGCGGCGAGGGAGGACGGACCATGTACCGAGGGTATTGCGTCCGAACCGGTCCTCAGGCGCGGGAGACGTGCGGATCCCGTGCGCATCGCGTGCGCATTCCGTGCGTCCCCCGCGAAGGCCGGTCAGATGATCCTCGCCTCGCCTGCGGTCACCTGGCCCGGCCACTCCCGTTCCACATGACGCAGCGAGCGGATGCCGTGCTCCAGGTGCCACTGCAGGTATGCGGCGACCAGGCCGCTGCACTCGGTGCGGTGCCGGGGCTCGGAGGCGTCGGCGGCCGTCCAGTCGCCGCGCAGCAGGGCGATCATCAGCGCGATCGTCTCCGCGGCGGGCACCGCGGCGCCGGCCGGGCGGCACGCGCCGCACACCACGCCGCCGGCGACGATCGCGAAGGCGCGCACGGCCTCCGCGCCGCATCGCGCGCACTCCGACAGCGCGGGGGCGTAGCCCGCGACGGCCAGTGAGCGCAGGAAGAACGCGTCGAGCACCAGCCGGGCCTCGTGACCGTCCTCGGCGAGCGTGCGCAGTCCGCCCACCAGCAGCAGGAACTGCCGCAGCGCCGGCTCCTTCTCGCCCACCGTCAGCCGGTCGGCCGTCTCCAGCATCGCGGTCCCCGCGGTGTACTTGGCGTAGTCGGCCACGATCGGCCCGCCGTACGGACGCAGGGTCTCGACCTGGGTGATCACGTCGAGCGACCTGCCGCTGTGGAGTTGCAGGTCGACATGGGAGAACGGCTCCAGCCGCGCGCCGAAGCGCGACATGGTCCTGCGCACGCCCTTGGCCACGCCGCGGACCTTGCCGGTGCGCCGGGTGAGGATCGTGATGATGCGGTCGGCCTCACCCAGCTTCTGGGTGCGCAGCACGACGCCCTCGTCCCGGTAGAGGCTCACCCCGCCATCGTATGGGTGCGCGCGAGCGGTCGCCCGGTCAGTCGGTCATTCGCCCTGTCGAGGAGCATGAATGGTGAAAATTCGGTAATGATCCGGCGACGATGCCGGGTGACGAACCCCACCCAAGCTGTACATCCAGGGACCGTACGGTAAACCTGGGATGCATCGGTTCAACCGAAAGGTCACTAAGCTTTGGCCTCCGGCGGACTTCCCCGCGCCGGTCAAGCCTGAGGGCCTGATCTCCCCCCGTTGCGTGAAAGGTTGCCATGACCCGCGTGGTCCTGCTGGGCGCCCCGCCCGGCCCGATCAGTCCCCCGCCGCTCGGCGGTCAGCCCGCCCTGCCCGCGGACATCACGCTGCAATCGCTGCCCGGGGCCCCCTCCGCGTACGACAGGCTGCTCGCGCAGGCCGCCGCTCTGGACCCCGAGCCGACGACGATCGCCCGGCCGGGGGACGCCGCCGCCTACCAGAGGCCGTACGGCCGGGTGGTGCAGAGCCGTGACGTCGCTGGCGACCTGCGCGCGCTGGCCGACGCGGTCGAGGGCGCCGAGGAGAACCTGCTGATCCTCCCGGCCGACTCGCTGGTGCACGACGAGCTGATCTACCAGATCACCAAGGCCAAGCGGGGGGCCATCGCACTGGTCGTCCGCCAGCAGCGCGAGGAAGTGGACGAGAACGCGCCGCCGGCGGAGGAGACGGAGGAGGTGCCGATCGAGGAGGCGGAGCCCGAGATCGGCGAAAAGGTCATCGAGGGGCTTCCCCAGCGCACGCGCATCGGCCGGAGCCGGATCGTCTCGGTCGGCACCGCCTACCACGCGGTGACCCGGCCGAACGCGGCACTGCTCGGGCCGCTCCACCTCCACCAGCGGCACCTGCCGACCCTCGCCGAGGTCGCCCGCGAACTGGCGGACATGGCCCACCTGTTCGGTCCCGAGGACGACGTGACCGAGCTTCTCGTGCTCGGCCTGATCCGCCGCGGTGTGTCGGTGGGCCGGCGGGGTCGCCGTGACCTGTTCTTCCGCCGCATCCGCAGCCAGGCCGAGGCCGACGAGGCGCTGGCGGAGATGGCGGGGTACAACGAGGACCGGGCCCGGCTGAACAACGCCGTGAAGGGCGCCGACGGCTTCTTCACCACGTTCTTCGTCAGCACCTACTCGCGCTTCATCGCCCGCTGGGCGGCCCGCCGCGGGCTCACGCCCAACCAGGTGACGCTGATCTCGATCGCCCTCGGTCTGCTGTCGGCCGGCGCGTTCGCCACCGGCACCCGCTGGGGGGCGGTGGCCGGGGCGGTGCTCATCTACTTCGCGTTCGTCTTCGACTGCGTGGACGGCCAGGTCGCCCGCTACGCGCGCAAGTTCGGCGTGCTCGGCGCCTGGCTGGACGCCACGTTCGACCGGTTCAAGGAATACGCCGTCTTCGTCGGCCTGGCGGTCGGCGCGACGGTGTCCGGACAGTTCGGCGACGGTGAGGGCGTCTGGACGCTGGCGCTGGTCGCGGTCGCCCTCCAGTCGGTCAAGCATCTGCTGGACTTCTCGTTCGGCGCGGCCAACCGGCGCAAGGCGCCCGTGCCGCTGCCGACGCTGGACCTGACGGTCGCCGACGACCGTCCGTTGCGGGAGGCGCTGGAGCAGCGCAGGGCGAGCCGGAACACCGGCGTGCGCGGGCTGCTGAAGCTCTGGACCAAGGCCGGCAAGTTCCGCCTGGTCCACTGGGCCCGCAAGATGATCGTGTTCCCCATCGGCGAGCGCTTCGCCGCGATCGCGATCACCGCCGCGTTCTTCAACCCCCGGGTGACGTTCCTCACGCTGATCGTCTGGGGCGGAATCGCGGCCACCTACACCCTCACCGGACGTCTCCTGAGGTCGCTCGCATGATCACTCAGCCGCAGACCATCACGCCACTGCCGGACCCGGACGAGGAGCGCCGCCGCGTCCAGACCGCGCGCCTGCTCGCCTACCGCGACGACGGCCCGCTCGCCGGCGCGCTGAAGGGCTCCCTGGGCCGGCTGCTGCCGCCCGTGCCCGCGACCGTGGTGGCGCTGATCGCGATCGTGGCGCTGGCCGTCGCCGGCACCCTCACCGACGGCCCGATCCTGTTCGTGCCCGTCGCCGTGCTGCTCGTGCTGGTCCTGCCCACCGCCGGCCGCGACCACCTGGGCCGCTTCGACTGGCTCACTCCCCCGCTGCTGCGTGCGGCCGAGTTCGGGACGATCATCCTGCTCGGGCTGGCCGAGGACACGCCCAAGTGGCTGCTGTTCGTGCTGCTCTACGTGATCGGTTACCACACGTACGACACCGTCTACCGCACCCGGCAGGGCATCTGGCCCCCTGCCTGGCTGTACCAGGCTGGGCTGGGCTGGGAGGTCCGCCTGCTGATCCTGGGGGTGGGCGCCGCCGCCGGATGGCTGACCCCCGTGGCGGCCGTCCTCACGGCGTACCTGCTGGTGCTGTTCGCGATCGAGAGCATCACGAGCTGGGTCCGGCTGGACAAGGCCTCCGCGCAGGCCCAGGCCGACCAGGATCTGGAGCAGTCGCCCGAGGAGGCCGCCGAGCAGGTCACCGGCGAGGCCGAGCAGGGCTGAGCCGGGCTGAGCCGGGCGCGCCGCGTCAGGCCCCGCGCTGCGGCAGGACCGCCACCGCTGTCTTCGCGACGCCGAACGCGATGACAGTGGTGGCGCACTCCGCCCAGCAGGCGCTCCGCTCCGCCCGCGCCCGGCCGGCGACGGATCGGGGGCCCGTCACGAGGCGCGCGAGGTGTCGAACAGCGCCCAGACCACTTTGCCGCCGCCGCCGCGGGTGAGGATCCAGCCCCACGCCGCGGTCAGCGCCTCGACCAGGTGCAGCCCCCGGCCCGACTCCGACAGATCGTTCCAGGGCGAGACCGCGGGCACCCGCTCGCTGGCGTCGCTCACGCCGCAGCCGATATGAAACCGGTGCTTCACCAGCCTCAGCCGGATCGGCGGGGCGTCCGCGGGGTCACCGGGAACGTGCCGCAACGCGTTGGTCACCAACTCGGACACCACAATCTGCACGTCCGGCACGAGGCCGGGGACGCCCCAGCCGCACAACGTCCTGGCGGTGAAGTCACGTGCCGCGGCGGCGGACGCGGCCCGCCCCTGAAAGGTGCACGTGGCCGGCGGAGGCAGGGACGAACCGGCGACGTCGTCCCGCTCGAACATCGAGGTCAACCACGGAGGCGCTGTCGCGGCTCCCGGGCCCGCCAGGTCTGCTGTCATCGCCGATCCCTCAGGTCTCACTCATTACATGATGTGAATTTCCCTGCCGTCGTGTATCTTGCCCTGTGCCTTGCGGATGCAAGCACGCGTGCACGTGCAAATGTCGCGCGTCCCCCGACTTTCCGTGGAAGTTCCTAGAAAAGACGGCCTCCCCCCGGTCCGGTAGGATGATCAATCCGATTGGTTCACCAGGAATCCTTCCGGGAGCGCCGCCAATGGAGCGATCGTGAACGCACAGGCGGGCCACACCGCCCCCGTACCCGCCGGGACCGCGCGCGGCGGCCCGACGGCCCTGCGACTCCTGCTCGGGGCCCAGCTCAGGCGGCTACGCCGGGAGAGCGGCATCACCCCGGAGAAGGCGGCCCGTGCCATCCGCGGGTCGCACGCCAAGATCAGCAGGCTCGAGCTCGGCCGGGTCGGCTTCAAGGAGCGGGACGTCGCCGACCTGCTCACCCTCTACGGGCTCACCGACCCCGACGACCGTGCCGTGCTGCTCGACCTCGCGCGGCAGGCGAACATCCCCGGCTGGTGGCACAAGTACAGCGACGTGCTGCCGGGCTGGTTCGAGTTCTACGTCGGGCTGGAGGAGGCGGCGTCCGTCATCCGCTGCTATGAGCTGCAGTTCGTGCCCACGCTGCTGCAGACGCCCGAGTACGCGCGGGCCCTCGTCCTGCGGAGCAACGCGGGCCGGTCCTCCGACGACGTCGACCGGCGCGTGGACCTGCGGATGCGCCGACAGGAGCGGCTGACCGGGCCCGAGGCGGCGACCCTGTGGGCCGTGATGGACGAGGGGGCGCTGCGCCGTCCGATCGGCGGCCGGAAGGTGATGCGGGCCCAGCTGGAACACCTCGTCGAGGTGACGAAGCAGCCGAACATCACGCTGCAGATCGTGCCGTTCGACCACGGCGGGCACGCCACGTGCGGAGGGCCCTTCACGATCCTGCGCTTCGAAGCGCCCGAGCTGCCCGACGTCGTCTACCTGGAGCAGCTCACCAGCGCCCTCTATCTGGACAAGCCCGAGGACACCGAGGCGTACACGCAGGTGATGAACGCGGTGTGTGTGGACGCCCGACCGGCCACGCAGACCGGCGCGTTCCTGGAGACGCTGCTCGCCGACCTCGGGTGAGTGAGCTACCTCCTGGAGAAGAACGCCTGACAGGTCTCGGCGAAGGCGACCGCCCGGGCGGTGGGCCGCACGCCGCGCACCGAGGCGAGCACGACGTCGAGCGTGGGCACGTCGTCGCTGATCGGGACGCACGCGACCCGGCCGCCGTCGTAGGTCTGGTCGTTGTCGGCCCGCTGGTTGAGTATCGAGTAGCCGTGCCCGCCCGCCACCAGTGAGCGCGCCGTCTCGTAGCTCGACGTGCGGAACCGCACGCGCGGCTCGGTGGGGTAGATGGCCCGGAAGTAGTCGCGGCTGCGCGGCAGGTCCAGCAGGATCATCGGCTCGCCCGCCAGGTCCGTCAGCGACACCGCCTCCGCCCGGGCCAGGGGATGCTCCGGCGGCAGCAACGCGTACGGCCTGGCCCGGGTGAGCGTCCGGATGTCGAGGTCGAGGGCGAGGTCGATGGCGTAGACGAGCGCGACCTCGCACCGCCCGTCGAGCAGGGCCGACTCCATGGCGGATATCTCGCCCTCCGCGACGCTGACCCGCACCCCGGGATACTTCTCGGCGAACTCGCGCAGCAGCCGGGACAGGTAGAACGGCGCGAGCGTGGTCAGGCAGCCGACGGCGAGCTCACCGGTCAGCGATCCCGCGAGGCCGCGCGCCGACTGGGCGAGCGCCGCGGCGTGGGACAGGAACTCCCTGGCCTCGACGAGGAAGCGCTCGCCCGCGCGGGTCAGCGACAGGCCGCGGGCGTGGTGGCGGATCAGGAGCTGGACGCCCAGCTCCCGCTCCACCTGGGCGATGGCGGCCGAGATCGCCGACTGCGCCACCATGAGTTCCCTGCTGGCCGCGGTCATGCTGCCGAGCTCGGCCGCGGTTACGAAGTAACGCAGCTGGACGAGGGTGAAGTTGACGTCCGCCACGCACCCATTGTGACCGTCCCCGTGTCCGGCGGCCCCCGCAAACGGGTATCAACTTCGAATGCCTTTTCCTACCCCTGATCAGGCGTTTTCCTTTTGGAAACGCCTGGTGCCCAGGGTAACGCCCAGGACGGCGAAGGCCAGGGACACGATGACCCCCCACAACAGGGCCGGCGAGGCGTAGGAACCGGCGAAAAGCGCGCGCAGCCCCTCGACCGCGTAGCGGAACGGCGTGAGCCGCGACACCACGTCGAGCCAGGCGGGGGCGAGCGACATCGGCAGCAGTGCGCCCGACAGCAGCATCAGGGGGACCACCAGCGTGGACATCACGGGCGCGAACAGCTCCTGTCGCAGCGTGAGAGCCGCCGTGTACGACAGCGACGCCATGCCGACCGACAGCACGGTGGTCAGCAGCAGCGCCGTCAGCACCCCCGCGAGCGGCGCCCGCAGGCCCAGCGCGTACGCGGCCACGATGATGGCCACCGCCTGGACCAGCAGCACGACGCTGTCCTTGAGCACCCGGCCGAGCAGCAGCGTCACCCTGCTCACCGGCGTGACCCGCAGCCGTTCGAGCACGCCGAACCGCTGGTCGAAGACGATGCTGAAGCCCGACATTCCCGCGCTCGTCAGCCCGAGCTGCACCAGCAGGCCGGGCACGAGGACGGCCCACGAGCCCACGCCGCTCCGGTCGAACAGCGGGCCGAACAACACGAGGTAGAGGAACGGCTGCAGGGCGCTGAAGACCAGGCTGAACCTGTTGCCGAACGCGACGCGCAGATAGTGCCCCGTCAGGGCGGCGAGGGCGGTCACGCGGTGGCCGCCTCGCGCAACTCGCGGCCGGTGACCGCGAGGAAGACGTCGTCGAGCGTGCGCGCGCCGTGCTCGGACTTCAGCTCGTCCGGGGTGCCCTCGGCGACGATCCGGCCGTGATCGATGATCAGGACGCGGTCGCAGAGTGCGTCGGCCTCCTCCAGGTAGTGGGTCGTGAGGAAGACCGTCAGGCCGTCCCGCTCGCGCAGCCGCCGCACGTGCTCCCACAGGTTGGCGCGGCTCTGCGGGTCGAGCCCGGTCGTGGGCTCGTCGAGGAAGAGCAGCTCGGGCCGGTGGAGCAGGCCTATCGCGATGTCCAGCCGGCGCTTCTGGCCGCCCGACATCGTGGCCGTCGTACGCTCCTCGACCTCGGGCAGGTCCAGCTCGGCGAGCAGGGTGGTCACCCGTTCGCGGGCCTGCTCCCTGTTCAGGCCGTACAGACGGGCCTGAAGCACGAGCTCCTCCCCCACCGGAGAGAACGGCGCGAACGCCCCGCCCTGGGCGACGTAGCCGATGCGGCGGCGTACGGCCGTGGGGTCGGCGAACAGGTCGGCGCCGGCGACCGTGGCGGTGCCGGACGTGGGGCGCAGCAGCGTGGTCAGCATGCGCAGCGTGGTGGTCTTGCCCGCGCCGTTCGGTCCGAGGAAGCCGACGATCTCCCCCGCGGAGACGTCGAGATCGATCCCCCGGACGGCCTCGACCGGGCCGAAGGTCTTGGTGAGCCCTCTGGCGTGAATCATGCCGGGTAGAGTAACACCAAATTTGGTGTCACTTAAAGTTTGTGCTCGCCCTTACAATCGAGGCGTGGCAGAGGGCCTGCGGGAGCGGAAGAAGCGGGAGACCCGGCAGCGGATCGCCGACGTGGCGATGGGGCTGTTCCTGCAACGCGGGTTCGACAACGTCACCGTGGCCGAGGTGGCCAGAGCCGCCGACGTGTCGGTCAACACGGTGTTCAACTACTTCCGCACCAAGGAGGACCTGTTCCTCGACCGCGGCGAGGAGAGCGAGGACATGCTGGCCCGGGCCGTGCGCGAGCGCCGCGCGGGCGAGACGGCGGTCGAGGCGGTGCGGCGCGACTTCTTCGAGGCCCTCGACGCCGGCGACTGGCGTTACGGGATGAGCGAGGGCCTGGACCTGTTCACGCAGCGGGTGCGGGAAAGCTTGGCGCTCCAGTCACGGGTGCGCATGCTCGATGTCAACCGGGAGGACCGGCTGGCCCGGACGCTCGCCGAGGAGACCGACGCCGATCCCGACGACCTGACCCCCCGTCTGGTGGCGGCGCAGATCTGCGCCGCCGTCCGCACGCTGACCCGCCACTTCGCCATGCGGCAGACGGCAGGCGAGGACGCGGCGCTGATCAGGGCGGACGTCAGGGAGCACGCCGAGCGCGCCTTCGACCTCCTGGAGCGCGGGGTCGGCGGCTATTGCCCGCGGCCCGAGCCGGGAACGCTCAGCCTCCCGCGAGTCGCCGAGCGCTCCACACCAGCGCCTCGGTGATGCGGGCCTGCGACAGGCCCAAGGTGTGCCGCTGGAACTGGTAGACCTCGGGCGCGAGCGGCGCCAGCGCGGCGTCCGCCATCCCCTCCGGGTCCGGCACCCGCGCCTCGGTCATCAGCATCCGCACGTGCGCGCGCCAGAAGCGGTAGGCGCCGGTGCCGAACCGCGCGCTCCCGATCTCGGCTCCTAGCACGAGGTGCAGGTGACGCTCCAGTAGGTCGATCATGGCGACATAGAACGCGGCCAGCCGGTCGGCCGGGCAGGCCCCCGGGCCGAGCGGCGGCGGGCCGTTCAGGATGTGTCCCTGCACCTGCCGCTCGTGCTCGTCGAGGAGAGCCGTCGCGATCGACGCGGGGTCCGGATAGCGCCGGTAGAGCGTGGCCCGTCCCACCCCCGCCGCCTTGGCGATCTCGTCCATCGTGACGTGCCGCGCGTCCCTCGTCGCGAAGAGCTGTTCGGCCGCCTTCAGCACGCGCATGCGGTTGCGCGCGGCGTCGGCCCGTTCCCGTACCGGCGCCGGGGGACCCGGTTCGAGGTCGAGCACGGGCAGTTCCCGGCCGGCGCCGGCCGGGATGGTCCCCTCCGACGGAACGCGGCCGTTCCTCCGATTCCCGCCGGGATCCATCAACCCGTTGGCCATGAGGCCATGGTAGCCCCCTGCCAGAACTATGTGGACATCGCGTCCACTTTGTCTTACGCTCATCCGGACACCATGTCCGGTTCTGATCCGGCTTCTCGAAATCCGGTTCTCTAGAAGAGGGATCGCGATGCATGCCCTGTTCCTCGCCTCGGCGCTGCTGGTCGGCTGCTTACTAGCAGTGCAAGCCTCGGTGAATCTCCAGCTCAACAAGGCCGTGGGGACGCCGTACGGCGCCTCGACCCTGCAGTTGGGCGTGGCGACGGCCCTGCTGGCCCTCCTCGCGGTCGCCGTCGGCGCGATCGGCGCGGTCCGCTTCATTCCCGGCGTACCCTTCTGGCACCTGCTCGGGGGTCTGGCCAGCCCGCTCTACATCACCAGCGGGATCCTGCTCTTCCCCCGCCTCGGCGCGCTGGCCGCGGCGGGCCTGTTCGTGACCGGCCAGATGTTCGCGTCGCTGGGGCTCGACCTGTTCGGCCTGTTCGGCATCACGCGCAAGCCGCTCAGCGTCGGCATCGCGCTCGGCGCGCTCGCGGTCCTCGCCGGCATCACGGTCATCATCCGGGGACAGCGCCCGGCCCAGTCGCCGCCCGCGGCTGGACCGGCGCCCGGCGGCGCGGCCGGCACGGCCGCCCGTGGGGGGACGGCCACCGTCACCGCCGCGGCGCCTACGGCCGTACGCAGCAGCGGGAGCCTCGGCCAGAGCGGCTGGATCCTGCTGGGCATCGTGGCCGGTGCGGTCCTGCCGGTGCAGGGAGCGGTCAACGCCGAGCTGCGCAAGGACATCCACGAGCCGGTGACCACCGCGATGATCAGCTTCATCGTGGCCACGATCACCATCGCCGTGGTGCTGCTCGTCCTGCTGGCGACGCGCCGCACCCCCCGGCCGCAGCTCGGCGGGCTGCGCACGATGCCCTGGTGGGGCTGGCTCGGCGGCGCCTGCGCCGCGGCGTATGTCACCGCGACCTTCACGCTCATCCCGACGATCGGCGCCGCCACCACCGTGGCGCTGACCGTGACCGGCCAGCAGGTCGCCTCGGCGGTGATCGACAACTACGGCTTCCTGCGACTGCCCCGCCGCCCGCTCAACGCGCCGCGCCTGTCCGGTCTCGCCCTGCTCATCGTCGGCTCGGTGCTGGTCCAGCTCACCTGATTCACCTCACCTGAGTCAGCTCACCGCGGAAAGGACCCCCCTCCATGACCTCCTATCTGCGCAACTCATATGAGGCGACACCCGGCATCACCACGCTGCCGTCGTCCCTCCCGATCAACGGCGCCGGCCTGCTGCCGGTGAACGCCTACCTGATCCGCGGCCCGCAGCCGATCCTCGTCGACACCGGCATGGCGATCGACCGCGGCTACTTCGAGCAGGCCCTGTGGTCCCTGGTCGACCCGGCCGACCTGCGCTGGATCGTGCTCACGCACGACGACAGGGACCACGCGGGCAACCTCAAGGAAGTCCTCATGGCGGCGCCGCAGGCCAAGGTCATCACGAACGGCCTGGCCGTCGCGCGGCTCGGCGAGGAGTGGGACGTGCCCCCGAACCGCGTCCTGCAGGTCAACCCCGGCCGCACGCTCGACCTCGGGGGCAGGATCGTCTCCCTGCTGCGCCCGCCCGCCTACGACTCCCCCTCAACTCTCGCCCTCTACGATCACGCCACCCGTTCGCTGTTCAGCGCGGACAGCTTCGGCGCGATCCTGCCGACACTGGCGGAGGACGCCCAGGACATCCCGGAGAGCGACTACCTCGCCGGGATGGCCCTGTTCACCAGGGCCAACGCCCCCTGGACCGCACTGGCCGACCCGGCCAAGTTCGACATCGTGCTCGACGACCTGCTCCGGCTCGCCCCCCGGCACATCCTCAGCTCGCACGGCGCCACCGTCGTGGAGGGCACCGAGACGCTCGTGAAGACGCTGCGTGAGGTGCCTTCCATGACCCCGTGGCTGCCGGATGAGGACGTGCTGGTGGAGGCCGTGCTCGCCAAGCACGAGGGGGCGACGCTCAGCGCCGGCGCGGCCTGAGCGACACGAGGCACGACACAAGGAGAACGTCGATGACGACGACACTGACCCCGGAACCCGGCACCATCGTTATCTTCTCGGATATCTGGTGCTCCTTCGCGCACATAGCCGTACACCGGCTCCACAGGACCCGGGAGCGGCTGGGCCTGACCGACCGGGTCCGGTTCGACCACCGCGCCTTCCCGCTGGAGCTCCTCAACGACGCGCCCAGTCCCCGGCCGGGGACCGACAGCGAGGTGGGCCGGATGGCCGCGCTGGAGCCCGACGCGGGGTGGCAGCTGTGGCAGGCGAAGGACTGGCTCTACCCGTCCACCACGCTGCCCGCGCTGGAGGCCGTCCAGGCGGCCAAGGAGCAGGGATTCACGGCGTCGGAGCAGCTCGACCTGGCGCTGCGGAAGGCATTCTGGGCCGAGTCCCGGTGCATCAGCCATCGCAAGGTCATCCTGGACGCCGCCGCGTCCACCGGCGTGGTGGACGTGGACGCCTTGGCGGCCGCGCTCGACGACGGCCGGGCCCGCAGGACGCTGTCCGAACAGGCCGCCATCTCGGCGACCGACCGGGTGAACTGCAGCCCGCACCTGTTCCTGCCGGACGGCACCGACCACCCCAACCCCGGAATCGAGGTCGGCTGGGTGGGTTCGTACGGCATCGGCTGGCCCGTCGTCTCCTCAGACGATCCGAGCGTGTACGAGGACATCCTCAAGCGCGCGGCCGCCTGACCGAAGCCCTCTCCCGGGGATACAGAACACCCCTCATCCGAAAACACAGAACACCCCTCTACTGGGGCACAGAGCATCGCGGGGGCACATAGCAGCCTTATTCCCGACGCACAGAACGGTCCTCTCACGGGGACACAGAACGCCGGCGGACCCGGACGGCCCGCCGGCGCAGCACGCGACCGGTATTTTCGTCGGCGCGCGCCGGGACGTCGACGCGCGCCGATTCTTTATGGACGACCCTCATTACCGAGATATTCAACGCGAATTTCCACTACTCACAGTCAGCGTCCGATGACGCCGAACCGAAGCAATTCTGGAAATCCAGAAAGATTGATTTCCCGTCTCACCGTTGACTCCACTGTGAGTGAGAACGTACCTTTCTAACGCAATCGCCCGGCACCCCAGCACGGGCAAAACACGGGAGTGAATCCCCTCCCTGCTTCTCCGTAAGAAGGAGCTCGCGGCGAAGCCGCCGCCTCTGACGCATGTCTTCCCGCACCACTCTTGCGCTACTCCATGTTCCGCACCAGTGAAGGGATCTGTCATGAACAATGTCGGTTCGGAAATCGAAGAGACGCCCCTCAGCGCGTCCGGTACGGCACCGGATGTGGCCGGGTTCGTCGACCTCACCCAGCACGAGATCCAGGCCCTGAAAACTCGATGGAACCTCGCCGACGCCCACACCCACCAGCGTCAGTCGGCCGGCCAGGACAAGATCGTCGCCCGTCTCCCCGACCTGTGGTACGAGTCCGAGGAAAACCAGCAGGCGTATTTCGAGCGCCGATTCATCGACGCCTTCTTCCGCCTGCACAAGCAGCCCACCGCGGCCGCCGCCGGCAAAACCTGGCTGTCGTATTCGGCCAGCGTGTCCACAATGGTCGCCGCCATGTACCTGATGCAGCGGAACATGTCGGTCGGCCTCATCGAGCCGTGCTTCGACAATCTCGTCGATCTGCTCAAGCACATGAAGGTCGAGCTCACCGCACTGCCTGAGGAGTCGCTCGCCGATCCGGCGCGCATTTACTCGAACCTGAGCACGCTGGAAACAGACGCGCTCTATCTGGTCGACCCGAACAACCCGACCGGATTCAGCCTCCTGCAGTACGGGATGGACGGGTTCCGCGAGGTCATCCGCTACTGCAAGGACCACGGCAAGCTGCTGATGCTCGACCTGTGCTTCGCCTCGTTCGCGCTGTGCGACGAGAAGATCGGGCGCATCGACATCTACAAGCTGCTGGAGGAGTCGGGCGTCTCCTACATGGCGCTGGAGGACACCGGCAAGACCTGGCCGGTGCAGGACGCCAAGTGCGCGATGCTCACGGTCAGCGACGACATCAAGGAGGAGGTCTACAACATCCAGACGGCCGTCCTGCTGAACGTCTCGCCGTTCGTCCTCAACTTCCTCACCCAGTACGTCGAGGACTCGATCGAGGACAACTTCGCCTCGGTACGCGACGTGATCACCGACAACCGGGCGATGGCCGTCAAGGCCGTCCAGGGCACCATCCTCGAGTACGTCGAGCCCGTGGTGAACACGAGCGTCGCGTGGTTCCGCATCAAGCCGGAGGACCTCACCGCGAGCGAGTTGCAGGAGCGGCTGCTGCAGGACGAGGTCTACGTGCTGCCCGGCACGTACTTCTACTGGAACGACCCCGCGAAGGGCGAGCGCTACATCCGCGTCGCCCTCGCCCGCCGGCCCGGCACCTTCTCCTGCGCCATGCACCGGATGCGTGAGGTGCTGCTCGGCTATGAGCGGTGAGCCCTTCCTCGACGCCGCCCTGTTCATGGGCATGCACAACCGCGACGACGAGGTCCGGCGGGGGTGCAAGCGCTTCTTCACCGAGCGGCTGTCCGGCGGCCACGTCCTGATGAGCCTGGAGCACGTGGGGCGGTGCGACGACCTGGTCTGGCGGTACCCCCGCCAGGTGCAGGACGAGTACTACCCGTTCATGGACAACCTGCACTCCGACATGGCCATCGACCGCATCGGCTACGACGAGCAGGACCTGCGCCTGGCCCTCGATGCCGGGGTGCTGTCGGGCCTTCCGCTGCACGAGCGGCTGCTCGTGGCGATGGCGATGCGCCGCGACACGGTCGTGGTCACGGCCAGCCCCCGGCTGAGCCTGCGCCCCGACCTGCCGGTCCTGCCGGTGGAGCCCGTGAAGCCGTCCGACGACGAACCGGTGTTCCCGGCGCCGCTCGAACGGCTCTACGAGCGGTCCTTGGCCCTGCGAGTCGACGTCGACGACCTGTGAGGTGACCCGTGTATCCAGCAAAGCACTCGGGGACGATCGTCCCCATGGTCACGCCCCTGACCGAGGCGGGCGAGGTGTCCGAGCAGAGCGTACGGCGGCTCGTCGGGTCTCTCGGGAGCGAGGTCACCGGGCTGATGCCCGCCCTGTCCACCGGCGAGGGGTGGAAGCTGTCGGATCGGCAGTGGCAGGACGTGGTCGCCTACACCGTCCGCCACGCGGACGGGCTGCCCGTCCTGGCCGGCGTGCAGTCGCCGACCACCGAGGAGGTGATCGCCAGGGCGAAGGAGGCCCAGGCCCTCGGCGTCGCGGCCATCGCCGTCACCACCCCCTTCTCGCCGGACCTGGCGCAGGAGGCGATCTACGAGCACTACCGGGCGATCCGGGAGGCCGTGCCGGTCCCGCTGTTCATCTACAACGAGAAGGCCCTGTCGGGCAACCAGATCGAACTGGACACGCTGGTGCGCGTCTGCGCCCTGCCCGGCGTCGTCGGCATCAAGGAGTCCAGCGGGTCGGCCGAGTTCACCAGGAAGCTCGTCGCCGCGGTCCCCGAGATCCCGGTGTTCGAGGGCTGGGAGAACCTCCTGCACGAGGTGACGGGACCCGGCGGCGTCGCCGGCTTCATCGGTCCCCTGGCCAACCTGGAGCCCGGCCTCGCCAACGCCATGCTGGCCCAGCCGTCCACGGAGCGGCAGCGGGAGATCGACGCGACCTGCGAGCGGTACGGCCTGTTCCACGACGACTGGTACCGGCACCTGAAGAAGGAACTGCACCGCCGCGGGGTCATCGACACCGATGCGGTCGTCGAGGAAGCGGGGTGAGCGGGATGTTGGAGGTCCGGCCCGGAGACTCCGTCCAGAAGCGGCTCTACGTCTACAACCGCTCGGTCCTCACCCCCGAGAGGTACGCCGAGCTGTGCGAGATCGAGCGCGACTGGGTGGTGCCTCTCGCCGCCGAGCACGAGGAGCGCGCTCCCCGCTTCGGGTTCCGCATCGAGCTGATCGACGCGCTCCACGACCTGCTGGGCAAGGAGCAGGCCAACCCCTCCGGCGACGAGCGCTTCCTGGCGGAGGAGGCCACCCTCGACCAGTTCAAGACGGTGGTCGCGGAGTTCGCCGTCGACGGCCTGGTGGAGTCGCAGTCCCACATCGGGATCCTGCGGCGCCTGCCGTCGAAGGCGCGCATGGCCGTGCTGCGCGTGCTCATCGACGAGTTCGGCTGCGGCAACGACGACATGGAGCACTCGCGGCTCTACCGCGACCTCGTGACCGAGCTGGGCATGCCCGCCGATCTACAGCACTACGTGGACCGGGCCGGGGAGGCCAGCTTCGCGTACGTCAACCTGTTCCACTGGCTGGCCGATCGGGCGCCGGAGCCGGAGTACTTCCTCGGCGCGTACGCCTACTTCGAGGCCAGCGTGCTGTACGCCTTTAAGCCCTTCGCGGCCGCGGCGAAACGGCTCGGCATCAGCAACGACCGCTATTACACAGAACATCTGTACATCGACAGCTTCCACTCCAAGCAGATGCAGACCGCGATACGGGCGCTGGGCGAGCACCGCGAGGTCGACCTGGCCAAGGTGTGGACCGGCGTCACGCTGACCAGCGCCGTCATCGCGGAGGCGACGGAGGCCGCGGTGGGCAGGGCGAGGAAGGTGCCCGCATGACCCAGGACACGGGCCGGCCCGTCTCGCTGCGCCAGATCGCGCCCGACCTCCTGCTCATCGAGGTGGCGGGCAGGCGGGTGCTGACCCAGGCGGAGTGTCCCCACCGCAAGGGGCGGCTGCGCTACGGCTACCTCAACGGGCGGACGCTGCGGATCACCTGCCCGCTGCACCACTCCACGTTCGACCTGCTCACCGGGCAGCAGGTGGCCGGCCCGCCGTGCGGATCGCTGCGCGTCACGCTACTGCCCGAGGACGCCGCGTCTCCTCGGTCGGCGGCGGAGGCGGCGGCGTACGCCGAGGCCGTCCTGCCCGAGGCGGGTGCTCCGTGACCACCCGCGAGCTGCCCGCCCCGGTCACCGGGCAGAGCACGCGGGTGGAGACGCACGGCGTCGGCCGGATCCCGGACGGCGAGCGGACCGCCTCGCCGCGCGAGTTCCTGTGGATCTGGCACTCGGCCCAGTTCTCCTTCGGCACGGTGGTGCTCGGCTCGGTGCCGGTGAGCTTCGGCCTGAGCTGGACGGCCTCCGTCACCGCGATCCTGGTGGGGCTGCTGATCGGCACGGCGGTGTTCGCACCGCTCGTGCTGTTCGGCAAGCGCACCGGCGCCAACGACGCGGTGTCCAGCGGCGCCCACTTCGGCGTGCGCGGCCGGGTCGTCGCCAACGTCATCACGATCGTGGTCGCGATCGGGTTCTTCTCGATCGCGGTGTGGACGGGCGCGACGGCCATCCTCGCGGCCGCCCAGCGGGTGCTCGGCACCCCGGCCGGCCCGGCCGGGCTGGCCGTCACGATGCCGCTGATGGCACTGGCCGTCGTGGTGGTCGCGGTGTTCGGATACGGCGCGCTGCTGGCGACGTACAAAGTCATGACGGTGATCGGCGGACTGGTGCTGCTGGCGCTGGTCGTGGTGCTGCTGCCCGACTTCGACCCGGCGTACGCGGGCGGGCAGTACGCGCTGGGCGACTTCTGGCGGACCTGGCTGCTGGCCGTGTCCTTCAGCGCCACGCTGCCGGTGTCGTACTCGACGTTCCAGGGCGACTACAGCCGCTACCTGTCGCCCCAGGTCCGCGACCGGACGGCGGTGGTGTACAACGGCGCGGCGATGTACGTGAGCAACGCGATCGCCCTTGTCGGCGGCGCCTACGTCACGACGATGCTGACGGACGGCTCGGCGCCCTGGATCCTCGGGGTGGCCGACGCCGTGCCCCGCTGGTTCGCGGTCGTGGTGATCGCCTTCGGGTTCGCCGGCACGCTGCCGCAGGCGGCACTGTGCCTGTACGCGGCGGGGCTGTCGGCCAACTCCCTCCTGTGGCGGCTCCCCCGCGCCGCCGCGACGTGGCTGATGTGGGCGCTCGGCGTCGCCACCCTCTACGTCGGGGCGATCGTCTTCGACGCCATCGAGTCGATCTCGACGTTCGTGCTGATCCTGCTCGTCCTCGTCTCGCCGTGGACCGCGATCATGCTGGTCGGACTCGCCCTGCGTCGGGGCCGGTACCACCCCGATGACCTGTACGGCTTCGCCCGGCCCGCCGACCGGGGCAGGTACTGGTTCACCGGGGGGTTCAACCTCCGGGCCCTTGGGGCGTTCGCGCCCGCGGTGGTCCTCGGGCTGCTGTTCGTGGACAACACGATCTACACCGGCCCGTTCGCCCGGCTGGCGGGCGGGGTGGACCTGAGCTGCCTGGTGCCGTTCTGCACGGCGGCGCTGCTCTACGCCGTGCTGTGCCGGCTGTTCCCCGAGCGGACGGCCGTACCGACCGGAGGTGATACGAGATGAACAGGGATCCGCGGCTGCCCGACTCGCTCGACACGATCGTGGTCTTCTCCGACCTCAACTGCTCCTTCGCCCACCTGGCCGTCTACCGCCTGCACGAGGCGCGCCGGCGGCTCGGCCTGGAGGGACGGCTGTGGTTCGACCACCGTTGCTTCCCGCTGGAGCTGTTCAACCGGACGGTGAACGAGCGTCCGGGGGTGGACTCGGAGGTGTCGGTGGTCGGCGCGCTCGACCCCGGCGCCGGCTGGCGGCTGTGGCAGGGGCCCGACTGGACCTATCCGGTCACGATGCTGCCGCCCCTGGAGGCCGTGCAGGCGGCG
Organism: Microbispora bryophytorum; assembly: GCF_006874465.1. Lineage (GTDB taxonomy): Bacteria > Actinomycetota > Actinomycetes > Streptosporangiales > Streptosporangiaceae > Microbispora > Microbispora bryophytorum. The sequence goes on along the minus strand of NZ_VIRL01000002.1, from coordinate 124,264 downwards.
AAGGCGCAGAGCCTGCACGCCTCGGAACAGCTCGACCTGGGGCTGCGCCGGGCCTTCTGGGCCGAGGGCCGGTGCATCTCGCTGCGGCACGAGATCCTCGACGTCGCGGCCTCCACCGGGGTGGTCGACGTCGGGGCGCTGGCCGAGGCGCTCGACGACGGCCGTGCCCGGCGGGCGGTGATGGATCAGTTCGAGACGGCCCGGCACGGCCGGGTCAACTGCAGCCCCCATGTGTTCCTGTACGACGGGACCGACGTCGCGAATCCCGGCGTGCGAGCACGGTGGGTCAACGGCGACTTCGGCGTGGGGTTCCCGGTCATCGACGCCGATGACCCGACCGTCTACACGGATCTGCTGGCCAGGGCGGCCGAGCTGATCTGCGAGGCGGCCTGACCACCCGCCGTCGGCGACAGGGCGCGGGCCAGGCGAGGGGGTCCGCGCCCTGCGCGTGCCCCCGGCACGGGCTCGGGAGCAGCCACGGCGCCAGCCCGGCGCAGGCGCGGGAGCAGGCACGGCGCGGGGCGGGCGTGGGAGCAGGCCGGGTCCCGCGGCTGTATACAGGTCCACGTGAGGTTGGACGAGCTTGACCGCGCCATAATCCGGGCCCTTGTCGAGGACGCCCGGGCGACCTACGCCGAGATAGGCGCTCAGGTGGGGCTGTCGGCTCCGGCCGTGAAGAGGCGGGTCGACCGGCTCGTCGCCAGCGGCGCGATCACCGGATTCAGCGCCAGAGTGGAACCCTCGGCCCTCGGCTGGACCACCGAGGCGTACGTCGAGCTGTACTGCCGGGGCAAGACCTCACCGGCGGAGATCGGCATGGCCGTGTCCCGGCACCCGGAGGTCGTCTCCGCCTGCACGGTGACCGGCGAGGCCGACGCGCTGCTGCACATCCGCGCGACCGACGTACGGCACGTCGAGCGGGTGATCGAGCGCCTGGCGGCCGAACCTTTCGTGGTGCGCACCAAGAGTTCGATCGTGCTGTCGCGGCTGGTTAACGGATCGCTGCAAAACGGGTGAAGGACGCAACCGATCCACACGTGATCGCAACGTGGGCGCATTGGATTGTCGGCTTCCGATTCCTACGCTGAAGTCCCGTTCACCCGGTTTTCCGCTTGGAGTCGACGATGACGCTCGCGCCAGCCACCGAGACCACCGACAGTGGTCGTACGGGAACGGTCCGGCATTTCCTGATGTGCCGGCCCGAGTTCTTCACGGTCTCGTATTCCATCAACCCCTGGATGCATCCCGAGAGGGACACCGACACGACCAGGGCGTTGCGGCAGTGGGACACCCTCCGGCAGGCGTACGAGAGCCTGGGCCACACCGTGAGTTTGATCGACCCGATCGAGGGCCTGCCGGACATGGTGTTCGCCGCGAACGGCGCGCTGGTCGTGGACGGACGGGTCTACGGGGCGAGGTTCGCGCACCCGGAGCGCGCCGCCGAGGGCCCCGCCTACCTGCGGTGGTTCGCCGAACAGGGATACGAGACACTGGATGCGTCCTTCACCAACGAGGGCGAGGGCGACTACCTGACGCTCGACGAGATGATCCTGGCCGGGACGGGCTTCCGCACCGACGTGGCGGCGCACATGGAGGCCCAGGAGTTCCTCGGCCGGCCGGTCGTCACGCTGCGCCTGGTCGACCCGAGGTTCTACCACCTCGACACCGCCCTGTTCCCGCTGGACGGCCACAACGTCGCGTACTATCCGGAGGCGTTCAGCGAAGGCAGCAGGAAGGTGCTGCGGCGGCTGTTCCCCGACGCCGTGATCGCCACGTCCGCGGACGCGGAGGTGCTGGGCCTCAACGCGGTGAGCGACGGCCGCAACGTCGTCGTCAACGCCGAGGCGACCGAGCTGGCCCTGGAACTCAAGCGCCGCGGCTTCGAGGTCGTCCCGGTGGACCTCGGCGAGCTGCGCAAGGCCGGCGGCGGGCCCAAGTGCTGCACCCTCGAGATCCGGCCGAACAGGGAGATTCGATGAACAGCGAGGAACTGATCCGGCTCAGCGAGAGCCGCAGCGCGCACAACTACCACCCGCTGCCCGTCGTGATCAGCTCGGCCGAGGGCGCCTGGGTCACCGACGTGGAGGGCAAGCGGTATCTCGACTGCCTGGCCGGCTACTCCTCGCTGAACTTCGGCCACAGCAACCCGGAGATCCTCACCGCCGCCCGCGAGCAGCTCGACCGGCTGACGCTGACCAGCCGGGCGTTCTACCACGACCGGTTCGCCGAGTTCGTGACCGGCCTTTCCGAGCTGTGCGGCAAGGACATGGTCCTGCCGATGAACACCGGCGCGGAGGCCGTCGAGACCGCGATCAAGGTCGCCCGCAAGTGGGGCTACGAGGTCAAGGGCGTCGCCCCCGGCCAGGCCAACATCGTCGTGATGGAGGACAACTTCCACGGCCGCACCACGACCATCGTGGGCTTCTCCACCGACCCCGAGTCGCGCGACGGCTTCGGTCCCTTCTCCCCCGGCTTCCGGGTCGTCAAGTACGGCTCGGCCGAAGCGGTCAGGGAGGCGATCGACGAGAACACGGTGGCCGTGCTGCTGGAGCCCATCCAGGGCGAGGCCGGCGTGCTGGTCCCGCCGGACGGCTACCTCGCCGCGGTCAGGGAGATCTGCACCGACAACAACGTGCTGATGGTGGCCGACGAGATCCAGTCGGGCCTCGGCCGCACCGGCGAGACGTTCGCCTGCGACCACGAACGCGTCGTCCCCGACCTGTACGTCCTGGGCAAGGCCCTCGGCGGCGGCGTGGTCCCGGTCTCCGCGGTCGTCGCCGACGCCGATGTCATGGGCGTGATCGGGCCCGGCCAGCACGGGTCCACCTTCGGCGGCAACCCGCTGGCGTGCGCCGTCGGCGACGCGGTGATCGGGCTGCTGCGGACCGGCGAGTACCAGGCCAGGGCCCGCGAGCTCGGCGCGTTCCTGCACGCGCGGCTGGCGGACCTCGGCCCCGGTGTGGTGGCCGTGCGCGGGCGCGGGCTGTGGGCGGGCATCGACATCGACCCGTCGCTCGGCACCGGCCGGCAGATCAGCGAGGCGCTCATGCGCCGCGGCGTGCTCGTCAAGGACACGCACGGTTCGACGATCCGCCTCGCGCCGCCCCTCGTCGTCTCGCGGGACGACCTGGACTGGGCGGTGGACCAGCTCAGCGCGGTGCTGCGGGAGGCTCGGGCCTGATCCGCACCGAGTCCTGATCGCCGGTGTCGGTGAACCACGTCACCGCGGCCTCCCCGGGCGCCAGCTCGATGGCGGTCATCATGTTGGGGAACCAGGGTCCCTTGGTGATGCGCCACCGCAACGGCGGCCGGGGAAGGCCCCCGGCCCTGGCCAGCACCCCGCCGAGCACGCCCGCGAGCCCGAACGACGCCACGATGTTGGCGAAGCGCAGCGTGCGGCTCAGCGGATTGCGGATCGGTGAGCAGACGATCTGGTGGACCCGCCCGCCGCCCCGGCGCCGTACGGACGCCATGTAGGAGTAGTGGACGTCGCCCGACAGCAGCAGGACGCTCGCGGGCGGCCTCCCCCGAACGCCCGAGGCGACCTCCAGCACCACCTGCGCGAGCTCCTCGAACGACCGGCGGAAGGCCCCCCAGTGCTCCAGGTCGAGGAACTGCCGCACCCGCTCGCCCCACCGCGCCGCCCTGCGGCCCCAGATGCCGTCGCAGACCGCCTCGTTCCAGCTCTCCACGTGGTGGATCCCGGAGGGCAGCAGGATCGGCAGCGAGGAGCCGACGAGCAGGTGGTCGAAGTCGCCGGTGGCGTGCTTGTCGAACCACTCCCACTCCCCGGGGTCGAGCATCCGCCGGCGTCCCGGCTCCAGCACCCGGGCGCTGCGGCTGTCCAGCACGATCAGCCGGGTGCCGCCCAGGTCCCGGTGGTAGCTCCAGCGCACCGAGTCGGGATCCCGGTCGGCCCGCCGGGCGAAGGTGTCGAGCACCTCGTCGCCCCCGTCGGCCTTCAGCGCGGCGAGCACGGGATCGGCCGCCCGCTCGGCCGGGGGCAGGTTGCCCAGGTGCTGGTAGACGTAGTACGAGCCGAGCGCGGAGACGATGCGCCGCTCCCACCAGGGCACCTCGGCCATCTGCTCGCGCCAGACGTTCGAGGTGTTCCAGTCGTCCCTGACGTCGTGGTCATCGAAGATCATCAGGGTGGGGACCGTGGCCATCAGCCAGCGGACCGCAGGATCGGACCACGCCTGCCGGTACAGCTCGGCGTACTCCTCGAAGTCGACGACCTCCTCGGGGCCCTCGTCCCTGCGTCCGGCGATGAACTCCTTCATGCCCGGCGTGAGCTCGTCGGCGTACACCTGGTCGCCCAGCAGCAGGATCAGGTCGGGCCGCTCGTCCGGCGACTCCATCAGGCGCAGGCCGTAGGCCCGCAGGACGTCCGGGCCGTGCGTGCGCACGTACGGCTCCTCGTGCGGGACGCTGGTGCGGCAGGAGCCGAAGATCAGCCGGTCGAGGCTGGTCAGCGGGCGGATCACGCTCGGCGGCAGGCCCTCTTCCGGCCACACCCGCCGGTCGTCGAGCTCCACCTCGTAGGCCACCGGGCCCTCGATGCCGACGTCGAGCAGGGCGTAGTGGTGGCCGTGCGCGGTGAAGGTGTGCTCCTCCGAGCAGGCGTCACCGGCCCGCACTCGGACGGTGCAGGGTTCGGAGGTCTCCACCCAGACGGTCGCGGCGGACGCGTCCACGTGGCGCAGCAACGGGCCAAGCACAAGTTCCGGCACGAGACTTGTCTACTGCAAAAGGGCGGCAAAGCGCGACTTGTGTCCATCTGTCCCGCGCCGTTCACCGTCCGTGCGCGGGCTGTACGCCGGAACGGCGAAATCCCGCCCGTCGATCTCCGTATTGGCCTATTTCGCGATCACCCGGCGCACGGTTTGATCCAGATGTCGCTCATCCGGTCCGCCTTTCGCACCCGTCAACGACGACGGCGCGCGAGGTCCGGGGGACGACCGGCCTTTCCGAAGGAGAACATCAGAATGACCGTCACGGACTTCCCGACAACGGCGTCGGGGGTTCGGTCTCCGATCCCCGATCAACCTGCCCCCTCACCGGGTGAGCGCGCCCTGGCCGCCGCCCGCTTCCAGCTCACCGAGGCGTCCCGCTTCCTCGGCCTCGACGACGGCCTGCACGACATGCTCGCCACGCCCCGCCGCTCGCTGACGGTGTCCGTGCCCGTGCGGCGCGAGGACGGCCGCCTGGAGGTGGTGCAGGGCCACCGCGTGCAGCACAACCTGTCGCGCGGGCCGGCCAAGGGCGGCATCCGCTTCCATCCCGCCACCGATCTCGCCGAGGTCACCGCCCTCGCCATGTGGATGACGTGGAAGTGCGCCCTCGTCGGCATCCCGTACGGCGGGGCCAAGGGCGGCGTCGCGGTGGACCCGGCCACGCTGACCACCCGCGAACTCGAACGCGTCACCCGGCGCTACGTCAACGAGATCCTGCCGCTCATCGGCCCGGAGAAGGACATCCCCGCGCCCGACGTGGGCACCGACGAGCAGACCATGGCCTGGATCATGGACACCTACAGCGCCAACGCGGGCTACTCCGTGCCCGGCGTGGTGACCGGCAAGCCCACGGCGCTCGGCGGCTCGCTGGGCCGCGCGGGCGCGACCTCGCGCGGGGTGCAGATCGCCGCGCTGCGGGCGCTGGCCCGGACAGACGGGGCCCGCTCCCCCGAGGGCACGGCCGTCGCGGTGCAGGGCTTCGGCAAGGTGGGCGCGCTCGCCGCCCAGTACCTCGCCGACGCCGGCTGCCGCGTCGTGGCCGTCTCCGACGCGGGCGGCGCGGTCGTCCGGCCCTCCGGCCTCGACGTCGCCGCGCTGCGCGCCCACGCCGCCGAGACCGGGTCGGTCCACGGCTACCGCGACGCCGACCCGCTCTCCCACGACGAACTGCTCGAACTCGACGTGGACGTGCTGGTGCCGGCCGCGCTCGAAGGCGTGATCACGGCGGACAACGCGCCGCGCGTACGGGCCCGCCTGGTCGTGGAGGGCGCCAACGGGCCCACCACGCCCGAGGCCGACCTGATCCTGGCCGGCAACGGGGTCACGGTGGTGCCCGACATCCTGGCCAACGCGGGCGGGGTGATCGTGTCCTACCTGGAGTGGGTGCAGAACACCCAGGCGTACTCCTGGAGCGCCGGGGAGGTCGAGGTGAAGCTCCGCGACCTGATGGAGAACGCCTACCGGGCGGTCGCGGACCTGGCCGCGGAGCGTGACCTCACGCTCCGCCAGGCCGCCCACGCGATCGGGGTGGGGCGGGTGGCCGAGGCCCACCGGATGCGGGGCCTCTACCCCTGACGCCCCCCTGTGAGAGAGACGGCGATGACGACCGCCTCCCGGGAATATGCGGCTTCCGGGAGGCGGTCAGGCCGTCGCCGCCGTCTCGGCGGTCTCCGCCGTTTCCGTGGCGGCCAGCACGATCCGCTCGCACAGCTCGTGGGTCGCCAGGGCGTCGTCGGCCGTGAGGATCCGGCCCTCGCGGACCGCGGCGAGGAACTCCCCGCAGGTCTGCTCGATGCCGCGCTGCCGGGTGGCCGGGACCCAGTCGCCCCGCCTCACAAGGGTTTCGTCCCCGCCGAATTCGACCACATCGCCGAGGTTGACGACCCGCCGCTTCCCGCCGCCTCCCATGACCTCGCAGGTCTCCTCGGCCGCGCCGCTGGTGCGGCTCATCACGCCGACGGCGGTGAACCCGTCGCCGCCGAGCGTCAGCACCACGTGTTCGAGCAGGCCGTCCCGCACCCTGGTCCTGATCGCGGTGTCGGTGACCGGCCCGGGGGCGAGGAAGCGCAGCGTGTCGGCCACGTGGATGAAGTCGTCGAAGATCACGGTCCGCGGGTCGGCGGGCAGGCCGCGCCGGTTCTTCTGCATCACGACCACGTCGCGCGGCAGGCCGCGCAGGGCCGCGTACGCGGGGGCGTGCCTGCGGTTGAACCCGACCATCAGCGACCTGTTCCGCTCGCGTGCCAGCCGTACGAGCCCGGCGGAGGCGGCGGCGTCGTAGGCGAGCGGCTTGTCCACGTAGACGTGGACGCCCGCCTCCAGCAGCGTGGTCACGATCGGGACGTGCGCGCTGGTGGCCGCGTGCACGAACGCCGCGTCGATCCCGGCCTCGGCGAGGGCGTCCACGGAGGTGAAGCGCGCGCCGATGCGGTAGGCGTCGCCGAGCCGGTCCAGGGCCGCCCGGTCGCGGGTGCACAGCAGCGGCTCGACGCCCGGCGTCGCCGCCAGCACCGGCAGGTACGCCTTTTCCGCGATGTCTCCCAGGCCGATGATTCCGACTTTCATGCCGGGGAGACTACCGCCGCCACTCCGGCGCCTGTCAGCGCCCCCACCACCACGCCACCGTCTCCTTCGCCCCGTCCTCGACGGGCGTCGGCCCGAACCCGAGGACCGCCTGGGAGGCGGACGAATCGAGCACGTACGGCCGGTCGAACTGATAACGGGTCTCCCCCAGCTCGCGCAGGAACGGCGACGCGAGGCCCCCCGCCTTCAGCACCCAGGCCGGCAGCCGCCGCAGGCGCGGTGCCGGGGCGCCCGCGACCTCGCACACCATCTCGGCGTACTGCCGCATCGTGAAGGGCGGCGCGGTCGGGACGTGCCAGGGCCGGCCCCACGCGCGCTCCTCCTCCGCGGCCGCCGCCAGCGCCCGCACCACATCGGGCAGGTACGTCCAGCTGTGCGGGATGTCGGGGTCGCTCAGAACGGTGCCCGGCTTGCCCGCGAGCAGGGGCTCCAGGAGCCGCGGCCCCACGTACGACTGGCCGGACGACCGCGGCCCGTAGTAGTCCGAGCCGCGCACTTCGGTGACCCGCACCCGGCCGGCCTCGTGGGCGGCCCGCATCTGTTCCCACATCCGCGCCCTGACCATGCCCTTGGTGCCCGCCGCGGCGAGCGGCAGATCCTCGGTCATCGGACCGTCCACCGGGCCGTACCCGTACAGGTTGCCCAGGGTGACCAGGACGGCCCCGGACGACTCGGCGGCGCCCAGCAGCGAGGCCGCGATCGGCGGCCAGTCCACGGGCCACCGGTGGTAGCGCGGGTTGGCGCAGTTGTAGAGCGCGTCGGCCCCTTCGGCGAGCCGCCGCATCGCGGACGCGTCGCCCGCGTCCGCCGCGACCGGTGAGATTCCCGGACGCTTCGGGCCCGAGCCCGAGCGGGTGACGAGGATCACCTCGTGTCCCCGCTCCGCCAGCGACTCGGCCAGCCCTCCGCCGACCTGTCCCGCCCCGACGATCACATGCTTGCCCATGACCTCTCCTTCAGACCTGATCCGTCAGCAGCCGCAGCACGGCGTCCACGACGTACACCACCGCGAACACGACGCCCGCGGTGACGAGCCCGGAGGCCGCCAGCGCGGCCGCCCCCGCCCCGAACCACACGACCTCGAAGGCCGCCCGGGCGAGCCCGTGCAACTGGTGCGGCGCCTTGCCGCCCGCCATGAACAACCCCCAGAGCGTCGCGAACACCGCGGGCGTGCCGAGCCCCACCATGATCCTGACCAGGAGATGCGCCTCCCTGGTGAACCCCCAGTAGGCCAGGGAGATCAGCACACCCAGCTCCAGGAAGAACATCGCTGCGGCGGCCGTTCCCTTGATCACGGTAAGCATCGGCACTCCTTGCGTTCATCGCTCCGTTATGAGAGCGATGCTCTCTCATTGGAGCAGCATTCGTCAAGAGCACTGCTCTCTAATCGCTCAGGTGCTCTGATAACCTGGCCGTATGAACGCGAGCCGTACCGCGCGGGAGCGGGTGAGAGCGGAGCTGATCAGGGAGATCACGGACATCGCCCGGCGGCAGCTGGCGACCGAGGGGGCCGTGGGCCTGTCCCTGCGGGCGGTGGCCCGGGAGATGGGGATGGTCTCCTCGGCGATCTACCGTTATTTCCCCAGTCGCGACGACCTGCTGACAGCGCTGATCATCGACGGATACAACGCCCTCGGGGAGGCCGTCGAGCACGCTGACGCCGCCTGCGCGCGCGACGACTTCGCCGGACGCTGGCTCGCCGTGTGCCGGGCCGTGCGCACGTGGGCCCTGGCCCATCCGCACGAGTACGCCCTGCTGTACGGCTCACCCGTGCCGGGCTACGCCGCCCCGCAGGACACCGTCGCGGCGGCGGTGCGGGACACGGCCGTGTACGGACGGATCGTCGCCGAGGCCCACCGAGCCGGCAGGCTCACCCCTCCCCCGATCTGCCCGCCGCCGCCCGCGATCATGGCGGAGGACGCCGAGGTCGTGCGGTCACTGATCCCGGACGTGCCGGACGACGTGGTCACGCGGGCGATCGTCGCCTGGACGGGCCTGTTCGGGATGGTCAGCTTCGAGCTCTTCGGTCAGTTCAACAACACGATCACCCACCGCGCCGAGCTGTTCGACCACAACATGACCTGCCTGGCCCGCCTCCTGGGCCTGCCCGAGTAGGCGGCCTCCGGCAGCCGGACGTTCGCCGGCGTCGAGGGCCGGTTCGCAGGGTGAGATCTTTCTCACGCCTCCTGCGCGCAAGAGGCTTACCTCACGTAACTGTAAGTTGGACGGATGTGCTCACAGCCTCGACGTGGGCCGCGTCCCCTGGCTCATGGCAGTGCCAGGTCTCCTCACTCACGCTCCTTCCGGGGGATCCGATCGTGCGCGTCCAGCTTGTCCGTCCGTACGCCGGCCTGGACGGCGCCCGGTAGCCCTCCGCGGCACCCGTCGTCGCAACAGGGCGCCGCCACTCCTGCCGCGCGCCACGTCTGATCCCGTCTCAGCGCGCGACGACCCCCTTGCCTTGCCGCACGCCTGTGTGCACCTGACCTTTTGTCCTGGATTGGCACTGTCTTGTCTCTTCACCCCTGGGTGGTCGCCGGCCGTCTCGACCCCCGCGACGCGCTTCGCGCGTTCACCCCCCGGGTCCTGCGCACCGAGCTGCTCTCCGGCCTGGTCGTCGCGCTCGCCCTGATCCCCGAGGCGATCTCGTTCTCGGTCATCGCCGGCGTCGACCCCCGTATCGGCCTGTTCGCGTCGTTCACCATGGCGGTCACGATCGCCGTGGTCGGCGGCCGCCCGGCGATGATCTCGGCCGCCACCGGCGCGATCGCCCTGGTCGTCGCCCCGCTCGCGCGGGAGCACGGGCTGGGCTACCTGATCGCCACCGTCATCCTCGGCGGCCTGTTCCAGGTCGTGCTCGGCGCGCTCGGGGTGGCCCGGCTGATGCGGTTCGTGCCGCGCAGCGTGATGGTCGGCTTCGTCAACGCCCTGGCCGTCCTCATCTTCATGGCCCAGGTGCCCGAGTTGGTCGACGTACCGTGGGCGGTCTATCCGCTGGTCGCCGCCGGCCTGGTGCTGATGGTCCTGTTCCCGAGGATCACCCGGGTGGTTCCCGCGCCGCTGGTGTCCATCGCGATCCTCACCGCCGTCACCCTGGGCGCCGGTCTGGCCGTGCCCACCGTCGGAGACAAGGGCAGCTTGCCGTCCTCGCTCCCCGTCCCCGGTCTGCCCGACGTGCCCTTCACGCTCGGCACGCTCACCCTCATCGCGCCCTACGCGCTCGCCTTCGCGCTGGTCGGCCTGATGGAGTCGCTCATGACCGCCAAGCTGGTCGACGACATCACCGACACCCGCTCCGGCAAGACCCGCGAGTCCATCGGGCAGGGCATCGCCAACATCGTCACCGGACTGTTCGGCGGCATGGGCGGCTGCGCGATGATCGGTCAGACGATGATCAACGTGAAGAACGGCGGCGCCCGCACCCGGCTGTCGACCTTCGCCGCCGGCGTCTTCCTCATGGTGCTCTGCATCGCCTTCGGTCCCTGGGTCTCGAAGATCCCGATGGCCGCTCTCGTCGCGGTGATGGTCCTCGTGTCGTTCGGTACCTTCGACTGGCACTCGATCGCCCCGGCCACGCTGCGGCGCATGCCGTACGGCGAGACCGTCGTCATGGTGACGACGGTCGCCGTCGTCGTCGCCACCCACAACCTGGCGATCGGCGTCGTCGTCGGCAGCATCGCCGCGATGGTGATCTTCGCACGGCGGGTGGCACACCTGGCCAACGTCACCGCCTGCCTCGACCCGGACGGCAAGCAGGTCGTCTACGCCGTCACCGGCGAACTGTTCTTCGCCTCCAGCAACGACCTGGTCTACCAGTTCGACTACAGCGGCGATCCCGGCGACGTCGTCATCGACCTGACCGACGCGCACATCTGGGACGCCTCCTCGGTCGCCGCCCTCGACGCGGTGGAGAACAAGTACGCCGCGCGCGGCAAGAAGGTCACCGTCGTCGGGCTCAACAAGCCCAGCGCCGAACTCCACAAGACCTTGGCCGGGCAGCTCACCGGCGGCCACTGACGCCCTGAGGTCGGCGGAAGGCGTGGCCGTCCCCGCCGGTCCCGGATGGCCTCGCCCACGTCGCCGTCGAGGGGTGGACATGCGAAAGGCGGCAGTCGGGGATCTCCCGGGTGCCGCCTTCCGCATATTCACAACAGCCTTTTGGGCTGGTCTGGGTGGACGCTTGCGCTTTTGTGCAAGGTCACGGGCAGTGAGACCGCAGGTCCTGCGGCACCACCGCGAGATTCAGAGGCTGTCAGGGGCGGGTGGCGCGGTTGACGGCGGAGATGATGGCCTTGAGCGAGGCGCTCGTCGTGTTCGCGTCGATGCCGACGCCCCACAGGACCTGCGTGCCGTCCGGCCCGCCGACCTCGCACTCCACGTACGACGCGGCCTTGGCGTCGGCGCCCGCGCTCATCGCGTGCTCGGTGTAGTCGAGGACCCGCACGGGCACGCCGATGCCCTCCAGCGCGTCGCAGAAGGCGGAGATGGGGCCGTTGCCGACGCCCTCGATCTCCCGGATCTGGCCGTCGACCCGCACGTCGGCGTTGATCGCGTCCTTGTCGTCCACGGCGGAGGTGTGCCGGTGGGCCAGCAGGCCCAGCCGGCCCCAGGGGCTCGCCGGGTTCGGCAGGTACTCGTCGGCGAACCGCTCCCACATCTCGCCGGCCGTGACCTCTCCGCCTTGGGCGTCCGTACGGGCCTGGATGACGCGGGAGAACTCGATCTGCAGGCGGCGCGGCAGGTCGAGCTGGTGGTCGGCCTTCATGATGTAGGCGACGCCGCCCTTGCCCGACTGGCTGTTGACGCGGATCACGGCCTCGTACGTGCGGCCGATGTCCTTGGGGTCGATCGGCAGATACGGCACGGCCCAGGTGTACTCGTCGACCGGCACGCCCGCGGCGGCCGCGTCGCGCTCCAGGTGCTCCAGGCCCTTCTTGATGGCGTCCTGGTGGGAGCCGGAGAAGGCCGTGTAGACCAGCTCGCCGCCCCACGGGTGGCGGGGGTGCACGGGGAGCTGGTTGCAGTGCTCGACCACGCGCCGGATCTCGTCCATGTCCGAGAAGTCGATCTCCGGGTCGATGCCCTGCGAGAAGAGGTTCATCCCCAGCGTGACCAGGCAGACGTTGCCGGTCCGCTCGCCGTTGCCGAACAGGCAGCCCTCGATGCGGTCGGCGCCGGCCATGTAGCCCAGCTCGGCGGCGGCGACGGCGGTGCCGCGGTCGTTGTGCGGGTGCAGGGACAGCACGATCGAGTCCCGGTAGGCCAGGTTGCGGTGCATCCACTCGATCTGGTCGGCGTACACGTTGGGGGTGGCCATCTCGACCGTCGCCGGCAGGTTGAGGATCACCTTGTGGTCGGGGGTGGGCTGCCACACGTCGTTGACAGCGTTGCAGACCTCGACGGCGTACTCCAGCTCGGTGCCGGTGAAGGACTCGGGCGAGTACTGGAAGTAGATCTCCGTGCCCTCCGTCTCGGCCGCCAGCTTCTTGCACAGCTTGGCGCCCTCGACGGCGATCGCCGTGATGCCGTCCCTGTCCTGGCCGAACACGACCCGGCGCTGGAGAGTGGAGGTGGAGTTGTAGAGGTGGACGATCGCCTGTCGGGCGCCGCGCAGCGACTCGAAGGTCCGCTCGATCAGCTCGGGCCGGGCCTGCGTCAGCACCTGGATGACCACGTCGGAGGGGATGCGCTCCTCCTCGATGATCTGGCGGACGAAGTCGTAGTCGGTCTGCGACGCGGCCGGGAAGCCGACCTCGATCTCCTTGTAACCCATCCGGACCAGCAGGTCGAACATCTTCAGCTTGCGGTCGGCGTCCATCGGGTCGATCAGCGCCTGGTTGCCGTCGCGCAGGTCCACGGCGCACCAGCGGGGCGCCTCGGTGATGACCTTGTCGGGCCAGGTGCGGTCGGTCAGCCGTACGGGCTCGAACGGCGTGTAGCGATGGAAGGGCATCGGGCTGGGCTGCTGCTGATTCATGTATCGCTCCTCGTCGGGCGCACGGCGAACCCCGGGTACGACGTTGCCGTCGAATCATTGGGAAGGGGGCGCCGTTGGAAGAAACCAGGGCGGCCGACGCGCATGCCTCTCGCACCGCGACGAGGGAGCCGGCCTCTTACAGGCCCTCGCCGCGGCGGATAAGAAGGAGTCCGCGCAGCATGTCAAGCACCCTAGCAGACGCCTTCGACCGGCCGAGACACCCGATCACATGTCGAGACGGAGCTCCAGGTTAGGGTGACTCGTGACGAAGGGCGAAGGAGGCCAGATGAAGGACGACGACATCCTCAAGCGCATCAACGAGCTGGTGGACGAGGAGCACTCCCTGCGGGAACGGCTCGTCGCGGGCGAGCTGACCTCGCAGGAGGAGCACGGCAGGATCGCCTCGCTGGAGGAGCAGCTCGACCGCTGCTGGGATCTGCTGCGCCAGCGCCGCGCCCGGCGCGACGTGGGCGAGGACCCCGACTTCGCCGCCCCCCGCCCCGTCGACGAGGTAGAGAACTACATGCAATAAAAGCCCTCACCCACCGCCGTTCCACGATGTGAAAATCAGTCGCGCTCCTGACAAGTGGTGCGGAATTCTTGTCGGCATGCAAATAACGCGCGTCGCCCCTGTCGAGAACGACGCCGAGCCGGGGGAAGACGACCCGGACGGCCCGGCGGGGCGCTCCCCTCTGGCCGGTCTGTACGGCATCGCGCGCGCCTGCGACCTTCCGGGTCCGGCGATGTCGTGGCGGCACTTCACGGCGAGCGTCCTGAGCGGGTCCGGCGGCGAGCGGGGCGAGGCGTGGGTGGCGTGCGACGGCGGCCGAACCAGCGGCGGCCAAGGCGAGCGCAGCCAGATCATCGACAGCCAGGTCGCCGGCAACCAGGTCGCCGGCGCTGACCAGGTCGCCGGTGGCCACATCCTTCACTTCCCGCAGGACGACAACACCCACCTCGCCCTGCTCCGGCTGATGACGCATCCGGACCGCAGGCGCGAGGGAATCGGCGGCGCGCTGCTCGACCACGCGATCGGCCGCGCGCGCGACGAGGGCAGGCGCGTCCTGATCGCCGAGGCCGCCGCGGACGGTCCGGGCACGGCGTTCGCCAAGGCCCGCGGATTCTCCCCCGCCTCCACGGAGACCCGGCTGGTGCTCGACCTGCGCACGGCCGACTGGTCCGGCCTCGAACTCCTCCGCGCCCGGGCCGTACGGCACGCCACGTGCTACTCCCTCGAACGGTGGGCCGGGCCGACCCCCGACGACCTGCTCGGTGACATGGCCGGCCTGACGGAGGGCATGAACGACGAGCCGCTGGGCGACCTCGCGATGGAGGACCAGCGGTGGAGCGCCGGCCGCGTGCGCGCCCGCGAGGAGATGCTCGCGCGGGCGGGCCAGCGGACGTACACGATGATCGCCCGGCACACGGCCAGCGGAGAGCCGGCGGGGTTCACCCAGCTCGTGGTGGACGCCGAGCGGCCGGAGGGATGGGCCCGCCAGAGCTCGACCACCGTCCTCGCGCCGCACCGCGGCCGGCGGCTCGGCCTGGTGCTCAAGCTCGCCAACATCACCTGGTTCCGTGCGTGCGAGCCGTCCGCCGAGCGTGTGATCACGTGGATCTCCGTCGCGAACCCCCACATGCGGGCGATCAACGAGGCGATGGGCTTCGAGGTCTTCGACACCTGGCATCAGTGGCAGCTCGACATCTGAGCACGGATACGGCCGCCGTCCGCCTGGTCGGCGGCGGCCGGCGCCTGCGCGCCACGACCGCGTCGGGCGTCCGCCCTTTCACCCGTCATTGATTCGGTGCCGGAATCCGCTGTACGAATAGCGGAGTCAAGGTGATCCAGGACGCGATCGCCGCTCTCGTCCCTCCTACGGGAATCAGCGAAGAGCCGGCGCAGGTGGAGGGTGATGAACCGCTGGACCCGCAGCAGGGGGATCATCGTCAAGGCGTCGGCCGGGCTGGTCGCAGGAGTAATCGCCGCCGCCACCGCGAGCGCCGTCTACCAGACCTACGGAGCCCGGCGTGATCGCCGCCGGTTTCCGCCCCCCGGACGGATGGTCGACGTCGGCGGCCGCCGGATCCACCTGTGGACCGCGGGCACGGGCTCGCCGGCCGTCGTCATCGTCCCCGGGCTGGGCGAGCCGGGTCTGAACTGGGCGGCGCTGTTACCCGAACTGGCCGTGGAGTCGTCGGTCGTCCTGTACGACCGCGCCGGTCTCGGGTGGAGCGACCCGTCCCCGTTGGCGGGAACGGCGCGAGGAGCCGCCCGCGACCTGTGGCGCGCGCTGGACAAGGCGGGGATCGCTCCGCCGTACGTGCTGGTGGGGCATTCGGCCGGGGGGAACATCGCCCGGCTGTTCGCGGCGGAAAGACCCGGCGCCGTGGCAGCGGTCGTCCTCGTCGATTCCAGCCATCCCGAGCAGATCCGCCTGCTGCACCGGACGAGAGCCGCCATCGCCCGGGAAATGCTCCGCTCGCGCCTCACGCCGCTGGGACTTCGGCGCCTGGCCTACGACGCCGGTTGGAGCGACCGCGCCCGCCGCGAAGCCGAGGCCCGGCGCCTGCCGACGACGCTCCTGTCCACCAGGATCGCCTTCGATCTCAGCGACCGGCAACGCCGCGCGGACCTGCGTGAGGCGGCGGCCGCGATCACCGTCAACCCCGTGCAGGTCCGCCGCCGGGCGCCGAGCCTGGGGGCGATTCCGCTCACGGTCGTCTCCGCCGGCCCCGACGAACCACCGGGCAGTGATGAAAAGGCGGTCGCGGAACAGCGCCGCTTCTACTCCGTCTGGTCTCCGCTCCAGGCCGACCTGGTACGGCTGTCCGCGAACGCCGAACACGTCGTCGCGGAGCATGCGGGGCACCACATCCACCGGGACCGGCCGGAGCTGGTCGTCAGGGTGATACTCGACCACGTCCGGCGCGTCCGGGCCGAGGCGGGGCCGGGTGGCTGACCGGCACCGGTGCGCACTCTCAGCCGACGGATCCGTTCCGGCGCCGGTGAGGCGCTCACCGCTCCGGTTCCGCGGGGGCGGAGACGACGGAGGAAGCGGTCGGCCGTGCGCAGTGCCGGGTCCGGACGGCCCCCACCGATCCGGCGGTGCGGAGCCTCCGGCGCGGCCGAAGGCGTTCACACGTGCGATCGCTTCCTCCCTTCCAGGGTAGGCGCCGGGCCGCGACCGGCGACAGGGGTCAGACGGACAACAGCCGGTGGACCTCCTCGTCCTGGAGCTCCTGTGCCGGGCCGGACCTGACGACCCGCCCGGCGTCGAGGATCACGAACCCGTCGGCCAGCCGCAGCGCGAGGTCCAGATACTGCTCCACCAGCAGGATCGCGAGGCCGGTCGCGTGCAGGCGTTCGACGGCCTCCTCGATCTCCAGGATGATCGACGGCTGGATGCCCTCGGTCGGCTCGTCCAGGATCAGCAGCTTCGGCCGGGTGACCAGGGCCCGGGCCATCGCGAGCTGCTGCTGCTGGCCGCCGGACAGGAAGCCCGCCGGCCGTTTGAGCAGCGGCTTGAGCCGGGGGAAGACCTCCAGTGCCTCCTCCAGCGCCGCCCGGTCCCGGTGTGCGGACGCCTCCAGCGTGACCAGGAGGTTGTCCACCACGCTGAGCTGGGGGAACGTGTCGTGTCCCTGCGGCACGTAGCCCATCCCGAGCCGTACGCGCTGGTCCGGGCGCAGCCGGGTGACGTCCCTGCCCTCGAACGTCACCCTCCCGCCGGTCGCCGGGATCACGCCCATGACGGTGTCGAGCAGGGTCGTCTTGCCAACCCCGTTGCGGCCCATCACACAGACGAGGCGACCGGCCGGCACCTCCAGCGAGACGCCGAAGAGCACCCGGGCCCGGCCGTACCCCGACTCCACTCCCTCAACGGACAGCATCCTCGGCACCCTCCCGCGCCCGTCCCAAGTAGATCTCCTGCACGCGCGGGTCGGCCCGCACCTGCTCGACCGAGCCCTCCGTCAGCACCCTGCCCTCGTGCAGCACGGTGACCTGGGAGGCGTAGCGACGCAGGAAGTCCATGTCGTGCTCGACCACGACCACGGTGTGGTCGCGGGCGACCTCCGTGAGCAACTCGCCGGTGCGCTCGCGCTCGCCGGAGGACATGCCGGCGACCGGCTCGTCGAGCAGCAGCAGCCGGGGCCGCTGGACGATCAGCATGCCGATCTCCAGCCATTGCCGCTGCCCGTGGGACAGCACCCCGGCTCTGCTGCCCGCCAGCCCGGCCAGGCCGGTCGTCTCCAGCGCCGCGGTGACCTCCTCCGACACCCCGCGCCTGCGCCGCAGCAGCGACCACAGCGGGCGGCGGAACGACGCGGCCAGGTCGATGTTCTCCAGCACGGTGAGCTCCTCGAAGACCACCGAGGTCTGGAAGGTGCGGCCCACGCCGAGCCGGACGATCTCGTGCTCCCTGCGGCCCACGAGATCGTGCCCCTCGAACCGCACCGAGCCCCCGGTGGGCCTGGTCAGACCCGTGATCACGTCGATGAGAGTGGTCTTCCCCGCGCCGTTCGGCCCGATGAGGAAGCGCAGCTCGCCCCGGCCGACGGTCAGGTCCACGCCGTCGAGCGCCCGGAAGCCGTCGAAGGCGACCTCCAGCCCGCGAATCTCCAGTAACGCGGTCTCCGGCAACGCGGTCTCCGGCAATGCCTCGGTCACGCCCGCGCCTCCCTTCGTCGTACGAGATTGGCGGCCAGGCCCGCGATGCCCTTGGGCGCCAGCGCCATGACGAGCACGAACAGGGCGCCCTGCAGATAGAGCCAGGCGTCCGGAAGCTCCTCGCTGAAGTACGTCCGCGCGTATCCCATGACGACCGCGCCGAGCACCGCGCCGGCCAGCGCGAACCGGCCGCCGACCGCGACCGCGACGACGAGTTCGAGCGAGGGGACGACACCGAGCAGGGCCGGCGAGATGATGCCGACCACCGGCACGAACAGCGCCCCCGCGATGCCGGCCATGCCCGCCGAGACGGCGAAGGTCAGTGTCTTCACGGTGGCCGGGTTGTAGCCGAGGAAGCGCACGCGGTCCTCGCCGTCCCTGACCGCCAGCAGCAGCCGCCCGAACCGGCTGCGGACGAGTTGCCTCGCGCCCAGGTAGAGCGCCCCGAGCACGACCGCGACGAGCAGGTAGAGGCCGCGCTGGGTCTCGTCGGCCGCCACGTCGCGGCCGAAGAAGTCGAAGAAGTTGGTCAGGCCGTTCGTGCCGCCGGTCAGCCCCTGCTGCCCGACCAGCAGGATCACCAGCGCCGCCGCCAGCGCCTGGGTGAGGATCGCGAAGTACGCCCCGCGTACGCGCTGGCGGAACACCAGCGCGCCGAGGAGCAGCGCGACCGCGGCCGGCAGCACAACGACCATGGCCAGCGCGAAGACCGGGTTTCCGAACGGCGTCCACAGCGCCGGCAGCTTCTCCACCCCGCTCCAGACCATGAAGTCGGGCAGGTCCCCGGCGGCGTCGTTGAGCTTGAGATACATGCCCATCGCGTAGCCGCCGAGGCCGAAGAACACCCCCTGCCCGAGCGTGAGCATGCCGCCCTGTCCCCAGGCGAGGCCGATGCCCAGCGCCACGATCGCGTAGCAGAGATACTTGGCCAGCAGGCCCAGGCGGAACGGCTCCAGCAGCAGCGGAGCCGCCACCAGGGCGAGCACCGCCACGGCCGTGAACACCGCGGGGCCCTGCCATCGGCGTACGGACCGCTCCGGCGCCGTCATGACAGCGCCCTCGATCGGACGAAGAACAGCCCCTGCGGCCGGACCTGCAGGAAGCCGATGATCGCCATGAAGACCACCACCTTGGCGAGGCTGGCGTCGCTCCAGAACTCGGCGTAGGAGTTCAGCAGGCCGAGGCCGGCCGCGGCCAGCACCGCGCCGCGAAGCTGGCCCAGGCCGCCCGCGACGACCACGAGGAACGCGTCCACGATGTAGTAGGTCCCGAGCGTCGGGCCGACCGGCCCGATCAGCGTGAGGGCGACCCCCGCGACCCCGGCGAGCCCGGAGCCGATGAAGAACGTCCGCTGGTCGACCCGCCCGGTGTCGATGCCGCTCGTCGCCGCGAGCCTCCTGTTCTGCATCACCGCCCGCATGCGCCGCCCTTGCCCGGTCCTGTTCATGTACGCCCAGATCGCGAGCACCGACGCAGCGGCGAGCGCCATGATGAACAGCCGGTTGTACGGCAGGATCCCGATGCCGCCGCGCAGCCAGGCGGGCGAGGCGACCTGCACGTTGGGCGCCCCGAACAGGTCCCGGGCCAGTTGCTGCAGCAGCAGGCTGACGCCCCAGGTGAGCAGCAGCGTGTCGAGCGGGCGGCCGTAGAAGCGCCGGATCAGCGTGCGTTCCAGGACCAGGCCCATGAGCCCGGCGACCACGAACGCGGCCGGGAGGGCGATCAGGAAGCCCACGCCCTGGAGCAGGTAGGCCGTGTAGGCCCCCGCCATGATGAACTCGCCGTGGGCCATGTTGACCACGCCCATCTGCCCGAACGTGAACGTCAGGCCGAGCGCGATGAGCAGCAGGACCGCTCCGATCGACAGCCCGATCGGCAGCTGGTTGAGCACTCCCTCCATGTCGGCGTCAGACCAGGCCGCCGGCCCAGGAGTACGTCTTGAGGTAGGGATCCGGCTTGATCGGTTCGCCGGAGTTCCAGACCTCCTTGATTTGGCCGTCCGGCTGGACGACCCCGATGCGCGCGGTCTTGTAGACGTGCTGGTTGTCGCCGTCGATGGTGACCTCGCCCTCGGGGCGGTCCAGGGACACGCCGCCGGCGGCCTTCTTGACGGCCTCCACCTCGCTGGTCCCGGCCTTCTTGACGGCCTCGGCCCACAGGTAGACCGCGTTGTATCCGGCCTCCATCGGGTCGGAGGTCACCTTGTCCGCACCGTACTTCGCCTTGAACGCGGCGACGAACTTCTCGTTGGCCGGGGTGTCGGTCGTCTGGTAGTAGTTCCAGGCCACCAGGTGTCCGGCGACATTGTCGACTCCGATGCCCCTGACCTCCTCCTCGGCCACGGACACCGACATGACCGGCATCTGGTCGGCGCTGATCCCGGCGCTCTTGAGCTGCTTGAAGAAGGCGACGTTGCTGTCGCCGTTCAGGGTGTTGAAGACCGCGTCCGGCTTCGCCTCGACGATCTTGTTGACGAGCGTGCTGTACTCGGTGTGCCCGAGCGGGGTGTACTCCTCGCCGAGGACCTCCATCCCGTTGGCCGCGGCGTACGCCTTGATGATTTTGTTCGCGGTTCTCGGGAAGACGTAGTCGCTGCCCACGAGGAACAGCTTCTTCTTGCCCTTCTCCTTCAGATAGTCGAGCCCGGGAACGATCTGCTGGTTGGTCGTCGCGCCCGTGTAGAAGATGTACGGCGAGCTTTCCAGTCCCTCGTACTGGACCGGGTACCAGAGCAGCGCCTTGCGCTTTTCGAAGACGGGGAGCATCGCCTTGCGGCTCGCCGACGTCCAGCCGCCGAAGACGGTGGCGACCTTGTCCTGCGCGATGAGCTTGGTGGCCTTCTCCGCGAACGTCGGCCAGTCGGAGGCGCCGTCCTCCACGACGGGCTCCAGCTTCTTGCCCAGCACGCCGCCGGCCGCGTTGATCTCCTCGATCGCGAGCAGCTCCGCGTCCCTGACCGTGACCTCGCTGATGGCCATCGTGCCGCTGAGTGAGTGAAGGATGCCCACTTTGATGGTGTCAGAGCCGCCGGACGAGGCGGCCGTGTCATTCGTGGAGGATTGCCCGGCACAGGCCGCGAGCGTCACGGCCGCGAGCGTGAACGCCGCTCCGGTGCGCCATAATGAGTTACGCAAATGCCTCTCCCTTGCCGCTACGGTCCCCGCGCCGATCCGTCTGCCGTCAAGGTGAGCGCGCGGTATTTCCCGCCGAAATCCCGGCCGTTAACAACTCATTAGCGAAGGATCACCGCCGTCCGGATACGCGTACGAAATCAGCGGGTAACGCAGGGGAAACGGCGGGTACTTATCGTCCCGCCATGCGGCTCACTCCACACGAATCCGAACGGCTCCTCATCCACGTCGCCGCGGGCGTGGCCCGCGAGCGCAAGGAGCGTGGCCTTCGCCTCAACCATCCGGAGGCGACGGCCCTCATCGCGTCCTTCCTCCTGGAAGGCGCCCGCGACGGCCGCAGCGTCGCCGACCTGATGGACGCCGGCCGCAAGGTCCTGCGGCGCGAGGACGTCATGGAGGGCGTGCCCGAGATGCTGGAGTCCGTGCAGATCGAGGCGACCTTCCCCGACGGCACCAAGCTCGTCACCGTCCACAACCCGATCACATGAGCGAGCGGAGCGAGCGAATCAGTCAGCACAGCGCGATTCGCGAATGGGTCATCTGCGCGCCTCCGGCACGACGAAACCCCGAGCCGCCAGGCGAGGGGGTGGCATGAATACGCCGAGCTTCGAGGGCGTTCCGGGCGAGATCCTGTGCGGCGAAGGCGACGTGCCGCTGAACCCCGGCAGGGAGCGGATCGTCCTGAGAGTCGTCAACACCGCCGACCGGCCCGTGCAGGTCGGGTCGCACTACCACTTCGCCGCCGCCAACCCCGGCCTGGAGTTCGACCGCGAGGCGGCCTGGGGCACCCGCCTCGACATCCCCGCGGGAACCGCGATCAGGTTCGAGCCCGGGGTGGAGCGCGACGTCACGCTGGTCCCGCTCGCGGGGAACCGCGTCGTTCCCGGCCTTCGCCCCGAGTGGGCCGGACCCCTCGACGGGAGGACCGATGTCTAGCCTCGAACGCGCCCGCTACGCCGCGCTGTACGGCCCGACCACCGGCGACCGGGTGCGCCTAGCCGACACCGACCTGTACGTCGAGGTGACCGAGGACCTGTCGATGGGGCCCGCCGGGGCCGGCGACGAGGCCGTGTTCGGCGGCGGCAAGGTCATCCGCGAGTCGATGGGGCAGGCGCGCACCACGAGAGCCGAGGGGGCCGCCGACCTCGTCATCACCGGCGCGGTGATCCTCGATCACTGGGGTGTGGTCAAGGCCGACATCGGCGTGCGCGACGGCCGGATCGCCGCCATCGGCAAGGCCGGCAACCCCGACACCATGGACGGCGTCCACCCGGACCTCGTCATCGGCCCGTCCACCGAGATCCTCGCGGCCAACGGCAAGATCGTCACGGCGGGCGCCGTCGACTCCCACGTCCACCTGATCTGCCCGCAGATCCTCGACGAGGCGCTCGCCTCGGGCGTCACCACGATCGTCGGCGGCGGCACCGGCCCCGCCGAGGGCACGAAGGCCACCACCGTGACCGGCACCTGGTATCTCGGCCGGATGCTGGAGTCGCTGGACGGCTACCCGGTCAACGTGGCCCTGCTCGGCAAGGGCAACACGGTCGGCGAGGAGGGGCTGCTCGAACAGCTCAGGGCCGGGGCGTCGGGCTTCAAACTGCACGAGGACTGGGGCACCACCCCGGCCGCCATCGACGCGTGCCTGCGGGTGTGCGACGCCACAGGGGTGCAGGTCGCCATCCACACCGACACGCTCAACGAGGCGGGGTTCGTGGAGTCGACCCTGCGGGCCATCGGCGGCCGGGCGATCCACGCCTACCACACCGAGGGCGCCGGAGGCGGCCACGCTCCGGACATCATCACGGTGGCCTCCCACGCCAACGTGCTGCCGTCGTCCACCAACCCGACCCGGCCGCACACCGTCAACACCCACCACGAGCACCTGGACATGCTCATGGTGTGCCACCACCTCAACCCCGCCATCCCGGAGGACCTGGCCTTCGCCGAGTCGCGGATCCGGCCGACGACGATGGCGGCCGAGGACGTCCTGCACGACATGGGCGCGATCTCGATGATCGGCTCGGACTCCCAGGCCATGGGCCGGGTCGGCGAGACCATCATCCGCACGTGGCAGACGGCGCACGTGATGAGGCGGCGCCGCGGGGCGCTGCCGGGCGACGGCCCGGCCGACAACCTCCGCGCCCGCCGCTACGTCGCCAAGTACACGATCAACCCCGCGATCGCACACGGCCTGGACGCGGAGATCGGCTCGGTGGAGCCCGGCAAGCTCGCCGACCTCGTCCTGTGGAGCCCGGCCTTCTTCGGGGTCAAGCCGGACCTCGTCGTCAAGGGCGGCGTCATCGCCTACGCGCAGATGGGCGACGCGAACGCGTCGATCCCGACGCCGCAGCCCGTGCTCCCCCGGCCGATGTTCGGCGCCGCCCCCGCCACCGCCGCGGCGACCTCGCTGCACTTCGTCGCGCCGCTCGCGCTGGAGGACGGCCTGGCGGACCGCCTGGCCGTGCGCAGACGGCTGGTCCCCGTGGCCGACGTACGCGCCCGGCGCAAGGACGCCATGCCCCTCAACGACGCCCTGCCGGACATCCGGGTGGACCCCGACACCTTCGCCGTCCACGTGGACGGCGAGCTGATCGAGCCCGCCCCGGCCGAGTCGCTGCCGATGGCGCAGCGCTACTTCCTGTTCTGACGTGAACGGGGACGCGGCGCTGCTGCTGCTTGCCGACTCCCGGCTCCCGGCCGGCGGGCACGCCCACTCGGGCGGCGTGGAGGAGGCCGTGCGACGGGGCGCGGTCACCGGCGCCGGGGACCTGGCGCGGTTCCTGCGCGGCAGACTCGCCACCGCCGGCCTCGTCACCGCCGCCCTCGCCGCCGCCGCGTGCGAACTGGCCGCCTCGGAAACCGCCCCTGTGGCCGGGCCTGGGACCGCCCCTAGGACCGGCCCTGCGACCGGCCCTGCGACCGGGCCTGCGACCGGGCCTGGGACCGCCATGGACGGCGGCGGCCGGGACGGCCAGGACGGCTGGGAACTGGGCGCCGCCCATGACCCCGGGGCACCGCCACCGGGTGACACCGCCGACACCGTCTCGCTGTGGCGGCGGCTGGACGCCGAGGCCGACGCCCGGACCGCCTCGCCCGCCCAGCGGGAAGCCGCCCGCCTACAGGGGCGGCTCCTGCTGCGCACGGCCCGCCGGATGTGGCCCTCGGCCGCCCTCGACACGCTCGCACGGGCCGTGCCGGAGGGACCGCACCATCCCGTCGCGCTCGGCGCGGCGGCGGCCTCGGCGGGCTGCGCTCCCCGCCAGGCCGCGCTGGCCGCCGCGTACACCTCGGTCACCGGCCCGGCCACGGCGGCCGTGCGGCTCCTCGGCCTCGACCCGGTCACCGTGCACCGCCTGCTCGCCGATCTCGCCACCGCGCTCGACGACACGGCCCGCGCCGCCTGCGCGTCGCTCGACGACGCGATCCCGGAGGACGACGAGCCGGAGGAGTGCGGCCATCAGGGACCCCAGCCCGGACGGCCCCCGGCTGGGCACGCGGCCGAGCAGGCGGCGGAGCAGGCGGCCGGGCACGCGGCCGGGCACGCCGTAGAGCACGCGGCCGGGCACGTGGCAGGGCACGCCGCGTGGCAGGCGCGATGGCACGCACGATGGCACGCGCTGCCGGGGCACAGCGCGCCCGCGCTCGACCTCCTGGCGGAGGGACACCTGACCAACCCGATGAAGCTTTTCGTCTCCTGACGCTCCGCACCGGCCACCGCAGAGAAAGAGCAGGTACCCAGCATGGGCGCTTACCACGACGACCTCCACGACGCGGCCGAGCCACACGGGCGGGCGCTCCGCCTCGGCATCGGCGGGCCGGTCGGCAGCGGCAAGACCGCCCTGGTGGCGGCGCTGTGCCGCAGTCTCGGGCCGTCTTTGCGGCTCGCGGTCGTGACCAACGACATCTACACCACCGAGGACGCCGACTTCCTGCGGCGCGCGGGGGTCATCGACCCGGAGCGGATCCTCGCCGTGCAGACCGGCTGCTGCCCGCACACCGCCATCCGCGACGACATCGCGGCCAACCTGGACGCCGTCGAGACGCTGGAGGAGCGGTTCGGGCCGCTCGACCTCGTGATCGTCGAAAGCGGGGGCGACAACCTCACCGCCACGTTCAGCCGGGGCCTGGCCGACCGGCAGATCTTCGTGCTCGACGTGTCGGGCGGCGACAAGGTGCCGCGCAAGGGCGGGCCGGGGGTGACCTCGGCCGACCTGCTCGTCGTCAACAAGACCGACCTCGCGCCGATGGTCGGCGCCGACCTGACCGTGATGTCCCGCGACGCCGCGGCCGTACGGGACGGCAAGCCGGTGCTGTTCACGTCGATCAGGGAGGACAGAGGCGCTCACAGCGTGGCGGAGTGGGCGACGCACATGGTCGACGCCTGGCAGCGCGAGCACGGCGAGCCGCACCACCACGCCGCCCACCACACCGCCCGCAACGCCACCGAGCAGGCCGCCCAGCAGGCTCCGGCGTCCTGACCGGCATGACGACCGTCACCGCGCGTGCGCTGATCAGAACGGAGGCCGCGGGCGGAGGCCGGACCCGGCTGGAGACGCTGCGGTCCGATCCTCCGCTGACGCTGCGGCAGACCGGCCCGCGGCGGGTCCACCTCGTCTCGACGGGCGCCGGCCCGCTGCGCGGCGACCACCTCGAACTCGGCGTGGACGTCGCCCCCGGCACCTCGCTGGAGGTCCGCTCGGTGGGCGCCACGCTGGTGCTGCCGGGTCTCGCCGACGCCCCCTCGGTCATGGTCGTGCGGGCGCGGGTCGGCGCGGGCGCCACTTTGCACTTCTCCCCCGAGCCGACCGTCCTCGCCGCCGGGTGCGCCCACCGCCTCGTCGTACGGCTCTCGCTCGCCGAGGACGCCAATGTCTTCTGGCGGGAGGAGATCGTCTTCGGGCGGCACGGCGAACGGCCGGGACGCGGCCACGCGCGGTTCGACGCGACCGTGGCCGGGCGGCCCCTGCTGCGCCAGGACCTCCTGGTGGGCGAGGAGACGGTGGACGACAGTCCGGCCGTCCACGGGGACGCCCGGTGCGTCGGCTCAACTTTGATCGCGGGACCCGCCTGGGCCCCGCCCGCCGTGACGGACGTCAAGCGCGAGCGGCGGGCCGTGCTGGGCGACGGCTGGGCGGCGCTGCCGCTGGCCGGTCCGGGCGTGCAGGTCTGCGCGCTCGGCGCGGACGCGGTCCAGCTCAGGGTGCGGCTGCGGCACGGCGAGGAGGCCGCGACCGCCTCGGCTCCCGGAGCGCCGCCAACCGGCCCTCACCGGCCCTGACCGGCTCGGACCGGCTCGGACCGGGTTCCGGGGCACGGCAAGGGCTGAAACCGGCCGCCTCGGGCCGTAGCCTGGTGATCGTGTCGGAACCCACGCAGCATCCCGGCAGGCCGCGGCGAGGCACCAGCGCGGCCGGTGTCCTGCGGGCCACCGGCGTGTTCGTCGCGGGGTTCGCGCTGGCCGTGACCGCGCTGCTCCCGTGGGCGGGCCTCACCGCCGAGTTCGGCATCCTCGACGCGTCGCTCACCCACGCCGTGCGCGGCGTGGACGCCGGCGCCGGCTGGTTCGTGCTGGGCGCCGGCATCACCGCGATGCTGCTCGGTGTGCTCGGCGCGGCGCGGAGCTGGCTGTTCACCGGGCTGGCGATCCTGCCCGGCTCGGTGGCCGCCTTCGCACTGGCCATGTTCCTCGCCGACCCGCGCGACCTCGTGGGGCGGCTCGACTTCCAGGTCTCCGGGCTGCTGCGGGTGCATCCGACGATCCAGTACGGCTGGTTCGCCGGCCTGCTGGCCTCGGTCGCGCTGGCCGTCCTGGCCGCCGCCGCGCTGCTGCGCCGCCGGTGACGGCCGTCAGTCGTAGAAGCCGAGACGCCGCAGCTGCTTGGGATCGCGCTGCCACTCCTTGGCGACCTTGACCCGCAGGTCGAGGTAGACCCGGGTGCCGAGCAGCGCCTCGATCTGCTGCCGGGCGCGGGTGCCCACGTCCTTGAGCCTCGCGCCGCCCGGGCCGATCACGATCGCCTTCTGCGAGGGGCGCTCGACGAACATGTGGGCGTACACGTCGAGGAGGTCGTCGCGGCCCTCCCGGGGGTTCATCTCCTCCACGACCACCGCGATCGAGTGGGGCAACTCGTCGCGCACGCCCTCCAGCGCCGCCTCCCGGATGAACTCGGCGACCAGCACCTGCTCCGGCTCGTCGGTCAGCTCCCCGCCGACGTACAGCGGGGGCGACTCCGGCAGCCGCTTGACGAGCACGTCGGCGAGGACGTCCAGCTGCTCGCCGCCCTGCGCGGACACCGGGACGATCTCCGCGAACTCGGCCAGCGCGGACACCGCGAGAAGCTGGTGCGCGACCTGCTCGCGGGTGGCCAGGTCGCACTTGGTGACGACCGCCACCACCGGGGTCTTCTTGACGGCGGTGAGCTTGTCGACGATGAACCGGTCGCCCTTGCCGATCGGCTCGTTGGCCGGGACGCAGAACCCGATCACGTCGACCTCGGTGAGCGTGGACAGCACCAGGCTGTCCAGCCGCTCCCCCAGGAGCGTGCGGGGGCGGTGGAGGCCGGGGGTGTCCACGATCACCAGCTGGGCGTCCGGCCGATGGACGATGCCGCGGATGGCGCGCCGCGTGGTCTGCGGCTTGGACGAGGTGATCGCCACCTTGGTGCCGACCAGGGCGTTCATCAGCGTGGACTTGCCGACGTTGGGCCTGCCGACGAAGCAGGCGAAACCCGCACGGAAACCGCTCGATTCGGCGTCCATGTCAGATGTACCGGCCCTTCAGCGAGCCGTCCGGGGCGGCCAGGAACAGCGTGCCGTTGCCCATGTCCTCGACGACGGCCAGGTCCTGCTCGGCCGGGTCGTCGGCCTCGGAGACGATCGCCGCCGCCTCCAGGCACTTCGCTCCGCTGGACACGGCCATGGCCACGGCCGCCTGGAGGGCGGAGAGCCGGAGCGAGGGCAGCGCCACCGTGGTCGCGGCGTACGTCCGGCCCGTCTCGTCGCGCACCGCGGCGCCCTCGGAGGTGCCGCCGCGCGCCCGCGCCGACCTGGCCAGCGTGATGATCTTGTTGTCCTCGGGGTCCAGCGTCTGTGTCACGCGTCAAGGGTACCGACCTCACGGACGAGCAGCCGTGCCAGTTCGGCCGTCCGGGCCGGGTCGGGCGGGGTCAGGCCCGCGTGCACGAGCGCGATCAGGGCGTGGCCGGAGCGGGCGACGACCACGTGCATGCGGTAGGGGTAGCCGCCGACCCTCCCGGACAGGGACCGTCCCGCCGCGTCCGGTCCGCCGACGCCGGGCAGCGGCGTCCGCGCGGCCGCCAGCCGGTCGTACGGCGTGCCGCCGTCGGCCGTCGCGCAGTGGGAGAGGGCGTCGCGGAGCGCGGCGAGATGCCCGGCCGCCTCTCCGCCGTCGTAGACGGCAACCGCGACCCCGGCGAGCTCACCCGCGTGCGCGCCCTGGTAGGTGGCGGCGGTCGTGCCGCTGAGCCCCTCACTCGGGGGTTTGCCCGCGGCCGCGTCGAACAGCAGGCGGCACGCGCGGGCGCGGGGACGGAACGGCGGACGCCAGGGCGCCCGCGCGTGGCTGAAGAACCCCTCGGGAAGGCCGTCCATCTTGCCGAGCACCGTCCGCGGACGGTTCGCGTCCGCCGCCTTGCCGGCTGCCCGGACGGCGGCGTACGTGACCTCGCCCGTGCCACAGGCACCGGTGACCAGGACCAGGCAGCCCGCGACGGCCGTGTAGACGATGCGCATACCCGCCTCCCCGCTTTGCCGGAGGTTTCCTTCCCCCGACCGCGAGCGGGTAATCACTTTGCGTAATCAATACAGGGCCCTCACCCGAGCCCGAGCCGGGTGAGAGCCCCGCACTGAATACGGATCCCCCACGGGAGGCTCCGGTGCGCCGCGAACCCCCTCCCGACGCGCCGGACTCCCCGACGAGACGCCCCGAACCCCTTCTGAGCGCCTGGGACAACAGTGACCGGGGGCGCTTGCAGCTCGGTTGAAAAACGCTTGCAGTCCCGGCGACGGGTCACTCGTGGTCGGCGCCGGCGGCCACGACCTCGTCGCCCGTCGCGAGCTCCTCGCGGCGCACGACGACCGTGCTGATCCGGTTGCGGCGCCCCGCCAGGTTCTCGGCCGTCAGGCGCAGGCCGCCGACCACCGCCTCGGAACCCGCGATCGGCACCCGGCCCAGGGCGTGCGCCAGCAGGCCGCCGACCGTGTCGACGTCCTCGACCTCGATCTCCGCGTCGAACAGCTCGCCGAGCTCGTCGACCGGCAGCCGCGCGGTCACCCGCACCGCCCCTTCGTCCAGCCATTCGACCCGCGGGGCCTCCTGGTCGTACTCGTCGGCGATCTCGCCGACGATCTCCTCGATGACGTCCTCGATGGTGACGAGGCCGGCGGTCCCGCCGTACTCGTCGATGACGATGGCGAGGTGGATCTGCCGCGCCTGCATCTCACGCAGCAGTTCGTCGATCGGCTTGCTCTCCGGCACGTACGTCGCGGGCCGCATGAGCTCGTCCACCCGCACGCCGCCGTCGCCGGTGTCCTGAATCCGGCGGACGATGTCCTTGAGGTAGGCGATGCCGACCACGTCGTCCTCGTTCTCGCCCGCCACCGGGACGCGGGAGAACCCGCTGCGCAGGGCCAGCGAGAGCGCCTGGTGCAGCGTCTTGCCGCGCTCGATGAAGACCATGTCGGTGCGCGGCACCATGACCTCGCGCACCAGCGTGTCGCCGAGCTCGAAGACCGAGTGGATCATCTCCCGCTCGTCGGGCTCGATGACCCGGCGCTGCTCGGCCAGGTCGACGAGGTCGCGCAGCTCGGCCTCGGAGGTGAACGGACCCTCGCGGAAGCCCTTGCCCGGGGTGAGCGCGTTGCCCAGCAGGATCAGCAGCTCGGGCAGCGGGCCGAAGATCCGGGTCAGGCCGTACACGATGGGCGCGCCCGCCAGTGCCACCGGCTCGGCGTGCTGGCGGCCGAGCGTACGCGGCATGACCCCGACGATGACGTAGCTCACCAGGATCATCACCACGGCCGCCAGGGTGTACGCCTGCCCGCGGTCGCCGAGCCAGTCGATGAACAGCAGCGTGGTGATCACCGTCGCGACGAGCTCACAGCTCAGACGCAGCAGGAGCACCAGGTTGAGATAGCGCGGGGGGTCGGCGACGATCGCCTGCAGCCGCACCGCGCCGCGCCGCCCCTCCTTGACGAACTCCTCCGCGCGCACTCTGGAGATGCGGGTCAGCGCCGTCTCCGCGCTCGCCAGCAGGCCGCCGGCCACGATCAGGAAGACAGCGGAGAGCAGCCAGCCGTCGTTCACGGCTTACGCCGCACCTCCCGCCACGCACTGAGCAGTTCGTCCTGCAGACCGAACATCTCGGCGTGTTCCTCGGGCTCGGCGTGGTCGTAGCCGAGCAGGTGCAGGATGCCGTGGGTGCACAGCAGCTCCAGCTCGTCCTGCGCGCCGTGCCCGGCCTCGGCGGCCTGCTTGGCCGCCACCTGGGGGCACAGCACCACGTCGCCGAGCAGCGCCGGGTCGGGAGACGCGTCCTCGTCCCGGCCGCCGACGTTGGGCCGCAGCTCGTCCATGGGGAAGGCCAGCACGTCGGTCGGGCCCGGCTCCCCCATCCACTGCTCGTGCAGCTCGGCCATCGCCGCCTCGTCGATCACCAGGATCGACAGCTCGGCCAGCGGGTTGATCCCCATCCGGCCGAGGACGTGCCCGGCCAGCTCGACCAGCGCCGATTCGTCGACCTCGACGCCGGACTCGTTGGCCACCTCGATACTCACGGGGTCTCCTCACCCGTCATGGTCGCGCTCACCGCCGGTTGTTCCGCGGCCGCTTGTTGATCACGCGCGGCTCCGAGGCCATCGCGGCGTCGTAACGGCCATATGCGTCGACGATGTCGCTCACCAGCTTGTGCCGAACGACGTCGGCGCTGGTCAGCCTGCTGAAATGGATGTCCTCGATGCCCTCGAGGATGTGCTGGACGACCTTCAGGCCGCTGTCCTGCCCGCCGGGCAGGTCGATCTGGGTCACGTCGCCGGTGACCACGATCTTCGAGTTGAAGCCGAGCCGGGTCAGGAACATCTTCATCTGCTCGGGCGAGGTGTTCTGCGCCTCGTCCAGGATGATGAAGGCGTCGTTGAGCGTCCGGCCGCGCATGTAGGCGAGCGGCGCGACCTCGATCGTCCCGGCCGACATCAGGCGGGGGATCGAATCGGGGTCGAGCATGTCGTGCAGCGCGTCGTACAGCGGCCGCAGGTACGGGTCGATCTTCTCGTAGAGCGTGCCGGGCAGGAAGCCGAGCCGCTCCCCCGCCTCGACGGCGGGGCGGGTGAGGATGATCCGGTTGACCCGCTTGTTCTGCAGGGCCTTCACGGCCTTCGCCATCGCCAGGTACGTCTTGCCGGTGCCGGCGGGACCGATGCCGAAGACGATGGTGTGCTTGTCGATCGCGTCGACGTACCGCTTCTGGTTGACCGTCTTCGGGCGGATGGTGCGGCCCCGCGAGGACAGGATGTCCAGGGACAGCACCTCGGCCGGACGGTCGGTGGCCTGCCGCAGCATGTGAATGCTGCGCTCGACCGCGTCTGGGGACAGCTCGGCACCCGAGCCGACCAACTCCACCAGCTCCTCGAAGAGGCGGACGACGACGCCGCTCTCCTCCGGACTGCCGGTGATAGTGATCTCGTTGCCCCGCACGTGGATGTCAGCGCCGAAGGCGCTCTCGATGACCCGTAGCAGCTCGTCACCCGACCCGAGGAGGCTGACCATCGGCTGCCCCTCTGGGATGACTACCTTGGCCTGGGTCTTGTGGATGTGCTGTGACTCGGACATGGGCGGCCCTTGCGGCCCTGATCGCCTCCCTAGTTCCTTCTCATGGTAGTGCCCTCCCCCCAATCTCCGCCCCGTCGCGTCACCCGGAGCGGCGCCTCGCGGCGCACCACTGCGGACACCGCCCCGTCCGGGCGAATCCTGGGGGCCGGGCACTGCCGCTCAGCCGGGGGGCCAGGTGAGGTCCCGGCCGCCCAGAACGTGCGCGTGGACGTGGAAGACCTCCTGCCCTGCCCCCGCCCCGGTGTTGAACACGATCCGGTAGCCGGTCTCGGCCACGCCCTCCAGCACGGCCACCGCATGGCAGGTCTTGAGGAGGTCGTCGGTCAGGCCGTCGTCGGCCGCCGCCAGCACGGCGGCGTTCTCATGGTGAGCCTTGGGCACGACGAGGACATGGGTGGGGGCCTGCGGGTTGATGTCGCGGAAGGCCAGCGCCCGTCCGGCCTCCAGGACGATGTCCGCCGGAACCTCCTTGGCCACGATCTTGCAGAAGAGGCAGTCGCTCACGCGCGAAAGCCTAGCCGTTGACGGTAATCGATGACTGCAATGATCCCCCCGGCTAGTGTGAGTGTGCGAGACTGCACCAGAAAACCCCCCTAGTGTCGGGCGAGGACACCGCTGGGCCATGCCCCCTAATGATTCGGAAGAACGTAAACCCCCCGGGGATGACGAGCGTCCTATTGATGTGACCACCGAGACCCTCGTGGCCGACAGGTCGTTGGGAACGGTGCCCGTCGGATGGGATGCCGACATGGCCGTGACGGCGCTTTATAGCGCCCACTATCGGTCATTGGTGCGTCTCGCCGTGCTGCTGGTGCGTGATGTCGCCAGCGCGGAAGAGGTCGTTCAGGATGCGTTCGTCGCCCTTCACGGCGCCTGGCGCAGGCTGAGAGACACCGACAAGGCACTGGCCTACCTTCGCCAATCGGTCGTGAACCGCTCGCGTTCCGTGCTGCGGCACCGCGCGGTCGTCGAGAAGTACGCGCCCAAGGGGCTGCCGGACGCGCCGAGCGCGGAGAACGGCGCGATCGGTGAGCTGGAGCGTTCCGCCGTCATCGAGGCACTCCGAGGTTTACCGACCCGCCAGCGCGAGGCGCTGGTGCTGCGATACTACGGCGATCTGTCAGAGGCCGAGATCGCACACGCGATGGGGATCAGCAAGGGCGCGGTGAAGAGTCACACGGCCCGCGGCATGGCCGCACTACGGATGGCACTGGAGCAGTTCTCATGACCTTCCCGCCCGACGACGAGTACGGCGAGTTGCTCCGCCGTGCCCTGCGCGCGGAGGCGGACTCGGTCGTGCCGTCTCCCGAAGGACTCGAAATCATCCGCGGGCGCATCGACCGGCGCGGTCTGCGCGGCCTGCGGAACATGCTGTGGTGGCGCATCGGAGCGGCCGCCGCGGGGGCCGTGCTCGTCGCGGGCACGGTCGTGATGATCGTCCCCAGCCTGCGCGACCAGGTGGCGCAGTCCACGGGCATCGCCCCCGCCGGTGACGAGCGCGAGGACCAGACGGACACCTCGTCGGTGACCCGGCCCCCCAACCTGCCGCCCTCGCGTCCGGTCGTGATCGTGCCCGTCATGCCGAGCCCGTCCCGCGAACGGCCCACTCCGTCGCCGACGCACAGGGTGGGCGTGACCACCAGGCCGTCGCCGTCGCCGTCCGATCCCTGCGTCACGCCCACCCCCCAGCCCGGGGTGATCGAGCCCGACGCGGTCGTCCCGCCGACGTGCTCACCGACGTCGGTGACGCAGCCGCCCGCGGTGACGCCCTCGGCCTCGCGCCGTCCCTCGACGGCTCCGCCCACCAGGTCCGCGCCCCCGGTCACCCCGACGACCACGGCGCCCACGGTGACGGCCACCCCCGAGTCGGCGAGCCCGTCGCCCTCGCCCTGACCCGGCCCGCCGCTCATCCGGGGATACGACCGGCGCCCCGCCCGATCACCGGCGCCGTCTCAACCGGCTCTCACCAGCGCCCGCAGCGGGACAGCAGGACGGCCGCCGCGGCCACGCCCGCCGTCGAGGTGCGCAGCACCGTCGGCCCCAACAGGGCCGGCGTGGCTCCCGCGGCCCGCAACGTGGCGATCTCCTCGTCGGTGACGCCGCCCTCCGGGCCGACGATCACCACGATGTCGCCCGGTTCCTCCGGCAGAGGCAGGCGGCTCAGCGGCTCGGCGGCCTCCTCGTGCAGGACGACCGCGAGCGCCGCCGCCGAGACGAGCGAGCCGACCGCCGTGGTCGTGGCCTGCTCGGTCACCACGGGCAGGTGGAAGCGCCGGGCCTGCTTGGCCGCCTCGCGGGCCGTGCCGCGCCAGCGGGCGAGGGCCTTGGCGGCCCGGTCGCCCTTCCACTGGGTCACACAACGGGAGGCGGCCCAGGGGACGATCACGTCGACCCCCGCCTCGGTCATCATCTCGACCGCGAGCTCGCCCCGGTCGCCCTTGGGCAGGCCCTGGACGACGACCAGCCTGGGCCGGGGCGGCGGGACCTCGAACCGGCGCAGCACCTCCGCGGTCAGCGAGTCCCGGCCGGCCGCCGTGATCGTGCACTCGGCCACCCGCCCCGCGCCGTCGGTCAGGTCGATCCGCTCCCCCGGGCGCAGGCGGCGTACGGCGGCGGCGTGCCGCCCCTCCGGACCGTCGAGGACGATCGTGTCCGCCGCCTGGCCGGCCGCGTCCGACAGGAACACGGGAACACTCATGCGATCAGCTCAGCGGCCGTTGAAGGCGTCCCGCAGGCGGGAGAAGAAGCCCTGCTGCCCCGGGGAGAACTTGCCGGCCGGCCGCTCCTCCCCACGCAGTTTCGACAGCTCGCGCAGTAGTTCCTCCTGCGGCGGGTCAAGCTTGGTCGGCGTTTCGACGTTCACGTGGATCAGCAGGTCGCCCCTGCCGGTCTCGTTGAGCCGCTGAACGCCCTTGCCGTACAGGGGGATGACCTGACCGGCCTGGGTGCCGGGCCGCACGTCGATCTCCTCGGGTCCGTCGAGGGTCTCGACCGTGATCAGGGTGCCGAGCGCGGCTGCGGTCATCGGGATGTGGACCGTGCAGTGCAGATCGTCGCCGCGTCGCTCGAAGATCTCGTGCGGCCGCTCGGCGATCTCCAGGAACAGGTCGCCGGGAGGCCCGCCACCGGGGCCGACCTCGCCCTCGCCGGCGAGCTGGATGTGCGTGCCGTCCTCGACGCCGGCCGGGATCCTGACCTTGATCGTGCGCCGGGTCCTGACCCGTCCCTCGCCCGAGCACTCCATGCAGGGGTGCCGGATGACGCTGCCGAAGCCGCCGCACTGGGGGCAGGGACGGGAGGTCATGACCTGGCCGAGGAACGAACGGGTCACCTGCGAGACCTCGCCGCGCCCGTGGCACATGTCGCAGGTGTCGGGGTGGGTGCCGGCCGCCGCCCCGGAGCCCTGGCAGACCTCGCAGACCACGGCCGTGTCGACCACGATCTCGCGGGTCGTGCCGAAGGCCGCCTCCGACAGGTCGAGCTCGACCCTGATGGTGGCGTTGCGGCCACGGCGGGCACGGGACCTGGGCCCCCGCGTGCCGCCCGCCGAGCCGAAGAAGGCGTCCATGATGTCGCTGAACGGAAAGCCCGCGCCGAAGCCGCCTGCTCCGGCCCCCGCGGCGCCGCCGCCGAACGGATCGGCGCCCATGTCGTACATGCGGCGCTTGCCCGCGTCGGACAGCACTTCGTACGCCTGGTTGATCTCCTTGAACCGCTCCTGGGTCTCCGGATCGGGGTTGACGTCCGGGTGCAGCTCACGAGCGAGACGGCGGTACGCCTTCTTGATCTCTTCCTGGCTGGCGTCGCGCCGTACGCCAAGGGTCGCATAGTAGTCGTTGGACACTTATGACCCCGCCAGGATCTGGCCGACGTAACGCGCCACCGCGCGCACCGCACCCATCGTCACCGGATAGTCCATTCGTGTCGGGCCCAGCACTCCGAGCCGGGCCAGTTCTCTGTCGCCCGCACCGTATCCCGCGGCCACGATAGAGGTGCCACGTAGCCCGCTGTAGGGGTTCTCGGATCCGATGCGGACGGTCAGTCCGGACAGCCCGCCGGTCTCTCCCAGCAGGCGGATGAGGACGACCTGCTCCTCCAGCGCCTCCAGCACGTCCCGCAGGCCGATGCTGAAGTCGGCGGCGGCGAGGTTGGCCGTCCCACCAAAAGCAATCTTCTCCTCGTGCCGCTCGACGAGCGTCTCGAGCAGCACGGACAGGATCGTGACCGCCACGGGCCTGTCCTCGGGAGGCAGGCGTTCGGGAACGTCGGCCACGGTCTCCGGCACCCGGGACAGGCCGCAGCCGTCCAGGCACGCGTTGAGCACGGCGCGCAGGTTCGCGACCCGGTCGTCGGCGATGTCCTCCGGCAGGTCGACCACACGCTGCTCGACCCGCCCGGTGTTGGTGATCAGCACCAGCATGACCCGGCGCTCCGCGAGCGGGACGATCTCCACGTGACGCACCGACGACCTGGTGAGCGAGGGGTACTGGACCACCGCGACCTGCCGGGTGAGCTGCGCGAGCAGCCGCACCGTGCGCATGACGATCTCGTCGAGGTCCACCGCCCCGGCGAGAAAGGTCTCGATGGCCCTGCGTTCCGCGCCCGACAGCGGCTTGATCTGCGACAGCCGGTCGACGAAGAGGCGATATCCCTTGTCGGTCGGCACCCTGCCCGCACTGGTGTGCGGCTGGGTGATGTATCCCTGCTCCTCCAGCGCCGCCATGTCGTTGCGGATCGTCGCCGGGGAGACGCCGAGGTTGTGCCTGTCCACCAGGGCCTTGGATCCCACGGGCTCGTTGGTGGACACGTAGTCCTCGACGATGGCGCGCAGGACGGCGAGTTTGCGGTCGTCGAGCAATCGTCACCTCCCTGTGCCTGGAAACACCGACTCTGGCACTCTGTGTTCCCGAGTGCCAAGTGTACGGCTACCACCCCACGTGGTGCGATAACGCGACGGCACCAGGACAAGCGAGCTGCAAATCGACCACAAGCCGCATGGTCGACTCTTCACCCATGCACGAGAACCAGACCTCCTCGCCGGCCGACGTTACCCTGCGGATGCCGCACCCCTTTGCCTCGCCGTACGCCGGCCCCCTGCCGATCCGGCCCCGGCTGCTGTGGATCCTCCTTTCCTGGGTGCTCTTCGTCGTCCTGCTGGTGGCGGGCGCCGGCGGGTTCACCGGCGGCCTGTTCTCCACGCTCGGCGACGCCGCGCCCACCACGATCTTCTCCGGCGGGCAGTCGGTGACCGTCGCGCTCGACCCGGCGGACAAGCCCGCGATCTACGCGGCCGTCGACCAGCCCACCGACGTCCGCTGTCAGCTCGGCGACGGCGCCGACCCGCGGGTGCGGCTGACCCCGCCGGCCGTCTCTCAGACCCTCACGCTGAACGGGACGACCTGGGAGCTGCTGTTCGAGGCCGGTGTCCCCGAGGCGGGCACCTATCAGCTCTCCTGCGAGGGCGACGAGGTGCGCTTCGGCGTCGGCAAGCAGCTCACCGGCGTGGCCGGCCTGCTGGCGGGCGGCGCCGTCGCGCTGCTGGCGCTGCCCACCGTCGGCTTCCTGGCCGCGCTGATCGTGACCGTCGTCGTGCTCGCGCGCCGCTCCACGGCCCGCCGCCGCCCGGCGTGATTTGCTAGCGTTCCCCGCATGTACGGGCGGGACGTGCTTTCCGGAGACTGGCGGCGGCCACGGCGGGGGCAGATCCCCGAGATCGCGGCCGAGCCCGACCTCGTGGTCGAAGACGCCGAGGGCCGCTTCTGCGGCGCCGTGGTGGCCTGCGACAAGGAGGCCGTGACGCTGGAGGACCGGTTCGGCCGGCGCCGGGTGTTCCCGCTGACGCCCGCAGGATTCCTCCTCGACGGCAAGCCGGTGACGCTGGTGCGCCCCCAGGCCGGTCCGAAGGGGCCGCTGCGCAGCGCCTCGGGGTCGATCGCGGTCGAGGGCCTGCGCGCGCAGGTCGCCAGGGAGAGCCGCATCTACGTCGAAGGCGTCCACGACGCCTCGCTGGTGGAGAAGATCTGGGGCCACGACCTGCGGGTGGAGGGGGTCGTCGTCGAATACCTGGAGGGCGTGGACGACCTCCCGGCCATCGTCGAGGAGTTCGGCCCCGAGCCGGGCAGGCGGCTCGGGGTGCTCGTGGACCACCTGGTGCCCGGCTCGAAGGAGAGCCGCATCGCCGCCCGGGTGTCCGGCGACGACGTGCTCGTCGTCGGGCATCCGTTCGTGGACATCTGGCAGGCGGTCAAGCCCCGGGCGCTGGGCATCGCCGCCTGGCCGGACGTGCCGCGGGGCGTGCCCTGGAAGGAGGGCGTGATCGACGCCCTCGGCTGGCGGATGGACCCCCAGGAGACGTGGCGGCACATCCTGGGCCGGGTCACGACCTACGCCGACCTGGAGCCCGAGCTGCTCGGCCGCGTGGAACAACTGATCGACTTCGTCACGGCTCCATAAGCGTCCGCCTCGCCGTCCTGACCGCGCACTTGGCCGCTGGGCATGGCGGGCACGCCGGCGATCTACCTGGTCAGCCGTCGCCGGTGGGCGGTCGCCGCCCGGAGCGGGAAGAGCTTCCGATATCCCCTCACTGCGACCATTTTCTGACCGTCTTCCGACCGTCCTACGGGGTCAGATCGCGGACGACGGCGTCGGCGAGCAGCCTGCCGCGCAGCGTGAGCACGGCCCGTCCGGCCTTGAACGCCTCCACCTCGAACAGCCCGTCCGCCAGCGCCCGCGCGCAGGCCGTACGGGCCTCGGGGGCGATGTCCGCGAGCGGGAGGCCCGAGACGAGGCGCAGCTCCAGCATGACCCGTTCGACAGCCCTGTCCTCCGCCCGCAGCACCTCGCGGGCGTGCGCGGGCGAGGCCCCGGCGGCCAGGCGGGCGGCGTACGCGACGGGGTGCTTGACGTTCCACCAGCGGGTGCCGCCGACATGGCTGTGCGCCCCCGGCCCGGCCCCCCACCAGTCGCCGCCGGTCCAGTAGAGCAGGTTGTGGCGGCAGCGGGCCTCGTCGCCCGCGGCCCAGTTGGAGATCTCGTACCAGTTCAGGCCCGCGGCCGTCAGCATCTCCTCGGCGATCAGGTAACGGTCGGCCGCCACGTCGTCGTCCGTCATCGGCAGCTCGCCGCGACGGATCCGGGCGGCGAGCCTGGTGCCGTCCTCGACGATGAGGGAATACGCCGAGACGTGGTCGGGCCCGGCGGCCAGCGCGGCCTCCAGCGAGGCACGCCAGTCGTCGTCGCTCTCCCCCGGCGTGCCGTAGATCAGGTCGAGGTTGACGTGCTCGAACCCGGCCGCGTGGGCCTCCCGTACGGCCTCGGCGGGGCGGCCGGGGGTGTGCCGCCGGTCGAGGACGGCGAGGACGTGCTCGCCCGCGCTCTGCATGCCGAAGCTCATGCGGGTGAACCCGCCGGCTCGCAGCTCCTTCAGGTAGGTCGGGTCCACGGACTCGGGGTTGGCCTCGGTCGTCACCTCGGCGTCCGGCCGCAGGCCGAACTCCTCGCCGATGGCGTCGAGGATCCGTACGAGGTCGGCGGCGGGCAGCAGGGTCGGCGTGCCGCCGCCGAAGAAGACGGTCTCCACGGGCGGCGCGGCGTCTCCCAGCACGCGCCTGGCCAGCCGGATCTCCTCGACCGCCGTGGCCGCGTAGTCGCGTTGCGCGGCGCCAGGGCCCAGCTCGGCCGCGGTGTAGGTGTTGAAGTCGCAGTAGCCGCAGCGCGTCGCGCAGAACGGCACGTGGACGTAGAAGCCGAACGGACGGGAGCCGAGCCCGTCGAGGGCCTCGGACGGCAACTCGCCGCTCGGGGGGACGGGGTCGCCGTCGGGAAGCACTGAAGGCACGCTCCCCAGTCTGCCGTCACTCGCGCGCTGCCCTCGACGCCCCGATCACCGACGACGGCGACCACGGGGACCAACCCGATCACGCGATCACCCGATCTACGATCACGGCAGGCTTCCGAGGGTTCCGGCCCTATCTGTGCATGGGCCCCATATCCACCTTTATCACACTCGCCCGAATATCGCATAATTTGTTATTCCGGGTTATTCTAATGCGCCCCCACTCGGCCGCCGCGCAACGCCATGACAAATCGCTTCCCCATCGAGACCAGTCGCCGTGCACGCCCGGGAGCCGAACATCCGGCGATTCTCGCAGCGCCCTGGGCGAGGGTGCCAATCTTTCCTGGGGAAACTCAAGGCTGCAG
This sequence comes from Microbispora bryophytorum, assembly GCF_006874465.1. Classification (GTDB taxonomy): domain Bacteria; phylum Actinomycetota; class Actinomycetes; order Streptosporangiales; family Streptosporangiaceae; genus Microbispora; species Microbispora bryophytorum. The sequence goes on along the minus strand of NZ_VIRL01000002.1, from coordinate 84,123 downwards.
ACATACGCCAGCGAACGCCAATGGACGCCAGTGAACGCCAGCAAACAACGGTGGACAGTCACGAGAAGGGCCATGCGCGGAACGCTGACCTGGCTAAATACGTTCTCCGGGTGGTACATCTGAAAGGGCAAGGGCTCCGTCCGCGACAGGGCGGAAAGACGTTCACAACAGCGAGCTACCGGCCGCGACAGATTCGAGCACAGGGGAACCACCGGGCAAACGACAAAACAGATAAGCCGTTCCGCTGGAGGGACCCGGCCCAGCGGTAGGCCCCCTGGACGTGCTCACCGGTTCACCGTCGCATAAAACACTCCACATATCGCCTCGCTGAAAGCACCACCGCACTACAGACCTGCCTTCGGTCTGCTCTGCGCTGGTGCTTTGTCTTTCCCGGGTTCGCGCGAGGGGGCTTCCTACGAGGAAAGGAGGTCTCCGCTGGTACCCGAGGAACTGGGTCCAATGGCTGCGCTGGCTGAGGAGTGGTGCAAGCGGCAGCTCGAACGCTCGCCCCGGTGGGGCGTCAACAAGTGGCGGCGGCTCGCCGCCATCCACGGTGCCGAGTACGTCGGCGACGCGCACGACACCGCCTCCGACAGTGGGAGGGACGCCGCGTGAGCGAGCTTCCTCCCCTCTCCCCCGATGTTCTGGCCGCCGCCCAACGCGCCGCCATGCCGGACTTCGCCCGGTGGCAGGAGATGGTGCGCGCGACGGGCGGCTGTGCCCAGCCGATCCGGCTACAGGGACGCCGGATCACCTTCGACGCCGGGTTGGAAGTGCTGGACGTCTACTGGACGGCCGACGAGCCGACCGGCTACCTGCTGACCGCGTGCGGCAACCGGCGCGCGTCCCGGTGCCCGGCCTGCTCGGAGGTCTACCGGGACGACACTTACCACCTGATCCTGTCCGGCCTGCGCGGCGGCAAGGGCGTACCCGAGGACGTCAGCGCTCATCCCCGCGTCTTCGCCACGTTCACGGCCCCCTCGTTCGGCGCGGTCCACGCGCGTCGTATGAAGGGAGACAAGGTGTTGCCGTGCCGTCCTCGGCGGGACAACCCGGTGTGCGAGCACGGCAGGCCGGAAGGCTGCGGGGTCCGGCACGGAGACGACGATCCCCGGGTCGGGCAACCGATCTGCGGGGACTGCTACGACTACCGGGGCGCGGTCCTGTGGAACGCCCATGCCGGTGAGCTGTGGCGGCGCTTCACCCAGGCGCTACCGGCGACCTTCGCCCGGCACCTCGGCCTCTCGCGGGCCGCGCTTCGACGGCGACTTCGGCTGTCTTACGCCAAGGTGGCCGAGTATCAGGCGCGGGGCCTGGTCCACTTCCACGCCGTGATCCGCCTCGACGGACCGGACGGGCCGTCCGATCGTCCGCCGTACTGGGCGACCGTGCCCGTGCTCCAGGAGGCGATTCGGGAAACCGCGGCTGCGGTCTCGGTTCCCGTGCCGGACGGTGACCCGTCGTTCGTCGGCCGGTGGGGCACGCAGCTCGACGTGGACCCCATCTACGTCGCGACCTCGCTTGAGGGCATCGCGGATCAGCGGGTGGCGGCCTACATCGCGAAGTACGCGACGAAGGGGGCAGAGTCAGCCGGGACCGTGGACCGGCCTATCCGAGAGGTGTCCGATGTCGTGCGCCTGGACGTGACCGAGCATGCCCGGCGCATGATCTACACCTGCTTCGCCCTGGGGAACGATCCGGCCTACCGGCTGATCCCGTTGCGGCAGTGGGCGCACATGCTCGGCTACCGGGGCCACTTCTCGACCAAGAGCCGCCACTACTCGACCACGCTCGGCGCGCTGCGGCAGGTGCGGGCCGATCACCAGGCCGAGCGGGCTCGGGAACGGCGCGGCCTACCTGATCCTGCCGAGCGGAAGACGGTCGCAGTCGGCCAGTGGCGCTACGCCGGAAGCGGCTACCGCAACGGCGAATACCTGTGGGCCGAGCTGATCCGGCAACGCATCGCCACCGCCCGCCGGATCGCCCGTGAACGGGGAGAGTCGGCCTGACCTTGCCAGATCGTGGGCGAAAGCGGTGCGGCTGGCGCAATGCCGTAGGCACCCGAAGGGCCGCGAAGCGGTTGGGCCGGCGGCGCCACGGCAGAACGCTACTGACCTCGACCCATCGGCTCTACGCTTGGTGCGCCTTCCATCGTCTCGCTGACAACCGATAGAAGGCAGAAGGCCTCCGGATTCGTTCGGGGGCCTTCACTCGTCTTCGGTGTCTCTCCTGGGCGGGCCGCCGGTCTCGGGGTCGGCGACGAAGGTTCCCTTGCCGAGCACGGTGTAGACGTCTCCGGCCTTGAGCAGTTCGTTGATGACGCGGCGTGCGGTGCCCTTGGCGATGCCGAACTCCTCGGCCATGCGGGGTTCACCAGGGATGGGGTGCCCCACCTGGTATTCGCCCGTCCGGATACGCCGTCGTATCTCTTCGAGGACGGCTTCCCATTTGAGCTGGTCAGGCCGGAACTCGATCACGGGCTCAAGAGTAGGAACGAAAGCGTTCCATGTCGTTACCACAGGTACCTAGAGGTACCTAGGAGAAGGGCTAGGTAGGACTAGGAAGGTTGGCGTACGCTCAACCCGTCAGCGAGACAGATGGGAGAACCATGCGCCAGATCACCAACGGCAACCGAACCGCCAACCAACAGGCGGGCATCCTGGCCGCCCTCGGCGACCTCCTCCGCTCCCGAGGCGTCCGTACACGGCTCATCAGCCACATCACCCTGCGGATGACCGGGTTCCCGGTGCAGGAGAAGGCGGGCTCTGAGCTGGACGTCTACGGCTTCGGTGGACAGGTCGCGACGGTCACCATCGATCAGGAGAACAAGCCGCGCCGCTTTCTGATCAAGCTGCCGAAGTCCGGGACCGTGGTTCCGTTGCCCTCGGTCGACCAACCGCAGTCCGCCATCCGGTGGATCGTCGGCTGGGCCAACGGCGGGGCACGGTGAGGCGGCGGGTGCGATGCGGGCCATCGTCGTAGACCCGGACGAATGCCTGAGTCCGCACTGGGAGATGCGCCGAAGAGATCAGGTAGAACTCGTCTGGCATAAGCCGTTCGAGGGGGTCGGGCGCGTGCGAGCGCTCGCCTGGACCTGCGACTGCCGGGCCGTCGTCTACGAACTGCTCCAGGCCGGCGGGCAGGCGTTCATCCGCAAGACCACCCAGGCCGAACCGATACCAGAGGTCGAGGAAACACACCGTTGGCCCATCGAGGAGGCCCGCAGGGTGTGGCATGCCCTGCTGCTCGGCGAGATGCGATAGACGACCCAGCACTCACGCGGTCCCGCCCACTCGGGCGGGGCCGCACTTCTGTCTACGATCCGCGCCACTTCTCCCCGCCCCCGATAGCTGCCGACATCAGTGGCCCGACCGAGGTGTCAATGCCGTCTTCGCGTGTCCGTCCACCAACGACGTACACCGCAGCCCCACACCCAACCCGCACAGACGGCGTTGACACCGACCAAGGGCCACGAACAATCGAGCAGCGGGGGCGGTTGATCCTTCTGCTTAATGAATTGACCGGCCTCGCGCTAGCGGTTATTTCTCTCGACGAGTTAGCCCACCTCTCAACCACCATGACTCCAAACCTAGGTCCGGGAGGCTATCGGGAACAAATTCCGGAGAGAGAGACATTGCATGTGCGCGCATCGCCATCATCCAGTCCCGGTCAACTCCTCCTCGGGCTTCTAGCGCATCCAATGCAGGGCTATCGACCTCAAAACTCAAGATCGTTATGGCTGCTTGCATTCTCACGCTTTCATCCTGATCGGTTGCGGCACGCTCCAGCGCCAGCGCCCGAACCTCCGGATCCAGCGGCCCCGTCCCCAGCACCTCCAGCGCCGCCCGCCTAACGACAGCGTTATCGTCGCCAGCGGCCCGCTCCAACGCCAGCGCCCGAACCTCCGGATCCAGCGGCCCCGTCCCCAGCACCTCCAGCGCCGCCCGACGCACATCCTCATCGTCGTCGCCGACCGCCCGCTCCAACGCCAGCGCCCGAACCTCCGGATCCAGCGGCCCGCCCCCCAGCACC
>NZ_VIRL01000002.1:0-79964 GCF_006874465.1 Microbispora bryophytorum | reverse complement strand
CGTCGTCGCCAGCGGCCCGCTCCAACGCCAGCGCCCGAACCTCCGGATCCAGCGGCCCCGTCCACAGCACCTCCAGCGCCGCCCGACGCACATCCTCATCGTCGTCGCCGACCGCCCGCTCCAACGCCAGCGCCCGAACCTCCGGATCCAGCGGCCCCCCCCCCAGCACCTCCAGCGCCACCCGCCTAACAACAGCGTTATCGTCGCCAGCAACCCGCTCCAACGCCAGCGCCCGAACCTCCGGATCCAATGACCCGCCCCTCAGTGCCTCCAGCGCCGCCCGCCTAACAGCAGCACTATCGCCGGTGCCCGCCCACTCCAGCAGTGCCACCCGAACCTCAATTTGTGCAACGAACCCAGAAAGAGCCTCCAGCAAGGGAAGCTTCAACCTTGCATCCTTAGTACCATGAATCGACGCGAGAAAAGCTCGCCCAAGTCTGTGATCGCCAGGGAATAGCTGCACCGCGACTTTGGCTGAAATTTCAGATATCGGACTCCATGCCAGTCGGACGCCCCTCCTTAGGTACCATTTAAGATAAACGTCCTTTCCCGGCCAGTCCCCATTAAGGAATCCAAGGAATGGAACGATTTCATCCTGAAGGAAAAAAGAGCCATACTGATTACGCATCAAGTAAGAGTGCTCTATGATTTGAATCACTCGCGTAATCACTCGCTCTGCCGCAAGATCAAGCTGTGGCGTCATCCTCTTTTCCCCTAGACAACGCACTGCTAATTCCACGTTCCTGGGTAGATCGGATCCAAACTCCCATGGCCAGGGAAAGCTCACCTCATCGACAAGGAAGGTGATAATAGCGGCCGAATGGTGGTCTCTGAGCATGCCAGCCAGAAGCCGAAGAACCTCATGCCACGAAGGGTCATTCCAGTACCTTTCATATACTTCTGCCTTTAATTCGGCCAGAGTAATGAACTGGTCACGCTCAAACTTCCAGCGGAATGACTCGGCACAGAAGAACTCAAGAAACGCCCGATGAACGAATCCATACAGCTCACTACCGTATCGACTCAAGATGAAGTTGCGCTCACGGAATTGACGAATCATCGATTTCGCCACTGTTGCCGCTTCTGCCGGCGTGTGGCGAAATCGGGACTGCAGGTATGCTTCGAATTCATTTCGAAGCTCAGCATCTGTCAGATAGTTGCCGCCAACGCCCCCGCGTCCGCCAAGCTGCATCCTGGCCGCTACACGGCCCAACAGCTCTCTCCTGTCCTCTTCACCAATGAACTCTATACTTATTCGTTCGTCGCGTAGATGTCTATTGACATCCCAATGCTCGATGAGGACGGTAGATGCATAGTCATAAACTTTCCACCGCTCGCGGGGCAACTCTTGATGCCTACCTATGATCGCCAAAATTGTCAACAGAAGCGGATTAGCAGCCATCTGATGAATCGAGCGCGACTCTTCAATAGCTGAAAACACGCGCTGGGTACGAAGCATGGCGTCATTAGGGCGATCATGTAGAGCTATGGCATACCACAGCTCAAGGAATTCACGGATTTGTTGCTCACTTAAGTCCTGCAAAGTAGCATGGGTAAAGCCAGCATCTGCAAGAGTCCGGCGCACATAGCCGATGATCCGTGACGTAACGATGATGCGCGCAGAGGGATACTTGTCCGCGAATGCCGCTATCCTGCGAGTAACGGTATCTCTGATAGCGGGATCAAACACTTCGTCTAGGCCGTCGAATATTACTAGCGCGCAGCCTCCGCTTGCGAGGTATTGATGGAGAGAATCTTCGTCTAAGCCGAGCCCTTCCGTTTGCCCCAGAAAATCAAGAAATTGAAGGAAGGTAGAGCAGTTACCCTCACGAACCGCTCCTACATAGGTTTTCAGTTCAATCAGCAGAGGAACATAGCCTTCAAGGAATGTAAGGTTTTCGCTCAGTTGTGACGTTGCAAGCGAAATACTCAGGTACCGAGCCAGCGTCGACTTACCGGCCCCAGGATCGCCGAGCAACACAGCACGGCGACTCGCGCTGTCGGCGAGGAATGTGAAGAGCGCCTTCCTTGGACGCTCTTTGTATGCGTCGCGCAGACGTTCAAACTCGGGGCTATTTATAGCTTCTGGGAGCTCCCCATGATCCACTATGCCCTCTTCTCGGATCCATTGCTGTAGATCCTTGGGTAAGTCGATCTGAGGAATCTCCTCACGTATATCTTGCTCCACATAGATCGAATTGAGCGCCACTCGTAGCTCATCAGCGTACTGCGGTGGAGTCAATGTTTCTAAATCAATTCGACCGTACTGCTGAATGAGTCTACGGTAGTAGTCCGCCAGAAGATTTTGATCAAGCGCTCTAATGCTGGCCAATATGTCCGAAGAGTTTTCTTCGGCAGAATTCACGAGCCCGTCAAGTTTCCCCTCAATGCGGAGCAGCGAGGACGAGTGCGCGTACGAATCTGCTTGACGTAGACGTTCTGATATACCGTCACGCTCAATAGCAACTTCCCGAATCGACTTCTCGACCGCCCGTTCCACGAACTTTGCCAGACTCTCAACGTCTAGTCCATGTCGTCCAAGGAACTCCAAGCCGCTCTCTCCCTTATAGGGCCCACGTTGAGCATGAGCGTCGAGGAAAGGCTCAAAAAGATCCGTGAAAATGCCGGTGAACGAGTCCGGCTGCTGCGTCTTGGTCGTATACCATGCAGGCATCGGCCCAGACAATAACCCGCGAAGCGCCGCTAAAAGGTGTTCGCCTTCTCGGCCTGCAGGGAGCTGTGGCCGAATCAGCACAAGTGCGCGGTCAAGCACTGCCTGAACCTCTGTTCGAGAAAGCTTTTTCTCGACTTTCCCAATGGTTTTTGTCAATGCCTCCTCGGCAGCCCATGCGGCTAAGAACTCAATCACTGCGCCCATCCCGAACCAGCAAACAATCCTGTTGAGTCTTCTGACGATAACGCACCTCCACACCGGTTACCACCGCTATGCCGAGGTTCTACTGCCCCATTCTCATGTAGGCCACTTACCACTCGGTGGAGGCGTAGCCGCTAGGGCTGTATGGTTCTTACTCCATCAAGCGCACAGGTCTCTAGTGGCCCGTCACGCAACCTTGGCCGAGTAACTGGTCCAGCTTCTGATCGGTGAGCTGGCGGCGAAGCTCGTCTTGGGCTGGGCTCGGGCGTTGCGCCAGCGGACGTAGGCGCCGATCGCCGCGTTCTGCTCATCATGGGTGCGGTGGTCGGTGCCGTTCAGGGCGTAGTACCGCAACGCGGCGAACTCTGATTCGATCCAGTTCAGCCAGGAGCCGTAAGTCGGCAGGAATACCAGCTCAACGTCGTTGCCGGCCGCCCAAGCGCGGACCTGGGGGTGCTTGTGCGGCGAGAAGTTGTCGGCGATCACATACAGCTTCTCGCCCGGCCAGCGGGCCCGCAGCGTCTTGAGGAAGGACACCACCTCACGCCAGCGTTTGCGCGTGCGGATCCGGTAGTACCGCTTGCCGGTGGCCAGGTCGAGCGCGGCAATCATGTGCATGACGCCGTTGTAGCGGTTGTAGGTGGCCCGCAGCCGGGCCGGCGAACCCACCGGACGCCACCGCTTGCCCCTGCGCGGCATCAGGTTCAGCGGCCCGAACTCATCCAGGCAGATCACCCGCCCATCGGCGGGCGGGTGATCGTATAACTCCAGGACGCGCTGCATCTTGGCGATGAAGTGCGGGTCGGTGGAGGCTTTCCACGTCGTGGTGGTCTGCCAGCTCACCCCGCCCGCGCGCAGGATCCGCCTCAGGTGCTCGCGGCTGATCGCCGCCACCACCCCACGGGTGATGAGGTGCTCGGCCAGGGTGCGCAGGCTCCAGGTGGAGTGTCCGGTGATGCCCCATTCGGCGGGGACCGTCGTGGCGATCAGGCAGATGTGCTCACGCACCCGCTCACTGATCGCTCGTGGACGGCCCCCGCTCCATTTTGGGTCCAGCGCGTCGAACCCCCGCTCGTTGAAAGCGTGGATGACATCACGCACGTAGTCGTCACTGACCTGCATCAAGGAGGTGATGTCCGGGACCGATTGGCCTTGGCCGGACATCATCACCACGATCGCCCGCCGCAGCTTGACCGGGTCCTTCGCGCTCCTGGTGATCCGCTGCAGCCTGCGGCCTTCCTCCATGGTCAACGGCCGGACGAAGACCTCCGGTCGGCGAGCCATGACCACCTCCCAACATCGAAGAGGCAGCCAGCCTGACGGGTCCACCCCCAGGAGATCAATTACCCGGCCGAGGTTCGGTGACGAGCCACTAGCTTGATCTTCGGCGCGTGGGCGGCGCGGGCCGGGACCGGCCGGAGAGCCGCATGCCCGGCCCGCTGGCCGCCCGCCGCGCTGCGAGCCGCCGCAGGCGGCTCGCCTTGACCCTGTAGAGAAAGTCCTCGCCGATACGTGGTCGTTTGTCCCTGTCTTCGAGCTTGGCGATTAGTGCTGGCAGCGCAAGGTATGGCGGCACAACGGCATCGGAGCATGTCAGGGGGGAAGTCGCGCTGGATGGTGGTCGCCAAGCCCCAGGCTGACATTCCTACCAAGACATGTTGCGCCAAGGGCAGTACTAGGGGCGGAACTTCCACGTGAAGGATGTGGAGGCCAGCGGCGCCGCCGGGAAGCTGACCCATCTCAACTACGCCTTCGGGTTCGTCGGCCCCGAGGGCACCTGCTACTCCGCCGACCCCTGGGCCGACTGGCAGCGCCCCGTTCCCGCCGAGCAGAGCGTCGACGGCGCCGCCGACGCCGACGACCAGCCGCTCAAGGGCAACCTCGGTCAGCTCAAGAAGCTCAAGGTCCGCCACCCCGGCCTCAAGGTCCTGATCTCCCTCGGCGGCTGGACCGGCTCCCAATACTTCTCCGACGCCGTCCTCACCCCGGAGTCCCGGGCCAAGCTCGCCGCCTCCTGCGTCGACCTGTGGCTCAAGGGCAACCTGCCCGGTCTGCCTTCCGGCGCCGCCGCCGGCGTGTTCGACGGCATCGACCTCGACTGGGAATGGCCGGGCTCCGCCGGAAACGACGGCAACGTCATCCGCGCCGAGGACAAGCAGAACTTCACCCTGTTCCTGGCCGAACTGCGCCGCCAGATGAAGGCCCACGACCGGCGCGACGAACTGACTGCCTTCCTCCCCGCCGCCACCACCAAGATCGACGCCGGCTTCGAGGTGCCGAAGGTCTTCGACCAACTCGACTTCGCCACCGTCCAGGGCTACGACCTGCACGGGCCGTGGGAGAACCGCACCGGCCACCAGGCCAACCTGCTCACCGACCGGCGCGACCCCAACGACGTGAAGTTCAGCGTCGACCAGACCGTACGCGACTACGTCGGACGCGGCGCGCCCAAGCAGAAGATCGTCGTCGGCGTCCCCGCGTACGGCCAGGGCTGGACCGGGGTCACCTCCGGCGGCGACGGCCGGTACGCCACGGCGGCCGGCCCCGCCCCCGGCACCTGGGCCGCCGGCAGCGACGACTACAAGAACCTCGTCAACAAGCCCGGCAAGCGCTACCGCGACCTGCTCACCGGCACCCTGTGGCTCTACGACGGCAACGAGTTCTGGTCCTACGACGACCCCGCCGTCGTGCTGGAGAAGGCTGCCTACATCCGCCTCAAGGGCCTCGGCGGCTCCATGCTGTGGTCCATCGACCAGGACGACGCCAAGGCCTCCCTCACCACCGCCCTCTACTCCGTCCTGCGCTGACGCCCTGGCCCCGGGAAGGGACTCGCACGGCTCCCCTCTTCGAGCCCGCACGGCATCGGACGTTCATCTGCTGACCGCGTGTGGCAACCGGCGCCGGCCTGCCGGGACGACGCCTATCACCTGATCCCGTCCGGCCTGTGGCGAAGGGCTCACGAAGTTCCTTGAGGCGGGGTGCGGCCCTGACCCAGGATTCGACAGGGTAGGTACGGCCTCTGGAAGGCAGGCGAGCGATACGCCCGGGCGCCTGTCGATATCAGCAGGCTGCCCGAGTGTTCACCTCCACTGAGTCGCCCGCTCTGAGCTGTGGCTTCAGGAGGAAAGGGCGCACCGCCAGCCAACGTTACGACTTGGCCGGTTCTGGGGCGACCACATCAACGTGGAGCCCTTCAGCAGCTGCTCCGTCGCCCTGATTCCGGTCAGGTGCTCGACGAGCAGGAAAGCCGGCCCTCGGTAGAGCCGGGGACCCGATGGGTAAAGCCTGTCGATCTCCGCCATCGTATCCACGAGTTCGTCCGGGATCTCCGTCAGATATCCGTCATCGCCGCCCCAGGCGAATCGGATTTCGCCGTCCTCACACCAGTAGAAGTAGTCCGTGTCCTTGATGGCGAGTGCGGCTTGGGAGACGAGACGGGTGCCCTCGGAGACTGTCCTCGGCGTATTCGCCGCAGAGCCACGAGATATCGAGGGGCCGCATAGTCATGTCGTCACGCTGCCAGCCGCCACCGACAGAAACAGAACCCGGTCGTCACACGGGACGATGGAGTCAGGCGCGATGCGGCGTGGCGCACCGTGACCGGCGCGAACTGAGGATTCCAGCGATCGGCAGGTCTTTTCCATCCTCTTAGCCGAACAGCTCGGAAGCGGGTGACGCTGTTGCTTGGACTGAGCGGAATTACCCGACGATCCGTCCGGCAGACTGAGTTTTCATCTCTACCGGTTCAGTCCGAGCTGCAATTCCAAGGCAACAAGCCGCATTGAACGCTTTTCGTCCTTGGGCGGCGTGAGTGACGCTGCCGGTCAGGATGCTCGACCAGGGTCGTCGCCCGGTTCGCCTAGTCGTCGCAGTACTCCGTGCGTCCTTGTCGGTCGAACTCGGCCTGCGGGATCAGCACGTCGACGACCTTGTCCCCCGCTTCGTCGTAGTCGTTCACGAGCACGCTGCCCGGTTCGCGCCTGAGCTTGTCCGCGTCACCGATCTGGAACTCGACATGCGCGGTGGAGAAGCTGTTGTCCTTCGTCCAGCCATAGGCCCGGTAGGTGGTGGCCGGGTCGAATGAGGGGATCTGCTGATCGGCCCGCCAGCCGTTCCCGGGAGCGTCGAGCCGGAACGATGCTGTCTCATCCGCCACCCGGGGAGCCAGATAGGAGGCGTCATCGATAGGGGGATTGGCGGGCCCGCTCGCGTCAGGGTCGTATGTCGCGGGAGTGGGATCCTCCGGGTACTTGTCGTGATAGACGCTCACGCCATCCGGCTGCCGCCCGCACCAGGCCAGGACGATGACGAGGTTCCCGTCCTGGTCGACGCTGACGCCGGTGATTCCGCTCATAGGGACGGTGCAGCCGGTCGCGCCGAAGGCGATCAACCCGACCACGAGCAGACCCGCGAGCCGCCTCATGCGGCCACGGTAGATCGCTTCGCGGCCGGAATCGAGGGCCGCGGGCAGTTCGTGATCAGGATGCGACGACGCCGCTGCGGTCTCCGAGCACACGCTCGGCGACCTGGTCCCACTTGTCGCTGTGGCCGGGGACGCTGAGGATCTGCAGCAACAGGTCCCGGTCGCCGTGGTAGGCCCGGAACGCCTCGGCGATCGTCACGCTGTCCGAGGGCCGGTCAAGCACCTCGATCTCGTCGCCTGCGCCGAGATCACCCTGCTCGATCACCCGGAAGTACGCCCCGGTGCGGCCCGCCTCGGTGAAGCGCTTCACCCAGCCGCGCTCGTCCAGCCAGTTGCGGAACACCACGCAGGGGATGCGGGGGGCGGTAACCTCCAAGACGGCCGTGCCGACCCGCCACCGCTCCCCGAGGATCGCGCCGGTCAGGTCGGCCCCGGACGTCGTGAGATTCTCCCCGAACTGGCCGTCGCGCAGGTCGCGGCCCATGCGGGGCTCCCACCAGTCGTAGTCCTCCCGCGCGTAGGCGTACACCGCCTGGTCCGGGTGGCCGTGGTTGGCGACGTCGGCGCGCTCGTCGCCCGCCAGGCCGTTCTCGCGTACGGCGACCCGGCCCTCGATCTTCCGCTTGTCGATGGCGGTCCGCCCCAGGTTGCCGGCCCACTCGACGTCCACGGCCCGGCCCACGTTGACAGAGAGGATGCGCATGATCAAACGTTAACCGAGGGTCATGTTTCTCCGCGAACACAATTAAGTGCCGGTCAAACCAGGGGTTCCTACTTCTTGTTCTTGTCCGGGGCCTCGGACGAGAGGGCGGCGACGAAGGCCTCCTGGGGGACCTCCACCCGGCCGACCATCTTCATCCGCTTCTTGCCTTCCTTCTGCTTCTCCAGCAGCTTGCGCTTACGGCTGATGTCACCGCCGTAGCACTTGGCGAGGACGTCCTTGCGGATGGCGCGGATGTTCTCCCGGGCGATGACGCGCGCGCCGATCGCGGCCTGGATGGGCACCTCGAACTGCTGCCGCGGGATGAGCTCCTTGAGCTTCTTGGCCATCTCCACGCCGTAGGCGTACGCCTTCTCGCGGTGAACGATCGCGCTGAACGCGTCCACGGTCTCGCCCTGCAGCAGGATGTCCACCTTGACCAGGTCGGACTCCTGCTCGCCGGACGGCTCGTAGTCGAGCGAGGCGTACCCGCGGGTCTTCGACTTCAGCTGGTCGAAGAAGTCGAAGATGATCTCACCGAGCGGGAGTGTGTACCGGATCTCGACCCGGTCCTCCGACAGGTAGTCCATGCCCTGGAGCTGCCCGCGGCGGCCCTGGCACAGCTCCATGATCGCCCCGATGAACTCGGACGGCGCGAGCACCGTGGCCTTCACCATCGGCTCGAAGATCTCGCCGATCTTCCCGGCCGGGAACTCCGACGGGTTGGTGACGACGTGCTCCCTGCCGTCCTCCATGATCACCCGGTAGATGACGTTGGGCGAGGTCGAGATCAGCGACAGGTTGAACTCGCGCTCCAGCCGCTCCCGGACGATCTCCATGTGCAGCAGGCCGAGGAAGCCGCAGCGGAAGCCGAAGCCGAGCGCCGCCGACGTCTCCGGTTCGTACACGAGCGCGGCGTCGTTCAGCCGCAGCTTGTCGAGGGCCTCGCGCAGCTCGGGGTAGTCGTCGCCGTCGATCGGATAGAGCCCGGAGTAGACCATCGGCTTGGGGTGCTCGTATCCGCCGAGGGCCCCGGAGGCGGGCTTGACCGCGTTGGTGACCGTGTCACCGACGCGGGACTGGCGCACGTCCTTCACGCCGGTGATCAGGTAGCCCACCTCGCCGACGCCGAGCCCCTGGTCGGACGGCATGGGCTCGGGCGAGATGACGCCGATCTCCAGCAACTCGTGCTGCGCGCCCGTGGACATCATCAGCACGCGCTCGCGCCTGGACAGATGCCCGTCGACCACCCTCACGTACGTCACGACGCCCCGGTAGGTGTCGTACACCGAGTCGAAGATCAACGCGCGGGCGGGGACGTCGGCGTTCCCGACGGGCGCCGGGACGTGCTGGACGACGTGGTCGAGCAGCTCCCTGACCCCGTCGCCGGTCTTGCCGGACACCCGCATCACGTCGGCGGGGTCGCAGCCGATCAGTCCGGCGATCTCCTCGGCGTACTTGTCCGGCTGCGCGGCGGGCAGATCGATCTTGTTGAGCACCGGGATGATGTGGAGGTCGGCGTTCATGGCCAGATAGAGGTTGGCCAGCGTCTGGGCCTCGATGCCCTGCGCCGCGTCGACCAGCAGGATCGCGCCCTCGCACGCCTCCAGCGACCGGGACACCTCGTAGGTGAAGTCCACGTGGCCGGGTGTGTCGATCATGTTGAGGACGTGGCCGTCCCACGGCAGTCGCACGGCCTGCGACTTGATGGTGATGCCCCGTTCCCGCTCGATGTCCATGCGGTCGAGGTACTGTGCGCGCATCGACCTGTCGTCCACCACACCGGTGAGCTGCAGCATCCGGTCGGCGAGTGTCGACTTGCCATGGTCGATATGCGCGATGATGCAGAAGTTGCGGATCAACGCGGGGTCGGTCTGGCCAGGCTGAGTGCGCACCGAGGTCCGTTTCGACAAGATGATTGACTGCTGATCGGGCGGGCCGTCCGCCTCGCCTCGCGCTCGGCGGGCCCTCCCGAGGCTGGCGGACCAGCCACCCTCCATGGTGGCATGTCCGGGTGCTTGCCTTGACCACCAGACGTGTTCTGCGAATAACCGCCGTCGTCGTGGCCGTACCGGTCGTGCTCGCCCTGGCCGGCGCCGCCGCGCTGCGCCTGCAGTTCGCCGGTACGCCCGCCGGATGGGCCAGGACCACCGGCCACGACGCCCTGTGGATGGGCCACGCGTGGGTGGACGGCCGCCGCACCGAGGCCGACGTGCGGGCCCTCGCCGTACGGCTGCGGGCGAGCGGGATCAAGGACGTGTACGTCCACAGCGGCCCGTTCAAGTACGACGGAACCCTGCCCCCCGACCGCTACGCCAACGCCGGCGAATTCCTGAAGTGGTGGCGGAAGAACGTGCCCGGCGTCCGGGTGTCGGCCTGGCTCGGCCAGACGGTCAACGACAACGGCAAGAACCACCTGAGCCTGGCCGACACGGCGACGCGGGCCCGCGTCGTGGCGGGCGCCCGCGACCTGGTCTCCCTCGGGTTCGACGGGATCCACTACGACTTCGAACCGGTCTCCGACGGGGACGCGCCGTTCCTCAGCGTCCTGCGCGAGACGCGGCAGGCCATCGGCGCCCGGCCGTTGTCGGTCGCCACCCAGCAGATCGAGCCGCTGATCGGCCTGCGCGCCCCCGCCGCCCTCGCGATCGGCCACGACAAGTACTGGACGCCGGACTACTTCCGCCAGGTCGTCGGACTGACCGACCAGGTCGCGATCATGACGTACGACTCGGGGACGCCCCTGCCGTCCCTGTACGGCGGCTACGTCGCGCGGCAGACCTCGCTCGCCCTGGACCTCGTCCCCGAGAACAAGACCCTCCTCATCGGGGCGCCGGCCTACCACGACCACGGCGTGGCGTACCTCGACTATGCCGAGAGCGTCGAGGCCGCGGCCGAGGGCGCGCGGCTCGCGATCAGCGAGCACGGCCCGCGCACCGAGTTCGGCCTGGCCCTGTACGTCGACTTCGCGGCCACGGAGGAGGACTGGAGGGAGTACGAGCAGGCCTGGGTGCGCGGCGGCGCCGGAGGAAGTGTGGAGTCGTCGGGCGAGCGGGCCGATGTGCGGACCTCCACGGCCGCGTCGCGGTAGCATGAGCGGGGGCGGTCCTGTCGTCGCGATTTGAGCGGCGGCCCGGGCTGTTGGTATCCTGTCCAACTGCGTGTGGCGCGCCCTCTCACCAGCCCGCGCGCCCCATCCGACCAAGACTTAACACTGAGGCTTTCTTCGTGGCGAACATCAAGTCCCAGATCAAGCGCAACCGGCAGAACGAGAAGCACCGGCTGCGCAACAAGGCCGTCAAATCGTCCCTGAAGACCGCGGTCCGCAAGTTTCGCGAGGCCGCCGACCAGGGCAACGTGGACGAGACCCTCGTCGCGCTCAAGGCCGCGTCCCGGCAGCTCGACAAGGCCGTCAGCAAGGGCGTCATTCACAAGAACCAGGCCGCCAACCGGAAGGCGGCGATCGCCAAGCGCGCCGCCGCCCTGCAGGCTGCCCAGTAAGTTCGCACCAAGCGCACGCGCCGCGTCTCCCCTAGCCGGGGAGATGCGGCGTTTTCGCATGCCCTCTATCGCTGCGTGCGTCAGACGGGCACGGGCGGCTGCGCCGCCTCCTCCGTCGTACGCCGCCGGACCTCGGGCAGGGCGAGCACGGCCAGGTTGACCGCGGCCACCAGCACCGCGGCCGTGAGCAGCGGAGCCGCGGCGCCCGCCCAGGCGGCGAGCGGCGCCGCCGCGGCGAGCCCGAGCGGCCGGGCCGCGAAGGAGATGAGCGCGTCGAACGAGTCCACCCGGCCGAGCGCCTGAGGCTCCATACGCTGCTGCACGACCGTCTCCCATAGCGGCGTCAGCACCCCGACGCCCAGCATCGCGACAACGTACGCGGCGGTGACGGCCACAGCCGGTGCGGGAAACGCTGTGGGAAACGCGAAGGCGACGAGCGGGCACGCGTAGACCGCCGCCCCCACCGCCGCCACGGCGAGGGGCCGTCTGATCGGCAGCCTGGGGGCCACGAAGACGCCGAGCACCGTCGCCGCCGTTCCGGCCTGTGCGACGACCACCCAGACCGGCTCCCCACCCAGGCTGCGTACGGCTATGACCGGGCCGAGGGTCAGCAGGACGCCCGCCCCGAGGTGCCAGACGCCGTGCCCGGCCACGCTGACGAGGAACCAGCGGTGCCGCCGCGCCTCGCCCCACCCTTCCCGCAGGTCGCCGAGGAAGTGAGCGCGCTCGGCCGCCGGCCGGGGAGCCGTGACCAGGCCGCCCAGCGTGACCGCGGACCCCGCGAACAGGGCTCCGGTCAGCAGGAAGGACCAGCCAGGGCCGAGCCACAGCGTCATGCCTCCGGCGAGCGCGGGGCCGGCGATCTGGGCGAGGCCGCTGGCCACTCCGATGTGGGCGTTCACCCGCAGCCGGCGCTCCGCCGGCACCACTCCGAGGACCAGCGGTGACACCGCCGGGACGCCGAAGGCCACCGCGGCTCCGGTGAGCGCCGCGAGTCCCGCCATCACGGCGATATCCGGGTGCCCGAGGAGGAGCATCGCCCCCAGCGTCACTTGGGCGGCGCAGCGGACCAGGTCGGCCACGAGGATCACCCGTCTCGGCGGGAAGCGGTCCGCGATCACTCCGCCGACCGGGAGCAGCAGGAGCATGGGCAGCATCTCGGCGGCGAGGACGACGCCGAGGTCGAGGGCGGAGCCGGTCACTCTGATGACGGCGAGGGTGAGCCCGGTGGGGATGAGGGCGGTGGCGAGCGCCGCGACCGTCCGCCCGGCGACCAGACGTGCAATCATGCGGAGGAAGGTATTTCGTCAGCGAACGTTTCGTCAACGTACTTTTATCTGGCGTAGAATTGCTCCGTGGACGACTCGGTGGACCGGCACATCGCGCGGTGGCGCGGGAAGGCGCCCTTCGACGAACGCGTGGAGGCGATCGTCACGCGCATGCAGTTCCTGGTGAAACACCTGGCCCAGGCGAAGGACGGCGCGCTGGCCGCGGTGGGCCTTCAGGACTTCGAGTACGAGACCCTTCACTGGCTCGGCGCCCGGGGAGAAGGCGGCCGCGCCACCCCGTCGGAGCTCGCCGCCGAGTTGAGGGTCTCTCCCGCCGGCATGACGGGCCGTCTGGACACCTTGGAGAAGGCGGGGCTCGTCCGGCGCGTCCGCAGTACGGAGGACCGCCGCCGGGTGGACGTGGAGCTGACGAGCGAGGGCCGCGCGATCTGGCTCAAGGCGATGGACCTGCGCGGCGAGGTCGAGGACGCGATGGTAGGCGTCCTCGGGCCGGACGACCAGGACGTCCTCGCGGCGCTGCTCAAGCGGATGCTGCTTCGCGTGGAGAGCCCCGGCCGCGCCTGAGCCGATGGGCGGGGCAGTGAGCCCCGGCAGCAGCCCTTGTGCGACCGGCTCCGGACAGACACCCTCGGCGACGTCCCGAGCCGAGATGGCGGAAGTCAGCGTCTGCTGCGACTGGCCACGATCGTGTGGACGGCCTTCTCCAGCGCGTACGCCGGGTCGGCGCCGCCGCCCTTGACCTGCTCGTCGGCGGTGGCCACGGCCTGCAGGGCGGCGGAGATGCCCTCCGGCCCCCAGCCGGCCAGCTGGCGCTTCACCCGGTCGATCTTCCACGGCGGCATGCCCACATGGCTCGCGAGCTGACCGCCGCGCAGGTTGCGGGGCGCCCCGCCCACCTTCGCGAGCGAGCGCAGGCCCCCGGCCAGCGCGCTGACGATCAGCACCGGAGCCACACCCGTGGCGATCGCCCATCGGACCTGTTCCAGCGCCTCACCCAGGCGGCCCTCGATCGCCAGGTCGGCGATGGTGAACCCGCTGACCTCGGCGCGCCCCCGGTAGTACTTCGCGACCGCCGCCTCGTCGATGTTCTTGCCCTCGGTGTCGAAGGCGAGCTGGTTGCAGGCGGCCGCCAGTTCGCGCAGGTCGCTGCCGACCGCGTCGAGCAGCGCCTGGGCGGCGGCGGGCGAGATCGAGCGGCCCTCCCTGCGGACCTCGGCCTTGATGAAGTCGAGCCGCTCCCCCGCCTTGTTCGGCTTGGCCACGGTGACGACGTCGGCGCCCGCCTTCTTCACGCCGTCCACCAGGGCCTTTCCCTTGACCCCGCCGGGGTGGGCCAGCACCAGCACCGTGTCGTCGGCCGGATGGGCGATGTACTTCACGATCTCGGCGACGACGTCCTTCGAGAGGTCCTGTGCCCCTCGGATCACGATGACCGACCGGTCACCGAACAACGAGGGGGAGGTGAAACCGGTCACCTCCCCAGGCTCCACCTTGCTCCCCTGAAGGTCGTGCAGCTCCGCCCCCGGATCCTCGGCGCGCACCGCCGCCACGATGGAGCCGACGGCGCGATCGGCCAGGAACTCCTCGTCGCCGACGACCAGGGTCACAGGTGCTGGGTTCGCCATGTCACGCAGCATGCCACGCCCAGACGGCCGGGGCACATCCGCCGCCGCCCCACCCTCGCGTCCCTCACCCGGCTCGCGCTCCTCTGCCCCGTACGACCACGGCGAGACCGTCAGCGGTGGCGACGACGGCGATGTCCCCCGACAGGTCGGTACGGTAGGGGCGCATGCCGAGCCAGCGCAGGCGCCGCAGCGTCGGCGGGGCGGGATGCCCGTAGTCGTTGACCGCGCCGACGCTGATGAGGGCGGCCCGCGCGCCCGTGGCGGCGAGGAAGGCCGGCGCCTGCCGGGACGACCCGTGATGGGGCACCTTCAGCACGTCGACCCGTGGCAGACCCCGCCGCACCAGGCTTTCCTGCGCCTCCGTCTCCAGGTCCCCGGCGAGCAGGGCCGCCCCCAGAGTCGGCCCCAGGGTCGGCCCCAGAGTCGGCCCCAGAGGCGGCACCGGCGCCGGGCGTGACCCGGCCTCTGCCGCCGCCCCGGGCGCTGCGACCGCGCCCTGTGCCGTAGGCAGATCGCCCGGCGCCGCAGACGTGTCGCCCAGCGCCGCAGGCAGATCGCCCTGTGCCGCAGGCGGATCGCCCGGCGCCGCAGGCGTGTCGTCCAGCGCCGTAGGCAGATCGCTCTGTGCCGCCGACAGGCCGCGTGGTGCGGTACCCGGTCCGAACCAGCGGACCAGCAGGACGACGCTGGCGTTGTTGGCCGTCGCCCCCTCGCCGGGGCCCTGCGGCGCCACCCCGGGCTCAGGGGCGAGCACGGTGATCTCGCTCGGCCCGAACCGCCACCGCATCCCGGGGACCGCCTGCCATTCCGGGATCCGGGCCGTCCTGAGCTGCGCGGAGACGCGACCGGCCTCGCCCTCCGGCACGCGGCTCGGGCTCACGACCACCGCTCCCACCGTGCGGCGGCGCAGCACGCCCGGCAGCCCGCCGACGTGATCGAGGTGGGGGTGGGTCAGGACCACGAGCGGCACCTGCCGCACTCCGAGCGCGCGCAGACACCGGTCGGTGGGGCCCGGCTGCGGTCCGGCGTCGACCACCACGGCCCGGCCGGGACCGGCCGCCAGCGCCAGGGCGTCTCCCTGGCCGACGTCGCAGACGACCAGCAGCCATCCCGGCGGCGGCCAAGGCGACACCACCGGCATGGCCACGAGGCCGACGAGCAGCGCTCCCGCAGCCAGCGCCACCACCATGCGTCTTCGCGCACGGCCCCGCAGAACGAGCCATCCCGCGACGGCCGCCGCCGCGAGCGCGGCGACGCCCGCCACTCCCCCGAGCCACTGCGCCGAGGCGAACGGAAGGTCGGCGGCCCGCTGCGCCACCGCGATGATCCAGCCCACGGCCCACCCGGCAGGGCGCACCAGCAGCCGGGCCAGGTCGATGCTCACCGGAGCGATCACGGCGGCCCCGAACCCCAGCACCGTCGCGGGCGCCACCGCGGGCTCCGCGAGCAGGTTGGCCGGGATCGCGGCCAGGTCGAGGCGGCCGGACATCAGCACCAGCAGGGGTGTGACCGCGGCCTGCGCCGCGGCGGTCACGGCCAGGGCCTCGGCGAGCAGACGGGGCACCCGCCGCGCCGTCAGACGGTCACGCCACCCGGGCGCGAGGATCAGGATGCCGCCGGTCGCGAACACCGACAGCGCGAAGCCCCACTGCCGGGCCAGCCCGGGATCGAACACGACCAGCCCCAGCACGGTCGCCGACAGGGCGGCCACGCCGTCCCGGGTGCGGCCGGTGCCGAGCGCCACCGCCGCGACGGTTCCCATGACGAGGGCGCGCAGCACGCTCGGCGACGGCCTCGCCACGACCGCGAACGCCATCATCGCGACGACCACGACGACGGCCCGGAGGGCCAGTGGCAGCCCGGCGAATCGCCCGAGCACCAGCACGGCGCCCGCCACGATCGCCAGGTTGGTGCCGGACACCGCCGTGAGGTGACCGAGCCCCGCCGTCGCCAGGTCGAGCCGGACCTCCTCGTCCAGGCGCGACACGTCGCCGACGACCAGGCCGGGCAGCAGCCCGCGCTGGTCGTCCTGCAGCACATCACTCGCCTCGCGCAGCCCCGCGCGCAGCACTCCGGCCGCACGCTGCACGGCCGAGGGCGCGCCGATCGGCTCGGGCCGCCCCCGAACGAGCATCACGGCCGCGACGGGCTCACCCTGCTCGGCCGGGCGCAATCGCCCGCGCACCCTGACCCGCTGGCTCGGCAGCAGCGGACGCCAGCCGTCGGCGGGAGCGAGCAGCACGACGGGCACGTCCACGGCGTACCGTTCCTGAGCGGCCGACACGAGCAGCATCCGGGCCCGGACGACCGCCGTCTCGCGCCGGGACACCCCGCCCTGATGCGGCCGGATGCGCGGATCGTCGGTGATCTCGGCCTCGGCGGTCACCGTGACGTCCCGGCGGGCCATGTCCGGCACCGGCCCGGTCGTCACCCCGTGGACCATGCACGCCGTCACCGCGGCCGTGACGGCCACCGATGCGAGCACCGCCAGTGCGATCCTTGCGGCAGCCCCGCCCGTCCACCACTGCTGCTTCCCCAAGCGGTGCCGGGGTGCCGCACCTGCCGCACCTGCCCATTCCTCGCCCCCGGCGGCGGGGCGCTCTCCTGCCGGAGCCTGGGTGGGGTCCGCCACCTGATCGGGGCCCGCCACCTGATTGAGGTCGGCCACCTGGTTGAGGTAGGCCACCTGGTTGCGGCGCCGCACCACGGCGCTTGTGACGGCCCACATGACGGCGCCCGCGACAGCCGCCGCCAGCGCCACGGCGGCTCCGGCGACGGCGGAGCAGCCGAGCAGCACGAGTGCCGTGAGCCAGGAGGCCACCGCTGGAGCGGCCAGAGCCGCCGGACCAGAGACCGCCCCGCCGCGCCCCGCCTCATCCTGCCCCGGCTCGTCCTGCCTCGGCTCGTCGCTGCCCGGTTCACGCCCCGCCTCATCCTGCCCCGGCTCGTCGCGGCCCTCGGGGAGGTCGTGGGGAAAGCCGACGGCGGTCACACGGAGACCTTGTCGCGCATCTCGGCGAACTTCCTGTCTCCGATGCCTGGGACGTCCTTCAGCTGGTCGACGCTCTGGAAACCTCCGTGCGCGTCCCGGTAGTCGACGATCCGTTGCGCGATCACACCGCCGATCCCGGGCAGCGCGTCGAGCTGCTCGGCGGTGGCGGTGTTGAGGTTCACCACCCCGGCTCCCGTCGTCCCCGGCTCCATGCCCGGCTGAGGGCCGGTGGCGGGGCCCGCGCCAGCTGTCGCCGGGCTTCCGGCGACGATCTGCTCGCCGTCCACCAGACGCCGGGCCAGGTTGATCCCGCCCGGTTTCGCCCCTTTTCGCAGACCTCCCGCGGCCTCGATCGCATCGGCGACCCGCGAGCCGGACGCGAGGACGAACACTCCCGGGTTGCGGACCTTGCCCGTCACGTAGACCACGACTCGCGCCGATGAACCGGGGGTCGTGGCCGTGGGACCACCCGCGCCCGCGACGTAGGCCGTCGCGCCCGGCCCGCTGTCGGGCGCGGGGCCCGGCGTCGCATCCGAGCCCGACCCTGGCGACGCGAATGGGCCGGCGGCGGAGCCTGCGGCACGGTCGGAGGAGTGGCCGGAGGAGTGGCCGGCCGAGTCCGCGGTGGCAGGGCCGAGGTCTCCGACCGCGGCGGCCGGGAGCGGCGGGGCGATGGGCTCGGCCACCGGCCTCGACCGCCAGGCCAGGATCCCGGTCACGATCGCGGCGAGCAGTCCGGCGGCCACCAGCACCCGCAGGCCGGGCATGCCCGGGTCGAGCCGTGGCAGGGTGCGGCCGAGTGCCTCCCGTCCGAGCGTCCGCAGGTCCCGCGCGGACGTTCCCGGTCCGTCCGCTTGTCCTTCCCGCCGATCGACGGCCTCCTCGGGCAGGCCGGACATGCCGGAGGTCTCCTCCCGGTAAGGGCCGTCTTCGGCCTCCGTCGGATGCTCCGGCACGTACGTGTCCGCACGGACGAGGTGGGGGGCGCCAAACGACGGCGGCGGCCCCGGCGGGGACGGCGTCGACCGCAGGCGCGCGGACGGGGGAACCGGGTCGAGCGGACGCAACAGCCCGCGCAGGCGGGACTCGCCGACGACGCCGCGGACGGGCCCGCGAGACTCCTTGCTTCGCACGCATCGGACGGTAGGGACACGCCAGGCCCCCACTCGCCGCCGAACGCGATTCTGTGGACAACCCGCGAACCCCGGACGCTCAGTTCACAGTGGCGGGGGCGACGGTGACGCCGAGCATGCCGGGGCCGACGTGGGCGCCGAGGACAGGCCCGACCTCGGCCACCCACATCCGCACAAGCCTGGGCAGCCGTGCCGTCAGGCCCTTGGTGAGCGCCTCAGCTCGCTCGGCCGCCATCAGGTGCTGCACGGCCACGTCGACCGGCCGGTCCCCGGCCACGTCGACGGCCAGATCCTCCAGGCGGGCGAGGGCACGGCTCCCGGTGCGGACCTTCTCCAGAACACCGATCTCACCGTCGGCCATGCGCAGCAGCGGTTTGATCGACAGCGCCGAGCCCAGGAGGTTGGTCACCCGGCCGATGCGGCCGCCGTGCCGCAGGTAGTCGAGCGTCTCGACGTAGAAGAACGTGCTCACGGCAGCGGCCCGCCGCCGGGCCACGCCGGCCACCTCGGCGGCCGGGGCTCCCGCCGCGGCCGCCCGCGCGGCGTCCAGCACCGCGAAACCCAGGCCCATGGCGATCGACCCGCTGTCGACGACCTCGACCGGCACGGGGGCCTCACCCGCGGCGAGTCGCGCGGAGTCCGCGGTGCCGGACAGCGCCCCGGACAGATGGACGGAGACGATCGCGGCGGCGCCGTTCTCGGCGGCCCGCCGGTAGGCGTCGGCGAAGCGCTCGGGGGCCGGGCGCGAGGTGAGGATCGGTGAGCGGCCCTTGAGGGCGTGCGCGAGAAGACCGGCGTCGAACGGGGTCACGTCGTCGATCTCGCGATCGCCCAGGATCACCCGAATCGGCACGACGGTGATGTTCCATCTGCCGGTCGCCTCGGCGCCCAGGTACGCCGTGGAATCAGTGACGACTGCGACAGGTGGTGACATATCGCGAGATTACCCCCGGACGATCACCTGGCAACCCCTTCGTGAACGTTCAGGGCACACGGTCACTGGACCGGTACGCCGCCCCGCCAGACGCGACGCGGCTTGAGACCGAACGACCAGGCGAACGCGCCCTCGTGGTCGGCGTCCCACTGGACGATGTCGGCGAGGCGGCCGGGGGCGAGGATGCCGCGGTCGGGAGCGCCGAGGACCTGGGCGCCGCCCAGCGTGGCGGCCCGCAGGGCGTCTCCGACGCTCATCCCGAAGGCCGCCACCGCGAGGCTGATGACCAGGGACATCGAGGTGATGCCGCAGTGGCCGGGGTTGTGGTCGCTGCCGAGCGCGATCGGGACGCCCTGGGCCAGCATCCGGCGCACCGGCGGTAGGTGGCCCACCTGCAGGGCCGCGCCCGGGCAGACGACGGCGGGCACGCCGTACCTCGCCATCAGGGCGACGTCCTCGTCCGAGGCGTGGTGGAGCAGGTCGGCGGAGGCGCAGCCCATCTCGGCCGCGAGCTGGACGGCGCCACGCCGGTTGTAGGCGCCGGCGTGGATGCGCGGCAGCAGGCCGACGTTGCGGCCGGAGGCCAGCACCCAGCGCGCCTCCTCGGCGGTGAAGTGACCGTCGTCGCAGTAGACGTCCACGCTGTCGGCTCCGGCGCCGGCGGCGTCCGCGCACCATGAGGCCACGGCCTCGACGTAGTCGCGCTGACGGCCGAAGTATTCCGGCGGCACCACGTGGGCGGCAAGGAACGTGACGTGGACCCGCGGCATCATCGGCTCTTTCTCGAGCTCGCGCAGCAGCCGCACGTCGGCCAGTTCGCCGTCGCGGGTCAGGTGGTAGCCGGTCTTCGCCTCGACGGTCGTGGTGCCGCCGAGCAGCCACTCGCGCAGCCGCTCGCGGACCCCGTTGCACAGCGTCCAAGGGTCGGTGCCGCGCGTGACGGTGACGGTCGAGCCGATGCCGCCGCCCGCCGCCGCGATGGCCGAGGAGCTGGACCCGCCGGAACGCATGGCCATCTCGGCGTAGCGGTTGCCGGCGTACACAGGGTGGGTGTGCGCGTCGATGAGCCCGGGCGTGACGAGCGCGCCGCCGAGGTTCTCCACGTGGTCGACGTCGACGATGTCGTCGACGACACCGGGAACGCTCTGTGGGAGGTCGGCCGCGCGGCCGACCCACGCGATCCGGTCGTTGTGCACCAGGATCGCGGCATTGCTGCACACGTCGTGCCCGGTCCAGAGCCGACCGATGTTCGTGAGAAGGCGAACGGTCATCCGATCACCTGCCTAACACCCCGGAACGCCGAACGGTCCCCACCTGCGGGCGCCAGGCCCGCCGGGTCCGCTTCGCGTCCGGACGTCATTGGGGGGTCTCCTGCCTCATCGCGCACCGATGTTGTGCGATGACCCTACCGCCGGGGTCTCGAACCCGGGCGATTCAGTTCAGTTACGGTATTTCACAGGTGGGCTTGATGTACAGGGTTAGCGACAGAAACGTACGCCGGTCTCATGCGCATCGCCGCGCATCAGGAGTCTCACACGCTGCGGCGAGATCAGGATCGACAAGACCGATCCCATGTCCGCGAACGCCTTGGAAAGGGTGACCGCACTGCCTGGTGTCATGTTGTTACCCACGCCATAAGGTCCCATTAGGCTTTCCTTATCATAGCAAGGGCAACAGCTGGCGGGCCACCGACACGCCGGGTGGCCCGCCTGTGTTAGAGGCGTCAGACGGTCTCGACGGGTTTGGCCACCCGGTCCAGCTCCGCGTACAGGTCGGCGAAGACCCGGGCGTGCAGGATCGTGCCGTCGCCGGTGTGCTCCAGCGACAGGACCTCGCCCTCGTTGTGCGCCCGTGCGATCAGGTCACCCCTGTCGTACGGCACCAGCAGCCTGATCTCGTGGTCGAGGCGGGGCAGCTCCCGCTCGATCACGGACATCAGCTCGCCGATCCCGGCCCCGGTGCGGGCGGAGACGACGATGCTGTGCCGCTCCTTCATCGTCAGCCGGGTCAGCACGACGGGATCGGCGGCGTCGGCCTTGTTGACGACCACGATCTCCGGGATGTCCCGCGCGCCCTCGATCTCGGCCAGCACCTCGCGGACGGCCGCGATCTGCGACTCGGGATCGGGATGCGACCCGTCCACGACGTGGAGGATCAGATCGGCGTCCGCCACCTCCTCCAGCGTCGAGCGGAACGCCTCGACGAGCTGGTGGGGCAGGTGCCGTACGAAACCGACCGTGTCGGCCAGCGTGAACAGGCGGCCCTCGGACGTGCGGGCCTTGCGCACCGTGGGGTCGAGGGTCGCGAACAGCGCGTCCTCGACCAGCACGCCCGCGCCGGTCAGCCGGTTGAGCAGCGACGACTTGCCGGCGTTGGTGTAGCCGGCGATCGCCACGGCCGGCACCTCGCGGGCCTGCCGCCGGTGCCGCATGGTCTGCCGTGCGGTCGACATCTCCTTGATCTGCCGCCGCAGCTTGGCCATCCGCTCGCGGATCCGGCGCCGGTCCAGCTCGATCTTGGTCTCACCGGGGCCGCGGCCGCCGATGCCGACGCCGCCGGCGGCACGACCGCCGACCTGGCGGGACAGATTGCCACCCCAGCCTCGCAGACGCGGCAGCAGATACTGCAGCTGCGCCAGCTCGACCTGCGCCTTGCCCTCGCGGCTCTTGGCGTGCTGCGCGAAGATGTCGAGGATCAGCGCGGTCCGGTCGATGACCTTGACCTTCACGACCTCTTCGAGCTGGCGGAGCTGACCGGGCGTCAGCTCGCCGTCGCAGATCACGGTGTCGGCGCCGACGGCGGCCACGATGTCCCGCAGCTCGATCGCCTTGCCCGATCCGATGTAGGTGGCGGTGTCGGGCCGGTCGCGCCGCTGGATAAGACCGTCCAGCACCTGCGATCCGGCGGTTTCGGCCAGCAGCTTCAGCTCCTGCAGCGAGTTCTCCGCGTCCAGGGCCGTGCCGCCCGCCCAGACGCCGACAAGGACGACGCGCTCCAGCCGGAGCTGCCGGTACTCGACTTCGGTGATGTCTTCGAGCTCTGTCGACAGACCCGCTACGCGGCGGAGCGCCTGGCGCTCTTCCAGTTCGTAATCGCCCACGGCGAGGTCTTCGGGCTCGTTTCGCATATATGTCATCTCTACTAGACAGAACAGTCGGACACCGCAATGCCTTCCCGGCCCCGGGTGCCTTCCGTCGATGGTGACACGCCCCCGGGACGTGCGCACTCCCTTATGTGCCCAGATCTCATGAACACAGTTCTCACGGACACAGATCCATAGGCCCGGTTCTCATGGCGCCCGCCGCGGCGGGTGCGGACGGCGATCACGCCGAGGGAAACCGGATTCCTGCCGAAAGACCAGACGATTCCGAGCTGATTGCCAATCACCGGCAAACGGGATGTAGCAGGGTTGATCACGAGCGGGGCCGACCGGCGCCGCCGGACGCAGCAGGAGGAGAGCGTGACAACCCTGGGAACCGACCTTCGCCGTGCGGTACGCGGGCAGGTCCTCGTCCCCGGCGACGACGGATTCGAGGCCGCGCGACTGCCGTGGAACCGAGCGGTCGACCAGCGGGTGGCCGCGGTTGTGGAGGTCGAGGACGCGGCCGACGCCGCCGCCGCGGTCCGCTGCGCGAGACTGGCCGGCCTCGCCGTCGCGGTGCAGCCGAGCGGGCACGGCGCCACGACCCACCTCGACGGGACGATCCTGCTGCGCACCGGACGGTTGCGCGGCATGGAGGTCCTGCCGGAGCGGCGCACGGCCCGCGTCGAGGCCGGCGTGCGGTGGGGCGAGTTGCTGACCGCGACGGGCAAGCACGGGCTGACCGGCCTGCCCGGCAGCTCTCCCGTCGTCAGCGTCACCGGCTACACCCTCGGTGGCGGGCTCGGGTGGTTCGCCCGCAGGCACGGCTGGGCGGCCGGCGGCGTACGCGCCTTCGAGGTGGTCGGCGCCGACGGCTCGCAGGCCCGCGTGACGGCCGGCTCCGACCCCGATCTGTTCTGGGCGCTGCGCGGCGGCGGAGGCGACTTCGCGCTGGTGACCGCGATGGAGATCGACCTGCACCCGGCGCCGCTGCTGTACGGCGGGCGCATGCTGTGGCCCGCCGACCGGGCGCCCGAGGTGCTCGCGGCCTACCGGGAGGTGACCGCGGCGGCGCCCGTGGAGTTGACCGCCTGGTTCGCGATGGTGAAGTTCCCGCCGGCGCCCCAGGTGCCCGAGCCGCTGCGCGGGCTCGCCGCGGTCGCGGTGGACTCGACGTTCCTGGGCGGCGAGGAGGAGGGGTGTGACCTGCTGCGGCGGTTCGAGGACATTCCCGGCCTGCTGCGCGACAGCCGCGCGGCGATGCCGCTGGACGCCCTGGGCGGCATCTGCGCCGAGCCGACGCAGCCGGTGCCCGGCGCGGGCCGCGCCGAACTGCTGACCGGACTCGGCGACGCCGTGGCGGACGACCTGCTCGCGGCCGCGGGCGACGTCGCTCCCCTGGGCACGGTGCAGGTGCGGCACCTGGGCGGCGCGCTGAGCCGGCCCGCCGACGGCGGCGGGGCGTGCGGGCACGTCGCCGAGCCGTACCTGCTGAGCATGGTGGGGCCGGTGATGTCGCCGGAGGGCGGGCAGGCGGTCACCGCGCGGCTGGCGCAGATCGCCGGGGCGCTGGCGCCGCACACGACCGGCCGCAAGCCGTTCACCTACCTGAACGGCGACGAGAAGGCCGCCTCCGCGTTCGACGCGGAGACGCTGGCCCGGCTGCGTGAGATCAAGCGCCGCCGCGACCCCGACGGCGTCTTCCGCGCCGGCCGGCCGGTGCTCGCCTGACGGCGATCACAGCTTGTGCACCTCGGCGTCGCCCGATCCGGTCCTGACCGTGATCGCGTTCGGCGCCGAGGCGTCGTCCGGCACCTCGACCGTGCGGTCGCCGCTCCCCGACGACACGTTGACCTTGTAGGCGCCGTTCGGCACCCAGAGCCGGCCGTCGCCCGATCCGGTCACGGCCTGCACGTCCGCGGGGACGGCCGAGAACCTGAGTGTGATGTCTCCCGAGCCCGTCCGGGTGTTGACCTGCGCGGCGGCGAGGCCCCGCGCCTCGACGTCGCCCGAGCCGGTGGAGGCGTTCACCTGGCCGGTCAGGTCGCGCAGCGTGATGTCTCCCGACCCACTGTCGATCTTCATGGTGAGACCGCGCGGCACCTCCACCTCGTAGTCCACCGAGCAGTTGTCGCACTTGTACTTCAGCGTGAGCGTGTCCCCGCCGACGGAATGGCCGTCCGTGGGCTTGTCCCCGCGCCAGTGCAGGGTCTCGGTGACGTGGACGCCGGACCTGTCGCCCTCGCGCACCACGACGTCGCCCGAGCCGGTGCGGGCGTCGAGGACGGCCACCTTGTCCGTCACGTCGTAGGACTCCACGGCCTGCTGCTCGCCGAAGCCAAATGGCACGTCGCATGCCGTCGCGACGAGGCTCATTCCCAGGACGGCCCCCGCAATGGCCATCGTCTTGTGTCTCATGTCCTCGATCTTCGGCCATGCGTGCGGCGTCTCCCATCGGGGAATCCCCGGACCATCCCCTGAGGAACCCCTTGCGTTGACCCTCAGCCGCCTCCTGAAGTAGCGTCGATTCCATCATTCAGAACTATTTTTCCGGAAGGTGGAAAATGACGGAAGGCGTCGAGATCACAGGCCCCCTGCTGGACCGGTTCGACGAGATCCTCACTCCCGAGGCCCTCGGCTTCGTGGCCACCTTGCAGCGCGAGTTCGACCCCAGGCGCAGGGAGCTGCTCGCCGCGCGTCAGGCGCGGCAGGAGGAGCTGTCCGCGGGCGGCACGCTCGATTTCCTTCCCGGGACGGCCCATGTCCGCGAGTCCGAGTGGCGGGTCGCCCCGCCCGCTCCGGGGCTGGAGGACCGCCGGGTCGAGATCACCGGGCCGGTCGACCGCAAGATGACGATCAACGCGCTCAACTCCGGCGCCAAGGTCTGGCTGGCCGACTTCGAGGACGCCAACTCCCCGACCTGGGAGAACACGATCAACGGGCAGCTCAACCTGCGCGACGCCCTCGACCGCACGATCGACTTCGAGTCGGGCGGCAAGGCGTACGCGCTGCGCCCGGACGGGGAGCTGGCCACGATCGTGGTCCGCCCGCGCGGCTGGCACCTGCCGGAAAAGCACGTCCTGGTGGACGGCGCGCGGATGTCCGGGTCGCTGCTCGACTTCGGCCTCTACTTCTTCCACTGCGCCCAGCGGCAGATCGCCAAGGGCCGCGGGCCGTACTTCTACCTGCCGAAGATGGAGTCGCACCTGGAGGCGCGGCTCTGGAACGACGTGTTCGTCCGGGCCCAGGAGTTGCTCGGCATTCCCCGGGGGACGATCCGGGCGACCGTGCTGATCGAGACCTACCCTGCCGCGTTCGAGATGGAGGAGATCCTCTACGAGCTGCGCGAGCACTCCGCGGGGCTCAACGCCGGCCGCTGGGACTACCTGTTCAGCGTCATCAAGAAGTTCCGCACCCGAGGGCGGGAGTTCCTGCTGCCCGAGCGCAACGCGGTGACGATGACCGCGCCGTTCATGCGGGCCTACACCGAACTGCTCGTGCGCACCTGCCACAAGCGCGGCGCGCACGCGATCGGCGGCATGGCGGCCTTCATCCCCTCCCGCCGCGATCCCGAGGTCAACAAGGTCGCGCTGGAGAAGGTGCGGGCCGACAAGACCCGCGAGTCGGGCGACGGCTTCGACGGCTCGTGGGTGGCCCACCCGGACCTCGTGCCGATCTGCCGCGAGGTGTTCGACGGCGTGCTCGGCGACC
Source organism: Microbispora bryophytorum (assembly GCF_006874465.1). Taxonomy (GTDB): domain Bacteria; phylum Actinomycetota; class Actinomycetes; order Streptosporangiales; family Streptosporangiaceae; genus Microbispora; species Microbispora bryophytorum. Next base: position 53,699 of record NZ_VIRL01000002.1, on the reverse strand, counting down.
GGCCCAACCAGCTCGACCGGCGGCGCGAGGACGTCCACGTCGCGGCCGAGGACCTGCTGGCGGTGTCCAAGACCCCCGGCGAGATCACCGAGGCCGGGCTGCGCGGCAACGTGGACGTCGGCCTGCGCTACCTGGCGGCCTGGATGGGCGGCAACGGCGCCGCGGCGATCCACAACCTGATGGAGGACGCAGCGACGGCGGAGATCTCCCGATCGCAGGTCTGGCAGTGGATCCACAACGACATCGCGCTGGCCGACACCGGCGCGGTGGTGACACGGGAGCTCGTCGAGCGGATCATCGAGGAGGAGCTCGCCGGGATCGCCGCCGGGCCGGGCTACGACGAGAAGCTCTACGCGCAGGCAACGGCGCTGTTCAAGGAGGTCGCCCTTGACGACGACTTCGCGGAGTTCCTCACGCTTCCTGCCTACGAGCGGATGCCGTGACGATGTGAGGGGAAACGGGAGCCGATGTCCGAGCTCGAACGGCTGACGGAACGGCTGACGGCCGCGCTCCCGCCGGACGCCGTCCTCACCGATCCCGTACGGCTGCGCACCTACGAGTGCGACGGGCTGACCCACCACCGGGCGACCCCCGGTGTGGTCGTGCTGCCCGAGACGGCCGAGCAGGTGGCCGCGGTGGTGCGGCTGTGCGGCGAGCACGGCGTGCCCTTCGTCGCCCGCGGGTCGGGCACCGGCCTGTCGGGCGGCGCCCTGCCCCGCACGGACGGCGTGCTGATCGTCACCTCCCGCATGCGGCGGATCCTGGAGATCGACATCCCGAACCGCCGGGCCGTGGTCGAGCCCGGGGTGACGAACCTGGCGATCACCGAGGCGGTCCGCGACCGGGGGTACTACTACGCCCCCGACCCCTCCAGCCAGCAGGTCTGCTCGATCGGCGGCAACGTGGCGGAGAACTCGGGCGGCGCGCACTGCCTCAAGTACGGCTTCACGGTCAACCACGTGCTCTCCGCGGAGATCGTCACGCCGGACGGGGAGATCGTGGAGCTGTCCGCTCAGGACCCCGGCTACGACCTGCTCGGCGCGTTCATCGGCTCCGAGGGCACGCTCGGCATCGCCACCAAGATCACCGTACGGCTGTCGCGGGCGCCGGAGGTGGTCACGACCCTGCTCGCCGCCTTCACCGGCATCGAGGCCGGCGGCCGCGCCGTGTCGGCGATCATCGCGGCGGGCGTCGTGCCCGCCGCCATCGAGATGATGGACGCGCTGGCGATCGAGGCGGCCGAGGCCGCCGTGCACTGCCGCTACCCCGCCGGTGCGGGAGCCGTGCTGGTGGTGGAGCTGGACGGCCCGCATGCCGAGGTGGAGCACCAGTTCGCGGCCGTGGAGCGCATCTGCCGCGACAACGGCGCCTTCGAGATCCGGGTGGCCGCCTCCGCGGAGGAGCGGGCGGCCATCTGGAAGGGCCGCAAGTCGGCGTTCGCGGCGGTGGGCCGGATCAGCCCGGCGTACATCGTGCAGGACGGCGTGGTGCCGCGGACCGCGCTGCCGCGTGTGCTCGCGGGGATCGACCTGTTGCAGGAGGAGTACGGCATCCGGGTGGCCAACGTCTTCCACGCGGGCGACGGCAACCTCCACCCCCTCGTGCTGTTCGACGACTCGGTGCCCGGGGAGGCCGAGCGCGCCGAGGCCGTCAGCGGGCGCATCCTCGACCTGTGCGTCGAGCACGGCGGGTCGATCACCGGGGAGCACGGCGTCGGCGTGGACAAGGCCCGCTACATGCCCCGGATGTTCACCGAGGACGACCTCGACACCATGCAACTCGTGCGGTGCGCGTTCGATCCCCGGGGGCTGGCCAACCCGGGCAAGGTCTTCCCCACCCCCCGCCTGTGCGGCGAGGTTCCGGGAGTGCGCAGGGGCGCCCATCCCCTGGTCGAGGCCGGTCTCGCGGAGCAGTTCTGATGGCCGCGCGGGACGTCGGGGACGCGCTGGAGGCGGCCGGTGTGGCCGTGCGCGCGGCCGGCGACGGGGACGAGGTCGCGGGCGTGCGGCCGCGCTGGGTGGCGCTGCCCGAGTCGGCCGAGGAGATCGCGGCCGTGATGCGGGTGTGCGCGGCGCACGACCTGGCCGCCGTCGCGACGGGCGGCGGGACCAAGCTGCACTGGGGCGCACCGCCCGACCGCTGCGACGTGCTCGTCGACCTGTGCTGCATGAACCGTCCGCCGGAGCACGCGGCGGGCGACCTGGTCGTCCGGGCGCAGGCCGGGGTGACCGTGGAGGCGCTGGCGCGCGCTCTGGCCGAGGGAGGTCAGGAGCTCGCGCTCGACGTGCCGGTGCCGGGCACGACGGTCGGCGGGCTGCTGGCCACCGGCATCGCCGGGCCGCGCAGGTTCCGACACGGCACGGCCCGCGACCTGCTCATCGGCGTCACGGTCGTGCTCGCCGACGGCACGATCGCCAAGTCGGGCGGGAAGGTCGTCAAGAACGTCGCCGGATATGACCTCGGCAAGCTGTTCACCGGCTCGTACGGCACGCTCGGGATCATCGCGGACGCGACGTTCCGCCTCCATCCCCTGCCCGCCGCCCGCGCCTGGGTGACGGCGACCGTCGAGCGTCCGGTGACCGAGACGTACGGGACCTGGACGAACGAGGACGGCCTGACCTTCGAGACTCTCACCACCGACCTCGCCGGGTCTCTGGCGACGATGGTCCCCGCGGTGACCGAGTCGCCGTTGGAGCCGAGCGCCGTGGAGATGGACTGGCCCGACGCGGAGGGGCCCTGCACGGTCGCGGTCCTGGTCGAGGGCGCCGCCGCGGCCGAGCGCGCCAAGGCCCTGTGCGCCCTCATCGGCGGCGCGCTGAGCGACGCGCAGGTGACCGAGGAGCCGCCGCCGTGGTGGGGACGCCTGCCCGAGCCCCCGGCACCGGACGGGCCGCCCGGCCCCCTGGGCGCGGGCACGGGTGCGGGCGACGGCGACGGCGGGGAGATCCTGCTGGAGGTCAGGAACGTCCCCTCCCGCCTGGCCGGCAGCTTCGTCGGCCCCTTGACGGCGGCCCGTGAGGCGGGCGTGCACGCGGCGGTGCGCGGCTCCCTGGCCTCGCACGTCTTCCACGTCGCCCTGCCGCCGGACACCGAGCCCCGCCGGGTCGCCGCCTTCACGGGCGGGCTGCGGGCCCACATGGAGACGGACGGTGACGGCCGGGTGGTCGTGCTCGCCGCGCCCCAGGAGGCCGCGCGCCGCCTCGACCGGTGGGGACACGTCGGCGCGCTGCCGCTGATGCGCCGGGTCAAGGAGCGGTTCGACCCCGATCGCCGGCTGTCCCCCGGCCGCTTCCTGGGAGGCATCTGATGGACCCCGAGCTGATCAAGGACTGCGTTCACTGCGGGTTCTGCCTGCCCACCTGCCCGACGTACGTGCTGTGGGGCGAGGAGATGGACTCCCCACGCGGGCGCATCCACCTCATGGGCCAGCACGTCGAGGGCACGCCGCTCACCGACGCGATGGCCGGCCACTTCGACGCCTGCCTGGGCTGCATGGCGTGCGTCACCGCGTGCCCGTCGGGCGTGCGGTACGACCGCCTGATCGAGCAGACCCGCGCGGTCGTCGAGCGCGAGCACGTGCGCCGCCCCGACGAGCGCGCGATCCGGGCGCTGGTGTTCGCGCTGTTCCCCTACCGGCGCAGGCTGCGGGCGATGCGACTGCCCATGCGGCTGAGCAGGCGCCTGCAGCCGTTCCTGGAGCAGGTGCACCCCTCCCTCGGCGCGATGGCCGAACTGGCGCCCGACGCCCCCCGGCCCGTACGGCTGCCGCCGCTGGTGCGGGCGCGGCGACGCCGCAGGGCGCGCGTCGGGCTGCTCACCGGCTGCGTGCAGGGTGAGTTCTTCCCGCAGGTCAACGCGGCGACGGCCCGGGTGCTCGCGCTGGAGGGCTGCGACGTGGTGATCCCGCCCCGGCAGGGCTGCTGCGGGGCGCTGTCGCTGCACTCGGGCCGCGAGGCCGAGGCGCGCAGGTTCGCCCGCCGCACGATCGCCGTCTTCGAGCGAGCCGGGGTGGACGCCGTGGTGGTGAACGCGGCGGGCTGCGGATCGAGCATGAAGGACTACGCGGAGGTGCTGGCCGACGAGCCTGGCTGGGCGGCCCGCGCGCGGGCGCTGCGGACCCGCGACCTCGCGGAATTCCTGATCGAGCTGGGACCTGTCGCCGGGCGCCACCCGCTGCCGGTCACGATCGCCTACCACGACGCCTGCCACCTGGCCCACGCCCAGGGAGTGCGCGCCCAGCCGCGCGAGCTGCTGCGCGCGATCCCGGGGCTGGAGCTGCGGGAGATCGGGGAGTCCGCCGTCTGCTGCGGGTCCGCGGGCACCTACAACCTCTTCCAGCCCGAGGCGGCCCGGCAGCTGGGCGACCGCAAGGCCGAGCGCGTGCTCGCCGCCGGCGCCGACCTGCTGGTGTCGGCCAACCCGGGGTGCACGATGCAGATCGCGGCCTCCGTCCGCAGGGCGGGCAAGGGGGAGATCCGGGTCGCGCACACGGCCGAGGTGCTCGACGCCTCGCTGCGAGGGCTGGGGAGTGTCTGAGGCGCCGCCTGGGCCACGCGCAGCAGGGCTTGATTTGTCAGACACGACCGAGAACCCGGCATGCTGGGACGGTCCCCGCATTGCGGATGACACCGCCAAAGAGGAGGCTGCGGTGAGCGTGCAGAGCGTCGACCGGGCGCTGGACGTGCTCGAGGCACTGTCCGAGCAGGGCGGCCAGGCCGGTCTGTCGGAGATCGCCGCCATGACCGGCCTGCCGTACGGGACGATCCACCGGCTGTTGCAGACGCTGCTGGCCCGGGGGTACGTACGGCAGGAGTCCGACCGGCGTTACGCCCTCGGCGGCGCGCTCGTGCGGATCGGCGGCGCGGCCGAGCGGATGCTCGCGGTCTGGGCCGAGCCCTACCTCGCGAGGCTCGTGGAGCTGTCCGGCGAGACCGCCAACCTCGCCGTGCTGGAGGGCGACTACGTCGTCTATGTGGCGCAGGTGCCCTCACCGCGCAGGCTGCGGATGTTTGCCGAGGTGGGCCGCCGGGTGCTGCCGCACAGCACGGCCGTCGGCAAGGCCCTGCTGGCCGGGCGGGACGACGCGGAGGCGGTGTTCCGGCGCACCGGGCTGCCCCGCCGTACGGACCGGACGATCACTGCGGTCGGCGAGCTGCTGGAGGAGCTCGGCCGGGTGCGCGCCCGGGGGTACGCGCTCGACCTGGGCGAGGAGGAGAGCGGAGTGCACTGCATGGCCGTGCCGGTCCACGACGGCGGGCGGACCTTCGCGGCGATGTCGGTGTCCGGACCGGCCGAGCGCATCGACGCGGTCGACCGCGAGGAGCTCGCCGCGATGCTGCGCAAGGTGGCCGAGGACTTCGGCGCCGCCGTCTTCCACTCCTGACCGCACCGCGGATCGGCCAGTATGGGGTCATGTGCCGAAGCATCAAGACCCTGCGCCCGCCGTTCACCGACGAGGTGACCGAGGAGGACATCCGGGCGGCGGCCCTGCAGTATGTCCGCAAGATCTCCGGCTTCCGCGCGCCCGCCGCGCACAACGCGGAGGCGTTCGACCGCGCGGTCGAGGAGATCGCGCAGGCCAGCACGGCGCTGCTGGCCTCTCTCCAGGTGCGCGGCCCGGCGACCAGGTAACGCCCGGGGTGTCTCCGGCGGACGGCGGCTACGGCGCGGAGGTCCCCGCCGCCCGGCAAGCCGCCCTCGCGATCGCTGCCCGCGACCGCGCCCGCCTCGCCCGCGCAGGGGTGCGTGCAGGGGTGATTGCCTGCCCTGACTGGGACGCTTTGTCTCAGACGGGAAGCGTGTCACGATTGATGATCACATCGGCTTTCGAGGGAAAGGGGGCGGACCGATGCCACCTGCGATCGTCGGGCATGAAGGTCCCCTTGCCGGTCAGCGTTTCCCGATCGACGACAAGCCGATCACCTTCGGTCGCAGAGGCGACAACAGTGTGGTGATCACGAGTGAGAGGGCCTCGCGCTTCCACGCGGAGGTGCGCCGCGAGGCCGAGGGCTACGTGCTCCTCGACCGGGGCAGCAGCAACGGGACGCTGGTCAACGGCACGCGTGTCACCACGCATGTGCTCCGGCCCGGCGACACGATCACCATCGGAGGGGAGACGTTCCGCTTCGAGGCGTTCGACGACTCCGAGACGATCGTGAACACCTCCCTGATGCAGCACTTCCGCCCGTCGGTTCCGGACATCGAACCGGAGCAGGTCCTGCACGTCACCGTCTCCGGCGGCGGGCCCGTCGGGCTGGCCTTCGCCCTGCTCCTCGACCACCTCATGGGGCAACGGGTCACCATCACGATCTACGACGGCCGCTGGACCGAGGACGGGTCGCGGATCGTGTGGAAGAACGCGGCGCAGGGCAACAACCGGCGGCAGCAGGTCGTGACGGTGCAGAGCCGCCAGTATCTGAACCTCCCGGAGGACGTCCAGTCGCGGCTGTTCACCGAGGGGTCCTACAGCGAGATGTGGCCGGCCGGTCCGGACTCGATCCGCGGCTACGGCCCGCGGAACATCCGAATCGCCTACATCGAGGACACCCTGCTGGAGATGGCGAACGAGAGGTCCGCCCGCATCCGCCTGGTGCCCGAGAGATTCGACGCCGCGGAGCGCCAGGACGCCGTGGCCAAGGAGCACGTGCTAGCCATCTGCGAGGGAGGGCGCTCGCGGACCCGCGAGCACTTCACCGACAGGTTCGGCCGGGCCGACGACTCGATCTTCTCGCTCGACGGCCGGCACGTGCAGGACGTGGTGCTGGGGCTGCGGGTGAAGTCCAGCCTGCCTGACCCGGCGATCGTGCTGCTGACCGTGGCGCAGAACCGCTTCCTCCTGAATTCCCTGCGCGGCGAGGGCTTCCTCAACATGCGGCTCACCGACGACGAGGCCGCGGAGGTCGTCGGCATCGACCCCGTCCGGCACGTGTTCGAGGAGTGCGTCGCCTCCAGTCCCTGCCTGATGGAGCGCACCGAGGACGGGGACTTCCACTGCTCAACCCACCACACGCTGTTCCTGCCCGCCCTGATCAGGGGTTCGGCACTGTGGAGGAGGGCGAAGGAAGGGCTCGCGCTCTTCGGCGTCGCCGACGGCGACGTGAGCGCGGTCACCGCCTTCCGGCTGGACATGGTGCAGCGGCCGCGATTCACCGCCCGGTTGTACTCCCCCACCTCGACCACCCCGGGGACGTACGGGTTCCTCCTGGGCGACGCGGCCAACGCGATCCACTTCTGGCCGGGGCGGGGCCTCAACAGCGGGCTGGCGTCGGCCATCTCGCTGGCCCGGTCGCTCAACCGCAACTGGCGCGGCAGGCCGTTGCGGGACGCCGACTTCGTACGGCACGAGGCGGCGATGTCGATGCTGCAGTATCGGCACAAGAGCCGCGCGTGGAACGCGATGGTGACCGTCGACGATCAGGGGGTCACGCGGGCGATCAAGGACACGATCGTCCAGGGCATCGAGGAGGGCCACGCCGCCCCGGACAGGGAAGCGGACGTCGACGCCTTGATGGAGCGCCTGCGGCAGATCCGCGACCGCCTGTCACCACGTGTTCCCGGCATGCCCGACGACGCGACCCTCATCCGGCACCTGCACGAACTGCGGAGCGAGACGCTGCGCACCCTGCTGGCGAGCGGAGCTTGGGAGACGCTGACGGTCGGCGGCGAGGAGGTCGACATCGACATCTTCGACCAGCCGGTCTCCGCGGCGTCCCCCGTGGCGTCCCCCGTGGCATCCCCCGCGGAGGGGGCGCTCGTCGCGCGGCAGGCGGACGGGCAGACCATGCCGCCCGGCGGCACGCCCTCCGTCTGACGTCGCTCCGGCGAACCACGGAACCGGCCCGGGCCGTCCGGCGGAGTAGAGGCGAGGGGCGCGACGGCGCCCCCGGAAGGATAGCCTCTATGAACGGACAAAACGGGTGGTGAGGACGGTTTTCGGCGACCTATGCCTCCCCTCGGTCGCCCCGGCTCACGAACCCGGCGGCTCCCGCGACGGCACCGAAGCCTCCGGGGCCCGAACCGGGCCGTATGACACCGTGCCGTATGACACCGTGCCGTATTACACCGGGCCGTACCGGGCCGCACCGGACGGCGCCGAGCCTTATCACGCCGGACCGGACGACGCCGAGCCGAGCGACGCCGTGTTGATCGAGGCGTCGCTGACCGCGCCCGAGCGCTTCGCCGGCGTCTTCGACCGGCACGCGGACGAGATCCACGCCTACGCCGGCCGCCGCCTCGGGCCCGAGCACGCCGACGACGTGACGGCGGAGACGTTCCTCGTGGCGTTCCGCAAGCGGCACCGCTACGACACTTCGCGGCCGGACGCCCGGCCCTGGCTGTACGGCATCGCGGGCAACCTCATCTCCGGGCACCGCCGGTCGGAGGTGCGCCGGCTGCGGGCGCTCGCCCGTACGCCGCGCGACGTCGATGAGCGCGGCCTGCACGAGGAGGAGCGCGGAGCGGAGCGGGCGAGCGCCGCAGCCCTGCGGCCCGTCCTCGCCGCCGCGCTGGCCAGGCTGTCGGCCGCCGAGCGCGAGCTGCTCCTGCTGGTCGCCTGGGCCGACCTCTCCTATGAGGAGGCGGCCGAGGCGCTGAAGATCCCCATCGGCACCGTCCGCTCGCGCCTGCACCGCGTGCGCGCGAAGCTGCGCCGCCATCTCGACCTTCCCAAGGAGAACGTGTGATGACCGACGAGATCGACCTGGTGACGCGGGAACGGCCCGACGTCGCCCCCTACTCCCTGGCGGCCAAGGCGGCCGCACGACGGCGGCTGACCGGCCCCGCGAAGCGTCCCGCCCGCCCGCGTCCGCGGCCGTACCTGCTGCTCGCGGGTGGGACGGCGCTTCTCGCCGCGGCGGGGGTCGCGGCCGTCACCACCGTTCTGACGGGACCGCAGACGCAGACGGGCCCGCGGACCCGTCCGGTGGCGGTGAGCGCGGGGGTCGTGGCACTGCCGAAGGTGTCGAACATGTCGGCCGAGGAGGTACTGGGCAAGGCGGCCGGCGCGGTGACCGACCTGTCCCCGCGCGACGACCAGTTCGTCACGGTGAGCTCCCAGACGATGTACGAGGCCACCGTGGTCGGCGAGGACAAGAAGGAGTCCCGCTACCTCTATCGGACGAAGCGGACGATCTGGCTGTCGGCCGACGGCACGAAGGACGGCGCGCTGAAGGTCGAGTATCTGGAACCTCGCGCCTACCCCGGCTGGCCGATCCCGCCGGAGGCGTACAAGGAGAAGGGCACCGAGTGGATGCGGCTGCCCGCCTGTGACAGCCTGCGGGACACCGCCTACACGAGCCTGAAGAAGCTGCCCGCCGACCCGGAGAAGATGCGCGCCTACCTGTACGACCGGCCGCGCGGCGACAACCCGCCCGACACGGGGGCGTGGACGGCCGTCGGCGACCTGCTGCGGGAGACGTACGTGCCCGCGCCCCAGCGCGCGGCGCTGTTCAAGGCCGCCGCCACGATCCCCGGGGTCACGGTCAACGAGAGCGCCGAGGACGCCGCCGGACGGACCGGCATCGGCGTCGGCCGGGTCGCCGGCGGGGTGCGCGCGGAGATCATCTTCGACCCCTCCACCTACGAGCTGCTCGGGGAGCGCGGCATCGTCGTAGACGAGAAGGAGGCGAAGGCGCCCACCGGCAGCCTGGTGGCCTCGACCGCCCAGTTGGAGGTCATGGTCGACGACACCGCGCCGAAGGTGGACGACCCCCACGCCGGCTGCCTCTGATCGGCCGCCCGGAAGGTCGCCCGTAAGTGCGCGCACCCGCATGACCTGCTCGCCGGATGACGCGGGATGACGCCGGGCGCTGCCGGAGCGATCTGCCCTAAGATCGTCCATCCTGTCAGAGAAGGGGCGCAGGATGTTCCGGCAGCATGTGGGGCCGATCGTGGCCGGGGTCTATCTGGCGGCCGCGGCCGTCGCGGGCGTGCTCGCGGCCGTCACAGGGGACCTCGGTCCCCTCTGGACCGTCGTCCTGTGGCACGCACCCGGCGAGAACGCCTTCACGGAACCGTCCACGGCCGCCGTGCTGGCCGCGGTGGGCCTGTTCGCGATCCTCGCGCTGAAGACCTGGATGCTCCGGCAGGTCCTGGCCTTCCCCCCACGCGCGGCTCCGCCGGGCGGAGCGCAGGTCGGCGCGCGGGTCCTCTGGGCGCGGCGCGCGCTCTACCTGGCCGTCGCCTTCCACGTGGCCGGCCGGATGCCCGCCGCGCTGCTGCCCGGCGACCTCGCCGTCGTCCTCGCCCTGCTCCTCTGGAGTGCGCAGACCGTGTCGTTCGCCCTGGTCCTGTCCGGGCGCCGGATGCGAATGTGCGTCCTCGCCGCCGCCCTGGCGGCGTCGGCGGCCACCGCGGCGACCGCGTTCTGGGGCGAGATGACCTACCCGCTGCTGCCGCCCACGTTCTTCTACGTCCTCTGGGTGCCCGTGCTGGGCTGGCAGGTGCTCGTCCTCGCCGGTCAGCGCCGTGACGGCCGCTGGAGCCGCGCGACGCTCAGAGCCGGCCTGGTCGCCGCCTGTCTCACCCTGGTGAGCCCCTACCCGGGAGCGGGCCTGGAATGGGTGCTCGGCCGGTCACCGGAGCTGCCGGCCGAGGGGCTCGTCGTCTTCCTCGTGGTGTGGCTCGCCCGCTCGGCCCACGAACTCGCCGGCCCGGGCGCCGGGCCGGAGGAGCTCGGGCCGCCCCGGCGCCTGCCCCGGCCGGTCCGGCTGGCGGTCGTCCTGCTGCCGTTCCTCGCACTCGTCGCGTCGGAGGCGGCGCCCCCGCCCGCCGCGTACAGCTGGCAGCCCGAGCCGCCGCGTACGGCGAACGGGCAGGCCGCGGAGACGGAGGACTACGAGGACTACGTCGCGGAGGCCAACGCCCGCTGCCGGGACCCCTGGCCGCGGCTGCGGGCCCGGCGGCAGGGCACGGCCGCGTACTTCCTGTTCGAGGGCGGGGGCTACGGCGTGTACGACCCGGACGACACCAGCGAGGGCGAGGACCCCTACGCGGCGATGGGCGACGGGTTCCTCGGCGCGGCGGGCAGTTCGGCGGTCGTGATGACGTACGGCGAGAACGAGCCGATATGCCTGACGGTGAAGGCGTTCGGCTCCGCTCCCCCGCTGCGGCTGAAGGGGTGGGAGCAGGTGGCCGAGGTCGGCGTGGTCAGCCGCAGCGGCCGCCTGGAGGTGCCCTCCTACGCCGACGGCGGCGAGGAGGGCGCCGCGGCGCGGCTGCCGAACCTGGCCGTGCGAGGCCCCGGACGCTACCGGATGCGGGTCTACGCCCGGGGCATCGAGGAGACCGTGGAGGAGCACCTGGTCGTCGTGTTCCCCGGCCGGTCGGTCAAGAAGGTCGTCTACCGGTGAACCGGGCGGCCTAGGTCCTGGCGCCGTGGCGATAGCGCGATCACACTGTGACAATGCCGGACATCACCCAGCGCACCCGGTCCTTCGTCGTCCCCTGGCCGGTGGTCCTGATGGCTGGTCTGGTAGTCGCTCTGCTGCTGGCGTTCTCGGGCGCCTACGGCTTCCTGGGCGACGAGATGTACTTCGTCGTGGCGGGCCGGCATCCCGCCTTCGGCTACGTCGACCAGCCGCCGCTGACCCCGTTGCTCTCCGCCGCCTCGGTGGGCCTGCTGGGCGTCTCGCCGACCGCGGTCAGGGTGCTGCCGGCCGTGGAGGCGGCGCTCGTCGTCGTCCTCGTCGCGCTCATCTCACGCGACGTCGGCGGGTCTCGGCGGGCGCAGTTCCTGGCGGCCATCACGGCCGCCGTCTCCGGCTATCTCGCCGCCGGCCACATGGACACCACCACAGGTCTCGACCTGCTCGCCTGGGCGCTCATCCTGTGGCTGGCGGTCCGGCTTCTCGCCGGTGCCGACCGGCGCCTGTGGCTGGCCGTGGGCCTGACCGCCGGGATAGGGCTGCAGAACAAGGGCACCCTGCTGTTCCTGGCCGCGGGGCTGGCGCTGGGCCTTCTCGCCGCCCGGCGCTGGGACGTCGTCCGTTCACCGTGGCCGTGGGCGGCCATCGGGATCGCTCTCCTGCTCTGGGCGCCGAACCTCGTCTGGCAGGCGACGAACGGCTGGCCCCAGCTCACCATGGCCTCGCGCATCGCCGGGTACGCGGCGGACAACCGGGCCCAGACCGTGCCGCTGCTCTGGCTCTTCACCGGTCCGATCCTGTTCGCCGTGAGCCTCGCCGGAGCGGTCTGGCTCCTGCGTTCGAGGGAAGCCGTTCCGTGGCGGGCGATCGGCATCGCGGGCCCCGTCGCGCTCGTCCTCGTCGTCGCGACCGGAGGCAAGGCCTACTACGCGATCGGCACCGCGGCCGCGTTCATGGCCGCCGGTTCGATCGTCGTCGACCGCTGGCTCGTACGCGGCCACGCCAGCATCAAGGGGGCAATCTTCACCGTCGCCGCCTTGGTCTCGGGTCTGCTCCTCGCGTACCTGACCCTGCCGGTCCTGCCCGTCGCCACCTATGCCGCCAGCACCCTTCCGGCCACGGTGCCGGACACCGCGAACCAGATCGGCTGGCCGGCGTTCGTCTCCACGGTCAAGGGCGCGGTGGCAGCCCTGCCCGCCGACGAGCGCGCCCGGGCGGTGATCCTGACCAACGACTACAGCGAGGCGAGCGCACTCGACCTGCTGGGATCGGGACTGCCCCCCGTCTACTCCGGTCACAACTCGTACTGGTCATGGGGCCCGCCACCGGCTCAGCGCACCGTCGTCGTCCACGTCGGCGACTGGCGGCCCACCGACTGGAGCAGGTTCTTCGTCGGCTGCCACGACGTGGCCCGGATCGACAACGGACTGGGCGTTCCGAACGGGGAGCAGGGCAAGGCCATCTCGGTCTGCACCGGCCTGAAGTCGTCGTGGACCGCGATGTGGCCCGGGCTCCGCACCATCAGCTGACGAATCGCCCGTTCAGGCGCACTGCTCCAGCATGGCCGCCTTGTCGGCGGAGGTCACCGGCAGGTCGTATTTGAGGGCCACCTGGGCGAACCGCACGGCGTAGGAGCAACGGATGTCGCGGCGGGGCGGCAGCCAGGTGGCCGGGCCCGAGTCGCTCTTGGAGCCGTTGGTGGAGCCGTCCACGGGGATCAGGTTGAGCGGGTCGTTGGCGATCTGCTTGCGCTTGCTCTCGCTCCACCGCGACGCGCCCATCTGCCAGTCGTACGACAGGGGCATGACGTGGTCGATCTGAACCTCCGACGCCTTCGACTTGGTCCAGTCGATCGTCTTGCCCGTGTACGGGTCGTACAGGGTCATGGAGGCGATGACGCAGTTCGACCCGCTTCGATACTTGATGTCGCGGCCGTCCCGCTTGAGCAGGTCGTTGCGGGTGTCGCAACCGTTGCGCCCCCACGGCACGTCGTCCACGCTGTCGGCCCAGGCGTAGCCGAACTCGTCACGGTCGTAGCCGGTCTTCGCCCCCCGGCCCTTCGTCGCCACCTTGTCGATCAGATCGCGGGCCTTCGCCCGGTCCTTGTCCGACGAGATCACCTTGAGGCCGGGGCCGGTGCCGTCGGGGTTGTCGAGCGGGTTGACGCCCCGCCCCGTCTCCGAGTCGCTCTTCGCTCCGCCGTCCTTGCCGGCCGTGGGGTCGCCGTCCAACTCGGGCAGGGGCCCGCAACCCGCCAGTACGGCCACCGCCACCGAGATTCCGGCGATCAATCGGGTACTACGCCCGCCCACTGCCACCCCTAGGTCATGAAATATCCCTCTCAGATATAGCAAAGTGTAAAAAGATGGCAAAGGAGGCGCGCAGGTGAGTCTGGGCATACGACAGGGGCGCGGCACGCCCCGCGTGCCGCGCCCCTCGAACGCGCCCGATGAACGGGCCTGATCAACGGCCCGATGGATCAGATCCGGCGGATCAGGACGGGATCCAGTCCTGCCAAACGATCTTGTTGGCGTCGACCCACTTCTTCGCGGCCGCCTCGGCGCTCATCTTGTTCACCGCCATGTCGTAGGCCACGGCGTTCTGGTCGTCGTTGGTCCACGTCCAGTTCTTGATGAACTCGTACGCCTTGCCACCGGTCTTGGAGAACTTCACGCTGACGATCTTGTCGAGCAGGTACGGCGGATAGTCGCACTTGATCGTCTTGACGTCGCCGTCACACCCGATGGCGTACGGCGGAAGGTTGATCTTGACGAGCTTGAGCTGGTTGAACAGCCACTGCGGCTCGTAGAAGTACATCAGCAGCGGGGTCTCGTTCTCGGTGGCCTTGCGAGCCGCCGCGATGAGCGCGTCCTCACTGCCGGAGTAGACCACCTTGTAGGGCAGGTTCAGGTTCTGGATGAGCGCCTCGTCGTTGGTGACGAAGGACTTGTCGCCGGCGAGGAACTGACCCAGGCCCTCGCTCTTGTCGGTCTTGAACAGGTCCTTGTACTTGGGCAGGTTGTGCCAGTCCGTGATGTCCGGATATTTCTGGACCATCCACTCGGGGACATACCACCCGATGACGCCCTTGTTGCCGTCCTCGCCCGCAGTCATCGCGACCTTCTTGTCGTCGATGTACTCCTTCTTGAGCTCCGGGTGGCTCCAGTTCTCCAGGACGGCGTCGACCGTGCCCTTCTCGAAGCCCTTCCAGGAGTCCGCCTCGGCGCTCTCGATCGTCTCGACCTTGTAGCCGAGCTCGTGCTCGAGGAGATAGGCGACGACCGCGGCGCTGGCCTCGTAGCCGATCCAGGGGTTGATCGCGAGTCGTACGGTCTTCGTGCCGCCTCCGGCGCCTGCTCCGGCGGCGTCATCCGAACTCCCGCCACTGCAGGCGGTCATGGCCAGCGCGAGCGTCAGCACGCCGGCAAGGAGACGGATCCTCATATCTAGCCTCATCTGATGTCGTACGGGGCGGCGAACGCGAGCGGCGGGGCCGCGGCGACACCGGCAGAGTATTCCACAACAAGCGGGACCGGCCGCGATCACGGGGATCGCGGCCGACGAGTGCTCACGCCCAGGCGGGGCGCACGGCGTCGTGATCCTCAGATCACTTGGGCATCCAGGCCTGCCACTTGGCGGTGTTGGCCTCGATCCACTTCTTGGCCGCGTCCTCGGCCGACATTCCGTTGTTGGTGATGTCGTCGGCGACCGCGTTCTGGTCGTCGTTCGTCCACTGGAAGGCCTTGATCAGCTCGTACGCCTTGCCGCCGGTGTCGGCGAACTTCTTGCTCACGATCTTGTCAAGGTCGTACGGCGGGTAGTCGCAGTCGACCTTCTTGGGGTCGCTGTCGCAGCCCTCCGTGTACGCGGGGAGGTTGACCTTGACCAGCTTGACCTGGTTGAACAGCCACTGCGGCTCGTAGAAGTACATGAGCAGCGGCTTCTTCTGGTCGGTCGCCTGCTTGGCGGCCTTGATCAGCGCGGCCTCGCTGCCGGCGTAGACGACCTTGTAGTCCAGCTTCAGGTTCTTGACCAGCGCCTCGTCGTTGGTGACGAAGGACGGGTCGCCGTCGAGCATCTGGCCCTTGCCGTCCGACTCGGACGTCTTGAACAGGTCGGCGTACTTGTTGAGGTTCTTGTAGTCGGTGATGTCGGGGTACTTCTGGGCCATCCACTCGGGCACATACCAGCCGATGACGCCCTTGTTTCCGGTGCTGCCCGCCTCGACGGCGACGTTCTTCTCCTCGATGTACTTCTTCTTGAGGTCCGGGTGGCCCCAGTTCTCGATCACGACGTCGACGTCGCCCGACTCCATGCCCTGCCAGGACGGCTCCTCGGCGAGCGTCACCTTCTCGACCTTGTAGCCGAGCTCGTGCTCAAGCAGGTAGGACACCACCGCGGCGCTGGCCTCGTAGCCGACCCAGCCGTTGATGGCCATCTTGACCGTGCCGCCCGCGGACGCGCCCGCGGAACCCGCGGCGCTCGCACTCGGCGCCGCCGCGGAGTCGTCCTCTACCTTGGCGCCTCCGCAGGCGGCCGCACTGAGGCCGAGAACGAGAATCCCTGCGATTAGGCGTAACTTCTTCATGCGTTCCTCTTCTTGTGGGGAGAGCGGCGCCCGTTGGCGCCTTGCGTGATCCGGTCGAGCATGACTCCGAGGAGGACCAGGGCGACGCCGGCCGCGAGGCCCTTGCCGTAGTCCTCCTGCTGCGCGAAACCGGCCACGACGTCGTATCCGAGAGCTCCAGCGCCGACCAGCGCGCCGATCACCACCATCGCCAGCGTCATGACGATGCCCTGGTTCGCCGCCAGGAGCAGCGAGCCGCGGGCCATCGGCAGCTGCACCTTCCACAACAGCTGCCGGTCCGTGGAGCCCGTCGACCTCGCCGCCTCCATGACGGTGCCGGGGACCGCGCGCAGGCCGTCCTCGACCACGCGCGCGACCACCGGCACCGCGTAGATGAACGCGGCCATGATCGCGGTGAAGCGGCCGTTGCCGAACAGCGCCACGGCGGGCAGCAGGTAGGAGAACGACGGCATCGTCTGCGCGGCGTCCAGGAGCGGCCGCAGCACGGCGGCGAACCATCGGGACCGCGCCGCCGCCACGCCCAGCGCGAGCCCGGCGGCGATCGTGATCACCGAGCCGACCAGCACCATCGTCAGCGTCTCCATGCCGTGCTCCCACAGGCCGAGCGCGGCGACGCCCAGAAGGCAGACGGCGGCCACCAGACCGGCCGCCGGCCCGCTCACCCGCCAGGCGAACACCAGCACCGCCGCCGTGACCAGCCACCAGGGAGCGCTGGTCAGCAGGTCCTGCAGCGGGTTGAGGAAGCCGTACGCGACGGTGTCGTTGAGGAAGCCGGTGAAGGTGTACCAGTGCGCCTCGATCCAGTCGGCCACGTCGTTGATGGGCCTGATGACCTGCACCTGCCACTGCTCGGGAAACTCCTGCGCCAGCACGGGGGTCAGGGCGAGCCCGGCGGCCGTGAGGACGGCGAAGCCGCCCCAGCGGACGGCCCGCGCCCGGCTTCCGCCGTCGCGCCGCTGCGCCGCCGCCCGCGTCATGCGGTCCAGCACGATGGCGATCAGCACGATCGCGACTCCGGGCACGAGCGCGGCGCCCACGTTGACCCGGGCGAGCGCGCGGAGCAGGTCCTCGCCGAGGCCCGGCGCCGCGATCAGCGCCGTCAGCGGCACCATCGACAGGGCCGCGGCGATCGTCTGGTTGACGCCCAGCATGATCGTGTTCAGCGCCAGCGGCAGGCGGACCTTGCGCAGTGTCTGCCACCCGGTCGCGCCCAGCGACTCCGACGCCTCCACCGTCACACCGGAGACCCGCTCGATGGCCAGTGCGGTGATCCTGATGGCCGGCGGCATCGCGTAGATCATCGTCGCGATCGTCGACGACGCCGACCCGATGAGGAACAGCAGCACCATCGGCGACAGGTACGAGAACGTCGGCATGATCTGCATGACGTCGAGCACCGGCGTCACGATCCGCCGGACGCGGGGCGAGCGACCGGCCCAGATCCCCAGCGGGATGCCGAACAGCAGCGACAGCACCACCGCGGACAGCGTCAGCGCGAGCGTCTCGACGCTCGCCTCCCAGAACCCGAGCACGCCGAGGCCGGCGAAGCCCACGAGCGAGACGACCGCGATCCGCCAGCCGCCCGCCAGCCAGCCGAGGCCGGCGGCCAGGCCGACGAGCCCCGGCCATCCCAGCGCGACCAGGGCGCCCTGAATGAGCGCAAAGACCTCCGAGGCGCCAAGGCGGAGGTAGTTGACGACGTACAGGAAGATCGGGTTGCTGTTGCGGTTGGCGTCGACCCAGTCGCGGGCGTCGTTGAGCCAGTGGAACAGGGTGGCGTCGTCGTCGTGCGGCAGCACGGCCCTGCCGCGGAAGAGCACGTAGAGGGCCACCCCCGCGACCACTCCGGCGACCGGCACGACCCATCGGGGCAGGCGCCGGGCCCGCGCCGGGGCCTGCACGGGCGGCGCCGCCTGAACGGGCGCGCTCACCATCTACGCCTCCCCTGACGCGCCGGCCGAGGCGACCGCCGCGCCCCCGCGAGTCCTCGCCTCTGCCGTCTCGGCGGGGGCGGTGACGACCACGCGCTCGGTTTCGGGCCGTACGGCGCCGAGGATGTCGACGCGGCTCACCACGCCGACCAGTTCGCCGTCGGCGACGACCCGGATGGGCCGGTCGGAGGCCATCGCGGCCGGGACCGCGTCGTGGATCACGGTGCCGGCCGGGAGTTCGGGACCGTCGAGCGGCTCGCCGGGCTCGGGGGCGCGGGAGATCCAGCGCAGCGACAGCACCTGCGCCCGGGGAACGTCCCGCACGAAGTCGGCCACGTACTCGTCGGCGGGCGCCCCGACCAGCTCCTCGGGGGTGCCCACCTGCACGATCGCGCCCGCACGCATGATCGCGATGCGCTCGCCGAGCTTGAGCGCCTCGGACAGGTCGTGGGTGATGAAGACCATGGTCTTGCCGACCTCGCGGTGCAGCCGGATGACCTCGGCCTGCATGTCGCGGCGGATCAGCGGGTCGAGCGCGCTGAACGGCTCGTCGAACAGCAGCACCTCGGGGTCGACGGCGAGAGCCCTGGCCAGCCCCACCCGCTGCTGCATGCCGCCCGACAGCTGCTCGGGATAGGAGTCCTCATGGCCCTCCAGCCCGACCAGCGACAGGATGCGCCGGGCCTTCTCGTGCCGCTCGGCCTTTCCGACGCCCTGGATCTCCAGGCCGTAGGCGATGTTGTCCACGACCTTCCGGTGCGGCAGCAGCCCGAAGTGCTGGAAGACCATGCTCACCCGGTGGCGGCGAAGCTCGCGCAGTTGCTTGGCCGACATGGCGCGCACGTCCTGGCCGTCGATGCGCAACTCTCCCGCCGTCGGCTCGATCAGCCGGGTGAGACAGCGCACCAGCGTCGACTTGCCGCTGCCCGAAAGGCCCATGACGACGAAGACCTCGCCCGGGCGTACCTCGAAGCTGACGTCCCTGACGGCGGCGGTGCACCCCGTCTTCGCCCGCAGTTGCGCGGGCTCGAGCTCGGCGTCGGGGCTGCCGATGATCCGGTCGGCCTTGGGACCGAAGATCTTCCAGAGCCCGCGAACCTCGATCGCGGCTGTGCCCACTCTGATTCCCCTCACTTGGCGCTCGCCCGCGAGGCGGCGTGGACGCCCGGAAACGCCAAAGCACGGCGCGAGGGCTGCCGCTCGAACGCCGTGAATGAAGAGCGGGGGGCCAACGACTCCTCAGGGCACACGCACAGGCGTTGCGCTACGCGCAACACGGATCCTGTTTTGACAACAGGTCTGAGGCTAGGGCCCTGCTGCCCCTCATATGGTGAAAAATGCCACCTAAACTCCATATCGTGATCGTCCGGTGATCTTTCGCTCCGCGGGCAATACCGGGCGGTGAGGGCGCGGCGGCGCGGTGTGAGGACCGACCCCCGGGCGTGGTGGCAGCCGGGCCGGGATCAGGTGGCGAGAATGCCTCCGTCGACCGGGAGCACCGCCCCGGTGACGTACGAACCGGCGTCGGAGGCGAGGAAGACCGCGGCCGCGACGAGCTCCTCCGGATCGCCCGAACGCTTCATCAGGACCCGCTGCTCCCGCACGCGGTCGAGGTAGCCGTCGGGATACTGCGCGGTCATCTCCGAGTCGAAGAAACCCGGCTCCAGGCAGTTGACCCGGATGCCCCGGCGCGAGGTCCACTGCTGGGCGAGGTCGCGGGTGAGGCCGGCGACGGCGGCCTTCGACGCGCTGTAGGCCGCCTGTGGCAGCCCGGCCGTGGTCTCGCCGAGCACGCTGCCGATGTTGACGATCGACGATCCCGGCCGCATGACCCGGGCGCAGGCCTGCGCCATCCAGTAGGTGCCGTTCAGGTTGACGTCGATCACGCGGCGGAACTCGCCGGGAGTCTCCCGCAGGGCGGGCACGGCCGTGCCGACGCCCGCGTTGTTGATCAGCACGTCGATCCGGCCGAACTCGCCCATGGCCGCGTCGGCGAGGGCCTGACACTCCTCGGGGTCCGACACGTCGGTCGGGACCGCCAGGCAGCGGCGGCCGGTCTCCTCGACCAGCCGCCGGGTCCGCTCCAGGCCCTCGGGACGGCGGGCCCCGATCACCACGTCGGCGCCCGCCTCCGCCAGGCCCCCGGCGAAGGCGACGCCGAGCCCCGACGAGGCCCCCGTCACGATGGCCACCTTGCCGTCAAGACGGAACCGGTCCAGGATCACGCCGCCTCCTCGCCCAAGAATCGAACCCGACTCTAGAGCAAGGTTTTGCCAGGGTGCGGGACGGGTGGATCAGAGGCCGTACTCCTTGGAGATCCGCTCGTGCCGCTCGGCCTCGATGCCGACCTCACGGGCGAGGTCGAGCCACGCCAGCGGGTGGGACCACTGCTCGGTGACGTCGTCGAGGACGGCGTCCAGCTCCGCCGGCCGCGCGGCGGGCGGGATCGCGATCCAGCCGAACACGCCGGGCAGCTGCTCGCCGGTGGCCGGGTGGGTGACGCGGTAGTTCTCGTCGCTGTAGACCCACATCGGCCAGCCGCGCTCGGCGAGGACCTCGTTGAACTCGGCCCACTCGTCCTCCGACGGCGCCGCGCCGTCGAAGAACCAGCTCGTGTAGCCGCCCGGGCGCAGCATCGTCACCCCGGCGAACGGGATGACGAAGCTCTCCCGCTCCTGCTCGTTTTCGGGAATCGGCTCCAGCGGCCGGGGGTCGATCACGACGACGTCGCCCGCGTTGTAGTCCATGCCGCGGGGCTGCGGGATCGCCAGGCGCGCGGTGGCCGGG
This sequence comes from Microbispora bryophytorum, assembly GCF_006874465.1. Classification (GTDB taxonomy): domain Bacteria; phylum Actinomycetota; class Actinomycetes; order Streptosporangiales; family Streptosporangiaceae; genus Microbispora; species Microbispora bryophytorum. The sequence continues at coordinate 33,030 of NZ_VIRL01000002.1, read as the reverse complement.
CCGGTCCGCACGGCGAGCACCTCCCGCTGACTGCCGTCGGGGGCGGGGAGGATCACCCGGACCAGGTGCCACTCCTCCTCGATCGGGCCCTCGCCCGGCTCGATCGGCATGCCGAGCTTGGTGCCCGCGGCGCGGACGGTCGCCCAGTCCTCCACGGCGGTGGACAGGACGATGATCCGCCAGACGTCCTCCTCCTCGCCCTCGCCGGAGTCGAGCAGCGGCTTGAGGATCTCGGCCGCCTTGACGTTGTCGCCGAGCTGCTGCACGGCGCCCGACCACAGGCGGAGCGCCTCCAGGCCGCCCTCGTTCGCGGCCGCCTGCTCGGCCTCGGCCGCCGTCTCCTCCCAGCGCTCGCGCGCGCGGTGGAGCCGGGCGAGCGCGAGGTGCGAACGCGTCTGCGGCAGCCGGGCCGCCAGGGTCTCCACCCGCTCGTCCTGCCCGGCCTCGATGAGCAGGCCGGTGAGGTAGGAGATGTCCTCGTCGCCGGCGGCGGCCGGGTCGCCGTCCTCGACGACCGTCTTCCAGTAGACGTCGGCGCCCACCGGGGCGTAGCCGAGGAACCCGAGCGTCGTGGTGTGGCGCCGGGTGGCCTCGAGGTCGGTGCCGGACAGCGGCCACAGCCAGCCCACCCACCGCTCGGGGTCGGCCGTGCGGCCGTCGGCGGCGTCGAAGTAGGCCACCAGCTCGTCGCGGGGGCCGGGCGGCGGAAGCTCCTTGGCGTCGTCCGCCGCGGCGCGCAGCTCGGCCACCCGCTCGGCGAGTCCCTCGGTGGCGCGCAGATCGGCGATCACGGCCTCGGCGTAGTCGGCCAGCAGGCGGGCCTGCCACAGACCCTGCCGGGCGACCGCCAGGTGCCCGGCCGTCAGGGCCAGCTCGAACCGGGCGCGGTGGCCGCCCACGCTTTCGAAGTAGGCCATCCACTGCCGCAGGATGCGGCCGAGCTGCCAGGTGTTGGCGATGCCTTCGGTGAGCATGCGGACCGTGCGGGCCCACTCCACCCATTCGCGCGCGTGGTCGCCCACCACGTCGAGGTCGGGCAGCGCGTCCACGGCCTCCTGCACACGGCCGAGGGTGGCCAGCACCTGCGACCTGAGCAGGGTCTCGCGGCGGCCCTTCGCGACCGGGTCGTCCGGCTTGAAGCCGGTCGAGGCGTCGAGCGCGGCCAGGGCGTCGTCCGGGCGGCCGGCGGCGAGCAGGGCCCGCACGGAGGCGGCGCCCAGCTCCCAGCTCGCCTCGCGCTCCTCGCCGCGCAGGCGCTCGACCGCCGCCTCGGCGTACGCGACGGCCTCGGCCGCCTGGCCCGCGTCGAGCAGGGCGGCGACGTACTGCGTGGCCAGGCCGGAGAAGGCGAGAGAGTCGGGGCCGACGCTGTTGAGGGCCGCGCCCAGGGTCGCCAGCCGGGTCTCGGCGTAGCCGGGGCCGTCGGTGTTGGCCTGGGTCATCGCCAGGACTTCCACGGCGCCGGGGGCGGCGGGACAGTCCCGGACGTCGTCACGCTGGGCGAAGTCCGCCAGTGCCACGGCGTCGTCGAGCGCGACCGCGCCGATCGCCCGGTCACCCGCCCGGCCGACCAGGTGCCAGTAGCGCGCGAAGAACTCCAGCCACGGCTTCTCCAGCGTCTCGGCGTGCTGCGCGATCGCCGGCGCCACGACGTCGAGCTGGGTGAAACGGCCCTCCAGCGCCTGCCCGGGCACGTCACCCAGCGCCATGGCCAGCCCCGTGTTGCCCGCCTCGTGCAGTTCACGCTGGGTGCTACCGACCCAGGCCCAGATGTCCACGTCCATGGGCAGTCAGTCTGCCAGGTCGCCGACCATGACCCAAACGAACGCGGCCTTATGCTCACCGGCGCGTCAGCGCGTCAGCGCACCCGGGACGCCTCCCGGAGGAGGGCGCAGAGTTCGGCGAGCTCCGCCGGGCCGAGCGCCGCGTACGCACGGGCGACGAGGTCGTCGGTCAGCTCCTCCACCCCGGCCCTGCGCTCCGCGGTCTCCGCCGACGGCTCCGGGTAGGGCTCGGGCCAGGCGAGGAAACGGGCGACGTCGGAGGCGCGGTCGTACGGGATCGGAGTCCCGGTGCCGTCCGCGCCCACGAGGGTGGCATCCAGCGGGTCGAGTCCGTGCGCCACCACGGCGGTCGCGTGCCGGCCGCCGCGCAGTTCCCGCACGACGTGCAGCAGGTGGGCCGCCAGAGCGGGCCCGCCGCCGGGCCGCGGCATGGCCCGCCATCCGGCGAACAGCGGCGCGCAGAACGGGTCGGCGCCGTCGGCGACGGCGGCGAGCAGCTCCGCCAGCCGGTCGGCGTTCCCGAGCCCGGCGAGCCGGCGCCGTCCCCAGTCGTGGCAGGCGCCGGCGTAGAGCGAGGCGGCCTCCTCGGCCGGGAGCTTGCGCCCGCCCTCCCACGACTCGCGGACGTGCCCGGCCGGGAAGAAGACGACCGCCGCGAGCACGACATCGGCGTCCACCTCGCCGAGGACGCCGCACCTGCCGCGGAAGTACATATCCCGTGGGCCGAGGCCGTGACGCTCGCACAGCGCCTTGACCTCCCGCGAGATCATGAAGCCCCCGCCGAGGGCCCCGATGGCCGCCTTCGTCTCCACCACCGCGTCACGCGGATCCATGCGCCCTCCTCGATCCACTCTTCAGACCCAGGGTGGGGGGTTAGAACAAAGTTCCGCAAGTCCCTTGGACGATCAGAGGACGGCGGGCCACTCCCCCGAGGCGACGAGGACGGCCGGCCCCGACAGGTAGCTCGTGTCCTCCTCCAGCGTGACGGTGACCGTGCCGCCGAGCACCCGGACCTCCCAGGTGCCGGTGGTCTCCCCGGCGGCGTGCGCGGCGGCGACGGCCGTCGCGACCGCCCCGGTGCCGCACGAGCGCGTCTCCCCCGAACCCCGCTCGTGCACCCGCATGGTCACCCTGTGGTCGCCCACGGTGTTGAAGATCTCGACGTTGACGCCCTCCGGGTAGTCCGCGCGGTCGAAGTCCGGCTCGCGGCCGAGGTCGAACCCGGCCACCGGCTCCTCCACGGCGCACGCCAGGTGGGGGTTGCCCATGTTCACGTTCACGCCGCGGCACTCACGCCCGTCGACGACCGCGCCGCTGTCCCCCAGCACCCGCGGCCGGCCCATGTCCACGGTCACGTCGCCCGTCACCCCGAGCCGTACGCGCTTGAGGCCCCCGCGGGTGGCGACGGCGAACTCGCCGGGCGCCGCGAGGCCCGCGTCGACCAGGTAGCGGGCGAAGACCCGGACACCGTTGCCGCACATCTCGGCGATGCTGCCGTCCGCGTTGCGGTAGTCCATGAACCACTCGGCCTCGCCGGCCGGCCCGGCCGCCTCGGGGCAGAGCTTGGTGCGCACGACGCGCAGCACCCCGTCGGCGCCGATGCCGGCACGCCGGTCGCACAGCGCCGCGACGTCCGCCGCGGACAGGTCCAGCGTGGCGTCGGCGTCCGGCAGGATGACGAAGTCGTTCTCGGTGCCGTGGCCCTTCACAAAACGCATGGCAGCAGTCTAGGAGGCGCCGGTGATCACGGCGATCGCGCGACCGGCCAGGTCAGGCGCGTCGAACGGCAGCCACACCACGCGAGGGTCGCGGCGGAACCACGACTCCTGCCGCCGGGCGAACCTGCGGGTGGCCCGCACCGTCTCCTCCCGCGCCTGCTCCTCGGTCCACTCCCCCGACAGGAAGCGCAGCACCTGCGCGTACCCGAGCGCCCGGCCGGCGGTCCTGCCCTCCGCCAGGCCGCGCGCGGCGAGCGCGCGCACCTCGTCCACCAGCCCGGCCTCCCACATGAGGGCGACCCTGCGCTCGATCCGCTCGTCGAGAACCGGCCGCGGCACCTCGACACCGATCTGCACGCTGTCGTAGACCGCGTCGTACGACGGCATCGTGGCGGAGAACGGCCGCCCGGACAGCTCGATGACCTCCAGGGCGCGGACGATCCTGCGGCCGTTGCTCGGCAGGATGTTCTCCGCGGCCACCGGGTCGAGGCCCTTGAGCCGCTCGTACAGGGGCGCCGGGCCGGTCGCGGCGAGCTCCTTGTCCAGCCGGGCGCGCACGTCCGGGTCGGTCCCCGGGAACTCCAGGTCGTCGATCGCGGCGCGCACGTAGAGCCCGGAGCCGCCCGCCAGCACGGGCACCCGGCCGCGGGAGCGCAGGCCCTCGATCAGGGGGCGGGCGAGCCGCTGGTATTCGGCCACGCTCGCGGTCCGCGTCACCGGCCAGATGTCCAGCAGGTGGTGGGGGACGCCGCGCCGCTCCTCCCGGGTCAGCTTGGCCGTGCCGATGTCCATGCCCTCGTAGAGCTGCATGGAGTCGGTGTTGATCACCTCGCCGTTCAGGCGGAGCGCGAGCTCGACGGCCAGATCGGACTTTCCCGCCGCGGTCGCGCCCACGACGGCGATCACAGGTAGCTGCCCCACACCCTCCAGTGTCCCAGCGGCGGGGAGGTCAGATGTCCCAGTCGAGAGTGGGAGGCAGGTGGCCTTCGAGGGTGAGCAGCCACCGCTTGGACTCCACTCCCTCACCGCCGCTGAAGCCGCCGAGCCCGTTGCTCGCGACGACCCGGTGGCACGGCACGATGATCGGGATCGGGTTGGCGCCCATGATCGAGCCGATGGCCCGCGCCGGGACCCCCGTGCCGCTCCGCGCCGCCAGCTCCCCGTACGTCACCACCTCGCCGTACGGGACCGTGGCGGACAACGTGCCGAGGACCTGCCGCTGCAGTAGCGACATGAGCCGCCAGTCCACCGGCACGCGGAACTCCTTCAGCTCACCCCGGAAGTACGCCGCCAGTTCCTCGCCGGCCGCGGCCGTCCGGACCCGGTCGTCGGCGACGGCCATGCCGAGGCGATCGGCGATGCGCTCCCTGACCAGGGGGCCGTCCTGGAAATGCGTCGCGGCGACCCCGTCCTCGGTGACGGCGGCGAGCACGTCGCCCAGCCTGGTCGGTACGGTCGCGAACGCCACCGTGCTGCTGTCCATACGTCCCATTCTGCGCGTGGTCCGGCGGGGTAGGGTGATCGGGTGCTGGTCGCCGCGGCCGTCTGCCCGCATCCTCCGCTGCTCGTCCCGCAGGTCGCCGGGGCCGCTGCGCCCGAACTCGACGACCTGCGCGCGGCCTGCTACGCGGCGGCCGGGCCGCTCCTGGACGCCCGCCCCGACGTGCTGGCCGTGGTCGGCGGCGCGGAGACCACCGCGTCCTTCCCCGGGAACGCCGCGGGGACGCTGCGCCCGTGGGGCCCCGACGTCCGGGTCGGCCCGGGGGATCTCGTCCTGCCGCTGTCGCTCACCATCGGCCGCTGGCTGCTGGAGGGGACGGGTGTGCTTCCCGTCCTGCGGTTCGAGGCGGTGGGCTTCGACGCGCCACCCGGCGAGTGCGCCGCGCTGGGCCGCCGCCTGGCGACGTCGGCGCCGCGGGTGGCGCTGCTGGTCATGGGCGACGGCTCGGCCAGACGCACCGAGAAGGCGCCGGGGTACATCCACCCCGGCGCCGTGCCGTACGACGAGACGCTCGCCGGCGCGCTCGCCTCGGGCGACGCCGGTTGTCTGCTCGGCCTCGACCCGGACGAGGCGCGGGAACAGTGGGCGGCGGGCCGGGCGGCCTTCCAGGTCCTCGGCGGCGCGGCGGAGGGAGCGCCCCCGCCGGCCGCCTCCGAGCTGCTGTACGACGACGCGCCGTACGGCGTGGGCTACTTCGCCGCCCGCTGGGCCTGGTAGTCCGCGCGCTTCGGCACGGGGACGCGCATGAGGTCGCGGGCCGTCACGACCTCCCCCGCGTAGAACGTGCGCACCTCGTCCACGAAGCGCGGCTCGTCGGCCGTGGTGTACCGCTCGGAGAAGTGGGTGAGCACCAGCCGCCGCACCCCGCAGTCGGCCGCGATCCGGCCCGCCTGGGCCGCCGTCAGGTGCCCGTACTGCGCGGCCAGCGCGCTCTCGTCCGACAGGAACGTCGACTCGATCACCAGCAGGTCGACGCCGTCGGCCAGGGCGAACGCCCCGTCGCACACCCGCGTGTCCATCACGAAGGCCGCGCTCTGCCCCGGCTTGGGGACGCTGCACTCCTCCAGCGTGACCGTCGAGCCGTCCGGCATCGTCAGCGAGCCGTGCCGCTGGAGCTCCCCGATCATCGGCCCGCGCACGCCCCGCCTGGCCAGCTCCCCGGGCAGCATGCGGCGCCCGCCCGGCTCGTCCACCCGATAGCCGTACGACTGGACGGGGTGCGACAGCGGCCGCGCGGTCAGCGTCACGGGCCCCGACGGCCACCGGACCACCTCGCCGGAGAGCGGGCGAGGTGTGATCACATCGGTGTCGGCGAAGGCCGACGCGTTGCGCAGCCTCCCCCAGTACGTCTCGCCGCTCGCGGGGTAGGCCGCCCGCACCTCGTGGTTCACCCCGTCCCTGGCGATGCGCTGGACCACGCCGGGCACCCCCAGGCAGTGGTCGCCGTGAAAGTGGGTGACGCAGATCCAGGTGATGTCGTGCGCGCTCACCCCTGCGTGCAGCATCTGCCGCTGGGTGCCCTCTCCCGGATCGAACAGGAACCCCTCGCCGTCCCAGCGCAGCAGGTAACCGTTGTGGTTGCGGTGACGGGTGGGCACCGCACTCGACGTGCCGAGGACGACCAGTTCACGAACGGACACACCGCGATGGTAGGACGTGTCCGGCGATCGGGCGCCGCCGCGCTGCGGCGCAAGCACCGCCATGGCGGCCTTTCACCTGCCGTGGCGCGACTCAGCCAATATTCGCCATCATTCGGGATATTTCTCCGAATAATGGCCGGGCGGCGTATTTGGAGTTCCCGGAAATCGCCGGAACCGCCGCTGGAATTCGCGCGTGGCGGGCAGACTGAGAAATCCGATACGACCGACCGCCGCATGGAAGAATACGACCTTGCCGGATTTCTCCCCCATCCCTCGGCACCGGCGCGACGGCCATCCCGTCCTCGCCCTGACGGGTGTGGTCGGCGTGGCCGCGATCGCCGGACTCGGCGTCGTCCTGGCCGTCCTGCCCACGCGTGACCCGGCGCCCTCCGCCGCCCGGCCGGTGACCGCCGATCTGGGCGCCGCGGCCTCTCCTGCACGTCCGGCGCCGGGATTTCCCGCCGCCGGCCCTTTCTTCTCGCCGGCGCCCTCCCCATGGAAAACCGGATCCGGGCGACCGGAAACGGAACCGGAACGCGCGGCGGAGCACCGGAAGGAGGCGGAGGAAACGGCGCCGCGAGACACCACAGAAAGCCCAGAAAGCGGACAATCGGCGCGAGAATTGGCAAAGGACGAACCGGCGGCACATCGACGCGGCGCGCTGCCGCCCGGTCACGATGTCGGAGCGTCGCCGTCGCCCGGGCGCCCTCCCCGGACGGCGCACCCCTCCTCCCGGTCCCGGCCGCCCTCGCCCGTCTCGTCGTCCCGGAGCGGCGCGAGCGGCGCCAGCGGCTCCACCGGCACGTCAGGCCGCGCCGGGACGGGGGAGGCGCACCGGCCCCGGCCCGCCCGCATCGCTGCTCCGCACGCCTCGAAGCCGGCCGTACGGAGCTCCACGACCCGCGAATCGACGGCAGAGGACACAGCGGCCAAGGACATGACGGCCAGGGACACGACGGCCAGGGACGCCGCGCCCCCGAGATCGGCCGGGGCGGACGGCGCGGCGCGCACCCGGATCCAGGACCCCTGCCTGCGATTCGACGACGACCTGCGGCGCGCCTACTGCTACGAGGTCCTGCGCCGCCTCAGTCAGTGACCTGGGCGTCTCGGTCAGTAGACCGGACGCCTCGGTCAGAGGCCCGGACGTCGCGGGGGTCGGCCCGTCAGACGGCCGAGCAGGCGGACGGCTCCACGGGCGGCGGAGCGGGACGGCCGACGGTGGGCATCCCCAGGCTGACCGCGCTGCCCCGCTGCGGGGCGGCCTGCCGGGCCTCCCACGCGTCGCCCGCGCGGGTCCGCCGCACGGACAGGACCTTGTCGGCCACCAGGTGGTGCGGCGCGGCGTAGGTCACCTCGACGGTGACCATGTCGCCGGGGCGCGCCTCGGCGGCGCCGGCGGCGGCGAGGTGGACGAGGCGGTTGTCGGCCGCGCGGCCGGACAGGCGGTGGGTGGCGTCGTCCTTGCGGCCCTCGCCCTCGGCGACCAGCACCTCCAGAGTGCGCCCGACCTGCTTCTTGTTCTCCTCCCAGGAGATCTCCTCCTGAAGGGCGACCAGGCGCTCGTACCGCTCCTGGACGACGGCCTTGGGCACCTGGTCCTCCATGGTCGCGGCCGGGGTGCCGGGGCGGATGGAGTACTGGAACGTGAACGCGTTGGCGAAGCGCGACTGCCGTACGACGTCGAGCGTCTCCTGGAAGTCCTCCTCGGTCTCGCCGGGGAAGCCCACGATGATGTCGGTCGAGATCGCGGCGTCCGGCATGGCGGCCCGGACCCGCTCGATGATCCCGAGGTAGCGCTCGGACCGGTACGACCGGCGCATGGCCTTGAGGATGCGGTCGGAGCCGGACTGCAGCGGCATGTGCAACTGGTGCATCACGTTCGGCGTCTCGGCCATGGCGGCGATCACGTCGTCGGTGAAGGCCGCCGGGTGGGGCGAGGTGAAGCGGACTCGCTCCAGGCCCTCGATGTCCCCGCAGGCCCGCAGCAGCTTGCCGAACGCGAGCCGGTCGCCGAACTCCACGCCGTAGGTGTTGACGTTCTGGCCCAGCAGGGTGATCTCCAGGACGCCCTGGTCGACCAGCGTGCGCACCTCGCCGAGGATGTCGCCGGGACGGCGGTCCTTCTCCTTGCCGCGCAGCGACGGCACGATGCAGAACGTGCAGGTGTTGTTGCACCCGACCGAGATCGCCACCCACGCCGCGTAGGCCGACTCGCGGCGGCTCGGCAACGTGGAGGGGAAGGTCTCCAGGGACTCCTTGATCTCGACCTGCGCCTCCTGCGCGATCCGGGCTCGCTCGAGCAGCACCGGCAGCGACCCGACGTTGTGGGTGCCGAAGACCACGTCCACCCAGGGGGCCCGGCGGACGATCTCGCCCTGGTCCTTCTGCGCCAGGCACCCGCCGACCGCGATCTGCATGCCCTCACGGGCCATCTTGATCGGCCGCAGGTGGCCCAGGTTGCCGTAGAGCCGGTTGTCGGCGTTCTCGCGTACGGCGCAGGTGTTGAACACGACGACGTCCGGCGTGTCCCCCTCGGCCGCGCGGACGTATCCCGCGTCCTCCAGCAGCCCGGACAGCCGCTCGGAGTCGTGCACGTTCATCTGGCAGCCGTAGGTCCGCACCTCGTAGGTCCGGGCCGCGCCCTCGGTGCCCGCCTGTATCGTCGTCACGCTTTCGGCGCCCTGGGTCGTCACAGTCTGTGTGGTCGCAGTCATCGCCCTACAAGGGTAGGCGCTTTCCCGCCCTCACCCGTACCGGAACGTCGCGCACCCGATCGCCGGCACGGCCGGCCAGGCCGGCTCGTGGCCTCGGCCGCGGGGCCACGCACAGCGTCGCCGCCGCACGCCACGCCCTCCCGGCGCGGACCGGATCAGGGGCGCGGATCCCGCTGTCATGACCAGGGCTCGCATCTGTCATTACCCAGGCTTGTGAAAAGCGAAAATATCGTTTTATTGAATCATTCATCTCTATGTGATGCCCTTGTGAGTGCATGGACCACGCTCCCCACGGATTGGCCAGAACCATGGTGAACTGGAAGCGATCATCCGTTCTCATCCGCAGGACGGTTGGTTACTCCACCGTCGCCGCATTGGTGTGCACCGGGGTCAGTCTGCTCTTCCTCGTCGTCGTCGGCAGCAAGGACGACGAGTCGTCCCGGGCTCGAGTCACCGGGGCGTGGGACCGAGTGGTGCCCCTCATCAGAGAGGGGTTCCTCCCCCCCGTGCTGCCGGCGGGCAAGGACATGGCGATCCAGGTCCTGAACACGCGGAACGAGGTCGTCGCGGCGACGCCGCAACTCGCCCACAAGCCCCCGATGGCCACCTTCCGCGCGGCCAGCGCGAGCGTGCACGCCGAACGGGTGCTGTGCCCTCCGGCCGGGCTGAAAGGCTGCATGACCGTCTTCTCCTACAAGGTCTATCAGCCGGACGGGCCCTGGCTCCTCTACGTCTCGGCGCCCACCATCCCCTGGTACGGGAACACGGCGGCGCTGTCCTTCGCGATCGGCATGTCCCTGCTGATGACCGCGATGACGGCGGCCGGGACCTTCCATGTGGCCAAGAGGGACATGACCGCGGTGGACGCCATCCGCACGGAACTGGCGGAGATCACCGCCACCCATCTCCACCGCCGGGTCCCGGTGGCGCACAACAACCAGGAAGAGATCAAGCTCCTGGCCGGAACGGTGAACGACACCCTGGACCGGCTCGAAGGCGCGTACAAGCAACTGCGGCAGTTCACCTCGGACGCCTCGCACGACCTGCGCAGCCCCCTCACCGCCATGCGGACCCAGCTCGAAGAGGCCCTCATGCATCCGGACGACACCCACTGGCCCACGATGACGGCGGCGGTGCTCTCCGGAGTGGACCGGCTTCAGGCGATCGTGACCGATCTGCTGACCCTGGCCAGGCTGGACGCCCGCGCCCCCCTCGATCTCAGTCCGACCGACCTCGGCCGGCTGCTCGGCGGCGAGCTCGACCGCCGCACCTACCGAATGAAGATCGTGAAAGATCTCCGGCAGAACGTCTTCGTCGACTGCGACCGGCTGCGGATCACCCGGCTCCTGGTGAACCTGCTCGACAACGCCGAACGGCACGCCACCTCGCAGATCACCGTCAGCGTGCGGGCCGACGGGCCGACGGCGACGCTGGAGGTCCTCGACGACGGCGCCGGAGTCGCCCCGGAACACCGGGAGATCGTGTTCGACCGCTTCACCCGGCTGGACGCCTCCCGCGACCGGGACTCAGGGGGCACCGGGTTGGGTCTGGCGATCGCGCGGGAGATCGCGGAAGCGCATCGGGGCACCTTGACCATCCAGGACAGCGAACGGGGAGCACGGTTCGTCCTGCGCCTCCCCATCCGCGAAGCGCCTCATACCGCCGGCCGAAGCGAGCATCGTGCCGGTCACACCGGACTTTTCAGTATGCCGGTCCCACGATGAGCCGTTTTCCGGCTCCGGATTTTTGCGTATCCGCGCTCCTGCTCGGCGCGAGGCCGACCGGAGCCGACCGGGACCGCGTCCCGGGCCGCATGGGCCGGGCCGTACGGACAAACCGGGACTGATGTCCTGAGCAGCCGGGATGTGATCTATTCGGTACCGGCCCGTTAGTGACTCGGCGACGTTGACCCCCCTACGTTGTTGACCATGACGGAGATCAGTGGTTCCGACCCGCTTGTCAGGCTGGAGGGAGTCAACAAGCATTTCGGTCCCCTGCATGTGCTCAAGGACATCGGCCTGAGCGTGGGCCGGGGCGAGGTGGTCGTCGTCATCGGCCCGTCCGGCAGCGGCAAGTCGACGCTGTGCCGGGTGATCAATCGTCTGGAGACGACCGACACCGGAACCATCGTCTTCGACGGGCGGGAGCTGCCCGCGGAGGGCAGGGCTCTGGCCCGCCTGCGATCCGAGGTCGGGATGGTGTTCCAGTCCTTCAACCTCTTCTCCCACAAGACGATCCTGGAGAACGTCACGCTCGGTCCGACCAGGGTGCGGAAGATCTCCCGGCAGCAGGCCGAGCAGCGGGGCATGGAACTGCTCGAACGGGTCGGCATCACCTCTCAGGCGGGCAAGTATCCCGCCCAGTTGTCCGGCGGCCAGCAGCAGCGCGCGGCCATCGCCCGCGCGCTGGCCATGGACCCCAAGATGATCCTTTTCGACGAGCCCACCTCGGCCCTCGACCCCGAGATGGTCCAGGAAGTGCTCGACGTGATGACCGGCCTGGCCAAGGACGGCATGACGATGATGGTCGTCACCCACGAGATGGGTTTCGCCCGCCGGGCGGCCAACCGGATCGTGTTCATGGCCGACGGCCAGATCGTCGAGGAGGGGTCGCCCTCGGAGTTCTTCACCCAGCCGAGCACCGAGCGCGCCCGCGACTTCCTCTCCAAGATCCTCACTCATTGATCCCAGCTCACGACAAGCTCCACAAGAAGCGAAAGGTGACGCGGATGCGATTCGGAGCCGGCCTGCTCGCGCTGGCCGCCCTGGCTACCGGCCTGACGGCCTGCGGCAACTCCGGGGCGGACTCGATCGCCGACAAGGCGAAGAACGACAAGAAGCTCGTCGTCGGCATCAAGATCGACCAGCCGGGCTGGGGCCTGAAGAAGCCCGACGGCACCTACGGCGGGTTCGACGTGGACGTGGCCAGGTACGTCGCCAAGGAACTCGGCGTGCCGGAGAGCGGGATCACCTTCAAGGAGGCCCAGTCGGCCAACCGGGAGCCGTTCATCCAGCAGGGCCAGGTGGACATGGTCGTCGCGACCTACTCCATCACCGACGAGCGCAAGAAGAAGATCTCCTTCGCCGGGCCGTACCTGATCACCGGCCAGGACATCCTCGTCCGCGCCGACGACACCTCGATCACCGGGGTCGAGTCCCTCAAGGACAAGAAGGTCTGCGGCGCGCAGGGCTCGTCGTCGCCGAAACGGCTCGCCGACAAGTTCGGGGCCGAGTGGGAGTCCAAGAACCTCACTCAGCAGCAGGGGTACGGCGCGTGCCTGCCGTTGCTGGAGAACCAGCAGGTCGACGCGATCTCCACGGACGCGACGATCCTCGCCGGGTTCGCCGCCCAGTTCCCCGGCAAGTTCAAGCTGATCGGCCAGCCGTTCAGCGAGGAGAAGTACGGCATCGGCATCAAGATGGACGACAAGTCCGGCCGCGACGCGATCAACACCGCCATCGAGAAGTTCTTCAACGACGGCAGCTGGCGCAAGGCCCTCGACGCCAACCTCGGCGAGTTCGGCAAGTACTTCACCACGCCGCCGTCCGTCGAGCGGTACTAGGGCACCGATAGCGGCACTGGAAGGAGGCCGGCGGTGGAGGCCGTCGTCGACGAGCTTCCCGTCATCCTCGGCGCGTTCTGGCTGACGGTGAAGCTCACGGTGGTCAGCGGGGTGATCTCGCTGATCTGGGGGATCGTGCTGGCGGCCATGCGCGTCAGTCCGCTTCCGGTGCTGCGAGGGGCGGGTGCGCTGTACGTCAACGTGCTGCGCAACACGCCCCTCACACTGATCATCGTGTTCTGCGGCCTCGGCCTGGGCACGGTGATGAACGTCCAGTTCTCCCGGGACGACCTGTCGCTCAACAGCTTCTGGCTGTCGATCATCGGGTTGTCCGCCTACACCGCCGCCTTCGTGTGCGAGGTCGTGCGGTCGGGGATCAACACCGTGCCGCTCGGGCAGGCGGAGGCCGCCCGGGCGATCGGGCTGACGTTCCTGCAGACGCTCCGCCTGGTGATCCTCCCCCAGGCGGTGCGCACGGTCATCGCGCCGCTCGGGAGCCTGCTGAACGCGCTGGTCAAGAACACGACGGTCGCGGCCGCGATCGGCGTCATGGAGGCGGCGCTGCGGATGAAGAACCTGTTCGACGCCCACGGAGACGCGATCATTCCCATCTTCCTCGGCTTCGCCGCCGGGTTCGTCGTGCTGACCCTTCCCATGAACCTGCTGTCCGGCCGGCTGGCCCGCCGCCTGGCGGTGGTCCGATGACCGGGCGCGGCGCCGGCGTCCTCTACGACGTCCCGGGCCCGCGCGCCCGCCTGCGCAACAACGTGCTGACCCTCGCGTCCGGCCTCGTCCTGCTGCTCGTGGCGTACTTCGTCTGGACGAAGTACGACGAGAAGGGCCAGTGGGACGGCAAGCTGTGGCAGCCGTTCCTGCGGGCCGAGACCTGGACCGAGCTGATCCTGCCCGGACTGCTCAACACGCTGACCGCCGCCGCGGTCGCCGCGGTGCTCGCGCTGCTGTTCGGGGCCGCGTTCGGCATCGCCCGCCTGTCGGACCACCGCTGGGTGCGGATCCCGGCCGCGGTGGTCGTCGAGGCCTTCCGCGCGGTCCCGGTGCTCATGCTGATCTTCTTCGCCCAGTACGGCGGGAGCCTGGCCGGGCTGGTCGTGACCGAGTTCGCGGCCGTGGTCTTCGGTCTCACGGTCTACAACGGGTCGGTCCTCGCGGAGATCGTGCGCGCGGGCATCCTCGCCGTGCCGCGGGGCCAGGCCGAGGCGGGATCCGCGATCGGCCTGCGCAAGAACCAGGTGATGCGGCTGATCCTGCTGCCGCAGGCGGTGACCGCGATGATGCCCGCGATCATCAGCCAGCTCGTGGTGCTGCTCAAGGACACCGCGCTCGGGTTCGTCGTGGCGTACGCCGACCTGCTGAACGCGGGCGCCCGCGTGGTGCCGGCCAACTACGCCAACCTGATCCCCTCGGTCATCGTCATCGCGGTGGTCTACATCGCGATCAACCTGGCGCTCGGCTACCTCGCCACCTGGCTGGAACGGCGCAGCAGGCACAGCCGGAAGATCACGGCCGACCCGGCCGCCGCCGAGGTGGCCGCGGGCGGCGAGGTCGCGCTGATGAGCTGACCCCTCCCTCCGCACGGCTCGGGTCAAGGGATCTTTGCCGTGTCGCTGCTGGCGGGCAGACGCACGCGACCTCGATATTGATCGCGTGTGGCGTGGCGTTGCCGTGGTCGGCGTCCTGGCGGCCACGTTCCTGACCGGTGGATGCGGGAACGGCGGCACGCTGGTGGTCGGCGTGCGTCCCGGGCAGCCGGGCCTGGTCACCAGGCTTCCCGACGGGCGCTACAGCGGCTTCGACATCGAGGTCGCGCAATACGTCGCCCGGGCGCTCGGCTACCGCGACGACCAGGTCGTCTACACGCTCGACACCGCGCGGGCCGATCTCGTCGTCGGCGCCACCGGCCCGCCCGGCTCCCGGTATGTCGCCGGCCCCTACCTCGTCACCAGCACCGACATCCTCGTCCGGGCCCACGACCTGTCCATCCGCCGGCCGCGCGACCTCGCCCGCAAACGCGTCTGCGCCACCCGGGAGTCCGCCGAGCCGCTCGTGCGGAAATTCGGCACCCGCTGGCGGCAGTTCTTCCTCGCGGAGGCGAACCTGCCCGCGGCCTGCGCCCCGCTGCTGGCCTCCGGCAGGACCGACGCGATCGTGGCCGACGCCCCCGTGCTCGCCGGGCTGTCGGCGCAGTATCCCGGCAGGTTCCGCTTCAGCGGCAAGGGGCTGTCCACCGAGAGGTACGGCATCGCCACCGGGACGGCCGCACTGCGCGATCAGGTCGAAGAGGCGCTGCGCCGGATGTTCGAGGACGGCACCTGGAAACGGACGGTCATCGACCAGCTCGGCGCGCTCGCCACCCGCTACACCACTCCCCCGTCCCTGGACTGATGCGTTGCCGCATTCGCCCTCCCGGGAGCGGGCTCGTCGGGCAGGATGCGGTCATGCCCCCCACGCCTGGCCCGAGGCCGTTCTCGCCACGGCCGTCGCCCATCTCCACGACCGACGTGGCACGTGCCGGTCGGCGGCTCGGGTTCCCGACCGTGCTGGGCGGGGAGGCGTGGTGGGAGGAGGACCGCCCCGCCGAGGGCGGCCGCCGTACGGTCGTCCACCGGGCCGCCGACGGCACCCTCACCGACCTGCTTCCCGCGCCCTGGGACGCCCGTACGCGCGTCCACGAGTACGGCGGGCGGTCCTATGTCGTGGTCCCCGGTCACGGCCTCGTCTTCGCGCACCACCCCGACCAGCGGCTCTACCTCGCCCGGTCCCACGCCGGCGGCGAGCCGGGCACGGACCGGCCCCGCCCGGTCACCCCGGAGCCCCGCGAGCCGGGCGCGCTGCGCTACGCCGACCTCCGCTACGCCGACCTGCGGGTCCAGGACGGCCCGGATGGCGCGGGCAGCGCAGGCGGGCCGGGTGGTGCCGGTGGCGCGGGCGGGCCGCGGGTGTGGTGTGTCCGGGAACGCCACGACCAGGACGCCAAGGTCACCCGTTCGATCGTGGCCGTGGAGTTGACCGGGACCGGCGAGATCGCCGAACTGGTCACCGGCAGCGACTTCTACGCCTCTCCCACGCCGTCCCCCGACGGCCGGCACCTCGCCTACATCTGCTGGAACCACCCGAACATGCCCTGGACCGGCACCGAGCTGCGGGTTACGCGACTGTCCGACGGCGCCACGTGGACGGTGATGGGCGGGCCTGCCGAGTCTGTCCTCGCGCCGCTGTGGTCCGACGAGCGGCGCCTGTACGCGATCTCCGACCGGTCCGGCTGGTGGAACCTCTACCGAGCCGACATCTCCGGATCGTCGTGCGAGCCTGTCTTCCCGGCGGAGGAGGAGTTCGCCGGGCCGCTGTGGCAGCTCGGCGGCCTGCCTTACGCCATGCTGGGCGACGGGCGGCTCGCCGTGCTGCACGGGCGCGGCGACCTGCGCATGGGCGTCCTCGACCCGGAGGCGGGCACGCTGACCGATCTCGACGTCCCCTTCGTGGGGTGGGCGCCCGTGCTGGACGCGGACGGCGACGTGCTCATCGGCCTCGGCTACCGGGAGGGCGCGCCGCGTTCGGTCGTCCGGATCCACGCCGCCACCACCGCCGACACCGCCGACGACGCCGACGACGCCGACGCCATCGGACCCGGCCCCGGCCACGCCGTCGGCCCCGGTCAGGCTGACCGCGCGGGTCACGCCGGTCACGCAGGTCGCAGCCGTCAGGCCGGACGCTCCGATCGCGCCAGTCACGCCGATCGCGCCGATGAACTGCGGCGGGAGGTGGAGGGCGTCGCCGCCGGCGTCCTCCCGGCGCCCCGGGCCGTGCAGTTCGAGGCCGTGGAGCTGGAGGCCGTGCAGTTCGAGGCCATGCAGCAGGAGGCCATGAAGTTTGGGGCTGGGGGCTTCGGGGCCGGGGAGTTAGGGGCTGGGGAGTTAGGGGCCGAGGGGTTCGGTGCCGCGCCCGGCACGCGCCGCGTCCACGCGTACCTGCATCCACCGGAGCAGGCGGACGAGGGCGGCGCGCCCTACGTCGTCTTCGTGCACGGCGGGCCGACCGGGCACGCGACGAGCGAGTTCAGCCTGGAGAAGGCGTTCTTCACCAGCCGCGGCATCGGCGTGATCGACGTCAACTACGGCGGATCCAGCGGGTACGGCCGGGCCTACCGGGAGCGCCTTCGCGGCCGGTGGGGTGTGATCGACGTGGAGGACGTGATCGCCGCGGCGAAGTGGCTGGTCGCCGAGGGCCTCGCCGACCCCGCCCGAATCGCCGTACGCGGGGCGAGCGCGGGCGGGTGGACGGTCATGGCCGCCTGCGCCGCGTCGGACGTCTTCGCGGGCGGCGTCTCCGTGGCGGGCGTCAGCACGCTCAGGCCGCTCGTCGCGGCCACCCACGACTTCGAGTCACGGTACGTGGAGTGGCTGGTCGGTCCCGAGGACCGGTACGGCGAGCGTGAGCCGCTGGCCCGGGCCGACCGGGTGAACTGTCCCATGCTGCTCATGCAGGGGCTCGCCGACCCGGTCGTGCCGCCGGCCCAGTCGCGGGCGTTCGCCGAGCGCCTGCTGGCGCGCGGCGTGCCCTGCACCTACCTGACGTTCGAGGGCGAGGCCCACGGGTTCCGGCGGCTGGAGACCAGGGCGGCGGCCCTCGCCGCCGAGTTGTCGTTCTACCTGCAGATCTTCCGGTGAGCCGGACCGGTCGCCCGTCCGCCTCGACGAGTGGCGTGCGCATCCGGTCGGTCCCGATGCGCTGGTCCGCGTCGACGTGGGCGACGAACCGGACGGCGTGACGAAGGCGCTCGACGACCTCGCCGGCGCTCGGCCTTGCCCCCTGATCTGATCAGGAGGCGTCCCACCGGGCGTCTCCGGACGCCCGAGTGCCCCCGCCCAGCTACGGACGGGGGCACTCGGCCGTGGCGGCCGTGGCGGCCGGGCCGGCGTCGACGCGAGACGCGGGGGCCGAGGCTCACCAGGCGAGACTCACCGGGCGAGACTCACCGGGCGAGGCTTACCGGGCGAACTCCGTGGCGCGGGACTCGCGGACCACGGTGATCCGGATCTGGCCGGGGTAGGTCAGCTCCTCCTCGACCTGCTTGGCGACGTCCCTGGCGATGACCTGGGCCTGGATGTCGTCCACGTTCTCGGGCCGGACCATCACCCGGATCTCCCGGCCCGCCTGCATGGCGAAGACCTTGTCGACGCCGTCGTACGACTGGGCGATCTCCTCCAGGCGCTCCAGCCGCTTGACGTAGGCCTCCAGGGACTCGCGCCGGGCACCGGGGCGGCTGCCGCTGATCGCGTCCGCGGCCTGGGTGAGGACCGCCTCGACGGTCTTGACCTCCACCTCGTTGTGGTGCGCCTCGATGGCGTGGACGACGTCCTCGTGCTCGCCGTACCTCCGGGCGATCTCCGCGCCGATCATCGCGTGGCTGCCCTCCACCTCGTGGGTGAGCGCCTTGCCGATGTCGTGCAGCAGCGCACAGCGCTTGACGAGGTCACGGTCGAGCCGCAGCTCGGAGGCCATGATCCCGGCGATGTGCGCCGACTCGATCAGGTGCTTGAGCACGTTCTGGCCGTAGGAGGTGCGATAGCGGAGCTGGCCCAGCAGCGTGACCAGCTCGGGGTGCATCTCGGTGATGCCCAGCTCGACCAGCGCGTCCTCTCCCGCACGCACGCACAGGTCCCGCACCTCGGCCTTGCTGCGCTCGTACGCCTCCTCGATCCGCTGGGGATGGATCCGGCCGTCGAGCACCAGCTTCTCCAGCGTCAGCCTGGCCGTCTCCCGCCTGACCGGGTCGAAACACGACAGCAGCACCGCCTCCGGCGTGTCGTCGATGATCAAATTGACCCCGGTGGTGGACTCGAAAGCCCTGATGTTGCGGCCCTCGCGGCCGATGATGCGGCCCTTCATCTCGTCGCCCGGCAGGTGGAGGACGCTCACCACCGACTCGGCCGTCTGCTCGGTGGCGACCCGTTGGACGGCCAGCGTCACGATCTTGCAGGCGCGCTTCTCGCCCTCCTTCCGGGCCTCGCCCTCGATCTCCCGGACGATCAGCGCGGCCTCGCGCTTGGCCTGGTTCTCGATCTCCTTGACCAGCTCCGTCTTGGCCTGCTCGGCAGTCAGTCCGGCGACCCGCTCCAGGATCTCCTGCCGCCGCTCGGCCACCCGCTCCAGCTCCTCGCGGCGGTCGGCCAGCTCGGTCTCGGTCTCGGCCAGTTTGCGGGCCCGCTCGGTCTGTCTGCGCGCCTCCTCGTCGAGCCGCTGCTCGCGCTCGGCCAGCCGGTTCTCGCGGCGTTCGAGGTCGGAGCGCAGCTCCTTGAGCTCCGTTTTGAGGATCCGCGTCTCCTCCTCGACCTCCTTGCGCATCAGCGCGGCGCTCTCGGCGAATGTCTCCGACTTCTTGAGAATCTCCCCTGCGTCATGCTCCGCTTTCGTGCGGATCTCCTCGGCCTCGCGTCTGGCGCGTTCGAGTTCCTCGTTGACCTCGGCCTTCACCCCGGCGAGCTGCTCGGGTGAGGGGCCAGGCGGTGCGACGGTTCCGGTGCGGCGCATGACTATGACGAGGGCGGCGATCATCACGAGAGCCAGCAGCACTACCGCAACCGCAAGAACGATCACGATCGTGTCCATGCGCGCTCACCCCTCACGACAACTCTTGGCAGGGGTCGCACGCGCAGCACGGCAGCACCCGGTGGCGTCACCAGGACAAATATCGTCGCAATGCCCAGGCGCCCCGAGGGGCGACCCATATGGCCCGAAGGCCGGTCAATGTCTCTCGTCCGTCGTGGTTCACCGTTATGGCAATCCGCGCTGCGCGGAGCAACTCCTCACTGCGGTCGAGATTAAGCGTCAGAGAGGTAACGAGCAAGCAAAGATGCCCTGTCAAGTGACTTTTGCGTGGTGCTATGGCTCACTCGAAGGTATCCGGAAGTTCATCTGACGGGCTGCCCTCGGCCTCGATCGCCTCTCGGACCACACGGAAGGCCAACCCCGGCGAGTAGCCCTTGCGGGCCAGCATGCCGGCCAATCTCCGCATGCGCGCCCGCGGCTCCACCCCGCGGGTGGCGGCCAGCTTCCGGTCCACCAGCCTGCGTGCGGTCTCGGCCTCCTCGTCCGGATCGAGCCGCCCGACGGCGTCCTTGACCGTCTCCTCGGCCACGCCGCGCTGCCGCAACTCCTGGGCGAGCGCGCGGCGGGCGAGCCCGCGACCGGTGTGCCGGGAACTCACCCACGCGGCGGCGAACGCCTCATCGTCGATGAGCCCGACCTCGGAGAACCGCTCCAGCACGGCGTTCGCCGCCTCCTCGGGCACGTCCCGCTTGCGCAGGGCCTCCGCGAGCTGGGCCCGGGTCTTGGGGGCCATCGTCAGCAGCCGCAGGCAGATGGCTCTGGCCACCGCCTCGGGGTCGGCCGGTGGTCCCTCGCTTGCCGCCGTGCCCTCCTGCGGCCCGTCGGGAAGCCACCCGCCGGACCTCTCACGCCTTCCCCGGCTCCGCGGCGCTCCACGTCCTCCCTGGCCCGCCCGGTTTCCCGGAGCCGCCCGTTCCCACAGGCCCGCTCGATCTCCCGGAGCTTCGTGTTCTCCCGGAGCGTGTTCTCCCAGAGCTTGGTCTTCCGGAGCGTGTTCTCCCAGGCCTGCCCGTGCACTCAGGCCGGCCCGTTCTCCCCGCCGGCCGCCACGTCCCTGACGGCGGCGTCCGGCCCGGCCGGCCTCCTGCCCGTTCTCCGCACGCCCGAATTCCGCACGCCCTGCCTCCGCACGCAGAATCTCCGCACGCAGAGCGGCGATCGTCGCGGAGGCGTCCTCAGCCGATCCAGGTAGCTCTTCGGCCGGCCCCCAGGGTCCCGAGTTCCAGTCCCCCGGCCCGATCTCGTCGTCCGGGCCGGAGGGCTCGTCGCGCCTCATGCCTGCGCTCAGACGTCACCCGGCTTGGGCGCACTGGCCGCCTTGCTGCCCCGGCCCGACGTGGGGGCCGGCGCCGCCGGGGCGGCGGGGGGCTCGCTCGGCGTGTCGAGCCGCGGCCCGACACCGAGCTTCTCCTTGATCTTCTTCTCGATCTCGTTGGCGATGTCGGGGTTGTTCTTCAGGAAGTTGCGGGCGTTCTCCTTGCCCTGCCCGAGCTGGTCGCCCTCGTACGTGTACCAGGCGCCGGCCTTGCGCACGAACCCGTGCTCGACGCCCATGTCGATCAGCCCGCCCTCGCGGGAGATGCCGATGCCGTACAGGATGTCGAAGTCGGCCTGGCGGAAGGGCGGGGCCATCTTGTTCTTGACGACCTTCACCCGGGTCCGGTTGCCCACCGGCTCGGTGCCGTCCTTGAGCGTCTCGATCCTGCGCGCGTCCAGCCGCACCGACGCGTAGAACTTCAGCGCCTTGCCACCTGTGGTGGTCTCGGGGCTTCCGAACATGACGCCGATCTTCTCGCGGAGCTGGTTGATGAAGATG
Source organism: Microbispora bryophytorum (assembly GCF_006874465.1). GTDB lineage: Bacteria > Actinomycetota > Actinomycetes > Streptosporangiales > Streptosporangiaceae > Microbispora > Microbispora bryophytorum. The sequence goes on along the minus strand of NZ_VIRL01000002.1, from coordinate 11,668 downwards.
GCGGTGGTCCGGGTCTGGTTCAGCGCTCCGGCGATCTTGCGCAGTGCCTGCGACATGAGGCGGGCCTGGAGGCCGACGTGGCTGTCGCCCATCTCGCCCTCGATCTCGGCCTTCGGCACGAGGGCCGCCACCGAGTCGATCACGATGATGTCGACGGCGCCGGAGCGGATCAGCATGTCCGCGATCTCCAGCGCCTGCTCACCGGTGTCCGGCTGGGAGACGAGCAACGCGTCGACGTCGACGCCCAGCTTCTTGGCGTACTCGGGGTCGAGGGCGTGCTCGGCGTCGATGAACGCCGCGATGCCGCCGCCCTTCTGGGCGTTGGCCACGGCGTGCAGGGCGACCGTCGTCTTACCGGAGGACTCGGGGCCGTACACCTCGACGATTCGGCCGCGGGGATAGCCGCCGATGCCGAGGGCGACGTCGAGAGCGATGGAACCGGTGGGGATGACCTCGATCGGGGCACGCGCGTCGTCTCCGAGGCGCATGACGCTGCCCTTGCCGAACTGCCGCTCGATTTGTGCGAGGGCGGTCTCAAGGGCCTTCTCGCGGTCGTTGATTGCCATTGGGTGCCCCCTGAAGGGTGGTCGTCTGCTCGGTCACCGAAAAGCTACGGGGTGCCACCGACATTTTCCGGAGCTTCCCGCAGCCCGCCCCACGAAGGGCGGACCGGGAGCCTGTCGCGCCCCGGCGACCTGACGGCGCGCACCCCGGCGGCGACCAGTCCAATATAGCCGAACGACTGTTCGATCACATGTCAGAACCGCCACCGAGTCCGGGGAACGAACGGTATCCCGACCGCACCGTTACATTCCCGGGCGTTACTCTGCCATGGTTGCCAGCGCGTTGACCTGGGACGATCCTTGTAGCAAAGCTGAATCTCCCCGCTGGAGGGGCCACGTGACGGGCACCGGCGACTACAGCGGACAGCGCCTGGCCCGGCTTGAGGCGCTCGCGGCGCGGCTCCGCGAGCACGGCATGTCCGCGCAACTGCTCGGGACGGACGATCCGGTCCTGTCCGTCCGGCACCCGGGCACCGGCAGGCAGACGATCGTCTTCGCGACGCCTGCCAGGGAAGGCTGGATGTTCCTGTGGGCACCGGGCGGCCAGGAGAGCGCCGACGACCCCGGGCGTGCGGCCGAACTGATCGGCCGCACGCTCTCACCGCACCCCTGATCCTCCGCCGGCGCCCCCGCCGTCAGCGGACGACCTCACCCAGCCTGACCCGGGCGCCGGTGCGGAGCACCGCCCGCCGGTAGACGCGGGCCGCGCCCAGCAGGACGGCCACCACGGCCACGGCCATGAGCGCTCCGGAGACGAGGATCTCCACGAGCGGCACGTCGACGGCCGCCGTGCGTACGGGCATGACCATCGAGGAGAACGGCGGCACGAACGACAGCACGCGCGCGACCGTGCCCGCCGGTTCGACGGCGGCGAAGTAGGCCGTCAGGTAGGTGAACATCATCAGCATGGTCATCGGCGTCAGGACGGTGTTGAGCTCCTCCTGCCGCGACACCAGCGAGCCAAAGGCGGCGGCGAGCGCCGAGAAGAAGGCGTAGCCCAGCACGAACCAGATGACCGCGCTGACCACGATTCCCCCCATTCCGGGCGGCAGGTCGGCCGTGAAGCCGGTCGCGGACGACGCCGCCAGGCCGGCGGCGATGACCACGACGAGGTTGACCAGCCCCAGCGCGCCCAGCCCGACGATCTTGCCGCCCAGGAGCTGCCAGGGACGGACCGAGGTGAGCAGGATCTCCACGATGCGGCTGCCCTTCTCCTCCACCACACCCATGGCGACGAACATCGCGGAGTAGATGAGCAGGAAGAACAGCACCATCACGATCAGCGTGGCGATGCCGGTGCGCACGCCCTCGTAGCGGGCGTCGGCGCCGACCGACTCCACCGTCAGCGGCGTGATCGTGAGACCGGCCGCCCTGATCTGGGCGTCACGGTGGACACTCTCCAGGATCAGTCCCAGCCGCTGGTCGAGTTCGCCGTTCGCGAGGACCTTGTCCCCGTTGACGAGGGCCGCGTCGACGTCCCCGTCGACCACGGCCTTTCGGGCGGCCGCCTCGTCCGGCAGCCGGGAGTAGGCGAGCTGGGCCGCGGGCGGGGGCGCCTGGCCCACCACGCCGACGTCGTAGCTGTCGTCGCCGCCCAGGACCTTGGGCAGGAACGCGAGCGCGGCCACCAGGACCGCGCTGACCGCCAGGCTGATCAGGTAGGACTTCGTCCTGATGCGGGTGCGGATCTCCCGCTGGGCCACCAGCCACAGGCCGTTCATGCCACCGCCTCCCTGAAGATCTCCGCCAGCGTCGGCTGCCTGCGGCCGAAGTGCTCCACCTTGCCCGCGCCGATCGCCGTGCGCAGGATGTCCTGATCGTCACCCTCCTCGCACAGCAGCACGTCGCGGTCGCCCTCACGGGTGAGCTCGCCGGGCAGGCCGTCGGCCCAGCCGGGCGCGGCGTCCCTGACCACGACCCGCAGCGTCCCGCGGCCCTCCCGCTCGCGTAGCTCGCCGACCGGTCCGTACGCCACCATGCGGCCCGCCGAGATGATGCCGACCGAGTCGCAGAGCCGTTCGACCAGGTCGAGCTGGTGGCTGGAGAAGATCACCGGGACACCCGCGGCGGCGCGGTCCTTGAGCACCTCCGCGAGCGCGTCGACCGCCAGCGGGTCGAGGCCCGAGAACGGCTCGTCGAGGATCAGGACCGCCGGCTCGTGGACGAGCGCGACGGCGAGCTGCACCCGCTGCTGGTTGCCGAGCGACAGCGCCTCCACCGCGTCGCCGCTCCGCTCGACCAGGCCGAGCCGCTCGATCAGGGCGGCGGTGGCCGAGCGCGCGGCGGCCGGGGCGAGCCCGTGAAGCCGCCCGAAGTATTCGATCTGCTCGGCGACCTTCATCTTCTGGTAGAGGCCGCGCTCCTCCGGCATGTAGCCGAACGTGCGGCGGTCGTCGTACGTCACCGGGCGCCCGCCCAGACGCACCTCGCCGGAGTCGGCGTCGAGCACGCCCATGACGATCCGCATCGTCGTCGTCTTGCCCGCGCCGTTGGCGCCGACGAACCCGAACATCTCGCCCGGCCGTACGGTGAGACCCACCCCGTCGAGGGCGGTCTTGTCTCCATAGCGTTTGCGTAGGCCATCGATCTCAAGCACGGGGGGTTGCCTCCACAATTCGTCGCAGAACGTCCATATATGTCTCGAAGGCCGTACGCCCCTGATCGGTCAGCGAGAGCCAGGTGCGACCACGCTTGCCGACGAAGGTCTTCTCCACCCGGACGTATCCGGCCTCTTCGAGCGTGAGGATGTGCTTGCTGAGCAGCGAGTCGCTGACCTCGATGGTGTCGCGGAGGAAGCGGAAGTCCGCCTTGTCCGCCGCGGCCAGGGCGCCCATGATCGACAGCCGCACCGGCGCGTGGATGGTCTCGTCGAGCTCGTGGCGCGGGTGGGCCGTCATCGGTTCCTCATCAGGCGAAGCCCGCCGTACACCAGGGGCAGCCCGGCGAGCACCGACAGCGCGGCGAGCGCCACCGTCCAGCCCGCGGTGGGCCGATCGGGCATCAGCCAGACGCCGACGACGAACGGCACCATCATCGTCACCACGTACGCCGCCGAGACCGGCCCGTTGATGCGCTTCATCAGCCGGTCGTGCACCCGCAGCCGGGCCCAGTACACGCACAGGGCGACCGTGAGGACGATCCACCCGAGCCCGGCGAGCAACGGCAACGGATAACCGCCGAGGAACATCGCCGGCCAGTAGACCATCGTGGCCAGTCCCACGAACAGGTACGCCCGCCCGGGCCCGTGCGAGGAATGGCGGACCCGCCGCCCCACGCGCCCGATCTCCTGGAGAGCCTCATCGGGAGTGAAGTGATCTCTGGCCATGCGCTTCCTCCGTGTTCATCTGCTCAACACGCTAGCAAGCACTCAACTACCGTTCAAGTGGTTGCCGAAGACGACTCACGCCATGGGTCATGGACGGAGCGGCGCGCGACAGGATCAGCCGGCCGCGGTCACGGGATGGGGTGGGTGGAAAGAGGGTCTGTCAGCGGAGCCTGGAGTCCACGTCGACCTCCTGACAGACGGCCTGCCAGATCTGCTTGGCCGCCACGCCCTCCGCGAGGGCCTGCTCGACCGTGCGCCCGCCGAGCCCGGCGATCACGTAGTCCTTCGCCCACGACTCCGCGTACGCCTCCCCGAAGTGGCGGCGCATCCTGTTCCAGAAGTCTGTGAGGCGCATGCGTTCAGTATGACGCCGCGGCCCGGATGTCCCGTCCCGGCCGCGGCGTCCGATCACCTGCCCACCGGCAGGAGACGGCATCACATGACGCGGGTGCCGTACATCTCGCCGAGCGGGTCGGCGAGCAGCTCAAGGCGGGCGCCGTCCGGGTCCTGGAAGTAGATCGAGCTGCCGCTCTCCACCTGGTGGGGGACGCCGGCGGCGTCGAGCTTGCCGCGCAGACGCTCCCACGTCGCCGGCTCCACCGAGATCGCGATGTGGTGGAGCCCGCCGAGGACCTCCTTGTACGGCTCCAGATCGAGGCCGGGGAGGTCGAAGAAGGCCAGCAGGTTGCCGTTGCCGATGTCGAAGAAGAAGTGGTTGGACCCGCGGTAGTCGCGGTTCTCGAATATCTCGGTCAACGGGAACTCGAGGAGCTCGTGGTAGAAGCGGATCGTCCGCTCGACGTCAGACGAGATCAGCGCGAAGTGGTGCAGGCCCCTCGCGCTGCTTGCGGCACGGCGCTCGCTCAGGTAGCGCTCACGGATCCGCGCGCGCTCCGCCTCGATGGCCGCGTAGTCGATTTCCATACTGAGGATGATTGTCCCGACGCCGGCATCTCATGCCACCGGGGGCCGGTGAGCAGCCGTCTTCCGTGTCGTACGGGATCAGCCCGCCTGGGCCGGCAGGCGTCCGGCCCGCCGCCCCCAGGCTCGCCCCGCACCTGCCCGGCACCTGCCTCACCTGGTGACGGGATGGCGGCGCGGCGTTTTCTGTCGGTGGGGCGATGCATGATGGGCAGGTGGGTGCGCTCGACGGCTTCAGCTCTGTGACCAGGGAGTGGTTCACCGGCGCCTTCGCGACGCCGACCGCGGCGCAGGAGGGCGCGTGGTCGTCGATCGCGCGGGGTGAGAACACGCTCGTGGTCGCTCCCACCGGGTCCGGCAAGACGCTCGCGGCCTTCCTGTGGGCCATCGATCGCCTCGCCGTCGAGCACACGACGCGCCGGGCCTCGCCGGGAGCCGAGGTGGAGCGGCCCGGGAGCCGCCGCGTCGGGCGACGCGGCCGGAAGGACGACGGGGAGCCGCCCCGGCCCTGCCGGGTCGTGTACGTCTCCCCTCTGAAGGCCCTCGCGGTGGACGTCGAGCGGAACCTGCGGGCCCCGCTCACCGGCGTCCGGCAGACGGCGCTGCGGATGGGCCTGCCCGCGCCCGGCATATCGGTGGCGATCCGTTCGGGGGACACCGCGGCCGAGGAGCGGCGCCGTTTCGCCGCCCGGCCCTCCGACATCCTGATCACGACGCCCGAGTCCCTGTTCCTGATCCTCACCTCGCAGGCGCGCGAGGCGCTGCGCGGCGTCGAGACCGTGATCGTGGACGAGGTCCACGCCGTCGCGGGGACCAAGCGCGGGGCGCACCTCGCGCTGACGCTGGAGCGGCTCGACGCCCTGCTGCCCGCCCCGGCCCAGCGCATCGGACTGTCGGCGACCGTGCGGCCGGTCGAGGAGGTGGCGACGTTCCTCGGCGGGTCCCGCCCGGCCACGGTCGTGCAGCCGCCCTCCGAGAAGGTCATCGAGGTCGACGTCGTGGTGCCGGTGGAGGACATGACCGAGCTGGCGCCGCCCCCGCCCGGCGCTGACGGCGGGTCGCCGGAGCACCGCAGGAGCATCTGGCCGCATGTCGAGGAGCACCTGCTCGACCTGATCGAAGCCCATCGGTCCACGATCGTCTTCGCCAACTCGCGACGTCTGTCGGAGCGCCTGTGCGCCCGGCTCAACGAGCTCGCCTGGGAACGGCGGACCGCGCCGCCGCCAGGCGAGGGCGCGAGCCCCGGCCCGGGAGATCCGGCCCACTGGTCGGATGCCTTCGAGGAGTTGCACGCGCAGTGGTCCGACCGGCACGAAGAACCTGACGCCCGACGCGAGGACAGCTCGCACGCAGACAGCGCACCCGGCGACATCGCGCACCGAGACGGCGGGTGGGCGGATGCCCTACGGCCTGATGTCCAGCGCGGTGATACCCGGCGGACCGGCCCGGCGGCCATGCCGGCGGAGATGACGGCCCAGGCGGGAGTCTCGGGCGGCGCGATCCCCGAGGTGGTGCGGGCGCATCACGGCTCCGTCTCCAAGGAGGAGCGGTCCCAGATCGAGGAGGCGCTGAAGTCGGGCCGTCTGCCCGCGGTGGTCGCCACCTCCAGCCTGGAGCTGGGCATCGACATGGGGTCGGTCGACCTGGTCGCCTGTGTCGAGGCGCCGCCCAGCGTGGCGAGCGGCCTGCAGCGCATCGGCCGCGCCGGGCACCAGGTCGGGGCCGTCTCCCGTGGCGTGATCTTCCCCAAGTATCGGGGCGACCTCGTTCAGACGGCCGTCGTGGCCGAGCGCATGCGTACGGGACAGATCGAGGCGCTCCGCTATCCGCGCAACCCCCTCGACGTGTTGGCCCAGCAGATCGTCGCGATGACCGCGCTCGACGAGTGGACGGTCGACGCGCTGGAGACGCTGGTTCGCCGTGCCGCGCCGTACGCCACGCTGCCGCGCAGCGCGCTGGAGGCGACGCTCGACATGCTCGCCGGGCGCTACCCGAGCGAGGAGTTCGCGGAACTGCGGCCGCGCATCGTCTGGGACCGGGTGACGGGCACCCTCCAGGGCCGTCCCGGGGCCCAGCGCCTGGCGGTGACCAACGGGGGCACCATCCCCGACCGCGGGCTGTTCGGCGTGTTCCTCGTGGGCGACAAGGCGTCGCGCGTGGGCGAGCTGGACGAGGAGATGGTCTACGAGTCCCGGGTCGGCGACGTGTTCGTGCTGGGCGCGACCTCGTGGCGGATCGAGGACATCACCGCCGACCGGGTCCTGGTTTCCCCCGCCCCCGGGCAGCCGGGCAAGCTGCCGTTCTGGCACGGAGACGCGCCGGGCCGCCCCGCCGAGCTCGGCCGCGCGATCGGCGCGTTCGTCCGTGAGCTGTCGGCCGCGGGGGCGGGCGGCCGGGGCGACACGGCGCCGGCGCGCGAGCGGATTCGCGCGGCGGGGCTCGACGACTACGCCGTCGGCAACCTGCTCGCCTATCTGACCGAGCAGCGGGAGGCCACGGGCTATGTGCCCGACGACCGCACGCTCGTGGTCGAGCGGTTCCACGACGAGCTTGGCGACTGGCGCGTGGTGATCCACTCCCCCTTCGGCGCGCGGGTCCACGCCCCCTGGGCGCTCGCCATCGGACGGCGGCTGCGCGAGCGGTACGGCGTCGACGTCCAGGCCATCCACTCCGACGACGGCATCGTGCTGCGCGTGCCCGACACCTTCGAGGACGCGCCCACCGACGTCGCGGTGTTCGACGCCGAGGAGATCGAGCAGGTCGTCATCGAGGAGCTCGGGGGCTCCACCCTGTTCGCCTCCCGGTTCCGGGAGTGCGCCGGGCGCGCCCTCCTGCTGCCCCGCCGCTCCCCCGGCAGGCGCACCCCCCTGTGGCAGCAGCGCCAGCGGGCGGCCCACCTGCTCGGCGTCGCGAGCAAGTACGCCGGGTTCCCGGTGGTGCTGGAGACGATGCGCGAGTGCCTGCAGGACGTCTTCGACGTGCCGGGCCTGGTGGAGCTCATGCGGAACGTCGCCGCCCGCCGGGTGCGGGTGGTCGAGGTGGAGACCACCCAGGCGTCCCCGTTCGCGGCGTCGCTGCTGTTCGCCTACATCGGCGCGTTCATGTACGAGGGTGACGCGCCGATGGCCGAGCGGCGGGCGCAGGCACTCGCCCTCGACACCGCGCTCCTCGCCGAGCTCATGGGGCAGGCCGACCTGCGGGAGCTGCTCGATCCGGATGTCGTCGCCGAGACCGAGCGGGAGCTGGCGCGGCTGGACAGGCCGTTGCGCGACGCCGAGGACCTCGCCGACCTGCTGCGCTCGCACGGCCCGCTGCTCGCCCAGGACGTCTCGATCCGCGAAGGAGACCCGGGCTGGCTCGCCGACCTGGAACGGGCACGCCGGGCCATCCGGGTGCGTGTGGCGGGCCACGAGCAGTGGGCCGCGGTGGAGGACGCCTGGCGCCTGCGCGACGCGCTCGGGGTGCCGTTGCCGGTGGGCGTCCCGCACGAGTTCCTCGAAGCGCCCCTCGCCGGTGGGTCCAGCGGGCCGGGCCGGGCCGCCGTCCCCGATCCGCTCGGCGACCTGGTCGCGCGGCACGCCCGCACCCGCGGGCCGTTCTCCTCCGGCACGGCCGCCGCGCGATTCGGCATGGGCGTCGCGGTGGTGGACGAGGCGCTGCGCCGTCTCGCGGCGGCGGGCAGGGTGGTCGCGGGCGAGTTCCGCCCCGGGGCCCGGGGCGAGGAGTGGTGCGACGCCGGGGTGCTGCGGCTGCTGCGGCGCCGGTCGCTGGCGCGGCTCCGCAAGGAGGTCGAACCGGTCCCCCCGGAGACGCTGGCGGCGTTCCTGCCCACCTGGCACGGCATCGTCCCGCAGGGCGGCACGCCGACCGGCGGGGAGCAGGGCGGGAACGCCGGCCGGACCGGGCTCTCGGCGCCCGGCACCCAGAGCGGACAGGGCACCCAGAGCGGACAGGGCGGACAGGGCCACGGCCCGGCGCGGGCCATGGACGCACTGATCACGGCGATCGAACGATTGCAGGGAGCAGCCGTCCCCGCTTCCGCGTTGGAGTCGCTGGTGCTCCCCGCCCGAGTGCCCGGATACTCCCCCGCCCTGCTCGACGAGCTGACCTCGTCCGGGGAGGTCGTCTGGGTGGGCCAGGGTTCCCTGCCCGGCGGCGACGGGTGGGTCGGTCTCTACTTCGCCGACACCGCACCCCTGCTGCTTCCCGCGCCGTCGGAGCTCACCATGACGCCGCTGCACGAGCAGGTCCTGGAGATCCTGAGCGGGGGCGGCGCGCTGTTCTTCCGCGAGTTGTCCAACCGGATCGCGGCGGCGGCGCTCGGCGAGCAGGCGCCGCCCGATTCCGGCCAGGACGCCGCCTCGGCCCGCCGGGCCAGGATCCTCGGCCGCGCCCCGGATGAGGCGGCGGGTGCCGCGCGGGCGAGCGCGGTGCCGGACGACACGACACTCGCGGCAACTTTGTGGGACCTCGTCTGGGCAGGCCGGGTCACCGGTGACACGCTCGCCCCGCTTCGCTCGACTCTGGGCACCGGGCGGCCCGCCCACCGGCCCGCGGCGACCAGGCGCCGCCGCGCGGTGCTGCCCACGAGAAGCGGCCCGCCGACCGTGAGCGGCCGATGGTGGCTGCTGCCCTCGCCGGCGGCCGACGGCACCCAGCGGGCCCACGCGCAGGCCGAAGTTCTGCTGGAGCGGCACGGCGTGCTGACGCGGGGCGGCATCTCAGCCGAGCGCCTGCCCGGTGGTTTCTCCGCCGTCTACCAGGTGCTGCGCGCCTTCGAGGAGAGCGGCCGGTGCCGCCGGGGCTACTTCGTCGAAGGTCTGGGCGGCGCCCAGTTCGCCCTGCCGGGCGCGGTCGACCGCATGCGCGCCCTGTCCTCCACGCGTCCCGCTCCGGCCGAGGACCTGTGGTCGATCCCCGTCCCGCCGCCGCCTCGCCGTGCGGTCGTGCTCGCGGCGACCGACCCGGCCAACCCCTACGGTGCGGCCCTGTCCTGGCCGGACCGCACCGACGACGTGACCCACAAGCCGGGCCGCAAGGCCGGCGCGCTGGTGGTGCTGGTGGAGGGTGCGCTGATCCTCTACGTGGAGCGCGGCGGCAAGACCCTGCTCTCGTTCGGGCCCGAGGAGGACCTGCGGTCCGCCGTGCTGGCCCTGGCGGTCGCCGTGAAGCGGGGAGCCCTGGGGAAGCTGACGGTCGAGCGCGCCGACGGCACCGCCATCGCCGACTCTCCGCTCGCGGCGGCGCTCGAAGCCGCGGGCTTCCACCCCACCCCCCGCGGTCTGCGCATCCGCGCCTGAGTCCTCCCTCCGCCCCCCGCGGCCTGCGCATCCGCGCCTGAATGCTCCCTCCGCCCCCGCTCAGCACGGGCGAGTCGCCCTCCCCGGCCGTCTTCCCCGGACATGTAATTTTCAGCCGATCCTGTGATCGCTCGAAGGCGCGACACCTCCCGTGGGCGGCACAGGAGCGGTGCCATACCGACAGTCCGGCCGCCCGCCGCGGACGTGTCCGTTGACGCTTGACCCGCCCCCTGCGTACGGTCCGCCGGGAAACGCCAATTTTCCGAGAAGGAAATCGATTGTCGGACTCACCGGGAGCGGCGGTGGCAGCGAGCACGGCAGGTGAAGTGCTTCAGAGCACACATGTCCGGCCTCCTGCCTTCTCATCGGCAACTGTCCGGCAATCGATGTCCCAGCCGTTGCCGACCCCGTCGGAGCCGCCCCGGCGGGTACCGTCCCGGCAAGGACCATCCCGGCGAGGACCGCGCCGCAGGGAACCGTCCCACCGAGCGCCATCCCAGCGGGCACCGCACCGCGCGAAACCGCCCCACCGGGAACCATCCCGGCGGGGAACGCCCCGGCGGGGAACGTCACGGCAGGCACCGGCGGAGCGGTCGGCGCCGGCACGCGTGCGAGCCGACCGCGGACGGCAGCCCGGCCGATCGCCTCCCGCCGACCTCGACCGCCGGCGTCGACCTCCGGACCAGAACGGCCGCTCAGCCGTGTCAGGCCACGGCCGTTCTCTGCTTCACGACAGCGGCTCTCGCATGGGCTCCCTTCTCCCCCTTAATCGCCCCCGTCTCCGAGGACACAGATGCGACTCTTCTCCCACCGGTTAGGAGCGGCGCTGGCCGCCGTCGTCTGCGCCGGGACCGTAGGCGCCGTCACGCCGGCCCTGACCGCCCAGGCCGCGACCGGCTGTCAGGTCACCTACACGATCACCAATCAGTGGCCGGGCGGCTTCGGCGCGAATGTTAACGTTAACAACATCGGTGATCCGGTGAACGGCTGGACGTTGACCTGGTCATTCACCGCCGGGCAGACCATCACCCAGCTCTGGAACGGCAGCCACACGCAGTCGGGAGCGCAGGTCACCGTCACCGACGCCGGCTACAACGGCTCCATCCCCACCAACGGCACGGCCGGCTTCGGCTTCAACGGCTCCTGGGACGGTTCCAACCCCGTTCCCACCGATTTCACCCTGAACGGCACCCCGTGCACCGGCACCGTCGCCAGCCCGTCGGCGAGCCCCACGCGGTCACCCGACCCGAGCCCGAGTGCGTCGCCCAGCCCATCCGCGAGCCCGTCCGCGAGCCCGTCACCAAGCCCCTCAGCGAGCCCCGCAGTGAGCCCCTCAGTGAGCCCGTCGCCGTCCCCTTCGGCCAGCCCCTCCGGCGCCACGCCACCGACGAACCCCGTGGGGAAAGTGCTCACCGTTGCAGTCGGCTCCCCGTTCCGGCCGGTCACGCACGTCGCGGCCGGCGGCCTGTACGGCCTGGCGGAAAACAGCCGCCCGGCCGACTCCGCGCTGCTGCCGCTGAAGGTCAACTCGCTGACGCAGCCCGCCCCGGGCGTGGGGC
>NZ_VIRL01000029.1 GCF_006874465.1 Microbispora bryophytorum | reverse complement strand
TACGGCGGTTATAGCGGCAGGGAAACACCCGGTTACATTCCGAACCCGGAAGTTAAGCCTGCCAGCGCCGATGGTACTGCACCGGGGACGGTGTGGGAGAGTAGGACGCCGCCGGACAATCTTTGTGGAGGGCCATCCCATTGGGGTGGCCCTTCCGCATTTTCTGGGGGGTTGACCATCACCCCCCCTTTTTTGTTTGTGGTGTTGCCCCGGCTGTGGTTGGCCGGGGCTTTCGCATGTCCGGGGTTGGCGTGTCCGAGCTTTCGCGCGTAAGGAAGTGACGCGCAAGCAGCGATGCGGGCGGGAGGGAGGTCCGCAGCCCTCGCCGCCGTACCGTGACATGGCTCGTGACATGGCTAGGGTTACGGGGGTGACCGAGCGACTCATCCGGTTGCTGGCCCGACACCTGCCCGGCTACGAGGTCAGGTCCGTCGAACGGCTGGGCGAGGGACAGGACAACGCGGCGTACGAGATCAACGGTGAGCTGGTCATACGGCAGAGCAAGATCGATGACTCGGCTCCCCATAACGACTCGGCTCCCCATAGCGGCGCGGGTCCCCATAACGACACGGTTCTCCACCGCGATGCTGCTCCTCGTGACGACACGACTTTCCACCGTGATCCTGCTCAACATGGTGGTGCTGTTCAACACGGTGATCCCGCTCGCCAGAGGGATCCCGTGCCCCACGGCGATTCGGCTTCCCGTGCCGAAGTGGTGAGGCGAGAGGCGGCGTTGCTCGTCGTCGTGAGCGAGGTGTCGCCGCTGCCGGTGCCGCGGCCGATTTTCGTGGACGCGGAGGCGGGTGTTCTCGCGTACCGCAAGCTGCCCGGCCGTCCGCTGAACCTTCACCCGGTCAGGGAGCCCGCGCGTCTGGCGGCTCCCCTGGGCGCCTTCCTCAGCGCGCTGCATGTGCTGCCCGTCGGGCGGATGGAGGATCTGGTGCCGCGTGACGCCTTCCCGCTGCGCGATCTCAGGGAGGAGGCCGAGGGAGACTACGAGAAGATCGCCGATCGTCTCCCCGCGGAGGAGCGCCGGCTGGTCGAGGAGTTCTTCGCCGCCGAGGTGCCCCCGGACCCCGAGACACTGACGTTCTGCCACAACGACCTGGGCAGTGAGCACCTGCTGGTGGACGTCGAGACCAGTGCCGTGACGGGGGTCGTCGACTGGACGGATGCGGCCATCGCCGATCCCGCCTACGACCTCGCGCTCGTCTACCGGGACCTCGGACCCGAGGTCTACGGGCGGACGCTGGCGCATTATCAGGGGCACCACGATGACGCGGACCACGAGCGGATGCTCTTCTACGCCCGGTGCGCGCTGCTGGAGGACGTCGCGTACGGCCTGTGCACGGGCATCAGGCCGTACGCGGAGGCGGGTCTGGCCCATCTCGGCCGGACCTTCTCCTGAGCGGGCGGACCTTCTCCTGAGCAGGCGGGGCGGGCGGACTCTCAGCCGCTGACCAACCGGTAGCCCACTCCTCGGACGGTCTGGATCACCGTGTCCTCCACGTCGCCGAGCCGCGCGCGCAGGCGCTTGACGTGGACCGCGATGGTGTTGGTGTTGGTGGACATCCCGTCGTTGGAGTGCCAGACGTTGCGCATGATCTGCTCGCGGGTGACCGTTCTGTCCGCGTTGCGCATCAAGTAGTGCAGCAGTTCGAACTCGCGCAGCGGCAGGTGCACGAGGCGTCCGCCGACCTTCACCTGGTATGCCGTCACGTCGAGCTCCACGTCGCCGATCGTCAGCACGGTCCGGTGGCCGTCCTGCCGGCGGAAGGCCGCCTGCACGAGGGGGAGAAGCTCGGGCACGCGGTAGGGCCTGGCCACGCAGGCCGTGGCGCCCGCCTCCAGAGCCTGCAGGGCCTGCTCGGCGTCGCTCCCGAAGTCGATGCCGAGCAGGACGGGCACGGGTCGCATGAGCCGTACGGCCCGGACGAAGTCGAGAGGGCCGACGATCGGGAGGGAGGCGCAGATCAGCACGGCGTCGGGCTGGAGCGCCCCGGCCTGCAGCAACGCCTGGGCGCCGTCCGGTACGCCGGTCACGTCGACGCCCGCGTCCTGCATGGCCGCCGAGAGCTGCCGCACCAGACCCGCGTCCGGATCGGCCACCAGGAGCATGGGCGCCGTCCGAGTGTCCCCCTCCACTGCGGGTGCCGTCACCCGGGGTCCCTCCAATGCTGTCAGCGGGAAGAGGTCGTCAGCCGAAGCGGCCCGTGATGTAGTCCTCGGTCGCCTTCTCAGCCGGATTGGTGAAGATCTTCGACGTCTCGTCCATCTCGACGAGCTTGCCGGGCTGCCCCTGCGCGGCCAGATTGAAGAACGCGGTCTTGTCGCTGACCCGGGCGGCCTGCTGCATGTTGTGCGTCACGATCACGATCGTGTAGTCCTGCTTGAGCTGGGAGATGAGGTCCTCGATCGCCAGCGTCGAGATGGGGTCGAGCGCCGAGCACGGCTCGTCCATGAGGAGCACCTGCGGGCGTACGGCGATGGCACGCGCGATGCACAGGCGCTGCTGCTGACCGCCGGACAGGCCCGCGCCCGGCTTGTTGAGCCGGTCCTTGACCTCGTTCCAGAGGTTGGCACCCTTGAGCGACTCCTCGACGATGCCGTCCAGCTGCGAACGGGAGTGCCGGCCGTTGAGCCGCAGGCCCGCGGCCACGTTGTCGAAGATCGACATGGTGGGGAACGGGTTCGGGCGCTGGAACACCATGCCGATGGTCCGGCGGACCGACACCGGGTCGACGTCCGCGCCGTAGAGGTCCTGGTCTTCGAGGCGGACCTTGCCCTCGACCCGGGCGCCGGGGATGACCTCGTGCATCCGGTTGAGAGTCCGCAGGAATGTGGACTTGCCGCAACCGGACGGGCCGATGAAGGCCGTGACCGACCGGGGCTCGATCGTCATCGAGATGCCCTCGATCGCCTTGTGCGTGCCGTAGTAGGCGTCGAGGCCCGCGACCTCGATCTGCTTGGCCATTCCTTACCTCCTCCTCGCGGGCGAACGCCACCAGGTGATGAGGCGTGCGACCAGGTTGAGCAGCATGACGATCAGGATCAGCGTGAGCGCGCCGGTCCAGGCTCGGTCGACCGCGGTGTCCGTGGGGCGGCCGGCCTGATCGAAGACGTACAGCGGAAGCCCCATCTGGGGACCGTTGAACGGGTCGTTGTTGATGGAGTCGGTGACGAAGACGGTCAGCAGCAGTGGCGCCGTCTCGCCGGCGACGCGGGCCACGGCCAGCATGACGCCGGTCACGATCCCGGTGAAGGCCGTGGGCAGCACGACCTTGACGATGGTGCGCCACTTGGGCACGCCCAGCGCGTACGACGCCTCGCGCAGCTCCCGGGGGACCAGGCGGAGCATCTCCTCGGCTGACCTGACCACGACCGGCATCATGAGGATCGACAGGGCGAGCGCGCCGGCGAAGCCGGAGAACGGCATGCCGAGCACGAGGATCCAGAAGGCCAGGACGAAGAGCCCGGAAACCACGGAAGGGACGCCGGTCATGACGTCCACGAAGAAGCTGATTGTGCGTGACAGTCGTCCGCCTTCGCCGTACTCGACGAGGTAGACGGCGGTGAGCAGGCCGATCGGGACCGCGATGAGCGAGGCGAGCAGTACCTGTTCGAGCGTGCCGATGATGGCGTGGTAGGCGCCGCCACCCGCGTCGCGCGCCCCGATGTTGCGCATGGAGTGGGTGAGGAACTCCATGTCGAGTCGGCCGATGCCGTTCTTGACGACGAGCCACAGCACCGACAGCAGCGGGATGACCGCGAGCGCGAACGCCAGGTAGACGAGCACCTGGACGAGGCGGTCCTTGGCCCGGCGGGCCGAGGAGATGGGCTGGATTCCGGTCTGTACGGTCACGCGGCGGCCCTCGCGTACTCCTTGCGGCGGGCGATGACGAAGCGGGCCGCCATGTTCACCAGCAGGGTGATGAGGAACAGGATGAGCCCCGAGGCGATCAGCGCGCCTCGCCCCACCTCGGTCGCCTCGCCGAAGCCGTTGGCGATGTTGGCGGCGATGCTGTTGCCGTAGGGGCCGAGAATCTTGAACGAGATGTTGAAGGTCGCCGGGAAGATGAGCGCGACCGCGATCGTCTCGCCCATCGCGCGGCCGAGGCCGAGCATGGCGGCGCTGATGACGCCGGGCCGGCCGAACGGCAGGACCGACATCCTGATCATCTCCCAGCGCGTCGCGCCGAGCGCGAGCGCGGCCTCTTCCTGCATCTTGGGGGCCTGCAGGAAGACCTCGCGGGAGATCGCGGCGATGATCGGCAGGATCATGATGGCGAGTACGAGCGACGCGGTGAGCATGCTCCTGCCGACCACGGTGTCACCGCCGAACAGCGGGATCCAGCCGAGGTAGTCGTTGAGGAACTTCGACGGGCCGAGCATGAACGGCACGAGGAACGTGACGCCCCACAGGCCGTACACCACGCTGGGGACCGCGGCGAGGAGGTCCACCACGTAGCCCAGGGCGGAGGCGAGCCGCCGGGGCGCGTAGTGCGAGATGAACAGCGCGACCCCGACCGCCACGGGGGTGGCGATGACCAGCGCGAGCAGCGAGCTCAGCACGGTGCCGAAGGCGAGCGCCCCGATGCCGAAGACGGGCTCGGTGGCGTTCGGCTGCCAGGTCAGTTCGGTCAGGAAGTGGGACGTGTTCGCCTGGAGGGCGGGGACGGCCTTGACGACCAGGAACACCCCGATCGCGGCCATGATCGCCAAAAGGACGATACCGGCCCCGGTGGAGGCGAAGCGGAACGGGCCGTCACCGCGGCTGCGCCGGAAGGCGGACCGGCGCATGGCCGGCCCGCTCTCCCTGGTTCTGGTTGGTGTCGCCATCTGGTTAGGCGATCGCCTCGACCGCGGTGCGGACCTTGGTCAGCAGGCTCGCCGGCAGCGGGGCGTAGCCGAGGCTGGTCAGGGTCTGCTGGCCCTCGTCGCTGGCGGTGTAGGTCAGGAACGACTTGACCAGCTGCGCGTCCTCGGCCGCCAGGCCCTTCTCGCAGGTGATCTCGTACGTCACGAGCACGATCGGGTAGGCGCCCGCGGCCTTGGTGGCGTAGTCGATCTTCAGCTTGAGGTCGTTGCCGGTGCCCGCGATCTCCGCGGCCTCGATGGTCTTGCCCGCGCTCTCCGGCGTGAGCTCGACGTACTCGCCGGCGCCATTGGCGACCTTGGCCTTCTGCAGCTGCGAGTTGTCGGCGAAGGACAGCTCGACGTAGCTGATCGCGCCCTCGGTGCTCTTGATGCTGGACGCGATGCCGTCCGAGCCCTTGGCGCCCTGGCCCTGAGCCTCGGCCGGCCACGCCTTGGCCGGCTCGTACGGCCAGTCGGCGTCCGCGGTGGCCTTCATGAACTTGGTGAAGTTGTCGCTGGTGCCCGACTCGTCCGAGCGGTGGAACGCCTGGATGGCGGTCGAGGGAAGTTTGGCGTCGGGGTTGTCGGCCTTGATGGCCGGGTCGTCCCACTTCGTGATCTTGCTGTTGAAGATGCCGGCGATGGTCTTCGGCGAGAGCTGGAGACCGTCCGTGCCAGGCAGGTTGTAGACGACGGCCACCGGGCCGGTCACCATCGGCAGGTTGATCGCCTTGCCGGTCTTGCAGCGGGCGTCGGCCTGGGCGGGCTCGCCCTTCTCGTCGTTCAGCGCCGAGTCGGAGCCGGCGAAGGCCACCGTGCCCTGGATGAACGCCTGGACGCCGGCGCCGGAGCCGCTCGGGTTGTAGTTGATGCTGACGCCGGGGTTCGACGACTGGAAGTTCTTCTTCCACTCCGCGATGGCGTTCGCCTGGGCCGAGGAGCCGGCGGCGTTGATCGTGCCCTTCAGGGTGTCGTCGCCCTGCACGGCAGCGGCGGCACTGGAGGTGCCCTCCGCGGTGCTCGTGTTGTCATCGGTCCCGCATGCGGCGAGCGAGAGCACGCCGACGATGGTGGCGGCGGCGAGCCGGCCTGCATACTTCACGGTTGTTCCTCCCCATGTCTTCTCAACATCGAGGACGGTAGGGAGCCAAGGTGACCTAAACCCCTGGTAAAGGTGAACGGGCAGTGAACGCCCCCGGTCGCTCTTGCGCGGCCCCAGAAGAGATAACGGCCAGGTCACGGGCGTTATGGGAGAGGATTGAGTTCATGAAACGTGTATGTCTGGTCTGCATGGGGAACATCTGCCGATCGCCGATGGCCGAGGTCGTGCTGCGCCGTACGCTGGCCGAGCGCGGGCTCGACGTCGAGGTGGACAGCGCCGGCACCGGCGGCTGGCACGCGGGGGAGCCGATGGACGAGCGGGCCCTGGCGACGCTGGCCGACCACGGCTACGACGGCTCGTCCCATCGGGCCCGCCAGTTCGACCGGGCGTGGTTCGCCGAGCGTGACCTCATCCTCGTGATGGACCGGGACAATCTGCGCGCCGTACGGCGGATCGCCCCGTCGGACGCGGACGTCCGGCTGCTGCGGTCGTTCGACCCGGCGGCTCCCGAGGGCGCCGAGGTGCCCGACCCCTACTACGGCGGACGCGAGGGTTTCGTCGAGGTGCTGCGGATGGTCGAGGCCGCCTGCGAGGGGGTGGCGAAGCACCTTGAGGATCACTAGGGATCTCGGCGGCGGGCACGCCTGGACGCTGCACGAGGGCGTGCTCGGCGACGGCCGCAGGGTGTTCGTCAAGAAGAGCGCAATCAAGGAGGGGGCCGCCGAGAAGGGCGCCGCCGGGAAGGGCGCGGACGCGTCCGCCGTCTTCGGCAGCGAGGCGGCGGGGCTGCGCTGGCTGGCCGAGCCGGGCGCGGTCGCCGTCCCCGAGGTGGTCGCCGCGGACGGCGGCGCGCTGGTGCTGGAGTGGGTCGACACCGTGCCCGCGACGGCCGGGGCCGCCGAGCGGTTCGGGCGTGAGCTGGCCGCTCTGCACGCCGCCGGGGCCGCGGACTTCGGCGCCCCCTGGCCCGGCTACATCGCCGAGCTGCCGATGAGCAACGAGCCCGCGCCGGACTGGCCGTCGTTCTACGCGTCCCGCCGCGTGCTCCCGTTCGTACGGCTCGCGCGTGACCGCGGCGCGCTGTCGGCCGCCGATGTGGAGCTGGTCGAGGAGGCGTGTGACCGGGTGACGGAGGTCGCCGGGCCGGCCGAGCCGCCGAGCCGGATCCACGGCGACCTGTGGAGCGGGAACCTGCTGTGGTCGGCGGACGGGGTCGTGCTGGTCGATCCGGCCGCCCACGGCGGCCACAGGGAGACCGACCTCGCGATGCTGACGCTGTTCGGGGCGCCGCACCTCAACACGATCCTCGCCGCCTACCGCGAGGCGGCGCCCCTCGCGGACGGCTGGCGCGAGCGCGTGCCGCTGCACCAGCTCCACCCGCTCGCCGTCCACGTCTGCCTGTTCGGCGAGGCGTACCGCGGCAGCCTCCTCACCGCCGCGGGTGACGTCCTCGCGCTGTAACCCTCACCGAGCTTTGTGACCCTCACCGGCGAGGGCCGAAGCATCGGCCGTCAGGCCGCGCCCGGGCCTGGGAGGAGGTCGACGTCGTCGGCGTGCATCGGCTCTCCGCAGTGGCTGCAGCGTGGCTCGACCTGGCCGATCTGCCCGCAGGCATGGTGGCGGTAGAGGACGGGAGGCCCGGCCTCGCCGGCGAGCCAGCGGTCACCCCACCGGGCCATCACCATGAGCATCTCTACGAGATCGGTGCCCTTGGCGGTGAGGTGGTACTCGTAGCGGGGGCGGCCGTCGTAGGGCAGCCGCTCGAGCACACCCTGTTCGACCAGGTGGTTGAGCCGCTCGGTGAGCACCTTGCGGGAGATCCCCAAATCAGCCTGGATGTGGTCGAAGCGGCGCACCCCGGCCCACACGTCGCGCAGGATCAGCGGCGACCAGGGCTCGCCGATCACGTCCAAGGTGCGCGCGATGGAACACGCCATCTCCCCGAACCGCGTTCGCTGCATGACAGCAATCTAGCAAGTGGGGTTCCCTTACGAAACCTCGGGTGCTACCTTTCTAGCGTCTCTTAAAGAAACCTCGAAAGGGATCCGATGACATTCATCAAACGCTTCGACCATGTCGGCATCACCGTCGCCGACCTCGACGCCGCGACGGCGTTCTTCGTCAGCCTCGGTCTGGAGGCCGATCGGAAGATGGCCGTCGAAGGCGAGTTCCTGGACACGGTGATCGGCATGACCGGCGCCCGCACCGAGATCGTCATGCTGCGAGCGCCGGGCGGAGGTACGACGCTGGAGCTCTCAAGCTTCACGCGGCCGGACCACCTCCCCAGTTCGCCCGCGCCGGCCAACGCGCTGGGCCTGCGCAACGTCGCCTTCGAGGTGCACGACCTCCACGCCGCGGTCGACCACGCCGCAGCCGACGGTTACGGCCTGGTGGGAGGCATCGGCGAATACGAAGGCGTGTGGCGGATGGCCTACGTCCGCGGGCCCGAAGGAATCATCGTCTCGCTGGCCGAGCGCCTCGAGAAGTAGGGAGACATCATGAGCGCGACCGTGACCGACGAACAGATTCGGGCTCTGGCCGCGACCGCGAAGCCCTACAGCCTGGCGCTCCTTCAGTGGGGACCGGAGCGGACCATGGACGGCGCGGACGCGATCGAACTCGAACACCAGCGACGCATGGTGTCGCTGCGCGCCGAGGGGGTGATCGCGATCCTGTGCCCGGTCGCCTCCGACACCGTGGCCGGCGTCGCGATCATGACCGTGCCGGCCGAAGAAGCCACGGAGATCATGGCCGGGGACCCCTGCGTTCGAGCCGGGATGATGCGTTGCGAGGTTCACCCGTGCCACGGCTTCCCCGGAGACACCCTCCCCGTGTGAGCGATCCCGGGCCCGGGGATCAGCGAGCTCCTGGCGTACATCTCGCGGCAGGCGGCCCTTCGAGTACCAGGACGACAAGGCGCCTGGTCTCTGCGGGTGGCGCGCAGGAGGCGAGGCGCGCCGCCCTCACCGATAGGAGGCGTTCATCCACGCGACCCGGAAGTAGTTCGCCGAGGTGACCCCGCTGCTCTTGATGACGGTCATTCTCAGGCGGATCCGCTGAATTCCAGATACCGGGACCGTGATTTCCGGCGCATTCGTGTACGTCGCCACCTGCTGTGCGAGGACATGGTCGCTCAGGTCGAGAACGGAAAAACGCACCTGTGCCGACGTGTTTGGAGAAACGCGGTCGATTCCGACGCGCGCCGTGAACCTGGTCGCGTTCTGGGGAACCACGTAGTCGAGATGGCCCGTCACGGCGCCGGCCTCGTTCACCCGGCAGGTGACGGCGGTGAGTTGCTCGTCCGAGCCCGCGACGGCGACCGAGCGGTCGCCCCAGTCGTTGCCGTAGCCGTCCGGCGTTCTGCAGCCCGCGACGCCGACGGCGTCCCTCCTGGCCAGAGGCGTGGCCGTCCCGGGGTCGGCCGGGGTGGAGCCGGCGGGGGTGGAGGTGGCCTCCGCGCCGGCGGTCACCGTGGCGGTCACGGTGGCGGTGACCGTCGCCGTCGCCGTATGCGTCACGGCGATGTTCTCTCCGACCACGTTCCGCACGGCGTCGGGGGCGTTGATCACGGCGATCGTCACCGCCGACGCGGCGGTGATCAGCGTCCCCACGCAGGCCCAGACGCCAGTGATGACGGCGATTCTGCGTGCGTTCTTCCGCTCTTCCTTTCCGTCGTCGTCGGCTGTCCTTCGCGGCTTCGCTGGTGCGCTCATATCGAATTCCGGCTCGTCGCAGTGGTCTGAGGCGGTCCGCTTACGCGTCCCGTTTTTGGACGTGCGCGGCGACGAGCCGGTTGGCAGCCGGTTGTCACGGACAAGGCACGAATGCCGCCGGATCGATAACGCCGCCAACGGAAATTCGACGATTTATCCGGACATGGAGGGAAATGTCAGCGCGGGGACAGGCGCTTGAGGACCTCGTTGTGGAGCAGGCCGTTGGTGCAGACGAGGTTGCCGCCGTCGAGGGGCGGGGTGCCGTCGAGCGCGGTGCAGGAGCCGCCGGCCTCCTCCACGATGATCGTGAGCGCCGCCATGTCCCAGGGGGACAGCTCGGGCTCTGCGGAGATGTCCGCCGAGCCCTCGGCGACCATCATGTGCGACCAGAAGTCGCCGTAGCCGCGGGTGCGCCAGCAGTCCCTCGTGAGGTCGAGGAACGGGTCGAGCCGTCCGGCCTTCTCCCACTCCTCCAGGTCGGAGAAGGAGAAGGAGGCGTCGTCGAGGCGGCCGACCGAGGACACCTCGCAGCGCGTGGCCTTGCTCATACTCCGCCCGGTCCACGCGCCGGCCTCCTTGGCGGCCCACCAGCGGCGGGAGAGCGCCGGCGCCGAGACCACGCCCACGACGACCTTGCCGTGCTCCATCAGCGCGATCAGCGTGGCCCACACGGGGACTCCGCGTACGTAGTTCTTGGTGCCGTCGATCGGATCGATGATCCAGGAACGCATGCCGTAGCCGGTCATGCCGAACTCCTCGCCCACGACGGCGTCGCGGGGCCGGGCACGGCGCAGCGTGCCGCGGATCGCCTCCTCCACGGCCCGGTCGGCGTCGCTGACCGGGGTGAGGTCGGGCTTGGTGTCGACCTTGAGGTCCACGGCCTTGAAACGGCGCATCGTGATGTCGTCGGCGGCGTCCGCCAGCAGATGCGCGAGGTGCAAGTCGTCGCGGTACTCCGTCACAGGCCCAACGTACCGTGCCGCGACCTGCTGACATCAGAGGAAGGATCACCCCGAACCGTACCTGCCGGTAACATCCCGGCCATGGACATCGGCGCCTTCATGCTCGACAGCGTCCCGTTCGCGCGGCTGCTCGGCATCACGTTCGACGCGATCGGCGGCGGTGCGGCGGTCGCCCGCCTGGCCGACCGGGGAGACCTGCACAACCACGTGGGCGGCCCGCACGCGGGCGCCCTGTTCACGCTGGCCGAGACCGCCTCGGGCGCGGCCATGCTGTCGGCCTTCGGCGACCAGCTCTCCCGGGCCGTGCCGCTGGCGACCGAGGCGAGGATCGCCTACCGCAAGCTCGCCATGGGCGAGGTCACCGCCGCCGCCACCTTGCGGGCCGAGCGGGAGGCGGTCGTCGCCCGGCTGGACGCGGGGGAGCGGCCCGAGTTCGACGTCGCCGTCGAGATCCGCGACGCCGGCGACGTCGTCGTCTCGGAGATGACCGTCTCCTGGACGCTGCGCCCCAACCGCACGGGGTGACCTCACTCGGCCGGCAGGTCGTCCGGTGAGGAACGGGCGAGCCCGGCGAGGGTGGCCAGGGCGCGTGCCAGCGTCGCGGCCGGGGGTGAGGCCAGGCCGAGGCGGACGGCGTTCGGCGTGCGGTTGTCGCCGACGGCGAAGGCCGCCGCCGGAGTGACGGCGATGCCGTGCCGCGCGGCGGCGGCCACGAACGTGTCGGCCCGCCACGGAGGCGGCAGCTCCCACCAGCAGTAGTAGGACCGCGGATCGCCGCGGACGGCGAACTCGCCCAGGTGGCGTGTCACGATCTCCTGCCGGGCCTCGGCGTCCCGCCGCTTGCCCCGGCTCAGCGCCTCCACGACGCCGTCGCCGGCCAGCCGGGCCGCCGCCTCCAGCGCGAACCGCGGCGGCGCGGAGCCTCCCGAATGTAGCGCCGCGGTCACCTTGGGGGCGACGGCCTCCGGCACGACGGCGAATCCGACGGTCAGCCCGGGGGCGAGCCGCTTGGAGAGGCTGTCGACGAGGATCGTGCGCTCGGGCGCCACGGCGGCCAGCGGGGGCAGCTCGTCCCGGAGGAACGACCAGACGCCGTCCTCGACGGCGGGCACGTCCAGCCGCGCGAGCACGGCCGCGAGCTCGGCGCGGCGCTCGACCGGCATGGTGAGCGACAACGGGTTGTGCAGCGTGGGCTGGAGGTAGACCGCTCGCAGCGGAGCCTTGCGGGCGGCGGCCTCCACCGCTTCGGGCACCAGGCCCGCCTCGTCGATCGGCAGGGGCACGAGGGCCACCCCGAGCCGGGCGGCGATCGTCTTCACCACGGGGTAGGTGAGCTCCTCGACTCCCAGCCGCGCACCGGGCGGGACCAGTGCGGCGATGACGGCCGCGATCGCCTGGCGTCCGTTGCCGGCGAACAGCAGCCGCGCCGGGTCGGGGCGCCAGCCGGCGCGGGCGAGCAGGTCCGCGACGGCCTCGCGGGCGTGGGGGGTGCCCGCCGCGCCCACCGGGCGCATGGACGCCTCCAGCACATCGGGGCGCAGCAGCGGCCTGATGCCGTCCCCGAGCAGGCGGACCTGCTCGGGGATGACGGGATAGTTAAGTTCGAGGTCGATCCTGGTGCCGCTCGGTTCGGCCAGGGCGGTTCCGGGACGCCGGGAGGAGGCGCGGACGAAGGTGCCGCGGCCGACCTCGCCGACCGTCAGGCCGCGGCGGGTCAGCTCCGCGTAGACGCGCGCCGCCGTGGAGCCGGCGATGCCGCGCCGCCGGGCGAAGTCCCGCTGCGGAGGCAGCCGGTCTCCCGGCCTGAGCCGCCCGGCGGTGATGTCCGCGGCCACCTCGTCGGCCAGCTTCCGGTAGTCCTCCACCGCCGCCTCCTCACCGCGCGCATGGTTCGCAGTGCCACGGTGAACGCATTCAAACACAATATTGCTCCGAGAGCAATATTGAATATTGCATTCTTTCTGAGTGGTGCAATAGCCTGAGAAAGCCGTCCGGACCGGCACTGACGACATGAGAGGAAAGGGCGGCATCATGGTCGAACCGAACGCCGTGCTGGGGGTCGTGTCCGTGGCACTCGGAATGGTGCTTTCACCGGGCCCGAACATGATGTATCTCGTTTCGCGCAGCATCAGCCAGGGACGCCGCGCCGGAATCATCTCGTTGAGCGGAGTCGTCGCGGGTTTCCTCGTCTATCTGACGGCGACGAATCTCGGCCTGGCGGCGCTGTTCTCCGCGTTTCCGCAGGTTCTCACCGCGATACGGCTGGTAGGAGCGGGTTACCTGCTCTGGCTCGCCTGGAAGACGATCAGGCCCGGCGGCGCTTCGGTGTTCACCGTGCGGGACGTGCCGCACGACCCGCCGCCCCGGCTCTTCGCCATGGGACTGATGACGAATCTGCTCAACCCGAAGATCGCCATTCTGTATATATCTGTCATTCCGCAGTTCGTCGATATCCAGGCGGGCAACGTGCTTTTCCAGGGCGTCGTCCTCGGCCTTTTCCAGATCGCGGTGGCCGCGACGGTGAACCTGTCGATCGTGCTGGCCGCGGGAAGCGTCGCGGGTTTCCTGGCGCACCGGCCGGCGTGGTTGCGAGCCCAGCGGATCGCCATGGGGAGCATGCTCGGAGCGCTCGCCCTAATGCTCGCTTTCAGCCGGAGCGCGTCCTTCTAGCCCCCGTCGTTCCAGCCCTGGCAGTTCCAAGCCTGGCAGTTCCAGCCCTGGTCGTTCCAGTCTTCGGTCGTTCTAGTCCTCGTCGGGGGAGCCCTCGCGGCTGGCGAGCAGCCGGCGCAGCGACTCCAGGCGCGCCGGATCCGCGTGCCCCTCGGCGACGTACCGGTCGAGGGCGCAGTCGTCGCCGAGGTGGGTGCAGCCCTTGGGGCATTCGGTGGTGGCGTCCACCAGGTCGGGGAAGGCGGCGAGCACGGTCTCCACAGAGATGTGGGCGAGCCCGAAGCTGCGTACGCCGGGGGTGTCGATGATCCAGCCGCCCTCCGGCAGCTCCAGGGCGACCGCGGAGGTGGAGGTGTGCCTGCCCCTGCCGGTCACGGCGTTCACGTGGGACACGGCCCGGTGGGCGTGCGGCACCAGCGCGTTGACCAGAGTCGACTTGCCGACCCCGGAGTGGCCGACGAGCACGCTGATGCGATTCGCGAGCGCCTCGCCCAGGTCGTCGACCGGGCCGCCCTTGCGGACCACCACGTACGGCACGCCGAGGGGCTCGTACAGCGCCACCAGGTCCTCGGCGGGGGCCAGGTCGGCCTTGGTGAGGCACAGCAGCGGCTCGATGTCGGCGTCGTAGGCCGCGACGAGCATCCGGTCGATCATCCGGGGACGCGGCGGGGGATCGGTGAGCGCGGTGACGATGACCAACTGGTCGGCGTTGGCGACGATGGGGCGCTCGATGTCGTCCACGTCGTCGGCGCTGCGGCGCAGCATCGAGGTGCGCTCCTCCACGCGGACGATGCGCGCCAGCGTGTCGGGCTGCCCGGTGACGTCGCCGACCAGCGCCACGCGGTCGCCGACGACGATGCCCTTGCGGCCGAGCTCGCGGGCCTTCATCGCCATGATGAGCGCACGCTCGCCCCTCCGCTTCTTCGGTGTCGTGGAGTGGGGGACGCCCTCGCCGACCAGGCAGGTGTAGCGCCCGCGGTCGACGGCCACCACGAAGCCCTCGACCGCCTCGCTGTGGGCAGGCCTGATCCGCGTCCGGGGCCGCGAGCCCTTGCCCGGCCTGACCCTGACGTCGTCCTCGTCGTACTGCCGCTTACTCAGTGTCCGCGCCCCGATCGTGCGACGAGGACCGGCCGGCCGCTCATGTCGTCTCCTCGCCCGGCGGCTCGGAGTCGCATGAGCGAATCGCGCTGCGCTTCCTGATCCGCTCGCTCATGCCCGGTGTTCCTCGCTGCCCAGCATCGCGGCCCACATGCGAGGGAACTCGGGCAGCGTCTTGGCGGTCGTCGCGATGTCCTCTACCTCGACGCCCGGCACGGCCAGGCCGATGACCGCGCCCGCCGTGGCCATGCGGTGGTCGGCGTACGAGTGGAAGACGCCGCCGGTCAGCGGCCGGGGGTGGATCTCCAGGCCGTCGTCGGTCTCCCGGGCGTCGCCGCCCAGCCGGTTGACCTCCGTGGCGAGGGCGGTGATCCGGTCGGTCTCGTGCCCCCGAATGTGCGCCACGCCCCGGATGCGGGACGGTCCGTCGGCCAGCGCGGCCAGCGCCGCGATCGTGGGAGTGAGCTCGCTGACGTCGTGCAGGTCGGCGTCGATGCCGCGCACCGTGCCCTCGCCGGTCACCCGCAGGCCCTCCGGCACCCGCTCGACCCGCGCGCCCATCTCGGCGAGCAGCCCGCGAAGCGCGTCGCCGCCCTGCGTGGTCTCCTCCGGCCAGTCCGGCACCACGACGGAGCCTCCGGTGACCAGGGCCGCCGCGAGGAAGGGAGCGGCGTTGGACAGGTCGGGCTCGACCGTGACGTCCCTGGCCCGGATCGGGCCGGGCTGCACCCGCCACACGTCACGCTCGGAGTCGTCCACCTCGACCCCCGCCTGGCGCAGCATCTGCACGGTCATCTGGATGTGCGGCATCGACGGGACGGGCGGGCCGCTGTGCCGCACCGTCACGCCCTTCTCGAAGCGTGCGGCGGCCAGCAGCAGGCCGGAGACCATCTGCGAGGAGACCGAGGCGTCGAGGGCGACCTCGCCGCCCGGAATCGGACCGCGGATCGTGAACGGCAGCGCGTCGTTGTCCACCGACGCGCCGAGCGCCCGCAGCGCGCCCAGGATCGGGCCCATCGGCCGCTTGCGCGCGTGCGCGTCGCCGTCGAAGAAGACCGGCCCGTCGGCCAGCGCGGCGACCGGGGGCACGAACCGCATGACGGTCCCGGCCAGTCCGACGTCGACCGACGCCCCGCCGCGTACGGGATGCGGGGTCACCGCCCAGTCCACGCTGTCGGCGCTCTCGTTGGACGGCGCCATCTCGGCGCCGAGCGAGCGCAGCGCGGCCGCCATCAGGTCGGCGTCGCGGCTGCGCAGCGCGAGCCGTACGGTGCCGGGGGCGTCGGCCAGCGCGGCGAGCAGCAGCGCGCGGTTGGTCACCGACTTCGAGCCGGGCAGGCGGACCGTCGCGCGGACCGGCCCGGCGGCCGGCGGGGCGCGCCAGAGCGGTGCGGCGGCGTTCTTCTCGACGCCGTTTCGATCGATGCCGTGCGGCACGGCGCCGCCGGACGCGGACTGCGGAGAGGCCATGGCGCAAGCTTAGTCCGCGCGCACTCGCCCGCACTGTCGTGAGAGCGCGTGCGGCCCGCGCGAGTGGCAGTCTTGGGGGCATGTGCGGGAGGTACGCGTCTGCGCGCAAGAAGCAGGAGTTGCTGGAGGAGTTCCAGGTCGAGCTGGACGGGGTGCCCGACCAGGTGCCCGGTGGCGAGCTCCGGCCCGACTACAACGTCGCGCCCACGAAGAACGTCTACGCGGTGATGTGCCGCGTGCCGAAGGACGACGGCGGCGAGAGCCCGGGCGACGAGCCCGTCAGGCAGCTGCGGGTGGTCCGGTGGGGGCTGGTGCCAAGCTGGGCCAAGGACCCGTCGGTGGGCTCGCGCATGATCAACGCCAGGGTGGAGACCGTGGCGGAGAAGCCGTCCTACCGCAGGGCGCTGAAGTCGCGGCGCTGCCTGATCCCGGCGGACGGCTACTACGAGTGGATGCCGCTGGAGGGCAGGAAGAAGCAGCCGTTCTTCATCCATCCCGCCGACGGCGGCGTGCTGGCGATGGCCGGCCTGTACGAGTTCTGGAAGGACCCCACCCGACCGGACGACGACCCGCTGAAGTGGCTGTGCACCTGCACGGTGATCACCACCACGGCGACGGACAAGCTGGGCCGCATCCACGACCGGATGCCGATGATGGTCGAGCGCGACCGCTGGACGGAGTGGCTCGACCCGCGCGTGACCGACCCCACCGGCCTGCTCGTCCCGGCCGGCCCGGACCGGCTGGAGGCGTACGCCGTGTCGGACGTCGTCAACAGCGTCCGCCACAACGGCCCCGAGCTCGTCGAGCCTCTGGAAGGCGACGACGTCCCGCGCCTGTTCTGACGGTCCCTCCGGTTGATCCGGCTGGTCGGTCCCTCCGGTCGGTCCTCCGGCGGGACGTTCCGGGCCCGGGCACGGGCGGAGCGCGCTCACCTGTCCTATGGCGGACAACCCGTTGATCGGAGTCAGGGCCGGACGTACGCTCCGGTGGCGCTTGCACGACATGTACGTAACTCGCCACTCTCAGTTATTTGGAGCGTTACATGTCCCTGACGAACGACATCACGGGCACACCGGCCGAGCCGAGATCGGTCGGCTTCGGGCCGCTGACGGCGACGGTCGACTACACGAAGCTGCGCGCGCTTCCCGCGAACAAGTACCCCGACTACTTCAACCGCGTCCACCAGCTGTTCACCGGGCTCGAGATCGACCTGTGGTCCCAGATCGCGCAGTACCAGGGCGAGGACCAGCTCTGGCTGGCCCACGCCCTCTACCTGTACGGCGCCAACCGGGACGCTCTCCCCGATGACTTCGACCACACCGCGGCGGTGTCTCGCCTGGTAGGCCGGGCGACCCTGCGTACGGCCATGCCGGGCGCCGAGAACGACGCGTTCGAACGGGAGGTGCTGCGGACGAGCGGCTGGGTGAGGGGGGCGGTCGTCCGGAAGCTCGCCCCGCCCGACACGGCGGTGACGGCGAAGCTGAACCTCATCTACAACCCTCCCGGGTCCGACCAGGACGGCAAGGGAGAGACGAAGGTCGGGCCGCTGCAGGAGAACGTGCTCAAGGAGCTGCCCGATCTGCTGGCGCAGGTGGTGGACGAGCAGCTCCGGCACTGGGCGCCGCCCACGGGTACAAAGTCCGAGCCGGAGTCGCTCGATCACCTCAGGCGCATCGCCGACTTCCTCCAGACGTTCGTCGCCGTCGGACTGCGGCCGTACGCCGACTCCTGGGAGGAAGGGCCGTACTTCGACGGCTTCCGTTACAGCGAGCGCCTGCAGAGCACCGCGGAGCTGCCCGCCGGGCCCGCCCAGCGGCTGAACTGGATGATGAACAGGGCGCAGGCGGTCGGCTGGGACAAGCAACGAGGGGCGCTGCTCGTCAAGGCGAACTACGACGCCACCCGCGCCGAGGACCGGGAGACGCTGCGCGCCCTGCTGCAGGAGCGCCTGTCGACGGACCTGACCCTGAGCAGGAGGGTCGGGGCCATGGTCAAGCTGACCGCGGCGCACAGCGGAGGCGAGGGCAACATCTCCGTTCAGCCGATCTTCCCGAGCCCCGCGTGGGGGACGAAGTCCGACTGGCGCTGGCGGGTGATCAGAACGCTCGTGCACGAGTTGATGCACCGGCTCGCCCACCCCCGGTTCAGGGAGACGGCGGAGGGGATCCGGCACAGCCAGATCATCGGCGAGGGCTTCGTCGACCTGCTGACCGTGGACGTCTACACCCAGCTCTGGGACGCGGTGTCCAAGTCGGGCAGGGGTGCGCAGGTCCTGCTCAAGGGACTCGACGTGACCAAGCAGCCGGACCCGTCGTTCCTCAAGGTCGGCTACGGCGAGGCGGGGGCCTCGGCGGTGGCGATCCGTGACCTTGTCGGCGACGACAACGTCCGCGCGGCCTTCTTCCTCGGCGCGACGCACCTCATCGGTTTGCCCCCGCGCCAGTGAGCCCCCTGCGACCCCCCAATGAGCCTGGACCGGTGAGCCCGCACCGGGGACGGCTGCCGAGCAGGTCAGGGGTGTAAACGGGCCGCGAAGTGGGCATCCGTTCGAGAAAGCGGTCGCACGGAAGGTGACCGGCCGCTGAACGTCCAGGAGACCGGGGGCTCCTGGACGGGTGATTCCCCCACTCCCGGAGGTGCGGATCCGTGGACGCCGCGACCGCGCGTATGCGCCTGGAAAGCATGCTCGCCGAGCTGGACCGGTCGATCAACGTGCTGCGCGGGGATCCGGCCGCCGGGCGCGACAGATCCCTCCCCGACGCGGGAGCCGACCTCACCGACGCCGACCGGACCAGGGCCATGCTCGACGCCGCGTCCCGGCAGCGTACGGCGGTGCTGGCCGCGCTGCGGCGGCTGGACGACGGCGGTTACGGCCGCTGCGTCGACTGCGGCACGCTCGTGCCCGAGGGCAGGCTGGAGGCCCGCCCCGAGGCGGCCCGCTGCGTGGGATGCCAGTCGAGGACCGAGCGCCGCCGGTGACCCGCGCGTGCACCCGACCGAGCGCCTGTCGGTCTGCCCGCGTGCCTGACCGCCGTGCCCGGGCGCCTGCCGGTGACCCGCCCGGGAGGGCGTTCACATCGGCTTGCGGGCGCTGGCCACCAGGTGGATGCCGACGGTGTCGTCGCCGTCGGCCTCGGTCTCGAGCTCGGTGCGGACCAGCCAGGACAGTGACTTGCTCTCCGCGCTCAGCACGTGGTCGACGGTGGAGGGGGACAGCACGGTGCGCGGGCGCACCCACTCCACCTCAAGGCCGGCGCCGGTGATCAGCTCGCGGATCTGCTGGCTGGTGAAGCAGCGGGTGATGCTGCCGTCGGGCCAGGGGATGAGCATGACCTCGCCCGTCTGGCACAGATGCGCCCAGTAGTTCTGCTCGGCCAGGATCGCCATCCCGAGGACCAGCGAGTCGACGCACAGCAGCGCGCGCCCGCCGGGCCGCAGCACCCGGGCCACGTCCTCGATGACGGACTCGGCCATGATCTCGACCGACAACACGCGCTCCTCGGCGATCACGCCGTCCACGCAGCCGTCGGGCAGGAAGCCGAGGTTGTCGGCGCGCACCTTCTGTATGCGGTCGGACGCGTCGCGCAGCCACGGCTCGGCCGACCTGCGGAAGTCCATGACCTCGATCACCCGGTGACCGGCGCGCGCCGCCTGGGCCGGCCACCGTCCCCGTCCGCCGGACAGGTCCAGCAGCAGAGAGGGGCGGCCGGGCAGCCACTGGCGCAGCTGTTCGGCCACGACCGCGTGATAAAAGGTCCAGTACGGCCCGAGTGTGCCCGGGCCGTTGAGTTCGTTGGCCGGTATAGGCAGCACGAGCGGCTCCTGGACTCTGGCTGCCCCCCGCATGGGCGTGTGGCAGCGAAACTCGGTTTCCGGGCTACCAAGCCGGTGCTAGCTTTTTTCCCCGCACCGGGTCGTTCGTCACCTCAATCTGCACCGGGAACAGACTCTACGCCTGCCCTGTTGCAGTTGGGCATGAAGACGTTGGTGCTGCCAGAAGGCCTCGACGGGCTCGACCTTGCCGGGCCGGTATCCTCGGCTGGGTACGGTGTCCTTAAGGGGGTGGGTCCGGTCTCCAAGACAGCGGAGGAGACTCTGGAGCAGCGCAGTGAGCGGTTCGAGCGCGACGTCATGCCGTTTCTCGACCAACTGTACTCGGCCGCACTCCGGATGACCCGAAACGCAGCGGATGCGGAGGACCTCCTGCAGGAGACCTTCGCAAAGGCGTTCGCCTCCTTCCACCAGTTCCAGGAGGGGACGAACCTCAAGGCCTGGCTCTACCGCATCCTCACCAACACCTTCATCAACAGCTACCGGAAGAAGCAACGGGAGCCCAAGCAGGCGGGCACCGAGGAGATCGAGGACTGGCAGCTCGCCCGGGCGGAGTCGCACACGTCCAGCGGCCTGAAGTCGGCCGAGATCGAGGCGCTTGAGCACCTTCCCGACAGCGATGTGAAGGACGCACTCGCCACGCTCCCCGAGGATTTCCGCATCGCCGTCTATCTGGCGGACGTTGAGGGCTTCCCGTACAAGGAGATCGCCGAGATCATGGGCACGCCCATCGGGACCGTGATGTCGCGCCTCCACCGGGGTCGCCGGCAGCTGCGCAACCAGCTCGAGGACTACGCGCGGGAGCGCGGCCTCGTGCGGTCGGACTCCCGCGGTGCGGGTCTCGGCGGGACGCTTGGCGAGGAGGAGCGATGAGCTGCGGGAACCACCACGACACCCCGTGTAGCGAGGTGCTCGACCGGGTGTACACCTACCTGGACGGTGAGCTGGACAGCAACCGCATCGCCGAGATAAGGAAGCACCTCGACGAGTGCTCTCCCTGCCTGGAGGAGTACGGCCTCGAGGAGGCCGTCAAGCGGCTCGTGGCCAAACACTGCGGATGCGACCCCGTTCCGCAGGACCTGCGCAGCAAGGTGCTCAGCCGGATCGAGCAGGCACGCGCCGAGATGGCCGAATAGTCCGGCGGTTTCCGAGGGGCGACGGCCGGGTGGTACGGCCCCTCGCCGCGTCCTGCCCCGCGGGCCGTGCCGGCATCGCGGGGGCCTGATCGGGCAGTGCCGGGGCAATGCTCGTTAGGATCTTCCGGTACAGGCCGGGAAGGGCGGGGACATGCGGGCACTGGTCACGGGCGGGGCGGGCTTCATCGGGTCGACCCTCGTCGATCGGCTGTTGGCGGACGGTCACGAGGTCGCGGTGGTGGACGACCTGTCGTCCGGCCACGTGCGCAACCCCGGCGTCCCCCTCCATGTCATGGACGTGCGCGACCCCGCGCTCGCGGAGCTCGCCGAACGCTGGCGGCCGGAGGTCGTCTGTCACCTCGCCGCGCAGATCAGCGTGCGCAGGAGCGTGGCGGACCCGGTGACCGACGCCCAAATCAACGTCGAGGGCACGGTGAACGTCCTGGAGGCCGCCCGCCGCGCCGGGGCCCGTAAGGTCGTCTACGCCTCCTCCGTCGCCGTCTACGGCAGGCCGACCGTGATTCCGGTCCCGGGCGACGCCCCCACCGATCCCCGCTCGCCGTACGCCGCCTCCAAGCTCGGCGGTGAGCTGTACCTCGCCACCTACCGGGCGCTGCACGGGCTCGAATACACCACGCTCGTGCTGTCGAACGTCTACGGGCCGCGCCAGTCGCCCGAGGGCGAGGCCGGGGTGGTCGCCATCTTCACCGACGCCCTGCTGGCGGGGAAGCCCACGGTCGTGTACGGCGACGGCTCCCAGACGCGCGACTACGTCTTCGTGGAGGACGTGGTGGACGGCTTCGCCCGCGCATGCGGACCCCAGGGGGACGGCCGCCGGGTCAACCTCGGCACCGGCGTCCAGACCACCGACCGTGAGCTGCACGCCCTGATCGCCGCGGCGGCCGGAGCGCCGGACGAGCCGCGCTTCGAACCCCCGCGCATGGGCGACCTCCCCGCGATGGCCGTCGATCCCGCCCCGGCGTACGAGGCCCTGGGCTGGCGTCCCCGGCACGATCTGCCGACCGGCCTCGAGGCCACCGTCGCATGGGCCCGTCAGGCGCTGGTCTGATCGCGTGCGCCCGGCTCGCCGGTCCGGACGCCGGTCCACGCCCGTCCCGCGCCCGTCCCGCGCCGGCGTGGAGGCGGGGCGGCGACCGGCTGGGCGGTCCGACGACGAACTCCCCGGGCCGGCCCCGCGAAACGGCGCTGACAAACCGGTGCAATTGCACGCGGTGTGATGGCTTGGTTACGGTTTGGCTGCGATGGTCGCGACATCCCGGACCGGCGGTCGGCCCTTCTGTAGCCTGAGTGGCGACATCGACGTGGAGGCGGCGCAATGCTTGGGAAGACCGTCGTCAGGCTCATAGTGGCGCTGGCGCTGCTTACTCCGGTGGTGGCTCTGGTCGGTCTCGCGGCCGGCACCCCGGGGATCTCCTGGACGTAGTCACTGCCCGTGGGCCGGTCCGACAGGGCCGGCTCACGGGTCCGATCCGCATTCAAGGTGGCCGCCATGCGGGAACTTCCGTGGCCCGCCAGGGTCTACTTCGTCGCGCTCGTCGGAACCGCCGGTCTCGTGATCGCGCGCGGTCTCCTCGTGCATCAGGGGCTCGTGGCGGAGGACTGGTCGGCGCTTCTCGTCCTGGCGCTGCTCTTCCTGCTCTGCGAGTCGGTGCCGACGCTGCTCAACGTGCCGCACGTGGCGGTGTCGGTGAGCTTCTCCGCCGCGCTGGCCGCCGTGGTGCTCGTCGGCCCGGAGGGCGCGGCCCTGGTCGGGCTGGCCGCGGTCGTGAGCGTGCGGCCCGGCCTGCCGATGGTGAAACGGCTGTTCAACGGCGCGCAGTACGCCCTGTGCGGCTACGCGGCCGGATGGGCCTACGAGAGCGCGGGAGGACGGGCCGACCTGCCCGAGCCGGCCGACTTCCCTGGCATCCTCGTGCCGTACGCCGCGGCGACGGTGGTCTTCGTGGCCGTCAACTTCGCGCTGACCGCGGTCATCCTGCGACTGGCCTCCGCGGTGCACAAGGACCAGGTCTCGCTCCGCGCGATGGTGCAGTTCCTGAGCTCCTACGTCGGATTCGCCACCTTCGGCCTGCTGATCGCGGCCCTGTGGTCGACGGTGCAGTCGATCTCGGCCCTGCTCGTGCTGTTGCCGCTGTTCGTGGCCCGGTGGGCCTTGGGGCACTACCACGCCGAGCAGCGGGCGTACGACGCGACGATCGCGGCGCTGTGCCAGGCGGTGGAGACGAAGGACTACTACACGCGCGGGCACTGCACGCGAGTCTCCGCGGCATCCTCGATGATCGCCGAGGAGATCGGGATGGGAACCGAGCGGCTGCGCGCGATCCGATACGCGGGGATGCTCCACGACGTTGGCAAACTCGGCGTGCCGACCAAGGTGCTGCAGAAGGACGGGCGCCTGACCGAGGAGGAGTACGCCGCGATCCAGCTCCACCCGATGCGGGGGCTGGAGATCGTGCGGGGCATCGACTTCCTCGACGAGGCGTTCGCCGGGATCATGCACCACCACGAACGACATGACGGGAAGGGCTACCCGATGGGCCTGGCCGGCTCGGAGATCCCCGAGTTCGCCCGGATCATCGCGGTGGCCGACGCGTTCGACTCCATGACCTCCGACCGCTCCTACCGCAAGGCCAAGTCGATCGAGTTCGCGGTGGCCGAGCTGCGCAAGAACGCCGGAACCCAGTTCGCCCCCGACATGGTGTGCGCGTTCGTCAAGGCGCTCGACCGGTACGGCTGGGACCTGGCGCAGCCGGTGCCCGTGCCGCCGGACGACTCCGCCGTGGAGACCACCGTGAAGGACCACGACGACCCGACGACGCCCATCCAGGTGGTGTCGGAGCGGTGAGGGAGCGTCGGCTGACGGCCAGGCCGGTGGGGCTCGACTCGGGCCAGCTCCTGCTCATCTGCGCCGCGGGGATGCTGACCGTGGCGGGGATCGCCCACACCGCGGCGGAGGGCCTGACCGATCCGCGGGTCGCCATCGGGTTCGGCGTGCTCATCGCCGCCGGAGAGCTGGCCCGGCTCACGATGCCCGGCAACCGCGAGGTCGCCCCGATCTCCACCGCCGCCTCCCTCGGATACGCCCTGCTGCTCGACGTGGGCGGACGGCCGGCGCAGCATTCGGCCCTGCAGGTCGTGGCGGTGATGTCGGTCGGCATGATCGCGGGAGGGCTGCCGCACCTGGCGGTCGGCCGGCCGCCGCGTCTCGACGCGTTGGCGCGGCGGCTGCTCGCCGGGTCCCTGCTCGCCTTCGCCTACCGGCCGCTCACCGGCCCGCTGGGGGAGCTCGCGCGGGACACGGCCGACCGGCACGGGAACTGGTGGCCTGCGCTCGGCGTGATGGCCGTGCTCGTCACGGTCATGCTCGCGGCCGACGTGGTGATCGCCGCCATGCACCGGGCCGGCCAGGTCAGGACCGCGTTCGGCGTCGCCGTACGGGACGAGATCAGGATGGCCGCGCCGCTCGGCGCCGCCGTCGGGGCGTCGGGCATCCTGCTCGCGCTCGCCTCGCACAGCATGGACATGACCGCGCTGCCCGCGTTCGCCGCGCCGCTGCTCGTCACGCAGGTGGCGTTCCGCAAGTACGCCGGCATCCGGGCGACCTACCTGCAGACCGTGCGTGCGCTGAGCCGGGTCACCGAGGTCGGCGGGTACGTCGAGCCGGGCCACTCCCGCCGCGTCAGCCAGTTGTCGGTCGCCATCGGCCGGGAGCTGGGCATGGCGGAGCCGCAGCTGCTGGAGCTGGAGTACGCCGCGCTCATGCACGACATCGGCCAGCTCTCGCTGCGCGACCCGATCCCGGGCGGCGCGACCGTGCTGGCCGACCCCGCGCAGGCGCGGCGGATCGCCGAGCTGGGCGCCGAGGTGATCAGGAAGACCGGTGTCCTCCACGGCGTCGCGGAGATCGTCCGCCGGCAGTGCGACACGCTCGGCGAGTCCCCGCCGATGGCCAGCCGCGTCATCAAGGCCGCCAACGCCTACGACGACCTCGTGAGCGGATCGACCGACAGGGACCGCGCGGCGGCGGCCCTGGAGCGGCTGCGCCTCGACGGCGGGTCGGCCTACGACCCCGGAGTGGTGGAGGCGATGACGCGCGTCGTCGATCGACTCGTGCTCGTCACACGCTTGTAGCAGACGTAGTATCCGAACGTCTCCGACGGCACGCCGGGCCCCTCGTTGTTGTGGCGACCCTACAGATTCGGCCCCCGCGTTCAGTCGGAACGGGCGGGGCGGCGGAACGAGGGATCACCCTAGAGTTGGGTGCGTGTTCGACTCAGTTCTCGTCGCCAACCGTGGTGAAATCGCCCGCCGGATCATTCGTACTGTGCGGGGCATGGGGCTTCGCGCCGTCGCGGTCTACTCCGAGGCGGACGCCGACCTGCCGTTCGTGCGTGAGGCCGACGACGCCGTGCTCCTCGGCCCCGCGAACCCGGCCCAGAGCTACCTCGACATCGACAAGGTCCTCCAGGCCGCCCGCGCGACGGGAGCGCGGGCGGTCCACCCCGGATACGGGTTCCTCGCGGAGAACGCCGCGTTCGCCCGTGCGGTGATCGAGGCCGGGCTCGTCTGGATCGGCCCGGACCCCAAGGCCATCGAGCAGATGGGTGACAAGATCAACGCCCGCAACCTGATGGAGGCCGCGGGCGTGCCGGTCGCCGCCGGGACCAGGGAGCCGGTCTCCGACCTCGAGCAGGCCCGGCGGGCCGCCGAGGAGATCGGGTTCCCCGTGATGGTGAAGGCGGCCGGCGGGGGCGGCGGCATCGGCATGGGCGTGGCGCGCGACGACGAGTCGCTGACCAAGGCGTTCGAGCAGGCCTGCCGCGCGGCCGCCCGCTTCGGCGGCGAGCCGGCCATCCTGCTTGAGCGCTACATCGAGCGGGCCAGGCACGTCGAGGTGCAGATCCTCGGCCTCGCCGACGGCACCGTGGTCGCCCTGGGCGAGCGCGACTGCTCGGTCCAGCGGCGCCACCAGAAGGTCGTGGAGGAGAGCCCGTCCCCCGGCGTGTCCCCGGAGCTGCGCGAGCGGATGCTCGCGGCGGCCGTACGGGCGGGGGAGGCCGTGTCCTATCGCGGCGCGGGCACGGTCGAGTGCCTGGTGGACGCGGACGCCCAGGACTTCGTCTTCCTGGAGATGAACACCCGGCTCCAGGTGGAGCACCCCGTCACCGAGCTGGTCACCGGCCTCGACCTCGTGGAGCACCAGATCCGGGTCGCGGCCGGCGAGGTCTACTCCGTCGAGCCGCGGGTGAGCGGCCACGCGATCGAGTTCCGCGTTTACGCCGAGGACCCCCGCAGGTTCCTGCCCGGCCCTGGCAAGATCGGTGTGTGGGAGGAGCCGGAGGGCGAGGGAGTGCGCGTCGATTCGGGATACGCGGCGGGCAACACCGTCACGCCGTTCTACGATCCGTTGACGGCCAAGCTCTGCGTCGTCGGCGCCACCCGCGAGGAGGCGCTGGAGCGGGGCAGGCAGGCCGTCGCCGGGTTCCGCATCGAAGGCCCGAAGCACAACCTGCCGTTCTGTGCCGAGCTGCTCGACCACCCCGAGTTCGTGAGCGGGGACTACGACACCGGGCTGGTCTCCCGGATGAGAAACGCCTGATTTGCTGAACTATGTGAGGGGAGTTTTCGGGTGGCCGAGGTGCGCGCCGAGATGGTGGCGAACGTCTGGAAGATCGTTGTGAGCGAGGGTGAGGTCGTCGAGGAGGGCGACACCCTTGTGATCCTGGAGTCGATGAAGATGGAGATCCCCGTCCTCGCCGAGGACGGCGGGACCATCTCGAAGCTCCACGTGAAGGAGGGCGACGTCGTCCAGGAGGGAGACCTCATCGCCGTCGTCGAGTAGGGCGGGCCGGCGTTCACCGAAGGGGCCGGACTTCACCGACGGGACAGGACGTTCACAGGCGGGACAGGAACCGCTCGCGGTCGACCACGATCCGCTCGATCGTGCCCGTGGCGACCAGGGCTCCGGTCTTGTCGACGGCCCTGACGGAGAAGAGGAGCCGTCTGCCGTCCACCTCCGTGAGCTCGACGCCGATCTCGACGTGCATCCCCACCGGGCTGGGCAGACGGTGCTCGATGAGCACCCTGGTCCCCACCGTGGTCTGCCCCGGCTCCAGGTGATGCTGGACGGCCTTGACCGTGGCTCCCTCGGCGAACGACAGCAGCCGCGGCGTGCCCAGCACCGGCACGTCGCCGCTGCCCACCCGGATCGCCGTGTCCCCGCGCTCCACCATGATGAGGACTTCGGCGCGCAGGCCTGGAGCAACACTCATGCGGGTCAGCCTATTGGGTCGTCATTCCCCGGCACGGGTGAAGGCCGCGAGGCAACCAGAAGAGGCCCTGAAGCGTCTTAGACGGCAGCGGGGACTCCATGATGCTTTCCAGGCGGCGGAGGCGGGCAGCGGTTAGGGTGGTGCACTGTGGACCTCTACTGCGATCACTGCGGCCGTTCGGCCGCGCACGGTGATCACGCGGCCTGCCTGGCCGCCAGGACGATGGAGCCACCGCGTTACTGCCCGCACTGCCGCCGCCGGATGGTCGTCCAGGTGACGCCCAGGGACTGGACGGCACGGTGCTCGGTGCACGGTAGTACGGGCGGGTAACAGGTAGGCTCGACCTTCGATCCCCCGAGCCTGGATCCCTCCGCGTACAGGGTTCCGTGAACTTGTCGTTATCTGCCCGCGACACGAACCTGCTTTGTTGGACACCTTCGGGGGTCGATTCACTTAGGGGGTACGGGGCGCAAATGGTGGCCCAAGGTATGACCCTGGCTGGGCGTTACCGGTTGGACGTCCGGCTTGGCGCCGGGGGCATGGGCGAGGTATGGCGCGGCGAGGACACCGTCCTCGCGCGCACCGTCGCCGTCAAGGTGCTTCTCCCCGGTCGTCTCGACGACCCCGGATTCGCCGTCCGCTTCCAGGGCGAGGCCCGGGCGATGGCGACCGTCAACCACCCCGGTGTCGTCGACGTCTACGACTACGGGGTCACCGAGGTGCCCGGCGACGGCTCCACCGCGTACCTGGTCATGCGGTTCGTCGACGGCGAGCCTCTCGACCGCCTGCTGATGCGCCTCGGCCGCATCGGCGCCGAGCCCGCGATGGAGCTCATCGCGCAGGCGGCCTCCGCCCTCCAGGCCGTGCACGAGCGGGGAATCGTGCACCGGGACGTCAAGCCGGGCAACCTGCTGGTGCGGTCCGATGGCACGCTGGTGCTGACCGACTTCGGGATCGCCCGCGCCGACCAGGGCAGCCGCCTCACCGACGCCGGAATGGTGCTCGGCACCGCCGCCTACTGCGCGCCGGAGCAGGCCGAGGGCGCTCCGGTCACGCCCGCCGTCGACATCTACGCGCTGGGCGTGGTGGCGTACGAGTGCCTGGCCGGGCAGCGTCCCTTCGACGGCGACTCTCCGGTGACGATCGCGCTCAAGCACATCCGTGAGGAGCCGCCGCCGCTGCCGCCGTACGTGCCGCCCGCCGTCCGGGCCATCGTGGAACGGGCGATGTCTAAGGACCCGGCACGCCGCTGGCCGTCCGCCGCCGCGATGAGCCAGGCCGCCCGGCAGTCGGTGCTGGCCCCTGGTTCCGGGATGCCCGGCGGCGTGGTCCCGGACCCCGCGCCCGGCTACGGCGCGGAGGGCCTGACAGGAGCAGGGTTCGGCGCGCAGGGCCTTACCGGAGGGGGATACGGCCCGCAGGGCGTCACCGGGGCCCCGGCCGCCACGGGCATGGGGTCCCCGCCTCCGCCGACGGGCCCGGCCACCCAGGCAGGCCCCTACCAGGGTGGGGCCGAGGCCGTTCCGGCCACCGGCGCCACCTACCGTGTCACGCGAGAGTCCTGGAACGACGCCCCGGCCGTGCCGCCGGCGACCGTCGCCTCCTCGCCGCAGGGCTCCCGTACGGCGCGGCGCGCGGCGCAGCGGTCCAGGAAGGGCAAGGGAATGCCCGTCGCGGCCGGGGTGGCGGGATTCGCCGTCGTCGGCGGCCTGGCCGTCCTCGGCATCAACATGGCCTCGGCCGGGTCGGGCACCCCCACGTCGCCCGCGCCAGCCCTGACGGTGGCCAGCGCCGACCCGCCGACCCCGTCGCCGACGCGGATCAACGCGCGGCCCTCCACGAGGCCGTCTCAGGCGGTCCCTGTGACGCGGCCGAGCCAGATCAAGACGAGGAAGCCGAGCCCCACGCCGAGTCCGACTCCCAGCCCGTCGCCGAGCCCCACCGCCTCCCCGACGCCCTCGCCGAGCCCGACCAAGGGCCTGGTCAAGGTGCCCGACCTCAAGAACCTGCCCGAGAGCTCCGCACTGGCGCGGCTCAACATGCTGGGTCTCACCCCGAAACCCGTCTACGAGGGCGAGGGGGAGTGCAAGGGGTCGGTCGTCGGCCAGAAGCCGACGGCGAACACGCTCGTCAAGGAGGGCACGGCGGTCACGTTCACCGTGAAGAAGGACTGCCCGCCCCCCTCGCCCAGCCCGTCGCCCAGCGCGGCCGGGAGCCGCTCTCCCGCGACGTCCTGAGGCCGCCCTGATGGGAGCCCCGCGCGACGGACGTACGCGGGGCTCCGCCGGGGGTCACACTCCGGTCGTGTTGCGCGGGTAGGCGATCGCCGGGTCGGTGGCGATGTTCACCAGATAGGGCACGCCGGAGTCGAAGGCGCGGCGCAGCGCCGGGCCGATCTCGTCCGGCGACGTGACGAGCTCCCCGCCGCCGCCGAGCGCGGTGACGACCTGGTCGTAGCGGCACTGCGGCTGGAGCTCGGCCGCCACGTCGTAGCCGTACAGCATCTGCATGGGGTGCTTCTCCAGGCCCCACATGCCGTTGTTGCCGCAGATCATGACGACGGGCAGGCGGTGGCGCACCAGCGTGTCGACGTCCATCAGCGAAAAACCCGCCGCGCCGTCGCCGAGCAGCAGCACGACCTGCGACGACGGCCTCGCCAGACGCGCCGCGATGGCGTAGCCGAGCCCGGTGCCGAGACAGCCGTACGGGCCGGGGTCGAGCCAGTTGCCGGGCCTGCGCGGCTCGACGTACTTGCCGGCGTAGGAGACGAAGTCGCCGCCGTCGCCGATGACGACCGCGTCGTCGGCGAGCACCTTGTTCAGCTCGCCGTAGATGCGCATCGGGTGGATCGGGTCGGCGTCGGACCGCAGCAGGGCCGCGTCCCCGGCGGCCGCCGCCGTCGCGGCCTCGCTCAGCCTGCTCACCCACGGCTCGTACGCCTTGGGGTTCACCCCGGCGCTCCCGCAGGCCGCCGACAGCCCCCAGAAGATGACCGACAGGTCGCCGGCGGCCGACGCGGACAGGCCGGTGTGCGTCGCGAGCTGGGAAGGCGCGTCGGCGATGTGGACGACCCTGGCGAGCGGCGCGCCCTCCTTGCCGCCGAACCAGCCGTACGCGAGGCGGAAGTCGAGCGGGGTGCCGACCACGATGACGAGGTCGGCCTGCCCGAAGGCGGCGCCCCGGGCGCGGGTGACCAGCAGCTCGTGCCCGGAGGGCAGGATGCCCCGCCCCTGGCCGTTGGGAACGACGGGCAGGCGCCACTCCTCGGCGAAGTCCCGTGCGGCCTCCTCGGCGCGCTCCATCCACACGTCCGAGCCGAGCACCAGCAACGGGCGCTCGGCCTCGGCGAGCAGCCGCGCGATGCCGGCGAGCGCCTCGGGGTCGGGCTCCAGCGGCGACGGGGTCAGCGTCTCCGAGACGTACTCGGGGGACGGGGAGAACACGTCGTCCATGTAGAGGTCCAGGAACACCGGGCCGCGATGTGGGGCCAGGGCGGTGCGGAAGGCCATCTCGACGTCCTGCCCGATGGAGTCCGCGCCCGACCCGGTGAAGGCGAGCTTGGTGATGGGCTCGAACAGCGGCGGATGGTCGATCTCCTGAAGGGCCCCGGAACCCCAGCGTGAGCGCGGGGCGCGCCCGCCGAGCACGACGACCGGGGAGCCGTTGAAGTGGGCGGTGGCGACCCCCGAGACGCCGTTCGTGACACCGGGGCCGGCCGTGAGCACGGCGAGGCCGGGCTGCCGGGTCAGCCGGGCCGTCGCCTCGGCCGCGAACACCGCACTCTGCTCGTGGCGCACGTCCAGGATGCGCATGTTCTGATGGACGGCCCCGTCGTACAGGGGGAAGACGTGCCCACCGGACAGCGTGAACATCGTGTTCACGCCGTAGGCCTGGGAGACGGAGACGGCGATGTCGCCTGCGTGTTTGGGGGACTCCATAGGGTGAAACCTACCAGTCGGTCACTTTGGTCGTGTTTCAAAAGTCACGCCCTGCTACGGGCAGCGCTTCGTCGACACTCCCTTCGGAACAGAGGGACGGCCAATGCCCTCCAGCCACAGGAGAACCTCGGTCACTCCCGCTGATGCCCGGTGTGGCCGGGGCTACTCCGCCCCCGCGCACTGGAATTCCAGCCGATCGCCGGCCGACGGCGTCAGAGGGTCTGGGAGAGCGCCTTGATGGGCATCTTGAGGTCGGCGAGCAGCTCCAGATCGCGCTCGGGCGCGCGGCCCAGGGTCGTCAGGTAGTTGCCGACGATGACGGCGTTGACGCCGCCCAGCATGCCGTCCCTCGTGCCGAGGTCGCCAAGGGTCAGCTCGCGACCCCCGGCGTACCGCAGGATCGTGCGCGGCAGGGCCAGGCGGAACGTGCCGATCGTCTTCAGCGCCTCGGCGCCCCCGACGAGGGGCTGGTCGGCGAACGGCGTGCCCGGACGGGGATTGAGGAAGTTGAGCGGCACCTCGTCGGGCTCCAGCTCGCCCAGCTGGGCGGCGAACTCGGCCCGCTGCTCCAGGGTCTCTCCCATGCCGACGATGCCGCCGCAGCACAGCTCCATGCCCGCCTCCCGGATCATGAGGCAGGTGTCCCAACGCTCCTCCCAGGTGTGCGTGGTGACCACGTGGGAGAAGTGCGACCGGGCGGTCTCCAGGTTGTGGTTGTAGCGGTGGACCCCCATCCCGGCCAGTTCGTCCACCTGCGCCTGGGTGAGCATGCCGAGCGAGCAGGCCACGTTGATGTCGACCGCGTCGCGGATCGCCTTCACGCCCTCGCGGACCTGGTCCATCAGCCGCCGGTCGGGCCCGCGTACGGCCGCGACGA
Source organism: Microbispora bryophytorum (assembly GCF_006874465.1). GTDB lineage: Bacteria > Actinomycetota > Actinomycetes > Streptosporangiales > Streptosporangiaceae > Microbispora > Microbispora bryophytorum. Next base: position 38,504 of record NZ_VIRL01000029.1, on the reverse strand, counting down.
TGCAGAACTCCGTCGCCCCGGTCGCGGCCGTCTCGACGGCCGCACGGACCAGCGAGGGGATGTCGAGCCAGGCCGCGCGCACCGGGGAGGAGAACTGGCCGGACTGCGAGCAGAAGTGGCAGTCCTCCGGGCAGCCTCCGGTCTTGAGCGAGACGATGCCCTCCACCTCGACCTCGGGGCCGCACCACTTCATCCGCACCTCGTGCGCCAGCGCGAGCAGGTCGGGCAGCCGCTCGTCCGGCAGCGTCAGGCATTCGAGCGCCTGGGCCGCGTCGAGGCCTCTGCCCTCGTCCAGGACCTGTACGCGGGCGATCTCCAGGATGTCGGTCTTCACGCGGCACTCCCGTCGGTCCTCGGCGGCACTCCTGTCACAGGGGCAGCCTAAGGGTCGAACGGAAGCCGGCCGGGTCGAACATGCCGCCGAGGGCGGGAGCGAGTCCGGCGCGGGCGGCACGGGCGAACGCCTCTCGGCCGAGCGCGGCCGCGCCCTCCGGCAGCGCGCCCGACAGCGGCCGGGCGGCGAGCATCTCCAGGTCGGGTACGTTCGACCGCTCGGCGAGCCCCGGATCGGCCGGCCAGGACCCGATCACCACGCCCGCCAGGTCGAGGCCCCGGCCCGCCACGGCCTCCAGTGTCAGCGCCGTGTGGTTGAGCGTGCCGAGCGCGGCGCGCGCCACCACGAGGACGGGGGCGCGCAGCCGCCGCGCCAGGTCCGCGAGCGTGCCGCCCTCCTCGTCGTAGCGGACCAGCAGGCCCCCTGCGCCCTCGACGAGCACCAGCCGATGCGACTCGGCCAGCTCCTCGACGCGCGCCGCCGCAGACGCGAGCGACAGCGGTGGCATGCCCGAGACGCGGGCGGCCGCGGCGGGGGAGAGCGGATCGGGATACCGCGTCATCTCGAAGGTCGTCGTCACCCCCGACAGGCGGATCACCTCGTCGAGGTCTCCGGGCTCCCCGGCCGCCACCCCGGTCTGCGCCGGCTTCACGGCCGCGACCGTCGCGCCTCGCTCCCTGGCCAGAACGGCGAGCGCGGCCGTCACCACCGTCTTGCCGACTCCGGTGTCCGTCCCGGTCACCACCAGAATGCTCACGCCCCGCAGAGTAGAACGCCCCCGCTCACCGAACCACCCGACACCCCCCCGTGATCTTGTAATTTGTTACATGTGGTGCCGCTGGCCTGTGCGGACACCTTTCGTGATCTTGCACAGATCGGCCGAAAATCCCGCCTGCCTGCCGGTTCATCGTTCGTGATCACGCAATTGCGTGATCACGAGCTGTGTATGGCCTGGTCGGGCGTGCGGCCAGCGTTGTTTTGCAAGATCACAAATGGTGAATTCGCAGGTCACATGTGGGTGCTGCGACAAATTACATGATCACGGGGGGTGGGGGTCAGGGGCGGCGGAGGCGGGTGACGAACTTGTAGCGGTCGCCGCGGTAGAGCGACTGGGCGTACTCGACGGGGTTGCCGTCGGCGTCGAAGGCGTGCCGGGTCAGCAGCAGCATGGGCAGGCCGACGTCCACGCCCAGCACCTGCGCGTCGTACGGCGTGGCGAGCACGGTCTCTATGACCTCCTCGGCGTCGGTCAGCCGCACGTTGTAGGCGTTGTGCAGCGTCTCGTACAGAGAGGAGTGCACCTCCATCTCGCGCCGCAGGCGTGGGAACCGGCGGGCGGACAGGTGCGTGGTGTCGATGGACATCGGCTCGCCGTTGGCCAGGCGCAGGCGATGGATCCGCAGGACCCGGCCGCCGGGGTTGATGGCCAGCCGCCGCCCGAGCGCCTCGTCGGCCGTGATGTAGCTGATGTCAAGGATCTTGGTGTCCGGCTCCAGGCCGACCATGCGCAGGTCGCCCGTATAGGAGGTGAGCTGGAGGACCTGGGCGACCTTGGGCTGGGCGACGAACGTGCCCTTGCCCTGGATGCGCAGCAGCCTTCCCTCGACCACGAGCTCCGACAGCGCCTGCCGGACCGTCGTCCGGGAGGTCTCGAAGCGCACCGCCAGGGTGCGCTCGGGCGGGAGCGCGCTGCCCGCGGGCAGGCTTTTGGTGAGCTCCAGAAGACTGCGCTTCACGTCGTAGTACTTCGGAACCCGGGGAGAGTCCTCGCTGTGCTCCGTCACCTGTCCACCCTCAATTCGGCCACATCGCCCAACTCAGGCAACATCGTCAACTCGGCCACAGCGGTGAGCGCACCCCGGACCACCGCGAGATCATCGGACCCCAAATCCGCCCTCGCGGTCAACCGCAAACAGGACCGGCCCCGAGGCACCGATGGTGGCCGGAAGCATCCCACGCGGACCCCGAGTTCCGCACACAGGGCTCCCGCCGACAGGGCGAGCCCGGGCGAGCCGAGCACGACCGGCACCACGGCGGCCGCCGGATCGGCCGTCGGAAGGCCGAGCTCGCGAGCCAGCGCGGCCAGCTCACCGGCTCTGAGCCGCGCACGTCCGGGCAGGTCGGCGGTGGTTTCCAGGATCTCCAGAGCGGCCAGGGCGGCACCGGCGCAGGCCGGTGCGAGGCCGGTGTCGAAGATGAACGACCGGCCGGTGTCCACGAGCGTGCCGATCACCTCGGGGGCTCCGAGGACGGCGCCGCCCTGGGAGCCCAGGGACTTCGACAACGTGATGGTTCTCACAATGTCCGTATATCCGGCGAGACCCGCCGCGTGCACCGCGCCCCTGCCGTGGTCGCCGACCACGCCGAGCGCGTGCGCCTCGTCCACCACCAGCAGCGCGCCGTGCCGTACGGCCGTCTCGTGCAGGGCGCGCAGCGGCGCCAGGTCGCCGTCGACGGAGAAGACGGCGTCGGTGACCACGAGGGCGTGCTCCTCGGCACGCTCGGCGAGGGCCTCGTCCACCGCCTCCACGTCTCCGTGCGGCGTGACCACGACCCGCGCCCGCGACAGCCGGCAGGCGTCCACGATCGAGGCGTGGTTGCCCGCGTCCGAGACGATCAGGCCGCCCCGCCCGAGAGCGGCGACCGCGGCGAGGTTGGCGAGGTAGCCCGAGGAGAACACCAGGGCCCCGGCCGCTCCGGTGAACGCCGCGAGCCGGTCCTCCAGCTCGGCGTGGAGCCGGGTGGAGCCGGTGACCAGACGCGAGCCCGTCGAGCCCGCCCCCCACTCCCGGACGGCCCGTACGGCCGCCTCGACGAGCCGCTCGTCCCGCGAGAGTCCCAGGTAGTCGTTGGAGGCCAGGTCGAGCAGGCCGTCGTGGTCGGGCGTGCGCGGACGGAGGGCGCGGCGCAGGCCCGCCGACTCCCGCTCCGCGGCGGCCGCGCGCAGTCTGTCCAACGGCCTTGTCATGAGGTGCATCCTGCCAGGTGACGGTGGTCGATTCGCTTTCGACCCGGACGGCGGCGCATCATGCACTCGTGCCGACTCTCAGCGACCTGGTGTCGCGCCACACCGCACTCGACTCCGCCGACGTCGACTGGATCCACTCGCTGGTCTCGGACTGGCAGCTGCTCGCGGATCTGTCGTTCGCCGACCTCATACTGTGGGTTCCCGGCCAGGGCGGCACGAGGTGGGTGGCGGTGGCCCAGATGCGGCCCACGACCGGCCCCACCGTCTACCACGACGACGTCGTGGGCATGTCCATCGCCACCGGGGAGCGGCCGCTGATCGACGTGGCCTGGGCCGAGCACCGCATCTGCCGGGAGGGCGACCCCGACTGGTCCAGCGGCGTTCCGGTGCGCGAGGAGACGATTCCGGTGCGGCGGGGCCGGGAGGGCTCGATCATCGGGATCATCCAGCGCTCGACCAACCTGTCGTCGGCGCGCACTCCGTCCCGCCTGGAGCTGACCTACCTGCAGAGCGCGTCCGACCTGGCGCAGATGGTGGCCGAGGGCAGGTTCCCCTTCGCGGAGGAGGAGCCGATCCTGGTCAGATCGCCCCGGGTGGGCGACGGCCTGCTCCGCCTGGACAAGGCCGGCCGGGTCACCTACGCCTCGCCCAACGCGCTGTCGGCCTACCGCAGGCTCGGTCTGCACGCCGACCTCGTGGGCGCGGACCTCGGGAAGACGACCGCCACCCTGTGCTACTCGGACGAGCCGATCAACGAGGATCTGATGATCGTCGCGAGCGGGCGTGAACCCCGGGAGACCGAGGTGGAGAACGGCGGCACGGTCGTGCAGCTACGGGCGATCCCGCTGATCGTCGGTGGCGGCCGCATCGGTGCGCTGGTGCTGATCCGCGACGTGACCGAGCTGCGGCGGCGCGAGCGGGAACTGCTCACCAAGGACGCGACGATCCGCGAGATCCACCACCGGGTCAAGAACAACCTGCAGACGGTGGCCGCACTGCTGCGGCTCCAGGCGCGCCGGCTGAACAACCCTGAGGGCCAGGAGGCGCTGAACGAGGCCGTACGGCGGGTCGGCTCGATCGCGATCGTCCACGAGATCCTCGCCCAGATGCCGGAGGAGATGGTCGAGTTCGACGACATCGCCGACCGGGTCATCGCGATGACGGCGGAGGTGGCGGTCGCGCAGGTGGCGATCAAGCGGCTCGGCAGCTTCGGCGTGCTGCCCGCCGCGGTCGCGACGCCCATCGCCATGGTGCTGACCGAGTTGCTGCAGAACGCCGTCGAGCACGGGTTCGCCCACTCCTCGGGGAACGTCCAGATCTTCGTGTCCCGGGACGCCGACCGGCTGGAGTTCACGGTGGCCGACGACGGCAAGGGCCTGCCCGAGGACTTCGACCTGGAAGTCACGGGAAGCCTCGGTCTTCAGATCGTCCGTACGCTGGTCGTCGGCGAACTGTCGGGCCGCCTGGGTGTGGCCGGGAGGGACAGCGGGGGCACCGAGGTCAGCCTCAGCATCCCGATGCAGTCGGGCTGATCTCCCGCCGGGGCCTCGGTCTCCCGTCGGGAGCGCGAACCCCGCAGGCATCGCGGGAGGCCCCACAGGGGGTCCCGCTGTGCGGGACCAGTGTGGGGGATGCCATAGTGGACGCGATGCGTTCGTGGACAGACGGCCCTATGGGCGGGAGGTTGTGCGGCCGTCCCGGCCGGGCTCCGATGGCCCACGATTCGGTGAATGCCGTCACAGGCACCCACCGAAGGCGTTCGCGGGCGGCGGGGGAGTCAGACGGCGGCGCGGGCGCGGGCGCGAGCCGTACGGCGCTTGAGGGCGCGACGCTCGTCTTCGCTGAGCCCGCCCCAGACTCCGGCATCCTGGCCCGACTCGAGGGCCCACTTGAGACAGGACTCGACGACCGTGCATCGCCGGCATACCTGCTTGGCCTCTTCGATCTGCATGAGCGCCGGACCAGTGTTCCCGATCGGGAAGAACAGTTCGGGGTCCACGTCACGGCAGGCAGCGCGGTGGCGCCAGTCCATGCGTTCCACTCCTTCGTCAAGAGGAGCCTCCGCGGCTCCTCTGGCCGTCAACTTTGTGAACTCTTTCACTAGCTGATGCGAACAATCACCCGAATCCTGGGTGGGGGGTCGGGCTCGTCCGCGCGATCGCCGGGGGCTCCTTACGGAAGCGGTGGTCTCCGTAAAGGTCCTACGTTCCGACGTCGCGTTCAGCTTTTCAGCCGTTCCAACACCACACAAGAGGTTTGGAACAAGGTTTTGCCCGCCGTGGCTGTCGGATGCGTCACACTATGACTACATGTGACACGCTAGACGAACACTTGTAACGCGTCCGGGATAGCACGGAAGATCACCCACTCGTGTTCTCCCAGGTAGTCGCCGTCGAGTTGGAAGGCGACCGGGCGGGAGGCGTGGAGGGTGAAAGCGGCCTCGTCATGGATCTGAACAAGGTGTTTACCGCGTGGCAATCCCCGGTGTTCGCCGGTGATCTGCCGGACGAACGAGAGCACCACCGGCAGGCTCATCTTCCGAAGTCCCAGCATGTCGAGCCCCGTCTCGAACCCGGCCCACGGCGTCGGGTTGATCGGACGTGTCCCGGCGTACGTCCACGGCGACGTGTTTGACACGATCGCCATGAAGATCCCATCCTCTGTCGGCCGGCCGGGACGCGTCAGCCGGAGTGCCGGCCGCCGGCGGTCCGTCACGAAGAAGTGGCGGACCGTCGTGTTCACGTAGAGAGCGGGCAGCGCGCGATGTCCCGCGCTCCGCAGGCCCTCCACGGCCCGGATGACCTCGGCGTCGTATCCCAGCCCAGCGCAAAATGTGAAATATCTGGACCTTTGCTGGTCTGGTGGCGCATCTGCCCCCGGGTCCGGGCCCGAAACCTCGTCGTGCCAAATCGCCTGTCCCAAACCGATGGTCCGGCGGCGTCCTTCGCGTAGCGCCTCCAGGACGGCGCCGGTCGCCTCGACCGGGTTGTTGGGCAGTCCGAGGGCGCGGGCGAAGACGTTGGCGCTGCCCCCGGGGATCACGATGAGCGCGGGCCGCTCGCTCGCGCCTCCGGCGGGCCGGGCGTCCAGCAGGCCGTTGACGGTCTCGTTGATCGTGCCGTCCCCGCCGAGGACCGCGACCGCGTCGAAGCCCTTGGCGTGCGCGGTCGCCGCGAGCGCGGTCGCGTGTCCGCGGTAGGCGGTCTCCTCGACCGACAGGTCGACGGCGGCGCCCAGCGCCCGGATCAGCACGTCCCGGGTACGCCGGTGCGTCGAGGTCGCCTTGGGATTGACGAGGAGGAGTGCCCGCATGCCTGAAGGTTAACGAACGGTTTACCGCTCGCGCCGGGTGACGCCTCCTCGGAGAGGCGCATATGTCTGCGGGTAGGGTTGGGCGATGTGATCAGCAGTTCCGTCGGCCGCCCCGGCACACTGACCGCGGCCGCCGCCGTCCTGGCCGCGGAGGGCCTGCTCGCCCTCGTCTTGGGCGGTTATGTCGGCGTCGAGACCGTGATCGGCCAACCGACCGACTTGGTCACCAGCATCGCGGTGGCCGGGTTCGGCGTGCTCGGCGGCGCCCTGCTGCTCTGGGTGGCCTGGGGCGTGTGGCAGGTGCTGCGCTGGAGCCGGGGCCCGGCCGTGGTGACGCAGATATTCGCGCTTCCGGTGGCGATCAGCCTCATCCAGTCCGCGCAGTACGCGTTCGGCATCCCGCTCATCGCCGCGGCGGCGGTCGCCCTGGTCGTGCTGCTCGCGCCGGCCTCCACCCGCGCCCTCATGGGCGAGGACGGCGCGCGCTGAGCAGAAGGCGCCGGAGCGCTCACCGGCCGCCGGCCGGGCGCCGCCGGGGGGAGCGCGGCGTCGCGGTCGTCCGTCACAGATCGGCGTGTGCCGTCCGTGCCGGACGATCAGTCCTCGGCGGTGAGGCCCTCGCGGAGCTGGGCCAGGGTCCGGGCGAGCAGCCGGGACACGTGCATCTGCGAGATTCCCAGCTCGGTGGCGATCTGCGACTGCGTCATGTTGCCGAAGAAACGCAGCAGCAGGATTCGCTTCTCACGCGGAGGCAGGCGCTCGAGCAGCGGCTTGAGCGACTCGCGATACTCCACGCCCTCCAGCGACTCGTCCACGATGCCGAGTGAGTCGGAAACGGCGGGAGCGTCGTCGTCGCCGGAGTCCGGCGCGTCGAGCGACACGGTGGAGTAGGCGTTGGCCGACTCCAGGCCCTCCAGGACCTCCTCCTCGCTCATGCCCAGGTGGAGGGCGAGCTCGGCGACCGTGGGCGCCCGGCTCTCCCGCTGCGACAGCTCGCTTATCGCCTTGGTGAGCGAGAGCTTCAGCTCCTGCAGCCGGCGCGGCACGCGGACCGCCCAGCCCTTGTCGCGGAAGTGCCGCTTGATCTCGCCGACGATGGTCGGGGTGGCGTACGTGGAGAACTCCACGCCGCGTCCGAGGTCGAAACGGTCGATCGACTTGATCAGCCCGATCGTGGCGACCTGCGTGAGGTCGTCGAGCCATTCGCCCCGGTTGCGGAAGCGGCGGGCCAGGTACTCCACCAGTGGCAGGTGCAGCTCGACCAGCTCGTCGCGGATGCGCTGGCGCCTCGGGTCGTCCGGCGGGAGCTCCGACAGCTCGGCGAAGAGTGTGCGCGCGCGTACGCGGTCCGGCACCGCCGAGTCGCCGGAGGTCATCGCACTCGTCCTTTCCGTCATCACGACGGCCTCGCCGTGCTTCGGCGCTTACGCAGCACGATCGCCAGGTGGTCGGCGTGATCGGAGATGGCGTCCACGTCGTCGGCCAGCGCGGTCAGCACCATCCAGGCGAAGTCCTCCCGGTTAGGTGAGGTGACGCCGAGCGTGTTGACCTCGACACGAACGGTCATCTCCTGGCCCGTGAGTTCGAACTCCGCGAGGAGGTCAGTTCCGGGCACGGCGTGCCGCAGCAACATGGCGCACGCCTCGTCGACGGCGATGCGCAGGTCCTCGATCTGGTCGAGGGTGAAGTCGAGCCGTGCGGCGAGCCCGGCGGTTGCCGTGCGCAGCACGGACAAATAGGCGCTCACGGCGGGCAGCCGGACACTCACAGCATCGCGAATCCCGGCAAGATCCACCGCAGGCGTCTCGGTTTCCTCGGTCACGTTCCTCCTCGCCCTTTCAGCCGGCTGAGTGCCGCTGACTGCAACTTACCGCCACTCGCGCGGTGCTGCCCCGGCTGGACGCGCTGATTGTGGCGTTCCTTGGAGGTAACTGCACGTAAATTCCGTACTACCGACTATGGAGTTTGTATAGGTCTTGGGATGATCTGGCCCCGCGCGACCGTGGAGGCCGTGCGGGGCCCGAGATCCGGGGCTCAGGCGGCCTTGGTCTCCCAGAAGATCTTCGCGATCTCGTCGATCTTCGCGAGGAGGTCGTCGGCCAGTCCGGGGTCGACGGTGCCCTTGGCACCGGCGGCGCCGGCGAGCTTCGTGGCGTCCCAGAAGAGCTGGTGGAGCTGCGGGTACTGCTCCAGGTGCGGGGGCTTGAAGTAGTCGGTCCACAGCACCCACAGGTGGTGCTTGACCAGCTCGGCCCGCTGTTCCTTGATGATCAGCGCGCGGGTCCTGAAGACCGGGTCGTCGTTGTCGGCGTACTTCTTGATGATCGCCTTCACCGACTCGGCTTCGATGCGGGCCTGCGCCGGGTCGTAGACCCCGCACGGCAGGTCGCAGTGGGCGGACACCTCGTGCCGGGGACGCAGCAGTCGTGCGAGCATCGGAATCCTTCCTTAGGAATGCTGGTGACAGCACTGTTCCACGACCGACCTTACTCGTCTCGAAATCACTGTGCGGAGGGGGATGTGCTCACCGCCGTGTGTGTCTCCGGCGACTCGATGCTGCCCGTGTTGCGGCCGGGAGACCTACTGCTGGTACGGCTCGGCGTCCCCGTCCGCCCGGGCGACGTGGTGGTCGCCAGGCGGCCGCACGGGCTGATCGTCAAGCGGGCCTTCCGGCTCACCGGCGACGGCTGGTGGTTGGAGAGCGACAACCAGTCGGCCCCCGGGCGACGCGACAGCTGGGACTTCGGCGCCGTGCCCGAGGAGGACGTCGTCGGCAGGGTCGTGCTGCGTTACTGGCCACGGCCCGCGCTGCGCTTTCCCGCACCGGCCGCCTGACCGCGCCCCCGGAGGCCGCCCCTCGTGGGGGGCCGGTGCAGGGGTCTGGTGCAGGGGTCGGAAGCGGGGTTCAGAAGCGGGGTTCAGGCGCCCCGCTTGCGCGCCCGATAGGCGGCCACGTTGGCCCGGCTGGCACACCGCTCCGAGCAGTAGCGGCGCGACCGGTTGGAGGAGGTGTCGAGGTAGGCGTTGCGGCACGGCGACGCCTGGCAGATGCCGAGCCGGTCCACGCCTAGCCGGGTCACGACGCTGGCCAGGCCCATGACGGACCCGACCGCGAGGGCGTCGGCGACCCGGCCGCCCTCGGTCAGGTGCAGGTGCCAGGGCTGCCCGTCGTGCCCGGAGATCTGCGGATGCACCGGATGGCGGACCAGCAGCCCGTTGAGCCGCTCGACCGCGTCGACGTCGTCGCCGTCGGCGGCGGACGCGAAGACCCCCGCGAGCTCGTCGCGCAGCTCGCACAGCGCGTCGATGTCACGGCGGGTGAGGCGGGCGGCCGCCTCCGTGCGGCCCGTCTCCTCCAGCAGGGCTCGCAGGGAGAAGGGATCTTTGAGCTCGTTGCCCATGTTGACCAGCTGAACGGCCAGCTCGGCGTAAGACGTCAAGTCCACTGGGGCGCCCAAGTATGTAAGAGATCACTGGCAAAGCCGAGTATTACACGCCCGGTGGCCTGGGGGAACACCTGGGTGTGGACCGATATATGACCCGATCGGGAAGGGGCGCTTGTCATTTCGTGTGGCACAATCAGGGAACGGGTGACCCCCGTAACCCCCTCAAGAGACGACCGTCAACGACGACGGCCTCCGGCGGCTACCGAAGCCTGGGCTCTCGTTCTCTTGACGGCGTCTACCGAAGGAATTCGTCCTTTCGACACTGGGGTCGCTGTGACCATCACACCTGTTTCCTTGCAATCGCTCGACCTGGATCCCGCTTTCGCGCTGCACCGCGGCGGCAAGCTGGAGGTCCGCTCCACCGTTCCGGTCCACGACGCCGACGACCTGTCGCTCGCGTACACACCGGGGGTGGCCCGCGTCTGCACCGCCATCGCCGGCAACCCGGACCTGGTCAACGACTACACCTGGGTCTCCAACGTCGTGGCCGTGGTCTCCGACGGCACCGCCGTCCTGGGGCTGGGCGACATCGGGCCGGCCGCGGCCATGCCCGTGATGGAGGGCAAGGCCCTGCTGTTCAAGCAGTTCGGCGGCGTCGACGCGGTGCCCATCTGCATCGACTGCACCGACGTGGACGCGATCGTCGAGACCGTGGTCAGGCTCGCGCCGTCGTTCGGCGGCATCAACCTGGAGGACATCAGCGCTCCCCGCTGCTTCGAGGTGGAGGAGCGCCTGCGCGCGCTTCTCGACATCCCCGTCTTCCACGACGACCAGCACGGCACCGCGATCGTGGTCCTCGCCGCGCTGCGCAACGCGGCCCGCCTCACGGGGCGGTCCCTCGGCGACCTGCGCGCGGTGGTGGCCGGCGCCGGGGCCTCCGGCGTCGCCGTGTCGCGGATGCTGCTGAACGCCGGGATCGGCGACATCGCGGTCTCCGACTCCAAGGGCGTCATCCACACCGGCCGCGAGGACCTGAACGCGGTCAAGTGGGCGCTGGCCCGCGACACGAACAAGGCGGGCCTGTCCGGGCCGACCGAGCAGGCGCTCGCCGGCGCCGACGTGTTCGTCGGCCTGTCCGGGTCGACGGTCTCGGAGCAGGCCATCGCGGCGATGGCGCCGGACTCGATCGTGTTCGCGCTGTCCAACCCCACCCCCGAGGTGGACCCCGTGGTGGCGGGCCGGCACGCCCGCGTGGTCGCCACCGGCCGGTCCGACTACCCCAACCAGATCAACAACGTGCTGGCCTTCCCCGGGGTCTTCCGCGGCGCGCTCGACGTCCGCGCTACGACGATCACGGAGAACATGAAGGTCGCGGCGGCGGACGCGCTGGCGGCCGTGGTCGGGAACGACCTCGCCGAGAGCTACGTCATCCCCTCGCCGTTCGACACCCGGGTCGCGTCCGCGGTGATCGCCGCCGTGGCGCGGCAGGCCCGTGAGGACGGCGTCGCCCGCAAGTAGCCGTCCTCCGGCAGGACCGGACGCAGGCACGGACCGGTGCGGGCACAGGCCGGAAGGCACGGACCGGCGCGGGCACAGACCGGTGCGGGCACGGGCCGGACGCAGGTTGGACAGGACGTAGGCACGGACCCCGAAGGGCCGCGCACCGCGCGAACGCGCGGGGTGCGGCCCTTCGTCCTTCCTCGTCAGCCTCCCCTTGCCGGGGCCGTCAAAGTTTGGGAATCCCTTTAGGTCCTTACGGTTAGTGCTATAAAGAAAGCTCTCCGTAACCAACTCGGCTATTGCCTGTCCCGGTTGGAGAGCGATGCGACCTGATTCCAACCGCCTGCTCCAGCAGCACCTCACCGAAGCCGGACTGTCCCGCAAGGGCCTGGCCCGGCGGCTCAACGGTCTCGGCTCGGCCCGAGGGCTGCGGGGGATGCGGTACGACCACGGTTCCGTGCTGCGCTGGATCGGCGGACGCCGCCCGCGCGAACCGGTTCCCGGCCTGCTGGCCGAGATCTTCTCGCTGCGGCTGGGGCGGCAGGTGTCCAGGGAGGACATCGGCATGCCACGCGGAACGGTCCCCGCCGATCTGGGACAGGAGTTCCCCCATTCGTGGGAGGAGGGTGTGGCAAGCGTGACAGCACTGTGGAGGGCCGACGTCGAGCGGCGCAGGTTCCTGCTCGACTCCACCTTCGCCCTGGGAGCGGGCTCGGCGGGCATGTTCCGCTGGCTGGCGGCGCCCGACGGGGAGGGGCTCTCCGCGAACGGGCCGCGCCGGGTCGGGCCCTCCGACGTGGCCGCGATTCGCGAGGTCACCCGGTCGTTCGGTGAGCTGGACAACCGGTTCGGCGGCGGCAGCATCCGGGGCCCGGTCGTGCGCTACCTGCACACCGCCGTGACGCCGCTGCTGCGCGAGGGCGCCTACGGCGAGGCCACCGGGCGTTCGCTGGCGACCGCGGCGGCCGAGCTGACCCGGCTGGCCGGATGGATGGCCTACGACCTGGAGCAGCACGGGCTGGCCCAGCGTTATCTGATCCAGGCGCTCGGCCTGGCGCGCGGTGCGGGCGACCACGCCCTGTGCGGCGAGATCCTGGCCGGGATGAGCCACCAGGCCGTGTACATCGGGCATCCCCGGCACGCGCTGGAGCTGGCCAGGGCGGCCGTCGCGGCGGCCCGGCGCTCGGGGGTCGGCACGCTGCTGGCCGAGGCCCGGGTGCTGGAGGCGCACGCCCTGGCCCTGCTCGGGGAGCGCACGGCGTGCGGCGGGGCGCTGCACGAGGCGGAGATCGCCTTCGACCGGCGCACACCCCAGAACGAGCCCGGCTGGATCGGCTACTTCGACGAGGCCTACCTGGCCGCGAAGTCGGCTCACTGCCTGCGCGACCTCGGCGACGGGGCGCGGGCCGTGCGGCACGCCCGGCGCTCGCTGGTGATGGACGGGCGCTATGTGCGCGGCAAGATGTTCAACCTCTCGCTGCTCGCCACGGCGCTCATCCAGGAGGGCGAACTGGAGGAGGCGTGCCAGGCGGCGTCGTCGGCACTCGATCTGGCCGACGGCATCCAGTCGGCGCGCACCCGGACGTACGCGGCGGACATGTGCCGCCGGCTCGCGCCGTACGCCGCGGAGCCGCGGGTGGCGGAGCTGCTGGAGCGCGGCCGGGGACGGGGCCGCTCAGAGAACAGGGAGAGCGCGGGCAGGGAGAGCGCGGGCAGAGAGGCGGTCGGCGTCTGAACAGGCGCCGGCCACCTCAGCCGACGCGCCGGGCCGTGTCGTAGACCTGGAACAGCTCTCCGTCGAAGTACGGCGACAGGCCGGTCGCCGAGCCGGACAGGCCGATCGTCAGGCCGTTCAGGTACCCCAGGCCGCGTACGCCGCGGTAGGCGGCCAGCCACGGCGACCCGGAGGCGGCGGTGAAAGCCGAGCGCACGGCGACCAGTTCGTTGGCCCTCCTGGACAGGTCCTGGGCGAGGAAGGGCTTGCCGTACGCACGGGTGAGCCGGGTGCGCCCGCTCGCGGGGCCCGCGGCGGTCCGCATCGGGTAGCCGAAGATGGCGAGCGGCCGGTCGACCGGCAGGTTGTAGGCGAGGCCCTGCCCGCCGACCTTGTCGCCGAGACGCCCCGTGGGAAGCAGCGTGACGCCGGTGTAGCCGGTGGCCGTGCGGTACTTCGGCCCGGCGGAGAACGTAGCGTACTGCGCCGCGTTTCGCAGCGTGACGCGCTTGGGCAGCACGCCGGCGTGGACGGTGACGAACGCGTAGTCGCGGTCCAGGTCGCCGTACCTGGTGAAGTCGCTGTGGGCGAAGGCCCGGTCGCCGGCGTAGACGCCCCAGGGCGTGCCTCCGCCGGCGAACCCCGGAATGAAGATCCAGTAGCGGTAGGGCGTCGCGGTGGCCTCTTCGGTGGCTCCCGCTGCGGCTTCGGCCGGCCGTGTGGCGTACACACAGTGCCCGGCCGTCGCCACGAGATTGCGGTGATCGGACTGCACGGACGTGCCCGCGCACCAGTGGGGGCGGCCGTCCGAGCCGACGAAGAAGACCTTGCCCGTCGTCCTCGGCAGGTTGACGTTCCTTGACGGGCCCGCTGCCCGTCTGACCCCGGCGGAGGCCGGCACCACGCCCCGTACGCCACCGGGAGTTGTGTCTCTCGTCGTGACGCGAGTCGCGTCGATCCCGGCCGTCGCGGAGACGGGAGTGGCCTCCGCGAGCGGGCGTCCGCCGTCCCCGAGCCAGTAGGCGATCACCCCCGCCGCCTTCGCGCTGGAGACGAGGGGTGTCGTCACGGTGATCTCGTAGGCGTGAGCGGGCACCGCCGTTCCGCCGACGAGCAACGCGGCCGTCGCCGCCGCACCCCACAGCGGGGGGAGGAGGATGCGCTTCAACCGGGTCTCCTTGCTGAGGAACGTCTCCAGCGCCCCACACGTGAATGGGCTGCGAGGAACATACAGCGACGGGGATCAAGTCGGGAAAACAACGCGGACGGGACGTGGTTGTCCCCGGGACGCGGAAGTGCCCCGCCGCGGCGCGACGGGGCACTTCCCGGGGGTGCTCAGGCCTGTGTGGTGAGAGTCGGGGCCTCCTGGGCGAAGGTGATGACGATGTCCCGGCCGTTGGCGTAGCTGACCACCGGCCGGTGCAGCGCCTCACCCACCCTGCGGGCGACCGTCTGCCACAGATCCACCATTTCCGGGCTGTCGGCGGTGATCCTGAACCGGCCCTGCGCGACGAGGTGTCCGGCCACGAGCTGCGAGAAGGCCATCTCGGCACGCGCCCTTTCCTCCGCGTCCAGAGGGGTGCGCCGAAGGGCGGGCTGTGTGTCGGCAGGGTGGGTCATCGCTGGTCTCCTCGTGATCGCCGTTCACTCAGCATGCCACGAGGGAACCCGTTCCGTGGCGCCCGCGATTCAGGCGATGGAGCCGGACCAGTTGCCGGCGGCGGCCTTGTAGACGCCGTAGGTCTCGCCGTCGAAGTACGGGGAGACGCTGGTGTCGATCCGCTTGTTGCCGTCGGTGTCCGAGACACCGCTGGTGACGCCGTTGAGGTAGCCGAGCCGCTTGGCGCTGCTGTACCGCAGGAGCCACGACGAGCCCGAGGAGCCCTCCCCGGTGAAGGACGACTTGACGCCCACGAGCTCCTCGCCCTTGACCGCGGGGGCCTTGGCGGCGAAGGTCTTGCCGTACGACCACTTGAGGGTCTGGCCGGTGAAGGCGTGGTTGCCGTCCGGGTGCGAGCCGCTCGGGTAGCCGAACACGTAGACCGAGCTGCCGACCTTCTGGTTGTAGGCCAGGCCCTGGGCGCCGACGTTGCTCTCGAGCCGGCCGGCGTCGGTGAACTTGACGACGTAGTACTTGCCGCCCTTGCTCTTGCGCAGGAAGCGGTCGTGGCCGGTGTAGGTCTTCTTGTCGACCTGCTTCCAGCTCCACTCGGCGACGTTGCGCAGGTCGCCGCCGCGTCCCGCCTTGATGCCGTTGTAGACCGTCACGAAGGCGTAGTCGCGGTCGCCGTCCTCGTAGACGTCGAAGTCGTAGTGGGTGTAGGCCGTCTTGCCGACGTAGATGCCCCACGGCGCCTTGCCCTGGTAGTAGCCGGGGATGAAGACCCAGCGGTCCATGGTGGCCCGGTTCGTCTTGGTGTCGTAGACGCAGTGCCCGGCCGTGGCGACCAGGTTGCCGTACTTCGAGTGCACGGAGGTCGCGCTGCACCAGTGCGGCCTGCCGTCGCCGCCGCGGAAGAAGACCTTGCCGGTGGTGCGCGGCAGGTTCACGTTCTTCAGGCTGCCGGCGGACTTTCCGCCGCCGGTGGCGGAGACGGTGCCGGGCTTGCTGTCGGCGGACGGCCCGCCGGTCGAGATGTGCTTGGCGCTGACCTGGCTCTCGTACCCGTACGGGGTGGCGTGGACCAGGTTGGAGGCCTTCTGGTTGAGCCAGTAGGCGATGACGTTCTTCGCGGCGAGGCCGCTGCCGGCCAGAGTGTCGTGGGCCGTGTCACCGGCGGCCTGAGCGGGGACCGCCATCGTGGCCCCGACGAGGCCGGCGACGGCCACGCCCCCGATGGGGAGGATCAGGCGCTTGACTCGCGTGTTCATGAATCTCCAGGTGCTGTCGTGGTACGCCACATGCGTCCCACCCGTCAGTAAAGGGCTAGTAAAGACATTACCTCTCGCCTTTATCCGTGTTTTACGTGCTTTCAGGAACGTCACGCACGTGACTTTTCCGTGATTCTCGACACCGCTTGTCAAGGTCGAAGGCGCGCCGGGCGATCAGTGCAGGTCCACTCGAACGACTTCCGTGTCAAGTCGAGCACTCGGCGCAGCCGGGGAGGGGGAGGCGGTGTGATGCAGATCACATTCAGAGGGGCTCGTCCCAGGGAGAGGTCAGTCGGTGGCCTGCTTGCTCGCCTGGGCGTACACCCGCTGGGTCAACTGGTTGAAGTAGGGCGTCGAGACGGCGTCGAGCCGTCCACCGCCGCTGAGGTTCCAGGTCAGGCTGGTGATCCCGGTGAGGTAGCCGGTCCTCGTGGTGGCGTTGTAGCCGATCACCCACGGGCCGCCGCTCGCGCCGGCGGTGAACGGGCACCCCGGCAGCCGCACCCCGTGTTCGAGCTGCCAGGTCGGCGCGCTGACGAACTTCTTCTCGGTGGTGCCGTTGCACGACGTCACCGTCTGGCCGGTGTACGGGCGGCTGCCGTCGGGATTGGCCCCCGCGGGATAGCCGAAGACGTAGGTCGATCGTCCGAGCGGCTTGCCGGAGGCGAATTTGAAGGCGCCGGCCTTGTCCTCCAGCCGGCCCGCGTCGACGGACCGGTACTTGAGCCTTCCGTTCTCCACGTACGGCTGCCAGGAGAAGCCCCGGTGCACGGTCACGAAGGCGTAGTCGCGGTCGAAGTCGCC
This sequence comes from Microbispora bryophytorum, assembly GCF_006874465.1. Taxonomy (GTDB): domain Bacteria; phylum Actinomycetota; class Actinomycetes; order Streptosporangiales; family Streptosporangiaceae; genus Microbispora; species Microbispora bryophytorum. The sequence goes on along the minus strand of NZ_VIRL01000029.1, from coordinate 21,615 downwards.
CTGGCCGGCGAAGTCCTCCTGCATGTAGAGCGTGTGGCCGACGAAGATGCCGGAAGGGGCGACGCCGTCGTGGTAGCCGGGGATGAAGACCCAGTTCTGCACCGGCTTGTCCTGCGACAGCGCGTACGCGCAGTGCCCGGCGGTGGCGACGAGGTTGCGGTGGGCGGAGTGCACCGCGGAGGCGGAGCACCAGTACTCCTTGTCGCCGACCTTGAAGAACACCTTGCCCACCATCGGCGGGGAGGCCACGGGTGGAGGCGCCGCGGTACGCGGGGCCCTCGCGCGGGTCTTCGCGTCTCCCGGGCCCACCTCCGCCGCGGAGGTCGTGCTCCTGGTCGAGCGCGACGGCTTCGTGCTCGGCACGTAGCTGCTCGCCTGCTTGAGCCGCTCCGGGCTCCAGTAGGCCGCCACCCGCCGCTCGTCCGCCTGGGTGGGGGCGAGGGGGAAGGCGCTGACCCCGTTCTTGTTGACGCCGGTCACGGCGGAGACCGGAGTCGTGGCCACGCGGGACGCGGCGGTCGCGGGAACGGCCGGTCCATGACTCCACAGCACGGCGACCGCACTCGCGGCGGCGACGACGCCACCGGCGGCGAGTGTGAGCTTCCTGGTCACCGTGAGCCTCTCGGGGCGGAGATATGGACTGTAAGGGGTGATTTTTCCAGATCCATACGGTTGTGGCACACCTTCTTGTCCAGCTCGTTATGAATCGAGCGGAACTGGTGTGTTCTGTGGTACGCCACGTTTCCGGTGAGGTCCGGAGTGGACGCTTGCCCTGGAGGTCTCCTGTGAGAACGCTGGTCACCAGCGGAAACGGGGGGATCGCATGAAACCGCTGCTTGTCCTACTGGCCGGTGCGGCACTGGCCGCCGGCCCCTCTGCCCATGCCTGGGCCCAGCCGGGGGCCTCCGGCGACGCCGGGACGGCCGTCCCGGCGCGGGCGGACACCTTGCCGGCTCCACCGCCGCCCGAGGTCGCCCTGCGGGCGTCCCGGCCGGCCGCCTCCGGAGTGCGGGCGGTGATCCTGACCGTCGCGGACGGCGAACAGGCGGAGCCGCCGAAGCGGTCGGCCTTCCTGAACTGCGCACCGGTGGGCGGTTCACACCCGTCGGCGCAGAAGGCGTGCGCGTGGCTGAACAGGACGGGTCCCGACCCGAGCGCCCTGCGGGTGAACGCGGCCCAGCCCTGCACGATGATCTACGCACCTGTCACGGTCACCGCCAGCGGCATATGGGACGGGAAGTACTTCCAGTTCCGGCGCACCTTCGGCAACGACTGTGAGATGCGGTCGGCCGCCGGGGTGCTGTTCGACTTCTAACGGAGACAGTCGACCGTACACGGCGTACAGCGAACGTAAAGGTGATTGGGGGAGCCGGGACACGAGGAGCCCGGCGGGACGTCCCGCCGGGCCCCCGCCCGACCGGATGGCCGTGCGTCACACGTCCGCGGTCACTGTGTCGGTGCGGGTCCGGCGGGACGGCCGGAGTAACGTTCTGGTATGTTCGCCGTCACCGCCACACAGACCGATCCGGACGACCCGATCAAGGGCCTGACGCTCGGGGAGCACCCCGAACCCGTCGCCGTTCCGGAGGCATGGACGACCGTCACGGTCCGGGCCGCCGCGCTCAACCACCACGACCTGTGGACCCTCAAGGGCGTGGGGATCAGCCGGGAGCGGCTGCCGATCGTGCTCGGCTGCGACGCGGCGGGGGTGGACGAGGACGGCGACGAGGTGATCGTCCACTCCGTCATCGGCACGCCGGTCGACGGGGACGAGACCCTCGACCCGGCACGTTCGCTGCTGTCGGAGAAGTACGACGGGACGTTCGCGGAGAAGGTCGCGGTGCCCCGCCGCAACCTGGTGCCCAAACCCGCGGCGATCTCCTTCGAGGAGGCCGCCTGCCTGCCCACGGCCTGGCTGACGGCGTACCGAATGATCTTCGACAAGGCGGGGCTGGAACCGGGCTCGACCATCCTCGTCCAGGGCGCCGGTGGCGGCGTGGCGACCGCGCTGATCGCGCTCGGCCGGGCCGGCGGCTTCCGCGTCTGGGCGACCAGCCGTTCCCAGGACAAGCGGGAACGGGCCCTCGCGCTCGGCGCCGACCGGGTCTTCGAGACGGGCGCGCGGCTGCCCGAGCGGGTGGACGCCGTCATGGAGACGGTCGGCGAGGCCACCTGGAAGCACTCGCTCAGCTCCCTGCGCCCGGGTGGCCGGATCGTCACCTGCGGCGCGACGAGCGGCATGGTCGCCCCGACGCAGCTCGCCCAGGTCTACTTCCTGCAGAAGTCGATCATCGGATCCACCATGGGGACGCGCGAGCAGCTCGCGCGGCTCGCGGTGTTCCTTGAGCAGACGGGTGTCCGGCCGGCGATCGACCGGGTGCTGCCCCTGGCCGCGGCGGAGGAGGGCTTCGCCGCCATGCACCGGGGCGAGGTCTTCGGCAAGGTGGTCTTCACGATCTGACGGCCTCTCCCTGCCGGTCGCGCCGGTCACCGGTCACGCCGGTCAGGGGTGCAGCGCCCGGCGGATCCGCTCGGCGGCCTCGTCGAGGGCGGCCCGGCACTCGGCCAGGGCCCGTTCGTCGGGCACGCCCGCGGCGGAGGACCGGTGGACGTCGGCGACGAAGTCGGCCAGCATCCGGCTGAGCGCGGCGTCGTGACCGCCCTGCCGGCCGCCGCCGAACCCCCAGGACTCCTCCCAGATCCGCCGCCACTCGTGCTGCCAGCGCTCGCTCTCCTCCTGCCACTGGCGCTTGTGGCGGCGCCACTCCTCCTTCTGCCTGCTCCATTCCTCCCTGGCGTGGTCGCGCTGCCGCCGCCACTCCTCCTTCTGCTCACGCCGCGCGTCACGGCCGTCGTGGCCGATGTCCTTGGCCATCTGGGTGAGCTCCTCGCGCAGGGAACGCACGGTCTGCCGCACATCCTCCTTCACCTCGCGCGCGATGTCCTGGACCGAGGCGGTGATCTCCTGCTCCAGGTCGGCGAGCTCGTCCATCCGGTCGTGCAGCTCGGCCCGCCCCTTGTCGGTCAGCGTGAAGACCTTCTTGCCGTCCACGACCTCGTGGGTGACCAGGCCCTCGTCCTCCAGCCGGGCCAGCCGGGGATAGATCGTGCCGGGGGAGGGGGAGTAGACGCCGAGGAAACGGTCCTGCAGGAGCCGGATGACCTCGTAGCCGTGCCGCGGACTCTCCTCCAGCAGCTTCAGCAGGTACAGCCGCAACCGGCCGTGCCCGAACACGGGGCTCATGCTCTCTCCTCGCCGTGTTCCCTCGTTCGCTCGCTGCGCTCGCTCATGCTCTCTCCTCTTCTCGCCTGCCGGCGGGCGGGCCGCTGAGCAGGGTGACGGCGCCGGACATGGTGGTCGCCGTGAGGGACGCCATGCCGCCGCCCAGCCGGCCCCTGAGCGAGCGGGTCCCCGGCGCCGAGGTGATGTGCAACTCGGGGAAGGCCGACTCGACCCTGCCCGAGGTCGTGTGGACGGACACGTCGGTGTCCACGTCGTGCGGGAGCCGTACGACGATCGAGCCCGACACGCTGTGCATGGTGACGTGACCGGTGGGCTCCAGTTCGAGGTCGGCGGTGACGCGGCCGGACACCGTGTTCGTGCGCAGCCGCCTCGGCCGGCCTTCGGCCACGGTGAGGTCGCCGGAGATGGTGGAGAAGGACAGATCGCCGGCCAGTCCACGGCTTTCCACCGAGCCCGAGACCGTCTCGGCCTGCACCTCGCCGGTGACGTTGTCGAGGACGATCTCCCCTGACACGCCCTTCACGCCGGTGCTCCCCTCCATGCCCGCCACCACGGCGGAGGCGGAGACGACCCCGGCCTGCACGGCGCACGTCTTCGGCACGGTCAGCGTCAGCGTGGTCCTGCGCGGGCCCGGGCGTAACCAGCCCAAAATCCCGTCCCACGTCAGGTCCTTGTACGCGACGGTCAGGCGGCCGTCGTCGTCGTTGTGGGTCACGACCAGCGGCGAGCCGTCCACCTCCGTCACCTCAAGGGTCGGTGGGCCGTCACTGGCCAGCACGGCCAGCCGACCGGCCACGACGCGCACGTTGAGCGCGGTGACCTCTCCGAACGTCAGCCGTCCGGGAGAGTCGATCGTCCATTGGGGCATCGCTCGGGCCCTTCCACGCGTAGTCCTGCGCCCGCGCGGGTCGGCGGCCGCGCGGACGAACCATCCACAAACAAGATATATCGCGTTTGTGCGAAGTCAAGATGTATCGCGTTTCCGGCCGCGTCGGTCGTCCCCGTCAGTCGTCCCGGTTCGTCCCGGTCAGTCGTCCTCGTCCAGGCGCGCGAGCCAGGTGGCCAGCCGCTCGACGGGCACCTCGAACTCGGGGTTGAGGTCCACGAACTCGCGCAGCCGCTCCGCGAGCCAGCCCACGCTGATCTCCTCCTCGCCGCGGCGCTCGACGAGCTCCTCGATCCCCCGGTCGGTGAAGTACATACCTCGCTCCAGTGAATGTCCTGATCATGGAGAGAGGTCCCCCACGGGCGTGGGGGACCTCCTCAGCGGTGCGGGATCCCCGCTCAGTCGAAGATCTCGCTCAGGATGCCGTGCAGTTCCTCGTCGTGCTTGGCGTGCGAGCCGACGGCCGGCGAGGAGTTCGGCGTACGCGAGACCCTGCGGAAGGTGCGGCCCCCGAGCAGGTCGGGCTTCTCCACCATCTTCAGGCTGAGGTACGGCCACGGGCCCATGTTGACGGGCTCGTCCTGTGCCCAGAGCAGCTCCGTGTCCGCGCCGTAGCGGGCCAGCTCGGCCTTGAGCGGGTTCTCCGGGAACGGGTAGAGGCGCTCCAGGCGGACCAGCGCCACGTCATTCCTGCCGTCCTTCTCGCGCCGCGCGAGCAGGTCGTAGTAGATCCTGCCTGAGCAGACCACGACCTTGCGGACCGCCGACGGGTCCACCTTCGAGTCGCCGATGACGGGGCGGAAGGCGCCGGAGGTGAACTCCGAGGTGGCCGAGGCCGCCGCCTTGAGCCGCAGCAGCGACTTGGGCGTGAAGATCACGAGGGGCTTGCGCCGATCCGACAGCACCTGCCAGCGCAGCAGGTGGAAGTAGCTCACCGGGGTGCTCGGCTGCGCCACCGTCATGTTGTCCTGCGCGCACAGCTGCAGGTAGCGCTCGATGCGGGCGGAGGAGTGGTCCGGGCCCTGGCCCTCGTAACCGTGCGGCAGCAGCAACACGACCGAGGAGCGCTGGCCCCACTTCTGCTCGCCCGACGAGATGAACTCGTCGATGATCGACTGAGCGCCGTTGGCGAAGTCGCCGAACTGCGCCTCCCAGGCGACCAGGGCGTCCGGGCGGACCACGCTGTAGCCGTACTCGAAGCCCATCGCGGCGAACTCGCTGAGCAGCGAGTCGTACGCGTAGAACTTCGTGGTGCCCTGGTTGAACGTCTTGAGCGGGGTGTGCTCCTCGCCGCTGACCCGGTCGACCAGCACGGCGTGACGCTGGCCGAAGGTGCCGCGGCGGGAGTCCTGACCGACCAGGCGGACCGGATGGTCGTCGATGAGGAGCGACCCGAACGCGAGCAGCTCACCGGTCGCCCAGTCGATCGCGTCCTCGGCGATCATCGCGCCGCGGCGCTGGATCACCGGGGCCAGCCGCGGGTGGATGGTGAAGCCCTCGGGCAGGTTGAGCTGGGTGTCGACGACCCGCTTGACGACCTCCTCCGAGATCGCCGTCTTGGTGTCCTCGTGCGACCACGGGATCACCTCGTCGGGCTCCGGCCGCACGACCGCACCCGGCTGGAGCGGCTGCTTCGTGGCCTCCCGGGTCTCGGTGAAGGCCCGTTCGAGCTGCTCCTGGTAGTCGCGCAGGGCCTGCTCGGCCTCCTCGACCGTGATGTCCCCGCGGCCGATGAGGGCCTCGGTGTACAGCTTGCGGGTCGAGCGCTTGGCGTCGATGAGGTCGTACATCAGCGGCTGCGTGAACGCCGGGTTGTCGGTCTCGTTGTGACCGCGCCGCCGGTAGCAGATCAGGTCGATGACGACGTCCTTGAGGAACGTCTGTCGGTATTCGTAGGCCAGCCGGCCGACCCGCACGACCGCCTCGGGGTCGTCGCCGTTCACATGGAAGATCGGCGCCTGGATCATGCGCGCGACGTCGGTGGCGTACACGCTCGACCGCGAGGAGGCGGGCGAGGTGGTGAAGCCGACCTGGTTGTTCACCACCATGTGGACGGTGCCACCGGTGCGGTAGCCGCGCAGCTGGGACAGGTGCAGGGTCTCGGCGACCACGCCCTGGCCGGCGAACGCCGCGTCGCCGTGGACGAGCACGGGCAGGACGGTGAAGCCCTCCTCGCCGCGCTCCAGCAGGTCCTGCTTGGCCCGGACCACGCCCTCCAGAACGGGGTCGACGGCCTCCAGGTGCGAGGGGTTGGCGACCACAGAGGTGCTGATCTTGTTGCCGTTCGGCGCCACGAAGTCGCCGCTCGCGCCGAGGTGGTACTTCACGTCGCCGGAGCCGTGCGCGCTGCGCGGGTCGATGTTGCCCTCGAACTCGCCGAACACCTGGGCGTACGACTTGCCCACGATGTTGGCGAGCACGTTGAGCCGGCCGCGGTGGGCCATGCCGATGACGACCTCGTCGAGACGCTCGGCCGCCGCGCAGCTGATCACCGAGTCGAGCAGCGGGATCAGCGACTCGCCGCCCTCCAGCGAGAACCGCTTCTGGCCGACGTACTTGGTCTGCAGGAAGGTCTCGAACGCCTCGGCCGTGTTGAGCCGGCGCAGGATGTTCAGCTGCTCCTCGCGGCTGGGCTTGGCGTGCGGCTGCTCCACCCGCTCCTGGATCCAGGCCCGCTCCTCGGGGTTCTGGATGTGCATGTACTCGATGCCGATCGTGCGGCAGTACGAGTCGCGCAGCACGCCGAGGATGTCGCGCAGCTTCATCAGCGGCTTGCTGCCGAAGCCGCCCGTCGGGAACTCGCGCTCCAGGTCCCACAGTGTCAGGCCGTGCGACTGGATGTCGAGGTCGGGGTGCTTGCGCTGGCGGTACTCCAGCGGGTCGGTGTCGGCCATGAGGTGGCCGCGGACCCGGTAGGCGTGGATGAGCTCCAGCACACGCGCCGACTTGGCCACGTCGTCGTCGTGGGTGGCGGAGATGTCCTGGACCCAGCGGACCGGCTCGTACGGGATGCGCAGCGACTCGAAGATCTCGTCGTAGAAGTCGTCGGCGCCGAGCAGGAGCTGGTGGATGCGGCGCAGGAAGTCGCCCGACTGGGCGCCCTGGATGATCCGGTGGTCGTAGGTGGAGGTGAGCGTCATCACCTTGCTGATGGCCAGGCGGGACAGGGTCTCCTCCGAGGCGCCCTGGTATTCCGCCGGGTACTCCATCGCGCCGACGCCGATGATCGTGCCCTGGCCGGGCATCAGCCGCGGCACCGAGTGGACCGTGCCGATCGTGCCGGGGTTGGTCAGGGAGATCGTCGTGTTCTGGAAGTCGTCCACGCCGAGCTTGCCCGCCCGGGCCTTGCGCACGATCTCCTCGTACGCCACCCAGAACTGGCGGAAGTCCATGGTCTCGGCCTGCTTGATCGAGGGCACGAGCAGCTGGCGGCTGCCGTCGCTCTTCTGCACGTCGATGGCGAGGCCGAGCCCGACGTGCTCCGGCTTGACGAGGACCGGCTTGCCGTCCGCCTCGCCGTACGAGTAGTTCATGTCAGGCAGCGACTTGAGCGCCTGGACGATCGCGTAACCGATGACGTGGGTGAAGGAGATCTTGCCGCCACGGCCGCGCGACAGATGGTTGTTGATGACGATGCGGTTGTCGACCAGCAGCTTCGCGGGGACCGCGCGGACGCTCGTGGCCGTGGGAACGACGAGCGAGGCCTCCATGTTGGCGGCGGTGCGCGCGGCGGCGCCGCGCAGCTTCTCCTCGACCGCGCCGGCCGGGGCCGGCTGCTTGGCGGGCGCCTTTGCCTCGGGCTTCGCCTGCGGCTTCGGCTGCGGGGGCGGGGGCGCCGTCTGCGGGGCCGGACTCACCGGAGCGGGAGCCTGTGGCGCCGCCGTCGTGGTCGCGCCGTTCGCGGCGACCGCGGACTTGGACGGAGCGGGCTTGGCCGTCCCGTTGTAGTCAGCGAAGAAGTGCCACCAGGCCTGGTCAACAGACTCGGGATCTTCGAGATACTTCTGGTACAACTCATCGACAAGCCACTCATTTTGCCCAAAGCTTGCCAGTGGGTTTGACCGCGACGACTCAGACGACACGGCGGAAATCGCCCTCTTCCGCAGATCGGCGTTGATGTTGATGAACCTGTCCAAGGCTACTCGCCTCGCACACCGACGTGCGCCCCGGCGGGTCGCAGGTCCCGGCCCATCCTCCCAGGATCGATAAAACAGGTCACGCGCGGATAGCCCGTCTGGGTGGTGAGGTGCCTCTTACCCTCTGGTCACATCAACTGGTCAGCCGATGAGCCGCGACCCGATCCGGATATTGGGATCTATATCGGACAGCATACCCGCGAGGTCGTCGCCCGCGGCACGCAACGCGTCCAGAGAGAGCGGTTCGAGGCGCTCCAGAAGGAAGAGCGCGTCCACCGTGTCCTCGGTGATCCTCGTCCTGACGCACTGCCGCCAGTTCCACCGCCGGCAGGTGACGCCCGCGTCGTCGCGCCACACCACCTCGCCGATCCCCGGGTCGCCCAGCGCCTCCTCCGAGGGCTCGTCGCCCGCGGCCCGCACCAGCCGGGCGACGCCCTGGTAGCGGCGCAGGTCCTCACCGCCGATCGGCAGGCCGTGCCGTACGGACACGCTGTTGTAGGCGTCCACCACCAGGTTGATCTCCGGGAGCGGCATCCGGCGCACCAGCGCGTCGACCGACGGCCGGGTGCGCTGGGGCTTGGCGCCGAAGGCGCGGTAGGCCGTCCGCCAGGCCTCGATCCTCTCGTCGTCCTGCGGCACGGCGTGAACCGCCGCGTCGGCGAGCCAGGCCCGCGAACGATCGTCGGACGGCCCGTTGCGCAGGCCGTACGCGCAGACCACCAGGACGGCGAAGTCCGGACGCAGCGCCGTGACGGCGTCGTCCACCCAGATGTCGTCGATCACGCCGTTCACTTTATGGGCAGGCGCGCGTCGCCACCGCGTCGCCACCGCGTCGAGCCCGGTCAGGGCCGGGTCACGCGGTCGCCGGCCGGGCGGGGGGCGTAGAGTCCGGCCTCATGCCGGAATCGCCACGTGTGCTCGCCGTGCAGAACGGCGCGAACGGGGGCCCCGGGCGGTTCGGGGAATGGCTGGACGCCGCCGGGGTCGCGGTCGACGTGGTCACCGCCTTCGACGGGTCGCCCCTCCCGACGCGGCTGGAGCACGACGGCCTGATCGTGCTCGGCGGCGGTTACCTGCCGGACGACGACGACAAGGCGCCCTGGCTGCCGTCCGCCCGTGCCCTCGTCGAGCAGGCCCTCGCCCGGTCGGTGCCGTTCTTCGGTATCTGCCTGGGCGGGCAGATGCTCGCCTCGGTCGGCGGTGGGAAGGTCCAGGGCGAGGCCGGGGCGCCCGAGCACGGCAGCACGTCCATCACCATGAGGGCCGAGGCGGCTGACGACGTGGTCTTCCGCGGGCTGCCCGCCGCCGTGCCGGCGATCGAGAACCACATCGACGCCGTCACGGCCCTGCCGCCGGACGCGGTCTGGCTCGCCGAGACCGAACGCTGCCCCTACCAGGCCTTCCGGCTGGGCGAGCGCGCCTGGGGCGTGCAGTTCCACCCCGAGGCCGGGCCCGAACGCATCCGGCGGTGGGACGTCGAGCACACCCGCAGGCGGGGTCTCGACCTCGACGAGCTGTACGCCTCCGCCGTGGCCGACGATCCGCTTTCGCGGGCCGCCTGGCGTGAGGTGGCCTCCCGTTTCGCCGCCCTGGTCAGGGACGGACGGTCCTGGCCTGGGCGCGGGGCCTGAGCGGAACCGGCCGCCGCCCCTTCTGGGGGCGGCGGCCGGGTCTTTCCGATCCGGGTGCGGATCGGGTCAGGCGCAGGCGGTGCCGTTCAGCGTGAACAGGCCGGGCGTCGGGTTGGCCCCCGGCGCGGCCTTGCCGTTGAAGCCGAAGGTGACCGACTGGTGCGGCTTGATGGTCTTGTTCCAGGTCTCGTTCGCGGCGGTCACGGTCGCCGCCTCCTGCGAGAACTCGGCGCTCCAGCTGTGGTCGATCTCCTGGCCGCCCAGGAACGACCACTTCAGCGCCCAGCCGTCGATCGCCTTCTTGCCGGTGTTCTCGACGGTGACCTGGGTGGTGAAGCCCGCCGGCCACGAACCGTGGGTGGTGTAGGTGACCTTGCACTCCACGGCGGGAGGCTTGACGCCACCGTCACCCTGGTCGGCCACGAACGCCGAGATCCACGACAGCGGCGAGTTCCAGTTGATCGTCAGCTCGTTGGTCGCCCAGGAGCCGATGTCGTCGATGTAGCAGAACTGCGCCACGCAGCCCTTGAGCTTCGCCTGGGCCACCGGGTCCTGGATGGCGGAGTTGGGGCCGCCCGCGAGCGTGCCGCGCGGCGGGTTCGGCAGCGAGGTGTCCAGCGAGTGGGCGTACCACCTGGTGTGCTGGTTCTTCGACGCCACCTCGCCGTAACCGGTCACGTACGACTGGTTGAGCGCGTTGCGGCCGAAGATGTAGTCGATGCCCTCCAGCACGCCGTCGCGATACTTCACGTCGCCGGTGAGGTCATAGGCCGTGGCGATGACCACCAGGTTGTTGACGACGATGCTGTTCGATCCCCAGTCGTAGGCCGTCGTGTCGTACGGCAGGCCGTACGGGTGGGCCTTCAGCACGGCGAGGTACTTGTCCGCGCCGGCGACCACCGAGGCGCGCACGGCGTCGCGGCCGGGCAGGTCGTTGGGCACGGTGGCCAGGTCGAGGCGGCCGAGCGCCGCGACGTTGCCCCAGTCCATGGCGCCCGTCTTCCAGATGTCGGCCGTGTGGTGCGGGGAGGCGAGGACGAAGTCCTTGTACTCCTTGTCACCCGTGGTGATGTAGAGCTCGGCCGCCGCCCAGTAGAACTCGTCGCTGACGTTGGCGTCGTCGTAGGTGCCGCCGCCGACGCCGTCGGAGGGGGAGGCCAGCAGGTTCGGGTTCGCCTTGGCCGCCGTCCACGCCTTCTTCGCCGCAGCGAGGTTCTTCGCGGCGAACGCGGCGTCGTACGGCGCGAAGATCCGGGCCGCCTGGGCGGCCGTCGCGGCGAGGTTGAGTGTGGCGGCCGTGGAGACCGGGTGCAGCTCGCGCTTCTGCTCGTCCAGGTGCGGCAGCAGCGGCAGGCCGGTCCAGTTCTCGTCGTGGATCTTGTGGTGGACCATGCCGTCGGTCCGCTGCATCTTCAGCAGGAACTCCTGCTCCCAGCGGGCCTCGTCGAGCACGTCGGGGACGTCGTCGCCGCTCTCGGGGATGTTCAGGCTCCCGATCGGCTTGGCGGTCGCGGCGTTCTTGGTGCGCTCGAACTCGCTCATGAGCTGGGCGACCGAGATGCCGCCGTTGACGACGTACTTGCCGTGGTCGCCCGCGTCGTACCAGCCGCCGGACACGTCGAGGGAGTAGTCGCAGACGCCCGGCTGGCAGGGCACGTTGGTGTCGCCCTTGTTGGGGGCGACGCCCGCGTGGCCGGCGGGCCTGCCGTACCCGGGACGCAGGGCGTCGTCGATCGCGATTCCGCTGCGCTGGGTGTAGTAGAACTTCAGCGCGTCGAGCTTGAGGCCGGCGTACGCGTCGGGCTTGATGTCGAACGGCCGGCTCGTCTCACCGTCGGCGGTCAGCGTGTAGCCGGTCCCGGCCTTCGTGTACGTGCCGAAGTCGATCGAGTGGACGTTCTGCCCGGAGCTGGCGTCGACGCCGCGAGGGGTGGTCGTGCCGTGCGAGACGACGGTCCCGGCGGAGTTCTTGAGCTGCCACGGCAGCGCCTCGGCGGCGTCGGTGACCAGGGTGGCGTTCTTGGGACCCTTGGGCAGGTAGGCCACCTGGTTCACCCGGACCCGGGGGCCGGTGTCGGGCGTGTAGACCTCCGGCGGCGCCCCGCCCTTGAGGGAGACGTTGTCCACGCAGAACCGCCACGCCGTCGCGCTGCCGCCGATCTGGAAGACGACCTGCGCGTCGGGCAGGTCGACCGGCGAGGTGAACGTGTAGCTGTAGGTGTTGCCCGAGACGCTCAGCTCGGGGGCGGCCGACACGTACTGCGTGTAGGGGTCGATCGGGAGCTGGACGTACGCCCTGGCGACCTTCCCGGGGTTCGCGGTGGCGAAGAAGCTGAAGGCGTAGGTCTCGTCCTTCACCAGCGGGATGTCGTTGACGCCGACGATCGCGTCCCAGGGGTTGGTCGTGCCCGCGGGGACGTCGGTGCAGAGCCGGCCGTCGGACAGCTCGAAGTTCAGGTTCGCGGTGTGCCACCACGGATCGGTGGTGGTGTCGAACGTGCCGTTGGGGATCTGTTCCGGACCCTCTTCCGCCGTGGCGGGAGGTGCGCCGGTCAGGCACGCCGTGGCCAGTGCCACCACGGCGAGAATGCCGATTCGTCTGAGCACAATGGTCCTCGGGGGAGTGGGAGCGCTCCCAAAGCGGTGAGCGACTCGCATGCTTCCTCCGGGTTTCCGCGGACGTCAACGATCACCGCGGCGAGACGCGCCTGACCGGCCATTGCGAGGGGGCACGGCTGAAACTTACATTTCTGCAAAGAGGATTCTGCAAAGATGTCTTTGCAATGTTAGCGTCACCCGTATGGATCACGAGGTCTTCCACGTCCACGATCCCCGCACGCTGAAGGCGGTCGCCCACCCGCTGCGGGTGCTGCTGCTGGGGGAGCTGCGCACGAACGGCCCGGCGACCGCGACCGAGCTGGCCGGGCGCCTCGGCGAGAGCTCCGGCTCCACCAGCTATCACCTGCGCCAGCTCGTCAGGTATGGCTTCGTGGAGGCCGATCCCGGCCAGCGCGACCGGCGCGAGCGGCGGTGGCGGGCGATCCACCGGTTCACCGCGTGGAGCGACGTGGAGATGGCCGCGACCGCCGAGGGCCGGGAGGCCGCGGCGTTCCTGCGGCGGCGCCAGCTCGAAAAGCTCACCGCCGACGTCGAGAACTTCGAGCGCGAGCGCGACCTGTGGAGCGAGGCGTGGGCCGAGGCCGCCGGCATGTCCGACCTGGTGGTGCGGCTGTCGCCGGCGACGGTGACGTACCTCTACGAGCGGATGTCGGCCATGCTCCTGGAGGCCGCGGAGCGGGACCGGGACGACCCGGACGCCCGCCCGGTCGCGGTCCTGCTGGCGGCCCATCCGCGCCGCGACCCGGCGGCCGGTCATGGATGAGCGGATCACGGGCGAGCCGGTCACGGGTGAGCCGGTCACGGATGAGCGGGTCACGGGTGAGCCGGTGATACATCAGCGGGAGCCGCTCGCCGAGACCCCGCGGCCGGGCCTGCGCGAGCACGGGCGCTACGCCGCGATCGAGTTCCTCACCTGGCTGCCGACCGGCCTGATGCTGGCGCCGATGGTGCTGCTGATGTCCGCCAGGGGGCTGGACATCGCCGAAATCGGCCTGGTCACCGGGGCCTACTCGGTCACGATCGTCGTGCTCGAACTGCCGACGGGCGGGCTCGCCGACGTCCTCGGCAGACGCCCGGTGCTCGCCGCGTCGGCCGTCGTCAGCGTGGTCGCGCTGGTCGTGATGGCCCTGGCGCACTCGATGTGGCCGTTCCTGGTCGCCTCCGTGCTCAAGGGCGTCGCGCGTGCGCTGTCCAGCGGGCCGGCCCAGGCGTGGTACGTCGACACCCTGCACGCCCGGTACGGCCCGGCCGCCGACCTGAAGCCCGGGCTGGCGGCCGGCAACGTCGCGGGCTCGGCCGCCCTGGCGCTCGGCACGCTCGCCGGCGGCCTGCTCCCGCTGGCCGTACGCCGGGACCCGCTCGCCGCGCCGATCTGGGCGGGGGCGGGGGCCGCGCTCGTCCTCCTCGTGGCCGTGCTCGTGCTCATGCGCGAACCGAGCCGTGCGGGGAGGGCGCCCGCCCGGGTGGCGGTATGGGCGGCGGTACGGGTGGCCGAAGTGGTCCGCGACGTGCCGGTCACGATCGTCGCCGGGATCCGGCTCGGCCTGGCCGACCGCGCCCTCGGACGATTGCTGCTGCTGGCCGCCGGGGCCGGCGTGATGCTGAACACCATCGAGCTGCTGACCCCCGGACGCCTCGCCGCCCTGACCGGAGGATCCGAGACGGGCGGCGCGGCCTACGCCTTCGTGACCTTCGCCGGCTTCGCCGCCGGCGCGCTCGGCAGTTCCCTCGCGCCGCCGCTCGCCCGGCTCCTGCGCGGCTCGGTCCGCGCGGCCGCCTCGGCCACGGTCGTCACGGGGGCGGCGGTCGCCGCGCTGGCCGCCTCGACCGTCCTGCGCGGCGCGGCCGGGGTGGTCGCGACCGGGGCGACGTACGTGCTGCTGTTCACCGCGCTCGCGGTCGCCTCCCTGCTCAGGTCCGAACTGCTGCACCAGCGGGTCGCCGCCGATCGGCGGGCCACCGTGATGTCGGTGGACTCCCTGCAGCTCCAGTTCGGCGGCATGCTCTCCTCGCTCTGCCTGGTGCCGCTGTCGGGCATCGCCGGCGTCGGCCCCGTCTGGGTGCTCACCGCCGTGGTCGTCCTCGCCTCCGCCCTCCTGTACGTGCGCCTCCCCGCCGGTCCCGCTCCGAGGCACCCCCAGTAGAACCAAATTCGGTAAGGCGGCACAATCAGGCGGGCAGGGCTGCGAGAAGGGCGGGGAGCCGATGCGCAAGGTGATCGTGACCGCGGCGAACGAGGCGCAGCGCGCGGCGTGGCTGGGCGGGGAACTGCCCGAGGTCGAACGGGTGCGGCCGGGGCTGTGGTCGATTCCCGTCCCGATCCCGATCAATCCGCTGCGCTACGTCCTGGTCTACGCCCTGGAGGTTCCGGACGGGGTCGTGATCATCGACGCCGGATGGAACACCGAGGAGGCGTACGACGCGCTCGTCGCGGGGCTCGCCACGGCCGGATACGAGATCACCGACGTGAGGGCCGTGCTGGTCACGCACATCCACCCGGACCACTACGGACTGGCCGGACGGGTCCGGGAGGTCTCCGGCGCCTGGATCGGGCTGCATCCGGCCGACGCCCGCAACCTGCACGACCGATACGACGAGTCGGCGATCGAGTCGCTCGTGCGGCGGGAGCGCGCCCTGCTGGTCAGGTGCGGGGTGCCGGACCTGACGGCACAGGAGCTCGCCGGCGCGTCGGTGATGCTGCGCCAGTTCGTCACGATGGCGACGCCCGATCGGCTCATCGAGGACGGCGACCGGCTCGACCTGCCCGGCTGGGACCTGCGGGCGATCTGGACGCCCGGCCACTCGCCCGGTCACCTGTGCTTCGTGGAGCAGGAGCGTCGCCTGCTGTTCTCCGGCGACCACGTGCTCGCCCGGATCACGCCGATGGTCGCCGTGCACCCCCAGTCGGCGGCCAACCCGCTCGCCGACTACCTCGACGCGCTGCGGGCGGTGGGCAAGCTCGACGTCGAGGAGGTGCTGCCCGCGCACGAGTACCGCTTCCTGGAGCTGACGAAGCGGGCGGACTACGTCATCGGGCACCACGAGGAGCGGCTGGCGGAGGTGCGGCGGGTCGTGGCGGAGGGCGACGGCTCCACCTGCTGGGACATCGCCACCCGGCTCACCTGGTCGCGCAGCTGGGAGGAGATCCCCGCGCACATGCGGCGGGCGGCCAACAACGAGACGCTCGCCCACCTGGTGTGGCTGGAGCAGCGGGACATGGTCACCCGCGTGCCGGGCGAGCCCGACCTCTGGCACGCGCCGTCCGCCTGACGCGGACGCGCGGGCCGTACCGGCCGGACGTGGCCGAGGCGGCGCTCGCGGCCGGCTGGGTGGCCGTGCCGCCGCCGCGGCAGGAGACCGAGGTCAGGGTCGCCGTCGCCCACCCGCGCACCGGGCGGCCGACTACTCCTGGCGGCACCGCCGTCGAAGGATAAAGTGCTACCAGAACCTTGTTCTCTTTATCGAAGGGTGGCGCCATGTCGGCTGCTGAGGGGTCCGAGCTGAGGTTCGACGGAAGGGTCGCGATCGTCACCGGAGCCGGGCACGGCCTCGGCCGGTCGCACGCGCTGCTGCTCGGCCGGCGCGGGGCGAAGGTCGTCGTCAACGACCTCGGCGGCGCGCTCGACGGCACCGGCGCGTCCTCAGGGCCGGCGGCGGAGGTCGCCGAACTGATCGTGAAGAACGGCGGCGAGGCGGTGGCCAGCACCGACGACGTCGCCACCCCGGAGGGCGCGGAGGCGATCGTGCGGACGGCGCTCGACGCGTTCGGCCGCGTCGACGTCGTCGTCAACAACGCCGGCATCCTCCGCGACCGCTCGTTCGGGAAGATGACGGTCGAGGAGTTCGACGCCGTGATCGCCGTGCACGTGCGTGGCTCGTTCCTGGTGAGCCGCGCGGCGTTCCCGCACATGAAGGAGCAGGCGTACGGACGGATCGTGAACACCTCCTCGCCCGCCGGGCTGTTCGGCAACTTCGGCCAGGCCAACTACTCGACGGCCAAGATGGGCCTGGTGGGCCTGACCAAGACGCTCGGCATCGAGGGCGCGCGGGCGAACATCAGGGCCAACGCGATCGCCCCCGTCGCGTGGACGCGGATGACCGAGACGCTGCTGCCCGCGGAGTTCGAGAGCCGGTTCGCCCCCGAGCGGGTCAGCCCGCTGGTGGCCTACCTGGCCCACGAGAGCTGCGAGACCAGCGGCGAGGTGTTCTCGGTCGGCGCCGGGCGGATCGCCCGGGTGTTCGTGGCCGAGGGGCCCGGCTGGCGGACCGACGACCTCACCGCCGAGGCGATCCGCGACAACTGGGAGTCCGTCATGGCCGAGCAGCCCCATCTCCCGACGAAGCTCGGCGAGCAGGCCGCCGCCTCCCTGCAGGCGATGCTCTGAACCCCTCTGGCTTTATCTGGCCTCTCGCGTCCGGCCGGGCCGTCAGAGCTCCTGCGCCTGCTCGTCCGGGCCGGTGACGTCGCGGGACAGGTCCCCGGGCCGCCGGGGCGCGGGCGCGCGGCCGGGCGGCTGCCTGACCCGCAGGTCCGGGAAGGGCGCCGGCGCGTTGCGCCGGGCCTGCGGCTGCGCGCCGAGCGTGAACTCCTCGCCGTGGTGCGACAGTGTGAGGGGCTTGCCGTGCAGGAGCCGGTACGTCGTGCCGTCCGGGGTGACGTCGATCCGCAGCAGGCGGCCCCGGTAGCGGACGCGGAAGGTGAGCCGGGTGATGCCCGAGGGCAGGCGGGGGGCGAAGCGGATCCGTCCCCCCTCCGCCCGCATGCCGCCGAACCCGGCCACGAGCGCGATCCACGCCCCGGCGAGCGAGGCCATGTGGACGCCGTCGCGGGTGTTGTGCTCCAGGTCGCGCAGGTCCATCAGCGCGGCCTCGCCGAGATAGGCGTAGGCGAGGTCGAGCTGCCCCACCTCGGCGGCGAGCACGGCCTGGGTGCACGACGACAGCGAGGAGTCCCGCACGGTCAGCGCCTCGTAGTAGGCGAAGTTGCGCGCCTTCTGCTCGGGTGTGAACGCCTCGCCGCACAGGTGCATGGCCAGTACGAGGTCGGCCTGCTTGACGACCTGCTTGCGGTACAGGTCGAAGTAGGGGAAGTGGAGCAGCAGCGGATACCGCTCGGGTGCGGTGCCCGCGAAGTCCCACACCGCGTGCCGGGTGAACCCCTCGTTCTGCTCGTGGACCCCCAGCCGCTCGTCGTACGGCAGGGGGATCGCGGCGGCGCAGTCGCGCCACATGGCTGTCTCCTCCAGCGTGACCCCGAGCCGCTCGGCCTGGTCGAGGTGGCGTATGGCCGCCGCGGCGGCGGCCCGCAGGTTCCGCCGGGCCATGACGTTGGTGTAGACGTTGTTGTCCGCGACGGCGCTGTACTCGTCCGGCCCGGTCACGCCGTCGATGCGGTAGCGGCCCTCGGCGTCGTGATGGCCGAGCGCGCACCACAGCCGAGCGGTCGCCACGAGCAGCGGCAGGCCGAAGTCGCGCTCGAAGCCGGTGTCCTCGGTCGCGTCGACGTACTGCGTGACCGCGGTGGCGATGTCGGCGTTGACGTGGAAGGCCGCCGTGCCCGCCGGCCAGTATCCCGAGCACTCCTCGCCGTTGATCGTCCGCCAGGGGAAGGCGGCCCCGGCCAGCCCGAGCTGCTCGGCCCGCGCCTGGGCGAGGGGCAGGATCGAGGCGCGCCACATCAGGGCGTCGGCGGCGGCCCGGGGGTAGGTGTAGGTGGCCACCGGCAGTACGAAACTCTCGGTGTCCCAGAACGCGTGGCCGTCGTAACCCGAGCCGGTCAGTCCCTTGCCGGGGATGGGCCGCCGCTCCAGCCGGGCCCCCGCCTGGAGCAGGTGGAACAGCCCGAAGCGCACGGCCTGCTGCACCTCGGCGTCGCCCTCGACCTCGACGTCGGCGCCCGCCCAGAAATCGTCGAGGAAGGCGCGCTGCTCGACGCACAGGCCGTCCCACCCGGTGAGCCGGGCCGCCGCCAGCGCCGCCACGACCTGGTCGTGCATCGCGGGCCTGGACCGTTTGGCCGACCAGCCGTAGGCGAAGAACTTGTCCAGCCGCAGCCGCTCGCCCGGCACGAGCCGGGTGGCGATCGTGACCCGGCTGACGTTGCCGCCGCCGTCGCACTCGACCCGGGTGCCGTCCGGGCCGTCGATCTCGTGACGCATCCCCGCGGCGAGCCGCAGCCTGCTGGCCCTGGTGGAGTGGACCATGACGCACACGTTGTTGCGCGCGGCGACGTTCTCCTCCAGCACCAGCGGCGCCTCCAGCGCGGCGGCGGCGCGGGGGTCGGCGGTCGGCGGCGGCACGGTCTCGTTGGCCACCAGCTCCGACTGGACGACCACGTTGAGCGGCTGGTCCACCGGCTCCACCTCGTAGCGGACCGCGGCCACGGCCCGGTGGGTGAAGGACACGAGCCGGGTCGAGGTGACGCGCACCTGCGCGCCGGTCGGCGAGCTCCAGCAGGCCTTCCGGATGAGCGTCCCCGCCCGCAGATCGAGGATGCGCTCGTGTGAGTGCAGCGTGCCGTACCGGACGTCGAACGGCTCGTCGTCCACGAGCAGCCGGATCAGTTTGCCGTTGGTGACGTTGACGACCGTCTGGCCGGACTCGGGGTAGCCGTAGCCCGCCTCGGCGTACGGCAGCGGGCGCAGCTCGTAGAAGGAGTTGAGGTAGGTGCCCGGCAGCCCGTACGGCTCGCCCTCGTCGAGGTTGCCGCGCAACCCGATGTGCCCGTTGGACAGCGCGAACACCGACTCGGTCTGGGCGAGCACGTCGGTGTGCAGGTGGCACTCCCGCACCGACCACGGCTCGACGACGAAGGCAGGATGTTTGATCATTTGTCGTCCAGCAGTTCGGAGAGGTCCGTCACCACCGTGTCGGCGCCGTTGTCGCGCAGGGCTTCGGCCTGATGCCCGCGGTCCACGCCCACCACGAGGGCGAAGCCGCCCGCGCGCCCGGCGGCGACCCCGGCCAGCGCGTCCTCGAACACCGCGGCCTCGGCCGGTGCGAGCCCGAGCGTCTCGGCGGCGGCGAGGAACATGTCGGGGGCGGGCTTGCCGGCCAGGCCGCGCTCCCTGGCCACCTCGCCGTCGATCCGCGCGTCGAACATGTCCTCAAGACCGGCCGCGGCGAGCACGCGCGCGGTGTTGGCGCTGCTGGAGACGACCGCGCGGCGCAGCCCGGCGTCGCGGACGGCGCGCAGGTAGCGGGCCGAGCCCTCGAAGACCTCCACGCCCTGCCGGTCGAGAATCGCCTGGACCAGCTCGTTCTTGCGGTTGCTCAGGCCGTTGACGGTGGGCGTGCCCGGCGGGTCGTCGGGCTCGCCCTCGGGCAGGACGATGCCCCTGGCCTCCAGGAATCCCCGCGTGCCGTCCAGGCGCTTCTTGCCGTCGACGTACCGCTCGTAGTCGCCGGTCTCGTCGAAGGGCACGTACGGCGTGCCGGTGGCGACCGCCCGCGCGCGCAGGTACTCGTCGAACATCTCCTTCCACGCCGCGGCGTGGATCCGGGCCGTGCGCGTGAGCACCCCGTCCATGTCGAACAGGCAGCCGCGCACCTCGTCAGGCAACCCAAGCATGTGCCCTCCTACCGTTTTCCATCCTCTCCTACCCCGCACACGAAACCTGACTTTTGTTGATTCCAGCGAAAGATTGCATCACTTCGATAAAAGGCCTTCCCCCGTTAGCGGAAAAGGGGTACGTTTCCAGCCAATTACCGGGACGCGGAGGCGTACGTGAAGAGGACCACCAGCAGGCCGGAGAGCGCCCACCAGGCCGCACTCCTGCGGTTGCTGAGAGACGGCCGGCGTTCCCGTGCCGAACTCGGCGACGTGGTGGACCTGTCGCGGTCGAAGCTCAACGTCGAGCTGGACCGGCTGATCGAGCTGGGGTTCGCCGAGCCCGACGGACTGGCGGCCTCACGCGGCGGCCGGCGCTCGGGACGCGTACGGCTGGCCAGTCACATCCGGTTCGGCGGGATCGACATCGGAGCCACCTCGATCGACGTCGCGGTCACCGACGGAGAGCTCCACGTCCTCGGTCACCTGAGCGAGCCCTGCGACATCAGACAAGGGCCCGCCGTCGTGCTCGACCGGGCCGTCGAACTGCTCGGCAAACTGAGCCGAGAGGGGCTCTTCACCGAGCTCAGCGGCGCCGGCATCGGCGTCCCCGGGCCGGTGAGCTTCGCCGAAGGCGTCCCCGTGGTGCCGCCGATCATGCCGGGCTGGGACCGCTACCCGGTCAGGGAGACGGTCGGGCAGGCGCTGGGCTGTCCCACAGTGGTCGACAACGACGTCAACATCATGGCCCTCGGGGAGCTGCACGCCGGTCTCGCGCGGCACGTCGACGACTTCCTGCTCGTCAAGATCGGCACCGGCATCGGCTGCGGCATCGTGGTGAACGGCAAGATCTACCGCGGGGTGTCCGGCAGCGCCGGCGACATCGGCCACATCCGGGTGGACGACCTCGGGCCGGTCTGCTCCTGCGGCAACTCGGGCTGTCTGGAGGCGTACTTCGGCGGCGCCGCGCTGGCGCGGGAGGCCGTCGCGGTGGCCCGCTCGGGCGGCTCGCCGTACCTGGCCGAACGGCTCGCGGCGGTGGGCACGCTGACCGCCGAGGACGTCGCCGTCGCGGCGGCGCAGGGCGAAGCGGGCGCGATCGGGCTGATCCGCGACGGCGGGCGCCGGGTTGGCCAGGTGCTGGCGAGCCTGGTCAGCTTCTTCAACCCCGGCCTCGTGATCATCGCGGGTGGCGTGGCCAAGCTCGGCCACGTGCTGCTCGCGGAGATCAGAAGCGTCGTCTACCGCAGGTCGCTGCCGCTCGCCACCGGAAACCTCCCGATCGTGCTGTCCGAACTCGGCGACACCGCGGGTGTCATCGGCGCCACCCGCCTCGTCAGCGATCACGTCTACTCCGCCAACTGAATCACCGTTGGGAGATTCCATGGGAGACGAACACCCCCTGCTCCAGATGAGGGGCATCGTCAAGCAGTTTCCCGGCGTGCGTGCGCTGGACGGCGTGGACCTTGAGGTCAGGGCCGGCGAGGTGCACTGTCTGCTGGGCCAGAACGGTGCCGGGAAGTCCACGCTCATCAAGATCTTGTCTGGTG
>NZ_VIRL01000028.1 GCF_006874465.1 Microbispora bryophytorum | reverse complement strand
AGCCGTGGTCGGTCCAGTTCACCATGTCGGCCGAGGACCAGACCCGCCAGTCCTTCATCGTGAAGTACGTCGAGCCGTCCTCGTCGTGCCCGGTGTAGAGGTAGACCCGGCCGTTGTAGACCAGCGGTGCCGGGTCCGCGGTGTAGATGGTCTGCACGATCGGGTTGTCCGCCCTGGCCGCGCCGGCCGGAAGCAACGCCAGCACGCACAGCAGGCCCACGATCCAGGCGACCACGCGCCTGGACAGTGAAAAAGCGGATCTCACATGCGCCTCCTCAGGTGGTGGTCGCTCACCGTGCGCGCCGCGTGATCGATGGCGTGGTTACGTTAATGTGAACGCTAACAATCGACGGATGACGACCATGGCCGTGTGGGCGGAGCCAACCGTATGCGCGGGTGACGGTCAAGGTGCGGGCCTCACCGAGGCGGCGACCAGCGGCCGGATCACCTGTGCGAACTGGTTGTTGGAGCTCCACCGAGGAGACCAACGCGTGTGAAAGTTTCACCCTGAGGAGAATTAACGTACGGGCATGCTTCGCCGGGCCGACCCTGCTCCGTCAGATGGACGGCGGCGCGAGCGCCCGGGCCGGCTGCGACCACCGCTCTCGCTTGTCAGCCCGTCTTCGGGCAGATGGTGCCGTTCCTGGGAGCGCGCAGGGCGAGCAGGTAGTCGTCGACCGCGTTGTCCACGCACGCGGAGCCGCTGCGGTAGGCCGTGTGCCCGTCGCCGTCGTACCCGAGGAGCACGCCCGAGGTCAGCTCCGAGGCGAGCCCCTGAGCCCACTCGTACGGCGTGGCGGGGTCGCGCAGCGTGCCGACGACGAGGATCGGCGGCGCGCCGGCGGCCTTGAGCGGCTTGTCGGTGCCGACGGACTTCGCGGGCCAGTAGGCGCAGGGCAGCGAACCCCACATCACGAACGGCCCGAAGTGCGGCGCGACCTTGGCGGCCTCGCCCGCGGCCTGCCGATACGTGTCGAGCGCCTTGGGGAACGGGTGGTCCACGCAGTTGACGGCCATGTTCGCCTCGGTCTGGTTCGAGTACGAACCGTCGGACCGCCGGTCGACCAGCAGGTCGGCCATCTGGAGCAGCTCCGTCCCGTCGCCCCCGTTCATCGCCTTGCCCAGCGCCTCCCGGAGCCGGGGCCAGGCCGCGCGCTCGTACAGCGGGGTGGCGATGCCGATGACCGCCCACGCCTCGTCGACCGGCCGGCCGTCGCCGAGGTCGTTCTTCAGCGGCTGCCGGTCGGCCCTCGCCAGCAGGTCGCTGATCTCCTTCATCGCGCCGTCCACCGTGCGGCTCTTGAAGGGGCAGGCGCTGTTGAGGAAGCAGTCCTCGACGAAGGCCTTCAGCGCCACCTCGAAGCCCTTCGCCTGCACCTCGTTGGACTTCAGCGACGGCACCGCCGGGTCCACCGCGCCGTCGAGCACGAGTGCCCGTACGTGCTTGGGGAACAGGTCGGCGTACATCGCGCCCAGGTAGGTGCCGTACGACTTGCCGAGGTAGGTGAGACCGGGGTCGCCGAGGACGCCGCGCAGGACGTCCATGTCCCTGGCCGCGTCGGCCGTGCCGACGTGGGGGAGGAGCCGGGCCGACTTGGCTCCGCAGCTGTCGGCGAACTGCTTGGACACCTTGTTGAGCGCCGAGACCTCCGCAGGCGTGTCCGGGCTGGAGTCCATTCCGATGTACGCGTCGAGCTGGGAGGCCGTCATGCACGTGACGGGGGTCGACTCGCCCACACCACGGGGGTCGAATCCCACGATGTCGTACTGGGCGCGCACCTTGTCGCTCACCACGGAGCGGGCGGCCCGCGCGTACTGGATGCCGGAGCCTCCGGGCCCGCCCGGGTTGATGAGCAGGGAGCCGGCGCGCTTGCCGGTGGCCGGCAGGCGGATCACGCTGAGCTCGATGCGCTCGCCCGAGGGCTTCGTGTAGTCGAGAGGCACCTTGATCTTGGCGCACTGGAAGCCGTCGCCGCACGTGCGCCAGGTGGGTCGCTGCGCGTAGAACGGGCGCAGTTCGGCGCTGGGCGCCTCGACCGCCGGCTGTGTCCGCGCGCCGGCGCTCGGCTGTTCGGAGGCGGTCGGCGCGTGGCTGGAACACGCCGTGAACGGCAGCAGTGCGGCCAGCGCCGCGACCGCCATCCGCCGGCTCGGACCGCCGCCGTACCACGTACGCGGCGGTGTGACCTTCACTTTGTGCCCGGCCGATCGCATACCCGTCGTTTCCCCTGCCGTCGCCTGCGTGACGAGGACCAGCATGCCGCCTGTCGAGGGCGGGCGGCGACCTCCCGGCAAGGGCCGCGAAGGATGAGGTCAAATGTCTGGCGGCCCGTGGGCGCCGTCCGGCGGGACACGGCGGTTTTCCTGTGACAGATGCGCCTGGTATGCCGTGTTTCTGCTGCTCATCGGGCAAAGAGTGCCTCTACAAGCGGCTGGGGAAGTTTTACGGTCTCCGTGGTGCGCATCCGGCTCCGGGAGCGGGATCGCCGGGCCGCGACGCTCCGGTGCCGGCGGTGCACGAGAACCGCGATGAACCTGTAGACTGTGCGAAGCCGCTCGCGGCGTGCCGCCTTAGCTCAGTCGGCCAGAGCACTTCACTCGTAATGAAGGGGTCAAGGGTTCGATTCCCTTAGGCGGCTCCACCTTAAAGGCCCTCCCGGTCCACCCGGGAGGGCCTTTGTGGTTCATTACAGCAGCGGCGTACAGCAACAGGTATCAACCACGGTCCTCCGATCTATAACGACAAGCGCCAGCCCAGCCACGTCAACCACCGTCTGACAACGTGGCGGACATAGTCCGCTTGAATCGCGGGCAGGCAGCCTTCGATTCACTCGCGCGGGACAACTTCCAAGATTGCGCTGCAGCTCTGGATGACCTTCCCTCACCACTGCGCTCTCCAGCAATGGCAGGCCGGCGTCGGTCAGGCTTAAAACTTCACGATTGACTCATGGCCGGTTTTCCCGATATCTCGGCTGGACCCGTCATCGGCAGGACCCACCGGCGCCGAGATTCCGCACGTACGCGAGCGGGCGCTTGTGAAAGCTTCACTGGGGAGCCGGCCGGTCTCGCTCTCAGGAGTGAGGCCACGGCCACAAGGTGTCGGGGATACTGGCCGGATGCGTCGTGTACCTCCCATGGTGGTCGACGCGGTGCTCGCGATCGGGTGCTTCCTGTGCATCATGATCATGGCCGTGCTCAACCATCGCCTGGAGTGGTGGGTGGCCGCCCTGGCCGTGGTGAACACGCTGCCGCTCCTGTGGCGGCGGCGGTTCCCTCTGCTCGTGAGCACCGTGACGGGGATCAGTGCCGGCGCCCTCTTCCTCACCGACTCGATGGGCGGAATCCCCGCCGCGTCGCTGATCGCGACCTACGGCCTCGCCTCACTGTCCCCGCCCGCGCGGATGCTGATCGGAGTGCTCTGCACCATCGCGGGGTTCGCCTCCGCGGCGGTGCTGCAGCATCACCAGCCGCTCAGCTACGGGCCCACGGCGGCGGCGTTCGTCGTCGCCTACGCCCTGGGCACCGGCGCGCGAGCGCGCAGGGACCGCATCGCCGTCCTCGAAGAGCGCGCGCGGCGGCTCGCCGAGGAGCGGGAGGTCGCCGCCGTACGCGAACGGGAGCGCATCGCACGGGAGATGCACGACATCGTCGCCCATGCGATGAGCCTGGTGATTCTGCAGGCGGAGGCCGGGCCCGTGGCGCTGCGTACCGACCCGGCCAAGGCCGAGCGGATCTTCGACACGATATCGACGACCACCAGGGACGGTCTGTCCCAGCTCCGCAGGGTGCTCCTCGCGCTCAGGTCGGAGGAGGCCGAGCGCCACCCGCAGCCCGGCATCGAGTCCGTCCCATCCCTGATCGAGGGCGTGCGGCAGGCCGGGCTCGACGTCACCTTCGAGGAACGCGGCGAGCCCCGCCCCTGCCGCTCCGATCTCGCCGTCACGGTGTACAGGATCGTGCAGGAGGCACTGTCGAACACGATCAAGCATGCCGAGGCGACCCGAGTGCGGGTCCGCATCACGTGGCGGGACGATGCCCTCGACCTGGAGGTCCACGACGACGGGCGCGGCGTGAGCGGAGAGCGCGGGCAGGGCGGGCATGGGCTGATCGGCATGCGCGAGCGCGTGGCGGTGGCCGGCGGCCGGCTCGTCACCGGCTCAGACGGGACGGGCTTCCGCGTTGCCGCCAGCCTGCCGCTCGCCGCCGCTCTCACAGACGCCGCCAGTCCCACGGACTCGCGGGCCCCGTAGACTGAGGCGTGCCGACGCAGAACAGCATCCGGGTGCTCATAGCCGACGACCACACCCTCGTCCGCGACGGCCTGGCCATGATGCTGGCGGAGCAGCCCGACATCGAGGTGGTGGGCGAGGCCGCCGACGGCGCCGAGGCGATCAGCGCGGCCCGCGAGCTCCAGCCGCACGTGGTGCTGATGGACGTGCGGATGCCGAGGGTCGACGGCATCGCGGCGACCGCCGGGATCTGTCGTGACACCGCCGCGAAGGTGCTGGTCCTGACCACCTTCGACCTCGACGAGTACGTCTACGACGCGCTGCGCGCGGGCGCGAGCGGCTTCCTGCTCAAGGACATGCGGCGGGCCGAGCTGGTGGAGGCGGTCAGGGTCATCTCAGCGGGCGAGTCGCTGCTCGCTCCGACGGTGACCAGGCGGCTGATCGGCGACGTGGTGGGCCGCTCACGCCCTGCCGCCGCACGCCCTGCCGCCGCGCACCAGGCCGACGATCGCAGGCTGGCCGCGCTCACCGTCAGGGAACTCGAGACACTGCGCCAGGTCGCGCGAGGCCTGTCCAACGCGGAGATCGCCGCCGAGCTGTTCGTGACGGAGCACACCGTGAAGACACACGTCAGCAGCATGCTGGCCAAGTTGGGCCTGCGCGACCGGGTGCAGGCGGTGGTGCTCGCGTACGAGTCGGGGCTGGTCACGCCCCGCTCTCAAGAGTGAGGCGGGATCCCACTCCTCCGGGCGATCCACCGGCCTCTGCCGTACGACCAGCATGAGGACATGAAGCGAAAGTTGCTCGTGGCCGCCTCCGCGCTGGCGGTCCTGCTGGTCGGAGGGATGGGAGCAGGTGCCTGGTATGTCAGCGACATCACGCTAGTGCCGAAGCACCCGGAGACGATCACCTATCCCGAGGTCGTCCTGGGCGTGACGGACAGTACCATCACCGTCAACGCGTCCGCCGCCACCACCCGCCCTGGCACGTGGTCGCTCAACTGGAGCAGCGGCTCCGCCTTGGTCGGCGACATCGTCAAGAGGTCGGCCGGCCGGGTGGAGCGCGTGCGCGTCAGCGGTCAGACTCCGCCGACCGGGATCCGCGCGTCGATGTACATGACCTACAGCGGCGACCCGGAGACGGCGCTCGGCCTCGACTTCACGGAGATCATGGTGCGGACCGAGTTGGGCGACGCGCCCGCATGGTACGTGCCCGCGCGCGGCGACACCTGGGCGATCACCGTGCACGGCAGCAACGCCTACCGCAACTCCAGCCTGCACGCCATCGCCACCATGCACCGGGTCGGCTTGCCGGTGCTCGACATCACCTACCGCAACGACCTCGGCGCGCCCGCGTCCCCGGACGGATTCCTGCACCAGGGCGAGTCGGAGTGGCGTGACCTGGAGGCCGCAATACGCACGGCGCGGTCCATGGGCGCCAGGCGCATCGTGCTCTACGGCGGCTCGATGGGCGGCGCGATCGTCGGCCAGCTGCTCACCCGCTCTCCCCTGGCGGACGTGGTCTCGGCCGCCGTGCTGGAGAACCCGGAGATCAGCAGCCGGCGTACCGGCGAGTTCGCCGCTGCCCAGATGCACATGCCGTCGTTCATTGTGCCGATCATGGAGAAGGTCATCAACTGGCGCGGCGGTTTCGACGTCGCCACGATCGACCTGCTCGGCCACCCGCCGCGGGTAAAGCCGCCCACGCTGCTGCTCATGGGCGACGCCGACAAGGAGCACCCGGTGGAGACTGCGCGTGAGCTGGCCAAGGCGTCGAGCGCGATGAACTGGCCGATCCAGTACGAGGAGTTCCCCGGCGCCGGCCATTCCGAGATCTGGAGCACCAACCGCGAGCGCTACGACCGCACGCTGGCCGCTTTCCTCACCCGTAACTTGAGGTGAGCACCTTGGCCCTGGCGCTGGGTCAATCTCTCAGGATCGTGGCATGACCACGAAAACCAGTGCAATACTTCACGATCCACCATGACGGCGGTCGCACAAGCAGGTCGTTACCCGTGGAGGCTTCGGCCTCCACGTACTCGTAGAGCGTATGGCTCTGTTCCACGAGGTCAGTCTTCGAGTCCACGGAGGGCGGGTTCGTGGCGCCCGGAAAAGGACAGGCCCTCCCCGCGGGCCGGTCGCGATTCACTCGCGGTCCAGGTGTGGCGGGAAGGGCCGTGCGGCGGGAAGGGCTTGGCCCTCGGTGTGGTTCTCGGTGCGGTCGCCGGATCAGCCGGTGATGCTGGCCTCACCGGTCTCGAGGTGGCCGACGAACCGCTGCGACCAGCCCTCGTCGTTGTCGGCCGTGACCGTCACGTCGTACCAGCCGTCGCTTTCCTTCACCGGGTTCACCGTCCACGCCTCCTTGCCGTGCGCGTTGACCTTCACGGTCTGCGGCTTGCCCGAGATGTAGTTGTTGTGCGTGATCGTGAACGTCACGCGGGTGTCGCCGTTGTTGTGCAGCCAGAGCTTCAGCTTCGGGTTCTTCGTCGACTTGCCGTCGTAGTAGTCCGCCTCGACGACGAGGTCCTTGCCCGCGGTGGTGACGTCGCCGACGAACCGGCGCAAGAACCGGTTCGGGCCGGTGACGGTGATGTCGTACGCGGTGTCGTCGGCGGAGGAGCCCACGGGGCCGGTTCCGGACATCGTCGACCTCGCGGCGACCGTGTACTGGCCCGGGAACGCGGCCGGGTACTGCGCCAGCGTCGGGAGCCCGGCCCGGTTGTTGTACACCGAGAAGTGGCTCGCCTTCGTCACGAAGGGGGCCTCGTTGCTGAAGGTCAGGTTCGCCACAGCGCCGGTGAACCCGGTCAGGTTGGCGTTCGGCTGGTACGGCAGCGGACGCGCCCGCTTGGTCCCCTCCTCCTGCGTCGGCATCGTGTTGTCGCCCGGCAGCGGGGTGTACCGCGTCTCGGGGATGAGAGGCCCGGTCTCGGGAAGGTCGGGCATGCCGTAAACGGGCTTCTCGAAGTCGAAGGCGGTCGTCAGGTCGCCGCAGACCTTGCGCCGCCAGTCGCTGATGTTGGGCGAGACGGCGGGCTTGCCGAGCGCGCTGGTCCACTTCTCGATGAACTGGATGACCGAGGTGTGGTCGGAGACCTCCGAGGTCACCCAGCCGCCGCGGGTCCAGGGCGAGATGAGGATGAGCGGCACGCGGAAGCCGAGCCCGACGGGGAGCGGCTCGGTGACGCCGTACGCGGCCATGGTGCCGGAGACGAACTCGTCCGCCTCGCCCGGCGCCGGCACGGGCGGCGGGACGTGGTCGAACTGACCGTCGTTCTCGTCGTAGTTGATGATCACCAGGGTCGAGTTGAACACGTCGGGGTCGGCGTTGAGGGCCTCGAGCACGCCGCGGAGGAAGTACGCGCCGTTGCTCGGCGCCGTGACCGGGTGCTCGGAGAAGAACTGGTTGTTCACGACCCAGTTCACCTGGGGCAGGGTGCCCCCCAGCACGTCGGCGCGGATCGCGGCGATGAGGTTGTCGGCGTTGCCCGCCAGCCCGGTGGCCGGCTCGGGGACGTTCTTCACGCCGTTGTCGTAGTAGACGTCGCCCGGTGCGGCCGTCCCGCCCTGAGTGGGGTCGAGCTTCGCGAAGGTGTTGAAGTACTCCAGGCCGTTGTCGCCGTAGTCGTCGGCGCACTGGTAGACCCGCCAGCTGACGCCCGCCGCCTGGAGCGTCTCGGCGTAGGACTCCCAGGGCAGGAACTTGCCGCGCTCGTCGCCGCCGTCGTAGGCGGTGAAGCTGCCGTGCTTGTGGTCAGCGTTGATCGTTCCGCCCCACAGGAAGGTGCGGTTGGGCCCGGTGGCGCTGAGCACGGAGCAGTGGTAGGCGTCGCCGACCGTGTATGCGTCGGCGAGGGCGTAGTGGAACGGCAGGTCATGGCGGTCCAGGTAGCCCAGCGTGGTCGGGCCGCCCTTGGCGTAGTACCAGCCGTTCATGAGGCCGCCGTACCAGGCGCCGTGCTGGTCGGTCCAACCGTGGCTGGTGCCGCCGTAGTTGGCGGCGCCGAGTTCGGCGCTCGGCGGGGTCGCCCCACTCCAGGTCTTGGCCCCGCTCAGCCGCCACGGGTACTGCGTTTCGGCTTCGGCCGTCAACGTCTTCGGCTGCTCCCAGACGGTCTTGCCACCGGGGAGCACGATGGTCGAGCGGTCACCGAAACCGCGCACGCCCTTGAGGGCGCCGAAGTAGTGATCGAAGCTGCGGTTCTCCTGCATGATCACGACGACATGCTTGATGTCACGGATGTCGCCGTACGGCTTGGGCGGGTGGCCGGGCTTCTTCTGCGTGGTGGCTGCGGCGGCGCTCGCGTTGGGCAACGCGGCGCCGACGGCGGCCGCTCCTGTTACGGCAGCGGCAGTGCCGAGGAAATTTCTACGGGACAGTTCAGGCATGGCTTCAGACCTCCGCGTGCGGGATGTGCCGCACGACGCTAGCCGCGAGATCTTGCTCGGAGGCGACGAGAAGCCAAAGCCGACATTGCCGATTGGTGCTGTCCATATAGCTACGAGTGCCGCCAAAGCGGACGAAAGGATTGATCGGACGCCGTGCAGGTGTTCACCATCGGCGAGCCGATCCGCACGTGGGTGGTGCTCTGGCACGCCGAAGACGCCGCCGATGTCGGCGAGCACCGGACTGGTCGCGGCGAACACGCTGGTGCTCGCGCCCTAGGCCTTGGGGCCTGGAAGGAATTGGCGCGGGCCGCGCGGCGACGTCGCGGACGTCGTTCGCCGAACGCTTCCACACCGCCAAGGCGGTCTCGGTGTGACCCACCAGGGCGAGCGTGGCGTCGCCGTGCGCGATTCCCGCTACAGCGGGGATACCGCCCTACGCCGGAGCGGTTATCACGGTCAGGTGTTCTTCGGTACGGAAGCCGGCCGACTCGTATACGGATTCAGCCATCTTGCTCGCGTAGAGGTAGGCGGTGGTGGCGCCGGCGGCGTAGCCCGCACGGACCATCGCCATCGTGACGGCCCGTCCGTACCCGCGCCCTCGGTAGCTCGGCAGCGTGGTGATGTTGAAGATTCCCGTCAAGCCACCCGAAACGGCTGTCATTCCTGTCCCTACCGGTATGCCGCGCAGCTCTGCCAGGTAGAAGGTGTGCCCGTCGACGTTCGCAAGAGATCGGTCGGCCAGCATCTTGAACATCTCGCGCGGCGCCTCGAAGCCGTCGGCGACAGTCTCGGCGTAGAGGTCGAGTTCATCGGCCGGCACGGCGCGAATACGCAAGGAGTCGATGGCCGGTTCGGCCGGAAGTCCTCGCTCGGGCCTGCGTATCATCAACGGCTGTCTGGTGAACTGGGTCAGCCCATGCTCCGCGGCCACCTTGGTGACGAGAGGCCCCGCCTCTCCGCGTACATGGATGCTCCAGGGAACCTCCCATCGGCCTTCGGAGGCTGCCAGCGCCGCTATCTCATCAGGGATCGGCTCCACGTCGGGGCTGATGATGGCGTTCAGCGTGGCGATCGGAGCCCCGGAGACGGCCAAGACAGCGCCGTTCGGCCCTCGTCGTGCGTGACCTGCGGCAGCGGCGAGCTTCTCGAAGGTGGCCGCGTACGCTGCGACAACCGGCTTGATCGGGTCATCGGCTGGAATGGTTGGGTTAACCATAAGTACCACCTTGTCGTAGTCGGTCAAGCGGTCGAAGGCCGGCGGTCGACCCAGTCGACGATGAGCCGGCGCTCGGCGAAAAGCCACCGGCCGTCCTGCCGGACGAAGGCGTCGTGGTAGCGGATCGACATGACCATGAGGGTGCGCTGTCCCTCCTCGGTCCAGAGATGGTGCGCCAGGCAATAGGTTTCGCCGGTGGCGCGGTCGCCGTCGACGGTCACCGTGCTCTGACCGTTGAAGTGCGTCGTCTTGTCGTAGTTCCGCAGCGAGCCGAAGGCGGCGGCCAGCTCGTCGCGGCCGTTGAGGGTCTGCGCCGGCTCGGCGCCGGGTTCGCCGTCGTACACCGCGACGTGGGCGTCCTCGGTGAAGAGTGCCGCCTGCCCCTGGGCGTCGCGTCGGTCCGCCAGGTGGGCGTAGGCGTCGACCAGTTCGCGGATCGCCAGCCGATCGGCGAACTGTTCGGGGAACGGGTTGGGACTGCTCATGGTGGTTCCTTGTGCTCTGCGGGACGGCACCCTGTGGTGCATTTTCAGGATCGATACTGGCCTGGGCCGGTCCGGACCGGCCAACACCGGTTACCTGGCACGGCGGCAGGAGCGGCCTGTGGCCTCTGGTTGCCGGCACGCGTGTCCCCAGGCGCTCGGCGGGTGGTCAGCCGGTGGCGGTGAGGTCCGTCGTGGCGGCCAGGTCGGTTACCACCTCCACCATCCGGCGCAGTGCGGGCGAGTTGTTGCCGGGCCGCCAGACCATCTCGGTCGGCATGCGCTCCCCGGCGAGCGGTATGAACACCACGCCGGTACGGCGCAGGTTGTGCGCCGACCAGCCGAGGCGGGTGATCCCGACGCCGGCCGCGACGAGGCCGAGCAGCCCCTGAACGCTGGTGTCCCGGGCGACGATGTCGGGAGTGAAGCCTGCGGCGCGGAAGCCTTCTTCGAATTTCTGGTGCCACGGCTCCCAGGAACTGCGCGGGGTCATCACCCAGCGTTCGTCCGCCAGCTGGGACAGGGTCAGCTCGGTGCGGTCGGTGAGCGGATGCCCCTGGGGCAGGACGGCGCACACCTGTTCGGTGGCGACGGTGCGGGAGGCGAGGCCCGGGACGTACGGCGGGCGGGTGAACGCGAGGTCGTAGCGGCCGTCGAACAGGCCGCCGACGAGCGGCCCGATGGCGGTCTCCTCCGTGCTGAGTTCCAGGTCGGGCAGACGTTCCCGTGCGGCTCGGACAACCGGTGGAAGCAGGTGGTTCGCGACGGTGGCCAGGAAGGCCAGACGGAGCCGGCCGGTCTCGCCGCGCAGGGCCCGTCGGATCACGGTGACGGCCTCGTCGGCGCGATCCAGCACCGCGCGTGCCTCGGGCAGGAACAACGCCCCGATATCGGTCAGTTTGGTGCCGCGACTGTCTCTGTCGAACAGTCTCGCGCCGAGAATCCGTTCCAGTGCGGTGATCTGCTGCGACAGCGACTGCTGCGTGATCATCAGCCGGGCGGCGGCCTGAGTGAAGCTCGACTCCTCTGCGACGGCGACGAAGTATCTGAGTTGCCGCAGGTCAGGGGTCACAGTCTGAGCCTACCGCCGTGCCAGGCAACCGGTGTTGGCCGTAGCCGGCCGTCCGCGGGCAGCATCGTTCGCGTTCACGACGAACACGTAACGGGAGCGGGAAGATGCAGAACGACACGCAGGGCCGGGTCTGGTTGATCACCGGGTGTTCCTCCGGTTTCGGCCGCGAACTGGCGCTGGCGGCGGTGGCCGCCGGCGACCGGGTGATGGCCACCGCCCGCCGGCCGGAAACCCTGACCGAACTGGCCGACCACGGCGAAGGCCGGATCAGCACCGTGGCGCTCGACGTCACCGAACCGGCCTCGATCGACGCTGCGGTGCGGGCCACGCTGGCGTTGTACGGCCGGATCGACGTCGTGGTGAACAACGCCGGCTTCACCATGATCGGGGCCGTCGAGGAAACCTCGATGGAGCATCTGCGTTCACTGATGGAGGTCAACTTCTTCGGTGCCGCGGAGGTCACCAAGGCGGTCGTCCCCCTGCTGCGCGAGCAGGGCAGCGGGACGATCGTGCAGATGAGCTCTCTGGGCGGCCGGATGACCTACCCGGGGCTGGGCGGCTACGACGCCGCGAAGCACGCGCTGGAGGCTTTCAGCGAGGCGCTGTCGAGTGAACTGGCGCCCCTGGGCGTCCGGGTACTGCTGGTGGAACCGGGCATGTTCCGCACCAAGATCTCCAGCAACATGGTTCTGGCCCCGGAGAACCCGGCCTACCAGGAGAGCTCGGGAGGTCTGCGGCAGATGGTCGCGGGGATCGCGGGCAACGAACCGGGCGACCCCGCGAAGGCCGCCGCGGCCATCATCGAGGTGCTCGACGCCGAGAACCCGCCGCTGCGGCTCGTGCTCGGCGGCGACGCGGTCGACGCGTTGCGTGCCCACCACGAATCCCTGCTGGCCGACATGGTCACCTGGGAGACGCTCAGCCGCTCGACCACGATGACGTGATGTCCACACCCTTCTCTGCCTGATCGCGGCCATGGAGTGGCATGGCCGACGCCCTCACCCACCGCCGCAGAACGCGACCGCAACGGCGACTCGTGCCGAGCAGGAGCCGGACGAGCGCGAACGCCTCCTCCGAGATCCGAGATCCGAGATCCGAGATCCGAGATCCGAGAGACGCGGGGCAGGCGGCATCTGCGGCATCCTTCAAGGAGAAATTTCGCATGACCAGTCCACAACACCCGATCGGCTCCGGCTTCGGCGCCGAATCCACCGCTGCCGACGTGATCAAGGGGATCGACCTCTCAGGCAGAACCGCGGTCGTCACGGGCGGCCATTCCGGCCTCGGTCTGGAGACCACCCGGGCCCTGCGTTCTGCCGGCGCGACGGTCGTCGTCCCGGTGCGCTTCCCGGACCGTGCCCGCGACACGCTCGCGGGGATCGACGGCGTTGAGATCGAGCAGTTGGATCTGATGGATCCGGCCTCGATCGACGCGTTCGCCGACAGGTTCCTCGCCACCGGGCGGCCGCTGCACATCCTGGTCAACTGTGCGGGGATCCAGAACGTGCCGCTGACCCGGAACGCCCGCGGGTATGAGGCGCAGTTCGCCACGAACCACCTGGGACACTTCCAGCTCACCACGCGACTCTGGCCGGCTCTGCGCCGGGCCGGAGGCGCGCGGGTGGTCACGGTGTCGGCCTGGGCGCACCACCTCTCACCCGTGATCTTCGACGACCCGAACTTCGAACGGCGCGAGTATGACGGGTGGCTGGGGTACGGCCAGTCGAAGACCGCCAACATCCTGTTCTCCGTCGGGCTGGACCGGCGGGGTGAGGCCGACGACATTCGCGGCTTCAGCCTGCACCCGGGCCTCATTATCGGCACCAACCTCAGCCCGTGGACCACGCCGGAGTATCTCCGAACGAACGACCTCGTCGACGAGCACGGCAACCGGGTCATCGACCCGCAGTCGGGCCGTAAGACCGCCGAACAGGGAGCCTCGACCATCGTCTGGTGCGCCACCGCCCCGCAGCTGGACGGCATGGGCGGCGTCTACTGCGAGAACAACGAGATCTCCCCGCTGCTCACCTCGCACGACGAGACCGTCGACGTGATGACGGGCCGGGTGGAGACACCTGTCGGGGTGATGTCCTACGCCGTCGACCCGCAGCTCGCCGACCGCCTGTGGGACCTGAGCGAGCGGCTGACCGGCAGCACGATCTGACGCTCCGGCGGCGATCTCGGGGAACGGCCCGCCGCGGACCGTGCCTGCGACGGATTCCGGTGGTTTCCGCACCGGTTTCTCCTGGCGGCCCGTCATTGATCCGTAAGCATTCGCGATCCCGGGCGGCGGTATGGTCGCGACTGTGCCTGTGAATTTCCTTCCCGGCGCGGATGTCGATTCGCCGCCGTGCCGGGAAATCGAGGGTGCGTGATTTCGCCATGAAGGAACGCGTCGAAACGCTGATGCGGAGCGTGCCCGGCCGCTTCACCAGCGGGCTGCACTCCGAACGGGTGGCCGCCCGGCTCGGCCTGTGGCTCGGCGTCAGTTTCACCGTCGCCTTCGTCACCGGCCTGTTCAGCCACTTCATGCAGCATCCCCCCGGCTGGCTGTCCTGGCCGTCCCGGCCGGTCGGGCTCTACCGGGTCACGCAGGGCCTGCACGTGATCGGCGGGCTGGCGACGATTCCGCTGCTTTTCGCGAAACTCTGGACCGTTTATCCGAAGCTGTGGCAGTGGCCGCCCTTCCGGTCGCTCTCGCACGCCGTGGAACGCGCGCTCGTGCTCGTTCTCGTCGGTGCCTCGCTGTTTCAATTGACAACCGGCTTGCTGAACATCTCGTACGCCTACCTCTGGCCGTTCTCCTTTCCGGTCGCGCACTACTGGACGGCATACCTTCTGTACGGGGCCCTGGTCATTCACGTGGTGAACGAATGGGCGAAGGTGCGCAGGAATTTGTGGGCGCGGGAGGAGGTCGAGCCGCGGGAGGCGGTCACGGCGCGGCGGCGTTTCCTCGGCACCGTGGCCGCCGCCTCGGGCCTCACCGTCCTGTTCACGGTGGGCGAGACGTACGCGCCGCTTTCCGGGCTCGCCCTGCTGGCGCCGCGCGACCCGCATGCCGGTCCGCAGGGCCTCCCGGTCAACAAGTCCGCGGCGGCGGCGGGAGTGACCGCGGCGATCCGCGATCCGGGATACCGGCTCACGGTGACCGGCGCGGTGCGCACGCCGCTGTCCCTCGCGTACGACGACCTGCTGCGGCTCCCCCAGCACACCGTCCGGCTGCCGATCGCCTGCGTGGAGGGCTGGAGCGCCGAGGCCGAATGGTCGGGCATCCGGTTGCGCGACCTCGCCGCCCTGGCGGGTGTCGCGCCTGGCTCCGTGCTCACGGTCGAGTCGCTGGAGAGGGGCGGGGGATACCGGTCGAGCGAGGTGCGGCCACCGCACTGGAACGACCCGCTCACGCTGCTGGCGCTGCGGATCGACGGCGCGCCGCTCGCGCCCGACCACGGTTTCCCCGTACGGCTGATCGCGCCGAACAGGCCGGGTGTGCTGCAGACCAAGTGGGTGTCGAAGGTGGTGGCGGGGTGAACGTGGGGCGTTGGCTGGGCTACGGCCTGGGCGGTGGACTGGTCGTGGCCGGGATCGCCGGACTGGTCGTGAACGCCCACCAGACCGACCCGCTCGGCTGGGCCCTGTGGTTCGGCGGCCTGATCGCGGCGCACGACGGAGTGCTCGTGCCCTTGGTCCTGCTCGCCGGCGTGGCCGTCGGGAGGCTGACAAAGCCGTCGCCGGTGCGGGCGGCGCTGACCGTCGCGGCCGTGCTGTCCCTCGTCGCCCTGCCGATGGTCGCGGGCATCGGCCGGCGGGCCGACAACCCCTCACTCCTGCCGCTGGACTACGGGCGGAACCTGCTCGTCGTGCTGGGCCTGATCGCGCTCGTGACGGCGCTCACCACAATCGCACTGCGGCTCCGGGGGAACCGCCGCCGCGAGTAGAAGCCCCTACGGCCCGGCGCTCACGGCCGTCGGCTGCCCGCGGGGTGGCGGCCTCCCCGAACGGCCTACCACCCGCGTACCCGGCCGCAGGGGACGCGACTGCTAGCCGGCGTTGCCCGACACCGCGGCCAGCAGGCCATCGAAGTCGTCGCGGCAGGGGCCGCAGGCACGCAGGTGCGCGACGATCCCCGGGTATCGCCGCCGTGTGGCCTCCGGGTCCCGCGTCACGAGTTCGACGTACACGTGAAGCAGGTCCATCGCCTTGGCACAGCCCACGTCGCGCGGGTCGGTGCCCAGGAACCGGTCGAGCTCGTCCCAGCCGTTCATGACCGCCTCGAAGTGCCGATGTCCAGATAGCCTCGGGCGACGAGCACGGCGCGCAGCTTCCGCCTGGCGTCGAACATCGTCTTGTAGATGGCGTTGCGGTTCGTGCCCAGTTCGACGGCCAGAGCGTCCGCCGGGACGCCCTTGAGCACGATCGCGACGAAGATCTGGCGCTGCCGTTCGGTGAGTTCCTCGTCCACGGCCCGGCGCAGCGCGTCGAGCAGATCGTGTCGCTCGGAGCGTTCGGCCGGGTCGAACCCGAACCGGTCCGGCAGGCGCTCCCAGTCCTCCCCTTCCAACGACACCCTCGGGTCACACCAGAAGTGGCGCCCGAGCTTGGCCGACACCTCCAGCACCGCGAACTTGTAGACCCAGGTGGTGAACCTGCTCTCACCTCGGAACCCGCCGAGCTTCGCGGTCACGGCCAGCAGGGCGTCGGCCGCGGCCTGGTGGGCCACGTCGTCCAGCTCGGGTCCGGCGAGGCGCAGTCGCGGGGCGCGCCTGCGCACCTCGTTGCTCGCGACGCGCAGCAGGATCGCGTGCAGCCGTTCCACGGCCGCCTCCCGCTCCACTCCGGTGCCGCTGAGCGTACGCAGCCACTCGGCCGACTCCGGGTCGACCGAGGCGAGGGTGGCCTGGTTGTCCCCGAGGCCTGGATCCACCGCCATGCCTCCGATGGTATTGACCGCTCCCGGGAGGTAAGACCTCGGCCGCCGGTGACGCGAAGACAGTGTCAGCACATCGTTTCGACACGACAGGAACATCGACATGACACTGCTGCATCCCGGCGACCGGTTTCCCGACCTGGACGTTGCCCTTCCGGGCGGGGAGACCCTGCACCTGCCCGACGCGCTGGCCGGAAGCTTCGGCGTCGTCCTCTTCTACCGGGGTTCGTGGTGCCCCTACTGCAAGGCGCAGTTGCGCGCCTTCCAACGGTCGCTGGACACCCTTGCCGGCGTGGACGCCAAGGTGGTGGCCCTGTCGGTGGACGACGAGGCCACGACGCGGGAACTGGCCGTCACGCTCCGGCTGGACTTCCCGGTCGGGCACAGCGCCGACCCGGACCAGCTGGCCCGCACGACCGGCGCTTTCGTCAACGACGACCCCAGGTATGTCCAGTCGACGGGCTTCGTGCTCGACCCCGACGGCCGGGTCGTCGTCAGCGTCTACTCCAGCGGCGCGATCGGCCGCCTCGTCCCCGACGACGTCGTCGGCCTGATCCGCTACATCCGGGAGCACTCACCCGCCGCCTGAACCTCCCCGCGCGTCGCGCGCACGGCCCGGGCGGCCCGGGCGGCCCGGGCGGCAGGCCGGAACCTCCGGCCTGCCGCCCGGGAGCGCCCGCTCCTCAGCTCACCGCCCGCCTCAGGAGCGCCACGATCATCGCCTCGGCGTCGGCGGTCAGCTCGGTCAGGGCGTACGAGGCCGGCCACATGGCGCCTTCGTCGAGGTTCGCCTCGTCGCTGAAGCCGAGCGTGGCGTAGCGGGCCTTGAACTTCGCCGCGGGCTGGAAGAAGCAGATGATTTTGCCGTTGCGGGCGTAGGCGGGCATCCCGTACCAGAGCTTCGCCGTGAGGGTGGGCGCGCCGGCCTTGATCAGGGCGTGCAACCGCTCGGCGATCACCCGGTCGGGCTCAGCCATTTCGGCGATCTTCGCGAGGACCTCGCTCTCCGTGTCGCCCTTGGCGGCGCCGCGCCGAGTGCTCGCCTTCAGCTCCTTGGCGCGCTCCTTCATCGCGTCGCGCTCTTCCCCGGTGAACCCGTCGTACTTCTGGCCCTTGGCGGTGGTGGGCTTCGTGGTGGTCGACATGACGACTTCCTCTCTCTGTGACGTGCGGCTCTGGGACGTGCGGCCCTGTGACGTGGGGTTCTGGGATGTGAGGCTTGGACTGGTGCCGGGCGGGAGCAGCGTCACCACTGGCCCGCCTGCCGGCGGGTCGCCACGTTGAGCCGGTTGAAGGCGTTGGCGATCGCGATGTTGAGCAGCAGCGCGGCCAGCTCCTTGTGGTCGAAGTGCGTGGCGGCCATGTCCCACACCTGGTCCGGCACCGGGTCCGGCCGGTCGGCGAGCCGGGTCACGGCCTCGGTCAGGGCCAGCGCCGCGCGCTCCTCGTCGCTGAACCAGGGCGTCTCCCGCCACGCGACGACGGCGTGCACCTGGTCCGCGGTCACGCCGTGCCGCTGTGCCTGGTGGACGCCACCGGCCACACACGGAGCGCAGCCGTTGATCTGGCCGGCCCGCAGGTGGCTCAGCGCCAGCAGCCTGCCGTCCACTCCGGCCCCCGCGATGGCGCTGGTGACCGCCGTCAGGGCCTCCATCGCCCCGGGGATCAGAGCCGCCGGGTTCGGCATGCGCTCGGTCGACATCGCTTCTCCTTCGCCGCGGGTGTTTCCGACAGGAACCATGTGACCAGCGGCGTGCCGGTGCCCGCATGGTCCGTGGGACACCGTGGGACACGTAGAACCCGGCTGAGCAGCGCGAACGCGTCGCCGATCCGTCCGCGCGGGCCGGGACGGGTACGGTGTTGCACGTGTCCAGCCCCCAGGAGCGACTGGTGGCTCAGCTCGCCCGGATCAAGGAGCTGAGCGGGCTCAGCCTGCGCGCCCTCGCCCGCCAGACGGGTCTGAGCAGCTCGTCGTTGTCGCGGTATCTGACCGGCCGGCTGGTGCCGCCGTGGGAGGCCGTCGTGGCGCTGTGCCGCGCGGTGGGACGCGATCCCCGGCCACTGCGCGCGCTGTGGGCCGAGGCGGCCGAAGCCGGCGCGGCGCCCGCCCGGCGCCGCAACGATCTGCCGGCCGACCTGTTCGACTTCACCGGCAGGAAAGCGGAGTCTGCGCTGGTCGAAGAGCTGCTGCGCGCCACCGGCGCGGCCGCGATCGACGGCATGGCGGGCGTGGGCAAGACCAGCCTGGCCGTGCATGTGGCCCATCGGCTCGTCCCCGCCTATCCGGACGGCGGGCTCTACCTCGACCTGCAGGGCTTCACCCCTGGTCAGGAGCCGCTGGAGCCGCACGCCGCGCTGGGCCGGCTGCTGGGCGCGCTGGACGTCACGCACCCCCCGGCCGGCACCGTCGAACGCGCGGCGCTGTGGCGGTCGGAGCTGTCCCGCCTGCGGATTCTCGTCGTGCTCGACAACGCGGTCGACGCGGAGCAGGTGCGTCCGCTGCTCCCCGGCGCGGGGAAGTCCGGGGTCCTGGTCACCAGCCGGCACCGGCTGGTCAGCCTGGACGCGGTGCCGCCGGTGTCCCTGGAGCCGCTGGCCGACGACGACGCGGCGCACCTGTTCGGCCGGGCGGCCGGGCTCTCGCTCACCGAGGAGGAATCGGTCGGCCAGGTGCTGCGGCAGTGCGGCGGGCTTCCGCTGGCGCTGCGGATGGCGGGCGCGCGGCTTCGCCACCGCCCGGGCTGGACGGTGGCCGTGCTGGCCGAGCGGCTGCGCGCCACCCCCAGCCGATTCGACGCCGCCTTCGGCATGTCGCTGCAGCAGCTCGACGCGGTCCAGCGCCGCATGTTCCGGCTGCTTGGCCTGCTGCCGGGCGCCGACTTCGACGCGGCGGTGGCGGGCGCGCTCACCGGCATGCCGCCCGACCGGGCCGGTGCGGCGCTGGAGGAGCTGGTCGACGCCCACCTGATCCAGGAGCCCTCGCCCGGGCGATACCGGATGCACGATCTGATCCGGCAGTACGCGGCGGACCTCGCCGCCGACGAGGAGCCGCGGGCCGAGGCCGCCCTGCGCCGGGTTTTGACCCACTACCTGACGCAGGCCGTCGCCCACGAGCGGACCCTGCCCTCGCCGCACCGCAAGGACCCCTCCCCGGGAGATCCGGCGAAGGCCATGGCCTGGTTCGACCTCGAGTACGTCAACCTGGTGGCCTGCTTCGACGCCGCCGTACGGCTCGGCGTGGACGAGGTGGTGGCCGAGCTGCCGCAGGCCATGCGGGTCTGGTTCTTCCGGCACCGCGGCACCGACGACCAGGCACGCCTGCTCGAAGCCGCCGCGGCCGCCGCGGCGCGTCTCGGCCGCGACCGGCAGCGGGCTTCGCTGCTCGCGGACCTCGGCTTCGCCCGTGCCGCCGCCGGACGCCTCACCGAGGCGCTCTCCGCGTACGAACTGGCCGAGCAGTCGGGGCCGGACGACGACACCGCGGCCGCCCTCGCGCTACGCATCGGCTTCGTACGCCGTGATCTCGGTGACCTCGAAGCGGCGCAGGCGCACTTTCGGCGGGCACGCGAGCTGTTCGAGAAGCTCGGGCGTCACGCGGGACAGTCGCAGGCGCTGGCCTTCGACGGATGGGTGACCCTTCACCTCGGGCGGCGCGGCGAAGCCGTCGAACTCGCGCGGGCGTCCGTCGCCCTGGCGGACGGGCCCGCGCGGATCACCGGGCTGGTCACCCTCGGTCTCGCACTGGCACCGGACGACCCGGCGGAGTCGTTGCGCACGCTGCACGACGCGTTGGAGCTGTCCGAGCAGCACAATCTCCAGCACAACCAGGCGTGGTGCCACAACCATCTCGGTGTCGCGCTGCGGATCACGGGTTCACCCGAGAAGGCCCTCGAACACCACCGGCGGGCCTTCGAACTGCTGGAACCGCTGGCCGAGGTGCAGTTGGAGATGGACTTCCTGCACGCCTACGCCGAGACGTGCCGCGTGGCGGGCCGCTACGAAGAGGCGCTGGCGCTGCTCGACCGGACCATCGAGCTCGCGCGTGAGCTGGACCGGCCGTACGACGAGAAGCTCGCCCGCGCGGCGGTCGTGCGCATCCGTCGCACCACCGGCGATCCTCATGCGCCTGATCTCCCGTAGCGACTGCGAGGTCGACGTCCACGACGGGGTGTTCTTCATCGTCGATGTGTCGTTGTCCTGGGACCCCTTCGAGCCGTCCGACCACGGCGGCCTCAGCCTCTCGGCCGAGGACGACCTCGTGAGTCTCGCGCTCGAAGTGTGGGACGACGAGCCGGAGGATCAGCGCGAGACGTGGGCGGATGTGGTCACCCGCGTCCTCCACTCGGAGACCGGGGAGATCTGCGCGGCGGAGCTGTACACGGGCGTGCAGGACGGTTTCCTGCTCCTGGGCGGGCCGGAGCGGCTGTGGAACGTACGGGTGTGCACGCGGGCCGATGACGAAGTGGATCCGCGGGAGCGGTTCTTGGTTCAGTTCTGGCCGCGGGGGTCCTCGACCTAGATCTGGATCTTCTTTGCGCAGGGTCGGGAGAGAACAAGATCCGGCCAACTGTTGGCACGGCCGCACGTGTCGTGCCGCTCTTGCCGTCCCCGTCGGCGAATCTTCCCTGCGGTGCCAGCGCCGCCCGTACGGCCTGGTGAATCGCCACGACGAGAGGACGTTCATGATGAGGCACATCCCCAGGATGTGTTATCCCGTCGCCGCCCTGTTGGCGGCGGCTGTCCCCCTGACGCTGTCCGGAGCGGTCCCCGCCGACGCCGCGCCCGCCCGCAGCGAGGTCGCGGCCACGGCGGCCACGGTGTCCACGGCGGCGCAGCGGCTCGCGGCGCCGGACCCCGCGTCATGTCCTGAGCAGGTGGCGCTGGTCAACGGCGGTTTCGAGAAGCCCCTCGTCACCGGGACGTGGGCTTCGCTCCCCGACGCCTCGCAGAGCAACCCGAACGCGATGCCGGGCTGGCGGACGACGGCCACCGATCACATGATCGAGGTCT
This sequence comes from Microbispora bryophytorum, assembly GCF_006874465.1. Taxonomy (GTDB): domain Bacteria; phylum Actinomycetota; class Actinomycetes; order Streptosporangiales; family Streptosporangiaceae; genus Microbispora; species Microbispora bryophytorum. The sequence goes on along the minus strand of NZ_VIRL01000028.1, from coordinate 51,785 downwards.
GGAGCCCCCGGATGAACGTTCCGGCGGTCGAGGGCGCGCAGTTCGCGGAGCTGAACGCCAACCAGGTCTCGACCCTCTACCAGGACCGTCCGACCACACCGGGCCAGAAGCTGTACTGGCGGCTGTCCCACCGCGGGCGTCTCGGCACCGACCAGATGGCGCTGGACATCGGCGCTCCCTCGGGCCCCGCCCAGCAGGGGACCATGTCCGACGGCGCCGGTAAGTGGGGCGCCTACCACGGCAGCTACACCGTGCCCGCCGGGCAGACGACCACCAGGTTCGCCTTCCGTTCCATTTCCGCCGCCGGGGGCAACGCGTCGGTCGGCAACTTCCTCGACGACGTCTTCTTCGGCACCCCGCCGTGCGTCGTCGTCACCAAGTCCGCGAGCCCGCAGGGGCCGGTGGACGTCGGCGCCGAGATCACCTACCGGCTGACCGCCGTCAACAAGGGCGGCGACGTCGCGCAGAACGTCCGGCTCACCGACAAGGTCCCGACGGGGACCACCTACGTGCCCGGCTCGCTCCGCGTCGTGGGCGGCCCGGGCAGCGGCGCCCTGACCGACCAGGCCGGCGACGACCAGGCCGAGTTCGACGCGGCCACCGGCGCGATCTCCTTCAGGCTGGGAGACGGCGCCACGGACACGGCGGGGGGCCGGCTGGCCAACGACACCACTCTGCCGGACGGCACCACCGTGGAGTTCCGCGTCAAGGCCGGCCGGTCGGTCGCGGGCAAGCAGGTCGTCAACAGCGGCGCGGTCGCCTACGAGAACCGGCTCGGCCCCGAGCCCGAGCCGTTGGCCTCCACCAGCGGTGACGCCGTCACCAAGGTCAACCCGGCGGTCGACCTGAGCGTGGTCAAGTCCGCGGACAAGACCGAGGTCACCGTGGGGGAGACCGTCACCTACCGCGTCACGATCGCCAACGCCGGGCCCAACGACGCCACCGGCGTCACCGTCAAGGACGTCCTGCCGTCCAACCTCGCCTTCCTGTCGTCCACAGGCTCGGCCGGCACGTACGCCGGTGGAACCTGGACCGTGGGAACGGTGGCCGGCGGCGCGACGGCCACGCTGGTCGTCCGGGCCAAGGCCACCGCGATCGGGGAGACGGTCAACACCGCCACCGTCGGCGGCAAGGAGCTCGACCTCGACCCGGCCAACGACAGCGACGCGGTCAAGGTCTGCGTCCAGCGCGAGCCGTTCTGCCCGTACTGCACGCCCGGGAGCAAGCAGGACACCGGAAAGTGACCCGCTTCGCCCACGCCGGTGAGGCGTGACGCGAAATTTCGATGTCGCGAGGCCCCTCCGGACCGACCCGGAGGGGCCTTCGCACGTGCCGGGCCGGAAACACCCGAGCGGCGGATCGCCGCAAAGACGCGAGCAGCGGATCGGCGGCGGTGCGCGTTCACACTGCATGGATCGTGAATCCCTACGGCTGACGGCGCTCGCGCCGCCCGCACCGCCTCCCCGGGCCGATCTGGCGGAGCTGTACCGCGAGCACCGGGTCGGCCTGGTGCGGCTCGCGGAGCCGTCGGAGAACCGCCAGGACGTCGGCGTCGCCGCGGCGTCGCCGAGCGGCGACGCGGCCTCATCCGGCATGGTCGGCGTCTCGGTGTTCCTCTGCACAGATGTCTCTCCCCTCAAGAGCTGCAGGGGCGGCGAGGTCACCGCCTGGGAGAAGGAGAACATCAGCCGAGCGCTCCGGGCCCGCCGCGACGTGAGGACCGTGACGTTCGAGGACCGGCGGACGGCGTTCGAGAACTTCCGCAGAAGCGAGACGAACCCCAGGGGGCTGAAGGAGGCGACCAGGGCGGAGGACATGGCGGAGTCCTTCCGCCTGAAGCTCGTCCCCGGCGCCGACCCCCTGGCCGTGGCCAGGGCGGCGAGCGACCTGCCCGGAGTGTCCAACGTCGTCGACGAAGGGTGCCTCAGGGACAACCAGGACCGGCCGGAGGAGGTCCAGCGACAGTGCGACTTCCTCGACAGGTGACCCTGAGCGCGCCTGACACGCGGAAGGGGCACGGGCGGCGCCCGTGCCCCTCATGGCCCTACTGGCTGTCAGGACCTCGTTTTCCGGCTCACTGGTCGCAGTCCTCGCTGCTGGAGGAGTGCATCATGGGCCGGCTGTAGCTGCTGATCTGTCGTGACTCGGTGACGTACCGCGTCTCGGTGACGGGACGCTGGTAGGTCATCATGCGCGTGTAGCTGACCGGACGGCTCTCGGAGACGAAGCGCGTGGACTGCACCTCCTGAGACTCCGGCACCATCCGCGTGTAGCTGACCGGACGGCTTTCCGTGACGAAGCGTGTCTCGGTGACCGGACGCTTGAAGGTCTCCTGGCGGGTCACCGGACGTGACTCGGTGACGTACCGCGTCTCGGTGATGGGCCGCTGGAAGGTCTCCTGGTGGGTGACCGGACGGCTCTCGGTGACGTAGCGCACCACGGGACGCCTGTAGGTGACGTACTGCGTCACCGGACGCGACTCGGTGACGTACCGGGTCTGGGTGACCGGGCGCTGGAAGGTCTCCTGGTGGGTGACCGGACGGCTCTCGGTGACCATGCGCGTGTAGGTCACGGGGCGCTGGTAGGACACCTGGCGCGTTTCGGTCACCGGACGCATCCGGGTGACCATCCGCGTCTCGGTGACCGGGCGCTGGTAGGTGACCTGCCGGGTGAACGTGACCGGACGGCTCTCGGTCACCATGCGCGTCTGCGTGACCGGGCGCTGATAGGTGATCGTCCGCGTGTAGCTCATCGGACGGCTGTACGACGACTCCTGGCGGAGCTGCGGACTGCTGCTCTGCAGCGACGACTCGCGCAGCGATGCCCGCGAGCGCTGGTAGGCGAGGTTGCTTCCGGACTGGCCGCTCGACTCCTCGCTCGACTCTTCGCTCGACGAACCTTCCTGGGCGCTCTCCCGCCCGTACCCGCTCTCCTCCTGGTACGCGCGTCCGCTCTGCTGGGCCGCCTCCTCCGACTGTTCGCCGAGGCTGGTGCCCGGCTCTTCGGCCTGCGGCGCGCTGAGCGCGGCGGCGAGGCCGGACGGGTGGGCGGCGGTGGAGGCCGATGCGATGGCGGGCCAGAGCGTAACCGCGGACAGGACTGCCGGACCCAGCAGTAATGAGAATCGAGTGCCGTGCATAGAGATACTCCTCTCCGATCAGCGATCGGGTCGTATCTCAATCGTTGACACACGCCGCTGCGGCCCGTCCAGGCGAGTTGACTCCTCCCGGGCCGTTCGCTGTGGCATTCCATGTCTGCCCATGGGCGTGACCTTCGACGACGACACGGTCGACCGGCCTCCGCTTTGCCTCCGCATTTCGCCGGGAATGCGCTTCGACTAATTGCCGAGACGTTTACGGATTCGCCATTGTGCGTTTTCCGCGAAACAACACAGCTCAGCGGTGGGCGATGACGGCGTACCGTTCGTCGTGGATGGGCTTGCCCCACAGCACGGGGTCGGTCAGCGGCTCCACCCGAACGTTCGCGGCGTACGGTCGCAGCACCTCGACGAGGGGCTCGGCGCTCACCCCGCCGAGCCAGGGCAGGCAGCCCGCGCCCGGCACGTACGGCGGGCCGTCCCCGGAGGCCTGCCAGTTGCCCTCGATGAGGATCAGCCGGCCGTGCGGGCGCAGCAGACTCATCCAGGTGCGCAACGCGCGCTCCGGTGCGGGCAGGGTCCACAGCAGATGCCGGGCCAGGACGACGTCGAAGGAGGTTCCGGCGGCGGCTGGCGGGTCGCTCGCGTCGCCGGTGAGGACGGGCGCGGTGAAGCCCGCCGCGGCGAGCTTGTCCCGGGCCGTCTCGGCCATCCTGGGGGACAGGTCCACGCCCACCGGCCGGTGTCCCTGCTCGGCCAGCAGCAGCGTCAGCGACCCGGTGCCGCACCCCAGGTCGAGGACGTCGGTGGGAGGCCCCGGCATCCAGGACCGCAGCCGTCCCGCCCAGGCCGCGTGCACCCGGAGGTCGCGAAGCCCGTGGTCGGCTTCGTCGTCGAAGGTCTCCGCCTCCGCGTCCCAGTAGGAGGCGATCGACTGGGGATCCAGATCAGGCACGGACGCATCTTGTCACCCGTCTCCGACAAAAGTGGACGCAAAGGGTAAGACAGGTGATGTCCGCAGGGGTGGGCCGGCCTGCGGGGTGAACGGTTCACCCAGGAAAGACGCCGAGACCCCGGCAGGAGGATCTCCTGCCGGGGTCTCGCACGTGTGGTGCCGGTGCCGGGTCGCCTCTCGGCGAAAGGCACAACGCGGCTCCAGCCGAACGGTAGTCCGCGAAGGCAAATTAGGTGAGGCCCGGGGACACCTGCACACCGGCCACGCTTCATCCAACCACGTGCCCGCACTTGTTGTTCCCGGGCCACGCCATCTTTTTCCGAGTCGATCCCGGCGCCCGCCGTCCGCAGCACACGTACGGCGCGGCCCGTCACAAAGGGCCGTCACAGGGGCCCGTCACAGAGCAAGGGCCGCGGCCGCCGTTTTCCCCGGTCGATCCGGCTGCGCGGGGCGGAAAACGTGTTGCCCGCCCTCGTCGTGCTCGGGGAGCCTCCCACCTGTGGAACGAGTGATTCTGGCCGGGGCGGACGGCGCCCCTGCCTTCAGTTATGTCGAGGACGAGCGGTATGGGCTGCCGTGCGCCGACCTGGTCGAGGTCATGGGCCCGGAGGCGGCCGACGCGATCACGGCGAAGCTGCCGGGCTGGGCGGTGGCGGGGCCGCTGGACCTGGGCGAGGCGCTGGTCGCACGTGGCGCGCGTGTGATGCGGCACGCCCACGAGATGACCTGTGAGCTGCGTACGGCGCCGCCCGCCGAGACCGGCGCCCCCGACGGGTTCCGGTTCATGCCCTGTGACCGGTCACCGGAGGAGGTGTTCGCGGCGTGGCGGGCGGCCTATCCGGCGGGTCACCCCGACCACCGGAACATGGACGACGCCGCCGCGCTGCGCGACGTCCTCGCCCCGTTGCTGGAGGGGAAGGTGACCGGCGAGATCCTGCCCTGCAGCGTGCTCGCCGTGGACCGGGACGACGCCGTGGACCGGGACGACGTGGTGGTCGGCGACGCGGTGGGCGGCGGCGTGGTGGTCGGCGGCGTGGTGGTCGGCGGCGCGGTGGTCACCCTCTTCCACGACCGGCCCTGGGTGGTCGAGGTCTTCCGCCACCCCGCCCGCACGCCCTCCGGCCTCGGCGCGCGCATGCTGGCCGCCGTACGGGACAGGGCGGCGGCCGACGGGTGGGAGCGGCTGGGCCTGGTCGTGTCCGAGGGCAACCCGGCCAGAGGCGTGTACGAACGGCTCGGTTTCACCCTGGTCGGCAGCTCGATGACCGTCGTCATCCCGAGCCGGTCGACGTGACGAACTCCTTCACCTCCCGCTCGTAACGTCCGGGGTCCGCGTTCCAGGAGCCTGTGTGCCCGCCTCCGCTCGTCCGTACGAGCCTGACGATGTCGGGGCGGGCCTCGGCGAACCGCAGCGCCGGGCCGGTCGGCACGGTCGCGTCGTCGTCGTCCACGAAGACCAGGGTGGGGATTTTGAACTCGCGGGCGTGCCGCAGGTGGTCGATGTCGTCGAAGGACACGCCGGTGCGCCGCTCGATGACCCATTCGCCCACCGACACGAGGAAGCCGGGCACGCCCATCTGCTCGGCCCCGAGGGCGATCGGCGCCCGCCAGTCGATGACCGGGCTGTCGAGGATCATGGCCGTGATCGGCTCGCCGGGCAGGTTGCGTACGGCCATCGGCACGATGCCCCCGCCCATCGACCAGCCGTACAGGACGATCCCGGTCGCGCCCCGGCTCTTGGCGTACGTGATGGCCGCCGCCACGTCCTGCCACTCGGTGGCGCCGAGGTGGAACCTGCCGTCCGAGCTCGCCGGGGCGCCCTCGTCGTTGCGGTAGGTGATGCCCAGCACCGGCATCCCCAGGCTGTGGAAAACCGGCAGCACGCGCAGGGCCTCGGCCGGGCCGCCGTTGCGGCCGTGTACGGCGATCACCCAGGTCGTCGAGGTGCCCTCGGTCCGCCAGCCGGGGAAGTCGCCGAGCGGCGAGGGGATTTTCACGTCCGTGTACGGCACGCCGGCGGCGGCCGGGGTCGCGTGGCCCCACAGCCAGCGGTCGAGGTAGGCGTGCACTCCAGGCCGCAGCTCGCCGTGGACGACCTCGGTGACCTTCCTGGTCACCGTGCCGGCCCCGGTCGCGATCACCTGGCCCACCAGTGCGTTGCCGTCCGCCCAGGTCAGGCCGTACGTGCCGGGGGCCGCCGTGTCGGCGCCGCCCTTGATCGTGACCTGGTCGCCGCTGACGGCCGTCACCTCCAGGGGATAGCCGGAGGTGTGGACGGGGTCGATGACCAGGCCGGAGTAGTACCAGCCCGCGCCACCGACGGCGGCGACCGCGAGCACCACGACGACGGCGAGCGTCCACAACAGGCGGCGCCGCCATCGTGTCGTCCTGCGCATGGCCCAGAATCTACTGGGCCTTTTGCGGTCGTTTAAGTGCGGGCGGTGGGTTAAGTGCGGATGACGCCTTTCGTACGCATGAGGAACTCACCGAGGTAGGCGTCGTGCGGAACCCACGGCGGCATCAGATACGTGGGGGTGTCCCCCAGGTAGACGTTCCTGATCGACGGGTCCTCCACCAGCCGGTCGACCAGCCCGGCGTCCTGCGTGATCGCGGTCAGCACGAGCGTGTTGCGCAGCGGCTCGATGCCGTCGGCCCGGCTCCAGGGCGCGAACCACACACAGGGGAACGACAGCTCGATGCCCGTCTGGGGCGCGTCCGGCCGGTCCACCAGGAAGACGGCCGGCCGCAGGACCCCGCTGCCGTCGCCCAGGTCGTCCACCACGCCGTCGCCGCCGAGCACCGGCGTCGCGCCGTTCACGTGGTCGAGCAGGTACTTCTCGATCGCGTGCGCGTCCGCGACCGGCTGCACGGGCAGCACCGCGCCGTCGTCCTCCGGCGGCAGGCTCGGGATCGCCGAGAGCCGCTCCGCCACGGCCTCGGCCACCGGTGCGGGATCGCCCTCCACGAAGACGGCGGTGGCGTTCACGCAGGCCGTCCCGCCGAAGGCGCTGACCGACTCCACGATCATGCCCAGGTGGGTCTCCCAGTCGTGCCCGGTGAGCAGGATCTTGGACCGTCCCGGGCCCTGCGGCAGCACCCTGACATCGTTGCCGTACTTGTTCACGACCTCCTCGCCGCCGTACACCATGGCGAGGTCGGCGTCGCGGATGATGTCGTCGGCCACCGTGTAGTCGGTCGGCAGGAGCACCACCTGGTCGTCGCCGAACCCCGACTCCCGCAGCGCCGTGATCAGGCGGTGCGGAGTGAACGGCTCACGCCGCGAGGGGCGCACCGCGACCCGGTATCCGAGCGCCAGCGCCTCCAGCCACAGCGTGTGCACGCCCGGATGGTTGCCCGCGGCGTGTACGGCGAACACGTCGCCGCGCCGCGTCCAGACCGCCTGGCCGTTGCGGGTGAGCGGATCGCGCCAGTCGTCCACCGCGCCCTCGGGACGGGCGTACCGGGTGGTGCGGTACGCCTCCGCGGCGCGTCGTCCGATGCCCGAGGTCGCGGAGCGGACCACGGTGATCGGCATCCCCGAGACGCGGCTGACGATGTGCTGGTACTTCTCCGCCGCGATGCCGTCCACCACGCCGGTCGCGAAGAGCCGTCCCGCGCGGGTGAGGGCCGCCACCCGATCGTGGGCCGGCAGGGTCCGCGCCTCGTGCAGGGCCGCCATTGACCGCTGGACGAACAGGCGCGGCACCAGGCTCAGCTCGGCGACCGGCGTCCCGGTCAGCTCCGTGATCGTCTGCCGGCTGCGGCTGTGGTAGGGCCCGCCGGCGCCGAGCGCGTCGAGCCGGATCAGCTCGTCCATCAGTACACCCCCTCGATGACCGTCTCGTTCTCGAAGGTGGCGAGCGGGCCGACGTCCGCGACGGAGTCGCCCATCTGCCCCGGTGGCGGCGCCACCCGGGTCGCCAGGTCGCGTTCGAGGTTGTTGGGCAGCAGGAAGCTCTTGCTGATGTGGTGCATCACCACCTGGCCGCGGTCGCCGTACCGGACGACCTCCCCGGTCTCCGGGTCCACCACCGAGAACGTGATGTAGGGCGAGAACGTGTCGAAGACGATGAGGTCCTCCTCCGGCGCCGTGACGCGCTCGGCCAGCCCGCCGAGGATCATCGTGCTGCCGTACGAGCCGTACAGCTTCACGTTCGGGAAGACCTCGGTGCGGAGCAGGTAGCGGGTGTCGGGGTCCATGTGCGCGCCGCCCCAGCTGATCGCGGCGACCTTCGCGTTGATCAGGTCGACGAGCGCTTTCCTGCGGGCCAGCCGGGTCAGCAGCGGCGGCGTGGTCGCCAGGACCCGCACGTTCTGGGTCTCCAGGATGTGGGCGCTCTGGTCGATGAGGTGCTCGGCGTAGCGCTCGGCCTCGTCGGCGCGGCCCTCGGCGATGCACCTCTTCACCCACCGGGGGTCCATGTCGACGGTGAACGGGATGCCGCCCCGCCGCGCGGCCTGCCGGCGGATCAGCTCCCCGATGAGGTGCGGCCCGGTCGGCCCGAGCGACAGCCAGTGGCCGCTTTCGGGATAGCCCCTCGCCTGCAGACTCTGCTGGGTCCGGTGCATCAGCCGTTCCAGCCAGTCGCGCAGCAACACCACGCGCTTGGGCGGCCCGGTCGTGCCGCCGCTCTCGTACACGCCGATCACGTCCGCGTCCGCGCCGTACCCCCGGGGGATCAGGTCCTCCACCCGGACCTCGCGCAGCTCGTTGGCCACGTTGGGGAACCGGCGCAGGTCCTCGAAGGTGCGCACGTCCTCACGCGGGTCGAAGCCGAGCGTCTTCGCCCGGTCCAGCCAGTACGGCGAGCCGGTCTCGGGGCTGAAGTGCCACCGCATGGCGGCCGCGATGAACGCGGGGCCCTCCGGGACCTGGTCGAGCGGGCAGTCGAGGATCGGATCTGTGGACATCTCCGGCCCCTTTGACTCGGAAATCCCTAAAACGCCAGGCTATTTCCAGGCGATTCGCCACCAGGTCAAAAGATTCCGGGACTGTGGAAAACATCGGACACCAGATCACAGGGCCCGATCTCCCGCCGCACCTCGTCGGCCGCCCCGCCCGACCCGGGGAACGCTTCGGGCCGGTCGGTCCTCGATCGCTCCGCCTGAAAGAGTCTCGACGGCGCGGCCGGCGGAAAACGAGATGCCACGTGCAGAAGTGGTGAGTAGCCTGCGCGGGTAGCGCACGAACATATCCGAGCAGGAGATTCACGGTGGGGCATGTCGAGATCGGGCACCTGACGCATGTGCTGCCGGACGGCAGGATGCTCCTGAACGACGTCTCGTTCCGGGTGGGGGAGGGCGTCAAGGCGGCCCTGGTCGGACCGAACGGCGCGGGCAAGACGACCCTGCTCCGGATGATCGCGGGCGATCTCCAGCCGGTCGAGGGCACGGTGGCCCATTCGGGCGGTCTCGGCGTGATGCGGCAGTTCGTCGGCAACATCCGCGACGGCCGTACGGTCCAGGACCTGCTGCTCAGCGTCGCGCCGGAACGGGTCAGGACGGCGGCCGAACGGCTGGACGCCGCCGAGCTGGCGATGATGGAGCGCGAGGACGAGAAGACCCAGATGCGGTACGCCCAGGCGATCACCGACTACACCGACGCCGGGGGCTACGACATCGAGGTGCTCTGGGACGCCTGCACGATGGCGGCCCTCGGCGCGCCGTACGACAGGGTGAAGTATCGCGAGGTCGCCACGCTGTCCGGCGGCGAGCAGAAGCGGCTGGTGCTGGAGGCCCTGCTGCGCGGGCCCGACCAGGTGCTGCTGCTCGACGAGCCCGACAACTACCTCGACGTGCCGGGCAAGGTGTGGCTGGAGACGGCGCTGCGCGAGACGCCCAAGACCGTGCTGCTGGTCTCCCACGACCGCCAGTTGCTCGCCAACGCCGCCGACCGGATCGTGACGGTCGAGTCCGGCAACATCTGGATCCACGGTGGCGGCTTCACGACGTACCCCGAGGCGCGGCGGGAGCGCAACGAGCGGCTCGACGAGCTGCGCAGGCGCTGGGACGAGGAGCACGTCAAGCTCAGGCGCCTGGTGGTCATGCTCAGGCAGAAGGCCACCTACAACGACGGCATGTCCTCCGCGTACCACGCGGCCCAGACCCGGCTGCGCCGGTTCGAGGAGGCCGGGCCGCCGGAGGTCGCGCCCAAGGACCAGCTCATCAGCATGCGCCTGCGCGGCGGCCGTACCGGCAAGCGGGCGGTGATGTGCGAGGCCCTGGAGCTGACCGGCCTCATGAAGCCCTTCGACATGGAGGTCTGGTACGGCGAGCGGGTGGCCGTCCTCGGCTCGAACGGCTCGGGCAAGTCGCACTTCCTGCGGCTGCTCGCCGGGGAGGGCGTGCGGCACACCGGGACCTTCAGGCTCGGCGCGCGGGTGGTCCCCGGGCACTTCGCGCAGACCCACGCCCGGCCCGAACTGGCCGGCCGTACGCCCTGCGAGATCGTCATGACCGAGCACGCCCGGCTGAAGAACGAGGCGATGAAGGCCCTGGCCCGCTACGAACTCGCCGGCCGGGTCGCCGAGCAGCGGTTCGAGACGCTGTCGGGCGGCCAGCAGGCCCGCCTGCAGATCCTGCTGCTTGAAATGTCGGGCGCCACGCTGCTGCTGCTCGACGAGCCGACCGACAACCTCGATCTGGCCAGCGCCGAGGCCCTGCAGCAGGGCCTGGACGCCTTCGCGGGCACCGTGCTGGCGGTGACGCACGACCGCTGGTTCGCGGCCGACTTCGACCGCTACCTGGTCTTCGGCTCCGACGGGCGGGTGTACGAGTCGCCCGAGCCGGTCTGGGACGAGACACGCGTGGTCCGCCCGCGATAGCCACGTTCTTCCGGCGAGTCAGACGGCGGTTCAGGCGGCGGGGTGCGGGCCGAGCAGGTCGGCCAGGCCGATGCGGGTGAGGAAGCGGGCGCGGATGCGGTCGGCGACCTCGCTCACCTCCGCCGACCCGTCGTCGAGCGGATCCACGTGCACCCGGAAGGGCCGCGTGCCGTGCGGGGTGTCGACGACCTGGACGACGGCGTCGGCGACCAGGGACACGTCGGCGCCGGGCGGCTGCAGCGCCGCCAGCCGTTCGCCCACCTGGTCCATCAGCGCGCCGTACCGCTCGTCGTAGGCCGCGATCACCGCCTGCTCGGCCGGGTGACCGGCGTTGGCGAAGTGGTTGGTGCCCGAGGTGAACGCGCCGGGGACGACGATGGTGGTCTCGATGTCGAAGCGGGCCAGCTCGGCGGCGTACGACACCGCCAGGGCGTCGGCCGCCGCCTTGGCGGCGAAATAGGGCGCGAGGTAGGGCGGGGTGCCGCCCCTGGTGGAGCTGGAGCCGATCCACAGCAGCAGGCCGTGCCGCCGCTCGCGCAGGTGCGGCAGGACCGCCCGGTTGAGCCGCTGGCTGCCGAGCACGTTCGTGTCGTAGACGGCGGCGAGCTCCTCGGGGGTGAACGCCTCGGCGGGGCCGAGCACCATGTGGCCGGCGTTGTGCACGACCACGTCGATGCCGCCCGTCTCGGCCAGGACGGTCGCGACCGCGGCGTCCGCCGACTCCTGTGAGAGCACGTCCAGCTCGACGGTGCGCAGGTCCACGCCGTGTTCCCTGGCGTAGCCGGCCGCCTCGGCCACGCGAGGGGCGTTGCGGCCGGTGGTGGCGCGCATGGCCGCGTACACGGTGTGCCCGGCGCGGGCCAGGGCGCGCGCGGACAGCGCGCCGAATCCGGAGCTCGCACCGGTGATCAGGATGGTCTTGCTCATCGGTATTCCTTACGAGTCATGCGAAACGAGTCATGCGAAACGAGTCAGGCGAACGTGATGACGCGGCGGCCGCCGCCGGACCCGCCGCCCATGGCTTCGAGAGCCGCCGGTGCCTCGTCGAGGTCGATCGGCGTGACCTTGGGCAGGATGCGGTGCTGGGCCGAGAACGCCAGCGTGTCGCGCAGATCGTGGGGCGATCCGGACGGGGAGGCCATGACGTGCAGCCGGTTCAGCACCATCGGCTGGGCGCTGAGGGTGAGCGGGGTGTTGTCGTAGCCGCAGAGCACCATCGTGCCGTCGGGGGCGAGCCCGGTGAGGACGGCGGAGGCGGCCTCGTTGGAGGGGGCGGCGTTCAGGATGACGTCGGCGCCGCCACCCCACGCCCTGAGGGCGGCTGCGGGGTCGGTGTCGCGGCTGGCCACGTACATCTCCGCGCCGAGTTCCCTGGCGGCCCCCTCGCCCGCGGCCGACCGGCCGATCACGGCGACCCGGGCGCCCATGGCGACGGCGTACTGGACGGCGAGGGCGCCGATGCCGCCGGCGCCGATGATCGCCACCCGGGAGCTCGCGGTGGCTCCGGCCCGGCGCAGGCCGTTGAACGCGGTCAGGCCCGCGCACATGAGCGGCGCCGCGGCCACCGGGTCGAGCCCGGCCGGGAGCGGGGTCACGTATCCGCCCTTGAACAGGCCGTACTCGGCGTAGCCGCCGTCGGCCGTGATGCCGGTGATGCGCTTGGCCGGGCAGAGGATCTGGTCGCCGGACACGCAGTAGTCGCAGTGGCGACAGGAGTCGTACAGGAACTGCGCCCCGACCGCGTCACCCACGGACAGGCCGGCGACGCCGTCGCCGAGCGCCGCGACCGTGCCGGTGATCTCGTGGCCGGGGATGATCGGGAAGCGGGCGAACGGGAAGTGCCCGCGGAGCAGGTTGAGATCCGTGAAGCACAGGCCGCAGGCGGTGATCTTCACCAGAACCTCGCCCGGGCCCGGCTCGGGGATCTCACGGTCGATCAGGGACAGCGGGGTGTCGACCCCGGTGGCGAGTGCCGCACGCATAGGTTTCCTCCGTCGGCCACGGGTGACGCCCCCGCAGCACGCTCACCAGCGTGCTCCGCATGCTCCGGCGCAGCCAGGGGTGCTCAACCCCAGCTTCCGGCCAGCCCGAACGCCGGCCCGGGCGTGTCGCGCCAGACGTCAGCCGGATTGAGCGCGTGCATCCTCGGCACGACGTCGGCGTCGTCGGGGACGAACCAGAGCAGCCGCTGGGCGGCGTCCGCGGTGACGATGCTGTTGCAGGTGACCTTGAGGGTGCCGAGCACCGGGTTGACGACTCGCTTGTACTCCTCGTGGCGGACCCTGACCTCGTGCGCCCGCCACAGCCCGGCGAACTCGTCGCTCGTGTCCAGCAGATGGCCGACGAGCTCGCGGCAGACGGCGTCCGTTGGGCCACGACGCGCGACCGCGGCGCGCAGATCGGAGACGAGCAGCCGGGAGTGGTAGTCGTGGTCCTCCGGCGGATAGAGGTCGCGGGTGGCCGGGACGGTGAACCAGTGGTAGAGGAAACTCGCCCGGATCCCGGTCAGCCCTGCCTGCGGCCCGACCAGGACCTGCGCGGTGTGGTTCTGCACGACCACCTCGTGCATGTCGGTGATCACCATGGCGGGGGTGTCCTCGAGCCGTGTCATGAGCTGCTGCAGCGCCGACTGCATCCGCACGGGCTCCGTCCCGGGCGGCGCCGGACACCCCGCCAGGTGGAACAGGTGGGCGGTCTCGTCCGGGCACAGGCGCAGCGCGCGGGCCAAGGCGTGCAGGACCGGCTTCGACGGGGTCTGGCCGCGTCCCTGCTCCAGCTCCGTGTAGTAGTCGGAGGACAGGCTCGCCTGCTCCGCCACCTCGTCCCTGCGCAGGCCGGGCACCCTTCGCCGGCCGCCGTGCGGCAGGCCGGCGGCCTCCGGGCTCAGCCGGTCTCTGCGCGACCGCAGGAACGCCCCCAGTTCCGAGAGATCCACCGTGTCCTCCCCGCTGCTCCTCGGCCGCCTTTCCGCTCGTCCCCGCCTCCATCCTCGCGCACCGCACGTCAGCGGGCTCCTCGGGGGGAAGGAGTGGCGGGGCAGGCCGGGGACGAGCCATGCGGGGTCCGCCCGCGATAGACGGCCGGTAAAGATACCGGCGGGAGCGCGCGTGTCCCGGAGGCGGCGCCCCATTCAGCGGTTATGACGGCTAAGTGACGCGACGTTGCCACTTGACCGTCGCACTCGCCCTCGCCGCGCTGGCGATGGCGTCGTGCGCGAGGGAAGACAAGCAGGAGGGCCCGCAACCGCTGGCCCTCAAGGAACACATGTCCTCGATCGTGCGCTCGGGGGCCGGGTACGCCGTGACCTGGGCGGGGGTGCTGAGCAACCCCAACCGCTGGCAGTTCGGCGAGAACGCCGTCGCCGTGATCACGGCCGTGGACGCCGCCGGCAAGGAGGTCGTCCACCAGGAGCAGCCGCTGGACGCGGTGCCGCCCGGCCGTCCGCTGGCCTTCAGCGGCCGGGTCACGAGCCCCGCCCAGCCGGTGCGCGTGAAGATCGACTACCGGCCCGCCACGTGGCGGCCCATCCCGCGCGTTCCGTCGGCGTTCCTCAAGTTCCCGATCTCGGACGTCCGCACCGACAAGCTGACGAACGGGTCCTACCTGGTCACCGGCTACGTGCTCGACCCGTTCCGCAAGCCCGCCGGCGGGCTCGCCGTCACGGCCCTGCTGCGCGATGCGGCGGGCAAGCTCGTCGGCGGGGCCACGTCATATGTGGACGACGTACGGCCGGGAGCCAGGCGCAGGTTCGTCATCACCGTCGAGGGCGTGCGCGGGCAGGTCGGCGCGACCGACGTGCACGCCACGACCTGGGGCTCGACCGCCAAGACGTACGAGGACCTGGCCCAGGCGGGAGCCGTTCCGCTGCACACTGTCGCGCCGACGACGGAGCCGTTCGTCAAGGACCGCGGATATCCGCCGCCCAACGACCGGCGTCAGTGAGCGGCCCTCTGCCGATCTTGACAGGCCAGGAGGGTTACCGTAGCGGGATGGCCATCCCCAGGATCGTGCTGTTCGGAGCCACCGGCTTCACCGGCAGGCTCACCGCCGAGGCGCTCGTCGCACGTGGGGCCCGGCCGCTGCTGGCCGGGCGGGACCAGACGCGGCTCACCGCCCTGGCCGACGCGCTGGGCGGCGGCCTGCCCATCGCGGTCGCCGACGTCTGCCGCCCGGAGTCCGTACGCAGGATCGTCGCGCCGGGCGACGTGCTGATCTCGACCGTCGGCCCGTTCGTCCGATGGGGAGAGGCCGCGATCGCCGCCGCGACCGAGGCGGGCGCGGTCTACTTCGACACCACCGGCGAGCCCACGTTCGTCAAGCGGATCTTCCAGCGGCACGGCCCCGCCGCGGCGGCCCGGGGCGCGGCCCTGGTCACCGCCTTCGGATACGACTACGTGCCCGGCAACCTCGCCGCGGCCCTGGCTCTGCGCAAGGCCGGGCCGGGGGCCGTCCGGGTGGACGTCGGCTACTTCGTGGAGGGCGGCACGGCGCGTCGCGCGAGCGCCGGGACCCGTGCCTCGGCGCTGGGAATGGTCCTCGAACCGATGTACGGCTTCCGCGAGGGCCGCATCGTCCCCGAGCACGGCCGCACCCGGAAGTTCCTCGTCGACGGCCGCGTGCGGCACGGCCTGTCCATCGGGGCGTCCGAGCACTTCACGCTGCCGCCCGCGCATCACGGCCTGCGCGAGGTGAACGTCTACCTCGGCTGGCTGGGCGGGCTGACCAGGGTCGCGGGCGTGCTGGCGAAGGCGACCCCCGTCATCGCCGCGCTGCCGGGGGTCCGGCGGGCGACCGAGGCGCTGGCCGACCGGGTGCTCCGTACGGGCGGGGCCGGCGCGCCGGCCGGGGCGGACATGTCGTCGAGCGTCGTCGCCGAGGCGTACGACGCGGGAGGCCGCCGCCTGGCCGTCGTCCACCTGACCGGAGGCGACCCGTACGAGTTCACGGCCGGTGTGCTGGCCTGGGCGGCGACGACGGCACTGGCCGAGGGCGTGCGCGGCACCGGTGCCCTGGGACCCGTGGACGCCTTCGGCCTCGATGCGCTCACGCGGGGCTGCGCCGAGGCGGGAATGACCGTCAGGGGATGACCGTCAGGGGGTGACAGACGCCTGTACGGCGTCGTGCACGGCGTCTTCCCAGCGGGCCGGATCATTCGCAATAAATCGCCTAATAGAGCGCCGAACTCCGGCAATTTAACTGGATGGCAGAGGTAAAAGCCGACGACGCGGGCACGTGACTTCCCCTGAATGGGTGGAGCGGGGAGTTACTGAGCATTTACTCTCAGTTATATGAATGATGGCGTCCTGGTCGAGGCGTTGCGGGCCCGGGATCCGGGAGCGCTGGCCGCCCTTTATGACACATATGCGGGCAATCTCTACAGGTACTGCCGCACATTGCTGGCCGGTCCCGACGCCGCCCAGGTCGCGCTGCGCGACACGTTGATCGCCGCGGAGGCCCTCGTCGGCTCACTGGCCGACCCGGACAGGTTCCGTCCCTGGCTGTACGCCCTGGCCCGCGGCGAGTGCATGCGCCGCCGCACGCCGGAGGAGACCGGGCCGGACGCCGGGCCGGACACCGGGCCGATCCCCCTCGCGACCGTGCCCTTCCCCGGCGTCGCGGCCGAAGGCGCCGAGGCCGACCTGCGCCTCGTCGCGAGCAGCGCCGTGGGGACGCTGTCGGTCGAGGACCGGGAGGTGCTCGAACTGGCGGCCCGGCACGGGATGAGCGGCCAGGACCTGGCCGCGGTGCTCGGCGCGGGCGAGCGGTATGCCGAGGCGCTCCTCGACGCGGCCACGGAACGCCTGCGTGAGACGGTGACCGTCGAGATCCTCGCGAGGCGTGCCACCCACGACTGCGCGCGGGCGTCCGCCATCCTCGCGGAGTTCACGGGGGAGCTCACCCCGCAGGCGCGGGCCCAGCTCAGCCGGCACCTCGCGCGGTGCGAGACCTGCGCGCACCAGCGCGTCAGGCAGATCTCCCCGGCAAAGGTGTTCGGCCTGCTCCCCCAGATCGCCCTGCCGGAGACGCTGCGGGTGCGGGTGCTCAGCAGCTTCATCGACCCCGAACTCGTCCCCTATCGGCGGTACGTCGCCAAGCGCATCGGCGGGCTCAACGCCGCGGGCTTCCCGAGGGCCGGTCGCCGCGAGGGGAGGCTGGCGCAGGCGGTGGCGGGCGCCGTGGCCGCCCTGGCGGCGGTGGCGACGATCGCGCTCGTGTTCGCCCAGTTCGCCGGGGACCTGCGCGAGCGGGCCGCCGACACGATCGCCCCGCTCCGGCTCCCCACGGCGGAGGCGTCGGCCGGCGTGTCCGGCGGCGCCGCGTCTCCCGAGGGGTCGTCGGACGAGGCCGCCGGGGCCGACGAGGCCGGCGGGCGCTCGCCCGCGCCTCCGGTATCCCGGGAGCTGGCCGAGCCGGTCGTGCCCGTGGTTCCCGCGAGGCCGGTCCCCGTGCCGCGCCCGGCGCCCCTGCCCGCACCCGTGCCCCCCGCCGATCGGCCGCACCGCCCCGTGTCGCACGGGAAGCCCCCGGGGCACCCCGCAGGGGGGTCGTCCTCGCAGGGGCCCGGCGCCTCGCCGTCCGGCCCGACGCCCACGCCCGTCACCACCTCCACACCCCCCGGCGGCTCCGGCACCCCGAGCACCCCCGGCGGCTCCGGCACCCCCGGCTGGCCGGGTTCCGGCGGCCCCGGGTCGGGCGGGCCGGGCTCCGGTTGGCCGGGCTCCGGTGGACATGGTCCAGGCGGGCCCGGCTCCGGTGGACATGGTCCCGGCGGCCCCGGCCCGGGCTGGTCGCCCCGGGGCGGACCACCTCCGGCGCACTGGCCGGGTCACCGTCCGCCCTGGCGTGACCACCAGCACCATTCCCGTCTCCACCGGGAGTGGCCGCCGACTCCCGCGTCCTTCCACAAGCCCTCGGGCGGACACGGCGGCCACGGCGGGCCCACGGCCCTACCGCCAGGGCGCGGCGGACACGGCGGCAGGCACGAGGCGCAAAGCGCCGGAGGCGGCGAGAGGACACCCAGCGCCGGAGGTAGCGGGAGGGCACCGAGCACCCGGGACGGCGGGAGGACACCGAGCGCCGGAGGTAGCGGGGGGACACGAAGCACCGGGGACGGCGAGAGGGCGCGAAGAGCCGGGGACGGCTCGGGTCCCGGCCGCTC
The DNA here is from genome assembly GCF_006874465.1 of Microbispora bryophytorum. Taxonomy (GTDB): domain Bacteria; phylum Actinomycetota; class Actinomycetes; order Streptosporangiales; family Streptosporangiaceae; genus Microbispora; species Microbispora bryophytorum. Next base: position 33,750 of record NZ_VIRL01000028.1, on the reverse strand, counting down.
CGGCCGGGACGGCTCACTGCCGGGCGTGCCCGGTGGGATCCGGGGCGGCGGCTCCGAACGCGGAACGGAGCGTCGCGGCACTTCCGGCGGCCCTGCGACCGGCCCCGTGACCGAAGGCTCTGCGACCAGAGGCTCTGCGACCGGCGGCTCCGGAAGGCCTGGAGGCGCTTTCCCTGGCCAAACGGGACGATCTACCACATAGGCCGATTACAGGGCGTAGCTTAGATGTGTACGGAGAGTAGTCGCCGGGAAGTGAGGGGAGTGGAGCAGGGAAGGGGAAGGAATTGCCACTCCTCAGAGCGTCGGGGCTGGTCGCCGGGCTCGGGTCAAGTCTCGTCCTGACCTTCGGGGCCCCGGCGGGAGCCGATCCGAAACCGTCCGTGAAGGACGTCGCCAAGGCGCGCCAGCAGGTGCAGGAGCGCACACGCGAGCTGGGCAGAGCCGAGGCCGACCTCGCGCTCGCGCAGGCCCGCCGAGAGGCGCTGAACACCGAGGCCGAGCGGCTCGTGGAGTCGTACAACGGGCAACTCGTCCAGCTTGAGCAGGCGCGTGCCGCGTACGAGCAGTCGGCGCGGCGGGTCCGCCTGGCGTCCGGCCAGGTCACCCAGTTGCGCGGCGAGGTGGCGGCGCGGGTGGCCGAGGGGTACGGCGGGGTGCGGTTGTCACCGTCCGCCGCGGCCATGCTCGGCGGCATCGGCGACGTGCACGGCTTCCTGCGAAGAGCGAGCATGCTGACGCAGCTCGGCGACGAACAGGCCGCCTCGTTGCAACGGCTGAAAGACGCGCAACAGGTCTTCGAGATCCTCCGAGAACAGGCGGCCCGTGCCTACTCCGAGCAGTCGCACAGCGCCGACGAGGTGCGACAGGCGAAGGACGCGGCACAGCGGGCCGTCGAGGAGCAGCTCGAACAGACCCAACAGATCGAGCGGGAGAAAACGGAGATCTCCAAACGGCTGGAGGCCGCCCGCGACCGCGTCGACAAGCTGAAACAGGCGAGGAGCAAGGCCAGGCGCGCGGCGCTTCCCGCGCGCAGGAGCCTGGCGGTGCCGGCCTGGACCGGGCGGTTCGGGTCGGGCCCCGGTGAGATGGCCGCCCAGTGGGCGCTCAAACAGATCGGCAAGCCGTACGTGTGGGCCGCCGCAGGCCCGTCGGGGTTCGACTGCTCGGGGTTGACGATGCGGGCCTGGCAGCGGGCCGGGGTGTCACTCGATCACTGGACCGGCACGCAGTGGACGTCGGGACAGCATGTCCCGCTCAAGGAACTGCGCACCGGCGACCTCATCTTCTACGGCCGGTTGAGCCGGAACCCCGGCGACATCCATCATGTGGGCATCTACATCGGGCGGGGCATGATGGTCCACGCCCCCCAGACGGGGGACGTGGTGCGCATCTCGCCCATCTGGCGCCACGATCTGGTCGGCGCCACCCGGCCCGACTGATTCAGTGCTCCTCGTCGTGGTGCCCTGTCTCCTGGAAGCGCTCGATGCTGGCGACGATCTCGGCCTCGGCCTCGACACGGCCGACCCAGTTGGCGCCCTCGACCGACTTACCGGGCTCCAGGTCCTTGTAGACCTCGAAGAAGTGCTGGATCTCCAGCCGGTCGAACTCGGCGACGTGGTGGATGTCGCGGATGTGCTCCATCCGCGGATCGGTCGCCGGAACGCACAGGACCTTGTCGTCGCCGCCCTTCTCGTCGGTCATCCGGAACATTCCGACGGCTCGGCAGCGGATCAGGCAACCGGGAAAGGTCGGCTCCTGGAGCAGGACGAGCGCGTCGAGCGGGTCCCCGTCCTCACCGAGAGTGTTCTCGATGAACCCGTAGTCGGCGGGGTACTGAGTAGACGTGAAAAGCAGGCGGTCCAGACGTATGCGGCCGGTCTTGTGGTCAACCTCGTACTTGTTCCGTTGTCCCTTGGGGATCTCAACGACAACGTCGAACTCCACTCGTTCCTCCGCATGAGTCCCCGGTTTCCCGGGCTGGCGTTAATGTCTCGTAGGCGTGGTCAAAGTCGGCGCGAAATGAGGGCGTAGTGGTGCGACGTGAGCGGTGGATGGTGGTGGCCACCCTCGCCCTGCTGCAGATCTTCGTCGTCCTCGCGGGCACTTATCTGATCACCCATGACGCCGACAGGACCCCGGCTCCGGTCGCGTCCCCGAAGCCGGCCCCGATCCCCCTGGTGACCGCGGGTCCGGTTCTGGCCGCGGTGGGGGGCGGGGCTCTCCCCGCCAAGGGTACTTTGACCACCCGGCTCACCGCTGCGATGGGTGACCCCGCCCTCGGCGGCAGTGTGGCCGGGATCGTGCTCGACGTCGCGACGGGGACGCCGGTCTACGACGGCCGCTCGGGCACCGCCATCACCCCGGCCTCGACCACCAAGCTCGTCACCGCGCTGACGGTGCTGGGCACGGTGGGGCCGGACGCCCGCCTGGCCACGCGGGTCGTGCGGGGGGCCTCCGCCGGATCGATCGTCCTGGTCGGCGGCGGCGACCCGACCCTGGCCGGCCCGAGCACGAGCGCCCGCGAGCAGGAGGAGACCTACCCCCGGCCGGCGTCGCTCGCCCGGCTCGCCTCGAACACCGCCAAGGCGCTCAAGACGGCGAAGCTCACCTCGGTGGACCTGTCGTACGACAGCTCTCTGTTCACCGGGCCGCGGACGGCGCCGGGATGGAAGCCGACGTACATCCCGGAGGGCAGTGTCGCCCCGGTGGCCGCGCTCATGATGGACGAGGGCCGGGCGGCCAACGGCGCCCGCTTCCCTGATCCGGCGCAGGCCACCGCCGACGCGTTCGCCACGCTGCTCAGGAAGAACGGCATCAAGGTGGGCAAGGGGGTCGGCTCGGCGAAGGCGGCGCCCACCGCGCAGGAGCTGGCCCGGGTGGAGTCCGGTCCGATCTACGCGCTCGTGGAGCGGATGCTCACCCACAGTGACAACGACCTCGCCGAGGCGCTCGCCCGCCAGTCCGCCATCAAGGAGGGCCTGCCGCACACCTTCCAGGGCGTGCCCACGGCGGTCGGGCGCGTGCTCACCCGTCTCGGAGTCTCCGACGGGGTGGAGGTCCACGACGGCAGCGGCCTGTCCATCAAGAACAGAATCGCGCCGACGGCCCTCGCCCACATCCTGGCCGTGGCGGCGTCTCCCGCCCACCCGGAGCTCCACTCGCTGATCAGCGGCCTGCCAATCGCGCATTTCACCGGAACTCTGCACAATCGATATGAGAAGTCTGATTCCAAGGCCGGGGCCGGATTGGTACGCGCGAAGACGGGCACCTTGAACGGGGTGAACACCCTGGCGGGCATCGCGTACACATCCGAGGGCCGGTTGCTGACCTTCGCGTTCATGGCCGACCAAGTGGCCAATCCGCCGGAGGCGATCACCGCCCTCGACAAGATGGCCACGATCGTCTCCCAGAGCTGAGCCGCGGTGAAGTGCGCTCACTCGCGTGCTCGCTCGTTCCTCGCTGCGCGCGCGCATCGGTCCATAACACGGCCGCGCTCCTCACCGAGCTCTATGCGCGGCGAGAAGCCGGAGAACGTACGGTGGTGGGTATGCAGGTGATCGACTGGGATCTGGCCGTCGCGACCGGGGTGCGCCTTGTGCGGCCCGGTCCTCAGGTGAGTCGCGAGGAGGCCAGGCAGGCGGTCCTCGAACTGCGGCGCCTGTCCCGGGACGCCGAGGGGCACGTGCGTGAGTTCACCCGCATCGACTCGGCGACGCCCGAGGCGGCGACCGTGGTCGACCGTCCGGGGTGGATCCGCGCCAACGTGGAGGGCTTCCGCGTGGTGCTTGAGCCGCTCACGCAGAAGATGTCGAACATGCCGGCGGTCGTCGGCGCGGTCGGCTCGCGCATCACCGGGCTCGAGGTCGGCGCGGTGCTGGCCTTCCTCGCCTCCCGGGTGCTCGGGCAGTACGAGCTGTTCCTCCCGCCCGACCCCTCGGGTGAGGCCCCGACCGGCCGCCTGACCCTGGTGGCCCCCAACATCGTGCACGCCGAGCGTGAGCTGGGCGTCGATCCCCGCGACTTCCGCCTGTGGGTGTGCCTGCACGAGGAGACCCACCGGGTGCAGTTCACCGGCGTCCCCTGGCTGAGGGAGTACGTCCGCGGCCAGATGACCGAGTTCCTCCTCGCGTCCGAGATGGACCTGACGACCCTGCTGGAGCGCCTGCGCGCCGCCTCCGACGCCGTGGCCGACGCCTTCAGGGGCGGCGAGGGAAACCTCATCGAGGCCATCCAGACGCCCGAGCAGAAGGCCGTGCTCGACCGTGTGACGGCCGTGATGACGTTGGTGGAGGGACACGGCGACTACGTCATGGACGCGGTGGGCCCGTCCGTCGTGCCGTCGGTCGCCGAGATCCGCGCCAAGTTCCAGCGCCGCCGCGAGGGTGGCTCGCGCATGGACCAGCTCGTCCGCCGGCTGCTCGGCATCGAGCTGAAGATGAAGCAGTACGCCGAGGGCTCCCACTTCGTCCGCACGGTCGTGGACGAGGCCGGCATGGAGTCGTTCAACAAGGTCTGGACCTCGCCGGAGACCCTGCCCGACCGCGCGGAGATCGCCGATCCACACGCCTGGATGTCCCGCGTCCTGGCCTCCGCCTAACCCCCCACTCCACCGCCGTGATCTTGTAGTTTGTCGCAGGGATCCCCTCTGACCTGCGGCGCATCCCTCCGTGATCATGCGATAAGCCGGCCACCTCCGGGCTGACCTGGGCCGGCGTCTGTCGTGATCATGCAGTCGCCGGGCCGGGAAGTTGCCCGGCCCACGGGCGGCACCGCCAGAATGGCCGCATGGGCCCGCATCCCGCCGTCGCCGACGTCCGCCGCGCCGTACGGCTGTCGCTCGCGGACCTCGCCGCCTCTCGGGACGCGGGGGAGTCGTCCGGCGCGCTCGTCCTCGTGGCCTGCAGCGGCGGCGCCGACTCGCTGGCGCTGGCGGCGGCCACCGGCTTCGCGGCCCCGCGCCTCGGTCTGCGCGCCGGGCTGCTCACCGTGGATCACGGGCTGCAGGAGGGCTCGGCAGGCCGGGCCCACGACGTCGTACGGCTCGCGCCCACGCTCGGTCTCGACCCGGCCGAGGCGCTGACCGTCACGGTCGGCACGGCAGGGGGCCCCGAGGCCGCGGCGCGCGAGGCCCGCTACGCCGCGCTGTCCGCCGCAGCCGACCGGCTGGGCGCCGCCGCCGTCCTGCTCGGCCACACGCGCGACGACCAGGCGGAGACCGTGCTGCTGCGCCTGGCCCGCGGCAGCGGCACGCGGTCCCTGTCCGGCATGGCGGAGGTCACGGGGCTCTACCGCAGGCCCCTGCTGGGGCTCGGCCGGGCGCGGACCAGGCAGGCGTGCGACGCCCTCGGCCTGAGCCCCTGGGACGACCCGCACAACGACGATCCGGCGTACGCCAGGGTCAGGGTGCGGCGCGACGCCCTCCCGGCGCTGGAGGCCGCGCTGGGCCCGGGTGTCGCCGAGGCGCTGGCCCGTACGGCGCGGTTGTGCCGGGACGACGCCGACGCCCTGGACGCGTGGGCGGACGCCGTCCACGCGAAGTCGCGCGGCCCCGGCGGGGAGCTGAACGTGGCCGTGCTGGCGGACGTGCCGGGGGCGGTGCGGCGGCGGGTCATCCGCCGGGCGGCCGTGGAGGCCGGGGCGCACGCCGCCGCGCTCGCGGCGGTGCACATCGAGGCGGTCGAGCGGCTGGTGACCGGCTGGCACGGGCAGAAGGGGGTGGACCTACCCGGGGGGGTGGGGGTGGTGAGGCGCTGTGGCACCCTTGTCTTCGCCGTGGACAATCTCTCGCTCGCGTAAGGAAAACCCCAGGTGGACGCAGCCGACATGGGTAAGGATCTCTCCAAAGTCCTCATCTCCGAACAGGAGCTTCAGGAGAAGATCAGAGAACTGGCGGACCGGATCGACACCGACTACGCCGGCCGGGAAGTGTTGATCGTCGGCGTGCTCAAGGGAGCGGTCATGGTCATGGCCGACCTCGCCCGCGCGCTGCACGTGCCCGTGCAGATGGACTGGATGGCCGTTTCCTCCTACGGCGCGGGGACCATATCGTCCGGCGTCGTGCGGGTGCTGAAGGACCTCGACACCGACATCGCCGGCCGGCATGTGCTCGTGGTCGAGGACATCATCGATTCCGGGCTGACCCTCTCGTGGTTGATGAACAACCTGAAGTCGCGTCACCCGGCCTCCGTGGAGATCTGCACGCTGCTGCGCAAGCCGGACGCGGTGAAGGTCGAGTTGGACGTCCGCTACGTCGGTTTTGACATCCCCAACGAGTTCGTCATCGGGTACGGGCTCGATTACGCGGAGCGGTATCGCAACCTCCCGTTCATCGGGACTCTTGCGCCGCATGTGTACGGAGGGGAGTAAGCCCTTAGCGAAGTGACCCTCGAATCAGGCGTTATTGGGCGCCAGGTCGGGGAACACGGGGTTGGCTGACGTACGTTGGAAAGGCAAAGCCGGAGCCGCTCGGGCAGTTACCCGACGCGGCTGCCGGGTGTACCTTCGGATATCCGTGGAGGGGGCCGGTCGGCCGCCCCGCGGTAGCCAGAAGGAGCGGTAAGGGATGCCGCGACCCCGGGTTCTCCCGGGGCAGGCCTTGGTCAGGAAGGGACGGGCCCGCCGGGGTTCCGCAACGGATGGATCTCAAGCGATTTACACGTGGCCCACTGCTGTGGATCCTGGGCATCGTATTGCTTCTCCTGCTCGTCACCACGATGTTCGGCGGCGGCGGCAACTACACCACCGCCGACACCTCGACGGTCGTCCAGCAGATCCAGCAGGGCAATGTCAAGAGCGCGACCGTGGTCGACAAGGACCAGCGCGTCGAGCTGACACTTAACCGGCCCGTCGAGGTCGGGGGCAAGTCGACCGACCGCATCCAGGCCCTGTGGGTCGAGGGTCAGGGCGTCCAGCTCACGCAGGCGCTCGAACAGGCCAAGCCCGCCCAGGGCTGGACGGTGGACGTGGCGAAGGAGAACTTCCTCGTCAGCCTGCTGATCAGCTTCCTGCCGATCATTCTCATCGTCCTGATCTTCCTGTTCATCATGAACCAGATGCAGGGCGGCGGCTCCCGGGTCATGAACTTCGGCAAGTCGCGGGCGAAACTGATCACCAAGGACACCCCGAAGACGACCTTCGCCGACGTCGCGGGGGCCGACGAGGCCATCGAGGAGCTCCAGGAGATCAAGGAGTTCCTGCAGGCCCCGGCCAAGTTCCAGGCCATCGGCGCCAAGATCCCCAAGGGCGTGCTGCTGTACGGCCCGCCCGGCACCGGCAAGACCCTGCTCGCCCGCGCCGTCGCGGGTGAGGCCGGCGTGCCGTTCTACTCGATCTCCGGTTCCGACTTCGTCGAGATGTTCGTCGGCGTCGGCGCCTCCCGCGTCCGCGACCTGTTCGAGCAGGCCAAGGCGAACGCCCCGGCGATCATCTTCATCGACGAGATCGACGCCGTCGGCCGGCACCGCGGCGCGGGCCTCGGCGGCGGCCATGACGAGCGCGAGCAGACCCTGAACCAGCTCCTCGTCGAGATGGACGGCTTCGACGTCAAGGGCGGCGTGATCCTCATCGCCGCGACCAACCGCCCCGACATCCTCGACCCCGCGCTGCTGCGCCCCGGCCGCTTCGACCGCCAGGTCGTCATCGACCGGCCCGACCTGGAGGGCCGCAAGGGCATCCTGCGCGTCCACGGTCGCGGCAAGCCGTTCGCGCAGGACGTCGACCTCGACGTGATCGCCCGCAGGACTCCCGGCTTCACCGGCGCCGACCTCGCGAACGTGATCAACGAGGCGGCCCTGCTGACCGCCCGGCAGGACCAGAAGCTCATCACGATGAACACTCTCGAAGAGTCGATCGACCGAGTGATGGCCGGTCCCGAGCGCAAGTCCCGGGTCATGTCGGACCAGGAGAAGAAGATCATCGCCTACCACGAGGGCGGTCACGCCCTGGTGGCCCACGCGTTGCCCAACTCCGACCCGGTCCACAAGATCACGATTCTGTCCCGCGGCCGCGCTCTCGGTTACACGATGACGCTGCCGATGGAGGACAAGTTCCTCGCGACCCGGTCCGAGATGCTGGACCAGCTCGCCATGCTGCTCGGCGGCCGCACCGCGGAGGAGCTCGTCTTCCACGAGCCCACCACCGGCGCGTCCAACGACATCGAGAAGGCGACGTCGATCGCCCGCCGCATGGTCACCGAGTACGGCATGAGCGAGCGGCTCGGCGCCCGCAAGTTCGGCAGCGGCAACGGCGAGGTCTTCCTCGGCCGTGAGATGGGCCACGAGCGCGACTACTCCGAGCAGATCGCCTCGGCGATCGACGAGGAGGTCCGCCGCTACATCGAGAGCGCGCACGACCAGGCGTGGGAGATCCTCGTCCAGTACCGCGACGTGCTCGACAACCTCGTGCTCGAACTGATGGAGAAGGAGACGCTCTCCCGGGAGCAGGTCCTTGAGATCTTCTCGCCCATCGTGCGCAGGGAGAAGCGTCCCTCCTACGCCGGCTACGGCAAGCGTCTGCCGTCCGACCGTCCTCCGGTCATCACGCCCAAGGAGCGGGCCAACGGCAACGGCTCGGCGCTGCCCGCCGGCGGCTCCGGCTCCACCCCGTGGGTCAACGATCAGTCAACGCAGCGGGACGAGGCCTGACCGTGGCCGCACCCACGGTGGGGCCGCCCCCCGGATTCGACCACGACCGGATCCAGAAAGCGGTCCGGGAGATCCTGTTCGCGATCGGTGAGGACCCCGATCGCGACGGGCTCCGGGACACCCCGTCCCGGGTGGCCCGCGCGTTCGCGGAGCAGTTCGCCGGCCTGGGCCAGCGGCCCGAGGACGCGCTGACCACCATGTTCGACGCGGACCACGACGAGATGGTGCTCGTCAAGGACATCGAGGTGATGTCCACCTGTGAGCACCATCTGCTCCCGTTCCACGGCGTGGCCCACATCGGCTACACCCCGAACGACAAGGGACGCATCACCGGCCTGTCCAAGCTGGCCAGGCTGGTGGACGTCTACGCCCGCAGGCCACAGGTCCAGGAGCGGATGACCTCCCAGATCGCCGACGGCCTGATGCAGGTGCTGGAGCCGCGCGGGGTGATCGTGGTGATCGAGGCCGAGCACATGTGCATGACCATGCGCGGCGTGCGCAAGCCCGGCGCCAAGACGATCACGTCGGCCGTCCGGGGCGACTTCCGTTCCAGCGAGGCGACCAGGGCCGAGGCCATGTCGCTGATCCTGCGCGGCTGAGCGCGGACGACGGCCGATTGGGACGCCGCTCCTGCCCGACGGGCATTGAGGCTCGTGGCACTAGTCTTGACCCCATGACCGCAGCGAGTGTGCCCGGTATGCCCCAGTCTGGGCGTTGCCTGGTCATGGGCGTGGTCAACGTGACCCCCGACTCCTTCTCCGACGGCGGGCAGTGGTTCGACGCCGACGTCGCGATCAGGCACGGACTCGACCTGGTGGCCGAGGGCGCCGACATCGTCGACGTGGGCGGCGAGTCCACCCGCCCCGGCGCGGCCCGGGTGTCCCTGGAGGAGGAGCTGCGCCGCGTCGAGCCGGTGATCCGCACGCTCACCGAGGAGGGCGTGACGGTCAGCGTCGACACCATGCGCGCGGAGGTGGCCGAGGCTGCCGTCGCGGCAGGGGCGAAGCTCGTCAACGACGTGAGCGGCGGGCTGGCCGACCCGGTGATGCCGCGGGTGGTGGCCGCGACCGGCGTGCCGTACGTCGTGATGCACTGGCGGGGGCACAGCCGCGACATGGACAGCCGGGCCATCTACGGCGACGTCGTGACGGAGGTGGCGGAGGAGCTGCGCAAGCGGGTCGACTCCGTGCTGGCCGAGGGCGTGCGGGAGGAGCAGATCGTGCTCGACCCCGGCCTCGGATTCTCCAAGAACGCCGAGCACAACTGGGCCCTGCTGGCCGGGATCGGCGAGCTCGGCCGCCTCGGCCGCCCGTTGCTTATCGGGGCGTCGAGGAAACGCTTCCTCGGCCGCCTGCTGCCGGGGCCGGACGGCGAGCCCCGGCCGTTCGACGGCAGCGACGCCGCCACACTCGCCGTCACCGCGCTCGCCGCGCGGGCCGGCGCGTGGTGCGTGCGGGTGCACCGGGTGCGGGCGAACGCGGACGCGGTGCGGGTGGCCGCCGCGTGGAGGGCAGCAGCCGTACGACACGCTGACGAGGGCCGGTGACGACATGCCGACAGGGACGCCGATGAAGGACATCGAGGAGCTCAACCAGGCGTTCTACAACGCCATCGAGAGCGGCGACCTCGACAAGATGTCGGAGATCTGGACGGAGGACGTCCCAGGACGTCCTGCCATGTGCGTCCACCCCGGCTGGCCCATGCTGACCGGCCGGTCGGAGGTGCTGCGCTCCTGGGCGCTCATCATGGCCAACACGACGTACATCCAGTTCGTGCTGACCGACGTGCAGACGACCGTGATCGGCGACGTCGCCGTGGTCACCTGCGCGGAGAACATCCTCACGGCCGCCGACACCGACGAGCCGGGCTTCGCGGCCGGCCGGGTCGTCGCCTCCAGCACCTATGTGCGGTCCGGGACCGGGTGGCGGCTGTGGCTCTACCACGGCTCACCGGTCCTGCAGAGCGACGACGACGACGATGAGGAGGAGCAGGAGCATTGACGGTGCGGCCGACGACGAGTCGTGACACGGTGCGGTTGACGGGCCTGCGGGCCCGCGGCAGGCACGGCTGCCTGCCCGCCGAGCGCGAGCTGGGCCAGGAGTTCGTGATCGACGTGGCCCTGAGGTTCGACACCGCCCCGGCGGCGGCGGCCGACGACCTGACGCTCACCGTGGACTACGGGGCGCTGGCTGCGGAGCTCGTCCACATCGTGGAAGGCGAGCCGGTCAACCTCATCGAGACCCTCGCCGAGCGGCTTGCGGCGGCCTGCCTGGCCCACGAGCTGGTCGAGGAGGCGGAGGTCAGCGTGCACAAACCGGCCGCGCCGATCCCGCTGCCGTTCGGCGACGTGGTGGTGACGATCAGAAGGGGTCGCGGATGAGGGTCGTGATCGCGCTCGGCAGCAACCTCGGCCGCCGCCTGGAGAACTTGCAGGGAGCCGTCGACGAGCTCTTCGACGCTCCGGGGCTCACGTTCGTGGCGGTGTCGCCGGTCTACGAGACCGACCCGGTCGGCGGCCCCGAGCAGGGGCCCTACCTGAACGCGGTCGTGGTCGCCGAGAGCATGCTCGACCCCCGCACGCTGCTCGACCGCGCGCAGAGCGTCGAGAGCGCGTTCGGCCGCGAGCGCAGGGAGCGGTGGGGCCCGCGCACGCTCGACGTCGACCTCATCACGGTCGGGAGTCTCATGTCGGACGACCCCGAGCTCACACTCCCGCACCCCCGGGCGCACGAGCGGGCGTTCGTACTGGTCCCGTGGACGCAGGCGGATCCCGCGGCGGTGCTGCCGGGGCGCGGGCCGGCGGCGGCCCTGCTGGCCGACCTGGACCAGAGCGGGGTGCGGCTGCGGCCCGACCTCGTGCTCGAACCCCCGGCCTGATCGACGAGGAGCCCCGTGTGAAGCCCAGCAATCCCGGCGTGCTCGTCGGCCTCGTGGTCGTGTTCGGCCTGCTCACCTGGGGGCTGCTCCGGCAGTTCTACTCCACGGTGCCGACCCTGCCGTGGACCGCGATCCCCACCACGCTGCTGCTTGCCGTCGGCGAGGCGTACACGGGCTGGCTGACCCGGGCGAGGATCCTGCGCCGCCCGGACACCAAGCCCGTCGACCCGCTGGCCGTGGCCCGCCTGGCGGCGCTGGCGAAGGCCACGGCGTACGTCGCGGCGGCGTTCGGCGGCATTTTCGCCGGGTTCGTGGTGCACGTGCTCGAACTGCTCGACCTGGACAAGCCCCGCCAGGACGCGTTCGTCGGAGGCGGGTCGTTCGTGGCCTGCGTGATCCTGATCTGCGCGGCGCTGTTCCTGGAACACTGCTGCCGGGTGCCCGGCAAGCCTTCCGGGGAGACGTGACCGCGACGCGCCGATCTACTTGTCGATGTCGCCCACCACGAAGAACATCGAGCCGAGGATCGCGATCATGTCGGCGACCAGGTTGCCCGGCAGCATCTCCCGCAGCACCTGGATGTTGTTGTAGGAGGCGCTGCGCAGCTTGAGCCGCCACGGCGTCTTCTCGCCCCGCGACACCAGGTAGTAGCCGTTCAGGCCGAGCGGGTTCTCCGTCCAGGCGTACGTGTGGCCCTCGGGCGCCTTCAGCACCTTCGGCAGCCGCTGGTTGATCGGCCCCGGCGGCAGGTGCCGCAGGCGCTCGACGCAGGCGTCGGCCAGGTCGAGGGAGACCTTGACCTGTTCGAGCAGCACCTGGAACCGGGCCTGGCAGTCCCCGGCCGACCGGGTCGCGACCTTCACCGGCAGCTCGCCGTACGCCAGGTAGGGCTCGTCGCGCCGCAGGTCGAAGTCGACGCCCGAGGCCCGCGCGACGGGGCCGCTCACGCCGTACTGCATGATCGTCTCGCGGTCGAGCACGCCGACGCCGCGGGTTCGGGCCAGGAAGATCTCGTTGCCGGCGATCAGTTCCTCGATGTCGGGCAGTCGCCGCCGCACGGCCGCGACGGCCGCCGTGACGCGGTCGAGCCAGCCCAGGGGCAGCTCCTCCTTCAGCCCGCCCACCCGGTTGAACATGTAGTGCATGCGGCCGCCGGAGATCTCCTCCATGACGTGCTGCAGGGTCTCCCGCTCGCGGAAGGCGTAGAAGACCGGCGTGATCGCGCCGAGCTCCAGGGGATAGCTGCCGAGGAACATCAGGTGGCTGAGCACGCGGTTGAGCTCGGCCAGCAGCGTCCTGGCCCACACCGCCCTGGCCGGGGGCTGCATGCCCAGCATGCGCTCGACCGCGAGCACGACGCCCAGCTCGTTGGCGAACGCCGACAGCCAGTCGTGCCGGTTGGCGAGCACGATGATCTGCCGGTAGTCGCGGACCTCGAACAGCTTCTCCGCGCCGCGGTGCATGTAGCCGACGATCGGCTCGGCGGCCGTGATGCGCTCGCCGTCGAGGACGAGCCGCAGCCGCAGCACGCCGTGGGTGGAGGGGTGCTGCGGGCCGATGTTGAGGATCATGTCCTCGGTGGCCAGCTCCCTCGCCTGCACGGCGTCGGCTCCGGCGCCGAGCCCCACGATGCGTTCGGTGCGCCCGCCCTCCTGCTCGGTCGTCATACCGTCCATGCTTTCACGCCCATCACGGGGGAGCGAAGACGGCGAAGGCATCAGACGAACTCGACCACCGTCTCAGGTCAACGGCAGTAGCCTACTGCCCGACTTAAGGATAGCCTTGATTTCGGGAGGGCACTCTTGGCGTGGACGGTGAAGGTCACAGATGAGTATGCCGCCTGGTTCAGGACGCTCCTCAAGGAGGATCTCGACTCGGCGATTCAGGTCGCTCAGGCCGTCGCCGCTCTCCGGGAGGAGGGGCCAACGCTGGGCAGGCCCCTCGTCGACCGGCTCAAGGAAAGCTCCCTGCATCATCTCAAGGAACTGCGCCCAGGATCGCGCGGGCGATCGGAGATCAGGATCATCTTCGCCTTCGACCCTACGCGGGCGGCGCTGCTGTTGCTTGGCGGTGACAAAGCCGGGAACTGGAACCGGTGGTACAAGGAGAACATCCCCCTGGCCATACAGCTTTATGTCGACTACACCAGCGACGACGAGGAGTGAACATGCCTAAGAGAGTGCCGGGGGACTGGGCCGACCTCGAGCGGGAACTGCACGAGGCCAGCGTCTCCCCTTCGGTGATCGAGCAGGGCGCCAGAAAGCTTCTCGCCGAGGCGCGCGGTCATCAGCTCGCCGAGGCGCGAAAGCAACTTGGGTTCGGCCAGAGGGACGTCGCGGCTGTCATGGGTCTGAGCGTCGCCCGGGTCTCACAGATCGAGCATGGAGAGGTCACCTCTCTCGACGTTATCGCTCGCTATGTAGAGGCGCTCGGGGCCCGCTTGGACCTGGTCGTCGACTTCGGTGATCGGACGCTGCGCCTGCCGGTCAGCGAGAAGTCGACGAACGCCGCTTGATCGGGGACCTCTTGAGCGAGACCCCCGACCTCACCTTCCGTCGTCAGGCGGTGGCGATCTCGCGCAGGGCCTCGACGAGGCGGTCGACGTGTTCGGTGGTCGTGCCGATGCCGACCGAGGCGCGCACGGCGCTGAACGTGCCGTCCGCGCAGCCGCCGTCCTCCCCGCCGCCGAGGAGGTGGCGGACGAACGGGTGGGCGCAGAACTTGCCGTCCCTGACGCCGATGCCCCAATCGGCCGACAGCGCCTCGGCGACCTCGCGGGCCGTACGGCCCTCGACGGTGAACGACACGATGCCGACGCGCGGGTGGTCCTGGCCCCACAGCGACAGCTCGCGTACGCCGGGGATCGCGGCGAGCCCGGCGCGCAGGCGGGCGAGCAGCCGCTCCTCGTCCCGCACCAGCGCGGTCCAGCCGGTCGCGGTCAGCGCGTCGCAGGCGGCGGCGAGCGCGATCGCGCCGAGCACGTTGGGGGTGCCCGCCTCGTGCCGCGTCTCGGGGTCGTCGCTCCAGTCCACCGTCTCGCCCACGGACCGTACGGCTCCGCCACCGCGCAGGTACGGGTCGGCGCAGGCGAGCCAGTCGGGGCGGCCCACGAGCACCCCGGCGCCGAACGGGGCGTAGAGCTTGTGCCCGGAGAAGGCCACGTAGTCGAGGTCGAGCGCGGCCAGGTTCAGCTCGCGGTGGGGCACGAGCTGGGCGGCGTCCACGGCGATTCGCGCGCCGTGCCGGTGGGCGATGTGGGCCAGTCCGGCGATCGGCCACAGCTCGCCGGTGACGTTGGAGGCCGCGGTCACGACGAGCAGGGCCGGGCCGTCGATGGCGGCCAGCGCCTCGTCGGCCGCCCGGATCGCCTCGCCGGGGAAGGCGGGCGGCGCGAGCCGTACGGCCTTCTGCCAGGGCAGCAGCGAGGCGTGGTGCTCGGTCTCGAACACGACGGCGGTGGTGCCCTCGGGGAGGCTGCGGGCCAGCAGGTTCATGGCGTCGGTCGTGTTGCGCACGAAGATGAGCGCGTCGTCGGGGCGGGCGCCGACGAAGGCCCGCACGGTGTGCCTGGCCTGCTCATACCTGGCCGTCGTGAGCTGCGAGGCGTAGCCCGCACCCCGGTGGACGCTGGAGTAGGCCGGCAGCGCCGCCGCGACGGCGGCGTTCACCGGCTCCAGACAGGGCGCGCTCGCCGCATAGTCGAGGTTGGCGTACTGCACCAGCCTGCCGCCCCTGACGGGCACCTCCAGGTCGGCGCCCACGACAGCCGGTAGGCACACGGGGGCGAGATCGTGCTCGGAGATGCGGGTGACGGCCTGCTGGACGAAGGTGAGTGCGGACAACGCCATGCTCCTCGGGTCGGGGACCCCGGCCATGGCATCGGAGAGGCGGAGCCCGCGCTTGCCCGGCACACCTCGTGCCGGACCCGGTCCTCACCCGGGGCACCCCGCCGCGAGCGCGAGGGTTGCCGGCCAGCAAGCCGGGGCTTGACGCTGGCACTCATGACCTGGACGGCACTATAACCC
Organism: Microbispora bryophytorum; assembly: GCF_006874465.1. Classification (GTDB taxonomy): domain Bacteria; phylum Actinomycetota; class Actinomycetes; order Streptosporangiales; family Streptosporangiaceae; genus Microbispora; species Microbispora bryophytorum. The sequence goes on along the minus strand of NZ_VIRL01000028.1, from coordinate 18,206 downwards.
GACACCGCCCTCCGGCCGCAAGTCCGGGCGGCCCAGGCGAAGTCAGCCATCGTCGACCGTGACACCCAGGATGTGGGCGAACATCGGCGCGAGTTCCATCAGCTGGACGCCGCTGATGGTCGCGCCGCGCAGCGCGTCGTAGCCGTCGGAGATGCCCAGGGACACGGCGCCGCGCAGGTCGACCCGGGACATGCGCGCCTTGTCGAACCGCACCCGTTCCAGCGTCGAGCCGGGGAAGGTGACGCCGGTCAGCGCGGCGCCCGCGAAGTCCACGTCGCGCAGCGTGCACTCGACGAACGAGACCTCCCGCAGGTCGGCGGCGCGGAAGTTGATCGAGTCGAGCTTGCACCGGTGGAAGAGCACGTGGTTCATCTCGGCGCCGGGCAGCGCAGTGCCGGCCGGGGCGCTCATGACGATCTCCGCGTCCGCCCAGACGGACTCGGTGAGGTCGCCGCCCACCCAGCGCACGCCGTTCAGCCACACGTCCGAGAACCGGGCGCGCCGGTATCGGCCGCCGGCGAACGTCACCGAGGCGAACGCCGACTCGATGAACCGGGCGCCGGACGCGTCGGCGTCCTCGAACTCGCCCCCGTCGAACAGGACCGTGTCGTAGTCGCCGCCCTGCGCGAGCCGCCCCTTGAACGGCTCAAGGTGATCGGCATAGGGCAGTTCGCCGAGTTCGCGGGGCTCCCTGCGAGGCTGTTCGCGGCGCTTCGGCATCGGCCCAACCTACGCCATGACGGACCCGCACGCCCGTACTCCCAGGCGAGGTCTTTCATCCGTATTGTTGTCCATTGTGAAGTTTGATCCCTGGAATGCCGAGTTCATCGCGTACCCCTACGACGCCTACCGCGACCTGCGCGACAACGATCCGGTCAGCTTCTTCGAGCCGACGGGGCAGTGGCTGATCGCCCGCCACGCGGATGTGAACGCGCTGCTGCGCGACCGACGTCTCGGCCGGTCCTACCTGCACGTGGCGACGCACGAGGCGTTCGGCCGCGAGCCCGAGCCGGAGTTCCAGGAACCGTTCTGGCGGGTGATCCGGGCCGGGATGCTCGACGTCGAGCCGCCGGTCCACACGCGGCTGCGCCGCCTGGTGTCCAAGGCGTTCACGCCCCGCATGGTCGAGTCGCTGCGTCCCCGCGTACGGAAGATCGCGACCGAGCTGACCGCGGGACTGGTCGAGCGCGGCGGCGGCGACCTGCTGGCCGAGGTGGCCGAGCCGCTGCCGGTCACCGTGATCGCCGAGATGCTCGGTGTGCCCGAGGCCGACCGCCACCTGCTGCGCCCCTGGTCGGCCGACATCTGCGGGATGTACGAGCTGAACCCCTCGCCGGAGGTCCAGCACACGGCCGTGCGCGCGGCGGCGGAGTTCGCCGGCTACCTGCGCGAGCTGGCCAGGGCCCGCAGGGATCGGCCGGGCGACGACATGATCTCGGCGCTGGCCCAGGTGGTCGACGACGGCGACCGGCTGACCGAGGACGAGCTGATCGGCACCTGCGTGCTGCTGCTCAACGCCGGGCACGAGGCCACGGTCAACGCCACCGGCAGCGGGTGGTGGGCGCTGTTCCGCAACCCGGGTGAGCTGGAGCGGCTGCGCGCCGACCCCGGCCTGATGCCGACGGCGGTCGAGGAGCTGCTGCGCTACGACACCCCGGCGCAGATGTTCGAGCGGTGGGTGCTGGAGGACGTGGAGGTCGGCGGGGTGACGATCCCCAGGGGCACGGAGATCGCGCTGCTGTTCGGCTCGGCCAACCGCGACCCCGAGGTCTTCGCCGATCCCGACCGTCTCGACCTCGGCCGGGCGGACAACCCGCACATCTCGTTCGGCGCCGGCATCCACTTCTGCCTCGGCGCACCGCTCGCGCGGGTCGAGATGGCGGAGTCGTTCGGCGCCCTGCTGGGGCTGGCGCCCAGGCTGGAGCTCGCCGAGGAGCCTGCCTGGAAGCCCAGCTACATCATGCGCGGCCTGGAGTCCCTCAAGGTCACCGTCTGACGACCTGGCTGAGCCAGCCGAAGCCGCCGAGACCGGCCGGGTCGATCAGCTCCGCCTCCTGGGAGGCCCGGCCCAGCGCGCGTACGTAGGCGGCCGGATCGGCGGACGCCAGCGCGAGCGGCGGGCGGGCGCCGGTGACTCCCAGGTCCCGCAGCGCCTCCCGCTGCGTGGTGAGCGTGGACGCCTGCGCCCCCGCGCGCTCGCCGGCCGCCGCGCAGGCGTCCAGCGCGACGTGGGCGGTGATGTCGCACGACCCGTCCGGTGTCGGCGGCACCACCGAGCCGTCGCGATATCCGGCGACCGTGCCGAGCGGTGGCCGCCGTCCGGCCGGATGGGCGTAGTCCACGGCGACCGCCGTGCCGCACGCCAGCCGCGTGATCAACGAGGCCCAGGCCTCGTCGCGGGGACGGCCGATCTCGGCGCGTTCTCCCGGTGAGCGCAGCGGCCACCAGCGCTCCAGCCAGGCCAGGTCCTCCGGGCCGGGAGCGGGCCCGGGCCGTTGTTCGCCGGTCGAGGTGTCCACGAGCACCAGGCGAGGGCCGTCCGGCGTCATCTCGGCGATGTCGAGCGGCACGTTGTCCAGCCACTCGTTGGCGATCACCAGGCCGCCCGCGCCGTACGGCGCCTCCGGCTCCCAGGCGACGCGCGGATCGAGATCGCCGGGCCGGGGGGACAGGTCGACGGCGGTGACCCGCAGCCGCTTCGAGAGGTCCGGCGGCGCGGCGGCCCGCACCCGGGCGGCCAGCAGGCCGTTGCCGCTGCCCATGTCCACGAGATCGACCGGGTCGGGCCGCCCGAGCGCGGCGTCGACCCGCAGGAGCAGGCGCAGCACGGCCTCGGCGAAGACCGGCGAGGCCTGCACCGACGTGCGGAAATGCCGGTCGGGGCGCTCCCGCAGGTAGAAGCCCTCCGCGCCGTAGAGCGCCCGCCGCATGGCCTCCCGCCAGGTGACCTCCACGGGGCCCAAGGTTACCGACACGCCGAGGCCGTAACGAAAAGTAGTCACTTTCGTACTTGTGGCTCAACATAGGCCCGGGAGAAATGGGACAAAATCCGACCGTTGGGCCACGCCCGGGCGGGCGGGAGCGCCGCCGCTACGCTGAACCGAGGGAGGCGTCATGGAGACAAGTGACCGCCCGGCGCGGCTCGCCGTAGGAGTGCTGGGCGCGGGACGCGTCGGTTCCGTGCTCGGAGCCGCGCTCATGCTCGCGGGTCATCGGGTGGTGGCGGCAAGCGGCGTGTCCGACGCGTCGGCGCGGCGGGCCGCCGACCGTCTCGGCCTGGCGCTCAGCAGGCCGGACGAGGTGATCGCCCGGTCCGATCTCGTGCTGTTGACCGTGCCGGACGACGTGCTCCCCGGTCTCGTCTCCGGTCTCGCCGCCACCGGCGCCGACCTGCGCGGCAAGCTGCTCGTGCACGCCAGCGGCGCGTACGGCCTGGGCGTGCTCGACCCCGCGGCCGAGGCGGGGGCGCTGCCGCTCGCGCTGCACCCCGTGATGACGTTCACCGGCAGGAGCGACGACCTGACCCGGCTCAACGGCTGCTCGTTCGGCGTCACGGCGCCCGACCTGCTGCGGCCGGTGGCCGAGGCGCTGGTGATCGAGATGGGCGGCGAGCCGGTGTGGATCGCCGACCGGGACCGGCCGCTCTACCACGCCGCCCTGGCCGGCGCCGCGAACCACATGGTGACGCTCGTCGCCGAGTCGCAGGAACTGCTCGCGAAGATCGGCGTGGAGCATCCGGGCCGGATGCTCGGCCCCCTGCTGAGCGCGGCACTCGACAACGTGCTGCGTCTCGGCATCAGCGGGCTCACCGGGCCCGTGGTCCGCGGCGACGCGGGCACCGTGCGCAAGCACGTCGACGCGCTCATCCTGGCCGCCCCCGAGGCCGCGGACGCGTACGTCGCCCTCGCGCGGCTCACCGCCGACCGGGCGCTCGCGGCGGGCCTGCTCAAGCCGGAGGCGGCCGAACGCCTTCTGGACGCCCTGGGAGGGAACATATGGACCTGACCGTCGCCGCCGACCGCGCCGCCCTCGACAAGGCGAGGGACGAGCTCGGCCCCGGGAGGATCGCCCTGGTCCCCACGATGGGGGCGCTCCACGAGGGCCACCGGTCGCTGATGCGGCTGGCACGCGAACACGCCGACCACGTGGTGGTGAGCGTGTTCGTCAACCCCCTGCAGTTCGGCCCCGACGAGGACTTCTCCCGCTATCCCCGTACGTTCGAGGCCGACCTCCGGGTGTGCGAGGAGGAGGGTGTGCGCGTGGTCTTCACGCCCTCGGCCGACGACATGTACCTGCCGGACCGCCAGGTGGAGGTCTCGGCCGGCGGCATGGGCGGGGTGGTCGAGGGAGCCTTCCGGCCCGGCCACTTCGACGGTGTGCTGACCGTGGTGCTCAAGCTGTTCAACCTCGTACGGCCGGACGTCGCGGTCTTCGGGCAGAAGGACGCCCAGCAGCTCGCGCTGATCCGGCGGATGGTGGCCGACCTCGACGTCCCGGTGTCGATCGTTGGCGCCCCGACCGTGCGGGAGCCGGACGGCCTCGCGCTGTCGAGCCGCAACAGGTACCTGTCCGAGGCCGACCGCCGCACCGCGCTCGCCCTGTCGCGGGCGCTGCGGGCCGGCGCGGCGCGGGGCCAGACCGCCGGGCCGGCCGGGATCCTCGACGCCGCGCGGGCCGTGCTGGAGGAAGCCGCCCGCTTCGACCCGCCGCTGCTGCTCGACTACCTGATCCTGGCCGACCCGGCGACGTTCGCGCCGGCCGGCGACGACCACCGCGGCGAGGCGATCCTGGCCGTGGCCGCCAAGGTGGGCACCACCCGCCTCATCGACAACGTGGTCCTGACCCTGTAGAGGTCGCGGCGGCTCAGGCTCCCCCGTACCGCAGCGTGAACCAGAAGGTGGGGAACGGGTTCGTCCCCGGTGTGATGTCGGCCAGCTCCCAGCCGGCGAACCTGGCGCGCAGCTCGTCGGCGGTGACCCCGGAGAACTTGTCGTCGAGCACTCCGGGGCCGTACCCGAACATCAGCAGCCGTGCGCCGGGAGCGGCACGGCTGGTGAGCCCGGCGGCGTAGGCGTCGCGGCGGTGCGGCGGGATGCCGCAGAAGCAGCTCAGGTCGAAGAACAGGTCGTAGGGGCCGGACGCGTCCAGCTCGTCGAGCCGGGTGGCGTCTCCGTGCAGGAGCCGTACGGCCACTCCTGCCGCGTCGGCCTTCTCCCGGGCCTGCTCGATCGCGCGGCCGACCAGGTCGACGGCCACGACCTCCCAGCCGTGCCGGGCCAGATAAATGGCGTTGGTTCCGGTGCCGCAGCCGAGCTCCAGAGCGCGGCCGGGCGGCAGCGCGCCGTCCCCCTCCCCGCGCCTCTCCCCGCGTCCCTCTATCAGGGCGACCAGCTCGGGCGGTGTCACGCCCGAATCCCACGGCGGCTTGCCGGTTCGGTAGTACTCCTCCAGTTCCCGCAGTACGGCCTCCTCCTGGTCCGGTCCGCTGCCGATCCGGTCTACGTCCGTGCTCCGGGCGGTGTTCGGCGTGTCCATGGCCTCGCTCCACTTCTTTAGAGTCAAACTCTAGTGACGAACTCTAGAGATATACTCGCATCATGGACATCGTCAAGCGGCCGGACAAACGGGCCGAGCGCTCGCGCCGCACCCGGGAGAAGGTCATCCAGGCGGCGCGGGAGCTGTTCGTCGCGCAGGGCTACGGGGCGACGAGCCTGCAGGAGGTCGCCGACCGGGCGGGCGTGGCCGTTCAGACGGTCTACTTCGCCTTCGGCAACAAGCGCACGCTGTTCAAGGACGTCGTCGACACGTCCATCGCCGGCGACATCGAGCCGGTGGCCATCATGGACCGTGAGTGGTTCCGCGCCGCGTGCGCCGAGCCTGCCGCGGTCGACCAGCTGCGGGCGCACGTCCGCGGCACGAGTGAGATCCTCGGCCGGGTCGCCCCGCTCATGCCGATGATCGAGTCCGCCGGGGCCGCCGACCCGCAGATTGCCGCGGGATGGCCCGACGGCCCCGACCCGCGCTATGTCGTGCAGCACGCCGCGGCCCAGGCGCTCGTGGGCAAACCCGGCGCCCGGCCGGACGTCTCCGTCGCGATGGCGGCGGATCTGCTGTTCTGCCTGCTCAGCCCGCAGCTGTACCTGCTCTTCGTCCAGGACCGCGGCTGGTCGCAGGACCAGTGGGAGGAATGGGCCCGCACCACTCTGACCGCCCAGCTCTGCACCGGCCCCGCGACAGGCGCCGCCCCCGCAGCAGGCACCACCCCTGCGGCAGGCGCCGGCCCCGCGACAGGCGCCGGCCCTGCGGCGTGCCCCTAGGAGGAGGGGGCGGGGCGTCACCATCGCCAGGGGGGCGTTATCGTCATTATGACGAAAGGGGATCCCCTGATGGTGGCGCTCGCACGCAGACTCACCGCCCCCGCACCCGGCTGGACCGTCGAGGCCGACGCCGTCGTGATCGGGTCCGGCATCGCCGGCCTCACCGTGGCGCTGCGCCACGTCGAACTCGACCCCCGCGCACGAGTGCTCGTGGTCACCAAGGACGTGCTGTCGGCCGGGTCCACCCGGTGGGCCCAGGGCGGCATCGCCGCCGTCCTCGACCCCGAGGACACCCCCGACGAGCACCTGAGGGACACGCTCGTCGCCGGGGTCGGCCTGTGTGACGAGGAGGCCGTCCGCGTCCTGGTCACCGAGGGCCCCGACGCGCTGAAGCGGCTGATGAGCCACGGCGCCGAGTTCGACCGCGACACCGACGGCGAGCTCCAGCTCACCCGCGAGGGCGGCCACCACCGCAACCGGATCGTGCACGCCGGCGGCGACGCGACCGGCGCCGAGGTGCAGCGGGCCCTGGCCGAGGCGGTGCTGGCCGAGCCCCGCATCGAGGTCATCGAGCACGCCCTCGCCCTCGACCTCCTCCTCGACGCCGAGGGCCGCGCCTGCGGGGTCACGCTCCACGTCATGGGGGAGGGCGCCCGCGACGGCGTCGGCGCCGTACGGGCCGGGGCCGTGGTGCTGGCCAGCGGCGGCATGGGCCAGGTCTACGCGGCCACCACCAACCCCGTGGTGTCCACCGGAGACGGCGTGGCGCTGGCGCTGCGGGCCGGCGCGGTGGTCAGGGACATCGAGTTCGTGCAGTTCCACCCCACGGTCCTGTGGCTGGGGGAGGGCTCGACCGGCCAGCAGCCCCTCGTCTCCGAGGCCGTGCGCGGCGAGGGCGCGGTGCTGATCGACTCGAGCGGCGAGCGCTTCATGCGGGGGGTGCACGAGCTGGCCGACCTCGCGCCCCGCGACGTGGTCGCCAAGGCGATCATGCGTCAGATGGCGCAGACCGGCGCCGACCACGTCTACCTCGACGCCACCCACTTCGGCGAGGACAAGTGGCGGTCCAGGTTCCCCACCATCCTCGCCGTCTGCCGCGAGCACGGCATCGACCCCGTCACCGAGCCCATCCCCGTCGCCCCCGCCGCCCACTACGCGAGCGGCGGCGTGCGCACCGACCTGTACGGCAAGACCAGCGTGCCCGGCCTGTACGCCTGCGGAGAGGCGGCCTGCACGGGCGTGCACGGCGCCAACCGGCTGGCCTCCAACTCCCTGCTGGAAGGGCTCGTCTACGGCGAGCGCATCGCCGCCGATCTGGCGGCCGGAAACCTGACCCGCGACCGCGCGACGCACGAGCCCGTCCCGGCCGACGACCGGCCCGAGGGCCTGGTAGACCCGCGTACACGGCCGAGGATCCAGAGCCACATGAGCGGGGGCGCCGGGGTGCTGCGCAGCGACCGGAGCCTCGCGCAGGTCGCCCGTGCGCTCTCCGACGCCCGCTGGACGCCGGTCGCGGTCGAGCCCTGCACCGAGTCGTGGGAGGCGACCAACCTCCTCACGGTGGCCTCCGCGCTGGTCGCCGCGGCGGCTGTGCGCGAGGAGACCCGCGGCTCGCACTGGCGGGAGGACCACCCCGACCGCGACGACGCCCACTGGCGCGCGCACATCGACATCGCCCTGACGGCGGAGGGACTGACCTTGACGTACACGCCTCACGAGGAACTGCGGAACGAGCTGGACAAGACCGGCCTCGACCCGGACGCCGTGCTCGGGCTCGTCCGCGCCGCGCTGGAGGAGGACCTGGCCGGGGGACAGGACGTGACCTCGGTCGCCACCATTCCCGCGGACCAGCGGGCCGTCGCCGACGTGGTGGCCCGCAAGGAGGGCGTGGTGGCCGGGCTGGCCGTGGCCGAGACCGTCTTCCGCCAGGCCGACGGGCCGGTCGAGGTCGAGCGGCACGCCGCCGACGGCGACCGCGTGCGCCCCGGCGACGTGGTGATGTCCGTGCGGGGCGCCACCAGGGACCTGCTCACGCTGGAGCGGACCGCGCTCAACTTCCTCACCCACCTGTCCGGGATCGCCACCGAGACCCGCCGCTGGGTGGACGCGGTGGAGGGCACCGGCGCCCGGATCCGTGACACCCGCAAGACCCTGCCCGGGTTGCGCGCGCTCGCGAAGTACGCCGTACGGGCCGGCGGCGGGGTCAACCACCGGATGGGCCTGCACGACGCCGCCCTGATCAAGGACAACCACGTCGTGGCCGCCGGAGGCGTCGCCGAGGCGTTCCGCGCCGTACGGCAGGCCTTCCCCGGCCTGCCGATCGAGGTCGAGGTGGACAGGATCGACCAGATCGAGCCGGTCCTGGCCGAGGGCGCCGAGGAGATCCTGCTCGACAACTTCACCGTGGACCAGCTCGCCGAGGCCGTACGGCTGGTGGCCGGGCGGGCGCGGCTGGAGTCGAGCGGCGGGCTGACCCTGGAGGTGGCCCGCGCCGTCGCCGCGACCGGGGTCGACTACCTGGCGGTCGGTGCGCTCACGCACTCGGCCCCGGCACTCGACCTTGGTCTAGATCTTCGTGATGCATAATCGGGGAATGCTGCTCACCATCGACGTCAGCAATACCCACACGGTGCTGGGCCTGTTCGAGGGTGAAGAGGTGATCGAGCACTGGCGGATCGCCACCGACCCCCGCCGTACGGCGGACGAGATCGCGGTGGTGCTCCAGGGTCTCCTCGGGCAGTCGCCGCTGCTCAAGGACGCCGACATCAGCGGCATCGCGATCTGCTCCACGGTCCCGTCGGTGCTCAACGAGATGCGGGAGATGTCCCGGCGCTACTACGGCGACGTCACGGCGGTGGTGGTCGAGCCGGGCGTCCGCACCGGCGTCCCGGTCCGGATGGACAACCCGAAGGAGGTCGGCAGCGACCGCATCGTGAACGCGCTCGCCGCCGCCGCCCTGTACGGCGGGCCGTGCGTGATCGTGGACTTCGGCACGGCCACCTCGTTCGACGCCGTCTCGGCCCGGGGGGAGTACGTCGGCGCGGTGACCGCGCCCGGTCTGGAGATCTCGGTGGACGCGCTGGCCACGGCCGGGGCCCAGCTCCACAAGGTCGAGCTGGTCCGGCCCCGCTCGGTCATTGCCAAGAACACCGTGGAGGCGCTCCAGTCGGGCATCATCTACGGCTTCGCGGGCCTGGTCGACGGCATCGTGGACCGGATGACGGCCGAGCTGGCCGCCGACCCCGACGACGTCACCGTGGTGGCCACGGGCACCGGTGCGCCGCTCGTCATCGGCGAGGCCCGTACGATCGACGTACACGAGCCCTGGCTCACGCTGATCGGCCTGCGGCTGGTCTACGCCCGGAACGCGTCCTGACGACTCCCTCGCGTACGGGACCATAGAGGCCAGGATCCCGTTCAGAGAGGACTGACGTGATGGACGCCGACTGGGTGGCGCGTTTCGCCGATGAGGTCATCGCCGAGGCTGAACGGCGCGCACCGGGCAAACCCGTCGTCTGCGCGTCCGGCCTCAGCCCGTCCGGCCCGATCCATCTGGGCAACCTGCGTGAGGTGATGACCCCGCACCTGGTCGCCGACGAGATCAGGCGGCGCGGCCACGAGTGCGTGCACATCATCTCGTGGGACGACTTCGACCGCTTCCGCAAGGTTCCCGTGGGTGTCGACCCCGCCTGGAACGAGCACATCGGCAAGCCGCTGACCTCCGTCCCGGCCCCGCCCGGCAGCGAGCACCCGAACTGGGCCGAGCACTTCAAGGCGCCGATGATCGCCGCGCTGGCGGAGCTGGGCGTGGAGTTCCACGGCATCAGCCAGACGCAGATGTACGGCTCCGGGGCCTACCGGGAGCAGGTGCTGCTCGCCATGCGCGAGCGGCGGCGGATCGACGCGATCCTCGACCAGTACCGCACCAAGAAGGCCAAGGCCAAGGAGGTCGCGGACGCCGACGAGGCCGCAGCTCTGGAGGGCTCGGGGGCCGCGAACGAGGACGACGGCTCCGGCGCGGGCGGCTACTACCCCTACAAGCCCTACTGCTCGGTCTGCGACCGCGACATGACCACGGTCACGTCGTACGACGACGAGACCACCGCGATGTCGTACACCTGCGTGTGCGGCCACAGCGAGACCGTCCTGCTGTCCGAGCACACCCGCGGCAAGCTGGTGTGGAAGGTCGACTGGCCGATGCGCTGGGCCTACGAGGGCGTGGTCTTCGAGCCGTCGGGTGTGGACCACAGCTCGCCGGGCTCGTCGTTCGTCGTCGGCGGCCAGATCGTCCGGGAGGTGTTCGGCGCCCCGCAGCCGATCGGGCCGATGTACGCCTTCGTCGGCATCAGCGGCATGGCCAAGATGAGCAGCTCCAAGGGCGGCGTGCCGACCCCGGCCGACGCTTTGTCGATCATGGAGCCCGCGCTGCTGCGCTGGCTGTACGCCCGCCGCCGTCCCAACCAGTCGTTCAAGGTCTCCTTCGACCAGGAGATCCAGCGGATGTACGACGAGTGGGACACGCTGACCAGGAAGGTGCAGGACGGCACGGCGCTGCCGGCCGACCAGTCGGCCTACCGCCGCGCGTCGAGCACGGCCTCCCGGGTCCTGCCGGAGACGCCGCGGCGGCTGCCCTACCGGACGCTCGCCTCGGTCGTGGACATCGCCACCGGGCACGAGGAGCAGACGCTGCGCATCCTGCGCGCGTTCGACCCGGAGATCGGCGGGCTGGACGAGTTGCGGCCGCGGCTCGACCGCGCCCAGCACTGGGTGAACACGTACGTGCCCGCGGAGGAGCGCACGCAGGTGCGCGAGACGCCCGACAAGGAACTGCTCGACACGCTCGGCGCGCAGGACCGCGAGTCGCTGCGCCTGCTGGCGGAGGGCCTCGGCGAGCACTGGTCGCTCGACGGGCTGACCACGCTCGTGTACGGCGTGCCGAAGGTGCAGGCCGGGCTCGACATGGACGCCAAGGCGGCGACGCCGGAGCTGAAGGCCGCGCAGCGCGCCTTCTTCGCCCTGCTCTACCGGCTGCTCGTCGGCAGCGACACCGGCCCGCGGCTGCCCACGCTGCTGCTGGCCGTGGGCCGCGACCGGGTGCGCGAGCTGATCGGTCACGCCTGATCGGTTACGCCTGATCGGTCGTTCCCGAACTGAGTGTCCGATCTCCTGCGTCCGATCTCTGGCGTCCGATCTTCTGCTAACGGGCCGGACGGCATCGCCGTCCGGCCTCAGCCGGCTTCGCCACGTCCCGGAGCCGGGCCCGTCGGCGCCCGCCACGCCCCAGCCGAGCGCGTACGTCTCCAGGTGCGGCATGGGCCCGCTGGCGCGGCGCCGGGCCGAATTCCACGTGGAGGATTGTCGAGGCGGCCCGGGAGGTGTGCGACCGGTGCTCTCACTCCGAACCTTGACGACCTTCAGTGGAGGCGTTTACCTTCCCTGAAGGGTGGGCCGACGAAAGCATCGTCGTGGGGGAGGGCGGACGATGAGTATTCCCGAGGTCGTTTACCGAGGTGACAGTCGCGCCTCGGACCTTGAGCGTGCCGGTCTCACCGAAGAGGATCTGCTTCTCCTCGCGGAGCTGGCCAAGGGTGTGACCGCCGACCGGGTGGGCCGCAGTCTCGACGTCAGCGGGCGCACCGTCCGACGCCGGCTGCGGTGCATCTGCGACCGGATCGGCGTCGCGACCGCGATCGAGGCCGTCGCCTGGGCGGCACGCCGCCGCCTCATCTGACCCCCCCTCGACGGCAGGCCGCCGAGGGGGGGTCAGTCGGCGACGCGCACCGCTCCCGCGAACGGCCGTCCGGCGATCTTCGCGATGTGGACGACGTCTCCCGTGCGCGGCGCGTGGATCATGTAGCCGTTGCCGATGTAGATGCCGACGTGGTGCAGGTCGGAGTAGAAGAACACCAGGTCGCCGGGGCGGAGTTGGTCACGGGGGATGTGCGTGCCGGCCGTCCACTGATTGCCGGTGTAGTGGGGCAGGCTGATGCCGACGGACTGGTAGGCCGCCATGACCAGGCCGGAGCAGTCGAAGGAGCCGGGGCCCTCGGCGCCCCACACGTACGGCTTGAGCTGCTGCCCGAGGGCCCAGCGCGCCGCCTGGGCGGCCTTGCCGTCGCCGATGATGGGGAACGCCGTCCTGCTGCGCGTCTCGCTGCCGATCGTCTGGGAGACCTGCCGGTAGAGGCTGCTCTCGGTCTTCTTGATCAGCTTGGTGATCTTGTCGCGCCGCGAGTCCAGCCCGCTGAGGAGCTTCTTGACCTCGGCCTGCCGGGCGGAGGCGCTCTCCCTGGCCCGTGCGGCGGCGTCCATGGCCTTGGTGACCTCGGCGACCTCCTGGCTCTCCCGCAGCTCCAGCGCGTACGTCGTGGAGGCCTGGTCCAGGTATCGCCGGGGGTCGGCGTCGCTGTCGATGAGCACCAGCGCGTTGCCGAGCCCGTTGGTCATGTAGGAGTGCTGCGCGAGGGCGCTCGCCTTCTGCCGGCGGACCGCGAGCTCGGCCTCGCTCTTGGCGAGGTTCTTCTTGGCGAGGTCGGCGGACCGCTCGGCCGTCTTCAGGCGCACGCGCTCGCCGTTGTACTGCTCGCTGAGGGTCTCGATCTCGGTGTAGAGATCCTCGACCTGGGCCGTGAGTTCCTTGAGGCTCGGCTTGGGGTCGGCGGTGGCGCTGACCACCGGCGCGCCGAACGTGATCGCGCTGATCGCGACGCCGACGAACGCCAGACGGCGGATGGCACCCGGACCGGCCGTGCCGGATCCGGACTGTCGGCCGCGAGCGTGCCTGCCCGCCTGCCGTCCTCCACGCGTGCGCAACCGAGCTCCTCTCCCACGTGTGCCCCGCGGCGGGCCCGTCGTCGCGACGGGCCGTACGGCGGGGCACTGCTGAGCGCCTACCGGGTTAGCTGACGGGTTCGGGCCGGAGTAGCCCTACCTTGTGGATTCACCCCTTGACGATCCGGGATCGAACCGATCCTGATCCTGCAGTTGGGTCCCCGGCTCCCCTTCGCACTGAGTGCTTCGAGGATTCGGCGTCCGGTCGCCATGAACGCTCACGAAGACCGGCATCGTCGCTGGACGATAGTGCACCGCGAGTTCTTGCTCAACCAGAACTCCGAAACTCGTCTACGTTTGACAACCAAATGATCACGGTCGGGTCACGGGCTCGGTAGTGATACGTCCCTGTTCACCTGCGTTTCGAGTGATCTGCGAGTTTCGATGGGCGGCCTGGGCTGGTGGAAAAACTGGGACTAACCCGGATGGCCACCTCGGGCGGCGGTCGTGCATCCGTCCGTATCGTGGCGGCTACGGACAGTCAAACCTCATGTCGGGTATGGCGTTTGGGAATGACCGTTATTCGTTCGGGATGCTCCGTGCCGACCGCGTGGGATCGGCCGCGCTCCGGCTAGGCTGGCCGGTCATGGAGCAGGTCGCCGCGCAGACATCCAGTGGATCGAGTGCCACGGCCGTGACGGTGCGCCGAGCCAGGACGCCGGACGTCCGGGCGATCAGGCGCCTCGTCGACGCGTACTCGGGTGTGGGTTCCCGCCTGCTCAAGAAGAGCACGGTCACGCTGTACGAGGACGTCCAGGAGTTCTGGGTGGCCGAGAGGGGCGGGCAGGTCGTCGGCTGCGGCGCGCTGCACGTGCTGTGGGAGGACCTGGCCGAGATCAGGACCGTCGCGGTGGACCCCGCGGCGCGCGGCGGGGGCATCGGCCATCGGATCGTCGGCGCGCTCATCGAGACCGCCAGGGACCTCGGCGTGCGGCGGGTCTTCTGCCTCACGTTCGCGGTGGAGTTCTTCGCCAGGCACGGCTTCAGGCCCATCCAGGGCACCCCCGTCTCCCCGGAGGTGTACGCGGAACTGCTCGCGTCGTACGACGAGGGCGTCGCCGAGTTTCTCGACCTGGAGCACGTCAAGCCGAACACGCTGGGGAACACCCGGATGTTGCTGCACATCGACCGTCATTGACCCCTTTGTCGATCATTGATCGCTGATCTTGACGATGGTTGTCGGCTGCTGCAAAGGTGACTGTTGATACACCTGTCGCTACTTTTGGCAATATCAGCGTGTGCTAGGGACGTGCGGCGCATGCGTCTTCGAAACGAGGTGACACGGTGAGCACCGGACAGCCGCCGTACCCCCAGGACGAGTCGGACGGAACGCCACCGCCCTCATCGAACGCCGGGTACGGCACGGACAGACAGCCCCAGGACTATGACCCCGACGTCACGGTCGTGAGCAATCGCCACTCGGGACAGCACACGGGTCCCCAGCAGCCGCCCGGCTACGACCCCGCCCAGGGCGGCTACGGCCAGCAGGGTTACGCCCAGCAGGGCCAGCAGCAGTACGGCCAGCAGGGGTACGGTCAGCCCGCCCCGCAGCAGGGATACGGCCAGGAGGCCGCCCCGCAGCAGGGCTACGGCGCCCAGCAGGGCCAGCAGCAGTACGGCCAGCAGGGCTATGGCGCCCAGCAGGGCCAGCAGGGTCAGCAGGGCTATGGCCAGACCGCCCCGCAGCAGGGGTACGGCCAGCAGGGCTACGGCGCTCAGCAGGGCTACGGCGCCCAGCAGGCCCAGCAGCAGTACGGCCAGCAGACCGGTCCTCAGGACTACGGCCAGCAGCAGGGCTACGGGCAGCAGGGGTATGGCCAGACCGGCCCGCAGCAGGGCTATGGCGCCCAGCAGGGCCAGCAGGGTCAGCAGCAGGGCTACGGCCAGCAGCCCGGTTACGGGCAGCAGGCCGCCCCTCAGGACTACGGCCAGCAGCAGGCCTATGGGCAGCAGGGGTATGGCCAGACCGGCCCGCAGCAGGGTTACGGCGCCCAGCAGGGCCAGCAGCAGGGTTACGGCGCCCAGCAGGGCCAGCAGGGTCAGCAGCAGGGCTACGGCCAGCAGCCCGGTTACGGGCAGCAGGCCGCCCCTCAGGACTACGGCCAGCAGCAGGCCTATGGGCAGCAGGGGTACGGCCAGACCGGCCCGCAGCAGGGTTACGGCGTTCAGCAGGGTCAGCAGCAGTACGGCCAGCAGCCCGGTTACGGGCAGCAGCAGTACGGCCAGCCGGGCTATGGCCAGCCGGGCTATGGCCAGCCCGGCTTCGGCCAGCCGTACCCGGCCGCGGGACCGATTCCGCCCGGCGCCCCGGCGCCGCTCGCGGAGTGGTGGCAGCGTCTCGTCGCCCGCATCATCGACGGTGTGATCGTCGGCATTCCTCTCGCGATCATCACGTTGGTGATCACGGGAATCGTCGTCACCGACGCGAGCATCGACATCGCGAGCGGGGTTTACAACCCCGGAAGCGGTTACTTCCTGGCGACGCTGCTCACGGCGATCCTGGGCGGTCTGGTCATGGTCGTCTACGAATTCCTCATGCTGCGGGCGCAGGGGCAGACGCTCGGCAAGAAAGCCATGGGCATCAAGGTCGTTCCGGTCGGCGGCACTCTCGACGCGGGCGGGCTTCCGCAGGACGCCGCGCTCAAGCGCGCCGGCGTGTTCTACGCTTTCGAGTTCCTGCAGTGGATTCCCGTTATCAGCTACCTCGCGTACGTCGGCTCTCTTCTGAACGTGCTGTGGCTGTTGTGGGACAAGCCGCTGCATCAGGCGCTGCATGACAAGGTCGCCAACACCGTGGTGGTGAAGGTCAAGTAACGACGACGGACGGGGTCGATGGAACGGACCATCGGCCCCGTTTTTCTATGGATCGCTATGGCTGCGTCCGCACAGTCCGCTCACCCGGCTGTGACGGAAAATCCTTGCGGGGCCTCCCGGGCATGCCATGCTTGGGTTCACCGTCCCGAGAGGTGCCCAATGACCGCGAGACCGCCCCCGGCGCCAATCCTTAACACTCGCCCAGTCGTCCCCGGGCCATATCCGTCCACGGGCGGCTTAAGGAACCGTCAGGGGCGCTTATGGGGCAGTATGGAGCCGCACAGGGCCTTATGGCGCTCGGGGAAGGCCGCCCGCTACAGCCTGCGGCAGGCGGCGTCCGGGGAATGCGGGGATCGTTTGGCCGTGGGAAACTCTGACGCCACGGCCGTCCGGGCCGTCCACGCGATTGTGGCCCGCTCCTTTTTTCGATCTTCAGACCGCCCGCCCGTTGATCTTGAAGGAACCGGCCGGTCCTCTCTTTTTACGAGGCTTCGGGGTGGTGGCGATCTGCTTGCGCGTATATCGCGCGAGGCGCGCGCGCCGTACGAGAAGGCTGCCGGGACCCTTGTGAAGATCCGGCCGTCGCGCCGGCTCGTCGTTTCAGCCGAGCTCTTCAACGGCCGTACGTCCCCGGTCCGCCCTTTTCCGCACGAGGCGTTTGCCGCTTCACACTTGTCCGCCCCGTGCCTGTCCGTCCTGGTCGGCAAGCCCCTCACCTGCGGCGACGGCAGGCGCCCGGCGAAACAGGGGGCGCGCGGCCCGGCGGCCCGCTGTCGCCCGGGAAGCGCGCAAGCGGTTGAAACGGCCGGACGGCCCAGGATCGGTGACCGCGGGGGTCGGCCTTTTGGGTACGATTTCGAGTGCATCCGGTAAGGCCGCTGGAGAGACGAGGATTACCCCGGCCCCCCAGGGGCACCCCGGAAGACGCGCCCGGTCCCTCCCAGCGCTATGGTCGTATCGGGGCGCCGGGCCCGGTCAGAAGGCCGGTGGCCTGGCCGCGTCCTCGGAATTCCCTCGGGGTGCACCTAATGACACCCCCGGCACGAGCGAGGCAGAATGACAGAGGTATTGTCCGCCTTGATACCTTCCGTGGCCGTCGCCGGCGTGGTCGTCTACGGCATCGTAAAGTTGGTACGTTCCGACGCGGCGGGCCTCCGTACGGCACGGGAGCCACGCGAGAAGTCACCGGACTCAGAGGTTCCTGAGAATCCGCAACCTTGAATTGTCAGCCAGGGGAAACCGGGTATATGTTTGGCTGACGAATCAAACTATGGGCTGCGAAAGGATTGCCGGATGGCCAAGCACACGCAGGTGATTCTCATCGACGATCTCGATGGCGGCGAGGCCAATGAGACGGTCACCTTCGCGATTGACGGCACGTCATATGAGATTGACCTGAGCGACGGCAACGCGAAGAGGCTTCGCGAGGCTCTGTCGCCTTTCGTCGGCAGCGCGCGGCGCGCGGACAGCGGGCAGGCCCGCGGGCGCCGTCGTGGTGGTGCGGGCGGTGGGGGCCAGCGAGCCATGACCCGCGAGAAGAGCGCCGAGATCCGCGCCTGGGCGAAGTCTCACGGGCACCCCGTGAGCGAGCGCGGCCGCATTGCCGCCTCGATCGTCCAAGCGTACGAGGACGCGCACTAGGCCGTGGGCCTCAGATCTCCCGCCTACTGCGGTTGTCCGGGCGGCGCCTGGCTGCGTTGTCGCCCTGCCCGCGAAGATTTCTCGCAGGCAGGGAATCCCCGCAGGGCCCGGAGCCGGCGCCTATAGCTCTGCTATTGGCGCCGTCTCCACCTTGCGGTGGCATCCGCCTGGACGATCCCCGCTACGGCAAGATCTGCGGAGCACTTCCTAACTCGAACCCTGATCGCGCGGTTATGGCAGTCGTCGGAGGACCTGACGATCGCATAACCGCGCGATTGTGTTTGCGCTCCCTTAAAACCTCGTTCGCTTGCGGCGTATCGGGAACACGTCACCCCCAGCAGGGGGTTGGATAGAGCATGAACGCCCTGCGCTTGGGGAACCCTTCTGTCAAGGAGTGGGTCGCCGGGCCAGGGCTACCATGCGGAACGACGGGCCGGATCTCCCGTGCTCGCCTGACCGCTTCGTGAGGAGCGACGAGATGTTCGAGAGGTTCACCGACCGTGCGCGGCGGGTTGTCGTCCTGGCCCAGGAAGAGGCTCGGATGCTCAACCACAACTACATCGGTACTGAGCACATTCTTCTTGGCTTGATCCATGAGGGTGA
>NZ_VIRL01000027.1 GCF_006874465.1 Microbispora bryophytorum | reverse complement strand
GCCTCAGAAGCCGAACGCCGCGCCGCCCTTGACCCCTGGCTACACATGTACAACCATCACCGCGGACACACCGCGCTGAAAGGCCAGCCACCCATCAGCCGCGTCACCAACCTCCCAGGGCAGTACACCTAGAGCGTGTCTGACAATTCGGCGTTGCGGAGCCAGAGCATCAGGCAGCCGATGGTGACGCCGGCGAGGTAGCGGCTGGCGAGCTTGTCGAAGCGGGTGGCGATGGCCCGCCACTACTTGAGCTTGCCGAAGCAGCGTTCGACCAGGTTGCGCTGCTTGTACGTCTCGGCGTCGAAGGCGTGGGGGCGGCCTCCGCGGCTGCCCTTGCGCTTGCGGTTGGCGATCTGGTCCCTGCGCTCGGGGATGACGGCCTTGATACCGCGTGAGCGCAGGTAGGTGCGGATTTTCCGGGAGGAGTAGCCCTTGTCGCCGATCAGGCGATCAGGGCGGGTGCGCGGTCGTCCCGGCCCGCGTCGCGGGAGCCGTAGCTTGGCCATCACCGCCTCGAAGGCGGAGCAGTCGACGACGTTGCCCGCGGTCAGGTGCAGGGCCATGGGCAGGCCGCGGGCCTCGGTGATCAGGTGGAGTTTGGTGGTCAGTCCTCCCCGGGACCGTCCAAGCGCCTGCCGTCTTTGCGACTGCTTCGTATCGATCGTCCCGCCGTCGTCCCCCTTTTACGGGCGCCGGCCGCGTGCTGGTGCGCCCGGGAGATGGTCGAGTCGACGCTGAAGGTCCACTCCACCCGGCCGACCGAGTCGTCCTTGACCTGCATCTCCTCCAGCAGACGCGCCCAGGTGCCGTCCTGGTCCCAGCGCTTGAACCGCTCATAACAGGTCTGCCAGGGGCCGTACCGCTCGGGGATGTCGCGCCACGGCGCGCCGGTCCGCAGCCGCCACAAGATGCCGTCGATGACCTGCCGGTGATCGCGCCACGGACGGCCCTTACCGTCCGTGGCGGGCAGTAACGGCTCGATCCGCTGCCAGGCCTTGTCGGTCAGCTCACCACGTCTCACCACGAACGATCATCTAACCGCACCAGCCGTGATCAATTGTCAGACAGGCTCTAGGTGAACCGAGTGATGTGCTGCCGATTCGCAGCGTTGGGGGCTGCTTCAAGGGATCGGTCGATCGGAGGAAAAGTCACGGCGGCACGCACCTCATCCCCGTCTGCCCCCTCAGGGGCTTTGGGCAGGTGGAAGGCCAGGCCGGATACCCGGCCTGCCTGGATCACGGGCCCGTGTTGCACTCCCCCAGTGATCACGTTGTGCACCTCTCTCAAGGGCCATGCCTTCGGCATATCCCCCGCTGTCAGCAGGCGTCGCAGGTCCTCGGCGAGGGCAGGCTCAGCCTGGAGCAGCTCCTGCAGCCGGGCGCGCCATTCACCTTCGACAGCCGCCAAGAGCTGCCCGTCTCGCGATCCGCCAACCTGCAGCAACTCAGCGCGAGAAACATCGAGGTCGTGCGCCACCTGTTCGGTCGCCCTTCCTCGGGCGAGCATCCGGGCGATGCCGTCCTTCACCTCCGTCCACGCATCGGAGACCATGAGGCCGACCAGCGTCGCCGCCCCCGAACTCGCCAGTGCCATCAGCTCAGCCTCCACCACTGGCCCCCTACCTGCTTATCGCGGTCCATCGGCGGGTTCATCGATCCGGCTCATCGTCCGGTGGGGCAGACGGGGGATCGAAGTCGTCGAAGAGAGAAGCAGTGGGTATGTCGAATCGGTTGTTGAGCTCGTCGGCCACATCCTGCCTGCCGTTCTTGCGTAAGACGTCGGATATCTGCCGGGAAAGGAGCGCTCGTTCGGGATCGCCTTCTGAGAGGTCCATCGACAGAAGAAAGGCACCGAAGTGGTCGGCAGGCGTCCGGGGTGCCGATGTGGGTGGATCCGCTTCCCCGTTCATCAAATAGGGCTCCGATTCAGTGGCCCGCTCCCCGTTCACCGGCCCTGAGACCAGGTGCAGGAACGGCTCGGGTACGTGCGCGTTGTTCGCAGCAGAGGAGAGCTGAGCGAGCAGCCCGATGTCCTTCACGGTCTTCTCGACGTGATCGTCGTTCTTGGCGAGCCACCAGACCACCGCGCTGCCGGGGTCCTTCAGCACGTTCTCGCTCAGGTACGCACGTCTGCTCTGCTGATACCTCATCTCGTGCTCCCAGACGGCGTTCTCCTTGCGCGTGGAGGCGAGCTTGGCGAGCCGTTCGCGATCGTCCTCCGAGAGCGTGAGGGTGACCGATTCGGCCATCACGCGAAGGCAGCCCGTGTCGTCCGGCTCCATCCGGCCCAACGCCCCGCTGAGCTCATGCTGAACGAGTGACGCGCGGCCAGGTGGCCTGTTCTCCGTGATCCTCCGCGCACGTGTCAGGATGGTCTCCACCGCGAGAGCCTCGGCGTTGACGAATGACTCGTCCGTTCCTACGCCGGTCGGTGACCAGCGAACCGTGGCGGAGAACACGAAGTCGTAGTCCTCCCAGGCGCTCGGCAGGGCAACCTCGACGATGCGGTGCTCTCTATGCTCCACGGGTGGGACCGGCGGCGGAACGGCGTACGTCACCGACGGCTCGGCATGACGGCGCATCATCTTCGCGATGGCCAAGCAGACCACGCCCAGCGCCACGAGTAGGAGGGCTCCGAGCCACAGCGGCTGGGGAGCGAAGAGGATGAGGGCGACGAGGATCAGTCCAGAGAAGACGACGAGGTAAATCGTCACGGTTGTACGGCCAGAAGTCATGGGATGCCTTCCTGCATATGTCACGAGGGCTGAGCTCACGCCACCTGAACACCTTGGACAATGTTGATCTTTTGCAGCACGCGGTCACGAAACCGCACGTCGGACTCATCCGGAGGAGGCAGGGAACGTTCCAGCTCACTGGCCATGACGTACAGCCGGGCCAGGACGTCCGTACGCCGGGCGCCGCCGTCGATCAGCACATCGAGAAGCGCGTCCTGGTACGGCCCTCCTGCGCCGGCAGCAAGGAGCCATCGCCTGGCCGCAGGACTCCACGTATCCTCGGGCCGTCGCCCGAAGACCACGTCCCAGCCATTCGTCAACTGCTTCCGTACGGCTTCCTGGGTGACGAGGCTCCTGCTCCCGCCCTTTGTAGCAGTCAGCAGGCCCGGGTCGGCCAGCTCCAGGAAGAGGTCGGGATCGGCCTTGTAGGTGCTGTTGCCACTGAACTGATAGTCGAGCCGGTCGAACATCAGCCGGAGAAGACGCCGGTCCGCACGTACGAGCCGGGTGAGAGCGTCGCGCGCCCGTGTGGTCCCCTGCCCTTCCCGCCTCGCCATGTGGTGCAGGCGGACCACCGCTTCGTGGGGATGATGCACAGCCATCACCTCGGTGCAGAGCGAGATGATTACCTCGGTGAGCGCGGCGGATAGATTGGTTCTGATGGACCACTCGTAGATCTGACGCCGGAAGAACCAGCCCTGACGCTGGTCCTGCAGGCCCTTCGTCAGAAGCTGAACCGCTGCTCGCGTCCCGGCTCGTTTCGCCTCGTTCTCCGTCCACGTGAGCACCAAGGGAACGAGCATCTGCCTGTAGCGGTCCTGCAGGCACAACTCCGTGAAGCGCTTGACCAGCTCGTCTCGATCCGCCTCTGTGAGCTCCGTCGACATGACGGTCGCCCCGACCCACTCACGTAGGCCCGCCCGCAGCTCCGGCAACTGCGTCCAGGAGTACACCCGGACGGCCCTGTCGAACTCCAGGACCTTGAACCGTACGCAGCCCTTCCCGTCCCGTTCTGCGCCGATCTCGCGGAACCGCTCGACGAGGCCCGTATGCTGCAGCACCGGGAGGTCTTCCTCCGGATGGCGCAACGTGGCCAGCAGCGAGACGGCCGCGTTGTGGACGGCGTCAGCGTGCGCACCATGCAGCATGGCGGTGGCGAGCAGCAAAGCACGCAACGATCCATCCTGCAGTTCGCGGAGGCTATCTGCTACTTCTGCCTCCCGCCCGCCCAGCGCGGCGTACGCCTCCTGACACCAGGCGGCGTAATCCCCTGCTCCCCCGGCCTTCGCCGCTCGCGCGTCGACGACAAGCCCCGCGAAGCGAGCGATGTCCTCCATCGGCGGGCGCCGCCCGAGGAACGCCGTAACCACAGCGGGCGCGGGCTGCTTGATCACTTCAGGGGCAAGGCCGTTCAGGCGCAGGTAACGCCGCAGCACCGCCAACTCCTGCGGACGACCGATCACTACCCGATACGGCGCGAGCGCCGGCACCAGGCGTGTGGTTCTCTCGTATGGGAGCACGACGACGAGACGGGCCTGGTGCCTGTAGACCTCGGCCCGCACGGAGTGAAGCTCTTCGTGAGCCCTCATCCAGACTTTCTCCTCGACCTCGGACAGGTCGAGCAGCAACAGGGTGTCATCGGCGATGCCGTCGAGAGCGAGGAGGGGGCTGCTCTCGTCATCGTTCAGCGGCAACTCCCGGAACGTGTCCTCGCCCGTGCGCAGCTCATGCAACAGCATCTGCGCGGCCGCCACCCGGCCGCTGCCCGGTGCCCCGTCGAGCAGAACGGTTCTCTGCGAGGCAAGGATTTCCCGTGCCTGGCCGAACCTGGGAGGAGGGACGAAGTTCCTGCGCAGCCACAGCAGGTAATCCGCCGCGAAGCTCCTGAACGATTGCCCTCCGCGGTCCGCGAGCGTCTCGAAGTAGTAGTTGTTAACGTGCAGGTCCCCCGGGCCCATATGCATCTGCGCGTGACGGCTGTAGACGGAATGCTGGAACCAGTCGCTCAACGCTCGTCCTCATTCTTGTCCGAGCCGCCGAGCGTGTGACGAATTCCCCCCTCGTTGTTCCCTTGCACGTAGGTCGCCCCCGGGCCGGAGAAGTGCGGGGAGTTGTTGTACTGGTTCCCCTTGCCCATGTGGATAGGCCCCTGGTTCCCCTTCACGACCGTGCCCACGTCACCGTGGATGTCCCGGCTCTGCACGCCCGTGCCGTGCACGTCCCTCATCTGGTTGTGCACCGTGTCAGGGCGTTCGGCAGTAGTGCGGTCGCGAAGCGCGGGCACCAGTTCGACCAGGGTCTTCGCGATCCGGGTCAGGCCCGACTCTGCATCCTGAAGATCGAGTCGGATGGACTGGTAATCGGCGAGCTGGCCGAGCTCCGCCGGAAGTTCCGAGGACCTGAGCCGTTCGGTTCTACGGCCGTCGAGAACGGGAATGACGGGAATGCTGTGGGCGAGTGCCTCCATGATCTCTCTGCGGACCCAGTCGTTCTCATCCCGCAGCGCGGGAGCACCGGCCCAGTCCGGTCCGATCACGGCGACCAGCGCGGAACAGTTGCGGACGTTGTCGAGCAGTTCCGCGGGATAGGGCGATCCCGGCTTGATGGACTTGGACGCACGGAAGACTTTGTCCTCACCGAAGCGGTGCGACAGCTCTCTGTCGATCACGGCTGCGGTCTTGTCCCCGTCTCCCGTCCGGTAGTTGACGAACACCTCGGGCATCGTGGGTTCTCCTTTCTAGGGCGTGACGATGCGTAGCGCGGTACTGAGCTCAGGGGACAGATCACGCACCTGAGCGTTGCGCGGATGGCGGCCCAGGACGCGGGCGAGCGAACGGAGGTCTGCGGCGATGGTGGCGGAGCTTACGGTGATGACGCCGCCCAATAGGTCACGCGTGAGGGTGCAGGCGTGGTCCACATCGCCTGCGACGGCATAGGCGAGAGCGCGGCGCACCCCGTAACGGACCTTGGTACGAACGGCCTGAGACGCTACCCGCGCCAGCTCTCGATCAAGAATTTCGGCGGCCTCGCGGGGACGCCCCAGATCGTGAAGGCACCAACCGGTGATCATGGCCACCGGATCGGACAGGTTTGTCGTGCCGATGACTGGCCCGTCACCATCCTCGAGCCGTGGTGTCAACAGCGTCCTGGCACGATCCAGGCCGCGCATGCAGGCGTCGTAGTCGCCGTTGATCGCGTGTCCCTGTGCCTCTCGCTGCGCAGCCAGCCCTCGGATCCGCGGCGGTACCTGCTCTTCCTGTGCCTGCTGCGCCAGACCTATGGTCTGGGCGGCATCCTCCCGGTAGAGGGTGACCAGTGCGCGCCGCACCAGCGCATATGCCGCCAGATGCCGCTCGCCACCGGCCGCGGCCAGTTCGACCGCCCGCCGGGTCCACCACAGCGCGCCCTGCTCATTGCCCGTCTCCTGTACGAGCCAACCAACGTACTCCGCGTATCGCGAGCCCAGCTTGAGCAGACCCTGACGTGTAACCGAATCGGCGGTGACGGCAGCTTCCCTGAGCATGTGCGTCTGCGAGATGAGCGCGGGAAGCATAATCGCTGGATTGGCCACCTGTCCCAGTAGGCGGTACTGGTCGAACAGTGACCGAGACACCCTCAGCAGTTCCTCGCTCCCTGCCTTTGAGCCGGTCTCGGTGCCGCCGATGCTCACACCGGCGATAGACGCGACCCCGGCGGCGAGGACCTGTCGTCGGCCCATTGGCTGGAACCAACTCTGACCATCCGCGGATAATTGCATCAGCCACACCTCCTCGTCGGCGCCCTCCGTTGCCCGTACCTCAGCTACCTTGGTCTGCATTGCTGGCGCGAGTTTCACCAGGGCACCCCCGGCGTTGAGCGCGGCGTCGCAGAGGCGGGCGAGGTCCCGACTCGGCACTTTGAGCCCTCGCTCCACCTTGCTGAGCTGACCCTTGCTGTAATGGACCCGATTCGCGAGATCGGTCAAAGTGAGATTTGAGGCGATTCGCAGCCTCCGAAGCTCCTGCCCGAACTGGATCGGCTGTCGCACTGTCTGGACCTCCGTCACTTCCAGGCCGAACAGCCGACTCCCCAAGGTTGCGACAGGAGCGGCCGCTCAGACAAGGCCGGTACCGTTGTTTCCCGTTTCCACTCTCGCAGGGATCTGGAAACAGCGCTATGTGGAAGCGGTGCTCGGTTAGCAGTGCTTACGGGGCGGTGCCATCGATCCCCAACGACGTCACACATGTCGTCCAATTGGAGCCCAACTTAATCAAATCGCTTATGGTTGCGACCTTCTTCGGATAGGAGTTTATGGACAGTTGCATCAACACGGTTAGACACATTCACGCCGTCGATTGAAAGAGGGGCGATGGCGGCGACGATTAGTGAGATTCGAACACCTTGTGTTGTTTGATCAGCAAAGACCGGAAGCGGGGGTATCCCAGTATCAGTGCCACAAGGACGACAGCGGCCCCTACTCTTTAAAACACCCTCTCGACGTCATAGACGGGGATCCGTGGGTGCGCAGCGCCACGGTTGCGGCCTGGATGTCCTCAATGAGGGTGAACCCTATTTGACCGATAGAGCCGCCCTCACACCTATCGCCGCCGCGCACACCACGGGCTGTTTCCTTAGCGGGAACACGAACTCCTGAAGACACCGGACCACCGTTGCACCAGTCAGTCGGTGGCGGGGCTGCCAAGTGTGGCGTATTGAGGAGACAGTATGGCGCCCGCCTGCCTTCCAGCCGGACCGCTTAGTGCGAGGGATCCCTGCAGCCACGCCCGGTTCCCCTGTTCGAACGGGCCGTCGCCGTGGAGTAGGGGTTTCAGTTCTTGCTCGGTGAAAGCGCGGGCTAGCGGCAGGGTGGCCCTGCCGAGGGGGTCGGAGTCGTAGGGGTACGCCCCCCACGCTGCGGCTTCCTCCTCTGTGGGAGTAATCCAGAAGCCGTACAGCAGGGACGAAAGCACCGGGCGGATGTCGTCACCGGCGTGGGAAAGCGAAAGCGCCGAGCAGAAGGCGTAGATCGCAGCGCGGTAGACATCGAATCCCCACGCGGAGACAGGCGCATTGGACTTCTCAAGCACCGCCTCGATTCGTCCTGACTCCGGCGTACGGCTGAAGCCGGACACGATGGCGTGGTCTGCCATGCAAAACGTCTCCACGATGTATGGCACGTCGGGTACTCGCCACCGCACTCCTGGCTCGGCAACGGTGTTGTACATATACGCGGTGATGAACTCTGAGTCGGTCCAGCCGGATGCGCGCGGCTCGTGTCCCCAGAAGAAAGTCTGAGGCGCGGGCAAATCGGCGGACGTCAGGACCGAGTGCAGGGCGCCGATCATCCGTCCGGTCCAGCCGGCATCGACAAGGCCTGTGCTCCCCGAGGCGATGCCTTCCTGGATGGCGTAGTCGCGTACGAGTTGCCGCATCTGCTCGATACGCGGCCGCATCGCCTCCGCTACCTCAGGCATCGCCACGAACCGCCGCAACGCCGCATTCTGCTCTGGGTCGTCGGCTCGGGCCGACGGCGAGAGCGAGGCGCCTGCGGCGGCCAGTGTTCCCGTGAATTTCTCGATGTCGAGGCCGAGGCGAGCGCATACGTCGGCCGCGTTGGAGCGCATGAAGCTGTTGAACAGCCAGTCGGCCTTCTCCAACCCGTAGGGGTCGGAGGCAGCCAGGCTCCACGTGCGACGACTGCTGTACACGTAGCTCATGGGGAGCCGGATCCCTAGCCGAGGAGCCAGGCGCGTGGCGATCTCGGAGAAGACCTGGGCATCGCGGGACAGAAAGCACAACCGGTGCAAGTGGCGGTCCTGTGCCGTGCGGAGCAGCCAGATCACGTAGCCGACCAGGACAGGCGCGGCGACTCCGGTGGCGATGTCTCGGATCGCTCTTTCACGTGGCGTGGACACGGGGACGGCGGCGCGGGCCCGCGCCGAGGCCACAGCCATGGCGGCGGCGAGCCCGTCGTGCCCGGCCAGGTTCTGCTCGTAGCGCGTAGATTCCACTGCTTCTCCTTTTGCCCTGCCGCTCAGAGCCACATCCGCAGGTCACCACGATGTGAGCCAGAGCCCGACCTCGTCGTCGGTGCGGGCGCCACAATCGCGGCAGATCTGTTCGGCCCGCCGCCGCAGATCACGCCATGTTTCCTCATCACCCATCGCCTGATGGACCGCCGCCTCCTCGGCCATCGTTCGACCGGCCCAGGCACGGTCGCCGAGTGACTCGTAGATCGTCCGCGACTCCTGGTAGGCCTCGATAGCCTGCTTCCAATGCCGCTGTCCGGTATGGAAGAGGCCGAAGGTACGCAGGACACGGGCTTGGCCGGGGCAATCGTCGATCTCCTGCAGGATTTCGGATGCGGCTTTCAGGTGGGCGTCCGCCTCCTCCCACCGCGCAGCATGTCGGATCGTGTCGGCAATGCTCATTCGTGAGCGGGCCTGCCAGCGGCGATCCTCGAGTTCTTGAAAGCGAGCCAGGGCGTCCTCCAGGCACTCCAGCGCCGCCTTGTAGTCACCGGCGCGCCGGTAAGCGTCCCCCTTGTTGCGGAGGACGACGGCGACGCCACGCCGGTCTACCAGCTCCTCGAAGATTTCCTGTGCCTCGTTCAGCGCCTTGATCGCTTGTTTGGTACGGCCCATGTTGCGCCACAGGACCCCGAGTTGGCGCAGCGTTCGCGCTTCCCAGCGGCGATCACCGGACTCGCGGATCACGCCGAGGCCGTTGAGGTAGAGGCGCTCTGCCTCCCCGTACAGGCACTGATCCCGGTAGACAATGCCGAACCGTACTCGGGCGCGAGCGGACTCCAGCCGGTCACCTAGCTGGTCGAAGATCTGGATGCACTCAGTGAAGCTGTCGATCGCTTCCTGCCACTTGCTCTGTCCGCGTTGGAGGTCTCCAAGGCCGTTGAGCGCCCAGGCGATGTACCGCGGGATGTCGCGTCGGCGGAACACGTTTAATGCCTGTGTGAAGCAGCGCACCCCCTGATCGAGGCTGCCTGTGTAGCGATAAGTGTCACCGAGCACGCTCAGCGCGATCGCACCTCTGAGCTCATCGCCGATCTCCTCGGCGATCTCGGCCGATGCGCGCAGATGCTGTTCGGCGAAGGTGTAGTCGCCCTGCGCTCGGTGGATCGCACCCATCTGGCAGCGGATCTCGGCTTCGCCCTCGCGGCTGCCGTCTCGCTGCGCGGCATCCAGTCCGATCAGGTGCACACGCACCCAGGTGGACCAGTCGGACGGCCAGAGCGATGTGACGGGAAGCGCCCTGGTCAGTCGCCAGGCATGCCGCCATAGCTCCGTCTCACCGGCAAGTTCGACACCGAGAAGGAATGTCGTCTCGTGGGTGAGGAAGTACTCGCGGGGATCGCGGTGGATCGCTCGAAGCAGCGCCGGGTCCACATGCGCGGGCTCGCCGTACCCGCCGGGTTCGAGCAGCACCGAGACGTTGGTTGCCAGTGCGATGTAAAGCTCCAGCAGCCGGGCCAGCGCCTTCTCGCGGTCCGCCTCGCTCTCCTCTTCGGCGAGTCGCTCGCGAGCATAAACACGCAGCAGGTCATGGAAGCGGTAGCGCCGGATTCCCGTCTGGTCCTCGCCGCCGATCTCGATCAGTTCGGCGTCGACAAGGCGTTCCAGCATCTCCTCGGCTGCCTGCAGGGATACGCCAGCCAGCGCAGCCAGTGTCCAGGCGGAGAAATCAGCGGCCTTCAAGACGCCGAGCAACCGGAACGCTCGTCGGAGTTCCTCGTCGCATCCCTGGTAGCTCAGTGCGAAGTTGGCACGCACCTCCAGATCACCGACTTTGAGCAGGTCCAATCGGTGCTGCTCGTCACGGAGTCGTGCGGCGAAGCCGGCCAGCCGGTCGGTCTGCCGGGATGCCAGCCGGGCCCCTGCGATGCGGAGCGCGAGTGGAAGGCGTCCGCACAGTCGAACGATCTCACTCGCGGCCTCGGGTTCCGCGGCCACCCGCGCCCTACCGACGATGTGCCGGAGCAGATCCAGGGCCTGTTCGACGGTCATCACGTCCAGGGAGTGGATATGCGCTCCGGATAGCGCAGCCAACCGGGACCGGCTCGTAATCAGGACGGCACAGCTCGGGCTTCCCGGGAGCAGTGGACGTATCTGCTGTTCGTTGAGCGCATTATCCAGCAAGAGAAAAATCCGCCGGTCGGCAAGCTGAGCGCGATACATCCGCGCCCGGTCCTCCAGGTGCTCAGGAATGCTCGCCGAGTCGATGCCCAGTTCGCGGAGGAACCGGCTGAGGACCTCCGCGGGGTCAAGGACTTGAGCTTCGGCACCGCGGAGGTTCACATACAGCTGCCCATCAGGGAACTGGTTGCGGATCCGGTGCGCGACGTGCAGCGCGAGCGTGGTCTTGCCGACGCCACCCTTGCCGGAAAGGGCGGTCACAACGACCGCCGTGTCAGCTCTCCGAGAGATGAGCAGCCGCGCGAGTTCGGTGGCGTCCTCTGCCCGGCCAGTGAAGTCCTCGATATCGGGTGGAAGCTGATACAGCCGTCCTGCCTGGGGAAGGTGTGTGCCGTTCGCTGCCGGTAACTCCTGGCGCTGCTTCCCGACCTGGTCCTTCACCTGCCAGAAGGCGATTCCGCCAGACAGCATCGACGCGACTATCGCGAAGATGAACTGCTCCTGCCCCAAGCCGTCGCCGTCGTTGACCCCGGCCACGATGCCCGCGAAGACCGCTATCGCGGTCACCAGGGCGGCGATAAAAGGTATGACATGCCGGAAACGCTGCGTCGAAGTCAACGTGCCGACCTCTCATGGCCGGTATTGCCAGCGGATCGAGTCACGTGGGTTCGGCTCTCTAGTCGATCTCTGGTCTCCCCGCATCTTACGGATGCTCGACCTGATATCAACAGGACTTACCACTTCCGTGTCGATCAACGCCGTGGAAGCTGATTTCGGAGACGGATGGGCGATGACCTCGACTCTTCTAATTGGTGCTCCACCATAATTGAGGAATCGGGTTGCGATTTAGCCTGATCGCATCTGCGCCGCCTAGTACTCCAGTGACACTTCGGGATCTTGAGGGGTCGAGGTCACATGGCGACGGCCACCGCGTGATCACTCGTGGTTGGTGAAGACAACAAAGATCGTGCGGTGGCCGCGAGCCACAGCGTAGATCCTGATGGCTGGATGGTCGCCTTCAACGAGCTGATGACCCGGATCGGCGGCCGGTTCGGCCGCGTCGAGCCCCGCCGGGCGCGACCGCGTACGTGCGCGGTCTGCTGGCCGACCTCGACCGTAAGAACTGCTGGACCCTGGCCGAGCATGCCGGGCTGGCCGGGCCGCAGCGGTTGCTGCGTACCGCCCGGTGGGACGCCGACGCCGTGCGCGAAGACGTGTGGCCGGGTCGAGAACTGCCAGGTCAGGGTATTCCTGGCGGCCCTGGCCCAGCAGAGACGGGTCGAAGAACTCCGGCAGCCCTTCCTCGGCGAGCTCCCCCGTCGCCAGGTCGACGCGGTGCCCCTGCGGCTCCCAGTCGTTGTGCCGGTGTGCCACCAGAAGTCCCGGCCGTCGTGGAACCTGTGGCCGTCGGGCCGACCCGCCGCTCGTCGGGGCCGAGGGCCTGGTGCCCCCTGAACCGCCGACCGTCCGCCGTCCTGACGCTCACCCGCCCATCCTCGGACACCTCCTCCAGCAGCCCGGCCCGCCCCTCCACGCGGAACCACCAGGTGCCGCAGGCAGGCCCGCCACCAGGGGTCGGGCCACACCCGGCGAGGAGCCCGACAGGCACCGGCAGCCCGTTCAGCATCCATGACTCCACGGTGGCGCGGCACTCCTTTTCGTGCCCGTCCAGGTGCTCAAGCAGCGCCGCGAACTGCTCACCGACCGGGCTGGACCGCACGGCCCTGGGCACGGACGCCAGCATCTGGCCGCCGGTCTTCCTGCAGCGCAGGGTCATCCCGTCCA
Organism: Microbispora bryophytorum; assembly: GCF_006874465.1. Classification (GTDB taxonomy): domain Bacteria; phylum Actinomycetota; class Actinomycetes; order Streptosporangiales; family Streptosporangiaceae; genus Microbispora; species Microbispora bryophytorum. The sequence continues at coordinate 63,902 of NZ_VIRL01000027.1, read as the reverse complement.
GCGCCGGCTCCTGGCCGCGGACGGCGCGGACTCACGTGAGGGGAATCGTCATGGCGACGACTATGTCGGCGGGCACCGACAATCGTCCCGGTCTCGAACCCCGGAGGGTGCTTGATTACGGTTTGGTGTCGCGCGACCGAATGATCTTGACGTGGGAGCACCCATGAGACGTTATTAGAACGCATGTTCCCATCCCGGCAGGAGGCTCTCGTGTCCCCATCCCTGGTTCGCCGATTAGCCGCTTACTGCGGCGCCGCCGGCCTGATCACGGGCCTGCTCACCGTCACGGCCCCCGCCGCCTCGGCGGCCGGCACCACCACCGACCTCGGGGTCACCGACTCCTACACCGCCGACCTGGCCGTCGGCGGCGGCCGGGTGTTCGTTCCCGCTGGCGACCGCATCATCGTGGCCGGCACTGACGGAAACCTCACCGGCGGTGTCGTCACCGGCCTGCCCGGCGTCCAAGAGCTGGCCGTGAACGCGGACGGCACCCGCCTGTACGCGGCTCTCACCGGCTCGAACGAGGTCGCCGAGATCGACACCACGAGCCTCGCCGTCACCCGCCGGATCGACCTGTCGGCCCACCCCTGCCCGTCCACCCTGGCGTTGCTGGGCGAGCGGTTGTGGGTGGGGCACGGATGCGACAACGGCCCCGGCGGCGTCGTCGGCCTGGATCTCAGCGCGAGCGCCCCGGCGCCCGTGGCGCTCGGGGGCGAGCACCTGCGGCCTCCCGTGCTCGCGGCCGCCGGCGACACGCTCGTGGTCGGCCAGACCGCCCTGCACCACGCCGACATACTGGTCTACGACCTCGGCGACGGCGCCCCCGCGCTGCGCGGCACGATCGACGGCGAGGAGTGGCGCATCGACTCCCTGCGCGACCTCACCCTGAGCTCCGACGGCGGCACCCTGTTCAGCGCGGCCGACACCCCCGGTCACTTCACCAGGTACGACACCAGGACCCTGGCGGCGACCGGCACCTACGGCGACGGCTGGGACGGGTACCCGTCCGCCGTGGCGCTCGGCTCGGACGGCGCGTACTTCGCGGCCGGACGCCAGTGGGGCAGCACCGACCTCACCCTCTACGACGCGGCGACGGGCGCGGAGCTGTTCGCGGCCGACCAGCCGGACGCCGAACTGCTCCCGGACGGCGTCGCGTTCTCTGGCACGGACGTCTTCGCACTGCTGCGCAGTTCCACGGACCGGCTGCTGCTGTGGCGGGTGACGGGCGTCGCGCTACCGGCCACCAAGCTCACGGTGACGGCCCCCACGGACGCGTACGCCGGCTCGCCGATCACCGTCGAGGGGCGGCTCACCCGCGCCGACGGCGAGGTGCTCGGGCTCAAGCCGCTCACGGTGATCCAGTACCTGCCCGGCTGGACGAAACTGCCGATCACCGGCGTGACGACGCGGCAGGACGGCACGTTCACCTTCCAGGACACGCCCGTCTTCGAGCTGCCGCCGTACATCGGCGAGGTGATCTACTGGGTGTTCTGGGACGGCGACGACGGCCACCGCCGCAGCAGCGCCTCCGTCACCGTGACGGTCAAGCGCGAAGCCATGCTCACCCTGACAGGGCCGCAGTCCGTCGTCGCCGGCACGGCCGTGGAGCTGAGCGGCGTCCTGACGGCGGGCGACAGGCCGCCCTCTCCGGGGTCCACGCTCACCGTGCAGCGCACCCTGTACGTCAAGGGCACCAGCGGTAAGACCGTCAAGCTCCCGCCGGTGAGGGTGAACGCCGACGGCACGTACACGTTCACCGACACGCCCGCCAACGCCGGCAGGTACAGCTACCTCGCGAGCTATGCGGGGGATGGCGGGACCGGACCAGCCCAGGCCACCCATCAGATCATCGTCAAGTGACCCGACGACCGGTGCCCGGCCGCCGGGCCGGGCACCTCGGCCGGGATCCTGTGGTGACTCACCAGGCCCCGCCGACGTGTTCCAGGAGCCATCAGGGTCTACGCTGTGGCTCGCGGCCACCGCACGATCTTTTGGAGTGATCACGCGGTGGCCGTCGCCATGTGACCTCGACCCCTCAAGATCCCGAAGTGTCACTGGAGTACTAGCAGGACAAGACGCGCTGCTGTACTCGGCGGCGATGCCTTCCGGGCCTCCGGCAACGTGACCGCGACAGACCCTGCCACGAATGCCGCGTAGTGCCGGTACGGCAACGCCGACGGCACTCACCATTTACTGTGGCCCGTCCTGCCGAGTCCGTGTCGCGAGTAACCGCCAGGCCGTGTTGAAGGGCCGCGCGGACAGCTCCGGGTGGCCCCTGGGCGGACGCGGGCCGTGGCGGTGCGGGCGGCCGTGTAGGCGGGCGTGGTGGCACGTACCAACCACCGCCCCCATCAGTAGCGGCGGGAGCGGGGAAAGGTGACGCACAAGCCGAGCGCCGGGGGGAAGTAAAGGAGCCTTTCGACCACGGCCTGGGGGCGATGGCGGGGCGGGCTCACTATCAAGTCACAGCCGGCCTGGGGCAGCTAGTCACATCCGCTGAGCACGAGGATGTGGGGCGCGCCCAGAACGCTCTCACGATCCAAAACGTGCTCGCCGCATACGTCCGCAACCGTGACCTCTGTACGGCGCACACTGACCTGTGCGGCCAGCCCAGCAACGCCGAACCACGAAAAAACCCCGCCGATCCGGCTCACCGCTGACGTCCGGGCAGCCCTCGACATCGCCATCACTCTGGCTGCGACTACCCATGAACGAGCCGACCTGACCAATGTCCGCTTCCCGGCCGTCGACCTGGACAGCGCCCTACTCACCGGTGCGGAGCGGAGCGCCATTCTCCAGCCCCTCCTGAGGATGTTGGTCCTGACCTCAGCGGCGCCTACTTGATCGGCGCACACCTGAACGGTGCAGACCTACGATCCGCCGATCTCCGCCGCCCGCGGACATGCGAGGCGCGCACATGAACGGGGCTCGTCTGAGCGATGCCAACCCATTCATTAGCAGCCTCGAAGGCTTTGCTTCGGCTGCTAACCTGCAGGACGCGGATTTACGTGGTGCCGAGCTACGCGACGCGCACCTGGACGCCATGGATTTGGGGCGCGTGAACCTTCGCGGTGCGGACCTGAGTGGTGCGGGTTTGGACGATGCCCATCTGGAAGGAGCTCATATGGAGGGCGCCCGCCTGGCCGGTGCCTATCTACGCACCGCATTTTTACATGGCGCGCACCTGAACGGCGCACATCTGGAGGGCGCTCGCCTGGGGGTGCCGATTTGACGGGCACGGACCTACGGAATGTCATGGGAATGACACCCCAGGAGATCCAAGCCGTCGCCTCCACCGACGCAACCACGCTCTTCTGACCAAACCGAACCGGCCATGACACGCGGGTAAGCGGACCGGCAGGAGACCGAGCGGCTTCGCCGCTCCAGCCGATGACGCCAGCGACAGCTGGGCGCTGCGGGCCCCTGACCGAGATGCGCGAGCGGGCGAGGCCGGAGGGCCTGGCAGGTCACCTGCTGCCCGCCTATCACAGCGTCACATCAGCGAAGTCGACAGACGAGGGTGGCTGCTTGGGGCGATCGCATGGCCGACAGCTGTGGTGCTCGCCCTGTGCGTGATCACAGCGCGGCATGGGACGCCATGGATCAGCTTTTGGCCCGTCTCAGAAAAGTCGGTTATCCGGAGGGACAAATCGACACCGAGGCTGAGGCGGCCGCGCAGGCGGCTCGGGTCGAGGAACTTGCGGAGCGCGCAGCCGCCGAGGACAGGGACGAGCAGCGACGCTAATGCTGTGGTCTGACAGCTGGGCCGACCAGCAACGCTGCCTGCGCGCGCTCAGACAGTACGGCTGGCACGCAACCGCCGGCCGCGACTTCGCCGCGCAGGTGTCCGGCTGGGCCACCCACGAGCTGCGCCGGCGAATCCGCCTACTCACCCACGCCTGCCGACTTCTAACCGAAACCGTCGACGACACCGCACGCCAGGCCCACACCGCCGCCCAGCAGTACATCCAGGCTCACCCGGCAAGCGATCGTCCTGAGGCCCGCCTAACCTTTACAACGTAGATTCACCGGGCCGAATCCCACCAAAACGGACAGCTTCCGAGATGACGAGGCAGTTCATTTGAACACGGCGGCCACCCGCACCTTCATTGACCGTGGATCCCCTGGTCAGCTCCGGTATTGACGGGCACCGGTCGGGAGCGGTCGGCACGTTCAGCTTCACGGTCAAACGACGGTCAGACATCAAAAAAGCCTGATCACTTTGAGAGTGATCAGGCCTCTGACCTGCTAGAACAGTGTCGGGACGGCGGGATTTGAACCCACGACCCCTTGACCCCCAGTCAAGTGCGCTGCCAAACTGCGCTACGTCCCGTTGCCCTGGTCTCCCCGGGCACATCCAAACCTTAGCGCAGTTTCCGCCCTCGTGCGTACACGAACCGCCCCGCTGGGCCTAGGCTGGCGATCATGGGGAGGAAGGCGCGCATCGACCAGGAAGAACTCGTCCGGCTGGCCGCCGACGGGTGGAGCAACGCCCGTCTCGCCGAGCACTTCGGTGTCACGGAGTCGGGTGTCCTGCAGGCGAAGCGAGCCGCCGGCCTGTCCAAGCCGATGACGGACCACAGCCGTGCCCTGCCCTGGAAGCTCCGGCGCGAGCACAGCCAGAGCGGCCCCGCCACCAACCTGCGAAACCTCTCCGCCGCGTCCCAGGGCCGCCTGGTCCCCAAGGACAGGCTCAATACCGCTCTACGCTGGGCGAACCGGCTGGTCGACAACGGGCTCGACATCGCCTACGACCCCGAGCGGGGCTTCCACGAGGTGCCCGCCGGGGACGACTCACACATCGCCCGGGTCCTCGCCGAGGTCCGCGAGGCCTCGGACGCGGCGGGCACCGCTCCCTGACCCGTACGACTCACACACCGTCGCGCGGCAGGGGCGCGGTCTCCTCGCGTACGTGCACGTGACGCTCGTCCGGGTGGACGGCGGTGTGCGACTCGGTCTCCTGAACGCGGACGTGCGGCTCGGCGGCCGGGTCCACGGTGTACATCATGTCCGGCTCGATGGTCTCCACCGTCTCCTCGGCCCGCGGGCGCCGGGTGTAGCGACCGGTCAACACCATGCTGACGACCCCCACGGCCATGAGAATCCAGCCGATCATTTGCAGGTCGATTCCAGGAACGTCCCATTTGACGGCGAACGCGAGAACCGCGCCGACCGCGATGAAGGCGAGACTGGCCCCGAAGCCCATGGCTACCTCCTCTGCTGGTCAACCGCCCATTACCCGCAGAATCCACGATTACGCAAGGCGTAAAGGCCGCGTTCCCGGGCAGTGCGGATGAACAACGCACTCACCCCTGGAGGCAGATATGACCGCCGTAGCATGGGTGGCCGTCGTGATCGTCGCCGTGCTGGTGATCCTTGCAGTCGGCTACCTTGTGTCGGCACGTAACCGCCGACGCCACCTGCAGGACCGTTTCGGGCCCGAGTACGAACGGACGGTGCGGGAGAGCGACAGCCGTAAAGAGGCCGAGCAGGAACTGCTCGCCCGCGAGGAGCGCCACGCCAAGCTGGACATCCGCCCGCTCGACCCGCAGACCCGGGAAGGGTACGCGAGGAAGTGGGCCGAGGTGCAGGAGCGGTTCGTGGACGCTCCCGGCTTCGCCGTGACCGAGGCCGACACGCTGGTCACCGCGGTGATGGCCGAGCGCGGCTATCCCACGGACGAGTTCGAGCAGCGTCTGAGCGACCTGTCGGTGGCCCACGCCGCCACGCTCGACCACTACCGCAACGCCCACGACATCAGCAGCCGCGCCGCCCGGCAGGAGGCCACCACGGAAGAACTCCGCCAGGCCATGGTCCACTACCGCGCGCTGTTCCACGAGCTTCTCGGCGACGGCGACGACGCCGACGTCGCTCCGAACAACCACAACGGTGCCGCCGCCGACGGCCATGACGGCGCCTCGATGAGCGGCCACCACGCGAACGTACGAAAGGCGGGGCGATGACCATGCGGACGAACAAGTACGACGAGCGCGACAAGGTCGCCGAGCAGCCGACTCCCGAGACCCCCGAGCCCCTGGAGGAGGAGGCCCGCCGAGAGAGTGCCGTCGCGGACGCCGGGCGGGACGAGCACGAGGGCCCCGGTCCGGTCTACTCCCCCAGCGACGCGTACACCGCCGGGTATCCGGACGGCACCGCACGCGACGCCGGAGACCGCACGTACCCGCAGGACACGACACCGGAACCCGGCGGTGACGCGGAGACGGACGCGACAACCGACGCGGACGGCACCTCCCGCTTCCGCGAGCCGTACGAGCAGGCGGGCGACGACGTCCTCACGTCGCCCCAGACCGGCGGCAGGCACACGGCCGAGGGCGACCGCCTCGTCGCGGACGGCCGTGCGGACGACTTCACCGAGCCCGGCACCCGGCCGGGTCCGTCCGACGACGACGCGACCGGCGCGTACGACGCCTACGGCGACGACGCGGACCGCGACCCTGAGACGGACGGCACCGGCCACACCCGGGACGGTGTGACCGCCCTGGACACCACGACTTCCGCGGACGCCACCACGCCCGCCACTGTCGGCGCCGCCGTCGACGGTCCGGTGAACTACCCCGCCACCACCGCGGCCTCCGGCACGGCGTCCTTCCTGGACGAGACGCTGGACAGCCGGTGGCGCGAGGTCAAGACGGGCTTCGTCGACGATCCCCGTCAGTCGGTCGAGCAGGCGGACGCGCTCGTGGAGGAGGCCCTGTCGGCCCTCACCACCCGCCGGCAGGCGCTGCTCGACCAGTGGAAGGACAACGAGCGGGGCGACACCGAGGCGCTGCGCCTGGCCCTGCACGAGTACCACGCGTTACTTGCCCACCTGACCCGGAAGTGAGGGAACAATGCTCGCCATCGCCGCGGCGGTCGTCTTCGGGATCGCCTTTCTCCTTGACCTCCTCAACGCGAGCATCGGCATCGGCCTGACCGCGCTGCTCGCCCTCGGCCTGTGCCTGCTGGCTTTGCACCAGGCCGGCATCGGCACCGCCGGGGTGAACTCCTGGCGCGGCGGCTGGCGCGGCGGACGCGTCCGTCGCTGACCCCGCGGCCGGACGCCTCCCCAGAAAACCCAGCCCGGACAACGCAGCCCGGAAATCCCCCGGACAACACAGGCCGGAACAACGCGAAGCGGTCTCGTGGGAGCACTTTCTCCCGCGAGACCGCAGCAGCGTATGCCGCCGAAAACTCGCCCGCCCCGCCTGACGTCCCTTGTGCGGCATCGCGCAGGAGGCCGGACGCCGGTTCCCTGTTCACTCCCACGGACGCCGATGCTCTGCCCGCTCCTGCCGAAAAATCATGCGTGAACGAGCTAGCTGCTCATATAGCGTGTTCGGCATGATTTTGCCCTCCCCGCGGCGCTCCCCTGGACCACGGCCGTGCTGAGCCGCCTGCTCCGCACGTATCTGCGCCCCTACTCGCCCGCGCTGACGGCGGTGGTGCTGTTCCAGCTCGTCGGCACGATCGCCTCCCTCTACCTGCCCAGCCTGAACGCCGACATCATCGACCAGGGGGTGGCCACCGGCGACACCGGCTACATCCTGGCCACCGGCGGCTGGATGCTGACCGTGTCCCTCGTGCAGATCGCCTGCTCGATCGCGGCGGTCTATCACGGTGCCCGGGTGGCGGCGGGGTTCGGCCGGGACGTCCGGTCGGCGGTCTTCCACCGCGTGAGCGGCTTCTCCCAGCGGGAGGTCGCCGAGTTCGGGGCTCCGTCGCTGATCACCCGCAACACCAACGACGTGCAGCAGATCCAGATGCTCGTGGTGATGACCTGCACGATGCTGGTCGCCGCGCCCATCATGGGGGTCGGCGGCATCATCATGGCCCTGCGTCAGGACGTCGGGCTGTCGTGGCTCATGCTGGTCTGCGTCCCGGTGCTGCTGGTCTCGATCGGGCTGATCGTCTTCCGCATGGTCCCGCAGTTCCGCGCCATGCAGACCCGCATCGACGTGGTGAACCAGGTGCTCCGCGAGCAGCTTTCCGGCATCCGCGTGGTCCGGGCCTTCGTCCGGGAGCGTGAGGAGATCCACCGGTTCGCGCAGGCGAACGACGAGCTGACCGGGACGGCGCTGCGCGTCGGGCGGCTGACCGCGCTCATCTTCCCCACCGTGATGCTGATCCTCAACGCCTCCAGCGTCGCCGTGCTGTGGTTCGGCGCCGCCCGGGTGGACAGCGGCGAGATGCAGGTGGGCGCCCTCACCGCGTTCCTCATGTACCTGATGCAGATCCTCATGTCGATGATGATGGCCACCTTCATCTCGATCATGATTCCGCGCGCCGCGGTCTGCGCGGAGCGCATCGCCGAGGTGCTGGACACCGAATCGTCGGTGCGCCCACCCGAGCGTCCCGTACGGCAGGTGGACCGCCGGGCCGAGCTGGAGCTGCGTGACGTCGAGTTCCGCTATCCGGGCGCGCAGGCGCCGGTGTTGTCCGGTGTCTCCTTCCGCGTGACCGCGGGACGGACCACCGCGATCATCGGCAGCACCGGGTCGGGGAAGACGACCCTGCTCTCCCTGGTGCCCCGGCTGTTCGACGCGACCTCCGGCGCCGTGCTGATCGACGGCGCCGACGTGCGCGACCTCGACCCCCAGATGCTCTGGACGCGCATCGGGCTGGTGCCGCAGAAGCCGTATCTGTTCACCGGCACCGTGGCGAGCAACCTGCGGTACGGCAACCCGGACGCCACCGACGAGGAGCTGTGGGAGGCGCTGGAGATCGCCCAGGCCCGCGACTTCGTCGAGGCCATGCCCGAGGGGCTGCAGGCGCCGATCGCCCAGGGCGGCACAAACGTGTCCGGCGGGCAGCGCCAGCGCCTGTCCATCGCCCGCGCGCTGGTCGCCGAACCCGAGATCTATCTGTTCGACGACTCGTTCTCGGCACTCGACCTGACCACCGACGCCAGGCTGCGCGCCGCGCTGCGCCCGCACACGGCCGACGCCGCCGTGGTGATCGTCGCTCAGCGGGTCTCGACCATCGCCGACGCCGACCAGATCGTCGTCCTGGACGACGGCGTCGTCATCGGCATCGGCACCCATGACGAACTGCTCGACTCCTGCCCGACGTACGTCGAGATCGTCGAGTCCCAACTGACCGCGGGGAGTGCGGTATGAGCGACCGGCCCACGGCACAGCCCACAGCACCGGTGCGACCGCGGCCCGCCGGAGGCGGCGGTTTCGGGCCCTTCGGCCGCGGGCAGATGCCGGCGGAGAAGTCGATGAACTTCGGCCCCTCCGTCCGGCGGCTGCTGCGCCGGTTGAGCCCGGAACGGCCGAGGCTCCTGGCCGTGATCGCCCTCGCCGTGATCAGCGTGGTGTTCTCCGTCATCGGGCCGAAGCTGCTCGGCCGCGCGACCGACCTGATCTTCAGTGGTGTGATCGGCGGACGGCTGCCCGCGGGAACGACCAAGGAGCAGGCCGTACAGGGACTGCGCGCCTCGGGCCACGGCGACTTCGCCGACATGGTCGCGGGGATGGACCTCGTCCCCGGTCAGGGCATCGACTTCGGTGCGCTGGCCACGGTCCTGACCTGGGTGCTGGTGCTGTACGTCGCGGCGTCGCTGTTCATGTGGCTGCAGGGCCGGCTGCTCAACGACGTGACGCAGCGGACGGTGTTCCGCCTCCGGGCCGACGTCGAGGACAAACTGCACCGGCTCCCGCTGAGGTTCTTCGACGGCCAGCCGCGCGGCGAGCTGCTCAGCCGGGTCACCAACGACATCGACAACGTGTCCCAGACCCTGCAGCAGACGCTGAGCCAGTTGCTGAGCTCGCTGCTCACCGTGATCGGCGTGCTGGTCATGATGTTCGTGATCTCGCCGCTGCTCGCGGTCATCGCACTGGTGACGATCCCGGTCACGATGGTCGTCACCGGGCAGATCGCCAAGCGCTCGCAGAAGCAGTTCGTCGCCCAGTGGGCCCACACCGGCACGCTGAACGCCCACATCGAGGAGGCGTTCACCGGTCACGAGCTCGTGAAGGTCTTCGGGCGGGGCCCGGAGGTCGAGCAGGTGTTCCGGGAGCGGAACGAGGCCCTGTACAAGGCGAGCTTCGGCGCCCAGTTCATCTCCGGGATCATCATGCCGACGATGATGTTCATCGGGAACCTCAACTACGTCGCCATCGCGGTCGTCGGCGCCGTACGGGTCGCCGGCGGATCGATGAGCCTGGGCGACGTCCAGGCGTTCATTCAGTACTCCCGGCAGTTCACCCAGCCGCTGACGCAGGTCGCCTCGATGGCCAACCTGCTGCAGTCGGGGGTGGCCTCCGCCGAGCGGGTCTTCGAGCTGCTCGACGCCGAGGAGCAGGAGCCCGACCCGGCCGACCCGGCGCTGCCCGCGATCCGGCGGGGGCGCGTCGAGTTCGAGCACGTGTCCTTCAGGTACGACCCCGAGCAGCCCCTCATCGAGGACCTGTCGCTGGTGGCCGAGCCCGGGCACACGATCGCGATCGTCGGCCCGACCGGCGCGGGGAAGACCACGCTGGTCAACCTGATCATGCGCTTCTACGAGCTGGACGCGGGCCGCATCACCCTCGACGGCGCGGACATCACGGCGATGCGCCGCGAGGACCTGCGTTCCCAGATCGGCATGGTGCTCCAGGACACCTGGCTGTTCGGCGGGACGATCCGCGACAACATCGCCTACGGCAACCCCGGGGCCACCGAGGAGGAAATCCAGGCGGCGGCACGGGCGACGTACGTCGACCGGTTCGTCCGCACCCTTCCCGACGGGTACGACACCGTGATCGACGCGGAGGGCGGCAACATCAGCGCCGGCGAGAAGCAGCTGCTGACCATCGCCCGCGCCTTCCTCGCCAACCCGTCCCTGCTCATCCTGGACGAGGCGACCAGCTCGGTCGACACCCGCACCGAGGTCCTGGTGCAGCACGCGATGGCCGCGCTGCGCAGCGACAGGACCAGCTTCGTCATCGCCCACCGGCTGTCCACCATCCGCGACGCCGACCTCATCCTGGTGATGGAGGCCGGGAGCATCGTCGAGCACGGCACCCACGACGAATTGCTCGCCGCCCGGGGCGCCTACCACCGGCTCTACTCGGCCCAGTTCAACGGGACACTGACCACCGGGGCCCTGGCCGGCGACGACACCCCCACAGAAGTGGGCTGAGGAGTGCCGCGTGGCCTCGGGCCACGCGGCACTCCCCCGGGCGGGTCACCCGGCATCTCCCAGTCACACGGCGTCTCCCGCCGTGGGTCACGAGCGGGCGGACAGGGTGAACTCCTTGCGCGGCTCCTCGATGGCCCCCAGCGAGATGATCTCCCGCGGGAAGAAGAGCCCGAGGGTCCAGTCCATGAGGATCCGGGTCTTCTTGTTGAAGGTCGGCATCCGCGTCAGGTGATAGGTGCGGTGCATGAACCAGGCGGGGAAGCCGCGAAGCTCCCGGCCGTAGATCTGCGCGACCCCCTTGTAGAGTCCCAGGCTCGCCACCGACCCCGCGTACTTGTGCCGGTACGGCCGCTGGGAGTGCCCCCGCAGCGCCGCGAGCAGGTTGTCGGCCAGCGTCTTGGCCTGCCGTACGGCGTGCTGGGCGTTGGGCGGGCAGAACTCGCCCGGCCGGGTGAGGTCGGGGACGGCGGCGCAGTCGCCCGCGGCGAAGGCGAAGCCGGTGTCGTGCACGCGCAGGCAGGGATCGACCCTGATCCTGCCCTTCTTGTCCAGCGGCAGGTCGCCGGCGCCGACCAGCGGGTTGGGCTTGACACCCGCCGTCCAGACGAGGGTGTCGGCGTCGAACTCCTCGCCGTCGCTCAGCACGATGCGGCGGCCCTCCGCGGACTTCAGCAGCGTGCCCATGCGGACCTCGATGCCGCGTGCGCGCAGCTGCAGGACCGTCCACTTGCCCATGTCGGGGCCCACCTCGGGCAGGATGCGGTCGGTGGCCTCGACCAGGATCCAGCGCATGTCCTCGCGGGACAGCCCCTCGAAGTACTTGAGCGCGTCCGCCGCCATGTCCTCCAGCTCGGCCAGGGCCTCCACCCCGGCGTAGCCGCCGCCGACGAAGACGAAGGTGAGGGCCTTGCGGCGGACCTCCGGGTCCGGCGTGGACGCGGCGATGTCGAGGCGGCCGAGCACGTGGTTGCGCAGGGCGATGGCCTCTTCGATGGTCTTGAAGCCGATGCCGTGCTCGGCCAGGCCGGGCACCGGCAGCAGCCGTGAGATCGAGCCCGGCGCGACGACCAGGTAGTCGTAGTCGATGGTGAGGTCCGGGCCCTGATGCGGGGTGAACTCCGCCTTGCGGTCGCCCAGCCGCACCTGGGTGACCCGCCCGCTGAGGATCTGGCACTTGTTCAGCACCCGCCTGAGCGGGACGACGACGTGCCGCGCCTCGATGCTCCCCGCGGCCGCCTCTGGCAGGAAGGGCTGGTAGGTCATGTAGGAGTCGAGGTCCGCGACGGTCACGAGCGCCTCGCCGCGGCGGAGCCTGCGCTGCAGGCGGAGTGCGGTGTACATGCCGACGTATCCGCCGCCGACGATCAGAATCCGTGGGACAGCCATGGCTGTCCCCTACCCCTGCCCAACGCGGAAACGCATCGTCACGGTTGTTCCGCCGGGACCGGTGGTGACGTGGAGGTCGCTGCTCAGCATGCGCGCGACCCACAGCCCCATGCCGCTGGTCGCGTCCTCCGGAGGCGGGTCGTGGCCCGGCTCGCCCTCAAGACGCCACTCCGGGCCGTCGTCGTGCACGGCGACCACCAGGGCCGGCCCCTCGCTCCATATGGTCAGCCGCGCCTTCGTCGACCCGTGGGTGACGGCGTTGGTGGCGACCTCGTTGAGCGCGACGAGGAAGTCGCCGATCGCGTCCTCCCGCATACCGCGACGCAGCGCCTCGGCGGCGGCGTACTCCCGCAGATCGGGCAGATCGGCTAAGGAGAAGGCACACTCCCTTGCCGCTCTGGTGACGTGCGCGGGAACGCCGTCATCTTTCACCCGGTACACGCCTCCCGCCGGAAATCTGGCCGTCTCAGGATCTATGGGCTGTGGGCAGGACGAAGATACCCCGGGACACCGCCTTGGCACAGACGGTGTCCCGAGCGTCGTCGCATCCTCTCATCCCGCGACGAGCTCCGCCCGGAGCTGGTCGAGGGTCTTGCGGAGGATCCGTGAGACGTGCATCTGCGATATGCCGAACTCCGCCGCGATCTCGGCCTGCGTCATGTTGCCGTAGAAACGCAGCAGGAGGATGTTCTTCTCCCGCTCGGGGAGAAGGTCGAGGAGAGGCTTCAACGCCTCGCTGTCCACCAGGGTGTCGAGCGCGTCGTCCTCTTCGGGGATCACGTCGCCGAGGGCGGCGGCGTCGTCGTCGGCGCCGATCGGCGCGTCGAGGGAGAGGGTGCTGTACGCCGAGGAGGCGTCCATGGTGAGGAGCATGTCCTCCTCGGACAGACCCATCTTCTTGGCGAGCTCGGCGACGGTGGGGAACCGGCCCAGCTCCTGGGTCATGTCGGCGACGTGCCGGTTGAGCTCGGCCCGGCGCTCCTGGTAGAGGCGGGGCACCCGGACGGCCCAGGTGCGGTCCCGGAAGTGCCGCTTGACCTCGCCCGTCATGGTGACCATGGCGTACCCGCGGAAGCTGTGGCCCAGCGTGGGGTCGTAGCCGTTGATGGCCTTCATGAGGCCGACGTACGCGGCCTGGAGAAGGTCTTCCATCGGCTCACCGCGGTTGAGGTACCGCCGGGCGATGTCCCTCGCCATCGGACGGTGCATTTCTACGATCTTCTCGCGGAGGCGTTCCCGCCGCTCCTCGGACAGTCCGTCCACGGCCAGCTCGGCCAGGAGCTCTTCGGCGGTCGGATTGCTGACGGTCTCTGCACGAACCTCGGCAGCCATCTGCGCAGTCCCCTCGTATTTTTCTCGCGAGGGCGCCTGTGCGCTGGGGTGACCAAGCAGAAGGCGCGCCTCGCTACAGTGTCGAGACGAGGCCCTCTGCTGGACCTCTGCTTCAGTATATTGCCGCAAAATCAGGAGTATCACCACCCCTTCTGCACCAGTAATGTTGCCGAAGAGGAGGCGCGAGGTGTCTAACAACGGACTGCTGTCCCTGACGTCCAGTATGGCGGGGGACATCGTGGTGATCCATGTGAACGGTGTCCTCGACGCCACGACACGTGAGCAGTTCTCGGACTATCTGGACGCCGCGGCGGACGACCACGGCCCCGACATGATCCTTGACCTGGGCGGCGTGACGTTCATGGACTCCCGCGCGCTGGGCCTGATCGTGCACAACTGGCAGCGCTCGACCACGGCCGGCGGCAACTTCGCGCTGATCTCCGTGCAGTACCCCAACTCCAAGGTGATGTGGGTCACCGGACTGTCGCAGCGGCTGCCGCTGTTCGACACCCTCGACGAGGCCCTGGCCGCGTTCGCCGTCTGAACCCGCCACTTCACACCGCGTCCCCCCGCATCTTGCCGCCGCCCCGCGGGGCCACTTCACGCCGCCCCGCGCCGCCGCGCCCGCCGCCACCCCTGCCGGCCGCGGCCCGCGCGTACGGCTCCGCTCAGGCCGGGGGCGCTCCCCCGTGCTTCTGCTGGTGCTCGGTCACCAGGAGCTTGGCGAGGTCGGCCACCTTGACCTGGTGATGCTGCGACACCCGTCTGAGCTCATCGAACGCCTCCTCGGCGGAGCAGCCGCTCTTCGACATGATGATGCCCTTGGCCTGGTCGATCACCGACCGGCCCGCCAGGGCCTCCTGCATCTGCGCCGCGCCGGTCAGGACGTCGTCGAACTCCCAGATGTTGGCCAGCGCCACGGTGACCTGCTCGCGCAGCAGGGCCATGAGTGAGCCGCCGGAGCTGAACACGCCGGGGCGCACGCCGTACAGGCCGATGATCGCGACGGCTCCCTCCACGGCGATCGGCACCACGAGGACCGAGCGCACCCCGTGCCGCACGGCGGTGGCGGCGTAGCGGGACCAGCGGGATTCGCGCATCACGTCGGGGATCGTCACCGAACGCCCGGTGGACAGCGCCTCCCTCGACGGGCCCTCGCGCAGGTCGCGCTCTCGATCGATCAGCACGGTGAGCTCGCTGTGGGAGGCGGCGAGCAGCACGCGCTCCTCCATCCACAGCTCGGCGGTGCCGCCGGCGCAGCCGGGCACGCCGCGCGCGACCGCCTCGGTGATGCCGCGCAGAACGCCCTCGGCCGACGTGCCCCCCGTCACACGGCCGAGCGCCGCGAGGTCACGCGCGAGAATGGATGTCGTCTCCATGGTAGAAAGACCGTTCCCATAGTTTTCGGGTTAATCCAGGCTGGATCGATTAGACCCGGGGTTTGGCGTAGCGTCTACGTCGAGAGAGGGAGGCAGCTTGCCCGACACCGCCGAGCTCGAGCGCGCGTTGAGCGGGCTCGCCGACCGCATCGCCACCCTACGGGACGATCCCGATCCAGGTGCGATGCTACGGGAGCTGGACGCCGCCGAGGAACTGGTCCGCAAGGCCCTGAGCGAGCTGGCGCGCAGCCGCAGGCGCAGGGACGGCGGCAGCCAGCGCGAGCAGAAGCTGCTGCGCCAGGTGTTCCGCGCACTGCCGATCCCTGTGATCATCATGGACACGGGCGGCACGGTGCGCCGTATCAACAACGAGACCACGCGCCTGCTCGGCAGCCCGGCCGGCTACCTCATCGGCCGCGCCTTCCCCCTGCTCGTCGACGTGACCGCCCGGGCCGCGTTCCGGCAGCGCCTCGCCGCCGTCCTCCACGGCGACGACAGCGCCTCGTTCCAGACCCGGCTGGCCCACCAGGGGCGCGCCCACACCGTGCGGCTGGTGCTGAGCCGCCTGCGCATGCCGGGCGAGCCGCAGGAGATGATCGCCGGGGTCGTGCTGCCCACCGAGGTCCAGCTGCCCGAGCCCGCCGTACAGGCGGGTGTGCCCGACGACGCCGCGGTCCTGGCGGCGGCCAGGCGGCACGAGCTGCTGTCGCGGCTGACCGGGCTGCTGCTGGACGAGGAGAGCCTGCGCGAGCCCGTCGCCCTGCTGCGGGCCGCCCGCCTGCTGGCGGCGGAGACGGCCGACTGGGTGATCGCGGACGTCGCCAGGGACGGCGACCTGGTCCGGTCGGTCGTCATCGGCCCGAGTGACCAGCCGGTCGGGCGGCTGCAGCGGACGGTCGAGGAGGCCCCGCCGGCGCTGGCCCCGGTCGTGGAGCAGGTGATGACCACGCAGAGCGGTGTCGTCCACGAGATGCTGACCGACGACTCCCTGCTCGGCGGCGACGTGCTTCAGGCGATGCGCGCGGGCTCGCTGCTCAGCGTGCCGATCCGCACCGACGGCGAGGCGCACGGCGTGCTCACGCTGGTGCGGCTGCGCGACCGGCCGCCGTTCGGCCTGGCCGACCTGGGCCTGATGGAGGAGATCGGCCTGCACCTCGGCCTGGCGATGCGGGCCCAGCAGGGGTTCCAGCGCCGGGCGCAGGCCGCCGACACCCTGCAGACCGGCGTGCTCCCCCGCACGCTCCCCGAAATCCCCGGCTTCGAGATCGCCGCCGCCTACCACCGCGGCTCCGGCATACGCGCCATCGGCGGCGAGTTCTACGACGTGTTCCCCGTCAAGAACGGGTGGGGCTTCGTGATCGGCAGCGCGGCGGGACGCGGCGAGGAGGCGGCCTCCGTCACCGCCATTGTCCGTAACGGCCTGCGCGTGCTGAGCGTGTGGGAGGACGACCCCGGGCAGGCCCTGAGCAAGGTCAGCGACGCCCTCGTCGCGCAGAACACGGGCCTGTTCGTGATGGCCGCCGCGGGCTTCGTCCGGGGTCGCAAAGTGCGGCTCGCCTCCGCGGGGCACCATCCCACGGCGCTGATCCAGCCGGGCGGCGGCGTCAGGTTCTCCGAGGGCGGCGGCGTCCCCCTGGGCTTCGAGGAGGGCTCGGTCCCCCCGACGGAGGAGCTCACGCTGTCGCCGGGGGAGACGCTCGTGCTGTACAGCGACGGCCTGGTGGGCGCGCAGAGCCCCGCCGGGGACAACTACGGCGAGCAGCGGCTCACCGAGGCCCTCGCCCGCTGCGCCGGGCAGCCCCCGAGCGCGGTCGTCAAGGCCATCGAGGAGGACCACCGGGCCTTCTGCGGCAGCCACGCGGTCGACGAGATCACCATCCTCACGCTGCGCCGGCCCCGCTGACGGGAGTGGGACCGCGTGAGTGGGGCCGCGGGAGTCGGGCCCACGGGAGTCGGCCCGATTTTTCCCGATTAGGTGTTTAGCGCGAATCAGAGTAAGGTAAACATCATCTACATCGAACGTGCCTAAGACGCAGGCACACCCTTTCAGACGCCTTCCTGTCTTGAGGTGTGCCATGGATATCGCAATCGTCTCCGCGCATGAGCTGACTCCCGACACTCCCGCCATCGCCCGCGAGCTGGGCCGGGGCCACCGGGTGACGGTCTACACCCGTTCGAAGGTCCGGGGGGACGGCGTCGAGCACGTGCCCGCCGGACCCGATGTGGAGCTGTCGGAAAGCGACCTCCTCCCGTACATCTCGGACTTCAGCGACGGCCTGCGCCGCAGGTGGCGGGAGCACCGCCCGGACATCATCCACGCCTACTCGTGGTCCAGCGGCCTGGCCGCCATCGCCGGGTCCGAGGGCCTGGGCGTGCCGGTCACCCAGACCTTCCACAGTCACTACGACGACGCCCGGAGCGCCGCGCCCGTGCGGCGGCTGGAGTGCGCGATCGGCCGCCGGGCCAGGGCCGTGATCGCCGCCTGCGCCGACGAGGAGTCCGAGCTGATCCGGATGGGCGTGCCGCGCCGCAACATCTCGGTCATCCCGCACGGCGTGGACATCGAGCGCTTCCGCCGTCAGGGCCCGGCCTTCCCGAGGGGCGAGCGGCCCCGCCTCCTCCACGTGGGACACGTGGGCGCCGACTGGGCCGTGCACGCCCTGCGGGCCGTGCCGGACGCCGAGCTCGTGATCGCGGGCGGCGACGACCAGAGCGTCGAGCGGCTGCGCGCCCTCGCCGGGGAGCACGGCGTGACCGACCGCGTGGAGATGCTCGGCATGGTTCCGCACACCGCGATGCCCAAGCTCATGCGCAGCGCCGACCTGGTGCTGTCGCTGCCGCCGACCGTCCCCACGGGCACGGCCGCGCTGGAGGCCATGGCCTGCGGCATTCCGGTCATCGCCTCGGCCACCGGGGCGCACCTCGACTCGGTGGTGGACGGTGTGACCGGATTCCTGACCCGGCCCGACCGCCCGCTGGAGATCGCCCACCGGATCCGCCGCCTGCTCGGCGACGCCACCCTGCGCACGGCCATCGGCTACGCGGCCGCCGACCGCGCCCGTTCCCGCTATTCGGTCGAGCGAATCAGCATGGAACTGCTCCGCGTTTACGAGAAGACCTGCGCGTAAAGGCAAGCGATATTACCGGATATAGGCCGTTAACTGAGTGAATTCTTGTGATTAACTCGGCTCATGTCACGTCATGGGCCTGGTTTAGCGGTGGCGGCGGCGATGCTCATCGCCGCCGCCACGGCGTGTTCAAACGGGGACTCCACGAAGGTGTTCAACGCCGGGAACGAGTCCACCGCACAAGGGTCGGCGTCCTCCCCCGGTTCTCCCGGCGCGCCGCCGGGCAACGCGAACGCGGCGGGGCTGAGCGCGACGCAGACCGCCACCGCGGCCGCCGCACCCGCCGCGGCACTGGCCGGCGCATCCGCCGGCGAGGACTCCGGCCGGAAGGGCGAGGAGGCCGCGGACGCGATTGGCGACACCACGGTCGCGGAGAAGATCGGCGACATCGCCGCGGCCCCGTCGCCGCGCCCCTCCCCCCTTCCGTCTCCCGGCCTCTCGTCCGGCCCGCGGGCGACGCCCGCCCCCACGACCGGAACCGAGACCGAGCCGCCGATGCGGCTCGCGCAGCCCGTGCGCACCGCCGACCGGCCGGTCGTGGTGAACGCCATCGAACCGGAAGACGTGCCCCGGGCGGATCGCTCACCCGCCCAGGCCACCCCCGGAGGCGCGAACGGGGCCGGGCGGCAGTCCTCCCCGCCGCCGCGTGCGCCCTCCCCCACACCGCGTGCGCCCTCGGCCACGCCGCTGCCCCCGTCCGCCACGCCGCTGCCGCCAGCCGGCGCCTCCGCCGCCGGTTGGAGCGACCCGGCCCTGGCCGAGGACTTCGGCGGGCAGGCGCTGCGCCTGGCCGGGGGTGCCGGCGCGGACCTGTCCGGAACGCCGGTCCAGCAGTACGGCCGCTGGGAGATCCGCCTGCGGGCCGAGCAGGGCGCGCTTCCCGTCGCGCTGCTGCAGTCCGCCCAGTCGGGCGCCGCCCAGGACGGAGAGGCGCGGCGGGGCGCCGGCTCCCGAACCGGAAGCTCCCGAACCGGCGACTCCCGATACGAACGCTCCCGGCCCGGGGAATCGCGGTACGGCGCCTCACGGTATGGCGACTCGCGGTACGACGCCCCGCGCTCTGACGATTCGCGCTCTGACGATTCGCGCTCTGACGATTCATGGCGCGACGACTCGGAATACGCCGGGCCGCAGGACGGCGTCTCGCAGTTCGGCCGGACGCACGGCGCGGGGACGCACGGTGCGGGGACGGAGAACGCCCAGACGGAGGACGCGGCGATCGGCGTGGCCGGCATCGCGGGCGGGCGGCGCGCGGAGCTCTCCGTCCGGCAGGGCCGCGAACTGGCCAGAGCCGAGCTGGGGACCGACCTCACCCAGTGGCACACGGTCGCCGTCGACTGGCTCCCCGGCCGGGTGACGTTCTGGCTGGACGGCAGGCAGGTGTGGAACTACACCGGCCCCTACGTCCCCCGGTCCCGGATGGGCCTGGTGCTGCGCAACGACGCCTCCGGCGGCACGGTCTATGTCGACTCGGTGCGGGTCTACCTTGCTCCGCAGCGGTAGCCCTCCGATGATCCCGGACGCGGGACGTTGACGCCGGACGAAGACGCATGACGGAGACGCGTGACGGGTGTGAGCGTCACGCGTGGCTTGCGAGCAGGGCCGCCTTCAGCGACAGATGGAGCAGCAGGCGGTCCTCCCCGTCGGCGAGGTCGAGCCCCGTGAGGTGCCCCGCCTTACCCAGGCGGTAGTACAGCGTCTGCCGGTGCACGCCCAGCGCCGCCGCCGTCTCCTTGACCTGCCCGGCGTGATCGAGGTAGGCCTCCACGCTCGCCGCGATCCTGGGCGTGAGGGCGGCCGACTCGGCGGCGAGGTCGGCCAGCTCGCGCGGGGACAGCCGGGCCAGCAGCCGGTAGACGCCGAGCGCGCCCCAGTCGGCGACCGGGGCGTGCCGCTCGACGTGCTCGGCCACCCGC
This sequence comes from Microbispora bryophytorum, assembly GCF_006874465.1. GTDB lineage: Bacteria > Actinomycetota > Actinomycetes > Streptosporangiales > Streptosporangiaceae > Microbispora > Microbispora bryophytorum. The sequence goes on along the minus strand of NZ_VIRL01000027.1, from coordinate 43,636 downwards.
AGTGCCAGCAGCGCCTCCTGCCAGCTCTGCCACGCCTCCCCGGGATCGTCGCGCGGGCCCCCGACTCCGGCGGCCAGGCCGTACAGGCCGTGCAGGAGGCGCGCGACGTGCGCGGCCTGCGCGGCGGGCGCCAGCACCGCGAGCAGCGGCGCGTTCACCGCCGTGTCGGTCACCTCCGGGTCGGCCAGCACGCCGCGCGGCAGCGCGCGCGGCGGTCCGGACGCCTCCGCGGGCGTCCGCACGGCCACCGCCGTCACCGGTCCCTCGACGTTCATCGGGGCGGTGGCGCGGACCGCGGGGTCGGCCGAGAAGAACTGGCGCAGCGGGGCGTGCCGGCCGCGCGCCTGCGTGGCCAGCAGCGCGGCGGCCCTACTCACCAGCGGCGCGACGGTGGCCAGGCGCTCGTCGGTGAGCGCCCCTGATTCGAGGGCCCACAGGTAGCCGTAGGTCACCCCGCCATGCCGCAGCGGCACGCACACGCGGCCGAGCAGGCCGGGCAGCCCGGGGATGCGCACCGGGCCCGTCGCGTTCGCGATGCCGTACGCCTCGAAGTGGGCGCGCACCTCGTCGGAGGCGTGCCTGCGCAGGATCGACTCCTGCCGCACGCGGTCGATGTCCCCGCTCTGCGCGCCGTACGCCAGCAGGTTGAACGAGCGGTCCTCCAGCGTCACGGAGGCGTCCAGCAGCCGGGAGATCTCATCGACGATGTCTTGCATGCTGACATTCTTGTGCATTTGTCGAAAAATGCTGTGGCGGATGTCCGTGGAACTTCTGTGACGTGCGGATTTAGCCTGAAGCCATGCTCGGTTCCCTGCTTCTCGCGGGCTCACGCAGCCCGCTCGCCCGCCGGGCCGTGTCGGGGCTCCCGCTCACGCGCAAGGTCGTCGACCGCTTCGTGGCCGGAGAGTCCGCCGCGGACGCCGTCGCCGCGACGCGCCGCCTGACCGGCTCGGGGCTGTCGGTCACCATCGATCATCTGGGCGAGGAGGTCCGGGATCCCGGGACCGCCGTCGCCGCCGCCAAGGCGTACGTCTCGCTGCTGGAGGAGCTGCGGCCGCTCGGCCTCGGCGACCGGGCCGAGGTGTCGGTCAAGCTGTCGGCCGTCGGCCAGGCCCTCGACCCTGGCATGGCCCTGGAGAACGCGCGGCAGATCTGCGCGGCGGCGCGGGAGTGCGGCGCCACGGTCACCCTGGACATGGAGGACCACACCACCGTCGACGCGACGCTCGGCGTGCTGCGCGCGCTGCGGGAGGACTTCCCGGAGACGGGCGTGGCGATCCAGGCCTACCTGTTCCGCAGCGAGGCCGACTGCCGCGACCTCGCAGGGTCGCGGGTGCGGCTGGTCAAGGGCGCCTACGCCGAGCCCGCCTCGGTGGCCTGGCAGAGCAAGGCCGAGGTCGACCGCGCGTACGTGCGGTGCCTGCGGGCGCTCATGTCGGGCACGGGCTATCCCATGGTGGCCACGCACGACGACCGGCTGATCGCGATCGCCGAGTCGCTCGCGGTGAGCGCCGGACGCGGCGCCGGCGACTACGAGTTCCAGATGCTCTACGGCATCCGGGCCGACAGGCAGGCGGCGCTGGCCGCGGCCGGGTCGCGGGTGCGGGTCTACGTCCCCTACGGCGACGACTGGTACGGCTACTTCATGCGACGCCTCGCCGAGCGCCCGGCCAACGTCGCCTTCTTCCTTCGCGCTCTGAGGGGTAAATGATGGATGCGATCACCGACGTCCCGGTGCCGGCGAACGAGCCGGTGCACGCGTACGGACCGGGCAGCGCCGAGCGCACGGCGCTGGAGACCCGGATCAAGGAGTTGTCGGGGGCGTCCCTCGACCTGACGATGACGATCGGCGGCGAGCGGCGCATGGCCGGCGGCGCTCCGATCGACGTCGTGCAGCCGCACAACCACGCCGCCGTGCTCGGCCGTACGGCCGACGCCACCGCGGCCGACCTGCGGGCGGCGGTGGACACGGCGCTGGAGGCCGCGCCGCGCTGGCGGGCCCTGCCGTTCGAGGAGCGCGCCGCGGTGTTCCTCAGGGCCGCCGAACTGCTCAGCGGCCCGTGGCGGGCCACACTCAACGCTGCCACCATCCTCGGCCAGTCGAAGTCGGCGCAGCAGGCCGAGATCGACGCCGCGTGCGAGCTGATCGACTTCTTCCGGTTCAACGTCGCCTACGCCCGGCGGCTGCTCGCCGAGCAGCCGCAGTCGGCGCCGGGCGTGTGGAACCGCATGGAGTATCGGCCGCTGGAGGGCTTCGTCCTGGCGATCACGCCGTTCAACTTCACCTCCATCGCGGCCAACCTGCCGGCGGCGGCGGCGCTGATGGGCAACGTCGTGGTGTGGAAGCCGTCGCCGACGCAGCAGTTCTCGGCGCACTTCACCATGCGGCTGCTGGAGGCGGCCGGGCTGCCGCCCGGTGTGATCAACATGGTCACCGGCAACGGCGGCGCCGTCTCCGAGGTCGCGCTCCCCCACCCCGAGCTGGCCGGGATCCACTTCACCGGTTCGACGGCCACGTTCCAGCACCTGTGGCGCACCGTTGGCGAGAACATCACGGGCTACCGCGGCTACCCGCGGCTCGTCGGCGAGACCGGCGGCAAGGACTTCATCCTGGCCCACCCGTCCGCGGAGCCCGGGACGCTGGCGACCGCGCTGCTGCGGGGCGCGTTCGAATACCAGGGCCAGAAGTGCTCGGCGGCCTCCCGGGCGTACGTGCCGCGCTCGCTGTGGACCCGGATGCGCGACGACTTCGTCTCGGCGGCCGAGTCGCTCACCGTGGGCGACGTGTCGGGCGACCTGTCCACGTTCATGGGCGCGGTGATCGACGCGCGGGCCTTCGCCAAGCACAGGGAGGCGATCGACCGGGCGCGGTCGGCCGACTCGACCGAGGTTCTCACCGGCTCCTACGACGACTCGACCGGCTACTTCGTGCGGCCGACCGTGCTGGAGTGCGCCGACCCCGCCGACGAGGTCTTCGTGAAGGAGTACTTCGGCCCGATCCTCGCCGTCCACGTCTACGACGACACCGCGTACGACGCCGTGCTGGACCAGATGGAGGGCGTCGCACCGTACGCGCTGACCGGGTCGATCATCGCGCAGGACCGGTACGCGATCGACGACGCCACCGAGCGGCTGCGCTTCGCGGCGGGCAACTTCTACGTCAACGACAAGCCCACCGGTGCGGTCGTCGGGCAGCAGCCGTTCGGCGGCGCCCGCGCCTCGGGCACCAACGACAAGGCCGGCTCGATCTTCAACCTGATCCGCTGGGTCAACGCCCGCACGATCAAGGAGACCTTCGTGCCCCCGGTCGTGAGCGGGCCGTACAAGGGCGACGTGCCGCAGGGCGGCTGGCAGCAGCCCGACCTCGGCGACCTCGGCTACTGACGGACCCCGATGCCCTCGGAAGACGAGACTTCCGAGGGCATCGCCGGGACGCCTGCCGATTCTGAGCGAGTTTCAGTCTCCGGCGGGGACGGCCATCTCGCCGAGGAGGGACCAGTCGTCCTGCGGGACCGTGACGTTGACGATTCTCGGGGTCTCGGCGAGGTGGGGCGGCAGCGTCCGACGGGCCGTCCGGAAGTGGTCCGACCCGACGTGCGCCGCTCCGGCCTCGTCGTCCCGGAACGCCTCGACGAGGACGTACTCGGCCGGGTCGTCGAGGCCGCGCGACCAGTCGAACCACAGGCAGCCCGGCTCCGAGCGGGTCGCCTCGGTGAACTCACGGGTGATCTCCGGCCACTGGTCGGCGTACTGCGGCAGCACCCGGAACTTCGCGGTGATGAAAATCATCTGGCCTCTCCTCACGTCATGGTGGGCAGGACGACATCCTCCAGGACCGCCCTCGGCGCCGTGTCCTGGTCCGGCCCGTTGTAGTCGCCGCCCGTGACGGCCACGACGAGGCCGAGATCGGGCAGCAGGAACAGCCGCTGGCCGCCGTTGCCCATGGCCGCCGCCCGCCCGTCCCGGCCCGCGTACCACATGTACCCGTAGGAGACGTCCTCCCAGGCGGGCACACGTGGGCGCAGCATCTCCCCTGTCCAGCCGGGGGCGACCTCCCCGTCCAGCACCGCCTGCCCGATCCTGGCCAGGCCGCGCGGCGTCAGGCGCAGGCCGGAGGCGGCCAGAGCGGTCCCGTCGGCGCCGGCCGACCATTCGAAGGCTCCGGCGCCGAGCGGCTCGAACAGCGCCCTGCGGGCGAACTCCTGAAGGCGCAGGCCCGTGCCCCTCTCCACGATCGCGCCGACGAGGGCCGCGGCGCCGCCGCTGTAGCGCCACCGCTCGCCCGGCTCCTCCACGAACGGGCGCTCCAGCACCCAGCGGCAGCGGTCCGGCGCCAGCTCCATCGCGATCTCGCTGTTCGCCGGGCTGGTGTAGGGCGCGCTCTCGTCCCACTCCAGGCCCATCGTCATCGTCAGCGCGTGGGCGATCGTCAGCCCGGCCCGGCGGGGATCGGCCGCCAGGCCGGCGTACTCGGGGAAGACCGACAGGATCGGCGCGCCGGGGTCCGGCACCACGCCGGACTCCAGCGCCATGCCGTACAGCAGCGCCACCAGGCTCTTGGTGACCGAGCGCAGGTCGTGGAGCGTGTCCGGCCCGAAGTCCACGTGGCCGAGCGGGGTATTCAGCACGTAGTCCTCGCCGCCGCCGTACCACTCGAGGACGACGTGGCCGTGCCGGGCCACCACGACGCCGTGCAGGGCCGGCGCCCCGCCCCGCCGTACGAGGGCGTCCAGCCGGAGAGGCAGGTCCGGCGCGAACCCGGCCTTCTCCGGGGAGATCGACTGCATGCGTTTCCTCCGCTTTCCTCGGTGATTCCCCCTTGCCCAAAGGCTCGCATTATTTCCCGGTCGTAAGCGACTGCCAGAGGGGGTACCGAGCCCGAAAGAGGCCCTCCGAGCGAGCCGAGGTCGACATGCGCAGCATCCTGGCGGCTCTATGCATCGCGGCCGCGACCGTCACCGCCTGCGGCGACATCAAGCAGGACTACTACACCCAGACGATGCCCCAGAACGAGGGGGCGAACGTGAACCTGCCCGGCCTGCTGCTCCGCAACGCCTTCATCATCGGCTCGCAGCAGCCCGCCCCGGCGGGGACCGACATGCCAATGTACATGATGCTGCTCAACGAGAGCGGCCGCACCGACCGCCTGCTGTCGGTGGACACCGGGGGCGTGTTCCGGGAGACCCGCCTGCCCGCCGGCGGCCTGGAGATCCCCGGCGGGAAGTACGTCGGCGGGACGGCCCTCCCCCAGGTGCTGCTCGCCGGCCTCACCCGCCCGCTGCGCAGCGGTGGCACGATCCCCGTGACGTTCCGGTTCCAGAACGCGGGAACGACCCGGGTGGACGTCCCGGTCCTGCCGCCCGGAACGTGGAGGAGCACCTACTCCCCCTGGCCGAGCCCGTCACCGAGCCCGTCACCGAGCCCATCGCCGACCGCTTCGCCGAGCGCGTCGCCGACCGCTTCGCCCGGCTCACCGCCGGCCGTCTCGCCGAGCCCGTCACCCACCGGGAGCTGACCCGTCCCGGATCTCGGGGTTCGCGTCCATGATCTCCTCGGCGACCGCGCGCAGGCGGGGCAGGTACGCGGTCACCTCGCTCGCCCTGCGCCGCAGGTCGTCCGGCGACCCGGCGCCCAGGTCGGCCGCCAGATCCGCGAACCCGGCGAGGTGGCCCGTCTCCCCCGGGGCGTCCGCGGCGAGGATCTTCAGGCACCGGGCGTACGTCGCGGCGATCCAGAAGACGGCCTCGCGGTGCAGTCCCCGCGCGACGAGGTCGGCGCCGCCGTCCACCGCCACCGGCCGGGCCGCCTCGGTGACGTCGGCGGAGAAGGGGAACGGCGTGCGGGCCGCGGCCGCCGCCGCGTCGAAGGCCCTCGTCATCGCGGCGAGGTGGGCGGTGACCCGCTCGCGGGTCAGGTGCGCGCAGCCGAGCAGGCCGAGCAGCTCCTCGTAGACGTCCATCCGGCGGTATGCCCGCAGGAGTTCGCGGACGGCCGGGTAGCGCAACCGCACGGTGGGGTTGCGCAGCCCTGCGGCGAGGAGCACGTGGGTCGTGACGCCGGCCGGGAACAGCCAGGCGGTGACCTGGTCGTGGAACGGCCTGCGGGGATCGAGCGCCGCGAGCCCGCCGGTGATACGACGCTCGGCGTCCTCGCACCGCAGGCGCGCCCAGCGCCGTTCGGCGAAGCCCGCCGCGACGGCGGCCTGGAGCCGGGCCAGCCGCCCGGTGGGGTCGGCGATCACCGTGTCGGTGCGGAAGGCGCCGGCCAGGTGGCAGGAGGCCAGCACGTCGTCCGCCGAGGCGAGCCCGTCCCAGGACACGTACGTGACCTCGACGAGCACTCCCTCCCAGGGGACCTTGCCGAGCTTGGGCGGCGGGGCGGAATCGGTGACCACGACCGCGACGTCGACGTCCGACGTGGGCGGCAGCATCGCGTCGGGATCGGCCCAGGCCGCCGACCCGGTGAGATAGGCCCCGGCGAAGTTCGCGGCGGACGCGGCCTCACGGGCGACCCAGCGGGCCGCCGCGGCCCGCGCGTCCCTGACCCGTGTCCCTCGCATGATCCATCAGTGAACCACAGGGACGAAGACGGCTCATGGCTCGGCTCGCCCTATGCGCCGGTGAGAGCGCCACCGTCGTCGGGCCGTGGTGCAGGCGGTCGGCGGCACGGCGCGGCGTGCGGCGCGATCAGGCGGGGATCTTGAGCACGACGACGGCGATGTCGTCGCGGGGCAGCCCGGACTGGAAGGCGACGGCCTCGTTGACGACCGCCTCGGCGATCCCCGCCGCCCCCATGGCGCGGGAGGCGCCGAGCAGGCGCCGCAGCCGCTCCTCGCCGTACAGTTCCTCGTCCCTGCGTCCCTCGACGACGCCGTCGGTGTAGAAGAGGACCGCGTCGCCGGGGGCGAGATCGACGTCGACGTCGGTCAGCCTGACCCTGGGCAGCAGCCCGAGGACGTTGCCCGGCCGCCCGATCTCGCCGACCGCGTCCCCGCGGGCCCGCAGCGGGTGCGGGTGACCGGCCAGGCAGACGGTGAGCCGGAAGTGATGACCGGCGGGCGCGAGCTGGCCGTACACGGCCGTCAGGAACCGGCCCGCCCGCTCGCTCAGCAGGGTCCGGTTGAGCGCGGACAGCACCGCCGACGGGCTGGGCTCCCGGATCGCCGCGGCCCGCAGCGTGTAGCGGGCCAGACTGGTGACGACGGCGGCCTCCACGCCCTTGCCGCACACGTCGCCGAGGGCGAGCTCCCAGCCGTCCACGGTCTCGTACATGTCGTAGAAGTCGCCGCCCACCTGGTCGCCGCGCCCGGCGGGCCTGAATGCCCCGGCGACCTGGAGCCCCGGGATCTCCGGCAGGGCCGGGGGGATGAAGCTGCGCTGCAGGGTGCGGGCCAGCTCGCGCGCCTCCGCCTCCGACCGCTCGGCGTGCTGGCGGGCGCGCAGCAGCTCACGCTCGTACTCCCGCCGGTCCGTCGCGGCGAAGACGCAGAAGCGGATGACCCCCGGGTCGTCCCGCATCACCGCGTTGAGCAGCACCGGCAGCCGGGTGCCGTCGGCGCGGCGCACGTCGACCGCGATCTCGCGGACGACCGACTGCATCGCGAGCAGCGGGGCGAAGTGGGTCTCGTAGAAGATGCGGTCGCCGACGGCCAGCAGGTTCTGGATCCGCATGCCGCCGGTCAGCTCACCGGGGTCGTACCCGGTGAGCTCCAGCAGCGTCCGGTTGACCCGGACGATCGTCCCGTCGGGCAGCGTGGACAGGTATCCGCAGGGCGCGTGTTCGTAGAGCTCCTCGAAGTCGTCCTCGACGGCGCGCACCTACAGGAACGCCCTGATCGCGGAGACGGTCTCCTCGGGCGCGCTCAGGTTGGGGCAGTGCCCGGTCGCCCGCATCAGCACCAGCTCGCTGCCGGGGATGTGCTTGTGCACGAACGTGCCGACCTCGACCGGGGCGATCACGTCCTCGGAGCACTGCAGGATCAGGCAGCGCACCGGCACCCGCGACAGGTCGGCCCGGTTGTCCGACATGAACGTCACCGTCGCGAACCGCTTGGCGATGTCCGGGTCGGTGCGGCAGAAGCTGTTGGTCAGCTCGGCCCCCAGCTCGGGGCGCTCCGGGTTACCCATGATCACCGGGGCCATGGCGCCGGACCAGCCGAGGTAGTTGCTGTCGAGCGACTCCAGCAGTTCCTCGATGTCGGCCGCGGTGAAGCCGCCGACGTAGCCCTCGTCGTCGATGTAGCGGGGCGAGGGCCCGACCATCACCAGCGCACCGAAGCGCGCCGGCTCCCTGGTCGCCGCCAGCGCGCCGATCATCGCGCTCACCGAATGGCCCACGAAGACCGCGTCGGTCAGGTCGAGCTCGGCGCAGATATCCAGGATGTCCTGCGCGTACCCCTGGAGAGAGGAGTAACGCTCGGGCGAGTAGGCCGACAGGTCGGAGTCACCGGAGCCCACGTAGTCGAACAGGACGACCCGGTGGTCGTCCTCGAATGCGGGAGCGACCAGCCGCCACATGTTCTGGTCGCACCCGAACCCGTGGGCGAAGACCATCGGGCGGCCGTCCGGCCGGCCGGTGATTCGCACATTGTTCCGCACCATCACACTCATGACGCGCAAGCGTACAAACCAATCCCAATGACAGGTGATTTCGGGCGGCCGTGTACGGAGCGCGGTCAGGGGTAGGCGGCGGAAGTCCCCTGGTCCCCCTGGAGGCGTCATGGACACCCTTCCCACGAGGACCACCACGCGTACACCCGTACAGACGGCCGCACTGATCGTGGGCGCCGTGTTCCTCCTGGTCGGCGTCCTGGGCTTCATCCCCGGGATCACGCGGAACGTCGACCGGCTGCAGTTCGCGGGGCACCACTCCGACGCCATGTTGCTCGGCCTCTTCGAGGTGTCGATCCTGCACAACATCGTCCACCTGCTGTTCGGCGTCGCCGGCCTGACGCTGGCGCGCACCCGGGCGGGCGCCCGCTCCTACCTCGTCGGCGGCGGCGCCGTCTACATGGTGCTGTGGCTGTACGGCCTGCTGGTGGGGCACGACAGCGCGGCCAACTTCGTCCCGGTCAACAACGCCGACAACTGGCTGCACCTGTTCCTCGGCCTCGGGATGATCGCCCTCGGCTTCCTGCTGTCCCGCAGGACGGTCGCCGACAGGGTGTGACCCGGGCCCTTAGCGCGGCCGAACCCCCGGCCGCGCCGCCGTACGGCGGGCGGTCGCCGGAGCCCCGGCCCTCCCCCGGCCGGGGCTTCGCGACGCGAGGCCCTGTTTGATCCCGACCGAGGGGGTATGGCGGCATTCGCGCGCTCTGTCCCGGCGGGACGTCGCCGGAGCCGGAGCCGCGGCGACCGGGGCCCGGGGAAACGGGCCCACCGGCCGGACCCATCGACGACCGAGGCGCCGGGAGGGGTAGCGATGACCGACGACACCACCGCGGGCAAGCCGGAACGCTTCACGTTCGACTTCGATCCCAGATTCGCCCCCCTGCTGTCCGTCCTGGGCATCCGCCCGGACACCGCCGGGGTGCTGGTCGGCCCCGGCACACTGCGGGTCCGCTTCGGGCCCTGGGTGACCGAGACCCCGCTGGCCAATGTCTCCGGCGTCGAGACGACCGGCCCCTACTCGCCGTTCCGGGCGATCGGGGTCCACGTGTCACTCGCCGACCGCGGGCTGACGTTCGCCACCAGCGCCCGCAAGGGGCTGTGCGTGCGGTTCCACGAGCCGATCCGGGGCGGCGAGCCGCTCGGGCTGCTGCGCCACCCCGGCCTGACCGTGACGGTCGCCGACCCCGCGGGACTCGCCGAGAAGCTCTCTCGGCGCCTGTAGAAGCTCTGGAGGAAATCCTTTGATCCGCCGACTCGTACGCGGCGCGGCCGCCGGAACGCTGTCCACCCTCACGATGAGCGCGGTGATGCTCGCCGGCCAGAAGAGCGGCCTGATGCCGGGCCAGCCGCCCAAGCACATCGTGAGGGCGGCCCTGCCGGGCCGGCGGCACCGGCCCAAACGCGGTGAGAACGTCCTCGGGGCCGCCGCGCACCTGGGTTTCGGCGCCGGCTGCGGCGCGGCGTTCGCGCTGCTCACCCGCGGGCGCGGCTCCGGCGTCCCCCTCGGGGTGGGCTACGCCCTGCTGATCTGGCTCGGCGCCTACCAGGGCTGGGTGCCCGCGCTGAACATCCTGCCGCCCGTCTCGCGCGACCCCGCGCGCGGCCGCCCGGTCGTCATGGCCGCGGCCCACGTGGTGTACGGCGCCACGCTGGCCCTCGCGGTCCGCGCCATGCGCGGGACGGACGGACGACACGACGAGAAGGAGGAGAGATGACGACGACGGAACGGCCGCTGGCCCTCGTGACCGGCGCCTCCAGCGGCATCGGGTATGAGCTCGCCAGGCAGTTCGCCCAGCACGGCTTCGACGTGGTGGTCACGGCGGAGGACGCGGAGCTGGACGCCGCCGCCGGGTCGCTGAGGGAGTACGGCGGGCAGGTCACGCCGGTGCGCGCCGACCTCACCCGGTATGACGAGGTCGAGCGGCTGTGGACCGCGACCGTCGCGGCCGGACGGCCCGTCGACGCCGTGGCGGTCAACGCGGGCGTCGGCGTGGGCGGCGCCTTCGCCCGTGAGACCTCGCTGGAGGCCGAGCTCAAGCTCATCGAGCTCAACGTCACGTCCTCGGTGCACCTGGTCAAGCGCGCCGTCGCCGCCATGACCACCCGTGGCAAGGGGAAGATCCTGTTCACGTCGTCGGTCGCCGCGCTCACGCCCGGGCCGTTCGAGGCCGTGTACGCCGCGAGCAAGGCGTTCCTCCACTCGTTCGCCGAGGCACTGCGGGGTGAGCTGAAGGACTCCGGCGTCACCGTCACCTCGCTCCTGCCGGGCCCGACGGACACCGAGATCTTCGAGCGGGCCGGCATGGAGGACACACGGGTGGGCTCGGGCAAGAAGGACGACCCGGCCGAGGTCGCCCGGCAGGGCTTCGACGCGCTGATGAAGGGCGACGACAAGGTCGTCGCCGGGTCCTTCATGAACAAGGTCCAGGACATGGCGGGCCGGGTCACCCCGGACACGGCCAAGGCCGCCCTGCACCGCCGCATGGCCGAACCCGGCAAGGGCGACACGTCCGAGAAGGACGCGTAGGCGCAATCCGGACCCGCGCCTCGCCTCCCCGGGAAGGCGGCGGCGGCGAGGCCGGGCCGGCGGCACGCACCAGTCGATCACCGATGCCACCGGCATCCCGCGCACAGCCGCCGGACGGCGGTGCGGTGAGGCGGGGACGGCTCACCACGCGAATGAAAGTTTCACGTCTCGTCGCAACGGTGCGAACACGCCATAGCAAGTGCCCAGGCGGGGCGCCGACAGCACCCGGCCGTCCGAGACATCGGCCCACGTCCTTGACGCCGGGACCTTCATTGAATTGACTCCGCACTACCGTCAACCCTGAATCGCTGTCGGACGGCACTTGATGTTAACGCTAACATCAGCTGGCCAGGCCTCGCCGTATCGGCGCCGTCCGCTCATGATTCCTGATCGAGAGAAGAAGGCATGAAGGTTTTCGGAAGCCTGAGAAGGGCGCTGGCGGCCGGGGCGAGCGGGTTGGTCGCCGCCGCGTGCCTGGTGGGCGGTGGTGTCGGCGGTGGTACGGCCCAAGCCGCGGCGTCGCAGCCGTGTGACATCTACGCCGCGGGCGGGACGCCGTGTGTGGCGGCGCACAGCACGACCCGTGCGCTGTACGGCTCCTACAACGGCCCGCTCTATCAGGTCCGGCGCGCCTCGGACAACGCCACCCGCGACATCGGCGTGCTGAGCGCGGGCGGGGTGGCCAACGCGGCCACGCAGGACTCGTTCTGCGCCGGCACAACGTGCCTCATCACGATCATCTACGACCAGTCCGGCCGCAACAACCGCCTCACCCAGGCGCCGCCCGGCTACTGGAAGGGCCCGGCCGCCGGCGGATGGGACAACCTGGCCGACGCCACCGCGGCCCCGATCACAATCGGCGGCCAGAAGGCGTACGGCGTCCGCGTGGAGCCCGGCACCGGCTACCGCAACAACAACACCAACGGCGTCGCGACCGGCGACCAGCCCGAGGGCATCTACGCCGTCGTCGACGGCACGCACTACAACCAGTGGTGCTGCTTCGACTACGGCAACGCGCAGACGGACGGCCAGGCCGACGCCCCCGCCATCATGGAGACCGTCTACTTCGGCGCCGACAAGCAGTGGGGCTACGGGGCCGGAGCCGGTCCCTGGATCATGGCCGACCTGGAGTGGGGCCTGTTCTCCGGCGTGAACGCGGGCTACAACAACCTCGCGTCGATCAACCACCGTTTCGTCACGGCCATGGTCAAGGGCGAGCCGAACCACTGGGCGATCCGGGGCGCGGACGCGCAGTCGGGCGGTTTGACGACCTACTTCGACGGACGACGCCCCAACGGCTACAACCCGATGAAGAAGGAAGGCGCCATCCTGCTCGGCATCGGCGGCGACAACAGCGTCTCCGGCCGCGGCACCTTCTTCGAGGGCGTGTTGACCTCCGGCTATCCGACCGCCGCCACCGAGGACGCCGTACAGGCGAACATCGCCGCCGCCGGCTACGCGCCGGCGGGCGGCGGCAACCCGCAGCAGGGCGTCCAGATCGTGGGCGGCCAGTCCGGCCGGTGCGTCGACGTGCCGAACTCCAGCACCGCCAACGGCACCCAGGTGCAGTTGTGGGACTGCTGGAGCGGCACCAACCAGCGGTTCACCTACACCTCGGGTAAGAGCCTGCAGGTGTACGGCAACAAGTGCCTGGACGCCTACGGGCAGGGCACCGCCAACGGCACCCAGGTGATCATCTGGGACTGCAACGGCCAGACCAACCAGCAGTGGAACGTCAACTCCAACGGCACGATCACCGGCGTGCAGTCCGGGCTGTGCCTGGACGCCAACGCGGCCGGCACGGCCAACGGCACGAAGCTCATCCTCTGGGCCTGCAACGGCGGCAACAACCAGAAGTGGAGCCTCCGCAGCTGATCCTGACCAGCTGGTTCCAAGCATGAGGGCGATCGGATGAGACGCCCTGGGCGGAGGTCCGGACATCTGGGCGGGGCCACGGCTTCCCCGGACCGGGCTTCCGCCCAGGACTACCGGCAGGTCGCCGTCGCGGAGCCGTCCTGTTCGCGCGCCGCGGCGGGAGACGGCTCAGGAGGCGACGGCTTCGTGCAGGAGCCGGACGACACCCACGGCATCCTCAGCCGGCGACGTCCTTGAACGCGATGACCTTGCCGGCGCGCAGCCGCACGAGGAACTCCCCGGGGCCGCCGTTGCGCCGGCCGTACTCCTCGGCCCGGTCCTCCCCCATGTAGCGCCCGCCGAGCACCGTCGCCCAGTGGCGCACCTCGGCGAGGTCGTCCGACAGGGTCGCCTCTCCCTCGATCATCACGTACGAGTACGGCGGGGCCTGGTCGTCGACGCACAGGGTCGCCCGGGGATCGCGGCGCAGCGCCTTGGCCTTCACTCCGCTCTCGTGGGTGGTGAACACCACGTCGTCCCCGTCGAGGGCGAACCAGATCGGCGTCACGTGCGGCCGCCCGTCCGCCCTGGTGACGGCGAGTTTGCCGGTCCTGGTGCCGCCCATCGCGAACTCGCGCCACTCCGCCTCGGTCATCCTGCCCATGGCGTCGAACCTAGCGCTGCCCGCCTGTGCGGCCGGTCTCCTCTCCCCCACGTGGTGGCCGTTTTCTTACGCCCTACGCACAAAGCGCGTCGCTTTTCCGTAGATGTACGGATATCGCTACGGATGTTCGCGTCCGGATCGTGGTTCTAGCGTCGCGCACGGGCCGGTTTTCCCCGGCCGGGTCGGCGAAACGAGGAGTCCCGTGACGTAGAGCTCCCCTCTTTTCTCCCAGCAGTCTCGCCATGGGAGAGACGCCTCCGCTCGTGCCTACCGGAGCGGAAAGCACCATCCATTTCTCTCATCACCCCCCAAATCCCACTATGTCCGCCGCCAGGGCTGATCTCCCGGAGGCGTGACCGCCGGCGCCCGCCCATAAGGCGGAGGCCACGTGGGAGGCAGAGAAAGGAAGACGCCCATGAGGCGCACAGCACTGCTCGCGGCGGCCGCCGCGCTGGCCGTGACCGGTGTGGTGGCACCCGCCACCGACGCCGCCGCCAAGCCCCCGCCCGGCAGCGAGAGCGCGGTCAGGTCCCTCGCCGACGACCCTGCGCAGCGGGCCGCGGCCGCCGCCGACCAGGCCGTCGCGAGCGGCCTGGACGACCTGCGCGTGTCCCCCGGCGAGACCTACCGGCGCACCGCCGTCACGCCGGCCGCCGGCATGTACTACGTCACCTACGAGCGCGCGTACAAGGGGCTGCCCATCGTGGGCGGCGACGCGGTCGTGGTCACCGACGCGGGCGGGCGCGTACGCGACACCGAGGCGGCCTCCGGCGCCCTTCCCCTGGGCGTGCCGACTCAACCGGCGGTCACCGCCGAGGCCGCCACCTCGACGGCGACGACCGTGCTGTCCCGGGTCGACGACAGCGCGGCCCCGCGCCTGGTGGTCCTGACCTGGGGCGGCGCACCGCGCCTGGCGTGGGAGGCGGTGGTCTCCGGCATCGCCGACGGCAGGCCGAGCATCCAGCACGTCTTCGTCGACGCGACCACCGGTGAGATCGCCGACTCCTACGACCAGGTGAAGGCGGGCACCGGCAACGGCTACTACTACGGCACGGTCACCATCAACACCAGCGGCTCCGGCACCTCGTACTCGATGACCGACTCCACCCGCAGCGGCGTCAGGTGCGGCGGGCAGAACGGCTCGGCCTACACCGGTTCCGACGACTCCTGGGGCACCGGCGGCGGAACCAGCCTGGAGACCGCCTGCGTGGACGCGCTCTACAGCGTCCAGCGCGAGTGGGACATGCTGCACGACTGGCTCGGCCGCAACGGAATCAACGGCAGCGGCGGCGGCTTCCCCGCCCGCGTGGGCCTGAACGACGTCAACGCGTACTGGAACGGCAGCTACACCAACTTCGGCCACTCGCAGGACAACGCCCGCCAGGCCACCCCGATCGACGTCGTGGCGCACGAGTTCGGCCACGCCGTCTTCCAGACCACGCCCGGCGGGGCGGGGTCCGGCAACGAGAACGGCGGCCTGAACGAGGCCACGGGCGACATCTTCGGCTCGCTCACCGAGGCGTACGCCAACAACCCCAACGACCCGCCGGACTACCAGGTGGGCGAGGAGGTCAACCTCGTCGGCGACGGGCCGATCCGCTACATGTACAACCCGTCCCTCGCCGGCGACCCCAACTGCTATTCCTCCTCGATCCCGAGTACGGAGGTCCACTCCGCGGCCGGCCCGCTCAACCACTGGTTCTACCTGCTCGCCGAGGGCTCCTCGCCGGGCGGCGGCAAGCCGAACAGCCCGATCTGCTCGGGCGGTCCCTCCTCGGTGACCGGCGTCGGCATCCAGAAGGCCGGCAAGATCTACCTGGGCGCGCTGCAGCGCAAGACCTCGACCTGGAAGTACGTCAACGTCAGGACCGCGTCGCTGGCCGCGGCGGTCGAGTTGTACGGCGCGAGCAGCGCCGAGTGCGCGGCCACCAAGGCGGCCTGGAACGCGGTCGGCGTGCCGGCGCAGTCGGGCGAGGCGAGCTGCAGCTCGTCGGGCAACGACTTCTCGCTGTCGCTCAGCCCCACCGCGAGCACGGTGACGCCCGGCCAGTCGGCCACCGCCACGGTCGCGACGTCGACCACCTCGGGGAGCGCGCAGACGGTGAGCCTCAGCGCCTCCGGGCTCCCGTCCGGGGCGACCGCGAGCTTCAGTCCGTCGTCGGTGAGCTCGGGCGGCTCCTCCACCCTGACCGTCTCCACCAGCGCGTCCACGCCCTCGGGGACGTACACGGTCACCGTCACCGGCAGCGGCTCCTCGGGCAGCCACACCGCGTCGTACACGCTGACGGTGTCGGGCACCTCGGGCGGGCGCACGTTCACCAACGGCACCAACTACACGATCAACGACCTGACCACCATCACCAGCCCGATCACCTCGACCGCCACGGGGACGGCGGTCTCCCCGGTGCAGCTGAGCATCACGATCTCGCACACCTGCGCCGGTGACCTGCGGATCAGGCTCCAGGGCCCGAACGGCACCTGGTACACGGTCAAGTCCAGCGGCGGGAGCTGCGGCTCCTTCGGCACCAGGACCTACTCCGTCCCGGTCACCCAGACGGCGGCGGGCACCTGGACCCTGGAGGTCCGTGACCAGTACACCTATGACACCGGCTACCTCGACTCGTGGACCATCACGGTCTGAGCGACGGCGGCGCAGCCCCCGGGACCGCACGGTCCCGGGGGTTCCGCGTCCTGGGGGTTCCGCGTCCTGGGGGTCTCCGCGTCCCGCGTCTGTGCGTCCCGGGGTTCCCGCGTCTCGCGTCTCCGCGTCCCGGGGACCGGTCAGGCGGGCGGTGCGATCTGGGTCCGCGACCGCACGCCGAGTTTGCGCAGCACGGTGGCGACGTGGGTCTCGACCGTGCGCGTGGACAGGAAGAGCACGTCGGCGATCTCGCGGTTGGTCCGGCCGAGCGCGACGAGCCTGGCGACCTCCCGCTCCCGCTGCGACAGTGCGCCGGCGCCCCGCCGCCCGCCGCGCGGGAGCGGGACGTCCACTCCGATGTCGCGCAGCACCCGCCTGCACCGGGCGGCGTCGTGCGTGGCGCCGAGCCGGCCGTACTGCTCCGCGGCCTCCCGGTAGACGACGGCCGCGGCGCCGTCTCCGAGGGCGAGCCGGGACCGCGCCTCCCCCTCGGCCGACCGCGCCGCCGCGTAGGGCTGGGGCAGGGCGGCGTACGCCTCGCGGGCCCGGGCGAAGAAGGCGGCGGCGTCGGCAAGCCCCGGTCGGGCAGCGTCGGCGTGACCATGCCCGGCGGCGTGCCCCAATCCGGCAGCGTGCCCCGGTCCGGCGGCGGCGAGCGCGCCGCGGGCGGCGTCGAGCGCGGCGTGCGCGGCGGGCGCCACCCGGCCCGCGATCCCGGCGGCGTACTCGTCCACCAGCTCCGCCGCCGCCCCCATCCGCCCGGCCCGGGCGAACGCGACGACGGCCGACGGGACCAGGCTCGCGCCCCACACCCACACGCCCTTGCGGCGCAGCCGGGCGACCGCCCGCTCGGCCTCCGCGGCGGCCTTGTCCACCGCTCCCCGGGCCAGGTGCAGATCGACGAGCCCCCCGGCGGCGGCCGTCACGACCGGTGCGTTGCGGGCCTCCGGCGCGTCCAGGCCCGCGCGGTGGAACTGCCTGACCGCCTCCTCCCACTCGCCCGTGGCCAGGGCGAGCAGCCCGAGCACCAGCCACAGGTCCACCGCGATCAGCGGCGTCTCCGTGGCCGACTCCCCCAGGGACGCCGCCCGGTCGCGCAGGCCGTCCCACCGCCCGGTGAGCCACTCCCTGCGGATCGCGGAGGCGTCGAGCAGAAAGGCCGGATACTGCGCGCCGGTCTCCAGGGCGAGCCGCCGCCCTTCCCGGGCGAACCGCTCGGCCGCCGCGTAGAGCCCCACGGTCGTCGCCGAGTCGTGCAGGTTGCAGTACGCCCGGGCGACCTCCCGCCGTACCCCGGCGCGCGGGTCCTCGGCCGGAAGCCGGGCCGCGACGTCGAACGCGCCGGGAGAGCCGGTCGTCATCTCGAAGGAGGCCCGGTTGGCCAGGACCGCGGCCGACAGCTCCGGGTTGTCGGCGGTGGCGACGAGCGCCTCCGCACGGGCCATCCACTCCGCGTGCTCCGCCAGCGACTCGGCGCCCCACTCGGGCATCGCCATGCTGGCCCAGCCGCGGGCGGCCAGCGTCGGCCGGTCGTTCAGCTCGGCGAGGGCGGCCATGATCTCCGGCCGCCCCGCCGCGGCGTCGCCCGCCTGGTTGGACAGGACGACGCCGAGGTTGAGCCGCACCTCGCCCCGCACGTCGCGAGAGAGGAAGTCGCCCCGCAGCACCTGGCGCAGCAGCCGCACCACCCGCTGGTGCGACAGGCCCGTCGCCGCGAAGCGGCTCAGCATCAGCACCAGCGGGCCCCGGTCGCGCGCCGGCAGGTCGGGGTCGTCGAGCATGCCCTCGACCACCTCCACGGCCAGTGCGGTGTCTCCCAGCGCGGCGGCCTGCTGGGCGGCGGCGGTCCCGTGGCGCACCCAGCAGTCGGTGTCGCCTGCCTGCCGGGCGTGGAAGGCCAGCTGCACCAGCGGCGGCGCGTCCGTCGTGGCGAGCGCGGCCATCGCCCGCACGTGCGCCGACCGACGTTCGGGGCCGGGGATGGCGGCGTAGACGGCCTGCTGGGCCAGCGCGTGGCGGAAGCCGTAACGACCGCCGGGGTGCTCGTGCAGGACGCCGGCCCGCAGCGCCTCAGCGAGCCCGGCAGACCCCAGCCCCGCAGAGCCCGGCCCCGCAGAGCCCAGCCCCGCAGAGCCCAGCCCCGCAGACCCCGGCCCGGCGGGGCCCGATCCGGCGGAGTTCTGCCCGGCGGAGTCCGGCCCGGCGTGACTCGGCGCGGCCGGATCGCCGCCGACCACGTTGATCAGCTGCTCACCCGCGGGGAGCCGCAGCACCGCCGCCGCCCGGACCGCTCTGGCCGCCTCCGGAGACAGACCGGCCATCCGCTCGGCCATCGCCTCGCGCAGCAGCAGCGGAACGCCGGCCCGGTCGACGGCACGGTCGAGCGCGTCCGGGTCGTCCGCGCCGGGCAGCGAGGCGGGCAGGGATCGGACCAGCTCCTCCACCACGAACGGGATGCCCGCCGTGCGCTCGTGCAGCCGCGTGACGAACCCGGCAGACAGGTCGGACCGCTCCAGCAGCGCACCGGCCAGGCTGGCCACGCCGGACGCGTCCAGCGGCGCCAGCCGCACGACCACGTTGGCCGTGTCCGGCTGGTGCCGGTAGGCCCGGCCGAGCGGCGGGCCTGCGACGCCGTCCCGGCGGCACGTCGCCACCACCGCCAGCCCCTGCGGCGGCTGCCCGGTCAGGAAGCGCAGCAGGTCGAGCGTGCCGTCGTCGGCCCAGTGCAGGTCCTCGACGACGAGCACGGCCGGTCCGACGGCCGCCAGCAGGGCGCGTATCGCGCGGAAGACCCGGTGGCGTTCGGCCCGCGGGTCGTCGAGAGGCTGCGGCGACGGCGGCAGCGCGCCGGCCAGTTCGGGCAGGTGGGCGCGGAGCGCGCCGGTGACCGGGTTGAGCCGGTGCGCCGCCGGGAGCCGTCCCCTGATGTCCCGCAGCGCCTCGAAGACCGGCCCGTACGGGAAGGGCTCGCGGATCTGGTGGCAGTAGCCGAGCAGGACGGCCCGGTCGCCGGACGGCAGGCGGTCGAGCGCGGCGCGGACGAGCCGGGTCTTGCCGATGCCCGCCTCGCCCTCCACCAGCACGACCGCCGGTGGACGGGTCACCGCGTCGATGAGAGCCCGCAGCTCAGTGGCGCGTCCGACCAGCGGGGGCGGGGGAACGATGCTCATCCACGGCTCCAAGGTGACGGGTTGCGAGTCCCCCGGGCTCAGCCACGGCTCAGTTATCCCCGCCCCTTGACCGCCGGTCAACCCTCCGGCGTAACGGCCGTGTTGCGGAACCGGACAGACGTCCTGAGCCCTACTCCCGGCGGGGCCGGGAGGCGGCGTCCAGCGCGTCGGCCTCCTCCGGCGTGGGCGCGGTGCCGCCGAGGTGGGCCGGCTGCCACCACACGCCCCGCCGCTGGTCGGGATAGGTCCGCTGGGCCTCGTCGAGCAGGTCCGCCATCCGCCGCCGAAGATCGCCGGTCAGCGTGGCGATGCCGTCGCCGGGGCCCGCGAGCATCGGCTCGCCGACCAGGATCGTGATCGGGACGTGCCGCTGCAGCAGCTTGCGCGGCCGGCCCTTGGTCCACAGCCGCTGGCCACCCCACAGGGCGACCGGGATCACGGGCACCCCGGCGTCGGCCGCCATCCGGACGGGGCCGCTCTTGATGTCCTTGACCGTGAACGACCTGCTGATCGTCGCCTCGGCGAAGTTGCCGATGATCTCACCGTCCTTGAGGGCCCGTACGGCGGCGTCGTAGGCTCCCGCCCCGGCCGACCGGTCCACCGGGATGTGGTGCATGCCCCGCATCAGCGGGCCCGACACCGGGTGGTCGAAGACCTCCTTCTTCGCCATGAACCGGACCAGCCGTCCGGCGGGGCGGGCGGCGAAGCCGGCGAAGACGAAGTCGAGGTAGCTGACGTGGTTGCTCACCAGGACCGCGCCGCCGCTGCGGGGTATCCGCTCCGTGCCCTCCAGGCGGAACCTCAGGTCGAGCAGTTTGAAGGCGGTCAGCGCGGTCCGCAGGACCGGCGGGTACACGAGCTCAGCCATGTCTGAAACCGTAACCTACTCGCGCGTAACTTATCCGGGCCGAAGGTCCTCTTTCTGCCCGGATCCGCTTCGGGTCCGCTTCGGGTCCGCAGCGAGCCCGTAGCGAGTCAGCGCCGGGCGCCGCTTCGGGTCGGTGCCAGTGCGTGCCGGGTGCGTGCCGAGTCCGTGCCGGGTTCCGTGCCGGATCAGTGGCCGCGGAACGCCTCCTCCAGCCACCACGACGGCCGGTCGGCGGTGACCTTCGCATGGACGAGCAGGGGTCTGTCGCGCGGCCCCTTCAGCCACTCGGCGACCCCCGACAGGTCCTCCTCCCGCCGTACGGTCACCGCCTCGAAGCCGAAGCCCCGCGCGATGCCCGCGATGTCGGCGGGCGGGAAGGTGACCGCGCCGAGCGGGAACCCGTGCGGGCCGAAATGGTGGACCTCCGCGCCGTACCCGTCGTCGTCGTAGACCACGACCACCATCGGCAGGCCGAGCCGTACGACCGTCTCCAGTTCGGCGACGCCCATCAGGGCCCCGCCGTCACCGAGGGCGGCGACCACGAGCCGGTCGGGCCGTGCGACGGCCGCGCCGATCGCGGTGGCCAGGCCGAGCCCGATCGACTGGTACGCCTGGGTGAAGCAGAACGCGCCGCCGTCCGGGACCGTGAGGAACATCGACGGATATCCCATGAAGTTCCCCGAGTCGACGGCCACCAGCCGCTCCTGCGGGAGCAGGTCGTCGAGCCCGATGGTCAGCGTGCGGGGATCGATGCGTCCTTCCGTGCCCAGGTCCTCGTAGGGCACGTCGCGCCAGCGCCCCTCGCGGGCGATGCGCCCGGCGATCCCCGGAGTGCGGTAACCGCGCGTCCCCGTCTCGTCCCCCGCGCCCGGTTCGCCGAGCAGGGCGGCGACCGCCCGCGCGGTCTCGCGTACGTCGCCGACCACGCCGAGGTCGATCTCGCGGTGCACGCCCAGCGCGTCGGGGTCGAGGTCCACCTGGACGACCCGGGTCTCCGGCGCGATCAGCGCGCCGTGCCGGGTGGTCCACATGGTGAACGAGCAGCCCCAGCCGACGACGAGGTCGGCGCCGCGGATCAGCTCGGCCGCGAGCGGGGTGGCGAAGCCGCCGCTCACGTCGAGGTCCCAGGGGCTGCCGTGGAAGTGGCCCTTGGCGACCGCCGAGGTGGCGAACAGCGCCCCCACCCGCTCGCCGAGTGCCTCCAGCTCCCGCCGCGCGCCGCGGGCTCCCCGGCCGGCCACGAAGACCGGCCGCTCCGCTTCGGCCAGCATCCGCGCCAACCGCGGCAGCTCGTCGGACGTGAGTCCCTCCGGCTCCTCAATCGCCGACTCGACGGGAAACGTCAGCCCCCACGCCGCCGGCACGCGGCTCGCCACGTCGCGGTGCGCGCCGCCCCGGCCGGCCAGCAGTTCGCGTACGGCCTCGCCGGCCTCGTCGGGCAGCGTCTCGGCCTGCACGTCCAGGGGCAGGTTGAGCACCACCGTACGGCGCCCGAGCAGGGCGGCGAGGAACGCCATCACGGTGTCGTCCACGACCGTGGCGGCCGACCCGGCCCTGGCGCAGTGCGCGCCCACGGCCTCGGCGAGCGCGGTCTGGTCGATCCTGAAGTTGGAGGTGGGCGAGGTCACCTCCGGGGCGAGCACGAGCAGCGGGGTGCGGCTCTTGGCCGCCTCGGTAATACCGGTCAGCGCGTTGGTCAGGCCGGGCCCCTGGTGGACGGTGAGCACGGCGACCTCGCCGCTCATCCGGGCGTAGGCGTCGGCCATCGTGGCGGCCCCGCCCTCGTGCCGCGCCGCGACGTACCGCACGCCGTGCTCGACTAGGGCGTTGGTGACGTGGAAGTTGCCGCTGCCGACGACGCCGAAGGCCGCCCGTACGCCGAGGGCGGCGAGGACCGCGCCGACCGCCTCCGCGACGTTCACCGCTCCACCAGCGCGAGCACGCGGACCGGGCTGCCCGAGCCCCCGACGATCGGCAGCGGACCGGCGATCACCACCGCGCCGGTCGGCGGCAGCCGGTCGAGGTTGCGCAACTGGGTCAGGCCGTACTTCCCGGCGCCGAGGAGATAGGAGTGGCAGGGGAAGGCGGGGTCGAAGGAGTGGGCCGCGCCCGCGTCGGTGCCGACGGTCTCCGTCCCGATGCCCGCGATCGGCGTCTCCTCGGCGAGGTAGCGGGCGCAGGCGGGCGACATGCCCGGCGTGTGCGGCCCCGTCTCGTCGGCGTTCAGGAACTCCGCCTGGTCGTGGGCGCGCACGTCCCAGCCGGTGCGATACAGCAGCCAGCCGCCGTCGGGCAGCGGCCCGTGCTCGGCCTCCCACGCCTTGACGTGGTCGACCTCCAACAGGAAGTCGGGGTCGGCGGCCGACTGCGCGCTGAAGTCGAGCACCACGGCGGGGGCGATCAGCTTGGCGGGAGCGACCTGCGACACGTCCTCGCCGTCGCGCCCTGTCACCCAGTGGACGGGCGCGTCGAAGTGCGTGCCGGTGTGCTCGCCGGTGGTGAAGTTGTTCCAGTACCAGGCCGGGCCCCGGTCGTCGTACCGGCTGATCTCCTGCATCGAGAACGGCACCGTCTGCCCGAACGGCTCGGGCAGCAGCAGGATCGGCGTCGTGTCGCTCAGCGGTGCGGTGAGGTCGAGCACCTCGATCCCGCCGCCCCGGATGCCGTCCACCAGATCCCGCAACACCGACATCAACGCCTCCTTGATTCACGCCCCTGCGATACTCCTACACCCTCCCCCCGGAACGCCATATCAGACGCGGGTGAACGTACGCGACGATGATCGTCCAAACCATGCGGGCGACGCCAGACGCGGCGCGCATTCCGATCCCTCGAACCGATCCCTGGAACCACCGCGCGGCTCGGTCGTCCCCGGGGACCCGACTCCGTACGTCGGCCAGGGGCATCGAGCCATGCCGACGGTGTGTCCAGCCGCCACGCCCCCTGCCAGTCGAGAGCGACGCGGCTGCGCCGGACGAACAGCGGATCCAGCAGCGTGGCCGCCACCAGCTCCGGATCGTTGGCGTGGTAGCGCTCCAGCTCGGCCGGATCGAACGAGCCGACCGGCGCCCGCTCGTGCACGCCGAGCCTGCTCGTACGGCCGCAGGACACGCAGCGGACCAGCAGCCACACGTCCAGCAGCTTGCCGTTGGCGTTGACGCGGAACCTGCCCTCGCCGGTGGTGGCCGACTCCGACCGGCAGTCCACGCACCGCGACGACAGCAGAGGCAGCCTGGTCCGGCGGACGACCCAGGGCAGCACGATATGAGGTTGTGAAGACATGATCTCTCTAGACCTGACACGAGGCCGATTGCGCGCGGCCTTAAACGCTGCATGACCGGGCGCACGCGGGCAGCCCGGCAGAGCCGACGGAACGGTCGGCGTGAAGGTGAGCGGAAGAAGGTGTCAGGTCTGAAGAGCAGGCGGGGTCACGCGGTTATGTCCTCTGTCCTCACAGCGATGGGCCGCAGGCACCCTACGAGAGCGCGTACGGCAGGCTCAAACGGTTTTTCCGCCGACGGTGGTGCTGCCTCGGCACCGCCGGCGGACGCCGGCGTGGGACACGCGCCCACGAATCGCCGGGGCCCGCGGTTCGGCCGCGGTTCGGCCGCGTCGCGCCGGGGGCCGGGCCGAACCCGCGGCCTCGGCCCCCGGCACCGCCCGGGAAGTGGGCGGTCAGCCCGTGAAGGTGCCGCGGCCGAAGCGGCCCCAGGCCACGAACACGGCAAGCGCGAGGTAGGCCAGGTTCAGCGCCGCGAACCGGAGCTCGCCGCGACGGCCGTGGGTGATCATCGCTCCGGCCATCAGCGCGGTCCAGCAGAGGGCGGTCACCGGCACCAGCACCGGTGCGATGCCGGTCGCGGCGGGCAGCGTGAAGCCGGCCGCGGCGAGGATCTCCAGGACGCCGAGGGCCTTGACTCCCCCGGCGCTGACGCTTCGCGTCCATGCTCCACCTGGGGTCGCGGCAAGCTTCTCCTTCGGCGTGAGTGCCTTGATGGCGCCGCCGGCCAGTGCTACCACGGCCAGCAGGCCGGCAACGAGCCACAGTGCGAGGTTCATCGAGTCGTCCAATCGGGATCAGGGGTACGAACGTCGTGGATGCGCCCAAGGGCGCGGATGAAGTGGAGGCCGCCGAGTGTCCGGACCGGCGGCGATCGAGCCGGTGGTTTCAGGCGGCTGCTGGACGATGTCGGAACCGGGAGCGGCGCCGCTCGATCGCATCGACAATGCGAGCGCCCGGATCGGCCGGTTCCAGGGGCGATCCGCTCGTCGGCGGAGATCGCCGGGGATCGCCGGGAGGCGTCGTGACCCGTCTGCCCGGCGGGTTCAGCCCTTTCCGGTTTCCCCGTGCTCCGCGAGGACCAGGGCGCCGAGGTCGCCGACCCGGTCGAAATGCTGGAGCTTGTCGGGGTTGACGATGGAGTGGATGGTCTGGATCCGGCCGTCGGAGATCTCCAGTCCCATCACCCCGACCAGCAGGTCGCGGGCGTCGAAGACCAGGGCCCCCGGCTGGCCGTTGACCTGCGTGAGGTGGAAGCGCACACCGCCGGCACGGGCCAGCAGGGGCGCCATCGCCGCCAGGACGCGCGCCACGCGCAGGCGTCCGTTGAGCGGCCGTCCCAGCGCCGGCACCTTGCCGCCACCGTCGCCGTGCATCGCCACGTCCTGTGCCAACAGCTCTTCCAGCGCGCGCAGGTCGCCGTGCTCGACGGCGGCGAAGAAGCGTCCGGCGAGCTGCTGCCGCTGCTGCCGGGAGGCGTGGTAGCGCGGGCGGCGCTGCCGGAGGTGGCCGCGGGCGCGGGCGACCAGGTGCCTTGTGGTGTCCACGTCGGTGCCGACGATCTCGGCGACCTCCGCGTACGGATAGTCGAACACCTCGCGGAGCAGGAACGCGGCCCGCTGCTGCGGCGTCAGGCTTTCCAGCAGCACCATGACGGCCAGCGACAGCGAGTCGGCGGTCTCGGCGTGCTCGCCCGGCGTGGGATCGGTGGCGAGCGGTTCCGGCAGCCATTCGCCGATGTATCGCTCCCGCCGTACGCGTGCCGAGCGCAACTGGTCGATGGCCAGCCGGGTGACCAGGGTGGCGATGTAGGCCCGTGGTGAGGCGATCGTCTCGCCTCCGCTCTGGGTCTGGTGCAGCCGCAGGAACGCTTCCTGCACCACGTCGTCGGCTTCGCCGACGCTGCCGAGCATCTGGTAGGCGATGGCGAAGGCGCGCGGCCGCAGCTCGCCGTACAGATCCGAGGTGGACATGCCTGGTCAGCTCAATCCGTTGACGAACCCGGTGCGCCAGCTCGGGTGCTGCGGCGTCCACCCCAGTTCGCGCTTGATCTTCTCGCTTGAGATCCCGCGGGCCCGCGTCATCATGTCGACCGCGCCCTCACCGGCCAGCGGGCGGGCGAGCCAGGCCGGCACCCGGCGCGGCGGTTCGGCGCCGAGCATGCGGGCCAGGTAGGGCAGCCAGACGCGCACCGGAGCCGGGTCGTCGTCGGCGACGTGGTAGATCCCGGCCTCGCCTTGCTCGACGGCCGTGACGGTGGCCGCTGCGGCATCGGCGATGTGCACCAGCGACCACACGCCGTCGCCGCTGCCGATGATGGGGAACCTCCGCTTGCGGATCTGCTCGGTCATGACCGCGTCCGGCGCGGCGCTGAGGCCCGTCCCGGGGCCGTAGAAGGAACCGTAGCGGAGCACGATGCCGTCGGCCCAGGTGATGCCGGTCACAGCGTCCTCCACGTGGCGCAGCGCGGCCACGGCCTCCGCGGCGTCGGCGGGCGGGTGCGGCTCGATCCGGCCGTTCTCGTCGGCGACCGGTCCGCCGGTGCGTTCCATCCAAAAGGCGTTGCCCTGCGCCACGAACCTGCCGACGCCGACCGCGCGCGCCGCCGCCAGCAGGTGGTCGGTGCCCTCCGTCCGCAGCCGGTTGGTGGCGGCCGCCATCCGCTTGACCTGCCGCAAGCCCGACGGCCCGCCCAGCGCGGTGAGCTGGTGGACGATCACCTCGGGCGCGGCCTTGGCCACCGCGTCGGCCACCGAGTCAGGATCGAGCGCGTCGACGACGACCGGTTCGGCGCCCAGCGCCCGCAGCGGCCCGGTCTTGGCCCGCGAGCGGGTCGTGCCGACCACCTGGTGGCCCCGGGCCACCAACCGGATGACGAGGTGGGTGCCGATCGCCCCGGACGCCCCGGCGATGAAGATTCTCATGTCGTCTCCGTTCACTGCGCTATGAAGTCGCGCTCAGCACTAGAGACGAGGCACCCCGCCTGCCCATGAACGGCCGTGACGCACCTCACACAGATGCCGGAGGCGGCTCCCAAGCGCCCTTCTCCATGGCCAGCTCGGCTTGATCAGCTTCGCGTTCATGCTGGTCATCGTGGGCATGGTGTACGCGATCGGGCACATCTCCGGCGCCCACATCAATCCGGCGGTCACGGTCGCCCTCGCCGCGACCGGCCGCTTCCCCCCGGAACGCCATATCCCCGGCCCGTGCAACGCCCGTGCAACGCCCGCGCCCCGGGCCGCGATGAACCGTACGCCGGGTTGATCATCAGGGGACGCGGGGAGGACGGGATGGCGCGGATGACCGATCGGAGCCGGGTGACGGCCGGGGCGTGGCTCGGTCACCCCGCGACGCTGACCGCGATCGCGGTGCTCCTCGTCAACGACCACCTGCTCAAGCGCCTGTGGCCGGGCCTGGTCACCGGCAAGCTGAGCGACGTCGCGGGCATGCTGGTCGCCCCGCCGCTGCTGGCGCTCGCTGCGGCCCTCGCCGTACAGCGCCCCGCCGCGCCCGCCCCGGGCGGCGCCGTCGCCCCCGGGGAGGCGGGCAGGCGGGCCGCGCTGGCGGCGATCGCGCTGACCGGCGCGGTCTTCGCCCTCGTGAAGACCACGCCGGTCGGAGCGCGGGCGGCCGCCGACATCTGGGCGCTGTTCACCCCCTCCGCCGGCGTCGTCGCGGACCCGACCGACCTGCTCGCCTTGCCCGCCCTCGGCCTCGCCTGGGTCGTCCGGCGGCACGCCGTACGACCGTCCTCCCTCCCCGGCCGTTCCGCACGCCGCGCCCGGCTGCTGGTCGCCCTGCCCGCGGCGGTTTTCGCGGTCACCGCCACCGCCGCGGCTCCGATCCCTCCGTCCGCCTTGCACGTGGAGGCGCACGACGCGGTGATCGTCGTGTACCTCGGCTACGGCCCGGACGGGCTCGCCACGAGCGACCAGGGCCGGTCGTGGCATCGCTGGACCAGCCCGCCGTCCGAGAAATCGTCGCGGACATCCTGTGTCCCCGGCGAGCCGAGGCGCTGTTACCGAGTGGCCCCGCCACTGCTCAGGGTCGAGCAGTCCGACGACGCGGGAGCCACCTGGACGACGGCCTGGGAGATCTCCCCCAGCCGGCAGCGCTACCTGAACCGGATCTACGCCCCTTACGCGAGCAGCGACACGGCGCGGTCCGTGGCCGTGACGGTCCTGCCCGCGCCCCGGGGGCACCTCGTCGCCGTGGCGAACGGCCGCGACGGCGTGGCGCTGCGCGATGTCTCCGGGCGATGGCACCGGCTCGGTCTGCGGGGATACGAGGACCTGTCGGAGCAGGCGGCCGCTCCCCTCTTCGACGCGGGCGAGCACATCGAGGCGGAGACGGGGACGGCCTACCTCACCGCGCTCACCGTGCTGCTGGCCGCACTGGCGTTCGCCGGGGGCTGGCGGAGGTCGCCGCTCGGGTTCGTGGCCGCCGGGTACGTCACCTGGGGGGGCCTCTACATGACGGTGAAGGGCCCGCCGGGCATCTTCGGGCTGCCGTTCACGATCCTGGGCGCGCTCCTCGTGCTGGGCGGGAGCGTCGGGCTGGCCGCCGCCGTCGTCTACTCCAGTACGCGGGGGCTGAGCTCGATCATCGCGGCGCCGCTGACCTTCGCCGCGATCTACCTGCCGTTCCGTGGCTGGAGCGCCGGGTGGCCCGACGACTACGGCACCGCCGTGCTGCTGGCGGTCGTGCTGTGCTGTCCGGCCGTCGCCCTCGGCGCGCATCTCGCGATCCGGGCCCGTGGCGGCTACCGCCGCGGGTGAGCCGGGACCGGCTGCCGGCCTCCTTCATCGGGGAGTTCGCGGGCGGCCTGGTCGGGGCACTCGCCTACACGGCGCTTGCGGCCTCGCGAGGAAGGACGAAGCTGGAGAGCACGACCACGGCAGTAGGGACCGCATCATGAAAAAGCTCATCAACAGTGTCGATTCCGTCGTCACCGACGCGCTGCGCGGCCTCGCCGCGGCACACCCCTCGCTCCGCGTCGATATCGAGAACAAGGTCGTCTTCCGCGCCGACGCCCCCCGGCCGGGCAAGGTCGGCCTGGTCTCCGGCGGCGGTTCTGGACACGAACCGCTGCACGCCGGGTTCGTCGGCTACGGCATGCTCGACGCGGCCTGCCCCGGAGAGGTCTTCACCTCCCCCGTCCCCGACCAGCTCATCGAGGCCGCCAAGGGCGTGGACGGCGGCGCCGGCGTGCTGCACATCGTGAAGAACTACACGGGCGACGTGCTGAACTTCGAGATGGCCGCCGAGCTCAGCGGCGACGAGGGCGTCGAGGTGGCGACCGTGCTCGTCAACGACGACGTGGCGGTGCAGGACTCCCTGTTCACCGCGGGCCGCCGGGGCACCGGCGCCACGCTGTTCGTGGAGAAGATCGCCGGCGCGCTGGCCGAGACCGGCGCGCCCCTGGCCGAGGTGGCGCGGGTCGCCCGGGAGGTCAACGAGCGCAGCCGCTCGTTCGGGGTGGCGCTGACACCCGGCACGGTCCCGGCCGCGGGCAAGCCCACGTTCGAGCTGAGCGACACGGAGATCGAGCTCGGCATCGGCATCCACGGCGAGCCCGGCCGGACCCGGGCCCCGATGCGCGAGGCCCGCGAGATCGCGCGTACCGCCATGGACGCGATCGACGCCGACCTGCCGCTGTCGGGCGAGACGCTCGTCATGGTCAACGGCATGGGCGGGACCCCGCTCATCGAGCTGTACATCGTCTTCGCCGAGGTGGAGGCGTACCTGCGGGAGAAGGGCGCCACAGCGGTGCGCAGCCTGGTCGGCAACTACGTGACCAGCCTCGACATGCAAGGCTTCTCGGTGACGACGTGCTCGCCGACCGGCGAGCTCACCCGGCTCTGGGACGCGCCGGTGGAGACACCCGCGCTGCGCTGGGGCCGCTGACCGCCATCCGAACCTCTGGAGTCCCCTCGTGAACACCCAGTTCTTCGCCGCCTGGATCGAGGAGATCGCCACCGCCGTGCGGGCGCGGCGCGACCACCTCACCCAACTGGACGCCGCGATCGGCGACGCCGACCACGGCGCCAACCTCGACCGCGGGTTCACCGCCGCGCAGGAGGCGCTGGCCGGCGCCTCCCCGCAGACCCCGGGCGCGCTCCTCGTCCTCGTCGGCTCCACGCTCATCCGCAAGGTCGGCGGCGCCTCGGGCCCCCTGTACGGCACCGCCTTCCGCGAGATGGGCAAGGCGTTCGGCGAGGCAGCCGAGATCTCCCCGGCCGAGCTGAGCACGGGCCTGAACGCGGCCCTGGCCGGCGTCCAGCGCCTCGGCGCCGCGGCCGAGGGCGACAAGACCATGGTCGACGCCCTCGCCCCGGCCGCCGAGGCGCTGGCCCAGGCCGTTCGGGACGGGCTGAAGCCGGAGGAGGCGCTGGAGGCCGCGGCCGCCGCGGCCGAGCAGGGCGCCGGGGCGACGATCCCATTGCAGGCCCGCAAGGGGCGGGCCAGCTACCTGGGGCCGCGCAGCGTCGGGCACGAGGATCCCGGCGCCGCCTCAACGGCTCTGCTGTTCGGCGCGCTGAAGGCCGCCGCCTCCCGATGACCGCGAGCCCCGGCCGGGCCGCGCGGAGCCCGGGCCGGTGATGAGCGCCATGCGCTCCACCGACCGGATCACTTTTCGACCATGCCGGACGATCTTCAGGAACAGCGAATGGTTGGCATCGTACTCATTTCACACAGCAGCGGCCTGGCCGCGGAGGTGGCCGATCTGGCCAGGCAGATCGGCGGCGCGCAGGTGCCGCTGGCGGCGGCGGGAGGCACCGAGGACGGCGGCCTCGGCACCAGCCCCGACCGGGTGACCGCCGCCATCGAGGAGGTGGACCAGGGAGACGGCGTCGTGCTGATCCCCGACCTCGGCAGCTCGGTGCTCACCGCCAGACTGCTGCAGACTCCGGGTCACGTCGTGATCGCCGACGTGCCGTTCGTGGAGGGCGCCGTCTCCGCGGTCGTCGCGGCGGGCGGCGGGGCCTCGCTGGACGGTGTGCTGGCAGCGGCCGAGGAGGCGTGGCGTGTCCGCAAGCTCTGAACGCACGGCGAGCTTTGAACCCACGGCGAGCTCTGAACCCACAGCGAGCTCTGAACCCACGGCGTGGTGCTCGGCGGCTGACGGACGCGCCGGAGCCCGGTTCGAGGCGGCCGGAGCCGTTCTGCGACAGAGCGGTCAGGACCCCACGGGCGCAGGGCGGTCCTGCCTCGCGGACTTTCCCGCGCTCTCCAGGAAGTCGCGGACCTCCTCGGCCTCCGGAACACCGAGCTCGGCGTAGAGGCCGAGCGCCAGCCGCGCATGCTCACACGCCTGCTCCGCGTGCCCGAGCGCGAGGTAGGCGCGTGCCAGCCCGTCGTGGGCACGCGCCCGCTCCGGCCGGTTGCGCGCGAGGTCGGCGAGCGCGAGTGCGGACGTGTGCTCCTCGACCGCCAGAGCCGGGTCTCCCGCCGCCTCGGCCAGCCCGTTGCGCGCGGACGCCTCACCGGCGGTGTTGCCGAGCGTGCGGCAGACAACCACGGCCTGCTCATGGCGGATGCGTGCCTGGGCGAGCTCGCCCTGGCGCCGGAGGACGACGCCGAGGTGGTCGAGGATCACCGCCTCTCCCGCCGGGTCGCCCACCTTGCGGTGGAGCGCCAGTGCCAGGTCGAGATGGCGCCGGGCCTCCTCGGGGCGGCCGGCCCGGTCGAGGAGGAGGGCGAGGATGCCGAGCACGTTGGCCTCGCCCCAGGTGTCGGCGCCGATGCGGGTGAGGTCGAGCGCCTGTTTGAGGTGCTGCTCCGCCTGGGTGTCCCGGCCGCGGCGCAGGGCCACGTTTCCCAGGGTGAGCAGTGCCCGGGCCCGCTCGCCGGCGTCCTCGCACGCGTCGAGGGCCTGCCGCGCATGCTCCTCCGCCCGCTCGTACTCGCCGAGCCGCCAGTAGGTCCGCGCCAGGTCGGTGAGCGCTCGCGCCTGGACCTCGGGATCGCCGAGCGCGCGGCTGCGCCGCAGCGCCAGGGTGTGCAGCGTGAGCGCGTCGTCATGATGCGCGTGCCGGTCGAGGTAGGGGCGCAGTGCCAGGGCCAGCATGCCCAGGCAGATCTCGGGGCCGTGCACTGCGGTCGCGATGATGTTGGAGCGTTCGGCGTCGAGCCAGGCGATCGCCTCCGCGGCGTCGCGGATGGGCGCGATCGGGGCGGCCGGCTGGGGGATGCCCTCCCGCTGGCCGACCGTGTACGGGAAGAGCCGGTCCATCGCCGCCCGGGAGCGGTGCAGGTAGTAGGTGAGCAGCCGCATGACGGCGCAGTCGTCATCGGCGAGCGAGCGGGCGTGCTCACGGAGCAGGTCGTGGAAGGTGTAGCGGCCTGGTTCGAGCTGCAGGAGCATGTGGGCGTCGAGGAGGCCTTCGAGCAGCTCCTCGGCCTCGTCCTCGCGGATCCCGGCCAGCACGGCCGCGCCGCAGACGTCGATGTCGCGCCCCGGCACCAGCCCGAGCAGGCGGAACATGCGCTGCTCGTCTTCGTGGAGCTGCTCGTAGGAGAGGGCGAAGGCCGCCGACACCCCGTCGAGGAGCCGGCGATGGTCCCGCAGCCGCCCGGCCAGGTAGGCCACGGTCCAGCGCGGGCGATGCTGGAGACGGGCCGCGGAGATCCGGATGGCGAGCGGGAGGTGCCCGCACAGCCGCAGCACCTCGCGGACGGCGTCCGGCTCCTGGTGAGCGCGTTCACCCACGATCCGCGCGAACAGCCCGGCGGCGTCCGCCTCGCCCAGCACGTCCACCGACAACGCCTGGGCGCCGTCCAGATCGACGAGCCGCCGCCTGCTGGTGATCAGGACGAGGGTGCCGGAGCGTCCCGGCAGCAGGGGGCGCACGTGCTCGGCATCGAGAGCGTTGTCCAGCACGGCGAGCACCCGGCGACCGGCCAGCTCGGCGCGCCAGAGGGCGCTCCGCTCGGCCGGGGTGACCGGGATGCGGCCGGCGGGCACCCCGAGCTGGCGGAGGAGTGTCTCCAGCGCGGCGGCGGCGTCGATCGGCTCCCGGCCCGCGGAGTGGGCCTGCAGGTCGACGAAGAGCCGGCCGTCCGGATAGCGGGCGGCCAGCCGGTGGGCCACGTGGACGGCGAGAGCGGTCTTGCCGATCCCGGCCATGCCGTCGATCGTGACGACCGCCGGCTCGTCGTGGTCGTTGTGGTGCTCGTCCGCGAGCCGCTCCAGTTCGGCGGTCCGTCCGGAGAAATCGGGAGTGTCGTAGGGCAGGAAGGTGGAGCGGGACGGCGGGTGGGGAGCCACCGGCGCCGGACCGGCCAGGCGCAGGGCCGGATCGTCCTTCAGGACCGCCCGTTCCAGTTCGGTGAAGGCGTGTCCGGGGTCGAGGCCCTGTTCGTCCGCGAGAGCCGTACGGTAGGCGCGCGCGGCGGCCAGGGCGTCGGGCTGCCGCCCCGCCCGGTGCAGGGCCAGGACGAGATGACCGTTGAGCTTCTCCCGCAGCGGATTGGCGGCCACCTGGGCCGCGAGCCCGTCGAGCAGATCGCCGTGCCGCCCCGCGGCCAGCTCGCCCTCCGCCAGGCGCTCGTACGCCGACAGCCGCCGGTCGTTCCAGAGCTCCCGGACGCCGGTGACGTAATGCGCGTGCACGTCCTCCAGCGCCTCGCCGCTCCACAGGTCCAGGGCCTTACGCAGCTCGCCGGCGGCCACCAGCTCGGTGAACTCCTGCGCGTCGACCTGTCCGGGCTCCGGCTGCGCGACGTAGCCGCCGGCACGCGTCTGCAGGAGCCCTACGGCTCCCGCGCCGCGCAGGACCTTGCGGATCGCGGTGATCGAGGCGTGGATCTGCGACCGGGCGGTGTCGGGCCGGTCGTAGCCCCACATCGCGTCGATCAGCCGCTCGATGCCGATCACCCGGCCGGCGTTGAGCAGGAGGTAGGCCAGGACAGCCCGATGACGTGGGGCGATGCCGGTCAGGGGCGCGCCGTCGACGACCATCTGGACGGGGCCGAGAAGGGTGAAGCGCAGCATCGCCCCCCCATCACGATCACATCGTGCGCACATAGCGAATGTATCAATCCGGGCGGCGACTCTGATCCCACACGAACCGCTCTCGCACGAACCGAGACGGCTCTCACCGGAACCGATACGGAGGAAACACGATGGAAGCCCGGATGCAGAACCCCGCCACGATCATCCCCGCGGCGATGAAGCCGATCATGGAACTGATGAAGGCCACCCAGTCGCAGGGTCTCCCCCAGGAGCTCATGGAGATGATTCACCTGCGGGTCAGCCAGATCAACGGGTGCAGCTACTGTGTCGACGCCGGCCTGAAGAGCCTGCGCAAGCTCGGCGAGAGCGACGAACGCATCGGCCTGGTCTCCGCCTGGCGCGAGACCCCGTACTACACCGACGCCGAGCGCGCCGCACTGGCGCTGGCGGAGGCCTCCACCCGGCTGGCCGACCGCGCCGACGCCGTCTCCGACGAGGTCTGGGACAACGCCGCCGACCACTTCGATGAGAAGCAGCTCGCCTCGATCCTGCTGATGACCGCCGTCAGCAACCTCTTCAACCGCCTGAACGCCCCGGTCCGGCAGATCGCCGGCAGCTGGTAGGCCCCCTCCCCCGACCTCCACACAGAAGGAGAGACCGACATGTCCGCCGTCCGCTCGCACCGCTACTCCGTCCCCGAATCCGACCTGGAGGAGTTCCTGGCCCGCAGGACCTCGCTGATCGCGACCGTCAGGGAGGGGCATCCCGGCCTCACCCGCACCGTGCTGGTCCAGCTCGAGGACGGCGCCTACACCGACACCTGGCACTGGGAGAGCGGCGAGCAGATGGGCGCCGCGCTCGCCGCCATGCCGACCTTCCCGGAGGCGCCGCTGACCATGGCCCTGACCAAGGACGCCATCGCCCTGAACGGCCGGGTCGTCGACGAGCGCTGACCCGGCCCACAGGCAGTGGCCGGCCGGGCGGGAACGCCCGGTGCGGCCGGGCCGGGTAGGCGGGAGGCAGGGTACGGCAGCAGGGCGCGGCGGCAGGGGGCAGGGCGCGCGGGTGGGCAGGGCGCAGCGGTGGGCAGGGCGCCTTGGCCTCAACGGCTCCGCGTGCGCCGGGCGCGGGGCATGGCGGCGAGCTGGTCGCGCCGGATCTCCTCCAGGTAGGTCCGCATCAGGTCGCCCGCGCGGGTGAACCAGTCGGACAGCACCGCGATCTCCGCGGGCGTGTAGTCGGCGAACAGCTCGTTCAACCTCCGGTAGAAGGGCTCGTAGACGGCCGCGGCGGTGGCGACAGCGGCCGGGTCGGCGACGACGCGCACGCGGCGGCGGTCCTCGGGGTCCGCCCGGCGGTGCGCGAACCCGGCCTTCTCCAGCCGGTTCAGCACACCGGTCACCGCACCCGTGGTCAGGCCGGCCTGCTCGGCGAGCGCGCCCGCGCTGATCGGGTCGTCCCCCGCCGCCAGGATGAAGCCCAGGCAGGTGACGTCGGTGACGTTCAGCCCGAGCCGCTGGGCGATGTCGTGCTGCCCGACCAGGCTGAGCGCGATCAGCTGGTCCATGCCGGCGAGAGCCTGCTCGGGCGTCGCCTCCGGGCGCGGCTTGCCGTCCATCCTCAATCTCCTTAGAATCTAAGATGTTTAGTTCGTGAGATAATTGTCTCGCACGTCGAGGAGAATCATGAGCGGCATGCACGACGACGTGGATCTCGGGCACACGGTCGCGGGCTGGACCGGCTGCGTCGTCGCGCTGTGCGGCTGCGCCACGGTGGGCGTGTCGATGTGTTCCGCCTCGTCCCTCGGCGTCTGGCTCGGCATCGGCGTCATCGTCCTGGGCGGCCTGGCCACCTGGGCCCTGCACCTGGCGGGCTGGGGCAAGCCCAGCGGCCCCCGTCCCCCCGAGCAGTGGGACTGGCGGGTGCAGGATCCGATGACGGGCCACGGCGACTGCCTCGCCTGCCGTCTCGCGGCCCGCCCACGCGGCCGGGGAGACGAACCCGGAACCGAAGGCGCTCCCCACACCGGCGCCGTCCGCGAGGAACCCGCCCTCTCCGGCATGTCGGCATTCGCCGGCCGCTGAGCTCCGCACCGTCCCGGCATCGAGCGGTGCTCGACCAGGTGCTCCATCAACGGTGCGACGACCTCTACCGTGCCGTGGAGGCTCGGGACGCCCCCGGTTTCCCGGCGACCCTACAGGACCCGCGGGAGAGGACGGAGGACTCGCACCAGGTCCCCCTGCGGACGCCGTCCTCGTCCACCTCGGCGGGCCGTCGGCGTACTGTCGATCTCAATCGGCGAGTGCTGCCGTACGCACCCGGCGACGCCGAACGACACCGAGCGACGCAGGGGGACGTACGAAGAACTCAGCACCACGGGCGAGGAGGATTGACCCTCACCAGCTCGTGTCGCCGAACGGAGGCCGAACAGCTCGGTCCGCGTCCCGACGAGCGACCCGCATCCGACGAGAGGACGACCATTGACCTATCCACCGTCCACCTACCACGGTGACACGGGCGAGCCGACGGCCTCGTACCGGCGCCCGGACGCCACGCCCGAGCTCGACTATCCGAGCGGAACCACGGTGCACTATCTGGCGACCGGTGCGACGACCAACGGACAGTTCGGGCTCTACCGCTGGGACATGGGACCGGAGCCCAGCGGCCCGGCGGCCCACTTCCATCGGTCGATCTCCGAGTCGTTCTACATCCTCACCGGCACGGTGCGGATCTACGACGGGCGGCGCTGGATCGACACCGGCCCCGGCGACTTCGTGCACGTCCCGGAGGGCGGCGTGCACGCGTTCCGCAACGAGTCGGGAGAGCCGGCGTCGATGCTGCTGCACTTCGCGCCGGGCGCCCCGCGAGAGGGCTATTTCGAGGGACTGCTCACGCTCGCGGACATGAGCGAAGAGGAGAAGGCGGAGTTCTACCTCGCCTCGGCTCCCCGCTCGGATCACCGGCCTGCCCGCCCCGGCTCGCACCCGGGCCGGTGGTGGCCCCGGGAGCCGGAGCAGCGACCGGCCCACCCGCAGCACGGGCGAACGGCGGACGGCCCAGCGAACTCGCCTGCCGGCACTCCTGGTGACCCGGCGCGGACCATCGGAGCGGCGATCGGCCTCCAGGTGTGAACCCGGCTCGTCGAGCCCGCTCCGCACCGCACCGCACCGCACCGCGCAGCACCGCGGCGGCGGCGGCCACCGCGACCGCCGCGGTCGCGCCGACGACGTCGTGCCCGTCCGGTTCTCAGAGCCAGAAGGTGTCGTGGTGGGGCCGTGTGCGGCGGTCGACTGTGGTCCGGGCCGCGTCTGCGTGCCCGGATCCGGGACCGCATGCACCGGGCCCTTGCCCGCCCGGCAAGATCGCCGACGCGCCCGCGACCTCCGGCGTCCGGCCCGCCCAGGCCGTGGCGGCTGGTGATGCCGCCATGGCCACGCCCAATATCACGATCAGTGCTCGACGCAATGTTCCCCCAGCCGTGGTGATCGCTTCTGCCTCTCGCGATGCTCGCACCGGCCGCACCCGCAGACGGCAAAACGGCTCCCTGCAGGGTGCACGGCTTGCCGAAAGCCGGAGCCGAGGCTGTCGCGCTGTGGATCACCGGATCGAGTGTGGTCATGGCTTCGACGCCCTCGTGATCGCGGCGGCGTCCAGGTCGCGCTTGATCCCGGCCGGCCGGGCTGGAGAAGTCAGCCCAGCGCGGCCGCCTTGCGCAGCAGCACTGAGCGTTCGCGCTGGTTGGCGCACAGCCGGGCCGCCAGCTCCAGCTCGGCGCGCGCCTCGGGTCGCCGGCCGAGGCGGGCCAGCAGCTCCCCGCGTACGGTCGGAACCAAATGCGAACCGGGGAGCCGGTCTGAGGCGATCAGCTCGTCCACGATGGCCAGGGCCTGCGCCGGGCCCGAGGCCATGGCGACGGCCACGGCCCGGTTGAGCTCGACCACCGGCGAGGGCGCCACCCGGCCGAGCGCCTCGTAGAGCACCACGATCCGGTCCCAGTCGGTCTCCTCGACCGAGGGCGCCGTCGCGTGGGCGGCCGCGATCGCGGCCTGCAGGCCGTAGGGGCCGAGGCCGCGCGTCGATGCCTTGACCAGCGCGGCCAGCCCACGGCGGATCGCCGAGAAGTCCCACCGCCGCCGGTCCTGGTCCTCCAGCAGGATCGGTGAACCGTCCGGGCCGGTCCGGGCCGGGAAGCGCGCGGCCGTCAGCTCGCACAGCGCCAGCAGGCCGTGCACCTCCGGCTCGTCCGGCTGCAGCGCGGCCAGCGTGCGGGCCAGCCGGATCGCCTCGTACGCGAGGTCGGGGCGCAGCAGCCGGTCACCCGATGTGGCCGTCGACCCCTCGGTGAAGATCACGTAGAGGACGCTGAGCACCCCGCCCAGCCGCTGCCGGCGCTCGTCGGCCGGCGGCAACTCGAACGGCACCCCGGCCGCCGCGATCGTCTTCTTGCCCCGGGTGATGCGGGCCTGCACGGTCGGCACGGACACGAGGAACGCACGGGCGATCTCCTCGCTGGACAGACCGCCGACCACGCGCAGGGTCAGCGCCACCCGGGCCTCGGGGGAAAGCACCGGGTGGCAGCTGATGAACATCAGCGCCAAGACGTCATCGTCGATCTTGTCGGGGTCGACCTCTTCGTCAACCGCCGAGTCGACCGCCGGGCCGGCCGCCAGCAGGGCGTGCCGGTCCTGAAGGGCGGTCCGGCGGCGGATCTCGTCGATCGCCCGCCGCCGGGCCGTGGCCATCAGCCAACCGGCCGGATTGGTCGGAGGAGCGAGCGGCCACGACACCAGCGCCTGGGCCACCGCCTCCTGGGCCGCGTCCTCGGCCAGAGCGAAGTCGCCGGTGAACCGGGTCAGCGCGGCGACGATCCGCGCCGACTCGATCCGCCAGACGGCCTCGACGTCGGCCGCGCCCATCAGATCGGGCCGTTGCTCGCGCCCCGGGCCGGCGCCTCGACGGACCCCGCGGCGTCCTGCGGCGTCTCGTCGTCGCCGGCCACCCGCCGGACCTCGATCTTGGACCCGGTGGCCGCCGGGACCCGCTTGGCCCACTCGACCGCCTCCTGCTTGGAGGCGACATCGAGCAGGAAATAGCCACCGAACAGTTCCTTGGTCTCCCCGTACGGCCCGTCGGTGACCACCGGGACCTCGCCGCTGAAGTCGACCACGACGCCCCGGCCCGGATCGTCCAGCCCTTCCGCCGCCAGGAGAACCCCGGCCTTGACCATCTCCTCGATGAACTGGCGGGTCGTGGCCATCATCTCGTCGATGTCGGCCATCAGGGCCGCGTTCGACTCATCGGTGCCGCGCATGATCAGCATGTACTTCGACATCGTGTTCTCCTCCTCCGGCGGGGCCGCCTGTCGACCCTCGCACTCGTACGTCGAACGAGCGGCCCGCGGATCGACACGGCCCCGGAGAATTTATCGTCGCGTCACGGCCGATCCCCCGCCCCCAGTTCCGTACGGATGCCATGTGCCGCGGCACACCGCAGTGCCTGAGTGACCCGGAGCAGGGGTGACTCGGAGCAGGGATGACTCGGAGCAGGGGTGGACATGCGCACGGTTGCCGTGTGACTCGGTCAGCGGACCCCGGCTTCGCGACGCACGCCCTCCGGACGCCGGACGCAGCGGACCGGGGCGCGCAGGGAACGCGTTCTTCACCCAAGAGCCGAACCGGGCCGAGTGCCCTGGTCGCGCCCTCGGCCGGATCGACAGGACGTTCACCTGAGGGATGCCCTGCATTCCCGGGTCCTACGGCGCTGTCAAACTTCGTGACCAGCGCGTGGCCGCACATCCGGCACCACCCCCTAACCGGCGGTTCCGCGAGAGGCGTGTCTGTGCAGACCGAACGATGCGAACACACGTACTGATGACAGAATGTGTCAATGTGATTACGATCGGCTGGGGCGATTGTGATCCCCGATGCGAAGGGTGGCGCCGGGTGGACTCACTGATGATCTACGGGCACGGGCTTATCTCATCGCTGCGGGCCGGTGCTCGCTCCGGCGATCCGGCTGACTGTTGCGAGGGTGCCGAGCCTGGCGAGGAGCCCGTCTGCTGGGCCCCTGCTGGTGAGTGAAGTGCCCCCCAGTGCACCTTCGGGAGCCTGGGCGTGCCGGACCTCACGCTGTGCGAACTGCCTGAATGAGGTGTCCGGTCCGTACGGGCCCCTCCGCCGCCCCCGATAGCCGCCAGGAGCGGTACGGCGTATGTCGTGACCAGGTGCTTGGGAAGTCTCTCAAGATCAAGCCATCTGAGCTGGGCAAACGATGGCCTGGACGTACGCTGGCGGAGTCACCGTGCGTTCCCGTTGCTTCCCCGCTGATCGCCGATTGAACGGGCACGCAGCGGGCACGCTCTGACCTTCGATCGCGGGGATCGGCGCATCCGGAGAGGGCGATCTGTCGGAACGGGTCGAAGATCTGCTGGCGGAGCGCTTCAATCGGTCGGTGTGACCGCTGCTCCTGGACACAGGGCCGCTGATCGCTTTCTACCCAAGAGCCGACCGCGCCGAGTGCCCTGGTCGTGCCCTCGGCCGGATCGACATGACGTTCACCCGGGCGGACGCGAGACGCCCCTACTTCCACTGGAAGTAGACGAACAGACGTCCGTGGTTCTTGGAATCCTTGTCGATCCGGTGGTAGAGCGCCTTGATCTCCTTCTGCTCAAGGAAGCGCAGCACCTTCTTCTTGAGCTGGCCGGACCCCTTGCCCGGGATGATCTCCACCTGGGTCGCCTTCTTGCGTATGGCCTCCTGGATGATGCCGTGCAGCGCCTTGTCGATCTCGCTGCCCTTGTTGTAGATGTCGTGGAGGTCCAGCTTCAGCTTCACGCAGCCGAGTCTAAATCGCCGCTCGCCGCGGGGGGCGGGGCGAGGCAGGTCACCGCGCCCCACGCCGGCGGGGCCTCGCGTCAGCCGTTGATGTAGCCGACCAAGGCCTCTTTCTCGCTCTCCAGTTCCTGGATCGAGGTCTTGACGACGTCGCCGATGCTGACGATGCCGGCCAGCCGGCCGTCGCGGACCACGGGCACGTGCCTGATCCGGTGGTTGGTCATGGTGCGGCGCAGCTCGTCGACGTTGGCGTCCGGGCTGCAGGTGCGCACCTCCGCGGTCATGATCGACGATACGGGCATGGCGAGCAGCGCGGCGCCGTGCTCGTTGAGCCTCCGCACGACGTCGCGTTCCGACACGATGCCCGCGATGGACAGGCCATCCTCGGAGACCACGACCGCGCCGATGTTGAGCTCGGCCAGCCGGGCGAGAAGCTCGGACACCGTGGCATGCGGAGGAACGGTCGCCACACCTGTTCCCTTACTCTGCAAGATCGTTCCGATGAGCATCGACACCGCCTCTCAGGGGGCACCCGGGGGGACATGTCCCCACTTCCGCTCCCGCCGGCCGGCCGGAGCGGCGAATCCTGTTTCCCCAGGCAACAGCGGTCGTCCTACCTCGTCAAGGGCCCCCACCCCTACGATGGCGAAATATCACCGCACCCTGGGGGCAGAGGATGGCCGAGAAGATCAACACCGGGAGCCACGATCTCCCTATCTCAGAGGCGCTCGCGGAGTTCATGCGCGGCGGCTGGGCCGGCACGCGCGAGGACGTGCCGCCGCTGCCGGTCGCCGCGTACGCCGCCAAGCGCCGGGCGCGGCTCGCCGAACGGCTGCCCGGCGAGCGGCTGGTCATCCCCTCGGGCACGCTGCGGGCCCGCAGCAACGACGACGACCACCGGTTCCGCACGCACAGCGCGTTCGCGTACCTGACCGGCGGCCAGCAGCCCGACGACGTCCTGGTGATCGAGCCGTCGGGCGACGCCCGGCTGTTCCTGCACCCCCGCCCGTCCCGTGCCGAGTCGCAGGAGTTCTACCGCGACCGGCGGTACGGCGAGTTCTGGGTGGGCCGCCGTTTCGACCTCGCGGAGGCCGATGCGGCGTACCAGATCGAGTGCGCGCACATCGACGCGCTGCCGGCCGCGCTGAACGGACCGGCGCGCGTTCTGCGCGGGGTGGACGCCTCGGTCGACGCGCTCGTCTCCCCCGCCGGCGACGACCGCGACGCCGAACTGGCCGCGGTCCTGTCGGAGCTGCGGCTGGTCAAGGACGAGTGGGAGATCGCGGAGCTGCAGCAGGCGGTGGACGCGACCGCGCGCGGGTTCGAGGACGTCGTGCGCGCGCTGCCCGCGGCCCTCGCGCACCCGCGCGGCGAGCGGTACGTCGAGGGCGTCTTCGGCATGCGCTCGCGGCTGGAGGGCAACGCCGTGGGCTACCAGTCGATCGTGGCCTCCGGGGCGCACGCGTGCGTGCTGCACTGGATCCGCAACGACGGACGGCTCAACCCCGCCGAGATGCTGCTGCTGGACGCCGGGGTCGAGGGCGACAACCTCTACACAGCCGACGTCACCCGCACGCTGCCGCTGTCGGGCCGGTTCAGCCCGGTGCAGCGGCAGGTGTACGACCTGGTCTACGAGGCGCAGACGGCCGCCATCGCCGTGCTGCGGCCGGGGGTGCGCTTCCGCGAGTTCCACGAGACCGCCATGCGGGTGATCTCCGACGGGCTGCGCGAGTGGGGCCTGCTGAGCCGGGCGCAGGCCGAGGCAGGCCTGCACCGGCGCTACACCCTGTGCAGCAGCGGACACATGCTGGGCCTCGACGTGCACGACTGCGCCCGGGCGCGGTCGGAGACCTACCTGGACGGCGTGCTTGAGGAGGGCCAGGTGCTGACCGTCGAGCCGGGGCTCTACCTCCAGCCCGACGATCTGACGCTGCCGCCGGAGCTGCGCGGGATCGGCGTCCGCATCGAGGACGACCTCGTCATCACGGCCGACGGCGCGCGGCTGATGTCGGCCGCGCTGCCCCGCCGCGCCGACGAGATCGAGTCGTGGATGGCCGCCCTGGCCGGGTGAGCGTCCCCGCTCGTGGCTTCCGGTCCGGGCCCCGCCGCCCGGACCGGAAGCCGGAGGAGTGTCCGTCGCCGTCCTGCAGGGTGCCGGCCCGTACCTCGGAGACGGGTTGCCCCGCCTGTACCTCCGCGACGAGTTGCCGTCTCGCACCTCACAGACGCGGCTGAGGCGGCTCTATGGGCTCGCCCTTGTAAACGGGGTCGGCGGCATCATCGATGATCACATCGATCAGG
Organism: Microbispora bryophytorum; assembly: GCF_006874465.1. Taxonomy (GTDB): domain Bacteria; phylum Actinomycetota; class Actinomycetes; order Streptosporangiales; family Streptosporangiaceae; genus Microbispora; species Microbispora bryophytorum. The sequence continues at coordinate 931 of NZ_VIRL01000027.1, read as the reverse complement.
GCCGAGGTGGTTGTCGCCCCTATGGACCCGCCCAAGAGGCCGATCATGGACACGTGGAATGCGTCGACGTCTGCGCGGTCGACGGCCCGGACGCACGCAGACCCCGCCTTCCTGACTTCCACCCCGAACCGGTGCCAGGACTTCTGTGCCACCGGATCGGGGACCTGGAAGTAGACGGGTTCCCAGGACGTCAAGTTGATCATGGCCTGGCACACCGGTCGCATTCTGGCCATGAGACCGACCGTGCCCTCCGGGAGATCCTCACGCTCGGCCGACTCCAGCCCCGACTTCGAGCTTGAAGTCCATGAGTCGAGCGTGTCGGGCGGGGCTCGCATCCCTCCAGCTGGGTACTGAGCAGGCCCTGCTGGTAGTGGCGGAGGTGGCCTAGCCGCTGTGCTTCGGCGTGTTCACCTTGGGGCACGGCGGGGGAGCGGCGGCAGCGTTATCACACCGGCTCGCTTGCGACCTCTCACGCAGTTCAGGACGCGACCCTAGTTCGTTCGTCTGGTACCCCTACCGCCATGAAGGCGCATGAGGATCCGCAGCGGCCGAAGAGCCTGCTGCCGCGGGCGCTCGAAGCCCGCTTCGTGGAAGAGATCAAGGCCCGCCGCTCCGTCGACGAGGCTGCCGATGCCTGCGGGATCCCAGAGGAGATCGCCTGGCAGGCCGCCGCCATCGCCTCACTCGGCGGCCGGCTCATTCGTAGCGAGGTCGTCAGGCAGCCCGACGGCCGACTCAAGCATGAGGAGCAGGAGAGCGAGCCGGACCCCGAACTTCGGGCCCTGCTGCTCGACCTGGCCTAGATGTTCTGACCATGGACGTTGGTGACAGCGGTGGAGGATCGGCGACACGCTGTCGATGACCTTGAAAAGGGTGAGGGCCTTCTGGCGTGGTGTGAGTCGACCAAGATTCACATCGCCCGGAGGCCCTC